>NZ_JAPZBJ010000002.1:4800000-7532067 GCF_027460215.1 Micromonospora sp. WMMC250 | reverse complement strand
GACGTGCGGTTGGTCCTGCGGGTCGAACTGGGTGCGCAGCACCGCCGCGTACCCCCTCGGGGTCAACCAGCCGCCGGTGTCAACACCTGACTCCCGCACGGAGGCGTCGATGCCGGCGAGTTTGTCCAGGATCACCGTGGCGATGGCCGCGTCGGTGCCGCCAGCGTCGGCGATCTCCGCCGACAGCCGCTTGAGGTCGAACACGACCGCCAGGTACACCTCGTGGCGCTGGGTGGACGGGGCCGCCGCCGCCGTCAGCTCCGCCAACGACTCATACGCCGGGCTGCTGGTGTCCACAGCCCGCTGGACGAGGTAACGCTGGGCCCGGTTGCCGGTGTCCGGGACCGCGCGGGCGGTCAGCGACCAGCGCACCAGGCCGCTGTCGGCGTACTCGGTTCCCAACAGGTTCAGCACGTCCGCCCACGAGGCCAGCCGCTGCTGCTGCACGGACGTGTCGGCGAGGACGAGGTTGCTGCCGGCGCAGATCAGCGCCGCGGTGACGGTGCCCTCACGGCGGTGGTGCAACAGCCCCACCTCGGTCAGCCCATCCGCAGCGAGAGCCGGCACCCACCGGTAGCCGGCGGCCGGGCCGGGCAAGTGCAGATGTTCAGCGCCCGGGGAGGCGGCGAACGCGCCGCCGCGGTAGCGGTCCTGTCGGGCCGCACGCTGCACCAGCGCCCCCACGACGATCGGCGTCCACTCGGTGACGCGCCGGCCGCGCAGCCGCAGCAGACCCACCGTGATCAACAGCAGGGACAGCAGCAGCATGCCGCCAGCTGCGTCCTGCCGGCCGACGGTGAGCAGGTTCGCGGCGATGACCAGGCAGATCACCCCGGCCACCGCCGTGCCGATCTGGCCCCAGCTGAAGCCCAGGACCGATCCGCGCGTGGACCGTGGCGGGAACTGAAAGTGCGTCACCGTGGCTCCTTCTCGCTAGACCGGGATGATGGGGACCTCGGCGGCGCCCCCCGCTGCCGCGCCCCCGGCGCGGCTTCCACCGGTGGCTTCCCCGCCGGCCGTGCCGCTGTTGTTCGGCTGACCACCGCTGCCGGATGCGTCGGCGTCCGGTGCGGTGCCCGGCCCGGCCCCACCGGGACCGCCAGGTGCGGCACCCCCAGCCGGGTCTCCGCCGCCAGCCCCGCCGCCGTGGCCGGGCAGGTGCTCCTGCATCGCACCGGGGGTCACGGGGAGGGATCCCTGTTCCCCCATCGCGTCCCCGGGCGTGGTCAGTTGTCCTCGGGCCATGTCGCCCTGCGCCGTGCGGGAGTCCTGCTCGATGCCATTGGCTTCTTGCCAGTTCTCGTCGCCGCCCTGGCCTTGGCCCTGTCCGGGTTCGTCGACCGGCTCACCGACCTTCCCGCTGCCCCCGCGGCCTTCGAGAGCGCCCACGGCATCCGGGATCGCACCGGCGCGGACCCCGGACAGGCCCGGCCCGGACGCGGGACTCGTGGGAATCGCGTCGGAGTTGCCCTGCATCAGCGACGTCGCATCGCCCTCACTCCCACCGCCGCTGAACGATTCGGTAAGCCGGCGGGCGGCGGCGTCCATCCCGACCGCACCCGCCGCCGAGGTCAGGAAACCTCGGGCGTCGACATCGGCGAGGTAGCCATCCCACATGCTCGTCAACCGCAGCAGAATCCACGGCGCGAGGACCATCAAGATGATGATGAACATGCCCCGCAGCACGTTCACGACGTTGTCGCTCTCGTACGTGGTGCGGGTTCCGTAGATCCACAGCGCGGCGATGAAGAACTTGCTGGCCGCGAGCGCGTTGCAGGTCCAGAACCACTTCCGCCCCCACGAACGGGTCTCGGCCATCACCTGCCCGGTCATCGCCATCGCCCCGAACAGGGCCGCGCCAGCGGCCAGCAGCGAGCGGAAGAGCAGCATCAGGAACACCAGCACCAGGCCGACGAAGCTGATCACCGCGACCACGAAGGCCAGTAACACGGTGCCGGTGTCCGCCGTCAGAGTGTTCAAGGCGTCAACCCACATGGACGGCTGCCAGTCGCGCTGTTGGTTGCGTTGAATCAGCGCGATGGTCGCCTCGTCCCACGCGGCCATCAACGTGAACGCGAGGCCACCGGCAAACGTAATGCCGAACATCGCGCGGACCAGCCCGCCGAGGCTCGACAAGGGCCCTGGGCCGCTGAGCCGCATGCCGTTGATCGCGGTGGACAGGATGAAGACCAGCAGCACCATGATGATCAGGACGCCGCTGATGTCGTTGTAGGTGTTGTAGAAGGGCTCATCGGCCACCGCGGAGCTCTGCTCGAACACGACTTCGGCCAGCTTGCTCAGCGCCCACGCGAACCCCGCGACGGCGATGTCCGCCAGGCCCTCGAAGCCCGACCGGGCGGCGTCCTTGACCTGCGTGCCGACTCGGCACGCCACGTCCAACGTCGGGCAGTCCTCTGCCGGGCGCAGCGACGAGTGCAGGAGCAGCGACGCGCGCAGCGCCTCACACCGTTTCTCCTTGGCAGTCCACCGGGCGGCGTTGTTCGGCTCCTCGCTCGCACGCTCGGCGAACCGCTCACACCGCACCGGCTGACGACCACCGGTCGGCAGGCGGTCGTCGAGGACGGAGTGCGTCCGGTCCGGCGGTGGAGTCTCGAGAGTCGCCGACACCGCATCGCAGCGTTCCTGATCAACCGCGCCGGTCGCCTTGCTGCACACCGTCACCCAGCCCGTGCCGGGCTGCCACTGCACCCACGGCAAACACCAGGCCACCTGCGGAACCGACTCGTCCAGTCCCCCGGGACGTGGCAGCTGCCCATTGGAGGCGGGGGCGGCACAGGGAGCGCTCGACGCCGACGGCTCTGGCGTCGGCGCCGCCGCTGCGGACCCCGGCATCACCAGGCCGCTCACAACGGTGGCAGCCACGGCGGCGGCACCGGCCCGGCGCAGCCAGCTCAGCAGAGGGCTCATGGCGGTCACACCGTTCCCGGCACCCATGACTGGGCGCTGAGCACCTCTAGCATCGGCTGGGTGTCGCGCGGTCCCCCATCACGCTGGGCACCGCGCATGTCCGGCGGCGGCACCGGCGTCGACCGCCGTGCGGCGCTCACCCGCCAGCGGCCCTGCTCCCAGCGGACGGTGACGCTCTGGACGTACCAGCCGCCGGCGAGTCCCGCCGGCGGCCCCGCGACGACCCCGTCGGTCACCGCGCCGCTGAGCACGCACAGCAGCACCCGCACCGGCACCTCACCGCCGTTCGGCACCACCGCGCCGAGGTCGTCGCCCGGCACCCACACCCGAGCGACGACGACCTGCGAGATCACCGCCCCGGTGCCCTGCTCCGAACCGACGCCGAGGATGTCGGCCACCGCTGGCGCGGACCCCGGGCTCGCGATCAGCCCGACGACCGCCTGCCGCTCCGCAGCCGGGCGGGCAGCGCCGGCGGCGGCCAGCGACGTCAGGTACGCCGCCGCCGCGTCACCCGCACCGCGCCGGGTGCCCGGGAAACCAACCGGCACCCCTTGCCGTAGCCGGCCGGCGTACTCCTCAGTCGTCACCTGCCGTGGGGCACTCGCGCGACCGGATGCGAAGGCACCCACCAACGCGATCAGGACAACCGCGACGACGGCCGCAACCGACCCGAACCCGCGCCGACCGGTGGCCGGCTTGAACGCTGACATCGACATCCGAGTCGCCTCAGATCTCGGTGAGCAGGAAGGAGATGATCGTCGTGGTGGAACCTATGACGATCGCTACCAAACCCGCCTTCCACATCATGCTTTTGCCGCGATCGGAGATGATGTGCGCGCCAAAGATCGGCCCGATACCGAACGCGATGGCTCCGGCCGCGAGGCCCGCGACCGCCGACACGACACCGAGGAACAGCGCGGCGTTCGCCAACGTATAGAACAAATCCGATCGCGGGACGGCTGCCGGGTCCGGATTGATCCGGTCGAAGTCGAAGCCGCTGCCTGACGGTTGCGGCGTCGGCGTAGGCCCCGGTGCCGCCAGCAACGCCGCCGCGTCGGGCGCTCGCACCGTCAACGCTGCTGCCATCCAATGCAGAATCATCACCGCGTTCCCCCCGTTTGGTGCCGTCAGTTAGACGGCGGACTACCTGCCGGCTGATCGAGGTCGACCGGGCACCGGTCGATCACCGCCGCGGCGATGTCGGTCAAAGCCGAGCGCGTCAGCTTGCTCAGCGACCGGGGATCCACCGGATCTGGGCGGGCAAGCACCGGGTCATAGGGCACCCGCACCAGATGGCCAGCCGCCTGTCGCGCCAGATGCTCGATCGCCCGTACCTCACGCGCAGTGGTGTGCGAGGTCGCCGTCACGACCACCACCGCCCCGTCCGCCACTTCGGTTAGGCCCACGGCCCGCAGGTGCGCCAGCAGGCGCATGGTGTGTTGCAACGAATCGACCGAGGCCCGCGCGACGAGCACCGGCACGGTCGCCCAGCCCAAGGCCCGCCACGTCGGCGTGTTGTCCGCCGCCGGCAGGTCCAGCAGCGCCAGGGCGTATACCTCCCGCAGATGCCCAACCAAGCCGAACATCTCCGACCACGTCGGAGGGCGCCGTTGCGCGGTCATCTTGCTTTCACCGACCAGGACCCGAAGCCCAGTCGGCCCCGTCTGCATCAGCGGCTCCGCCACCGCCGGTTCAGCAAGCCTCTCGGCCGCGAGTGTCGCGTCCCACACCGTCGCTGAACTGCCGCGAGGCGCGCGATGCCCCAGGCCACCCCACGCTCGGCCGGTGGCGTCCACTGCAACGATCGGGGCAGGGCTGGCAAATGCCAGGATCCCGCCGAGAGCCGCCGTGAGCGTCGAACGGCCAGTACCGCCGTCTGCCGAGGACACGCAGACCAGCGGGCAGCCGGCACGTAGCGCCGCCGCGCGCAGCCACAGGGTCTCCACTCGGCTACCCGCGCCAAACTCGCGGGGAATCTCCCGGGGTCCGGTCGCCGGGCTTTGTTCCCACCAGTGCCCAGCGTCCTCTCGGGCTTGCGCGGACTCTTTTGCAATCGAGGGCCGTGCTGGCGGGACGGGTGTAGCCCGTTCCGCCAGCTCCCCCCGCCCGCTGGCACCGGGAACCTCGGCAGAGGTTTCGGTGCCAGCGGGCCGGCCGGCCCGCCCGTTTGCTGCGTCCACGATCGCCTCCCCCAAGGCTTGTCGAACGGCACAGGCCAACGCCGGGCTTGCCCGACGCGGACCAGTCCCCCGTTACCGTCACGACCTGAACGTTGACCACACGAGCAGGCCAGCGGAGACCGCGTTGCCGCGCGGCTTCGCGACCCCCGCAGAACGAATCGGGGCCTCAGACCCCCTCCAACGAGGCCAACCGATGCGCTACCGTCTACCTGCATAGATTTGGTTTTGCAGCCATATCTATGTGGCTTCGGCACAGAGAGCTAAGCACACATCACGCGGAACTTCCACATATAGTTGGGATCCGACCACTTATAGTTGGAGTCTGGTGCCATGGGGGGACCAAGCGAGCGGCCACAACGTGGCACGAGCTCGGCGCTAGTCAGAGACAGGCTTCGAGAGTTGTACGCGCTCAAGCGCCCGGGTAAGGGGCCCTACACCGATGCCGAAGTAGCTCAGGCCCTCACCGCCAAGGGCCATCGCATCTCCGAGGAGACCGTACGGCGACTGCGGACTGCAGAGCACTCCAACCCGACGGCCTCAACGCTGACAGCGCTCGCCGAGTTCTTCGAGGTCAAACCAGGCCACTTTCTGGACCCCTCGGGGGACGACGCAGACGTACCCGACCCGAAGGTTCAGGTGATGATGCGCTCCATCCAAGACCTGTCGCCCGAGGGACGCGAGGGCATCGCCGCAATCATCCAAAACGTCTTGAGGATGGAGCAAGCCGCGCAGACCCCCCCTAAGCGGAAGCCAACGAAGCTTGATCCCAAGACCGAGTGACCCGCCCAAACCCCACTGAGGACTAGCAGGCGGACGTACGCCACAGTCGCCGCACTACGCGCCGGCGGCAACAGCCAGGCGAGACGCGTACTGGTTTCCGCTATCCACAACGGGTCGAACTAACTGGACCAACCGACTCGCCCCGCAGCCACAATCTGGCACCGGCAAGCCCGCACCCTCTGTACCGCGACGACTCACCGCGCGCCCGCGGTGACTTCGGGCTGCGCGTGTGCAGTTGCCACCCTGCCCGAATCACGAACCGAACCAGCCAATGGTGGCCGCATCTCCACGTACGCCAAAGCCGCAGGTCACCGTCGCCGCCAACACCTCGACAGCGCATGACGAGCAGGTTCATGCCTGGCCAGAGCCCAGGTTCGTCGCTAGCGTCACGAGGCTCCGATGCCAGACGGCGTCAAGAGCTACCGGTGAATACCACGGCCGGAAGGGGCGTATCGCATGGTAGATCGATGGGCCGTAGAGCGTGCGGTTCGAGACGCTGACTGTTGCCTCAGTCCTTCCGGGCGCCACCTTATCCTGACGCTCTTGACCTGGACCGATACGGCAACTGCGGTGATCCCTCCACAATTCACGCCGAGCTTGACCGACCTGGAACATGCCACAGGTTTGGCCCGCTCCACCATCGGCGTCTGGCTGAACCGACTTGAGAAGTTGGGCTGGGTCATCCGGTTCAGGCCGAAAGTGGAAGACGCCCGCCGCAAAAAGGCGCGGACCGCCTATCGCCTTCGAGTTCCGACGGGCTCAGGGGTTGGTACGGCCACAGGACCACGGCTAGTCCGACAGCCGGACGCATCTAGTACGGCTGTCGGACTGGATCCAAACAACAAACATCGTCCCACCGCGCGAGGCTCATCGAACACCCGCCCAAGTCACTCCTACACCCCGGGAGCCAATGGCTACTGCTCTTATCCCGATTGCGGTAAGTCCGCGCCGCTTCATTGAGTTAGATGAACCGGCCGTTCGGAACACCACCAGGGCGGGGTTTAATGACAGGATGCCCAATTAACTACTGGGCCCCTACTTGCACTTCCATACCGCCGACAGATCCCGCGGTGGGGTCCGGCCCCGCAAGGCCGGGCCCCACCGGATGACTAGACTAGAGGGTGTGGCTCGTTGGTAAGCGCCGACAGGGCAGCGGCGATTTCCGGCAATGAAGCTCTCACATAGGTGGTTGTCGTGCCGGCGTCACCGCCACCCTCTGAATGGCCGGCGTAGGCTCTCGCGATAGCGTAGCCAAAGTTCCTTTCCACCCAGGTCAAAGTAGTGTGACGTAACCAGTGGGTGCTGATCTGTTGCACGTAGACCCACGGCAGGTGCTCGCCGATGCGTACCCACAGATGGTCGTAGCGCCGGTACGTGATGGGCTCACCGTCCCGATAGCGCAGCAACTGTCCCGCCTCCGTCGCGCCCCGCTCCTCAGCATGCCGCTGCAGGTATCTCATCAGCGTCGGGGAAACTGGTTGCCAACGTACCGAATCGCCCTTCTCTCGGAGCAGAATCAGACACTGATCCGGATCAAGGTCAACCGGACGGAGCGCCAAAGCTCCACCGCGCCGACACGCCGTTTCGGTGTGCAACCGCAAGAGCAAGGTGTCGAGAGCCGGGTCGTTACCCGTGCTGGCCGCGACCTCATTGATCTCGGCCAGTCGCGTGTCCGCCACCGCTCGCCGCGTGCTTGGCAAACGTCGCGGCTTCGCCACCTTTAGCGCAGGGTTGTCGGATGCTGCAATGAAACCGTCGGCGACTGCTCTCTTGTAGAGACACCGCAAGGCGGCAATCAGATGCTCCGCCGCGCTTCGGCCTCCACGTGCATTTCGCCGGGCCACAACGTGCGTCTTGACGTACTCCGCCAACTTCTCAATCTCCGAAGGCGTGGGCTCGTCCAGCCTGCATTCTCCCCAGTGCTCCACCACGCGGTTCCAGTAGGAGCCATAGGCACGCCGCGTACCCGCCGACACCGCAGCCGCCACCACGGGAACGTATTCGGCGAAGGTCGGCGACGGAGGCCGAACCACGGCAGCGTCCAAAAGGTCGGCAGGCGAGATGCCCATCCGAGCAAGAAGGAGCCGAGCCGCTGCCACCTCAGCTTGGCTCGCCGATGCGTCACTCACGCTCGCCCCCGAAGACCGCATCGTGAGCCTGCCCGATCATCTCGTCGATCTTTGCCGGCGGATGAACCACCAGGCGGTTGCTGGCTGATTCAGCCACGATGAGTACGCGGTCGCCGGCGGCGAGGCCGCACCATTGACGGACCACTGCCGGCAGTCGGACGTGGCCTTCCTTCGTCACCTTAAAGACGCCTTGCTTGTCAGCTGATACGACAATCAGCCCTCGACGCTCCCGAATGCTCAGTCGCAATCCGGGGGTCCACTGGAGTTCCTTCATCGCGCACCGGTCGGCGATCCGACCACGCGAGTCGAGCGTCGCCACACCGTAGACAGCCGCACTGCTTCGGGTGGCGGCAAGACTCGGAAGTGGTAGCGGAGGACGCCTCATGGCCGCCGCAGGGGCGCCATGAGCAACGCGCACGCCAGACGCTAGACCCGGCAGAACAACGGCGGGAATCACTGACGAGCCGCCGCCCGTCATCGCGGAGCTCGCCCGCCGCTGGTCACTGGGAGTAGCCCCAGACGCGGCATCGGATGGGTTTCGGCGGTGGTCAAGCATCCTTGACCACCGCTACGTCTACGTCGCACATATGAGACGTACTGGTGTCCGAGGGGGGATTCGAACTCTTGTACGCATCATATGAGCACCATTTCAGGGTGCACATGCTCATAGATTACGGTACGGCCAGGGTTGACTCAAGCCGGCGCGCTCATCACCTTCCGCAACCATGCATAGCAGTTCGGGCGCATCG
This sequence comes from Micromonospora sp. WMMC250, assembly GCF_027460215.1. Classification (NCBI taxonomy): domain Bacteria; kingdom Bacillati; phylum Actinomycetota; class Actinomycetes; order Micromonosporales; family Micromonosporaceae; genus Micromonospora; species Micromonospora sp. WMMC250. The sequence goes on along the minus strand of NZ_JAPZBJ010000002.1, from coordinate 7,523,301 downwards.
GTCTCTGCTTGTCTGGCGCCTCGCTCTATCATCGAGTGGCAGGTTTGAACGCGTGGCCATCAAGCTAAAGTCGACCCGCTCGCGTCCCGGCGAGTCTCAGTCGGTCGACGCTGACGGCAGCCCGTATCGCTCGCGTTCTTCGGCAGTCAGCGCTCGCGGTTCTCGGTCTTCGACCGAGCGGTTCGCGTGGTCACCGCATACGTCCCAGCTTAGGATCCTGCCGTCGTTGTAGGTGACAATGAGGGTGTCTTGCCAGGACAGGCTGCTAACAATCCCGTCTGGCGTGTCGAGCACGCCGAGGGACCGCCCGTCTTGGGTGTACCAGATGTAGAGCGTGTCATCGTCGCTGATGGATGCGAGCAGGTTTCCGTCGGGTGACCAGCTAAGTTGACGGACGGCACCTGTGTGGCCGACACAACGCATGCTTATGTCCCGCTGCACCACGTTCCAGATCTCGATCTGGTTGCCGACGGCGGCAGCGAGTCCGGTGGAGTCTTTCGACCAGGCCAGGGCCGCTACCTCGCCTTCCCCGTCGGTTTGCCACTGATGGGCGAGGGTGTAGTTATCTCCTCGCCATAGGCTCACGCTGTGTTCGCTGACGACCGCCGCTATAAGGCCTGAGTCTGGGGACCATGCAAGCGTTCCCCCGCTTTCTTCGCCTCCGTCGAGAACTGCTAGGCGCTGCGCTTTAGTCACGTCCCACACCGAGAGGGCGGGTAGCGTTCTGCCGAAGAAGCAATGCGTATGGACGGCCAGCCGTGAGCCGTCGCCGGACCAGGCTAGTCCGTAAACCCACGGTAATGGCGTCGATGTCGTTGTGTGTTTCGGGATTGGTCGTGGACGAGCACCCCACTGTGCTCGCAGGACACCGGATCGCGCGTCCCACACCGTGACCTGTTCTTGCATGGCGGTGGCGACCAGGTCACCTAGCGGCGAGTACGCGATCGACATGCAGTCGTCGTCTCCGAGCCTCAACGAGAGCGTCGCCTCGTCCGTTTCGATGATCTCCGGCGTCGTTCCCGTCCGCTTTACGGCGGCTCGTTTGTGCTCCGGCGACCATGACACTTCTCGCAGGCTACCGGTGGGCAGGCGGCGAAAGCTTCGGCCGACAACATCCCAGACCTCCACCTTGTGGAATGAGCTTCCCAGGCCGATTCGCTTGCCATCGGAGGACCAAGCGATCGTGCTGATTTGGTGAGGACGTGCCCGCCGCTCGACTGTCCGTCCCGTGGCGACGTCGATCACCGCCACGCGGTGTTGGTGTCGTGTTCGACGCACGGCGTAGGCGATGACATCCTCGACGGGCGACCACGCCATTGCTTCGGCCAAGCCGGGAGGCACGCTTTCGGCGGCTTGGCCGGTATCGGTGTCGTAGATCCACAGAGTGCGGCGTTCCCGTGCGAGGGTCGCAGAGCGGCGCATTGAGAACGCCGGAGCGGCTGAGACCGCGAGGCGAATTCCGTCGGGCGCCCAGCACAACACCGGGTCTGACCACGCTACCTTCTGTCGCAGGACCTCCGACGTCTGCTCGCCGATGCTGATCACGAGCAGCAGATCATCTGAGGCGATGGCCAGCCGGTCACCTTGAGGGGACCATGCCGTGGCGTGAACACTTGTGGCTGGGACGCTCGTAACCAACCCTGGTACGTCATCATCTAAGCGATAGACGTCAACGGCTCGGTAGTCGAACGTTCCCGCGAAGCAGACGTCACCGCCCCACGAGACCGAGTCGAACGATGTCAGGAGACTCCCTCTTCGCCTGCCCAGGTTGCGGCCGTCCGCGACGCGCCACAGCATGACGCCTCGATCGTGCTCGGTCAGGGCATGGGTTCCGGTGGCACTGAGCAGGGTGTGACCGCACGCATCTGAGTCAGTGGCGAAGGCGACCCCGGTAAGGCGGCCGGTGTCGTCCCAGGTGCAGACGCGGCCCATCTTGTCGGCGGTGCGCAGTCCTTGGTTGTCGGGCAGCCAGACCGCGGAGGTGATGCCGGTGGTGTGTCCAATGGAGAGGTGCCTTGTTCGCGGTGTGGCGGTCAGGGCCCATCGCGTCATCGTCGCCGCAGGGGTGGGTGGCAACTCGTGTAGCGCGGTGTGGGCGAGCGTCACGGCTAGTTCGTGGTCCTGTCGACGCACCTGTTGCGCGAACTCCGCAACGCGCTCGGACTGTCGGGCGCGAGCCTGGTGATCGGTCTCTCGAGAGGCGTCGAGTAGCTGGCGGGCTGCGGTGGAGAGAGTCGCCTCGGCTGCCAGCGCCAGGGCATCAGCGAGCGTTTGGCCGCGTAAGAGGTCGTCTGTCTGTGGGTTCGCTTGCCATGCTGCCGCGCGGTGTTCGAGCCGGGTGATGCGGTGCAGGCGCTCCTCATTGGCGCTGATCAGAGCGGCGAGTCGTAGCCACTGGCGGAACAGTGCGTCGTGGGTCAATTCAAGGCAAGTGCCGTCCTCGACATCGGTGATCAGACGGGCTGCCCTGAACTCTTCAAGGATGTGGGCGGCGGTGGTATCGAGGTCGGCTCGGCGGATCATCCGTCGTACGGTTTCCTTGCCTTCCATAGCGATGCCGTGCAGCAGAGCAGAGTCGACGGTGTGTTGGGGGTAGCGCGCGGTGAGGGATTCGTAGATCTGCTCGGCGTGAGCTGCGATGGCACCACCCACCTCCCCGGCCTGTTCGTACTGGGCCACCGTGACGTGTTGGCGGTCGGACTGTAGGTGCAGGCGTTGTAGCAGGTGGCTGAGCAGGGGAAGCGCGTCACCGACCGTGGCGTCGGCGGTCATGCGGTCGATGAGGTCGTCCTCGAACGTGAGTCCAGCAGCCCGGGCAGGCCCCGCGATGGCCTGTCGAATGCGGGCCGGGTCCAGCAGGCCGATGGCCACCGGCCGGGTGATGAAGCCGGCCTGCTGATCGGTGAGCCGGCGGCGGAACTCGGGCCAGATCGCCACCAGTATGCGAAGTTCCGGCAGCACCGTAAGCGTCCGGGTCAGCAGGCTCCACCACTGGGCTCGATCTTGCCCGTCGGTCATCGTGTACAGGTCTTCGGCTTGATCGACAACGAGCAATACGGGGCCGCGTGCGGCGGCGAGGAAGCTTGGCACAACCTGGAGTGGGGCTTCCGGGGAGGCGGCTTCTTCGCGCAACAGTCGCGCCGTCTGCAGCACAGCGGTCGGGCCAGCCGCCAATGCAGCGGCGAGGCTCATGAACGGATCGGCAGCCGGGCGAAGCGGACCCACCACAGTCCACCGCCGTGGTAGTCGAGCGATGACGCCCGCGCGGATCAGCGATGACTTGCCCACTCCCGACGGACCGACGATAGCGACGATCCGCGTCGCTGGCGCCGACCCCGAGCGCTCCAGCCGGTGCAGCACGTCGCTTGCCTCGCGGTCGCGGCCAAAGAACACACCCGCCCGCTCCCCCGTGAACGGCGCGAGGCCAGGGTACGGGCTTTCCGCGCTCCGCCACGTGACCGCCGTCCGGCGGTGCAGGAAGTACCGCCAGCCGAGCCACAGGACAACGCAAAGCGGAAGCCACAGGTAGGCGTAGTCAAGGACAAGCCGCCACGGCCCATGCCAGCTATCCGTGCGCGCCGTCACGATGTTGATAGCCAGACCGACGGCGATCGTGCCCAGCAGGGCACCGGACTCGCGACGGTACTCCCCTGGCGCTCGCCCCACCTGATCATCGCACTACGAGAAGGTGATGCTCGCCAGAGCGTGACGGATAGCCGACAGAGACACCAGCGTGGCCGGGACTGGACTCAGACCCTGACCTGACTAAACCCCGGAGTTCGATCAGCGGCACTGCGACCAATGGTTCACAGTGTGACGTGCTGCTCTCCATGCGGCTGACCGAATCACCCACCGTCGCAGCTTCCTCATGACGTGATGAGGTGCCACGGCTTGCCGAGGGCGACACGACGGAAGGCGTCGATCTCGCGTAGGTGGGCGTCGTGGACGTACGGGACGAGAGCGGCCTTGCTGGCGTGCAGGCAGGCGCGGTATCCAATTTCGTGCAGCGGGTGTCCGTCGGGCGGTGCGGGGCTCTCGGGATCCCAGCCGACGATGGCGCAGATGCTCTGCGCGGTGCGTCGGGCGTGGGGACGGGCGATGGCCCAGGCCGGCTCGGGGTACATACCGCGCAGGCTCCATAGGTCGCTGCGGTCAGGGATGGTGGGAATCTGCTCGTGGTCGGTGGTGGTGCCGGCCAGCTTGTCGAGCCGGTTGCGCAGGCTCTCGCGACGCCCGGCGATCGCGATGTTGTCCGTCAGGGCCGACTCGGTGAGCCACGAGACCGCGTCATTGTGCTCGGACGGGCCGAGCCCGGCAGCGGCGACGGCCTGCGCCGCGGCGGCGTCGAAGTCCTGCCAGAACTCGTGCGAGCCGACGCCACACGGCCACCAGTCGAGATAGGTGTCCTGGTCGGTGATCGGCTGCCGCCCACGCCTCTCGCGCTAGGAGTGCCCGCCTGATCCGCCACGGTGGTCGTCGAGTGGAATCATGGCAGGAACCTGCGCACGTCTATGTTCTGGCACAGTGATTGGGGTGAGTGCGGCAGAGTTGATCAGTCGGCTTCTTCAAGCCAAAGCGCATCTTGACCAGGCTCGGGAACTGATGCGAGCTGCCGGCTCCGAGCTTCACCAAGCACGGGCGTTGATCCGAGCGGCGCTGCAGGGCGCCGCCGATCACAGCACTGCCACGATGGTGGACCGCAGCTCACAGCAGCTCGATGGAGCGGGCATAACGGTCGGTCAGTCAGCGGACAAGGTCGAGGAGATCCTCACGCGGGTGCGTGGGCTCGGCGGTCTGGGAAACTGACCGCGGGTGGCGGCGGAAACCGCCGACCACCCGCACCTGCGGACCCACCGCAGGCAGTCCTTCGGGCGGCCGCAAGTCTGACACGTCGCAGCGAACCGCAGGACAAGACCGAGGCGTTCCTCCTCGCCGACGGGGCGATCATGCGCGATCCTGACTTCTCCGCGGAGCCAGACGGCCGGCTGCGCAGCCGGCAGATCCGGGTGGGCAGGCTTCCCGCCGCCGGAGTGGGACTCAAACCGCCGCTGGCTCAGGCCATCGTGATGGACCACGCCGAGGCGCAGGCCGCCGCCATGCTGCGTCGTGCCGGCAGCCCATCAAGGGCCACGCTCGTGCTCAATCACACCCCCTGCAACGATCCGATCAGACCCCTGGTCTGCGAAAAGATCCTCGCCGCGATCCTGCCGCACGGAACACGCCTGACGGTGTTCCTCACCGACGGCGACCGGACATGGCTCCATAAGCTATACGTCGGAACAGGAGAAGGGATCCGGCGATGAGCATCGACATCACCTGGGGACGCGGCGACGGTGCCGCGTCGGTCAGCACCGTCGCCGACCTCGACGCCACACTGGACACGATCGGCCGCGCCCACGCCGAGCAGCTGCCCTATTGCGTCACCCTCATCGCCCCAGGCGGAGGCGAGTTTCCCGTGATGCTCGACATCTGCGTCGGGCACCCTGAACGGTCGTTCGTCTATCACGTCGCTGCCGACGGCAGCAGCGCTTGGGGATACCAGCCAGACCTCGAACCCGGGCCCACGTTCACCTTCGACTACGCCGGCACACCCACCGACGCGTGGCCCGAACGCACCCGCGTCACCAACACGACCGCGCGGCAAGCGGCACGACAGTTCCTCACCAGCGGCGGGCAACGACCCGATGCGCTGGCCTGGGAAGCCGTCGACTAGCTTCGAGCGTGGACGGCTCACAAGGCAGGTGCCACGACCGAGGTGGCGCTTGATTCGAGGGGCCTCGCCGCGCGCGGTGACCACGGAGCCTCCCACCCGCAGCGCCGCACACGGCCACTGCCCCTTAGTCACCCTAGGTGGGACGGCACACGTTGCCTGCGACCAGCCGTTGTCTATGTGACTGAGGAAGCAGCGGAGGACCTCACCGAGGACGAGCGGCACGGCAATCTCGACGTCGGCCTTGAGTTTCGCGACGCGGAGGCCGGCGGTGGTTACGCGACAGGCAGCGTTACCTCCATGATCTGTTGGACGCGCCTCGATAACCTTCGCACGTGGATCCTGCTATTGCCGCGGCCTGGTCCGGTGTCCTCGTCGCTTTCCTGGCAACCGCGGTCGCCTATTACCAGGCCCGACTGAATCGCCGGGCCATCGCCGCAGCCGAACGACAGGCGGCGGTCGCCGAAGCGGCTCTCCCGCCACCGCCACCGCCGGTTGGTTGGGAGGTACGACCAGCAGGTGCCGATGGGCACTGGGCGATCGTGAACATCGGAACCGAGGTAGCCCACAGCGTCGAGTTCGATCCAGATCGGTCTAAGAGTGTGCTCCGCCTCGACAGTCGAGCGCACCCTGTCCGGCCCGGTGCCTCCATCCCGATCAAATCGGTTGCGACCTGGGGCGCCCCGTCGATCCGTGAGATTTGGTTGCGGTGGGAGGGACACCCTGACTGGACAGCCGTGCCCGTACCGCCTGGATGGCACTAGATCGTCGGTGGTGAATTACTCACGAGGCGGCCGTCGCCCCGTGAGATGGACTGATCGATAATTTCTCGTTTCTGGTGCATGACCTCCTCTCGGGATCGGCCGGTCAGCGACACGATCCGCTGCACTAGGGCGTTGATCAGTACGGCTGTGCCTCCGACGAGCGGGGAAGCGTCGACGGTCGCGGTGTCCGTCGCGTCGTCGAAGGTGGCCGTGACACAGCCCATCTCGCCGAGGCGCGCGACGGCCAGATCCAACACCTCGCCGGCGTCGTCATCCGGCCGCGAACTGTCGAAGGTGGCGACGGCGTCGAGCAAGACGTGAGCGGCGAGCCGGCCCACTCCGGTGTCGCTGTTCGTCCTCGGCCGAGAATGCCATAACTGGCGGTGCTCCTGGATGTTCGACGTACCGTTCAACCGCTGCGGCAGACGGGCACGGGCCGTTCTGGTAGAGGCACCACCTCGCTGCTGACGGCGTCACCACCACGCAGAGACCCTCCGCGCATTGCTGTCGTCGAGCTGACAGCAGCGCAAGAATCGGAGCAGGTCAAGGCAAGATGCCCAGGTGGAGGCCCGATCTCTAAATCGCTACGCGGCCGCTGCCGCCATCGTGCTCAGCAGTGCTGCCGTCATGATCAGTTTGGTTGCCATGGTCGCTGTAACGGCGACCTACACGGCGCCGAGCGACCGAGAGCAGCCCAAGATTACCGACTGGATGCAGGCGTGGGGCAGCATCGCCGCCGTGTTCGCCGGACTGCTGGCCGCTGCTGCTGCGGGCGCGGTGTTGAGGCAAGAACGGAAACGCAATGAGGAAGCGCGCCTGCAGCGCATTGAGGATCGACAGGAGGCTGGGCTCGCCGAAGCGAGCGCCGTCATCTACAGCCGGCTGCTCTTCGATCGCGGAGGACGAGGGCTCAGCGGCGTCCAGCTCGACGTGCAGAACTTCGGCCAGCGAGCGGTGATCGATCTGGACGTGGTGATCATGCTGCGCGACGGCCGCGAGTTAGTGCTTGATCGCGTACCGGTGGTGCCCCCCGGGGGTGTAAGCGTAAAAGTCGAAGACCGGAGGCTGGCCGAGGATCCACCCATCCCGTTCGCACTGGAAGACGGCACCGCGAAGGCGCTCCTGCATTTCGCCGACTTGGAAGGCACCAGGTGGAAGAGGTACGGCAAGGGGAAGCCCTTCCGCCTGCCACGAACGATGGGCGCTACCACCGGGAGCACGACCTGACCCAGCACCGCGGCGCGGCCCGGCAGGATCGCGCATGGCGGGATCATCTCGCGTCTTGGGCGTATCCGCCGCGGCCGGTCGGCCAGGGGCCGTTCTGCCGGCGGCGGCATTCCTCAAGCGGACAGGTGCAGCCGGTGGGCCAACTTGCCGATATGGGCCGTGGATTACGGCGATGGCTGCGGGTCGCTGTCCTCGATGGTCATACCCTCGCGGCGCGTACCTGCCGGGCGGTCACGGTCCGAACCTGGTCGGTTGCCTGCTGTAGATTGCACTGTCGTGCTTCTCCTGGCAGCGAACCCGGAACCCGTCGCGCAGCCCACCTTTTGGGAGAACCTCGTCTGCATCCTGTTCTGCTCGGCGGCTCTCTTTCTGTACGTGTGCTACTACTTCGGCTTCAAGATCGACGCTCAGTGCCTCGTCCTGACCAAGACCACCAGGAAGCCCTGCACCAAGGACGGCAAGATTCTCGTCGGCTGCCGACAACACAAGCGACAAAAGTTGGTGGCGTGGGTTCGCCACCTCGGTGCGGCTGGCTGGCTCGATCCGTGGCTCTACCGGTTGCACATCGTCCCGCCAGCGTTCGCGCCCCCGCCGCTGCAACCAGCGCCGGCAGTTGCTCACAGCGTCGCGCCACTAGTGGTACCCGAGACGCCCAGCAAACGCATGACGTTCGAAGCTCGGATCGCGCTGTGCGCGTTGACCCTCGCCGTCCTCCAGACGATCACAGCCCTCCTCGCCCTCGCCGTCGACCTCGCCTCTGGCACGTGAAGTCGATTCAATTTCCGATAGCTTCCTCGCACTCGCCGAGTGCTCCGCCTTGCCTGAGCGAGGAAGAGCGGTGGCCCGCCAGTTCTGCCAGAGGTTGATCGACGCACGCTCCTGCGCGGGCTCACCCAGTCGCCACTGGCCGCTACTGGGACCGCAGATGGCGCGCGTGCCGCGAAGAGCGCGTCATCCCTACGTTGGTGCGCTCCCCACCCCGCGTATGTAATGCTGCTGACGGCGAATCCATGACGCAAAAAAAGGGGGGAGAAATGGGCGATGTCCGTTTTACGGAAGGAATCCTCAATCTCGCCCAAGCCGGGCGTCACCTTCGGGTCCCGCGACAGACTTTTCACCGGTGGGCGCGTGGCTACCAACGCGGCGGTCCCCTGCTGCACGTCGCCGATGGCCGGCCAGACGTCCTGCCGGTCACGTTCATCGCTTTAGCCGAGGCACACGTGCTGGAGGCGCTGCGCAACGCAGGCGTGCGTCCGCAGAAGATCCGCCCAGCGCTGACCGAACTCCAGCGGCAGTTCGGCCGTGAGTACGTCCTCATCGCACCCGAGCTGGCCACTGACGGCATCGACGTGCTGTGGGACTTCAGCAAAACCCGCTCGGGCGAAGGGCTGATCGTCGGTGGCACCAACCAGCATGTGATCAAGGAGATCGTGGCCGATCACATGGAGTACATCGCCTTCGACCACGATGGGATCCCCGAGCAGCTGACGCTGTCCAACTGGCAGCCAGCCAAGGTGGTCGTCAACATGCGGCGGTCCTTCGGGCAGCCGATTTTCGCTGCGACGGGAACCCGGGTGGCGGACGTCGCCGGCATGATGAAGGCGGGTGAGAGCGCTGAAACAGTCGCGGACGAGTTCGGAATCGACATCCACGACGCCCGAGCCGCCGCACGCGTCCTCCTGGGCCGCGCCGCCTGAGTTCTACATCGACGAGAACATGCACGGCCGGTCGCTGCGCCGGTGCATTACCGACCTCGGCTACCAGGTGCACAGCCCCGCGTCCGTCTTCACCCGGGAACGGTTGGAGCAGGGTGTCAGGGACGAGGACTGGCTGCCGGTGATCGGCGAGAAGGGCTGGGTGGTGTTCGGCCGCGACCAGTACATCCTCAAGCGGGACCTGGAGCTGCAAGCCTTCCTCAAGGCCAAGGTGCACATGTTCCTGTTTCCCGGTGATGCCGCCCGGGACCACATCATCGAGCTGGTGCGGTTGAACCTGGCCCGGATCTGCGCGCTGGCGTCGGCCCGCCAGCCGAACGTCTACTGGCTCAGGCGTGACGGCGTGACGAGCTACGAACAGCGCTTAGCCGAGATTCACCGCCGCCGCCCATAGATGCCGCGTCGCAGGAGGTAGCGGCTTTCGCCGTACGACACCTTCGTCGCTTCTCGGGCGGGGGGACTTTCGCGCCCACTCGGGTCGTGTCGGCATGATGATCTGTAGCGCGAGGAGGTAGGGAGTGTCCGGGTCGTGTGAGGTGGTGGTCGTCGGGGGCGGGCAGGCCGGTCTGGCGGCGGGCTATTACCTGCGCCGCGCTGGCCTGGATCACGTCATCCTCGATGCCCAGTCGCAGCCGGGTGGCGCGTGGCGGCATGGTTGGGACTCGTTGAGGTTGTTCTCCCCGGCGCTGTACAGTCCGCTTCCGGGGTGGGGTATGCCTGGCCAGGACGGTGAGGACTTCCCGAGCGCCGGGCACGTCGTGGACTATCTGCGGGCCTACGAGCAGCGCTACGACCTCGCGGTGCGCCGGCCGGTCCGCGTGCGGGAGGTGCGTCCGACGGGTGCGCACCTGCAGGTGCAGACCAACGCTGGAGTGTGGTCGGCCCGGTACGTCATCTCCGCGACCGGGACGTGGCAGTGCCCGTACCTGCCGGACGTTCCGGGCCGCGAGGAGTTCACTGGCCGGCAGCTGCACACCGTCGATTACGCCTCGCCGGCGGAGTTCCGTGGGCAGCGGGTCGTGATCGTCGGTGGGGGCAATTCCGGGGCGCAGATCCTGGCCGATGTGTCACAGGTCGCCGAGTTCACGTGGGTCACTCGGCGTCCGCCGCGGTTCATGCCAGATGACGTGGACGGTCGGGTGCTGTTCGATGTGGCCGCCCGGAAGGCCTCCGGCGCTGGGGGCGGGGTGAGCGAGTTGGGGGACATCGTGATGGTGCCCAGCGTCCGCGACGCCCGCGAGCGCGGCGTGCTGCACGCCCGTCCGATGATCGCCCGGTTGAGCGCGCACGGCGTGTGCTGGGCCGATGGCAGCGAGCAGCCGTGTGACGCGGTCATCTGGTGCACCGGGTTCCGGCCGGACCTCGCCCACCTCGCGCCGCTGCTGCCCGGGTGGCGCCACGGCACTGCGCCCACCGACGGTACGAGGTCGACGGAGGAGCCCCGCCTCTACCTGCTGGGCTACGGGGACTGGACGGGGTCGGCGTCGGCGACGTTGGTGGGTGCGGGGCGCACGGCCAAGGCCACGGTCGCTGACATCAGCGCCCGACTCGCCGGGTAGCCCGTGGGACGATTCCGCCGCCGGCGCGGCCCGGGTTGCTGACCGGGACGGTTAGCGCGGAGCGGCGCCGGTCAGGGCAGGGCGGCGAGGTAGCGTTCGGCGTCCAGCGCGCTGGCGCAACCGGTGCCGGCGGCGGTGATGGCCTGGCGGTAGGTGTGGTCGACGAGGTCGCCGGCGGCGAACACGCCGGGCAGGTTGGTGCGCGTGCTCGGGGAGTCGACGATGACGTAGCCGTCGTCGTCGAGGGTGACCTGGCCGCGGAACAGGTCGCTGCGGGGGTCGTGGCCGATGGCGACGAACACGCCGGTGACGCCCAGGATGCGGGTATCGGCGGTGTGCACGTCGCGCAGGCGGGCCCCGGCCACGGCGCCGTCCTGGCCGAGGATCTCCTCGACGACGCTGTTCCACGCCACCTGGATCTTGTTATTGCTCAGCGCGCGCTCGGCCATGATCTGGCTGGCGCGGAAGGTGTCGCGGCGGTGGATGATGGTGACGCTGCGGGCGAAGCGGGTGAGGAAGGTGGCTTCTTCCATGGCGGTGTCGCCGCCGCCGACCACGGCGATGTCCTGGTCGCGGAAGAAGAACCCGTCGCAGGTGGCGCAGGCGGACACGCCATGGCCGAGAAGTTCCTGCTCGCCGGGGACGCCGAGGGGCCGCCAGGCAGAGCCGGTGGCCAGGATGACCGCACGGGCCTGGTGGGGTTGCTCGCCGATCCAGACAGTCTTGGTAGGGCCGGTGAGGTCGACGCGGGTGACGTCGTCGGTGATGAACTGGGCGCCGAAGCGGTCGGCCTGCTTGCGCAGGTTGTCCATCAGGTCGGGGCCGGTGATGCCGTCGGGGAAGCCGGGGAAGTTTTCCACCTCGGTGGTGGTCATCAGGGCGCCGCCGGACTGGCTGCCTTCGATGAGCAGGGGTGCGAGGTTGGCGCGGGCGGCGTAGAGGGCGGCGGTGTATCCGGCGGGTCCGGAGCCGATGATGATCAGGGGGTGCGGATCGGACACGAGAGGGCTCCTGCTCAGGGACAGCCGCCCGCCGACGGCGGGGTCGGCGGGCGGGGATGGGTGACAGGGTCAGGCGGCGGTGTGCAGCTCGGCCAGGAGTTGCTCGACCCGGGTCCGGATGTCATCGCGGATCGGGCGGACCGACTCGACGCCCTTCCCGGCCGGGTCTTCAAGCTTCCAGTCCTCGTAGCGCTTACCGGGAAACACGGGGCAGGCGTCGCCGCAGCCCATCGTGACGATGACGTCCGACGACTCCGCCGTGGCGTACTCCAGAAGCTTCGGGGTCTGGTCGGTGATGTCGATGCCCACCTCGCGCATGGCCTCGACGGCGGCGGGGTTGACGGTGTCGGCGGGGGCGGAGCCGGCGGAGCGGACCTCGACGGTGTCACCGGCGAGGTGGCGCAGCCAACCGGCGGCCATCTGGGAGCGACCGGCGTTGTGGACGCAGACGAACAGGACGCTGGGCTTGTCGGACATCAGGTGCCTTTCTGGCAGTGCGGTACGCGGAGCCGGTTGACCGGCGCCTCGTCGAAAAGCGAGGGCCGGGAGCTCTCGGGGTCGCTGTTGCGGTCGAGCAGCCGGTACCGGCCGACGTGACGAGCCGGGTTGAGGAACTCCCGGCGGGGCTTGTCCCCGCCACGGTGCTCGCTAGTGACGGTCATGCGCGGTGATCGAGTGCCGGGTCGCGGTCGTCAGCGGGAACGACCACCTGGTCGGCGGCCCTCCCGGCGTCCGGGTAGAGCGCAGCCAGCAGGCCGATGCCCACGACGAGGCCAACCAGTTGGGCGATGACGAAGCCGGGGACGGAGGCGGGGGCGATGCCGGCGAAGGTGTCGGTGAACGCCCGGCCGATCGTCACCGCCGGGTTGGCGAACGACGTGGACGAGGTGAACCAGTACGCGGCGCCGATGTACGCGCCGACCGCGGCCGGGGCGACGGGGGCGCGGCCGGAGCGGGCCAGGGCAACGACCAGCAGGATCAGGCCGGTGGTGGCGACGACCTCACCGAGCCACAGGTGGCCGGCGGCCCGGTCCTTGGCGGAGAAGTCGACCGCGGTGAGGTCGAACATCAGGTTCGCCAGCACCGACCCGGCGATCGCCCCGGCGACCTGAGCGGCCACGTAGCCGCCCAGGTCCCTACCGGACAGGCCGGTGCCGGCGCGGCGGCCGAGGAACCAGTCGGCGGCGGAGACCACCGGGTTGAAATGGGCGCCGGAGACCGGGCCGAAGATCAGGATCAGCGCGCCGAGGGCGAACGCGGTGGCGATCGAGTTCTCCAGTAACTGCAACCCGACGTCGTCCGGAGAAAGAGTGGTGGCCATGATGCCGGAGCCCACCACGGCGGTGACCAGCAGGGCGGTCCCGAGAAACTCGGCCAGCAGGCGCCGCCAAAGTGCGATGGTCATCAGTTGGTTCTCTCCTAGTGCGCTAACGGTGCGAGCCGATATCGGGCCGGCGGGTCTATCGGGTGGCGGTGACGTTCAGGTCATCGAGCAGGCGGCGGACGCGGCGTTCGATCTCGTCGCGGATCGGCCGGACGTCGGCCAGGCCCTGGTCGGCGGGGTCGTCGAGGTCCCAGTTCTCGTAACGGGTGCCAGGAAAGACCGGGCAGGCGTCACCGCAGCCCATGGTGACCACGACGTCGGCGGCGCGGACCACCTCGTCGGTCCAGGGCTTGGGGAACTCGTCGGTGATGTCGATGCCGCGCTCGGTCATCGCCGCGATCGCGGCGGGGTTGACCTCGATGCCGGGCTCGCTCCCTCCGGACCACGCCACGGCGTTGTCGCCGGCGAGGTGGGTGAAGAAGCCCAACGCCATCTGGGAGCGGCCGGCGTTGTGCGTGCAGAGGAACAGCACCACCGGCCGGCCGTCGCGGTGGTGACCCTCGACCCGGGCGAGGGCGCGCAGGCGCTGGCGGGCGAACCGCTCCGCGAGCAGCGGCAGGTAGTTGGGGATGCTGCCGGCGGTGGCGAACTGGTCGTAGCTGGACTGCAGGAACCGCTCGATCGTCTCGGCGCCGTAGATGCCGGCGAATTCGGCGGCGAGGCGTGTGGCCGCGGTGCGCAGGGCGACCTGCTGGTCGACGGAGATTTCCTGCAGCGGGTGGGGGCTGGTGTCAGTCACGGTGCTCTCCCGGATCCACGGCGGGGGTGATGACGGGGGCGACGCGGTCGACGCGGTCGGCGAGGTCGGCGAACGCGGCCTCGAACGCGTCGTCGGTGTCGGCCCGGACCGGGTCGGGCACCGACCAGTGCAGCCGGGGCCGCACCGGCCCGGTGAGTTCCTCGTGGGCGTTGTCGCAGACGGCGATGACCAGGTCGTCGTCGCGCACGATGTCGGCGACGTGAGAGGTGCCGGTCGGGTTCAGTGCCAGCCCGTGGCGGCGGGCGACGGCGACGGCACGCGGGTGGACCCGCTGGGCGGGTTTCGTTCCCGCGGACGCCGCTGCGGTGTGGGTGCGATCCGACCAGAGGGCGGCGGCCAGTTGCGAGCGGGCGGAATTGCGGGTGCACACGAACACCACGCGCCGCACCCCGGTCAACGGCGCCGGGTTCAGCGCGGTCAGGGCCTCGGGCCGCAACCGCAGGTAGGTGCGACGCCGGTCGCCCTCAGACCGATCCCGAACGACCAAGCCTGCTTCGGTGAGGACCTTGACGTGGTGGGCGATGAGGTTCGTCGGCATCTGAAGGTCCTGGGCGATCTCTCCGGGGGAGGCGTCGCCGAGGGTGAGCGCGTCCACGATCGCCAGGCGCGCCGCGTCGCCGAGCGCGGCGTGGATCCGGGCGCGCCCCTGCAGGGAAGCAAGCTCAGTAATCATTGACTCAATGATTACTGAGCAAGCCCGCGAGTGTCAAGCGGGGGTAAGTGAGAGCTACCTGGCGGTGCGCGGGGTGGCCCGGCCGATAGGGCTGACCAGCGTCAGGCCGGACTCACCTGATGATCCGGGGTGGTGCCGCCCTTCATGGGGCAGCTGGCCGCCGGTGACGGCTGGCCGATTGGCGGGTGTTCGCCTTGTCGGAGTGAATCGGGTCAGCAGCAGGTTTTGAGGTAGGACTGCAGCTCGGCCAGCGCTGCCTGCGCGCCGTCGCGGTCCGCCCGGTAGTAGACCGTCTTGCCGTCGCGCCGCGAGGTCACGACCCGCCCCCGGCGCAGCAGGGTTAACTGCTGCGACGCGGTCGCCTGGCTGATCCCGATGCGCTCGGCAACGTGCCCGACGGACAGCTCGGCGCCTTGGGCGAACAGCATCATGATCCGTTGGCGGGTGGGGCTGCCCAGCGCCTTGAGGAACTCCTGGGTATCCGGCGCCAGTCCGCTCGGGCCTGCGGGAGTCGCCGTCGCGGGCGGGGTCACCTGCGAGGGCGTGGGCTCATCCATGCCTGCCACCTTTCCCCACCACGGTCATATTGTCATTCAACGAAATGACGATACGATGAGGAGGTGACCACCTCTGGAGAATCTGTGATCATCGTCGGTGGCGGCCAGTCCGGCCTCGCCGCCGCTCACGCCGTCCTGGCTGCCGGTCTGCGGCCCGTCGTCCTGGAGGCAGGCGCCGAGCCGGTGGGTTCGTGGCCGGACTACTACGACAGCCTCACCTTGTTCTCCCCGGCCCGCTTCAGCGCGCTGCCTGGCCTGGCGTTCGGCGGGGGTGATCCCGAGCGTTACCCGAGGCGCGACGAGGTCGTCGCCTACCTGCGTCGCTACGCCAGCGGCATCGACGCCGACATCCGCACCGGCGTACGTGTCGCCGCCGTGCGTCAACGCCCCGGCGGCGGCTATCTGGTGCGCACCGACAGCGGCGACGAGATCGCGGCGGCGGGGGTCATCGCGGCCAGCGGCTCGTTCGGAAACCCGCACCTGCCGGCGTTACCTGGTCTCGGCGACTACACCGGCGAGGTGCGCCACGTCGCGCAATACCGGCGGCCCGAGACGTACGCCGGCAAGCGGGTCATCGTGGTCGGCGCCGGCAACTCCGCCATCCAGATCGCCCACGAACTGGCGCCGATCGCCCGGGGCACCCTGGCCACCCGGGCGCCAATCCAGTTCGTGCCGCAACGCATCCGCGGTCGGGACCTGCACCACTGGCTGCATGCCACGAGGGCGGACCGCCTCCCGCGCGCGGTGCTCACCCGCCTGATCCGCCATGCCGCAGTGCTCGACACCGGCGTCTACCGCGACGCCATCATGGGCGGCCTGCTAACCCGCCGGGACATGGTCACCGCCTTCACCCCCGACGGGGTCAGGTGGCCCGATGGTGCGTCCGAGCCGATCGACGCGGTGATCCTCGCGACCGGCTACCGCCCGAACCTCGGATATCTCGCCGCGCTCGGCGCCCTCACGCCTGCCGGTATGCCCGAACACGTCGGTGGAGTCTCCACCACTCACCCCGCGCTGGCCTACCTGGGGCTGGAGTTCCAGCGGTCGTTCTCGTCGAACACCCTGCGCGGCGTTGGTCGTGACGCCACCCACGCCGTCAGGGCCCTGGCCGAGCACCTGCGCAGCGGCGGGCGCTGGGCGCGGCTCACGCGACGGCGGCCGGCTCGACGCTGAGCAGTCCGGCGAGCTGGCGCAGGATGGCCGGCCGGGCCCGGTAGTACACCCAGGTGCCGCGGCGTTCGGCGTCGACGAGGCCGGCCTCGCGCAGCGTCTTGAGGTGGTGCGAGATCGTCGGCCCGGTCAGGTCGAACGCCGGGGTCAGGTCGCAGACGCACGCCTCCCCGCTCTGCGCGGAGGCGATCATCGACATCAGCTGCAGCCGCACCGGGTCGCCGAGCGCCTTGAACGCCGGCGCGAGCACCGCGGCGGTCTGCGCCGGCACCGGGCTCTGCGCCAGCGGCGGGCAGCACGGCGTGTCGGCGGTGAGGTCGATGACGGGAAGCGACGCAGCTTGCTTTGACATGCCTCTAGGTTGACAGGTGTCTAAGCAGCGTGCAACTCTCTGATTCGACAGACGTCAAGACAGGCGTCGTGGAAAGGGAGTCGTCATGTTCGGCACAGCACGACGCACGGCGAAAGCCCAGGCGGGAGCGCGGTTCTGTGACTCCTGTGCGCGGGTGTCCACCGCGGCGCAGCGGGCGCAGAGGCACTTCGACCAGATCCGTGACAACGCCTACGCCCTGATCGGCGCCCGGTAACCCTGATCGAAAGGTTGTGTGATGAGCGAGAACACCCAGATCAGCCCCGCGACGGCCGGCGGGTTCGCCGGTGATCCGGGCGCCGCCCTGGCCGTAACCGGTTCCGGTTCCTGCTGCGGCAGCCCCGCGCAGGCGGTCGGCTCGATCCTCCCGCCCGACGGGCACTCGGCGACGGCGGGACCGTGCTGCGGCACTCGGCAGGCCGCCGAAGCGGCCAGCTCCTGCTGCGGCACCGAGGCGAAGACCGAAGCCGTCACGACGGGTCAGGGGTGCTGCGGATGAGCGCCCCATCGGGATCGGCCGCCCACCTGGACGCGATCCTGCCCCAGGTGTCAGCCGAGCGGATGGCCGCCACGGTCTCCGCTCTCGCCGCGGATGACTTCACCGGCCGGCGGGTCGGCACCGCCGGCGGCGCCGCCGCCCGCGCCTGGCTCGTCGCGCACCTTGCCAACCTCGGCGCGACGGTCGACACCGACGACTTCCCGGTCCGCAACGTGCCCGAGCTGTACGCGGCGCCGACCGTCGTCTGGGGCAAAGGTGACACCTCGACGCGGCTGACCTTCGGCCGCGAGGTCGCGGTCCACTGCGCCTCAGCCGACACTTCTGAGGTCAGGCGCGGCCCGTTGGGTGTGGCCGGCAGCGGCGACCCGGCCGGCCGGTGGCTAGTGGTGCCCACCGGCGGGAACCCTCTCGATGCCGCCCGCGATGCCTCGGGCGCCGCGGGTCTACTGCTGAGCCGGGCCGTCGATGCCGACGGCTGGCAGTACACGGTCCTCGCCGGACCGGACCCGGGACCGCTGCCCATCCTGACCCTCGACGCGGGCACCCACCGCGCCGTCCTGGCCGCCGTCACCGGGAAGGGCTGGTGCAGCGCAAACACCCCGCTACGCCGCCGCGACGTCACCGGCACCAACATCCACGCGAGGTTCCCGGCGGCGCAGGCGGGCGGGATCGAGGTGTTGCTGACCGCTCACTACGACGGCGTCGGCGACCGTCCCGGTCTGCGTCAGCCCGGCGCGTCGGACAACGCCAGCGGCGTCGCGGTAGTCCTGGAAGCCGCCCGAATTCTTGCCGCCGCCCGCCCTGTGGGGGTCGGGGTGGGTGTCGCGCTGCTGGACGCCGAGGAGGTCGGCGCGCTGGGCTCGGCCCACCACAGCCAGCAGCTGCAGGCGGGCGACGTTCGGCCGCTGGTCATCAACGTCGACGGCGCCGGGCTGCTCGACCAGGCCGCCGCGGTCGAGGCCGGCGGGCCGGCCCACGCGCTGCTCGCCCTACTCGATCAGGCCGGGCGGCACACCGGCCTTCCGCTCGCCGCCGGGCCGGTCGCCTCCGACAACCGCCGCTACGCCGCCGCCGGTCTCGCCGCGGTGGGCATCGGCGCCGGCATGGCCGGCTACCACAGCCCCGCCGACACCCCAGACCGCGTCGACCCGCACACGCTCGAAGCGATCGCCCGCCTCGTCGTCGCCACCGTCTGTCTCGCCGCTTCCACGCACGCTACAGTTTCATCGTCGATCGGCGATAAACGATAGAAGGGTGGGGTTGTGGACGAGTTGCTCGACCGGAGCACCGCGCAGCAGTACGCATCGTGGTTCCGGGCCCTCGCGGACCCGACCCGGGTCCAGATCGTCGAGTACCTCGCCCGCCATGCCCGACCGATGAACGTCGGCGAGATCGTCGCCGCGATCGGCCTGGCCCAGTCCACCGTCTCCCAACATTTGAAGATCCTCACCGACGTGCGGTTCGTGCTCGTCGAGGCGGTCGGCACCGCCCGGCACTACCGGATCAACGACGCCTGCGTCGACTGCTTCCCCTCCGCCGCCGACGTCGTCATGGGCCGACCCGCCCCCCACCCGAACGGAGCCTGCTGATGGCCGACATCACTGTTCGCCCCATGACGGCCGGCGACGCCGCACGGGTGCTCGCCATCTACCAGGCCGGCCTCGACGGCGGCGACGCCAGCTTCGAGACCACGGCGCCGACCTGGGCCCAGTTCGACGCCGGCAAACTGCCCGAGCACCGCCTCGTCGCCGCCGACGACACGGTGTTCGGGTGGGTCGCCGTCTCACCCACCTCCGCCCGCGCGGTCTACGCCGGCGTGGTCGAGCATTCCGTCTACGTCGACCCCGCCGCCCGAGGCCGCGGCGTCGCCCGCGCGCTCTTGGAGGCCCTGATCGCCTCCACCGAAGCCGCCGGCGTCTGGACCATCCAATCAGGTGTCTTCGGCGAGAACACCGCCAGCCTCCACCTGCACGAACGCGCCGGCTTCCGGGTCATCGGCGTGCGCGAGCGGGTCGCCCGCCACCACGGCCGGTGGCGCGACGTGATCCTGCTGGAACGCCGCAGCCCCGTCATCACCTGACCCACCCTCCCCTCAGGCGCATGGCCGCCGTCTACCTGTTTGATTCGACAACTCTCGACACAGAGGAGATACCTGATGAGCACCCTGGATGACCTGCCCGTCGTGGTGATCGGCGCCGGCCCGGTCGGCCTGGCCACCGCCGCGCACCTGCACGAGCGTGACCTGCCGTTCCTCGTCCTAGAGGCCGGCGACACCCCCGCCGCCGCAGTGCGGCAGTGGGGACATGTCCGGGTCTTCTCCCCCTGGCGGTACAACATCGACCCCGCCGCCCGCCGGCTCCTCGACGACGCCGCCTGGGTCGCCCCCGACCTGGAGGCCCTGCCCACTGGCGCGGAACTGGCCGGCGACTATCTCCAGCCCCTGGCGGAGTTGCCGCAACTCAAGCCGCACGTGCGCTACGGCGCCCGGGTCGAGGCGATCAGCCGCGTCGGCCTGGACCGGCTGCGCACCGCCGGCCGCGACAGCACGCCGTTCCTGATCCGCCTCGCCGACGGCCAGGAGGTGCTCGCCCGCGCGGTCATCGACGCGTCCGGGACCTGGGGCACTCCGAACGTCCTCGGCGCCTCCGGCCTGCCAGCCCGGGGTGAGGCTGACGTCGCGGCGCACCTCGAGCACGCGCTGCCTGACGTCCTCGGCGCCGACCGGGACCGGTTCGCCGGCCGGCACACCCTCGTCGTCGGCGCCGGTCACTCCGCCGCCAACACCCTGCTCTCCCTCGCCGACCTCGCCGCCGAACATCCAGGCACCGCCGTGACCTGGGCAATCCGCACCACCTCACCGGCGCGCACCTACGGCGGCGGCGACGCTGACGCCCTCCCGGCACGCGGCGCCCTCGGCTCCCGGCTACGCGCGCACGTCGACGCCGGCCGGATCCGCCTGCTCACCGGCTTCGCCGTGCACGCCCTCACCCCCACCGACGGCCGGGTCAGCGTGGTGGTGCGGCACGCCGACGGCAGCGAAGAGTCCATCTCCGTGGACCGGATCGTCGCGGCGACCGGCTTCCGGCCCGACCATACGATCGCCGCCGAGCTGCGCCTCGACCTAGACCCGGTCATGGGCGCCACCCGCGCCCTCGCCCCGCTGATCGACCCCAACGAGCACTCCTGCGGCACCGTGCCCCCACACGGCGTCAACGAGCTCACCCACCCCGAGCCGGGCTACTACGCCGTCGGCATGAAGTCCTACGGGCGGGCGCCGACGTTCCTCATGGCCACCGGCTACGAGCAGGTCCGCTCCGTCGTCGCCGCCCTCGCCGGCGACTGGAGCGCCGCCCACGACGTCCAACTCGACCTGCCCGAAACCGGGGTGTGCAACAGCAACCCGGACGTGTCCGCCAACGCCGACAGCTGCTGCGGGCCAGCCCCGGCCACCCCGAGCTCCGGACGAGGCCTGGCCACCGGCATCGCCGGCGGGCTGCGCGCCGCACCCTTGAGCCTGCTCACCCTCGACGCCGCCCCCGCCGACGCGCAAACCGGCGGCTGCTGCAGCAGCTGATGCCCACCACCATCACGGTGCCCGCCGACGCAGCCGTCGGCGGGCACCACCGGTGGCGGATCGTCGCCGCCCTCGCCGTCACCTCCACCATCGGCTACGGCACCCTCTACTACGCCTACGCCGTCCTGCTCACCCCGATGGCCGCCACCCTCGGCACCTCCACCACCGCGGTCACCAGCGCGCTCACCGCCTCGGTGCTCGCCGGCGCGCTCGCAGCGATCCCCGTCGGCCGGTGGCTGGATCACCACGGCGGACGCGCGCTGATGACCACCGGCTCGATCACCGCCACCGCCCTGCTCGTGGCGTGGTCCCAGGTCCACACCATCGGACAGCTGTACGGAGTGATGATCGGCATCGGGATCACCGGCGCGATGGTCCTCTACGAACCCGCCTTCGCCGTCATCGTCGCCTGGTTCACCCCCGACCGACGCGCCACCGCCCTGCTCGCCGTCACCATCGTCGCCGGATTCGCCAGCACCATCTTCATGCCCCTGACCGGCGTCCTTGCCGCCCACCTCGGCTGGCGCGGCACGTTACTCGTCCTCGCCGCCGTCCACGGCGCGGTAACCGTCCCTTTGCACGGACTCACCATCCGCCGGCCCCCACCGGCAGCAACGACCAAGCCCGCGAGCCCGACCCGGCCAGGACACCCCCAGCGGCGCGCCGTCGCCCGGGCCGCGATGCGCGACGCCCGGTTCTGGATCCTCGCCGCGACCCTGATCGCGCACGGCGCGGCCACCAGCACCATGACCGTGCACCTCATCGGCTACCTCATCAACCGTGGACATCCCGCCACTGTCGCGGCCACCATGACCGGACTGCTCGGCGTCCTGTCCGTCACCGGACGACTCGTCCTCACCGCCGCCCGAAGACGCCTGCGCGTCACCACCATCGTCGCCGCGGTCTTCGCCATCCAAGCCTGCGCCGTGCTCGCCATGCAGCTGCTCGCTGGCACCCGCACTGGCGCGGTCATCACCGTCGTCGGCTTCGGACTCGGCTTTGGTATCACCAGCCTCGCCACCCCCGCCATGCTCACCGACCGGTACGGCACCACCGCCTACGCCACCATCGCCGGACGACTCACCGCACCCGTCACCATCGCCAAAGCCACCGCACCCCTCGCCGCCGCCACCCTCCTGCACACCACCGCCGGATACACACCCCTGCTCACCGCCGTCGCCGGATGCTGCGCCCTCGCCGCCATCGGCATGCTCACCCGCACCACCACGTCACCCACCCCTGTCAGCTAGACGGAGTACGCACGACGCCGGCGCCTTGCCATCTGCCAGAGCGAGGAGGGCGAGCTTCGCCGCCACCGTGCTCAGCCCTAGCCCGATTCGGGGGCGCTTGGCTCCACAAAGCCCGCTCCGTGGCGCAGGTACCGCGGCATTGCGGTACGGCTATGCCTCCCAGCCCTCCTGCCAGGAAGGCAGGACAAGGTGTTTCCCCAACTCGGCGACTCGAAGAGCCACACTGATTACGAACTGGTGGCAGAAGTCGAACTCGCTGGAGCTGGGCGCGTATCTCTGGCTCCGCGAGACCTGGCGTCCAGCGCCGGTGTAGAAGAGCTCGGGTGTGAGTTGTTGAAACCGGTGATACTCCCGGAAGTCGATCCTCAGGGCGATCATCCGCAGGGCGCGCTGCCCTTCGGACGTCACCCGGGTCATCCAATCGATCTGTTCGACTAGTCGCTCCTGTGCTCGGCTAAGTCCCGCGTAGGGCCGTTCCACAGAACGAACGGCTGCCTCGATACCTCCCCGGCTCATAGGGCGGGAGAGTCGGGGACCAAAGGTGAACGCTGGGCCACTGAACCCTTGGGGATAGATGTGTTCATGCACCAACTGGTCGAACGCCTCTACCAACAGCGCCATGGCCTCTGGGCGATCCCCGGCGATGTGGGCATCGACCGCTGCCCTAACCTTCGCTCGCGCTTCAGGTTGGTGGATGAGGTCGGTCATATCGATACCGCTGTACTCGAGACCGAACACCTTGGGCGTGTTGTCCTCGAAGAACGCAGCGACGTCGGCGCGGGCCTGTTCGATGGCTGCGAGCCCCGGCATCTGCCCGACGTGCTTGAACCCGTTACGGAGGCGGTTCAGCCGGTCCATCCCCACCTTGCCGGATAGATCCACACCACCGCTGAGCTTCTTCGGTTGCAACTCCGCCCAGTACTTCATGAACTGAATGTGGTCGGGGAGGTTAGCACCGAGGTGTTCGCCTGCCAGGACCAAGAAGTGCTCCACGGCGTCGTGAAACGACAGGACGCTGGTGAAGGTCATCGGCTCCGGCAGATGCGTCTGGTCAACGCCCTGTTGGTGAAGCAGGCGGATGAACGCGAGCGGTGCCATGGTCTGCGGGTCGATCGTCGGGGGAATCATCGGTTCCTCGATCTGATGCGGTTGACGACCGGAGGGTACGTGCACGGTCTGACACAGCCGGATACCTCCGACCCGTTACCGCAGATGGAAAAGCGCCTACCGGCAACGGCTCCGTCGGGCTTGTACGCCGTCGTCCGCTGAACACAGTGCGGACATGATCCAAGCAGGGACTGACGCGCAGGTCATCGGCTCCAGCGGCAGGCTCGCGTGTGACGCGGGAACGGTGACGCTCGAACTGATCACCTCGGATAGATCGGGGACTTGTCAGGCTGTGCCGGTGGCCATGGAAGCCCTCGCTGTTCGACGGCCAGTGGGTGTGACTGACCAGTGAGGGCTGCCAGAGCGGTGGCGACATCCTGGATGTCGGCTTTGATGTACATGGTGGTAGCGGGTCCGCGGCTGTCGGTGCGTCCGGCGTAGGCGCGGGCCACACCGTAGCCGAAATGCCGCTCCACCCAGGTCAGGGTGGTGTGGCGCAGCCAATGCGTGGAGATCCCCTGGGCGGCGACCCACGGCAACTGCCGGCCGATGCGAGCCCACAGCAGGTCGTAGCGGCGTTAGGTGGCGGGTTAGCGGTTGCGGTAGCGCAGCAGCGCGTCGGTGGGCAGCACCACCTCACGGGCACGGGCGTGCTCTGCAAGACGGGCAGCGAGCGCCGGCGTGATCGGCTGCCACCGTTGCGTGCCACCCTTCTCCGCCAACCGGATCAGGGAGTGCGCGGTGTCGAGGTCGATCAGGCGCAGTGCCAGGGCGCCGCCGCGTCGGCAGGCGGTTTCGGTGGGCAGCCGCAGCAGCAGGGCGTCGAGGATGATGTCGTTGCCGCCGCGGCGGACGGCCCGGTTGATCTCCTCCAGCTCGTGCGGGGTCAGGGCGCGGCGGGTGTTGGGCTGCCGGCGGGGTTTGCGCACCCCGTGGGCGGGGCTGTCCACGGCCGCGAGGTGACCGTCGGCGATGGCCCGGTTGTAGAAGGCACGGGCCGCGGCCATGAAGTGCTCCCCGGCGTGCCGGCCCAGGCGGGATTTGCGCCGGGACCGGGCGCCGGCGGTGGATGGCACGACACGCACATCGGTGCGGGTGAGGTCGGCGGGAGTGAGGCCAAGGTGCTCCAGCAGCGCCCTTGCCGTTGCGACGCGGTCCGGGTCAGCGGCCATCGGAGTTGTTCCTGAGGATCCGCGCGTGCAGGTCCGCCAGCGCCTCGGCGATGGTGTGTGAGGCGTGCACAACAAGCAGATTCCGACCCGGGAGGGCGGCCAGGAGCACCGGTTCACCCGCGGTGATGCCGCAGAGGTAGCGGGCGGCGGCCGGCAGGGGCAGTTCCTCGCGGGTGCCCACGACGTGCGCACCGGCTGGCGTCGGGGTGATGAGGATGGCGGCGTGCACGACGTCGACGTGTAGGGCGAGGCAGGGGAGTCCAGCCCAGAGCGCGCAGCAGCGGGCGAGCGGTGACCCGCCCAGCGGCATCCGGACGGGCCACATCGAACAGCACATCGGTTGTCTGGCCAGCGGGTGACGGCAACGTCGGCAGGGCGCCGATTCCGGCGGTGTGACCGGCAGCGGGACGGGAATGAGCGCCTCGACGATCTGCTCAACGTCGCGGTGTGGGGGGTGCGGTCGGCGGCTCATGACCGCCGCCAGCAGAGTCGCACCGATATCAGCGCAGCAGGAACCGTCCCCCGATGGTCGCTATACGCGTGGGTGCTTGTCTTTGGTGAATGATTCGCGGAGACCGGTTGATCTCTCGCGAATCCCCACAAAAACTGGTGTCCGAGGGGGGAGAATACATATTTAGAGCATCCACGCTTAGCGTGGGTGTTCATGCATTCAACTTACCAGCTCACGGGACTGAGACAAAGCATCCCACCCCAGCTCCTTGATAGGGCGGCCATGACAGTGCTGTGAACTCTCCACAAAAAGTCGAACCAAACTACTGGCTCGATGAACTGCAATCTATTCCCGTCGCCACAATGCCTTCGACCGAGTCGAATAACTCGGTAGTCGTGCGAGCCTGCAGATGACCCTGGGATCACAGTGGCGGCTGCGCCCTGACCAGTGCGATCCGTCGGTCGCAACCTCGCTGGCAGCGCCCTAAGGGCTGTCTCGTAACTGGGTGGAGCGTTGGCTGGGGCTGGGTCTGTGGTCACCAGGTCAGGGCGATGTTGTGGAGGTTGGCGATGCCGGAAGCGGCAGCGGTCAATGTGCGGGCGGCGCGGCGGTAGTCGCGCAGGATCTTCCAGTTCTTCATCCTGGCCAGGGTGTGTTCAACCTGTGCTCGGACGGTGCGGTGCTGGGCATTCAGGTCCTGCTTCCGGGCCGGTAGTGGGCTGCCGTCGCGGTTCTTGCGGTAGGGGATGATCACCTCGGGATTGCCGCGGTAGCCGCCGCCGGCCATGACGGGCCGTCCGGCCAACTTCTGGTCAATGCCGGAGGTGCGGTAGACGATCGTGTCGTTGCGGTTGCCCGGCTGGGGCTCGCCGACGGCGATGACCAGGCGGGTGTAGGCGTCGATGGACACTTGCAGGTTCGTCGAGTACCGGTAGTTCTTGCTCGGCGCCGCGAGGCGGTGGTCCCGAGTCGGCAGGCGTCGGCGCGCCGCCGAGTAGTTGCTCAGCCGTCAGTCCCAGCCGGCCCAACAGCAGCCGCACCGCCTCTAATTCGTTGCTGCCTGCAACCACAGGTGCGTCGTCGGTCATAGTTCCACATTCCTAAGCATATTCGTCCAGACTTCCGAATGCCCGATCGAGCCAACTCATCGTGTTGGTCCGGAACACTCCAGAACGCTGGTCTGCCGCGATCAACAATCGATCCCCCACGACAATGCCTAGCTCGCTCTGAACGAACAGCGGAAGGTGCATATGACCTTGCGGGGTAATTGACCAATTGCCCGCCTTGTCGAGGGTGACGGTAACGGTCTCAACTCCTGTCACGAAATTCACACATTGGGCTGGAAGCCATTGCAGTATTCGAAGCGCGGATCGATCAGCCAGACGGCCGCGCCTATCACAAACACCGAGACAGTAGTAGTTTGACGATCTGTTTAGACGCTTGAAGGGTTTGGAGAGCGGGAGGCCGGGCGGGTCTAACCGAGTGAAGGTATCAACGTCGTCAGATGACTGCGCATCGTTTATCCAACCCAGGTGAAGGCTGGGCTGAATCTTGAGCTAGCCGGGATGCCTCGCCTCGCTCCTTCTATCAGAAAGCTGCCTTCAATGGCTCTCCGGCCACCTTGTCGCGATCGCGTCGTTAGAGCATCGCTACGGCATTGATATCGGCCGACCACTTTGCTTGTCTGCCCATAGGCGCCTTCTTCGGTCCGCCACCAGGGTGACCTGCTGACGCTCGGATCGCTCTGGGAGGTTAGCGCTCAGAGTCTCTGCACACTTTGCGAAACACCAGAAATCTGGCCACCGATGGTTGATTTGGAAGAGTGGTGAATATACGTCGGCGGTGACGCGGGCGCTCGGTTCGGATGGCTCTGCCATGACGAATCACCCCACTTCCACCTGCTCGCGGACACCCCGGCCCCGCGCTGGTCGGCTTGCACCGTTGACCATGCCGCTTGTGGCAGTGCTCGCGGACATCGCCTGGGTATGCCTGGTGGCGCGCGGCACCCTCAACCCCGCTGACGGAGTCCCCACCTGCCGATCGTTCACGGGCCAAGCCGCAGTGCACCACGGTCAGGTCTCGGTCGCTGTGTCGCCCCGCGGTACCAGCCCGCCGTTCGACCCGTGCATCCCGATCGACCGCAGCGAATCATATATCCGGACGATCCGACATCATCGGTCACGCCTGTTGACATTGCCAATTGGCGATGTTCATGATGGCCGGGCGACCGTCGGCGGCGTAAACGAAACATGCCAAGCGTCCACAGCCGTGAAGGTGGACGCTTGACCGGCGGCCGGGGGGGAGGGCCGGACAGTCACGAGGACGGTTCCGGCGGCACGGTTCGCGGCGACTGCCTGCCGCAGCAAGATCACCCACCGCTCCGTCGACGTGCGAAGGTTCTCCGCATCGTGCCGCCCCGACGTGCCCTCCGTGCACCAGGACCGTCGCTGGTCGCCGCCGACATGTGGCCCACCCAGCTAGAAAAAGGAGCGCAGCTGCTGCCCTCCGTCGACCACCGCACTCACCCTGGCTGCACTTCCGCCGCGGCTAAGACCGACCCCCGCCCCGACAGTCCGTCCTCTCGCTCGGCCACACCCTGCACCTGAGGCACTCCGCCATCCGCAAACCGCACCTCTCCGGTGCGGCAGTCCTGGGAGGCTACGTTGGCGCTCGCAGTTCCCGTTGCACCGGTTGCGGCTCATCCGCTGCTGGTGTTCCTCCTCCAGATCAGCCTGCTCCTGTTGCTGGCACTACTGCTCGGAAGGCTCGCCGTGCGGCTCGGCATGCCGGCGGTCGTCGGTGAGCTGTGCACCGGTGTGCTCCTCGGTCCATCCGTGCTCGACCACCTCGCACCGAGCCTCGCCGGCTGGTTGCTGCCCAAGGACCCAAGCCAGTTCCATCTACTCGACGTGGTCGGGCAACTTGGCGTGCTGCTGCTGGTCGGCATCACCGGCACCGAGGTCGACGCTGCCCTGGTACGGCGCCGCGGTAGCACCGCCGCGCGCATCAGCGTGGCGGGATTCATCGTGCCGCTGGGCCTGGGTATCGCGACCGGCTACCTGCTGCCGACCTCACTTCTAGCCGACGACGGAGACCGCACCGTCTTCGCCCTGTTCCTCGGCGTCGCGATGTGCGTCAGCGCTATACCCGTTATCGCGAAGACCCTGATAGACATGAATCTGCTGCACCGCAATATCGGTCAGCTGATCCTGTCCGCAGGCATGGTGGACGACGTCTTCGGGTGGCTGATGCTGTCTGTCGTGTCAGCGATGGCCACCACCGGCCTGCACGCCGGCGAGGTCGGCCTGTCACTGACGTACCTGGCGGCGGTGCTGATCCTGGCAGCGCTGGTAGGCAGGCCCATCGTCCGCGTCGCACTGCGCATGAGCGCCCGATCGTCCGACTCCGGGCCCGTGGTTGCCACCGCCGTAGTGCTCGTGCTGCTGGGTGCCGCTGCTACGCACGCGCTCGGACTCGAAGCCGTGTTCGGGGCCTTCGTCGTCGGCATCCTCATCGGCACCTGTGCCCCGAGTAGCTCGCAGCCCGCCACCACGGCCCTGCGACCGCCCACGGCAGATTCCAGCGGGCGGACAAAGCAATTCACTCTCGCCCGGCTCGCCCCGTTGCGGGCGGTCGTGCTCGGTGTACTCGCACCACTGTTCTTCGCCACAGCGGGGCTACGGATGGACCTGACCGCCCTGGGAGAACCAGTGGTCCTCGCCGCCGCGATCCTCGTCCTTGCCGTCGCGATCCTCGGCAAGTTCGCTGGTGCCTACATCGGCGCACGGGCCAGCCGAATGAACCGGTGGGAGGCCCTGGCACTGGGCGCAGGCATGAACGCCCGTGGTGTCATCGAAGTCATCGTCGCGATGGTCGGGCTCCGCCTCGGCGTCCTGAGCACGGCCGCCTACACCATCATCGTCCTGGTAGCGATCGCGACGTCGCTCATGGCGCCGCCCCTGCTGCGCTACGCCATGCGGCGGGTGGACTACACCTCCGAGGAGCAACTGCGCGAACGCAACCATGACCAGCCCGACGGTGCCGCCTCTACGACTCGATCCAAACTGGCCGAAGGACCCGGCACGTGAGACGCGCTCCTGCGACTGGCCAGGCGACAGGCGAACATCGCGCCCATCGCCGCGCATGCTCTGCTCCGGCGCGCGGGATCGCTGATCGCCCATTAAGGACAAAGCTTCGTGAGCTGGGCA
This sequence comes from Micromonospora sp. WMMC250, assembly GCF_027460215.1. NCBI lineage: Bacteria > Bacillati > Actinomycetota > Actinomycetes > Micromonosporales > Micromonosporaceae > Micromonospora > Micromonospora sp. WMMC250. Next base: position 7,494,150 of record NZ_JAPZBJ010000002.1, on the reverse strand, counting down.
GTTACCGGCGCCACGTGCCCTTTATCGAGCTCATTCGCAGTGTTTGTCACCCTCGCAGGAACCCGCTGGTGCCGGGCTCGGCCGCCTGGATGCTCTTGACGAGCCCGCGCGAAGCCAAGTACGTTTCGATAACGATGACATCGGTCGAGATCATCATCATCCGGATCACCGGATGTTACGGGGATTCGCACGACCACATGTGACGTCGGGAATGGACCGGCTCGCCGTAAAGGCGTCAAGCCGGTCACGCACGAGGCATCGCGCAGACGCGACCTCGTCCCCGCCGATCCAGCAAGCATTCAGAAGTGGACTGTTCAGGAACGCGCTGATCGGCAGCCGACGGCGTTCATGGCGGTTCGATGCAACGGGGGAAGGCGTGACAAGCCTTGGACTTCGACCTGACTGCGCAACAACAAGCACGATATGACGATGTGCTGGCCGCGGTACGTGCCAGGCTCGGGACGGTCCGGGAACAGGCCGGCTCCTATTTCAGCCGCGACGACTGGAAAACCGCAGCCGACATCGGGCTGGTAGGCCTGTGCCTACCCACCGACAGCGGTGGCGGCGGGCTCGGCGCGCTCGATACAGCCCTGTGCCTGGAAGCTTTCGGCCACGGCTGCCCCGACACGGGTTTTGTGTTCAGCATCAGCGCTCACCTGTTGGCGTGTGCCGTTCCTGTACGCGACTTCGGCGACAGCCCGGCAGCCGAGCGTTTACTGGCTGGGCTTGCCAGCGGCGAGCTGGTCGCCGCGAACGCGATGACCGAGGACGCGGCCGGGTCCGACGTTGGGCAGCTTGCCGTCACCGCAGACCGGGTGGGCGACGACTACGTCCTCAATGGGGACAAGTCATTCGCGAGCAACGGGCCCGCCGCGGACGTCTTCATCACCTATGCAGTGACCAACCCATCCGCGGGTTTCCTTGGCATCACGGCCTTCGCGGTACCCGCTGGGACGGCCGGTGTGGAAGTCGGGCCCCCACTGGGAAAGCTAGGGCTCGCATCCTGCCCGGCCTCACGGGTCGCGTTTCGTGAATGCCGGGTGCCGGTGGCGTATCGGCTCGGCAGCGAAGGACAAGGCAGCGTCATCTTCCAGCACTCGATGGCGTGGGAACGTGGGTGCCTGTTCGCCGCATATCTGGGGCTAATGGAGCGGCAACTGCAGCAATGCACCGAGCACGCCCGCAGGCGGCGTCAGTTTGGACGGGCGATCGGCGACTTCCAGGCGATCTCGCATCGCATCATCGGCATGCGGCAACGCCTGGAGAGCAGCCGACTGTTGCTGTACCGGGCCTGCTGGCTGCTGGACGGTGGCCGTGATCACACCACGGCCGTGGCCTTGGCCAAGATAGCGGTCTCCGAGGCTGCCGTCGCCAACAGCATCGACGCAGTGCAAATTTTCGGTGGAGCCGGCTATCTCACCGCCACTGGGGTCGAGCAGCAACTACGCGACAGCATCCCCGCCACCATCTTTTCCGGCACCAACGAGATCCAGCGCGAGATCATCGCCCGAGAGGCGCGGCTGTGAACCTACACCAGCTCGTCATCGACATGGCCGCTGCGGAACCCGACAACCTCGCCGTCACCGACGCCGGGCATGCCGTCACTTACCGCGAACTCGACCAGCACGCCAACACTCTCGCCGCCGTGCTGCGGCACAACGGTGTCGGCCACGGCGACCGGGTGGTGCTATGGGCGGAGAAATCAGTCACCACGGTCGCAGCCATGCAAGCCGTCCTGCGGCTTGGCGCAGCTTATGTTCCCGCTGAGACCAACACACCGATCGCGCGGGTAGCGGCTATGGCTCGAGACTGCGCCGCTTCCGCAGTCCTGACTACGCCGGACTTGTCCGGTCGGATCCGCACCGAACTCGAGCCCAGCACCGTCTGCCTAGATTTTACCGATACAGACTCTCGGGCACGGTCGTTCCATGAACCTGTCGCAGCCGACGACTTGGCGTACATCCTCTACACCTCAGGATCGACCGGCAGGCCCAAAGGCGTGTGCGTCAGCCACCGCAATGCCCGCGCCTTCGTCGATTGGGCGGCCAGTGAACTGCAGCCCCTGCCCGCGGACCGGTTCGCCAACCACGCCCCCTTGACCTTCGACCTTTCCGTGCTCGACCTGTACGCGGCATTCTCCGGCGGCGCGTGCGTATGCCTGATCCCGAGCCACCTGGCTTACGCACCCGCACAACTGGTTCAGCTCTTGCATGACCAACACATCAGCATCTGGTACTCGGTGCCGTCAGCGCTGGCCCTGATGATCCGTGAAGGTGGGCTACTCGACCGGCCCGCGCCGGCGACTTTGCGGGCGGTGTTGTTCGCCGGTGAGCCGTTTGCCATCACCCACGTGCGTCAACTGGCCGGCTGGACCTCGGCCCGGCTACTGAACCTGTACGGGCCGACCGAAACAAACGTGTGCACCTATCACGAACTTGCGGCCGCAGACCTGGACCGCGACCGGCCGGTTCCCATCGGCACCGCCGCCTGCGGAGACCGGGTATGGGCGCAAAACGAGAACGGCAGCGTCGCCGGGCCCGGCGACGAGGGCGAATTACTCGTCGAAGGACCCACCGTGATGCTCGGATACTGGGGCCGGCCACGCCATCAAGGGCCGTACTGCACCGGCGACCTGGTACGTGTGCTGCCTGACGGGGGATTCGACTTCGTGGGCCGGCGCGATCACATGGTGAAGGTACGCGGTCACCGCGTCGAGCTCGGTGACATCGAAGCGGCCCTAACCACCCACCCGGACGTCGCTGAAGCCGTCGCCGTCGTAACTGGAACCGGCGTGGACGCCCGGCTGACAGCATTCGTGCTGCCACACCCCGATCGGCAGCCGGGGACTCTGGCCCTCAGACAGCACTGCGCACAACAGTTGCCGCGCTACATGCTCGTCGACCATGTCCGAACCGTCACGGAACTGCCGCGCACCCGCAACGGCAAGATCGACCGATCGGCGCTGCTGGCCATCGCAGCCCCGTCCCACACAGCCCAGGGCACCTGATGCCGGTTGCGACGGCGCAGACATCCCGGTCCGGCCGTGACCCTCCGCCACCGGCAACATGACGCGCACCGGACGCCTTCCCTGCCACCGCGACCGTCGCGTCCAGGCCGCACCTTCGACCACACGCGGCGGCCGTAGCCACCGCTGGGGACCAAGACCCCGATCATCCGGGCGAATCGCACAACATCGACCTCCTGGGAGGACCCAGCACATGACGCATGACGACATCTCGGCCCAACTCATGGCCTTCATCCGAGAACGGTTCCTGGACGGAGACCAGAAAGGCGAACTGCAGCAGAACACACCACTGCTGGAGTGGGGCGTGCTGAACTCGATGAACACCGCCGTCCTGCTGACGTTCATCCGTGAGGAATTGGGCGCCTCCGTACCCGCCAAGTACGTCAACGCAGAGCACTTCAAAGACGTACGCAGCATCACCGCAATGGTGGTTGACCTTGCGGCCACCCAACAGATGACCAACGTGGGAACGGAGTGAGTGAGCGCATGGAGCCCGAGTTTGACGTCGTGATCATCGGAGGTGGGCCGGCGGGATCCACCGCCGCCGCCTACCTGGCCAAAGCCGGCCTGTCGGTCGCTGTGTTCGAAGGTGAAACCTTTCCCCGCGAGCACGTCGGAGAGTCACTGGTGCCGGCAACGACACGGGTGATGCTGGAGACCGGTGCGATGGCGAAGGTCGACCAGGCGGGTTTCCCGCGCAAGTACGGGGCGGCCTGGACCTCCGCCGACACCCGCACCATCGTCGCCAACGACTTCACCAAGCTCGCGCACGATTTCGGCGCAGCGGAAATTCTGTTCAGCGAGCGTGACCAGCCCGGCGTCGACCGCGACTACACCTACCACGTCGACCGCGGCCGGTTCGACCAGATCCTGCTCGAGCACGCGGAAAGCCTGGGCGCCACAGTGCGGCAAGGCACCCGGGTACTCAACGCCGACTTCGACGACCCGGACGGTGTCACCGTCACTTGCCGCAACGGATCGGACGAGTTCACCACCACCGCGCGGATGCTGGTCGACGCGTCCGGCCGGCAGACCATGCTCGGCCGGCAGATGCGGTTGAAGGTCCCCGACCCGGTGTTCAACCAATACGCGATCCACAGCTGGTTCGAGAACCTGGACCGCAAAGCGCTCACCAGCAACCCCGAAAAGATCGACTACATTTACATCCACTTCCTGCCCATCAAGGACACCTGGGTGTGGCAGATCCCGATCACCGACACGATCACCAGCGTCGGTGTGGTGACGCAGAAGCACCGGTTCGCCTCCGCGAACACCGACCGGGACAAGTTCTTCTGGGACTTCGTATCTAGTCGACCGGAACTCGCCGACGCCCTCAAACAGTCCACCCAGGTGCGCCCGCTGAAGGTCGAAGGCGACTACAGCTACGCGATGCGGCAGATCTGCGGTGACCGGTTCGTGCTCATCGGTGACGCCGCCCGCTTCGTCGACCCGATCTTCTCCAGCGGCGTCAGTGTCGCACTCACCAGCGCCCGATTCGCCAGCCGGGACATCATCGCCGCGTTCGAGGCCGGACAATTTACCCGGGACCGTTTCACGGCCTACGAACAGAAACTGCGCAACGGTGTGCGCAACTGGTACGAGTTCATTTCCGTTTACTACCGGCTCAACATCCTGTTCACCTCGTTCGTCCAGGACCCGCGCTACCGCCTTGACGTCGTCCGACTGTTGCAGGGCGACCTGTACGACGAGTCGGAGCCCGAAGTGCTGCGTGTCATGCGCGAGACCGTGACCGCGGTAGAGAACGACCCCACCCATCTGTGGCACCCCTACCTCGGCACCCTGCGCGCACCCACCGCAGCGCCGGCGTTCTGACCCACCGCCCCGTTCTTCCGGTTCTCGGGCCTGGTGTCGGTCGGCACCGCCCCGCCGTGCACCAGGCCCGAGCCTCCACCCAAGGACACCACGAACCGTCCCGTCACCACCCCGGACCGATGGCGTGGGCCAACGACGTGAGGCGCACCCACCCCGACCGTGCCGACCCGCATCCGGAGGCATCACATGGCCGCCACCTCATCCGCGTTCACCGCCGAGCCCATCGCCGTGGTCGGTGTGGGATGCCGCTACCCGGGCGGTGTGCGCGATCTCGACGCCTTCGGAGCGCAGCTGGCCGCCGGCGCCATCACCGGCCCGGTGCCGCCGCAGCGCTGGGGCCCTGAATTCTGGGACCCCGCCCGCACCCGTGCCGGCACCACCGCCAGCCACGTCGGCGCGTTCATCGACGACATCGACCGGTTCGACCCCGCACACTTCGGGATCGCCCCCCGCGAGGCCGGTTCGCTGGACCCCCAGCAGCGGCTGGTACTGGAGGTCGCCTGGGAGGCTATGTGTGACAGCGGACGGACCCGCGAGCAGTGGGCGGCCACCCGCACGGGCGTGTTCGTCGGCATCCTGGCCAACGACTACGCCCTTCTGCACAGCAAGACACTCGGTATCGCCGGCATCGGCCCCGGATACGCCCCGGGCACCGAGTTCAGCTTCGCAGCCGGCCGGCTAGCACACGCCTTCGATCTGCGCGGCCCGGCCGCCGCAGTGGACACCGCCTGCTCCTCGTCGCTGTTCGCCGTCCACCTGGCCTGCCAAAACCTGCGTGCCGGGGAATGCGACACCGCACTGGCCGGTGGGGTCAACCTGATGCTGGCACCGGAGCTGAGCGTGTTCATGAGCCGGGTGGGGGCGATCTCCCCCACCGGGCGCTGCCGCCCGTTCCACGCCGACGCCGACGGGGTCATCCGCGGTGACGGCTGCGGATTCGTCATCCTCAAACGGTTGAGCGACGCGGTCGCAAACCAGGACCACGTCTACGGTGTCATCCGCGGCTGGGCGGTCAACCAGGACGGGCGCAGCCTCGGCGTGACCGCCCCCAATGCCATGGCCCAGGTCGACCTGCACCAGGCCGCGCTGGCGCACGCGGGGCTGACCGCCGACGACGTCGACTTCGTCGAGGCGCACGGGACCGGCACCCCACTGGGTGACCAGATGGAATTGCTCGCCCTGGGCGAGGCCTACCAGCCGCGCTCAGCGGACACCCGGCCGCTACTGATCGGCTCCAGCAAGGCCGTCTTCGGACACACCGACGCCGCCGCCGGCATCACCGGTCTGCTCAAGGCCTTGTGGATCGTCAACGCCGGGCACGTTCCCGGTCAACCGGACCTCGATCGGATCACCACCGCCGTGGACTGGTCCGGCTCGCGCATCGCCGTGCCCACCGCCGGCACCGACCTACCGGCGCTGAACCGTCCGGTACGGGCCGGGGTCAGCTCTTTCGGGCTCAGCGGCACGAACGTACATGTCATTGTCGAATCGCCGGTCGATGCACCGGCAACCACCGCCGAGCCACCCTCCGCCGGCCCGTACGTGCTGCTGGCTTCCGCGTCGAACAAGGCCGGAGTGCCGCAGCAGCTCGCCGCGCTGCGTGAGCAGGTCTCCACCACCGGCCGGCTCGGTGACCTGCTCGCCTCGGCAGCAACCCGGCGCAGCCACGACAGCCACCGCTACGCTGTGGTCGCCGCCGACCGCGAAAGCCTGACGGCCGCTCTCGACGATTGGGAGCAACACGGCTTCACCGGCACCAGCGAGGCGGCCGACGTGCCGGCACCGGTGCTCGTCTACTCCGGGCAGGGCGGCCAATGGCCGGCCATGGCCGCAGACCTCTACGACCAGGTGCCAGTGGTGCGCGACACGCTGCAGGAGTGTGACGCCCTGATCCGCACCCATGCCTCCTGGTCGCTGGTCGACGAACTGCGCCGCCTGCCCGACTCCCGGCTGGACCGCACCGACATCGCCCAACCGGCCATCTTCGCCGTGCAGGTGGCACTGACCCGCTGGCTGACCGAACGGGGCATCCGGCCCGCCGCGGTGCTGGGGCACAGCGTCGGGGAGGTCGCCGCCGCCCACACCGCCGGCTGCCTGAGCCTCGCCGATGCTGTTCGCCTCATCGTGCACCGCGGCCGGATCCTGCAGGAAACCGCCGGCGCCGGCCGGATGCTCGCCGTGCACGCCGACCCCGCCACCGTCCAGGCCATCCTTGACGACCTCGACGGCGGCGCGGTCATCGGCGCGGTGAACGGCCCCGCAACTGTCATGGTGTCCGGTGGCCACGCCGGCATCGACGCCGCTCAGACCGCCCTGACGACCGCCGGGCTGCGCTCCAAACTGCTTGGCCTGGACTACGCGTTCCACAGTCCGGTGGTGGCGTCGTGCGGGCCGCGACTAGGCCGGGCGCTCACCGATTTACAGCCGGCCGCGCCGTCACTTCGCCTGCTGTCCGCGGTCGACCCGGAGGCCGACAACCCGCACTTGAACGCTGCCTACTGGCAACGCAACCTTACCGACCCTGTCCAGCTGTGGCCGGCCGTCGACCGGCTCCTACGCCAAGACCGGTACTGCCTGGTGGAGGTGGGCCCGCACCCGGTGCTGTCCCGCCCTCTGGCCGAAGCCGTCACCCGCCACCAGCGGCGTGGACCCGTGCTGCACACACTGCGCCGTGACACTCCGGGCGAACGAGCACTGTTGCAGACCCTAGCCCAATTACACGTCGCCGGCCTCCAGGTCGACTGGGAGCAGGTCACCGGCAGACCCCGCCGCTACCACCGGCTGCCGGCACCGTCGTGGGGCGGGGACCGCTACTGGCTGCCCGGGGTGCAACCAGGCCAGCAGAGCGCAGCCGCCACGGTGGCCACGGCGCCGGCAGCAATCCGGCTCAGCATGCTCGACGCTGCTGGCGAGGTCATCGGCGAGATGCTGGCCGCCCCATCGGACCCAACACCGAAGTCGCCGACCGGCGCCACCGCCGACGGCATGCTCGCCCAGGTGACCGCGGCTACACCGACCCCCGCCGCCATCACAGCCGCCCCGGCCCCCGCTGCCATCACGGCCAACCCGACCAGCGCCACACCCGGCGCAGACCTGGCAGACCGGGTCGAAGCAGTGAGTCGCACGGTGCTCGGCCTAAGCCGCGACGACCGCCTGCCGCGCCGCCGCGGACTGTTCGAGCAGGGCATGGACTCACTGACCGCGGTGGAGCTGCGGACCCGGCTGGAGGCCGAATTCGGCCTGCCCCTGCCGGCCACCATCGTGTTCGAGCACCCCACCGTCGACGCACTCGCCGCTCATCTCATCGACGTCGGAGCCGCCACCGACCAGCCCGCCCACCCAGCAGCCGACCCACCGCCCGCGGCGCAGCAGCCGGCGGCCGACGATTCCACCATCACCGCTGACGGCACCGAGCACCCCGAGACCGACGCCGACGCCGACGCCGTGGCAGTCGTCGGCCTGGCCTGCCGGCTGCCGGGAGCCGACACCCCGCAGGAGTTCTGGGAACTGCTGCGTGCGGGCCGCGACGCGATCGGCGAACTGCCGGCAGCACGGCGCGCCGACCCCATCTGGGCCGAGGCGGACACGCAGGTACCCACCCGCGGCGGGTTCCTCGGTGACGTAGCCGGCTTCGACGCCGAGTTCTTCCGCATCTCCCCGCGTGAAGCCCGGTCACTGGACCCGCAACAACGGCTGATGCTCGAGGTCGCCTGGGAGGCACTCGAGGACGCCGGGCACCCCGCCGCCGGGTTGGCCGGCCGGCCGGTCGGGGTGTACCTGGGCTTAAACACCGCCGACTACCAGCAACTACTCACCCGTGACATGCAGCAGGTCGACCACTTCTACGGCACCGGCACCTCCTTCGCCGCCACCGCCGGACGCATCTCCTACGTCCTGGGGCTGCGCGGACCGAGCATCGCGGTCGACACGGCCTGCTCGGCGTCGCTGACCGCCCTGCACCTTGCGTGCCAAGGGCTGCGCAACGGTGACTGCGAGGTCGCCGTCGTCGGCGGCGCCAACGTCATCGTCGCTCCCACCGTGTCCGTGTCCATGTCGGCCGCCGCAGCGCTCGCCCCCGACGGGCGGTGCAAGACCTTCGACGACGCCGCCGACGGATACGGGCGCGGCGAAGGCGCGGTGGCGTTCATCCTCAAACCGCTACACGCCGCCAACCGCGACGGCGACCGCGTCTACGCAGTGGTGCGCGGCACCGCCATCAACCAGGACGGCGCCAGCGGCGGCATGACCGTTCCCAACGCCGCCGCCCAGGTCGCCGTCATCCGGCAAGCGCTCAGCCGGGCCGGGTGGGCGCCGCACGAGGTGGACTACGTCGAAGCCCACGGCACCGGCACCCCGCTCGGCGACCCGATCGAGGTACGCGCCCTGGCCGAAGCCCTCGGCCCGGGCCGCAAGCCCGACACACCACTACTGATCGGATCCGCCAAGGCCAACCTGGGCCACCTCGAGGCAGCCGCCGGCGTCGCCGGTCTCCTCAAGGCCATCCTCGCGCTACACCACGGCCAGATCCCGCCCCACCCCCTGAACCGGCCGTCCACCCGAATCGACTGGGACCACCTTCCCGTCACCATCGCGACCACCAGCCAGGGGTGGCCACACTCGGACAGGCCCGCACGGGCCGGCGTCAGCGCCTTCGGGTTCAGCGGCAGCAACGCCCACGTCCTGATCGAACAGGCGACCGCGTCCACCGCGCAGCCGCCGACACCAGCTCGCCCGGCACCGCCCTACGTATTGCCGATCACCGCCGCCACACCGCAGGCCCTGGCCCGCGCAGCCGAGCTGATGGCCGTCCGCCTGTCCACCAGCGGCGACGACCTGGACGACATCGTATACACCGCCGCGCACCGGCGGTCCTGGCTCGAGCACCGGCTCGCCGCCGTCGGCAACACCGCCGCCGACCTGGCCGGTGCCCTGCACCAGGCGGCCCGCGGCGAGCCGCCAGCACACGTACGCATCGGGCATACCCCGGACGGCCACGCCCGCACCGTCGCGTTCTGGTACGGGCCCGAGCTTCCCCCGCGCCAGACCCGGCAGCAGCTGGCCGCTGCACCGGACTACAGCCGGGCGCTGGCCACCTGCGCCACCGCCCTGGCAGCCTTGACCGCAAGCACGCCCGACCTGCACGCCGACCCGCCCATCGAACTGCACGCCGCCTACCTGTTCTGTCACCAGGTGGCCGCGACCATGCTGTGGGCAGCCGTCGGAGTCGCGCCTCACGGCGTCGTCGGGCACGGCGCCGGGCAGATGGCGGCCGCCTGGGCAGCCGGTCAGCTGGGCATAGACGACGCGTTGCGGATGCTGCTGCAGCCCGGCGCCGACGTCGCGCTGCACGACGCACGTATCCCGCTGCTGTGCGCCGACACCGCCGAGCCGGCCGCCACCACCGGCCAACTCACCGCCCGCGCCACCGCCCACCCGGCAGGCAGCACCGAAGGCTGCGCCCAACGGATCAGCGCAGCACATCTCGACACCGTCGTCGACGCCGGCTTCGGACCGGCACCACTACCTGTCGACGCCCAGTGCGAAGTACGCGCCGACGACCCGCTGTACCACCTCGCGCTGACCGCGGCCGAGCTGGTCGTCAACGGTGCAGTCGTCACCGGAGGCGGCCTACCCCGCCGGCCGGTCAGCCTGCCCGGCTACCCGTGGCAACGCCGCCACCACTGGTACCGCGCCACGGCAACGGAAACCGGCCGGCCGCTGCTGCCGTCGGTGATCACGGCGGCGACTGCGCAGGCAGTGCGGCGGCGCGCCGACCAGCTGCGGGCCTTCGTGGCCGACAACTCCAACGTGTCGGTCGCTGACATCGCCGGGGCCCTGGCCGGCGCGGTGGCGCCCCACCGGCATCGGGCGGTGTTGCTGGCCCGCGACCGCAACGACCTGCTCGACGCGCTGGCCGCACTGTCGCACGGCGAACCTCGCACCGATGTCGTGGTCGCCGCGGCCCACGGCAGCCCGCAACCGGTGCTGCTGTTTCCCGGGCAGGGCTCGCAATGGGACGGCATGGCGGCTGAGCTGCTCGACACCTCACCGGTGTTCGCCGAGCACATCCGCGCCTGCGAGCAAGCTCTGAACCCGCACGTGGACTGGTCCCTGAACGACGTGCTGCGCGCAGTGCCAGGCGCTGCGTCGCTGGACCGGGTGGACGTGGTGCAACCAGCCCTGTTCGCGATGATGACCTCGCTCGCCGCGACGTGGCAGGCCCACGGAGTCATCCCCGCAGCCGTTGTCGGACACAGCCAAGGCGAAATCGCCGCTGCCTACATCGCCGGCGGACTGTCGTTGACCGACGCCGCCACGATCGTCGCCCTGCGCAGCCGGGCGCTGCGGTCACTGTCAGGCCGCGGCGGCATGGCTTCGCTAGGGCTGGACCCGAACCAGGCCCGGCAGCGCCTGGAACCGTTCGGGCAGCGGCTGTCCGTCGCGGCCGTCAACGGACCCGAATCAGTCGTGGTGTGCGGCGACCCCGACGCGCTCGATGAGCTCGTCTCCACCGGTACCGCCGACGGCCTGCACGTGCGACGCATCGCGGTCGACTACGCCTCCCACAGCCACCACGTCGACGACATCCGCGACGAACTGCTCACCGCTCTCGCCGGTATCCGGCCCCGCACCGGCCAGATCCCGTTCTACTCCACGGTCACCGGCCGGCTGACCGATACCGCCGATCTGCAGGCGGAGTACTGGTTCGACAACCTGCGTCGCACGGTGCAGTTCGCCCAGGTCACGCGGACGCTCCTCGATTCCGGACATCGCGTGTTCATCGAGGCCAGTCCCCACCCGGTACTCACCGTCGGCGTAGAGCAAACCATCGACCACACCGGCTGCGACGCGGTGGCCCTCGGCACCCTGCGTCGCGGTGACGGCGGCCCCGACCGGTTCACCGCCGCCGCCGCTGCCGCGTACGCGCACGGCGTCGACCTGCGCTGGCCCAGCCTGCAGCAGACGCCGTCGAACACGACGATCGTGCTGCCTGCCGAAGCGGCCGACGCCGACCTGGACCATCCCTCGGCGGCCGAGACTGCATTCTGGCAGGCCGTCGACAGCCACGACCCGAACGCCGTCGCCGACACACTCGGCGTCGGTGACGGCGACACCCGTACCGCCGTCGACCGGCTCCTGCCGGCACTGACCACGTGGCGCCGCCGTCACCAGGCCCGCACCACTGCGGACGGTTGGCGTTACCGGATCAGCTGGACGCCCATCACGACCACCACAGCAGCGTCCGGGACGTGGCTGCTGATCCGCCCCACCGGCGCGGACGCCGACGCGTGGCACGACGCCGCTACCACTGCGCTGGCCGCCCAGCACAATCAGGTACGGCACCTGAGCGTGGATCCCGGCAGCCTCGACCGGGCGGCCCTGACCGAGCAGCTCATCCGCGGCATCGACGGTCTTCCCCACGTCGACGGAGTGCTGTCCTTCCTGGCGCTCGACGAGGCGTCGTACCCGGCACACCCCGACGTCACAACCGGCATCGCCGGCACCCTGGCGCTGGTGCAGGCCCTTGGGGACGCCGGCATCACCGCCCGGCTGTGGTGCGCCACCACCGAGACGGCCACCGTCACGGCCGGCGACCGCGTCGACCATCCGCTGCAGGCGCAGGTGTGGGGACTGGGCCGGGTCGCCGGGCTGGAACACCCGGACCGCTGGGGCGGCCTGATCGACCTGCCCGCCCAGGCCACCGACACCGACGCCGACACGATGTGCGCTGCGCTGGCCGCACCTGCAGGCGAAGACGAGCTCGCGGTACGAGCCGGTCGTCTGTTCGCCCGACGGCTGCAGCGTGCCGCTCTGGCCGGCATCACACCACCGCGGTCCTGGACGCCGAGCGACACCGTCATGATCACCGGCGGAACCGGCGGCGTCGGCGCCCACCTAGCCAGGTGGATGGCCACGTTCGCCCCCATCCACCTGGTACTGACTAGCCGCAGCGGAGAACAGGCCCCCGGAGCCGGTGCCCTGCGCGACGAGTTGACCGCGCTCGGCGCCCGGGTCACCATCGCCGCCTGCGACGTCACTGACCGCGCCGCTCTGGCTGCCCTGCTCGACCGCGTCCAAGCCGACGGCACCGCCGTCCGCACCGTGGTGCACGCCGCCGGAGTCGGCGACTTCGGCCCACTGCACGCCGCCACACCGGCCGACCTGGCGCGTGTCCTGGCCGCCAAGACAGCTGGCGCCGCCCACCTCGACGCACTGTGCGGCGACAGCGTAGACACCTTCGTGCTCATCTCCTCCATCGCCGGTGTGTGGGGAAGCGCCGAGCACGGCGCCTACGCAGCCGGCAACGCCTACCTGGACGCCATGGCCGAGCACCGCCGCGCCCGTGGCCTGCCGGCAACCTCGGTGGCATGGGGCGCCTGGCAGGGAGGCGGGATGACCCAGGGCGAAGGCGTCGAGCGGCTGCGCCGCCACGGCGTACTGCAGATGTCCCCGCAGCAGGCAACCGCGGCGCTGCACCAGGTGCTCGATCACGACGAGACGACAGTCGTCATCACCGACATGCAGTGGGACCGATTCGCCCCGGCCTTCACTCTGCACCGACAGCGGCGGCTGCTCGACGACCTGCCCGACGTGCAGCGACTGTCCGCGCCCGACCACAGCGCCGATCACGCCGGTTCAGCCGACACCGCACTGGCGCGGCGCCTGGCTGAGCTCGACGCATCCGACCAGCATCGGATACTCGTGGATCTGGTCCGTACTCACGCCGCCGACGTACTCGGCCACCCCGACGCCGAGACGCTGCCGCCGGACAGAGCGTTCCGCGATCTGGGTTCGGACTCGGTCACCGCTGTCGAGCTGCGCAACCGGCTCAATCAGGTCACCGGCCTGCGGCTACCGGCCACTCTTACCTTCGACCATCCCACCTCTACCGCCGTCGCCAGCCTGCTGCGCTCCGAACTCGTCGGGTCACCTGTCACCGGCGCGGCGTCGGCCACCGACCCGGCAGATCCGACCGGTGACCCGGCCGACGACCCGATCGTGATCGTGGGCATGGCCTGCCGGCTTCCTGGTGGCGTCGACTCCCCGGAGTCGCTGTGGGAGCTCCTGACCACCGGTGGGGATGCCATCACCGCCTTCCCCACCGACCGAGGCTGGGACCTCGACACCCTCTACGACCCCAACCCCGACACCCCCGGCACCTCCTACACCCGGCAAGGCGGCTTCCTGCACGACGTCGCCGACTTCGACGCCAGCCTGTTCGGCATCTCCCCCCGCGAAGCCCTCGCCATGGACCCCCAGCAGCGGCTGCTGCTGGAAACCTCCTGGGAACTGTTCGAACGAGCCGGCCTCGACCCCCTGTCGCTGCGCGGCAGCAACACCGGCGTGTTCGTCGGCGCGGTATCCGCCGACTACGCCACCGGCATGCAACAGGTTCCGCAGGCCGTGGAAGGCTATGCGGTGACGGGTAGCGCGGCCAGCGTCGTGTCCGGCCGCTTGGCCTACACCTACGGCCTGGAAGGACCGGCGGTCACCGTCGACACCGCCTGCTCCTCCTCACTGGTCGCCATGCACCTGGCCGCCCAGGCCCTACGACACGGCGAATGCACCCTCGCACTGGCCGGCGGCGTGTCAGTGATGTCAAGCCCGAAAGCGTTCGTGGAATTTTCCCGGCAACGTGGCCTGGCCGCGGACGGGCGGTGCAAACCTTTCGCCGCCGCCGCGGACGGGTTCGGTCCCGCCGAAGGCGTCGCCGTCCTGCTGCTGGAACGGCTGTCCGACGCCCACCGCAACGGCCATCAGGTCGTCGCCGTGCTGCGCGGGTCGGCGATCAACCAGGACGGCGCCAGCAACGGCTTGACCGCCCCCAACGGCCCGTCGCAACAGCGGGTGATCGCCGCCGCCCTGACCCGCGCCGGCCTGGCGCCCGACCAGGTCGACGTGGTGGAAGCGCACGGCACCGGGACCACGCTGGGCGACCCGATCGAAGCGCAGGCCCTGCTAGCCGGCTACGGACAGAACCGCCCGGCGGACCGGCCTCTGTGGCTGGGTTCGGTCAAGTCGAACATCGGCCACACCCAGGCCGCAGCGGGCGCCGCAGGCGTGATCAAAACCATCCTGGCGATGCAGCACCGGACGATGCCCCAGACCCTGCACGTCGACGAGCCGTCCCCGCACGTGGACTGGACCGCCGGCGCGGTCCGGCTCCTGACCGAGCACCGCTCGTGGGACGCGGCGGGAGGACTGCGCCGCGCCGGCGTGTCCTCCTTCGGCATCAGCGGCACCAACGCCCACCTCATCCTCGAAGAACCCCCGGCCGCCCCGCCCACGCCGGACATCGCGGCCGACGACCAGAAACCCACCGACCGGCCCACAGAAAAAGGGCCGACCTTGCCGGTGTCGGCCTGGGTGGTCACCGCACGCACGGAGACGGCGCTGCGGGCACAAGCCGCCCGGCTGGCCGACTTCACCGCGGCACGGCCGGAGCTGGACACGGCGGGCGTAGGACTGTCGACGGTCACCACACGGGCCCACCTAGAGCACCGCGCGGTCGTCATCGCCGACCACCGCGACCAGCTGCAGACCGCCCTGCACCGGTTCGCCGCCGACGGCGACAGTCCCGACGTGGTGTACCGGACGGCACGCCCGGACGCCCGGCTGGCCGTCATGTTTCCCGGCCAGGGCGCGCAATGGGCCGGCATGGGCGCGGGGCTCTATCAGGCATCCAGGCTGTTTGCTGCCACGATCGACGAGATCTGCGCCCACCTGGACCCCCAGCTGGATCAGCCTTTGCGGCATGTGCTGTTCGCCGGTGACACCTCCCCGGACGTCGGCCTGCTAGATCAGACGCTGTACACCCAGACCGGGTTGTTCGCCGTCGAGGTGGCCACGTTCCGGCTGCTGCAGCAGCACGGCGTGCGCCCGGACTTCCTGCTCGGCCACTCGATCGGTGAGCTTGCAGCCGCACACGTGGCTGGGATGCTGTCACTACCGGACGCGTGTGCCCTCGTAGCGGCTCGCGCACAACTGATGCAGCAGCTGCCGCCAGGTGGGGCGATGGTGTCCCTGCAGGCCAACGAGGACGAGGTGACGGCGTTGCTGGCCGGGCTCGAGCAGCGGGTGTCCATCGCGGCGGTCAACGGGCCCGCCGCGACCGTGATCGCCGGCGACGAAGACGCCGTCCAACAGGCCGCTGAGGCCTGGCAGCAGCGCGGCGGCAAGGCCCGCCGGCTACGGGTGAGCCACGCGTTCCACTCGCCGCGCATCGATCCGATGCTGCAGCAGTTCCGGCGGGTCGCCGACCAGCTGTCGTTCAACGCGCCGCAGATACCCATTGTCTCCAACGTGACGGGCCGGCCGATCACCGCCGAGCAGGTCCGCAATCCCGGCTACTGGGTGCAGCATGCCCGCACCGCGGTGCGCTTCGCCGACGGTGTGAGCTGGCTGGCCGGACAAGGGGTAACGGCGTTCCTCGAGGCGGGCCCCGGCGGGGTGCTGTCCGGCATGGTCCAGGACAGCCTGCCCCAGTCCGGCGCAGGTCAGGTAACCGTGCCGACGTTGCGTCGCAACCGGGCCGAGCCACACACCACCGCCGCGGCCCTGGCGCACCTGTTCACGCACGGTGTGCCCGTCGACCTCACCCCGCTCTACGCCAGCGCGCAGTCGGTGACGTTACCGACTTACGCCTTTACCCGGGAACGGTTCTGGCTCGAACCGCTCGCGACCGGCGGCGACCCGAGCGGGGTCGGCCAGGGCGCCGTGGACCATCCGCTCATCGGAGCAGCCGTGAGCCTCGCCGACGAGGGAGTGGTGCTCACCGGCCGGCTGTCGCTGCACACCCAACCGTGGCTGGCCGATCACACGGTCTCCGGGATGGTGCTGCTGCCCGGAACCGCGTTTGTGGAACTCGCCGTCCGCGCCGGCGACGAGGTGGGCTGCGACCAGATCGAGGAGCTCACCCTGCACAGCCCGCTGCCGCTGCCAGAGCGGGGCGGTATCGCCTTGCAGGTACGAATCGGCGCCGCCGACGACGCCGGCCGCCGGCCGTTGACGATGTCCTCGCGCCCTGAGCACGACACCGACGGCCGGCAGTGGACCACACACGCCTCCGGCACCATCACCACTGGCCGACCCGAGCCGGCCGACCTGACCGCCTGGCCACCGCCAGGCGCGAGCGCGGTGAACATCGACGGGTACTACGAAAGCGCGGAGCACGCCGGCTACGACTACGGGCCCACGTTCCGGGGCCTACGCGCCGCCTGGCGACGCGGCGACGAAGTGTTCGCGCAGGTCGCTCTGCCGGAGCACGCCCGCGCCGAGGCGGCCCGGTTCGGGCTGCACCCCGCCCTGCTCGACGCCGCCACCCACGTGCTGGGACTGGGCGACTTCTTCGACACCGACACCCTGCGTCTGCCCTTCGCGTGGAACGCGGTGAGCCTGCACGCCGCCGGCGCCACCGAGCTGCGGGTGCGGCTGTCGCCGGCCGGCTCGGACACCGTCACCGTCGACGTCGCCGACAGCACCGGCCGGCCGGTGCTGCACGCCGACGCACTGGTGATGCGCCCGGTGTCAGTCGAGCAGCTGCACCGGGCACGCAACGCCCAACCCGGGACGCTCCTGCACCTGGACTGGATCGAGGCCGCTCCCCAGCGGCAGACGGCGCCGCGCCGGTGGGTCGTGCTCGGCGCCGACCCGCTGGGCATCGCCGGCATCTCGTACGGAAAACCCCCCGCCGAGGCGTACCTCGACTTGAAGCGTCTGCGCGACGCCGTCGACGGCGGCCAACCAGCCCCGGACATGCTCGTGGTCACCACCGCCGCGCTCGGCGACGGCAGCGGCGAGCAACCGCCGGCCCGTGTGCGGCAGGTGCTGACGCTGCTGCAGGACTATCTCGCCGACCCGCGGTTGGCCTCGACTCGTCTGGTATTGGCGACCCGCAATGCAGTGTCCACCAGCGGCAGCGACGCACCCAGCATGGCCGACGCCGGGGTATGGGGCCTGGTCCGCTCCGCGCAATCGGAACACCCTGACCGGGTGCTGCTGGTGGACTTCGACGGTCACGACATCTCGACGCGAGCGTTGCCCAAGGCAGTGGATTGCGGCGAACCGCAGGTGGCAGTGCGGCACGGCAGGATTCTGGCGCCCCGGCTGAACCCCAGGGGCACCGAGGAGCTGACCCCGCCGACCGACCTGCCGTGGCGGCTGACCGCCCAGGGCGACACCGTCGACGCCGTCACAGCAGTGCCCTGCCCAATGGTGGATGAGCCGTTGCAGGCCGGCCAGGTCCGGATTGCGGTACGCGCTGCCGGTGTGAACTTTCGCGACGCCCTGATCGCGTTGAACCTCTACCCCGGCGAGAGCATCCTGGGCAGTGAAGGCAGCGGCATCGTGGTCCAGACAGGACCGGGAGTCACCGTCTTCTCCCCCGGTGACGCGGTGATGGGGCTGATCCCGCACGCGTTCGGGCCACTCGCCGTCACCGACCACCGGCTTCTCGTGCCGGTCCCGCCGCACTGGTCGTTCGAGCAGGCCGCATCCGTGCCGGTGGCCTTCCTGACCGCTTTCTACGGCCTGTTCGACCTCGGTCAGCTCAAATCTGGTCAGTCAGTGCTGGTCCATGCCGCTGCCGGGGGCGTCGGCATGGCAGCCGTCCAACTGGCCCAGATGGCCGGCGCTGTCGTGTTCGGCACGGCCAGCGAACCTAAATGGGACACGCTGCGCTCGCTTGGGCTCGATGACGGACACATCGCTTCTTCCCGCACCACGGACTTCGCGCAGAAATTCGTGGACACAACCGACGGCCGTGGGGTGGACGTGGTGCTCAACTCCCTCGCTGGCCCGTTCGTCGACGCTTCCGCGCGGCTGCTCGTGCGCGGCGGCCAGTTCATCGAGATGGGCAAGACCGACCTACGAGATCCGCAGCAGCTCGCCAGCGACCACGCCGGTGTCACCTACCAGACGTTCGACCTGACCCAGGCGACCCCGGAGCGCATCGGGCAGATGCTCGCCGAAATCGTCGACCTGATCGAGCACGACCGGCTGCGGCCCCTGCCGGTCACCAACTGGGATATTCGGCAGGCCCGGCAGGCGTTCCGGCACATCAGCCAAGCGCGGCACACCGGCAAGATGGTGCTGACGGTGCCGGCTCAGCTCGACCGCGACGGCACCGTGCTGGTGACCGGCGGGACCGGGACGTTGGGCGCTCTGGTGGCCCGGCGGCTGGTCACCCACCACGGAGTACGGCACCTCGTACTGGCCAGCCGGCGCGGCATGGCAGCCGACGGGGCCGACACCTTGCTCGCTGAGCTGTCCGGTCTCGGCGCTCAGGTCAGCATCACCGCGTGTGACATCGCCGACCGCGACGCCGCCACCCGGCTGCTGAACGCCATCCCGGCAGAGCATCCGCTGACCGCAGTGGTGCACACCGCGGGGGTCCTGGCCGACGCCACCATCGCCTCGCTCACCGACCGGCACGTGCAAACCGTGTGGGCGCCTAAAGCAGCCGGCGCCCACAACCTGCACGAACTCACGGCGACGATGCCGCTCGCCGCGTTCGTAATGTTCTCCTCGGCGGCGGGCGTGCTCGGTAGCCCTGGACAGGGCAACTACGCCGCGGCCAACACCTTCCTGGACGCGCTGGCCACCCACCGCCGGGCCCACGGCCTGCCCGCGACCTCCATCGCCTGGGGACTATGGGCGCCGTCGAGCGCCATGACCGAGCACCTGGGCACCGGTGACCACGCGCGGATGAGCCGGTCCAGGCTTATCGGCCTAACCGCGGAGCAGGGCCTGCAGCTGTTCGACACCGCCTTGGCCCAGGCACCGGCCACCGTCGTGGCGGCCCACCTGGACACCACGACCCAGCGCCCAGACACCGGCACGGTGCCGGCCGTGCTGCGCGCTCTCGTACGCCTCCCAGCACGGCCGGCGGCGACCACAGCCACGGACGTCGGCAACCTCACCCGGCGGCTGTCCGCCGCCGCCGGACCCGAGCAGCGACGGATCCTGCTCGATCTCGTCCGGGTCAACGCCGCCGCAGTGCTGGGCCACGCCAACCCCGCCGGGATCGACGCCGAGCGCGGTTTCCTCGAGCTCGGCTTGGACTCGCTGACCGCGGTGGAACTGCGCAACCGGCTCACCTCGGTGACCGGCCTACGGCTGCCGGCAACGCTGGTGTTCGACTACCCGACACCAGCCGCCCTGGCCGACTACCTGCACGCCGAACTGGTCGCGCCCACCACCAGCGCCGGCAACGCCGCCGCCAACGGCAACGGCAACGGCAGCACCGGACACGGCGTGATAGACGCGGCAGAGGCGCAGATCCGCCAGAGCATCGCGTCCATCCCGCTGGCCCGGTTCCGTCAGGCCGGTCTGCTCGACGTACTGCTCCAACTTGCCGACCACAGCCAGCCGGACACCGAACCTGGCCGGGACGGCGATGTCATCGACGCGATGGACGTGGCCGAGCTGGTCTCTATGGCGCACGCCGACAACGGCCGCAACGACGAAGGGAACCCGCGATGACGGTGGACACCGAACAGGTCGTCGGAGCCCTGCGCGCTTCGCTCAAAGAGGCCGAGCGGCTGCGCCGGCAGAACCAGCAACTCGCGGCCGCCTTGAACGAGCCGATCGCCATCGTCGCGATGGCGTGCCGGTTTCCCGGCGGGGCCGACTCACCTGACGCCCTGTGGCAGCTGGTGGAGTCGCGCACCGATGCCGTCACCGCCTTCCCCACCGACCGCGGCTGGGACCTCGACTCCCTCTACGACCCCGACCCCGACACCCCCGGTACCTCCTACACCCGCCAGGGCGGCTTCCTGCACGACGTCGCCGACTTCGACGCCAGCCTGTTCGGCATCTCCCCCCGCGAAGCCCTCGCCATGGACCCCCAGCAGCGGCTGCTGCTGGAAACCTCCTGGGAACTGTTCGAACGAGCCGGCCTCGATCCGCGGGCTCTGCGCGGCACCCCGACCGGGGTGTTCCTCGGCGCGATTGCCACCGACTACGGCCGCAGCCAGCACGGCTCCGACGGTGTCGAAGGCTATGCGGTGACGGGTAGCGCGGCCAGCGTCGTGTCCGGCCGCCTGGCCTACACCTACGGCCTGGAAGGACCGGCGGTCACCGTCGACACCGCCTGCTCCTCCTCACTGGTCGCCATGCACCTGGCCGCCCAGGCCCTACGACACGGCGAATGCACCCTCGCACTGGCCGGCGGCGTGTCGATCATGTCCAGTCCCAAGGCATTCGTCGCGTTCAGCCGCCAGCGCGCGCTGTCGCCCGACGGGCGGTGCAAGGCCTTCGCCGCCACTGCGGACGGCACCGGCTGGGGTGAAGGCGTGGGCGTGCTGTTGCTGGAACGGCTGTCCGAAGCCCGCCGTAACGGCCACCGCGTACTGGCGGTGCTGCGCGGCTCGGCGGTGAACCAGGACGGCGCCAGTAGCGGCTTGACCGCCCCCAACGGCCCGTCACAGCAGCGGGTGATCCGTCAAGCCTTGGCCGCCGCCGGACTCTCCCCGCAGGACGTCGACGTCGTCGAGGCACACGGCACCGGGACCTCCCTCGGCGATCCCATCGAAGCGCAGGCGCTGCTAACCGCCTACGGCAAAGACCGCCGCGACGGCCAACCGCTGTGGCTGGGCTCGGTCAAGTCGAACATCGGGCACACCCAGGCCGCCGCCGGCGCCGCTGGCGTCATCAAAATGGTGATGGCCATTCAGCGTGGCCTGCTTCCGGCCACCCTGCACGCCGCCGAGCCGTCCCCGCACGTGGACTGGAACGCCGGCGCGGTCCGGCTCCTGACCGAGCCCCGCCCGTGGGGCCCGGCCGGACGACCGCGCCGCGCCGGCGTGTCCTCGTTCGGCATCAGCGGCACCAACGCCCACGTCATCATCGAATCACCTCCCGACCAGGGCGCCTCCCCGGCATCCCAGGACGCCGAACCCATCACTGATCACATCTCCGCCGATCAGATCTCCGCCCACGGCGGGCACACCACCGCAGCATCCGCAGGCACCCACAACGGCAGCCGCCGTGACGGCCCTTCGCCGGCCGCACGCCCCGGCGGATCATCGGTGCCGTGGGTGGTGTCGGCGCGATCCGCGGCAGGTTTGCGAGCACAGGCCGACCGGCTGGCCGCATTCGTCGCCGCCGACCCACTGCTGGACCCGGCCGCAGTAGGCCGGGCGCTGGTGACCACCCGCGCCGTGCTCGAACACCGCGCGGTCGTGCTGGGCGCCGACCGCGACGCACTGCTGGCTGGGCTGGCGAGAGTGGCCGCCGGCGAAGACGGTCCCGGCGTAGTGACCGCAACAGCCCGCGGGCAGGCCCGCGTGGTGTTCGTGTTCCCCGGCCAAGGCTCACAATGGGCGGGAATGGCCGCAGCGCTGCTGGACTCCTCACCGGTCTTCGCCCAGCACATGGCGGCCTGCGACAAGGCGCTGGCACCATGGATCGACTGGAACCTGCTCGACGTAGTACGCGGGATGCCCGGCGCCGCCAGCCTGGACCGCGTCGATGTGGTGCAGCCCGCACTGTTCGCGGTGATGGTATCGCTGGCCGAGCTGTGGAAGGCCCACGGCGTCACACCGGCCGCAGTGGTCGGGCACTCCCAAGGCGAGATCGCCGCCGCGCACATCGCCGGAGCACTGACCCTCGACGACGCCGCCAAAATCGTCGCCCTACGCAGCCGCGCCCTGGTGAGCGTATCCGGCCAGGGTGCGATGGCATCGATCTCGCTGGGCCGGCAATCGGCCACCGACCGGCTCGTCCGATGGGCCGGCCGGTTGACCATCGCTACGGTGAACAGCCCGGGATCGGTCGTCGTCTCCGGCGATCAGGACGCCATCGAGGAGTTGCTGGCCGAATGCGAGACCGACGGCGTCCGGTCGCGTCACGTACCGGTCGACTACGCCTCGCACTCCCCGCATGTCGAGCAGATCCGCGGACCGCTGCTGGACGCGTTGTCCGCCATCACCGCGAGCGCCTGCACCGTGCCGATGATGTCCACCGTTAGCGGCCATTGGCACGAGGGCACTTTGGCAGCCGGCTATTGGTACGACAACCTGCGCCAGCCGGTGCAGTTCGAGCAGGCGACGCGTGCGTTGCTGGCCGACGGCCACACGTTGTTCGTTGAGATCAGCCCGCATCCGGTGCTGACCGTAGCTATCCAGGAAACCATTGACGACGCTAATTCCGACGCTGCGACGGTGGCGTCGCTGCGCCGTGACGAGGGGAGCTTCGACCGGTTCGTGACCGGCCTGGCCGAAGCGTTCGGCAAAGGCGCGCCGGTGACCTGGCCGGCCGTCTTCGCCGATGCTGCGAACCCGCCGATACCGCTGCCCACCTACGCGTTCCAGCGGCAACGATTCTGGCTGCAACCTGCGGAAACGACCGGCGCCGACCCGATCAACCTCGGGCTGCGGTCGGTGAGTCACCCCATCCTGGCCGCTGCGACGGGACTGGCCGGGGATCAGCAACTGATGCTGACCGGCCGGGTGTCCCTGCAGTCGCACCCGTGGCTGGCCGACCACGCCGTGTCCGGGGTCGTGCTGCTGCCCGGCACCGCGCTCGTCGAGCTTGCCATCCGCGCCGGCGACGAGACCGGCTGTGATCAGCTGGAGGAACTGACCCTGCAGGTACCGCTCGTGGTGCCCGAGCACGGCGGCGTGGCCATACAGGTACGTGTCGGTGCGGCAAACGTCGACGGACGACGAACCGTCAGCGTGCACTCGCGCCACGACGACAGCGACCAACAGGATTGGACCGAGCACGCCGCCGGCACCCTGGCCACCATCACCGACGACGGCAGCCGCCCGGTGCCGGCCGACCTGACCGAGTGGCCACCGCCCGACGCCGCCGCCGTGCCGCTGGACGGGCATTACGACATGGTCGCCCAGGCCGGCTACGGCTACGGCTACGGACCTGCCTTCCAAGGCTTGCGCGCGGCCTGGCGGCGCGGCGACGAGGTGTTCGCCGACGTTGCCCTGCCGGCCGAGGCCCTCGACGACGCCGCCAGTTTCGGGCTGCATCCCGCGCTGCTCGACGCGGCCACCCATGCCCTTGCCTTCACCGATCTGTTCGACGCCGGCCGACTGCACCTGCCGTTCGCCTGGACCGGGGTGTCCCTACATGCCACCGGCGCCACCGCGGTCCGGGTACGGCTGGCCCCGACCGGTCCGGACACAGTCACAGTCACGCTGGCGGACACCGCAGGCGAGCTCGTCCTGCACGCCGGCTCGCTGGTGATGCGGGCGGTGTCCGCTGACCAGCTCGACCGCGTCCGCGCGGATCACGGCGCCACCCTGCAGGCGGTGCAATGGACATCTGTGCCGCGCCGTTACGACGAACCGGCGGCCGGGCAGTGGGCATTGCTCGCCCCCGTAGGCGCACCGCTGCACGCCGCCCTGCACGCCGCCGGTGTCACGGTCGAACAGCACACCGACCTGGCCGCGCTGGCCGCCGCAGCCACCACGGCTCCGCAGGTTGTCGTGCTGGACAGCACCGGCCCCACCACGGTCGACCAGCACACCGCCGCCCAAGCCGTGCACACCGCCACCGCCGACATACTTCGCACCGTTCAGGATTTCCTGGCCGAACCGCAGTGGGCCACCTCGCAACTGCTTATCGTCACCCGGCAAGCCGTCGCGGTAACCGATACGGACCAACTCGACCTGACCCACGCCACAGTGTGGGGACTGATCCGCTCCGCCCAGTCGGAACACCCCGGCCGGCTGCTGCTGGCCGACCTCGACCACACCGACGCCGCGCAAGGCCTGACCGCCGTACCCGTCGGCGGCGAGCCGGCCGTCGCGATCCGCGACGGTCGACTCTTGGCCCCGCGCCTGGTCCGCGCGCGCTCCGCCCCGTCCGACGGCGCCGCCGCACCGTGGAACGCGTCCGGAACCGTGCTGATCACCGGCGGCACCGGCACGCTCGGGGCACTCATCGCCCGGCACCTGATCACCACCCACGGCGTGCGCCATCTTCTCCTGATCAGCCGCCGTGGCCCTCACGCGGAGGGCGCTGCGGCGCTGCAAGCCGAGCTGACGCACCTGGGCGCCCACGTGCAGGTCGTCGCCTGCGACGCCGCCGACCCGCACGCCCTGACCCAGCTGCTGGCCGACATCCCCGGCGAGCACCCGCTGACCGCCACGATCCACGCCGCCGGCGTGCTCGCCGACGCCACCATCGAAACACTCACCGAGCAGCAGTTGCACGCCGTCCTGACCGCCAAGGTCGACGCGGCGCTGAACCTGCACAACCTGACCCGGCACACCGGCGCTCATCTCGTCCTGTTCTCCTCCGCCGCCGGCCTGCTGGGCAGCCCAGGCCAGGCGAACTACGCCGCCGCCAACACCTTCCTGGACGCCCTGGCCGGCCACCGGCGCGCCCAGGGTTTAGCGGCCACCTCCATAGCCTGGGGAATGTGGGCGCAAGACAGCGGCATGACCGCGCACCTGAACACCCAGGACCTGGCCCGGCTCAACCGTTCCGGCATGCTGGCGCTCACGTCCGAGCAGGGCGTGCGCCTGTTCGACGCCGCCGTGCACACCGCCCGGCCCACGGTGGTGGCCGCCCTCTGGGACACGACGCGTCTTCGCCATCACGCTGCCGCAGGCACGCTACCGGCGATCATGCGCGACCTGGCGCCTGCCACAAGCCGCCGCTCCGCCACCGGCACCGACGACACGCCGACGAGGGGCGACCTGGCCCGGACGCTGGCCGGCATGGCGCAGCCGGAGCAGCAGCGGTTGCTGCTCGACCTGGTGCGAAACCACGTCGCGACCGTCCTCGGCCACCCTAGCCCCGACGTCGTAGACACCGCCCAGGCGTTCAAGGACCTCGGTTTCGACTCCCTGACCGCCGTCGAACTGCGCAACCGGCTCACCGCCGCCACCGGACTGCGGCTGCCGGCCACCCTCGTCTTCGACCACCCCACCCCGACCGCCCTGGCCAGCTGGCTACGCACCGAACTCACCGACGCGCAGCCGACGGTGACCAGCACGGTCCCGGCTGGCCTGCATCCCGCCGACGAGCCGGTTGCGGTGGTGGGGTTGGCGTGTCGTTTTCCGGGTGGGGTGGATTCACCGGAGGCGTTGTGGGATCTGGTGGCCTCGGGCCGGGATGCGGTGTCGGTGTTCCCGACGGACCGGGGCTGGGATCTGGAGGGGTTGTACGACCCGGATCCGGATGCTGCTGGCAAGTCGTACACCCGTTTCGGGGGGTTCGTGTCCGAGGTGGGCGGGTTTGACGCTGGCCTGTTCGGTATCTCACCGCGTGAGGCACTGGCCATGGACCCGCAGCAGCGGCTGCTGCTGGAGGCCTGCTGGGAGCTGTTCGAACGCGCCGGGATCGACCCGTTGTCGTTGCGCGGGACCTCGGCAGGGGTGTTCGTCGGGTCGATGGGCTCGGAGTACGGAC
The DNA here is from genome assembly GCF_027460215.1 of Micromonospora sp. WMMC250. Classification (NCBI taxonomy): domain Bacteria; kingdom Bacillati; phylum Actinomycetota; class Actinomycetes; order Micromonosporales; family Micromonosporaceae; genus Micromonospora; species Micromonospora sp. WMMC250. Next base: position 7,467,914 of record NZ_JAPZBJ010000002.1, on the reverse strand, counting down.
GCGACGCCGCCGCAGACGGTGGTGAGGGATTCACCCTGACCGGCAACGCGGCCAGCGTGATCTCCGGCCGGCTGGCCTACACGTTCGGGCTGGAAGGCCCGGCGGTGACCATCGACACGGCATGTTCGTCGTCGCTGGTCGCGACGCATCTGGCCACCCAGGCGCTGCGGCAGGGCGAATGCACCCTGGCAGTGGCCGGCGGGGTGTCAGTGATGACCTCACCGCGGGCGTTCGTCGAGTTCTCCCGGCAGCGGGGCCTGTCACCCGACGGGCGATGCAAACCGTTCGCGGCAGCAGCCGACGGCACCGGCTGGGGTGAAGGCGTGGGCGTGCTGCTGCTGGAACGGCTGTCCGACGCCCGCCGCAACGGCCACCGCGTACTCGCGGTGCTGCGCGGCTCAGCGGTCAACCAGGACGGCGCCAGCAACGGGCTCACCGCCCCCAACGGCCCGTCGCAGCAACGGGTGATCCGCCAAGCCCTGGCCAACGCCCGGCTCTCCCCGCACGACGTCGACGCCGTCGAGGCACACGGCACCGGAACCACACTGGGCGATCCCATCGAGGCGCAAGCCATCATCGCCACCTACGGCAAGGACCGGCCCACCGACCAGCCGTTGTGGCTGGGATCGGTCAAATCGAACATCGGGCACACCCAGGCCGCCGCCGGCGCCGCCGGAATCATCAAAATGGTCATGGCGATGCGGCACGGGCGACTACCCAGAACCTTGCACGTCGACGCGCCGTCACCGCACGTCGACTGGTCCGCCGCGACCGTGCAACTACTCACCGAAGACCAGCCCTGGCAACCCAGCCGACGACCCCGCAGAGCCGCCGTCTCCTCCTTCGGCATCAGCGGCACCAACGCCCACCTCATCCTCGAAGAACCCCCCACCACACCCGCCACGCGACCGGCGCCCACCGGCCGAGACGGTAACGGCGAACGTGACAACTCGGGCACCGCCGAACCCGATGACGTGACCGTCGGCCGGCAGCAGTCGGAGTCGAAGCCGACAGGTGGCGCCTCCGACGGCGCCGACACCGCGCACCGCGCCGACGCGTCCATCGTGGTGCCGTGGCTGGTGTCGGCCCGATCCGAGACCGGCCTGCACGCCCAAGCCCTGCGCCTCGCCGAATTCATCGCCGCCGAGCCGGATCTCGACCCCGCCGACGTGGGGCTGTCGCTGGCCACGACTCGCGCGCAGCTGGAACACCGGGCGGTCGTCCTGGCCGACAACCGCACCGAGCTGCTGACCGGACTGCGGCAACTCGCCGACGGCGAATCGGGACCTGGGGTGTCATCCGGCGTCGCCCGCGCCGATACCGCCGTCGCGATGATGTTCCCCGGGCAGGGGTCTCAGTTCGCTGGCATGGGCGCTCAGCTGCATCACAGCTTCCCCGCCTTCGCTGAGGCCCTCGACGAGGTGTGCGCCCACCTCGACCAGCACCTGGACACGCCCCTGCGGCACGTCCTGTTCGCCGAGGACGGCACCGCCGAGGCTGAGCTGCTCAACCAGACGCTGTACACCCAGACCGGCCTGTTCGCGGTCGAGGTGGCCCTGTACCGGCTGCTCGAGCAGTACGGGCTGCGCCCTGATTTCCTGGTCGGCCACTCCATCGGCGAGCTCACCGCCGCGCACGTGGGCGGGGTGTTGTCGCTGCCGGACGCATGCGCCCTGGTCGCCGCTCGCAGCCGGCTGATGCAGCAGCTGCCGGCCGGTGGGGCAATGGTGTCCCTGCACGCCACCCCGGGCGAGGTCACCGCCTTGCTGACCGGACTCGAGGGACGGGTATCGATCGCCGCGGTCAACGGTCCCACCGCCACCGTGATCGCCGGAGATGAGGACGCCGTGCTGGCCGTCGCCGACCGCTGGCACCACCAGGGCGGGCAGGCCCGGCGGCTGCGGGTCAGCCACGCCTTCCATTCCCCGCGGATCGATCCGATGCTGGAGCAGTTCCGGCAGGTCGCGCAGGCACTGTCCTACCACCCGCCGCAGGTGCCGATCATCTCGAACCTGACCGGGCAGCCCGTCAGCGCCGACCAGATTTGCGACCCCGACTACTGGGTGCAGCACGCCCGCCGCCCTGTCCGCTTTGCCGACAGCATCGCCTGGCTCGCCGGGCACGGGATCTCGGCGTTTCTGGAGGCCGGACCCGGCGGCGTGCTGACTGCCCTGGCCCAAGACACGCTGGACCACGATCAGCGCAACGCGGTCACCGTGGCGGTGCTGCGCCGCAACGTCACGGAACCGCACAGCGTCCTAACCGGCCTGGCCCAGCTGTTCCTGCACGGCGTCCGGATCGACTGGGCCGCGATGTTCCCCCGTGCTCGCACCGTGCCCCTGCCCCCGTACGCATTCCAGCGGCAAAGGTACTGGCTCGCCGCCGCCGGCCCGGCGGGAGGTCCGGAAACCTTCGGGCAGGCCGTGGTGGACCATCCGCTGCTCGGTGCTGCGCTGCGCCTGGCCGACGGTGACGGCGTGGTGCTTACCGGCAGGTTGTCGCTGCAGTCGCATCCATGGCTGGCCGAGCACACTGTCGCCGGAACGGTATTGCTGCCCGGCACCGCATTCATCGAACTGGCTGTGCGCGCCGGCGAGGAACTCGGTTGCCGGCGCATCGACGAACTGACCTTGCAGATGCCACTGGTGCTACCCGACCACGGCGGGATCGCCGTCCAGGTGCGCGTCGGATCCGCCGACGACAAGGGCCGCCGGGCGGTGAGCGTGCACAGCCGGCCAGACGGCGACTCCGGTGGCGGGGCGTGGACCGCACACGCCGCCGGCATCCTAGCTGCCACGGCCGTCAGCGCTGCGACCGCACCATCGGAACCGGTCGCGTGGCCGCCGGCACACGCAACCCCCATCGACGTCGACGGGGTGTACGAGCGTCTGGCCGCCCTCGGCGTCGACTACGGCCCCGCCTTCGTCGGCCTGCGCCGTGCGTGGCGCACTGACACCGCAACGTTCGCCGAGGTAGCCCTCCCACCGCAGATCACCGACCAGGCGAGCCGATACGCTGTGCATCCCGCGTTGATGGACGCGGCCCTGCACGCCGTCGCTCTGCCCCAGCAGGCAGACGCCGCCGCCGACGTCGAGACACCGGCACTGCCGTTCGCCTGGGCGGGCGTGACGGTGCACGCGGCAGCGGCCACCAGCCTGCGCGTGCGGATCACTGCCACCGGCGCCACCGGTATGGCGCTGGATCTGAGCGACCCCTCGGGACAGCCCGTGGCCACGGTCGAGTCCCTCGTCGTCCGCCCGATCAACGCGCGGCAGCTGGCCTCCGCCCGTTCCGGCAACTACGACTCATTGTTGCGCCCGGACTGGGTGCCCGTGTCCACGACCGCGTCTACCCGGCCGGACGCCGACTGGGCCTACATCGACGCCACCGAGGACGTCGCCAGGTTCCATTCCTCGGACGCCTTCGCCGACGTCCGTGCCCTCGGTGAGGCCATCGAGGCCGGCGCCGCGGCACCCGAAACGGTGCTTCTGCCGTACACCCCCAGTACGGTGCAAAGCACTGACCCGCCCGCCGCGGCCCGGGCCGCGGCGGGCGGGGTCCTCGTCGTGTTGCAGGACTGGCTGGCCGACGAGCGGTACGCCTCCGGTCGGCTGGTCGTGGTCACCCGCAACGCGGTCGTGGTGCCCAGCGCACCGACCGGCGCCCACGGACCCGTCGATTTGGCCGGCGCCGCCGTCTGGGGGCTTGTGCGTGCCGCCCAGTCCGAACATCCGGGCCGCATCGTCCTGGTCGATCTCAACGACGATGAGAACGCAGCCGCTGCGCTGCCGGCCGCCGTGGCCAGCGGGGAACCGCAGGTCGCGGTACGCGGCATGACGGTGTACGCCGCCCGCCTGACCCGCCTGGGCGGCCCGGCCCACCTGACCGCGCCCGAGCGTCTGGAGCCGGACGGCACTGTCCTGATCACCGGTGGGACCGGCGCGCTCGGCGCCCTGACCGCCCGTCACTTGGTCATCACGCACGGTGCCCGGCACCTGCTGCTGGCCAGCCGCAGCGGTCCCCAGGCCGCCGTCGTGCCGGACCTCACCGCAGAGATGTCCGCGTTGGGGGCCACCGTGACGGTGGCCGCCTGCGACACCGGGGACCGCGCCGCGCTGGCCGCGCTGCTGGCCACGATCCCGGCCGAGCATCCGCTGACCGCCGTCATCCACACCGCCGGCGTCGTCGACGACGCCACGATCACCGCGCTCGGAGCCGACCAGGTCGACCGGGTGTTCGGCCCCAAGGTCGATGCCGCCTGGCACCTGCACGAGCTCACCGCGGACCTGAATCTGTCCGCGTTCGTGCTGTACTCGTCTGCCGCAGGCACTTTGGGCGGCCCCGGACAAGGCAATTACAGCGCCGCGAACGCGTTTCTGGACGCCCTGGCCATCCACCGGCGGGCCACCGGCCTGCCAGGGCTGTCGCTGGCCTGGGGACTGTGGGCGGAACCCACGAGCGGCATCACCGCGCGTCTCGGCGACGTCGACAAGGCCCGTATGGCACGCGGCGGCCTGAATCCGATGACCAGCGAGGAAGCCTTCGCCCTCTTCGACGCCGCCCTGACCGCCGACGAACCGGTCGTCGCACCGATCCGGCTCAACCCCGCGGCGTTGCGTGCGGCGGCCACCGCCGGGACGCTGCCGTCGCTGCTGCGCGGGCTGGTCCGGGTCCCCGCCCTCCGTGCCACCGACCATGGCGCCACAGCGAACCTGGCGGCCCAGCTGACCAACCTGCCCGAAACCGAACAGGTACGGGCGCTGCTGGACATGATCCGCGGCCACGCCGCAACCGTGCTCGGCCACTCCGGCGCCCAGCAGGTGCCCGTCGACCGGGGCTTCCTCGAGGTTGGCTTTGACTCGCTGACCGCGCTGGAACTGCGCAACCGGATGAACGCGGTCACCGGGCTCACGCTGACCGCCACCGCCCTGTTCGACTACCCGACCCCGGCGGCGCTGGCCGGTCACATCCGCGACCAGCTCGCCGGCGTCAACCCCGCCCCAGCCACCACCGTCACGATCACCGCCGTCACCGATGAGCCGATCGCCATCATCGGCATGAGTTGCCGATACCCCGGCGGTGTCCGATCACCCGAACAGCTGTGGCGGCTCGTCCGTGACGGCGACGACGCGATCACGGCGTTCCCCACAGGCCGCGGCTGGGACATCGACGCGCTGTACGACCCCGACCCGGACCGCCCGGGCACCAGCTACACCCGCGAGGGCGGATTCCTGCACGACGCCGACGAATTCGATCCCGCCTTCTTCGGCATCAGTCCCCGCGAAGCCCTCGCCATGGACCCACAGCAGCGGCTGCTGCTACAGGCAACCTGGGAGGCCTTCGAGTACGCCGGCATCGACCCCACCACGGTGCGTGGCACACCGACCGGCGTGTTCGCCGGGCTGATGTACAACGACTACCTGACCCGGCTCCACCGGATTCCCGACGGCCTGGAGGGGTACCTCGGTACCGGAAGCGCCGCCAGCATCGCCTCCGGCCGCGTCGCCTACACATTCGGTCTTCAAGGCCCGGCGGTCACCGTGGACACCGCATGCTCCTCCTCGCTGGTTGCCATGCACCTGGCCGCGCAGGCGTTGCGGCAGGGCGAATGCAGCCTGGCGTTGGCCGGCGGCGTCACAGTCATGTCCACCCCGGCAACCTTTGTCGAGTTCAGCCGGCAACGTGGCCTGGCACCCAACGGCAGATGCAAGCCCTTCGCCGCCGCTGCGGACGGCACCGGCTGGGGCGAAGGACTGGGCCTGCTGCTGCTGGAACGCCTCTCCGACGCCCACCGCAACGGCCACCGCGTCCTCGCCGTCATTCGGGGCTCCGCCGTCAACCAGGACGGCGCCAGCAGCCAACTCACCGCCCCCAACGGCCCGTCGCAGCAGCGGGTCATCCGCCAAGCCCTCGCCAACGCCCGCCTTGCCCCGCAGGAAGTCGACGTCGTCGAGGCGCACGGGACTGGCACCACCCTCGGCGATCCCATCGAGGCGCAGGCACTGCTGGCCACCTACGGCAAGGACCGGCCCGCCGACCGCCCGGTATTCCTCGGCTCGATCAAGTCGAACATCGGGCACACCCAAGCCGCCGCCGGCGTCGCCGGGGTCATCAAGATGGTCATGGCCCTGCAGCACGGGCAGCTGCCGCAGACCCTGCACGTGGACCAGCCGTCGCCGCACGTGGATTGGTCGGCCGCAACGATGCGTCTGCTGACCGAAACACAGCCCTGGCCTTCGACCGGCGGACCGCGCCGCGCGGCCGTATCCTCGTTCGGGATCAGCGGCACCAACGCCCACCTCATCCTCGAAGCCCCCGCCACGCCCAAATCGGAAACCAGCCCGGAGGCACCGCCCCCGGCCCGCACAACGACTGCGGTGCTGCCGTACCCGCTGTCCGCCCGCTCACAGCAGGCGCTGCGCCGGCAGGCGGCACAGCTGCACGCTCACCTGGCCGGACACCCGGACCTCGACAGCGCCGACGTCAGCTATTCGCTGGCCGTCACCCGCGCGCACCTCGATCACCGCGCTGTCATCCTGGCCCGCACCCGCGAAGAGCTGCTGGCCGACCTGAACCGCCTTGCCGAAGGTGGCGTCAGCCCCACACTCGTGCAGCAGAAGCCGCTCCCGGACGCCCGCACCGTGTTCGTCTTCCCCGGCCAGGGCTCGCAGTGGCCAGGCATGGCCGCGCGACTGATGGACACCGCTCCCGTGTTCCGCGAGCACCTGGACCGGTGCGCCGACGCGCTGACGCCGTATGTCGACTGGAACTTGATCGATGTGCTGAGCGAGACCCCCGGGGCGCCACCGCTGGAGCGGGTGGACGTCGTGCAACCGGTGCTGTTCGCGGTGATGACCTCGCTGGCCGCGCTGTGGCGCTCACACGGCGTCGTCCCGGCGGCCGTGGTCGGCCATTCCCAAGGTGAGATCGCAGCCGCCTACGTCGCCGGGGTTCTGTCGCTGGACGACGCCGCCCGGGTGGTCGCGCTGCGCAGCGCCGCCCTGGCGACGCTACCCACCGGCGGGGGCATGATGTCGCTGCCGCTGCCCGCCGACCAGGCCACCGAAAAGATAGCGGCTTGGTCCGGGCAGATCGCGGTGGCCGCCGTCAACGGACCCGACGCCACGGTAGTCAGCGGCGACGAGCCGGCGCTGCGCGAACTGCTCGCCGTCTGCGAACGTGACGAGATCCGGGCACGGATGATCGCCGTCGACTACGCCTCTCATGGCCACCACGTCGAAGCATTGCGGGAGCGGCTGCTCGATGCGCTCGCCCCCATCACCCCCCGCACCGCCCGGATTCCGTTCTACTCCACCGTCACCGGCCACACCCTCGACACCGCCGGCCTAGACGCCGGCTACTGGTACAGCAACCTGCGCCAACCGGTCCAGTTCGAACAGGCCACCCGCGCGTTGCTGGCCGAAGGCCACGGCGTGTTCGTGGAGGTGAGCCCGCACCCAGTGCTGACCGTGGGCCTGCAGCAGACCATCGACGACGCCCCTGCCGGCGCGGTCGCGGTCGGGTCGCTTCGCCGCGACGACGGAGGCCTCGACCGGTTCTGGACCTCGCTGTCCCAGGCATACACCTGCGGCGTGCCGGTGGACTTCTCGGTTGCCTCCGCCGGCACCAGTCGCCGGGCAGTGCCGCTGCCGACCTACGCGTTCGCCCGCGAGTCGTTCTGGCTGCAGTCAGCGCGCACCAGCGGGAACCTGGCCGACGTGGGTCAGGGCTCCATTGACCACCCGCTGCTCGGGGCGGCGGTGCATCTGGCCGATCGCGACGAGATCGTGCTCACAGGCCGGCTGTCCCTGCACACCCACCCGTGGCTGGCCGACCACGCCGTCGCGCACGTTGTCCTGCTGCCCGGCACCGCCTTCGTGGAACTGGCCATCCGCGCGGGTGACGAAGCCGGCTGTGACCGGATCGAGGAACTCACCCTGGAACAACCGCTGACGCTGCCCGAACGAGGCGCCGTGGCCCTGCAGGTCCGGGTCGGGCCGCCCGACGACTCGGGCCGCCGCGCCCTGAGCGTGCATTCGCGCGCCGAGGACGACAGCGACCAGCCGGACTGGGTCCAGCATGCCAGCGGCAGCCTCGCCGGCAGCCACGAAACCGTCCCTCAGCAGTGGCAGCAATGGCCACCCACGGGCGCCACCGGCATCGACGTGAACGGGCACTACGACACCGCCGCGCAGGCCGGCTACCACTACGGACCCGCGTTCCAAGGACTTCGCGCGGCGTGGCGGCGAGGAGACGACATCTTCGCGGAGGTGGCCCTGTCCGGCGACGCCACTGACGAAACCACCCGATTCGGGCTGCACCCGGCTTTACTCGACGCGGCCACCCATGCGATGGCACTCATCGGCCGGCCCGGCACCGACGTGCGGCTACCGTTCGCCTGGCGTGGGGTGCGGTTGCACGCCGCGGCCGCGAACGCCCTGCGGGTGCGGCTGTCCCCGACCGGCCCGGACACCTTCGCCGTCGCCGTGGCCGACCCCACGGGCCAGCCCGTACTCAGCGCGGAAGCGTTGGCGGTACGCACCGTGCCAGCGGAGCAGCTGGACCGGCTGCGCGTCAGGCAGCCCGGCTCGCTGCTGCACGTCGAATGGAACACGGTCGTGCCCGGCCGGGAGCCGTCCACGCGCCGCTTCGCCACCGTCGGCGCCGACCACCCCGGCGTCGGTCCGGTACTGCACCAAGCGGGCGTTCCGGTGGACACCTACCCGAACTTGAGCGCGGTGGCCGCCGCCATCGACGCCGGGCAACCGGCACCGGACGTGCTCGTTCTGGCCTGCGCAGAACTTGACGTCGGCGATACCGCGGCCCAGGCACATGCTGGCGTGACCCGCCTGCTGCACGTGCTGCAGGCCTTCCTGGCCGACCAGCGGTGGGTCCGCACGCACCTGCTGGTCTTGACCAAGGCAGCGGTCTCTGCAGGCGGCGAAGATGTCACCGACCTGCCCCACACGCCCGTGTGGGGACTGGCCCGCTCCGCGCAGTCCGAACACCCGGGCCGCCTCACTCTGGTCGACCTCGACGGCCACGACGCCTCAGCGCAGGCCTTGGCGACCGTCCTGGACTGCGGCGAACCGCAGGTCGTAGTCCGTAACGGTCAGGTCCTGGCGCCACGCCTCGCCCGGACCAGCACCAACTCGCCCGGCACACCGCCGTTGTTGGGTGGGCAGGGCACGGTGCTGGTGACCGGCGGGACGGGGACGCTGGGTGCGTTGGTGGCCCGGCATCTGGTGAGCGCGTACGGGGTGCGTCGGCTGGTGCTGGCCAGCCGGCGCGGCATGGCGGCGCCCGGCGCGGACGCTTTGCTGGCCGAGCTAACCGGGCTGGGCGCACAGGCCTCGGTGGTGGCGTGTGATGTCGCTGATCGTGACGCCGCGGCGCGGCTGCTGACGCAGATCCCGGCGCAGCACCCGTTGACGGGAGTGGTGCACACCGCGGGTGTGCTGGCCGACGCGACGGTGGAGTCGTTGAGTCAGCAGCAGGTGGACACGGTGCTGGCGGCGAAGGTCGACGCGGCGCTGAACCTGCACGACTTGACCCGTGACATGCCGTTGGCGATGTTCGTGATGTTCTCCTCGGCGGCGGGGGTGCTGGGCGGCCCGGGACAGGGCAACTACGCCGCGGCGAACACGTTCCTGGACGCGCTGGCCGCGCATCGCCGGGCCCAGGGTCTGCCCGCAACGTCGATCGCATGGGGGTTGTGGACGCCGGCCAGCGCGATGACCGAGCATTTGGAGTCCTCAGACCTGGCCCGGATGAGCCGCTCCGGTCTGCTGGGGTTGAGCGCCGAGCAAGGGCTGGCGTTGTTCGACGCGGCGGTGAGCGCAGTGCAGCCGATGGTGGTGGCGGCCCGGCTCGACGGTGCGCGGCTGCGTCGCCAGGCCGAGGCCGGGGCGGTCCCGGTGATGCTGCGAGGGCTGGCCCGGGTGTCGTCGCGGCGCAGCGCGGCAGCCGTCGTGGCGGACACTGCCGGACTGGCGCGCCGGCTGGCTGGGGTTTCACCGGCCGAACAGCAGCGGATGCTGCTGGATGTGGTCCACACCCACGTGGCGACGGTGCTCGGCCATGCCAACCCCGACGGCATCGACGCCGGCCAGGCGTTCAAGGACCTCGGGTTCGACTCACTGACCGCGGTGGAACTACGCAACCGGCTGGCAGCGGTGACCGGGCTGCGACTACCCGCCACGCTGGTATTCGACTACCCGACACCAGACACCCTCGCCCACTACCTGCACACACAACTGCTCGAGGGAAACACCTCCGCACCCCCCGCCGACATCATGCTCACGGAACTGCGGCAGCTGGAGGACGCCGTCTCCACGGCAGCACTGGACGGCGAGGCGCGCACCGCCGTGGCCAAACGGCTGCAGACCCTGCTGTGGAAGCTCGACGACCACCCCGCTGCAGCCGATGCCGATACCGATACCGATACCGACAGCATCGGCGCCGCGGACGAAGGCCAGATGCTCGCCCTCATCGAAAAAGAACTCGGCCTCGGCTGAACTCTTCCGCCCCGACCAATCGCACTCTGGAGGCAACGCCAGATGGCTGACAACGACAAGATCCTCGCCTATTCCAAGCAGCTGCTGACCGAACTGCAGACCACCCGCCGACGGCTGAAGCTGGCCGAGGATCAGGTTTACGAGCCGGTTGCGGTGGTGGGGTTGGCGTGTCGTTTTCCGGGTGGGGTGGATTCACCGGAGGCGTTGTGGGATCTGGTGGCCTCGGGCCGGGATGCGGTGTCGGTGTTCCCGACGGACCGGGGCTGGGATCTGGAGGGGTTGTACGACCCGGATCCGGATGCTGCTGGCAAGTCGTACACCCGTTTCGGGGGGTTCGTGTCCGAGGTGGGCGGGTTTGACGCTGGCCTGTTCGGTATCTCACCGCGTGAGGCACTGGCCATGGACCCGCAGCAGCGGCTGCTGCTGGAGGCCTGCTGGGAGCTGTTCGAACGCGCCGGGATCGACCCGTTGTCGTTGCGCGGGACCTCGGCAGGGGTGTTCGTCGGGTCGATGGGCTCGGAGTACGGACGCGACGCCGCCGCAGACGGTGGTGAGGGATTCACCCTGACCGGCAACGCGGCCAGCGTGATCTCCGGCCGGCTGGCCTACACGTTCGGGCTGGAAGGCCCGGCGGTGACCATCGACACGGCATGTTCGTCGTCGCTGGTCGCGACGCATCTGGCCACCCAGGCGCTGCGGCAGGGCGAATGCACCCTGGCAGTGGCCGGCGGGGTGTCAGTGATGACCTCACCGCGGGCGTTCGTCGAGTTCTCCCGGCAGCGGGGCCTGTCACCCGACGGGCGATGCAAACCGTTCGCGGCAGCAGCCGACGGCACCGGCTGGGGTGAAGGCGTGGGCGTGCTGCTGCTGGAACGGCTGTCCGACGCCCGCCGCAACGGCCACCGCGTACTCGCGGTGCTGCGCGGCTCAGCGGTCAACCAGGACGGCGCCAGCAACGGGCTCACCGCCCCCAACGGCCCGTCGCAGCAACGGGTGATCCGCCAAGCCCTGGCCAACGCCCGGCTCTCCCCGCACGACGTCGACGCCGTCGAGGCACACGGCACCGGAACCACACTGGGCGATCCCATCGAGGCGCAAGCCATCATCGCCACCTACGGCAAGGACCGGCCCACCGACCAGCCGTTGTGGCTGGGATCGGTCAAATCGAACATCGGGCACACCCAGGCCGCCGCCGGCGCCGCCGGAATCATCAAAATGGTCATGGCGATGCGGCACGGGCGACTACCCAGAACCTTGCACGTCGACGCGCCGTCACCGCACGTCGACTGGTCCGCCGCGACCGTGCAACTACTCACCGAAGACCAGCCCTGGCAACCCAGCCGACGACCCCGCAGAGCCGCCGTCTCCTCCTTCGGCATCAGCGGCACCAACGCCCACCTCATCCTCGAAGAACCCCCCACCACACCCGCGACGGAGACCGACGCGGACCACCGCGACGGCGACGCACCAACGCACATCCCGCCGGTGGTGCCGTGGGTGGTGTCGGCGCGATCCGCGGCAGGTTTGCGAGCACAGGCCGACCGGCTGGCCGCATTCGTCGCCGCCGACCCACTGCTGGACCCGGCCGCAGTAGGCCGGGCGCTGGTGACCACCCGCGCCGTGCTCGAACACCGCGCGGTCGTGCTGGGCGCCGACCGCGACGCACTGCTGGCTGGGCTGGCGAGAGTGGCCGCCGGCGAAGACGGTCCCGGCGTAGTGACCGCAACAGCCCGCGGGCAGGCCCGCGTGGTGTTCGTGTTCCCCGGCCAAGGCTCACAATGGGCGGGAATGGCCGCAGCGCTGCTGGACTCCTCACCGGTCTTCGCCCAGCACATGGCGGCCTGCGACAAGGCGCTGGCACCATGGATCGACTGGAACCTGCTCGACGTAGTACGCGGGATGCCCGGCGCCGCCAGCCTGGACCGCGTCGATGTGGTGCAGCCCGCACTGTTCGCGGTGATGGTATCGCTGGCCGAGCTGTGGAAGGCCCACGGCGTCACACCGGCCGCAGTGGTCGGGCACTCCCAAGGCGAGATCGCCGCCGCGCACATCGCCGGAGCACTGACCCTCGACGACGCCGCCAAAATCGTCGCCCTACGCAGCGCTGCCATCGCCATCCATGCGACAGGCGGTGCCATGATGTCGCTGGCCCTACCGGCCGACGCCGCCACCAGCCTCGTCGATGCGTGGCAGGAACGCATCACCGTCGCCGCGATCAACAGCCCCCGCTCGGTCGTCGTCTCCGGCGACCAGCACGCGCTGGCCGAGTTGCAGGCCCACTGCGACAGCCACGGCATCCGCGCCCGGCCCATCGCCGTCGACTACGCCTCCCACTCGGCCGACGTGGAGCCCCTGCGTAACGCCTTGGTGCAGCAACTAGCGGACATCAGCCCGCTGCCGGCACGGGTCCTGTTCTACTCCGCCGTCACCGGCCAACCGCTCGACGCAGCCGAACTCGGCGCGCAGTACTGGTACCGCAACCTACGCGAGCCGGTCCAGTTCGAGCTGGCCAACCGCCGGCTGCTTGCCGACGGTCACACCGTGTTCCTGGAGGCCAGCCCTCACCCGGTTCTGAGCGTCGCGGTGCAGGACACCATCGACGACACGGGCTCCGCCGCGACCGTTATTGGATCACTACGACGCGACGACGGCGGTTTCGACCGCTTCCTGACCGGCCTAGCGACGGCGTTCGTGCACGGTGTGGCGGTGGACTGGTCTGCCGTACTCGCCGGCACCGCAGGTCCCGTCCTGCCGCTACCGACCTACCCGTTCCAGCATGAGCGGTTCTGGCTGCATGCCGGTCGCGGTGCAACCGATCCTGCCGGGCTGGGCCTGGCGGCCGCGGACCACCCACTGCTCGCCGCATCGATCGGGCTGGCCGCTGGCGACGGCGTAGTGCTGACCGGCCGGCTGTCGCTGCAGTCCCAGCCCTGGTTGGCAGACCACGCCGTGTCCGGGGTCGTGCTGCTGCCTGGTACCGCATTCGTGGAACTTGCCCTGCGCGCCGGTGACGAGGTGGGCTGCGACCGGATCGAGGAGCTCATGCTGGAGGTTCCGCTGCTACTTCCCGAGCGGGGCGGAGCAGCGGTGCAGGTACGGGTCGGCGCCGCCGACGAGTCCGGCCGCCGGCCGGTTAACGTGCATTCGTGTCCCGACGACGGCGACAGTGAATCGGAGTGGACGCAACACGCAAGCGGCGTCCTCAGTCAAGGCGGTGCGGCGCTCGCGGACGCTATGACCACGCACTTCGCCAGTTGGCCCCCGCCGGCAGCCACAGCAGTCGCGGTGGACGGTCACTACGACAACGTCGCCCGCGCCGGGTACACCTACGGCGCCACTTTCCAAGGCCTGCATGCGGCGTGGCGATCCGGGGACGACGTCTACGCCGAGGTCGCCGTGCCGAAGCAGGCGGCCGACGACGCCAAGCGGTTCGGGCTGCACCCGGCCCTGCTCGACGCCGCCCTGCACGGGATCGGTCTGGGAAACTTCTTCCACACCGCCGGGCAGGTCCGGTTGCCGTTCGCCTGGAACGGGGTGTCTCTGTTCGCCTCAGGGGCCACGGCCCTACGGGTGCGGCTGTCCCCGGCCGGCGGCGACGCCGTCACCGTCGACATCGCCGACACCGCCGGGCAGCCGGTCCTGCACGCCGAGTCGCTGGTCGTGCCGCCGGTCTCGGCCGAGCAGCTCGAGCAGGTACTGGGTACCCACCGTAGAGGCCTTTACCAGGTCGACTGGCTGGCCGTGCCGGCGGCTGCCCCCACATCAGGCTCGTGGACGGTCCTCGGAAACCGCGACGATCTACCGTCGGTGCTGACCGAGGCCGGTGTGACCGTTTATCCGCACCCCGATCTGGCATCGCTGACCGCCGCCGTCGACGCCGGAGCACCGACCCCCGAAACTGTCGTCTACATCGTCGAGCCGGACCCGGCCGGATCCACCGCAGCAACAAGCGTTCACGAGCACGTCAACCGAGCCCTGGCCCTGGTGCAGGCGTGGCTGGCTGACCCGCGGTGGGCCGCTAGCCGACTGCTGGTGGCGACCCATGGGGCGGTGTCGGTCGCTGACGAGGAAGTCCCGGGCCTGTCACAGGCGGGGGTGTGGGGTCTGCTGCGCTCCGCCCAGGCTGAGCACCCCGATCGGCTGATGCTGGCCGACCTCGACGGCGCCGACGCGTCGCTGCAGATCCTGCCGGTGGTGCCGGGCTGCGGTGAGCCGCAGGTGGCGGTGCGCCACGGCCGGATCCTGGCTCCACGGATGGCCCGCACGGGCTCCGACGTGCTGAGTCCGCCCACGGGCCGGCCCTGGCGCTTGGAGGTCGTCGGCGCCGGCACTATCGACGGCGTTACCCCGGTGGCGTGCCCGCAGATCGATGAGCCGCTGCAAAGCGGGCAGGTGCGGGTCGCGGTGCGGGCTGCGGGCGTGAACTTCCGTGATGCGCTGATGGCGTTGAACCTTTACCCGGGCGAGCCCGTTCTAGGCAGTGAAGCTGCGGCCGTGGTGGTACAGACCGGACCGGACGTCACCGGCTTGGCCGTCGGCGAGCGGGTGATGGGGTTGGTGCCGCACGCGTTCGGGCCGCTGGCCGTGACCGACCACCGGCTGCTGGTGCGCATTCCCGACGGCTGGTCGTTCGAGCAGGCGGCGGCCGTGCCCGTGGCCTTCCTGACCGCGTTTTACGGCTTGTTCGACTTGGCCGGTCTGCGCGCTGGTGAAACGGTGCTGGTCCATGCCGGCGCGGGCGGCGTCGGTATGGCCGCCGTGCAGCTGGCCCGGTACGCCGGCGCGCAGGTTCTCACAACCGCCAGCCCACCGAAGTGGCCGGCGCTGCATGAGCTCGGGATCGGCCACGCGCATGTCGCCTCTTCCCGCACACTCGACTTCGAGGAGCAGTTCCGTGCCACGACCGCAGGGCGGGGCGTGGATGTGGTGCTGAACTCGCTTGCCGGTCCGTTCGTCGACGCGTCCGCCCGGCTTCTGGCGCCGGGCGGGCGGTTCCTGGAGATGGGCAAGACTGACCTGCGCGACCCGGACGAGTTCGCCGGGCACCATCCGGCAGCCACCTACCAGGCGTTCGACTTGGCTCAGGCAGGCCCCGAGCGCATCGGGCAGATGCTCACCGAGATCGTCGAGCTTCTCGAGCACGGCCACCTCAATCCGTTGCCGGTGACCAGCTGGGACATCCGCCGGGCGCGGCACACGTTGCGGCACATCAGCCAGGCCCGCCATACCGGCAAGATCGTACTGACCGTCCCGCCGTTGTTGGGTGGGCAGGGCACGGTGCTGGTGACCGGCGGGACGGGGACGCTGGGTGCGTTGGTGGCCCGGCATCTGGTGAGCGCGTACGGGGTGCGTCGGCTGGTGCTGGCCAGCCGGCGCGGCATGGCGGCGCCCGGCGCGGACGCTTTGCTGGCCGAGCTAACCGGGCTGGGCGCACAGGCCTCGGTGGTGGCGTGTGATGTCGCTGATCGTGACGCCGCGGCGCGGCTGCTGACGCAGATCCCGGCGCAGCACCCGTTGACGGGAGTGGTGCACACCGCGGGTGTGCTGGCCGACGCGACGGTGGAGTCGTTGAGTCAGCAGCAGGTGGACACGGTGCTGGCGGCGAAGGTCGATGCGGCGCTGAACCTGCACGACTTGACCCGTGACATGCCGTTGGCGATGTTCGTGATGTTCTCCTCGGCGGCGGGGGTGCTGGGCGGCCCGGGACAGGGCAACTACGCCGCGGCGAACACGTTCCTGGACGCGCTGGCCGCGCATCGCCGGGCCCAGGGTCTGCCCGCAACGTCGATCGCATGGGGGTTGTGGACGCCGGCCAGCGCGATGACCGAGCATTTGGAGTCCTCAGACCTGGCCCGGATGAGCCGCTCCGGTCTGCTGGGGTTGAGCGCCGAGCAAGGGCTGGCGTTGTTCGACGCGGCGGTGAGCGCAGTGCAGCCGATGGTGGTGGCGGCCCGGCTCGACGGTGCGCGGCTGCGTCGCCAGGCCGAGGCCGGGGCGGTCCCGGTGATGCTGCGAGGGCTGGCCCGGGTGTCGTCGCGGCGCAGCGCGGCAGCCGTCGTGGCGGACACTGCCGGACTGGCGCGCCGGCTGGCTGGGGTTTCACCGGCCGAACAGCAGCGGATGCTGCTGGATGTGGTCCACACCCACGTGGCGACGGTGCTCGGCCATGCCAACCCCGACGGCATCGACGCCGGCCAGGCGTTCAAGGACCTCGGGTTCGACTCACTGACCGCGGTGGAACTACGCAACCGGCTGGCAGCGGTGACCGGGCTGCGACTACCCGCCACGCTGGTATTCGACTACCCGACACCAGACACCCTCGCCCACTACCTGCACACACAACTCGCCCCCAGCCACGGCAACGCCGCCGAACCGGAGCCCGGCGAACCCGACGACGCCGATATCCGCAGCATCCTGGCCGCCATCCCCCTGGCCCGGCTACGCCAGGCCGGCCTGCTTGACGCTCTGTTGCAGTTGGCGCCCAACCGGCACGCTGCGGCTGTCGCCGCGGACGAGCCGTCCACGGCGATCGCCACCATGGCTGCCGAAGACCTCGTACGGGCCGCGCTGGGCGAGACCAACGACGACCCGCAGCCGGCCACCGGGAACCGGCGATGACCGTACCCGCCGAGAAGCTCGTCGAGGCGCTCCGCGCGGCGATGCTCGAAGCCGACCGACTTCGCAGACACAACCAGCAGTTGACCGCAGCACAGCACGAACCCGTCGCGATCATTGCCATGGCATGCCGGCTGCCCGGCGGCGCTGACGGCCCGGACACGCTGTGGGACCTGGTCGCCGGCGGCGTCGACGCGGTGTCGCCCTACCCGAGCGACCGGGGCCGGCAGGCGGGGGCAGGCGACGAGCGGAGCACCCCCGGCACCGTCTACACCCGATACGGCGGCTTCCTGGACCACATCGCCGACTTCGACGCCGCGCTGTTCGGCATCTCCGCACCCGAGGCGGTCGCGATGGACCCGCAGCAGCGGCTGCTGCTGGAGGTCTGCTGGGAGCTGTTCGAACGCGCTGGGATCGATCCGATGTCACTGCGCGGCACCCCGGCGGGCGTCTACGTCGGATGCATGGGCTCCCAGTACACCACCATCGCAGTGCCGGCCGAGGACAACGAAGGCTTCACGGTCACCGGCAACGCGGGCAGCGTGGTCTCCGGCCGCCTGGCCTACACATTCGGGCTGGAAGGCCCGGCGGTGACCGTCGACACCGCATGCTCGTCCTCGCTGGTGGCCGTGCACCTTGCCACGCAGGCGTTGCGGCAGCAGGAGTGCGCCCTGGCGGTGGCCGGGGGTGTAGCCCTGATCCCCGACCCGCTGGTGCCCAGCAGCGGCATGCCACAACTCACCCTCGCCAGCGATGGACGGTGCAAGCCGTATTCCGCGGCCGCCGACGGGTTCGGCGCCGGCGAAGGCGCCGGTCTGCTGCTACTGGAGCGGCTGTCCGACGCCCGCCGCAACGGCCACCCCGTGCTGGCAGTCGTGCGAGGCTCCGCGGTCAACCAGGACGGCGCCAGCAACGGGCTCACCGCCCCCAACGGCCCGTCACAGCAACGGGTGATCCGACGAGCCCTCGCCGAGGCCGGACTGTCCCCGCACGACATCGACGTCGTGGAAGGGCACGGCTCCGGCACCAGTCTGGGCGACCCGATCGAGGCCCAAGCGCTGCTGGCCACCTACGGCAAGGACCGGCCCGCCGACCAGCCGTTGTGGCTGGGGTCGGTCAAGTCGAACATCGGCTACCCGCGGGCCGCCTCCGGCGTCGCAGGAATCATCAAGATGGTAATGGCGATGCGGCATGGCATGCTGCCCAAAACCCTGCATGTCGACCGGCCGTCGCCGCACGTGGACTGGTCGGCCGCAGCGGTGCGGCTGCTGACCGAGCCCCGCGCGTGGGAAGCGTACGAGCGGCCCCGCAGGGCCGCGGTGTCGTCTTTCGGGATCAGCGGGACCAATGCTCACCTCATCCTCGAAGACGCCCCCGGCGCAGAGCCGAGCGACGACACGACAATCGATGAATTCGCAGGCACGCCGCCGGTGGTGGTGCCGTGGATCGTGTCGGCCCGATCAGCTGCCGGGTTGCGCGCCCAGGCCGCGCGGCTACGTACATTCCTGCCTGCATCGATGCACCAACGACCAGCTGACGTCGGCTTCTCGCTGCTGCATACCCGCGCAAGACTGGAGCATCGCGCGGTCATACTCGGCCGCGATCGTCAGGAACTGCTCGCCGGGCTGGATGAACTGGCCGCCGGGCAGCCGGGGCCGGGCGTGATCAGCGGTGTAGCAACGGTCGGCACCCGGGTGGCGTTACTGTTCCCGGGCGAGTCGTCCGCGTTAGCTGGCATGGGCGAGGGCCTGTCCCGTGCATTCCCGGTATTCGCCGAGGCGCTCGAAGAGGTCGGCGCAACACTGGATCCCTACCTAGACCGTCCGTTGGCCCAGATCTTCGCCGCTGCCGGCCCGCGTGCCGCCGGGCAGAGTGCCGACACGTGGGCTGGCACGTTCGCGCTCGAGGTGGCCACATACCGGCTGGTGCACCACTTCGGGGTCCGGCCGTACGCCGTGCTGGGCCAGCGCGTCGGACAGGTGGCGGCCGCACACGTGGCCGGAGTGCTCAGCCTAGCCGATGCCTGTGCCCTCGTAGTGGCATTAGGACCTCCGCACGGCCCGCAGACAGCTGCGGCTGGCGATGGGCAGCCACCGCGCTCGCTGGCACAGCAGGTCGCGAACACCACGTTCCGGCCGCCGGACTTTCCGATCGTGTCACACCTGAGTGGTTCGCCCGCCACCGAGGCCGAGTTGCGCTGTCCGGA
Organism: Micromonospora sp. WMMC250; assembly: GCF_027460215.1. Taxonomy (NCBI): domain Bacteria; kingdom Bacillati; phylum Actinomycetota; class Actinomycetes; order Micromonosporales; family Micromonosporaceae; genus Micromonospora; species Micromonospora sp. WMMC250. Next base: position 7,448,576 of record NZ_JAPZBJ010000002.1, on the reverse strand, counting down.
CTTCTGGACCGCCGAGCCGGATCGGGCAGGGCTGGCCCGTGGCGCCACGTGGCTGGCCGGCCGCCGGGTGTCGGCCTACCTTGAGGCCGGTCCGGGTAGCGCTCTGGCTGATGCGGTCCGCCCGTATGCCATCGGGCAGTCGCCCGCGGCTGTTGTCGCCGCGGTGCTAGATCGGCAAGACCCCAAGGCGGAGACCGTGCTGACGGTGCTGGCGTCACTGTTCGCCCGTGGCGTGGCGGTGGACTGGTCACCGCTGTTCACCGGTTGCGGCGCACGAACGGTGCCGCTGCCGACGTACGCGTTCCAGCGGCACCGGTACTGGCCGCAGCCTGATGCACGCGCGCCACAAGCCGAAGCTGCCGAGCCGCACGGTTCACCGGCGGAACACGAGTTCTGGAAAGCGATCGACGCACAGGACGCATCGGCCCTGGCCGCCGTTGTCGGTTTGGACGACCGGCTCCGGTCGTCCCTGCAGGATCTGCTGCCCGTCATCGTCAACTGGCGGCGCCGGCATCACCCGGAAAGCGGCCGATGACCGACCCCGAAGCGGGCAAGGCCGCGAACAACACGAACCGAATCCATGGCGCATGCCACGACGACCGGGATCCGGTGTGCCGATCCAGCAACGACACAAGGAGGTGAAGGGTGAGCGCTGAACCGAGATCGATTGTCGATTCGCCGACTGTGGCCGTCGTCCTGGAAGGCGGCCCGGAGGACCTGCCGCCTTCCGAGCGGCAGCGACACATTCCGCAAACCGCAACGAAGGTGAAGATACCGCACCTCGGCGGACACGAGCATTTCGAGAGAGTCGAGGGGAACACGTCCGGACCCGGGGGGCCGATCGTGTTCCGGTGGACCATGCGGACCCGGGTCGCCGAGTAAAACGCCGCGCCCGGGCCAGCACGCCCGGGGACCGTCGCAGCGGTGGTCGTCGTCACGTCGCCTCGGTCACCGCTGCGGCCGCGGAACGTACATGCCCAACCCGGCCCCGCCGGCCGGGCCCTGTTACCACCTGGAAGGACGCCATGTCACAAACTGAAACCACGCGTTGGCTGCACCGCTTGAACAGCGCAGGACCCAACGCGGCACTGCTGGTGTGTCTGCCCCACGCGGGCGGCTCAGCGACGTTCTTCCAGCCTCTGGCGCGAGCCGTGTCGCCACTGCTCGATGTGGTCGGCGTGCAATACCCAGGCCGTCAGGAACGACGCAGCGAGCCACTCATCGACAACATCGACGACCTTGCCGAGCAACTCGCCGGCGTGCTGACCGGCTGGGCGGACCGGCCCATGACACTGTTCGGCCACAGCATGGGCGCCACGATCGCGTTCGAGGTCGCGGGAAAATTGCAGCACGAGCGGGCCGTGACCGTCACCGGACTGATTGCCTCCGGCCGGAGGGCACCTTCGACCCACCGCGACGACGAGACGGTGCACCTTCGCGACGACGCGGGGCTGTTGGCGGAGCTGCAGGCACTCAACGGAACCCACGCCAGCCTGCTCGCCGACCCCGAACTTCAGCAGATGATCCTCCCTGTGGCCCGCAACGACTACAAGGCGATCGAAACGTATCGCTACCGCCCTGCTAGCAAACTACGGTGTCCCATCACCGTCCTGGTCGGCGACAGCGACCCGAAAGTGTCACTGCAGGAGGCCCGGGCGTGGGCCGAGCACACCGACCGGCCATCCGATGTGCGTACCTTCGCGGGCGGCCACTTCTACCTCACCGAGCAGTTGGCGCAGGTATGCGCCGTCATCACCGCGACCGTCTCGGAGTTCAGCCGGACCTCCGCCGTCCGGTAACGCCTGCTGACAGTCGCCGGCCGCTGCGGCCCACGGCCGCCGTCCTCACTTCGCGGTACCATCACCACGTGACGATGAAGACCGCGGGACGCGCTGGCGTTGACCGACGAGCCGACCTGGCGCCGGCGGCAGCACTGTTCCGCGGTTTGGCCGATCCGACCCGTCTGGCGATCGCGCAACGTCTTGCCGTGGGTGAGGCCAGAGTTGTCGATCTCGTTGCCGAGCTGGCACTGGCACAGTCCACCGTGTCGGCGCACCTGAGCTGCCTGCGCGAATGTGGGCTGGTCGACTATCGACCGCAGGGCCGGGCCTCGGTGTACTTCCTCACTCACCGCGAACTGCTGGATGTATTCCTGGCGGCCGAGAGCCTGCTCGCCGCCGCCGGTGACGCAGTCGCGCTGTGCCCCGCTTACCGCAAGGCTCCGGAGCTCGCCGATCGACCTCGACGGGCGAGGCGGGCCGACCGTGACGGCACCGCCTCGCAATCGACAAGACTTTGAATGCTCAGTCAAGCAGTCCCCGCAGGAACTTACCGGGACGTGGTGGCGTCCGCAGCCGCCTGCTGCGCAGCCGGCTCGGCAGCCGTCGTGGGACGACCCGGCAGTAGCACCGCAGTGAGCACGGCGCTAAGCAGCGCGATCGCCGCGGTGGTCAGCAGCACCAGCGTCATACCGTGGAGGTAGGCATCTCTGGCACTGTCGGCGAGGGCGGTATCGCCGATCCGGGCAGCTACGGCCAAGGCGCCCGCGATCGAGTCCCGGGCCGCATCGGCGGCCGGTTCAGGCACGCCGGCGGGCACCTCGACCCGGTCGTCGTACGCTTGGGCGAGCAGACTGCCCAGCAGCGCGACACCCAGCGCGCCGCCAACCTGGCGCAGCGTCATCGTGATCGCGGTTCCGGCACCGGACCGCTCCGCTGGCAGCGCACCGAGCACCGCGTCCATCGCCGGGGACAGGGCGAGGCCGATGCCTACGCCGACGGCAGCGAGCCAGGCGGCAATGACGCTGTAGCCGGTGTCGAGGTCTGTCGTAGCGCCCCATGCGAGGCCACCGGTCAGGACGAGCAGACCCAACGCGACCGGCACCCGGTAGCCCCACCGCGCGGCCAGCCGCTCACCGGTGGGCGCACCGATGACCAGTCCACCGATCATCGGCAGCAGGCGTAGCCCGGTTTCGAACGCGTCGAAACCGACCACGAGCTGAAGGTACTGCGGTACGACGAACAACATGCCGAGCAGCCCGAAGGTGACCAGAACCCCGGCGATACTGCCCCACAGGAACTGCGGCTTGCCGAACAACCGCAAATCGATCATGGGCTCGGCGGTTCGTAGCTCCCACATCACGAACGCAGTGAGCGTGACGGCCGCGACCGCGAGCGCGCCGACGACCAGCGGGTCATCCCAGCCCCGGCCGGGACCTTCGATGATGCCGTACACCAACGTGACAAGCCCGGCCGTTGACAACAGTCCTCCAGCCACGTCCGGGCGCGGCGGATGCGGATCGCGAGATTCCGGCAGCAGCGCGGCGATCGCCAGCGCAGCGGCGATCGCCATCGGCACATTGATCAAAAAGATCGATCCCCACCAGAAGTTTTCCAGCAGGTAACCGCCGATCAGCGGCCCGAGTGGGATACCCACTCCGGTGCCGAGTACCACCAAGGCGACGGCCCGGCCACGCTCCTGCGCGCTGAACAACGCCGGCAGTACCGCGAACGCCACCGGAAGAATGATTGCGGCGCCGAGGCCCATGACCGCCCGGGCGGCAATCACCACCTCGGCCTCAGTGGCCCACGTCGCCGCGGCGGACGAGGCGGCGAACAGAACCAACCCGATCAACAGCAACCGCTTGCGGCCATACCGGTCACCCAGCGCCCCGCAGGTCAGCATCAGCCCTGCCAGCACCAGTACGTACGCGTTGACGATCCACTGCAGCACATCCGTGCCCGCCGATAACTCACCGGCGATCGTGGGCAGAGCCACGTTCAGGATCGTGATGTCGAAACCCAACGTCAGGGCGGCCAGCACGAGTGCCCCCAACGCCCACCATCGTCGCGGATTCTCCGACTGACTCATGTGCACCTTCCCGGGCTCGACTCAACGGCGAATGCCGCTCACACACTTCACAGGACCAATCATTGCGAAAGCACGTTATCATCGTCCTGTGACGATGAGAAGTGTATGCGACGCGCGTAGTCCCGCTACGGTTGCGCCACCCGCAGCCCGGGCGCTGACGGTTCGCGTGCGCACCGTCAGCGCAGTGGCAATCGCCCAGGGTCGTGGTGGGCGCCATCCGCAGATGCGACCCGATCGCCGAACTCGGACCGCGGCCTTCACGCACCACAGACGGCGTTCCGGGCAACGCGGGCGGAGCGGTTCACCCACCCGGGCGCCCGTCGCTGCAGCTGCGGAGATGGACAGCACACTGTCACGTGTCTAATCCCGGCCAGCACCTCCTGGATCGGCGCGCAAGCGCGTACCGCACCCCCGGCGACGCACCAACACACGACAACGACCAGCAGGAGCAGCCCGCTCCTGACCGGATCGACGCCCGCACCGCGTGCCGGGCATTCGCGCCGCAAGCGATACATGCTGCCGTGCGAAATCAGCACCGCCCGGGGCAAATAGCCGCTGCAGCATCCCTGCCGCCCCGATGCGACTCATCCGGATGACACCTCGACGAAGGAGTACTCGGCATGCTTGGCAGAATCACGTCACTGACCACATCGCTCGCCGCGTTGGTCGCCGCCATTCTCGTTGCTGGACCGGCCACGGCCTCCAGCCGGCAGGCGGCGACCGCTGCACCGGGGCCTGCCCGACCTGGCACTGTCGTGTCGGCGCGGCAGTTGCCGACCGCCCTCTGGCTACCCGGGACCCGGCACGCGCACCTCCTGCGCTACCTGTCCACCAGCTGGGACGGCAACCCCACGGTCGTCAGCGGTGCCGTGTTCCTGCCCGAGGGCCGACGGCCCATCGGTGGTTGGCCGATCATCAGTTGGGCGCACGGTACCGTCGGCGTGGCCGATGTCTGTGCGCCGTCGACAGCGGGCCGCTCCCCGCGCGACATCGGGTATCTGTCGGCGTGGCTAGCCGCCGGCTACGCCGTCGTCGCTACCGACTACGAGGGTCTGGGCACACCCGAACCTCACCCGTACATCAACGGCCCGTCGGCCGCTCATGCCACGATCGACATGGTTCGAGCCGCCCGGCAGGTGGACCGCTCGCTGAGCCGCTCGTGGGCGGTGGTGGGCCAGTCGCAGGGTGGTCATGCTGCTCTTTGGACTGCCGCCGTGCACGCCCGATACGCCCCCGAGCTGAATTTCCGCGGCGCAGTTTCCACCGCGCCGCCGACGCAGTTCCAGGCGACGGTCGCCGCCTTACCGCCTCTGCAGCCCGCCGCTGCGGCGATCCCCGTTCTGTTCATCATCGCTTCGGGGATCCGTGCGACGAACTCTGACGTGGATCTGCGCAACTATTTCACCGAGACAGGGCTGAGCCTGCTGCATATGGCCGAGACAAGCCACTGCCTCGACACTCTGGGAGCCGTCATCGCCGCGCGGGGACTGACCAACAACGACGTGCTGACGGACATGACCGCCCTGGCCCGTATGATCGCGCTGCAGGCCTCTCAGGAAATCCCGATCCAGCGCTACACCGCTCCCGTTTATATTGCCCAAGGTGCCGCGGACACCACCGTGATCCCCGCCATGACGCAAAGGACAGCACAGCAGCTCGCGGCCGCTGGCACCGACGTCACCTTCACTCTCTACCCGGGCGCCGACCACGACGGCGTGTTGCGGGCTGCATTGCCGGATCTGCTGACCTGGACGGCGGACCGCTTCGACCGGGCACCCGCACCTCACTGACAACGGCACCTCGCGCCGGCGAAATTCAACAACGCCTAAGGGTACCCGCAGCCGGGCAAGCCTTCCGCGGGAGTGAACCGCCGGAGCAGGGTCAATCGTCGCCGTTGTCCCGAACCATAACGACGGTGGCCACCATGCCGCGCTCGATCAGATATCGGCCGGTCAGCACCCGCAGCGGCGGGCCGCCGTCGATCCGGGCACCGTCGACGCCGAGCCGTCCGCGGAATGTAGCCGTTGCCGGGTTCACCTCCACCGTGGCTTGCTCGAAGCCGAGCTCCCGGCGGGTCAGCGTGTACCAGGCCTTGAAGATGGACTCTTTGGTGCTGTACAGCAGCCTGTCCCATTGGACGGCGGGGTTCGCGACAGCCAGCTCTCTCAGCGCTGACCGCTCACCGGCCAACAGAACCAGGCCGGCGACGCCCTCGGGCAGCGGCTGGTTGGGCTCCGCGTCGATGCCAAGCGATGCCAGTTCTCCAGCCTGGGCCACGGCCGCAGCTCGATAGCCGGCGCAGTGGGTGATGCTGCCGACCACCCCTGCCGGCCACTGGGGTTCGCCGCGGCCGCCGCGCAGGATCGGCCCCGGCGCGTAGCCGAGTTTGCTCAACGCGTCGCGGGCGCAGCGTCGCGCGGTGATGAACTCCCGCCGACGGGGTTCGAGGGCCCGCATGATCAGCGTCTCCTCGCCAGGAAACGGTGTTTCTCCTGGGATGTCGGTGAAGGTTTCTGCTGACATCACGCCGGCGGGTAGTAACCGTTCGATCATGCGATCTCCTCGACGCTTCGGCGCATCAGCATCGGGCCCCCGGCACCGAGGGGGCATAGCTGCAGTGGAACTTCGCGGCGGTGCGCACTCGAACGCTTGCAGCGACCGCTAGTCGCCAACCAGAAATGTAATGCACGATCGCGACGTCGGATACCGCGTCGTAGTTGCCGTCACTGGCGCCGGTGCTGGCCCTGGGGTCCGCAGGTGTGCAGGCGCATGTGGTCGACGTAGCCGGCCAGTCGGCGTCCGGCTCGAATGGTCATCGCGGGACCCATCTCAGGACGTCTAAATGGGCGGTGCGAACTGCTGCAGGATCAGCCCGGTGCCGTAGCCGGGACTGCAGCCGATTTGCCTAATTTGGGGTCGGCCGGCAGGGCGGCGCAGTCAAGGCGCCTCGTACCAGCGTTGCAGCCACCGCCGCAGCGTTGAACCGATCAGCGCTGTCTCAGCCTGACCTGATTCATGAGCACGCCGGTGCTCGCATTCGTCCGTCGGATGAATGTCGCGGTGCGCTTCCGCGTCGGCCCCGCGGTGCCGTGACGCTCGATCGTCCGGTCAGCAGCGCCCGGTCTGCGCGGCCGAGCCCAGCGGCGGCAATCGGCGGCGACCGTAGCGGTCGCCCACCTTGCTTGCGTTTCCTCAGTCCGGATGCAGAACTGACGGTGGCAGTCACGATCCACTGACGCCTCGTACCCACCGTCAGATCGGCCACCACGGTCGCAACGCCACTTCTAGGATGGCCACCTTGAGCAAGGGGGCCACGTCGGCGCCGAGGCGGGCACGTGCTGCACCAGCGTCGAGCGCCCGCATCGGATATTGTCCCCCAACCACCGTCGCCGACTGGATGGTATCGCTGTCATCCTCACTTGACGATCCATTCGCTCAGAACGGTATCATCGTGAAATGACGATAAGAAGTGGTGTGGTGTCCACAGGGCGTGCAGAGCGATTGGCCCCGGCGGCGGCGCTGTTCCGCGGGCTTGCCGATCCGACGCGGCTGGCGATCCTGCGCCGGCTGACCGACGGAGAGGCGCGCGTGGTTGACCTGACCGTTCATCTCGGGCTTGCGCAGTCGACCGTGTCAGCGCACCTGGCGTGCCTGCGTGACTGCGGCCTGGTGGTCGCGCGCCCAGAGGGGCGGCAGATGTTCTACGCGCTGGACCGGCCGGAACTGCTGGACCTGCTGCGCGCAGCCGAGCATCTCCTGGCAGCGACCGGCGCGGCGGTGGCGCTGTGCCCGACCTACGGCTGCACGACGGAGGAAGCCTGATGAGCACCGCACCACCGCTTGCGTTGAGCGAGGAGGAGACCGAGCGGCTGACCCGCCGCGGACTGCGGCTGGCGCAGTTCACTGTCGCCTATAACGTTGTTGAGGGCGTGGTCGCGATCACCGTGGGCCTGTTGGCCGGCTTGGTGTCGCTGGTCGGTTTCGGCCTGGACTCCGGCATCGAATCGGCCGCCTCGGTGCTAGTCGGATTGCGGCTGGCGGCACGACTACGCCACGGAGAGGCCGATGAGGCCAAGGAGCGCCGCACCCTCAAGGCCGTCGCGATCACGTTCTTCGTTCTTGCCGCCTACGTAGTGATTGAGGGCGTACGCAGCCTCATCGGTGGCGAGGAGCCGGACACCTCGATTGTCGGTCTGGTGCTGCTGGTCGCCTCGGTGGTGATTATGCCGTTGCTGGCGCGGGCCAAGAAGAGGGTCGCGATGCAACTCGGCGGGGACCAGCTAATTCTCGCCGACGCCGCCGAGACTAAGATCTGTGTGCTGCTGAGCATCTCCACCCTCGCCGGGCTCGGCCTGTACGCCGTCACCGGCGCAGCCTGGCTCGACCCAGTCGCCGGGTTCATCATCGCCGCGTTCGCCATCCACGAAGGCCGCGAAGCATGGGAAGGCGAACTCATAGAAGACGACGATGACTGAAGGCGCCACACCGGCCGTCCCAGCGGCGCACCGACCGGCACCCTCGGCCGAGCAACCAGCCATCAACCATCTGGCCGACCGGTGTGTCACGCTCGCCGGCGCCGCCGCGTTCGCCGGCCACGGACCTGACCCCCAAAGCGTTCGCTAAGGCGCACCTGCCGGGACCGCCGTGAACCTCCAAGTCCTGCACCTGCCACCGCCCCACCACGGCGGCGTGGCATTCAGCCTAGGAGCTCGCCTCCCGCCCTAGGTGTACTGCCCAGGGACGTTGGTTGAGATTGTGTGACGACACGATCTGATGTCGTAGGTAGGTGAAGGCCTCCGGTTGTGGAGTGGAGCTGTCTAGGAACCGCTCCGGCAACAGGAGGCCTTCGTGTCCCACGCTAACGCCGCTTTGACTCCTCGTGCACGTCTGCGCCTGGCGCGTCTGATCGTTGATGAGGGCTGGCCGGTCGCCCGGGCGGCTGACCGTTATGACGTGTCCTGGCCGACTGCGAAACGTTGGGCGGTGCGGTATGCCGAGCACGGGCCCGCCGCAATGGATGACCGGTCGTCGCGCCCGCACCACAGCCCCGCGAGGACAGCCCAGCCCGTGGTGCGCAAGATCGTGCACCTGCGGTGGAAACAACGCCTCGGGCCCGTGCAGATCGCCGGCCAGCTGACCATGCCAGCTTCAACCGTGCACGCCGTTCTGACCCGCTGCCGGATCAACCGGCTGACACACATCGACCGCGCCACCGGCGAGCCGATCCGCCGCTATGAACACGACCGGCCCGGCGCGATGCTGCACGTCGACGTGAAGAAGTACGGCAACATCCCCGATGGCGGCGGCTGGCGCTACGTCGGCCGAGCCCAGGGCGAACGCCATCGGCGAAGCACCGCGCACCGCACCGGCGCCCGCAACACCCACTACGACCCGCGCATCGGCACGGCGTTCGTGCACACCGTCATCGACGATCACTCCCGCGTCGCCTACGCCGAGATCCGCGACGACGAGACCGCCCTGACCGCGGTCGACGTACTCCACAACGCCGTCGCCTGGTTCGCCGAGCGAGGCATCACCACCGAACGCGTCCTGTCCGACAACGGCTCGGCCTACAAATCACACGCCTGGCGCGACGCCTGCCACCAACTCGGCATCCGCCCGAAGAAGACCCGCCCCTACCGACCCCAAACCAACGGCAAAGTCGAACGCTTCCACCGCACCATGACCGACGGCTGGGCGAAACGACGTTTCTACAGCTCAGAACACGCCCGCAGAGCAGCCCCACCCGCCTGGCTCCACCACTACAACCACCACCGACCCCACACCGCCACCAAAAGCCAACCACCCATCACCAGGTTGACCAACGTCCCTGGGCAGTACACCTAGGCGGTGCCGTGCCAGCGCAAACACCGGTACCGGTTGTCGGGCTGCGATGCGGCCGCGAGGGCCGGTCAGCCATCCGGCAGCGTCCTCGACGCGATAACGGTCGGCCCGGAGGTCCACTGTGACTCCGGTCGATCTTGGTGGGCGGGTTGACCGCCAGCTGCGGCGGGGTGCCAGCGAGTAGCCGTACCAGCCGGGCCCGACGCTCGATCAGTGGAGCGTCGAGCCTCGACTCTCCTTCCGCATCCAACTGCACCAGCGCTACGGCTAGATGAGGCCTTACACGGGCGGGTCGAGGCCGAAGCGTTCGGCCACCATCGCCTGAAAGTGCGGGCATCCGGTGATGTCGTCGTGCTCGCAGGCGAGTGCGCAGTCGATCAGTTCCAGCGATGCCTGGGCCTGCGCGATGCGCTTGGCCAGCTCGGCCCGGTGCCGCCGCAGGGTTGCTGTGCGCTGGGTTGGGTTTTGCGCGACGAACATCTGCCGGATGTCGTCTAGGGCGATCCCGGCCTCCTTCGCGCGCAGGATGACCGCGATCTGGTAAAGGTGGTCCGGGCCGTAGCGGCGACGGCCGGCCACCGCACGCGACGGTGATAACAGCCCTACGGACTCCCAGTGGCGCAACACATGCGGGGCGAGACCGAAGCGGCGAGCGGTCTCGCCGATGCTCATCGAGCCAGGATTGGCGGTTGACGTCACGTCGACATTAAGTAGCAGCGTGGTGCGCATGTCAACGAGCCCTCATCCCGCCCGGCAGACCGACATCGCATCGATGATCCGGCTGCTCGACGTCGCCGACGCACTGCCCGGTGCCGCTGCGCTGCGTGCCCGCACCTTCGATCTGCTCGCACTGCCAACGGACGCTGCGGTCGTTGACGTCGGATGCGGTACTGGCCGTGCGGTTGCCGAACTCGGCGAACGAGGTGCGCGGCCCATCGGTGTGGACCTCAGTGAGAACATGATCGCGTTGGCCCGGCGGCGCTGGTCCGAGGTCGACTTCCGCATCGGCGACGCGTGCGCGCTGCCGGTGCCGGACGCCGCTGTGGCCGGGTACCGGGCGGACAAGGTCTTCCACAACCTGGCTGACCCGGCCAGGGCGCTCGCCGACGCGCGGCGGGTCCTCACGCCAGGCGGCCGTATCGTCCTGACGGGACAGGACTGGGATACCTTCGTCATTGACGCGGATGACCCGGCGCTGACCCGAACGATCGTGCATGCCCGCGCCGACATGGTCACGAACCCTCGGGTGGCTCGCCGTTACCGCAACCTGATGCTGGAGGTTGGCTTTGTCGATACCGCGGTTGAGGTGCACACCGGTGTGTTCACCGACGCGATGATGCTGCCGCTGCTCAACGGGTTTGCCGACGCCGCGCACGCGACCGGAGCGATCACCCGCGAGCAGCACGGGGCGTGGACCGCCGATCAGGCTCGACGAGCGCAAGAAGGCAGGCTGTTTCTCGCGATCCCGCTGTTCATCGCCTCAGCACGCCGCCGCTGACGCACCCGTCAGCCATCCATACGTGCCAGTCGATTGGCGATGGCCACCGCGGCGCTGGTCATCGCGCTCAACACGTTCCTGCTCTGGCAGGTCACGCCCGGCTTGAAATAACCGCAACGCTCCTCGCGTCCCAGTTGACCGTTTGTGGCCAGCTTCCAACTCGCCCAACACCAGCCTCGGTCAGTACTTGGTGGGCCAACCCAACGCCAGGCTCAGCAATTCCCTCCAGAGAAGATCCAGACGGCTGCTCGGCGGGTGGCAGCCACTGCCGCTTGACCGATTCGCCTGCGTCAACACGGGCAGCACCCTCACCAGGCCGTCCGCCACCGCCGCGACAGGCGACTAGCCGTCCCTCACGCCTAGCAGCACACGTTCCCGAGGCCGAACCACGGCGAGATCAAACGGTGACGACCGACCCGACGGCAGTGCCTACTTCAGACTGCAAGTCATGACTACGGGTCCGGCTGGCAGACGACCACGAGCGGGCCCTGTTCGTCGAACATCTGCGGTGGAACGGGCAGCGCGTGCCGCGCTCGCAGGGCGGCGGAGCAGGCAGCTCGGCGATCAGGACCTCATGCAGACACTCACTTCCAGCCACGCCAGAAGGGCTGCCTCGATAAGCCGCGTTACCCCTTCGCCGCGTCTTAACCGGGAGCCACCGTCATCGCTCGGCGCCAGCGAGCACCCGAGACTCGCTGTGCCGCTTCCGCCAGCCACGACATAGGAGCGTCGCGGCCGCAGCCACGACGCCGGCCGCGCCGGCGGGTGCCCACAGCAGCGGATTCGTCCGCAGGTCCACCGGGAGTTGCTGGGCGAGCACGAACACGCCCATCACCATCACGAACCAGCCGAAGGCCTTGCGCAGCGCGTCGGCGGGGATCCGGCCGGCGAGTCGTCCGCCTGCCAGACTGCCGACGACGGCGGCGGCGGTGACTGCGGCGGCCAGCCCCCAGTCGATACTGACGCTCGATAGATAGCCCGCCAGTCCGGCGAAGGACTTCATCGCGATGACGACCAGGGAGGTGCCGACCGCGATCGGCATAGGCAGTCCGCCGAGCAGCGCCAGGGCGGGGACGACGAGGAATCCACCGCCGGCCCCGATCAGGCCGGTGACCAGGCCTACGACGACACCGTCGACGACGACTCGCGCCACCGGCAGCTCTCGGGGTACGGGCCTGCCCCCAACGTCCCGTCGGCTGCGGATCATCGCGACAGCAGTGGCTAGCATCACCAGCGCGAACCCGGTCAGCAGCACTCCGGCGGGGACGAACGTTGCAAGCCGGCCGCCGGCGTACGCGCCGGTCATCCCGGCGGCGCCGAAGATCAGCCCGGTGCGCCAGCGCACGCGGTTCGCGCGGGCGTGTGGCAGCACGGCGACGGCGCTTGTCACGCCAACGACCAGCAGCGACGTGGCGATGGCCTCCTTGGCGGGCAGGTCGGCGACGTAGACCAGCAGCGGCACGGCGAGGATCGACCCGCCGCCGCCGAGCAGGCCGAGAGTGACCCCGATGAGCACGGCCCCGGCGATGGTCAGGACGAGACCGGTCACGACCGGCTCGCCGTCGGGGTACCGCGGCGCAGCTGCCCGACGACGCTGTCGATGTCACAGCTGGCGCCGCGGTTATAAGGCAGCTTGCTCAGGAGGATGCCCATCGCGCACGTGTTGGTGATGGCGGCGAACGTCAGCCCAGCACCGATGAACCCGGCCACCCACTTCGCGCCGGGCACAACGAGCGAGGCGAGGATGCTGAGGAGCACGATCGATCCCGCGGCAAGGCGGACCTGCCGCTCTAGTTCCCAACGCGGCCGGCCCCGATTCACGGGCGCGCCCGCGCCCTGCCAGGCGACGATCCCCCCGGTGAGCACCTTGAGGTCCGACAGCCCGGCCTGGGCGAGAGCCTGCTCGGCGTGGGTGGCGCGAACGCCGGAACGACAGACCAGCACCACGTCCTCGTCGAGGTGGTCACGCAGTTCGGCGCGGTGTTCCTTGAGCAGGTCCAAGGGCACGTTGTAGGAGCCGGGGATGTGGGCGGTCTCGAACTCGGCCGGGGTGCGGACGTCCAGCACCCGCGGTGCCCGGCCGGAGTCGATCAGCTCGCGCAAGGTCGCCGCGTCGAGCGTCGCAGGGGTCGGGGAGTCGGTCATGTCTGTCCTCGTTCGGTGTCGGTCCTGCCTGCGGACGGGCAGGTCAGTCAGGTGACCGGGCAGGTTGCGGCGGTCACCGTGTGGGAAAGTGCGGGTGTCGGGGCGCCCGGCAGGTCAGGCGGGTGCCATGGTCAGGCCGGCCTGGACGGCCCGGCCGAACATGTCGTCGATCAGCACGACATGGCGACCGGCCTTGACGAGCAGCGACGCGGCGGCGGTGGCCCGGTAGCCGGAGCCGCAGTGCACCCACACCACGCCCTCGGGCACATCAGCCAAGCGCTTGGGCAGGTCCGGCAACGGGACGTGCACCGCCCCGTCGATGTGACCCGCCTTCCACTCGTTGGTCATTCGCACGTCCAGCAGCACGTCGGGTGCCGGCAGGCGCTCGGGTGTGTGCCCGGCCTGGGCGGCGGCCAGTGACGGAAAGTCGGCGACGGTCAGCGTGCGCAGCTCGTCCGGGTCGGAAGCCCACTGCTCGGGCTGGCCGGCGCTCTGGGCCGCGGGCCGGTCGATGCCGATGCGCACCAGTTCCCGCTGGGCGCCGGCGACCTGCTGCGGGGTTTCGGCGAGCAGCGTGATCGGCGTCCCCCAGTCGATGAGCCAGCCCAGCCAGGTCGACATCGGCCCGTCGAGGCCGAGGCTGACCGTGCCAGCGAGGTGCGAGGCCGCATAGGCCTTGCGGTGGCGCAGATCGACCACCCATTGCCCGGCGGCGATCCGATCCCGCAGCTCGGCGGCGTCCGCTCTGGTCACCGGGCTGAGGTCAACCGGCGTGGGCCCGGCGGAGTTGGTCACTCCCATGTGCGTGTAGTAGGCCGGGTAAGCGTCTAGTCCGGCGAGGGCCTCGGTGACGAATTGGTCCGCGGCGAGCCGCAGCACGGGGTTGGCCTGCTTCTCCCGCCCAACGGTCGACTCGGGTGCGTCGGCCTGGCTCGCGGAGCAGAAACTCCCGAACCCGTGGGTCGGCCACACCTGCGCCCCGTCGGGCAGCAGGTCGGCCAGGCGCCGGGCCGATGCGTGCTGGCGGTGGGCCAACTCCTGGGCGTGCTGCTGGCCGAGCAGGTCGGTACGGCCGGTGGTGCCGAACAGCAGGGAGCCGCCGGTGAAGACGCCGACCGGCTGCCAGTCGTTGATGGTGGCCTCGTCCAGCACGTACGACAGGTGGTGGAAGGTGTGCCCAGGCGTGCCGACCACCCGCAGGCGCAGGCTGTCCGACACGGAAATTTCATCACCGTCTGCTACCGGCATTCGATCGAAGCCGACCTCGTCGGCCGCCGCCACCAGGTAGCGGGCGCCTGTGATACGGGCAAGTTCCAGCCCCCCGGAGACGTAGTCGTTGTGAATGTGCGTCTCCACCACGTGGGTGATCCGCACGCCCCTCTCACCCGCGAGGTAGAGGACACGATCGATGTCGCGCTGCGGGTCAATCACGATCCCCGCCTGCCCGTCGGAGGCCAGGTAGCTGCGGTCGCCGAGCGACGACGTCGCGATGACAGTCACCTCAATTGCCACTGCTTCTCCCTTCATGCTCACATACCCCCCGGGGTATCCGAGGGACAGACTTCTGCCCTTGTTCGAGCGCATGATTCACCCACTCACGCCACCGATGTCCGGCGACTGAGCGGACGCTCTCAGCTGTGGACTAGGCGAGGGCCAAGAAGAGCTTCTCCAGCTCCTCCTCGGTCATCTCCGGCGCCTCGCCGCGATCACGGGCCGCGTTGCAATGCCGCATCCCCGAGGCGATGATTTTGTAACCCGCCCGATCAATGGCCTTCGACACGGCGGCGAGCTGGGTCAGCGCCTCCCGGCAGTCCTCCCCGCTCTCCATCATCTCGATAACCGCATTCAACTGCCCCCGCGCTCGCTTGAGCCGGGTCAACGCCTCGCTGGTCATCTCGGGTCGAAGCTTCATTGCACACCTCCCGTAACCAACATACCCCCGGGGGTACTACCTCCGCCACTAGGCCCCCAACGGTCATCGGTGAGGTCGACCACCAGGCCGCAACCGAGGCCATTACTCGCCATTCGGCTCAACCCCTGGGAGATACCGGCGCAACCGGCGCGGCCAGCACGCCCTACAGGGCGACGCAACCAGCGCTAATGCCGTCAGATGCAGATTCGAACGCCCGAAAGGTCAGCGAGCGCGGACGGGCCTGTGGAGGTTGAGGCGTTCACCCGATAAGACCACGCCGTCCGCATCGGCCACGAGCCAGCATGCCGTCAGCGGAGAATGCCAAGTAACGACCGGACGTTCTCGATACCCGATGGCACCACAAACAAGACGTCCCGAGGACGGTACCGGTCGCCAGCCTCGATCCAAGATCAGCTGGCGGCGACAGCCCCGGCTGGTCCGTGAGTCATCGGCCACCTCGCCCCGCTGTCCGTGATCCGCGCGGCCATCCCACCCCCACGCGCAGGCCGTAGACGTGATGGGGGCGGCGTGCCGCAGGGAAGGAGTAGTGGATGGGCAAGGATATGGTCGGGCTGCTGCGCGACACTCGCAGGGCCCGGCGGCAGGGCCCGGATGCAGTGCGGCCGCGGCAACGGGATCGCCTCGCACAGATGGTGGCCGTCGCGCGTGCCGGGTCGCCGTACTACCACCAGCTCTACCGGAATCTTCCGGCGCGGGTCGAAGATCCCACGCTGCTACCCGTGAGCAGCAAGCAGGAACTGATGGCACGCTTCGACGGGTGGTCCACCGACCGGGAGGTAACACTCGAAAAGTGCCTCGCGTTTGTCAATGACCCTGGCCAGGTTGGTCAGCGTTTCCTGGGCAGGTACACGCTCGCCACGACCTCGGGAACCACAGGCACCCGGGGCATCTTCCTCGTCGATGCCCGCAGCCTCGCCGTAGCCGCCGCCTTGGCCGTCCGCATGATGACCGCCTGGCTCAACGCCAGAGACGTCCTCAGGATCGTCGCCGGCGGCGGTCGCATGGCGATGGTGACCGCGACGGGCGGCCACTTCGCCTCCACTGTCGCCGCGGCCCGCCTACGTCGGCGGCGCGGCGACAGGGTTGCGGTCATCCCGGTGGAGACGCCCCTGCCAGAGATGGTGGCAAGCCTAAACCGTTTCCGCCCGCTCGTCCTCGCCCCCTATGCCAGCATCGGTGCGCTGCTGGCCGGCGAGCAGGACGCCGGCGGCCTGCACATCAACCCGGTGCTCGTGGTGCTCTCGGCTGAAGGACTTCCACCGCGGGAGTACGAGCGGATCGCCCAGGCGCTGCACAGTAAGGTCCGGCAGAGCTATGCCGCGACGGAATGCCCGTTCCTCAGCTACAGCTGCGAGCAAGGCTGGCTGCACATCAACAGTGACTGGGTCATCTGCGAGCCCGTCGACGCCGACGGCCGGCCCACTCCGCCGGGCGAGCGGTCGCACACCGTGCTGATCAGCAACCTGGCCAACAGGGTGCAGCCCATCCTGCGCTACGACCTGGGCGACAGCGTCCTGCAGCGGCCCGACCCGTGTCCATGCGGCAACACGCTGCCGGCGATCCGTGTGCAGGGCCGCACGGCCGACCTGTTCACCTTTCCCACCGACGATGGCAGGCGTGTCACGATCCCCCCGCTGGCCTTCGCCACCCTGCTGGACCGCATCCGACACGTCGAACTGTCTCAGATCGTGCAAACCGAACCAGCAACCCTGCGCGTCCGCCTACAGTCTGCGGCCGGCGCGGACCCTGAGGTTGTGTGGGAGGCGGTGCAGAGGCAACTCATTGGTCTCCTCACCGAACACAACCTCCGGCATGTCACCCTCGAGCGCGCTGAGGAGCGACCACAACAGTCCCCCGGCGGCAAGTATCGCCCTGTCATTCCGCTCAGCTAAGCGACAGCCCGTGACGCTAGTGCCGCCCGCCAGGGGCGCCTCAGGTCAGCCCCATGGCAACGACAGCCCCGGCACGTCGCGCTTCACGAGACCGTCCGGTGGCTGGGGTAGGCAGCCGGCCAATCGGGGCGCCAGCCGAGGAATCGGGAACAGCGCGACGGCGGGGAGCGAGCGTCGAAAGGCCACGTGGGTGACTAGGGCCCGCGCAACGCGGGGCACCTGATGGACAACCAGGAGATGTTGCCCGAACGCCGAGCATCGCCGCTCTCGCTGGTATTCGCGAGATTCGCGCCACGCGTCGATCCCCGCTTTCGCGGCTAGGCCGGCGACCACCAGTGCGGCGGCCGGGTCGGCCCACCACCAACCAAGTGTGGCATTGAGCCCCAGCCCGGCCAACAGGCTGACTGACAGGTAGTTCGACACCCACGTCTCCTGGGACTGGGCGAGCACAGCCTGGTTGTTCAGCGCTCGGGCGGTGCGGCGTTGGGCGACGGCGACAGGGATCATGACGGCGAGGGCCACAACGTTCAGGGCGATGCCGACGACGGAAGCATCGGGGCGCTCCCCACCGATCAAGTCCGAGATGGACTTGTAGGTGACGTAGCCGGCGAGCGCGAGGAAGCTGCCGGCGATGAGGCGCAGCGCCGATGCTTGGCGGGCACGGGCCCCGCCGCGTAGCTGCCAGATGATGACGGCGGCGGCGAAGACCTCGACGGTGGAGTCAATGCCGAAGCCGAGCAGGGCGATGGATCCGGCGACGAACCCGGCGGTGATGGCGACGGTTCCTTCGATGACGTCCCAGCCGATGATGAGCCAGGCGAGGCGCTGCGCCCGCTGGCGCAGCGCCTCGTCCCGGCCGGTCACCCGACGCTGACCTTCGCCGGCGCTGTCGCCGCGGTGTCTCCCGCCACCGGAGTGGTGGCCGACGCCGGTAGGGCGTGGGCGCGGCCGGCGCGTACGCCGTTGGCGATGATGACGACCTCGGCGATCTCATGGACGGCGACGACGGCCGCCAGACCGAGCACACCGAACAGCGACAGCGGCATGAGACCGACGATGATCGCCAGCGACAGGCCGACGTTCTGCAGCATGATCCGGCGGGCACGACGGGCGTGGTCGAGGGCCTGGGGCAGGTGGCGCAGGTCCTCGCCCATCAACGCCACGTCCGCGGTTTCGATAGCGACGTCGGCGCCCATGGCACCCATGGCCACGCCGACGTCGGCCGTGGCCAGGGCCGGGGCATCGTTGACTCCGTCACCGACCATTGCCGTTGGCCGCTGCGCACGCAACTGCTCGACGATGCGGGCCTTGTCCTCCGGGCGCAGGTCGGCGTGCACGTCGGTGATACCGGCCTGGGCGGCAAGGGCCGCGGCGGTGGCGTGGTTGTCCCCGGTGAGCATCGACACCTGGTAGCCGCCGCGGCGCAGCCGCTCGACGACCTCACCCGCCTCCGGTCGCAGCTCGTCGCGGACCGCGATCGCGCCGACGAGCTGGCCGTCGTCCTCGATGAGCACGGCGGTGGCGCCGGCGTGCTGCATGCGCTCGACGGTGTCGGCGAGCTCACCGGTGTGCAGCCAGCCTGGGCGGCCCAGCCGCACGGTGCGCCCGTCGACGACACCGACCAGGCCGGCGCCGGTGATCGCCTCGACGTCGGCGGCCGGCCGCGGCGTGTCCACGGCGGCGAGGATCGCCCGAGCCAAGGGGTGTTCGCTGCGCGCCTCCAGCGCGGCGGCCAACTCCAGCACCCGCTCGCGGCTGGCGCCGCCGGTCGCGGCGACCTCGATGATGGTGGGCCGGTTGCGGGTCAGGGTGCCCGTCTTGTCCAGCGCCACTCCGCGGATGGTGCCCAAGGTTTCTAGCGCGGCGCCGCCCTTGACGAGCACACCGAGTTTGCTGGCGGCGCCGACCGCGGCGACCACGGTCACCGGTACGGAGATCGCCAGCGCACACGGCGACGCGGCGACCAGGACGACCAGGGCCCGTTCGATCCAGGTGGCGGGGTCGCCGAGCAGGCTGCCGAGCACGGCGATGAGCGTGGCGGCGATCATCACCCCGGGGACGAGGGGTTTCGCGATGCGGTCGGCGAGGCGCTGGCTGGCGCCCTTGCGGGCCTGTTCGGCCTCGACAATCCGCACGATCCGCGCCAGGGAGTTGTCCTCGGCGGTGGTGGTGACCTCCACCTCCAGTACGCCGGTGCCGTTGATCGAGCCGGCGTAGACCTCGCTGCCGGTATCGGCCTCGACCGGTACGGACTCGCCGGTAATGGCGGAGACGTCCAGGGCGCTGCGGCCTGAGCGGATGATGCCGTCGGTGGCGATCCGCTCGCCGGGTCGCACCAGCATCATGTCGCCGATGCACAGTTCGGCCGGGGCTACGGTGTGTTCGCCGCCGTCGCGCAGCACGGTGGCCTGAGCGGGTACCAGCGCGAGCAGGGCCCGCAGACCTCGGCGGGTCCGCGCGAGGGAGTACTCCTCCAGCCCTTCGGAGATGGAGTAGAGGAACGCGAGCATCGCCGCTTCGCCGACCTCGCCTAGTAGGACGGCGCCGATCGCGGCGATGGTCATGAGCGTGCCGACGCCGATCTTGCCGCGGGCCAGGCGCCGCAGTGTGGAGGGCACGAACGTCCACGCTCCGACGGCGAGCGCGAGCGCCTGCAGGGTGAGCTCGACCGGCCGCGGGGCGCCGGACCAGCCGGCGATCAGTCCGGCCAGCAGCAGCACTCCGGCCACGGCGGCGGCGCGCAGTTCGGAGACCTCCCAGAGCCGCTCCGGCTCACGCTCCTCGGCTTCGTCGGTGCTGGGCTTGTCGTCGCCGCAGCCGCAGGCGTCACTCATCGGGCACCTGCCTCGTGGCGAGACGGACGGGAATTGCAGGCTGCCGAAGATAGGGCGCGGCAGTGGGGGGCGGAATGCATGGGTATGTTCTCCGATCGATATTACAGGGACTTGATCAGCTCGGGGACGTGGCGGCGCTGCCGGATGAGCAGCACGATGGCCAGCACGGTGTAGGCGACCGCGATGACGTACCGGATGTTCGGTGCGGGCAACACGAACTGCACGGCGAACAAGCCGAACAGCAGGGCGGCTTCACCGCGGGTCAATCGCAGGTTGGTCAGGACCGCCACGCCGAGCAGCGTCTGGGCGGTGGTAAGCACCAGTTCCTCGGTCTGCCGGGCGTCCAGCGGCAACCCGGCGAACTCGCCGCCGCCGAGGTAGAACGCGATCGGCAGGCAGGCGATCAGCAGAGTCCACTGGTTGAGTTTCGCGGCCAGCAGCGCACCCATCCCGTCGTCGGCGCGTCCGCGCAGCGCGAACGTGATCGCGACGATGACCTCAGGCGCTTCGGAGGCGATCGGGGCCAGCCACTGCACGAGCAGGAACTCGTCAATACCCAGGTCGGCGCCCGCGCCGACCAGGGCACCGCCGAAGGGTTCCGCGGCGACCAGGATGATCAACCCGGCTGCGACAAATAGGGCGGCGACCAGGCCGCGACGCCGTCTGGCCGGCTGCACGGCGACGGCGGCGGCCACTCCGGCGAGTTCTTCCTCGCCTTCCTCCTTGCCGCGGATACGCCACAGGTAGGCGGCGAAGAGCCCGCCGAGCACCAGCGAGTCGTACCAGGCCAGCCGGCCGGTCAGCGGAATGACCAGGGCGTAAACGGTGGCAATGGCGAGAAAAACGATCTCGGTGCGGCGGTGTGGCTGCAAGGTCACGGCGTTGCGGTCGCCGCGGGCGCCGCGGCGGCGTACCGCGTAGATCGCGAAAACGACCAGCAGCGGCCAGGCTACGCCGATCAACAGACGGTTCGCGCCGGTCATGTTCGCCGTGGCATAAGCGGCGTACTCGGGCTGGTGCCCAGCGGTGTAGGCGAAGTAGATGTCTACCGCATACTCAGGCAGGATCGCCACCAGCGCCAGGATTGCCAACGCGAGGCTGCCGGAGATGTCCACCCGCGCGGCCTCCGACGCCCACATCAGCAACGCCACCGAGGCCAACACGGCGGCGCCGAACACCACCACCGCCGCCACCGGCGCCAACTCCACCCCGGCGAGCCGCATGAGAACCGCCGGGGCGGCGACCGCCACCGCGAGGGCGATACGAGCCCCGGCACCCCGGCCGGAAACGGTGGTCTCGACCTCAGCGCCCATCGCGGCCGCCAGCCGTGTGGGCAAGGTGGACCGCGTCGCCGCCCGTGGATGGGGCGGCCGTGATCGGCACGTTGCGCAGGCTCAGTAGCACCGCCACGGCGACGCCGCAGACCAGGGCAGTGTCGGCGAGGTTGAACGTGGGCCACCAGTCCAGGTACAGGAAGTCGACCACGTGGCCGTGGCCCACGTTGGGGGCGCGGAACAGCCGGTCGACCAGGTTCCCGGCGGCGCCTCCGGCGATCAGACCGAGGGCGGTCGCCCAGCCCCGGTGGGTGACGTTGCGGGCGTACCACGCGATGCCGGCGATGACCGCGACCGCGACGATCGTGAATACCGGTGTGACGTCGGCGCCGATGGAGAACGCCGCCCCCGGGTTGCGGGTCAGCCGCAGGTGCAGGCCACCGAGCAGCTCCACCGGTCGGCCGGGCAGCCACGCGGCCGCAGCGCTCTTCGACGCCACATCGAGGGCGAGGGCGAGCAGCGCGGCGCTGGCAAGCCACCGGCGTCGACGTCGCATAGCGCCCAGGCCCGCGGGCGCGTGTGGGGCGTTCACTGGTCAGCCTCGCCATAGGTCGGGCACAACGCGACCCGCTCACCGGTTGCCTCGAGGAGGTTCTCGGCGGCGGCGAGCAGGTCCATCAGCTCCATGCGGGTCAGAAAGTAGAACGACTGCCGCCCCACCGCCCGGAAATCCACCAGCCCGCACTCGCGCAGGCAACTCAGATGCGCCGACACCGTGGACTGCGCCCAGCCCAGCTCCTTGACCAGATCCACCACCCGCGCCTCCCCGAGCGCGAGCCGGCGCAGGATCGCCAACCGGGTCGGATCTGCCAGCCCGTGGAACAGCGCGGCCGCGGGGGTTAGTGCCTCACGCGCGGCATCTTGCGTAATCGCCATCAGGCGATGATAACGTACACCTCGGGCGGGATCGCTTGATCCCGATCACATCCGGGGCCGACGATGCTACTGCCAATCCACACCAGCAGGTGTCATAAGGCACCCCGCATCGTCGGCCAAACCGTGCAGCGGCCCGAACCCCGGAAGACTCGTTCACCTCGGCGATGGCCGCCGGGCGGTGCAGGTAGGGAGACCCTCATGACGCACCCGGCAGACCCACGGCGGTGGGGTGCCCTCGCGGCGCTCGTGCTCGCCGCCCTCACCCTCGGCTTCGACATCACCATCCTCAACGTGGCCCTGCCCACCATGGCTGGCGACCTGTCCGCCGGCACCTCCGCGCTGCAATGGATCGTCAACGCCTACATCCTCGTGTTGGCTGGCCTGATCCTGACCTGCGGCGCCCTAGGCGACCGGTACGGCCGCAAACGCCTGCTCATCGTCGGCCTAGCCCTGTTCGCCGCCGCCTCCGCAGCGGCGACCTGGACCACCTCCGTCGAGGTGCTCATCGCAGCCCGCGCCGTGATGGGCCTCGGCGGGGCAATGATCATGCCCGTCGCCTTCGCCGTCCTCCCGGCCCTGTTCCCACCGCGGGAGCGGGGCAAAGCCGTCGCCCTGGTCGTGCTGGGCACCGGCCTGGGCATCCCGCTCGGCCCGCTGATCGGCGGCTACCTGCTGGAAAATTTCTGGTGGGGCTCGATCTTCCTAATCAACCTGCCCATGGCCGCCATCGCGATCCTCGCCATCGCGATCCTCATGCCGGAGAACCGCGACCCGCGCCCCGCGCGACCCGACCTGCCCGGCGCGCTGCTGTCCACCGCCGGGCTGGTCGCCCTGGTCTACGGCATCATCGAAGCACCCGGCCGCGGCTGGAGCGACCCCCTGGTGCTCGGCGGCCTCACGGTGGCCACGGTGCTGCTCGCCGCCTTCGTCGCCGTTGAGTTGCGCACCGCCGAGCCCATGATCGAGCTGCGGCTGTTCGGTCGTGCCCAGTTCCTGTGGGCCAGCGTCGCTGGCGTGCTGGTCACCTTCGGCCTGCTCGGCATGCTGTTCGTCATGCCCCAGTACCTGCAGTTGGTGAGAGGGCACGACGCGTTCGGCACCGGCCTGCGGCTACTACCGCTGATTGGCGGCCTCGTCGTCGGCGCCCCCGCTGGGGAACGTCTCGCCGCCAGCACCCGCTACCGACTTCCGGTCACCGCCGGGCTGCTCATCCTCGCCGGCGGACTTGCGCTCGGCGCCAACACCGACGTCGACACCGGCTACGGGTTCATCGCCGGCTGGATGGCCGCCGTCGGCCTGGGCATCGGCTTGGCGCTGTCGCCGGCCATGGACGCCGTGCTCGGCGCTCTACCTCCCGAACGGGCCGGCGCCGGCACCGCCATCACGATGACCCTGCGCCAGGTCGGCGGCGCGCTGGGCGTCGCGCTGCTGGGCAGCCTCCTCGCCAACGGCTACACCGACCGCGTGGACGTGACCGGCCTGCCCGCGCCGGCCGCCGACGTGGCCCGCGAATCCCTCGCCGCAGCCCTCGCCACCGCCGCCCGCCTCGGCGAGCCCGCCCTGGCCCTCAGCGCACAGGAGGCCTACCTGCACGGCATGACCATCGTCCTATACACCACCGCCGCCATCGCGGTCCTCAGCGCTCTCCTCACCGCGGCGCTGCTCCCCGGCCGGCCCCACTCGGCCGAGGACACCACACCCGAACACGCCGACCAGCCGCTCGTCGCACCCGGCGGCACGGTGACCCCGGCAGGCGAAACCACCACCCCGATTGGGTAAGACGCCTAGCCGGACTCTGGCCAGCCTGAGGTAATTCCGTGACCGTGTCCGCGCACACCCCCGACGACCGTCCGGGTCCGGTGCCGCGTCAGCCGTGGCGGGGCGAGGCGCTACTGCGACCCGGGCACCTCATCTACCGAGGCATGCTTGGCCCTACCGGCACCCACGCCCACCACGCGGTACAGATTCTCGCCGCGACGACGCCGGTGAACCTCACCGACTCCGCCGACCGCGCCGTGAACGCGACGGCTGCGGTCATCCCCGCCAACGCCTGGCATCGCATCACCGGCAACACCGCCCTGGCGGTGATGGCCTACCTCGACCCGTCGACCGTTGCCGGCCAACTGGCGGGCCGGTTCGACGGCGACCCCGCAGACGCTCGACGGTGGGCCAGGGCCGGTGCGCACCTGGCCGGGGCAGCCGGCACCCTCACGGATCTCCCGATCGCCAAGATGCTGCCGCGATTGCTGCACCTTCTCATCCCGTCAGGCGGGCACCACCGAAGCTCAACACCGCCAGCCCATCCCGCCGTGGCACGGGCGGTCGCCGACATCGAACGCCGACTGCCCAACGGGACCGTACGCCTCGACGACGTGGCCACCGCCGTCGGTCTGTCACCGGACCGGCTCGCACATCTCCTCACCGCAGCACTGGGACTGCCGTTTCGCGCCTACGTGCGCTGGCGGCGCTTGCAGATCGCCATCGCTCACGTCGCAGCCGGAACCACCCTGACCTCCGCCGCCCACGCGGCCGGTTTCGCCGACAGCGCCCACCTGACCCGCACCAGCCACCGCACCTTCGGCCTCGCCCCGTCCACGCTGACCGGCGTGCACTTCCTCACCGACCGGTAGCCAGTTCGTTCAAGCCTCCCGTGCGTCGCGGCAGCGACGCTGACATTCATGAAGACCCGCACCTCCACCCATCCCTTCGTCGCGTCGGCGCTGCGCTACGGCTACGCGCCGGTGATGCTGCTCGGCGTCAACGGCGCAGGTATCGCTGTCGCCGAGGCGGGCGCGCCCAAGCTGTGGCTGCTCGTGCTGCTCGCCGCGGCGGTCGCGCTGTCGTTCGCCGTCGAGCGGCTCATCCCCTACACCCTCGACTGGAACACCGGCCACGACGACGCCGGCCGGGACCGCCTCCACGCGATCGTCAACGAGACACTCATCCTCGCCAGCGTCGCTGCGATCCCGCTGCTGGCGGCCACCGTGCCCACCGCCGCGCTGTGGCCGACGCGGTGGCCGTTCGCGCTGCAGGTGCTCGGCGCGATCCTCGTCGCGGACCTGGGGATCACCCTGGTCCATTACGCCAGTCATCACATCGGCGCGCTGTGGCGTTTTCACGCCGTGCACCACAGCGTCCGCCGCATGTACGGCCTCAACGGCCTGATGAAACACCCCCTGCACCAGACGATCGAGATGACCGCCGGGGTTGCCCCGCTCATCCTCCTTGGGCTACCCGTGAACGTCGCCTCCGCGCTCGCCCTGGCCGTCGCGGTCCAGCTGCTGCTGCAGCACTCCAACGCCGACTACCGCGTCGGCCCCCTCACCTACCTGCTGGCACTCAACGAGGGCCACCGCTTCCACCACCTCAAGTGGGCCGGCGTCGGTGACGTCAATTTCGGGCTGTTCACTCTCCTCTGGGACCATGCCCTCGGTACCTTCTCCTACGACCCGCAGCGGCGCTTCACCACCGACGACCTCGGCATGGCCGCCAAACCCCACTACCCGCACCGCTACTGGGTCCAGCTCATCGAACCGTTCAAGCGCTCCGGCGCCTGCCACAGCCAACCCTCGCCTGCACCGCTGGGGCGCTCCGACGGTGACCATCCGCCGCAGCCCGCCGCACCGGCCCGCTGACCGCCACCGCCCCCGCCTTGGGCCCGCGCCTTTCCGGCCCACATCAGCGGGGTGGCATGTCCTCGCTCGGCGTCTACGGGCAGGAGGTGGTGGACACAACGGAGACCGTGTCGCCGTCCCCGCGCACGGAGCGGGTGGTGGAGCCGCGCTGGCAGGCGTAGAAGGCAGGCTGATCAACGATCACCGAGGCGCCGATGGTCAGCGGGCGTAGCGCGGCGGCCAGCGACGCTGGCGCGGCGGCCCGGCTGCGGGCGGCCACCGTGCGGATGGCACCGCCGCCCGGACACGGCGCCTGCGCCACGGTCGGCTGCGCCGGTGGGGCGCCGAGCGCCGCCAGAACCGGCGCCACGGCGGCGCGGTCCCGCTCATCCGGCACCGCGGAGGCGCCCAGGGGCACCGCCGGTCGGCATCCGCTGCCAAGGGTGATGGTCACCTCACCCTGTCCGGTAACGGGCCCCCGAACAGCGACGAAGCCACCGGCGTCAGCGTGCAGTTCCGGCGCGCCCCGCCCGGGGAGCCCGAGCCGATCGTGGGCCGATACCGGGGTGTCAGGCGTCGAGCGAGCGTTCGCAGCGCCTCGGCGGCCTGCGGCTCCGGCGCGGCGAGGACGAGGGTGCGTTGCAGGAGCGCACCGTCGCGCAGGGGGCTGACTCGGCAGCCTTCGGTGACCGTGTCAGCCGCGATCGAGAGGACTAGCGTCGGGCTGGGGGCGGCTGCCAACTCGCCCACGGCGCCGTCCACCACGACATCTGCCTGCGCAAGGTCGCGCTGCTCGCGCACGGTCGGCGGGCTGCGGTGCGCCGAGATCATGGCGGCGGCGAGCAGCGACAGCGCCCACACCACGGTGGCCGCCCAGAGCCATCGCCGCCAACCGGGTCGCGCTGCGCCGTCTGGCCCTACGGGCACCAAATCCGGCGAGGCTTTGCTCATAGCAGCGGTCATCCGGTTGCCGCTGGCAGAGTCGCCGCCCACGATCACCCCGTCAGTTGGTGCCGGCGTACGAGTGCAGGCCGGCGATGACGAGGTTGACGGCAAAGAGATTGAACATCATGGTCACCCAGCCCAGGACGGCCAGCCACGCCACGATCGGGCGCTTAACGCTGGGGGTGGCGCGCGCGTGCAGATAGCCGGCGTAGGCCACCCAAGAGATGAAGGCCCACGTTTCCTTGGGGTCCCAGCCCCAGTAGCGGCCCCAGGCGGCTTCGGCCCAGATCGCTCCGGCGACGACGGCGAAGGTCCAGATCGGAAAGGCGAGCACGTGCATCTGGAACGTCACCCGCTCCAGGGTCTCCACGGCGGGCAGATAGCGGCCGAGGGACGACACGAAACCAGGCATCCGGCCCGCCTCGGCGGCGCGGTCGCGGCGCAGTCGAATCAGGTACGCCGTGGCGGCGATGAAACCGAGCAGGAAGATCCCCGAGGCAGTCGCGGCGGCGCTGACGTGGATCTTCAGCCAGTACGAGTTGAGCGCCGGAACGAGGGGTCCGGCTGGTGCGTACAACCGCATGCCGGCCAGTCCGAGCAGGGTGACCGTGGCCAGTGCCACGTACAGGCCGATGGGGCGGACCGCAGGACGGCGGGTGAGCAGGCCGAGCCAGGCCAAAATACCGACCAGCGTGACCGCGAGAACAAACTCGTACATGTTGCCCCACGGCACCCGTTCAGCGGCCAATCCGCGGGTGAGCAGGCACGCCGCGTGTGTGACCGCGCCCAGTCCGGTCGCCGCTACGGCGAACCACCCCGCCCACCGCAGCCGCCCGGCGGATGCAGCCGGGGCCGCCACGCGATCACCGTCGGTGCCAGGCGGCGGGATGTCCACCGCCGGCGTGACGGCCGTCGCGGCCATCGCTGGCACGCGCCTGACGGCGGGCACGACCGTGCGGGGACGGCGAAGGGTGTGTTCGACGGCGTAGCCGACCATCGCAGCCAGGTAGATCAGCAGCGTGGCGATGAGCAACTGGTCGGACAGCACTGCCATGGCGGACCTTTCCTCGTTCTGTTGCTGCTCGTGAAATAGGCTGCGTGGACGCGCCCCCCGTCGCGGGCGGTTCGAGCCGCCCGCCGTTTTGCCGCAGGTCGGTCAGATGCCGTCAGGCCGCGAGACCCGAGCACCGCCTCCACCGTCGACAGCCGCCCGACACGTCCCATGTGGCGAGCGTGGCGGGTGAACGTGCCACCTCGCCGGTCATATGCCCACCTGCCCTGGGCCCACCGTGGCGCGCAACCAGATGGTGAACGCCGACCACCAACCGGTCATCAACGCGACCCCGACCGCGACGAGCAGCAGGCCGCCCACACGG
Organism: Micromonospora sp. WMMC250; assembly: GCF_027460215.1. NCBI lineage: Bacteria > Bacillati > Actinomycetota > Actinomycetes > Micromonosporales > Micromonosporaceae > Micromonospora > Micromonospora sp. WMMC250. The sequence goes on along the minus strand of NZ_JAPZBJ010000002.1, from coordinate 7,420,415 downwards.
GTGATCGCCCGGCTGTGCCGACGGGCCACCGTCAAGGCGCCCAGCACCCGGCGCAGGCCGAGCCCAAACAGGACGAACGGTGCGCCGAGGCCGACGCAGTAGGCCGACGCAAGGGCAACCGCCCGGCCAGTGGTGGCGTCCACGGCGGCCAACGCCAGGACCGCTCCGAGGGTGGGACTGACGCACGGCACCCAGCCCACACCGAACACCACGCCGAGCAGCGGCGCCCCAGCCAACCCGGGCGCGGGCAGGCGCCGCAACCGCCGCTCGTACTGACCTACCGGGACCAACCCGAGGAAACTCAGCCCCAGCACCACGGTCAGCCCGCCGGCCACCATCTCGACGGTGCGGGCGTGGACGAGCAGCAGCCGTCCCGTGCCGGCCACGGCGACAGCGGTGAGGATGAACACGACGGTGAACCCCGCGACGAACAGCACCGTGCCGGCCAGCATCCGGCCCCGAACCCGCACAGTGGCGACAGCGGTCGTTGTGGGTGGCCCGCCACTCGCCGGGCGAGCCAGATCATCACCGGCCATACCCGTGATGTAGGAGACGTAGCCGGGTACCAGTGGCAGCACGCACGGCGACAAGAAACTCGCCAGCCCGGCCAGCGCTGCCACCCCGAGGGCAAGCAGCAGCGGACCGGAGGTGGCCACCCCGGCGAAGACTTCACCCACCGCTGGGACGCTCCCCCGCGATTTGGCGGATCAACGGCTCCAACTCCCGCTGCGTGACCGCCTTACGAAGCACCACCGCCACCCGCCTTTCGCGGTCGACGATCAGGGTGGCCGGGATGGTATTGGGCGACACATCGGTATAGCCCAACGCGATGCGCCCGGCCGAGTCGAACAGGCTTGGATACAGTTCCCGGCCCTCAACGAACGCTGTGGCCTGGTCCCGTCCGTCGCGGATGTTGATCCCCACGAACCGCACCCCGAGGTCCTTGGTCGCGGTGTAGGCGCTGTTGAGTTCGTCGGCTTCCGCCCGGCAGGGCGCGCACCACGACGCCCAGAAATTGACCACGACGACCATGCCGTCGAGGGTCGCCGGGTCGAACCGGCTGCCGTCGAGGACCTCGCCTTCCAACGTCGGCGCTTGACCGCGCTCGGCCGCCGCGTAGACCACGCTGGCCCCTGCGGCGACTCGTCCAGCGTCCGCTCCCTGCACCACCTCAGTGCCGGACTGACCACCGTCACCGGGCGGCCCGCCGGCACAGCCGGCCACCGACAGGGCGAAGGCCGCGAGCACGGCCATCGTGGGCAGCCGCCGCGAGGACACGTTCACGACTGCTCGCCGCCCGGCTCGGCGCACAACGTCACCGGGTGCCCGCTGTCGGCCAGCAACTCCTCGGCTGCGCGCAACAGGGTCTGCAGACTCGGGGCGGCCAACCGGTACAGCACCGACCGGCCCGGGCCCGGACGGCTGGCCACCAACCCGCAATCGCGCAGGCACGCCAGATGCCCCGACACGCCTGACTGCTTGCCGCCCACCGCCCGCACCAGTTCGTTGACCGTGCGTTCACCGTCGAGCAGCGCGGTCAACAGCGCCAGGCGGGTCGGCTCGGCCAGCCCTCGGAAGAGCCGGGCGGCGACCTGGGCGTCTGCCTGCGACGCCACCGCCAGTATCGTCATGTGCGGACATTATCAGCCGAAGCTGACACCGGGTCGGCGGCCGTCTCATCGTCGATGCCGTCGGGCCGCGACGGCGGACCGACCGTGGGCGCCGCGCCCGCAGCGGCCACCACCGCGGTGAACTCGGCGGCGAACCCGGGATAGTCGCTGCGGGGTAGGCCGCCCGCGGTGATGGTGCAGTGGCCGCCTGTCGGAGTGAGTCGGAACCACACCCTGCGACGGCGCACGGACAACGTCGCTACCAAGCCCACCATCATGACGATCACGCCGGCCAGCACGACGGGCTCACCCGGATCGTGGCGCACGGTCACCGTGATCCACCGGCGGGTGCCGAGGAACTCCAGGGCCGTGCCGTCGTCCAGGGTCCACCGCTCACCCGGCCGCAGCATCTTTGCCTGCCCCGGCAGTTGCTTGAGCCGACCGCTGTCCAGGGCCCGGCGCGGCACCTCGTACACCGACTGCGGCACACCCGTCTCCAGGCCGAGGTTGCCACGGTAGGCGGTCAGCAGCAGCCCTGGCGCCCGCTCCGCCGGATGCGCCGACAGCGACGGTGGGCCTGACGTGGGGACGGTCGGCACGTACACCCCGGAGAACGCCACCTGCCCATCGGTGGACCGTTTCCCGGAGCGCGTGTCGGCGTTGGCGTCGGGAAAGATCGCCGCGCCCTCACTAGTGGTCATTTCGTCGATCGGCAGGAACGGTGACACGGACGTCTGGAAGCGGCCCTGCCGGTCGGTGTAACGCAGCACCGGAGCGTACCCATGCCCGAGCAGGTACAGGTTCGCCCCGTCCAGCCGCAGCGGCGTGTTCACCTCCAGGCGATGCCGGCCCCACTCCCGCTGCGGGGTGGACCAGCTGACATCCGCGCGGAACACCGTCGGCTGGCCGTTGTCGAGGAACTCCGCCTGGAATCGGTCCAGTTCCACGCAGTACGCGGGCAGGTCACCGGGCTGCAGTCGGGGCCCCAGGCCGTACTCGTCGAACTGCTGCAGGTTCGTGCAGAACCCGGTGTCCGGTCCAGCCACCAGGATGCGGTTGCCGTACCAGCCCCACCCGTAGCCGATCGCTACCCCGCCCAGCACCGCTAGAAGCGCGAAGTGAAACAGCAGATTCCCGGTTTCCCTCAAGTATCCCTTCTCCGCTGCCACCGTCACTTCGCCGCCGTCACCGGCGCGCACTGCCACTCGGTAACGCCGTGACCGCAACAGCGACCGCAGCCGCTCAGCAGCCTCGGGCGCGGCGGACACCGAGACGCCGACCTCCGCGTGGACCGGTAACCGGGCGAAGTTGCGCGGCGCGGACGGTGGACGCCGCCGCATCGCCGCCACGTGCTCACGCAATCGCGGCAGCACACACCCCACCAGTGAGGTGAACAACAGCAGGTAGATCGCCCCGAACCACGGCGACGAGTACACATCGAAGAACCCGAAGCGGTCCAACCACCGGCTCAACTCCGGATTCTCGACGCGATAGGCGTCAACCTTCTCTACACCCAGGTTGCGCTGCGGCAGCACCGAACCCGGCACCGCCGCCACAGCAAGTAGGAACAACAGCACCAGCGCGGTGCGCATACTGGTCAACTGCCGCCACCAGCCACGACCCAGCCGTGTCACCAGCGTCCAACCGCGTCGCTTCACCACACACCCTCACTAACCCGAGCGATTTCATCGACGCCGGCCGACGATAGCAACCAAATCCGATGCCCCCTCACTCCGGTCGACGGCTAGGCCGACTTCCGCCCAGATGGATTGCACACGCTCGGGACAACAGCACCACCACGGCGGAGCCCGGCTCATGCTCGCGTTACGCGATGGACCCGGATATCCGGCGACTTGCTGACCTGCTGGGCGCGACTCGGCAGAACCCTGCCCAACCACTTGGCGTGCCTACGGGGCTGCGCCCTCGTCTTCGCAATCCCCGAGGGGCACCGCAGCCGCTAGCAACTCGCCGACGCCCGGGGCCCACAAACCCTCGGCGATCTCCTCGGCCTGTCCTGGCCGTCGATCCAGCCGCCTGCCAGGCCGCCGAGTCCGAGGAGTGCTGCTGATGAACACGCCACTGCCGCTCGTGGCGCTCGGCCCGTCATCGGCCCGGCGCTCGACCCTGATCCGGCGGGTACGTCTGTTCGTCGCCGCAACCATCACCTACAACATCGTTGAGGTGATCGTCGCGATCACCGCCGGGACCATGGTCTCCTCGACCACGCTGATCGGTTTCGGGCTCGACTCCGTCATCGAGGTCGCCTCCGCGACCGCGGTCCCGTCTAACAATTCTCCGGCCCTGACCACGAACGCCGGGGACGCACCGCGCTGCGCATCATCGCGTTGTCGTTCCTGGCCCTCGGCGCCTACGTTTCTGTCGCATCGGTCCACGCATTGGTCGGCGCGGACCGCGCGCAGCGGTTGGTCTGGACCTGGCCGCGGTGTCCCTGGCGGTGATGCCGGCGCTCGCCCGCGCAGCGCGTCGTGCGGGACGGGAAGTCGGGTCGACCTCGGCCGTCGCCGACTCCAGGCAGACCCAACATCGTCAACTGTCTCATCCGACGCGATCTGGGGACGATACTCATCCGGCGATCGATCGTGGGCTCTGGGATTGGTGCCAACTCTGCTAACCAGCCGCGCGCCGTTGATCTCGGCGAGCGCGGTGGGAACGATCAGCAAGGGTCGGCAATCCCCTGATTGCCATCGCGATGAAGTCCTCCGCTGGACTGGCCGGATACCTTCCAGCGTCAGCTTCGACTGGCGCTCCCACTCTGCTCCGGCACCCCCGAGATCCTGTAGTCGCAGCAGGGGTGGCCTACGGTTGCTGATCATCGACGCGAGAGGCTGGATTTGGCTGACCTGCAATAGAGCCGGGCTCCCCCTGTTGTGACCCTCTGAGGTTGGCCGGCCCAGCTTCAACTCCTATGCTGGTTAGGTGTTCCCGATCGGAGGTGGGTGTGCGAGGGTTCGGCGAGCTTGAGGCGGCGATCATGGACCGATTGTGGGTCCGCAATGCGTCGGCGACGGTGCGGGAGGTCCATTCGGATTTGCTGCCCGATCGTGACATTGCCTACAACACGGTGTTGACGGTCGTGGACAACCTGTACAAGAAGGGGTGGCTGCGCCGCGAACGCGAAGGGCGTGCCCACCGGTACCAGCCGACCCGGTCGCGAGAGGAGTACGGGGCGCTGCTGATGCGCGACGCCCTGGACGAGGCCGGCGACCCGGCGGAGGCCCTGGTGCGGTTCATCGGTCGGATGAGCGCCGACGAGGCTGCGGCGCTGCGTCAGGCCCTGCAGGCGCACGAGCGGAGCGACGCCAAGTGACCGGAATTCACTTGCTTCTGTTCGCCATTGCCGTTTCGACGCTGGCACCGCGGGGCCTTGCCAAGGCGGGCTGGGTGTACCGGTCGCCGAGGCTGGGCATCGCGGCCTGGTATGCGGTGCTTGGCGCGGTGCTCACGGCGGCGTCCGGGGCGGTGCTGGCCGTGGTGGCGCCGTGGCAGGCCGCCACTGCCCCGGCCTGTGTGGCGTGGCGGTGGTGTGTGCAGGCTGCTCGTGGCGAGTTCGGTCTGCTTGGTCGGACAGCGGCATCTGTGGTCCTTTTGGCGGGGTTGGGGTTGACCGTCCGGCTGCTGTTGACTGGTGTGCGGCTGGCGCGGGCGGCGTCGGCGCGACGTCGCACTCATGTGCGGATTCTCGCGATGACGGGATGGACGGTGCCAGAGCTGGGCGCCACTGTTGTGGACAACGCGCAACCAGCTGCCTATGTGGTGGCCGGGCACGGCCGCCGGGTGGTGGTGACGACTGGTGCGCTGCAGCAGCTTGCCGGCGACGAGGTGGCGGCGGTGCTCGCGCACGAGCGGGCTCACGCCGCGGGCCGTCACGACCTGCTGTTGGACGGGGTGCGACTGCTGCACCAGGCGTTCCCGCGTATGGCGCTATTCGCGTTGGCGCATGTTCAGTTGTGCCGGCTGGTGGAGATGCGAGCCGATGAGGTGGCTACCGCCCGGCATGCTCCGATCAGCCTGGCGCGGGCCCTGGTAACGATGGCGACCGCCAACGCCATCGACCATGGGACGCCAGCCCTGGCCGGGGTGGTGGCGGCGACTGGCGGTGACGCTGCCGAGCGGCTGCACCGGCTGTTGACCCCACCCGCACCACTCGGCCGCGCGCAACGGGCGGGGCTGGTGGCGGGGATCACCTCGCTGGCGTTGGCCCCGGCCGTGGCGCTCCTGGCGGTCCAGGTGTTCCCGGTGCTCGGGATGTGTCCGGCGTTGCCCTTGTGACCACACCAGGACGCGCCGGCCCTCGACGCGGCCGCTGCTGGTAGTGGTCGCTGTGGTGGCGGCGATGCTGGCCGCGCCGGTACGGCTACGGGTAACCGGCCAGGCAAATCACGGTGTATCAGGCGGTGACCAGCGAGACTTCCACTTCGATCCCTGAGCCGACACCGCCGCGCTGCTCCGGCGCCGAGTTCGCGGCGACGGAGCCGTAGTTGGGGTGTCGCCCGGCAGGTTGTGGCATTCGGCGTGACCGTGGGCAAGGATGCGGCTGGCGTTGGGGTTCGTAACCGAGGGCCGCCCCGCCGAGTTGGTTCTCGACGGGCAGGATCGCCTCGTCGAGGAGGTGCTGGTCGACGCGAGGCATCTGGCCCGCCGCCGGTTCGTCTACCCAAGCCACACCGAGGAGGAGGCAGGGGTCTACCCGATGCCGGTTGGCGCGGCTGCGGTGTGCCCTCTCGTTGGGCACAGGCGCCGCCGACTCAGGGGCCGCTGCCTATGACGGCTTGGCGCCGTTGCGGGCCAACACGGCCATGAACGCCGTGATCTCGTTCTGCTGACTGGTTTTCATGGATTCTGCCAGGGAACGAACCTCGGGGCGGTCGCTGTGGCGCAGGACCTCCTCGGCCATCATGATCCCGCCGAGGTGGTGGCGGATCATCAGCTGGCTGTAGAGGATGTCGAGGTCACGGCCGTTGGCGGCCCGCAGCCGGTCCAGCTCCTGCCGGCTGGCCATGCCGGGCATCCGCCCGTCGGCGGTCAGTGTGTGGCCGGGCATCCAGGCCATCGCCGGCCGGCTTCCGGTTGGCGGCAGCTGCCACTGGTCGAGCCAGTCGCGCATCGTGCCGACCTGCGTCTGCTGGGTCAACGCCACGTCCAGGCCGATGGTTTGGATCTCAGGGTCGACCGAGCGCCGGTAAGCGATGATCGACATCTCTATGGCCTGCGCGTGGTGGGTCTGCATGTCGCGGGCGAACCCGGCCTCGGCCGACCCGTCACCAGGGCGGGAATCGGGTACGAGTAGGCCGATGGCGAGACCGACCGCGAGGGCCACCAGTGCGGCGAGCCCGCCGAGCAGGTAGGCACGGTGTCCGGTGCGGGCGGCGGGCTCGCCGGTGGGCCGATCGGTCATGGCTTGGTGCGTCTCCGTTCGGCGTTCTGGGGTGCGGCCTCCGCACCGCGGGTGTGGCCGCGCGTGGGTGGGGGTGCCGGTGTCATCCTCCGGGCGTGTTGTGCGGCGTGGTGCCGGTGGCGGTGACCCCGTTCGAGCAGGGCGCGCCCGGCTCCGGTGCGGCCTTGATCCGGAAGTCCCGGATGAACTGGTCGACGCGCGGGTCGGCGGCGGTGTCGAGCTTGAGCTGGTAGCCCCACGCCTGCAGGGAGATCGGCTGGTCCAGTCCGGGGAAGGGCGACATGAACAGGTAAGGCGTGCCCCGGACCTTGCCGGCGAGGGTCTCGATCTGGTCGGCGGGCAGATCCGGTCGGTAGGTGATCCACACGGCGCCGTGTTCGAGGCTATGTACCGCGTTCTCGTTCGCGATTGCTGCCGGGTACACGTCGCCGATGCAATCCTGCCAGATCGGGTTGTGATCGCCACCCACCGGCGGGCTCACCGGGTAGGCGACCACGCCCCTGACGTGGTTGCGGGTGAGCATCTTCGGATCGCTGGCCCGGTAGTTGGTCAGCCCGGCGATGTTCGTCCCAGCCGGCTGTCCGCCATCGCCGCGGGTGACCGCGTATATGGCGTACCCGATGATGGCGGCAGCGAGGACGCCTACCGCGACGAACGTCGCGATCAATGCTGGCGAACGCCCACCAGCCACTGCTTTCGCCACGGGGCGGGGCGGCTTCGGCCTGGCGCCTGATCGGTTGGGCTTCGCCATGGCTACCTGACCCCACATCGCTCATGCGTGGCCCCGCCGCGCAACCGGGCCAACTGTTCGCTGCTCGTGTTCTGCGGCTTCTCGTGCCGTGTGCGGCACGGACACACCGGAGGCGTCTCGGCGGTGGCGAGCGTCAGGTCGGTCATGCCGTCGCGCCCGTTCCGGTGGATACCTGCTGGCCGGGCTGGCCGGCGCGCAGGGTCGCGACCTCAGCCCGCAGGGCGGCGATCTCCTCCTGGCTACCGGGCTGCGGCCCAGCACTCGTGTGGTTACCCCGCATCATCATCCACATCATCGCGCCCATCATGAGCGGGCAAACGAGAATGGGCAGCAGGTAGACCAGCTTCTCCATGGCGGTTACTTCCTGTCGTGAGTGAGCTTGCGACGGTCGAGGGCGCGGCGCAGCGCCCGTGCGGAAAGCACCGAGGGTGATCTCCTCCCCCACCCTCCCGGCAAGCAGGAAGGTGGCTAACACCGGCCTGACCAGCAGATCTCCACGGAGGGCACTCCCAAGAACCGACCTCCTAAACTCCTTAGGAGCTTAGGAGGTAATGTGGCGAGCGTCCACCGAAGGAGGTGCCTGTTGGTCCGCCGAACTGACGGGACCGCGCTGCCTGTCGCAGCTCCGCGCCACCGTCGACCCCGGCCAAACCGGCAATTAATCAACCAAAGGGATCAGTTGTGAATCTAGGTGCTGTACTGGTCACCGGCCTGTTCGCCGGTGGCGTCTCCTGCGCCGCCGTACAGGGCGGGCTGCTCACCGGCCTGGTCACCCGCCAACGCAACGCCGGACCGGCGGCTCAGCCCGGGGCGCGGGCCAAGGCCACGGTGGGCGCCGCCCAAGGGCCCGCGTCAGCAAAGTCGTCCGGGAAGGCGCCCGGCAGGACCCCACCGCCGGCTCGCAATCCGCAGCAGCAATGGCGTGCCCGCACCATCGAACCCCCGAAGCCGCTGGGCGTGCGCGCGGTGGCCGGGCTGCGCACGCTGCGGGCGCAGGCGGGTGACGACTTCGCCCCGGTCGGGGCGTTCCTGGGCGGCAAGCTCGTCTCCCACACCCTGCTGGGTGCGCTGCTCGGCGCGGTCGGCGGCGCGGCACAACTGTCCCCGACGGCGCGGGTGTGGACCCAGCTGGCTGCCGGGGCGCTGATCATCGCGTTCGGGCTGGCCCAGCTGGGTGTCCCCGGGTTCAAGAAGTTCACCCTCGAGCCCCCGGCGGCTTGGATGCGGTTCGTGCGCGGCCGGGCCCGTTCCCAGGCCGCTTTCGCCCCCGCCCTGCTCGGCTTCTTCACCATTCTCGTCCCGTGCGGGATCACCCTGTCCGTGGAAGCCCTCGCGTTGACCTCCGGCTCCGCGCTGTCCGGCGCCGCCACCATGGCCGTGTTCGTCATCGGCACCAGCCCACTGTTCGCGATCCTCGGCTACGCCGCCCGCAGGGCCGCCGCCGCCTGGCAGGGCCGCCTCGCGGTCGTCACCGGCCTGGTCGTGCTCGGTATGGGCCTGTACACGCTCAACGGTGGCCTGACCCTCGCCGACTCTCCGCTGGCCGCCCGCAACCTGTCCCAGACCGTCGGCGTCCAGGCCCCACCGCCGGTCACCGACCCGGCCGTGGTGCACCCGCTTGGCGACGGCCGGCAGGAAGTCATCGTGACAGTCCGCGACGCCTCCTACAGCCCGAAGAACATTGCCGTCCGTGCCGGCGTGCCCACCACGCTCGTCATGCGCTCCGACGGCGTCGTCGGGTGCACCAGTTATTTCGTGATCCCCTCGCTGGACAAGCAGTTGGCCCTGCCGCGAAGCGGTGACACCCGCATCGACCTCGGCGTTCTGCAACCCGGCGCGCTGCGCTACACGTGCGCCATGGGCATGTACAGCGGCCAACTCACCATCACCCCCTGACAGGAAGAACAGGAGCCTCACCATGGGACAGACAGTCACCCGCACGTTCACCGTCGAGGGCATGCACTGCGCCAGCTGCGGCATGCTCATCGACGACGCCCTCGAAGACCTCGACGGCGTCACCTCCTCGGCGACAAGCCTGCGCGCCGGCCAGGCGAAGGTGGACCTGGACCCTGACCGGTGCGCCCCCGACGACGTGATCGCCGCCATCGCCGAGGCCGGCTACACCGCCCGGCTAGACGCACAATGAGCAGCCTCGCGGGCGCGGCGGGAATGCCGGCGGCGCCGGACCGTCCGCGCGGTTGGCTACGGTTCACGCCGCTCTGGGCGCTGGGCGTGCCCGCCGCCTGGTTCGGCTACGTCCTCGCGTTTGACCCCACCGACCGCGTCGGTGACCCGACCGGCCCCTGCCTGTGGCACATGGCCTTCGGCATCGACGGACCGACCTGCGGCATCACCCGAATGACCTGGTACCTGCTACACGGTGACATCATCGACGCCGCCCGCATGCACCTGGCTGCCCTCGCCCTGGTCCCGGCCGGCGCCTACATGTGGCTGTGGTGGATCGCCGCCTGGGTCTTCGGCAGGCAGCTACCCACGCCACGGATCAGCATGCGCACCGCGATCGGCGTCGCCATCGCGTTCCTCGTCTACTCGATGGTGCTGCGCAACCTGCCTTGGGCGCCGTTCACCTGGTTCTACGTGCCGGACCTGATCGCCTGACGGCCCCTCGACCTCCACGCAAGAACAGCACCAAGAAAGACGAGATCGGCGAGCCGTAAACACAGACGTCGCACGAGACAACCCGACAAGCGGCCACCGATGGGGGTGGCGGCAGTCCCACTCACCGCCGCCTGATCCGAAATCCCACCCTCGCCCACCCCGGCTACGGGCCCGGCTACGGGCCCCGACTCCGAGGAAGACAACCTTCGGCGGCTGCGCCAGCGGCTGTGAATCAGCGTCGCTCTCGCCGTCCCCGTGCCGGCTCCAACCACCCGAACCATCCGGCGCTGACCCGAAAGCTGCGGACCTACCTGCGCTGGCGCAACGCCAACGCCCGCCACCCCGACATCCTGGCCGCCCAACGCCGCGAACGCGCCTGCATTCGCATCCGCAGCGAACGACAACGACGCTGGGGCCAACCCGCACCCGAGAGCGTGTCGCCGGGACCGAGGGTCGAGCGCATTCAGTCATCGTCGTCATCGTCTTCGACGAGTTCACCTTCCCAGGCTTCGCGGCCTTCGTGGATGGCGAACGCGGCGATGACGAACCCGGCCAGCGGGTCCAGCCAGGCCGCGCCGGTGACGGCGTACAGGACGAGGCCGGCGAGGGTAGAGATGCTCAGCAGCACGCAAATGCGGGTCTCGGCGGCGTCGGCCAGGATCAGCCGGTCCCCGCCGAGCTGCATCGCCACTTTCTTCTTCGCTGCGGCCAGCACCGGCATGATGATCACAGAGAGGGCGAGCAGCACGATACCGACGATGGAGGTGTCCGGTTCCTCGCCAGCGATTAGGTCCCGGATGCCTTCGATCACGACGTACGCGGCGAGGACGAAGAACGTCACGGCGACGGCTTTGAGGGTGCGGCGTTCCTTGACCTCGTCGGCCTCGCCGTTACGCAGCCGCGCGGCCAGGCGCAGGCCGACGAGCACGGCGGCGGCGGACTCGATGCCGGAGTCCAGGCCGAACCCAACCAGCGACACCAGCCCGGCGAACAACCCGGCAGTGATCGCGACCCCGCCTTCGACGACGTTGTACGCAACTGTGAATTGCGCCAGCCGCAAGCCCCGGCGGGTCAGCCTTTCCGTCTCGGCCTCGCTCAGCGCGGACGGCTGCGCGCTCACTGGCCACCGTCCGCTGCGCAGCCGTACGTGGGGCACAGCGCGACGGCCTCACCGGCCGCAGCGAGCAACTGCTCGGCAACACCCAGCAAGTCCATTAGCTCCGGTCGAGCGAGACCGTAGAACATCTGTCGGCCTTCCGGGCGCCCGGCCACCAGGCCGCAGTCACGCAGGCAGGCCAGGTGCGCTGAGACGGTGGACTGCGCCAGCCCGAGCGCGGTGGTCAGGTCCACGACGCGCCGCTCCCCGTCGGCCAACCGGCGCAGGATTGCCAGCCGGGTCGGGTCGGCCAGCCCGCGGAACAACGCCACCGCCGGTGCCAGATCGTCGGCGGGTCGGACCCCCACCAGATCACTATTCATCGCCACAACACGATGATAGCGTGATTGTCTGATCAATCGTCAAGTGCCGGTGACAGCGGTCATCAACGATCGATTGGCGGTGTGGCGGTGAGAACAGGAGAACAATCCGGCAACCGCCGGTGGTGGGTACTCGGGGCACTGGCGTTCAGCGGGTACTCGGGGCACTGGCGTTGAGCGGGTACTCGGGGCACTGGCGTTGAGCGGGTACTCGGGGCACTGGTGTTGAGCGTGCTGACCCTCGGGCTGGATCTCACGATCCTGAACGTGGCGTTACCGACCCTGGCAGCCGACCTTGCGGCCGGCACCAGCGGCTTGCAGTGGATCGTCAACGCGTACGTGCTGGTCTTCGCCGGGCTGATGCTGCCCGCCGGAGCCCTCGGCGACCGGTACGGCCACAAGCGGCTGATCGTGGCCGGCCTGCTCGTGTTCGGCGGGGCGTGCCTCGTCGCGACCTGGACCGAGTCGGCGGCCGGGCTGATCGCCGTGCGGGCGGTGATGGGAGCCGGTGCGGCGATCGTCATGCCGATCGCGCTCGGTGTGCTCACTGTGCTGTTCGACGATCGGGAACGCGGCAAAGCCGTCGCGCTGGTCGTGGTCGGCATCGGCGCCGGACTCCCGCTCGGGCCGATCCTGGGCGGCTGGCTGCTGGAGCATTACTGGTGGGGCTCCATCTTCCTGATCAACGTGCCGATCGTGGCCGCAGCGAGGTTCGCGATCGGGGCGCTCATGCCTGAATCGCGCGACCCGCAGCCACCAGCGGCCGACCTTCCCGGGGCGATCACGTCCACCGCCGGGCTGATCATCCTGGTCTACGGAATCGTCGAGGCTCCCGACCGCGGCTGGGGCCATCCCCTCGTCCTGGTCGCGTTCGCCGCCGCGGCGGTGCTGCTGACCGGTTTCGTGGCCCGGGAACTGCGCACCGCCCAGCCGATGATCGACCTGCGGCTGTTCCGCAACGCCCAGCTCGCCTGGGGTGCCGGAAGTGCGACGCTGGCCAGCTTCGCCCTGTTCGGGCTGCTGTTCACGCTGCCGCAATACCTGCAGTTCGTCCAAGGCGCCGACGCGTTCGGCACCGGACTACGCCTGCTCCCGCTGATCGGCGGCATCGTCGTCGGCGCCCCGCCCGCGCAGCGCCTCGCTGCCCGCACCGCCTACCGGGTTCCCGTGGCTACCGGGCTGCTGCTGACCGCCGCCGGACTTGGCCTTGGCGCCACCACCGACGTGGACAGCAGCTACAAATTCGTGGCCGGCTGGCTGACGGTGGCCGGGCTCGGCGCCGGGATGAGCCTCACCCCAGCCATGGACGCTGTGCTCGCCGTGCTCCCCCCACAACGCGCAGGCTCCGGCACTGCACTGACCATGGCGCTGCGGCAGGTCGCCGGCGCGCTCCGCGTCGCCCTACTCGGCAGCCTGCTCGCCGCCGGCGCCGCCGTCGCCGCGATCGCCGCCGTCGTGACCACCGTGTTCCTACCCGGCCGCCCCCGCCGCACCGAAAAGCCACGACGACCACCGCGACGCACAGCCGATAAGCCACCACGATGGAGAGCACGCATGTTGATGAACCAGAAGGAGACCGCGCTGATCAACTCGCCGCCCCGGCGCTGGCTGCAACGCTGGTACGAAGTGCCCTGGCTTCGCCGCCTCGGCGGCACCCTGCCCCCTGACGCCCGCGTCCTGGAGATCGGCTGCGGGCCCGGCTACGGCACCCGCCTCATCTTCGAACAGTTCGGCGCCGCCCACATCGACGCCCTCGACCTGGACCCGATGATGATCACCCGGGCCCGTCGCCGGCTGACCGCCTACAGCGACCGGGTGCGGCTGCACACCGGCGACGCCGCGGATCTGCGGGCCAGCATCGGCGCCGACGACGACAGCTTCGACGCGGTGTTCGACTTCGCGATCGTGCACCACATCCCCTCCTGGCGTACCGCCGTCGCCGAGATCGCCCGGGTGCTACGCCCAGGCGGCACGTTTTACTTCGACGAGGTCACCGCCCGCGCCCTCGCCCGCCCCACCTACCGGATGCTGTTCGAACACCCAACCGACGACAGGTTCACCGCCGAGCAGTTCCTCACCGAGCTGCACCGCCAGGGCCTGCACGTCGGCGTGCGATGGCGTGCCCCGATCGGCGGTGATTACCTCATCGGCGTCGCCGATCGGCAGTAACACCTGCCGCTTGCCAACACCCGCAGGTCGCAGCGGAGGGTAGCCGGTCAACACTGGGCGCAGCGGCCGGTAGCCGTTGGTATCGAGCTGATCCAGCTTTGCGTCGTCAGTGTCGAGCAAATGGGCCGTAAAGTCCGCGTTCTCGGGGTGTGTCGGCCAGATCCTTGATGGCGGCACGGCGGTCACCACCGCATAAGAGCCAGATCCAAGGCGACCCCCGGGAGTCGCGTCCGTCCCAGCCAATCTGATCCCATGCAATTCATCGACTTTACGCCGGATCAAATCTGCGGAGGACCCACAGATTTGTTAACGCTTCCGGGGCGACGGGGCCACCACCAGCGAGGCCTTCGGCACGCCGAGCTGCCGCTCGGGATACCACGACCGTGCTGGCGTCACGGGCTGGCTGGTGGCCACACACCAGCGTTCCCCTGCAATCCGTAACCGTTCGGGCCCGATTGGTAGCGGGACCGCAGCAGTGCCATGACTGCCCTGCTGGCGCCTTCTACGATTGCGGGGCGATGGGGTCGATGGTCGGGTGTTCGCCAATTCGGGTGGGCATGAACAGCATGGTCGCGACGGCGCCGAGCGTGGTGACGGCGGCGCAGGCGATGAGGACGTAGATCATGGCGTCGACGTAGGCGTGGTTCGCGGCGTCGGCGAGCGCTGGTAGGCCCAGACGGTCCGCGACGGCCAAGGTCGCGGCGATCGACTGTGTCGCGGTGTCAGCGCCTGGCGCTGGGAGGCCGGTGGTGTCAATGCGGTCGGGGTAGGTCGCGGACAGCAGGCTGCCGAGCAGGGCGACGCCAAGGGCTCCGCCGGTTTGGCGCATGGTCATGGTGATGGCGATGCCGGCGCCGGAGCGTTCGGGTGGCATGACCGCGAGCACCGCGTCCATGGCGGGGGCGAGTGTGGCGCCGATGCCGAATCCGACGATGGTGTGCCAGGTCGCGATGAATCCGTAGCTGCTGGCGGTGGTGGTCAGGGTGCCGGTGAGGAGTCCGGCGGTGGTGACGGTCAGCCCGGCGAGGATCGGGGTGCGGTGACCGGTGCGGGTGGTGAGGCGGGTGGCGATGCCGGCACCGGCGACGAGGCCGGCGATGAGAGGCAGCAGTCGCAACCCGGTGTCGAGGGCGTCGAGTTCGAGGACGAACTGTAGGTGCTGGGGTGCGACGAACAGCAGCCCGAACAGGGCGAAACTGGCGAGGGTGGCGTTGATGGAGCCCCACCGGAACTGTCGGTTCCGAAACAGGCGCAGGTCGATCAGGGGCTCCTGGTGATGCAGTTCCCACCAGGTGAATCCGGTGAGCAGGATCGCGGCGGCGATGAGCGCGGCGATGACGGTAGTGGCGGTCCAGCCTTGTTCGGGGGCTTCGATGACGGCGTAGACGAACGTGACCAAACCGGCGGTCGACAGGACGGCGCCGACGGGGTCTAGGCGTGGCGGGTTGGGGTCGCGGGACTCGGGCAGAAACAGGGCGACGGTGATGGCGCCGAGAGCGACGATGGGCAGGTTGATCAGGAAGATGGTGCCCCACCAGAAGTGCTCGAGGAGGTAGCCGCCGATGATCGGGCCGAGCGGGATGCCGACGCCCATGCCGGCGACGAGCACGGATACCGCGCGGGCGCGCTCGGCGCCGGCGAACAGGGCGGTGAGGGAGGCGAGGGTGCTCGGCATGATGAGCGCGGCGCCGACCCCGAGCCCGGCGCGGGCGGCGATGATCTGGGTGGCGGTGTCGGCCCAGGCGGCGGCGAGGGACGCGGCGGCGAAGACGGCCAGACCGAGGAGCAGGCCGCGGCGGCGGCCGTATCGGTCGGTGAGCGCCCCGAAGGGGAGCAGGAGGCCGGCGAAGAGCAGGACGTAGGCGTTGACCATCCATTGCAGTGCGCTGGTGTCGGCGGTGAGGTCGGTGGCGATGGTGGGCAGGGCGACGTTGAGAATGGTGATGTCGAAGCCGATGGCGACGACGGCGACAGTCAGTCCGGCCAGGGCCCAGCGGTGTTGGGGAGCGTTGGTCGCGGTCATGAATGGGTGCCCTTCGTTCGGGGGCGGTTGAGGGCGTGCGGGATCTGCCGGCGGCTGGCGGCCGGCGTTGCGGTGGTGGGGCTTGGCTAGGAGTGGGTGGGGTGTTCGTGGTCGGCGTGGCTGGCCGGTTCGAGTTGAAAGGTGCTGTGTTCGACGTCGAAGTGCCCGGCTAGGCAGGCTTGCAGGGCGTCGAGCAGTTGTGGGGCGTGGCCGTCGTGGAAGCAGGAGTCGTCGACCACGACGTGCGCGGTGAGGACGGGCAGTCCTGAGGTGACGGTGTGGACGTGCAGGTCGTGCATTCCGAGGACGTGGTCGACGTCGGTGATGTGTTGGCGGATCTGTTCGAGGTCGGCCTCGGCGGGGGCTGCTTCGAGCAGGATGTTGACCGCGTCGCGCAGCAGCCGCAGCGCGCGTGGGGCGATGACGAGGCCGATGAGTAGGGACACCATCGCGTCAGCGCGGGTGAAGTCGGTCAGCGCGATGACCGCGGCGGCGGCGAGGACGCCGACGGAGGTGGCGGTGTCGGTGGCGACTTCGAGGAACGCGCCGCGCATGTTGAGGCTCGCGTCGCGGGCGCGGTAGAGCAGCGCCACTGCGACGAGGTTGCCGACCAGGCCGATCGCTCCGAAGACGGCCATGCCGGCGGGTTCGACGGCGGCTGGTTCGAGGAGCCGCCGGATGCCTTCGACGAAGACGTAGACGCCCATTCCGGCCAGGATCAGGCCGTTGACGGCGGCGGCGAGGATCTCGGCGCGTGCCCACCCGAAGGTGCGCCGCCCGGTCGCTGGCCGTGCGGCGAGCAGGGCCGCGCCGAGGGCGAGGGCGACGCCACCGGCGTCAGCGAGGACATGCCCGGCGTCGGCGAGCAGCGCGAGGCTGCCGGTGACGACCGCGCCGATGACTTCGACGGCGAAGATCACCACTGACACCGCTAGCACGCCGGCCAGGGCTCGGCGGTGCCGCCCGGTCGCCGTCACCTGATGGCTGTGGCCGTGATCGTGGCCCATCAGTGGGTCTCCTTCACCGTGTTCGTCGCACCGTCAGCGTCGTTGTGCTGGCCGACCAGACCGCAAATCATGCTCACATGCGCATACTAAGATGAGTTGATCCGGCCTCGTCAAGACTCACCGGGAAATAGTTCAGCATTCTGTTTATTCATTTGATGATGTACTGTTGGTTGGTGGAGACGCTTACGTACGGGCAGGTTCTTGCCCGCTTCGGTCATGCCCTGTCCGATCCGGTCCGCGCTCGCCTGCTGCTCGCACTGCGCGAGGGACCTGGCTATCCGGCGGACCTCGCCGACCTGCTGGGCACGAGCCGGCAGAACCTGTCCAACCATCTGGCGTGCCTACGGGGCTGCGGCCTCGTCGTTTCCGTACCGGAGGGCCGCCGCAGCCGCTACGAGTTGGCCGACGCGCGCCTCGCGCATGCCCTCGGGGACCTTCTCGGCCTGGTCCTGGCCGTCGACCCTGCCGCCTGCTCGGCGGCTGATTCCCAGGGGTGCTGCTGATGGGCGCGCCTTTGCCGCTGGTGTCGCTCGGCCCGTCGCCGGCCCGCCGGTCGATCCTGATTCGGCGGGTGCGCCTGTTCGTCGCCGCGACGATCACGTACAACGTCATCGAAGCGGTCATCGCCATCAGCGCCGGGAGGATGGCCTCCTCGACCGCGCTGATCGGGTTCGGGCTCGACTCCGTCATCGAGGTGGCCTCGGCCGCCGCTGTCGCGTGGCAGTTCTCCGGACCCGACCACGAACGCCGCGAACGTGCCGCGCTGCGCGTCATCGCGGTGTCGTTCTTCGCCCTCGCCGCCTACGTGTCCGTCGAGTCGGTACGCGCGCTCGTAGGCGCGGACCGTGCGGAGCACTCCACGATCGGCCTGATCCTGGCCGCGGTGTCCCTGGCGGTGATGCCGGTCCTGTCGACCGCGCAACGTCGCGCCGGACGCGAACTCGGGTCAGCCTCGGCCGTCGCGGACTCCAAGCAAACCCTGCTGTGCACGTACCTCTCGGCAGTGCTGCTGGTCGGGCTGGCAGTCAACTCGCTGTTCGGCTGGTGGTGGGCCGACCCCGCCGCCGCGTTGATCATCGCCGCGGTCGCGGTCAAGGAAGGCCGCGAAGCCTGGCGCGGCGACGCCTGCTGTACTCCCGGCGCCGCCCTGCGCATTCCCGCGGAAGGCAACGCCGGAAACGGATGCGGCGACGGGTGCTGCACCACCGACAACGGTGGATCCGATGCGAGCCACCGCGGTCACCACGTAAGAGGTGGGTGACGTAGTCTGCGCTGGCGGTGCGGCCAGTGCCCAAGATGTGGCAAGAGCCGTGGCTCTGCTGGACGCCGCGGGTCTCGTCTACACCCCGGCAGGCCCGATGGCGTTGGCGTCGGGCTGTTCCTGCTCGGAGCAACACAGACGAATCAGCGAATCTTCGCAAGCTCCTCCGGCCACCGCTGGCGGGCAACACTGCCTTGCCACTGGGCCACCGGATCCGAACCGCCACCACGGGCCGCGGCGCGGTCGACGACCGGGTGATCAGCGCCGCCGACCAACTGGTGCGTCCCACGTCCCTGCTCGGTCTTCGCCGCCAGCACATAGGTAGTTCCGGTGCGCAGGAGTGGTTCGCCCTCCACTTGCCAGCTGTCCTTGCCGAGCGTCCCGCCCAGTTGCACAACGCGCAGCGTCTTGACCGGCTGGCCCTTTAGGGTCTGAGCAACGGTCACGTCGAACACCGTGTAGGGCGTGCCATCCCGCTCCTGCACGTCCGCGACGCGGTCGACTGTGCCGACGACGACGTAGTCGGCGAACCCCGCCACCTTCGTCTCGTCGCCGACGTCGAAGGAGTAGGAGGAGTGCACCGAGTGCGCTTCACCTGGGCGCAGCGAATCGTAGGCCAGCCAGCCCCCGGAAGCCACCGCGACGGCGGCGGCACCTGCGACCAGTGGTCGAACGAGGCTGCGGTTCACGCTCAGTTCCCCCACCCCTTGTAAGGCGAGTTGATGTTCCACGCCTGCAGGTCGTTGTTCATCGCTGAGTTGCAGCAGGCGCAACAGGTGTCCATGACCATGATCCCGGACCTGCGATCGAGCTTCAGAACGGTTGAACTCGTGCGTCACCACATCGTGCTTTCTGGGACTCGTTGTACGTGTCCGTGTAGTGCGTCTTCAGCTTGATGTCGCCACCGCCGGCGCTGCAGTCGAACCAACCCGGACGGCTGTCGCTAGAGGACGTGTAGTCGAAAACACCCCACCTCAGCGTAGTCGTCCTGGACGAATTGCGGGTGAATCAGGACACCGCGGTTGGCTCAATCCCGCTATATGTCGGCCCGCGTGTAAGCGGCCAGGACGGTCTCGGAGATGAGGCGTGGCGCGTCTGTCTGCTCTAGCAGCCCGTTGGCCACGTCCAACGCCGCGCCCTTGAGCAGGTGGTGCAGGACGCTGGTCAGCCAGGTCGCCGGAAGGTCGTCCCGAAAGGCTCCTTCAATTTGACCGCGACGGACCAACTCGTCGACGCGCTGAGCGGGTCCGGCGTGCAGTTGCTGTATCCGTCCTGGAGGCAGCGCCATCTGCGCCGCTACAAGCACGGCGCTCGCCCGGGCGATCAGCAACCAACTCGACTCGATCAGGACGCGTAGTGCCCGCCGAGGGTCGCCTGCAAGATCCAGACTCGCCAGGACTCCCTCCCCCTCGGCTATCACTCGTACCAGCGCAGCCTCGATGAGGGCGTCCCGAGTCGGGAAGTGCCCGTAGAGAGTCACTCGACCCACTCCCGCGGCCTGGGCGATCTCGCTCACGCTTGCGTCGGCGTTTCGACTGAGGCAGATGATCGCGGCGTCCAGGATCTTCTGCACGTTCTGCCGGGCGTCGGCTCTGCGGGCCTGGCTGGTTCCCGAGTGGGACATCCAACTCCTCAATTTGAACAGCACTGTATGAGTTATGGTAGCGGCTACAACTCGAACACCACTGTTCAACTTACTGGAAGGAGGTCGATAGTCATGGCCGAAACCATGGCCCCGACCAGTCCGACCCGCGGCCCCAACCCGCACCGCTGGAAGATCCTGGGACTCGTCGGCGTCGCCCAATTGATGTTGATCCTGGATGTCACCGTCGTCGCGATCGCTCTTCCCCATATGGGTGCGGACCTCGGCCTCGAGCGGGAGACCCTCACCTGGGTGGTGAGCGGCTACACCCTCGCCTTCGGTGGCCTGCTGCTCCTCGGGGGACGCGCCGCCGACCTGTTCGGAGCCCGACGCCTTGTCATCGTGGGGCTTCTGCTGTTCACCGCCGCGTCCCTGCTCGCAGGACTGGCAACCAACGGTCCCATGCTCCTGGGCGGTCGTATCGCCCAGGGCGTCGCTGCGGCGATCCTCTCTCCCGCCGCGCTCTCTCTGGTCGTCACGATCTTCGAGGGCGACGAACGCAACAAGGCCCTCGGGATCTGGTCTGCGCTGGGCGGCAGCGGGGCCGCCCTGGGGGTCCTCCTCGGTGGCCTGCTGACCGCCGGACCGGGCTGGCCGTGGGTTTTCTTCATCAACGTCCCGGTCGGACTCGTCCTGCTACTCATCCTGCGAGTGCAACTGCCCCCGCAGCAGAGCACCGGCGCATCGGGTCGGCTGGACGTACCGGGAGCGGCGCTGGTGACCGCTGCCACCGGAGCCCTGATCTATGCCTTAATTCGGGCTGGAGACCAAGGCTGGGGTACTCCAACGACCGCGGCACTCCTCGCAACGGCTGTGGTCCTCTACGGTGGTTTCGTCGTTCGTCAGCGCCTCGCGGCGAGCCCACTCATGGATCTGCGACTGCTGGTGCGCCGACCGGTGGCGACCGGGACTCTGCTGATCCTGGTGGCAACCGCCCTGATGATCACTGTCTTCTTCCTCGGGTCGTTCTACCTTCAAGACCACCGCGGGTACGGCGCCCTGCAGACCGGGTTGCTCTTTCTCCCGGTAGCGCTCGCGACCATGCTCGGGGCCAACGCAGCGGGCCGCGTCATTGGTCGTACGGGCTCGCGCACCCTCGCCGTGCTGGGACTTCTCCTCGCCGCGGCGGGTTTCGTGATCCCCGCCGTCTGGGGCGGGACCGTGGCGATGGTTTCCGGTGTCAGCCTTGCCGCCGCCGGCACAGGAGCCGTCTTCGTCGTCGCATCCGCCACTGCTCTAGCGCAGATCGATCCACGAGAGGCCGGGCTGGCGTCTGGAATTGTCAGCACGTTCCACGAGTTCGGGGCCTCGCTCGGCGCTGCTGTCGTGTCGAGCATGGCAGCGGCGAGTATCGCCGGGACCAGCACTGATGGGTTCTCCCGTGGTTTCACTACCGGCGCCATCATCGCCGCAGCCGCCGCTGGCCTGGCCTTCATCATCACGCCCGGGCCACGCTCCAGTAACTGATCCTCGAGCGGTCGCCGGTGGGGTGTGACGTCACCGGCGACACGTTCGGCCAACAGGAGTTGGATCCCGCCGGCCGACAGCAGCTTCCGCCGGACAAGGGGCATCGCCGCATCACCTGGCGCCGTATCGCGGCGGACCCCGTGGTGCGCAGCGGAAGGCTACGAGGCACCCGAGCCAGGACCTGGCTAGGGCGCACGGGCTTACGAAGCGTGCCGTGGAGGCCCAGATACCCCTAGGGGGTGGGGGTTGCCCGCCCCCACCTTGTTGACGTAGTGTCCGAGAAAGCAGATACCCGCCAGGGGTATAGGAGAAAGGGGGTCGTCGTGGGTGCCAAGACCTACAACGTCAACGGAATGACCTGTAATGGCTGCGCAAACAAGGTGAAGGCAGGAGTCGGTGCCGTAGACGGCATCGCCAGCGTCGAGGCGGACTCTGCCACCGGTCAGGTCACGGTGACTTCAGACGGGAACATCGACGACGTCATTATTGTGAGGGCGATCCAGGAAGCCGGTTACGAGGCGGCCCCCGCCTGACGAAACGCGGTAGTCCAGGCCGGGCTCCCCGCGCCCTGCTGTCCCACCTGGGCAGCTCGGCCCGGCCTGGGCCGGGGCCTCAACCGCGGTCGCTACCCCTTTCGACGAACTGGCCGTGTACTACAAGGCCACCCTCGACCTCGCCGCTATCAACGAATGGCGGTAGCCGATTCCGGCAGAGGCCCTAGCGTAGGGCGGGCAATCGAGATCGGGTTCCGCGATCCCCCTGGTAGACGACCGTCGCGCCGGTCTCCTCCGACAGTCGCCGGGCCAGCTTCCGGCGCTGGTCGGCCCACCCCCGGTATTGCTCGTCGGTGGCGACCCGACCACCGCCGAACTCGTGGTACAGGTCCTTCCAGTCCGACCACGCCCGCAGCCCGGTGGCCAGCTCTGCCGAGAGGCCCAGCCCTTCGGGGCGTGCCATGGCCACGGTCTCGCGGCAGGTACGGCCACCGCGAGCGGGGATCGCGCACCAAGCCCAAGCAGGACAGGCACCGTAGTCGAACGCGCCGTCCAGGCGTCGCACGCCAAACGGGCGGCCTCGCGGGCAGGACAGGGCATGCCGACGACATTTCTCCACCCACCACCGCCTCGGCTTCAACCGGCTTCGACGCAGACCCTAGGGGCGTAGCCCTGCAATGGTGAGGGCGACAAGCCGGTTGACAGCGGCGTCCGTCGAAAGCTCGGTCGCGGCGTCTAGGGCGTGCAGGCAGTAGTCGGCTAGTTCACTCGGGGCGGTGTCGTCGCGGACGTGTCCGTCTGCCGCAGCCTCGGAGAGCAGTTCGGCGAAGAAGTCGCGCAGGTGGCGACGTGCCTGGAGCAGGTGAGGGCCTCGATGTAGCAGCGACGCGAGCGGATGGCCGCGGTGCGCATGTTGGATGGCGGCGTACGCATGCAGTACGGCGTAGAGCCGTTGCTCCGGGCCGCGACCCTTCGATCCGACGGCGGCGAGGTGGTCGAGATGGTGCGCGATTTGACGTTCGTGCCACGTGATCATGATCGCTTCGACGTCGGGGAAGTACTTGTAGAGCGTCGCCCGCCCGATCCCCGTGGCCTTCGCGATCTGCGACATCGTTACTGACGTTAGTCCGTGCTGCGCCACGAGGTCGGCGGCCGCGTCGAGGACGGCGGCCTGCACGGTCCGGCGGTGTTCCTCGATCGTAGTCGTCCAGAGCCTGGGCACGAAGCAATCATACGGGGTGGCCCCCTGGCGTCACTATGGCTCAAGGTGCGACACTCTGTCTCGAAAAACCGATAGGCGTTGAGAGGCAGATGCTCCATGGATGATCAAGCGGTGAACAGCGACGGGCAGAGTTCGGCCACTCGTCCGGCGAAGGCCTCGGCCGACGCTCGTGCGACGGCGCCTGGTCGGGCCCCGCGCTGGTTCAAGGTGTTGGCGGTGGTCGGTGCAGCGCTGGTGTTGCTGGTGATCGCGATGCTGCTCGCCGGTCACGGGCCCGGCCGGCACATGCACGGGGGGGCCGCTGCTGTCGGTGCCTCTCCGGTTGTGGCCTTGGGCGTGGACAGCGAGCGTGGGGCGTGCCGGTCGTGCGCTTGAGCCCGCGTGGTCGCAAGGTCGCGTTGGTGATGCACATCGGGTGCTCGGTCGGCTGGCTAGGCGCGATTGTGACGTCTTTGGTCCTCGCCGTGGCGGGGTGGCTCGCTGGTGACGCTGCGATGACGCGTGCGGCCTACCTTGTTCTGGAGGTCGTCGGCTGGTACGCCCTCATCCCGTTGAGCCTCGCGTCCCTACTTACTGGCTTCGTCCAGTCCCTAGGCAGCAGGTGGGGGTTGTTCCGGCACTATTGGATCCTCACAAAGCTGGCGATGAACCTTGTCGCGGTCGGCGTGCTCCTGCTGTACATGCAGACCCTGGAGTATCTGGCGACGCTGGCCCGCAACGCGACCAGCCCAGCAGATCTCAATCTCCTGCGCAGCCCCTCCCCCGTCCTGCATGCCGGCGCAGCGGTAGCGCTACTGCTCACCGCGTTGGTCCTGTCCGTGGCCAAGCCCCGAGGGCTCACCAGCTACGGAAACCGCAAGGCGAATCCATGACCACCCTTGCGTCGGCGTCGCAGTGTCGCTTCAGCCAGCCGATCATCGTGTCGGCGGCGTACCGGTGGGCACTGCTTCCCACTCGCCAGCCATCCCATGCAGGCGCCGTCCTTCCTGCGCGACTGGTGGCCGGCTGGTCACGACGACGATATCGGTCGCGCCGCCATCCCCGCAGGAATCGACAACGCGAATGATGGCTGACGGCGTGCCGCATGCCTGGGTTGCACTCGGGACGATCAGAGGATGAGTGGCCGGCCTCGTGCGTGTCGTGTTGGCGCGCGGTCGGTGCGCGCCTCATTCAACGGGTAGCTGATCCGGGATCGAACTTGGGTGAGTTGGCCGTCGGTGTTCGACGGTCGATCACTGCCTCCCCGCTTTCGCGTCTCCGCTGACCCTCCGTGCGTGCCCGCTCCCGCCGACTACTAACAGCCGGTAGTAGACGGGTCGACGGTGCCTGTGTAACCTCCGGGGTGATCGGCCCTGCGCCCACATGGGGCGTGGAGATGCCGCCGTGTGGGGATGGCCGCTCAACGTGCCAGACGACGTGTCAGCCGAATCCGCTCGGCGGAGAGGGTGTGCAGTGGTGAGGTCACGCATGAACCGCCTGCTGGTCGGTGCGGTCATGGTCGCGTTGATCAGCGTCGCCGGCGGGGTGAGCGTCGCGGTGCCAGCGAGAGCCGAGCCGTCGGCTGCGGAGATCGAGCGGCAGCTCGATGCGGCGTGGGAAAAACTCGAACCGGTCATCGAGCAGTACAACAGGATCCACGCGGAGCTGCAGTCCAACAAGGCGAAGTCCGCGGCACTGCAGAAGAAGATCGCGCCCCTGCAACTACAAGTTGACCTGTCTCAAGGACAGGTGAACGGGTTGGCGGCGCGGCAGTATCGGCTGGGCCCTGCCTCGTACATCAACGCCGTTCTGGCGACGGGCGATCCGCAGTCGATGTCGGATCGGTTGGCGATGCTCGACTACATCGCGCGGTCCAACAACCGAGCAATCGCCGGGGTGGTGGCAGCGCGTGACGACCTGATGCGTCAGCGCGCGAGCGTCGAAGCGCTGGTCGCGAAGCAGAAGCGGCTCGACGCCGAACTTACGGGACGCCGCAAGGTGATCCAGGCCGAAGTCGACCGGCTCGAGACTTTGCGGACTCGGAGCGGCGGCGGATCAAGCGCGTCGACGGCGTCGCTGCGGATTGGCTCCTGCCCAGCGGTCAACCCCGGCGGTGCCGCCGGGACAGCGGTGAAGGTGGCGTGCGCGCAGATCGGCAAGCCGTATGTGTGGGGTTCGGATGGGCCGGACTCCTTTGACTGCTCGGGGCTAACGCAGTACGCGTGGAAAGCGGCAGGGGTGTCGCTGACCCACTTCACCGGTGCCCAGTGGCGCCAGGGAACCCCTGTCGCCCGGGCCGACCTGCGCTCCGGCGACCTGGTCTTCTTCTACAGCGACCTGCATCACGTCGGCATGTATGTGGGCAACGGTCTTATCGTTCACGCTTCTCGTGCCGGGGTGCCGGTGAAGATGGCGCGCCTGGACAGCATGCCGTACATGGGTGCACGTCGCCCCTGATCGATGGCGGGCATCGCAAGCCAGGAGGCCGTGCTACTGGCGGACATGCGAGCTGAGCATCAGGACGGCTACTGGACTGCTTACGGTCACAGCTGGCGGCAGGCATGCCGGCCTAGGGTCGCCCCGGCCCGTCGGCGTCCTTGACCGAACTGGCCACGTCGTCCGAGCCGCGGAGAAGGCGGCGGATACGGCGGCAACGCGGCAGCCTTCGCAGCGCCCAGTCCGGCTAGCCGGATCAGCGATGTTCGCCGCCATTATGGTGTCCCACCATGAAGAAGGCATCGAACTGGCGCAGTTGGCGATAGCTAAGGCATCAACTCCGGGAGTGGCGGTCGCCGAACGCCTCAGCGGGATCAGCAGGCCGGTCTGCCCCAGCTTCGGCAGGTCGCCCAGGGCGCCAACGTGAGCGCAAAGCCGCCGGAGCCGCCGCTGTCACGGTTCAATGAGCAGGAGATGAGCCAACTGCAGTCGCTGTTCGGCCGCGAGTTCGACCTCGCGTGGCTCGACAGGTTCAGCAGTCACTACATGTCGGCGATCATCATGGCGGACACGGAGTCGGCCACCGGTACCGGCACGGCGGCGGAGCTGTCGAAGAAAATCCATGATGAGCAGTTGCAGGACGTCTCCGCGATGAACGATCTGCGCGATCAACTCCGGTAGAGGCGCGAGCGGGCTGGAGCCGTGATCGGATGAGCTGACCACACATTCTCCTACGGCACACGGCGGGAGGGCCCGCTTCGGGAGGCGACCCAAGCGATACCCACGCACGGATACGGCCGATGTGGCGGTACTGCCACAGCGGCCGTATCCGTGATCCGTCGGTCATCGGAGCGAGTTGCAGTCCTAGCTCCCGGGACGCCAGGATCGGGGGGACCGATCTCGAGGGGACAGTGCTGGGCATCTGCGCCTCGTGTGCGATGTGCTAGCTGACGGGTTGGAAGCGGCGCAGCCGGAGGCTGTTGGCCACCACGAACACCGACGAGAAGGCCATTGCCGCGCCAGCGATCATCGGGTTGAGCAGACCGGCCGCGGCCAGCGGCAGAGCGGCCACGTTGTAGGCGAAGGCCCAGAACAGGTTGCTCTTGATGATGCGCAGGGTTCGCCGGGAGAGCCGGATGGCGTCCACGGCAGCCGTCAGGTCACCGCGGACCAGGGTCAGATCCGATGCCTCGATCGCCACGTCGGTCCCCGTGCCCATGGCCAGGCCCAGATCGGCCTGGGCCAGCGCGGCGGCGTCGTTGACCCCGTCACCGACCATCGCGACAACCTTGCCGTCGGCTTGCAGCCGCTTGACCACGTCGACCTTGTCAGCCGGCATGACCTCAGCGATCACCTCATCGATGCCAACCTCCGCCGCGACGGTCCGGGCGACGGCGGTGTTGTCGCCGGTGAGCAGCACCGGGGTCAGCCCCAGTGACCGGAGCTGCCCGATCGCGGCTCGACTGGTCGGCCGGACCACATCGGCGACCACCAGCACCCCGCGGGCCCGACCACCCCAGCCAGCCAGAACCGCCGTGTGACCGGCCGCCTGCGCGTCGGCCGCCGCCTGCTCGACCTCGGGCCCTACGTTCAAGCCGCGCTCGCGCAGCAGCCGAAGCCGACCGACCAGTACCTCGCGACCGTCAACGCTCCCGCTCACGCCAAGCCCTTCGACGTTGGCGAAGCCTGCCACCGGCGCCAGCACGCCGGCCTTGGCGGCGCCAGCGGCGACCGCCTGGGCGATCGGGTGCTCGCTTGCGGCCTCCAGCGCGCCAGCGAGGCGCAGCAGTTCGTCACCGTCCTGCCCGTCGGCGGGGACCACGTCGACCAGGGTCATCTTCCCGGTGGTGACCGTGCCGGTCTTGTCCAGCACCACGGTGTCCACTCGGCGGGTCGACTCCAGCACCTCAGGTCCCTTGATAAGGATGCCGAGCTGGGCGCCGCGGCCCGTGCCGACCAGGAGCGCGGTCGGGGTGGCCAGGCCGAGCGCGCAGGGGCAGGCGATGATCAGTACCGCCACGGCGGCGGTGAACGCGGCGGTCAGGCCACCGTCGTTGCCGATCCAGAAACCGAGGGTGCCGACGGCGAGCGCGATGACGATCGGCACGAACACGCCGGAGATCCGGTCGGCGAGGCGCTGCACGGCTGCCTTGCCGGTTTGGGCCTGCTCGACGAGCTTGGCCATCTGGGCGAGTTGGGTGTCTCCGCCGATCCGGGTGGCGGTGACGACGAGTCGACCGCCGGCGTTGACGGTGGCGCCCACGACAGTGTCGCCGGGGCCTACTTCGACCGGCACGGACTCGCCGGTGAGCATGCTGGCGTCGACAGCCGAGGTGCCCTCGTCGACCACGCCGTCGGTGGCGATCTTCTCGCCGGGGCGGACCACGAACCGGTCGCCGACGGTGAGCTGGTCCACGGGGATACGGGTCTCCACCCCGTCGCGGAGCACCGCGACCTCCTTGGCGCCGAGTTCGAGCAGGGCGCGCAGGGCGGCACCGGCGGTCCGCTTGGACCGGGCCTCGAAGTAACGGCCGGCCAGGATGAACACTGTCACCCCGGCGGCCGCCTCCAGGTAGATGTTGCCGGCGCCGTCGGTGCGGGTGATGTCGAAGCGGAACGGGTGCGTCATCCCGGGCATACCGGCGTCACCGAGGAACAGCGCCCAGAGCGACCAGCCGAACGCGGCGAGGGTGCCGAGCGAGATC
This sequence comes from Micromonospora sp. WMMC250, assembly GCF_027460215.1. Classification (NCBI taxonomy): domain Bacteria; kingdom Bacillati; phylum Actinomycetota; class Actinomycetes; order Micromonosporales; family Micromonosporaceae; genus Micromonospora; species Micromonospora sp. WMMC250. Next base: position 7,392,138 of record NZ_JAPZBJ010000002.1, on the reverse strand, counting down.
AGGGTGTCCATGGTGGCCGCGCCGTGTCGCAGGTTGGTCCAGGCGGCCCGGTGGAACGGCAGCGCGCCCCAGATCACCACGGGGGCGGCCAGGGTCAAGGACAGCCACTGCCAGTAGTTGAACTGCCAGGCCGGCACCATGGCCAGCAGGATCACCGGCACGCTGAGCGCCACCGACACCCAGAGCCGGGTCCGCAGGCTGTGCAGCTGGTCCACTGGCTCGGCGACGTCGGACGACGTGGCCGAGGGCGGTGGGGGTAGGACCGCGGTGTAGCCGGTCTTCTCGACCGTCGCGATCAGGTCCTGCGGTGTAAGGGTGTCGTCGTAGCGGACGCTGGCCTTTTCAGTGGCGTAGTTGACGGTGGCGCTCACGCCCTCCAAGCGGTTGAGTTTCTTCTCAATGCGGGCGGCGCAGGAGGCGCAGGTCATCCCGCCGATAGCCAGTTCGATCTGGTTCGGCGCAACGCTCAGCGGCTTGGCGGGTGAGGTCATGACAAGCTCCGCTTCAGTTGTGGCCATGGCCGGGTTCGCCGTGCCCGGCGCTCTCTGACGGGGTTGGCGTGGCAGGCGCCGCGGGTGCGGCGGGTCCGGCCGCACCGGCGGCGTCGCCAGCGGTAAGGGTGAACGCCGCGGTACGGACGGTGCCTTGGTGTTGGAAGTCGAGGAACAGCCGGTATGTGCCGGCGGATGGGACCTCGGCGAAGAAGGTGACCTGCGGGCCCGAGGCGGTCCGCCCGTCGCCGGGCTCGCCGTCAGGGTGTACGTGCAGGTACGCCAGGTCGCCTTGACGCAGCGCGACCAGGTGCCCGTAGGCCCCTAGGTAGGGCTGAAGGTCGGTCACGGCAGCGCCGTCGCGGTTGACGGTCAGGGTCAGTTTGGCGGTGTGGCCGGGCTGGAGGGCGCCGTCGATGGTGACGGTGTAGCCGTCGACGGTGCTGCTGGTCGCGGGGGCGGGCAGCGGTTGTGGGGTGAACGGGCCGGGGACGGGCACGTCCACGCCGAGGGTCAACGGCTGGGCGCCGCTGGGCGTGAAATCGGCGAAGGCGCGCCACGTCCCTGGCTCCCCGAGCGGTGAGGCGACCCGCCATGTGCCGTCCGGGGCCATCTCGGGGTGTACGTGCCGGAAGCCGGAGAGGTCACGCCGGGTGACGATCAGGTGCATCCGCTTGTCGTGCGCCTCATCGAAGGCCGTGACGGCCCGCCCATCGGGACCGGTGATCCGGAAGGCGAACTCGTTCGCCGGGGCGGTGACGGGGGCCAGGGTGTAGCCGCGGTCGGAGACCAGCAGCCCGCCGGGAAGCTGCTGCCCGGCCCGCTTGGACCCGGTGTCGTCGTGGCTGGCGCCGTCGTGCCCGGTGGTGTCGTGGCGGCTCTCGGCGGCCGGCGCGACGGGGTCGGCTACCTGGCCGACCCCGTACGCCGCGCCGAACACCACCGCGAGGCCGAGGGCGAAACCACTCAACTTTGTCGCCGTGTTCATGTGACTGGCACCTCGGTTCTGCGGGCGTGGGTGGGAATTGTCAGGCGTTGACGAGGTCGTAGCCGGCCTCATCGACGGCGGCCCGTACGGCCGCCGGGTCCAGGGGCGCCTCGCTGGTCACGGTGACCTGCCCACTGGCCAGGTCGACCGCGACGTCGTTGACGCCGGAGATGGCGCCGATCTCCGTGCTGACCGAGTTGACGCAGTGCCCGCAGGTCATCCCCTGCACCTGGTACGTCGTGCTGATCATGTAGTTCTCCTCTCGCACATGCCCGATATACCCCCTGGGGGTTGACTGACGGACGCTCTCCACCATCCGTTTCATTCTTGATACGGGGAGGGGGTATCCGTCTTACGACCGTAGCATACCCCCAAGGGGTACGCTATCCTTGGCTGCATGACCACACCCACGCCGACCCCGACCCGGGGATACACCGCCAGCAAGGACCAGTTGCTCGCGCGGCTGCGCCGCGTTGAGGGCCAGGTCCGGGGCATTGAGAAGATGGTCGATGACGACCGTTACTGCATTGACGTGCTAACCCAGATCTCCGCGATTCAGGCCGCGCTGGACAAGGTTGCGCTGGGGCTGCTCGACGGGCACGCCCGGCACTGCATGCACGAGGGGGCGGCTGAGGGCCGCGCCGACGAGATGGCCAGTGAGATGATGGCCGCCGTCGGCCGGCTGATGAAGCGCGGCTGATCGAGCCCGGCCGTCGGCCTCGCCTGCCGTGAGTGACCGACCGCCGCCGCGCCGACCGGGCGGCCTTGTGCAGAGGAGGCGGACCAGCAGCCAGTGGCCGCAACAGGCATCTGTCGCCGCTGGCTCGTTGTTGTGGGTCTTCCCTGTGTCGACTGGGACCGGGCATGCAATCGGGCCCACGACCGCACAGGGCCACGTCCTGGGGCATTTCGAGACACGCGTCGATTGCCAAGTCAGTTGAGGCAGTGCGGGCGCGTCTCAGCAATCCCACCTCAACGCCCCGCCCGAAAGACGTCAGAGGCCTGCGCCAGGGCGGTGGCTAACGTTGAGTAAAGCCAGCTTGCCAAGGCGTCCAACGAGAGCCGCGGCTTCGGTGCACTGCAGCATTGCACACACTGGGGCGCCGGCTGTAACGGCCGGCGCCCCAGAACTGTGATCAGACGGCGGGACGAGGACGGCGTTGCCCTGCGGTCTTGTCACTCACGGCGGCGGCGCCGCTGGCGCTTCTGACGTTCGTCGCGTTGTCGTAGGTGATCTGAATCAGGCCGAAGGTCGCACATAGCGGTCTCTTCCTCGAGGCTGGGTCGATTGCTTTGGGTGCCACATCCGAGCCGTCAGTGGACACGGGCGGCTTCGGCGTCGGCGATGTTCTCCAGACGGGGCGCGGCGGTTCGTAGGGTGATCGCGACGATGCCAGCTCCGACGGCGGCGATGACGCCGGCACCGAGGAAGGCGGCGGAGTAACCGTCGGTCAAGGCCGTCAGATCACCCAGCCGATCGGCCCCGTGAGACGCGGCGACCGCGGTCATGGCGGCCAACCCGAGGGCCGAGCCGACCTGGTAGCTGGTGTTGACGATGCCGGAGGCCAGCCCGCCTTCCTCGGGGCGAGCGCTGGAAATCGCCGTGCCCAGGGATGGAATGAAGGCGAGCGACATGCCCAGCGCCGCGACAAGTGACGCGGGCAGGACGTCGGCGAGGAACGTGCCGTCAGGACGGATCAGGGCGAGCCATCCGAGGCCGGCGGCGAGGACCGCGAGGCCGGTCACCACCAGGGGCTTCGGGCCGAACCGGTTGATGGCGCGCGGAGCCAGGCCGATCATTGCGACCATGATGAGGATGGTCATCGGCAGCAGCGCCGCTCCGCTGGGGAAGGCGCTGTAGCCGAGGACCTGCTGCAGGTACAGGTTGAGGTAGAACCACATCGGAATCCACGCCGCGCCGAGCAGCAACTGGGCGACATTGGCGGCGGCGAGGTTCGGGGCACGGAAGATGGATAGCCGCATCAGCGGCTCACGACGGGCGGCCTGGATGCCGAGGAACGCCGCCAGCGCGACGACGGCGCCGGCGAGGACCACCCACGTCTGGGCAGAGTCCCAGCCGACCTCGGGAGCGCGAACGATGGCGTAGACGGCGGCGCCGAGACCGGCGGTGACGGTGAGCGCCCCGGCGACGTCGAGAGAGCCTCGGCGGGCGCCGCCGGCCGGCATCAGCACCGGAGTGGCGAGGACGGCGAGCAGGGCGATCGGGATGTTGATGTAGAACACCCAGGGCCAGCTGACGTATTCGGTGATGACGCCGCCGAGGAAGACGCCGGCAGTGCCACCGGCGGGTGCGGCGGCCCCGTAAAGAGCCAGGGCTTTGGTGAGTTCTCGCGGCTCAGCACCGAAGAGCATCATCAGCAGGGTCAGCGCTGAGGGTGCGATGAGGGCGGCGCCAGCGCCCTGGGTGGCGCGGGCGACCAGCTCCACGGCGACGCTGTCGGCCAGACCTGCGGCGGCCGAGCCGACCAGGAGGATCACCCAGCCGGCGGTGAACACCCGTCGGGCGCCGAACAGGTCGGACAGCCGGCCACCGAGCAGCAGAAGCCCGCCGAAGGCGACGACGTAGGCGTTGAACACCCAGGACAGGTTCTCTGGCGAGAAGCCGAGATCGGCCTGCATCCGAGGTAGTGCGACGCCGATGATCGAGGTGTCCATGATGACCATGAATTGGGCGAGCGCGATGAGGCCGAGGGCCCACCAGCGCTTGGATCCGTGTGACATCACAATCACTCCTTAATGCCCCTAGGGGGTATGGGTAAGTGGTAGATGTGTACCCCCGGGGGGTATCTGGTGTCAAGTGATCGGCGTCGACAGCACCCGAATTGCGCCTCCTCGCGGTGCACCCATCCCGGAATGCGGGCGTTCGACCAGTGAGGAAGGCGGCGTGTGACCGCGCACCGGCACGAGGCGGATCGGGCGGGATACCATCGCAGGTTCGGCCGATCCGAGGGACAAGTTCGTGGCTGGTTGAGCGCCTGTCCGACGGCTGCGCCGCGGTCGCCGACGAAGCCCTCCGCTGTGGCCCGAGGGTCATGCCCACGGATGAGGACCTGCGGGGTCACCTCACCCGGCGAGTCGCAGCCTCATTCAGCGACCGCGTTCATCGGCTGGCAGGATCGCCTACTGCGGCGGAAGTGGACGTCGGCGTCATCTCGTGGCCGGGCCGGCCCCGTTTCGCGGAGTCTGGATCGCGGTGCCTACCTGTCGCTCCGCCGTCGAGGGACCAGATGCGTGCCGCCAGGGACGGTATCGGCGATGGACACCTGCTCCTTTTGACCGCCGGCGCGCGGGCCGCCCGCGGGAGTCAGGCGCAGAAGACGACAGCGGTGACAGCACCGATGAGTGCCGGCGCGATTGCCGCGACCAACGGAAGTACGACACGGGCCGCCATTCGCTGGTGCGGTGCCGCTGTCTGCAGGCGGTGCAGCCGCGTCGGCACGTCGGCTCCGGCCATGGGCAGGGCGTGCGCGGGGTGCGCGGCACCACTGAGGGCGATCAGCGCCCCGCGGACCGCAGGCACGCCGCAAGCGCGCACGGCAGCCGCGTCGGCGCACAGCTCGACCAGTAGCCGCATGGCGCGCGGCGCGCGGCGGGTTAGTGGTACCCACGGTGCCGCCGCAGCGAGGACCTCCGCGATGGCGACGATCAGATGATGCCGGCCGCGTAAGTGCGCCCGCTCGTGACACAGCACCGCCGCGCGTTGCGCCGGCGGCAGTCGCAGGACGCCCGCACTGACGACGAGCATTCCTCGGCGGCCACCGACGCTGTAGGCCAGCGGAGCGGGATGCGGAACCCGCAGCACTGGTTCCTGTTCTGGTGTAACGGTTTCGCCGAGCAGCGTCACCAAGTCATGGTGTGCTTGGCGAGAATCGCGCTGGGCACGCCACTGCCCAACCGCCACGACCACTGACCGTGTTACCAGCGCGCAGACCGCCACCGCGCCGGCCACGCCGAGGACTTCATCCTGAGCAGGCAGCTGGCCATGCCGGACCGCGAACCAACAGTGGTGCGCCACACGCTCCGCCCAGTCCCCCAGACGGTCGACCGGTGCGAGCAGCAAGGTGACGCCGGCGGCGAAGGTCAGCAGCACGGCGGCCAGGGTGCCCCACCAGGCAAGCAGCACCGCGATCGGATCACGGACCCGGCCGATGGCCCGTTCCAGCAGCGCTGGTGAGAGCCAGGCCACGGCGAGCGCCCCGACAACGAGAGCGAGGGCGGGGCTCACCGGGAGTCGGTCCGTTCGTCAAGTACCTGCCGCAGCACCGCCAGTTCCCGATCGGAGGCCGAGCGGGCGAAGTGCAGCAGCACGACATCCGGTTGGAGGCTGGTCTCCAGCATGCGCCGCAGGGTCCGGGCAACGAGTTCCTCCCGGCTGCCGGCGGGCCGGTAGTGATAGGCCTTGCCGGTCTTGTCGCGCAGCACCCACTGCTTGCGGTGCAGGTTGTCCAGCACGGTCATGACGGTCGTGTAGGCCAGGGTGCGTCCGGTCAGTCGATCCAGCACCTCACGTACGCGCAGGGACTCATTTGACTGCCACAGCACATCCATGACGGCGGCCTCCAGCTCACCCAGACCGTTCACCGACACACCGCCTCCCACATTTTCCGCCAGCCTACGCTCGGCCCGCGGCGCCGTGACGCAGTCTGCGGGTGGCGCGGCGTCAGGGCGAACGCGGCGGTCCCTGATCTTGTGGTCCAGGGGCCGCCGCGTGTTGCTCAAGTGCCGATGTCAGGCGGAGTAGCCGCGGGAAGCAGCCCACTCGGCCAGCTCGCCCACGGACATCCAGTAGGTGCCGTCGCCCACCGGCTGCCACGGGTCGGCGATCTTCACCTGGTCGCCGTCGTAGGCCACGACGGTCACGTAGTGCCCGACCGGGAAGTCGCGCGACAGCCCGTCGACGTCGGTGCCGGATCCGATGACGTTGACCACGGCAACGCGGTCGTTGTCGATCGCGGTGCTCAGGTCAGCCTTGAGGCGCTGCACCTCGTCTGCGGTGGCTGTGTCGTTGGGGATCTCGCCGGTCTTGTAGACGTCCTTGCCGAGTTCCTGGTTGAGGACGCGGGTGATGTCGAACGCCGAGGCCGTCCCGGCGACGGTGGTGCCGAGCTTGGCCGCCAGTTCGTCCTGACTTTGGATCTTGCCTTGGGCGCTGAGCGCGATGCGGGTCGACGCTGGGCCGCAGAAGTAGATGTTCGGCTGCTCCTGGAAGCGGTAGTCGACGCGCTTGTCCGACTGCTTTCCTGCCATCTGCATCGCGGCGACCGAAGGTACCGACGTCGGCGCGGCGAGCGCACTGGTCGCCGGCGCGACGAGGCCGGCGGCGACGAGGGCCACTCCGGCCACTGCGCGCGCGCTCCTGCGCGCGACTGCGGTGCGAGCCGCGGTACACGGCGTGAGCGTGTTCATCGTTGTCACCTTTCCTCGGGTGACCAGACCGATGTCGGGCTGGCATCACGGGGACGCGCTATCTGGCCGGCAAGGGCCGGACATGGCGAACGCCGGCGCGTGCTGCTCGGGCGAACACCGGCGCAACCGGCGACGGCCCGCCCGCATTCCGCGTCCATGGCGGGGGACGGCTTCGGCGACGTCCAGCGGCCGCACGGGAATGGGCAGTCGTCGCAGGCTGGCCAATACGGCCGGGTCGTTCTCGGCACCAGGTGTCGTGGCCCACACAGCGGCGGCCGGACCCTACGTGGGTCCGGCCGCCGTCTTTCGTGGCTACCTACAGGCGGTCGAGAATCTTCTGCAGGGTCTGCACCTCTGCGGCCTGGTCCGCTTCAATCTGCGCGGCGAGGGCCTTGGCCTCCGGATTGCCGCCGTTGGCCTGCTCGGTCTTGGCCATCTCGATGGCGCCGTTGTGATGGGCGATCATCATCTGGGCGAACATCTTGTCGAACTCGCTGCCCTTGGCGGCCTTGAGCTCGTTCATCTGCCCGTCGTCGGCCATGCCCGCCATCGCGGACGTGCCAGGCGAGCTCATGCCCTGCATGTCGTGCCCCTCGGGCGCGGCGGCGGGCTTGCCCCACGCGGTCAGCCAGCCCGTCATCGTCACGATCTCCGGGTCCTGCGCGGCCTTGATCTTCACCGCGAGGTCCTTCACTTCAGGATCGTTGGCGCGGGTCGGCGCCAGATCCGCCATCTCGACGGCCTGGCGGTGGTGCGGGATCATCATCTGGGCGAACATGACGTCGGCGTCGTTGGCGGTGGCGGCGGCCTGCGCCGACGCTGAAGCCGTGACCGTTGGGCTGTTGCCGCTGCCGTGGTCCATGCCGCTCGTATCGTCGCCGCATGCCGCGGTGCTCGCGAGGAGAGCGGACAGGGTGACGCCGGTCAGCAGGGCGCGACGCATCACGATGGTGCGCATCATGGTGAAGGAGTGCCTTTCAGGTTGACGGTGTGCGAATAAGAAATCGACGGCGGTTTGACCGCGCGATTCCTATATCCGCAGCACCGACACCGCAGCGACGCGCAGGCCCAGCAACAGAGCGGGCGGGCCGCGCCCGCCGCCCCGAACTGCGAGATGCGTCCGCGCATCCCAGCGTTCATGGTGCGATCGCACACGCAGCATTGCCAGTCCGACGGCCAGTCCGAACGCGCCGACCACCGCCAGGCAGACCGAGAAGAGGCCCAGATCGGGGCTGCCGCCAGAGCGCGGCTCGCGGATCTGGGCAATTAAACCCCGGTGGCCGGAGTCGCCCTGCTCAGCACCGGTGAGCGTGTCGTGCGGCATGACCGCCGCTGTGGCGTCGTGGCCGCTCGTGGTGTGCCCGCCGCTGCCGTGGCCGAAGGTGTGCATTCCGGCGACGCCGAGGGCGAGCAGGACGAGCAGCAGCACCCGAGGCAGGCTGACGAACCTGCCCGGGCGCTGGCATGCTGTCCGGTTCATACCAATCCAGGATAGTAGGTGGGCATAAAAGGCGACCAGCCGTGCCGGCGAAAAGCGTGCGGCATGGCGGCTTGCCAGGCCGGGCGAGTGAGGGGCGGGTCTTACGGCGTCAGGTTGGGGATGTTGAACCAGGAGAACGGCGCCCACGGCAGGTTGCGCAACACCGTGGTGTAGAGCAGGAAGCCGGCGATGTATCCCCCGTAGGCCCAGGTTGGCAGGCGTAGCGCGGGCAATTCGCGTCCGAGCCAGGCCGAGGCGACGAAGCGGAGGCCGAGGTAGGCCACGAATGGCACCGCTACCAGCGCGGCCAGGTGGTGGCGGGCGGCCTGAGTGAGATCGCCGTGCAGGAGGTAATAGACCATGCGGGTGCCGCCGCAGCCGGGGCCGTTGATGCCGGTGAGGGAGTGCCACAGGCACGGGCCGGTCGGGTCGGCGAGCCGGTCGGTCGGATTGAAGCGCAGCACGAACCCCGCCGCCGCGGCCAGTACCGCAGCCACCGCCACTGAGGCCGCACGCCGCATCGTCCGGTCAGGTGCTGCCGTGACCTGACGCACCAGTAGCCTCCTCGCCCCGCCATCCGAAACGCGCCATCTGAACGCCGCTGCCACGCCTGCACCGTGACGCTCCCGACGCTACTACTATCGACCAATAGTAGGTGGCTTACGATCGGGGCGCAGCTGCGGGATCGGCTTGCGGTGCCGCGGCGGATCATCGGATGAGGCAAGGGAGCGGCTGTGGCCCTCAAGGGGCAGAATCGGATGGCGTGGATTGGCGTCGCGGTCGGCGTCCTTCTTCTGGTCACGGCTGCGGCCACCGTGGTCGGTTGGCGTGACGACGACGCCCCGTCGACCGCCTCGGCGGCGTCGAACGACGGCCGGCTCAGCCATGTGCACGGACTTGGCGTGAACCCCGCCGATGGGCAGCTGTATGTCGCCACCCACCACGGAGTATTCCGCCTTCCCGGCACGGCGGCGGACCGGGTCGGGGACGGCCGACAGGACACCATGGGCTTCACGGTGACCGGCCCTGACGAGTTCCTCGCCTCCGGTCACCCAGCCCCAGACGAGGACGGGCCGGCGCACCTGGGGCTGATCCACAGCAACGACGCGGGCCGCTCATGGCAGGCTCTGTCCCTGGCCGGGCAGGCCGACTTCCACCTGCTGCGCTTCTCCGGCGGCGTGGTGTACGGCCTCGATTCGAGCAGCGGCGCCCTGATGGCCAGCAGCGACCGGATGACATGGGAGACACGCTCCACGCTCGAGGCATACGACCTGGCCGTCGATCCGCACCGCCCAGGAACCCTGCTGGCCAGCACGGAGAAGGGCCTGCGTCGCTCGACCGACGGCGGCCGTACCTGGACGCCGGCCGGCGGTCCGCCTGCGATGTTGCTGCACTGGTCCGCGCGGGAGCTGGTGGCGATCATGGCGGACGGGACGCTGGTGCGCTCCGTCGACGCAGCGGCGACCTGGTCGTCAACACCCGGTCGGACACCAGGTGCCCCGGCCGCTCTGACCGTGTACGAGAACGTGATCTATCTGGCCACCCGGGACGGCCGGGTGCTGCGCAGCTCCGACGCGGGCGTGACGTGGCAGCCGATGCTCCCCTGAGCCGGGCCCAGACCGCTTGCACCCGCCGTTGTGCCGGCGGCCCGGTCGGATAACTCCGATCGGGCCGCCGGTTTGCCTGAGTCAGTGCTGCCCGGGACTGAGCTTGACCCGGCGCAGCAGCTGCGCGTTCAGCGCCACCACGATGGTGGAGACGGACATCAGCACCGCTCCCACCGCCGGGCTGAGTGTGACCCCGGCCCAGGCCAGCGCGCCAGCCGCAAGGGGAATGGCCACGACGTTGTACCCGGCGGCCCAGGCCAGATTCTGGATCATCTTGCGGTACGACGCCCGGGACAGCCGGATCACGCCGGTGACACCCCGTGGGTCCGAGGATGCCAGGATCACCCCGGCGGACTCGATCGCGACGTCCGTGCCGGCCCCGATGGCCAGCCCGACGTCGGCGCGGGCCAGGGCGGGAGCGTCGTTGACGCCGTCGCCGACCATCGCCACGGTCAGACCTCGGGCCTGCAGGTCGGCGACCGCTTGGTCCTTGTCGGCGGGCAGCACCTCGGCGAACACCTCGTCCACCCCGGGCCGGAAGCCCAGGTCGGCGGCGACCGCCTCGGCGACGGAGCGTGCATCTCCGGTGATCATGACAATCTTTTTGATGCCCTGTTCGCGTAGCTCGGCGATGGCCTCGAGGGCCTCGGGACGTACCTCGTCCTCGAGGGCGAACGCGCCGACCGCAATCGCCTGACCGGCCTGCGGCAGACGGATCAGGTGCAGCACCGCCGCGCCGCGCGCCGACCACCCTTGCGCTGCGCTGGCCAGCTCGTCGGGGACCGCGGCGCCAAGCTCCCGCAGGAGAGCGGGGCCGCCCACCGCCCAGGTGGCGTTGTCGACGACGGCTTGGACTCCTCTACCGGTCAGGGAGCGGAAGTCGCGGGCGCTCGCCCGCAGCCCGCGGTCCTGCGCGACCTTGACCAGAGCCTTGGCGAGGGGGTGTTCGCTGTCTGCCTCGACCGCGCCGGCGATGCGCAACACGTCGTTCTCGTTGACGCCGCTGGCCGCGGCGGTGGCGGTGACGGTGTGCGCGCCCTTGGTCAGGGTGCCGGTCTTGTCGAACAGCACCGCATCGACGGTGCGCATCCGCTCCAAGGCGAGGCGGTCCTTGACCAGGATGCCGGCCTTCGCCGACACCGCGGTGGACAGCGCGATCACCAGCGGGATGGCCAGCCCGAGGGCGTGGGGGCAGGCGATGACCAGGACCGTCACCGTCCGCACCACGGACTGGTCGAGATCACCCAGCGCCCGCCAGGAAGCGAAGGTGACCAGCGCGGCGGCGGTGGCGACGTAGAAGAGCATCGCGGCGAACCGGTCAGCCAGCACCTGCGCCCGGCCACTGGAGGCCTGCGCCTGCGCCACGAGCCGACCGATGCCGGCCAGTGCGGTGTCCTCCCCTACCGCGTCGACCCGGACCCGTAGCGCGGAGTCGGTCGCCACCGTGCCGGCCACCACCCGGTCCCCGACGCCCCGCGGCACCGGCCGGGACTCCCCCGTGATCATCGACTCGTCCAGTTCCGCAGCCCCGTCAACGATCCGACCGTCGGCCGGCACCCGGGCACCAGAGCGAACCAGTACCACGTCGGCGACCCTCAGCTCGGACACCGGCACCCGATGCACGGTGCCGTCGTCATCGATGCGTTCGGCGTCGTCGGGCAACAGTGCCGCCAGCGCGGCGAGGGCGCCCTGCGCCTGGCCGATCGCCTTCATCTCCTGCCAGTGGCCCAGCAGCATGATGGTGACCAGCGCGGCCAGTTCCCACCAGAAGTCCAGATCGAACGCGCCGAGGCTGGTGGCCAGCGACGCGATGTAGGCCACCGTGATCGCCATCGAGATCAGCAGCATCATCCCCGGAGCCCGGTCACGGACCTCGCGGACGCCGCCGACCAGGAACGGCCAACCTCCGTAGAGGAAGACCACCGACCCCAGAACCGGGCCAACCCAACTCATGCCGGGGAAGTCGAGCGTGTAGCCGAACCAGTCCATCACCATGTGGCTGGTCGCCACGATCGGAACCGTCAGCGCGAGGCTCAGCCAGAACTTGCGCCGAAACTGCTCCGGGTCGTGCCCCGCGTGCTTGTCATGACCCCCGTGCCCCCCGGAGGATCCGTGCCCCGCGTGGTCGTGGTGCCCGCCCTTGTGGCTATCCGTGGACCCGGCACCGCCGGCATGCCCGCCGTGCGGGGGTTGCTCGCTTACCTGCACCTGATGTCCATCGTGTCGCGCCTCAGCCGGGATGACCGTCGGTTCGGTGTGGGTCGTGTGTTCGTGTCTCATGCCGTCCACCTCCAGCAAACACCGTATACCCCCTAGGGGTATCAGGCAACCGGTCATGTGGCGAAGGGCCGCTACCTGCGGCGACGCGGTTCTGCGCAGAGAGGTGGAGTGCGGACGCGTACCCCTACCCAGGACCGGTATGAGGCTGCCGCCGCGCCCGGTGGGCTGGTTGCGTCACCTGCGCCGGGGACCCGCCCTCGGCTATGCACCGGCCGGTCGAACTGGACCGGCGCGTGCTCCTCACCCACACGCTGCGCGCCGTCGACAGCGTGGCGCTGACCCGACAGCGACCGGACCGGGTGCACCGGCTGGTGCTGGGTGGGTCGATGACGCCCTACCGGTGGACGATCAATGGCGTGACCTTTGACCACGCTGACCCGCTCCTGGTCGAGCGGGGCGAGCGGGTGCGGCTCGAATTCGTCAACCGCACCGCGATGTTCCACCCCATGCACGTGCACGGGCACACCTTCGCCGTCACTGGCGGCGGCGCCCGCAAGGACACCGTCATCGTCACCCCGCACCGGACGGTCGCCGTGGACTTCGACGCCACGAACCCCGGTCAGTGGATGACTCACTGCCACAACGTCTACCACGGGCAGGCGGGCATGGTGGCGAACCTGGCGTACCGACGGTGACAGCCCGTCCCGCCCAAGCATTGACGCCCCGCACAGCCTTGTGCTCGTGGCGGGGCCAATGAGAAACCACCTAAACCCCAACCTCTGCGGCCCACGCCAACCATCGCCGCAGTCGTAGCCTTCTCGTCCGGGACGCGGGCGACTGCGGGTGGATCCCGGCGGCCCCCTATGGGCCGCTGACCACGGTCCACACCACTCCCCCGGCCAGACCGGCGGCAAGGCTGAGGGCAGCGGCCGTGACCGCGGTGATCGGAGACCACCGCCGTCGAGAGCAAGTCTCTCCTCGCGCGGACGCGTCTCGTTGCGGCTGACGGTAGGTGGGGACAATCCAGCGCAGGTAGTAGAACAGGCTGAGCAGGGTGTTGACGAGGACGACGACGGCGAGCCAGCCGTGGCCGCCGTCCCAGGCGGCGGTGGCGGTGGTGAGCTTGCCGACGAACACCCCGGTGGGTGGGGTGCCGACCAGTCCGAGGAGCGCCACGACCAGGGCGGCGGCGAGCCATGGGCGCCCGGTCGCCAGGCCTTGGTAATCATCGAGGTCCCGATGATTGGGCAGGGCGGCGGTGACGGCGAAGGCGGCGATGTTCGTCACCGTGTAACCGGTGAGGTAGACCAGCAGCGACGGCAGCGCCAGGTCGCTGTTGCCAGCCACCACCACGGGCACGAGCACGAACCCGACCTGACTGACCGTCGACCAGCCGAGTAGCCGCCGCGGGTCGGCCTGCCAGTACGCCGCCAGGTTGCCCAGGGTCATGCTCGCCACCGCGACGGTCGCGATCAACGCCGGCCAGGGCACCGCGTCGGGCAGGATGCCGACCAGGCGGTACACCGCGACCATCGCCCCGATCTTGGGCACCGTGGTCAGGAACGTCGCCGCTGTGGCATTGGCACCCTGCGCGGCGTCGGGCACCCAGAAGTGGCCGGGCACACCGCCGGCCTTGAACATCAGCCCGGCCACGAGCGCGACGACCGCCCCGGTCACTGCCGCCGGTGGCACGTCAGCCAGAGCGTTGGTGAGTTCGGCGTAGCCGGTGCTACCGGTGAGTCCGGACAGGATCGTCACGCCAAGGAGGAGCAGGATGCCGAACAGCGCCCCCATGAGATATGTCTTCATCGCTGCCTCGACGCCCCGGGCGGTGAACACGAGACCGATGAGCCCGTAGAGCGGGATGGTGGCGAGCAGGAAACCCGCGGCGAGGACGAGCAGGTCGTGGGCGCCGGCGAGCAGCACGGTTCCCGCGGCGCCGACGAGCAGCAGCGCGCAGGTCTCGCTCTCCCGTGCCGTTCCGGCGATCTCGTCGGCGGCCAGCATGAGCACCAGCAGCGTCGCGGCTGAGGCGAGGATCCGGGCCACACCGGTGGCGGTGTCGACGGTGTAACTGTCGTCGAAGGCGGTTCGGGCGGGCCCGGCCACCCCTATCGCGGCGGTGACGATGACCGCGAGGAGGACGCCGGCGGTGAGGACCCGAATCATCCACTGCTGGTGTCGGGGGACGAACGAGCCGCCGAGCAGGGCGGTGAGCGCTCCGACGACGAGCAGCATCTCGGGCAGCAGCAACAGCGGCCGCATCATCTCCGTCTGCACCGGCTACCTCCCGACGAGGTCGACGACGCTGGCGGCGGCGGGTTCGATGAGGTCGAGCAGCGGACGCGGCAGAACGCCGAACAGCAGGGAGAGCGCCAGCAGCGGGCCGACCGACCACACCTCGGCGGGGTGCAGGTCGGTGAAGCCGACCGAATGGCCCCTGGTGTCGCCGGTGAAGACGCGTTGCAGCGCGCGCAGGAACAGCGCGGCGGTGATCAGGATGCCCAGGATCGCCACGGCGGTGGCCGGGGCGGCGGCGACGCTGCCGGTGAAGATCTGGAACTCGGCGATGAAGCCGGTGAACGCCGGCAGGCCCAGGGAGGCGAACGCGCCGACAGCGAACAGTGCCGCGAAGCTCGGTGCCGTGGCGGCGAGCCCGCCGTACTCCCGCATGTCGTAGCTGGCGGCGCGGTCCCGCAGGACGCCGGTGAGCAGGAACAGCGCGGCGGTGATCAGGCCGTGGCTGACCATCTGGGTGACCGCACCGGTCACCGCGATCGTCCGGGCCTGCGCGGTGTCGCTGGCCACCAGGCCCGCGACGCCGACGGCGAGGACGACATAGCCCATGTGGTTCACCGACGTGTAGGCGATCATGCGTTTGAGGTTGGTCTGGGCCAGGGCAACGAGCGCCCCGTAGAGCACCGACACCACGCCCACGACGATGATCACCCAGGCCCAGGCTTGCCACGACTGGGGCAGCATCGGCATGGCGATGCGCACGAAGCCGTAGGTGCCCATCTTCAGCAGCACCCCGGCCAGCACCGCCGAGCCGACGGCGGGGGCATCGGTGTGTGCCGGCGGCAGCCAGGTGTGGAAGGGAACCGTGGGGGTCTTCACCGCCAGACCGACCAGGATCGCGGCGAGCACCAGCCCGCCAGCGAGGGACCGCCCGGCCAACGGCGTGGCCGCGGCGAGCGCCGGCATGTCGAAGGTGTGCGGCTCGGCGGCGACGTACAGGCCGATGAACCCGACGAGCAGCGCCAGCGAGCCGAGGAACGTGTAGAGGAAGAACTTCATCGCCGAGCGCCCCGGGTCGCCGTGGCCCCATCCGGCGATCACGAAGTACATGCCGACGATGGACAGGTCGAAGAAGACGAAGAAGAGGATCAGGTCGGCGGCGATGAACAGACCGAGACTGACGCTCTGTAGGAACAGGAACAGCGCGGCTTGCCCGCGCGGGCGGTGACGGTTGCGCAGCGCGTACACCGCGCAGGCCAGAAAGATCACCGCGGTCATCGCGACCAGCGGTAGGGACAGACCGTCGACGCCCAGGTGGTAGCTGCTGTTGACGCCGGGGATCCATGCCGCCTGCTCCTCGAACGCGAGACCCCCGGGTGCCGGGGTGTCGTAGCGCAGCCAGAGCCCAACAATCAGCGCGAGGTCGACGGCGGTGACCGCCACCCACGCCCACCGGGCGATCCGGTCACTCAGCCGCGGAAGGACGGCCAGGATCAAACCGGCCACGAGGGGCAGGAAAATGATCACGCTGAGCACGGCTCACCCCAACGCCACGAGGAGGACGACGCCGACGAGGAGGACCACGACGGCCTGCAGGTAGTACTGGTGCAGTTGGCCGGTCTGCGGCCGGCGGGCCAGCCCGCCCAGCCGACGCACCCTGGCGGCCAGGTGTTCCACCACCTCGTCGAGCCACCGGTCATCGGCCCGGGCCGCGCGCGCCGCCACCCGCATCGACAGTTCGGAGGTTGATGTCACGGCATGGTCAACAACCCGGTCGTCAAAGCGGGCGGCGCGACGACTCAGCGACACCACGGCGCGAGCGGCGCCGGTGATTGCGCGGTCCAGGACCCGGTCGTCGAACCGGGCCAGGGCGTTCGCGCAGCGCAGCGTGGGGCGCGTCAGGAGCGCTGACGCGGCCGCCTGCAGCCCCAACCAGCGCAGCGCCCAGCGCGGCTCCGGCAACCGTCGGCGGGCGAGGACCACCAGTAGGACCCCGAGGGTGACAGCCGCCGACACGACCAACTCCCGGGCAGAGGCGTGAGAGCCGCCGGCCTGGCCGACGGCTCGGGCGACGGTACTGGCGAGCGGCGGGAGCGCCAGCAGACCGGCGTACGCGGCGCCCACCGCCAGCAGCACCAGAGGTACTCGCTGCAGCAGCGTCACGCGCCGGTTGCCCCGCTCCTCCTCGTCGAAGTGGGCCTCCACTTCGGCCCGGCGGTCGGCGGGTACCCGCGGCCAGATGACGACGAGGATCTTCGCGGCGTAGGCCACGGACAGCGCCGACGCGGCGAGGCCGGCGGCATACAGCCAGGGCGACTGCTCGCCGACGGCAGTGAGGACGGCGTCCTTGGTCGCCCACAGCGACAGCGGCGCGATCCCCGCGAGAGCGAGCGCACCGACCGTGGCCGACCAGCCGACCAGCCGCCACCGCCCGACGACCCCGCGCAGGCCGGCGAGCCGCTTGGTGCCCAACGCGGTCAGCCACACCCCGGCGGCCAGGAACAGCAGCGCCTTGGTCGCGGCGTGCGCGATGAGGTGCGCGGCGCCGCCGGCGACCGTTCCCGCACCGGCGGCCATCACCACGAAACCGAGTTGGGCGGCGGTGGAGGCGGCCAGCAGCTGCTTGAGGTCGCGCTGCGCCACCGCCACCGCGGCGAGCAGCAGCGCGGTCGCGGCACCGAACCCGGTGGTCACCGGGCCCGCCCACCCGGTGGCGGCGAGCAGCGGCTCGACCCGCAGCAGCAGGTAACCACCCATCGCCACCATGGCCGCCGAGTGCAGCAGGGCGCTCACCACGCTCGGGCCGGCCATCGCCCGGGAGAGCCAGAACGAGAACGGTAGCTGCGCGGCCTTGCCTAACGCGGCGACCAGGATGCCGGCGGCGATCACGTGCCGCCATCCCGGGCTGCTCTGCGACAGGTCCGTCAGGGCCAGGCCCGCGCCGCCGGCGAGCGCCGCCCCAGCGGCGACGTAGAGGCCCAGGTCGGCGGCGCGGGTGGTGAGGAAGGCGGTCAGGCCGGCCGACACCCGGTCCTCGTCGCGCCACCGGAAACCGATCAACGCGTACGACGCGGCACCCATGATCTCCCACGCCAACAGCAGCGCCGGCAGAGTCGCCGCCGTCGCGGTGAACGCGACCGCGCCGGCGAAGATCAGCATCAGCCCGTGGAACCGGGCGGTCGACGCACGAATCTCGCCGGTCGAGGCGAGCAGCACCAGCAGAGTCACCACGGTGAGCGTGGGCAGGATCAGGGCGGCGAGCCCGTCGACGGCCAACGCGAGGTCGGTGCCGGCCAGAAAGGGCACTGCAACGGCCGGGCGGGCGGCTGCCACCACCGCCGACAGGCCTACCATCGCGGTGGCGGTCGCCAACGAGATGGGGACGGCGACTCGGTTCGCCCGCCGGACGGCGGCCAGCAGAGCACCGACGCCTGCCGGCAGGACCACCAGCAGCCACAGGCACACCTGCGCGAGATCGCTCATCCGGACAGGTCCGCGGCCATGTCGGTCATATCGACCCGGCGTACCCGGTGCAACAGCGTGGCCACCGCGAAGCCCATCGCCATCTCCACGGTCATCGCCGCGATGATCACCAACAGCAGCACCTGCCCCGACGGATCCGGGGCGAGAAACCACCAAAAACCGGCGGCGGCCAGGATGAGACCGTTGAGCATCAGCTCGAGGCCCATCATCACCATCACCACGACCTGCTGGGACAGCGCGCCGTACAGGCCCACGCTGAACAGGGCCGCCGCCACCAGCAGCACGCTCTGCAGGGTCATCGGCCGACCCCACCCGGTTGCGGGTCGTGCGCGGGTCGGCGGCGCAGGTCGTCACCGAAGCGGTCGTAGCGGGTGCGGTGCGCTGCCAGCACCACGCCAGCCACGATGGTGACCGCCATGACCACCCCGACGGAGATCATCACCAGCATCTTCGGGCCCATCAGCTCCTCACCGAGTGCCGCCGTCACATCCTCAGCGGGGGCGCCGCGGCGGGCCGGCCACGGAACGAGCAGCACTCCGGCGGTCAGGGCGACGAACACACCGACGGCCACGCCCAAGGCGTATCGCTTGTCGTGAACCATGCTCATCGGCATTAGCGCCGGATTCATGCCCATGAACATCACCATGTAGACGGCCATCACGGCCATCTCCATCACCATCATCAGGATCGTCACCACACCGATGTAGTTCTGCTGAAGCAGCAGCACCTGCACCCCAACCGCGATGAACGACAGCGCGAGGGAGTAGCTGGCCCGGGCCATCGAGTTGACCCAGAAGACGGCAGCCCCGCTGAGCACGGCGACGACGGCGAGCACCCAGAACGAGATAGCGGTGATCATTCGTTCAGGTTCTCCACACTGCGACGACCGCGACGAGTAGATCCTGGACAAGCACGGCGGGTAGAAGCACCACCCACCCGACCTCCATGAACAGGTCCGGCCGGACAGCCGGCAGCCGGCGGCGCAGCCACACAAAGACAGCGAGCAGGGCGCCCGTCTTTACCAGTACCCAGGCCCAGCCGGGCAGCAGTGGACCGTTGCCACCTCCCAGGAACATCGGCACGGCGAAGGCGGCTCCCGCGGCCAGTAAGGCATAGCGTCCGCCCTGAAACACCAGCCGGTCGACGCCGGACAACTCCGTGGTGACGCCGCCGGCGATGTCGGAGCCCAGCGCTGGCGTGAACGGTCCCCAGACCGCGATCGCGACGACCCCGGTGCAGTAGACCAGGAACGCGACGGGCATCCACACCACGAACCACAGATCCGCCTGTGCCGCCGCAACCGCCCCGACGTTGAGGCTCGATGCGGCGACCGCTGGCGCCACGAGCGCGAACATCAGTGGGAGTTCATAGGCCAGCCCGTGAGCCAGGAAGCGGTAGCCCCCGATCAGCGAGTGCGTGGAGTTGGCGCCCCACCCGGTCAGCCACACGAACGCCCACGCCAGGACGTCCATCGCGTTGAACCACACCACCCCCACGTCGAGGTCGAACAGCGTCCACTGCCCCAGTGGCACGACCGTCACGATCATCAACGCCATGAACAGCAGACCCGAACTGCCGATCCGCCACAGCAGGGTGTCGGCCGCGACAGTCGTTCTGCGCCGCTGCCGGACGAGCCGGGCCGTCTCCCCCAGCGGTCGGGTCACCCCCGACGGCCCGGCGCCCGCCGTCCGCGCCGAGAAAAGCCCGTCAAGGACCGCGGCGAAGGCCACGAGGAGACCCAAGATCGCTGCCGCAGCGAGTGCCCACCCGGCGGGGACCGTCGTCACGGTCGAGTCAGGCATGCGCCACCGCGCTCGCCGCCGGCAGCGGGTCGAGGTCGAGGCTGGCGACGACCAACCGCGCAGTGGCGATGTCCAGCCCCTGCACCACATCACCGATCTTGACGATCGGCACGTGCTCGCTGGCGTCGCTGCTCCCGCCGTCGGCGCCGGCGATGTCATCAGCTGCCCGCTGGATCATCGAAAGGAGGCGGTCATGGGTGTCTCCGCGCAGATGGCCAGGAAGATCCAGACGCGCGACGTCAGCCGCAGAAAGGTAACCGACTCCTCGCAGCGACCACCGCAGCAGCCACGAACGCTTGATGCGGCGATGCAGCCGGTCGAGGTCGCGGGCCGTCGTCCCCCGGTCCCCGTCGTTCAACAGCCGGTCACGCAGACGCCGGGCACCCCCGGCCGCGTCCTCCCAGCCGGCGAGGGCGAGCAGTCCTGCGGCGTTGTCGCAGCGACGCGCCGCACGATGGTGAGCGCACCTCACGCCAGCGTGATGGGCGTCGACCAGGGTGACCTCTGCATGGACGATGAGGTCGCCCTGCAACGAGCAGCGTAGGACAAGACCCGTCGGCCAGGACGGCAGCACCGGACCCAGGCGAAGGTGCAGGACGTCCAACTCCAGGCCGTCGCGGTCCTCGCCTCCGTGGGCCAGCGGGATCCCGGCCGGCGCCATATCCATGCCACCGTGACTCATGGCGCCGTGACCCATGCCGGCGTGGCCCATGTCCATGCCGTGGCCCATGCCACCGTGATCGCCACTGTCGCCATGACCGCTGGACTCACCATGGTCCATCGCGCTGTGTTCAGCGTGACCGCCGTCGTCCATCTCGCCCTTGCCGACATGACTGCCGTGGCCGCCGTGGTCGTGGCCGCCGTCGCGCCCCTCCAGTTTGTTGTCACGGTGCTGTTCGCCATCAGGCTTGGCCGATCGACCCTGGCTGTCGTCGCGCTGCAGGCTCCGATCGAGGAGCTTGGTGGCGGCACTCTCAAACGCCGCCGCCGCGAGGTGCGGTGCATCGATCTGGACCCGGGCGCGTGGCCCGGGCAACTGCTCCCACAACCTTGCGGCGATCGCTGCTATCTCCGGGCCCGGGGTGCCGCAGAGTGCCAGCACGTCCGCGTCCGCGGGCGACGAGGCGAAACGCCAGCCCCGGGCACGGAGGTGCTGCTCGGCCGCGGCGCGCGTCAGCCAGTGTCCCGGCACCTCCACGAGGAGGACGTGGGCATGGTTAACCGCGTACCTGGCCAGGGCGTTGCTCAGACCCACCGCAGAGCCCCCTCCCTCCAGGCCCACACCACCGCGACGAAGACCGCACCGAGGAAGAGGAACATCTCGACGATCGCCGTGGCGCCCATCTCGGCAACGACGACCGCCCAGGGGTACATGAAAAGCATTTCCACGTCGAATGCGAGAAACAGCAGGGTCGAGAGGTACCACCGGACGTGGTAGCGGGACAACGCGTGTTCCTCGGGCCTCCATCCGGACTGGAACGGCAGCACCGCGAGGGGGTCGGGCGCGAGGGCGAGCAGGCGGTGCAGGCCGTATATCCCGGCGACGAAGACCACCGCCACCAGTGCCATCGCGGCGGCTCCTGCATACATGTCGCCTCCTCCTGATCATTAGGAGCATGCCCCTCCGGGAGGGTCAATGTGCGCATATCCACCCGAAGGTCCGGTGCGGCACAGAGTTCCGCGGGCCGCCGAGCTGGCAGAAGCAGGCGTAGCGCGAGGACAGCCGGAAGCACGGTTAGAAACAAAGGACGACGCTCGCCCGGTGATGCCATCTCCGTCGGCAACGATGGAGTGCCACCCCCGCCGCGGATCGACCCTCCTACCGCCTACTATCTACAGATAGTAGGCGGTGCGGTAGACGGGGGATGAGTGCATCCGAGGACGGCGTGTCGCAGCGGTTTGGTGCCACGGGCCATCGTCGGCAAGGGGCCTGCACCGACACACCTTGGCGCTCCTGCTTGACGGCGCAGGAGTAGCGCACTTCTCGGTCGCCGTGCGTGATGGCGCCTGGAGTGCCGCCACAGATGATGCCCAAGGGCGTCGAGGTGGGCGCTCCACAACCAGGAATCAGGCCAGGCGTCGACAACCTGGAACCGGCAGATTTGGTTCCCGGCAACCGGCTGGAAGTCCTATAGCGGACCGTCAAACCACACCAACCAGTGCATGTGTCATTGCTCTAGCCACAGCCGCGGCGAGCACGGGACGGCCCGCCGGTTGGCGCGTCCTTGTCGCAGACGGCCCGGTCAGCCGCCAATGATCAACGGGACGGGCGCTGGCAATTGTCGGCCACGGCGCCCAAGTGCGGCGCCTGTGCCGGGCCGGCTGAAGCGCGGCGGGTACGCGCAGCAGGGCCACGAACCCATCGGCTCTAACTCACTGTCGTTGACCCTCGCCCATCTACTGACCCTCGACACCCGAACTGGCAGCGGTCCGGAGCTCAGCGGCGCATAAATGGATGGTCTAAAGAGCCTAACGGAGCCCAGGCTGGGCCGCCGTCACGTCCTTTCGAGGCTGCGGGGTTAGGCGGACCGCCGCAGCAGCTCAGCGTTGAGCGCCACCACGATCATGGCGACCGATATTAGGTTCGACCCATGCACCTGCGCGGACACACCCTCGCCGTTATTCGGCGGCGGTGTCCGCAAGGACAGCATGATCGTCGTGCCCGAGCAGACGGTGACCGTTGACATCGACGCTGACCCCGCGGTGCCTTGGTTCGGCCCAGTCACATCGCTTACGCGCCGAGGCTGGGATCGCCACGCTCGCCTACTTGACGGCCCGCAACCGCCGAATCGATAGCGACGCAAACGTTCCCCGACAACACGTTCCCCGTGCGCTGAGCAGCCCGGGTTCAGCAGCCACGGTCAGGCGAGGATGGCGTTCACTACCTGGTTGGCACGCCACTCGTGCTGGGCGTACAACCACCCGAACGCCGACACCTGCACAGACTGGGCCGCGACGGTCAGCGGGAGGTCCTGCCAACCCGGAATCGCCAGCAGTGCGCTCAGGAACTGCCGGGTCGCATACTCCGGCTTCATGAGATCCCGCACCGCACCCCAGCCGGTGCTGGGCCGCTGCTGGAAGAGCCCGACGGAGTCGTGGTCCCAGCCAATGGCCTGGTGTGGGTAGTTCTGCGACTCGGGCAGCACTCCGCTGGCGTAGTTGTAAAGGTTGCTCTCCTGCATCGCCGTGGCCACCGCGATCACCAACGCTCGGCGCGGCACATCCATCTCCTCGCCGGCACGCACGATCATCTTCGCGTTGTTCATCTGGGCCTGGTCCAGCCCCGCGACCGGAACGACTCGCTTCGGCTTCGGCTTCGACGTCGCCTTCGCCTTGGGGGTGGACTTGGCCGTCGGCAAAGCGGAGCTCTCGCGACTTTCCGCGGTGGGGCTTTCGGTGACGGGGGCGGCAGACTCTCGGCCCCGCCCACGGGAGGCGGCGTCCGCTTCCGCCCGCTGGGCGATCTCCGCTCGCTGGTCGGGGGTGAAGGACTCGCCGGCCGGGCTTGCACCAATGACAGCGACACCGGCCAGGCCGAGGCAACACACAGCACCGGTGGCCACCGCCATCCGGGCCCGACCGCGTCGGGCGGCAAAGAGGTTACTGAAGTGGCTGAGGCGGGTACGCAGGAACCCGGCGGGGAGCCAGCGCCGGAAGGCACTGACTGGCTGATCGGTTGAGGGATTATCGTCCAAGCGGACAGCCGGGCCGTCGAGGCCGCACGGGTCGTCGAGGTTGCCGTCGTTACGCATTCGACGAGGCTAGACAGACGCACGTGCCGTTACCCACGGTGATCAGGTGGCAGTGCTCACACTTTGCCGTGCCACAACGGGAGTCCCAAGGCCGCTCCGGGAGTGCCGGGAAGAAGCCACGCCAGACCGGCAAATCACCCCTCTGTCGCTAGAGGGGCAGGAGACGGCACGAAATCGGGCAGAATGCCGAGGCCTCTAGGTTGATCCACTAACTCAGCCTTTCGGGCGATATGGGGCTGGTCTTTAGGGGCCAGGCACTGCCGGTTCTCCTTGCCGTTGAGCCAACGGCACCCCAACGCCCAGGCCGGCGCCATTTGCGTCAAGCCGCTGGCGACAGCTACTACGAGGTTGAGGGCGCAGCGGTCACGCCGGCGTCCCGGTCCGGCGCGGTTCCCCAGCTCCCAGATGCTCCGATGCGCACTGCCGGTGACTCCAACCCGAAGGGCGCTCCGGCTCGCGTCGGACGCACTGACGACCGGCGCCGGTGCGCGTAGCGACGGCGCGGTGCCCGGCAGCGTCTCCGACCTGGCACCGACGGCTGTCCGCGAAGACCGGCACGGACACCGCGCGGCCGGGGTCAGTGGCCGTCGAAGCCGGGATAGTCCGACAGGCGCCGGCGCGGGTCGACGTTGAGCCACCGCAGTCTGTGCATGTACGCGGCGACGTCCCGGTCGTCCTCGTCCTGCTGCGCGACGTCGGCGCTCGGCAATAGCGCGCCACCGGGCCCGCGTCTGTTTCCCCGCGATGAGACGACCAGGAAGGCCCACGACCACTGTGATCTGCGAGGAGTCCACCGCAGGCGGACCGGCAACGCGGTTCACGCGCTCTGGCACCACGCGGCTCCAGAAGAACACCCCGAAGGCAGCGAACAGCGGCCACTGCGCCGCGTAACCGCAACTGGGGCCGTTGCCCAGCTGCGCGTGCTGCCCCTTGCGACGGTCGCCAACGGCGTTACGCGGGCCGTCGATGTACGAGTTGGCCTGTGGCTGATGGGCGCCACCGTGACTGTCGTCGTTGCCGGCGCTATTGGCACCGCGGTAGCAGGAGCTCTCATCTGGCGCGCGGAGCGTCGATCGGCAGGAAGCCTGATTGCCGCTCAGGTCACCTTCGCCCGCCGTGACGCCATCGACGACGGTCGAGTCAGCACCACCCGCCAGTTCAACGCGAGCGGCATGGCCGGCCCCCGTACGGCCCGATTGTTCGCAGGAATGCTCGCTACGTCGGCTTCGACCGACAAGATCCCCACCCCGATCCCCTAGAGCGGCCCTTCCTGCGCATCCGGCACCGTCGCCGGCCTTCCGGGACTCTCTGCCCGTGAGTGCGACAGGATGCCTCGCGGCCCTCACGCGGCACGCCACCTGATACCGGCAGACCTGGTTTCCGGCCAAGGGCTGAAGCCCTACAGCGGCCCGTCCGACACACGAACCAGTCCGCATGCCCATGCTGTAACCGACCCCCGTCACGGCTCACATGGAGTGGGCGTCTGGCATGACGAGAGACAAGGGGGGCCGGCTCGCCGCGGACGATCCGGCCTCCCTGTCGAACAGGACCGGATCAGTTGGCGGTGACGGACGGGGCCGGGGTCGGCGATCCACCGGCCACGGCGCCCGGGTGCGGCGCCTGCGCCGGGGCCGGCTGGAGCCCGGCGGGTACGGGAAGTGCGCTGCCCATGACGAACTCGTCCCAGCTGACGTTCCAGGCCGTCCAGCCGTTGCCCGGCTGCAACCGCACCTCGGTGCCCTTAAAGGTGACCAGGTCTCCGACCTGGGTGACGCCCATCAGCCAGTCGGCCGCGGCGGCGGAGACGTTGGTGCAGCCGTGCGAGACGTTGGTTTTCCCCTGGTCCCCCTCGGACCACGGCGCCCCGTGGATGAACTCGCCGCCCCAGGTGAGCCGCTGGGCATCCTCCACGTCGACCACGTAGCCTCCGTTCGGTTCGCCCCGGGTGTCGAACGTCGCGTACTGGTGCTTCTCCATGATCACCATCTTGCCGCTGGACGTCGGCGTGCTCGGCTTGCCAAGACTGACGGGGATCTTGCGAATCAGCTTGCCGTCCCGCATGACCGACATCTGCTTGGTGGCGTTGTCGACTTCCAGGGACACCTGCCGGCCGATCCTGGAGGTGGCGCTTCGGTCCGCGTCACCGACCCGGTCTTCACCGATCGGCAAGCCCTGAAGGCCGGTCCGGACGCTGATCGTGGTGCCCGGTCGCCAGAAATCGGGGGCCCGGTAATAGACCTGGCTACCATCGTCCACCCAGGACCAGGCACCGGGCTGAGGGGGATTCGTCTTTACGAACAGGCGGCGCTGCACATCCGCTCTGGCTTCTTTCGCGATGGGCGGGTCGAACGCGACGGTTACCGGCATCGCCGTGCCGTAGGTCCGATTGCCGGTGAAATAGAGCGTGCTGGTGATCACCGGTTTGGTGGATTCAGGCATCGTCGTGAAGGTCGTCTTCCGGGTGGTGATCTGCCCGGAGTCGCCGGTGGCGGTGACCTCGGCGGTGTAGGTACGCCGGGGCTGCAACGGCCTGCTCGGAACCCAAGCCGACCCGTCCTCCCGAGGCTCCGCCTTGACCTGCGTCCCCTTATCGTCGCTGATCCGCACAGCGCTGATCCGCCCACCCTTCACGGCCGTCCCCACCTCGGCGCTGATCGGCACTTCCCGCGTACCGTCGGAGGGTGTGACGGTCAGCTCCGGCGGCGCCGCCGCCCGCCCTTGGACCGACCCGGCGCCCGACTTACGGTCGGTGGTGCACCCGCCGAGGACCAGCGGTGTGGCTGCGATGGTTACCGCAAACAGCGTCAGTCGCTGCCTCAACTCCATGATGCGTCCCCCCAGTTTATGACTTCCCTTCGCCACATTCTCTCTACGAACCGGCGATAGTAGACCGATTTTCGGAAGATTCAGGTGCCCGGCAATGGGCAACATTTCCCCGAAGTCGTCTCCTGGGTGAATAATGACCCGACTGTCCTCCTAAGCCCGCCTTGCTCTTGTAGGGCGAGGGTGTCGGCCTTTTTCGCCCGGCCGGCCACCCCTTCGTGGCTCGAACCCCGGGCCGGGTTCGTCCCACCTATAGCCGCGCCTGCCTCCTAGCGATGGCGCCCAAGTGCGCGGTGAGCGCCAGGACGGCATCAATTGCACTGACCGCCACGATCGCCCGGAATAGGATGACCAGATTGGCGGATAGGCAAGGGGACGTAACCACTGCGGACGCCTCTAACGGGATTTTCCCATCCGGGAGGACCCTGCCAGCAGGATTGGCCTGTGATCGGACGTGAGTTAGACCAAGACCGTTTCTCCGGCTGCGACTGCAGAAATTCTCACCGCCGTCGGGATCGCTTTCGCCAACTTGACCGCACCCACCCTGATGACGATTACCGTGCATTGACGTGACTACCTCGCGCGCCGCAACGATGACATTGAGTGCCGCTTTGGTGGTGCCCGCCGTGGCGGTTATGCCACCAATGCGGGCGGCAGCCGCGGCGACCGTCCCATGCCCGGCCGTTGAGCCGCCGATGCCGCCGCCAGACACACCGTCTCCACCACCTGTTGACGCCGCCGAGCGGAAAGTCGGAGGGGACGGGCTGGCCACATCCGGCTTGGCCATCCCCCCAGCTGTACCGACGCCGCCGGGCGTGACCGCCACCTCGTGGATCGTGGCGGACCTCAACAGTGGTGAGGTCCTCGGCGGCTGTGGCCCGCACGAGCGCCGCACGCCAGCCAGCGTTCAGAAGCTGCTCCTGGTGGCCGCCTTGATGCCCCGCCTCGATCCGGCGGAGCTCGTCGAGGTGAAGCGGGAGGATCTGCAGGATCTCGATCCGGGAAGTTCGTTGATGGGTGTGGTTGAGGGCGGCAGGTATTCGATCGAGAGCCTGTGGCTGGGGCTCTTGCTCAGATCGGGGAACGACGCGGCCAACGTGCTGGCCCGCGTCGGCGGAGGTGGCGCCGGTAGGCAGGGCGGGGTCGACGCCATGAACGCCGAAGCGCGTCGGCTGCGCGCGAATCAGACCCACGCGGCGACGCCGTCGGGCCTGGACGGCCCTGATCAGTACACAAGCGCGTATGACCTTGCGCTCATCGCGCGCGCCACCTTCGCCCGCGAGGACTTCCGGCGGTACATGCAAACGAGGGTGGCAACGGTACCGGCCCAACCGGGAGAGCCCGCCTTTGAGATCACCAACGACAACACTCTGCTCGACCGCTACCCGGGGATGCTGGGCGGAAAGACCGGCTTCACCCGCTTGGCCCGCCAGACGTACGTGGGTGTGGCCGAACGCGACGGTCGGCGGCTCGCGGTGACGTTGCTCGGCGCGGAGACCGCCCCGCTGGGGAGTCTGGGGGAGGCGATCGCCTTGCTCGACTGGGGCTTCGGTCTCCCTCCTGATGCTTCCGCCGGCCGCCTGGTCACCCCCGAGGAGAAGACGTCGTCGATGTCGTTGCTGACCGGCCTTGGCCTCGGAGCGGCCGTCGGACTGGTGGTCATGATGGTCGCGGTTCCCTGGTGGCGGCGTGTCGGTGCGCGCCGAGTCAGCCAGCGGTAGGGAGAACATCCGACCGAGGTTTGCTCGATCTTCGATGGCGTAGCGCTATCCGACCGGACGACGGACGTGGTGCTCAGTTCGGTGTCCTTGTCGCCGATACGTCGCCGAGCGCTGCGGCGGTCAGGCCACGTTGGGCAGGCGGCGGGCGACCGCGTCAGCCTGATGGGGTTGGGTGGTTTCCCAGCGGCGTTGCAGGGTGTTGACGAGTTGCTGTTGCATTTTCAGTGACATCTCTGTAGATGCCGCGAATTCCGCAGAGACGGTGGCCGAGGCGGCGGACCTGGGCGATCTCGGGGCTCCCGTCTTTGACAAGCCAGGTTTTGTGGGTGTGCCGAAGTTCGTGGACGTGCATGCCGGCGAGGATGGGCGATCTGGAGGAGCATTTGACGGTAAACACCGACACCGACAACTGCGGGGCCAACTCCACCCGCTGCTTCCAGCTCCAGGCGCCGCCCGAGTACACCACGCACCTGCGGGAGGCCGGATTCGACGTGCTGAACCAGGCCAACAACCTCGGGTATGACTACAGCAGAGGGGTAACAGAACACCCCCGACGGGCGCTGCGGGGCGCGTCCGCGCTCCTCGCCGTGCACCTAGCCGCGAAGCAGCGCACGGGCTAGATGAGGGTAATCCAGTACCCCCAGAAGCGGCTGAGGATCGCGAGCAGGATGATTGCATACCAGGCGGTGAGGATGAGGCTGTGGTAGGTGGCTGCCGCGGCGGCGGGCCGCCGTACAGGCCCGGGAAGCGCACCATCGTGCTGACGCAGGGTGCGCAGCGTGACGTAGAGGAAGATCGGGATGGTGACGGCCCAGACGAGCATGCAGTAGGGGCACAGGGCGCCGATGACGTAGAGGCTCTGGTAGATGAGCCAGTGCACGAAGACCACGCCGAACGTCGCGCCGCCCTGGAGCCCCAGCCACAACCAGCCGGGTAGTCGCGCGCCGGTCAGCAGGACGACGCCGACCGTGGTGACCACGGCGAAACCGGCCACGCCGATCAGGGGGTTGGGGATGCCGAACGCCTCGGCCTGGGGTGTGGTCATCACCGATCCGCAGGACAGGATCGGATTGATGCTGCAGGTGGGCACGTAGCCTGGATCGGCGAGCAGGTTGATTTTCTCGACGATGAGGATCGCGGCGGCGAGCAACCCAACACCGCCACCGACCACGCAGATCCAAGCGGTGGCCCGGGACAGGAAACCCTGCTCGGGTGAGGCCCGCTCGGCTTGCTGGTCGACGGCGGCGGTCATTCGGCCAGCGCGGCGTCGATAGCGGCGACGAGGTCGTCCTGGCCGCGCAGGTCGCTCAGTCGCCGACCATTGAGGAAGAACGTCGGAGTGCCCTGCACACCGGCGGATTCGCCGTCGGCCTTGTCCTTGGCGACCCGGGCGGCAGTGGCGGGGGCGTCGAGGTCGCGCTGGAAGCGCGGCATGTCCAGGCCGAGGGTGCGGGCGTAGCCGAGGAACACCTCCGTTTGTGCCTGCTCCTTGTGACTCCAGCTGGTCTGGTTCTCGAACAGCTTGACGTACATGTCGGAGAAGCGACCCTGGTTCGCGGCGGCCTGAGCGGTGCGGGCGGCCAGGTCGGCATTCGGGTGACTCGGGATCGGGAAGTACCTGACCACGACGGTGATGCGGTCCTGATAGGTGGCCAGGATCTGCTTGACCGCCGGGTACGCGGCGGCGCAGGACTCGCACTCGAAGTCGAGGAACTCCACCAGAGTCACCTTGCCGTCCGCCGCGGTGGACAGCCGGTGGCTGTCCTCGCGCACCAGCACCGCCGGATCGGTCGCGCCAGTGTCGGTGGTCGCAGCAGGCGGCTGGTCGGGACGGTTGACGGTCAGCAGACCGCCGACCACGAGCACCACCACCGCGATCAGCGCCAAGGTCAAGCGAGTGTTCCTGGTCATTTCCGTCCTCGTCCGCCGCGTCAACGACACCGTCAGCCCGCCGCGAAGCGGTGCGGCTCCGAGCCGGACCATACAGACACCGCTGTACCGACTTGCTGTCAGTTTCCTGAGCATGGTGTCGGTGCCAGTGAATGGGCCCCACATGTTAGTACAGTCACCAGTGTACCGTCCGGGGTTGTCGGGGCGATGGGGCGTCGTTGAACCTTTGGGCCGCCGCATCCGAACCATCTCTTGTGCGTACCCGTTCCGCGGTCCTACTCGGGGTGGTCGTGGCCTGCCTCGGCGTCGGGCTAGCCCCGCCACGTCCCGCAGCCGCCCATGCCGCCCTCGTCGCCACCACGCCGGTGCGGGACGAGGTGATCGGCTACACGCCGCGGGAGGTGGTGGTGACCTTCACCGAGGCGGTGTCTCCTGTCGCCGGACGGGTCCAGGTCCTGGCACCCGATGGCAGGAAGATCAACACTGGTGAGCCGGTGGTCAGCGGTGCGACCATGCGGATCCCGGTGCGAACACCGGACAAGCCGCTGGGCACCTACCTGGTAAGCTACCGAGTGGTGTCCGCCGACAGCCATCCGATCGCCGGCAGCTTCGCCTATTCAGCAGGGGCGCCGTCGGCGACGCCGCCGCAACCGGCCGCGGACGGGTCGGAACGCTCCGCGACGGCGCTGGTGGCGGCGGCGAAGTACACCGGCTATCTGGGGCTAGTCCTCGCGGTCGGCCCGGTGCTGCTCCTGACGACGATGTGGCCGCGTCGACGCTCACGCCGCGCGGCGACGATCCTGGCCTTCGTCGGGCTCGGCCTCATCGCCGCAGGCGCTGCCGGCACCTGGGTGGGGCAGGCCGCCGAGATGGTGGGGGCGTCGCCGGGCGTGCTGTCTTCCGCTGATCTGCGGGCGGTGGCGGCAAGCGACGTCGGCGTTGTTCTCGGGGCGCGCCTCGCGCTGGTCGCCGTCGCCGTCGCCGTGTTACCCGCTGTCGTGCGGGGCGGCGCGAGCCGCTGGCGGCGGCTGGGGATGGCAGCGGTGGGGGTGGCGGCACTGGCCACCTGGCCGCTGGCCGGGCATCCGGTGGCCTCGCCGGTGCCGCCGGTGAGCGTCGCGGTGGACGTCGCTCACGTGGCCGCCATGACCGTATGGCTGGGTGGCCTGCTCACCCTGACGGTGTTCCTGCTGCGCCACACCCACGAACGGGTCCTGGCGCGGATCCTGCCGGCCTGGTCGCGGTGGGCGACTCTCGCGGTCTGCTGGCTGGTCGTCACCGGCCTCATTCAGGCCGCCATCGAACTTGGCCGGCCTGCGGCGCTGCTCGGCACGACCTACGGCCGTCTGCTCTGCGCCAAGGCGGGATTGTTGGTGGCGGTCCTCGCCGTTGCCGCCTGGCAGCGACAGATGGTGCGGCGACGAGTCGCGGCCAGCCGGCCGAGGCGGGTCACCCGCGCCGCCGGCGTTGAGCTGGCGGCGACGGCCGTGGTTCTGGGGCTCAGCGCGGTGCTGGTCCAGACCCCACCAGGGCGTACCGCCGACACCGACGCCGCGCGGGTCGCGCGCAACAGCGTGGCGCAGACCCTGACCAGCGACCTGTACACCCTGCAGTTCGACGTCTATCCCGCCCGAGTCGGCACGCCCAGCACTTTGCACGCCTATCTCTACACGGCGCAGGCCCGCGCGCTGCCCGCAGCCGAGTGGACGATCACCCTTGCCCTGCCGGCCGCTGGGATCGAACCGATTACGGTGAAGGTGGACGCGCCGGAACCGAATCACGCCAGTGCCACCCTCACGTTTCCGACTGCCGGGGACTGGGCCCTGAAGTTCACCGCGCGGACGACCGACGTCGACCAGGCAACGGTCACCGCCACTGTTCCCGTCACCTGATCTCACCTATACATCGGCGTGCCGATTGCCAACGCTGCCCGCGGCGCCACAGGGTCCAGGCCCACCCGACGCTCCTGCCGCCGGGGGTTTGTCCCCGTTCGGGGCTCTGGGGGACTTTTAGGACTTCCGCTCACTTTTTGGTTCTTAGGGTGCCGGTATGCGCGACGAGACGACGGACGAGACGGCACAGCGCGAAACGGTGGGCGGACGCCCCCTGCGCAGCGCTCACCGAGGGGTCGCGGCGACCGTCTCGGTGGCGGTGATCGGCCTGATGGCGTTGACCGGGGCGGGGATGATCGTCGCCGCCGTCGATGACCCCGCGCCACAGCCACCCCCGCAGCCCCCGGCTGCGGCCGCGCCCCCGGCAACAGCCACATTGTCACAGGACTCGGCGTCGGAATCCGGCGGCGGGCCGTCGCGGATCGGGCTACCCGCGTCCGCGCCGACGACGATCACCATCAGCCGCATCGGCGTGCGGGCGAACATCCTTGCCCTCGGCGTCAACGACGACGGCACCGTCCAAGTACCGCCGCTGGAGCAGGCGATGGACGCGGGCTGGTACAAGCTCGGGGTCAGCCCGGGCGAGGTCGGCAACGCGGCGATCATGGGACACGTCGACTCGGAAAAGATCGGGCCGGCGGTGTTCTTCCGCCTCGGTGAACTCCTGCCCGGCGACACCATCATGGTGAGCCGCGCCGACCGCAGCGAGGTGAGCTTCCGGGTCGACGGGGTGAAGTCCTATCCGAAGGAGGCCTTCCCCACCGCGCTGGTCTACGGGCCGTCGGACACGGCGAGCCTCCGGGTCATCACCTGCGGCGGCACGTTCGACAAGGCGAAGGGCAGCTACCCCGACAACCTCATCGTCTTCGCCACCCTGATCGGGTCCCGGCAAGCCTGACAGCGGACACGACGATGGGGCCAGCCCGTGTCGGGCCAGCCCCATCGAGCATCGCTGTTACATCAGGCGGAGTAGCCGCGCGAGGCGATCCAGTCGGCCAGCTTGTCGGTGCTGATCCAGTACTGGCCCTCCTGCGACCACGAGTCTCCGATCTTCACGGTGTTCCCGCCGTCGCGGTAGCCGGTCACGGCGACGTAGTGCCCACCCTCGTAGGAGTGTGCGTGGCCGTCAGTGTCGACGCCGGTCCCGATGATGTTGGCCACCACGGGTCGCTTGTCGTCCACGGCGCGGACGATGTCGGCACGTAGCCGCTCGGTCTCGGCGTTACCGGCCTTCTCGCCGGGGATCTCGACGGTGCGGTAGTCCTTACCGCTGACGTCCTTGAGTACCCGGGTGGTCTCCACCGCGGAGTTGGTGCCCGCCTCGGTGGTGCCCAACTTCTTGGCAAGCTCGTCCTGGCTCAAGTCCTTGTCCAGCGCGGACAGGGCCATCTTCGTGGCGGCCGGCGCGCAGTAAAAGTAGGTCTCCTGGAAGCCGTAGGTGAAGTTCAACTCCTTGCCGCCGTCGCGCGCCTGCGCCGCGGAGACCGGCTTGTCTGCCGAGGCCGGCGCGGCGTTTGCCACGGTCGCTGGGCCGGCGACCGCGCCACCGGCCATGGCCAGACCAGCGACAGCCAGCGCAGTCTTGCGGATGACCGGAGCCTGGGTGAGGTCCGGCAGCCAACGGGTCATGGTGGTCATCGTTATCACCTCTTGTCCGGGGGTCGGGGGCAGCCTGCCGGTGGAACCGGCAGCGGCACCTGTGGTCCCCGAGCGGGGGTGCTCGGGGTATTGGGTGGCATAACCGTGGCCGGTCGGCCGGCATTCCGCCCCCCGGGCCGCCCGCCCGGTCCGCCGAAAAATGGATGAACGGGACACCGATCGGCGGGCCGGCAAGCGCGATTACGGACGGCAGGTTCCTGATCTTGGGATGAATCGGCCAAGTCCGCTCATTTGTCGGTTTCATCCCATGTCCGGATCGCCGCTGCCAGTGACTGGCGCGGCGCGTCGAGTGGTCCTGGCGAGTAGGCGCAAAGTCGGCGTAGGCGGAACGAGGCCGGAACCCGCCGGCCGACCCAGCCAACACATCCGT
This sequence comes from Micromonospora sp. WMMC250, assembly GCF_027460215.1. Classification (NCBI taxonomy): domain Bacteria; kingdom Bacillati; phylum Actinomycetota; class Actinomycetes; order Micromonosporales; family Micromonosporaceae; genus Micromonospora; species Micromonospora sp. WMMC250. The sequence goes on along the minus strand of NZ_JAPZBJ010000002.1, from coordinate 7,358,295 downwards.
CGCGCCGCTGCCGACGTCGGAAGGTGATGCGGGCCTGCCGCCGCAGCGACGACGCACCGCCCGCCCAGGCCGGGTGGTGGAGCGGGCCGCGCGGCGGGTTGGTTGCGCCCCGGCGGCACCGCCAGAGGACCCGATACTACGATAGGTAGTAGCGGCATGAGACAATCCGATCGGTTCCGCACTGAGCAGAACCTGATGGAGGGCGGCATGCCGAAGTTGGCCGAACCGGCCGCCACGCCGGATACGGCTCCCGGAGCGAGGTGACATGGGCGAACAGTTCGCGTCCATCGCCGCGTCCGGGCCTCTCCTGGCCGCGATGGCCGTCGCGGCGGCGGCGGGCTTGGTGAGTTTCCTGTCCCCGTGTGTCCTGCCCCTGGTGCCGGGCTACCTGTCCTACGTCACCGGCCTGGCCGGCGCCGATCTGGACGCCGCCGCCCAACCCGCCCCGCACCCGGCGGCCGGCGCTGTTGCCGTAGCGACGCGGAGGCGCGCCCGCGGTCGGGTCGTGGTCGGCACGCTCGGGTTCATCGCCGGGTTCGCCGTCGTGTTCGTCACCGTCGCCGTGGCGTTCAACGCCGCCGGCCGAGCCCTGGTGACCAACGCCCGCACCATCGAGATCGCCGCCGGGGCACTCACCGTGCTACTCGGCGCCGGGTACCTCGGGGCGTTCCCGCTGCTGCAACGGCAGGTCCGCGCCACCCGACTGCCCTCAACAGGGCTGGCAAGCGCACCTGTGCTCGGCGCGACGTTCGGCCTGTCCTGGACGCCGTGTGTGTCACCCACCCTTGGAGCGGTGCTCGGCCTTGCGGCGGTGGAGTCCAGCACGACCCGGGCCACCGTTCTCGCGTTGGCCTACTGCACCGGTCTGGGTCTGCCGTTTCTGCTCGTCGGGCTCGGTCTACGCCGCGCGCTGACCCTTACCCGCTTCGTGCGCCGCCACCACCGGTGGGTCACCCGCGTCGGCGGAGCGCTGCTCGTCGCGATCGGGCTCGCGCTGCTCACCGGAGCGTGGGGCGACCTGATGATCTGGCTGCGGAGCACGGTCGGGCCAGGGCAGATCGGCATCTGACCTGGCGCTGGCGCGGCGGGCTGCCGTGCAATGCTCGCTGTCACCCTTCAGGCGGGCCGGCCAGCGGCGAGGGCGATGTTCGGTCCGGGTGGCGGTCCTACCTCATGTTGGCCGGTGTCGTCGGCCCAGCCTGACCGGTGATGTCGCATTCGCGCCGTCGGTGCACGCCGACCGGCCCACCTACAGGCGACTATCGTGATCACGTTGATCCTGATCCGCGTCGGCCGGCTCGGCGTCGATAGGCGGCGACGGCCAGGACGATCAGCGCCCCGCCGGCCGTGACTGCTTCCGGCGCGGGGCCGAGTCTGGTTGCCAGGGTGCGGGCCGAGGCAAGGCGCACCTCGCGGACCAGCACCGCCGAGGTGTTCATCGCCGTGGCATCGACCGCGGTGCCGTCGGGCTCGACGAACGCGGAGATGCCGACGGTGGAGGCCATCAGCGCCGGACGGGCGTGTTCGACCGCCCGCAGGCGGACCATCGCCAGTTGCTGACTGGCCTGCGCATAGTTGAAGGTGGCGTTGTTCGTCTGCACGGCCAGCAGCTGCGCGCCTCGACTCACGCCGTCGCGCACGAGAGCGTCGTAGGCGACCTCGAAACAGATGACGTCACCGACCGGGACACCACCGATGATCAGCGGCCCCGGGTCGCTACCCGCGACGAAGTCGGCCCGCACCCGATCCACCAGCGGGGTGACCCGACGTACCAGGCTGCGCATCGGCACGTATTCGGCGAACGGAACCGGGTGGCGCTTGACGTAGGTGTCGGTCGGACCGTCGGCGGCAATCCACACCAACCCGGCGTTGCGGACCGTGCCGGGGCGCGGGCCTTGCAGGACCGCCCCGACCAGGATCGGGGCGTCGATCGCCCGCGCCGCTTCGGTGATGCGGGTCGCCGCGTCAGCGTTGGTCAACGGGTCGATGTCGGAGGCGTTCTCCGGCCACACCACCAGGCTCGGCCGAGGGCTGCGGCCAGCCCCCACATCCTCGGCAAGATCCAGAGTGGCGTTGACGTGGTTGTCCAGCACGGCACGACGTTGAGCGTTGAAGTCCAAGCCCATCCGCGGCACATTGCCCTGCACCACCGCGACAACCACCGACCGCCCGTCGGCGGCCGGCGTGGGCACCACATCACCGAGCAGCAGCACGACGCTCGCGGCGCCCACGAGCACCGCGGCGCGTCCGACAGACCGACGCGGAGATGCGGCCAGCCGCCAAAGGGCCATCGCCACCAGCGCGCCCGCGGTGGCCACGACGAACGTGACAAGCGGCGCCCCGCCGAGCACGGCCCAGCGCAGCGTCGGCGCGTCTGCCTGACTGAACGCCAGGCGTCCCCACGGGAACCCCCCGAAAGGGATCCGCGAGCGAAGGGCCTCCTGCGCCGTCCACAGGAGGCCCGTCACCAGCGGCCACGCCCACGGTTGCCGGTCGACGAGCACGCTGTTGTACGCGGCGGCGCACCCCAGCGCGGCCAGGAACAGCGCCTGCAGGCCGGCCAGCAGCAGCCAGGGCCACCAGCCGATCTGCAATCCGGTGAAACTCAACAACGGCACGAAGAACGTCAATCCGGTCGCGGCACCCAGCCCCGCAGCCGCCGCCAACCGTTGCTGGCGCACCGACACGGCCAGTAGCGCCACGCCGAGGGGTGCGGCCCACCAGTGGCCGTACGGCGGGAAAGCGACCCACAGGGCGAGTCCCGCGACGACCGCTGCCGTCAGCGCGACCGGCCAGGACAAACGCGGGCCGTTCGCGCGGGCCCCATCGAGGCGGTACCAGCGCACGCGCCCGAGGCGTGCGCTGGTGCGGTCAGGAGACGAGGTGGTGGTGGCCGCCCGCTCTTCCGCGGCGGATTCGCGGGGTCGGGCGGTTCCCGCTGACGCGACGACCTGGTTCGAGGGCACGTCAGTCGCTGGGGGCATTGGCGTGCAGCCGGTTGCGCAGGGTTTCCAAGGCGGTGATTTCGGCCTGCTGGCCGGCGCGCATCCGGGTGGCGAGGTCGCGCACCTCCGGACGCGGGTCGGCGGCCAGGATCGCGTCGACCATGGTGATCCCGCCGCGGTGGTGGCGGACCATCAGATCGGCAAACCTGATGTTCAGGTTCGCGCCGGTGCTCTCGCGGAGCTGGCTGATCTCGGTCTTGCTGGCCAGGCCCGGCATCGTGCTCGCTGCGGCGGCCGGCTGCCCGTCCCCGTGGTCCATGCTGGCCATGTCGCGCATCCAGGTCATGGCCGGTTGGCTGCCGGTCGGTGGCAGACCCCATTGGGTCAGCCAGGTTCGCATGATGCCGATCTGCGCCTGCTGGGTCAGGGCGATGTCCATGGCGAGGGTGGCGACTTCGGGATCGTCGGTACGGGCGTGCACGATCATCGCCATCTCGACCGCCTGGGCATGGTGGGTCGCCATGTCTCGGGCGAAACCGGCGTCGGCGGACGCATCGCCTGGTGTTCGTACGGTCGGGGCGAGCAGCCCCACCGCCAGTCCCAGGGCGAACACGACAAGGGCCGCGCCGGCGAGCGGCCACCACCGGCGTCGCGGTGGATCGGGCTGCGGTGGCGGGGGCGTCCGAGGGCTGTTCACCGCTGCTCCTGCTGGCCCTGCTGCGGCAGTTCGCGGGGGGTCGTGCCGGTGGCGGTGATCCCACCGGAGCAGGTCGCGCCCTGCTCGGGTCCGGCGTTGAGTCGAGCGGACTGGATGAACTCGTCAATCTGCTTGTCCTCGGCGGAGGTGACGGTGAGGCGGTAACCCCACGCCTGCAGCGAGATCGGCGCGTCGAGCCCGTCGTGAGGGCTGAGCATCATGTAGTCGACACCGCGGACCCGCTCGGCCAGGCGCTGCACCTGCTCCGCTGGGAGGTCGGGTCGGTAGGTGATCCACACCGCACCGTGTTCCATGCTGTGGGTGGCGTGCTCGGCCGCGATCGGCGCGTCGTAGACGTCGCCGGTGCAGTTCTGCCAGGCGGTGTTGTGGCTGCCGCCGACCGAGGGCGTCACCTCGTAGGTCAGCGGGCCGCTCTTGTGTTCGCTGGTCAGCCATGCCGGCTTCTTGGATGCGTAGTCCGTCACGCCGGACAGGGCAGTCAGGCGGTCCGACCACGGCCGAGTGCCCAGCCAGGTGCTGACCGCGGCATAACCGATGATGGACACGACCAGGACACTCACCGCCGCGACGACGGCGATCGCCCCCCAGGGTCGGCCGGGGCGAACCGGGAGAACCTTGGCGCGGCGGGTGCGGGCTGAAGACTTCGAGCGTTTCATCGCGGTGTCTCTCCAATGGCGTAGTCAGTTGGAAGGGGCAGTAGCCGAGGTGTGAGAGGTCGTCCTCGGGTTGGCGGCATCACGGCCGGACCCTGAAGGGCAGGAAGCCAAACTCGGCGGACCGCGCTACAGCGGCTGTCGGGAAGTGGCTGGGTGCTTCGAGGTGGTCCGGCACGAGGGACCCGTCCCGCATCGACGCTGCTTCGGTTGTGGGACTCAGGGCACGTGCCTGCACCATTCCCGCAGGCTTGGATCCGGTTGCGGGTGTGCGACGACCATGACGCAGCGGCGCGGGGTCCAGACGTGCGGATCGGTGCACGGCGCGCGGCTTGCCGTCGCCGGGCATCGGGTGGGACGGGTTCAGCCGTCTGACCGCGGGCGTGTCGCCAGTGTCGGGTGGTCTACGTTCGCCAGAGGGCGAGCTGCGCCAGGCGGGGACGTAGGTGAGTGCCCGTCGGGGTGGTACCGAGCCGGGGGCCGGGGGCCGGGGTGAGGTGGAAGGTTACCGGCGCGATCGATGGCATGACGGTGACCGTCACCGGCACGGTGCTAGATGACAGGGCCGGGCACGCCTGGTCGGCGTGACCGCGACGCTCCCCGGGACAGTCGCGGCCGTCGTGCGCGACGGTCGCCCCGCCGACCGTGACAGACGGCGCGTGTGCCGAGGTATCGGCGGAGTCGGCGCTGGGATGGGCGAGGACAAGCCCGACAAGGACGACCACCAGCAGGCAGAGCCGCCGACTGAGCCGGACAGCTCGCCGCGTCGTTGGTGACTCCCACCGTGTCATCGTGGGAGATCCTAGCCGCCGTATCCGAGGCCGCAGCGGGCGTTCCGGTCCATGCCGATCCGAACGGACCCGTCGACGACCTCGACGCTGCCTGGGGACTGGTGCGAGGGTGCGCCTGTCACAGCTGGCGGCGGCGCTGTCGGAGGTAGAGCGCGGCGCCCACGGCGGCGATAACTGCCAGCAAAACCCCCACACCTATCCAGAGCCCACCATTGCCTGCGGCCGGCTCGTCGTTGGCCGAGGGGAACGCGGTGACGGCGGCGTCGGTGGCAGGGGCGTCGGTGGCGGCGCTACTGGGCGCTGCGCTCGGGGTGGCAGGGGCCGTGGTGGGCGCCGCGCTGGCCGGTGGCGCCGCGGCGGCGAGCTTGACGGTGGGTGCGGGGTTGGCGGGTTCGGGATTCGCGGCGCTGGGGACCTCGATCCACCTGTCGACGCGGCCGTCGCTGTAGGTCTGCAGAATCTTGAACGACACCTGCGGGGCGTTAGGCAGTTGCCGTACCCGCACCTGGTGCTCGGCGTCCGTACCGACGGGCACGGCTGGTCCGCCGACGGTGTAGCTGTCGGCTGCCGTGCTGCTCAGTTTCCATCCCTTGGGGGCTTTGAGCAGGGTGACGTCCGGGGCGGTGATGCCGTCGGGCAGGAATACCTGCACGGACTTGACGCCGGCGTTGTCGTTCTCGGCCTCGGCGTTGACCGTCACGACGGCGTTGCTGGCGAGGGCTCGGGCCGGGCTGACCTTGACGCCGGTGTGCGCCGATGCCGGCGTGCCGATAGCCACGGTGGACGCGGCGCCGGCGAGCATCGTGACTGCGAGAGCGTAGTACCGGCGCCTCATGAGTGTCCTCGTCCTTCGGTTGCTCGGGTTGATCTTCGATGGTGCCTGGGTGCTGTTTGCTGGTAGTCGTTTGCGCGTGTCCGCCAGTTCCCGCTGCAGCGGAGCCTGCTGCACGGCGACGAGGCCACCTCCTGACTGAGTTGCATGGGGTTATCCGCGGACCTGGCGATCGCGTTCGGCGAGGTTGGCCAGCATGCGGTTGTATGCGGCCAGTTCACTGTCCTCGCGCCCCTCAGCCTCCGCGCGGTCGGCGGCTCGGTCACGGCGGCGGGCCTCGCGTTCGTCGGCACGGATCCACTGCCGCACCAGCGCGCCCATGACGATGATCGTGGGTAGCTCACCGAAGGACCAGGCTATTCCCCCGGCGGTGCGCTGGTCCGCCAAGGGGGTGGGACCCCAGGGCCGGGCCAATGCTGTCCACCAGTCGGCGGCCAGCAGGGTGGTGGACTGCATGAGCGCGACGCCGAGGAACGCGTGCAGCACCATGCTGATCAGCACCAGCACCAGTTTCAGTGGGTGCGGGACGCGGCGTGGGGCCGGGTCGATGCCGATGACCACCCAGAAGAACAGGTACCCGACGAGAAGGAAGTGTCCGACCATGGCCAGGTGCGCGGCGTGCGAGCGGACCGCCAGCTCGTACAGGCCGGTGAAGTACAGCACGTACAGGCTGACGACGTAGAGGGTCAGCGCCACCACCGGGTGGGTTACCGCCCGGGAGATCCGAGAGTGCAGTGCGCCGTTCAGCCACTCTCGGGGGCCCGGCCAGCGCGGGTCCGTCGACGGGGGCAGGGCGCGTAGGGCGAGGGTGAGCGGTCCGGCGAGCACGAGCAGGATCGGCGCGACCATCATCAGCAGCAGGTGCTGGGCCATGTGGATCGAGAACAGCACCGGGCCGTAGCGGGCCAGACCGCTGGAGGTGGCGACGACGATCACCGCGCAGCCGGCCAGCCAGGTCACGGTCCGGGCTACCGGCCAGGTGTCGCCGCGGCGGCGCAGCCGCCACACCCCGGCCACATACAGGCCGGCCGCGACCGCGACGGCGGCGATGATCAGCGGCTCGGGTAGCCACGCTGTGGCCAGCGTGCCGATGCTCAGCGGCGGTGGCATCGGGAAGCCCAGGAGGCTGGTGGTCGGGTCCTCCTCGCCGCCGCCGGTGGGGGCGGGGGTGCGTGACAGGGCGACGGCCGTGCCGACGGCGGCGGCGAACAGCAGCGTCTCCACGCCAGCGACCCGCAGGAACGGTAGCCGCCTCCCGGCATTCAGCGCGGGGATCGCGTGGCGGCGGTGCATGAGACCCGCGACCGCGATGGCGGCCAGCGCGGCGGTCTTGACCAACAGGAGCTGCCCGTAGCGGGTGTCGACAAGGTCGGTCAGGGAGGTGAGGCGCACCGAGGCTGACAGCAGCCCGGAGGCACCGACGGCGACCAGGCAGGCCAGCGCTAGCGGGGAGAACCGGCGGACCGCGACAGCGAGGTCGGCGGTGGCGCCGCGGGCGGTGATGGCGAGGGCGAACAGTCCACCAGCCCACACGGTCACCGACAGGACGTGCAGCAGCAGCCCGGACACCGCCAGCTGGTGGTTGCTCGCCGACGCGGCGTGGCCAGTGAACACCGGCGGAATGACCGCCGCGAGGGCCAGCGGTAGCGCCACCACCGCGCCACCCGGCCGTAGGCTCCTCGCCGCGATGATCATCACGACGAGGGACAGCGAACCGCTGAGCGCCAACGCCTGACCCAGCGGCACGGTGGTCGCGAAGTTGAGCACGGCGCGGACCGACAGGACCTGGGGGGCGGGCAGGCCAAACAGGTCAGCCAGGGTGTAGCAGAGCGCCACCGCGGCGGCGATCGACCACAGGCCGGCGCTGATCGCCGCGGCGCGCAGCCGTCGATAGCCCAGCGCGGACAGGCCCCCGCCGTTCTCCTGCGGGGACAGCAGCGCGACCGCGAGTAGCAGCCCGACCGTGGTGACCGCGCCCACCTGCATGCCGAGACGGGCGGTGGGCAGCAGCCACGCCGTGGCGGGTCCGGGGTCGGGTAGTCCGGGCGCGGTCTGCGGGACCGCGCCGCCACCCCAGCGCAGCAGCGCCGCGCCGACACCGGCGGCGACCAGCACTCCCCCAACCGGTAGGAGGATCGGCCGGCGCAGGACAGCTGCGCGGTTCATCGCCGCCCTGCCCTCAGCCGCTTGACCAGCAGGCCCAGCCCGAGCGCGAGCGCGGCCAGCAGTACCACAACGACCCCAATACCCAGGCCGTCGCCGTCATCGTCGCTGACAGCACCAGCGGCGGGCGACGGTACGGCCGCTGACGGGGCGGAGTCCGGAGTCGGGGTGGGGGCCTGCGAGCCGGAGGAGGCGGCGACCGGCGGGGTGGTGACAGACGATGCAGTGACGGTAAACGTGTACGAGCCTTGTACCGGATGCCCGTCGACGGAGACCACCCGGTACGCCACCGTGTACGTCCCCGCGGCCAGGCCCGGAGTCAGTGCCTGGGTGGCGCGAACCCCGGACACCGTTGGCTTACCGCTGGACACCGGCTGCTTGTCGACGTTGGTGACCACGATCGTGGTGAACTGCGGGTCGAGGCGTTCGGCGAAGGTCAGGTCTACGCGTTCGGGCGCCGACGCGACCTGGGCGTCTCGCGTCGGGTTGGATTCCCGCAACGCGTTGTGCGCCCACGCCGGCGCGGCGGGCGCCAGCAGGACTGCGAGCGTGGCACACAGCGCCGCCGCGAAGCGGCCGAGAGCTCCGAAAGGTTCTGGGCGGTTCAACGGGACTCCCTGGATTGCCGACAGTACGTCAGGTAGTCGTTGCCACCTGCCGGATAGTTCCTCATGAAATGTCACCATTCGCTGCCGTCGCAGACGCCGTCGGCATCGGCCGGCTCGGCCTGCAGCGTGGCGTGCGCGATGGAGAATCGGTCGCGCAGCAGCTGGCGGGAGGCGGTCAGCACCTCGGCAAGGCCAGCGCCGCGCTCGAGGATCAGATGCGCTGAGGCGACATCCATCCCGGAGGTCAACGTCCATACGTGCAGGTCGTGCACGTCGGCGACCCCGTCGACCGCGCGCAGCGCGTCCCGCACGGCGGCGACGTCCAGGTGCGGCGGCGCGGCCTGAACGAGCACGCGCACGGCGGCGCGGCCCAGCTGGTAGGTCCGCGGAAGGATGAACAGGCCCACCGCCACGGCGATGATCGGGTCGGCATACCACCAATCGGTGAGCGCGATCACCCCAGCGGCGACGATCACCCCGACTGAGGTGAACAGGTCTCCGAGGACTTCCAGGTAGGCGCCTCGAACGTTGAGGCTCTCCTGTGACCCGGAACGCAGCAGGAGGAACGCCACGATGTTGGCAATCAGGCCGGCGACGGCCACCGCCAGCATCGGCCCGGCGAGGACATGCGGCGGCTCGGCGAAGCGCCGGACCGCCTCGATGAGCACGTAGATGGCGACCCCGAACAGCAGCACCGCGTTAGCCAGGGCGGCCAACACCTCGGTCCGGTACAACCCGAAGGTGCGTTGCCCCTCGCGGGAGGCCCGGCTCGCCGCGGTGATCGCTGCCAGGGCCATGCCGATGCCCAGCACGTCGGTGAACATGTGCCCGGCGTCGGACAGCAGCGCCAGGGAACCGGTCAGCCACGCCGCGACCGCCTCGACCAGCATGAAAGCCAGCAGCAGGGCGAACGCGGCCCAGAGCCGCCCCTTGTGCTTCTCGCCCGCGCGCATCGCCTGCTGGCCGTGGTCGTGTCCAGCGCCCATTGCCTTCCCTCTCCCCTGGTCCCCGTCCGCGCGCCAACATATGCGGACATTGCAATAGATGCAAGCGGCCTCCGCTTTGGCCGCTCTGCTTCCCCGAACTGCTCGGTGGTCCGCGCGAACCGGCACTGCTCCGGCCAGGCCCCGCGGCGCCTGGCTAGATCAGCTGAGCGCTGGTGGCAGTTCGGCAGACGGGGCGGGGTTGGCACCGGCAGCCTGGACGCGGCTGGCTGCGTGGAGTTGGCGCAGGCGGCGCACCGCTTTCACCGCCTCGTCGCCGTCGATGAACTGCACCGCGAACAGCGGAAGTGGTTCGCCGTTGGTCAGCTCCAGCGACGCCCACAGTGCCGTACGGTCGAAGCGCACCCGGTCCACCAGGGCCCACGCGACGGTGTGGTCACCGATCAGATTGCGCACCCGCACGTGGTCGGCGTCCGCCTCTACCTGCAACCGCCAGGGCACCAGGGCCAGCGCGGCGAAGAACACCCCGATGCCGGCCACCGCCCACCTGTCGGCCGGGAACAGGGCCCCGCCGTTGGAGGTCGTGCCGCTAAGCGTCACTCCCGCGAACCCGTTGATCGCAAGGATCACGGCGGCAGCGGCGAGGCTGATCCACCTGAGCCGGCGTGGACGCAGCACCACCACCTCTCCCGGTTGTGCCTCTACCCGGCGCTGGTGTGCGCGCGGCGTCACGTCTCGCATGTGTCCTCCGAAGTCCTTGCGTTCACAGCGGTGGTGCGGGTGTCGCCACGCCTTCGCGCCGCCCGTGGCCTGCGGGTCCACCCAGCGCCTGGCCGCACCGCCCGCACCGAGGGTTGCGGCGGCGGTGTCACGAGCCGCGGCGGCGCGGGGTCGTCTCTGTCGTACAGGCGAAGCTGCCGCCGTAGTCCCGCTTGCCGCCGGGACGCCAACGGCCCGTCGCCGTGCCACCCGCCCCAAGCCAGGAGCAGGGTGATGGCGTAGCCGGCGAGCAGGAACGCGTGGCTTGCCAGGCGCGGCGCCGCCGCCGCCGAGGTGAGCAGGTCGTTGACCGACAGCAGGCCGAGCATGGCGACGAAGACCGTCAGCAGGGGCACCAGGTCCACCGCCGCGGACCGCCGCACCGCTCCGACGACGAACCCGGCACCGACAGCGATATTCCAGGCCGCAAACTCGTGCCACAGATGCTGCCCGCCGGGCAGGTGCCCGTCGGCGGCGCCGCGCCCGATCTGCGCGAGCCCGAGCACCACCTGCACCGCCCCGAGCGTCCCCAGCGCGACGCGCAGCACCGCCACCACTCGTCCTCGCGCCGGGCCGTCCTCGCCACGCCGTGATGGCGCGGACACCAGGACTCCATTGGTTAACTCCGGAGGTGCCGGCACCAGTCGGGTCCGGGCCAGCCGGGTGATCTCGCCCGCGCGGCCGTGAAAACGCCGGCAGTTTGGGCACACGTCGAGGTGCCTGCGCACGGCGGCCTCCTGCGCGCGTGTTGCCTCGCCGTCGAGCTGGGCCGACAGGATCTCGCGCCACTGATCACACCGCATGAACGGGTGGTCGCCTCCCGGCCCGAGCTGGTTCCGCGGCTCCTGCACATCGATTTGGTGTGCGCTGCCGGTTGCGTCAACCTGAACGACGCTCCGATTCGTGTCGGGCACACCGGCGGCGTCTTGGCGTCGGCGCGGGTCGGCGATCCTGGTGTGCTCGGCAGGGTCGCCGCCGTCGCGTCGGCGACCTGTCCGCCACGACCGGCCCGTCGCCGGTGTCGGGGTTAGTGGCCGTCGAAGCCGGGATAGTCCGACAGGCGCCGGCGCGGGTCGGCGTTGAGCCACCGCAGCCTGTGCATGTACGCGGCGGCGTCCGGGTCGTCCCCGTCCTGGACGGCGACCTCGACGGTGGGTATCAGCAGCGGTACCGGGCCCGCGTCGGTGTCGCTTCGGCGAAACGACCAGGACTGCCCGACGTGCACCGTGGGCGCCGTGGTGGGCGGCCCCGCTGAGCGGGCGACGCGGCTCAGGCGCTCTCGCACCACCCGGGTCCAGAAGAACACCCCGAATGCGGCGAACAATGGCCACTGCAACGCGTACCCGAGACTGCGCCCGTCGCCTCGTAGCGCGTGCTCCCACTGCCACCAGCCCAGACGCAGGCACACCGCAGCGATCACACCGATGACCAGGTGCCCGAGCAGCCACCGCGGTCTGAGCCAAGCCGACATGTCGCCACAATAGCCGCCCAAACCGGCCGGCCGGCGACTCGCCCCGACCGGTGATGACATACCGTGGCCAGGTGAAGGTATTCCCCGTTGCCCTGGACTCAGGCGAGACCGTCAGCCTGCGCCTGGACGCCACGACAGTGTTCATCACCCCCAGCGCGTCACGGTGGCGGCGTCTGCTGCGCTTTTCTGCCGGGTCGGTGTTGGTCGGGCTGGGCCTTGCGGCGGTCGGGAACGGCGTCACCCACGGCGTCAATGAACGCGTGGGCCTCGGGCTGCTGGGCGTCGCCGTCGCTCTCGTCGTCGCCGGGGCTGTGGGCGCCGCGGCCGCAGGAGTTGTCATCTGGCGCGCCGAGCGACTCCCGACGGACAGCCTGCGCGCCGACGAGGTGAGCTTCGCCCGCAGTGACGCCATTGACGGTCGGGTCACCGTGACCGTCGATCGCGCCGACGGCACGACCCGCCGCTTCAGCGCGACCGGCACGGCCGGCCCCCGTACGGCGCAGCTGTTCGCACGGATGCTCGCCGTGGCGGCCTCGAGCGACAAGACTCCCACCCCGACCCCGTAGCGCCTCACATCCCCCGGCGCCGCCACCGTGGCCGGCCTTCCCCAGCACCGAAGGGGCGCTGCGCCTCGCACGTTCGGCAGGGTGGGTCGCGGCTCTTGCCCGGCTGACCAGCCGCCCGGCGCAGCGCGTTCCATGGTCGGCATCCGTCACGCTCCCGCGTAGGAGTGCAGTCCGGAGATGACCAGGTTCACGGCGAAGAGGTTGAAGACCATCGTCGCCCAGCCGGCCACCGCGATCCACGCTCCGGTTGTGGGCCGCACGCTAGCCGTGGCCTGGGCGTGCAGATAGCCCGCGTACACCACCCAAGAGATAAACGCCCACGTCTCTTTCGGGTCCCACCCCCAGTAGCGGCCCCACGAGGCTTCCGCCCACACCGCGCCGGCCATCACCGCGAAGGTCCACACCAGGAACCCGATCGCGTGCAACCGGAACGACATCCGCCGCAGCGGCGCCAGGGCCGGCAGCCGCATGGCCAGGGTGTCGCGCAGATCCGTCGGTCGCCTAGCGCCCCGGGCGTCGTAGCGTGCCCGCAGCAACAGCGCCACCGCGGCGAGAAACCCGAGCAGAAACAGCCCGGAGGCGATCGCGGCGGCGCTGACATGCACGGCCAGCCACACCGATTGCAGCGCCGGCACCAGCGGGCCCGCCGGGGTGTAGACGCGCATGCCCGCTACGCCCAGCAGGACCACCGCGCCCACCGCCACGTACAGGCCCAGCGGCCGAACCTCCCGACGGCGGAAGGCCAGGACCAGCCAGGCGGTCGTACCGACCAGGGTGAGCGCAACGATGAACTCGTACATGTTGCCCCACGGCACCCGCCCCGCAGCTACCGCGCGGGTGATCAGGCAGCCAGTCTGCGCGAGCGCGGCCACCACCATGGCCACCACCGCACCCAACCCGGCCCGGCGATGGCTCGCCGAGCGCGTCAGGGCTGGCGCCTTGGGAGCTGACAGCGTGGAGGAGGCGCCGACAAGGACGGGGGTTGGCCGGCGCGACTGGCCCGCCCCACGCAGGGCATGCGCGGCGGCGAACGCGATCACCGCGGCCAGGTACGCCACAACGGAGACAACGAACAATTGGTTCGACAGAGCAGCCATGAGCCTTCCAGACGAATCCGGGGGAGATGTCCGCCGCACTGCCTGCGGCGCGGCTTTCGCGCGCCGCAGGCAGTGCTCGGCGGTAGGGGTCAGAGAACGTCGAGGCGGGCGGGATAACCGGCAGCCGCCAGAGCCGCCGCCAGCACCGATGCCGTGACGGCAGCCGGGTCGGCGTCGACAACAGCCCGGCCGGCAACAACGGACACATGAGCCCGATGCACACCCGGCAGCGCTTCCAGAATTCGCCGCACCGCGCTTTCCGCACGGTCACAACACAGCCCGCGGACACTGAGCATGTAGGTAACGGTCTCGTTCATGAGGTCCTCTGGCACGACGTGAGAAGCCGTACCGCCGCCGCCGGCCGAGAGCGCGCATGCCGCGCCGGCCGCGGGCACCGGCAGAACGGCACCGACGGGACATCGACGACGCCAACCGCCGCTGTCAGTCGCACCACCCGCACGAGGGTGTGTCAGCTCGCGGCGCCGCCGGTTGGAAACCTCAAGGGCGAATCACGTTCGCAGGACGCACAGCAGCGTCAAGGCAAAGCCACCCACGAACCGTCCCCGAAGCCGCCCGGTCTGCTTCCGGCCTGTGGCACCTCGATCGATCCGGCGCCACAGGGCGCCCAACACGATTACGCCGACAGCGACCAACATGATCAGGCATGCGCTGACGGCGATGTCCGTGCCGTCCATCGGCCCGTGGTGCCCGTGCACCAAAACAGAAGCAGGCACAGCTGCAGCGTCGACGAGGGCCACGGCCGTGTCGTCAGCATGGGCGATCGCCTGCGTCGCGGCGGCCGCCGGATAAGCCGCCACGGAGCGAGGTCCGTCCGACCCGCTGGCGCACTGCAGGGCGTGCAGCACGACTAACAACGCGACCATGACCACCACCGCCACGATGCGGGACCGCGCCCGCGTCGCCTCAGTTGGCCCGGCCCACCTCATGACCGCAGACTACGTCACCCCATTGCCGGCCAGAACAGCGGAGCAGGGCGCCATATGGTCAAGATCCCTAAGCCCTGATCCCAGGGCGCCGAAACACGAACGAATCACGTCGCAGCCGGCTTGAGGATCTCCACCCCATGAGGACCGACCCGGCGATCCTCGCCATGGGGCGAGGTATGCCGTGGTTGTCAAGGGATACCAGGCGATGGATAGGATCCCCGGTGATGGCAGGGGTGCGGACAGCGGACTCGGGACGGGCGGCGCCCCAGCAGCCGCGCTGTCTACTTCTACTGGCCATTGCTGTTCTCGCCCTGATGGTGGTCCACCCCAGCACGGGGCCAAACGGCAAACCGGACCACGCGGAGGTTCCTGCTACCGCCGTGGCCTTCACACCCCCGCATCCTGCTGGCGGCTGCCCGCAGCGCGGCGATGGCCATGACCTGCAGGCCTGCCAACCGGCCACGACCGCGCCGGCCACGATGAGCGTCGGCCCACAGGAGACGCTCGTCGCGGTGCCGGCCGCACCCTCAGGAGTCGCCCGCGCCGTACCCACGGTCGTGGTGGCAACGCATCTGCGGCCTCGTCTCGCCGCTTTGTCCATCTGCCGGACGTAAACACCGGTTTCCCAGAACTCTGTCCGCGCGCGCCGATCGGCCGTGCCGACCCGGGCAGGCCGTTCGACGGCTGCCCGGTCCCTTCTGCCTGGAGACTGCCGTGCTCGTTGATCGTCCTGCCCTACCCACCCACACCCGCGCACCATCGCCCCGGCCAGTTGAGACCCAAAGTGATGGCTACCGGCGTCCGTCGCCTCTTCACGACCGGGACATTGCCGCGCTCGTTACCCGTCGCAGGATGAGACGGTGGGGCGCTGCCAAACGGTCTGCCCGCTTGAGCGTCATCATCGCTGTCATCGCTGCGCTGGCCGTGGCGTCTGCCGCAGGCGCGGCGCCATCAACCCCCAGCCCGTCTGGGCACCAGCAGAGTTCCCCTCTGCTGCGTGACGTCCTCGAATCCACCGCCCGGGGATTCGCCAGCGCGAAGAACGCACTGGACAAATCGCGCAAACGCCAGTTGGTGCTCGCCCTCGAAATCGCCCAGATTCAGGGCCGACTCGACACGCTGACACCCCAGGTCAGCCACATCGCCGTCCAGTCATACCGGCAGGGGCGGCTCGGGCCAGTCGCGGCGCTACTCACCACCGCCTCCCCGGACTCCTTCGTCGCTCGCGCGACGATGTTGGAGGACATCAACCGCGTGAACGCCAGAAAGATCACGGCCCTGACCGACGCACGCAAGAAGGTCGCGGCGGCGAAGGCTTCCATCGATGCGGAGGTGCGACAGCAGCAACGACAAGCCGCGACGATGGCCAAGCAGAAGCAGGCTACCGAGAAGCAGCTCGCTCTCCTGCGCGGCCCTGGGCTGGCCGACGGGCTCGTCGCCGCGACCTCCCCGGTCGCCAAACCCGCCCCCGGCTTCGACGGCGGCAGCTGGCCCGCCGAGGCGTGCAACAAGCCCGACCCCACGACCTCCGGCTGCGTCACCAGTCGCACTTTGCACGCATACACAGAGGTCAAGCGAGCCGGGTTCACCCGATTCGTCGGCTGTCACCGCTCTGGCGGACCCTACGAGCACCCCAAGGGCCGAGCCTGCGACTGGTCGCTGCAGAGCCGTGGGTTCAGCCCGGCCCAGACACGGGACCAGAAGATGTACGGCAACAATCTCACCGCCTTCCTGGTGCGCAACGCGGAACGCCTCGGCATTTACTACGTCATTTGGTACCGGCAGATCTGGTTCCCGGCCACGGGCTGGAAGTCCTACAGCGGCCCGTCCGACCACACCGACCACGTCCACATGTCCATGCTGTGACGCGGCCCTATCACGGCCTTGAAGTGGCGTCCTTCAATGACTTGGGACACGGGGGCCGGCTCGCCTCAGGCGGTCCGGCTCCCGTGTCCTGTCGGGCAGGACCGGGTCAGTCGCCAGTGACGGACGGGGCCGGAGCCGGCGATCCCCCGGCCACGGCACCCGGGTGCGGTACGGGGGCCGAGGCTGGGCGGAGCCCGGCCGGTACGGGCAGTGCGCTGCCCTTGACGAACTCGTCCCAGCTGACGTTCCAGGCGGTCCAGCCGTTGCCCGGCTGCAACCGCACCTCGATGCCCTTGAACGTGACCAGGTCTCCGACCTGAGTGACATTCATCAGCCAGTCGGCGGCGGCGGCGGCGACATTGGTGCAGCCGTGCGAGACGTTCGTCTGACCCGGATCCCCCTCGGACCAGGGTGCCCCGTGAATGAACTCGCCACCGTTGGTCCGAGGCGTTTCTCCTCGCCGACGGGGCGATCATGCGCGATCCTTA
The DNA here is from genome assembly GCF_027460215.1 of Micromonospora sp. WMMC250. Lineage (NCBI taxonomy): Bacteria > Bacillati > Actinomycetota > Actinomycetes > Micromonosporales > Micromonosporaceae > Micromonospora > Micromonospora sp. WMMC250. The sequence continues at coordinate 7,341,447 of NZ_JAPZBJ010000002.1, read as the reverse complement.
ATCCTCGGCTGAGCCAGACGGTCGGCTGCGCCAGCCGGCAGATCCGGGTAGGCAGGCTTCCCGTCGCCGGGGTGGGACTTAAACCGCCGCTGGCTCAGGCCATCGTGATGGACCACGCCGAGGCGCATGCCTGCGCCGTGCCGGCAGCCCATCAGACGTCTCGCTCGTGCTCAATAGCACCCCCTGCGACGATCCGATGAGACCTCTGGTCTGCGAAAAGATCCTCGCCACGACCTGCCGTAAGGAACACGCCTGACGGTGTTCCTCACTGACGGCGACCGCACATGGCTCCATAAGCTGTAGGTCGGAACAGGAGAAGGGATCCGGCGGTGAGCATCGACATCACCTGGGGACGCGGCGACGGCGCCACGTCGGTCAGCACCGTCGCCGACCTCGACGCCACACTGGACACGATCAGCCACGCCCACGCCGAGCAGATGCCCTACTGCGTCACCCTCATCGCCCCAGGTGCAGGCGAGTTTCCCGTGATGCTCGACATCTGCGTCGGGCACCCTGAACGGTCGATCGTCTATCACATCGCTGCCGACGGCAGCAGCGGTTGGGGATACCAGCCAGACCTCGAACCCGGGGCCCGGTTCAGCTTCGACTACGCCGGCACGCCCACCGACGCGTGGCCCGAACGCACCCGAGTTACCGACGCGACCGCGCGGCAAGCGGCACGACAGTTCCTCACCAGCGGCGGGCAACGACCCGATGCGCTGGCCTGGGAAACTGACGAATAGCTTCGAGCGTGGACGGCTCCCGAGGCAAGTGCCGCAGCCGAGGTAGGGCGTCGGCCCGCAGGGGCCTCGCCGCGTGCGGTGGCCCTGAAGCCGCCCCCGAGCACAGCGCGCGCCTACCGTTTCTTGCTCGGTTGTAGGGGACTGGAGCTGGCGGCGCTCAAGGGTGTCGCCGGCCCACGCCCAGGTGTATACGACGACGGACGCCCATGTGCACGGCACCGCGACCCACCACGAGCCGGTCCGGCAAATCGCTGGAGGGTTTTCTGGAGGCCGGCATCCGGGCCGGCGAGGAGCAGCGCGCCGCCGATGCCGGCCGGTCCGCCGAGTACCGCGGCCGGGCCCACCGGGCGCCCGCCAGATGCGACCCGTGGCCGCGCGCCCGCAGGTGAGGGGGAACAGTCGGGGGCATTCGGGTCGAAGCCGATGGCGAGCGAGCGCTCACCGCCGGCTCCGGTACTCGCCGGCCTTACCCTGATTGGATGACCGGCTCCCCGAAGCACCCCATGGCCGACTTCATTGCCTCGTTCGGTGCGGCACGTCACCTGCTACAGCAAGCCCACGAGAACGGAAGTCTCATTGAGGGCATCGTCCTGTATGTCTCGCTGATCGACGGGTTCCTGCGTACGGCGATCATCCTCGACAAGCAACTTGCGGGTCAGAGCGACGACCTCGACAAGTACGTGCAGCAGGTGCCGGGGGGAGCCCGTTTCACCGAGAAGGCAATCTACGACGAGGCTTTGCGGCGAGGGCTGATCGACGCCAAGTTGAAGGCGGAGGTTGTGGAGCTGTACGAGCACCGAAACGCGATCGTGCACCGATTCTTCCTCACCGGCCTGCGGTACACGGACCTGGAGCCCTATCTGGGCCGGTACGAGCTCGTGTATGCCCAGGTTTACGGAGTAGTCCGAGAGCTGGAAGACCGGCAGATCCGCGAGGGTAAGGGCATGACGGTTCGAGGCGACGACGATGACACCGAGGAGGTTGCCTCGTCGCTCGCCGACGTCGCGCGGAAGCTCGGGTTTCCGATTGGCCTTTCGTAGGAATCAGGAATCGAGAGCAATGGATTAAGACAGCGTAGCGACCGATCCCGCTGTCGAGCAACCGGGACGAGGCGTCGGGCTGGCATCGTCCAGCATCGGGTTCCCGCGCTGTGTCGAGTAGACGGATGACGACACGGAGGAGTCCGGCTAGCCGTTCACGCTGGGCTCCGGGCCGACGGCCGCTTAAAACTGGATCCGGCAGTGACGTTCCTTGTTGACGACAACCGCCGGTGGGAAGAGCGCCGTATGCCCTCGAAGACGATCTGGATCGCCAGTCGCGGATCACTTAGAACTGGGGCCCATCCAGCCACGATGGCGCGGCCGGGGCATCGCCGGCATCTCGTGAGAGGCGTGGGCGTACGGTGCCGGACGCAAGCTCAGCGACTAGTGGGTGCTTTTCACCACAAAGAGCGCTAAGTGCTCTCGCTACCTCATAGATGTCCGCCTTAACGTAGGTCGTTGTCGTCCCGGCGGCAGATCTGCCGTCGTGCCCGGCGTAGGCGCGAGCGATGCCATAGCCGAAGTTGCGCTCTACCCAGGTCAGAGTTGTGTGGCGAAGCCAGTGAGTGCTGACTTGTTGCGCAGCAATCCAGGGCAGCGATTTGCCTAGCCGCTGCCAGATGTAGTCGTAACGACGGCGCGTGATCGGTGCCCCATTCCGATACCTCAGCAGCTGGCCGCCAGACCCTCGATCCTTGTTGAGTTGCACAAGCGAACGGGCCAGCGTTGGCGAGATTGGCTGCCACCGCACCGTCTCACCCTTCTCTCGCAGTTGCACGAGACAGCCGTCGAGGTCTAAGTCTGCTCGTTGAAGCGCGAGAGCACCACCTCGCCTACAGGCCGTCTCCTCGTGAAGCCTGAGCAGAATCGAATCAAGCCGGGGATCATTTCCGCTATTTGCCACCATCATGTTTATCGCAGCCAACTGATTGTCAGAAAGTGCTCGGCGAGTGCTTGCAAGGCGACGAGGCTTCGCGACCCGCGCAGCGGGATTCGCCGCTTCCGAAATCAGGCCATCAGCCACCGCGAAGCCGTATAGGCAACGCATCGCTGATATGAAATGTTCCACGGCGGTTCGTCCGCCACGTGAATTCCGCCGCACGACGACGTTTTTTTTGATGAACTCGGCAAGGTGCCTTATCTCCATGGGCGAAGGCTCGTCTATGCGCCGATCACCCCAAACTTCCTCAATTTTACGCCAATAAGTCCCATACACCCGCCGTGTGCCTTCGGCGACAGCGCCGGAAGCCCTTGAAATATGCTCGCCAAAAGTTGGGATTTCTTTCGACGACGAAACGCCTTTGAAGGCTTCTTCGGCACTCACCCCCAGCCGGTCGATCAAAAACCGCACCGCCTCCAACTCCGCGCCGCCTCCCAGGCGTCCACCTGCGTCCTCAGCCATGCTCTGTCACCTTTCTCAGAGATTGCTGGAGCCCGAGCGCACGGTCGATCCTATTCATCGTGAATAGCCGGAGCTCCACGCCTCGCAAGTCCGCTACCACCAGGAGGCGATCTATCGGCCTGACTCCGACGGCGAGTCGGACGCTTGACGGAATATGCAGGTGGCCTTGCCGGGTGACTGTCCACCTGCCTGAACCTGACCTTGTCACGCGAAGCGACCCGGGTTCCACCTCGTATTCGATTGGTTGAAGTGCGCTCCACTGCATAAGGCGAAGCGCCGATCGGTCGGCCAAACGGCCCCGATCGTTGATAGGGGTGATGCAATAGTAGAAGGGCGATTCCTCTATTTCTTCGATCAGGTCGGCTAGGGGGAAGCCTTGATGACGAGATCGAATGGACGGCTCAGCGTCACCCGAGCCGCGTTGGTCGCCAAATTCGCCATCCTTCGAATTGGGCCAATCTTCACTTGACGGAGGCATTCCTCCCACTTTCTCCGCCTCCCTTCGCTCTTCACGGGCCGTGGCACCGTAGGGGGCTCCCACGAAGAGAAGTGCCACATCGCCCCGCCAGCCCATTCGTCGGCTCTGGCTAAGTTCGCTTTGAGAACCAGTTTTGGGGAAGCATCCTCTCCTGGTGAACCGCCGAACACGCGCTAGAGCGTCCTAGGACTGTAGTGATTGTCTGCTGATTTGCTCTCTTCTCCTTCCGCTGGCCGGGTCGGCCTCGGCGAACGCCGGCGCGACCAGCTGGCAAGCGGCAGCATCGCTCCCTACTCTGATGCCGCTCTTCCTTCCGGTTTATTGCCTTCGCGGGAGTTGAAGGCCACAGTCAACGGGATCCTTAGAGAAGCAATTGAACCTTCTCGTTTGACTTCAGATCGACGGCCAAGCCGCGCCACGGTTCGTAGCATGGGCGTGTTCTGTGATTGGATATGCATGACAGCGGCCCTCTTGCCGGACTTCTCTGCGTAGTCCAGCAGGCGCCGCAGCAAGCCCGTCCCAATGCCGCGCCGCTGCCAGTCATCTTGCACAAGGAGACCGACCTCTGCATCAGCCCCTTGAGCGATCAGGTTTGCCACAGCGATGATCGGCTGGCCGTGCTCTGACCGGTCCTCACTCACGAGGAGGGTGAGGCCCTGTGGTGGATCGAGCAGGCGGCGCAGTTTCTCCGGCGTGGGCGATGAGCCTCCCATGTAGCGCTGGTGGCGGCTTCGGTTTGAGCAATTTCGGTGCAGCTGCTCCACTGCCCCCACGTCTGCCGCGGTGGAGGGCCGTACAGTCAGGACCTCACCATCCGGGAGAACAAAAGGTTCTGGTCTCGCGTCCGGCTGATTAGGCGCCTTCTGTTGATCGGAGGCCCCGCGATCTCCGGGAAGATCGAGAGTGAGGCTGGCTGCCGTGGACCCCGCAAGAGGCGAGTAGTCCACACCACACAGTTCAACCGATAGGTCCCACAGCAGGCGGCCCGCCTGCGCATCGTGCGAGTTTGCGCTGGATTCCTCGATTGCGGCGGGACCTCGCGTCCGCCACCAACGGCTTGGCCCGAGGTATACGCCGGACGGAACGTCGGCAGTGGCAGCGCGCAGTAAGGGCTGCGCGCCGTCTTCTGCCGGCTGAGCGATGATGGCGCCGACTGCCTGTAGGGCCGCCACGCTTGCTCGGTGTTTCGGGCTTCGCGGCCTGGACGACAGGAGCCGTGTTGCTGCCCAGCCCGGCTGGCACGCGATGCTGCGCATCGGGACTCCGGCTGCGGCAATCAGGCTGTGCAGGTGGTAGGCGAACAAAAGGTTCGCGAGCTTGCTCGCCGCGTAGGCGTGGTACATGTTGGGGTTTTCTGGGCAGGCCCATTCTTGCGGGTTCAGACGTGCGACGCGGTGGGCGGTGCTGCTGACGGTGACGATCCTTGCGTCGGCCGCGGCGATCAGCTTGTCCAGCAGGAGCCCGGTCAACGCGAAGTGGCCCAGGTGGTTGACGCCGAAGCAGGATTCGAAGCCGTCGAGGGTTCGCCATCCGGGCTCGCCGATCACCCCCGCGTTGTTGATCAGGATGTCGACGTGTGGGTGGCTGTCGATGATCGCACGGGCTGCGGCTCTGATGGAGCGAAGACTTCCCAGGTCGATGCTGACCTCATCGATGATGGCGTTGGGGAACTCGTTGCGGATGGCTCGGGCCGCGTCTGCCATCCGGCCGGGGTGCCGGCAGGCCAGGACGACGGTTGCTCCTGCTGCGGCGAGTTGACGGGCGGCTTGGTAGCCGATGCCGGCGTTGGCGCCGGTGATCACGGCGATTTTGCCACGCGCGTCGATTGGCGCCTGCCGGATTTCGTTGGGTGCCCGGAGGGCAGCGCGGAACCGGAGTCCCGACGCTGCCTCCCGTTCGCCGCCCAGTCGAGGTTGATCGGTCGGCATTGTCAGCGGCTGGTTCACCAGTCACCGACCGCGGACGCACCGTTGTAGGTGCCGAGGTTGACGCTGATCCAGATGGTGAAACGGGTGCCGTCCTTGACGTTGGTGGCCAAGTTTCTCCACTGCCGCGGCGGTACGTAGGTCCAGCCGTTGGCGCACGTCGCCCGGCCTGAGTAGACGACGCACGCATGGAAGGGTGCACCCCAGCTGCCGCCGTCTCCGGTGTTCTTGACCTGGATGTCGCGGCACTGGCTCGTGCTGCGGTAGGTACCCGTGCGCGGTGCTGATGCGACCTCGACGCCGTCGAAGACCATGAAATTGTCGGCCAAGCCGAAGCTGGCACTGTAGGGCGCACTGCGGCAGCCGGAGGCTGCCTGTGCCGGTGCCGCCGCCACGGCCAGTCCGGTGGCGATGACCACCAGGCCGACGACGGCGGACAGGGCCCTCCGGGTCTTGCTGGTCGCCGGCTGCTGATCAATCTCGGGCGGCGGCTGGATGGATGCTGACATTGCTCCTCCTAGGTTGTTGCGGGACAAACGGCAGCGGCCGTGGAGGGAGCGGCGCGCTCGTGGTTGGGTTCGGCGACGGTTGCCGTCGAGCCCGTGTCGGGGACCTTCAGACCGGTCCCGGCGGCGGGGATGGCCGCGGCGGGATCGGGGCAGAGGGCCAGCCGGAGGGTGGCCGGGCTGTAGTAGCGCTTCCAGGACGGGTCTTGGGGGGTCATGGGGTAGCTGTTCAACCAGGTCCAGTCGCCGACGACGGTGCGGCCGGCGGCCTCTTCGCGGCGGACGAACCGCGCGAAGTGCTCGCTTTCGCGGTGATGGTCGGTGATCGTCACGCCGGCGCGCTCGTAGCTGTAAAGGACCGCTTCGTGGAGCACGAGCAGGGCTTGTCGTGTCGTAGACGGTCGTTCTCGTCGAGCTTGAGGCCGTCGATGACGGCGGGTATCTGGTGGTATCGGTCGGCGTCGGCAAGGTTGCGGGCGGCGATCTCGGAGCCCATGAAGAAGCCGTTGAACGGGGCGGGGTACTGCACGCCGCCGATTGAGAGCAGCATGTTGCTGATGACGGGCACCGCCGGCCACCGCAGTCCGAGGTCGGCGATCCAGCGGTGCTGCGGGTGCTGGATCGGAACTTCGAGGATGTCGGTCTGGTCGACGGGTAGCGCGTGTAGGTGGCCGTCGTCGGTGGCGACGATCCACGGCAGGATGTCGAACGGCTCGCGATCTGGCGGGCCCGGCCAGCCGAGGGTGGTAGCCAGGCGCGTGAGTGTGAGATTGGCAGGATCGCCGAGGATGTGTCCTCGATCGGTCCAGGCGGCATACCGGACGAGCTGCGGGTTGATGATGCGTATGGGCGCGGAGCCGCCTGCCGGGACGGGCGGGAAGATGGTGATGGTTGACCGGATGCGGCCGGCGTTGGTTGCGTGGTGCAGGTGGCTCACGAGTGCACGCTGCACGGCGGTGACGTCGGTGGTGTGGCGGTTGTCGTGTACCTGCAGGCTCTGCCAGCGCAGCCGGCCAATACAGCGGGCGGAATTGCGCCACGCTACCCGGGCGCCGTAGGTCAATTCCCGGGTGGTATGCCGCCATGTGCCGGTGGTGGTGATCTCCGCGCGGACATCACGCCAGCGCCGGGTGAACCCCGCTTGGCCGGTCTCATGGTGCAGCAAGCGGAGGAAGGCATGCGCTTCGTCGAGGACAGAGTTCTGCGTCGTCGACGTAGACGGGTTGGCGACGTCTGCAGTGTTCATCCGTCGACTCCGGCGTCCGGGTCGGCGGGTGGGCGGTGGCGGAACACCGGCTCGCTGCGGGCGTGGTGCAAGTAGGGGGTTCCTTGGGTGTAGCCGGTGCCGCTGCGCTCGGGTCCGAGGACGCGCACGGCGAGGCGGTAGTGGGTCTGCCGCCACTGGGTGATCGCTGCGGTGAACTCGCGCATCGCGGCGGTGAGGAATATGTCGGTGGAGGCCGACTGCTGAGCCGCCGCCAGGGCGTCATCGAGACTGACTTGGCCTTGCATGATCGCCGTGCGGACCTCGGGAACCGACAGGTACGCGGGAGAGTTCAGACGCTTGCCGTCTGGTGTGCGGCACAGCGATTCGAGCATTTTGTAGTGGCGGGACTGAATGGCGCTCGCGCCGTCGGTATACGGGCGAAACGCGTGAAACGCTTCGGGCTGGATCGTGGCCAATAGCGGCCAGAGCGAGGCGCTCTCGCGCAGCAGTGACGCAGCTGCGGACAGTCTGGTCGCGGCGAGCGGCATCCGGCTGGCCTGTACGGCGTTGATGATCTCGGTGAGGTCCGTCGCCAGCAACGCGAAGGTCGTCTCGAAAGCCTGCAAGACGCGAATGAACATCCACTCGTCGTGCATCGTGTGTACCGGCAGCATGCTGACCTGCAGGGCGCGTCGGTCCTCTGCGGTGAGATCCACGTCGACGGCGGCGGTCACGCGTCGCAGCTGAGCGATTTCTGAGGGGCCCGTCGTGTCCTCGACGAAGCTGAGGCGCCGCAGTGCTGGCATCACCGCGCGGAGCGCGTGTCGCAGTCTTTTTGCTGCCACAGCCGGTGTCGGGCGCAGTTGTGGAAGCGGCGCCTGGTCGTCGTGGGCAGCTCGGAGCTCGAAGGCGATGAGGTCTGTCAGCAGGATCGCGTGGAGGCGGTCGCGGTTGGCGAGCTGTTGCGCTGCCGCGCCCGAACCCTGGCTCGCGTCCGGTATCGGCAGGAGAGCCAACCCTAGGTAGGAGCGGTAGTCGAAGGTGCCGTCGATCTTGTCGAGCGCTCCGGAAAGGAACGCGGACAGGTAGGTGGTGCGGGCGCCATTGAGCTGCGGGAGCCGGTCCCGTGCGGCGATCAGCGCTTGTGTCCACTCGTCGGGGATGAAGTGCTTGCCGTAGTGCTGGTAGGCCGTTGCGACCGCGTCGAAGGGGAAACGGTCGGCCGAGGGGCGGCGCTGCGCCAGCCACCGGTGCAGGGGCTGCGCGCTGGTCACCGTGATGCTCCGATCGGCGTCCCGCTGCGGGATTTGACTCGGTACTCGCCGATGGCGTCGCAGAGTGCGTCGATGTCGCCCGCGTTGGTGTAGGCGTGAAGGGCGAGGCGTACGACGCCGCGGCGGGGGGCGACGGCGATACCGTGGTCCCCAAGCCAGACGGCCATCGCCCATGCGCGTGGCTCCCTCAGCGTGAGGTGCGCGCCTCGCTCGTCCTCCCTGGGCGCCAGGTCCACGATCTCGCCTTGCCGTGTGAGCCGGTCGGCGGCGGAGGCCAGGAGCCGTTGAGTGTGTTCACGGACCGCGGTCAGGTCCAGGTCTTCGATCAGCGACAGTCCGGCCACGGCGGCGTACGCCGCGGGTACCGATGGTGTGCCGGTCTCGAGGCGGCGGGCGTGCGCCGGGAAGTCGAGTCGCGTCGCGTCGAAGGCGTGCGGATCGATACGGCCGAGCCAGCCGGTCAGGGCCGGGGCGGATCCGTTGGGGTGGCGTGCGTAGAGGAACGCGATTCCGGGCAGGCCCAGCAGATACTTTCCGGTGCCGGCCATCAGGTAGTCGCAGCGCAGTGCGTCGACGTGCAAGGGCATGACGCCGGCGGCCTGGTAGGCGTCGACGATCACGGCAGCGCCTGCGGCGTGGGCGGCGTCTGCGACGCGTCGGATGTCCAGGCGGGTCGCGTCTTGGTGAGTGACGGCGGGCACGGAGACCAGCGCGGTGTCGGTGGTGATGGCGCGCAGGTAGTCAGTGGAGCTGACCCGGCCGGCGCGGGGGCCGCACCAGCGCACTCGCGCTCCGCGGCTTTCTTGGGCCAGCCATACGTGCGCGACGCCGGGGAATTCGGCTGTGGTGCTCAGCAGGTCGCGTCGGCGCCGCCAGCGCAGGCTGGAGACGGCTTGGTGGGCGGCGACGCTGACGTTGGGCAGGATCGCGACCTGGTCAACCTCTGCGCCGATGAGGTGGGCGAATCGGCGCCGGGCGTCGGTCACCTGTTCCTCGGCGGCGCTCCAGAAGCCGGGGCGGGACAGGTCGTCTAACATCGCGGCCAGCGCCTGGTCCATCGCGGTGCTGCGCGGGCCGATGCTGCAGGCGGCCAGGTGCACCGTCTGCTCCAGGCTCGGAAATCGGCGGCGGATGCCCGCCGGGATCGGGACGGCTGTGGCGCTCATTGCTGGGCCTGCCTGCTCTGGCGACCGCGAGGGCTGGATTCGGTCAGCTCGGTGCGCGCCTCCCAGAGCGTGGGGAAACAGCGATGCGAAATGAGCCGGGTCAGGCTGTCGACTGGGGTGTTGCGGGTGCCGAGCACGCCGTGGCCGATGATGCGGGTGGCGATGGTGTAGTGATGGGTGCGCCAGAGCGCGATTTGCTCGTCGAGAGACACGAGCGCTTCGGCGAGCCGGTAGAGCGGGTCGGATGGCTGTCCGCGGTAGAGGTCGATCGGCGTGAGGTCGAGTGAGGCCAGTAGCCGGCTCACCGCGATGTCGAGCTCGGTGGTGGCCTGGCGCAGCAGTCTCCAGCCGGGCGACTCGAAGCCCGAGCCGTTGCCAAGTTCGCCGCGGAAGGACGCGAACTGCATCGGGTGCAGGTGCCGCAGGATGTCGAGTTGGTGGGTGACCAGCCGCAGGCTCTGCGCCGCCCGCTGGATGAGAAGTTCGGCCGCGCCGGGGTGGTCGTCGGCGATGTGGTCGAGCGCGCGCGCCAACTCGTCGTAGATCAGCTTGAACCACAGTTCCGAGGACTGGTGGACGACCTGGAACAGCAGCTCGTCGGGGTGCGCCCCATCGGTGGTGCTGCGTTGCAGGGAGAGCAGTACGTCGGTACGCATGTAGCGGGCGTAGTCGGTCGCTGCGGTGCCGGGCAGCACTGCGGGCAGGGGTGTCGTGGACAAGGGTGGTCCTCCGCATGGATCGGATCGGTTACGCCGCGGCCCGGCGGGAATGCCGTATGGGTTAGGCGTGAGGTAGGGGTCAGGCGCGCAGCGCGGACAGCGCGGACGCGGCCACGCGGGACGTCGGCTCTACCAGGGCGGCGTCCGGGGTTGCGGTAAGGCGCAGCGGAGCGGCCGTCAGCGTGAGGTAGAGGTTGGCGTCGTAGGTGACGATGTGGCTTCCGGCCGCGTCGGTGTACGCGTAGGCGCCAGCGCCCAGGGACGCAAGGTCCCGAACGGACTCGGCCTCGTCATGAACGCGGCGCAGTCCCTCGTACATGACCCGCCCGGCCTCCGGCGCCCCGATGGTGGCCGCCACGGTCACGACGACGCCTCGGGGCAGTTGACCGAGCGTCGCGGTGCACGTCAGGTTGGTGGTGGCACCGACCGGACGGCTCTGGTGCTGTTGCTGTCCCACCGGGCCGAACAGTTCGCTTAGCGGCCGGAAATCCAGCGCCGGGCAAAGCGCGCCAACGCTTCGGTAGGTCGCTGGTGGGCCCGTGGATGTCCCAGCAGTGCCGAATCCCGCGGTGGAGGACGGCGCCACCGGCGCGGTCACGGACGTGTCGTCGGCCCCCGAGCAGCCGGTCAGCGCCAATGCTGCAAGACCGAGGAGCACGACAAGAGCCGAAGCAGCTCTGCGAGCAGGCAGGCTCACGCGGTGCCCTGCGTCATCAGCCGAGGGCATCAGCGCGAGAGCTGCCTGCCGTTCTCGGCTGCCCCTCACGCCAGAGATGGATTGATTTGCTCGACCGTTCATTCGCGGCAGCACCTATCTGGGGGCGCAGCGCATCAGCCCACCCCAATATGGCGGCGAGCTTGAACCCATGTCCCTTCCCCCGTTGTTGAGGACTGGGTTGTTTCGGCTTCGAATCCACCACAGCACCTTTGTGTGTGTCTACCAATGCGACTACACCTGGCCGGATGCCAAACAACCACATAGGCCAGCCGCAGCCATGTTGAGCTGCGCAAACAGTGGCTATAAAGGCAGGTCGCGGAGATGGTGAAGCTGGTGCGTCGGTGGTGGAAACGCTAGCGTCCAATCCGCCATTGGAGGCGGCGGAAGTTTGCACCACCGCCGGCCAGGACCGTGCAACACGGGGAGGTATTAGATCGTGAATCAACCTGAATCGCAGGTGCGGCAACGCCTAGCGGCATTGGCGGCTTCGGCATTCGTCCTTGCGACAATCGGCGCGTTGTCCGCGTCACCAGCGAGGGCGGAGGTGAGCCCTTCGAGTTCGGCGACCGCTACGGCCAGTCCTGACAGGCCAAAGCCACAACGGTCCACCGTCGAGACGGAGCCCCCAACGTCGAGGCCGACCGCCCCCAGTGCTCCCGACCCGACCGATCCTCCGCCGGAGCCCGACCCCACCACTGCCCCGCCCGATCCCACCACCACGCCGCCGGAGCCCGATCCGAGCACTCCCCCGCCCGACTCCCCACCCGCGCCGGAACCAACCCGGGCAAGTCCTCGGCCGTCGAGCAGTGCGCCAAGCGGGGGGCGGAATCCGCAGCAGCCAGGCGGGGGCGCTACGGACGGGGGCGACCAGCCGAGCAGCGACGGCGGCGGTACCGCCGAATCATCGGCACCGTCGCTCCCGGTGACCGGCGGGAATATCGCTCCTATCGCCGCCACTGGGGGCGCGGCCCTCATCGCCGGCGTCGCGCTGCTACTGGCCGGCCGTCGGAAGCCACGATGAGCACAAGCTGGCCCAGCTGACGCAGGCGGAAGGAGCAGCCAGTGACGACGCAGCACCCGGACCGGGCGGTCTGGCCATCCTCGATCGAGGATGTCCCCACCACCGCGCCCGGCCGGGCGCCTGCGGTCGAACCCGTTCGCCGCACCGCTACCTCACCTAACAACGGCATCAGCACCGGCACGCAACCCGCTGGCTCGGACCCGGCAGGGTCCTTGGCGGCCGGTGACCGAAGCGGCCGACGGAGGCGATGGGCGCGCGGACCTGCGGCGCTCGCTCTGGCGTCCCTGCTCACGGGTGCGTCCATCGGATTCGGCCTGCACTACGCGGTCGTGCCACCGCCGCGTCAGACGCCGACAGCCTTGGCGCCCACCGCATCTGCTGGCGCAGCATTCGCGCAGCGCCAGGCAGCGGTCAACCGGGCTAGCCTGCCGGCGCCCCACGTCGCGGACTTCGCCGATCCTTGGCTCGGCACGGTCGGAGGGTGTTCCATCGATGCGATCAGCGAAGCGCAGCGCAGCAACGGTGAGACGACTCGAACCCGCTGTACCGCAGGCATCGTCACCAGTTACTGGATCACGTACCGCACCCTCGCCGACCGGGAGGCCGCAGAGGCCCGATACCGCAGGCAGGCGGCCAATGCGGCCACCCTGGCGCCGGGTGCGGCGGCTCCGACGCAGCAGCTCACCGCGGCCGGTCGCACCGTGCAGTACATCGAGTACGCCTACCGAATCCCCACCGGCGACCGGGCGGGACAGGTCGTGGTCGCCATCTGGTGGAGCGACCCCACGAAGCCCATCGCAGGAGTCTTCACCTGCTACTGGGCTGAGCTGGCCTCCTCGTGGCTGCCACTACGCGACCTGTGGGAACAGGCCGCCCCGACGCCCGTTCAGCGGTAGCCGGCCAGTGCTGGCAGCCGCCCGGCGGCGATCTCCTCGACGGCGTGATGCACAGCCGCCGCCGGTACGACGACCTCGCGGGCCGCCCACGGCACGGGAAGTGTCGCCTGCCCGCACTGCCCACACCACGATCCCGCCTGCCAGACCTGCCATGCACGGCCAGCCAGTGTGCTCCTGCGGCGGCTACTCGACCGAGCCAGTGCGAGAACCGCCGCAGGAGCACCCACCAAACCGACGAGACCCATCATCAGGGCGCATGCCGCGCGGTCATCTGCCGACGCCACGACAACGCCGTAGGCCAGCAGACACAGCAACCCGCCGCAGATCCACGCCAACACCATGGGCCGGCGGGGTGACCGCGGCTGGACCGGCGGCCGCAGAAGCTCCGCCAGCCCTGTGGTCGACGTCGTCACGCTACGGCCCCGCACCACCAAAACTCGCGGTGCCAGAATGGTGGTGCGGGTGTGGGCCGTCCTGATCCCTGCGGCGTAGACCGAGGCCAAATGGCGCCGGCCCCCGGTGGCGTCACAACACGGGCTAGCGGCACGAGCTGACATATCCCGAGTATGAACGCCTGCACCGACAAAGTGATGACCAGCGCCACAGCGTCCCATCACCCCGCCCTGGTCCCGCAGCGAATGCGGCGGTCCCCTTCCTGGCAATCAGGCAGACGGCTGCCAGAGTCCGACCCCACGCCCCCATCATCGGCGGCTTTGCGCACGCACGTAGTACAGGTCAGCTCCATGCCCGAAAGGCCGGCGTTCGGGGAGCCGAGTCAACCCCGACTCCAGCAAACGAGAAGCCACTGAAGGGCGAGGTGCTGACTATGGCCGAAGCCACCGACATCTGGCCTAGCTCATTGCAGCGACGAGCGATGGAAGTGCGCCAAGCCTGAAACGCCCGCTGGTAGCGGCTCCCGTCACTACGTCATCGACCGGACAGCTTCGGTCCAATGAAGGCAACTCGACCAGTACCGATACCTGGCTGGTCAGCACCGGCACTTCCAGCGATCAGACGTCAGCGCGTAGCGACGGCTCCGTGCATCGGCGACCGAGTCGGTGCAGTGGCGTAGGGGTCGGGCCCGCTCAACTCTGGACGCCAATCGCTGAGTGGCACCAGTCCGGGTGCCATGATGGTGAGGTCACCAAACAGAGCGCCGAGCTGCGCGTCCGTTCGTAGTGTGATTTCGGTGGCCGCCTGCGCTTTGAAAACACCCTTTGCCGTGGAGACGGTCGCCTGGTCATAGGCGTCGGTTACGTCTGCGGCGCTCAGGTGCGAAATGACCATCGCGCTTCCGTTGACAAGCTGGTCTCGGATGGGTGCGATAACGGCATCTATCCGATTGTCGGGCACTTGCTGAAGCACCGCACAGTAGAGCACAGCGACTGGCCTGTTCAGGTCAATCACCGTCGCAAGGTCACTGTCGCTGAGGGTTTCCAGTAGAAGCTCAGGCTGGGTGAAGTCGCCTTCCAGCGCGCGGTGCGGGCCGCCCATCAGGATTTCGTTGGATGCGACAACCGCGACGGGGTCAATGTCGATATAGAGCACTCGGCTGTCCGGAGCGATTGCTTGCGCGACCTCGTGAACGTTACCTTGAGTAGGAATGCCCGAGCCTAAGTCCAGGAATTGCCGGATGCCGGCCTCGGCCAGCACATGTACGGCTCGGCGCAGGAACAGGCGATTCGACCAGGCAATATCCCGAGCCTCCGGGACGGCCTGCAGGAGTTGATGCGCCGCCGCCCGATCAGCGGGAAAGTTCCTCTTACCACCCAGGAGGTAGTCGTAGATACGGGCGACCGTGGCGCGACCGAAGTCCACGCCGCTGGCAGGAGTCCGCTGGTCAGTCAAGATTTCTCCTACTTCCGATGCGCGGGCACTACCGCTGCGCTATTGGAATCCCTTGCCATCAGCTCGACGAGCGCGTCCGATACCAAGGCCAGCCGCTGCGCATCGGCCTCGACATCCGGATGTAAGACACGCGATTCCTGCGGCTCCAGACCGGGCTCCTCCTGCAGTTCCGGCCCGGCTTTTGCCGGTGAATTGAGTCTTTGCATGGCGGCTAGAATTGCCGCTGCCTCGCCAGCCGCCGCAGCCCGGTCGAAGCTGTAACCTGCGCCTGCCGCGCTTCGCTGCGCCTCAGCAATGACTCCTGGGTCCAGCGGGCCGAGCGCTTGTAGGCCGTCGGCGATCTCTACGCATCGCCGATACAACTGTTGTCCAGCGCTCAGCAGTACACCTCTAGCCCGCTCAGGTTTACGAGGAGGGTCAAGCGCGATAGTAGGCGTCGCCTGGAAGAGGGCGTACCACAGTGGATGTAGTCGCCGGTACAGGCGACGTCGTCGCGGCAGCGCTCGCACCGCATCAGCGAATTTCCATGCGGACGAGAGCACGAGACTGATACACACTAGCGGCAGCGCCAACGTGATTAGCGCCTGCGACACGATCGGTTCAGACCACGGAGGATCGACGCCTCGTAGCTTCAAGGCAATGAAGAGACCTTTGTGCACTACGTATCCGGCACCGAAGGCGGCGCCAATCGCGAGGAGCCTCATGCCGACACGCAGCCGTCGCTCGGCGAACTTCGCATAGCGGATCGACATTCGCAGAATATCGCCAATTGCTACAGCTAGGCAAATCAAATAACCCAGCATATAGATGCCGATTTCCGGCAATTCCGCATACCTCTCCGCGAAGTGCAGAGGCTCGGACACAGTGACGTCGGCCGCCGCGAACATGGCCACCATCAGGCAAAGTACGGCGGTAAGCAGCACCAACCGGACCCGCAGCCGCCTCGGGGCCTTTTCCGGGTCACCGAGATACAGAAACAACACCTGCACCGCAGCAGCCACTACCAGAACGGAGCCGTTCTCCAGGATCTTCGTGACGTTCGGTATACCGGTAGCTTGATCGACTGCGGTATACACCGGCGCCCAGCCAACGAGTACGGCCACTGCGCAGCCAAGGCAGATTGCGACGCTCGCCTGAATTTTGGGATCCTCAGGGTCTCGCCTCAGCGCTCCGAGCTTGATCAGAAACGCCGCCATGGCGAGCACCGCAGTGACTATATGACCGATCGCCACCAGCATGTTGGCCCCGTCTAGTCCGTCAAAGCTGCAGCAATGCGGTACACCACTGCGGCGGCGTCGTCGTGAAGGCCAGCGACGTTGACGACATCTCCTAGGCCATCCAACCGCGCCCCGAGGTATGTCGCGACCACCTCAGCGTCTCGCTCCTGCTGCTGGTCATAGCTCCTCGGCGATCGAGCCATCACAGAGTCGACGCCCTCGTGGCTGAACACTTCAGCCATGACCTCGCCGGCTCCGTCTATTACAGGGCTGCCTATGTGATCCAGTGCCATGTGCATGAGCTCGTGCAGGAGGGTCTGCACCTCCAAGACCATCGACGTCGCCCTGCTGTAGAGGACGTAGTCCGTTTCGGGCGTCGCCACCCATAGGCCGCACGGCAGGGTCGAGGTCTGAGATGTCATCGCGACCAGTTGAATCGGCCGGTCTCGTGCAGCCTCCAGTGCCGCGATCAAGGACTGGACCGTCAACGGCACGGGTAGCTCAACCGCCACCCGACGGAGCAGCCACTCAGCCCGGCGCTCTTGCCGCCGCCACATACCTTCACCTCCTGAGGCGGGCGCGCCGAGGCACACCGTGCGCCGAGCAGCGCCCCGGCGCCACTAAGTGGCCGCTCAGTGACTACGCTCAAGAGCCGACCACAATAGTGGTGAGACGCTAAGGG
Organism: Micromonospora sp. WMMC250; assembly: GCF_027460215.1. Classification (NCBI taxonomy): domain Bacteria; kingdom Bacillati; phylum Actinomycetota; class Actinomycetes; order Micromonosporales; family Micromonosporaceae; genus Micromonospora; species Micromonospora sp. WMMC250. The sequence continues at coordinate 7,324,605 of NZ_JAPZBJ010000002.1, read as the reverse complement.
GGCAGCATAGCCACCAACACGCTCCGGAGGCACCCCCTCTACCGCTTGCAGCCATGGAACTTCCACAAACGAGTGTCCTGAAGCATCGCCAAACGGGGCGAATCGCACTTCGCACGCGCCCAGTGAGGTGATGGCGTGTCCACGGAGAGGCCTACCCCTTGAACGTGATTATCGACCTGCCCCAGCGCCCCAGCCTCGCCGGCAGAGTGGCGCGCGTAGCGACAGAGGTTTTCGCTCCGACCCATCTCACGGGTGCTATGCCGATCGTCATCGGGATCCAAAGTGCAGCCACTGCTCGCATCGGACTCGCCTGGGGCCTGACGGCCGCGCTGTTCTGCTCGGTTTTCCCGAGGAGCGTCGTTTGGCTCGGTGTCCGCCGGGGTCAGCTCACCGACCGGCACGTCGGGCTTAGAGAGCAGCGCCGAGCACCAATGGTGTGGGGTTTGCTGTCGGTCTTGGGCGGACTAGCGATACTGATTGGCTTCGGCGCGCCCCGTTCGTTGACGGCGTTGGTCGTCGCGACGTTCGCCATCGGACTGATCTTGACCGCGGTCAACCTCTTCTGGAAGATCAGCGTGCACGCAGCAGTCGCGTCTGGTTCGGCCGCCGTGCTGGTGAGCGTGTTTGGTCCACCGCTGCTGCTTCTCGCTGTTCCGGTTGTTGCCCTTATCGGCTGGTCCCGCATCCGGCTGCGCGACCACACGCCTGCTCAGGTGGTGGCTGGCACCGGCGCGGGCCTGGTCATCTCGATGCCGATATTCCTTGTGCTGGCTTGACCGACGGCGTGTCCACGCCCACCCAGGAGCTTTGCCGTTCGTTCAGGCGTGTCAGGCCGATCCGGGTCGACCGCCGCGACGCGGCGGGGGGTTCCGCCGCGCCTCCAAAGCGGCAACCCCCTCAACAATCGCCCGCAAGGTAGCCCTCGGCATGCCGGGAGGTAGGTTTCGCGCCAGGACTGTGATCTGAGCGAGGTCAGGGTCCGCCTCGGGAGCCGAAGCATGGCCGGCAGGCTCGGCCGAGTCGAAGAAGTAGCTCGGACTAACACCCCAGAAGTCAGCCAGACGCTGGACGGTCTTCATGGTGGGGTTGTCCCGCTCGCCGCTCAAAAGATAGTTCAAATAGGACACCGACAGGCCTGTGGCGGCGGAGACCTCCTCGGGCGTGAACTTTTTCTCCGTGTCCTTGTTCAGGCGTTCGTCGAACAGAGCTTGGAGTCGACCCGCGAACGTGGAGAGTCCAGAGCCTGGCCCAGCCGAAGGGTGCGACCCTGGCCCACCCCCAGAGTCCGTCATGGTCACTCCCCAGCTCCTCGACGCGCCACTATCGTGGGCAAAGTGAATTTCCGACCACAACAGTTGCGAAGCCGTGCCGCACGGTGCAAAGCTTGCTCGGGCACGGCCACTGCTGTGGCAGTGACACGGTATCGGACAACCATAGTGTTGCAACAGGTGTCCGTTGTTTCGACACCTGGCGGAACCGGCGATGCCGGATCGGAGACGGGCAGCGCATCGAAGAAGCGGGATCGGGGGGATGCGCGATGCGCGCCGGAGAGCCTTCGCCAGGCAGATATCCGCGGGGCACATGCTGCCGCGGTTGCCGTCACGCGGCACCCCTGCGTCGAAGCGAGCTGGCGTCAGTGGCCTCGGAGCAGCAGACTTCGGGGCCACTGCCGATCCTGGCCGACACTCGCGGCAGCGACCTGCAACAGCACCACACGTGGCACAGGGGGAGCCGCGCTCCTTCCCAGTACCTTGTCCCCGCAGACCGTCGCGCTCAGCGGCTTCACCTGAGCATTGGACGGCCGTCTTCACATCGCCGGCGACCGTCGCTGGGGCTCTGGTCACCGACCGACTGTAATGCCAGGAGGCCCACATGATTTGGGCACGCGGCCGTATCGCACGTCGCCTGCGGGACGCCGGGCTGCCGCCTCCGCCCGCTCCATACACCGTCGATGCCTGGTGCGAGGCTATCGCCCACGGCCGAGGCCGCCCGATCCACCTTCGCGGCGAACACCTCGGTATGGACCTCCCCTCTGCGTTTCTCATCAAGCTCGAGCACGCAGACGTCATCATTGTTGACTCAGCCCTACCGATGCTGCCTCGAACGCAAGGCATCCTGCACGAGCTGGCTCACCTTGTCCTCAACCACAGTGGCGACGCCCTGCATGCCGAGGTCGACGCAGCCGTTGAGGCTGAAGCGGAGCTGGCAGCGGACCTGCTCTTCCAGCGGCTGGCCAACGCTGCGACGGTCGCGAGCCGGGCAATGACCTCCGGCACCGCCAACTCGATCCGCAGCCAGCGGCTGTGGTGGCCAACGAGTTGGTGGACCGATCGCCGAACGGACTGGCAGGTCAACCAGCTGTGGATGACCCTGCGAGCGGGCATGCCAGAGGCCGCAATCATCACCACCACTACTACTGAAAGGGTCCCGGTAGAAATTGGCGGCAGCCGCCAGCGATACCGGCGGGCCGTCGAGGTGCACGAGGCATTGCGGTTGCTGCGTCCGTGGTACTCGCGGCAGGTACACAACAGCGCGACCCAGCGTGCCCAGCGCTATCAATTAGATGCCACCAGTACGGCTGCGGTGGTCGAGGCGGCTCAGGTGGCGGTGGCCCTACGGCGCCATCAAACGGAGTCCCCCTCGGATGACGTTCCACCGTTACCTCAGCGACGGCTTGCCACATATGACGTTCGCGCGGAGGCCCGCCGCCTGGCGCTGGTCGGTCTTGCGCTACATGACTCCCCCCTCGTCGCTGCGGAACTCGCTCGCTGGAGCCCGGTGGCCTACGGCTCGCGGCCCGAGGAACCTAGGTCCACGGGCTTCGATAGTTTCCCGATCGCCCCGCTGAACAGGGCTGTGACTCGAAACGGCTGGGCCGGCGCGGCGTAGACGGAGCGGCAGGACCTGCGCTGCAGCGGCGTCCAAAGCTGACGGCTGCCAGAGTGTCGCGTGATCCCTGATCTGGGACGGGAACATCTCGCCGCCGAAGTGCGGGCCGCTTCCGAGGGCGCAACCGAGAGCAGCTAGTTCGCGTCGCTCGTCGTCGCTGGCGATGCCCGGGGCGATGACTGCTAGGTCGAGATCTACCGCTAGGTCAACGGCCGCGCGTATTACCGACCGCGCGGGGCGCCAACCCGCGTCCAGCGCGTAGGCCGGGTGCACTCGCAGGAAATGCCACGGTGCCGCATTCAGCGACTCAATACTCCGTGTACTACTGCCGTAGTCCTCCAACAGCAGCCGGACACCCAAATGACGGAGTTGCTCCGAGGCATCGCCGGGAGGTAGATCCGCTGCCTGACCTAGTGCGAGCACGAGCGAGGAGCCTGCCAGGCTGCCTTGCAGCGCCTCTCGCAACCCATCGGCAAACCGGGGTGTCACGGCGCGGGCGGGGACCGGCACGACCAGTGCAGCGTGTGGGAGCGCGTTCCGCCACGTCGCGGCGGCGGCTATCGATCGGGTCAACACTGTTCTCGCGAGACCCTCCAACGCGTCTTGGTCGTCAAGGAGTTGGTACGCGTACCCGTCGGCGGCGAGCACGTCATAGCGCGAGTACAGCCAACGGGGCACGGACTGAACCATCGTGATGCTGCCGCGGGCGAGATCAACGATAGGTTCGAAGGAGATCGACATGCGTGCGTCGTCGAGCTCTCGTGCGAGCGGAACGCTCTGGATCGGGCCAGCCTGATACGTGACCAAACGGTCTTGGCCTTGACGGATGGCCCACCACATCACCCGCTCCGCCGCGTCGAGTAGAGAGGCGGCTTCGTCGGGGGCGCCCGAGGTCATGCCTGCGCTCACCCGGACCGCTAGCAGCGAGCCTCCGACGTGGATGGGTCGGCGCAGGGTTGCCACGGCGTAGCACGCCCGCTGGTAGGCGCTCATCTCTGTCGTAGCCCACATCACGAGTGCGAACTCCGCGTCGCCAACCCGGGCGACCTCCGCCGCGTCTCTCGATGTGCGGCTGAGCCGTGTCGCTAGCTCGTTCAGCAGGACGAGAGCCTTATCGCGACCAACCGCGTCAGCCAGGAACTCATAGTTCTCTAGCCGGATTGCCACCACGTGACAGGTGTCCGAAGCCTTCTCAGCAACCCAGGTGAGCAGCGTCGCCCGGTTCGGCATGCCGGTGTCGCGGTCATGATGCGCCTCGTGCCTCATCAAGGCGTAGGCATGCGCGATGTCCAGGCTCGTCGACAGCGTCGCCGAAAACGCCCGCAGGGTCGAGCGCTCGCGAGCGGACAACCTGTCGCGAGGACCCCGAAGGTACAGTCTCAACGTGCCTTGCAGTCCAATCGTATTGGCACCAATCTCGTGCGCGATCGGCAGCGGGGCGCCGGCGGCGTACACAGGGACTTCTTCCGCTGGACCGTCGAACACCACCGCCGCGTCGCGATCGGCACGTACCAACCGGCCGCCGCCGGCAATCTCGATGTCCGCAGCCTGAGCACCGAAGAGCTTCACCGCCCCGGCAGCCGCGGTCCGGATCACGACATCGATGTCCCGGCTGGCCAAGGCATCGCTCAGTACAGCGAGGTGCTCCCACGCGCGCCGTTCCTCACGGATCCGAAGGCGATGTGTCAGCACCAGGTGCAGGACCAACATCGCGGCAGGCAAAGCTATCAAAGCCCGCATATCAAGGCTGGTGAGAACCGAAACCAAGCCTGCCGTGCCGACTTCGGCTAACCCCACGATCAGTCGTGTACGCCACATGTAGCGCAGAACCGTCAGGACGGGACGTCCAGTAGCCAGCGTCGCTGCGGCCGTCGTGACTATTTCCTGTAGAGCTAGCACCGCGATCCCTGCGATAAGGAATCCGAGTACATAGAGTTGCCACCGGGAAGTTGCCAGCCCCGAGTCCTCAAATCTCGGGCGTATACCGAAGGCGTGCATAGTTACGGCGGCCAGCGCGGCGGCTACGATATCCATGCTGACGTTGTGGATAGCCTTATGCACACCAGCGGAACGTGGGTATCGTGTGAGAATTCGGGCCACGCTGACGCCGACAGCTGTGCAGATAATTACCCACGGCACAGGCAAGACTGATGCGCATAACAGCGTCGCGGTCGGCGTCAGCGTGATCCGAAAAGGTATACGGGGGGGCACAGGCGCCGAAAAGATGGCACCGACCGCCATCACGGCCGCGCCCATGATCGGGTACACCGAATAATACGGTGTCGGTTGACGTAGGTTTATCGTCGCCCACAGAACGCTTGAGAACGCCGCCGCAAAGACTGTGATCGTCAGCAGTACCAGCGCAGGCCCGCGTCGTCGGGATGACATCAATCATTCCCCCGTATTCATCAACCCGAGCCCTCTCTGCAGCAGATCGTCCACATTAACAGGTGAAGCCAACCTTAGTCCCACTCAACGCCCTTGCGCATCACTGAACCCCCTCTCCTATCTCTCTCGTGGTGGGAACATATGACCGCGTGTAGACCATTATCAACTGCAAAGAGTCGTTTTCGTCACTTACCGCGCACTGGGACTCACCGACGTAACGAAAGGCAATCGCCTGGGGACTCGGCGCGAGAGTTGGTGGCTTAGTGTGACCACGCCGCCACATGAGGTACGCCATCGCCCTTGACGCTCGCAGCTTGGTCACTCGGTGCAACGAAGAAATGACTAAGGGGATGGACGCGGGATCCACGCCGCGGGTGGCAGATCCGTGTCCCCGCCGATCTTGCGCGCTCAATTCATGCCTCCCCCACCCGACGAGCCGGTTAGGTCAGGGTCGTGAGGAAGGTGTGCTGGTGTCGGTGGCGGCGCGGCCGCGTTCGAGGATCAGCACGAGGGAGAACAGGCCCGCCCTAGCGCCGGTCACCTGTTCATGAGCAGAGAGGACTTCACCGGTGCCAGGGTTGAGGATGAGCTGCGTTGTGGAGCCGTCGGCAGTCACGCTGAAGTCAAGGCCAGCCCGTCCGGCCAGGTCTGTCTGCTCGCCTTCGAAGGAGATGTTCGGCACGCCGGCCAGGACGCGCAGAGTCTCCGCGCGCTGCTCCTGGCTGAGATATTGGCTAGTGGCGAGGCCGATGACGCCGTGGACGAGCATGCGAGGGTAGGCAGGCTCGTTAGCCAGCTCGCGTGGTGCTAGGGAGCCGGCGAGCGTGGTCGCATCGACGGGCAGCGGTTCCGCCAGATACGGCTGCAGTTCGCCCGCCAGGTATCGCGTGGTCTTCTTTGGTGCTGCCGGGAAACTACTCCGCTCAGCCGGTGTCGGGCGGTGGGTGAGGCCAGGCACATCGCGCAGGCGGCGTGTCAACTCGCGGCCGGAGCTGTCGGAGTCGCGGCGCCAGCGACGCACATCAGAGCGTGTAATCACGTTGGTAGCGCGGGTCCACGACTGAGTGTGCAGATAGGTGTACGGCAGGCCGGTGGAGGCATCGGCGGGGGTGCTGGCGACGCTCGAGGCCAGTGTCATCAGGCGTTGGTGCGGGGTGAGGCCGGGATCGGTGGCGGCCGTTGCAGGCATCGTGGTGCTCTGCTGCTGTGGTGATGCGGACGCAGGGTGCGAGCCGGTTTCGCCGGTGGGGGTGCTTGATTGGCAGGCAGTGAACAGGACTCCGAGAGCGCTCGCAATCACCAGGTGGGCGAGAGTAGTCGTTCGGGACATGGGCATCGCGGCGATGATTCCTCGCTGGATAGGTAAGTGGTCAGAGGGCTGGCGCTGGCACGCTTCGGCGGTGAGGCGACCCGGCGTCGGTGTGGTCGGTTGGCAGTCGGGACGTATGCGCATGGACGTCGCTCGGTCTGTTTGGTCGGCTTGTAGGCGCTAGGTGGCACTGCTGAGCAGGTTGGTCAGTGCCTGTCGGCCGCGGTCGGTGAGCATGGCCGTCAGGGATCGCCGGTGTGGCACCTGCCGCAGGTGTCCGTTAGCGAGCAGCACATTGAAGGTGTCGCGGACGGTGCCCTCTGAAGGGGCCTCTGGAGGGCTGTTCACCATGCCGGCGAGCTCGCGCACCGTCCATGCCCGCGTGGGATCCTCGAGCAGCGTCGCGTAGATTCGGTGCCGCTTGCCTGCCATCGACCCATCGTCCGAGCGCAATTCCTCACCGCCTGGTCAGATTGGCCTGGCGCACAGGACAGGGCTGCGCTCACTGAGCGATGTGTCGGTCGCGATCGGCGTCTCTTGAGTGGGCTGGTCGGGGACGTAGGCGGGTGAGCCGATGGTGGCCGCGACCCACCCAGCGTTATGCCGATAGGCGAGCTTGGTTGCCGGCTTCGGGGAGGTCAGCATCAGGTAGCCATTCGGGCGTGGAGGGTGACGCTGCTGCCGACGCGAAGCAGGACCCCGGTGTCCTGCATGAGTAGGTCGAACTGGTCGAGTTCGGCGTTGGTGAACCCGACGGTGCCGGTGAGCTGATCCCGCAGGTGCCGGGCGGCGTGGCGGTAGAGGGCGCATCCGGGTCCGCCGCCACGGCTGGTCTCGGTATGCGTAGTCGCGCACACCTGGTCCATGCCCAGGGCGACGAGCAGCCCGATGGTGGCGTCGGTAGAGGGACAGACGGCCGGAGACGGAGTAAGAGCGTTGATTGCCCGGACAACCTTGTCGATGATGGTGGTGCCACCCGGGACAGCGGCGTAGATGACCGGCGGGGCGACGATGGTGCCGGCGAGGATGAGCCACCCCCCGGAGCGGAGCAGCGCGATCACCGGCGCGAGCGCGTCGAGGGGGTCTGGCTGACGGTGGGCGAGCACGACGTCGTAGCCGCCCGGATCGGCACGTGCATCCGTCTCAGTCGATGGGTCGGCTGCGGTGACGTGTCCTCGCGCCGACCAGGCGGGACACGTGCGCAATGTCGGCGGCGCCAGTCAGGTCCAAGACTCGGTGACCGGCGCTGACGTTGACCCGCTCGAGTTGGTCGGTCAGTAGTCGCGTGAGTGTTGTCTGTGCCGCTGCCCGCCACTGCTGTTCGCCGGTCGGCGTGCTGGTGTCGTTGTTGTGATCAGCGCGGCTAGTGCTACGGATCATGGTGTTGAGCTCCCATGGGTGAGTGCCGCCGCGGAATCGTGTGGCGGGTCGTCTAGTCCGGCCGGGTGGCCGTGGCGTTGGTCAATGCAGGTGGCACGCATGCGGGTTAATTCGTGGCGCAGACGCGGGCCGTCGCGGTGACCCGGGTGAGCGACGCGGTGCTCGGCGGCGGCCCGGGCGAGGAGTTGACGCGCGGGTGCGCAGTGCCCGTCTTGATAGAGGACGAGTGCGAGGGTCGCTTGCGCGGCGAGGGTGGGCAGTGCCCGGGGGCCGTCGGCGGACGTGTGGTGGCGGATGAGATCGCGGTAGCAGTCGGCCGCTTCGGCGAGTTTGCCGGTGCGGCGGTACGTGTTGGCCAGGATTCTGAGAGCGGCACGTGCCTCCGGCGATGTGGCGCCGCGCAGGCGGCCTAGGGAGCGGCACGCCCAGCGGGCCCAGGGCAGTGCGGCGCTGGGACCGTCGCCCTTGAGGGTGAGTTCTGCGAGCAGGGCGGCGGCGTTTGCGGTGGCGACGTCCAGGGCGGGCAGGTGGTCGGTGGGATCACTGTGCAGCAGGCCGGTCTGCAGAGCTTCGATCGCGCGCGCGTGGTCGCCGTGCTCGGCGCGGGCCCGCGCGTAGTCGAGGCGTTGTGCCATGGACATCCGAGGTCCGACGAGCTTTCGGGGCTCGGACCGCCACGTGACGTGCAGGTCGGTGGGCCCGGCACCGACCGCGACGCGGTGGATGCCACCGGGGGCGTACGCGGCAGCGCAATGGATCTTGCCGGGAGGTACGAGGTGAGGGGCGCGGTGCAGCACGGCTTGGGCGACCCCGTCGCGCAGCGCTTGCGCTGGCACGGGTGCGCGCCCGCAGGCGGGCATGCACAGGTAGACCGGCGGGCACCCGGGCAGCTGCACCAGGATCATCGGGTGGTTGCAGTCATGGCAGGTCACCAGTCCCGGCGGGACGGGGGCGGCTGGCACCGAGCGAGCTCGCGACACCCACTCGTCGATCGTGGCGGATGATAGGCCGCGCTCGCGGGCTACCTCGCTGATCGCCTGGTGTAGGTCGTGCTCGACGGCACGCTTCAGCGTCGCGGCGACCGCGTCGGCAACGAACGCAGGCGTCCATGGGGTGACCGGCGTGCTCCGCGACGGCATAGCGTGTTCCTTTCCTGATCAGGTGGTTCTCGCGGTTGGCAAGCCAGTCAGTGCTGGCCATGAGGGGGTTGCCTGGGTGCAGACGGCGCGGTGGTTTTCACTGGCGGGCGTCGCAGCGATGTCCGTGATGCGGGCGCGATGTGGATCGCCTTGGGGCAGGTAGCGGACGGCGATGGTCGCGGCGACGGTGAGGCAGCGATGGGCGAGGTCGCGCCATCCGCAGTCGCGGTAGAGGCACGCGAGTTGTGTGAGCGTTTTCAGGCTGACCGGCGCTTCGGGCCCGTGCGTCTGTGTGGCAGTGGTGTAGACGCCTGCGAGGTCTCGGATTGCCTTTGCGCAGTGGCCGACGCGGTGGTGTGCCTCGGCCATGCCGGCTCGGGCGTACAGGGTCCGCTCGTGGGTGAGGCCGAGTTCGGCGGTGGCGAGGTCGACCAAGTCGCGGTAGGCGGTAACGGCCTGGTTGGTGTGTCCGGTCAGCGCGGCCAGGGGTGCCAGCAGCACCGCGGCGTCGAGCTGCTCCGCTGCGGACGCGCCGTGGTCGGCGAGTGTCCGGGCGTAGACGGCCCATTGGTAGGCGTCCGTGAGGTCGCCGAGCGTCTGCCGTTCGGCGGCGTGGTCGATTGCCCTGCGAGCGGGCTTCTGGTGAAGCCCTCGCGCCGGTTGCGGTGCCCGGGGCATCGTGAGGTGCATGGTTGTTCCCTTGCGTCGGTCGAAGGGCTGAGAGGGGACTGTCGGGCTAGACGCGAGCCGCCGGTCAGGTGCCGCTCACGTCGGTGCGCGTGCAGTGGCGGCCAGGCGCCGAGGTTTCGTTCTGGCGCGGGCGCACTAGTGGGCGGGGGCTTGGGCGATGGTGGAGGTGAACTGGTAGGAGCGCAGTACCACCATCGGATCGGCCATCAGCTCCGCGAAGCGGCCCAGATCCTCTTCCGTCGCGCCGTCGACGAGGAGTTGGTCGGCCAGGTGGTGGACCTGGTCGGCGTAGAGCTGGCAGCCGGGGCCGCCGCCGGTCCAGGTGCGGGCGGTGGTGCGGGCGTGCACGTGGTTCATCCCGGCGTGCAGCAGCAGGGAGGCTGCCCTGTCGCCCCAGTGCAGGTCGACGCCCTGGCTGGCGAGGACGTCGAGGACGCGGTGCACAACGGCGGCGAGTAGTTCCGCGTCTTCAGGGGAGGGTGCCCGGTGCACCCACATGCGGGAGTAGACGATGTCGCCGAGGACGAGCCATCCGCCCGGCTTTAGTAGGGAGATCATTTCGTCGAGCAGTTCGGTTCGGTTGGCAAGCGGCGCCAGCGCGCAGCGCGCGTTGATCAGGTCGAACGGCGCGGTTTCGGCGGGTAGTTGCAGCCCGTGGCGCAGCTCGCGTTCATAGACGTAGACGATCGCGGTGGGGTCGAGCAGTTTCGCGTCGTCATCTAGGGCGACGACGCGACCCGACGATCCGACCAGGCCGGCGAGGTAACGCGTGAGCGAACCAGCCCCAGCACCGACATCGAGAGCCTGCTGCCCGGTTCGGACTCCGATACGTGCGAATTCACGTGTCGCGATCGGGTCGAACACCTTCGTGAGGTCTCGGGGCGGCGTGCTGCTGCTTATCGGGTTGCGCTGGTGGGTGGACGTCATGGTTCCTCCTAGGTTCAACCCTGGTTCGCGAGAACGCTGGTGCTGCTGTGGGTCCAGCGCAGCTCGACGGACTCGGGGCTATGGACGAGGGCCTGCTGGACAAGCCGGAGCAGGTGGTGGCGTAGGCTGGCTCGGGTGGACTCCTGCCATCGCTGGTAGGTAATGAGTGGCCGGGTGGCCGCGGTGCGCCGGTCGTAGGCGGCGGCGAAGCCGACAACGAGTGCTTCCAGGTGCTGCGCGTCGTACAGGCCCTCAGGGCAGAAGCAGACATAGAACCGGCGACGCGGGGCGGCGGCATAGGGCAGGAGGTACTGCTCGCAGGTGGTGCAGCGGGCCAGGTCGGTGAGCAGCCAGAGGCTGGTGTCGTCCTCGCTCACTCGCGTCACCGCCCATACCTGGGCAGCGGTGGGTGGGTGGTCGGCGACGTCGTTCGGGTCGGCGTCGCCGACCACCCGCCGCCGCCCGCGGTGGACCTTCGGCCGATGGCCCTGCACCTGGTGGAGCCGGACCCGCCAGGCGACGGGGTGCAAGCAAGGCGCGGAGGTCGCCTCGCTGGGCTGCGGAGTGTGGCGGTGTTGGTCATCGTGTGGATCCCGTGGGTACGGCAAGCACGTCGTGCAGTCGTGTGGGATCGGCACGCAGGTCTGCGGCGGGCGCGTGCAGGGTGATGGCGCCCCGGTCGAGGACGGCGACGTCGTGCGCGATGTCGAGGGCGAGGGCGAGGTTCTGCTCGGCGAGCAGGACCGCGCTGCCGGTCGCCGCGAGGCCGGTGATGATCGCGGCGAGCTGGCCGACGATGGCGGGGGCGAGGCCTTCGGAGGGTTCGTCGAGCAGCAGCACCTGCGGCCCGGCGAGCAGGGCGCGGGCCAAGGCGAGCATTTGCTGTTCGCCGCCGGAGAGTTGGTGGGGCCGGTGGTGTCGGCGCTCGGCCAACGCGGGAAACAGGTCGAGGATCTGCCGGGCGGTGACGGTGCGGGGGCGGCCGAGGTGCGGTCGGGGTAGCGCGAGGTGCTCGGCGACGGTGAGGCCGACGAACAGGCGGCGTCCTTGCGGAACGAGGCCGATGCCGGCGCGGCAGCGGCGGCGGGCGGAGAGGCCAGTCAACAGCCGGTCGTTGAGGACGATTTCAGTGCCCGACAGGGCGGGGTGCAGGCCAGCGATGGTGTTGATCAGGGTGGTCTTGCCGGCGCCGTTGCGGCCGACGACGGCGCTCACCCTCCCGGCCTGCACATCGAGGGCGACGCCGGTGAGCACAGGTGCGCCAAGGTGCCCGGCTCGCAGGTTGCGCACCCGCAGGACGGGCGGCACAGCTGCAGATGGGCCGTTGGGGGCGCAGGGCGTTGTGGGCACGTGGTCGGTGTGGTCTGCCCCGGCGAGGTACACGCGTCGCACGTCGGGGTGGGCGCGCACGTCGCTGGGGGTGCCGGTCGTGAGGTGTCGGCCGTGGTGCAGGACGGTGACGGTGTCGGCGACCGCGGTGACGACGTCGAGGTTGTGGTCGACCAGCAGCACGGCGATGTCGGTGGGCAGTGCGCGGATCAGCTCGACGAGGCGGGTGACCTCGGTGGTGGCGAGGCCGGCGGAGGGTTCGTCGAGCAGGAGCAGTCGGGGCTGGGCGGCCAGGGCGACGGCCACTTCGAGGCGGCGTTGGTCGCCGTACGAGAGTTGGCTGGTGGGCCACTGGGCGTGCTCGGCCAGCCCGACCTGGGCCAGGGCGTCCAGGGCCGCCGCCGATGCGCGAGGCCGCTCGCGCAGCGCGGCCATGTGCTGCCCGGGCACGGCGAGGAGCACGTTCTGCACGACGGTCAGCGGGCGGGCGAGAGTGGGATGCTGCCAGGTGCGGGCGATGCCGGCGCGGGCGCGGCGGTGGGCCGGCCAGCGGTGGATGTCGTGTCCGGCGTAGTGGATGCGACCGGCGGTGGGGCGCAGGGTGCCGGCGATCAGGTGTAGCAGGGTGCTCTTGCCGGCGCCGTTGGGTCCGATGAGCGCGTGCCGGGCCCCGGGGTGCAGGTTGAGGCTGACCTCGTCGACGGCGCGGCGGGCGCCGTAGGCGCGGCTGACGGTGTCCAGTCGCAGCAGCGGTGCGCTCATGTCCCCTCCCGGTCGCGTCGGGTGAAGAGCCCGGCCAGCCGGTGTCGGGGCAGGTAGGCCAGGGCGAGGAAGCTCAGGCCGAGCAGAGTGCTCCCGTGGCCGCTGAGCAGGCCGCCGGCCCAGTCCCGGGCGGCCACGAGGAGGATCGCGGCGGCGCAGGCGCCGATCATGCTGCCCGAGGCGATCAGCGCGGCGGCAAGGGCGAGGGCGGAGATGCCCATGGCGGCGTCGGCAGGCGAGACGTAGCGGGTCACCGCAACGAGCAGCGCGCCGGCGGCGCCGGCAATGGCACCGGCGAGGGTGTAGGCGGCGAGTAGAAGTCGGCTGGTGTGGTGGCCGGCGGCTTGCACGCGGGGCTCGTGGGCGGCGATGCCGCGCAGGAGCAGGGCGAAGCGAGTGCGGGTGAGGACGATGACGGCAGTGCCGATGATCAGGGTGCACGCGAGGACGTACAGGTATACCCAGCCGGGCCGGACCATCGGTGTCAGGCCGGGCAGCGCGACCACCGGTGGGGTGTGGGTGCCTTCGCTGCCGCCCGGCGCCCACTGGCTGGCGGCGGCGTGCACGAGTTCACCGACACCGAACGTGACCATCAGGAAGGTGGTGGCCCGAACCCGCACCGCGACCAGGCCGGTCACGGCGGCGGCGACGGCCCCGGCAGCGGTCGCTGCGAGCAGGTGGATCGGACCAAGACTGGTCAGCGTGGCGAGGGTAGCGGCGGTGTACGCGCCGACGACGAGGTACGCGGCCTGCCCCAGCGGTGGTTGCCCGGCCAGCCCGACCAGCAGCTGCGCGCTCATCGCGAGCACGGCCATGACCAAGGCGGTGGCGGCGAGCGAGATGACGTAGGCGTTGACCATCCACGGCAGCGCCACCGCCACCGCGACGACGATTCCCGAAGCGACAGGTACCAGGCGCGCCGCCCGGCTGACGGGTCGCCGTTGCGCCGTTGCGCTGGTGGGTGCGGGTGTGAGGGTGGTGGTCACGCGGGCCGTCCCGCAAGCGCAGGGCGGTGCCGGACAGTGAGCGCGACCAGCATCGCGGCGGCAAGGACAAACGCGGCGGCGCCGGGGACGAGAGCGACGCCGAGCGTGAGGATTTGGCCGACGCCGAGGGCGGCGAGTAGGGCGCCGCGGATGCTGCCGAGGCCGCCGACGACGCAGACGATCAGCGAGTAGACCAGGATCGTGGTGTCCACGCCGGGGGCCGGGCCGATGACCGGGGCGCCGAGCACGCCGGCGGTGACCGCGAGGACTCCCCCACCGACCAGCACGGCCGCCCGGGTCGTGCGGGTGCGTAGTCCGGTGGCCTCTGCCATGTCGGGGTCGGCGACCACGGCCCGCACGACCGCTCCGGTGCGGGAGCGCTCGACGAGCAAGATCAGCAGCACGACGATCAGGGCGGCGACCGCGATGAACCCCAGCCGGTAGACCGGGTACTGGTAGCCGCCGAGGCTGACCGACCCGGCGAGCGCGCGGGGTGGGTCGACGGAGCGCGGTTCGGCGCCGAACACGGTGCTGAATCCGTCGGCGGCGATATATGCCACCCCGAGGGTGGCGAGCACCTGGTCCAGCGGCCGGTCCGTGAGGGGGCGCACCGCGGCGGCGAGGCCCGCTCCCCCGACGGCGCCGATCAGGACCGCCGCGGCGAGGGCCAGGCCGAGGCCGACCCAGCCGCCGTCAGCGAGCTGCCAGGCGATGTAGGCACCAGCGAGGTAGAGGGTGCCGTGGGCCATCGAGAACACGCCGGCCACGCCGAAGATCAGCGTGAGTCCGGCCGCGATGACGAACAGCAGCAGTCCGTACGCGACTCCGTCCAGCGCGGTGATCGTGTAGGGGTTGACGAGCCCGCTCAGGCCCACGGCACTCTCCTTCCAGACGTCGGTCAGGTCAGGCTGGGGCGAGGCGCCGGCCGATGGTGGTGTGCATCAGGTAGCCCGACAGCATCAGCTGCGGGTCCATCAGCACCTCCCGCAGCTCGGCCAAGTCGTCGCGGCTCATGCCGGCAGCGACCAGCTCGTCCTCACGCTGAATCGAGTTGGAGTGGTGCAGCCGGCAGATGCCGGTGCCGCCGCGCCACGAGCGGGACTCGATCCGGCTGTCGACGTCGACCAGGCCGAGGCGCAGCATCACCTCCGGTGCCCGCTGCGCCCAGCCCATCTCCGCCCCGCGAGACTCCCCGTAGGCGAGCAGCGCGTCCTGGAACCGCTCGATCAGCTCGGTCGCCCGAGGGCTGGGGCTGCGGCGGATCATGTCGCGCCAGGTGCAGTCCCAGTCCGCCACCACCATTGCCCCGCCCGGGGCGAGAGCGCGCGTCAGGTCGGCGAGGACCTGCTCCCGCTCGGGCAGGTGCATCAGCACCAGCCGGGCCACGATGGCCTGCTGCGACCCCGCCGGCAGCTCCATCTCGCGGACGTCGCCAGCCCGGACGGTGACATTGGGACCCTCGGGGATGTAGCGGGGGTCGAGGTCCACGGCGGTGACGTGCCCATCCGGGGCGACCTGGTCGGCCAGCCAGGTCGTCAGCGTGCCCGCCCCGGCGCCGATGTCCGTGACCTTCCAGCCCGGCCCGACCCCCAGCTCGAACAGGGTCCGGCGAGTGCCAGCGTCGAGGATCTCAGCGAGGTGACGCAGCTGGTTGGCGGCCTCGTCGGTGGCGTTGTCGAACATGTACCCGGCCTGCGCACCGGTCGTCGTCGCGCTCATGGTGTCTATGCCTTTCGGAGTCAGGAACCGAGGGTGGTAAGCGTCTGCACGGTGCGGTTGACCCACACCTGCCCGTCCTGGGCCACTTCCCGCAGGTAGTACGCCTGCACAGGGGTGTGGTTTACCGGCCCGAACTGCCAGGCGCCCCGCGGCGAATCGACCTGCCCCACCCGCGGCAACGCCGCCGTGAGGGTCTGCGAGGTCAGCCCCGTGGCCGCCGAACTCGCGGCGGCAGACGACGCAACCGGGCGGCTGGCAGCCGGGCTGCCGCTGGATGCAGGGCTGCTGGAGGCGGATGCGGTGCCGGGGCCGGCGGGTGTGGTCGCGGGGGCATCAGGCTCGGCGAGTGCTTCCGAGATGGCCCTGTCCAACACGAGCGCTGCGTCCCACGCGCAGACGTGGTACACGTTCGGCAGCTTCCCGTCGTTACCTGCGGTGAACCGGCTTACGAAGTCTCTGTTGGCCGCGTTGTCCAGCGTCGGCGAATAGTTCAGGGCGGTGTAGATGCCCTTCGCCTGCGGGCCGAGCGCCGCCAGTGGCGCGCCTTCGGTCAGGAAGCCCGAGGCGTACAGCGGCGCGGTGATGCCGTACTGGCGGTACTGCTTGACGAACTCGATTGCGGACGCGCCGGCGTAGAAGGTGTAGACGGCCGCCGGCTTGGCCTCCTTGATCTTCGTCAGGTACGGGGAGAACTCCGTCGTCGGCGCCGGTGCCCACGGCGTCCAGGTCGGCTCTCCATCCGGGTTCGCCAGCTGCCCGCCAGCCTTGCGGAAGGCGGTGACGAAGCCGCCGATCTGATCACGGCCGCCGATGTAGTCCGGGCCGATCACCCACACCCGGCCGTTGCCGACCGTCGTGCGCAGGTAGCCGGCGATCGACGCGCCGGTCTCCTGGCTCAGCCACGACGTCGACCACAGGTAGGTGGGGTCGGCGATCGTGGAGGGCCGCCCACCCATGCCGATCAGCGGCACCTTGGACTCGTTCAGCAGCGGGTACAAGGTCTGCACGGTGTCGGCGGTCCCCCCGCCGACGAGGGCGAGGACTTTGTCCTGCTCGATGAGCTTGCGCGCCGACGCGAGGGCGGTGGCCTTGCCGTCGCCCTCGTCGGCCTCGATCACCTTCACGGGTCGACCACCGAGCTTGCCGCCCAGCTTGTCCAGGGCCAGCCGCCACCCGGCGGCCTGGTCATCACCGATCGACTTGTAGTTGCCGGTTTTGGGCACGATCAAGCCGATGCGGATCTCGGCGGCGTTGGTATCCGCGTCGCTGAGGCTCGACCCGGCACAGCCGGCGACAGCGAGCAGGGCGGTGGCAACGATGGAGGCGATCGTCGTTCGCCAGCGATGGTGCCGGCGGCCGGTTGGTTGAGGAGTCACGAGAGTCGACGTCCTTCCGTTCTGAGGGGATGGTGCGAGGGCCGTACGTGGTGCTGGGGTGGTATGACAGGGCTGGCCAGGCGGTGCAAAACGGCCAAGACGGAGGCGGGTTCCGTGGCGTCGCAGGTCAGGACCGGCACCTGCGCGCTCACCCGTAAGGCATCGCGAATCTCGTGGCGGTTGCGGGGACCGCCGAGCGGCCGGTTGATCGCGACTAGGTACGGCAGGGCACGGGCGTCGAGGTAGTCCAACGCCGGATAGGACACCGGCAGCCGGGTGGTGTCGACCAGCACGACTGCGCTGGTGGCGCCGAGAGCGAGGTGGTCCCACACCCACCACCAGCGCCGCAGCTCCGGCGTCACATGCAGGACGACGGTGACCCCGGAGGACAGGGTTGCGTAGCCGACCTCTCCGACCGCACCCGGCTGGCCGGGCAGCGTCGAGCGGCCACGCTGCGCGGCCCGAAGGAAGCACGACTTGCCCACACCCGCGCCGCCGGTCACCAGCACCTTGACCGTCGGGGCGGCAGGTCCGATCACCCCCGAGTTCGCGCTCATGCTCTTCGCCGCCCGCACGCCGGCTCAGCCGGCCGTTCGCGGCCCTGGCCTGACCGCGTCGCCGATGCGCGCCGCCAGGGTGGCCAGCTCGTAGGCGACCTGCGACGTGTCGCAGTCGTTGCGGGCGAGCGCCGCCAGAGACGACCCATCGGGCACCTGCTGCACGACGAGGATCCCGTCTCGCATCGTCAGCATCTGGAAGTGCACGCCGCCGGTCGCCAGCAGGTCGGTGGCGCCGCGCGCCAGACTGACAAGGCCGGACACGATCGCCGCGAGCTGATCGCCGCGGTCGGTGTCCAGACCGTCGGTGCTGGCCAGCAGCAGCCCGTCGCCAGATACCGCGACGACGTGCGCCACTGCGGGTATCTGGCTGGCCAGGTTGTTCAGAACAGTGGACAGCTGCGAATTGCGGGCAGTAGTGGCGGGGCTCATCGGCGTTCTCCTGTCGGGAGGGGAGGGGTGGACGGCGCGTTTCGCAGGCCGCGCATCGTGCCGGCGACCTGCGCCCGGATCGCCGCCGGGTCGATCTGCACGGAGGGCTCCGAGGGGGTCCGCTGTGCCGGCAGGCCGCCCGGGACGACGTGCGCCTGGGGACGACGTCGAGGCAGACCGGAGGTGGTGCGTCCATCGGTTGCTGGTTCGGCGGCGGACGCCGCCGCCTGCCAGCCCGCGTCGGCGTCGGTGCTGAAACCACGCTCGTCGCTGCGAGACGGCCACAACCACGGCGATTGGGCCGCCATAGCCTGGAACATCGGCGGGTCCGGCGGTCGCGGCGCGCCCACCGGCAATGACACCGGGCCCCGCTGGCGAGGCACGGGCGGCAGCTCCATCGTTACGTCCGTGCGCGGGGGTGATGGTGGCTCCGGCACCACCGGGGTTTGCCGTGTTGGACCAGTCCACCCGCTCCCCGCCCACGGCGCCGCGACCGGGTGAGCCGCCGGCGCGGGAGCCCGCCGGGACGGCCGTTCAATGTGGCCGGGCACGACGATCTCCCGAACGTGCACCCGTGTGACGTACTCAGCCGGCACCAGAACCTCGGCGGTGACGCCGGTCGGCTCGGTAGCGCCCAGCCGTACCCGCACCCCGAACTGTGCCGCCAGCCGGGAAATCACGACCAAGCCCATCTGGTCAGTGACCGCAACCTCCATCTCCGGGCTCGCCAGCAGCGCGTTGGCGCGGTCGAACTGCTCCGGGATCATCCCGAGACCGGAATCGGCGACAAGGATCCGCACGTCATGCCCCGACCACCCCGCGAAGACCCGCACCTGCGCGGCGGAGAACCGGGTCGCGTTGTCCAGCAGCTCTGCGAGGATCGACTTCACGGCGTCGACCGCGCGCGCGTCGACCTCGACCTCGACCAGCTGCTCCATCGTGATCCGGGCGAAGCCTTCGGTCTCCGACAGAGCAGCGTTCACCAGGTCCGCGAGCACCACCGGATGTGGCTGCGATTGGCCGGGGCCACCACCGGCAACGATCAGTAGATTCGATCCATAACGGCGCAGCCGGGTGGCCTGCTGGTCTGCGGCGAACACCTTCGCCAACCGGTCCGGGTCCTCCTCGTCGCGCTCAAGACGGTCGATGCTGCCCAGTAGTTGGTCGGTCAGGGCCTGCACGCGTCGACCAACAGAGGTGATCATGGCGATGACCACGGCACGCCCCCGTGCCTCCCCCACCGCCGCGTTCACCGCCACGTCCAGCACTAGATTGAAAGCGCCTGCGACCTGGCCGACCTCGTCCCCGCCAACCACCGGCACCGCCACGCGGCCGGTGTCCTCGGCCAGCCGTTGCGCCGCCGCTGGATCCGACGTCGCCCGCAGCCGCGCCACCAGGGCTGGCAGCTCCACGTCCGCGACCCGCCGGGCGCCCTGCTCCAGCGACGACAGCTGCGCGACCAGCGACCGGGCCACCCGGACCGCCGTTACCGCAGCGACCAGCAACATCACTAACAGCACCGCAGCTTGCACCGCCGCGGCCCGGACCTGCGCTATCCACAGGTCGTCGGCGGCAGCCGCGATGTCATCGTTCACCGCCGCCTGCACCTGGGCCAACAGGTCCGCGCGACTGGTCATCACTCGGCTCCACTGCCCGGCGCCGCCCGGCAACCGCACCGGCTCGTACACCCCGGTACCGGACACCAGCCCGTCCAGCCGCACCGCGACGAGGACGTCCCCACCAGTCAACGTGCGTCCCAACCGCGCCCTCCATGACGGGCGCGCCAACGCGTCGAACTCGCGCAACGCCTCGTCCTGGCCGGTACGAGCGGCCACGACTTCCGCGTGCAGCGCCGGAGTCAACCGCCGCGCCGCCACCGCCTGCAACACCGCCACCTGCTGCTGACCCACCGCCTCACGGGCCCACGACACCGCCGCGGACGCGCGCATCTCATCGGCGAGCTGCGGCTGCACGCCGCTCTGAGCCACCGCCAACAGCAGATCCCCCAGATCGGCGATGACGATCCGGTACCCGAACGCCACGGCGGACAGCGCCACCAGGCCGTCTCCGCGCACCCGCTGCCGCTGCGCCTGCACATCCGCCAACCCCGCGTCAGCGCGGGACAGAACACCACGCACGCCCCCGGGCGGGTTTTCGAGTTCTCCCCGCAGCACCCGGAATCGGGAGATCGCCTCATCGCTGCCCTGCACGGCCCGCTCGAAATCCGCAGGCTTCACCGTCGACCCCGGCAGCAGCAGACCCACTGCAGCCATCCGCTCAGCCTGCAGACGCTGCGTCACCTCGGTTGCCGACGCGCCGACAGCGAACAAGTCCCCGGCACCAGCGGCAGCCTGGGCCTCCCCCACAGAGGACCACAATCCGAAGCCCGCTGACACCACCGCGACCAGCACCGTCGGTAGCACGATCAGCCCGGCCTTCCACCGCACCGACATATCCGCCAACCGGCGGCCCACTATGACCCGTGAGACCCGCTTCGCACCGCCACTGGAGGCGCTCACACCGCCGCCCGGCTGTCCGTGGATGCGGCCCGGCAGCCACGCCCGCTCCACGCCGTGTCACGCGGCGAACGCCGCCCGGTCGCTGGCCGGGTCGTCGTAACAAGGACCTGCTCGCTGACAGGGCGGCCGGGGGAAAGTTGCCGGCCGGTCGACACCAGCAGCTGCGGCGCGATGGCCAAATGCGCCACCAGCGGCGTGATCAGCAGGGGCATGAGCCTCCCGGCAACAGGCACGGCGAACCTTCCCTCGGTGAGTTGGTATCGCTGGCTGGTGAGTCAGCGCAGCGGCGGCGATGACGCCGGCATAGAGCGACCTAAGACGAAATCGATCAATGTCGGCCAGCCCTGCCAAGCAGTTCTGACAATCCGCCAACATTCCCGGCATCGACAACATCCACCCAGAGATGAATGTCAGCGGATTGTCAGAACTGGATGACAACCCTTATCGACACGGTCGACGACGACTTTTGATGTTTGAGTCACCGTCCGCGTCGACTGAGCAGGCGGTGAGGGGCCGCAGCCGCCTGGCGGCGCGACGGTCCGTCGTGTCCACGACCGCTTGGGAGGGCATGCACCATGACCAGTTCATCCATGCCGGAGGTCGGAGAGGTTGGCCGTCGGGCCGCCGAGATCCTCGACAAGATGCAGGCGCACCCGGCCTACGGCCGACTGCAGAGCTCGTCGATGAGGTACTCCACCTGCTGGGCCACGTTCACCGGCTACCCGGCTATCAGCCGTTGGTCACTGGAGCGCGATGCCGCTCCGCTGCTGGACGAAGCGCTGCGCGTGCTGGCGCTCAAAGCTGCCGTGTTCGATCTTTCCGGCGGCGACGAGCAGGCCGCTGAACTGCTGGTGCCGGCGCCGGTGGACGAGATGATCCACGCCGTGCTGGCCCAGTTCACGCTGATGACGCGCCTGCAGAGCGACTTGGGCGTCACCTTCCCCCACGCCACGGAGCTGGAGGAGTTCACCTACACCCACGGCGGCATCACCGACGCCTACTACGCCGCCGCCGGGTGGGGAGAGCAACCACTGCGGTACTGGCTGGACTCGACCGAGGTGAATCGACGCCTCAGCCTGCTCAACGAGCACTACCAGGCCGCCGGCCTCGGCCGGGACGGACGCAGCCACGACTTCGACTTCGACCGGAACGAGCCACTCGCCGCCGGGGTCAGCGGTTAGCCAACTCCACCGACAGCACCCGCCGCAGGGCCGTCACCGCCTGCTTCGCTCCGAACCGTTCGGCGGCCAGCCGCTCGGCGCGGGCAACAGCGGCGAAGATGCCTTCGGCGGGTGCCTGCCGCAAGACGGCTACAAGCCAACCTTCCAAATCGACCACGTCGGCGGGCAACTCCAGCGCCGCCGCCGTCGGCGCCGGTCGGGGCGCCTGATCGGGAACCAGTTCCCCGTCCGAGGCGTACCGGCCGGCGGGAAGGCCCAACCGGAACGGATGAACGCAAACGGCGACACCGTCCGCGGTCGCCCGCCACCCCAGGTCAGGTCGGTACGCGAATCCGGGTCCCGGCCGGTCGATGACATCGAACTGGCCCGGCCCGAGCCGCTGAGCCGGACACACCACGCAGGTCTGTTCACACCATTGCGGAAGGGGCCCCGGCATGCCGCCAATCGTACGGCAATCAGGAGGTACCAGGGTATGACGGTCTTATCGCCTCCCCGTCCTCCCGCGATCGAACGCGCCCTCCGCGACGCTCGAACGTGGTGCTCGGGGCACACGATCGACGACCGACCAGCCTTGGTCCACGCGCTGCGAGTCGCAGTGACCATCGGGCAACACGTCCCCGCCCCAGCACAGGACGTCATCGTCGCCGCACTCCTACACGACGCACCGGAATTCGCTCCGACAGAGCGGGACGTCTACCAGACCCTCACCGTTGGCTACGGGACCGAGGTCGCCCGGATCATCGCCGCTCTCCAGGTCGAACACCGCGCCCTTGATGAACCCGACCCGCCCATCCGCGTCGACGACCAACCGGTGCTACTCGCCTCCACCGCCGACAAGATTGTCGCCCTGACCTCGCTGCTACGCCGGGCCCAAAGCTCGGGCAACGCACCGGACTTCTTCGACCGGCGCGCGGCGCTACGCGGACTACTGCCGCACTTTCGGGCTTTCCAACGCGCCGCACATCCTCGGCTGCCAGCCAGCATGTCGGCGCACCTCGACGCCGCCCTCACGCCGCTCGAGCGCGCCACCGCTTATCCGCAGCGAGTGGGTGCGCGGTGAGCAGCGGCACGCTCGATGAGCAGCTCTGCACGCAGCTACGAGGCGACCTGCTCGCCGCATCACGACGAGTACCGACGCAGCGACAAATCATTCAGGCATGGGAATTGTCCTCCGTCGAACGCTGGTTCTACCCCGACCGCCGCAGCCTGATCTGCAAGATCGCCTCCGCACCGTTCACCGGCGAAGCGACCGTCCTTCGCGCGCTCAACATCCAGCAAGCCCCAGTCCCGCTGCTGAACGGCTACACCCTGCGCCCTGACGGGCTAGGCATGCTGATGGAGGACCTGGGCGAGCCGACCCGGACCGCGACGTTCGCAGAGGCGGCCGCCGCGGCCCGATGGGTCCATGCAACTGCCGGCATCCCCAACCTCCCGACCTTCGACGAAGCGAGCTTGGCAGGGCTACCAGAGCATGGACTCGACGCGTTAGACGAGCTTCGTCGGCAAGGGCGTCTCTCCCACGACGCGGAAGGGATCGAAGCGGTGCTGCAGCGACTCGCTGCCACCGCACGACACAGAGCCGACGGTGCCGAGCGGCCACCGTTCGGGCTATGCCACGGCGAATTCCACCGCACGTCGCTGCACGTCAGCCGCACCGGCTGCCGCGTCGTCGACTGGGCCAAGGCGTTCAACGGGCCGGGCCTGTTTGACCTGGCCACCTGGTTCGGCACCCGCACACCCACCGAACCTCGACTCCTCACCAAACTCATCCACGCCTACGTCGCCGCGGGCGGCCATCCAGACGCTGAAGCCGACCGGGGCGGGCTTCCCGCTGCCCGATGGGCGCTGGGCTGGCACCGGGTGTGGGCAGCCTGCTGGCTGCTCACTACCGCCGCCGCAGGCCACTACCAAGCTCCCACCGATCGGCGCCACACCCAAGTCGTCCTCCGGCAACTCCACGGCGCCGCGGAACTGCTCGGAGCACCGCCCATCAGCGCCAGCCGCTCATCATTTACTACAGGAAGATCCTCGTGAAGCGCCTCATCGTCGACACCCACGCCTCGTCCTGCTACTTCCGTACCTCCGTTGGAGGCGACGGGCGCAAGGCGTTAGTGCAGATCACCGAACGCTGCAACCTGCACTGCGCCCACTGCTTCGTCTCCTCGACCGCAGCCGGGTCCGACCTGTCCGGGGTCGACTTCACCACCCGCGTGCTGCCACGGCTGCTCGACGCCCGCGTCGAACGCCTCACGCTCACCGGGGGCGAGCCCTTCGTGCACCCCGACCTGATCGCCATGTGCCAGGCCGTAGCCGATCGAGACCTACCGCTGGGAATCTGCACCAACGCGACGCTGACCCGCGACGCTGACATCGACGCCCTGGCCGCCCTCGGCAACGTCCACATCAACGTGTCCTTCGACGGCTTCCGACCCGAAAGCCACGGCAAGTTCCGCGGTGACCGATCGTCGTTCGACACCACCGTCGCGACCACCCGCAAGTTCGCCGATGCCGGCTTACTCAAGGGCCTGCTGTCCACACCCAACGCGCTGACCACTACGCAGGAGTTCGCCGACCTGTGCGCGTTCGCCGTCGACATCGGCGCGGAATACGTGCTGATGAACCCGCTGTCGTCCTTCGGCCGAGGAGTGAAGAGCCGCAGCAAGCTCGCCGCGACCACGACTGCCATGGACGCGATCCGGGCGGTGACCGACCGTTTCGCTGACCAGCTCGATCTCGTCCGTATTCGCTTCCCCAACGACAACCTGCCGCTGGGTGGCTGCGACGCCGGCAAGCTGATCTACGTCTTCGTCGATGGCCAGGTCGCCGTCTGCCCCTACTTGGTCTTCGCCGCCCGCACGCCCGCCTCAGCGCACCGCGACACCGAGTTCCTGACGGGCAACATCCTCGACGGGGAGGCTGGACCCAGCCTCGACGCCTACGACTTCCACACCCGCTACAAAGTCGGCGCCAACCCGACCTGCGGCTCCTGCCAGGTGGCCGGGCAGTGCGGCAAGGGCTGCCCGGCTGCGGTCGTCGCCGCGGGTGGCCGCATAGGCGACGTCGACAGCGACCAGTGCCCCATCACCGAACCCAACGGCCGCCGCTTGCTGCCGCTGTCCCCGTCGAAGGGGTGAGCAGTCTGTTCATCGCCGTCGAAGGGCCCAATGGAGTCGGCAAAACCACGATCGCCCGGCTTCTTGCCGACCGTCTCGCCGAACTCGGATCGGCCGGGGTCCACCTGACCGGCGAGCCCACCCGCACACCCTTGGGTCAACTCCTGCGCCGGCAGGAATCCTTCCTACACGGCAAGGCCTTGGCCCTCGCTGTGGCGGCGGACCGGGCCGCGCACATCGAAACGGAGATCATCCCCCGGCTCGACGACGGACTCCACGTCGTGACCGATCGTTACGTCGCCTCCTCGCTGGTGCTGCAGCGCATCGACGGCCTCGACCTCGGTGAGATCTGGTCCTACAACCGCTACGTCCTGCCCGCTACCGTCATCTACCTCGAAGACCACCCAGAGGTCATCCGCACCCGACTGGCAGCCCGACCGCAGCTGACCAGGCTGGAGCTGGCCGGCTCACCCGAGAAGGAACTCATCCTCTACCGAGACGCCGCGGCTCACCTGCGCCGGCAGCAGTGGCGTCAACACGTCGTTGTCTGTCACGGCCTCTCCCCCGAGCACGTGGTGGACACTATCCTCGGCCTGCTACCCGCCGACGGCCCCTGACCAGCGAGGCTCACCGTGCTGTCCATCCTGACGATCAACGTGCAGGCCACTGCGCTCGCCCGGGCGCAGAACCTTCTGACCTGGCTGCTGCAGCGCGAGGACCACGTGGTCATCCTGACCGAAACCAGCAACGGACCCGGCACCCGTCACCTGCTCAGCGGCCTGCGCGCAGCCGGGTTGTTCATCACTCACCAGCCTTCAGCGGACGGAGACCGCGGCTGTGCCATCGCCAGCCGTATCCCCACCCGCCCAGCCCTACACCTCACCGCGGGTATCAGCCTGCCTGGCCGGGCCCCCGCCCTCACCCTCGACACCGACCCTGCCGTGACGATCCTCGGCCTTTACGTCCCCTCCAGCGACCGGGCGCCGGCCAAGCTCGCCAAGAAGCGGACCTTCCTCACCACCGTCACCGACACCCTGGGCCGACTACCCACCACCGACCGCGCACACCTGGTGGTCGGCGGGGACTACAACGTCATCAGCCGCGACCACCAGCCCCGCTACGCCGGCTTCCGACCCTTCGAGTACGACTTTCTCGACGCTCTCACCGCACTCGGGCTCACCGACGTCCACCGGACTCTGTACCCCGAGGTGCAGGCACACAGCTGGATCGGCCGAGCCGGCAACGGTTACCGCTTCGACTATCTCCACGCCGGTGCTGGTTTACTGCCCCATCTGGCAACCGCCGCCTACCTGAACCAACCTCGCCTTGATGGCCTCACCGACCACTGGGCGCATAGCGCCGACATCGACATACGGCGTACCGGCGGGCGCGGCGCCGGTACTGCCAACACCGAAGCTTCCTTAACGTCCCGTACGTCTTCCTGAACGAGCGGCGGAATAGGCGCGTGATCCTCTGAACGATCGCCACGGCGGCCGCGCGTCCGTCAAACCGACCGCTACGACGTGCCACTCCTGCAGTTCAGTTGAAGACAGCTGAGCACGGCGGCCGAGGTTCACAGTCTGGACAGCCGGGGCGCCAACACCGCGGACCCGACCACCTCAGATCGGTGCCGACGTCCTAACAGCCACGCTCGTCAGATTCCAGATCAATGTGTCGTAGGTGTCCACGACCCGCAGCATCGGCACACCGAGCGAGCGAATCATCGCGTCGAGTCCGTGCTGCACCTGTTCACCCGAGTGTTGGGAGCTGACCACCCGCTCCACCTCGACGAACGCGCCGAGCCCGTCGACGACGTCCACGCAGACTGTCGCGCCGTCCCAATCGCCAGTCCGGCGCTGCTTGACGATCCGCACTGTTGGCACCCAACCCATCGTGACGAGAGCAGCGTGCATCGCGTCGCGGTCGAAAATCACGCACTCGTGCTCTAGACACGCCATCTCGTTGTCGATCGGCTTCTTCACGGTGAACAGATGGCGACCCTCCTGGGTGCGCAGACGCGCGAACGGCACACCGACCTTCGACATTCCGTACGACCAGCCGGCTGGTGCGTACGCCTGGTCATCCTGCACCGACGGCTCCGTCAACACCACCTGCCGCCGGGCAAGCGCCGCCATCAACCCTCTCGGGTCGTCAACGCGGTACTTGGCTTCAACCTCATGATCATTGTTGGCTGATTCGTGGGTCACGAGCAGGAAGCCTACGAGAGTCGCAGGTCACGCGACCTCAGAGGACCGCGAGGGCGATGTCGGAACTTTGTTGGAAGAATGTTGGGGAAGCCGCTGAGGAGCCGTCACGTCACCGACCTGCACTACAGTGCCCCCACGCCACCGTGTCTCGCCTCGCGCGAGCGTCCGTACTCATCGGGAGCTGCTGATGTCGAGCGTGCCGCCACAAGACGTGGCCAAAGCATGGGTCGCCCTTGGTCAGATGCTGGCCCGCAGCCGTAAAGCCGCTGGTTACACGCAAGAGACGTTTGCGGCTCGGGTGAGCTATGGACGGAGCACGATCGCAAACGTGGAAACCGGCCGGCAGCGCGTGGGGCGCGACTTCTGGACCCGAAGCGACGAACTGTTGGGGACCGGCGGGAGACTGTCCCAGGAATACGATCGCATCCGGCTCGCCAGCACCCGGTACATGCCCAGCGGCATGGCTGCCAATCAGGCATCTCAGGTCGCTGCCGAGCCGTCGTCCTTCACCGCTGGGGAGATGCTTGCTCGCCCGTCCGGAACCGACTACCTGATGGGCGAGTGGAACAGCTTTTCCACGCTCACCAGCATGCTGGCCCAGCAGCGCCAGGCCGTGTCACCCGACGCGTTACTTGGCCTGATCGAGGCCCACCGTGATTGCCTGTCGGCGCTGTACCGCAAAGCAGGCCGTGCGCCCGTCCGCGCTGATATCGGAGCGATGCTCGCCGAAGCTTCGATCGTCGCCAGCCGGTTGTGGAGCGCACAGGGCAACCGTGCCCTCGCGCTCGCTCACTGTGCCTACGCTCGCCAACTCGGTGACAGGCTCGGCAACCGCAGGATCAGCGCGACTGCACGGATTTTCGAGAGCAACCTCCACTCGGAAGCCGCCACCCTGATCGGAGCAGACGGCGACACCATGATCGGCCTGCGGCTACTCAATGAGGCCGCCCAAGCGTCCGCCGATCTCAGTCCCGCCGCACGAGCTCGAGTGGCCGCCGAGCAGGCCCAAGCCTTCGCCGCCCTGCGACTTCCACGCGAGGTCACGGCGGCCCTGAAGCGGGCAGAAGAAGCGGTCAACGACTTGTCACCCGTTGACTGTGTCGGCCTCTACAGCGACTGGAGCAGCGCTCGCCTCCACGTCTATGCGGGCACATGCCATCTTCTTCTCGGCCAGCCCCACCAGGCTGTGACCGTGCTCGAAAATGCAGCACAGATGCTGGAGCACGATCATGCCAACGTCAACGTCGCCTTGGCAGCAGCCGTGGATCTCGCCAGTGCCTACGCCGAGGCCGGCGAACTTGAACAATCCTGCACCCTGCTTGGCAACACCTACGACCAGCTGAAAGCAGGTGGAAATCATCGTGGCATTGCTCGAGCTCAACGAGCCCGACAGCGGTTGGCCCGATGGCGCGACGAGCGGGTTGTCCTCGAACTCGATGAACAGATGGCCGCCTAACGAGCAGCCGGCGACCCGCCCGCATTCAGCAGCGAACTGACGGCGGCCACCACTGCCGTCGGGTCGAGACTGTCAAGTATCAGGTCAGGTTCGTAGGACACCAGCTCTCGACGCCCAATCCGGTGAGCGACGACGGCGACACGAAACCCGGCGTGACGCGCGCAAGCGATATCGTTGGGCGCATCCCCGATGAGGATCACTCGATCGGAATGAAGCGGCTCACCGTAGACCGCGGAGTAGCGCTGAGCCACGACTGCCGGAAGCTGAAAGCGATCTCGCGCGTCCGACCCGAACCCGCCGATGCGAAGATCAAGAAACTCATCCAAGCCCGCCACGTTCAGCTTCACGTCGGCGGCCGAACGCAGATTGCCGGTCAGCACGGTCTGGATGAACCCACCATCGTGCAACTCCGCGATGCTCGCCGCGGCGCCTGGATACGGCGGCTGAACCTCAGCCAACTCCTGCCGACCTTCTTGCATAACCGCGGCAATGGCCTGACGGAAGGCGGGTATGCCCGCCTCCGCAGCTGACGGGTCCACGCCCGAAGCGATCGCCGTGTCGACGGCAATCGACTCGTCTGTATACCCATGTACCTTGTTGTCCGGGAAGACAACCTCGGACTGCGCGATGCCGTACGCACGAGCAATCGCGCGCGTCAGCCAGCGCAAGTCCGCGGGGATGAGCGTCCCGTCAACGTCCCAGATGACCAAGCCGGCGCTGCTGTGGTTCATGTAAGCATCGTGGCACCCTCGCCACGCCCACCGACAGTAGGCCCGCCTTGGTTTACGGCCGGCCGACCAACCGGGGCCTCCTGGGACTACCTCATAAGGGGTGGCGGGTCGGCGGTGTAGTAGGCGATCAGCTAGGGGTGCTGCGGGACCAGGCCCATACGTCGGGCTGTTGGGCGGCGACGGCCATGTCGAACGCCGCGCAGACGTGCTCCCGCGCGATGCGGAAGGCCCGTAGGGCCAGGTGGAGGGCCGCCCTGCGATGTGTGCGGCGGACCAGCAGGCAGAACGACGCGACATCCGGGATGAGTCCCACCAGCTCTACCTCCAGGCTGTCAGGGGCAGTCAGCAGAATGGACAGCATGACCACACCTTCCGCAGCGGCGACCGCTGTCGACCTCGCTGACGACGCCGCCTACCTTGAAGCCGTCGCACAGGCGCGGAAGGCCGCCGATGCCTATTACGGTTCCGGCGAATCAGACTTGGACGACGAGACCTACGATCGGCTGCTGCGCGGTATCACCGCGTGGGAGGACGGGCACCCCGGGCAGGTCGCGGTCGACTCCCCGTCCCAGCAGGTCGCGGCAGGCGTGACAACTGGCGACGTCGCGCACCCCGTGCCGATGCTCAGCCTGGGCAACGTCTTCTCAGACGAGGAACTGACGGCCTGGGCCGCGTCGCTGGAGCGGCGGCTGGGCGGAGCCGCAGTGGCAGGCTGGGCGGTGGAACCCAAGCTCGACGGTGTGGCCTTGGCAGCCCGCTACCGCGAGGGCCGGCTAGTTCAACTCGTCACTCGCGGCGACGGGACGACCGGGGAAGACGCGTCCCACGCGATCGGGGACATCATCGGCCTGCCCATGACCCTGACCGAACCGGTCACGATCGAAGTGCGGGGCGAAGTCCTCATGGCCGAGGACCAGTTCGCCGCTGCGAACGAGCTGCGGATCACGCACGGCGCCACGGCCTTCGCCAACCGCCGCAACGCCTCCTCGGGCTCACTGCGCGCCAAGGACCGTGCCTACCGAATCGGGCAGACCTTCCTGGCCTACGCCGCATTAACCCACTCCGAGCACACCGACGATCCCGGCCTCGCCGCGCTCACCCACACCCAGCTCATCGCCCGCCTCGCCGATCTCGGGCTGGGGACGATGACCGACACCCCGCTCGCCACCCGGACCTACGCGACCCTCGACCAAGTGGTGAACCGGGTGCACGAGATTGGCGCCCTGCGTGCAGGGCTCGACATCGAACTCGACGGTGCCGTGATCAAGGCCGACAGCCCTGCCGACCAGATCCGGGCGGGAATGGGCTCTCGCACCCCGTACTGGGCCACCGCCTTCAAGTTCCCGGCCGCCCAGAAGATCACCGTGCTGCGCGCCGTGCAGTGGAGCGTGGGCCGCACCGGTGTGATCGCCCCACGGGCCGTCCTCGACCCTGTGGACGTCGCGGGAACCACCATCACCTACGCCACGCTGCACAACCCGGCCGACATCACTCGCCGGGGCCTGATGCTCGGAGACCACGTCATCGTCTACCGAGCCGGCGAAGTCATCCCCCGCGTTGAAGGCGCGGTCGCCGGTCTCCGCACCGGCACCGAGCAGCCCATCGACTTCCCCGAACTCTGCCCGCGCTGCGGTTCCGGCATCGACCGCAGTCAGGAGCGGTGGCGCTGCGCGCGGGGGCGCTCCTGCGGCCAGAAAGAGGCGATCCGGTACGCCGTGGCCCGCGACGCGCTCGACATCGACGGCCTCGGCGAGAAAATCATCGTGCAACTCGTCGACAAGGGGCTGATCGAGGACTTCGCCGACCTGTTCACCCTCACTCGCGATCAGCTACTCACCCTGGACCGCATGGGGGCCAAGAGCGCCGACAACCTCCTGGCCGCGATCGAGACGGCCAAGACCAAGCCCCTCAATCGCGTCTTCTGCGCCCTCGGCGTCCTCGGTACCGGCCGTTCCATGTCGCTGCGCATCGCCGCGCACTTCGGGTCCATGCAAGCCATCCGAGACGCCGACGCCGTCGCTTTGGAGCAGGTCAACGGCATCGGCAACGAGAAGGCCCCGGTGATCCTCGAAGAACTGGCTGACCTGGCCCCCGTCATCGACAAGCTCGTCGCCGCAGGCGTGAATATGAACCAACCGGGCTTCGTTTTTTCTACTCCCACAGATGCTGAAGGCGAGGCCGAGACGTCCGCCCACGAGGCGAAGAGCGAGCCGCCCTTGGCGGGAATGACCGTGGTGGTGACCGGCGCGATGACCGGGCCTCTCTCGGACCTATCCCGAACCGAGATGACCGAGCTGATCGCCAAGGCAGGGGGACGCGCATCCTCAAGTGTCTCTGCCCGCACCCACCTCGTCGTCGCCGGGGAGAGGGCCGGCAGCAAGCGCGACAAGGCCCGGGCACTGGGCATCGAAACCATCACGCCCGAGGAGCTCGCCCAGCGCCTCGCTGGACACCTAACGTGAATAGGGGTAGATGAACAGGCCCACGTCGACCGGCGACGTTGTTGCGACTCTGGTTCGCAAGGCAGCTCATGCCGCGATGGTGGATTCCGTTGTTCCGATCGTCTTCGCTGACCTGGTCGCCGGCTAGGCCCTGATCCACGCTGGTGGCCGATGCAAACGGCCAGTTCGTCGGGGAGACGGATGTCGTGACGACTGTGGCAGACAGGCGAGGCCGTCGGATTCAGGTCAGCCGCCGGGTGCTCCTGCAGGGCGGCGGTGCACGACGCCACCGCGGTAAAGGCGCGCCCTCGTGACACAGGTCATCGGGCCGTCGCACAATCCGTGGCATGAGTGCGGACGAAGTGCGGCCGCCGGTCATCCTGCGGGTGCAGCAGCCCGCCGACCCGGTCGGCGCGGTCACCGAGGAGGACGCGGCACGGCGAACGGTGACCTACCCGAAGAGCCGCATCGGCGCCCCACTGTTCGGCCACGCGGTGCACATAGATCGCGGGCGGTGGCAGGTGTACGCCGTCATGTCGGATACGCCGCAGGCCGCGCGGGACGAGCTTGCGCACCACCTCATGGAGCAGCTCGACGAGACCACTGACCCCCCGCTGGCTGCGGAGTTGACCACCGCGCTCGGCGTCCTGGACCGGGAGAAGGTGAACGAGGTGGTGATCAACGGTCGCGTGCACCGCATCGTGCGGGTGGACACGTTCGCGCGGTTCGGCCCGGACGGGCCTGAACCGCCCCGACCCACCGACCGCGACCCCCGCGACGCCGAGGACCACGACAGCTTCCTCGCCCCAGAGATCGTCATCGACCCAGACGGGGCGACCGGCCTGAGTGAGGCAATGCTGCGGGCAGAGCTGACGACCTCGCACTACCCCCGCGCCCAGGTGCCCGCCAACGTATACGCCGACAGCGTCGCCGCCGTCGCCTCCCACCCAGTCGGGGTCATCCTGCCGACCCGCTACGCGGCAGCCGAATCTGTAGCAGGGTCGTGGCGGCCCTACAGTCGCGCGGTGGCCACACCGCAGCTTGCCCGCGACGAGATCGCCTTCGGCCTGCGCCACATCGAACCGCGCCTGCTGAGGCTGACCGACGACCAGGCATCCGCCTACCAACAAGCCGCCGACACCCTCGACACCAGTCCCGTCGACGACGTCACCGCGCTCGGGCGCCACTTCCGGGTCACCCGCATCGAGACCCTGCTGCGCATGGGCGCCACCGGCCCGGAAATGCCCCGACCATCGGACCCCGATCCAGACCAGCCACCGGGCGCGGGCCGCCAGCGCTAAGACGAGCAACGGCATCACCATCGGGCTGGACAACCACCAACCGGCCACCACCCTCCTAGCCAAGGCTGCCCAAGCGCTTCACGGAGACTGTTCGGCGAACGCCGGGCAGCGGGGTGATCCTCACCGGGTTCTTGAGTCGTACACCATCGGCGCGTGAGGAGCGGTACATGAAGTTGATCTGGATCAACGGTGCGTTCGGCGCGGGGAAGACCACTCTGTCGGAGATGTTGACTGCGGAGGATCCTCGGCTGTTGATGTTCGATGCGGAGTTGCCAGGGTTCATGCTCCGCGAGATAGTTCCGCTGCCCGCGAGCGGCGATTTCCAGGATCTACGAGTGTGGCGTCGTAGCGTGGCGGATACGGCGATAGCACTACTGGAGGAGTACGGACGCACGCTCGTGGTACCGATGACCGTGGTGGTGCCGTCGTATCTTGAGGAAATTTTCGGTCGGTTGCGTGCCCACAGCGTGGGCGTCGACCATTTCTTCATCGACGTGCCCTTCCGCGTGCTTCAGGCTCGAATTGAGGCCCAGTCGATCTGGCCGGATGACCCGGCCCGTGATGCGCAGGTGCGTACGTGGCGGCTGGAGCAGGTGAACCGCTGCGTTGCCGCTGTCGGTTTGTTGCCGGTTGACACGGTGGTGCTAGATGGTGAGCTGCCGGTAGTGGAGTTGGCGTCGCAGGTGTTGGCGCGGTCGGCTCAGTCGTGATCAGACGTGCGGCCCAGAGCCCACGGTCGCTTGGACTGCGGCATTGTTAGCCGCCAACGAGGCAGCGGGATTGCCACAGTCGTGGTACTCGCCGGTGATGTGGTGGATCAGTACGTCGTTGTCGCGGGCGAAGGCGATCGCGGCGCCGGTGGCCTGGCACTCACCGTTCGGCGCCGGAGCCATGGCCTCGCCGGCCAGTCGTAGGCTCGTTGAGGTGAATGGTCAGTGGGTCACAAGCCAAGGGGCGCGGTCGCCACCGTTGTCCACTCGTAACTGCGATGTTCTCGGCGCAGCGCGATCAGCGTTGCTTGCCGGATGGTCACCCAGGCTGGTGGCTGGTGGCGGATGGCGTTGAGGCGGTCGCGGATTGGTGCGGTAGGCGCTTGCGAGCCGCTGTAGGCGATCGTCACGTGTGGCCGGAATCCTTCTGAGGCCTCCGGCACGGTCTCCCATACCGCGTTGATGGCATCGCGGATGGTGGCTCGGAGTCGTTCGACGCGGTCCCAGGGACGGACGAGCAAGCCGATTCCTTCGGCGTCGGG
Source organism: Micromonospora sp. WMMC250 (assembly GCF_027460215.1). NCBI lineage: Bacteria > Bacillati > Actinomycetota > Actinomycetes > Micromonosporales > Micromonosporaceae > Micromonospora > Micromonospora sp. WMMC250. The sequence goes on along the minus strand of NZ_JAPZBJ010000002.1, from coordinate 7,290,521 downwards.
GTCGACCGGGCCAAGTGACAGCTCTAGAGGCGACATGCCAGCGCAGCGTCGCCGGGTTTCGGTGACGATTGCTTCGAGGTCGCTGTTGGTGACCTCGTCGGTGAAGCCGAGACCTTGCATGGTCAGGTGGAGCCCGTCGAGCGGCACCAGGTCCAGTCCGGGCAGAGTGAGTTGGCTCTGCACGGCGGTGACGAGGTGATCGAGTTCCGGTTGATGTTCAAACGTGAGGTGCCAGGTGTAGAACTGGCGGTCGGCCCGCCAGCCCGGGCGCCAGTACCAATGGTCGGTGAGTCTGGGCAGGTCCTGGTAGGCGGTCCAGCGCTCGTGCAGGCTGGCCAGTTCCCGGCTGCTCATGACAGCGATGGTAGAGCGGCCTGCCCGGTGCCAGCGACCGGTGTGCGGTCGACAAGCAGGTCGGCAACGTGCCGTAGCTGTGGGTGGCGAGCGAAGGGGTGGGCGGCAGCGAGGAACTGACGGGCGCGCTGGTGGACCGATTCGAAACGCTGGTCCGCGGTGAGAGTGAGGGCCTCCGCCGCCAGTGCGCCTGCTTCCTCGGGGTCGGGGTTGTCGGCGTGCAGGTGTGCGGTGGCCAGGTCGAGGCGGCTGAGTGCACGTGGGCCAGCCAATCCTGCGGTGTCGAATGCGGTGATCGCGGTGGTGAGATGGTTGGTGACGCCTGCGGTACGCCCGAGCGCCAGGTAGGCGGTCGCCGCATTGGCCGCGGTCCTGGCCGCGCAGTACGGGCCGAGGGCGAGACTAGCGCTGACCGACGAGCCCGCCGGGTAGTCGGACAGCATGGTGAACGCGTAATCGACGGCGCGGTCGACGCCGTACCGATCGCCGAGGCGGGCGAGTGCCCGCGCCTGACCGTTGATCGTGAGGCGGATACGCTGCGCGCTGGCGCCGCCACGGCGCAGGCCGTCCTGGGCGTAGGCCAGCGCGTCATGGTAGTCACCGGCGTAGAAGGCGATCAGGCTCTGCGTGGCCCGTGCCCAGGCTTGCGCTTCGGACTGCTCGGCAGCCTCGGCGAGGTCGAACGCTTCGGCGGCATAGGCGTGCGCCGCACCGAATGCGCCGAGGTCAAGGGCGAGTGCGCCGAGAAGGCCAGACAGGTGAGCGGCGACGGCGTAGAGCCGGGCGCGTTGCGGTGGGTGCTGCCGGCCTGCCATGAGCTGGTCGACGTAGGACCGAAGCGGTCGCATACGCGCCATGAGGATGACCGGCGTGAGGCGCTCGTTGTCGGCGATCGCCTGCCGGACCTCGCGTTCCAGATATGCGAGACGAATGTTGTCATCGACGGAAGACTTCAGTGCCAGACGGCGGGCGTTGATGGTGTCCTCGCGCTCCCAGAACGCAGCACCGCCGTTTGCTGCAGGGACTTCGCGGCCAGCGTCGGGCGTCACCGGCACTGACGTGCTCCTGACCGCCTGGATCGCCGCTGACCGTCGTCGTTGGCGGTCCAGCTCGGTGATGCGGTCGTACTCACTGACGAGCGCGTCACCGGTTTGCAGGACGGTGTCGCAGCGCGCCCAGAAAGCACGGTCCGGGTGCTGGTGGCCAGTCTCGGTGCTCGCCACGGAACTGCGGCCGTATTGCACGAGCCGCGCCAAGTCGTGCTGGGTAAGATTGCCAGCCCTACGCAATTGAGCGAGTCGGCGGCCGAGTGCGCGGCGGGCAACCTTGATCTCGTCGCTGTCAGCCATCGCTGCTACCTCCGGTCGACTGCAGACACTGTGGCCATGGTCCGTGGAGACCATCAGTGTCGCCTGTGACAATCTCGCGGTCCGGCGAAGCATACGAGCATCTCAGCATGCACCGGTGCAACCGTTGATCGCTGCGAGACCGTGCAAAATCGTCAGATGCCCATTATCGAGAGCGGCGGCTGCCCACGGCAGGGTCACAATGTCGAGGTTTTGTCGGAGTTTGATGTCGGCATATGCCGACATTATCTACACATGGCGCTGCGGGCGTGTCGACCGACCAGCCTCTTACCCTGCCGGCATTCGTGATCATGCGCGAGGCCCAGAGGCCACGATCGCTTGGGCTGCGGCGTTGTTGGCCGCCAACCAGCCGGCGGGATTGCCGCAATCGTGGTACTCGCCGGTGACGGGGTGAATCAGTACGTCGTTGTCGCGGGCGAAAGCGATGACGGCGTCGGTGGCCTGGTACTCGCCGTTCGGCGCCGGGGTCAGCTTCTGGAAGTAGGCCATCGCGTCGGCGGGTAGCAGAGTGCGACTGATGTTGATGTAGGCGGTCAGCTCGCCGTAGGTGGTCGGCTTCTCCAGCAGCTGATCGAGTAGCTGGTGACCTTCCGCTACTCGCGGAGCCAGAATGCCATAGCGGTGGGCCTCGGCGCCGGGCACCGTGGCGGCGGCGAGTGCGGCCGGTACTCCGGCGGCGGCCCGGGCAGCGGCGAGGTCGGCGAGGTCCGATCCGCCGTCGTTGCGAAGCAAAAGGTCGTCGCCGGCCACCAGGAGGAAGTCGTCGCCGGCGATGAAGTCAGCGGCGACGATCGCGGGCAGCGCGGTGCCGTACCGATCGTCGCGTGGTTGTTCGATGAACGTGAAGTCGGCTTGGCTGTGCAGGTCGGCGAGGGGCGTGTATTTGTCCTGCCAGCCGCGTGCGGTGAAGTAGTCCTTCAGGTCGTGGTCTTCGGTGAAGTAATGACGCACCTGGCGGCCGATCTCGCCGGGGGCGGTGACGATCGCGATCTCGTGGGCGCCTGCGGCGACGCAGTCAGCGACTGCGTAGGCGACGACTGGTTGGTTGAGGATTGGCAGCATGCACTTGTTGATGGTTTTGCCGATGGGGAAGAAGCGGCTGCCCATGCCGGCGACAGCGATGACGGCCCTCACGCGCTTACCTTTCGGTTGGGTTGCACCGGCCGTCAAGGTTAAGGCGACAGTGAGCCGGGCGGATCTGTGCCAGTTTACGCATCGCACTGGTCCGAATCGGGGCACATGGTGAAGGCGCGCACGGGTGCGGGCCGCCGGCGTGTCGACGTCGGCGGCCCGCGATATTTCGTCAGCGTGAGGCGGGTGCCTTGAGCATGGTGGTGGTCGTGGACTTGGCGGCGGCTGCGGCCAGGGAGCCGGCCTGACGGATGCGGTCCCACGTCGGGGTCCGGCGTGTCTCGGGGTCGAGGCCGTGGCGCAGGGCCTGCCGGTAAACGCCGTTGAGCATGGTGTCGTAATCGTGCGGGGTGCTCCGGTGACCTTCGACGTACTGGTGGAGGGCAGCGACGCCGACCTCGGCCACGGTGTGTCCGCAGCGGGCGATGGCGGCGAGCAGGTCGGTGTCGAACGCCAAGCTGTGGTCGGCGGTGAGGGGCAGTGCGGTGCGCAGGGCGGTGGCCGGGAAGGCTTTGAAGCCGGCCTGCGGGTCGGTGGCGTCGAGGTGCAGCAGGTCCCGAACGGCTCGTTGGTAAAGCCGGGTGGTGGGGGTCGGGCCGGTTGGCGGGTAGTAGCCGTGGGAGTCGGGGCGGCGGCGGGAACCGATGACGGCGCCGACGCCGGGTTGGTCAAGGGCAGCGACGTGAAGACCGAGTTGCTCCAAGGGGTAGGTGAGGTCGAGGTCGGTGTAGGCGAGGATGGTGCGGCCGGCGCCGGCGAGCTCAGTGAGGCCCCAGAGCACGGCGCCACCTTTTGCACTGGTGTCGTCGGGGCGTTGGACGACAGTCACGCGGATCTGCGGGTGGTCGACGTCGATCGCACGGGCGGCGCGGGCCGAGGCGCCGTCGGTGCTCTCGTCGACCAGGAGGAGGTCGGCGTGGGCGTCGGGACAGGCTTGCAGGAGCCAGCCCAGTTGAGCGACCTTGACGGTGAGCGCGTCGTCACAGTGCATGGCGGTGAGGCGGTGGGCTTCGGCGCGCATCGGCACGACGATGCCGAGGTCCGCGGGGACCGGCCGGGTCAGGAGTGCGGCTTTGGACCGGGCGGCCTTGACGGCGGCGATCAGGCCGTGCAGGTGTAGGTCCGCGGGGATGTTGTCGTGACGGTTCTTGGCGAGGCCGTTCACGAAGGCAATGAGGAGTTGGTCGTTGTAGTGCGGGAGAGGGCTGTGCGTCTGGTGGCCGGTGAGGTGGTCGGCAACCAGGTGCAGCAGCGCGCGGCCGGCGGGGTCGGCGGCCCAGTAGTGGTCGGGGGTGGGCGGGGTGTCGGGTGATCCCCAGGTGCTGCGAACGTGGTTGGCGAGCAGGTCATAGCCGGCCACAAGGGCGCGTTGAGTGTCGTCCCATCGAGCGCCCTCGTCGGTGAACTCGGCTGCCTGCCACGCCTGCTCCCAACCGCCCGACTGGGCTCCGGCGGCGCTCGCGGCGGCGGTGACGTGCTGCCAGCGGCGACGGACGGCAGGCCAGGCGCAGGCCGGGTCTTCTCCCGAGGCGAGGCTGTTTGCGGCGTTCTCGGCCACGGCGAGGGCTTGGCTGGCTTGCGCGGGGGTGTCGGCGGTGGCCGTGAGCGAGTCAAACCACAGCTCGGCGGCCAGCGTCAGTCCCGCGGTGTGGTCGGCGAGGTCACGGATCGTCTGTTCGCGCCGTGCGAGAAGCGCGGCGCGCACCTGCTGCTGGCGGGCGCGGTCGAGAGCGGTCGCGCCCGCCAAATCGAGGGGGGCCGTTGGGACGCGGCCGGCGCGGGCGTCGAGCAGCGCGAGCAGCCCGCTCTGGGCGGGACCGGGCAGGGTGCCCCCGTCCAAGATCGGCGCCAGTAGCTGTTCCAGGACAGCCGGGTCGGCTGCGGCGGCGGATGCGCGGAATCGTTCACTGTCGAGGTAGGCATCGTCGACCGATGCGGGCTGGTGGACGAGCGTTGCCATGGTGCGGGCGAATCGATGACATGCACCGGGTGAGCTGCTGTCGGGGAAGAGTCTGCCCCTCAGGGCACCGGTCGCCTGCTTAGCGTCGGGCCGGTGCGCCACGAGTAGCGCCAGTGAGGTAAGGGGTAGGTCCGTTCGCTCGTCGAGCGCACGGGCGATCCGATCGGCGGCCAGGGCGGCGGTGATCGACAGCAGCGCCCGCACGGTCGCGGGTTCGGGGTCAGCGGTCGTGGCCAGGAGCACGGCGAGGTCGACGTCCTCCTCGCCGTGGTGGCTAAGCAACGGGGACTCGGCCAGGGGCAGGAAGATCCGCTTAGGCGTGGGGCGTGCGGCGGCGGTCATCGGGTGATCCTTCCGGCGACGAGTTCGGCGGCCTGCCGGGCGGTGTGCACCGGGAAGAGCAGGTTCTGGCGCAGGAACGTTCGTTCGAACGGGCTCAGCTCGGCGTGAACGACGGTGGTGATGCCGGTGATGTCCACGCGCGCGTCAGGCCTGCCGATGCGTGCCAGGAGGTGCCGAACTGTTTCCTCGTCCGGCGGCTGGGCTGCCGCGCACACCTCGTGCTGGGCGGCGGGGCAGCGCAGGCGGCAGTTCGTGGTGGGCTGGTCGTAGTGGCCGTTGTAGTCGGGGATGTGGCTGCCGCGTTCCACCGCTCGACCGCACGAGGATCGTTTCAGGACCGCGGGGCGCCAGTCGGAGGCCACGTCGGCGTACACCTCGTCGAACGCGGCCATGATCCGCGCTTCGGTGCCGGCGGTGAGCAGCTTCTTGCCTGGGGTGAAGGACCCTGCCGGCAGGGGCAGCCCGTAGGACATGAAGGACTGGACGTGGTCGTCGGCGAACTTCAGCCCGCCGAGGACCACGGTGCGGGCGTCGGCGTCCTTGAAGGTCTGCCAGACGTGACGCAGGTGAGCGTCGTTGGTGTTGAGCCCTTCGGCGATCGGCCGGTAGTACGCCAGCACGTTGATCTTCTCGGAGTGCAGGATGCGGCGCAGGAACCGAAGCCTGCGCCCACGGTTTGGCGGCTCGATTGACTCGGGCATGGCGGCGTAGCAGACGTTGATGTCGAGGTCGACGTGGACGAGGGATTCCAGGCAGTCGATCTGCTCGTCAGAGAGGGTGTACTTCGTGATGCACGAGACGCGGTTGGTCAGGCCGAGCTCGTCGAGCAGCTGCAACGCACGCCAGGTCCGCGGCCACAGCTTCGGCAGGAACGCCTCGGAGGTGGACATGTGCAGGCCGATGGGCGTGTGGTGCGGGGTGAACCACGGGTGCGACAGCAGCCGCGCGACGACATCCTCGGGCTCGAGGAACCCGGTCGGCTCCCAGGAGCCGAGGTAGCCGTCGACGGTGTCGCCTTCGCGCCGGTAGCAGTAGGCGCACATCAAAGGGCAGCCGATGCCGAAGTCGGCGGACATGCCGCCCTTCATCTGCGAGATCATGTAGCTGGTGTTCAACCCATCGGGGCCGGCGGTGGCCTGGCTCGCGGCAATCTGCTCGACCGTGGCGATCGGCGCGAATCCGGCCGGGAGCACCGACTTGAGCGCGTGCGGCGCGTCCGGGGTACCGACGACGCCAGGCCAGGCGAAGGCGCAGCGGAGCGCGAATCCCAGGGTGTCGCTCTGGTCGGCGTCGAGGTGGTGGGTGCGGGTGAGCGCAGCGATCGTGCGGGCGGGTAGTTCCTGCAGCGGGATGCGGCGGCCGGTGGGCTCGTGCAGCAGCCGGCCCGCAACGACGTCAGCCAGGGCACGCTCCAGCGCCCCGGCGGCGAGTTCGCGCGCCGCGGTTACGACCGGGTAGGGGTCGGATAGGTCGAGGACGGCTTGCAGGTGGCGGGCGACCTCGGATCGGGCCGCACCGCTGCAGAGGGCTGGTGGTTCGGCGGCCGGTTGGTCGACGGTCGGTGGTCCGCTGAGGGTCGGTGTGCTGGTCGGACTGCTCACATCTGCTCCTTCTGTGATCCGGCGGTGGCGTCGAGGGGTTCGGGTTGGATCCATCCGTGTGGTGCACGGACGTTCAGGTGACGGCCGGCCTCGATGAGCGCAGCGAGATCGTCGGCGTCGAGGGCGATGCCGTCCTGGCGGGCCCGGTCGTGCTGGGACCAGGCGCGATCCCCGGGCATTCGGGCGCCCTGGTCGCGCACCGCCCGGGCGACGGCGGCAACGCCGGTCGCCAGCGACTGGGCGACGGCGAGGCGTCGAGGGTCGACCGCAACAACCAGCAGCCCGCGGCCGTCGTCTCCTGCCGGCAAGGGGGTACTCCCGGTCAGCGCGCCGACCAGCAGTTCCAGGACGATCGCCAAGGCTTGGCCGCGCTCGCCCACGGGCAACAGCGCCGCAGCGAGGTTCGGATCGCGGACCCGATGCCCGCTCGCGTCGAGGGCAACCCCGTTGGGCAACGTCTGGCCGTTGCGGGCCAGGTGGTGCAGGTGGCCCCAGGACATCGCGGCGGCTGCCAGGTCCACCAGCACGGGGCGCTGCGGGTCCGGACCTGGAACGGCGACCGCCAGTGCGCTGCTGCCCAGGACTGGCGTGCTAGTGCCTCCGTGCAGGGCCACGCTGCGTGCCGACGCCTGCGCGGCGGCCACGCCCACCAGGCCGCGGCGGGCCAGCTGCTCAGCGGGAATGCCGAGCGCGCCGACATGACCGGCCCGACGAACGGTCACGGCGGCGATGCCACACCGCCGCGCACGGAGCATCGCTGCGGCGACCGCAAAGCGGGCGGCTACCGGCCCCGGGGCCAGGTCGGCGTCCACGACCAGGACGGCTTCCTCGTCCTGCACGGTCCGAATCAGGGGACGCGGGTTCAGGTGCCCGGTGCGTAGCTTGTCCAGGTAGCCGGGTGCCAATCGGCTGCCGTGGCCGGGGATGCCACGAAGGTCGGCCTCCACGTGGGTATCGGCCATCACTCGCGTCCCGGCTCGGGTCATCCCGGCTGCCTCGTAGAGGCACTGCAGGAATTTGGCGAGCTGGCCGGCCGGAACCCTGGTCACCATGACGCACCGCAGACGGGTACGAGACCGTGGGCGCGGCCGTCGCCGAGCAGGATTCGGGCCACCGTCGCGACGGACGCCCAGTGCGGGCTGAACGCGGCCACCAACACCGGCGCGGGCGAACTGGCCAGGTCGTCCACGTCTCCGAATGCGACCTGAACGACCATCCGCCCGCGCTCAATCAGCCGAGCGGCTTCCTGGACAGCTCTACTCGGACCCGCCGTTGTGGTGCGGGTGTCGTAGCCGTACACGATCACGGGGCCGGCTGTCGGCACTGGGGCGCCGACCGGCACCTGCACCACACGGTGACGCGCGGCTAAAAGCGTGGGCAGATAGTCCGGCGTTGAGCGGGCACTGTCGGCCCGCCGCTGCCCCTCGTCAGGCACCCACACCAAGGCCAGCACCTTGCCGGGCGGCACGTCCAGCGGAAGGACCCGGTCTCCGCGCACCACCGCCACCGAACGGTCAGCGATCCGTTCCGCCGCGTGCCAGGCCGCCGCGTTCGCCGACGGCCAGTCCGGTCGGAGCGAGCTGGGCGTCAGCCCGTATCGCCGGTGCAGTGCCTGCACACGGTCCACGGCCTCGCTGATGCGCTGGCGGTCGATCACGCCCTGCTCGACCGCCGTCGCCAGCGCCTGCACCACCTCTGCGCGACGCCGAACCGCCGCCGTCCGTGCCGCCGCTGAGCTATGCCCCCGGGAAACCTCCGAGTCCAGCATCACGATGTCCACCCCGGCGACCACCGCGGCGACCGCCGCGCGGGCCGGACCGCCAAGCGGCTCGTGCACCGCAGGAATCGACAGGTTCTCGCTCACCACCACACCGCCGAAGCCCAGCTTGTCGCGCAACAGATCCAGCACGCGCGGCGATGCGAACGCCGGCTTGTTGTCCACGGCGAGCACGGTGTGGCTGCCGACCATCACGCACGCCACCTGCGCGTCGATCGCCGCTCGAAACGGCAGCAGCGCACCTGGACCGAGTCGGTCGACCACCGGCGCGACGTGGTGCGGGTCCCCACCAACCCCGCCCAGACCGGGAAAGTGCTTGGCGGTCGCCGCGACGCCGGCCCTCTGCAGCCCGCGTACGTACGCTGCCGCCAACAGCGCAACCCGTTGAGGATCGGAGCCGAAGGAGCGAGCGCCAACCGCAGCAGTCGCCGGCCACCCCGTGGTGTCGCACACGGGCGCCAAGTTCCAGGTCAACCCCACCGACCGGAGCTGCTCACCGATCGTCGCCCCAGCGAGCTCGGCCAGGTCCTCGTCCCCTGCTGCCCCGAGCGCCAGGTTTCCCGGCAACTGGGCCACGCCTGGCCAGTCCAGCGCGTTCAGCCGGCCGCCCTCCTGATTCACGCTCAGCAGCAGCGGCGGCCAACCGACCGAGTTCTCGCTCGCCGTCCGGGTGACCTGGCTCAACCGGGCCGGGCCTGAGACGATGGCTTTACTGATTCGGCCCGGCTCACTAGCGGCCTGCTCATGCAGTGACTGAGCGCAATCGTCGGGCCGTAGGGACATCCGGCCGGGGCGCACCAGCAGATCAATGTCAGCGGTGAGGACGGGATCGACTCCTACCGGCTGGCCGGAAAACAGACGTGGCATGACAGCTCTCCTTGCGACCGCAGGTCGACTGATGGGCATCAACTGCAGGACGGCCGGAGTGACAACCGATGCCTGGCCCTGCCCACACATCGACCTTTGTCGGTTTCGAGCGCCTGGGGCAGGCATCGAGACAGTGCCATCGGTGCCGCTCGCTTGGAACCTGGTGCGGATGGTGCGCTTCGCTCCCCGCCACTGACCGTGGCCGCTACTGTCAGGCCCGCGGCTGCACTACTCGCACCCGGAAGGGGATCCCACCGTGGAGGCCGAACCCACAACCTCCCGCGCCAATCGACGTCTGGCCGGCCTGCTCCGAGAGGCGCAATGGGGGCCCGAGGCCCTCGCCCGACGAATCAACTCGGCTCTGGTGGCCCGCGGCAGCACCCGCCGAGTCCACCCCAAGACCCCCTACAAATGGGTCTCAGACGGCGCGGTGCCGCACGGTGACATACCCGAACTCGTCGTCGAGGTACTTTCCGCCAAGCTCAGAAGCGACCTGATGTTCGAGGACGTCTGGGGGGTAACGGCCCCGCGTCCGCATCCAGCGCTGCCGGCGAACCACGCAATGGACCTACCCTGGGACAGCAACGGACTGCTCAGCCTCGTAGGAGGACCCGTGCCGACCCGTCGCACCATCATCGCTGTCACCGGCGCCGCGCTCACCGCCCACGCCTGGACCGCACTTCACCAGCCACACCCCGGCCTGATCGCGGCTGCCGGAAACGGCGGACCGGTCACCCCACCGCTACTCGACATGATCGACACCGTCGTCGCCCACGCACAGCAGCTCGACGACCACCAAGGCGGTGCCGCCCGCGGATTCGTCAGTGACCAGTTCACCGCGGTAGCCCGGCTCCTGCGCCGCGCGTCCTACAACGCGGAGGCCGGCCGCCGCCTCGCCGCCGCACTAGCGCAACTCGCCCAAACCGCGGGGTTCATGGCATTCGATGCCAACGAGGACGGCCTCGCCCAACGCTGGTACCTCACCGCTCTCCGCGCCGCGCACGCCGCTCGCGATCCCGGCCTCGCCGCAAGCATCCTGGCCCTCATGTCCAACCAAGCCGCCGACCGAGGCCACGCCCTCGACGCCCTGCAACTTGCCTCAGCAGCCCAAGAGTCGGCGGCAAAGGCTCCGCCCGCCGTCCGCTCGCTGGTAACCGCCCGCAGCAGCCTCGCCCACGCCGTCGCCGGCGACCTCACCAGCTTCTTCCACATGCGCGAGAACACCCTCGCACTCCTCGACACCGCCCCCGACGCCCCGCTTCCCCCATGGGCGTCATACATCGATCGGGTCGAACTGGACGCGATCACCGGCCGCGGCCTCGTCGTACTGGCAGAGCAGGTCCCGATTCAACGGCCAGGACTCCTTCGCCAAGCTGAACGGCTGCTCCACGCCCGCGCGCACACCAGTCCCACCGATTCCCCGCAACGCTCCGCACTACGCCACGGCGCCTGGCTCAGCCTCGCCCACCACGCCGCCGGTGACCTCGACCTCGCGGTCAGCACAGCCCGCCTCGCCCTTGGTCGCCTACCCGCCGTCAGCTCCGTGCGCAGCGTCGCACTGCTACACCGACTGCACGACGAACTCGCCCCCGCCGCACCGCGCTCACTAGCGGTCCGCGACATCCTCCGCGAACTTCGTGAGTTGCCGCGGACATCACCCACACGGTGATCATCTCGGAGGGTCGTGCATGTCTCCTGCCCGCGGCATCACCGGTGGACACTCTTCGGGCCCATAGCCGGCGCGGTAGCGCCATCAGATGTTGCCGAAACCAATCAAGGTTGCGGGTGTTGGAGTTGGTGTCGGGATGTGCCGACATTGTCGGTGCGCGGCGCTGCGGGCGTGTCGGCTACCTGGAGTTCTACGGTGCCCGCATGCCCTCCGCCCCCCAGGAAATTCACCGCTGGTCCGCCGCGTCGGCGAGTACCTCCAGGCGCGAGCCGACGGGTCGACCCGCCAGGCGTACCGGTCTCCTGATCTCGACCTTCCGCATCCCAGCATGGGGCCAATGCTGGTCGCGGTCGGCCCGGTTGCTCACCTGATATTCGTTCGAGGGAGGAGATGTCCTCGTGGCACCAGAACGCAGGACGACCGAGACGTTGGCGGCGCAGGACGCTCGCCGGCAGCTGGTCGATCAGCTGCGCAGTCAGGGTTGGATTACCCGACCGGAGGTGGCGGCAGCGTTCACCGCGGTGCCGCGGCACCTGTTCGCTCCGGCCGGTACCAGCATCGAGAGCGCGTATGCGAATGATGTTGTCGTCACCCGACGCGGCTCGGACGGAAGGGCGACCAGTTCGATTTCCGCGCCGTGGTTGCAGGCGTACATGGTGGAGACCGCCGGGCTGAGGCCCGGAGCCCGGGTTCTTGAGATCGGCTCGGGAGGGTGCAACGCGGCGCTGATCGCCGAGGTCGTCGGCCCGGCCGGAGCGGTCGTCAGCATCGACATCGACGGGCAGGTCGTCACCCATGCGCAACGGGCGCTGGCACGGGCCGGCTACCCGCAGGTCCAGGTGGTCCACGCCGATGGCGCACACGGCCATCCTGCTGTTGGATTGTGGGACGCAGTGCTCGTCACGGTCGAGGCCAGTGACCTCCCACCCGCATGGACCGACCAACTCGCACCAGCCGGCAGACTGGTGGTGCCTCTGCGGATGCGCGGCAACACTCGCTGCCTCACCCTGCAGTCCGCAGGTGACCACCTGGCCGCGACAGCGTCCGTGCAGTGCGGCTTCGTCGCGATGCAAGGCCACGGCCGGAACTCGGCCCGCCGGGTGCCGCTGCGTGGCGACGACGCTGTTCTCACCCTGGATGACGACACCACCACCACCGACGCCGAGGCCCTCCGCGCTGCTCTTGATGGGCCACGGCTTGAGGTGTCCTCCCCGGTGACCCTGGACGACACGAACATGGACATCATCGAGAGCCTGCACCTGTGGCTGGCCAGTCAACCTCGCCCTTACGGCGTACTCAGAGTCGACCGGGACCGCACCGCCGGCCTGCTGGATCCACAGGACCGCTTCTTCTGCCCCACCCTGCTCACCCGTGACAGCCTCGCCTACCTGACCATGCGCCGCCACGACACCACGACGTGGCAGCTCGGCGGGCACGGCTTCGGTCCGCACGCCACCAGACTGACCAGCGATTTGATGGAACTGATAGCGGCATGGGATCAGCAGTTCCGGGCCGGCGCCGGCCCGGACATCACCGTGCATCCGGCCGGCACGCGACTGCCCGACACTGACCGGTTGCGGCTGCTCGTGCCCCGCCGCCACACGCTGACCGCGATCACCTGGCCGGAGACAGACCGATGAGCAACACCGAGTTGCCGATCTTGATCTGCCTTCGGGGGAACTCCGGCTCCGGCAAGAGCACCATTGCCCGTGAGTTGCGGTATCGGCACGGCCGCGGCTGCGCCCTCGTCGGCCAAGATCATATTAGACGGATCCTTCTGCGGGAACGGGACAGGCCAGGTGGTCTCGCGCCCACCCTCATGGCGCAGAACGTCCGCTTCTGTCTTGATCACGGCTACCACGTGGTCCTGGAAGGAATCATGCATACCGCCCGGTACCGGAGCATGCTCACCGAGCTGCGCGACGCGCACCGCGGGCGAACGCTCTTCGTCTACCTTGACGTGTCGCTGCCAGAAACCCTGCGACGCCACGAAACGCGTCCCATGGCGGCGGAGGTATCGCCGGACCACCTGCGCAGCTGGTACACCCCGCGCGACGTGCTCGGCTGGCCCGACGAACTCGTCCTGCCTGAGACCACCACCCTGGAGCAAGCGATCGAACGCATCGCCACCGCCGCCGGCCTGCCGTTGACCGGCCGCAACGACGACCTGCTCCCCGTCGTCCCATGACCGCACCACCCAGAGCAACCCCAGACCATGCCGGTCTTGGGGCGGCCGGGGCGGATGACGTGTTTGCGGCGCTGGTCGCCCGTGCCGCTGCCGCAGGGGTGGGCACCGGTCGGGTGGGTGCACCGCACTGACAAGGCCGTCGTCGCCACCGGCCGCCGCGACGGCCAACCGGTGATCGTGAAGCTGTTGACCACCGACGACCCGTACTGGGCAGGCCGGCGCCAACACGAACTGCGCACGTACGAGCTGTTTACCAATCAGCCGCCCCCCGTGCGCGTGCCGAAGGTCCTGTACGCCGACGCCCACCTCACCGTCCTGACCCATCTACCCGGGCAGCGCCTGGACGACCAACGCCACCTCACTCGCGACGTCAGCCCGGCCACCGCACAGGTGGTCCTGGACACCCTCGACACCCTCGCCGCCTGGAAGCCGACACCGCCACTGCCGCAACCGATCGACTACCACGGCCGGGTCGAAGCCGAACACGCCGCCGGCTTCCTCGACGACGCCAACCAGTACGCCCTCCACACCCTCGTCGGCCAGCTCGGCCCGGACCGGGTCACCGCACACGGCGACCCCTACCCGCGAACCTGCTCCTCGACCACGAGCACTGCGCTCTCATCGACTTCGAGCAGCAGCTACCTACCCGGCTACGACCTCGCACTGCTGCACAACGTCGGCGCCACGGCCAGCCCGACCTTCACTGCCGCGATCGCCGAACGTATGCACGACGCCGGCATCGCCACCGCCTACTACGTCAACCTGCTCCTGCTGACCTGCCGCGAGATCCGCCTGCACACCGTGCTGCCAGGAAGTGACTCGACCACGTCCCGGATAGCGTACCTGCGACAGCTGCTGAATCGGGCACGCCGCGACGTTCAGGCACTGATGCGATGGGCTTGAACCGGACAACCGCCGGCGCACCGGTCCAGCGCGGCCTCGCGGACGGCTGGTATTTACCGTCGCCGGGCGAATTGACCGTCGTCCGGGATGGACAACCACACCGGCCTCTAGAACTGGGACGACGACGACCAGCGCCCGCTGGTCGCCTCTCGACGGAGGAGGATCATGGTCCCGTACAGGAACGGCTCCCGGGCCTTGGCGCTGCTGTGCGCTCTACTCTCTGGCTTCGCTCTCACCGGAACACCTGCGGCGGCAGCGTCTCCCGCTACCGGGGCAGGTCAGGAGCGTACGGTCGCTGCAACCCTTCGCTATCAGGTCGTGGACGCGGACAACGATCCCTACTCCGGGATCTACCTCCGCAACTTCGCCTGGATGAGCGCGGTCGACCGCGTCTACTACCGGTTCGTCTACTACGGCACCACAGTCGAGTTGATCTGTGGTGACTGGGGCGAGGCCGTGGGGCCCTACGCCAACCGCCGGTGGCATCTCGTCACGCCGTTGGACGGCCCCGCCAAGGGGCAGGTCGGCTACATCGCCGATCGATACCTCAACACCCCCAACTCGGCCAACCAGCCCACGCCGGGCGAACCGGAGTGCTGGCAGGACTGATACCTGCTCCCAGCAGGCCCCCGGTGGTGCGGCCCCGGTCGTATCACCGGGGGACTGTCGGACTTACAGGATCGGCACTCGTGACACCCACCCGACAGACACTGTCGCCCGTCCAGCCACACCTTGTAATCTGGTGATGCCGCCGTGTGACTGAGGCCAGCAACGTTGCGGGGCTTCGATCCGGAGTGTCCTGGGAGCCACCATGCCGCGCCCTGAGCGTCCTATAGACGCCGACGCTGGCCCTGTCCAGGCGTTCGCGCAGGCACTCCGCGATCTTCGAGGCTCCGCGGGCAACCCGAAGTACTTGCAGATGGCTCGCTCCACAGGTCGATCCCGCACAGCCCTCACGGAGGCCGCTGGCGGCGACCATCTGCCGAGTTGGGAGACAGTAGAGGCATTCGTGAGCCACTGCGACGGCGACCTGCTCGCGTGGCGGATGCGATGGGAGATGGTTCGCGAACAGATCAAACCCGCTGGTCCACCGCAGCCTTCGCCCACACCGGCGAAGCCGATGCCACGGAATCCCAACCGCCACCCTCGCTGGATAACCGCCGCCCTCGCCGGCTTGTGCGCCGTTGTGGTCGGCTACTGGATAGGACGGCGTGACGGTGAGCCGGCTGAGCGAGGGCTGGAAGGTACCTCGTCAGTCGTCACCGTGCAGAACAAAGTCGCCATTGGCCCCACCGAACTGGCCGAAGACACCACACCCTCCTATCTGTCGACCAAGCCGGTGGCTCGCTGCGCAAAGCGCGGGTGCATGGTCGCCGGCACCGAGGTATGGAGTGGAGCAAAGCTCGTGGCCCGCTGCTGGAAACGCGGCGAAGCCGTTACCAACCGCGACCTGACCAGCGCCGGGATCGACCAGAACCCGGCCGGCGTCAGATCCGATCTCTGGTACGAGATCGTGCTGCACGACGGGAGGGCTGGCTATCTCGCTGAGGTGTACATCGCCCCTTCCCAACGTGGTGGCATGGGCCTGCCGGAATGCTCCCAGCAGGGGGCGACCATCTGATCGATGGGGAACGAGCCCAGCATTGTGTTGACGTGGTTCTACGTACGCTGGCGGGGTGGAAGGCACCGGCCCATCTACAAATGGGCGCGCCGGCGCCTGACCTCGCCGCCTGCCCAACTCACCGTGCTGCAAGAGGTGCAACTTGACTCCCGGCGGCATCGATTCCTAGGGCGGCGTGCCACCTTGCTGTTCGCGCCACCGCCCTGCCGAGTGGGCGCGCAAGAGACGATCGACCATCGCTGCTGCCTCGTCTTTCGAGTCGTACGTCAAGCGCAGCATCTGCCCGGTTTCACTGTCTCCGGTACGAGCTACCACCTTCCATCGCGTCTGACGGATCAACCAGACATCGCGCCGAGTCAGGCGTCCCCAGTGGGGTCGCGCCGAAGCGCCGTGCCGGACTTTCGTCTGGTCCGTTTCTTCGGCCCGCCCTCCGAACCGGACGTGCAACTCTCGCTGCATCCGGCTCTCCACGGACTCACGTCGGCTGGGTCAGACGACGCGTCGGTGGCGTCCAGGGGTTGGGGATCACGCTGCGGCGTCGGTACCGAGCAACGGTGACCGAGGCCGGGTTGAACAGGGTGAGCTGTCCGTCGGTGATCGTCCATCCGCCGGCCATGAAGCGCCGTCGGAGGTGCTTCCACGTCAGGCCCTTGTGTCGTTTGCGGATCCAGATAGCTGTTCGGCGCCAGGTGAAGGCACCGAGGTAGCTGAAGGTCCGCTTCGACACGCCGTGCTTGAAGTAGTTGCTCCACCCGCGTAGTACGCCGTTGACGCGTTCCAGCAGGGCGGTCAGGTCGGCTTGTGCTGAGCTGTGAGTGAGCGCGCGGACTTTGTCCTTGATCGCGGTGACCGCTTTCTTGGACGGGTACGTGTACACGCATCGCCTACCCGTGCCTCGTTTCTGGTGCCGCTGGATGCGGAACCCGAGGAAGTCGAAGCCCTCGTCGATGTGGGCCACCGTGGTTTTCGGCGGAGACAGGCGCAGGCCCATCCCGGCGAGTACCACGGCCACCTCGTCGCGTAGCTGTTCGGCGTCATGCCGGTCGCCGTGCACGAGGATGACGAAGTCGTCTGCGTATCGGACGAGCCGTCAGTTTGGCTGGCCGTGCCGGCGACGTTTGGCCCGCAGACCTTTCGTTGACATCGCCGTCTGCCACATGTGCTGGGCGAAGTCGTCCAGCACGGACAGGGCGATGTTGGCCAACAGCGGAGACAGGATGCCCCCTTGCGGAGTGCCGGTGTGCGTGTCCTCGCGGGAGCCGGCTTCCGTGAGGATCCCGGCCTTGAGGAACGCTTTCACCAGGCTCAGAACGCGCTTGTCCCCGATGCGCCGACGCATCCGCGCCGTCAGCGCGGCGTGGTCGATCGAGTCGAAGCACGCCTCGATGTCCGCCTCCAAGATCCATTCGTATGACTTGGATGTCAGAAGGTGGATGTCGGCGATCGCGTCCTGGGCGCGTCGGCGAGGCCGGAAACCGAACGAGCACGGATGGAAGTCCGCCTCGAAGATCGGCTCCAGCACCAGCTTCAGCGACGCCTGCACGACCCGGTCCGCGACGGTCGGGATCCCCAACCGGCGCTTCTTGAGGCTGCCCGGCTTGGGGATCATGCGCTCCCGCACCGGAAGTGGCCGGAACTGTCCCGACCGCACCGCCTCCCGGATCATGCCCATGAAGGGTTCCGCACCGACCAGCGCCTGAAGGTGATGGGCGGTCAAGCCGTCCACACCAGCGCTGCGCGAGCCGGTGTTGCTCCGCACCCGATCCCACGCCACCATCAGGAACGCGGGATCAGTGACAAGGTTGAACAGATCATCAAACCGACGAGAACCATCCTCGCCTGCCCATCGATGCAGTTTGGTCTGAATCTCCAGTACCCGCCGCCACGCCTCGTCGAGACTTGGCCACGGCGCGCCGGTATTCACCAGCGACCTCCTGGCATGACAATCCCTCCCTGCGAGCCCGCTGCCCGCCTTCGCCATGGACGGCTTTCCCGCCCTCGGACTACTACGCGGACTCCGCCCCATCGGGATGCCCCGGCAGGACAACGCGCCCTCCCATCTCCGCCACGCTGGCCGCGTCACGGCGGGTCCGCACCCGACGGTTCCCACGTTCACTACCGATCGATCGACGGAGGAGGTGCCCGACTTTGCCCCTGCGGCCTGCTACGGGTACGCCGTAGACCTTCCCCGCAGCCACCACGGACAGCGAGACTGTCGCCGCCGTGATGCCCACCCGAACAGCATCAGCCCGGGTAGTTCGTCCGCGATCCCGGCCCATATCCACCAGATTCGAGCCGGTGGTGGAATTAAGAGGCTTTACACGTCGGTTCCTCACGTACACCTTTCCGTCTCGCTTGCCGAACCTGGGCCGTCTGGCAGTGCCAACCCATCCCGGCGTTGTCGAGGCTGCTTCCCACCCTCCCGCGCGTTCCCACGGTCAGGCTGCCTCCAGCTTCACGCCCACTGCTACGACAGCGAGCGGGTGAAGGTCTCCCACCTCCACTCGATCAATAGCGCCTCGTGGCGCACGACGCCGTTCCACCACCGCCTCACTACCTCCTCCGCCACCACCGGATCGTACATGCGTTCGATGGCCGGACTTCAGATGAGCGGTTGGATGGCGTCGGCCTCGCCGATTGCCCGTTTTGCCGGTAAGGCCCGGCCGGCTCGACCGGTACCGAAGGGTGACTCAGCACTGAGCCGGGCAAGAACGCCAGCGTATTCGGTCAGCCGGCGGTGACGTGCGAGCACGTGCTGCGGGGTCGGTAGCCGGGCGCGTCTTGGCCGGTAGCGGGCCACAAACACGCGGGACTTCCGGCAGGCTGCCCAAGAGTGCGCCAGGCCAAGCCGGGATGCTCGGTCGGCAGAGCCTGTAATCGACCTCGAACACCAAGTCGTTCCCCGGCCTGCAATTCCCCGCCTGCTTAGGCAGGTCAGGCTGCCATCAGTCGGCGCCGATAGAGCGGCGCTGCTCGCACGGGGGAACGAGCAGCGCCGTCCCATCGACGATACTTCACCCCCCGAATCACCGCTGCCCTCCAACGAAGCGACCGGTCCCATGCGAAGACGCCCCGACAGCCCCACACTCGGGCTCCCATGGCGGCCAACTAGGCATGTCGTCGAACCTCTAGCGTGCGTTACGCCAACCGGACTCCGGCAGAGTGGCCGGGTGGAACCGGGCTCCGACGAGTGGCCGCGTCTCGGTTGGCGCTGGTCATCCGCTTCCTGAGCCGCCTCCTGTCCGGTCGTCCTTCCCATGACGGTCGTCGGCCGACTGCTACCATCGAAACCTCTTCGGCCCCACACCGCATTCGCGGCGTGGGGTTGGGAACGTTGGTTGTTTCACGCGGCCGGGGGGTTGCCACTTCGTTCGTTCGCGGACGTTGTTCCCCCGGTCGTTCCAGCCGCTGGCCACTCGCGGGCAGGAACAGACATGGAGATCCGCTACATCGGTGGCCGCCCACACACCGACATTGCTGGCGCAGCCGAGCTGACCCGGCGGTCCGAGGCGACCGTCCGACTCAAGACATCACCGAAGCAGCGAGAGCAGGGTTCCGGCTGGCCAGCGCCGGTTAAGCAGGACAAGAAGTCATGGTTTCCCGTCGACGAGCTGGAAAACGTCCGGGACATCCTCCTGCCGCGAATCGTCGAGGCGGGTCAAGCACGTGTTCACTGCGTCGACCTCGTCGGCGATCCAGAGGCACTGATCTCCGCGACCGAGTTTTGGAAGATTCTCGGCATCAGCCAAGGGACATGGGACTACTACGTCGGCCTTAGCAGGGCGGCGTGGGACCGCGGCGAGGATGGCTACCTTCCCCGGTTTGACGTCGAAGAGCCGGCCCCTGCACGGGGAATGATCCGATACTGGAAACGCCACCGAGTGCAGGCGTGGATCAACAGTAGGGCGGGGAAGGTTCAGCGCCCCGAGGGGTGCGAAGTAAGCCAGTCCCCTGGGCAGCAATCGGCGACGTCCGCCCCTACTTCCCGCCACTAGCCCCGAACGCAGCTCTCGTCGTCGCTGCGGCTGGAATCGGCCTCCGGCCGATGGCCTCCCGCCGGGTCAGCGTCCCGCCGCTGAACCGCGGCGCCTCGCCGGCGAGGCAGGCTCCGGGATGAATCAGAGCAGCGCCGATTCTTCCCGGCGGCCTGCCCCAAGGGGCACCATGTTCGGGGGTGAGCCGCAAGCCCACACCCCAGGCTTGCCCCTCACCCCCGAACATGGTGGATCGCAGACCAGGCCGCCGGGAAGAATCTTCAACATCGCGCACGGATGCGCGAAAAGCGCCCCAAGGCACCCGCAGGAATAACGCAGGCCATGGCAGTCATGTATCATTAAATAAATCGGCCATGGCGACCCGTCGCGCCGAATTCGCCCATTAGAAAGGCGACCCATGCCGCTCCTGCACGTCCAGTTTCCACGTCGCCAGCCCGAGGCGCACCGCACCGACTGCAGCAAACCCCGCACTAAGCGCTATCGGCGAGCAGGCATCATTCAGGACACCTATGCCGTCGCCACACGCCGTGACCTCATCCTCGCACTTCACCCCGAGACAGAGCCCACCGACTGGCAGCAGCACCTCGACTCCATTGACCTCACCTGCTGGTGCATGTGGGCCGTACGAAGCGAGCCCTACACGAAAGCCCAGTTGATGACGCTGGGGCGTCACCACCTCCACAACAGCCTGTCTGACGTGCTACGCAGCCTCGACCTCAGCCAGATGCGCAACGGCGCGCTGGCGGAGCTAGCCGCAGATGCCAACGACACCAGGGTCATCGAAGCTCTTGAGTCTGTCCATGCGGCAACCGCCACCCTGCGGCAGGCGCAGATGCAACTCCTCCCAGACCTCTCACGAGCCGTCGCATCGCCCGCCGCTGAATCGACGAAGAGCGATGCCCGAGCCACCCAAAAGACCCTTCGGGAAAACGGTTCGGACTAGACGCAGGAGGACCTAGTCATGTATCATTAAATACATGAGGAGGGGCGGCAACCCCCTACCGAATTCCAACAATTCCCGACCGAAGGAAAGCACCGTGAGTGGAACGCTCAATGCCATTCCTCTGACCGCCCGACACGCCAGCCTGGCAGATCTGACCGCCATCCTCAACGAGCAGCACAGCCACAAGCTCGACATCGTCGCCGGCACCGGAATGCTGCGCGCCGAAGCCGGCCACCTGCGCATCACGGGCGCAGACCCGATCCTCACGGACACCGGCGTCACCCCCGCCGATGGGCTGTACCTGCCCACCGAAATCGGCGACGCTGGACTCGGCGACAAGCTCGGCATCCCCACCGCCTACCTGCGCAAGACCCGCGCCCAGGCCCTGCACCTTTACGACGCCAACGTCAACGGCTGGCTTGATCTCCAGCACGGTAAGCGATACCTCGCCCGCTGTCTGTCCGACGGCAACGGCGGCGGAATCCTGCGCGCCTTTCTCAGCGACGGGTACAAGATCATTGACCACCTCGACGTTCTGATGTCGGTGTTGTCCGGCATCCGCGAGTCCGGGTTGCGGGTGGAACTCGCGTGCGACCTGAGCGAGCGGCGCATGGTCGTCCGGGTCCACTCCGAGGCCATCAAGTCCCTCGCCCCCACTCTGCTACGCAACTACCGCAGCCCTTTCACCGGGGCGACTGGCGCGGACAACCCGACCGTCTTCGCCGGGCTCGTCTTCACCAACAGCGAAACCGGCTCCGGTGCAATGACCGTCACCCCGCGCATCGTCGTCCAGGTCTGCGACAACGGCGTCACCATCACCAAGGACGCGCTCCGCGCCGTGCACCTCGGCGCGAAGATGGACGAGGGCACGATCCGGTGGAGCAACGACACCCACGAGGCAAACCTCAGTCTCATCGGCAAGCAGGCCCGCGACGCCGTGCGCCGCTTCCTCGACGTCCGCTACGTCCGCCGGAAGATCGAGGAAATCGAGGAGACGGCAGGCCGGCGAATCCCCGACCCGGACCACACCATTCGGGTCGTTGGGCAGCGGCTGCGTTTCACCGAGGATGAGCAGCGGCTGATCCTGAACCACTTCATCGACGGCGGGGACCGCACCGCCGGGGGAATGCTGCACGCGGTCACCAGCGCGGCGCAGACGCTCAGCGACCCCGATGCCGCGTTCGACATGGAAAGCGTCGGCGTACGTGCCATGGAGATCGCGGCCACGGCCTGACCGATCCGCCGGGTGCCGCCCGCCGGCACCCGGCCCCCGGCCGCACCAGCTCATCGATGGCCCGCACCAGCACCGGCCGCGCTCTCGACAGCGCGTGTCCTACGCGAGCCGCCCGTGACGTCATTTCACCGTCAATGGAGGAACCATGCCCCTGTTCATCGGGCTGCCTCACGGCGTGTCACTACCCCGAAACCTCGCCGAGCCCGACGCCCGGCACCTCGTATCTGTTCTCGCCCGCACCTTCCAATGGACCGGCCCCCTGTTCGGCCGCGCGGAGGTCGAGGCATACCTCCACGCTCAGGCAGAAGACCCCGCCAGCCTGCCTGCACTAACCGACGACGACTGGCAGCGCGTGCAGGCAACTGCCGCGTGGAAGAGCCTCCCCGCCGCTGCCC
This sequence comes from Micromonospora sp. WMMC250, assembly GCF_027460215.1. Classification (NCBI taxonomy): domain Bacteria; kingdom Bacillati; phylum Actinomycetota; class Actinomycetes; order Micromonosporales; family Micromonosporaceae; genus Micromonospora; species Micromonospora sp. WMMC250. Next base: position 7,268,174 of record NZ_JAPZBJ010000002.1, on the reverse strand, counting down.
GCCGCGCGATCTCCACGGCGGACATCATCGGTCGTGCCCTTCGGCAAGCCGGGCGGTGTTGCGCTGACTGCGACACCCCCATTTCCGGTCCGCCGACCGCCAATTGGGGGCTGTGCCCGATCTGCTTGAACCGCGCGGAGATCACCGACCTACAACGCCGCCCGTGCCCGGCAGGCGACGGAGCGAGCCCACACCGCTGGGATGACAGCACCTGCACCGGCTGCACCATGCCGTCCCCGCCCAATCGCCCGCACCTCACCGCGCTACCCACAGCGGCCTGACCGATCGAGCACCGTTCCTTGACAACTCCACAGCGCTCGGCGCGCAGCCCGCCACCGCCGCTACCGACAACAACCCCCGCAAGCCCCGGCGCGCTCTGGACGGCAACCCCAGACGCGACCGGACAACCAACACACCCACAATCCAAAGGGAGCACGAACCGTGCTTACGGAAATCGCACTCGCACCCGCACCGCAGCCCGACCCGCCGGTCGAGACCGAGGCACCGAACGATGCCCAGGAGGCCGCGTTTCACACCGACGCCGCCGAAGCAACCGCTACCGATGTGGGCGTCGAGGGAACCGACGAGGCCCACGAAGCCCCCGCCCTGCCCGGCCGGCACTGCATGGTCAGGGTCAAGAACATCCAGCCGAACCCCGGCAACGCCCGCGATGATGCGCAGGCCCTGCCCGGCATCGTGCAGAACCTGCACCAGGACGGTGTTCGCGGCCTCCTCTCACCCCTCATCGTCGTCCCGCTCGGACCGGACGAGGACGGCCCGTATCTGATCATCGACGGCGAGCAGCGCTACTGGTCCGCCGTCGAGGCGAACCAGGAATGGATCCCGGTCATCGTGCGCGAGGACCTGGCCGCCAACCGCGAGCAGATCATCAGCATGCTCCGGCAGGTTCACCGCACGGAACTCACCGCCACCCAGCAGGCCCGAGCCATCGAACAACTCGCCCTCGACGGCATGAACGACGAGGACATCGCCGAGCGCACCGGCTACCAACCGGAGCAAATCAAGGCCGGCCGGCAACTCGCCACCCTGGACAAGCGCACTGCCGAGCGCACGCACACCCTCGGACTGGACCTCACCCAGGTCGCCGCGCTCGCGGAGTTCGCAGACGAACCGGACCGCGTCGAAACCCTGCTAGAGGAGGCCGAAGAAGGTCCCTTCGCGTTCGCCCGTGCGGTAGAGCGCTTTCGCGGCACCCGCGCTGCCATCGCCGCAGAGGCGGCCCGCCGCGCCGAACTCGTAACCGGCGGGGTGACGCTGCTGTCCGAGCACCCTCGCTACAACGACCCCAAGATCAAGGAGGTTATCGATCTACGCGACGCCGAGGGCAACCGCATCGACGCCGCGATGCACAGCGACTGCCCCGGACACGCTGTGCGGCTGTTCCTCGCCTACGACGACCAACTGACGGAGACGAACTACTGCGTCGACTGGCGCAAGTACGGACACGCCCTTCCCGCCCACGCTGTCACCTCCACTCGCAGCGGTCCCATGACCGAGGAGGAGAAGGCGGAACGGCGACGGGTCATCGAGAACAACAGGGCCATGGAGGTCGCCAACACGGTCCGCCGCGAATGGTTGACGGCCTTCCTGACCGCCAAGACCCCACCCAAGGGCACGGCGAAGCTGATCGCCGAGATGCTGGCCGACTCCGGTTACATCCTCTCGACCTGGGTCAACGGCGGCCGGAAAATGCTCGACGACCTTCTGTCGCCGGGCAAGGCACGGCGGCCCGGCACCAAGCGCGTTCCCGCCCGGGGCGTCAGCGACGGCCGCTACTCCGTCATCTCACTCGCGGCCATCGCCGCCGCCAACGAAAGCGGCATCACCCGATCCTCGTGGCGGGCACCCGACCCGGCGGTCGCCAAATGGTTGCAGTGGTGCGTCGCTAACGGCTTCCAGGTCGGCGCGGTCGAACAACTCATCATCGACGCCACCGCCAACCACACGAAGCAGCGCGCCGGCCTCAGCGTCGTCGCCGCCCCAGAGCCCGACGAACTGCTGACCGGAGACGACGCCGACACCATCGACAGCAGCACCAGCGCCGACGGACCGGACGAGGGGCCGACCCGCGCCCTCCGGGACGCCAGCGACGAGCCCTCGGGCTCCGAGGTGGAAAGCACGCTCGCCGCATAACCTGCCGGTCGGGGGCCTGGTATGGCCCCCGACCGGCAGGGCCACCAACACCGCAACGGCCCCCGCCCTTGGTCGTTGTCCGGCCAGCACCGCTAGACCTCACGCGCGCTCCCGGAGCCGGGGCGCATCGAGCGCCCCGGCTCCGACGAGGGGCGCTCACGCGCCGCCCCTCGCCTCCCCTGGCTCGGCGCTCACCCGCCGTCCGACCGGCACTCAATGACCACGTGACCAACCACAGGACACGCTCCGGACGGACCGCCATGCACTCGCAACTACCAACCTCCCGCCCTGGATCGGGCAGCTCTGCCGATCGTTTGCACGTCGTCCAATACTCCGGAGGCATCGCAAGCTGGGCCGCCGCGCAACGCGTCGCCGCCCAACACGGCACCGAACGACTGGTCTTACTCTTCGCTGATGTCCTCACCGAAGACCCCGACCTGTATCGCTGGCTAAACGACAGCAGCGCCCAGCTCGGCGTTCCCATCACTCGCGTCCTGACGGCCGCACCCCCTGGCAGCTCTTCCAGGACGTGCGCTACCTCGGCAACAGCCGCGTCGCCCCCTGCACACTCGCACTGAAAATCCGACCGTGCCGGCAGTGGCTCGAAACCCACGCAGACCCCGACTCCACCACCCTGCACATCGGACTCGACGCCTCACCCCGCGACCGGCGCCGCTCCCCCGCCATCGCCTCCGGCTGGAAACCCTGGTCGACCAACTTCCCCCTGCTCGACTCGCCGCACCTTGGCAAAAACGACCTGCTCGCATGGGCCCGCCAACTCGGGCTACGCCCACCGCGGCTGTACGACCTCGGCCTACCACACAACAACTGCGGCGGAGCCTGCGTCCGCGCCGGCAAGAACCACTGGGCGCGGCTACTGCAGGTCCTCCCTGACCACTACGCCATCGCCGAAGCAGCGGAAAACCAGCTACGCGGCCATCTCGGCGATGTCGCCATCCTCACCGAACAGCGCCAACGGCAACGCCACCGGCTCCCCCTGGCCGAGCTTCGCCGCCGCCTCACCGACGGCTGAGAGCCATGACCGTCGCACCGCCGCATCGCGAACAACGACGGGTAGTGCCAGCGCCGGTCTCACCGTCGGAGGTGTTAGCAGCACGGCCCTCAACCGGTCGACGCCGGCTGCCGCCGGGTCCGGCCCGTGCCACTTCCGATTGTCGGACCCAGCTTTCGACCTCGGTCCGCGCCGGTCCCGATCGCTGCTCCCGCAGACACCGGCCGCCCCGGCCGCTCGCTGCGCTCGCACCCAGCCGCAACGGCCTGCCAGCTTCGCCGTCCGCCCTCCCGAGGCCGCTGGCCGTCAAGCAGAGCCGCCCTACAACCGCCGCCGGTGCCTGGACACAAGCCCATTGAACGGGTATAGTAATAGTTGCTCGGATGAGGAGGCGAACCCTCACCGGAACCCACACACCTGCCCCAAGGAGCCGGACATGCCGCCCATCCCCCTCACCGACTCCGAGCGTGCGACGGCACGTCACCTGCCGCTGTGCGGTCACTGGCAGTGCGCCGCGACACGGCCCCAGCCACTCGACGCGCGGGCGGACGTGGTGCTGATCCGCGACTGTGCCGGCCAACAGCACCTGTTCCGCGACGGTGCCGACAACGGCTTGGTCCTCACGGTCGAGGGCGACCAGTGGACGCTGACCCGCGAGCGGTACGCCCACGTCACTTCGGCCGACGGCGAGCGCTGGGAACTGGTTGCCGAGTCGACACCCGTGTGCGTCGGGGGCTGGCAGGCGCTGCGACGCGAGTACGTGGCGCATCACCTGGCGAGCGGGCGGATCATTGCGCGCTGGGACACGCAGTACGGGTTACTCGCCCGGACTGCCCGCCGCTACCTTCACGTCGGCGCTCGCTGGCCGTCGAGCCAGTGACGCCCGCCGGTCGGCCGTCACCTCACCGCGCGACACCACCGCTCGCACCTCCGCACGACGGCGGGCAGGGCGACGGCCGGGGGGTTAGTTTGGCGAACTCCCCCCGGCCGCCTGGTGCCGACGCCACACAGGCCCCCAAAGGCCCATACGCCGAACACGTGCCGCCCATCCTACGACACCCGTCACCGGCCACCGGAGCAGGAAAGTGATCAACGCACGTGTCGGGCGGCTCGCGCAGCCCCTACGGCCGCCCAACCGGCCGATGCGGCATCATCGGCGCATGCCCACCCGCAACTCCGACGACAGCAGCCGCGTAGGCCGTGCCGAGGCCGCAGCGATGCTCGGCATCTCCCTCAGCCACCTGGACAAGCTCTACAGCGAGCGGGCCACCAACGGCTTTCCCGAACGCGTCGACGGCACCAAATGGCTCACGGAAAGCATCGCCTCCTACCAGCTGCCCCGAGACAGGGCCCGACGCGCCGCGAGCGCCGCCGTAGACCGCAGCGGCGATCCCGACGAGCTCGTGAACAGCACCACCGCCGCACGCATGCTGGGTTACCGGAGCGCCGATTCACTGCAAGGACAGAACCGGATCTGGCCGCTCTTACTTGAGCGCGTGGACGACGAATCTCTCACCCCCACCGGTCGTAAGCGCCGACGTTGGAAGCGCCGCACGGTGTGGGACATCGCCGACAGCCGCACCGGCCAAGGAGCACCCCACACCGGCCGCCCCCGCGCCACACCCCAGGGCCACCCAGACCGCTCCGGCGACCCCGACGAACTCGTCGGCACCCCCGAGGCCGCACGCGTCCTCGGATACAACAGCCCGAACGCCCTACCCGACCACGTGCTTCGCCAAGCCGACGAAGACAACGTCGGCCCCAGAGGCCGCCACCGCCGCAGGTGGAAGCGCGCGACGCTGTGGGCGATCCTCGATCAAGCAGAGCAGCGCCGGTAGCTGTCCCACTAGAACTCGAATCCGCCAACACCCACGCGACCCGTCGGGTGCCGCCGGGTTTCCAGCCCGGTCCTAGCGGACCGGAAACCGGAAGCGGCCTGCGGCCGCACTGCTCAAAACCCCTTCTCCTTCGGTGGGGGCCGAACAGGCTAGCGACGTGCTCGCTCCGGTCAAGTCCGGCCGCGGCTCGCAAAACATCATGCACACCCCGCATGATCTTTTACTCGAAACCCCGCGCCCGAACTTGACCTCCACTGCGCGCGCCACGGGTCGAGTGAACTCGCCCCCACCGCCGGAAGAAGTGGGGGGACGCGCCACGACCGCACCCCGCACGCTGGTCGGCGTACCCGCCGGCATCTACTCAACAAGATCACAAAATCGGATGTCCGAACAGGCCAAACAGGGTAGCCACACAACGCAAGACCGGGTAGAGTAATAGTTGTTCGGAGGGGACGGCGAACCCCCACCGCACACCACACAAACCCCCAACCAAGGAGACGCATGGGTATTCATGACCGCCCCCTGCCGATGGCTGACCGGTACGGGTGCAGAATCTGCGGCCGATCCCTGACGGCCGTTACCACCAGGGACGAGGTGTTTTTCCTCCATCCCGGCCGCAGCTTCGAGGACCACGATCCGGACCCCGTCCCGCTGGCGCAACTTGCCAATTGGCAGCCCGTGTGTGACTTCTGCTCCGCACCGCATCCCGTGGCAACCTTCGCCTTCGAAAACGTCGACCTATCGGTATCAACGGGCCGCGCCGACGCGCAGTTGCACAACTTCGGCAACAAGTGGGACGCGTGCGAGACGTGCGCGAGCCTGGTCGAGAAGCGGAACCCCGAAGGTCTCACCCAACGCGCCTACAAGCGCTTTAGCCGGCGAGACGGAACCATTTCGGTGCAAGTCCTGCGCAGCATGCACCGGGCGTTGTTCAACGCGACACCCATCACGCCCGCCCGGCAGCCGATGACAGCGGCCGAGAGCACCACTCATCGCGGCAGTGCCGGCAGCGCCGACACGGTCCCCGCTCCTGAGGTTCGATCGCTCCGCCCGCAGATGCTGCCCAAGGTGCGAGACAGGCTCGTGCACTTCTGGCGGAACGCCGGCCCGGCGCACCTACTTGCCGCGCTCGCCCGAGGCGCGACGTACAAGGTCCCCGGACACATGCTGTCTGGCGCTCCTCTGGACGCGCCAGCCGTCATCGTCGACCGCCACAATCCCGAACTGCTGCGGCAGCATTGCGCCCTCATGGCCAACCACGTCGAAAACGCGCGCATCTTCTGGATCGACCCCGACTTCACGGCCCTGGCCGCGCACGCGGCACGCGACCTCCCCGACGTTCGCATCGAGCAGATCGAGATGCCCGCCCCTGACGGGCTGCTCATCTGGCACACGCCCGTATACCAGTCCACCGAGCCGAGTACCGGCCTCGTGGTGCCGGTCGTCGCCGTGCAATGGGCGCCGGTCCCGGGTGGCGTCTGGGTCGCGTTCTACGGCCCCGCCGACGGCCTCATGCTAGGCCAGCGGCTCAGCGAGCCCGAATTGCAGAAGTTCCGCGAAGATTTCGGCTGGCTAGTCCCCGTGACCACCGGCGTAGGGCTGCGTTTCGGCCAGCCCTACGCGCCCGCCAGCGAACAGACCCGCCTCATGCTGTGCTCCCTGATCGCTACGTGGATCCTCACCACACAGCCCGACGCGGAGATCACCGACGAGGCAGCCGACAAGGCAACCCGCAAGGCGTACCAACGCGCCAACCGGCCCGCCCCACTCGTACGACTCGTGCGACTGCGCCGCAAGCAGCAGGCACGACGCGACGCCGCCGCAGACGACGACACGCCAACGCGCGTCTACACCCGCCGATGGTGGGTCAAAGGCTTCTACCGGGAACAGCCCTACGGACCCGGTCGCGCGCTACGCCGCCGCACCTACGTACGCCCCCACATCAAGGGGCCGGACGACGCGCCACTGATCCTTAGCCACAAGGTGCACGTGCTCGGCGACCCCAGGAACCAGAACGAGCAGTGACAGCGCCCGGGGGAGTCGCGGCACGCGACTCCCCCGCTCGCCCCACTCTTGTCAGGCTTTCCCCAGTAGACGCCCGACGCAAAGCCGGGTATAGTAATAGTTGTTCGGTGGGACGGCGAACCCCACCAGGACAACCACCAAACCCCAAGGAGATTTCTCGTGAGTAGGCATCAGCTCGACGCCCTCCCCGACCGGGACGGCTACATCGTGGTTGTGGGGTGGGATCGCCCGCTACGCAGCTACTTCGCCCAGGTGATCAATGAGGGTGAGCTGAACGAGGACAACCCCGACTACATGCCGCTGTGGCTCGGGGTGGAAACGCGCATCACCGACCCTGCCACCATCATCGAGGCAGTGCGCCCTTACGCCGTCATCCCCGACACCCTGCGCGCCGACCTTGAGGCGGATCGCGTCTGGGAGGGAACCCGAGAGCAGCCGGGATCGGCACACACGCTGCCAGCGATTCCCGGACCGGCCCCGCTCGAAGCGACGGGCACCCTGATTTACCTAAGCGGCGGCGGAACCTCGGCAAGCTGCGACCTTCGGGTGTTTCGCACCGGCATCTTCTCGGTCGCGGTTGTCGTCACCACAACCACCCCCGGGCGGACGCGGGCCACGGACGACGCCGCCACGATCCACGCCCTGCTACTCATCACCTTCAGCGGGCAACACGTCGAGCACATCGAGCACACACCGGACGAGACCGGCGGGGTCTTTCACGCGTTCAGCGTCGCCTACGACGGCACCACGACCCGCACGGCGGTCCCGCTCGACAACATGTCGCGCCGCTTCGGCGCGGACATCACCGGATAGGCCGGGCGACGCCCACCCCCAGCCCATTCGTCGGTGCCGGCCGGGCACACCGGCCGGCACCACCACAGCCAGAAAGACTGCTCATGCCCGAGATCCCCATTCCCGTTCGGCTGCGACACCGCCCCACCGTCGGCGGCCTCGTCGTACCGTGGATCACCGTTCAGATGCCCGACAGCCGTTACCGCTTCGGAGCGATCGACGCCGCCCGGCTACAAGCCGCCTTCATCGACCAACTTTGCCAAATCTGCGGTGAGCAGATGGTCCGGCTGTGTGTCTTCGCCATGCGGACCATCGACTTTGAACGGCTCATCAGCACCGAACCCGCCATGCACCCCGAGTGCGCTCACTACAGCGTGACCGCGTGCCCCATGATCGCCGGCCACATGACCCACTACCGCGCACAGGCGTCGGACGCCGCCACATCTGGCGGCGACCCGCACGGGGCTCGCCCCGGACACAGAGCCCACGAATGGCGCTTACTGTGGACGACCGGCTATCGCACGACTTTGGACCCCCGGACCCGGACCCCTGCGGCCGAAATACCCATTGAACTCTTGCAGCGGGTACAGCGGATCAGGCCGCCCGCTCCGGACCAGTAGCTAACGTCGCCTGACGGCGGCCCGCACTGGGCCGCCGTCAGGCGCCGCCAGGTTTCCAGCCCGGTCCTAGCGGACCGGAAACCGGAAGCGGCCTGCGGCCGCACTGCTCAAAACCCCTTCTCCTTCGGTGGGGGCCGAACAGGCTAGCGACGTGCTCGCTCCGGTCAAGTCCGGCCGCGGCTCGCAAAACATCATGCACACCCCGCATGATCTTTTACTCGAAACCCCGCGCCCGAACTTGACCTCCACTGCGCGCGCCACGGGTCGAGTGAACTCGCCCCCACCGCCGGAAGAAGTGGGGGGACGCGCCACGACCGCACCCCGCACGCTGGTCGGCGTACCCGCCGGCATCTACTCAACAAGATCACAAAATCGGATGTCCGAACAGGCCAAACAGGGTAGCCACACAACGCAAGACCGGGTAGAGTAATAGTTGTTCGGAGGGGACGGCGAACCCCCACCGCACACCACACAAACCCCCAACCAAGGGAGAGCGCACATGCTCACCGCCTCCACGATCCTGCTCGCGGGCACCACCGTGTCGTGCGTCGCGCTCCTCGCGCGCAACAGGAAGCTCCGCAGCGATCTCATCACCGCTCGCTTCGAGGCCCACCACGACAGCCTGACCGGACTGCCGAATCGCCGCGCCCTGCTCCTACATCTTGACCACCTACTTGCCGACCGGACCCGTCCGGTAGCCGTGGCCATTGTCGACCTCAACCGCTTCAAGGAGATCAACGACGAGCACGGCCACACCGCCGGAGACCTCGTGCTTTGCCGGGTGGCGGACACCCTGAGGGGGCTTCGCCTTGCGCGCACGATGGTCGGCCGGATGGGAGGTGACGAGTTCATGATCATCGTTGATGACGGCATGCACGCCGCCCGGAAAAACGTCGAAGCCGCCGCCCAGGCGCTCGATGCGACAACCGTCGTCCTCGGCGCAACAGACTTCGGCTGCTACGCCAGCCTCGGGCTCGCCCTCGCAGACCACAACGACCTAACCGCAGTCGACCTGATCCGCCGAGCAGACGCCGCCATGTACGCGGCCAAGCGACGCGGCGGGGGCGTCAGGGAGTGGCACGAGAACATCGGCGCGACCGTCACGGCAACGCTCCCGATGCAGCGCCGCCGCTATCGGTTCTAGCCGGCCTCGGGTGGCCCGGAACCCGGGGTAGTTTCGGGCCACCCGGATAGACACAACTCTCAGGACCGGGTATAGTAATAGTTGTTCGACAGGGACGGCGAACCCCTTTCGAACACCCACCAAACCCCATGCGAGGAGTCTCACGATGCCCGCGCTAGCTGCTCCCACCGAAGCGCTCCCGGCCCTTCCCGCCGACCCCCACACACGACACATCCTGCACCTGCTCGACGCGGCCCGCCGCCGCATGGCAGAGGTAATCACCTTTCTGCACCTGTGCGAGCACACCCCGGCCTGGCCCACGACACCCACCCACAGCACCGCCGCCGCCATCGAACTACGCGCGGCCACCGTCGCCCTGATCAAGCACGCCCGCCGGCACAAATGCGACGCATGCATCCCCGGCAGAATGCGCGCCACGCTCCTGCTGGCCGCCTTGCTGCTCGACCTGTGGCAGAACGGCAAGCACCACGTACAGCGCCCCGACGTGTACCCGGCCACGCTCGCCCATCGGGCCGAACGACTGTTCCGCGACACCGCCGGATGGGTCACCACCGGCGACCCCGGCCGCCTACTCGGCCAACACGTCTGACCCGCGCGGATCGCCCGGCCGCCGGCAAGGCGGCCGGGCCACCACACCCCAGACGTCACCGACGCGCATCGAGCGCGCCGCCGCCGGCTACCGCTCCCGCCCCTCACCCCACATCGCATCGCCATTGGAAGGCAAAACCTTGAGTTCCCTCACTCGCGCCGATCGGATCACCATCGCCCACGTCTGCCAGGACTGGGCCACCGCCTACGCCGCCGCACCAGTGAACCTGCCCAAGAGCCTCACCGTTCGCTACCTCACCGACCACCACCTTCGAGCCCTCACCGTGCGCCACGGCCGAAAAGTGATCTCGCGTGCCGTCGCCTCGCACCTCGACGCCCACCCCGAAGACCTCACCGGCCCCCGCATCAGCCACCGGGAACGCCGTACCCGCCAAGCCGAACGCGACGCCAACGCCGCCCGTTACCTGACATTCGCCCACCGCCACTACGTCGCCGCCGAGCCCTACGAAGCGCTTGCGCTCATCGACCGGGCGGAGCTGGCCTCACCCACCTATAAGGACTTCAGTCAGTACCGGCGAGACGTCCAGAAAAGGACGCCGCCCTTCGCCGGTACCGACCTCACCGGCACCAACCTGCGTCACCGCGCCCTGCTGCCACTGGCCAACCCACACCCCGGGCCGCCCGTCATGCACCACGGCAGCCACACCCAAGAATGGGTCTACCCCGGACGCCTCGTCATCGAAGGCAATTGGCCCGCCGCCGTCCCCGAGCACTGCACCGCCACCGACGACGGACTCACCGACTGGATCGCCAACAAAACGGTTCTCGTCTGCACCGGGTGCGGACTCGACTGCACCTAACCACAGCACCCGCAACGCTGGCCGGTCCGAGGGGAACCCGGACCGGCCAGCCTCCCCCACTCACGACGCAACAACGCCAGAACGCCTGCCAACGCAACGCCCGGCGCCGACGAGCGGCCGGGCCACCACACCCAAGACGTCACCGACGCGCATCGAGCGCGCCGCCGCCGGCTGCCGCACCCGTCAGCCACTGCCGCACCCCGCAGCGCACACTCAAGCACCACACGAGAGGCACCATGAGGCTGACCCGCCCCGAACTCGTCATCATCGCCCACGCCTGCGACGACTGGGCACCCAACTACTTCCACAGCCCCATCCACGGCGGCCGGGACGCAGCCGTCCGCTACATCGCAGACCACCACCTTGACGCATTGACCATGAAATACGGGCGGCCCAAAATCTGGGAAGCCGTGGCCGCTCACCTCGACGCCAACCCCGACACGCTCACCGCGCCACGCACCACCAGCGCCGAACGCAGCGCCCGCGAGCACGCCCGCAATACCCGCGCAAACAACTACCTCAGCGCGGCACTGCGCCACCACCAGGCCGCCGAGCCCTACGAAGCGCTCGCGCTCATCGACCGCGCGGAACTGGCATCGCCCACCTTCAAAGACTTCACCCAGTACCGGCGAGCCGTCCACAAGAAGCTGCCACCCGCAACACCGACCGATCTCACCGGCACCGGCCTGCGCCACCGCGCCACGCTGCCGCTGGCCGACCCACACCCCGGGCCGCCCGTCAGGTACCACGGCAGCCAGACCAGGGGACGGGTTCACCCCGGCCACTTGGTCATCGAAGGTGACTGGCCCGCGGCAATCCCCGAGCACTGCACCGCCACCGACGACGAACTCATGGAATGGATAGGCGAAGGCACAGTTCGCGTCTGCACCGGATGCGGACTCGACTGGACCTAACCACGCACCCGCAACGCCGGCCGGTCCGGGATAGACCCCGGACCGGCCAGCCGCCAACTCAGGACGGCGCACCGCCTGAGACATCACCAACGGAAGCCGGCCCCGCATTTCCGGGCACCGGAACAGCCATACGCCGACGACGAGGCACCACCTCGCCCAACTCAGCAATCCGAGCCCGCACCACAGCGCCATCCGCACCACGCCGAAACGCCCGCACCCGCGCCACGTCCACCCCGGTCAGGTCCGCCGCTAGGCCGTCATCGCGCAGCACCGTCGCCAGGACCGCCACGGCCAACCCGTGTGCCGCTGCCGCCGTTCCGACTTCCTGATCCAGTCGCGCGACGGCCTCACGCCGACGCCGCTCGGCATCCTGCACCGTCCCGGCAGCCTGCTCGACCGCCCGCACCGCGCGCAGTTCCAACTCCTGCCGCCGTCGCAGCGCCAACGTCGCGTCATTCCCCGTTCTACTCGCCATTCCCCGACCGTAGCGACCACCCGCGCCACCCCACCAGATCACGCACCACGTTATTTCGCTGATTCGTTCGATGCTGGCCGTAGTTCGTCACATTCCCCGCCCGGCCGTTCATCCTTAGCTACGCGCTCTGTGGCCTGCCTAAACGGCTACCGCACCCTTTCTTGCTCGCTTACGGGGGACACACCCCCTTGCATTCTCCACCGCGCCTCGACGAGTTGATCTTCTACGGTCGACTCATGTTGTCCGTCACGCGCATCTCACCCGGAGACGGCTACCGCTACGTCATGGAGCAGGTGGCCGCTGGCCGCCATGACCTGCGACCACTGGGAGATGAAGGGCCAACGCCCTACTACATCAACCACACCGCGCGGGGCGAGAGCCCCGGCTGGTGGGCCGGCGACGGCGCTACCGTCCTTGGCGTCGCCGGCTGGGTCAACGAGCGGCAAATGCGGTACCTCATCGGCCAAGGACGTCACCCGATCGCCGGTTATCGGCTCGGGCAGAAATGGCGGATCTACAGGCCCATGACCGACGAATACCGCGACAAGGCCGTCCAGCGGGCGCTGGCCCACCTGCCCGCCGACGCCACGGTGGAGCAGCGCGACAAGGTATGGCACGACATCATGAACGCACCCGAGCGGCGGGCCGTATCCGCATACGACGTCACTGTCTCCCCCGTCAAATCCGTATCGCTGCTGTGGGCGTTCGGCGACGACGCGATCAAGCAGGACGTCATGGCCGCCCACCACGCCGGCGTGCGGTCGCTCCTCGATCACCTCCAGCGCCACGGCGCGTTCGCCCGCGCCGGCGCGGGCGGCGTCCGCCAACTCGACACCGCGGGCCTGGCGGCGCTGGTCTTCGACCACCGCATGAGCCGCGAGCGCGACCCGCAGCTGCACTCGCACGTCGTCGTCTCCAGCAAGGTCCAGACGGTGACCGCGGACGGCGACCCACAGTGGCTGGCCCTCGACGGCAAGGCCTTCTACCGCGCGACCACCGCCGGCCGGGTTGCCTACGAACGCGCGGTGGAAGTCGAACTTCACCACCGCCTCGGGGTTACCTTCGGCGCCCGTGATGACTCCGGGATCCGCGAGATCGTCGGTTTCAACGAGGCGTCGCTGCGCCACTATGGCAAGCGCCGCGGCGCGATCACCGAGGAGATGAACCGCCGCACCGACAGGCGCGCACCGGCGACACGATCGGTGGCCGCGCAGTGGCGTCGCCGCGCGCAGGACGCGACGTTGCGGACCCGCCGATCCCACAAGGGCGCCGAGTCCACCCAGCAGGCCGTGCAGCGCTGGCAAGCCGAGGACCGCGTTGCACGACTCGACACCGCCGGGCAAGTTCGCCTCATCCTCGACGGCGCCGTCCGTGACGACACCGCCGTCACCGCGCAGCGGATCCTTCGCCGCGCGTACCGACTACACCAGGACGGCGTCGACGAGACAGCGCTCCGCGCGGTCGCCGCGCAGCTCGGTGTCCCCGCCACCGACCACGACCGCATCATCGACGCGGCCGTGCGCACCGACGTGCGCCTCGCCCTCGCTCGCGCCGTGCGCAACCTCGGCCACGAGCGGGCCGTGTTCGGCCGCGAACACCTTGAGCTGGCCATCGGCCGAGTCCTCGACATCACCCCCGGCCAGTCACCGGAGACGGACTGGCAACGGGTGCAAACCCTCGCCGGCCAGGCCATCGCCGACGGCCTGGCTGGGCTGCGCGTGCTCACACCGCCAGCGCTCGTGCAGTGGGGGCCGAGCCTGCTGCGCGGCAGCGACCGGCACAGCGAATACACCCGGCACCGCGACCTGCAGATGACCACCCAGACAGTCCTCGCCGCCGAGAAGGAAGTCCTCACCTACGCCGGCCGCCGCGGCGCCATCGCCGCCCCAGCGGCAGCGATCACCTCCGCCATGGCGGCGCTGCGGTTGTCTCCCGAGAAGGAGGCGGCGCTGCGCTGGCTCGTCGGCGACGACCGACGGGTCACCGGTGCTGTCGGCCCCGCCGGCACCGGCAAGACCTACCTGCAACGGGCCGTCGTCACCGTGGCACGCGACAGCGGTGTGCCGGTGCTCGGCCTCACCGTTGGACAGTCCGCCGCGCAGCTGCTCGCCGACGCCACCGCCGCGCCCGGGCAGGTGCTGCGGACCGAAAACATCGCCCGGTGGTTGCACGCCCAACACCGGCCGCCACCCGGCACCACCGCCGCCGACTGGCAGTTCCAACCCGGGCAATGGGTCATCATCGACGAGGCATCGCAGGTCTCCAGCCACGACCTCGCCCGCCTCGTCACCCACCTCGACAAGGTCAACGGGAAACTCATCCTCGTCGGTGACCCCGAACAGATCTCCGCGATCGGGCCCGGCGGGCTGTTCCGCTACCTCGACAGCCTCGGCACCACCACCCGCCTCTCGGAGGTCCACCGCTTCACGCGGCCCTGGGAAGGAGCGGGGTCGCTGCGGCTGCGCGGCGGCGACCACACCGTCCTGGCCGAATACGATCGCCGCGGCCGGTTCATCGGCGGGCACCGGGCGCAACTCGTCGGCCAGATGCTGGACCGGTGGGCAGGCGACATGGCCAGTGGTCTGCGCAGCATGATGCTCGTCGAGACCGGCGACGACGCCGCTGATATCGCCCGTCGCGCCCGCGAAGTCCTCATCCACGCCGGTCTCGTCCGAGCCGGCCCCGCCGTGCGGCTACGCGACGGCAACTTGGCCAGCGTCGGCGACATCATCGTCACCCGCCGCAACGACCGCCGCATCAGCGCCGGCGGCACTTACGTCGCGAACCGCGACCAGTGGCGCGTCGACGCCATCACCGGCGCCGGACAGGTGCAGGTCACCAACCTCCGCACCACCGCGACCGCCGTGCTGCCCGCCGCGTATTCCGCGCAGCACGTGCAGCTCGCCTACGCCCTCACCGTTGACTCCGTCCAAGGGCAGACCGTGCATACCGCCCGCGCGCTCGTCGACGACAACACCTCCCTGGCTCGGCTGTACGTCATGCTCACCCGCGGGCGCACCCTCAACGAGGCGTACGTCGTCACCGACGACCACCCGCGCGAAGGAACCCCACCGCAGCCGCCCACCGCCCGCGTAGCCGTCCTGGCCGACATCATGCGCCGCGCCAAACCCGACCGCTCCGCCACCGAAACCGAACAACAACTCTGGGCCGACGCCGACGCGCTGCACGCCTGGACGCCCATCTACGACGACCTGTCCGCCCGCGCCCGCATCCCCGACTACCTCGCCATCGTCCGGCAGATCAGCGGCCGGCAGCTGGCCGACCGGCTCGCCCGAGACCTCGCGCTGCCCGCGCTCATCGCCCGCCTCACCACCCTGCGCGAAGCCGGCCACGACCCCACCGACGTGCTGCGCCGCGCCATCCGGCCCCGCGAAATTGACTCCGCCGACGACATCGCCGCGGTGCTGTCCTGGCGCATCGACCGCATCATCGGCCGCGCCACCGCCGACCCCACCATCGCCACCACACCAGCCTGCGCCGGCACCTATACCGAGCGCATGCCCGCCGACCTCACCGGCGACATCGGAGACGCCCTGCGCCAGGTCGCCGGCATCTGCGACCGCCGCGTCCGCGCCCTAGCGGACCTCGCCGCCGAGCAACACCCCGCCTGGGCCCGCGCCCTCGGCGACGTCCCCGACGACGCAGCCGGCCGCGACCAATGGCTAGCCCGCGCCGAGGTCGTTGTCACCTACCGCGACCGGTACCAGCTCACCAGCGCGCACCCCATCGGGCCCGAACCCTCCACCAGTGACATTGCCCGATGGAACGCCTGGCACCGCGCCCGCATCGTCGTCGGCGCCGCCACCCTCGCCGGCCGCCTCACCACCACCGACGACCAAGAACTCACACGACTGATCACCGCGCAACGCACCGCCGACGCCGCCGCTCCGCCGTACGCCGCCGACCAATTGCGCGACGCGCACCTCAGCCTCACCGACGTCGAGCAGCGCCACCACGACCTCACGCTCCTCCTCACCGCCGTCGACGCCGCCGGCACACGCGCCACCGCCCACGCCCAACAGCTGCACCCCCGCTGGTGGCAACGCGGGCCATCGCGCACCCGCATCCTCACCGCCCAACGCGAAACCCAACAGAGAATCGACGCGGCCACCGGCCGGGCCGCCAGCCTGCGCGCGACGCTGACCAGCCTGCGCGAAGTCATCGACCAGCGCCAGGAACGGGTCACCAACCTTGAGTCCCGGCACCGCACCTGGAGCCGCTGGTACACCAACGCGCTGCCCACCCGCTACGCCGGACTCGCCGCCGCAGCCGAACAAGCCCGCCGCACCACAACCCGCCGGACCACCCTGGCCGACGCAATCGCCACTACCACCGCACGGGTCCGGGCCATCGACGAAACCCGCCCGCAGCCACAAACCACACCCATCACCGAGGGCCTGCCTCAGCATGCCAACGCCGCCTGGGAGCGCACCACCACCACCCGCGACCTGGGGACCTCAGAGGGAGCGGAGATCGACTAATGGCCACTCACCCGACCGCGTTTGTGGACGAGTCCTGGTTCCAGCAGCGCAACAGCCCTGGCGCCTACCTGATGGCCGCCGTCATCATCGACCACGACAGCGTCCCCGCCGCTGAGATCGCCGCGACAGAAGCCGCCGGCATCCACGACGGGTACCACTCAACCCGGCTGTACCACCGCGGACACGTCGGCACCATCGAAGCGATGCTCGACGTCGTCGCCGAACACGCCGGCTGGTCCGTCGTCTCCGCGCAAGTACCCATCAACCCAGGCGACCAAGGCGCCGTACCGAGCAACCCACGACACGTACACGGTCACCTCGAACGCCAGCGCGAACACGCCCGGCAACTCAGCCTCGAACGGCTCCTGCGCCACCTCAACGGGCAACGAGTCCGCAACGTCTACCTGGAAACCCGGGGCAGCGCCGCAGAGTGGCGCGACGCTCGGGAGACCGGCAGCCGCCTGCCCAGCATCGACCGCAACGACATCCGGGCCTACCGCCGGCTCCTCGACCAAGGAGCCATCAGCCACCGCATGCGACTCATCCACGTCGAAGGCCGCAACGACCCCGGACTCTGGATGGCAGACGCCGTCGCATGGTCCGCGGGCCGCGCCATCCGGACCGACGAACCGCAATGGTGGAACCGAATCGCCGACGTCGCCACCATCCTCGAAGCGAGCACCGGCACCGAACTCCGCCTCAACGAGAGAGGGGCCGCTCCACCAGATGGCGAACGCGACCCCCACAACCCGAGCCAAAGAGCCCAGACCATGTCCTCACCCGTATTGTACTCCGCCTCGCCAACGGACCACCAGGTCGGCGCCATCCTCACAAGCCTCGTCGCGCAGGCCGAACACGCGCGAACGCCGTCTACGACTCAGCTCACCCGCGAAGTCCTCGGCTACGTGCAGCGGATCGCCGAACGTGTCGAGCAGTTGACGGAAACCGTCAGCAACATCATCCCGCCACCGGCTGGCGAGGCGGCCCCACGGGGCAGCGCGCCTCAACCCCGTAGTGCCGAGCACGAGGACCCCAGCCCACAGCACTCTCGCGAAGTCGACGATTAACGTCAGCGGACGGCTGGCACTGCCCACGACAGGATGTGCGACCTCGTGCTCCGCGGCCTGCCACGAGATCGGCGGAGGACGTCCGGCCACGAGGTCGTCGACTGCGTGGACAGCGCAGCACCCGAGGATGAGACCGCCTTCGCAGCCGGACAGCAGCCCGCAGCCGGGCAGGGCTGCATCAGCGGGAACGACGTGTCTTCGCGGGCGAGGCTGGCGACTCAGGTCCCGGCCGGCTCGGTTCAGAGCTGGCGGAGGTCGCCGCCTTCAGCGACAGCGATACCCGCTCGCGCGCGGTATCGACGTTGAGGATCTGCACGGTGACCGTCTCACCTACGTTGACGACCTCTGACGGGTGCTCGACACGGTGGTCTGCCAGCTGCGAGATGTGGATCAAGCCGTCGATCTCGCCCAGAGTGACGAAGGCACCGAAAGGCGTCAGGCGCTTCACCGGTCCTGTGACGGTCTGGCCTGCCGCAAGCTTCTTGAGTGCTTCCCGGCGTCGTTCTGCCTTCGATGGCGCCGTCGGCCGCCGGGCCTGACGTTCGTTGCCGCTGCTCGTTGGCATCTGGTGGTTCGTCGGGGTGGCATGAGAGCCGGACCCGGTCTCGGTGCGGTATTTGGCGGGAAGGGTGCCGACCACCTCGACCGCGTTAGCGCATGCCTCGGTTAGGTAGGTGTCGTAGGCACTGTCAGTAAGTGCCTGGTCCTGGACGAGTTCTCCGTCGTCTGGGCGGTAGATGCGTGACGGGTCGCCGCGGAATGACAGCCAGTTGAAGTTGGTGATGATGTAGTAGCTGTCGCTGACGAGCACTTTCTGCGGGGTGGTGGCCACCTGTACGACGGCGAGGCGGTTGGCGCGGCCCGCGGCTGTGTGCAAGGCGTTGAGGGCTTCCCGGTCGGTTCCGTCGTTGTCACCGGAGCCCCACACGATCGTCACGTCGACGGTGTGGGCCAGCTTCTCCAGGGCGCGGATCCAAGGCATAGACGCGACGGCCGTGCGGATCTGTGGGCTGCTGATGAGCAGCCGTCGCCGTGAAGTCGCGAGGGCGGCATCGAGCCGGGCCGGGTGTTCGTACACGCCTAGCCAGCGGATCACCGCCCGGCTCAGCGCGCGATTCGCACCGTCGCCATCTGGATCGTCTCCAGCAGCTTGGAGGGCGAGGACGTCAGCTTTGCTTAGCCGCTCGCCGGAGTCGGTGACGGGTGCGTGGGGGTGCTCGACCGGCGCTGCCGACAGCCGCAGGCGTTCGACGGCGCCGATGCTCTCCAGTGCGGCGGTGTGTGGTTCGCTCCACTTGCCGTCGACGTCGACGCCGAGGCGTATCTGATGGGTCTCGTCATCGCTGAAGACGAGCAGGATGGCATCGTGGTAAAAGTTGCGGTTCTCGGTGACACCGCTGATCCCGAGCAGGCGTGCCCCGTCGCGGCTGCGCGGGTCCAGGGTGCTGGTGAGCGCGGCAAGGCTGAGGTCGACGGCGCGGACCGGCATGCTGCTCGCCGGTGGAAGTAGGAGGCGCCCGGGGTCAGCTTTTGCCTGGTTGGAGCGGCGCAAGGAGTTGCGTCGCCAATCGGTTACGGCGCCGGTGAGCCGGTCGTAGACGACCGGCATGGTGGTGGGCATCGGGCGTCGTAGCTGGGCGTCGCGGGCGGCTTCCTGCCCTGCGGGTAGCAACTGCAGGCGCCGCAAGCCGCCGTCGGCGGGTGGCTGATAGGTGATGTACTCGGCGAGGAGGAGTCCGGCGACGGCGCGACCGGTGTCGCCGTCATTGAGGCCGAGGAACAGTTGCAGGTCTTCGACAGTGTCGATGCCGCCGAGCAGGGCGCGCAGGGTGTACTTCTGGCCCGCTTCGAGGTCTTCGGACTGCTCAACTAGAACGTCGACAGTCAGCACGGAGGCGGGGATGGCGCACGGCTCCGCGGCGAGCAGGGTGTGTCCCGGCAGCGCGTGAGCGTGGCGGCGTGCGGCGTCGGCGAAGATGTCGCGGCTCACAGGTACTGCACCCTTCCGCCGGTGTTCGTGATGTGGCTAAGTACCCGGTTGAGGGGGCCTTGTTTGCTGCTGCAGAACTCGGAATCACCGACGATCCAGAGCAGTTCCCGGGCGCGGGACAGGGCGACGTTGACACGGCCCTGGTATCGGTCGGCGAGGAAGCCGAGCTCGCCAGTGAGGTTGCTGCGGGTGACGGAGAAGATGACCACGTCGGCTTCGCGCCCTTGGACTGCGTCGACGGTTTTGACCTGCACGGCGACGTGCCGCAGGGTGAGGCGCCGCAGCGCGCGTTCGATCTCGGTGCATTGCCGTCGGTACCCGGTAAGGATCAGCAGTTCCAGCTTGCCGCCGTCGGTGCGGGCGTACTTGCCGGCTTGGACATCGGTGTCGAGGCGTGCGACAAGGTCGGCGACCTTCGCCGCCTCGTGCTTGTTCGAGGAACTCGCGCTGCCGGCGCGGCGGGCGTCCTCGCGGCGGTTGGTGCGTCGGCTGGTGGAGAACCAAACCAGCCGGTCGCTGTCGTCAACAGTTTCGGGCGCCAGGACGGGTACGGGGTCATGTACGAGGGTGCCGGCGTAGAAGACCTGCGAGATCAGCTCGCCGATCGGTTCGGCCATGCGGTGCTGGGTGACGAGACTGGCCGTACAGGCCGGAGGTGCCTCGCCGAGCAGGATGTCGAACAGCGACGAGGTAAGGAACACCTTGTCCAAGTCGAACGTGTCGACCAGGTCTCGATACTCGAACACCTCCTCCACCATCGGCGGAAGTTGCTTGGTGTCGCCCACCATCACCCACCGCTTGGCCCGGGTCATCGGCACCAGCAGTTCAGGGGCGGTGGCCCGGGACGCCTCGTCGATGATGCACAGATCGAATTGCATGTTCTGGATGTGCGGGTTGGCCAAGAAGCCCATGCAGGTCCCGGCGACCACGCTCTGAGTGGGTAGGAACATTGGTTCAGCGGTCTGCGGGTCGTTGAGGCTGGCCAGCCAGTCACCTTGTGTCCGCAGCAGTTCCCGCAGCCGCGGCCCGGCGCCAGGTCCGTCCAGCAGGCCGGCGACGAGCTTCTCCAGCTCCGGTTCCCCGAGCTCGTCCGCGACGGCGACCTCAAGGGCCCTGGCTGCGGTGCGGACCCCAGCGGCCGCGGTGTCGGCGCGCTCGACGGCGCGTCGATAGTCCGCCAGCAGCTCGGCGCGTTCCTCGGGCAGGTCTTCGTTGTCGAGCCGGTCGCCGTCATCGAGTGGGCCAAGCAACTCGGCGGTCTCGGTCTTCTGCCGCAGGTTGGCCAGGGCTTCCTCAGCACGAAGTGCCAGGGACAGATGGTCAATGTGCACACCCTCGCGATCGGCCAATGCGGCCATGCCGGTGCGGGCGCGATCGCGGATCTCATCTGCCCACGCGCGCAGCTTGTTCGACAGCAGCAGGTGCGCGGCGTCCGGGTCGACGTTGTCGTCGCGGCTCGACAGACGCACGACGGAGGTGACGCCGGAGCGGTACAGCCGGGTGATTGCGTTGTCGATCGCGACGTGCATCTGACTGACCAGCAGAATCTTGTCACCGGGCCGTGCGGCAAGGTGCTGGTGGACGAGTTCGGCGATGAACGAGGTTTTGCCCGTGCCGGGTGGGCCCTGGACGAGGAACAGGTCCGGCGAGCCGAGCGCGTGCGCGACGGCGAGTTTCTTGTCGTCGTCGAAGTCCGGGCGCAGCGGCTCGAATGCCACCGGCTCCGGCGCGCTCGCCACTGACGGGTCCAGCACCAGCTCACGCAGGTGCGGGCGGGCGGAGCTGCCGTCGCGCAGGGCGGCGAGAGCGGTCTTCTGCCGGCGGATCGCGGCCTGCGACGGCGTGCGGTCGCGCACCAGCACACCGTGGGCAGGCAGCTCGTCGCCGGGCCGGGTCGCCCGCACCGTGATGTCCGTGCCGTCGACCTCGGCGATCGTCACCGCGGCGCCCCGGACCGCGGGCTCGTCGACGGGGCGGGCCATGCGCTCCTGGTCCAGGAAGGCGCCCGTCAGCGGGGTCGTGGTCTGCAGGTCGAACCGGGTGCCGTCGCGGCTGACCCGCGTGTAGTTAATGGGTTCTTCGAGGCGTTTCTCCAGCGCTTCCTTGGCCTCGATCAGCTGTGACCAGTTGGTCATCCGTGCCTGCTTGAAGGTGTCGCTATTGCGATCACCGGCGTCCTGGACAGCCTTCTCCAGCAGCAGGTGCAGCTCGTCGGCGGCTGCGGCGGCTCTCTGCGGATTAGTTGGCCGCTGTGCCGTCCAGGTGTAGTCGCGGCTGTCCAGGACGATCGTGTCGTCGTTCTGGCGCCAGCGTTCCAGCTCGTCGAAGTCCTTGATCGCCGCGCGGGTACAGAGCATCTGATGACGGTTCTTGAAGACCAGCACCAGCTCGACCTGGTCACCGACAAGACGGAACTCGTCGGCGTTGAGCACCGTGCGCCCGCCGCCGACGCTCTTCAACCGGGGCAGTACGTAGGTGGCCGCGCCGAGCAGCCCCGCGATGACGGTTTCGGCCGAGCGGCCGTCACCGGCCTCCTCCAGTGATCGGCGCGCCGCGCCGGACAGCTCGAACGACAGCACCTTCTGGTCGTGCCAGTTTTCGCTCCGCGCCGCCTGAATGGCCTGCAGCTCAAGGTAGAACTGCTGTCCATCGGCCGGCCGCTTCGCCGCATCGACGTCCAAGCAGCGTCGCAGCAGCGCCAGGACACCGGGCGGCAGGTCGGCCTCGTCGAGCGCTCGGCTGATGTCTGGCAGGTCACGTAGCTCCCAGCCGGTGACGCATTGCAGCAGTGTCGCGGCCAGGCTGTAGACGTCGAACCTGGTCGAGCCGCGCGAGGCCAGGTCCGGTGGCGCCCACGGGGCGCTGGTCATCCCGGCAACCGTTGCGTCGGTCGCGCCCGCGAGTTGGTCCTTGATCTTGCTCAAGGCAAAGTCGGCGAGCAACGGCTTCTCGCCGTCCCACAGCACGTTGCCGGGCTTGATGTCGCGGTGCAGCACTGCCATCGAGTGTGCGTGCGCCAACGCCGACGCCAACGGCAGAGCGATAACCTCAGCAACATCGTCCCAGCCGGGAGTCTCGGGCGCGATTGCCAGCCAGTCCTTGAGCGACACCGGCACCCAGCTGAGCACAACGTAGTACACGCCCGCGCCGTGGTCGGTGCCGCTGTCCAGCAGCGACACGATGTTCGGGTGGTCCAGCTTGTGGTGCGCCGCAGTCTCCCGCTCAAAGTAGATGCGGTAGATCTCATCGGAAGTGGCGGGAACCAGCTTCACGGCCACGTGCCTGCCGCCGTGATGCAAGTCGGAGGCTTGAAAGACCTCCGCCTGACCACCAACACGACGGGTGTTCGCGATCTCGGCATACCGGCCGGCAATCACACGCACCGCCCACGCTCCTTCCAGGAACGAACTGCTCGTGCGGACCGGCCGCTCACGATACTGGACTTCAACCCAGACGGCCGCCGAGCGATCGCCCTGGCCTTCGGGAACAGCGGGCAACGTTCCGCCGCCAACCGCCTGCCCGACGCTGGCTGTGTTCGGCGGCGGTCGGCACCGATCATCGGCTCCGGGTGACAGGGGCACGGCTGTTCGGCCGACGTCCCGAGCGCGCTGTCACGCCGCTCATCCGGAGCGAGGCTTTGGCTCAACCGAACACACCTCTCCTCAACGGTCTGCCAACAGTGAATCAGCAGGGGGTGACACCTTCCTTTGGATCACAGTCAGGCAGGTAAGCGCGCGACGGTTAGCGGGGCGGACGCGCGGCGAACGCGGCACAGGCGGCGGCGACGGCCAGCGCCGTCTCGATGCCGGTGGCCCATGACGAGCTGTGAGCGGCGAGCAGACCGGCCAGGACCGCCCCGAGGGCAAGGCCACCGATGACCGTGGTTCGGCGGCCTGCGGCTCGGCGCATGCTCGGGGTAGCAGAAGGCAGACGCCGACGGAGCGGCTTCCTGCGGGTTGGCGTTCCGCGGCGAGACATGGTTCGGGCTCTCCTTCGTGCGGGATCACGGCGACCGTGGTGGCCGCGGCACGATCAGGAGAACACCGCCACCGGTCCCGAAACCGGACGAGTTTGCGGGGCTGTGGGCACTCAGCCGCGTATCTTCGACGGCGTGCCCCGGAAGCCACCAAGCCCTGCAGACCAGGCGCTGATCGACTACGCCCGGAAACAGGAAGTCGTCGTGACCAATACGCAGCTCGAGCACTGGCGACGCGTGGGTCTGCTTCCCGCGAACACGCCCATGAGGCAGGGCTTCGGCGGGAGTTCCTCGCAGCCCGCGCACGGAGCGGCCGACTTGGTCACCTGGCTCGGCCGCCACGCTCGCCGAGGCCAGCGCACTCACGACGTAGCGCTGCGCGCGTTCGCCGACGGGCACACGGTGCCTGAGCCGACCGTCCGAGCGGCCTTCCTCTCCGCTGTCGCCCTCGCCTTGCCGGATCCCGTCGCGGGCGGTGAGGACACCGGCGACCTGGCGCAGGACGCGGCGACGCGACTTCCTGGCCGGGACGCCACCGCGCTGATCCCCCGGCGGATACGCCGCATCGACGCTCGAATCAAAGCCGCCGGGATCTCCTTCGCCCCCGCTGAGCTGCTGCCCTTCGACAAAGGACCCGCGCTCGCAGAGCCCTTCACCCCGGCCGACTTCCAGCTGATGGCCACGACCGTGGCACTCGACGGCTCCGAACTGAACGGAACCGGCATGGCCGCGCTCGTGCGGTCGATGAGCCCTGCCGGCGCGGCCGTGCCAGGTGCCTCGATGCTCGAGTTTCCCGACGGGGTACAGGCCACCGAGCTGGCCGACAAAGCCGGAAACACACTCTTGCCGACCGGAGACGTCCGAGCCGAGCTACGCCGTGTCGTTGAGGAGTCGACGCTGGAGCGGCTGCGTGCCGGTTGGATGGCAGCCGTCGAACGCCGCAGTTGGGCGCTCAACCTCTGCGACACGGTCGAGGTCGAACTCGCGACCGGCACGCTGGGCGACGCCGTCCTGCAATGGATGATCGCGACGGCCTTCGGCGCCATGCGCATGGAGATCCAGAGCGCCGTTCACGGAAAAACCACACCGCATGGCACGGCCTGCACCGCAGTGATGTTGCTCTGGCAAACACGGCAGTTGACGTGGTTGCAGGAAGTCGAACCCGACGGGCTTTACCACCTGTTTTCCGCCCTTCTCCCGCCCTATGTGTTGCGGCTGCTCGGGCTGAACCCGATCGCACTCGCGGACGCACTTGACGCCATCACCGCTGTCGACCCGGCGTAGCGCTCGTGCCAGCTGCACCGAGTCCTCGTCGGCCTAGTACTGCAACGGCAGTTGGTCAGGGGTAGCCGTGTCGTCGGTAGTGGCAGGTTCGGGCTTGGTGTTGGCGTCGTCGGCGCCATCGGGACCAGGCCCAGACGTGCTCTGGTGGGTGCGTTGATCGGACTGCGAGTGCGGTGAGCAGTCTTCGGATCTCCCCCGATCCCGACCCGATCCGACAGGTGCCCACCCGACGGCTTTACCTGACCAGCAGGCGGCGCACCACTACAATGACCCCAAACAGCAAAGTACCGGTATTGGGTCTAGCGTAGACCCCGTCGGCACCTCCCGATCACGGCCAGACCATACCGCTATCAACGCTTGGAAGGGGTAGATCCGTGGTCATTTCGCAACAGCCACCTATTACAGGCATTCTTCGGCTGACCCGTTGGCCGTGAGATTCCCGTCGTAGACCCAACCGGAAATTAGAGGCACAGTGCCGGGCACGCTCACCCACGTCCAGGTGTTGGGGACGTTGTTATAGACGAAACAGTGGTAGTCGAGCGTCGTGCCAGGCTGGAGACGGTAGTCGATAGGGCAGCCCGAGTAGGGTCCCTGGGTGCGGAGCGGTACGTTGGCTTTGTTGACGTTACCAGTGTTCCAAATGTCGATATTTTGATGGTCGTAGTTGAAGCAGGTCGGTCCGGCATTCTTTCCGGCGCTTGCGCTGGATGGTAGAGCCACCACCGCCAAACTGGCGATGAGCGTCGGAGTCAAGGCCCGAGCGAGGTTTTTGAATGTTCCCGACACGAGATTCCCTTCTTTCTTCCAGCTGAACATAGACGAGAATGGTTTGTATTGAAGGGCAAACTGCGGCGCGTCAGAGTCGTGAACGCGACAAACGGATACATGTTGGCGAATCGCCGTGTAGCCACTCAGGCTGGTAAGGCGCCCCTCGCCGCCGACCTGCCGCTAAGCCTGACCTACGACTGGTGAGGCGAGGAAGGGCTTGAGCTGTGCCGAACAGTTCCGAACAAGCGAACACGTCGCCTCGGCCGCAACCCGCGGGCGGCACAGCCTTCCCCATGGTGGACTCGATGGTCAACTAGATGCAAGTATTACGTAGCCTTTACCGCGGCGCCTGCCTCCCACTGACCTGGGGCCGCGGACCAACTGCCGTTGCAGTACTAGACGAGTAAGTCCTAACTACCCGGCGTCTCGGACATAGACGAAGGGTGTTGAAGATCAGTTTGTGACGACCGACCTCAACACCCTTCTGACCGCACTGTACGTGAAGATCGACGACTGGCTTGGACGGCCACGCAAGGCCGGGCGGCCACCGCGGCTCAGCGATGCCGAGTTGCTCACCTTGGCCGTGGCGCAGGTCCTGCTCGGGGTCCGCTCCGAGGCCCGCTGGCTGCGGTTCGTGCCTGCTCACCTGCCCGGCGCGTTCCCCTATCTGCCGGGGCAGTCCGGCTACAACAAACGGCTGCGGGCCGCGGTGCCGCTGTTGAAGCGGGCCATCCGGGCGATGGCCGCCGACACGGACCTCTGGACCGACAACACGTGGGTGGTGGACTCGACCCCGGTCGAGTGCGGCCGGTCCAGGCCGACCGTGAAGCGTTCGGATCTGGCCGGGTGGGCCGGCTACGGCTACTGCGCCTCGCACTCGCGCTGGTTCTGGGGGCTACGGCTGCATCTGGTCTGCACCCCGGCCGGCCTGCCGATCACCTGGGCCCTGGCCACGCCGAAGGTCGATGACCGGCAGGTCCTGACCGCCGTGCTCGATCACGACCCGGACCTGCTGGCCGAACGTCCCGGCCTGCTCATCATCGCCGACAAAGGCTACGTCTCCGCCGAGCTGGACCGGTGGCTCGCCGATCGGGGCGTGCGGCTGCTGCGACCGTCGTATCGCAACCGGACCCCACGTCCCAACGAACATCTGCTCAAGCCGATCCGCCAGCTCATCGAGTCGGTCAACGACACGCTGAAAGGCCAACTTGACCTGGAACTACACGGCGGACGCAGCATCGAAGGCGTCAGTGCCCGCATCGCCCAACGCCTGCTCGCGATGACCGCCGCGATCTGGCACAACCGTGCCACCGGCCAGCCCGTCACCAGGTCCTTGATCGCCTACGACCACTAACCGGAGTTCGGACTTACTCGTCTAGACCGAGCGGTGACAACCGGCACGCTGCCCGCCCAACCCAGTACGATCATCGCCCGACGCAGCCGGATCGTCGAACCGGCACGCGACGGGCCAGGCGTTGCTAGCTTCTCGCCTTCTTGATCACTCAATCGGTGAAATCGAACAGGTTCCACCACCCCGACAGCCATTGACGACATCAACTAAAGTGCACACGTGCTGGCGATGAACGGGATGGTGGCGTCGTTACAACTGGCGTACCCGCCGGTTTCCAACCAGGAAGCCGAGTGGGTTGTCTCAGAGCAGGGGGTCGTCGACCGGCTGCGCAGCAGCGATTTCTACATGATCGCCATGCGCGCCGAGGCAAAGTTTTCCGAGTTTCACCACGATAGCGATGGTCTGCTGCATCTAAAGATCAGCACCGGGACGGGGATCAGCGACTCGGTGACCCTTCATCCGTCGCACCTCGCCTCCAACATCGAAGGCATCGACCCAGAGAATGGTGAACTCACCATTCTATGGAACGAAAAGGCGCTGCTGTTCTATGACGGCACGCCCGAGGATGTAGACGCGGGCACGGCCGAGTTGTTCGAGTGGTTCAGCACTGAGAAGATCATTTACAATCGAAGTCATCGCCTCCCCGGCATCCTCGGCTTCCATGGCTGGCGCGACTTTGCCACCTACGAACTGCTATACGTCGGCATCGCCTCGAAAGCCGACACCTACCAGCGGCTCTTCCAGCGCGCGCACCGCAAGCGCCAACAGATCCTGTCTAACGAGTGGCCGCGCACTCCCGGTTCCAGAGTCACTGACGAGATGTATCTCTTCCCCTTGCGCGTCCAACCAATGACGGTGCGAATGCTGAAACCGGGCGATACGTTCAGCCATCCCTCGGACGAGGAATGGAAGACCTACTGCAAACGTGTCACCAAGGACGCCGAAAAGGCGTTCGTGCACCTGCTAGACCCGCAATACAACGAGGTCGATTTCGACGGCTATCCGCACAGCACCGACGGGTTGTGGGAACAGGGTCACGAGCGTTATATCTTCTATCTGGCCGAGAACCTAACCTTCACCACGCCGACGGTCACCCTGCACGGAGCCTGGGACCCGATTGCCAGCGGCGGAAATGACGCCGACCTGATCACGATAGAGGGCGAAAGCGTGCACATCCGGCCGGGCGGCTACCGGCGAGAGCTTGATGGGAACTGACCTCAGACGCGGGGCGGCGACGGACGACACGGAAAAGTAGGTCAGCGGTGGTGGGGAACGCGGTGAGCTGCACCGCGTTCGCACCTAACAAGTCACGTGCGCTGATACCGGATCACATACATGCCGGAAGAGATCGCACTTATCCGGCTCTGGGTCTCTCAGGCAGGGTCGCTGCGGACGTACCGCATGATCCACATCCCGTCATCGCCAGGTGTGAAAGCGGCTTCGTAGAGGTGGTCAACGTCTACGCCAGTAGCAGTCACCTCGTTACGTTGCTGGAGTTGCCAGACGTGCGGAGGGCTTCCATCGGCTTGTGCGGGGATGTCTCGGATGGCTCCATCAGCAACGCCGCCAACGAACAGGACAGACACGGTAGCCATGAGGCGGCTCCTTGATGGATAGACGCAGCGGCATCGGCTGATGCCAGCACCGCCAGCTAAGCACGGCTGCCACTCTCCCGCGGACCACGCCTAGCCCGGTGAGGGCGACGCGGTTTCGGCATTAGATGACAGCAGCCGACAACCTAGGGAGCGGATCCTCCCTGCGGGTCGGAGCTGGCATCGCCCAAGACGCCGGCATGCACAGCAGTGGATAGGCCGGTCTCGTGCCAGCAGGAGTGCGGGCGCCAAGGAATCCCGAATGGTCAGTGGCCAGACCGGCATCCTTTACGTGCATGACCATCGATTGACATGATCGTCAGAGACGGTTACCGTCCACCCCTGACGAAAGGCTGCCGATCATGCCTATCGCGCCCTCTGCCACTTCTCTCCCGCGTGTCATGCACCGCGCCACCATCCTCGCGGTCGCCGCCCTCGCGGGAACCTGCCTGGCCGTCCTGACCGCGCAGCCGGCCTCGGCCACGCCCCCCGGCATCCAGTCGAAGACGACGGCGCAGTCACAGCTCAACGCCCTGACCGTGGCCACCCAAGGCTCGACCAGCGGCTACTCCCGCGACCTGTTCCCACACTGGATCACGATCAGCGGTAGCTGCAACACCCGCGAACAGGTCCTCAAACGCGACGGCACCTCCGTCGTCGTCGACAGCTCCTGCGCCGCCACCTCCGGCCGCTGGTACAGCCCGTACGACGGCGCCACCTGGACGGCCGCCTCCGACGTCGACATCGACCACGTCGTCCCCCTGGCTGAGGCGTGGCGCTCCGGGGCCAACTCCTGGACGACCAGCCGGCGGCAGAGCTTCGCCAACGACCTCACCCACCCGCAGCTGATCGCGGTGACGGACAACGTCAACCAGGCCAAGGGCGACCAGGACCCCTCCACCTGGCAGCCTTCCCTGTCGTCGTACCGGTGCACCTACAGCAAGATGTGGATCACCGTGAAGTACAGCTGGAGCCTCACCCTGCAGTCCTCGGAGAAGTCCGCACTACAGACCATGCTCAACACCTGCTCCTCGTAACTAGCGCGTGCTACCCGGCCGGCAGCCACGCCGACGCGGGCCGGCCGGGTTACCCGCTACAGAGCCTGGCAAGACGGATGAGCTGCGGCTGCGCCCGTCACGTGCCCGATCATGCTGGCGCTGACGGGCAACCCATGGTCAAGGTCCGACCACAGGTGACGTGCCTGTTCACCATTACTGGCAGGCAGCGAGGCCGCTCGTCAATCGAGCGGCCACCCCTGCCCCCGGAACAGCCCTTCCGACTCCAGAATTTTCGCCGTCCGCTGATTCACTGGCTGGGTGACGCTTCCCATCTCGCCTTGCCGGCGTGGGAGCACCCTTTGGGCCCTACAGCCCAGACGGTCACTCGATTCCGGGGGATCTTGATCAGCAGCTGGCGATCCAAGCGGCCCGCCGGGTTGGATCGGGAGACTGGTTCCGGCACAGCTCCCCGTAGGGCGACCAGCGTTTGCCCTCGCCCGCCGCGCATGGGGGAGCCAACAATCGGCAGGCTACGGCGAATCGCCGTGACATGCCCCTCATCCTGGGGAAACCGCCGACGGTCGGCAGCGCACGGCGACGTGTCGCGAGCTCCAGACGGAACCGGTGTGAATAGACTCAGCGCGCTCGAACAGGTGTGCTATCCCTGGGGGTGTTGGTGTCCAGTCATCCTGTGAGCCTGGTTTGGGTCTTCCGGCCAGACCGCGCCGAGAATGACCACGACCGGGCGGATCGGCATGCCGGCAAGCCGGTCCACGCCGTGGGCAGGCAGCCCGACAACAGTGGTCGGGTCGAGGTCGTGCTGGCCGATGGCGCTCGGGTACAGGCGTACCGCCACGAGGTCGTCCTCGGGTGACCCGGAGCAAACGGGTCCCAGCGTTCCTCACGACGAAGCCGCAGGCGTTCGTCCAAATGGCAAGCTGATCCAGGTGTAGACCCACGGCGGACCATTTTCGGCGAGCGGCTCCAGCTCGTACTTCCCGTTCGTGTCGAGGTCGAGCAACTCGCCTCCGTACTCCACCCAGAGCCAGCTTTGGTCGATCTGCGACGGGGGGAGGTCATCGTCGTTGAGCGGTACGCGAAGAGAACGGCCGTCCACGGGACCACCGACGCACGGCACCTCGATCCTCTCCCACATCTTGCAATCGTCGGCTTCACCGGTGGTAGACACAGGAGGTTTAAGGAATCGGGGCGGGCGATTGCCGTGGTCAGGAGCCGCGCGAGGACCTGGGCGGCCCGATCATGATCAACGTGACCGGCCAGGCGAATGCCGGCGTCGATGATGTCCCACCGGTCGGGCCGGAACCTGCCGACGATCATGACCCAGGCGTGTAATCCGGCGACGAACACGCCGCCGGTCGCTCGCGGGGTCAGGGCATCGCCGTCTCGTCCCGGTCCAGTTCGGGCCGGAAGCCGGGCTCACCTGGTAAGGCGGACCGGCACCCTTTATACCGCCCGGGTCACCCGCTACGAATCCTGCAAGGCGGACGAGGTACGGCCGTGCCCGCTACCGGCCCGACTCTTATCGATCCGCGCGGCCGTTTGTCACTGCGGTCGAGTGAATCGGACTCGACCTACTGGACCCGGCATCAGCGCGCCTCCATCGGTGCGACTTGCAGTCGGGACGCCTTACCTGGAGCCGGGCCGTCCGAGGTGCCGACGCTAGCTTCTTCGATCGAAACATCATGCGGCGCCGTGGCATCGACGATGTCGTGAACGAATTGGTCGATCTGGGTTCGGCTGACCCCCGGCACGCAGATCACGTGGCTCCAGCCATCGCTGCACGGTAGAGGCCATCGCTGCCGCACGGCCGGTGGTGGGGTGCGCAGGACGACCGTCATGGCCTCGGGATTACGCCAGCTCGGCCAGCCGATCTCCTGCAGGCGGCGACAGGTGTAGGCAGCCAGGTCGCGGCCTTCGTACGTTCGTGCTCGCAGCCCGTCCCGGCCGTAGCGGCGTATGGCGCTCCACATCATGACGGTGGCGTGGCCATTGCGGGAGCCGGTGATAGTGCCGTCGGCGCAGCCGCTGTAGGCGACGAGTTGGTCCAGGTGAGCGGTGTGGCGTCGCGGGGCGATGACCGCGCTGCAGGGCAACGGTGTGCCGAGGAATTTGTGTCCGCTGACGCAGATGCTGTCGGCGCCGTCGGCGAAGTCGAATCCGGGTGGGTCGTCTGCGAGTGCTAGTGGGATCCCTGCCAGCGCGGCATCGCTGTGGATGTAGCGCTGGGTAATGCCGATGCGGTCGAGGGCGGCGCGGATCTGTCCCACGTCATCGATCGCTTCGGTCATGGTGGTGCCGATGTTGGCGACGACGATGGCGGGCCGGTCGCGGTGCCATCGCACGAGCCGCGCGAACTGGTCGTAGTCGATCTCCCCGTTGGGTTGGCTGTCGACGAGGACCGTGGTCATGCCCAGCAGATGGGCGGCCTTGGGGACGCTGTAGTGGGCGGCGGTCGAGTGGTAGACGACACCGTCGGGGTATCGGCTGCGGGCTAGGTACAGGGCGTAGAGGTTGCTTTCGCTGCCGCCGCTGGTGATGTAACCCCACCGCCGTTCGGGTGCGCGGAACAGGCCGGCGAGGAAGGCGAGCACTTCGCGTTCGAGGTCTTTGCTGTGGTTGGGGTGGGTTGGGTCGGCGTCGGGGTCGCCGACGTTGTTGAGCAGGTGCGCGAGAAGCGGCGCCAGGTTGCGGTAGTCGATGTCGACGGCGGCGGGGACGCCGATGTTCGTGGCTTGCGCGGCGTTGAGCTGGCGCAGGCGGGCGTCGAGTCGGGGGTCTTGGGCAGGTCCGTTGAGGGGGTTTGCTGTCATTGTTCGCTCCTGTCGAGGCCGAGGATGCAAGGTGCGGGTTGTCACGCAGGGGTGCTGGCTGATGTCGTGGGGCGTCTGTCAGAGGCGGCATCTCCACGCGACCGCGGCGGCTATTGCCGGCAGCGCGGCCGTGGCGACGAGCGCGGTGGGTAGCCCGAGCGGGTGCCACAGGGCCGCGCAGCCTGCTGGCCCGAGCGCTCCTCCGATGAAGAAGATGAGGTTGAGCAGGCCTACAGCACCGGCCCGCGCCGGAGGGGCGGTGTGCGCTGAGATGGCCGCGGTCAGGGTCATCTGGGCGATGGCGAAGGCTGCGAAGCCGGCCGTGGCCGCGCAGGCCAGCACCGCTGGCCGCTGGTTGACGGCGGCGAGCAGCACGGTGGCGCTGAACAGTGCGGCTGCGCCGGCCAGTACGCGCTGCGGCGGCAGGGTGCGTATGGCGGTGGCGGCGAGACGGGCCATCAGCGCTGCGGCGACTGCCCCGGGTAGGAGCAGCAGGCCGACGTCCTGGGCGCTGTAGCCGAGGCGGGTCAGCATCTGCGGTACGGCGTAGACGCAGGCGAACAGCCCGCCGTACACGCCGGCTCCGACGAGGCCGGCGAGGTAGAACCGTCGGCTCCCTACGACGGCCGCCGGTAGGAACCCCGCAGGGTGGCGCCTGCTGTGGACGATCAGCAGGATTCCGAGCGCGCAGGTGCCGGCCAGCAGGGCAATGACGGCGGGTTGGGGGATGTGCAGAGTGGCGGATTGGATCGTCAGCAGCAGCCCGACTGCGACGAGCACCAGCAGGGCGGCACCCACCCCGTCGACCCGCCCCGCGACGCGTCGGCGGCGGGTCAGCGGCCAGCACAAGGGCAGCGCCACCAGCGACAGCGCGGGCAGGACCAGTGTTGCTCGCCACGACGCGGCGGTGACGAGCGCACCGGCCAACGGTGCGGTGGCCGAGTACAGCGCCATCATCGCGCCGAGTCGCGCCAACACAATGGGCCGCTGCGGCCCCGGTTGGTTGGTGGCGAGCGTAAGCGCGGTCGCGGTCATCGTCCCGGACCCGGCGGCGATCATTGCGCGACCGGCGACGGCGACGAGGAGAGCGGATGCGGTCGCGCAGAGGATCGTGCCGGCCGCAAGGAGAGCAGCGCCGAGGGTGAGTACGCGGCGGGGGCCCCAGGTGTCGGTGGATCGTCCGGCGACGGCGGCGCCGATGCCGAGTCCGAGTGCGTGGATGGTCAGGATCCACACCGCCGCCGATGGAGTGGCGTGCAGTCCGGCGGCGGCGGCCGGGAGCGCTACGGCAGCGGCGCTGACTCCGTAGATGGCTGGCCCGTACAGGGCGCCCAGGCGCCAGCCCAGTCCTGCGGGAGCGGGCGTGGTTGGCGCAGCGGTCACAGTCACGAGGCGGCTCCTTTGCCGGTCCTTGGGCAGTAGAAGGGCGGCGGTCGCCGGCCAGGGAAGTGCCGGCGACCGCCGCCGGTCATGACCGCCGGACGCGCGGGCGGCTTCGGCTGGGCGCAGCGTTGCGTGCGCCTGAGGCGAGGCGGTCGTGTAGTTGCCGGGGGTTCCCGGCTAGCACCTGGATCCGCTCGGACGTCGCCCCGACCGCGGGCGCTGTCGGTGTGGCAGAGACCGGTGGTGCGGGTGGCCGGGGGTGGCGCCGGTGCCAGGCCCATGCCGCAGCGGCCACGACCACCGGGAGGATCACCAGACGCCCACCGAATGCTGCGACCGCGCCGACGACGACCGCCGCTGCGGCTGCGCCCGTGCGAATCACCGCGGACGACAGCAGTCTTACGGCGGCGGCGAGTCCCAGCAGGGTGACCGATGCCACGACCACGGAGAACGCGCGCATCAGCAGGTCGACGTCAACCAGCGCTGGCGCCCCGAGCGCTGCGGCCCCGACCGCCGCCGCGGCGCTCGCTTGAACGGCGAGGCTGCGCCTCGGCACCCCGGCGACCCCGTTGGCGGCGAGCCACTTGGGTAGTGCGCGGTCGCGGCCCAGTGCCGCACCTGCGCGCGCTGCGGCGGCGATGAAGGTGAAGAGCGCGCCGAAGGTCAACAGCAGCGCGCAGAGGGCGGTGACCGCCATCGCGCCGGGTCCGGCGGCGGGGTCGAGCAACAGGATCAGGGGCACTTCGGTATCTGCACCGGCGGCGCCGAGGACGCCGACGGTGCAGATCGCGAGACCGGCGTAGAGCAGGGCGATGATGCTCAGGCTCGCGGCGGCGACGACCGGCAACTGCTGGCGGGGGCGCGTGAACTCTCCCGCCAGGTTGGTGGCGGCTTCCCAGCCGCACACGGCGACGAACAGCACCGCGGCGGCGCTGCCGACGCCCACGAGGCCCTGCGGGGCGAATGGTTCGAAGCGGCTGGCTGCGACATGGGGCAGCGCCACGGCGACGACCGTCGCGAGGAGCGCGAAGAGCCCGCCGGTGAGCGCAAGGTGCACGCGGCCGGACACGTGCAACCCGAACACGTTCATCACGTACGCCAATCCCAAGACGCCCGCGGCGATCCACCCAGCCGCGGTAGGTCCCCAGCCCAGGGCGGTGGCGGCGTACCGGCCGCCAGCCAGTGCCCCGGCGACCATGCCGAGCGGCACTGCCGCGTAGAACCACCACCCGACGACGGTTCCCACGGCAGGTCCGAACGCCCGCCGGGTGAACGTCGCCACCCCACCCGTGTCGGGGTATCGCATGCCGAGGGCGGCGA
Source organism: Micromonospora sp. WMMC250 (assembly GCF_027460215.1). Taxonomy (NCBI): domain Bacteria; kingdom Bacillati; phylum Actinomycetota; class Actinomycetes; order Micromonosporales; family Micromonosporaceae; genus Micromonospora; species Micromonospora sp. WMMC250. The sequence continues at coordinate 7,232,729 of NZ_JAPZBJ010000002.1, read as the reverse complement.
ACGCCGCCGCGATCGGCACCGACACGGCCAGCATGGCAGCCCAGGCCAGCAGCGACGCAGGTCCGGCCGCGTGCATGGCCAGCGCGGGCAGGATCAGGACGCCGGGCCCGAGCACCGCCCCGACGTACAGGGCGGTGCCGCGCGCTACACCGATGCGCCCGGTCACCGGGACACGCCCGGCTCGTCGTTGGCATCGCGTTCCCGGCCGCGGGTCGCGAGGACCCGAAGCGCCCGCGCCAGGTTGTCCCCCGTCGGCAGGCCCGGCCCGTGGAACAGTCGAGCCTGCTCAGCCTCCACCAGTCGTTGTACTCGCCGCGCGAGATCCAGGCCGTTCTGGGTCGGGCGCAGAACTACCCGCCGCCGGTCGTCCTCCATGAGATCCCGCCGAACAAGCCCTCGGTCGACGAGCGAGACGAGTGTGTTCGTCAGGGTGGCTTTGGCGATTCCGATCTCGGCGGCGGCGGTGCGGGTTTCCACCGCCCGCCGGGCGCAGACCAGCACCAGCACGTCGTAGGTAGTCCAGGTCATGCCCTCGTCGCGCAGGACGGCCCGCTCCAGATGAGCCCGCAGGACGTTGGCGGTACGGAACAGCTGCGCCAGTGGCCCTGGTCGCGGCGGCGGCATGCGTGGCGTGTTGACTGCCGGCCGGTAAACGCCAGCGACGCGGCGCGGTGGCCGGTCCGTCGCGGCGCTCACTCGAACCACCTGCGCCGCGCGGGCCGCCGGTTGGGTTTGCGGTTGCGGCGCTGGCCCACCTGTCCGCCGCGGTCTTGCGGCGGTGGCGGCTCTTGGACTCGTCGGCGCGGACGCTGCTCTTCTTCGTGCTCCTCGTGCATGTCTTCCCCCCGTGCTCTTGCTGGTGCGTTACCTGCCGTCTGCTGCCTGCGCCTCACCTCCTTCGCCGAGCGCGGCGCCGCGTTGGCGCATGAACGGGACCGGGTCGGTGGAGTTGAAGTTGTCCAGGTCGCACCGCGAGCCCGCGCACACGCCCTGGTGGGTTTGGAAGTGCAGGTGCGGTCCGAAGGAGTGGCCGCTAGTGCCGACCAGGCCCAGTTGCTGGCCTGCCTGCACGGTGTCGCGTTCGGTGACGTCGGGCCTGCGGATCATGTGGCAGTAGCGGGTGCCGTAGCCGTCGGCGTGTACCAGGTCGACGTACCAGCCGCAGCCTTTGGTGCTGGGGCTGCCGTCGACGTCGCAGTTGCCGGTGCTCGGGTCGCAGCCCGCCCACAGCACCCTCCCGGCGCTCGCGGCCCGGATGACCGTGTTGCGGTCGACGCTCAGGTCAACTCCGGCATGCAATCTGCCGGAGCGTTGCCCGTAGGCGCTGCCGACAGGAGCGCGCAGCGGTGCCGTCCACCCGGACGCCGCCACGCTCACCGGGCCGTCCGGGCAGACGGCAAGGCTCGCTCCGGGCAGATCGGTGATCGTGGCGACGCCAGCTACGGCGGCGACGACCTGCTCCGCGTCGTGCTCGTACTGGCCGTACTTGTCGGGGAACGCGGAAACCTGCACGCGTTGCGCGGCGACGGTCAGCGGCATGGCCTCCCACCCGTCAAGGCGCCGCAGCCTGTCGTAGAACTTCGTCGAGGCGTAGACAGGGTCGAGGATCCGCGCGGGACTCCCCCATCCCTGACTCGGGCGTTGCTGGAACAAGCCGAGCGAGTCGCGGTCCCCGCCGCGCAGGTTGCGCAGGCTCGACTCGACCATCGCCGTGGCCACCGCGATGACCCATCCCCGGGCCGGCACACCGAGATCCCGACCCACGGCGACGATCTGCGCGCCATTACCGACCTGCTCAGCGTTCCACCGTCCGACCGCCGACACCGCCGCGTCACCCGCGGCCTGCACAGCGGACGACCGGTCGGCCGCTGTGCAGGCCGCGGCCGGTGCATCGTCGGTGAGCACCACCGCCACCGGCAGCCCACACAGCAGCAGGACGGCGACGAGCACAGCCGCGACCCCGATCCGCGAGCGGTTCACCGGGGCGCAGCCTCCTCGCGCAGGCCGAGCGTGGTGACCAGCCACCGCCCGCTGCTGCGCACGCAGATCACTCGCAGCATTCCGGCGTCGGTGGTGACGTCGACGTCGACCCGATCGGTCGTGGCCGCGACGGCACGGCCCGGACCGGTGACCCGGGTGGCGGGAACGTTGGGCGGGTGCACCGTGGCGAGCAGATCCGCGTACGCCGGGATCGCGTAGGGACGCACACCGGCCAGCCACCGGTCAGCGGGAAGGTCCGGGCGGGCCCAGGCCCGTGTGAACCCGACGGCGGCGCTGACCGCTGCAGGATCGGCCGTCGCTGCCGTGGTGGGGAGGACCCCGTCAGGATCGGCGGCCAGGGAAGTGGCCGGCACCGGAGGTGCCGGGACCGTGTGGGTGCCGGCGGCCGACCCGCCGCCCGAGGGCGCGGATTGCGGACCGCCGCACGTGGCGAGCACCACGACGCTCACCCCCGCGGTGGCCGTCCTGAAGGCGCGGTACCCCGTCACGGCTGCTCCTGAGGTGGGGTCTCGGCGATGTCGGCGCCGAGGGCGGTGTTGAGCCGCTGCCCCAGCAGCCGCACCTGGTGGTGGACGTCCACGAGCTGTGCCCGCACGCTCGGGCGGCGCCCGGCGCTGTCGACGACCATGTCGATGTCGTGGCGTAGTTGCTCCAAGCCGGCGTCGATGCGGGCTAGCGGGGCGGCGACGGTGGCCCGCGCGGTGGTGCTCAGTCGTCGACGTCGCGGTTGTAGTCGCCGTCGAGGCGCCCGTCGCTGGCCCAGTCCAGCTCCGTGTTCCGGCGCGTCATCTCGTCGATGTCCGTCCATTGCTGCCTGTCCTCCTGGTGGTCGTCGCGCCAGCTGTGACGCTCGTCGTGGATTGCGGCGATGTAGTTGCGCAGTTGGTCGATGCCGGTGCGGAGTCCGGTGAGCGCGGCTTCGAAGCGCTGCCAGTCCCAGACGCCGGTGACCTCGGCGGGGTTCGTCATGTCGTCCCTCCTGTCTGTGCCGGCGCCGCACGTTGCCGGGCGTTGACGTCGTCGGTGACGGCCCGCTCGGCGTCTTGCGGCCACGGCGGCGACCAGACGGTGTCGGCGCTGCGGGTGGTGTGCTGGCCGTGGCGGCAGCGGGTGGTGTCCCAGCCCTGCCAGCGGTGCCGGGCCCGGTGCAGCGCCTCGTGCCACCGCACGGGGGCGTCCGGGTCGGACTTGCGGGAGTAGGCGTAGTGCCACGACACGGCCAGCGCCGTCAGCTCCTCCACCAGGGCGGGGTGCGCCGGCCAGCACGACCCGAGGTCTTGGGCGAGGCCGTAGCGTTCGACGAGCCACTGCGTCCAGGCGATCAGCCACGCCCACAGCTCCCGTGCCGCGTCGCGGTCCAGGTCACGCCAGCAGTGACGCCCCGGCGCCCCTCCGGTGTCGTCGTCGAGCGCGTCGACGCGCTCGACGAGTGCCACGTGCGCCTCGGCGAGGCGTTCCACACTGACGCGCAACGCGTCGACAAGCCCAGCAATCTCGGCGATCGCCCGCTGCTCTCCCGACGCCTGCTCCGGGATCTCGAACAGGAACCCGCGGTCGGTCATCAGCTGCGCCGCCCTTCGAGTCGGGCAGTGAACGCGGCCTGCGCGGCCTTGAAGCGACCGGCGTCGGGGCGCTCCCACCATGCCGGTTGTACGACCTCGACCGGGGGCATGTTGCCGAGCAGCACCAGGGCGTAACCGGTGGGCAGGGTCCGCAGCTCGGCGAGGTCGAGCAGGTTCTCCCGGCGGGTGTTCTCCTGCACGCTGGCGCGCCCGCCGCCCCAGGACGCGGACGACGACAGCTCCTGCACCTGGCCGAGCAGCGACTGCGCGTCCTTGAGCGCCGACACGTCCTGGGTGCCGCCCATCACGAAGCGGGCGTTCGCGCCGTCGCGCAGGGCCTGCCCACCGTCGCGGCCCCACCGCTCCTGCAGTTGGTGGGTGTTCTGGCAGGAGATCGACAAGGCGATGCCAGCGCCGCCGCCCTCCGAAGCCAGCGCGGGCAGCGACGGCAGCGGCGCGATGTTCGTGATCTCGTCGCCAATTAGGTACAGGCACGGCTCCACCCGACCGCCCGGTGCGACGAAGGAACGTTGCAGGGTGCGGTAGATGATGTCCTCGGCGATGGCCGCAAACAGCGGGGCGACCAGGGCCTGCCCGCTGCGGGTGCCAACCAGGTAGAGAGTTCCGGACTCATCCAGCCACTGCTCCGGCTGGAACTGCTCGCCGCGTGGTGGGGAGCAGGCGCGCAGGATGCGCGGGTTGCTGAACGCGTCCAAGGCGCCGAAGACGACGGACTGGATGGCGTCGCGGCTGCGGCCGGTGGATTCGCGGTGAAACGCCAACCGGTCGGCCCACACCGTCTGCTGGTGGTGGCGCAGGATCCGCTCGGCGCGGGGGTCGGCGGGGTTGGCCGCCCAGCTCGCCACGTCGGTCATCGTGGTCGTTTCATCAAGGGCAGCAGCGTGCAAGAAACCGCGGATGATCGACGCGGCCTGGTCCTGGAAGTATTGGCCGTTCTCGACGTCGCCTTTGAGGCCGGCGCCGGCGGCGAAGCCCTTCGCGCGCAGCGCCGCGATGTCCGGGTCGTGTGCTCCCTCGATCGGCGACCACCGCAGCCGCGGTACCCCGGGCACCTGGCCCTGCGGTTCGAAGATCCACGTCGGGCCGATCGCGGCGCGTAGGTCGTAGGTGACGGCGGCGACGTCGAGTCGGGTGGAGGTGGAGATGACCGCTCCGCGGGCGTCCGCGACCCGGGGCACGATGTACCGCGAGGTTTTGTTGGCGAAGCGGGCGGCCCCGGCGAGGAGTTCGGTGTACTCGTTGGCCAGGTACAGCGGCTCCCCGGTCAGCGCGTGGTGCCCGAGGAACCGCGCCACCTCCAAGGGATCCTTGCGGCGCTGGGCTTTCGCGTGTGCGGTCTCGGGGCGATCGGTTGCGCGGATCGTGAGGCCGGGCCGGAGGACGTCGACGCGGCGCAGCACCGCCGACGCGGTCACCACCCGGTCGAGGTCTGTGCGGTGGGCGAACCCGCGCCGCTGCACCCGCCGCTGCGCGAAGCGGACCGCCGGCATGCCAAGGCCGACGAAGGCGCCGATGAATAGGCCAGCCCACAGCGCGTACAGCAGGGCGGTGGGGGGCAGGTCGGCGCGGGCGGCGGTCGGCCACGCCGCGGCGGGGTCACCGCCGTTGCCGATCATCCGCGCGGCGATGCCGGGTGCGTCGGCTGGTGAGGCGTCCGGCCAGGTCGCGTGGGTGAGCACTCCGCCGACCTGCCCGGCCAGCCACAGCGTGAAGGTGCCCAGGAGCACGCCGAACACGGCGATGCCGAGCAGTGTCAGCCGGGCGAGGATGTCGGCGCGGGCCACGCCGCGCTTGGGCAGGCGGTGTCCGGGGGACATGAGCGAGCCGGCCATCACCGCACCTGCCCGGTCGCGGCGGATTCCCGCGTCTCGTACTCCGCGTCGGTCAACGGCCGCCCGCCCTGATCGGGGGTGTGTCGCATCCGGTTGTCCGTATCCACCATGGCCTGCTCGGTGGTGGAGAGCTGGTGCTTGACGACGTAGGAGCGCAGCCCGATCTTCCACAGCCCGACGCCACGGCGCAGATGCAGCAGCAGGTTGGTTTCCACGTCGGTAGTGCCGAGGAACTCGCGGGCTCCGTCGAGGGAGCCGGGGGCTTGGCGGTAGGACACGCGCACGCCGGTGTCCTCGATCAGCCCTCGGGCGATGCGGACCTGCTCGGAGTCGGCGCTGCCGCTGGCCGCGAGGTCGGAGAAGCGGTGGAACGCCAGGATGTTCGCTGTTCCTAGCGCGCGGGCCAGCTTCAGTTGCTCCCGCATCCGCCGCACCAGCCCAAGGTGACGGGTGATCAGCGCGAACTCGTCGTACAGGCACACCCGGGGTGGGGCATCGGGTCGGGTTAGCTCGGCTTCCAGCCACGACTGGGCGCAGGTCATCGCCATCGCCGTCATCTGGTCGGATGCCCGGACCGCCCGCAGGTCGAGGATCGCCCCGGGCGCGGCGAAGTCCACCGTCAACGCCGACGCGTCGGGCGCGTCGAAGATCCCACCCAGCGCACCGCTGATCAGCCGTTCCAACGCCAGGCGGACCCGCCGGCTGTCGGCGGCGAACTGGTCGACGTCGTAGTGCACCCCGGCGAGGCGGTGCGCCCACATCTGCGGTTGCCCCATCGCGGCCAGCACCAACGACAGCGTCGGCGTGGCCAGCCGGTGGGTGCTGGTGGCGTCGTCGCTGCGGGTCACCGCGTCGAGGGCGTATTCGATCAGCGAGCGTTCGGCCTCACTGAGAGGGCCGCCGAGTTGGATCTCCAACAGCCCTTCCAGCAGCAGGAGCCGCCTGGCCCGCTGGATTTGCAACCACTCCGGCTCCCCCTGCCCGGACTGGCGGGCGATGCCGGCGAGCGGGTTCATGACCACGCCGAGGCCGGGGCCGATGCGCACCGGCCGGATCCCGGCGGCGTCCGCCAGCCCGTCGTACTCGCCCTTGACATCGACGATGTAGTGCCGCACCCCGAACGGGATTCCTCGGTACGCGATCGTCTTGAGCAGCGACGATTTCGCCGATCCGATTTCCCCGGTGACGACCATGTTCGGTGCGCTGATCACCCCGGCCCGGTACAGCTCGTGCATCGAGAACACGAACCCGGAGCGGGAGTACACCTCCTGCCCGATCAACGGTCCATCCACACCGAGGCCGGGGTCGGCGACGAACGGGTACACGCTGCACAGCTGCGCGCTGGTGGTGACCAGCGGCGGCAGCCGCATCTGCCAGTACGCCCGCCCAGCCGCCGGGCCGAACTCGCCCCGCCGGTCGACCGACGGCGGGCCGAGCAGCCGGTCGGTCATCCGCCGCAGCGCACGCTTCTCGCGTGCCAAATTCGCTTCCGCGTCCGCCAAATCCCTTCGGGCGGCGGAACGTGCGATCCGCTGGCTGAGGGATCCTTCGCGCTGCACTCGTCGGCTGGTCATGCGGCCCACCCCCGGATCGACTTGAGACCGCGGGCCAGGGGCAGCGCCCCAGCGACGAAGCCCTGGTCCTGCTCGCCGTAGAGCACGACCGCCTGGCAGCCGGTGCGGCCCAGGACGCGTTTGATCGCGCGTACGTCGTGGCGCAGCTGCTCCTCGCTGTCGGCGGTGACGGTGACGAGGATCGAGTAGCGGTAGCGCACGTGCCCCGCTGCCTGCTCCCGGTCGACCTGCTCCACCGAGCGGGCCTCTTCGTCCTCCCGCGCGGTGCGCACCAGCCGCATCTTGCGTTTGGTGACCTCGTCGCCCGCACGGGCGACCTTGTCGCGCCGGGTCGCCAGCTGAGCGAGTTGCGCGGGCACCGGCTCGGCGACGACCGTGACCGCCCGCCGCCCAACGGTGCGCGTATATAAGGCGGTGATCCAGGTCATGGCCACCGGCTGGCGCGGCATCTCGTACACCCACAGGGTTTGAGAGACGCCCGAGTCGTGCCGGTAGGACGACCAGCCGATGTTCTCGGCCGCGACCGGTCCGCCCATATGCGGCGCCACCCCAGCCTGCGTGCCGGCACGCATGTCGACGTGCGGTTGGTCCTGCGGGTCGAACTGGGTGCGCAGCACCGCCGCGTACCCCCTCGGGGTCAACCAGCCGCCGGTGTCAACACCTGACTCCCGCACGGAGGCGTCGATGCCGGCGAGTTTGTCCAGGATCACCGTGGCGATGGCCGCGTCGGTGCCGCCAGCGTCGGCGATCTCCGCCGACAGCCGCTTGAGGTCGAACACGACCGCCAGGTACACCTCGTGGCGCTGGGTGGACGGGGCCGCCGCCGCCGTCAGCTCCGCCAACGACTCATACGCCGGGCTGCTGGTGTCCACAGCCCGCTGGACGAGGTAACGCTGGGCCCGGTTGCCGGTGTCCGGGACCGCGCGGGCGGTCAGCGACCAGCGCACCAGGCCGCTGTCGGCGTACTCGGTTCCCAACAGGTTCAGCACGTCCGCCCACGAGGCCAGCCGCTGCTGCTGCACGGACGTGTCGGCGAGGACGAGGTTGCTGCCGGCGCAGATCAGCGCCGCGGTGACGGTGCCCTCACGGCGGTGGTGCAACAGCCCCACCTCGGTCAGCCCATCCGCAGCGAGAGCCGGCACCCACCGGTAGCCGGCGGCCGGGCCGGGCAAGTGCAGATGTTCAGCGCCCGGGGAGGCGGCGAACGCGCCGCCGCGGTAGCGGTCCTGTCGGGCCGCACGCTGCACCAGCGCCCCCACGACGATCGGCGTCCACTCGGTGACGCGCCGGCCGCGCAGCCGCAGCAGACCCACCGTGATCAACAGCAGGGACAGCAGCAGCATGCCGCCAGCTGCGTCCTGCCGGCCGACGGTGAGCAGGTTCGCGGCGATGACCAGGCAGATCACCCCGGCCACCGCCGTGCCGATCTGGCCCCAGCTGAAGCCCAGGACCGATCCGCGCGTGGACCGTGGCGGGAACTGAAAGTGCGTCACCGTGGCTCCTTCTCGCTAGACCGGGATGATGGGGACCTCGGCGGCGCCCCCCGCTGCCGCGCCCCCGGCGCGGCTTCCACCGGTGGCTTCCCCGCCGGCCGTGCCGCTGTTGTTCGGCTGACCACCGCTGCCGGATGCGTCGGCGTCCGGTGCGGTGCCCGGCCCGGCCCCACCGGGACCGCCAGGTGCGGCACCCCCAGCCGGGTCTCCGCCGCCAGCCCCGCCGCCGTGGCCGGGCAGGTGCTCCTGCATCGCACCGGGGGTCACGGGGAGGGATCCCTGTTCCCCCATCGCGTCCCCGGGCGTGGTCAGTTGTCCTCGGGCCATGTCGCCCTGCGCCGTGCGGGAGTCCTGCTCGATGCCATTGGCTTCTTGCCAGTTCTCGTCGCCGCCCTGGCCTTGGCCCTGTCCGGGTTCGTCGACCGGCTCACCGACCTTCCCGCTGCCCCCGCGGCCTTCGAGAGCGCCCACGGCATCCGGGATCGCACCGGCGCGGACCCCGGACAGGCCCGGCCCGGACGCGGGACTCGTGGGAATCGCGTCGGAGTTGCCCTGCATCAGCGACGTCGCATCGCCCTCACTCCCACCGCCGCTGAACGATTCGGTAAGCCGGCGGGCGGCGGCGTCCATCCCGACCGCACCCGCCGCCGAGGTCAGGAAACCTCGGGCGTCGACATCGGCGAGGTAGCCATCCCACATGCTCGTCAACCGCAGCAGAATCCACGGCGCGAGGACCATCAAGATGATGATGAACATGCCCCGCAGCACGTTCACGACGTTGTCGCTCTCGTACGTGGTGCGGGTTCCGTAGATCCACAGCGCGGCGATGAAGAACTTGCTGGCCGCGAGCGCGTTGCAGGTCCAGAACCACTTCCGCCCCCACGAACGGGTCTCGGCCATCACCTGCCCGGTCATCGCCATCGCCCCGAACAGGGCCGCGCCAGCGGCCAGCAGCGAGCGGAAGAGCAGCATCAGGAACACCAGCACCAGGCCGACGAAGCTGATCACCGCGACCACGAAGGCCAGTAACACGGTGCCGGTGTCCGCCGTCAGAGTGTTCAAGGCGTCAACCCACATGGACGGCTGCCAGTCGCGCTGTTGGTTGCGTTGAATCAGCGCGATGGTCGCCTCGTCCCACGCGGCCATCAACGTGAACGCGAGGCCACCGGCAAACGTAATGCCGAACATCGCGCGGACCAGCCCGCCGAGGCTCGACAAGGGCCCTGGGCCGCTGAGCCGCATGCCGTTGATCGCGGTGGACAGGATGAAGACCAGCAGCACCATGATGATCAGGACGCCGCTGATGTCGTTGTAGGTGTTGTAGAAGGGCTCATCGGCCACCGCGGAGCTCTGCTCGAACACGACTTCGGCCAGCTTGCTCAGCGCCCACGCGAACCCCGCGACGGCGATGTCCGCCAGGCCCTCGAAGCCCGACCGGGCGGCGTCCTTGACCTGCGTGCCGACTCGGCACGCCACGTCCAACGTCGGGCAGTCCTCTGCCGGGCGCAGCGACGAGTGCAGGAGCAGCGACGCGCGCAGCGCCTCACACCGTTTCTCCTTGGCAGTCCACCGGGCGGCGTTGTTCGGCTCCTCGCTCGCACGCTCGGCGAACCGCTCACACCGCACCGGCTGACGACCACCGGTCGGCAGGCGGTCGTCGAGGACGGAGTGCGTCCGGTCCGGCGGTGGAGTCTCGAGAGTCGCCGACACCGCATCGCAGCGTTCCTGATCAACCGCGCCGGTCGCCTTGCTGCACACCGTCACCCAGCCCGTGCCGGGCTGCCACTGCACCCACGGCAAACACCAGGCCACCTGCGGAACCGACTCGTCCAGTCCCCCGGGACGTGGCAGCTGCCCATTGGAGGCGGGGGCGGCACAGGGAGCGCTCGACGCCGACGGCTCTGGCGTCGGCGCCGCCGCTGCGGACCCCGGCATCACCAGGCCGCTCACAACGGTGGCAGCCACGGCGGCGGCACCGGCCCGGCGCAGCCAGCTCAGCAGAGGGCTCATGGCGGTCACACCGTTCCCGGCACCCATGACTGGGCGCTGAGCACCTCTAGCATCGGCTGGGTGTCGCGCGGTCCCCCATCACGCTGGGCACCGCGCATGTCCGGCGGCGGCACCGGCGTCGACCGCCGTGCGGCGCTCACCCGCCAGCGGCCCTGCTCCCAGCGGACGGTGACGCTCTGGACGTACCAGCCGCCGGCGAGTCCCGCCGGCGGCCCCGCGACGACCCCGTCGGTCACCGCGCCGCTGAGCACGCACAGCAGCACCCGCACCGGCACCTCACCGCCGTTCGGCACCACCGCGCCGAGGTCGTCGCCCGGCACCCACACCCGAGCGACGACGACCTGCGAGATCACCGCCCCGGTGCCCTGCTCCGAACCGACGCCGAGGATGTCGGCCACCGCTGGCGCGGACCCCGGGCTCGCGATCAGCCCGACGACCGCCTGCCGCTCCGCAGCCGGGCGGGCAGCGCCGGCGGCGGCCAGCGACGTCAGGTACGCCGCCGCCGCGTCACCCGCACCGCGCCGGGTGCCCGGGAAACCAACCGGCACCCCTTGCCGTAGCCGGCCGGCGTACTCCTCAGTCGTCACCTGCCGTGGGGCACTCGCGCGACCGGATGCGAAGGCACCCACCAACGCGATCAGGACAACCGCGACGACGGCCGCAACCGACCCGAACCCGCGCCGACCGGTGGCCGGCTTGAACGCTGACATCGACATCCGAGTCGCCTCAGATCTCGGTGAGCAGGAAGGAGATGATCGTCGTGGTGGAACCTATGACGATCGCTACCAAACCCGCCTTCCACATCATGCTTTTGCCGCGATCGGAGATGATGTGCGCGCCAAAGATCGGCCCGATACCGAACGCGATGGCTCCGGCCGCGAGGCCCGCGACCGCCGACACGACACCGAGGAACAGCGCGGCGTTCGCCAACGTATAGAACAAATCCGATCGCGGGACGGCTGCCGGGTCCGGATTGATCCGGTCGAAGTCGAAGCCGCTGCCTGACGGTTGCGGCGTCGGCGTAGGCCCCGGTGCCGCCAGCAACGCCGCCGCGTCGGGCGCTCGCACCGTCAACGCTGCTGCCATCCAATGCAGAATCATCACCGCGTTCCCCCCGTTTGGTGCCGTCAGTTAGACGGCGGACTACCTGCCGGCTGATCGAGGTCGACCGGGCACCGGTCGATCACCGCCGCGGCGATGTCGGTCAAAGCCGAGCGCGTCAGCTTGCTCAGCGACCGGGGATCCACCGGATCTGGGCGGGCAAGCACCGGGTCATAGGGCACCCGCACCAGATGGCCAGCCGCCTGTCGCGCCAGATGCTCGATCGCCCGTACCTCACGCGCAGTGGTGTGCGAGGTCGCCGTCACGACCACCACCGCCCCGTCCGCCACTTCGGTTAGGCCCACGGCCCGCAGGTGCGCCAGCAGGCGCATGGTGTGTTGCAACGAATCGACCGAGGCCCGCGCGACGAGCACCGGCACGGTCGCCCAGCCCAAGGCCCGCCACGTCGGCGTGTTGTCCGCCGCCGGCAGGTCCAGCAGCGCCAGGGCGTATACCTCCCGCAGATGCCCAACCAAGCCGAACATCTCCGACCACGTCGGAGGGCGCCGTTGCGCGGTCATCTTGCTTTCACCGACCAGGACCCGAAGCCCAGTCGGCCCCGTCTGCATCAGCGGCTCCGCCACCGCCGGTTCAGCAAGCCTCTCGGCCGCGAGTGTCGCGTCCCACACCGTCGCTGAACTGCCGCGAGGCGCGCGATGCCCCAGGCCACCCCACGCTCGGCCGGTGGCGTCCACTGCAACGATCGGGGCAGGGCTGGCAAATGCCAGGATCCCGCCGAGAGCCGCCGTGAGCGTCGAACGGCCAGTACCGCCGTCTGCCGAGGACACGCAGACCAGCGGGCAGCCGGCACGTAGCGCCGCCGCGCGCAGCCACAGGGTCTCCACTCGGCTACCCGCGCCAAACTCGCGGGGAATCTCCCGGGGTCCGGTCGCCGGGCTTTGTTCCCACCAGTGCCCAGCGTCCTCTCGGGCTTGCGCGGACTCTTTTGCAATCGAGGGCCGTGCTGGCGGGACGGGTGTAGCCCGTTCCGCCAGCTCCCCCCGCCCGCTGGCACCGGGAACCTCGGCAGAGGTTTCGGTGCCAGCGGGCCGGCCGGCCCGCCCGTTTGCTGCGTCCACGATCGCCTCCCCCAAGGCTTGTCGAACGGCACAGGCCAACGCCGGGCTTGCCCGACGCGGACCAGTCCCCCGTTACCGTCACGACCTGAACGTTGACCACACGAGCAGGCCAGCGGAGACCGCGTTGCCGCGCGGCTTCGCGACCCCCGCAGAACGAATCGGGGCCTCAGACCCCCTCCAACGAGGCCAACCGATGCGCTACCGTCTACCTGCATAGATTTGGTTTTGCAGCCATATCTATGTGGCTTCGGCACAGAGAGCTAAGCACACATCACGCGGAACTTCCACATATAGTTGGGATCCGACCACTTATAGTTGGAGTCTGGTGCCATGGGGGGACCAAGCGAGCGGCCACAACGTGGCACGAGCTCGGCGCTAGTCAGAGACAGGCTTCGAGAGTTGTACGCGCTCAAGCGCCCGGGTAAGGGGCCCTACACCGATGCCGAAGTAGCTCAGGCCCTCACCGCCAAGGGCCATCGCATCTCCGAGGAGACCGTACGGCGACTGCGGACTGCAGAGCACTCCAACCCGACGGCCTCAACGCTGACAGCGCTCGCCGAGTTCTTCGAGGTCAAACCAGGCCACTTTCTGGACCCCTCGGGGGACGACGCAGACGTACCCGACCCGAAGGTTCAGGTGATGATGCGCTCCATCCAAGACCTGTCGCCCGAGGGACGCGAGGGCATCGCCGCAATCATCCAAAACGTCTTGAGGATGGAGCAAGCCGCGCAGACCCCCCCTAAGCGGAAGCCAACGAAGCTTGATCCCAAGACCGAGTGACCCGCCCAAACCCCACTGAGGACTAGCAGGCGGACGTACGCCACAGTCGCCGCACTACGCGCCGGCGGCAACAGCCAGGCGAGACGCGTACTGGTTTCCGCTATCCACAACGGGTCGAACTAACTGGACCAACCGACTCGCCCCGCAGCCACAATCTGGCACCGGCAAGCCCGCACCCTCTGTACCGCGACGACTCACCGCGCGCCCGCGGTGACTTCGGGCTGCGCGTGTGCAGTTGCCACCCTGCCCGAATCACGAACCGAACCAGCCAATGGTGGCCGCATCTCCACGTACGCCAAAGCCGCAGGTCACCGTCGCCGCCAACACCTCGACAGCGCATGACGAGCAGGTTCATGCCTGGCCAGAGCCCAGGTTCGTCGCTAGCGTCACGAGGCTCCGATGCCAGACGGCGTCAAGAGCTACCGGTGAATACCACGGCCGGAAGGGGCGTATCGCATGGTAGATCGATGGGCCGTAGAGCGTGCGGTTCGAGACGCTGACTGTTGCCTCAGTCCTTCCGGGCGCCACCTTATCCTGACGCTCTTGACCTGGACCGATACGGCAACTGCGGTGATCCCTCCACAATTCACGCCGAGCTTGACCGACCTGGAACATGCCACAGGTTTGGCCCGCTCCACCATCGGCGTCTGGCTGAACCGACTTGAGAAGTTGGGCTGGGTCATCCGGTTCAGGCCGAAAGTGGAAGACGCCCGCCGCAAAAAGGCGCGGACCGCCTATCGCCTTCGAGTTCCGACGGGCTCAGGGGTTGGTACGGCCACAGGACCACGGCTAGTCCGACAGCCGGACGCATCTAGTACGGCTGTCGGACTGGATCCAAACAACAAACATCGTCCCACCGCGCGAGGCTCATCGAACACCCGCCCAAGTCACTCCTACACCCCGGGAGCCAATGGCTACTGCTCTTATCCCGATTGCGGTAAGTCCGCGCCGCTTCATTGAGTTAGATGAACCGGCCGTTCGGAACACCACCAGGGCGGGGTTTAATGACAGGATGCCCAATTAACTACTGGGCCCCTACTTGCACTTCCATACCGCCGACAGATCCCGCGGTGGGGTCCGGCCCCGCAAGGCCGGGCCCCACCGGATGACTAGACTAGAGGGTGTGGCTCGTTGGTAAGCGCCGACAGGGCAGCGGCGATTTCCGGCAATGAAGCTCTCACATAGGTGGTTGTCGTGCCGGCGTCACCGCCACCCTCTGAATGGCCGGCGTAGGCTCTCGCGATAGCGTAGCCAAAGTTCCTTTCCACCCAGGTCAAAGTAGTGTGACGTAACCAGTGGGTGCTGATCTGTTGCACGTAGACCCACGGCAGGTGCTCGCCGATGCGTACCCACAGATGGTCGTAGCGCCGGTACGTGATGGGCTCACCGTCCCGATAGCGCAGCAACTGTCCCGCCTCCGTCGCGCCCCGCTCCTCAGCATGCCGCTGCAGGTATCTCATCAGCGTCGGGGAAACTGGTTGCCAACGTACCGAATCGCCCTTCTCTCGGAGCAGAATCAGACACTGATCCGGATCAAGGTCAACCGGACGGAGCGCCAAAGCTCCACCGCGCCGACACGCCGTTTCGGTGTGCAACCGCAAGAGCAAGGTGTCGAGAGCCGGGTCGTTACCCGTGCTGGCCGCGACCTCATTGATCTCGGCCAGTCGCGTGTCCGCCACCGCTCGCCGCGTGCTTGGCAAACGTCGCGGCTTCGCCACCTTTAGCGCAGGGTTGTCGGATGCTGCAATGAAACCGTCGGCGACTGCTCTCTTGTAGAGACACCGCAAGGCGGCAATCAGATGCTCCGCCGCGCTTCGGCCTCCACGTGCATTTCGCCGGGCCACAACGTGCGTCTTGACGTACTCCGCCAACTTCTCAATCTCCGAAGGCGTGGGCTCGTCCAGCCTGCATTCTCCCCAGTGCTCCACCACGCGGTTCCAGTAGGAGCCATAGGCACGCCGCGTACCCGCCGACACCGCAGCCGCCACCACGGGAACGTATTCGGCGAAGGTCGGCGACGGAGGCCGAACCACGGCAGCGTCCAAAAGGTCGGCAGGCGAGATGCCCATCCGAGCAAGAAGGAGCCGAGCCGCTGCCACCTCAGCTTGGCTCGCCGATGCGTCACTCACGCTCGCCCCCGAAGACCGCATCGTGAGCCTGCCCGATCATCTCGTCGATCTTTGCCGGCGGATGAACCACCAGGCGGTTGCTGGCTGATTCAGCCACGATGAGTACGCGGTCGCCGGCGGCGAGGCCGCACCATTGACGGACCACTGCCGGCAGTCGGACGTGGCCTTCCTTCGTCACCTTAAAGACGCCTTGCTTGTCAGCTGATACGACAATCAGCCCTCGACGCTCCCGAATGCTCAGTCGCAATCCGGGGGTCCACTGGAGTTCCTTCATCGCGCACCGGTCGGCGATCCGACCACGCGAGTCGAGCGTCGCCACACCGTAGACAGCCGCACTGCTTCGGGTGGCGGCAAGACTCGGAAGTGGTAGCGGAGGACGCCTCATGGCCGCCGCAGGGGCGCCATGAGCAACGCGCACGCCAGACGCTAGACCCGGCAGAACAACGGCGGGAATCACTGACGAGCCGCCGCCCGTCATCGCGGAGCTCGCCCGCCGCTGGTCACTGGGAGTAGCCCCAGACGCGGCATCGGATGGGTTTCGGCGGTGGTCAAGCATCCTTGACCACCGCTACGTCTACGTCGCACATATGAGACGTACTGGTGTCCGAGGGGGGACTTGAACCCCCACGCCCTATACGGGCACTAGCACCTCAAGCTAGCGCGTCTGCCATTCCGCCACCCGGACCTACACGTTGAGCCTACCTTGCCGACCAGATGATCTTTCCATCTGATGTCGGTATGGCGGGCCGCACGGGGAGTTACTGTACACGCCGCTCGTGGATCATGCACGTCGCCTTCCGCTGTCCCGGTCTCGGCGCTCGCGCCACTGGTCAAACGGCCTGTCAGTGCCTCACCGACACAGCACCCACGCGTGTCCGGGTAGCGTCCGGCGGCCCTCTGGCGGCAGCATTGCCACGTGTCCCATCCCTCCCCCTTCGCAGCCGTCCAGCACCGGGCCCTCGCCCTGCGCGCCGCTGGCGATCTCAGCGCCGCCCGGCAGCTGCTCGCGGAGGCTGTCGGGTCCCCTCCCCCGCCGTACTCCGACGATCACCCCGAGGTGCTGCACACCGCGCATCTGCTGGCCCGGCTGCACCGGGAGGCGGATGATCCGCTCGGCTCCCGCCGGGTGTTGGAGGAGGCGTTCGCGGCGGGCGAGCGGCGGTGGGAGCACTCCGACCCGGTCCTGCTCGCGATCGCCTTCGAACTCGCCGAGGTAGCCGAGGAACTGGGCAACCGGCACGAGGCCCGCCGCAACTACACCCGCGTGGCCACCGCCGGCCCTGCGGTGCTCGGGGAGCACCACCCGGTGGTACGCGCCGCCCGCGACTACCTCGGCCTGTCCGCGTCGACCCCGACTGAACAGCACAAACCGTCGCCGACGTCCGGCCCGGAGCCGGTCAGCGCGCCGCCCGATTCCGGTGCCCGGGCGGCGCTGTCGGGGCCGACGCTGTCCCTGGCGACCCTCGCCGCGATGCGCCCCTCCGAAGGCGGCCCGGTGGCCACCACCTCACCCTGGGCGCCGCCGCAACCGCCAGCGACACCCCGGGCAACCCCGCCAGGGGTACGCACACCCGCCGCACCCAGCGACGCCACGGCCCCGGCTCCGGCGCCTCAGGTTCAGCCCATCCAGCCGACAACCACCCCGCCGATCCGCTCCGGCCCGTCGGCACCCTCCATGGCCCCGCCGTCGCAACCCGGACCTTCTCCTACGGCGAGCCAGCCGCCCGGCCCGACGGCCGACAGCCAGCAGTCCAGGTCGGGCACCAAGGTCCACCCGCCCGCGCCGACGTCCGAAAGCCAGCCGGCCAGACCGACGACGGAGGGCCGACCGGCCAGGCCGACGGCCGAAAGTCAACTGCCCAGGCCCAGGGCCGAGAGCCAGCCGTTGCCGTCATCCGAGCAGCGGCCACCACGTCGACCACCGACCGGGCCTCCTGTGACGCCGCGTCAGCGGGTCGGTGACCCTCCGACCGTCGACCCCACAGTCCAGCCGGCGGCTCCTCCTGCCCCGACACCTGCACCCCGTTGGGACGATCCCACGATCCAGGTACGGCAGATCGAGCCCCTGCTCGCCGAGGAAGCCGCCCGAACCCGAGCGGGAGTCAGCCCGACCGGAGCGAACGCCCCCGACGACGCGCCCGGCGTCGAGGCGACCCGGCCGGGCGGGTCGTTGCCGACCAGCAATCACCCGGGTCCGGTCCGACCGGCTGGCGGCGCACCGGCCCAACCAGTCAGCGCGCCACCCGCTCCCCCACAGCCGATCTCCGCACCACCCGGCCACATGCACCCGACGTCCGCACCACCCGCGCACACCCACCCGATCTCCGCACCACCCGGCCACATGCACCCGACGTCCGCACCACCCGCGCACACCCACCCCGTCTCCGCGCCTCCCATCTCCGCCCCTCCGACGAGCGCACCGCCCGCTCCCCGGCAGCCGGTCTCCGGACCCCCACAGAGGGCGACACCAACCCCCGCGCCTTCCAGCGCCGCGCCTTCCGTACCCCCGTGGGGGTTGACCGCGCCGCCGTGGAGCCGCAGCGGCCCGCCGCTGTCGAATACCGACGCCGACGTCGCTGACCCGCCCGCTGCGGACGCCGGGGCCACCGGCGGGGGCGGCGAGTCCGGGCTGGACATCTTCGAGGCCGCGCCGGCGCCAACGCAGCGGGCCCGGGTCTCGGCGTCCGACGAGACGGTGGTGTTCCCGGCCGTCGCGCCGAGCAGCGGCCCGCCCAGCGGTTACGGCGGTCCGAGCCACCCTGTCACCGCTCAGGAGCCGGTCGTCGCCCAGCCGGGATCTGCCGCCGCGCCACCGCGCCCCGCCGCGACGCCGGTCGAGCCGACCCCGGCGGCCTGGTCACCGGCCAGTGGTGCAGCAGGGCCGCTACCGGCACCGCAGCACCATCAGGACTATCAGCCGACCCCGGCCGAGCAGGCCGGCTACCCGTCCCAGGAGCACTATCCGTCGCAGGAGCACTACCCGGGGCAGGCGTTGTATCCGGGCCAGCAGTACCACCAGGCGCAGGATGCGTACCGGCCGGCGTACACCGACGAGGACCGCTCGGCGGGCCGCAACCGGGCGACACTCATCGGCGCGGTGGTCGCGGCCGGGGTGGCAGTGGTGGCGGTGGCCGGGCTGGGCGCGGTGGTGCTGACCCGCGACGACCCGCCGCCCAGCGGGACGGCACCGACGGCGGTGGCACCCACGGGGGTGCCGACGGCGGCGGGCCCTCCGCCGGGGGATCTGAAGCTCCGGGACGACTCGACCACGATCACGCTGACCTGGACGGACCCGTCCGGCGGCGCGGTGCCGTTCATGGTCGCGGCCGGACGGGCCGGGCAGGCCCTCGGGGTGATGGCCACCGTGGACCCGGGCAGGACCAGTTACACGGTCAACGGGTTGAACTCCCGAGTGGATCACTGCTTCACCGTGTTGGCTGTCTACTCCACGGACAGCTTCGCGACATCGGGCCAGGTCTGCACCGCACGAGAGCGCAACGCCCCGCCGAGCGGGAAGCCCTCAGGACGACCGTCTCCGAGCTGAATCGGAGCGTGAGCCGGGCTGAGCTGGGCGTCCACAACGCACACGCTCGGTATCCACAGGGGTGACCGTGCGGGTTCCCCCGCCACCAGCAGCGCCATATGATGGCACCCGGCTCAGGGGAGGGGTTGCCGCGAGGCGCGCCACCTGCCACGACTCAGGGAAGGCAGCCGGCTGTGGCCAGCATCGACGACGCCGTACGGACTGACGCCCCCCGCTCCCGGTCCCGGCTTCGCGGCGGGCTGGTGACTGTCGGCACGGTGGCCGCTCTGCTGGCCGCCATGGGGTTGACGGTTCTCGGGTTGGGCGCGGCCGACAACGCGGTGGCCAACTACGACGCGAGTTCCTGGCTGTGGAGCGCGGCGCGCAGCGAGCTGGCCCGGGTCAACGGGGTGACCGCCCGGGTGGACACCCGCACCGAGATTCCCGGTGCCAACCGTCACCCGATGCAGGTCACCCAGACCGACCGGTTGCTGATCCTGCGCGACCTCCAGACGGGGCAGGTCAGCTCCCTGGATCTGGCGACCCTGCAACTCACCGCGACCACCAAGACGACGCCCGGCCTGGGCGTGAGTGTCGCCCTGCACGAAGATTCGGCGTTCGTGGTCGACGCCGTGCAGGGCATCGTGCGGCAGCTCGACCCGCGGTCGCTGGCCCCGGTCGGCGAGCCGGTCCGCTATCCCCCGGGCATCGCCGGCGGCACCTTCGACGGCGAGGGCCGGCTCTGGATCGCGGTGCCCAGCGAGGGCACCGTCTCGGCGATCACCGCCGCCAAGCTGCCGTCCGCGCCGGCCTCGGCCGCGCCCGACGGTGGCGGGATCAAGCCGGAGCGCGTCGAGTCGTACGACGTGGCCGAGGCGAGCCACGAGTTGGTGGTCTCCACACTGGACGACGGTGTGGCGGTGCTCGACCGTACGGCCGGCAAGCTGGTGCGCGTGCAGCGGGGCAAGGTGCACCCGACGCCGTTGACGCTGTCCGGCCCGGCCGCGCTGCCCGCGCGCACCAGTGGCCCCCGGGTTCCGGTCACCGTTCCCGCCGAACGGCGGGTGCTGGTGGTGGGTGACGGTGGGGAGGAGAAGGCGTTCACGGTGCCCGGCGAGGGGGATCGGCTCAGCGCCGCGGTGGCCTGGGCGGACCGGTTCTACTGCGCCGACGAGTCCACCGGCACGATCTACGCCTTCGACGGGGGCGGTCAGCTGGTCGAGACCATCGGCGGGCGGGCGAACGGGCCGCTGGAGCTGGAGGTCCGGGAGAACCACCTGTTCATCAACTCCCCCGACGCGGCGACCGCACGGGTGGTGGACGACAAGCACCAGGTGCGCGAGGTCGACAAGTACGCCAACGACGTGCTCGGCGGCGACCCGCCACCGGTTGCCGCGCCGCCGCCCCCGCCGAAGAAGCCCCGGGTGGGTAAGCCGAGTGCCCCGCGCAGCGTGACCGCGTCGGCCGGCAACGCGCAGGCCCGGGTGAGCTGGCGGCCGGCGGCCGCCAACGGCGCCGAGATCATCAAGTACGTGGTGGAGGGTGCCGGGAAGCGTGTGGAGGTGGGCGCGAACCAGCGTGCGGTGGAGGTCAAGGGTCTGACCAACGGCGAGACGTACCGGTTCGCGGTGCACGCCGTGAACGCCAAGGGCGACGGTCCGCCGCGCAACAGCAACCCGGTGACCCCGACCGCCGCGGTTCCGGACCCGCCGGCGAGCGTCACCGCCCAGGAACGACCCGACGGCACGGTGCTGGTGAAGTGGCCGGCCGCGAACGGGCAGGGCAACACCATCGCGAGGTACGCGGTGACGGCCAGTTCGGCGGGGACGAACGCCCCGGCCGGCGAGTCGACCAAGACGGAGCTGGTGGTGCCGGCCGGTGAGCTGGAGTACGGCACCCAGTACGCGTTCACAGTGGTGGCGGTCAACAGCAAGGGCGCCGGGTCGGCGGCCTCACCGGTGAGCAACACCGTGGTGCCCTTCGCGGCGCCGGGTCGGCCGCTCGACCTGCGGGCCGGCACTGTCGCCAACCAGCCGGGCGCGGTGACGGTGCAGTGGGCGCCGGCCGAGGCCAACGGCCGGCCGGTGACGAAGTACCTGGTGGACGTCGGTGGGCGTACCAGCGAGGTGACCGACACCCGCACGACTGTCACCGGGCTGGGCAACGGCCAGAACGTCACGGTGAAGGTGAAGGCTGTCAACGAGGCGGGGCCGGGCCCGGAGGCGACAGCCACCGCGCGCACGGTCGCCGAGCCCCGGGTCACGGTGACCGGTTCGTCGGCGACCGCCACCGGGGCGACTGTGACGTTCACTGTGGACGCTGGCGGTGGTCAGGCCACCTGCTCGTTGAGCACGACGGGTGAGCCGGCGAAGGCCGGTGCGTGTTCCAGCATCACGATGACGGGCCTGACGCCGGGCACCAACTACACGTTCACGGTGACGGCCACCAACGCCGCCGGTAAGGGCACGGCGACGAGGGCGCAGAAGACGCCGCCGCTGTACGGGGTCGCGACCTGCCGTAACGGCGCGTCCGGACCCGAGTCGACCTACTGCGACCGGGACCGTGACGGCCGCAACGGCAACGAGATCTTCTCGGTTGCCCGGCAGGACAACGACAAGCAGGTGGGATGGGCGGAGCCGGGCACCCGGCTACAGGCCTACTGCAAGAAGTCGGGCGAAGAGGTCTACGCCTACATCTACAACAACGACAAGCGCAGCACCTGGTGGGTGCAGGTCAACTACGAGGGGAAGAACTACATTCCCTGGGCCTGGCTCAACCTGGAGGGCGGCGACAACATCAACGTCCTGCCCACCTGCTGAACCACCAGCGAGGAGCACCACCGACCGTGAACACCCACGAGCCACTCACCCAGCCGGAGGTGCAGGGCTTCGCGGCCCTGGCCGCCCGGCTGGCCGAGAACGTCAACGCGGTGGTGCTCGGCAAGCCGCAGGTGGTGCGGCTGGCGCTGACCGCGCTCTTCGCGCAGGGTCACGTGCTCCTGGAGGACGTGCCCGGGGTCGGCAAGACGACCCTGGCCCGGGCCATCGCCGCCACGGTGAAGGGTGAGTGGCGGCGTATCCAGTTCACGCCCGACCTGCTCCCGTCGGACGTGTCCGGCGTGACGATCTTCAACCAGGCGACCCGGGACTTCGAGTTCCATCCGGGGCCGGTCTTCGCCAACATCGTCATCGCCGACGAGATCAACCGGGCGTCGCCGAAGACCCAGTCGGCGCTGCTGGAGGTCATGGAGGAACGCACCGTCACGGTGGACGGCGTCCGGCACCCGGTGCCGTCGCCGTTCCTGGTGGTGGCGACGCAGAACCCGGTGGAGATGGACGGCACCTACCGGCTACCCGAGGCGCAGTTGGACCGGTTCCTGGTGAAGTTGTCCGTCGGCTACCCGGACGAGGCAGTCGAGGTCGAGGTGCTGCGGGGCGCGACGGTGCGGTCGCCCGAGGCGCTCGCCCCGGTCACCGACACCGCCACCGTCGGGGAGATGGTCCGGATGGCCCGCCGGGTGCACATCGCCGAGCCGCTCTACGCGTACGCGGTCCGGCTGGCCGCCGCGACCCGTACCCACCCGCAGGTGCGCGTCGGGGTTAGCCCCCGGGGTGTGATCGCGTTGACCAGGGCGGCGTGCGCGTACGCGCTGATCGACGGGCGAGGTTGGATCATGCCGGAGGACCTCAAGGCGCTCTCCGAGGCGGTGTTCGCGCATCGGCTGCTGCTCACCCCGGACGCCCAGGTACGCGGGTTGACCGCCGGGGAGGTGCTGCGCCAGGCCATCGCCTCGGTGCCGGTGCCCCTGCCGTCGGGGCAACCCGCTCCGGTGCAGGGCTGACCGGCAGCAGCGGCATGGGGATCACCGCCCGTGGGATCGGGCTGCTCGTCGCCGCCGTCGTGCTGGTGGGTGCGGGTTTCCGTTTCGCGTACCCCGAGTTGACGTTGCTCGGTGCGGCGGCCGGCGCGGCGGTGGGCTACGCGGCGTTGGTGGCGGCCTGGCGGCCCCGGTTGACGGTGACCCGGCACGCCGACCCGGACCGGGTGGCGCGCGGCGAGTCGGCGAGCATGACGGTGACAGTGCGCAACGCCGGCCGGCTGCGGTCGGCGAACCTGTTGGCGGAGGACCGGTGCGGCGAGCGCACGGTGCCGGTTCCGGTGCTGCGCCTGCGTCCGGGGCGGGACACCGAGGTCCGCTACGAGGTGCCGACCCACCGGCGGGGGGTGGTGCCGGTGGGGCCGTTGCGGGTCACCCGACGCGACCCGCTGGGCCTGGTGGCGTTGGCCCGCCCGTACGGCGCGGTGGTGCCGGTCTGGGTGTACCCCCGGATCCACCCGCTGGCGGCCGTGCCCACCGGTGCGGGGCGCAGCCTCGACGGCCGGGTGGACGGGGTGCCGCACGGGTCGATCACGTTCGACTCGCTGCGGGAGTACGTGGTCGGCGACGAGCTGCGCCGGGTGCACTGGCGGACCAGCGCCCGGGTCGGTGAGTTGATGGTGCGGGAGAACGTGGACACCAGCCTCCCCCGCCTGGTCGTCCTGCTGGACAACCGGGTCGCGGCGCACCCGCGGCGCGTCGGTCGGGTGGCGGAGTCGTTCGAGTCGGCGTGCGAGGCGGCGGCGTCGGTGGTGACCGCCGCGCACCGCGCGGACCTGCCGGTGGTGTTGCTGTTCGTGGCCGCCGAGGCGGTGACGACCGGTGGCGAGGCCGACGGCGGGCCCGCCCTCGGGCCGCTGGACCGGCTGGCCGCCGCCGACCTGTCCGACGACGACAACGCGGTACGCGCGGCGACCACCCGACTGCGACAGGATCGGCTCGGCGACACGTTGATCTTCCTGACCGGGCCGGGTGGCCGAGACGAGCTGGGGCACGTCGGCGCGCTGCGCGGGGCGTACCCCTCGGTGGTGGTCGCGGTGTTCGGCGCGGCCGAACCGACGCCACCGGGCGCCGCGGGCCTGGTGGTGGTCGACGCGGCGGACGGCGCGCAGTTCGCCGCCGAATGGGACGGGGTACGCCGGTGGTGACGCACGTCGTGCGGGTGCTGCGGGCGGCCGTCGTCCCGGCGGCGTTGATCGGGATGACAGTGCTCGCCGGGGTGGCGCTGGGCCGGGTGTACGCGGGTGACCTGCTGACCTGGCTGGTGGGCGGCGCGGCGGCCGGTTCGGTGCTGGTCAGTGTCGCCGCCCGTCGGCTGCCGTCCTGGCTGGTGGCACCGGTCTCGGTGGCCGCGATGGCCGGCTGGACACTGTGGTCGCTGCGGTTGGCCGCCGACCACGCCGAGCTGTCCGGCAGCCTGCTGGAGGTCACCGCGGACGCCGCCCGCAACGGCATTCCCCGGCTGCTGACCGCGATGATTCCGGTGGAGCCCGCACCGGACACGGTGCTGGTGCCGGTGGTCGCCGCCTGGTTGACCGGGCTGGCGGGTGCGGAGGTGGCGCTGCGCGCCGGCCGGGTGTTGTTGGGTTACCTGCCGGCGGCGGGACTCTACGCCGCCGCCCTGTACGCGGTCGGCCCGAACGCGGAGCCGGCCGTCGGAACGACTGTGGCGTTCGTCGCGGTCGCGGCGGTCGGCCTGGCGGCACCGGGCGACACGGCACCGGCCGGCGGGGATCCGGCCGCCGACCTGGCGCCCCGGGTACGCGCGGCGGTGCGACTGCGGCTGGCCGCCAGCGCGACGCTCGGCGTGGCACTGGTGGTCGGGCTGGTCGCGCTGCTCGGCCCTCTCGTCGCCGGTCAGGTCGACGGTCGGCCGGTGGACCCACGCCGGTACGTGGAGCCGCCGCAGGTGCAGTCACTGGACGAGAACCCGCTGATCCGCATCTCCGGTTGGGCGCTGCGTCCGGAGCAGAAACTCCTCGACGTCAGCACGGAACGCGACAGCGCCCCGCCCGCACCGCCCGACGCCGCCGCGCCGGACGACGAGCCGGGAGCCGAGCCTGCGCCGGGCACCGGTGCCGGTGTGCGGATCCGGTTGGCGGTGCTCAGCGACTACGACGGGGTGACCTGGCGGGTCGGGGCGACGTACCGCAACGCGGGCCGGATCCTGCCGGCCGCCACGCCACCCGAGGACAGCACGGTGGGCACGGTCCGCCAGCAGATCACCGTGGCGGAGTTGAGCGGTCGGCTCCTCCCCGCCGTGGCGACGCCCCGGGAGGTCAGCGGCGCGCGGGTGGCGTACGACCCGGCGAGCGGGACGCTGATCCGGCCCGAGGGGTTGTCGCCGGGGCTGCGGTACGAGGTGACCTCCGCCGAGGAGCACCCGGACTCGAACCTGTTGGGCACCGCCAACGTGCCCGCCGGTGACCAGGTGGCCCGGGTGTTGCGGGTCGCCGACGGGGTGCCCGAGCCGATGCGAAAGTTGGCCGCTCAACTCGCCGAGGAGAACGGCGCACCGTTCGCGCGGGCGTTGGCGATCGAGCAGTTCCTGGCCGAGCACTACCGGGTGGTGGCGGACGCGCCGAGCGGGCACGCGTACCCGAATCTGGGTTTCTTCCTCTTCGGACCCCGCAACGGCGGCGGCCAGGAGGGCACGTCCGAGCAGTTCGCGGCGGCGTTCGCGGTGCTGGGCCGGCTGTCCGGGCTGCCGACGCGGGTGGTGGTGGGTTTCCGGACCGGCGGGCAGGGGCCGGTGTTGGCCGGCGACGCGTACGCCTGGCCGGAGGTCCTCTTCGACGGGTTGGGTTGGGTGCCGTTCGACCCGCTGCCGCGCCCGGACAACGAGCCCAGGCCGGTGGAGGAGGATTTCCGGCCGACGCCGGACGATCCGCCGCCGTCGGAGGCACCGGCGCCCACAGTGGAGCCATCCGCGTCGCCGGAGCCGGTGGCCGCCCCGGACGGGCCGCCCGGACGGGGTGGGTTGTCCACGCCGGTGCTGGTCGCCGGGGGCAGCGGCGGCCTGGTGCTGCTGGTGGGGGCGCTCCTGCTCACCCTGTTGGCGATGCGCCGCTCGTTGACCAGGAGTCGACTCGTCCAGGGTGACCCCGGCCGGCGTATCGCCGGGGCCTGGCAGGAGGTCACCGACGCGCTGCGCCTGGCCGGCCGGCCGGTCGGCGACGACCTGGCCGCCACCGAGGTGGCCGGGCACGCCCGCCAGGCCCTCGCCGACGCCCGAGCCGGCGTCACGGGCGACGGCCCACCAGGCAACGGCCCGACGGGCAGCGGCCCAACCGACGGCGGTCCGACGGGTGGCGGCCCGACGGGCGGCGGCCCGACGGGCAGCGCCCGGACCGGCAGCGGTCCGGCCGACGCAGCGCCGGCCGTCGACGAACTGGCGGCCCTGCTGAATCAGGTCGGCTTCGCCCCCGCTGCCGCGACCCCGGCCCAGGCGGCCCGGGCGGCCGAGGTGGCCACCGCCTACGTCACGACGCTGCGCGCGGCCCGCCCGTGGTGGCGCCGTCTGCTCTGGTCAATTCACCCGTCCCCCCTCCGCCGCGCCCGCCACTCCTCGCGGTGAACCGCGCCCACGCCCGCCCCTCCCCCCAGTGACCCGCGCCCACGCCCGCCGCTCCCGCGGTGATCAAGAGGTTTGCGTCAGGATGACGCCCGATGATGACGCAAAGCTCTTGATCAACCCAGACGGCGGCCCGCCAGACGGCGGCCCGCCAGTGGGCGGCGGGAGCGGGCGGCGCGGCGGGCGTAGTCGGCGGCCACGGCGATGACGAGCGGCCCCCAGGCGACCATCGGCGCGTAGTAGCGCAGCACCTCCCAGGTCGGAGCCGGATGGGCGGGTTCGTCGCGGCCGATGCCGACCCAGCCGCGCTCCACGATGTGGAACCTGCTGTTGAGGAGGAGATAGACGCAGACGGCGACGAGCACCGAGCCGCCGATCAGCGCGACGAGTACTACCGGGCGCGCCGGCACGGGACGGCCGCCGAGCAGTGGCACCCACTGCGGAAGGCGTTGTCCCCATCGGTGCACCAGGCCGAGTGTCGACAGCGCCAGCCCCACCGAGAGGACGGACAGCAAGATCATGTACCACGGGGTGACGGCATCGTCGGTGACCAGCAGGGTCAGTCGCCAGACCGCGGACGGCAGGACGCACAGCGGGACGGCGTAGGCGGCCCAGACGGCCCAACGTGGTGGGTCGGCGGCCCAGGTGCGGTGGGAGTCGGTGGTCATGAGCGCTCCAATCGTGAAGGGATCGAGCCGGGCAGGGAAGCCGCCGGCTCCGAAGGCAGACGCGGCCGGGTGGTGAGCGCGTAACCGGTGGCCGTGACGCCGAGCGACACTCCCCAGCCGAGGAACACCAGCAGGGTGGCGCTGGTCGCCCACCCCTCCCGCACCTCCGCCCACGACAGGTCTCCGGTGCGTAGCTGGTCGACGAACACCGCGACGCTCAGCACGCCGTAGGTGACCAACGCGAGCGCCACCACCCCGGCTGGGATCACCGCCAGCAGCCGGGGGACCCGTCCACCGCCCGACGCCGGCACCCAGCGGGGGAACTGCTGACCCCACCGCTGCACCAACCCGAGGACGAGCAGGCCGGCGAGCGGCGGGACGAGGGTGATCGCGAGGCCGGTCTCCGTCGGAAGATCCAGCTGGATCTCGTCCAGCTGCTGCTCGGAGATGCCGAATGGAACGCCGAGCACCCAGAGCCCGTGCGGCACGGCCCAGCCGACCACGGGAAGGGCGACAGCGGCGTACGCCCAGCGGCGCGTCCACCTCGGCACCGGCTGGTAGCCGGCGGGCGCTGGGCCCCGTCGGGGACCGGAGGCGTGCGCGAGCCCGGCGAACAGGGCGCCACCGGCTACCAACGCGAGCCGTGCGCCGAGGTCACGCCAGTCCGAGGGGCGTCCCGTCAACGCCGCCGGAAGCTCGAAGAGCAGGTGCAGCGGAAACGCAACGACCAGGAGCAACGCGCTCGCCGCCCAACTCGCGGCAGCGACGGCGCGGCCGGGGAACGAGACAGCACACCCGACGATGATCGCGAGAGCGACACCGACTCCGACCGCTCCCCAGCCCGCCCAGAACGGCAGCGTGTGCACGCGATCCGCGCCGCATCCGCCCGCCGGGTCGACCAAAGCGGTGCGATCGCAGGCGGTGTAACCCCAGCGGCCGCCGGCGAGCCAGTACAGACGCAGCGCCACCTCGCCGAGCACGAAGGCGGCGCACGCCACCGGAACCACCGCGGATCGAGGAGCGCGGACGGAACGCTCCGATCTGCCGCGCCGCTGGTTCCGACCCGGAAACCCCACACCAGGACTCATCAGCCCATGGTCAGCGGCTTCGCCGGGCTGCTCGACCCCGGTGGAGGGGAACGTGCTCCCCCTGCCGGGGGACTGTCTTGCGAGCGGTAATCCGCTGGCCCCCGCGTCGCACCCCGATGACCATCAGTGCATGGATCAGCAGGCGAACGAGATCATCGACTACTACACGGTGCGCTACCGGGAGGACCAACGTCTCGCCGGACGACCCCAGGCACGGCTGGAGTGGATCCGGACGATGGAGTGCCTGCGTGATCTCCTGCCCGGCCCGGGTGCCCGCGTCCTGGACATCGGCGGTGGCCCCGGCGAGTACGCGCGGGCGCTAGCCGCCGCCGGCTACCAGGTGCGTCTCCTGGATCTGGTACCGGCTCACGTCGCGCAGGCCCGCGCCGGGCAGCCTCCCATCGAGGCCGAGGTCGCCGACGCGCGTTCGTTGCCGGACGCCACCGACACGTACGACGCCGCGCTGCTGCTGGGTCCCCTCTACCACCTGGTGCGGCGCGTCGACCGGATCCAGGCGCTGCGAGAGGCCGCCCGGGTCACCCGACCCGGTGGCCGGGTCGTCGCCGCCGCCATCTCGCGCTTCGCCGGGCCGCTGGACTTCGCCGCCACCGGACGCCTCGACGAGACGACACTCGCGGAGGCGAGGACGTTGCTGACCGACGGCACCAACGATCCGACGACGGGTTTCACGCACGCCTATTTCCACCGGGCCGAGGAGATCGCCGACGAGTGTGCGGTCGCCGGGCTGACCGATGTCGTCGTACACGGCGTGGAAGGTCCGGCCTGGACGGCGGCGGAGGCGGCGGCAGGTGGGCCCGCGCAGGACGTCGTCTTCGCCGGCGCGTTGCACCTCGCCCGGCTGTACAGCAGCGAACCGGCGCTGGTCGCAAACAGCGCCCACCTCCTGGCTGCCGGTCGCGTTCCGGCGGTGACAGCCGTCAGGAGGTCAGGCGACGGATGAGTTTGCGCATGCCGGCCTGCCAGCCGTCCGGGTCCTCGGCGCGGCGGCGGGCGTAGTCGGCGACCTCCGGGTGCGGCAGGATCAGGAAACGTTCCTCGGCCAACCCGGCGACTGCCGCGTCGGCGACCTCGTCCGGGGTGAGCACCGCACCGGACGCGGTGATCACGCGGGCGCCGAGGTGACCCTCGGCGATGCCGTCGGCGAGCATCGGGGTGTCCACGCCCTGCGGGCAGAGCGCGCTGACCCGGATGCCCCGGTCCCGGTAGGTGATGGCCAGCCACTCCGCGAAGCCCACCGAGGCGTGCTTCGTCGCGGTGTACGCGGCGTCGCCCACCGCCGTCAGCACACCCGCCGCCGAGCAGGTGTGCAGCAGGTGCCCGCCGCCCCGGGCGAGCATGCCGGGCAGCACCGCACGGGCCGAGTAGACGTGGGCGAGCACGTTGACCCGCCAGGCCCGGTCCCAGCTGGCGTCGTCGACCTCCACTCCCCCACCGGTGGTCACGCCCGCGTTGGCGCAGAACAGGTCGATCCGGCCGTACCGCGTCTCGGTGTCGGCGACCAGCTCGCGGACCTGGTCCTCGTCGGTGACGTCGAGGGCTATGGGGTGCGCGACCGGGCCGATACCCTCGGCCACCGCGTCCGCCGCCTCGGCGTCCAGGTCGGCGACCACCACGGCTGCGGCCCCCTCGGCGGCGAAACGGCGCGACAGCGCGGCTCCGATGCCGCCGGCGCCGCCGGTGACCACCACGATCCGGTCGGTAAGGTTCACGCGGCGGCTCCTACCGGGTCGACGCCCAACTGGGCGATGAGGGTGGTCAACGCGGTCGCGCCACCGGCTGTCACCTCCGGCGTGGGCAGCAGCGCGAAGACCGGCACGTCCACACCGGCGTCGGCGTAGCGGCGCACCTGGGCACGGCACCGCTCGGGTGAGCCGTGCAGCACCAGGGCGTCGACCACGTCGTCCGGCACCGCCGCGCTGGCCCCGCGCCGGTCACCAGCGGCCCAGGCCTCCCACATCGGCGCGAGCGTCTCGTCCCGACCGAGCCAGCGGTGGAACTCGGCGTACGCGGGGACGGTCAGGTAGCTGGTGATGAGGCGACGGCCCAGGGTCCGGGCGTACGCGGCGTCCTCGGTGGGGCACACGAAGATCCGGGCGGCGACCTCGAAGCCGGGGCGTCGCTCGCCCAGCTCGGCGAGGGCACGCGGCACGTCGTCGGCGCTGAGCCAGTTGAGGATGACCCCGTCGGCCTCCGCGCCGGCGAGTCGGAGCATTCCGGGGCGCAGTGCGGCGAGCAGGATCGGTGGCGGCACCGCCGGTGGTCGTTCCAGCGTGAACCGTCGCACGGTGAAGGTGTCGTACACCTCGTCGACGGTCTCGCCCCGCAGCGCGGCGCGCAGGAAACGCAGGACGTCACGGGTCCGCCGGAACGGCTCGTCGAACCGGACGGCGTTCCAGTCCCGGACCAGCACGGGCGAGGACGCCCCGATGCCGAGCGAGAACCGGCCCGGCGCGGCCTCGGCCAGCGCCGCCGCGCTCATCGCCAGCAGCCCGGGGCCACGGGTGAAGACCGGCGTGATCGCGGTGCCGAGCCGTAGCCGGGGCTGCCAGGCGGCGGCCAGCGCCAGGGGGGTGAACGCGTCGGTCCCGGCGACCTCGGACGACCAGACGTCGGTGAACCCGGCCCGGTCGAGCGTCGCGTAGACCGCCTCGTGGTCGGCCAGCGGGATGCCGCCCAGCGGCACCGTCATGCCCCATCGATTCGTCACCGATCGATCGTGCCCGTTGACGGGGCACGCGAGCAAGATCCCCGTACTGGGCAGAATCGCCGGTTTCCAGCGGCGCGTGCCATCGGGGGTGCTACGACTGCCAGGTGGACCGTACCGACGGCGCAGGCCGCTGACCATGGGTTCCAGGGCAGCGGGACGCCTGGAGCCGGTCCCTGCGGCGGCCACTCCCGGCCGGGCCACGTTCCTCGAACTCTTCTTCGACCTGGTGTACGTCTTCGCGCTCACCCGGATCTCGGCCCGCGCGTTCGAGGACCTGACGCAGGAACCGGGCCGGGAGCACGGTTGGGCCACTGTCACCGGCAGCGGCAAGACCCTGCTGTTGCTGCTCGCGCTCTGGGCGGTCTGGCAGGGCACCGCGTGGACGACCAGCCGGTACGACCCGTACAAGGTGCCGTTGCAGACCGTGGTCATCACCGCGTTGGTGTGCAGCATGGTGATGGGGGTGGCGATCCCCAGGGCGTTCACCGACACCGCGCTGATGTTTGCGGTGGCGTACGTGGTCGCGCAGGTGACCCGCCCGGTGATCCTGTCGGTCGCGCTGGGTCCGCACCCGTACCGCCGGTTGAAGGTGCGCATGGCGGTGATCTTCGCGCTGAGCGGGGTGCTCTGGATCAGCGGCGCGATGCTGAGCACCAACGCGCAGGTGGTGCTCTGGTCGACGGCGCTCGCGTTCGAGTACCTGGCGGCCCGCTGCGGCTGGCCGGTGCCCGGCCTGGGCCGCTCGAGGATCTCCAAGTGGGAGATCGCCGGTGAGCACCTGGCCGAGCGTTACCAGCAGTTCTTCCTCGTCGCCCTGGGCGAGACGATCCTGGTGGCCGGGTTCTCGTACAGCAGGGGACCTTACGAGACCGGGCACGCCTGGGCGTTCGCGCTCGCGCTGGCCACGTCGATCATGCTGTGGCGGATCTACGTCCAGCGGGCCGGGCGGATCCTGGGCGAGGCGGTGACGAAGGCCCGGCACCCCGCCACCATCGGGCGGTCGGCGGCCGACACCCACCTGGTGATGGTGGTCGGTCTCGCCGCCACCGCGATCGGCTACGAACTGATCATCGAGCATCCGCTGGAACGGATCCCGGGCTCGTGGTTGGCCCTGGTGCTCGGCGGCCCGGCGCTGTTCCTGGCCGGTCGCGCCCGCTTGGAGTACGAGGTCTTCTCGCGCGTCTCACCGTCGCGCTGGATCGCCCTGCTGGTGTTGGCGGCGTCGGCGGTGCCGTTGCTGTTCCTACCGGGTGTGGTCGCGACCGCACTCGGGGCGGTGGTGCTGGCCGCTGTCGTGGTCGCGGACGCCCGCCGGGCCCACGGCGCGCCACCGGAGCCGGCCTCACCGCCGTTCTGACACGACGACGCACGTCGAATCCCTGCCGGCGGGACCGGTTAATCTCGGCCGGTGACCTTCTCGCTCGTCGCCCGCTCCGCCGACGGCCGCCTGCACGGCGTGGCCGTCGCCAGCAAGTTCCTCGCCGCCGGGGCGGTGGTGCCGGCCGCCGCCGCCGAGGTGGGCGCGCTGGCCACCCAGGCGCACGCCAACCTCGCGTACCGGCCACAGGGCCTCGCCCTGCTGCGCACCGGCGTGGCGGCAGCCGATGTCGTGGCCGGGCTCGTCGCCGCCGACCCCGAGCGGGAGCACCGCCAGGTCGGCGTCGTGGGGACCAGCGGTCCGGGTGCCAGCTGGACGGGCCCGGAGTGCCTGCCGTGGGCCGGTGGACGGACGGGCGACGGTTGGGCCGCACAGGGCAACGTGCTCACCGGCCCGGAGGTCGTCGACGCCCTCGGCGAGGCGTGGCTGGCGGGGGCCGCGTTGCCGTTCGCCGAGCGTCTGGTCGCCGCGCTGCGGGCCGGCGACGAGGCCGGCGGCGACCGGCGGGGTCGGCAGAGCGCCGGGTTGCTGGTGGTCGAGCGTGGCGGCGGGTACGGCGGCACCAGCGACGTGCTGGTCGACCTTCGCGTGGACGATCACCCGGAGCCGATCGCCGAGCTGAGCCGGCTGCTCGCCGTGCACACCATGCTGTTCGGTCGGCCGGATCCGGCCACCCTGCTCGACCTGACCGGTGCGGTCGCCGAGGAGGTGGCGGCGTTGCTCAGGGCGCTGGGCCATCCGGTGACCGACGACGGACCCGAGTCGGCGTTGACCTCCTGGGCAGGGCTGGAGAACCTGGAGGAGCGGTTGGTGCCGGGTCGCATCGATCCGGTCGTGTTGACGCACCTGCGCGGCGTCGCCCCGCACGTTCCCGCGCCCCGGTCCGGAAGCTGACCCGTTCGGGGCGAGCCGCGACCAGCGCCGGCGGGATCCTAGACCGGCGGCCACGGAGCCGGAGCAGACGGCCGCTCAGCGGCCGAAGGCGAGCCAGCGGAAGCCCGCCGCGTCGATCGCGGCCCGTTCCGGGGCGGTCAGGGCCGCCCGGCCGGTGGTCTTGCGGATCATTGTCATCCGGTCCCAGCCCAGAGCGGCCGGCACCGGGTGCCCGCCGGTGAGCAGCTCGACGATCACCTCGGCCGCGGCGGTGGTGAGCCACGGCGGCCGGTCCAGCGCGGCGGCCAGGTCCAGACCGTGTACGCCCACCTCGACGACCCGGGTCCGCAGGAACTCGGTGAGACGCATCGCGTCGCCGTGTCGGGTCCGCACCACCCGATCGGGCGCAGCGGCGGCCACCGCCGCGTCGGTGGCCCGCCACGCTCGGTCCACCTCGGCCGCCAGCGCCTCCCGGTCCACCTGGAGCGCCGCACGCCGCCCGCCCGCGATCCGGTCGGCGTCCACCTGCTCGGTGAACTTCGCCCGACCGAAGTAACCGGCGGCGTCCACCTCGGCGCGGGGCGGGGCCGGCGCGGCGAGCATGTCGGTCAGCCGGCCGACGCCGGTGCGGACGTGCGCGATCAACTCCCGGACGGTCCACGGCGGGCAGTCGGTGGGTCGGTCGAGGTCGGCGTCGACCAGGCCGGTGAGGACCTCGGTGAGCCGCACGCACTCGGCGGAGAACGCCGCGCGGACGGGATCCACGACCGGCTCAGCCCTTGACGCGGGGCACGAGCCGGTGCACGACGGTGAGCACCAGCGCCATCACGACCGCCATCGTCCCGGCGATCCCGGCGGCGCTGCCGGCGTACCCGATGAACAGCGGTCGGCGGCTCAACTCCTGCGGTCCGGTGCCGCGCAGCTCGATCAGCCAGGCCAGGGCCAGCCCACAGGCGACCAGGGCGAGCACACCGCCCACCCCGAGCACCAGCGCGGCGATCCGGTGCGCGTCACCGGGGGCGACCTCGGCCTGCTCGCGTTGGGTGATCAGCAGGAGCAGCCCGGCCAACGCCGCCCACACACCCACCACCAGGTACGCGGCGACCGCGTCGCTGGGCCGGTGCCAGCCGGCGGAGAGGGTGGCGACCCCGGCGGCGGCGGCGTAGCCGGCGCCGATGAAGGCGCCGGCCGCGCGCACCTTGCGCGGCAGGACGAGCATCAGCGCGATCGCCACCGACGCGGCCACTGTGGTGTGCCCGCTGGGCAGGCTGTTGCCGACCGCGGCGCGCTCCGGGTCGAGGCCGAAGTCGGGGCGGTTCAGCCCGTGCTTCAGCAACTGGGTCGATACGTTGGCCCCGGCGATCAGCAGGGTCGCGGTGACGGCCAGGGCGATCCGGCCCCGGATCAACGCGATGAAGCCGATCATCGCGGTGGCGGCCAGCAGGGAGACCACCGACATCGCGTTGAGGATCCGGTTGACAGGTCCGTCGATGGTGTCGTGCCCGATCCGGTTGCCGGTCAGCGCGACGGTGTCCACCCACTGACCGACCTCGGTGTACACGGCCACCCGCCACACGGCAAGGAAGGCAGCCGCCTGGACAAGGGCCAGTACGACCAACCAGACCGCGGTCCAACCCCGTGCCGTCGCGCGCATCCGCACACCGTAGCGGCCGGCGTCGGCCAGCCGGTCGGTGGCCCGCCGCGCGTCGACGGTTAGGTTGTGCCGGAGGCGAGGAGGCGGTGGTGGGCGGAGCACCGGAACGCGACGACGGCCGGGCCGAGCCCGATCCGGAGCAGCGCAGAGGCGCCGGCGCAGGCCCGGCCGGGGCGGACACCGACCCGGCCCGGCCGGCGCGGGTCGAGTCGTTGACGGATCTGCTGGGCGGGCGACGCGGGGCCATCGACGCCACCCTGCCGCCGGTGGCGTTCGCGGCGGGCTGGTTGCTGGGCGGCGAGTCGCTCTGGGGCGGTGTCGGCGCGGCGCTGGCCGTGGGCGCGGTGGTGGCCGGCGTACGGCTGCGTCGGGGTGACCGGCCGCGGTCGGTGCTGATCGGGCTGCTGGCGGTCTGCGTCGCGGCGTTGATCGCGGTGCGCACGGGCCGGGCCGAGGATTTCTTCCTGATCCAGGTGCTGTCCAACGCCGCGAGCGCTCTGGCGTGGGCGGTCAGCATCGTCGTGCGTTGGCCGCTGCTCGGCGTGTTGGTCGGCGCGGTGCTGGGCCAGCGCGCCCGGTGGCGACGGGACCCGGCGTTGCTGCGGGGGTACGGCCGGGCCAGTTGGGTGTGGACGGCGACCTACCTGCTGCGGGTGGCCGTGTTCGTGCCGCTCTACCTGGGTGGGCAGGTGCTCGCGCTGGTGGTGGCCCGGGTGGCGTTGACGTGGCCGCTGGTTGCGGCGGCGCTGGCGCTGAGTTGGGTGGTGCTGCGGCGCTCGCTGCCGACCGGGCACCCGGGTCTGCGGCATCCGGTCGCGTCGGACCCGGTCGGGCCGCCTCGTTGACCCGAACAGGGCTCACGGAGACGAACGGATGGCAGGAAAGAAAGTGGAGAGGCCGCCACGGGGGGAGCGGCCTCTCCGGTGACGTACGTTACTCCGTCGTGGACTTCGGTGTGATCCCGTGAGGGCCCG
This sequence comes from Micromonospora sp. WMMC250, assembly GCF_027460215.1. Taxonomy (NCBI): domain Bacteria; kingdom Bacillati; phylum Actinomycetota; class Actinomycetes; order Micromonosporales; family Micromonosporaceae; genus Micromonospora; species Micromonospora sp. WMMC250. The sequence continues at coordinate 7,196,810 of NZ_JAPZBJ010000002.1, read as the reverse complement.
AATTTCTGGGCTTTTTCGCAACTGGCTCCAGTCCGGGCGGTGGGGTGGGCCAGCCGATCCGCTGCGTCGGCCAGATGGCCGGCCCACCCCGGCCTGACCGTGGGTGTCAGGCCGTCCCCCGGTCGGGGTCCGTCGTTCCCCGGACCCTGACCGAATCCCGGGGTGGGCGGTCCACGCCGCCCACCCCGGGTCGCTCAGCCGTTCGGGAACAGGCTGCCGTAGTCGGCGTACGCCATGGCGACGTCAGCCTGTGCCCAGAACCGGTGGTAGTTGAACTCGGGCTCCGGACCACCGTTCAGGTAGGCCTGCACCTTGGGCCAGTCCGGGTCGTTCTTGTAGAAGGACCGGATGTCGAGGAAGCTCTTGCCGGCGGCGATGGCGTCACCGTTCGGCATCTTCCCGGTCCATCCCGGCGGGACGTAGAGGCCCTGCCCGGTGGACGCGTCGTAGACGTCGTCGAAGCGCCGGTAGTCGCCACGCTTCTCGGTGGTGGAGACACCCTTGGCGTCGCTGGCGGCCGACAGCGCGTCGAGCAGCCCCTTGGCGGTGTCCTTCGCCGCCACGTTGCCCGACTTGGCCGCGTACGCGATCAGGATCCGGGCGTAGGCGGCGGTGACACCGACGTCCTGGCCCTTGCTGATCACCTCGACGTGCAGGCCCGTGTTGGGCTGCGGGTTGGACGGGTTCCAGGTGGTCGGCTGACCGGTCCACGCCATGTCCGACGGGATCGACCAGTTGGTGCCGAGGGTGGTGTTGGCGATCGCCCACGGCACCCACTTGTCCAGCAGCGCCTTGGCCTTCGCGTTGCCGGTCTGCAGGTACAGCTCGGCGATGCGCTGCATCGACCAGGCCTGCATGCCGAACCACTGGTTCGACGGCGGGTCGTTGTAGACCGGGTCGACGTCGTAGAACATGCCGTAGAAGGTGCTGGTGCCGGCCGGCGGCTGGGCGTAGCTGCCGTCCCAGCTGTTGGTGGCACCGCCGGCGATACCGCCCTCGGCGGACTGCAGCCAGGTGTAGAACTCCAGCTGCCGCTCGAAGCTCTTGGTCCAGTCGCTGGCGGCGGTCGACGACTTCGGCGCCAGCTCCGGGGTGTTGGTCAGCGCCCAGGCCGCGAACGGGTTCTGGTAACCGAAGTGGCTGTGGCTGGAGCCGATCCGCCAGGACCAGTTCTGGCTGGTGTCGTACGCGCCACCCCAGGCGTAGTACCAGGACAGCAGGTAGTGCGCCGAGTCCCGGCCGCTGCCGGCGGGACAGGTGCTCGCCCCGACGCAGTTGCCGATCTTCTTGAAGTACTTGTCGAACATCGCGTACCGCAGGTAGTCGCCCATCTTGGCGGCCTTGGTGATGGTCGCCGCGACGTCGGCCTGCTTGTTCTGCGCCTTGGCCCAGGTCAGCGCCCAGTACGCGGCCTGCACGGCGCGGGCGTCGGCGTCCGGGGCGTTGGTGTACTTCCACTGCTTGGCGGGGGCGCCGGTGTCCTTGACGAACAGGTCGAGGTAGCCGTACTGGCCGCCGTGCTTGAAGGTGTCGCAGGAGGGCTGCGGGACGGTCTCCCACACCGACTCCTGGGTGCCCCGCTGGAAGGTGTTGATGTAGGCGGGCTTGGTGGTGCCGTCACCGCAGCGGCCGAAGCCGTAGGTGTTGTCGACGTCCATCAGCCAGTGCATGCCGTAGATGTCGCCGGTGCCGTAGGTGGACTGCAGCTCCGAGCGGAGCGGGTCCTGGCCGACGGAGACGTTCGGGTTCAGCGCCGAGGGGTACTGGCTGGGCAGGTTGTACTCCGCGGCGTACTGCGGGGTGCCCGCCGAGCCGGAGGTCGGCTGGTCGGCGTGCGTGGGGATGATGTACTTCTCCATCACCGTCCAGGCGTTGTTGAACGGTGCCCAGTTCTGGGTGACCTTGCCGTAGTAGGCCTCCAGCCAGAGCCAGAAGCTGAACGCCTCCGACGTGGTCTCGTGGCCGTGGTCGGGCGCCTCGACGATCAGCGTCTCCACCGAGTGGTACGGCACGCCCTCGGGGCTGAAGTAGCCCGAGTTCTTGATCTTGCCGTACTGCTCGAGGAACTTGGCGATGTAGGTGTTGTCGCCGCCCGGGGTGTCGTTGTCGATCTCGGTGGCGGTGACCGCCAGCGAGGCGAGACCCGTGGCGGAGGCGGTGATGGTGGCGGCGCCACCGGCGGTGTCGGCGTCCTCCGCCGCGGCGACCGTGACGGTGACCCCGGTGTTCCAGTTGCTGGAGGTCAGCGTGGCGGTGGTCGGCGAGACCGTGATGTCGGAGTCGCCGGTGCGGGTGAGGGTGACCGGCACACTCGCCGTCGGCGCGGCGCTGAGCTTCAGGTTGAAGGTGGCGGTGCCACCCTCGGCGACGCTCACCGCGGACGGGGTGGCTACCAGCGTCGGGCCGGTGGCGGCGCCGACGGTGAAGGCCTTCTCGTCGACCCCGATGCCGTTGGCGTTGTCGTACGCCTTGGCCTGGACGGTGTAGCTGCCGGCCGGCAGGTCCTCCTGCGTGTAGGAGTACGGCGCGGAGGTGTCCGTGTTGATCAGCAGGCCGTTGCGGTAGAACTCGACCTTGCTGATCGTCCCGTCCGGGTCGCTGGCGGTGGCGGTCAGCGGCACGTCGGCCGGCGCGGTGAACGGGCCGGTCGGCAGGCCGAGCGAGACCGTCGGCGGCTGGTTGGCCGGGGTGCCGTTGCAGGGGGTGCCGTTCAGGGTGAACGACGTGGGCTTCGGGTTGGTCCCCGAGTGGGCGCCGTTGAAGCCGATGGTGGTGGAAGCCCCGGTGCCGAGGTTGCCGTTGTACGACTCGTTGGTCGCGGTGACCTCACTGCCGGACTGGCTGTACCGCGCCGACCAGCCCTGGGTGACCCGTTGGCCGCTGGTCGGGAAGGTCCACTTGAGCGTCCAGTTGCTGATCGGATCGCCCAGGTTCTTGATGGTCACGTTGGCGGTGAAGCCGGTGTTCCAGTCGTTGGTCGCGTAGACGACGTCGCAGGCCGGGGCGGCCTGTGCGGCACCGGCGGGCAGTGTCACCCCGCCGACGGCGAGCAGCGCGGCGGCGGCGATCGCCACGCGGCGGCGTATTGCCAGTTGTCTCATGTGCGCGGTGTCTCCTCGGGCGAGGCCGGGATGATCCCGGCGAAGGCGCCGGCCCGCGAGGGTGGTGGTCCGCGGGTGTTGAGAGGCGCCGGGAAGGTGGCTCCCCGGGCCCGGCCGGGGTGGGTCGGTGCGGCCCGCACGGGAGGGGGTCCCGCTGGCCGCGATGGGGTGACCGTGACCGGACGTGGTGCTGCCGGCTGCCCTCGGTGGACCCGCACTCACGCGATGTGGCTCCTGCCGCGTTGAATCGACAGTGTGCCATGGAAGCGCTCCCACAACAAGCCGAAACAGCTCCTTGTTTCGATCTTGTTTTGGGTCTTTCACAAAGGCGTGACGGGCGTTACAGTCGCAACATCGGTCGATGGGAGCGCTTCCATCGACAAGGTTCCAATTAGAAGATCACCGGCGCCGCCTCCGGGCGGGGCCGGGGAACCCGACCGATGGCCGACGACGGGCCAGCCCGGACGCCGTCGTCAGCCATCGTCCCGCCACATGGAGGGAGGTGGAACCAGAGCCACTCGCGTGGCCCGGCTCCCGCGCGACACGCATGGCAGGACCCAAATTCCGCTTGCGTGTGTGCAGTTACGGTGGGGACGGGGGTTGCCCTCCCCCGTCCCCACACTAAACCCCCGTACACGATAGGAAAAGAGGCCGACGGGACAGGCGCGGCGCGCCGCCCGGACGGCCTCGTTCGCTGCTCGGGGCCATACCCGCCGCCACCCCGCCAGCCCCGCCCGTCAGGACGGACGGATGACCGGCAGGCCGCGTCTGCCCTATCATGGGAGCGCTCCCGAATCTTCGGCGGTGGCCCCGTATCCATGAGGAGAATCCATGTCGATACCTAATGGGCCCGCCGGCCCGCTGCGCTTCCCGGACGACTTCGGCTGGGGCGCGGCCACCTCGGCGTACCAGATCGAAGGCGCCGCCAAGGAAGACGGACGCGGCGAGTCGGTCTGGGACACCTTCAGCCGCGTCCCGGGGCGCACCCGCAACGGCGACACCGGCGACGTGGCCATCGACCACTACCACCGGTACGCCGAGGACCTCGACCTCATGCGCGACCTCGGGCTGCGCAGCTACCGCTTCTCCATCTCCTGGCCCCGGATCCAGCCCGACGGCACCGGGACGCCCAACCAACGCGGCCTCGACTTCTACCGACGCCTGCTCGACGGCCTGCACGAACGCGGCATCACCCCGATGGCCACCCTGTTCCACTGGGACCTCCCCCAGGCCCTCCAGGACGCCGGCGGCTGGGAGTCCCGCGACACCTCCCAGCGCTTCGCCGACTACGCCGACCTGGTCTTCCACGCCCTCGGTGACCGGGTGCCGGTCTGGCTCACCGTCAACGAGCCCAAGACCGTGGTGCAGAACGGCTACCTCACCGGCCACCACGCCCCCGGACGGCAGGACCCGGACGCCGCCTACCTGGTCGCCCACCACCTACAGCTCGCGCACGGGCTCGCCGTCGCCGCGCTGCGGGCCAGCGGCAGCGACAGCCGGATCGGCCCCGCGTTCAACCTGCACCCCTGCTACCCCGCCGACGACTCCCCGCAGGCTGCCGCAGCCGCCCACCTGTACGACGGCTACGAGAACCGCCTGTACCTCGACTCCCTGCTCAAGGGCAGCTACCCGGAGGACGTGCTGGCCGACCTGGGCCCGCAGAGCCGGATGGTCCAGGGCATCCGCGACGGCGACCTGGCGATCATCTCCGCGCCCGTCGACCTGCTGGCCGTGCAGTACTACACGCCGATCTACGTCACCGCCGACGGCGGCACCGAACACCGCTGGGCGACCTCGGAGGCCGCGTGGCAGCAGATCTACCCCGAGGGGTTGTACGACCTCCTGACCCGGATCACCCGCGAGTACGGCCCGATCCCGCTCACCATCACCGAGAACGGGCTCCCCACGCCGGACACGCTGGCCGCCGACGACACCGTCCAGGACACGGGTCGGATCAGCTTCCTGCGCGACCACCTCGCCGCCGCACACCGGGCCATCGCCGACGGCGTGCCGCTGGAGAGCTTCCACGTCTGGTCGCTGCTGGACAACTTCGAGTGGGACGCGGGATACGACCAACGCTGGGGCCTGGTCTACGTGGACTACGCGACCCAGCGGCGGGTGCTCAAGAGCAGCGCCACCTGGTACCGCTCCGTCATCGCCGACGGCGGCTTCTGAACGCGCCGGCACCCGGACGACCGGGCCCGGACGGCTCGACTCTCGAGATGAGCCGGTGACCGTCCGGGCCTCGGCCACCGCACTCAGCGCGGCAGCGCCTGCTGCAACTCCGCCCGCAGCGCCGGGGTGAGCATCTCCCCCGCCTGCTTCGCCAACCGGGCCATCTCGTAGCCCACCACGCCGATGTCCGCGTCACCGGCGGCCAGCGTCGCCAGGATCGAACCGTCGCGGATCTGCATCACCAGGAAGTAGCCGCGGCCCATCTCGACCACCGTCTGCTTGACGACATCCCCGTCGAACATCGAGGCCGCGCCCGCGGTGATGCTCATCAGCCCGGAGGTCACCGCGGCGAGCTTGTCCGCGTTGTCACGCGGCAGATGATCGGAGATCGCCACCAACAACCCGTCGGACGAGACCACCACCGCGTGCGCCACACCCGGCACCCGCTCCGCGAACGCGCTCACCAGCCAGCTCAGGTCACGCGCCTCCTGGCTCAACGTCGTCACTGTCGTCGTCCCCCTTCGTCGTGCCCCCCGGACGGTGGCACGGGTATCTCGGTGGTGTCCTCGGCCTCGGCGCGCCGCACTCCGCTGTAGAGCCGGGAGAGCATGCCGCCGACCGCCTCCGGGTCCGGGTCGGTGCGGATCGGTGCCGCAGTCGGTTGCGCCGAGCGGGTGACCGCGCTCAACTGTGCCATCGGCACCCGCACCGGTAGCCCCCGCTCGTTCGTACCGGCCGTGACCGGCACTGCCGGTGGCATCCCCGACGCGGGGACGATCGGCGCGGACGGGCCGGGGCCCTGCCGCGACCACCAGCCCCCACCGGCGTCCCGGCCGCCGGCCGGGGTCAACACGTCCTCGGCGCGCACCGGCACCGGACGGGCCTGACGCGGCACGGCGGCGGCCGGTTGCCGGCCGGCAACCGGCAGGTCCCGCGCCGCCATGCCCACCCCGGAAGCGTGGGCCTCGGCGACGGCCCCGGGCTGCCGGACCACGCCCCGCGCGGCGCCCGTCGCCAGCATGCGGGCCGGCGCGGGCAGATCCGCCTGCACCGCGCCCGCCGGGGCGAGCATCGTGGCGGGCAACGCGAGCCGGGCGACCAGACCGCCCTGGTGGTCGTCCAGCCTGACCCGTACGCCCAACCGTGCGGCCAGGTGACTGACCACGAAGAGACCCATCCGCTCCACCGTCGCGACGTCCGCCGCCGGAGGGCTGGCCAGCACCGCGTTCGCCTCGGCCAACGCGGTCGGGCTCATCCCCAGGCCACGGTCGGCGATCTCGACCAGAGCGGTCGCGGCGTCGACCCGCGCGGTCACCACCACGGTCGTGTCCGGACGCGAGAAGGCGGTGGCGTTCTCCAGCAGCTCCGCCAGCATGTGCACCAACTCGCCGACGGCGTGCCCGACCACGTACACGTCGGCCACCGCGTCGATCCGGACCCGCTGGTACTGCTCGATCTCCGCGGCGGCGGCCAGCAGCACCGCGCCGAGGCCGACGGGCCGGTTCCACCGGCGGGTCGAATCCGTGCCGGCGAGCACCAGCAGGCTCTCGTCGTTACGCCGCATCCGGGCGGCCAGGTGGTCGAGCTTGAACAGGTTCTCCAGCTGGTCCGGGTCGCTCTCCTCGCGCTCCAGGTCGTCCAGCAGCTCCAGCTGCCGCTCCACCAGCACCTGGCTGCGGCGGGCCAAGTTGACGAACATGGCGTTGACATTGCGCCGCATGAGTGCCTGCTCGACGGCGACAGTGACGGCGCTGCGGTGCACCGCGACGAACGCCTCCGCCAGCTCACCGATCTCGTCGAGCGAGCGGACCACCGCCGGCGCCACCTCGATGCCCGGCACACCGCCGGTGACGGTCTTCAGGCGGTCCAGGGCGTCCGGCAGCTCGACCTGCGCGATCCGGAGCGCCTGGCTCCGCAGCAACCGCATCGAGCGGGCGACCGACCGGCCGACGAGCAGGGAGATCAGCAGGGCGACCAGCAGGACCGCGACGACACCGCCGACCACCAGCAGGGTGGCCCGTAGCTGCTCGCTGCTGGCGTCGTCGGCCTGTCGAACGGCGTCGTCCAGCACACCCGCCTCGAGCTGGCGCAGCAGCTCCTGACGCTGCTCGCTGGCCGACCACCACTGCTCCGAGGGCAGCACCTCCGGCGACGCGGTGCCGCCGGGCAGGCTGCGCTCCTCCAACTGGGTGGCGACCAGGAACATCGGGCTGACGGAGGTTTCGTCGTACCGGCGGATCTGGTCGGACGTGGCCGCCACCCGGAACGCGCTGAGCGCGGTCAGCTGCTGGCCGCGCAGATCGCTGAGGATCACCCGGTCCTCGGTGCCGTACGTGCCGGCGCGACCGGCGGCGTAGAGCTGGGCCCGCACCCGGGAGGAGAGTTCCTTGACCCGGGCCAGTTGGACGTAGCGCAGCACCGCGTCGTTCAACGCCGACTGGCCCTGACCAGGGGTCGGCTCGGCGAGCAGGTCCAGCAACGCGCCGACAGCCCGGTGGTAGTTACTCAGGATGGTCTCGTTGCTGAGCACCGCCGGCGGGATCGCCGGCCGGATGTCGATCACCTGGTCGTACGCCTCGAGCGCCTCGGAGAACGCGACCCGCCAGGACGCGTCGGCGTCGGCCAGCGGCTCGGCCGCCCGGCTCAGGTCCACGATGGCCCGGTCGGTGGCCGTCTGCAACGGCTTCAGGTTGGCCGCCGCCGCCGCCCGGTCACCGCCCCTGCGCAGCTCACCCAACTCGCCCGCCGAACGGTCGCGCTCCTGCTGGAGCTGGTGCACCGCCGCGGTGATCTGTCGCCCGATGCCGACCTGACGGGAGAAGTCGTTGAGCGCTGTCGTCCGCCCCACCAGGGCGCTGGTCTGCACACCGGCGAGCAGCAGGAACGCCATCGACGGAACCACCAGCACGGTGGCGAGCTTCGTGCTCATCCGCCAGTCGCGCAGCCGGAACGGAGACCGTCGCCGATGCGGTACCACCCGGACATCGAAGCGGCGCCGGCGATGGTTCGACACCGCGCCGTTCGCCGGCTCGGGACCTGCCGCCACCCTGCCTCCTCCGTGCTACCGCGTCCGCCGCGGTCCGGGGAGCGCAGTCCATCCAACCAGGCTTGGTTGGACTGTCAACGGTTTGGGCTGAGCGGTGGTTCAGGAAGGATACTGCGGGTGGGAACGTCCTGCCGTGGTCGGTAGTACCAGCTCGTCCGTCCGGCCGATGTCGGCGAGGCCGATCGCGTCACCGAACCGGCCGAGCGCCACCAGCGCGGCCCCGGTGGCACCGATCTCCGGGTTACGTTGGTGCGACACCGGTCGCGGTGCGAGCGCGGCGGCGAAAGCCTGCCGCCACCACACCGAAGCCGCCACCGCACCCCCACCGAGCACCACACCCACCGGTTTGTCGATGGTGGACTCCAGCACCCCGAGATCCTCGGCGACCAGATCACACAGCCCCTGCATCAGCCCGGCCAGGATGTCCACCGCTGTGGTGCTGAAGCTGAGGCCGCGCAGCTCACCGGTGCCCGCCGGCGCCAGGCCGGGTGCCCGGTCACCGCCGAACCGGGGGTCGGCCGGTCGGCCACCGCCGGTCGGCACCAGCGCCAGCGCCGCGTCCAGCTCCGCACCCCGGGGCAACCGCAGCTCCCGGTCCGCCCAGGCGAACAGGTTGCCGCCACAGGCGTACGCCGCCCCCGTCACCACGTGGTCATGGTCGACCCGGTACCGCCAGAGCCGCTCGGGGAGCCGGGGCATCGGCTCACCGGCCGGGATCCGCTGCATCAGCCGTACGGCCGCGGAGGTGCCCACGGTGACGGCGGCCCGGCTCGGGTCGACGCAGCCCGACCCGACGTTCGACGCACCGCCGTCGCCGACGGGCGGTGACCAACGGGCCTGGGCCAGCTGCGGCCAGCGCCCGGCCAGGTCGGCCCGGAGCCGGCCGTGCCAGTCCAGCGCGCCGAGCGACGGCAGGGCCTCCGGACGCGCCCCGGCCAGCGTCAGCGCCTCCTCGTCCCACCGCAGGGTGCGCAGGTCCAGCAGACCGGTCCCGGAGGCCTGGGAGATCGACATGGGCGCCGTGTCGAGCAGCTCGCCCAGCAGGTACTCGGGCAGACCGACGAACCGGGAGATCGAGGTGCCGGACTGCTCGCGCAACCAGGGCAGCCGCATCGACCAGTAGGAGCGGTGCCACCAGCAGCCGGTGCGCTGGTGGAAGCCGTCCGGGTCGGCCGGGCCGGCCGTACCGCCCGTCGGCGCGGGCCGGGTGTCCAGCCAGGTGATCACCGGGCCCAGCGGCGCGCCGTCTCGGCCCAGCGGGAGCACCGAGTGCCACTGCGCGGAGACCGCCACCAGGTCCACGTCGTGCAGGTGGCCCGCTTCGGCCAACTCGTCCAGGCACTCGACCAGCGAGGCGAGATAGTCGGGAGCGGAGAGCGTGCCGGTCCCGTCGTCGCCGATGGCGAGTTCGACCTTGCGGCGGGCCAGGGCGCCGGGCAGCGGTCGGGTGTCCCCGTCCAGCACCAGTCCCCGCACCGAGGAGGTGCCCAGATCGAGCGCGAGAATGTTCATCGCCGGTCAAGTTACCCGGTGCGAACCGGGCGACGGGCGCGTAAGGTGGATCACATGCTCGCGCATCTGACTAGTTGGTGGCCCGCCGACCCGGCGGCCACCTCCCGCGCGTAGCTCCATCCACGCGGCCGCCCTCCAGGCGGCTGCCGGATCTCCCGGCCGGATGACCGCCACAACGGCGGCGCCGAGCCCGACGGAGACTCCCGATGACCCACCTGACCGACCTGCTCACCGCCATCGTCAGCGGTGTCGACCCCGGCCCCTTCGCCCTGCTGCGCCGTGAGGGCGCGGACGAGCTGGAGCTGTTCACCGGCACTGTCGACACTGTCGAACGGCTCGCGGACATCCCGCTGACGCCCGGCACGTCGGGGCCGCAGACGCTGGCCCTGGTGCCGTACCGGCAGATCTCCGAGCGCGGCTTCGCCTGCGTCGACGACGGTGCCCCGCTGGAGTGCCTCCGGATCCGCGACCACGGACGGATCGCCCTGGCCGACGCCCTGGCCGTGCTGCCCGACGAGCAGGTCCGCACCGCCGACGCCGCGTTCGACATCACCGACGAGGACTACTCGCGGACCGTGCACCGGGTGCTCGCCGACGAGATCGGCCGGGGCGAGGGCGCGAACTTCGTCATCCACCGCACCATGCACGCCACCGTGCAGGGTCCACCGCTGGTGGCGGCGCTGGCCGCGCTGCGCCGGCTGCTGGTCGCCGAACGCGGCGCGTACTGGACGTTCGTGGTGCACACCGGCTCCCGGACACTGGTCGGCGCGAGCCCGGAGCGGCACGTCAGTGTCGACGACGGGCTGGTGATGATGAACCCGATCAGTGGCACCTTCCGGCGCGCCGGCGACACCCCGGACCGGGAGGCGCTGCTGCGGTTCCTCGCCGACCCGAAGGAGGTCGAGGAGCTGTACATGGTCCTCGACGAGGAGCTGAAGATGATGGCCACCGTCGCCGAACACGGCGGCCAGGTGATCGGCCCGTACCTGAAGGAGATGTCGCACCTGGCGCACACCGAGTACCTGCTCGCCGGGCAGAGCACCCGGGACGTGCGGGAGGTGCTGCGCGAGACGATGTTCGCGCCGACCGTCACGGGCAGTCCGATGGAGAACGCCTGCCGGGTGATCGCCCGACACGAACGCCGGGGGCGGGGCTACTACTCGGGCGTGCTCGCCCTGGTCGGCCACGACGAGGCCGGCCGGCAGACCCTCGACGCCCCGATCCTGATCCGTACCGCCGAGATCTCCCCCGCCGGTCGGCTGCGGGTGCCGGTGGGCGCCACGCTGGTGCGGCATTCGACGGCGGCCGGTGAGGTGGCCGAGACGCACGCCAAGGCCGCCGGTGTGCTGGCCGCCCTCGGCCTCGGCCCGGCGGCGCCCGACCGCGGGCGCGAGCCGGCCGCGCGACTGGCCGACGACCCTGAGGTACGCGACGCGCTGGCCAGGCGCAACGCGCCGCTGGCACGGTTCTGGCTGGACCAGCGGTCACCGGACGCACCCACGCTTCCCGGGTTGGTGGGTCGTCGAGCGTTGATCGTGGACGCCGAGGACACCTTCACCGGGATGCTGGCCCACCAACTCGGCGCGTTGGGTCTGGAGGTGACCACGCGCCCGTGGCACGCCAGCGGCTCCGTCGACGGGTACGACCTGGTGGTGGCCGGCCCCGGGCCGGGTGACCCGGGCAGCCCGGACGAGCCGAAGATGATGGCGGTACGGGAACTGCTGAGCGGGTTGCTGGCGAGCGGTCGTCCCACCCTCGCGGTCTGCCTCGGGCACCAGGTGCTGTCCGGGTTGTTGGGGCTGCCGCTGCACCGCAGGGACGCGCCGTATCAGGGGTTGCAGCGGGAGGTGCCGCTGTTCGGCGGGACCCGGCGGGTCGGGTTCTACTCGACGTTCACCGCGCGTGCGGAAACCGACCGGCTGGACACCGCGTACGGGCCGGTGGAGCTGGCCCGGGACCCGGGTGACGGCGCCGTGCACGCCCTGCGGGGGCACGGCTTCGCCGGGGTGCAGTTCCACCCCGAGTCGGTGCTCAGCCCGGACGGGCTGACTGTGCTGACCGAGCTGTTGAGTGACCTGCTGCCGGCGCCGCGCCCGGACGAGCTGTCCGCGACCGGCGGACGCGCATAGTCGTTCCGCCTCGGGGTAGGGCTGGATCGACCGGTGGCGCGGACGGGCCGAGAGCCCCCGCCCGCGCCACCGGTCGCTTCCGCCGTCAGCTGCCCAGGCCCGCCTTCAACGCGGCCCCGAGCTGCACCGCCCGCCGGGCGGTGAGCGCGCAGGCGCCCAGCGCCACGGCGTCCGGGGCGATCTCGCCGTTGTTGCTCGTGTGCGAGGGGCCGTAGGGGTTGCCGGCGATGAACTGGCTGCTGTCGGTGTAGCCGGGGGTCACCACGACACCGCCCCAGTGGTAGAAGACGTTGAACAGCGAGGTCAACGTGGTCTCCTGCCCGCCGTGCGAGGTCGCCGTCGAGGTGAAGGCGGAGTAGACCTTGTTGGCCAGCGCGCCCTGGGCCCAGAGCGGGCCGGTGGTGTCGATGAACTGCTTCAGCTGGGCGGCGATCATGCCGTACCGGGTCGGCGCGCCGAGGATCACCACGTCGGCCCAGGCCAGGTCGTCGATCATCGCCTCGGGCACGTCCTGGGTCTCCAGGTGGTGCGCCTGCCAGCCGGAGTTGGAGCGGATCGCTTCGTCCGGCGCCAGCTCGCGAACCTTACGCAGCCGCACTTCCGCGCCGGCGTCTCCGGCGGCCTCGCACACGGCCTGCGCCATCTGGTACGTGATGCCGGTCGCGCTGTAGTAGATCACCGCTACCTTGGTCTGGGCAGCCATCAGATGTTTCCCCTAACTCGTCGCGGTTTCAGCTCCCGCGACTACCCGATCGGCGCGCTCTCTAACGGCAGCGCGCGAGGGTTCTCACCGGTCGATCCGCCGGGCTCAAGTTTTCCGCAACTTCCGGGTGGTTACGGCCCCGCGCCCCAGCCGGGCAGCGATCCTGATGTCACCGGTGCCGGCGGGAACGAGCCGCCGCCCCGCACCGAGCACCTGAACGGGGGATCGCGCTCCGCCACCAACGGCGCTGGCGTAGCGCGATCAGGGGTCGTCGGATGTGCTCGGTGCCGCGACCGGCAGTCAGTGGACCAGGGTCGCCATCAGCCGCTCCAGCTCGGCCGCCGGGTCGGCGGTGAGCCCGGTGTGCACCGGCCCCGCCTGGATCATCGTGCTGCGCGGCGCCACCAGCCAGTGGAACCGCTCGCCGAGTCGCATTCGGGTCGCCGGCCCGTCACCGGAGCAGGTCCGGTCCCAGGAGCCGAGCGCGGCGGCCACCGCGGGCAGGTCGACGTCGGGGGCCAGTGCGCGCACCCGGTCGGCGTCGAGGTGCGTACGCGCCCCCAGGAAGTCGCGCTGCTGGCAGTAGAGCAGCACTCCGACGTTGATCTGCTCGCCACGCTCGATGCGAGGCACCAACCGGATCAGCGCGTACTCGAAGGGTTGCCTCATGCCGCGCCTCCCTGCGGCAGCCAGTCGGCGGTGCTGGCGACCCGGGCGGACAGGTGGTTGCGGTAGGCGGCCCGCGCCTCGTCGGCTGTCTCGAAGTCGGCAGCCGTCAGCCACTCGTCGGGCACCAGGGCCAGCACCTCGGTGAGCAGGTCCGGGGTGACCCGTGGGGCCAGGTCGGCGTCGGCCTCGGCGAGCCCGTCGGCGTACGGGGCGAGCACGTGGTCCTCGGCCCCACGGTAGGCACGGTGCACGGCGGCTTCGGCGCGCGGCCAGTTGTGGTGGAAGTAGAGGGAGGCGCCGTGGTCGATGAGCCACAGCTCCCGATGCCACACCAGCAGGTTGGGGTTGCGCCAGCTCCGGTCGACGTTCTCCACGTACGCGTCGAACCAGAGCACCCGCGACGCCAGCTCCGGGTCGACGGGGTGCGCCACCGGGTCGAAGCCCAACGCCCCGGGCAGGAAGTCCATCCCCAGGTTCGCGCCGCCGCTGTTGCGCAGCAGTTCCTGCACCTCCTGGTCGGGTTCGGCCCGCCCGATCACCGGGTCGATGTCGAGCACCACCAGCGGCGGTACGCGAAGCTCCAGACGGCGGGCCAGCTCACCGCAGATCACCTCGGCGACGAGCGCCTTGGGCCCCTGCCCGGCGCCCCGGAACTTCGCCACGTACGTGCCGAGGTCGTCGGCCTCCACAACGCCCGGCAGCGAGCCGCCCTCGCGGAGCGGGGTGACGTAGCGGATCGCGGTGACCTGGCGGAGCACGTGATCAACCTTACTGTGAGCGTCGTTGTCGGATCACCGTGGTTGCTGGAGACCGCGCAGGAGCAGGTCGACGAGCCGGCGGGGGTCGTACGCCGGGTCGTTGTTCCGGCCGATGCAGAGGTTGCCGATGCCGCGCATCAGCTCGTAGGGGCCCGTGCCGGGGATGATCTCACCCGAGTCGACAGCGGCGTCGAGCAGTTGCGCGCAGACCGGCACGAGCCGGTCGACGAAGTAGGTGTGCAGCGCGTCGAAGCCGCCGGTGTCCGATTGCAGCGCGTTGGCCAGCCCGTGCTTCGTCACCAGGAAGTCGGTGAAGAGGTCGACCCACTGGCGGAGTGCGGCCAGGGGTGAGGCGGCGGTCGCCAGCAGGGTCGGGCCGGCCTCGGCGCAGGCCTCGACCTGGTGGCGGTAGACGGCGACGACAAGGTCGGCCCGGGTCGGGAAGTGCCGGTAGATCGTCCCGATGCCGACTCCGGCCCGGGCCGCGATCTCCCGGATCGGCGCGTCGACACCGGAGGTGACGAACACCGCGGCGGCGGCGGCGAGGAGCGTCTGCTGGTTGCGCAGCGCGTCGGCCCGTTTGCCACGGGCCGGCACCTCCGGGGACTGACTCGTCGCCGACACCGGCTCTCCTTCATCAAGACGATCGGACCAGTATTAGTGGAACAGTGATCCGATTCGACTGTAGCGGAAGCAGGAGGTGCCGGCCTCGGGTGTCGACGGGATCGGACCGGCCGGGTCCACGCAGCGCCGGTGGGGGGCCAGCGGCGCGCCCTGGCCCCCACCGCACCACGTCGATGTCAGTCGAGCTTGTCGCGCAGCTTGTCGACCTGGGTCTGCAGGCGGTCCACCGCATTCTCGTTGTTGACGAACGTGGTGATCCCCGCAGCCAGACCCAGCCCGATCAGCACGGCCAGGATGCTGAGCACCAGACCTCCGATCGACACGCCACGACCGGTGACCCCGGGTCGGCGTGCCATCTTGAGGCCGACGATGCCGAGGATGATCCCGATGATGCCGAGCACCAGCCCCAGCCAGGCGAGGATCGCCGTCAACACGCTGAACAGACCGGCCACCCCGAACACCAGGGCGAAGGTCGCCGCGGCGCTCGTCTTCGCGTGGGCGTCCCCCCGATGGCTCCGGGATCCGGCCGTTACGCCGGCGCCCCGGGCCGGCTCGCTTGCGGCAGTCATGAGGCTCCCCTCCGTACGCGCGGCGCGCGCACTGTCGGGTGACCGACTTCCCACCGGTTCGGCCGTTATGCCACCTGACCAGGGCGTACTGCTGACGGAGTGCCGCGATGGGGAACTGTCGTCCGAGCCGGGTCCTGGCGAGCACGGCGTCGAGGGACTCCTGCGGTCGCGCTCGCCCCTAACTTCCGGGGAGCAACCGCCACGGGGACGCCGCTGTCGGACGGTTGTCCTACCCTGGCGCGACGGCCCGGGAGAGGAGTTCGATGAGCGGAGAACTCACGGCATCCGAAGCGCTCGCTCTGCGGATGACGAGCCTGCTGCTGCGCCCGCACCCGAGCATCCGACCCGGCACCGTCGCCGACGTGGTGCAGTGGTTCGGCGCCATGCAGGCACAGGACCTGGCGAGCGGCCTGTGGTCGCTGGGCGCCCGGCTGCCCGGGCAGACGGTCACCGACGTGCAGGCGGCACTGGAGCGCCGCGAGGCACTGCGTACCTGGCCGATGCGGGGCACCGTGCACCTCGTCCCGCCCGCCGACGCCCGCTGGATGTTGGAGCTGACCGGCGTACGCTCGCTGTCCGGCTCGGCGACCCGGCGGGCGCAGCTCGGTCTCACCGAGGCCGACGAGGGCCGCGCGTTGGACGTTCTCGGCGAGGCGCTGGCCGGCGGCGGCCGGCTCACCCGCGCCCAGTGCCTCGCCACCCTGCGCGCGGCCGGCATCGGCACCGACGGGCAGCGCGGCTACCACCTGCTGTGGTCCGCCAGTGTGCGCGGGGTGACGTGCGTGGCCCCGAACGTCGGCACCGAACAGACCTTCGCCCTGCTCGACGAGTGGGCGCCCGAGTCACGCCGGCTGGAACGCGACGAGGCCCTGGCAGTGCTCGCCCACCGCTACGTCCGTGGCCACGGGCCGGTCACGGCCCGCGAGTTCGCCGGCTGGAGCGGTCTCACGCTGACCGACGCGCGGCGCGGCCTGGCCGCCGCCGAGAGCGCGCTGACCACCGTACGGGTCGACGGCGAGCCGATGTCCGTCGACGCGGCACTGGCCGACCTGCCGCGTGTGCCGCTGGACGACCTGCTGGTGCTGCCCGGCTTCGACGAGTACCTGCTCGGCTACCGGGACCGCCGGCTGATGCTCGACAGTGCCCACCAGCAGGCCGTCGTGCCCGGCAACAACGGCATCTTCCAGGCCACTGTGGTCCGTGCGGGTCGGGTCGTCGGTGTGTGGAAGCGCAGGATCGGCCGCACCGCGGTCACCGTGACCATCCAACCGCTCACGACACTCGACGCCGCCGCGCGGGGCCGGGTGGAGGAGGCATTGGGGCGGTACGCGGACTTCCTCGGGCTGCCTCCCCGCATCGACTGGTTGGCGTGACCCGAGGTCAATCCTGGTCGGGCCGTTGCGGACGGGCGGTGCTGAGCAGGTCGACGATCCGGGCCACCCGGGGGTCCGTGCGGATCTCCGCGACGGTCGCCGGCAGCGGCAGCCGCCAGTTCGGGTACTCGTCCACGGTGCCCGGCATGTTGGGCTGGCGCACCTCGCCCAGCACGTCGTAGAGGGAGACGCCGAGCAGCCGGGTGGGGCTGGCCGCGAGCGCCGCGTGCATCGCCACCACCACGTCCTCGTCGGATGTCGCCGCCGGATCGGGCAGCAGGCCCTCCGCGTGCAGCATGTCCAGCAACCGCTCCCGGTCCGTGGCAGCCCGGGCCTGCTCGACCGCCACGTCGGTGCCGAGCAGCTTCAAGTCGTCGCGCACCCGCACATGCTCGCCGGTCAGGAAGCCCGGCGCGGTGGGCAGGTCGTGCGTCGAGATCGTGGCCAGCGCGTTGCGCGGCCAACGGGCCGGCGGGACGAACGCGCCGTCGTCGTCGCGGGCGAACCACAGCACCGTCGACCCGAGCATGTTGCGCGCACGCAGGCCCCGGGTCACCGCCGGTTGCACGGTGCCGAGGTCCTCACCGACCACCACCGCCCCGGCCCGGTGCGCCTCCAGCGCGAGGATGCCGAGCATCGCGTCGGCGTCGTAGCGCACGTAGGTGCCCTCCGCCGCCCCGGCGCCCGGCGGCACCCACCACAGCCGCCACAGACCGGCGACGTGGTCGACCCGCAGGCCACCCGCGTGCCGCAGGGTGCGGCGCAGCATGTCCCGATAGGCGGCGTACCCGGTGGCGGCGAGCCGGTCCGGACGCCAGGCGGCGAGCCCCCAGTCCTGGCCGAGCTGGTTGAAGTCGTCCGGTGGCGCACCGACCCGCACACCCTGGGCCAGCACGTCGGCGAGCTGCCAACCGTCGGCACCGCCGGGGTCGATGCCGACGGCCAGGTCGTGCACCACGCCGACCGGCATCCCGGCCGCCCGGGCGGCCACGGTGACGGCGTCGAGCTGCTCGTCGCACAGCTGCTGCAACCAGGCGTGGAAGTCGACCCGGTCGGCGAGCTGCCGACGCTGCTCGGCGACCGCCGGGGAGTCCGGGTGGTGCAGGGCCTCCGGCCAGGCACGCCAGTCGTTGCCGTGCCGCTCGGCGAGCGCGCACCAGGTGGCGTAACTGGCCAGCGCCGGGTCCGCGCCGAGGTCGACCGGCTGGGCGTACGGGTGCAGCAGCTCCAATGCGTGCCGCTTGGCGTCCCACACCTGGTCGTAGTCGATCAGCTCGCCGCGGTCGGGGCGCAGGGCGTCCACCACCGCACGGGTCGCCGGGTCGGCCGCCCGATACGCGGCGGTGTCGCTGACCCGCAGGTAGAGCGGGTTGACGAAGCGTCGACTGGCCGGCGAGTAGGGCGATGCGGCGACCGGGTGCGCCGGCCCGACGGCGTGCAGCGGGTTGAGCAGCACCAGCCCCGCACCGGTCTCACCGGCCCAGCTGGTGACGTCGGCGAGGTCACCGAGGTCACCCATGCCCCAGGAGCGTTCGGAGGTGAGCGCGTAGAGCTGAAGCATCCAGCCCCAGGTGCGCGGGGGCACCGGCAACCGGCGGGGCACCACCACGAGCGTCGCCTCCCGGTCGGCGCAGGCCAGCCGGTGCCAGCCCAGGGGCAGGTCCCCCGGCAGCTCGCCGTCGACAGCGCGTCGACCGCCGTCCTCAAGGGTCACCACACCTGGGCCGGGCAGCACCCGGGTCGTGCCGTGGGTGAGCACCACCGTCGGGGGCAGCGCGTCGCGGTCGACCGCGCGGGCCGCGGCGAGCGCGTCCGCGATGGCCGCCGGGCTGGTGGCGTCCACGCCGAGCAGGCCGAGCACACCCACCACGGTTTCCGGTGCGACATCGACGCGGCGGTGCCGCCAGTCCTCGTACCAGGTGGACACGCCGTGCGCGTTCGCCAGCGCGGCCAGTCGTCGATTCATCCCGTCCCCCGCCTCACGACGCGACCTCCGACCACCTTGCCACGACCGGGCCCGCGGCGCAGGACACGGCGAGGGCCGGCGGGTGAACCCGCCGGCCCGTCGGTCCGGACGCCGTCAGTCGCCGAGCGCCCCGGCGGCCCGGCCCTCGCGCAGGGTCAGGTTCCGCCCGGTGGACGGGTCGAACAGGTGGATCTTCTCCAGGTTGAACCAGACCCGCCGCGACTGCCCCTCCGCGACGGCGGACTCGGCGGACAGCCGGGTCACCAGGTTGCCACCGGCACCGGCGAAGTCGGCGGCACCGGCGTCGGCGGCCAGTTCCTCCAACTCGGCGGCGCTGGCCTTCTCGCCCTCGACGGTGAAGTAGACGTACTTGTCCGAGCCCATCGACTCGACGATGTCGACGGGCGCCTCGAACTCCATGCCCCGACGGCGGGTGTCGTCGTCGACCAGTTCGGCGTCCTCGAAGTGCTCGGGGCGGATGCCGAGGATCAGCTCACGGGGCGCGTCGGCGGCCTCCAACTCCCGGCGGACCCGGTCGCCGAGGGGCACGTCCCCCAGGGCGGTGTGCAGGCTGCCGTCCTGCACGGCGGCGTGCAGGAAGTTCATCGACGGTGAGCCGATGAAGCCGGCGACGAAGAGGTTGCGGGGGTGGTCGTACAGCTCCTGCGGCGGCCCGACCTGCTGCACCGCGCCACCCCGCATGATCACCACGCGGTCCCCGAGAGTCATCGCCTCGGTCTGGTCGTGGGTGACGTAGACGGTGGTGGTGCCGAGCTGCTTCTGCAACCGGGACACCACAGTGCGCATCTGCACCCGCAGCTTGGCGTCGAGGTTGGACAGCGGCTCGTCCATCAGGAACGCCTTCGGCTGACGGACGATCGCCCGCCCCATCGCGACCCGCTGACGCTGGCCACCGGACAGGTTCGCCGGCTTACGGTCCAGCAGTGCTGTCAACTCCAGCACCTTGGCCGCCTCGTCGACCTTGGAGTTGATGGTCTCCTTGTCCAGCTTCGCCAGCCGCAGCGGGAACGCCATGTTCTCCCGCACCGTCATGTTCGGGTACAGGGCGTACGACTGGAACACCATGGCGATGTCCCGGTCCCGGGGAGCCTTGTCGTTGACCCGCTGCCCGCCGATGCGCAGCTCGCCGGAGCTGATGTCCTCCAACCCGGCGATCATGTTGAGGGTGGTGGACTTTCCGCAGCCCGAGGGGCCGACCAGGATCACGAACTCACCGTCGGCGATCTCCAGGTCGACGTCCTGCACGGCGACGGTCCCGTCCGGGAAGCTCTTGCTCACCTTGTCCAGCACGATGTCAGCCATGACTACCCACCTATCCCTTGACTGCGCCGGAGGTCAGACCGGACACGATGCGACGCTGGAAGAAGAGGACGAACAGGATGATCGGCACGGTGATCACCACGGCGGCGGCGCAGATCGCCCCGGTGGGATCCTCGAACTGCGACGCGCCGGTGAAGAACGACAACGCCGCCGGCACCGTGCGGGACCGCTCGGTGGAGGTCAGCGAGATGGCGAACAGGAAGTCGTTCCAGCAGAAGATGAAGACCAGGATCGCCGTGGTGAACAGGCCGGGCGCGGCCAGTGGCGCGATCACCCGCCGGAACGCCTGCCCCTGGGTGGCGCCGTCCATCTTCGCGGCCTTTTCCAGGTCCCACGGGATCTGCTTGAAGAACGCCGACAGGGTGTAGATCGCCAGCGGCAGCGCGAAGGTGATGTACGGCAGGATCAGCCCGGGCCAGGTGTCGAAGATGCCCAGCTGTCGCTCGATCTCGAACAGCGGCGACACCAGTGACACCTGCGGGAACATCGCGATCAGCAGGGAGATGCCGACCAGCAGTTTCTTGCCGGGAAAGTCCAGCCGACTGATCGCGTACGCGGCCATCGCACCGAGCACCACAGCGATCAGCGTGGCGATCAGGGCGATGCCGATGGAGTTGACGAGGGCCCGGACGAACTGGTCGGTGTCGAAGATCGTCCGGTAGTTGTCGAGCGTCCACTCCCTCGGGATGAAGTTTCCGTCGGTGAGGGTGGCCGGCGTCTTGAACGACAGCGACGCGATCCACAGCACCGGGACGAGCGCGAAGACGACCACGAGGACGTCGAGCAGACCCCAGCGCAGCTTCGCCCTGCCAGTGGTTTCCACAGACATGTCAGCGCCTCTCCCCGTCGTCGCTGCCGGGGGCAGCGGTGCCGAACAGCTTCACGAAGACGAACGCGATGATCGCCACGGTGATGAAGATCAGGACCGACATCGTCGAGCCGATGCCGAGGTTGAGGCCCCGGAGCAGGTTGTTGTAGGCGAGCATCGACACCGACGACGTCTCGTTGCCTCCGGCGGTGAGCACGTAGATGTTGTCGAAGACCCGGAACGCGTCCAGGGTGCGGAAGAGCAGGGCGACCAGGATCGCCGGCTTCATCACCGGCAGCATCACCTTCGTGAACTTCTGCCAGGCGGTCGCGCCGTCGGTGGAGGCGGCCTTGAGCAGGTCCTCCGGCACCAACGCCAGCCCGGCCATCAGCAGTAGCGCCATGAACGGCGTGGTCTTCCAGATCTCGGCGAGCATGATGATCGCCAGCGAGCTGGCCCGCTCGGTCAGCGGCGCGCCGTCGCTGAACAGGTCGGCGAGGTAACCGGTGCCGGGCGTCCAGGCGTACCGCCAGGAGAACGCGGCGACCACTGTGACGATCCCGTACGGGATGAGCGCCGAGGTCCGGACCAGGCCGCGCCCGACGAGGGTGCGGTGCATGATGATCGCCAGGCCCATGCCGAGCACCAGTTCGACGGCCACGGTGACCACCGTGATCAGGGTCGTGACCCCGAACGCGGTCCACCAGAACTCGTTGGTGAGCACGGTGACGTAGTTCTCCAGCCCGATGAACTCCCGCTGGTCGGGGAAGCGCAGGTCGAAGCGCTGCAACGACAGCCAGACCGAGTAGAGGATCGGGTACGCGGTCACCAGGACCATGACCAGCGCGGCGGGCGCGCAGAGCAGCCAGCCGAGCCGTCGTTCGGCCTTCTTGTTCGCGCTCAGCGGCGCCTTGCGGCGGCCGCCGCGTTGGGTGGGCACGGTGGGTGTCGTGGTCTTCTCGACGGTGTCCGCGCTCACGGGAGCACCCCCTTCGACTCGAGGGCGTCGGCGATGGCCTCGCGCAGCTCGTCGGCGGTCTGCTGCGGTCGGATCCCCGACGGCGGCGAGAGGATCGCCGACATCACTGTGGAGATGCTCTGGTAGGCGGGGGTGAGGGGACGCGTCGCCGGGTCCTTCAGCTCCTCCAGGATGGTGTCCTTCATCGGGTACGCCTCGGTCATCTCCGGCT
Source organism: Micromonospora sp. WMMC250 (assembly GCF_027460215.1). Classification (NCBI taxonomy): domain Bacteria; kingdom Bacillati; phylum Actinomycetota; class Actinomycetes; order Micromonosporales; family Micromonosporaceae; genus Micromonospora; species Micromonospora sp. WMMC250. The sequence goes on along the minus strand of NZ_JAPZBJ010000002.1, from coordinate 7,174,846 downwards.
CGTCGTAGACGGCCTCGATGGTCGGTGGGACGCCGTCGTTGATGGCGGAGAACTTCTGGTGTTCGGCGCTGCGGATGCACCGGGCCGCCTCGAAGGACAGCTCGGGGTGCCGGGAGTAGGAGCTGACCGCCAGGTTGACGCCACCGATGGTGACCTTGCTGGGGGTGCCCTCGTCGACGCCGGGAATCCGCGCCCAGCCGACGTGCTTGGCCAGGTCCGGGTTCGCCTCCTGGAGCGCCGGGTAAACGAACGGCCAGTTCACCTGGAACGCGCCGGCACCGGACTGGAACTCCAGCCGGACCGGGTCCTCGGTGGCGTTGCTGAACGACGGCGAGGTCACGCCCGACGTGGCGAAGCGCTTGAGCTGGTCCAACGCCCGGACCGCGCCCTCGTCCATCGCCGCCTTCGCGCCGTCGTCGGTGAGGATCTTCCCCCCGGCGCTCTCGGCCAGGGTGTTGTAGAGGACGACCAGGCCCTCGTACTGGGCGCCCATGGTGAGCACCTGGTACGGCTTGCCCTGCTCCTTGAGCTGCTGGGCCGCGCTGATCATCTGGTCCCAGGTGGTCGGCGGCTGCGGCACCAGGTCCTTGCGGTACCAGAGCAGCTGAACGTTCGTGTTCTTCGGGGCCGCGTACAGCTTGTCCTCGTAGCGGGCTGTCTCCAGCGGCCCGGCGAGGGTGCCCTGCTCGGCCTCGGCCTTGTCCTGACCGGTCCACTCCCGGATCCACTTGGCGCTGGCGAACTCCTGGGTCCAGGTCACGTCCAGACCGAGCACGTCCATGCCGGTGTCCTCGGCGGCGAGCCGGCGCACCATCTGTACCCGCTGGTCGTCGGCCTGCCGGGGCAGCACCCGGTAGGCGATCTCGTACCGCCCCTGGGCCTGCGCGTTGCAGTCGTCGACGACCTTCTGCAGGTTCTGCTCGGGCGGGTAGTACAGGTTGATGGTCGGCGTGCCGCCACCACCGTCGTCGCTGCCGCACGCGGCCAGCGGTGCGACGAGCGCCAGCGCGGCGGCCGCCGCCCCGAGCCGGACAATCGGCCGTCGTCGGTGTCGAGCCGCTTCGGGGTCCGTCATCGCCCTCCCCCTCTCTTCGGCGAGACCGGGGAGGGGCATCCGTGCCCCGGCGCACGGCGAGTCATCCCGAGCCCCGTGAACTGCGGAAACACGACGACTCAGATGCTCCGTGCGGCTACACTGCCCCACTCACAAAGCCACGAAACCTGGCTAGCCCCACCGGCCGACACGAGAGTCAGACACGCCTGACATCGACGGCGCAGGGGTATGACAGGTGTACGCTCCGCGTATGACAGAACCGCAGCGCCGATTCACGATCTCCGTCCCCCCGGACGTGAGTCAGATCCTGGAGAGCCAGGGCAACCGCATGGCCAGCGCCTACGTCACGGAGTCGGTGCGACGGCGCAGGCGGGTGGAGGAGCACAAGGAGATGCTGCTCGCCGCCGGCATTCACGTCACCGAGCAGGGTGTCGCCGAGGCTCGGGCCCTCCGCCTCGGCGTGGAAGCCGAGTGGACCCCGCAGCGGTTCGAGGCCGAGCGCGCCAAGATCCGAGCAGCGATGGAGGCCGAGCTGGACGGCGACGACGCGACTCCCCGCGCCGACGCCGCATGACCTCGGAGCCAAAGCCGCCGGTCCGGCTGATCCTGGACCGGTCGGCCCTGCTGGGGTACGCCGTGCTCCGCACGGTGCACGTGGGCGAGCCCGTCCACGAGGTCATCGAAGACGGGGTGCGGTTCGGGGTGCCGGTGGTGGCAGCGACCGAAGCGCTGACCATGGCGACAGGCAAGGACCTGGCCCTGCTGCACAGGCTTCTGACCCTGTCCGCCTGCGCCCTGCTTCCGGAGCGCACGGAGGACCTACCGGAACTGACCTTCTGGCAGCGCAAGACCCACCGCTTCGACCTGGCTGCCGCCGCCGTGGCGGGTTTCGTCCACGACGCCGCCGTGCTCACCGGTGAAGGCCCCGACTACTCCGGCGGGCTGCCGCTGATCCAGTTTCCGGGATGAACGACGCCGGCCTCTGCTAAGCGACGTCAGGTGCGGGCCCTGGCCCAGGAGAGGAAGCGCTCGGTCATCCGGGCCGGCGGGTGATCGGGGTGCAGTTGGGTGAGCTGGGTCGTCGCCTCGTGCATCAGGGTGCCGAGGTAGACGAGCAGGGCGGTCCGGCTTGTCCGGTACTCGGTGAGCAGCGCGAGTTTCGCGGGCTGGCAGGGCCACTCCCGGCCACAGTTGCGACACCGCCACAGCGGGCGCATGGCGACGTGCGGGACGGGCGGGCGGACCACCATCACAGCCACCGCGTTGCGTGCCGCGCGTGCCGGTCGTCCAGTTCCATGAACCAGGCAAAACGCTTCAGCACGGCGTGCGCGGGTGGGCCGTCCGACCGGGTTGCCAGGTCGCGAATCGCCGCGCCGGCCATCAGGAGCAGCAGGTGTACGAGTGCGGCCGTCTGGACGCCCGGCGGCGGGATCCCCTGGAAGGTCGCGCAGGGCCAGGGTTGCCCGCACGCCTCGCAGTTCCACTCGGGAGCAACGCCCAGGTGCCCCTGCGCGTAGTTCCGCACGTTCAGGAACATCGTCACCACCTCCACTCGCCTCGCCGCCCCGGCGGCTACCTCACCAGCAGTGACAGCTTGGCCACCACGCGACTACCGTCGATACGCACTCGGGTGATCCGCGCAGCTCAGCGACCCAGGCGAGCAGCGGCGGCGGACACACCGACGCGGGGTGAGCAGAGATTGGGGAATCGATGGGGACCGTCACCGACTACGTGCTGGAGGAGCTTCGCCTTCTCCGGGCCACGCTCGGGCTCAGTCAGGACGACTTCGGTCGGGGCATCGGCTATTCGGGCTCGCACGTCAGCTCGGTGGAGACCGGCGGACGGCCTCCCACGAAGGAGTACATGCGGGCGGTCGACACCCACCACGAGACCGGCGACCGATTCCAGCGGATGCTGGACCGGTTGGGCCGGCTGGACGCCGAACCGGCCTGGCTCCGCGAGTGGATCGAGTTCGAGCGGGAGGCGACCACGCTGCGCTGGTTCGAGCTGTCGTACGTGCCGGGTCTGTTGCAGACCGAGCGGTACGCCCGCGCGACGCTGGCCGGTGGGCGGTTCGACGCCGAGGACGTCGACCGGATCGTCGCGTCCCGGTTGGAGCGGCAGGCGATCCTGCACCGCCCGCGCCCGCCACAGCTCATCGCCGTCCTGGACGAGGCGGTGCTCCGGCGGCCGGTGCTCGACCAACCGGGTCTGATGGTCGAGCAGTGCGAGCACCTCGCCCAGGTGGCGACGGCGGAGCACATCCAGGTGCACGTCGTCCCGGCGGATGCGGGGATGTATCTGGGGATGGGCGGTCAGTTCATCATCGCCGAGATGCCGGACGGAGAGCGGGTGACTTATGCCGACAACCAGCTCACCGCACAGATCGTCGACGCATCGCCCGACGTCGCTAAGCTGGCGAAGACGTGGGAGATCGTGCGCAACGAAGCCCTCCCCCGCCGGCAGAGCATCGAGCTGATCAGGGAAGTGGCGAAGTCATGGACATTCTGAACCCGCAGTGGCGCAAGTCGACCAGGTCCGGCGGCAACGGCGGGGCCTGCGTCGAGGTCGCCGACAACCTCGCGCACGTGGTGCTGGTGCGCGACACCAAGGACCGCGACGGCGGCACCCTGCACGTCGACCCGGCAGCCTGGAAGGCGTTCATCGCGTACGCCAAGAAGCACTGACCGCGTCCGGCTGCCTCCACCCCCGCAAGATCCGCACAACATCCCTGATGTCGCGGTGTCAGGGTTGCCGGAGACAGCAACATCACCGAAACTGCGCGGATCTTGCGGACCGCCGCGGGCGGCGCGGCGCAGCGCGGGCGGACCGCCGCGGGCGGCGCGGCGCGGGCGGCGCTGGGCCGCCTCAGCAGGCATGCTGGAGGCATGATCGCGCGCTTCAAGGACCTCTGCCTGGACGCCGCCGACCCGCTCGCCCTGGGCGGCTTCTGGGCCCGCATGCTCGACGCCGACGTGGCCGACGCCGGTGACGGCGACACCCGGGTGGACCCCCGCTCGGCCCGATCGGACGCCGAGTCGATCTGGGTGAACCGGGTGCCCGAGCCGAAGGTCGGCCGGACCCGCGTACACCTGGATCTGCGGTTGGCCGACGCGGACCCGGCGGCGCTGCTCGCGGACGGTGCCCGACTGGTCAGCGCACCGGGCGCCGGTGTCGACCGGTGGGTGCTGGCCGACCCGGAGGGCAACGAGTTCTGCGCGCTCCCCGCCGGCGAGGGCACCAGGCCCGGCCCGGTCCACCTGGTGGCGGACACGATCGACCCGACCGCACAGGCGACCTGGTGGGCCGGCGTGCTCGGCGGCACCGTCGAGTACGGACCGACCGAAGCATCGGTGTTCGGTGCCGCCGGTTTCCCCTGGGAGAGCTGGGTGTTCGACGGGGTCACCGAGCCCAAGACGGTGAAGAACCGCATGCACTGGGACGTCGAGCTGGTCCACCCGCAACCCGACGCGCTGGTCGACGCCGGTGCGACGGTGCTGGCCGAGCCGACCGAGCGCAGCAGCTGGTGGGTGCTGGCCGACCCGGAGGGCAACGAGTTCTGCGCATTCGCACCGCGGCCAACCGGGTGAACGACCGACTACCCAGCGCGGGCGGCGTCGACTAGCGTTTTCCTAGCGCCGCAGCCAGCGCGTTCGCCGCCGCCGTCGACACGCCTCGGCCGACCCCAACCTGCCCGATCGGTTGGTAATCGCGGGAACGTCGCACCGCCGCTCCCCCGGTTCGGCAGGATCGTCCCAACGAGGAGGTGCCGTCGTGCAGGACACCCGCGCTCTCGCCCTGACATTCGAGGTGAGCGGCCTGCCACCGGTCAAGACCGAAGCGTTGTCCATCTTCGCCGCCGGGCATCGCCAGGCGACGAGGGTCCGCACCCTGCTCCAGGCCGCTCTCACCGCGGCCCAGCGCACCGGCTGGACGCCGTTGCCCGGGCCGGTCGAGGTCGACCTGGTCCTGCGATGCCCGCCCGGGCACCGTACGGCCGACGCCAGCACCCTGCTCGGCGGCGTCTGCGCGGTCTTGCAGGACAAGAAGCGGGTGTCGTCCATCGGCCTCAGCCACCTCGGCGTCCTGGTGGACGTCGCCCTCTACGACGACGACCGGCAGATCCGCCGCCTGTCGTTCCACGAGGAGCCGGCGGAGGACTTCTCATACCAGGTGCGGGTCGCCGCCGCACCGAACGGGGTTTGACCGACGTCCGCGGTGGGGTACCGCGGACGCCGACGAAGGGAGCACCGATGTCGGAGCCACATGTCACGCTCGACCCCCGCGGGCTCGACCCCGTGCAGCAGAAGCTGCGCGGCCCGCTGGAGGAGCAGCTGACCTCGGCGCTTCAGGCCGCCACCGACCGGGTCCGCGCCGACTACGCCGGCGAGCCGGTCGAGCAGGTCTGCCAACGCCTGTTGGAGGAGACCCGCTCCGGGTTGCATCCCGACATCGCCGCCGGCTTCAACCCGGACATGGACGAGTTCTGTCGCGTGGCGGTCGCCATCGTCCGGCGCGAGGCAAGCTGAGCCTTGCCGGCCCTCAATACCGGCCGAGCTGGGCGTACGGGCTGAGCACGATCCGGGGCGAGAGCGCCGGGTCGAGCCAGGTGAGCACGTCGACCAGGTGGTCGCGGGCCAGCGAGACGCAGCCGGCGGTGGCGTTGCCGCCGCTGGTGCTGAACTGGTGCAGGAAAATGCCGCTGCCCGCGTTCGGCACCGGCGTCGCCACGTTCGGCGGCATGTTGTAGGTGATCACCGCGAAGTGCGTGTACGCGGGGGTCTCCTGCCACAGCGCCTCGCTGGCCCCGCCCGGGTTCGTCGAGCTGTGCTGGAAGGTGTTGTAGCGCGCCGACGACGGGTTCTCGTTCCACCAGTCACCGCTGACCAGCCGGTGGTACGGATAGCGCACACCGGGGTTGGCGGCGATGCCGTACATGGTCGGGCCGATCGAGTAGACCCCGGTGGGAGTGGTCGGCACCCCCTCCACGTGGTTGTCGCTGAACCCCTTCGAGCCGAGCCGCGCGGGCAACGTCGACGAGGCGGGCTGCCAGCGACCCCGGACCTTCACGTACGCCTCGAGGGTCGCGTACGTCGTGGTGTAACTGGTCGCGCCCACCACGATCACCTGCCTGGTCTGCGTGGGCAGGGTGGTCAGGCGGGCAGCCAGGTTGCGGCGTGGCACCGTCGAGCGGGCGCGGTGCGGAGCCGGCACGGTGGCCCCCCACGTCGGAGCCGGCGGCCTGGTCGCGCCGAGCGCCGGCGCGGTCGGGGTGAGCACGGCCGGCACGGTGAGGCCCGCCGCGGCGCCCAACAGGAGAGATCTGCGCTTCATTCCGCCATCCTGACCGTCTGCCCGGCTCTTGTCTGCCCCGCGCGCCGGAGGTGGTGTGTGCGTGGTCGGGTCAGGACCGGGTCCGCAACTACCCGGCCCTGACCCCCGGCCGTCCGATGGGTGAGCGGACAGCTCCGGCACCCCGTCGCCCACGCGTGCACGGGGCGAGCCGCCGCTCTGCACTCAGCTCCACGGTGCCCACCAACCGAAGGCCGGCGTGCCGGCATCCCCGGTGGGGCCAGCAGCGCCGGCAAAGGTTAGGCGGGTCACGGCGGGCCGGACAAGCCACGACCGACCTCCGGCGGCGGTCTGACGTCACGCTGAAAAAACGGCATCTCGACGTAACGAGATGATTGTCGCCAGCGCTGTCGTGATTCCGGGCGTCTGCGGTGGTCAGAAGTGGCGGAGCAGGTCCCGGAACGCGGCCAGCCGCAGGACGCCGTCGTCGGTCGGGTCCAGCTCGTCGTCCTCCAGCGCCCAGGTGTTCTCGTTCGGGATGAACACCGCGTTCAGCCCGGCCGCCCGCGCCGGCAGGATGTCGGACTTCGGGGAGTTGCCGATCATCCACGCGGTGGACGGGTCGAAGCCGTGCTCCCGGACCAGCCACCGGTACGTCTCGGCGTTCTTCTCCCGCACGATGTGCGCGGCCCCGAAGTGGTGCAGCACGCCGCAGGCGTCCAGCTTGCGTTGCTGTTCCTCCCGGTCGCCCTTGGTCAGCAACAGCAGCTCGTGCCGGCTGGCCAGGTCGTCGAGCGCCTCGGCCACCCCGGGCATCAGCTCGACCCGGTGTTCCACGAGCGCCACGGCCAACCGGTCGATCTCCAGACGCTCGGCTTCGGTGGCGGGCCGTGCGCGCAGCCGTTCCAGACACTCCCCCAGGCTGCGCAGGAAGACCTTGCTGCCGTACCCGTGCGCCACCGCGTTGGCCCGCTCGATGTCGTCGAGGACGGCACGCAGCGCGACCCGGTCCAGTGTGGGGTGGTCCAGCCAGGACAGGAAGTCGTCGATCACCCGCTCGAAGACGACGTTGTTCTCCCACAGGGTGTCGTCCGCATCAAAGATCAACACCTTCGCCTGCCGCCGTGCCGCCGTGCCGTCCGCTGTCATGCCGCCCCCTCGCGATCACGCTGATGCGGCACGGAACTTTAGGGCATGTCGCCCGTCACGCCCACCGAGTTCCTGCTCGACGGGCTGGGCCACCGCAACAGACGTTGTGCGATCAACGACTCCCGCTCCTCCTGCCCGTCGGGTCGGAGTCGCCCGCCGCGGGTCAGCATCACCACGCCGTGCAGCAGGCTCCATCCCACCTCGGCGAGGGTGTCCGGGTCGCGCCCCTCGGCCAGGGGTGTCAGGGCCGCCCGCAGTTCGGCGAAGACCGCCCGCGGCGCGGCCGGCACACCATCCACGCCGAGCGCCAGGTCGGGGGTCAGCGCGAGCATCGCGTCGTAGACCTCCGGATTCGTGTACGCGAAGTCGAGGTACGCGGTCGCGACCGCCGGCCACGCACCGTCGGGGCTGTCCACGGCTTCGGCGTGTGCCTCCGCCAGATCGGCGGCCAGGTCGGCGAACGCGCACACGGCGACGGCGGCGAGCAGTGCCTCCAGGTCGGCGAAGTGTCGGTAGACGTCGCCGATGTCGACCTCGGCCCGTTCGGCGAGCCGGCGGGTGCTGACTCCCGCCCAGCCCTCCGCCTCGGCCAACTCACGCGCGACCGTGACAAGAAGGTCACGCCGGTCCTGTTCGGTGGCCTTCTCGGCAGGTCCGGGCACGACCACGAGCGTAAGCCCGCACCCCGCCGGTAGCCGCGTGGTGACAGATTGGTGACTGTTCGCACCTCCGGTCCCGGTACGCCACAGCCGTCCTCGTGGCTCGTTAGGCCAGGGGATCATCCGCGATGGGAGGCACATGGTGGTTCGGCGGCACCGGGCCGTGGCAGGTCGATGAGCGGGAAACGGCGAATGCCGCTGGTTCGCGGCGAGGCCACCCGTCAGCGGGCCACCTTCCTGGAGCTCTTCCTGGACCTGGTCTTCGTCTTCGCCCTCACCCGCATCTCCGCACGCGTGATCGACGACTTCACCGACGGCCAGCGTGGTGTTCTCGCGGGTCTCGGTCAGGCGCTTCTGCTGTTCCTGGCGCTCTGGGCCGTCTGGTCGTTGACCGTCTGGTCGACCAGCTGGCTGGACCCGGAGGCACCGGTGGTCCAGACCGTCATCGTCATCACGATGCTCGGCGCCATGACGATGGCCGTCGCGGTGCCCGACGGCTTCGGCGCGCGGGCACCGCTCTTCGCGATCACCTACGTGTGCCTCCAGATCGGGCGCGTGGTCTACTTCCACCTCGCCGCGCACGGCCAGCCCAATCCACGGCAGACCCTCCGCGTCCTGATCTGGTTCGGTCTGAGCGCGCCGCTCTGGGTCGTCGGTGGCCTGGCCGACGACGGCACGGTCCGAGGACCACTCTGGTCGTTCGCGCTGCTGATCGACTACACCGGGCTGGCGCTCGGCTGGCCGACTCCCCGGATCGGCAGACAACGGATCGGCGGCCAGATGATCGCCGCCGAGCACCTGTCCGAGCGGTACCAACAGTTCCTCCTCATCGCGATCGGTGAGGCGATCTTCGTCATCGGGGTGGCGTTCAGCAGCAGCGGATTCCACGTCGACGAGGCCGCCGGCTTCGTTCTCGCACTGGCGAGCACCGTCCTGCTCTGGCGGATCTATTTCCACGTCGCGGGAAAGGTGCTGGACGCCGCCGTCGGCCGCTCCCGGCACGCCGATCGACTCGCCACCGACATGGCGTTCGCCCATCTGACCATGATCGCGGGGATCGTCCTCACCGGCGTCGGCTTCGAACTGTTCATCACCGAACCCCTCGGGCACCTCCCAGCGGCCTGGCTCATCGCCATCCTCGGCGGTCCGGCGCTCTTCCTCGCCGGACGATCGGCCCTCGAACACCAGGTGTTCGCCCGGGTCTCCCGCTCCCGGCTGGCCGGCCTCCTCGCCCTCGGCCTGCTCGTGCCGGTCGCCCTGCACCTCGACCCGCTCACCGCCGGGGCGACCGCCGCCGTGGTGCTGCTCGGCGTCGCGGGCGCGGACGCACGACACTCCCGCCGACACCCACGGGAGACCCCGACGCCGCCGTACTAGATGACGGTCCTCAACGACGCAGGGTCGTCTCCCTCCGCATGTGCGACAACTTCTCCGGGTTACGCACGGTGTAGAGCGCGCTGACGAGACCGTCGTCGATGCGCAGCGCGACCACCGTGTCGATCTCGCCGTCGAACCGGAGCACCAGCGCCGGGTAGCCATTGACCTGGGCTGGACGCAACGACATGGCGGCTGCCCTGGCCTCCGTGCTGGCCAGTAGCCGGGCCACCTTGTCGGCCCCGACGACCGGCCGCAGCACCGCCTGTTTGATCCCGCCGCCGTCGCCCAGGAACACGGCGTCCGGCGCGAGAACGTCGAGCAGGCCCTGCACGTCGCCGGTCTCCACGGCCCGCCGGAACGCGTCGAGCGCACGCCGGGTCTCGGCCGGGGAGACGGCCCCGCGAGGTCGACGCGCGGCGACGTGCGCCCGCGCCCGATGGGCGATCTGGCGGACGGCGGCCGCGCTCTTGTCGACAGCGTCGGCGATCTCGTCGTAGCCAAGGTCGAAGACCTCGCGGAGGACGAACACCGCCCGCTCGGTCGGCGCGAGCGTCTCCAGCACCAGCAGCATCGCCATCGAGACGCTCTCGGCGAGTTCGACGTCGTCGGCGACGTCGGGCGCGGTCAGCAACGGCTCCGGCAACCAGGAGCCGACGTACGACTCCCTGCGCCGCCCGACCGTCCGCAGCCGGTTCAGCGACTGCCGGGTGGTGATCCGGACCAGGTACGCGCGCTGGTCCCGCACCGCCGACAGATCCGCGTCCGCCCACCGCAGCCAGGTCTCCTGGAGTACGTCCTCAGCGTCGGCGGCAGAGCCGAGCATCTCGTAGGCGACGGTGAAGAGCAGGTTCCGGTGGGCGATGAACGCGTCGACGGCGGGGCCCGCCCGGCCGTCCTCGGTCATGGCCTCGCTCCCCAGGTCCGGAATGTGCCCACCACAGCTGGCTCCAGTCTCGTCGATCCCGATGGCATCGCGCACGAGACACCGGTGCCGTGCCGTCTGTGACACCGGGCAGGCGTGGGCCGCGTCACCCCGGCACCCCTGTCACAGCGGGCAGGTCGGCGGTGTCCTGTGGTCGAACCGAGACGGAAGGAACCTCATGAACCTGGCACTGTGGATCGCGGCCGGACTGTTGGCCGCAGTCGCCCTGGCCGGCGGCGTCACCAAGACGTTCGTACCCAAGGAGAAGCTGGCCGCTGCCAACGGCGGCGGGTGGACCGCCGACGCCAGCGTGGGCTTCGTCAAGACCCTCGGGATCCTCGAAATCCTGGCCGCGATCGGCCTGATCCTGCCCGCCGTGCTCGACATCGCACCGGTGCTGGTGCCGGTGACCGCCCTCTGCTGGGTCCTGCTGATGGTCGGCGCCGTGATCACCCACCTGCGCTACGGCGAGGCGAAGTTCATCGTGCTGAACCTGCTCTACCTCGCGGTGGCCGCCTTCGTCGCCTGGGGTCGGCTCGGACCCGAGCCCTTCGGCGGCTGACTGGATGTCATGATCTTTCGATGTCCCCAGGGGAGGTCGTCACGGGCGTCGTGGTGCCGGTGCTTTTCGTCTTCTGGGCCGGATTCATGTTCGTCTCCGACCGGCCCGAGACGTTCTTCCGGTCGCACGGCTGACAGGCAGGCGGAGGCAGACGGCTGAGGTGCCCCGGCGGCTCGGCAATCAGGCGTCCCACAACGCCTTGATGCCGTGGGTCTTGAGCAGCGCGGGCATCGGGTCGGCGAGGTGCCGCCGCCGGGGTCGCCAGATGCGGCCCACCTTCGTCGACGCGTTGGGCCCCGGCACGTCGTACGGGCCGCCTCGGGGATAGACCTCCAGGGTGCTGCCCCACATTCCCGCGTCCACCCAGCCCATCCGCTCGATCTCCGTCCAGGCGAACGAGCGGAGTAGGCCCTGACGATCGCGGATCAGCAGCCCGACGTCGTCCGCGAGCACCGCGTTCTGCCAGCGGGTGAACGCGATGACGACCGACGCGACACCGAACAGCACCATCGTCCAGTTGACCACATCGACGAGCACCCCGACCACGATCATCGCGGCCAGGAACGCCCCCGGTATCGCGACGGCGGGCCAGACCCGCGACTGCCCGAGAACGACCGTCTCGCCCACCGGCCGCACCGGCTCCCCCATGCGCACTCACGTTAATGAATGAGCCACCCAACGGCACGTCGAGCCCAGCGCCGCACCCTGCCGCACCACCGGCCCGTCGCGCAAGATCCACGCAATAACACTGATGTTGCTGCCTGTCAATCCCCTGGAATCGTGGAGGGCTCCGTTATGCGGCCTGGGCCTCCAGGGCGCGGGTCTCTGATCGCTCGTAGTCGATGGGTGAGCGCCAGTCGCAGACGGAGTGCCGGCGGCGCCGGTTGTAGAAGTCGGTGATCCAGGTGGCGATCTTCAGGCGGGCCTCGGTACGGGTGCGGAAGTGACGGCGGTGCACGTACTCGACCTTGATGGTGGAGAAGGTGGCCTCGGCGACGGCGTTGTCGAAGCACGACCCGACCCGGCCCATCGACTGGCGTACCCTCCACCGGTTGCAGGCTCGGGCGAAGTCGGCCGAGCAGTATTCGCTGCCCCTGTCGCTGTGGAAGATCACCCCTTCGGCGTTGCCGCCGCGGGTGACGGCGGCCATGTTCAGCGCGGCGACGACCAGCCCGGCGTCGTGGTGGGCGCCCATGGCGTAGCCGAGGATGCGACGGGAGTACAGGTCGATGACGGTGGCCAGGTAGAGCTTGCCCTCGTCGGTGCGGATCTCGGTCATGTCGCCGCACCAGGCGACATCCGGTGCCGGTGCGGTGAACACCCGCTTGACCAGGTCCGGTGCGGCCGGACGCTTACCTTGGCGGGTCAGGCCGCGCCGGCGGCGCTTGACCCGGGCGGTTAAGCCCAGCTCGGCCATGAGCTGCGCGATCGTGTTGTCCGATACCTGCCAGCCGGACTCGCGCAGCTCGATGCCGATACGCGGGCTGCCGTAGGTGCCGCCCGAGTCGTCGAACACCTTCTGGACCGCGGCTGCCAGCCGGGCACGCCGATCATCGCGGGGCGTTGGCGGCCGGTCACGCCACTTGTAGAACCACGACTCGGACACCCCCAACGCCCGGCAGGCGATCGCGTGCGGCACGGAATGCTCGGTCCTCTGGGAAGCGATGAACCCGGCCACGCTCACCGGCCCGTCGCCTCCTTGACCCACAGGACCACGGATCGCTTGAGGACATCACGCTCCATCGCCAGCTCGGCGTTCTCCCGCCGCAACCGCGCCAGCTCCGCCCGCTCGTCCTCAGCCAACTGCCCGGCAGCGGCCTCACCGCGCGCCTCGCGGTCCCTCTTCACCCAGTTCGCCAGGGTCCCACTGTTAATCCCCAGGTCACGAGCGACCTGCGCGATCGACTTACCCGTCTCCCGCACGATGCGCACCGCGCCCGCCCGGAACTCCGGATCGAACTGGCGTCTCGTCTCAGCCATGAACCTCTATCCCTCAAGCTCTGGCCTCCACGCTACGAGGGGAAGGGCATGCCTGCGGCCGCCTAGAGGCAGCACCATCACCGAAGTTGCGCGGATCTTGCTCGGTGTCGCTCCGATCACATCGTTTGACGTGAAGCGCTTGAAGTTGGGGACGCTTCAGTCATGGCAGCGACGAAGGCGGATCGGGAGCGGACAGAACCACCCCTCACCATCCAGGAGATGGCCCAACGGTCGGGCTTCAGCGAGCCAACGCTGCGGTACTACGAAAAGATCGGCCTGCTCGGCCCGGTTCCGCGCGACGACAGCAGCGGTCACCGCCGCTACCACGGGGCGCTCGCCGAACGCGTCGACGCCCTGGCCTGCCTACGGTCGTCCGGGATGAGCGTCGCGGAGATGCGCCGCTACCTGACGCTGCTCGACGAGGGCGACCGCGCGGCGGCTGCCGAACAACGTGACCTCTTCACCCGGCACGCCGACCGGCTGTCCGGGGAGATCGAGCGCCTACGGGTACGCCAGGCCTACATGCGCGGCAAGGCGGACATGTGGGACGCGCGGTACCGGGGCGACACGGATGCCGAGGAACGCGCGATCGAGCAGGTCGAGCACGTTCTTCGGCGTTTCTGAGCAAGGATGGGACAAACATGTTGAACGATGACGACGCCCTGGTGTTGGTGACCGGTGCCACCGGCCACGTCGGCGGGTACTCCGTCGCCCGACTGCTCGATGAGGGCTACCGGGTGCGGGTCAGTGTCCGCGAGGCGGGCCAGCGCGACGAGGTGCTTGACCGGGTCCGGCAGGCCGGCGCAGACCCGGACGGCCGGGTCGAGTTCCGGACGGCGGCCCTGTCCGCGGATGAGGGCTGGGCCGAGGCAGTCGACGGGGCACGGTACGTGCTGCACCACGCGTCGCCGTTTCCGTTCACCCCGCCGGAGAACGACGACGAGGTGATCCGGCCCGCCCGCGACGGAGCGCTGCGCGTCCTGCGGGCCGCACGGCAGACCGGGGTACGACGGGTGGTCCTGACCTCGTCGTACGCGGCGGTGGGTTACACGGTGAAACCTGACGGTCGGTACAGCGAAGCGGACTGGACCAACGTGGACGACGACATCCCGGCGTACCACCGGTCGAAGACACTCGCCGAGCGCGCGGCGTGGGACTACGTCCGGGACAACGGCGGGGTCGAGCTGAGCGTCGTCAACCCGACCGGCATCTTCGGGCCGCTGCTGGGGCCACGGGTCTCCGCGTCGACCGGCCTGGTGCAGGCGTTCCTTACCGGGGCGATGCCTGTCGTACCCCGGATGTACTTCGGTGTCGTCGACGTCCGGGACGTGGTCGACCTGCACCTGCGCGCGATGCTGCACCCGGACGCCGCCGGTGAGCGGTTCATCGGCGTTGGCGGCCCGTCGGTCAGCTTCCTCGACATGGCACAGATGCTGGCGCGGCACCTGCCGAGCCTGGCCGACCGGGTGCCGGCGCGGGAACTCACTGACGAGGAGGTCCTACGGGCGGCCGCGACCGAACCGGCCCTGCGCGAGGCCGCCGCCCTGCGTGGGCAGGTCCCGATGATCAGCAACGAGAAGGCGCGGGACGTCCTCGGCTGGCGCACCCGCCCGGTGGAGACGACCATCACCGAGACCGCGGACAGCCTGATCAAGCTCGGCCTGGTCACCGCCTGACCCCGCCCCGCGCCCCGCGCCCCGCGCCCCGCGCCCCGCGCCCCGGCATGATCGTGCTCGATCCAGGAAGTAGTGGCCTCCTGCTCCGGTCCACACCACTACAACAAGGATCGAGCGCGATCATGCCGCTCCCCGCCGGCAAGATCCGCGCACTTTCGGTGATGGTGCTGTCTCACGGACGCCGGAGGCAGCACCATCACCGATGTTGCGCGGATCTTGGTCGGGGCGAAGCCCACGCGGGGCGAAGCGCGCGACCTTAGCGGCGCAACGTGAGGATCAGGTCGGCCACCAGGGCCGTCCAGCCGGTCTGGTGCCAGGCGCCCAGGCCGGCCCCGTTGTCGCCGTGGAAGTACTCGGGGAAGGCGATCAGGTCGCGCCAGTCCGGTTGGGTCTGGAACATCTGCGCGGCGCCGTAGATCGGCCGTCGACCCCAGTCGTCCTGGGTGAACAGCGAGATCAGCCGGGTGGAGAGGTCGTCGGCGATCTCGTCCAGGGTGCGCTTCACGCCGGAGCGGGTCGGGTACTCCACCTGGAGGTCGTCGCCGAAGAACGCCGCGTAGTCGCGGAGCGCGCTGATCAGCAGGAAGTTCGTCGGCATCCAGATCGGACCGCGCCAGTTCGAGTTGCCGCCGAACAGACCGCTCGTCGACTCGGCCGGCTCGTAGCCGACGGAGAACTCCTGCCCGCCGAGGGTGACCGAGAACGGTTTGTCCAGGTGCGCGCGGGAGAGCGTACGCAGGCCGAAGTCGGAGAGGAACTCGTCGGGGTCGAGCATCCGGGCGAGGAGCCGGACCACCTGCTCCGGGCCGACCATGGACAGCAGCCGTTGCTGCCGGCCGTCGGGGCCCAGCCGGCGGGTGCCGATCACCTGGGCGTACTCCGGGCGGTTGGTGAGGAACCAGCGCAACCGCGCGCCCAGCTCCGGCAGACGGTGCAGGGTCTTCGCGGTGAGCCGGGTGGTGGCGGCCAGCGGCAGCAGCCCGACGACCGAGCGGACCTTCAGCGGCACCTTCGTACCGTCGGCGAGGCGCAGCACGTCGTAGAAGAACGCGTCCTCGTCGTCCCACAGCCCCTGCTCGTACGCGGCGGCGGCGATGTACGCGAAGTGCTCGAAGAACTTGGTGGCGGTGTCCACCCAGGTCCGGTCGTGTTCGGCGAGCACGATGGCCATGTCGAGCATGTTCAGCGCGTACATGCCCATCCAGCCGGTGCCGTCGGACTGCTCCAGCACACCGGCCACCGGCAGCGCCGCCGAACGGTCGAACGGCCCGACGTTGTCCAGCCCGAGGAAGCCGCCCTCGAAGACGTTGTTGCCGCCGGTGTCCTTGCGGTTGACCCACCAGGTGAAGTTGAGCAGCAGCTTGTGCATCACCCGGGCCAGGAACTCGTAGTCCCGCCCGCCGTCGATCTCGAACACCTTCAGCGCCGCCCACGCGTGCACGGGCGGGTTCACGTCACCGAACGCCCACTCGTACGCCGGGATCTGCCCGTTGGGGTGCAGGTACCACTCGCGCAGCAGGAGCAGCAGTTGGTCCTTGGCGAAGCCGGGGTCGACCCGGGCGATGCTCACGCAGTGGAAGGCCAGGTCCCAGGCCGCGTACCACGGGTATTCCCAGGGGTCGGGCATCGAGATGACGTCGAAGCTGGTCATGTGCCACCAGGCGCTGTTGCGCCCGTGTCGGCGGCCGGCCGGCGGGGTGGAGCCGGGGTCTCCTTCGAGCCAGCGCTTGACGTCGAAGTGGTAGAACTGCTTGCCCCACATCAGCCCGGCGATGGCCTGCCGTGCCACCAGCGCCTCGTCGGGGGTGGCGGCCGGCGGGATGATCCCGGCGAAGAACCTGTTCGCCTCGGCCCGCCGCGCCCACACCACGGCCTCGAATCCGGCGCTGAGGTCGGCCGGGGGCGGCGGCGCGGCGGCCGGGGGTGACGCGGTGCGGGTCAGCCGCAGCCGGATCTGACGCTGCCCGCCGGCGGGCACGTCGAGCACGTAGTGCAGCGCGCCCTTGGTGCCCTCCCGGTCGGGGTTGACAGTGGCCGCGCCGTTGACGACGTGGTCGTTGATGCCGTCCTTGGGATATTTCGAGCGGCCGGGTAGGCCCCAGAGACGTTCGGCGTTGGTGTCGTTGTCGCAGAGCAGCGGCACCGGGCCCCCGTCGCCTTCGAGCAGCAGCTGGCCGAGCACCCGGTGTTCGCCGACGAGCCGGGTGCCCTGACCGGTGATCCGGGGAATCCGGTCGCCGCCGGGCAACCCCCATGCCCAGGTGTTACGGAACCACAGGGTGGGCAGCACGTGCAGGGTCGCCGCCTCGTCACCCCGGTTGGCGACGGTCACCACCATGCAGATGTCGGTCGGGGACGCCTTGGCGTAGTCGACGGTCACCGCCCAGTACCGGTCCTCGTCGAAGATCCCGGTGTCCACCAGCTCGTACTCGGTGTCGTCGCGGCCGCGCAACGCGTTCACCGCGACGAGTTCGTCGTACGGGAAGGCGGCCTGGGGGTAGTGGTAGCGCCAGCGCATCCAGGAGTGCGTCGGGGTGCTGTCGAGATACCACCAGTACTCCTTGGCGTCCTCGCCGTGGTTGCCGCCGTCGCCGCCGAGGCCGAACATCCGCTCCTTGAGGATCGGGTCCTTGCCGTTCCAGAGCGCGAGGGCGAACGCGAAGGTCTGTCGGTCGTCGCAGACGCCGGCCATTCCGTCTTCATTCCACCGGTAGGCTCTGGACCGCGCGTGGTCGTGCGGGAAGTAGTCCCAGGCCGTACCGTGCTCGCTGTAGTCCTCCCGTACCGTCCCCCACGCCCGTTCGGACAGATAGGGACCCCATGCACGCCAGTCCTGCTCCCCCGAGTCGGCCTGGGCGAGCCGGAGCCGCTCAGCGTCGGGTGGCGAGGCGTCGGAGGACGATCCGTCAGTGATCACGTGCACATCTTTGACGTCGCCGGGGTGCTTGACCACAGCGGCCATTCTCGTCGTGGCGTGTTACACCTCGCCGCAAGTGGAGGAAAGTTGATCGACATGCGTTTCGGCCCCCAGGTCTGCGGCGATCTGACCAGCTCCGCGAGCCGGGAGTGGCTGGTCCCGGACGGCCTCGGCGGATACGCGATGGGCACTGTCGGCGGGCTCCGGACGCGCCGGTACCACGGCTTGCTGGTCGTTCCCGGCGAAACGCCGGCGTCCCGCCAGGTGGGACTGGTCAGCCTCGACCCGGCGGTCACGCTGCCGTCCGGCGCGCGGGTGCGGCTCGGCGCGCACGAGTGGTCCTCCGGCGACGTGGACCCGCGTGGCTTCGAGTTGCTGGAGCGCTTCGACCTGGTCGACGGCCTGCCCCGGTGGCGGTGGCGGATCGGCGCGGTGGTGATCGAGCGGGAGGTCGCCATGCTGCCCGGCCGCTCCTGCGTGTCGGTGGTGCACCGGCTGGTCGCCGGCGGGCCCGTCCGGCTGGAGCTGTCGGCCGCCTGCACCTGGCGTGACGCGCACGGCGAACGGCGGGCCGACGGCCCGGTTCCCCAGGTCGAGGCGGTGGCCGACGGAGCGGTGGTGGAGGGCGCGTACCGGCTGTCCGGGCCGGGCTGGGCGCCCGAGGGGCAGTGGTGGCTGGGCGTACACCACCGTGAGGAGGCCAATCGGGGCCTGAACCCGGACGAGGACCTGTGGTACGCGGGGCGGTTCGTCGGCGAACTGGAACGCCCCGGCGACACGGTGTCGGTGCGGGCGTGGGCCGGTCGACTCGACGAGGAGCCGCCGCCGGCCACCGAGATCGTGGAAACGGCCCGACGGCGCAACCGGCAGGTGGTGGCGGCGGCGAAGCCGGCCGACCCGGTCGAGGCGACGCTCACCCTGGCCGCTGACGCGTTCGTGGTGCGCCCCGGCGGGCGGGCCGTCGACGTGGTGGCCGGCTACCCGTGGTTCGGCGCCTGGTCGCGGGACACGATGATCTCCTACGAGGGGTTGTTCCTCTGCACGGGTCGCGCCGACGAGGGCCGTGAGCTGCTGCGGGCGTACGCGGCCACGCTGTCCGAGGGGATGCTCGCCAACACGGCCGACACCGGTCGGGTGGAGTACAACACCGTCGACGGCACGCTGTGGTTCCTGCACGCGGTGAGTCGGCACGTCACCGTCACGGGTGACACCGACCTGGGTGACGAGCTGCTGCCCGCGTTGGGTCAGGTGGTCGACGCCCACGTGGCCGGCACCCGCTATGGGATCACCGTCGACCCGGCCGACGGGCTGCTCAGCCAGGGCGCCCCCGGCACCGCGCTGACCTGGATGGACGCCCGGGTGTACGGGGTGCCGGTCACCCCTCGTACCGGCAAGCCAGTGGAGGTCAACGCGTTGTGGATCAACGGGTTGGCCGGGCTCGCGGAGCTGACCGAGCTGGCCGGGCGCAACGCGGACGAGCTGTGGCGACGGCACGGGCAGGCCACCGCCTCGTTCCGGGAGCGCTACCCCGCGCCGACCGGCTGGCTGCACGACGTGCTGGACGCACCCGCTCCCGCGTACCCGCTGGGCGGAGCCGCCCTGCACGACGACGACGCGCTGCGCCCCAACCAGCTGCTGGCCTGGTCGCTGCCGTACGCGCCGATGGACCCGGACGAGACCACGTTGCGGCGTATCGGCGACGGGTTGCTCACGCCGCTCGGGCCGCGCAGTCTCGCCCCCGACGCGGCCGAGTTCGTGGGCCGGCACCGGGGTGGCCCCGCCGAGCGCGACGGCGGCTACCACCAGGGCACGGTCTGGCCGTGGCTGCTCGGGCCGTACGTGGACGCGTGCCGCAAGGGCAAGATGTCGGTCGATGACGTGTTCGTCGGTATCGAGGCGCATCTGACCGAATATGGGCTAGGCTCGGTGAGCGAGACGGCCGACGGCCTCGCGCCGCACGCCGCGACCGGCTGCCCCTTCCAGGCGTGGTCGGTGGCCGAGCTGCTGCGGGTGCGCCGAAAGAGCCAGTAGCGCTTTACACGACCGCAACGGCAGTGTCTCCGCTGGTTATCTCGATCCCGGCAGGATTGGCCCCGATCCAGACGCGACGGCGACACCGGCTCCGGTGTCGGTCGGCGCGCGCCCGGGGACAACTCAAAGGGGGCCGCATGTCACCCGACGCCCACGTGATCGACATCCACCCCGCCCGGCAACTGCGGGTGCTGATGCTCTCCTGGGAGTACCCGCCGGTGCTCGTCGGCGGCCTCGGCCGCCACGTGCACGCCCTCTCCGTCGCCCTCGCCGCCGCCGGCCACGAGGTCACCGTCGTCACCCGCCACTCCGAGGGCGCACCCCTGGAGGAGTACGCCGACGGCGTGCGCATCCTGCGCGCCCCCGAGGACCCGGTGACCTTCCCCCTCGCCACCAGCAGCCTGCTGGCGTGGACGATGGCGTTCAACCACACCCTCACCCGTGCCGCGCTGCGCGCCACCGAGGCCGGCTCGTACGACGTCATCCACGCCCACGACTGGCTCGTCGCCCACACCGCCGTCACCCTGGCCGAGCACCTGGACCTGCCCCTGGTCACCACCATGCACGCCACCGAGGCGGGCCGGCACCAGGGCTGGCTGCCGGAGGAGATGAACCGCACCATCCACGGCGTCGAGCACTGGCTCAGCGGCGCCTCCATCCGGGTGATCGCCTGCTCGGGATACATGCGCGAGCAGGTCAGCACGCTGTTCGACGTACCGGCGACGCAGGTCGACGTGGTGCCCAACGGGGTGGACGACCGGGCCTGGCGGGCGCGACCACGGGCGGTCGCGTCGGCCCGCGCGCGGTTCGCCGGGGACGGCCCTCTGGTGGGGTACGCCGGGCGACTGGTCTACGAGAAGGGCGTCCAGCACCTGATGCACGCGGTGCCCCGACTTCGTAAGGAACACCCGGGGCTGCGCGTGGTGATCGCCGGGGACGGCCCGTACCGCGCCGAGTTGGAGGCCGAGGCCCGACGACTGGCGCTCAGCTCGACGGTGCGGTTCACCGGTTTCCTCGACTCCACCCAGCTGCCGGCGATGCTCGGGGCCACCGACGCGACGGTGGTGCCCAGCCTCTACGAGCCGTTCGGCATGGTGGCGCTGGAGGCGGCGGCCGCCGGCGCACCGCTCGCGGTGGCCCGCACCGGCGGGCTCGCCGAGATCGTCGAGCCCGGCGTCACCGGTGTGACGTTCCCGCACAGCGACCCGGACGCGCTCGCCGGCGCGGTCGGCCAACTGCTCGGTGACGAGGTCTTCGCCCGGCGGGTGGCGCGAAGGGCCCGCACCATGGTCGGCCAGCGGTACGGCTGGGCCAGCATCGCCGCCCGTACCGCCGCGAGTTACACCGCCGCCCGACGCGAACACGGCCCACTACAGGCCCGCCGGGCCGCCGCCCGACTGGCGGGCGGGAGCTCCCGGATCGCCATCCCGGAGGGCAATCTGCTCGCCCGCCTCGACCCCGCCGCGTGCTGAGATACGTCGGACGAGCTATAGGTAGCTTCCGATCCGCTGGTTAGGGTGTAGCCCGGACAGCGGCTGAGGAGGAGCGTGCGCAGGTGCTGATCGCTGGTCGGTACCGGCTGCTCGACCTGGTCGGCCGCGGGGGCATGGGTCGGGTGTGGCGCGCCCACGACGAGATGCTGCACCGCCAGGTCGCGGTCAAGGAGATCGTCCCCCCGAGTTGGCTGGCCGACCACGAACGGGACGAGCTGCGCTCGCGCACCCTGCGGGAGGCACGCGCCGCCGCCCGGCTCAACCACCCCGCCGTGGTCCGGCTCTACGACGTCGTCCCGGTCGAGGGCAGCCCGTGGATCGTGATGGAGTACGTCCCGTCGCGCACCCTGCAGGACGTGCTCGACGCCGAGGGGCCGTTGCAGCCGGCCCGGGCGGCTCGGATCGGCCTGGCGGTGCTCGACGCGCTGCACGCCGCGCACACCGCAGGGGTGCTGCACCGCGACATCAAACCGCAGAACGTGCTCGTGGCACACGACGGGCGGGTGATGCTCACCGACTTCGGGTTGGCCACCTTCGACGGCGGCGACGGCGTGCTGACCCGCCCCGGCATGGTCTTCGGGTCCCCGCAGTACGTCGCCCCCGAGCGAGCCGCCGAGGGGGTGTCCACGGTCGCCGCCGACCTGTGGTCCCTCGGGGCGACCCTGCACGCCGCGGTGGAGGGTCGCTCCCCGTACGCCCGCAGCACCGCGATGGCCACGCTGAGCGCGCTGGCCGCCGGACCTCCGGACCCGGCTCCGCACGCCGGGCAGCTCGCGCCGGTGCTCGACGGGTTGCTGCGCCGCGACCCACGCGACCGCCTCGACCACGACGCGGCCCGCCGGCTGCTCACCGCCGCGGCGACCGGCCGCCCCGAACCGCCGCCGGTGTCCGACCAACCGCCGGTGTCGGACCGGCCGGCCTCCGCACCGGGCCTGGTGGGGGTGCCCGCCGTCGTCCAGGGTGGTGACGAGCAGGACCCGACAGTGCCGCTGCCCGACCCGGGTCGCCGCCCGAGCGACCCGACCACCACCGCGCCGACACCGGAGCGGGCGGGTGGGGGGCGCACCATCCGCCGGCTGGCGTTGGTCGCCGTAGCGCTGCTGGTGGCCGTCGCGGCCGGCGTCGGCACCACGCTGGCCCTCACCGACGACGAGCCCGCCGACACCGGGAGCCGGTCCTCCCCGCAGCCGCAGAACGGTCCGTTCGACGGTGGCGGACCAGGCGGCCCCGGGCCCGGCCCCGACCGACCCGGCCCGCCGCCCGGTGGCCGGGACGTCCCTCCGCCGCCGTTCGCGTGTGTCCGCCCGCATATCGCCGGTACGCCGGTACGGGCCGGCACGCCGACCTCGGGCGAACGGTTCCGACCTCCGCCCGGCTGGATCTGGTACGCCGACAGCAGTGGCTTCCGGGTCTCCGTGCCGGCGACCTGGTACCACTCCCGCGACGGTGAGGTGAGCTGCTTCCAGGACCCGGCGACCGGCCGGGCCTTCAGCGTCGCCGGGGACGACGGCGCCGACGCGCTCGTCCAGCTGCGCGCTGCCCGCGACGCGGCCGTCTCAGCCGGGGCACTTCCGCAGTACGACGAGATCCGGCTCGCCGCGACCGACGACGGCGCGCAGTGGGAGTGCCGCTGGACGGCCCCCTTCGGTGGGCTGTGGCTGCACGCTCGGCACCAGGTGATCGGGGCCGGGCGCTGGACCCTCGGCTGGATCACCCACGACGACGACTGGGCCGGGGGCGCGCCCGACTGGGAACACGTCCGAAATAGTTTCCGACCACCCCCCTGACCTGCACCGTATGGTCATGATCCGGACCACCGTCCGGCGTGGATCGAGGCCGCTCAGCGGATGAGAAATGCCGCCACGGTGGCTATCGTGTAACTCGGGGTGACCGAGGGGGAGCGACCGTGCAGCAGTTGCTGATCGCGGGTCGGTACCGGCTGCTCGACCTGGTCGGCACCGGCGGGATGGGCCGGGTGTGGCTTGCGCGCGACGAGATGCTGCATCGCGACGTGGCGGTGAAGGAGATCGTGCCACCGTCCTGGCTGGCCGAATCCGAACGCGAGGAGTT
Source organism: Micromonospora sp. WMMC250 (assembly GCF_027460215.1). Classification (NCBI taxonomy): domain Bacteria; kingdom Bacillati; phylum Actinomycetota; class Actinomycetes; order Micromonosporales; family Micromonosporaceae; genus Micromonospora; species Micromonospora sp. WMMC250. Next base: position 7,151,664 of record NZ_JAPZBJ010000002.1, on the reverse strand, counting down.
ACGGCTGCGGACCCTGCGGGAGGCCCGTACCGCGGCTCGGCTCAACCACCCCAACGTGGTCCGCATCTACGACGTCGTGCACGACCGGGAGAGCCCCTGGATCGTGATGGAGTACGTGCCGTCCCGGTCGGTGCAGCAGATCATCAGCGCCGAGGGGCCGTTGAGCCCGCAGCGCACCGCCCGGATCGGGCTGGCGGTGCTCGCCGCGCTGCGGGCCGCCCACGCGGCCGGGGTGCTGCACCGCGACGTGAAACCGCACAACGTGCTGGTGGCCGACGACGGTCGGGTGGTGCTCACCGACTTCGGGCTGGCCACCTTCGACGGTGGCGAGGGGGCGATGACCGGGCCGGGCACGGTGCTCGGCTCACCGCAGTTCGTCGCACCCGAGCGGGCCCGCGAAGGGGTGTCGGATCAGCGCACCGACCTGTGGTCGCTGGGCGCGACGCTCTACGCCACGGTCGAGGGGCAGTCACCGTACGCCCGGTCGAGCGCGATGGCGACGCTCAGCGCGCTGGCCACCGAGCCACCGGACCCGATGCGGCGGGCCGGAGCGCTGGGTCCCGTCCTCGTCGGCCTCCTCCAGCGCGACCCGTGGCGGCGGTTGACCGCGGCGGAGGCGGAATCCCTGCTGCACCACGCGGCGGCACAGAACGACGAGCCCACCGGTCCGCCCCTGTCCTCGGCGGTGGCGGCGGTACGCAGGGCGGGTCGTGGCCGCGCTCCCGCACCGGTGGACGTCGCCGGCTACCCCGACCCTCCGACGCCGTCGGCGACGCCGCCGACGAGTCGTCTCCGCCGGTCGCGGCGGCGGCTGCTCGCCCTGGGAGGCGCCGCCACGGCTCTGCTCGTCGCCGGAGGCGTCGCGGTTGCCCTGGTCAACCGCCACGACGCACGGACGCCACCGTCCGGCTCCGGCGGAGGCGTGTCGACCCCCCGACCGGCCGCCTTCGCCTGCTCCACACCAACGCCGTCACCGCCCGCCTCGACTCCGGTGGCGTCGGTCGCGCCGCCCGTCGAGGCCCGGTACCGGCTGCGCGAAGGCTGGACCTGGCACGACGATCCGACCGGCTTCCGGATCGCCGCACCGATCGGCTGGGCGCGCTGGACCGAGGGGTCGGTGACCTGCTTCCGGGAACCGGGCGGGGCTCGGGTGCTCAGTGTCGAGCCCGGACCGGCGCGGGCCGACCCGGTGGCGTACTGGAAGGCCGAGGAAACGCGGCTCACCACCGGTGACGGGCTGCTGCCCGCCTACCGCAAGGTGGACATCTCCGCGATGGACATCTTCGAGGGCGCCGCCGTGTGGGAATGCGGCTGGGAGAACGCCGCCGGCGAGCAGGTGCACAGCTCCCGGTTGCTGGCCAACACCTCGGCCGAACGCTCCTACACCGTCTCGTGGTTGACAAAAGAGTTCGACTGGCAGGTCAACGCGGCATACTTGCCGATGATCCGGCAGAGCTTCACCCCCGCCCTCTGACAGCGTCCGATGTGGACCTTCCGGGTGATGCCCCTGCGACGCCCCCGCTGACTACAGTGGCGTAGTTTTGGGCGCTCAAGATCCCTGGGGAGGGTGAGCCGAGATGATGGGTCCGCAGCACGCGCTGTCCGGCGCGGCGGTGTGGTTGGCCGGGTCCTGGGCGTTGCAGCAGTTCGCCGACTACCACCAGTCGCCGCTTGCGCTGGCGGTGGGCACCGCGGTGTGCGCCGGTGGCGCTCTCTTTCCCGACCTCGACATGTCGGGCAAGGTGACCAAGAACCAGGGTGGGGCCACCGTCGCCCGCACCTTCGGGGTCTTCTCGCTCTTCGCCGCCGAGGTGATGGAGAAGATCTCGCTCGGGGTCTACTACGCCACGAAGCTCAGCAAGGACCCCCGCCGCAACAACGGGCACCGCACACTGACCCACACGCTGCCGTTCACCGTGCTGGTCGGTTGGGGCACCACAGCGCTCTGCGCCGCGTACGGCAAGTGGGCCGTCATCACCATCCTGTTCTTCATGTTCGGCCTCGCGCTGCGTGGGCTGTTCGACGAGTGGGCCGAACGCGCCGGCTGGGTCATCATCACCCTCGCCTCCGCCGGGGCGGCCTGGTTCACCTTCGCCAACCTCCCCGGTGGTCGGGGCTATCCGCTGATCGGTACGGCGCTGGGGGTCGGCTGCTTCGTGCACATCCTCGGCGACATGATCACCCGGGCCGGGGTGCCGATCCTCTGGCCGATCCCGATCAAGCGGCGCATGTGGACGATGATCGGTCTGCCGAACAAGATCGCCCTGCGGGTCGGCAGCAAGGCCGAGGTCGTCGGGATGCGCATCGCACTGACCGTCATCTCGGCGCTCGCGACCCTCGGCCTGGTCGCGCCGTCGGTGCTGAGCCGGTTCGACATCGAGATATGACCGACCCGGCAGCGAAGCTGCCACCGGCCGAGGACGCACGCGTGCCGGAGTTCTGGCGCGCGCTCGGCCTGCCCGGTCTCGCCGACGTGCACGTGCACTTCCTGCCGCCTCGCCTGCTACGCCGCATCTGGGAGTACTTCGACGCCGCCGGGCCGCTGGTCGGCACCGAGTGGCCGATCCGCTACCGGTGGAGCGACGCCGATCGGGTCGCGCACCTGCACCGCCTCGGGGTCCGCGCCTTCAGCGCGTTGGTGTACGCGCACCGGCCGGCCATGGCGGCAGACCTGAACCGGTGGACGTTGGACTTCGCCCGGACGACCCCGGGCTGCCTACCCTCGGCCACCTTCTTCCCCGAGCCGGACGCCCCCGCGTACGTGGAGGCGGCACTGAACGACGGCGCACGACTGTTCAAGGTGCACCTTCAGGTCGGCAACTTCTCGCCCACCGACCCCGCGCTGGACCAGGTGTGGGGGACGCTGTCCGACGCGGGCGTACCGGTCGTGGTGCACGCCGGCCACGCCCCGGTCGGGACCGCGCACACCGGCCCGGACCCGTTCGCCGCGCTGCTCGCCCGCCACCCCCGGCTGAACGTGGTGATCGCACACCTCGGCGCACCGGACTACCGGGCCTTCCTGGACCTCGCCGAGACGTACGAACGGGTTCGGTTGGACACCACGATGGCTCTCACCCCGTTCTTCGAGCAGCTCGTTCCCTTCCCCACCGATGAACGGCCCCGGTTGCGCGAGTTGGGGCTGGCCGGCAAGGTGCTGCTGGGCAGCGACTTCCCCAACATCCCCTACCCGTACGCCGACCAGCTGACCGGCCTGGCGCGACTGGACCTGGGCGACGACTGGCTGCGCGCGGTCTGCTGGGGCAACGCCGCCACCCTCTTCGACCTGACCTGACCCCGCGCCACGCCACGCCACGATCTTGGACTTGCACCGAAGTCGGACCGGTGGGGAATGCGTGGAATGCGCGATACGCGTCTGCGCAGCGGATGCCACCTCAGCGTTCCCGCCGCCTGAGCGCCCAGCGCGTGAGGTACTCGGCCCGCCCTGAGGGCACGGTCCTCGGTGCCCCGCAATCTTCTCGACATCGACCATTGACGTCTTCGTAACGGGTGGCCTAGCGTCCTGTCGAAACGCTTCGACACCGCTGCGGGAGCGATCCCACGACTGGCCGGAGGAGGTGCTCGGGTGGCCACCATGCACGACGTCGCCCGCCTCGCGCAGGTCTCGGTCAGCACCGTCTCGTACGTGCTCACCGGCACCCGGCCGATCTCGCAGGCCACCCGCAACAAGGTGCTCGCCGCGATGGCCCAGCTCGACTACCAGCCCAACGCGATGGCCCGCGGCCTGGCCAGCCGACGCAGCCGCATCCTGGGCCTGCTGATGCCGATGGACGAGCGCGGGCTCGGCGCCACCGAGACCGCTTTCGTCACCGGTGCCGCCGCGGCGGCCAGCTCGGCCGGCTACCACCTGGTGCTCTCGCCGGTCGGCGGCGGCGATCTCGACGACCTGCGCCGGCTGGCCAGTCAGCGGATGCTCGACGGTGTCGTGCTGATGGAGGTCCAGCTGGCCGACGAGCGGGTCACAGTGCTTCAGGAAACCGGTGTGCCGCTGGTGCTGATCGGCCGTACCGCCGACACCAGCAGCCTCTCCTACGTCGACATCGACTTCGACCAGACCGTGCGGGAGGCGGTCGCACACCTGGTCGGCCTGGGTCACCGGCGGATCGTCTACGTCAACCACTCGGCTGCCACGCTGGCCAGTGGTTACGGGCCCGCGTTGCGTACCCGGGACGCCTTTGTCGCGGCGATGACCGGGCACGGCCTCGACCCGGTGATGATCGCGGCCGAGGACAGCGCGGCGGGCGGGCGGGCCGCGCTGGCGGCCGCGTTCGCGCAGGCACCGGACCTGACCGCCGTGCTGGCCATGAACGAGACCGCGATCTTCGGCATCCTCGGTGAGCTGACCGGCCGTGGCCTGTCGGTGCCGGGCGACGTCTCGGTCGTCTCGATGGTCACCTCGCCGCAGGTCGCCGAACTGGCCACCCCGGCGCTGACCGCGATGTCGTCACCGGGGTCGGCGCTCGGTCGGATCGCGATCGAGGCGCTGGTACGCCACCTGGACGGCCCTGCCGTCGAGCGCCATCCGGACGGCTCCGCCGTCGCAAGCCGCCCGGACGGCTCCGCCGTCGCAGGCCACCAGCAACTGCTGCCGTGCGCGTTGGAGGTCCGGGGGTCGACCGCCCCGCCCCGAAGCCGCCGACCCGTGGGGGCTGATCAGTAAACGGCCCGCCGCCGCGCTGCAACGCGACGACGGGCCTCGTGAAGTACCGGCTAGATACTCAACGAGGAGGATGCTAATGCAGCGATTCCACCGGCTCGTCGCCGCGCTCGCCCTGGCGGCGACCGCGACGACCACCGTGGCCGCGTGCGGTGGTGGTGACAACGCGGACGACAGCGATGCCAAGGTCCTCAAGCTCTGGCACTACGAGAGCGAGAACAGCGCGATGGGGGTCGGCTGGGACCGGGCGATCGAGATCTTCAAGTCCGAGCATCAGGGCGTCGAGGTGCGCTTCGAGCGCAAGGCGTTCGAGCAGATCCAGCAGAACGCGGGCATGATCATAAACTCGTCCGAGGGCCCGGACATCATGGAGTACAACAAGGGCAACGCGACGGCCGGTCTGCTCTCCTCGCAGGGGCTGCTCACCGACCTGAGCGCCGAGGCCGACAAGCGCGGCTGGGCCGACAAGCTCAGCCCCAGCCTCCAGACCACCGCCCGTTACAGCGACAAGGGCGTGATGGGTTCGGGCAAGTGGTTCGGTGTGCCGAACTACGGCGAGTACGTCACCGTCTACTACAACAAGGACCTGTTCCAGAGCAACGGCGTCGCGGTGCCGACCAGCATGGCCGAGATGACCGCGGCGATGGACACGTTCGTCGGCAAGGGCGTCACCCCGCTGGGCATGGCCGGCGCCGAGTACCCGGCCGGGCAGCTGTTCTACCAGCTCGCCCTCGCCAAGGGCGACCGGCAGTTCGTGGACAACTACCAGCTCTACAAGAACCCTGTCGACTTCAAGGCCGACCCGCTGAGGTACGGCGCGGAGACCTTCGCCGAGTGGGTGAGGAAGGGCTACGTCGCCAAGGACTCGGCCAGCCTCAAGGCCGAGGACATGGGCACCGCCTTCATCGCCGGCAAGGTTCCGATGATCGTCTCGGGCAGTTGGTGGTACGGCCGCTTCAAGACCGAGATGAAGGCCAACTGGGACACCTTCCTCTTCCCCGGCAACACCCTGAACGCCGGTTCCTCCGGCAACCTCTGGGTCGTCCCGGAGAACAGCAAGGCCAAGAGCCTGGCGTACGACTTCATCGACATCACCATGCGTCCGGAGATCCAGGACCTGATCGGCAACAACGGTGGCGTGCCGGTCGCCGCCGACGCCTCGAAGATCACCGACCCCAAGGACCGCAAGCTGATCGAGGACTTCAACACGGTCAGCAAGTCCGACGGGCTCGCCTTCTACCCGGACTGGCCGGTCCCCGGCTACTACGACGTGCTGGTCTCCGGCTTCCAAGGCCTGATCAACGGCTCCAGGTCGCCCGACCAGGTTCTCGACACGATCGCCAAACCGTACGCCGATGGCGTCAAGGAGATCACCGGCAAGTGACACGGCGAGCGGCGGGCGCGACCGGCACCACCGACGCGCCCGCCCCGCCGGGAAGGATCTCCCATGGCAGTCTCCGAGACCGTCGCCGCCACACCACCGGCCGCGACGCCCACCCCGCCCGCGCCCAGCCGCCGACGACGCGGACGCAACGCGGCGTACTGGCTCTACCTGCTCCCCGGGGCGACGCTCTTCGTCCTGGTCATCGGCGCACCACTGGTCGGCACCGTCTACCTGTCGTTGACCAAGTGGTCCGGCATCGGCGACCCCCGATGGGTCGGCCTGGACAACTACCGGCAACTGCTCCAGGACGACGTCTTCTGGGCGTCGTTCCGCAACACCGTCGCGATGATCGTCGCGATGGTGGTCGTCCCCACAGCGTTGGGGCTGCTGCTGGCCGCTGTGCTCTTCGACGTCATCGGCCGCCGGTTCAAGCCCCGCACCGCCGCCGCGCTGCGGGCCGCGTTCTACCTGCCGCAGGTGCTGCCCGTCGTGGTGGCCGGCATCGTCTGGGGTTGGATCCTCCGCCCGGACGGCGCGTTCAACAGCCTGCTCGACGTGGTGGGTCTCGGCGCGTTACGCCACGACTGGCTGGGTGACCCCGACACGGCCCTCCCGGCCGTGATGGCGGTGATGATCTGGGTGCAGATCGGCTACCCGGTGGTCGTCTTCATGGCGGCGCTGCAACGGGTCGACCCCGAGTTGTACGAGGCGGCCGAGGTCGACGGCGCGAACTGGCTCCACCGGTTCCGGGCGATCACCCTCCCGCAGATCCGGCCGGAAACCTTCGTGGTGGCGCTGACCTGCACCATCGCCGCGCTGAAGGTGTTCGGGCCGATCTTCGCCCTGACCCGGGGCGGCCCGGTGAACGCCACGAACGTTCCGTCCTACTTCGCGTACTACACGTTCTTCAGGAAACTCCAGGTCGGCTACGGCTCGGCGATCTCCACCGTGCTGACGCTGATCATCGTCGTGCTGGCCGTGGTGTTCATCTGGATGCAGGCTCGCAGCGAGCGCCGGGACCGGGGGTTCTGACATGGCCGTCACGCTCACACCGATCCCCACGCGGGCGGAGCACGCCCGACCCGTCCGCGACCGGCACCACCGCGGCGTGAGCCGCTGGGTGGTGCTCGCAGTGGTCACGACCGGCGCGCTGGTCATGCTGGTGCCGTTCGCGTTCATGCTGCTCAACGCGTTCAAGTCGCCCGGTGACTACTCGTCGGGCGGGCCGCTGAGCTGGCCGACGGAGTTCTACACCAAGGGCCTGCGGACGTACTGGACCGCTGTCGACTTCCCGCTCAAGCTCTGGAACTCCGCGCTCATCGCCGGCTCCGTGGCGGTGCTCGGCGTCGCCGTGTCGCTGCTCAACGCGTACGCCCTGGGCATCGGCCGGGTCCGTGGCCGGCTCTGGATCGTCGGTCTCTTCCTGCTGGCGAACATGCTGCCGCAGGAGGCGCTGATCTACCCGCTGTACTACGTCGCCAAGGAGGTCGGGCTCTACAACACCCGACTCGCGGTGATCATCATCTTCACCGTGATCCAGAGCGCGTTCGGCACCTACCTGCTCGCCTCGGTGCTGGGCACGTTCCCGCGTTCGCTGCTGGAAGCCGCCGCGCTGGACGGCGCCGGCAAGTGGACGGTGCTGTGGCGGGTGGTCTTCCCCAACCTGCGACCCACCCTCGCGGTGCTGCTCATCTTCTTCTTCATCTGGACCTGGAACGAGTTCCTCATCCCGCTGGTCATGCTCATCGACAACCAGACGCAGACCATCCCGGTCGCGCTCGCGTCGCTACAGGGCGACCGGCTGATGGACGCTCCGACCACCAACGCCGGCTCGCTGATCAGCCTGGTGCCGGCCATCCTCTTCTTCCTCATCTTCCAGCGCACCCTGGCGCGCGGCATCACGGCAGGAGCCGAGAAGTGAAGTTCACCGACGGGTACTGGCAACTGCGCCCCGGTGTCAGTGTCCTGCGCCCCGGCACCGTGGAGTCGGTCGAGCCGGACCAGCGCGGGTTCACCGTCTTCGCGCCGACCGGCCGGATCACCGGACGCGGCGACACCCTCAACCGGCCCCTGGTCACCGCCCGGTTCTCCTCCCCCGCCCCCGGCGTCGTCGGGGTGACCATCGCCCACCACAGCGGCGGGCTGCCCCGGGAGCCGCACTTCGAGCTGAGCACCGACGACACACATCCCGTCGCCGTCGACGTCAGCGGGCTCAGCGCGACGCTGACCACCGGTGAGCTGACCGCGCGCGTCGCGCTCGTCGACGGGTGGCGCGTCGACTTCCGGCACGGCGACCGGCTGCTCACCGCCTCCACCGAGCGCAGCATCGGCGTCGTCACCGACGCCGAGGGCCGGCAGCACGTGCACGAGCGGCTCGCGCTCGGTGTCGGCGAGACGGTGTACGGGTTGGGTGAGCGCTTCGGCCCGTTCGTGAAGAACGGGCAGACCGTCGACATCTGGAACGCCGACGGCGGCACCGCCAGCGAGCAGGCGTACAAGAACGTGCCGTTCTACCTCAGCAGCGCCGGCTACGGGGTGTTCGTGGACCACCCGGAGCACGTGTCGTTCGAGGTCGGCTCCGAGATCGTCACGCAGACCCAGTTCAGCGTCGAGGGGCAGTCGCTCACCTACTACGTGATCGACGGGCCCACCCCGAAGGACGTGCTGCGCCGCTACACGGCGCTCACCGGCCGTCCGGCCCGCATCCCCGCCTGGTCGTACGGGTTGTGGCTGTCCACCTCCTTCACCACCTCGTACGACGAGAAGACGGTGACCGAGTTCGTCGACGGCATGGCCGAACGCGGGCTGCCGCTGTCGGTGTTCCACTTCGACTGCTTCTGGATGCGCCAGTTCCACTGGGTCGACTTCGTCTGGGACCCGGCGACCTTCCCGGACCCGGAGGGGATGCTGCGCCGGCTGCGCGAGCGCGACCTGAAGGTGTGCGTGTGGATCAACCCGTACATCGCGCAGCGCTCGTACCTCTTCGAGGAGGGCCGGCAGGCCGGCTACCTGGTGCGCAGGCCCGACGGGTCGGTCTGGCAGTGGGACAAGTGGCAGGCGGGCATGGCGCTCGTCGACTTCACCAACCCGGACGCGGTCCGCTGGTTCACCGGCAAGCTCAAGGTGCTGCTCGACATGGGCGTGGACTGCTTCAAGACCGACTTCGGCGAGCGCATCCCCACCGAGGTGGTGTGGCACGACGGTTCGGACCCGCAGCGGATGCACAACTACTACTCCTACCTCTACAACAAGTCGGTCTTCGAGCTGCTGGAGGCGGAGCGCGGCAAGGGCGAGGCGGTGCTGTTCGCCCGCTCGGCCACGACCGGTGGGCAGCAGTTCCCGGTGCACTGGGGCGGTGACTGCGAGGCGACGTTCGCCGCGATGGCCGAGTCGCTGCGCGGCGGGCTGTCGCTGGCGTCGTCCGGCTTCGGTTACTGGAGCCACGACATCGGCGGCTTCGAGGGCACCCCCGACCCGGTGGTGTTCAAGCGGTGGGTCGCCTTCGGGTTGCTCTCCTCGCACTCCCGGCTGCACGGCTCCGGGTCGTACCGGGTGCCGTGGGCGTTCGACGACGAGGCCGTCGACGTGCTGCGGCACTTCACCCAGCTCAAGCTCCGCCTGATGCCGTACCTGGCGGCCGCCGCCGAGGAGGCGCACCGCGACGGTACGCCGATGATGCGGCCGATGTTCGTGGAGTTCCCGGACGACCCGGCCACCGCGTACCTGGACCGGCAGTACCTGCTCGGCCCCGACGTGCTGGTCGCCCCGGTGCTCAGCGCCGACGGCGACGTCACCTACTACGTGCCCGCCGGCACCTGGACACACCTGGTCAGCGGGGCGCAGGTCACCGGCCCGGCGTGGGTCACCGAGAAGCACGCGTTCGACAGCCTGCCCGTGCTGGCCCGGCCCGGCGCGGTCATCCCGTTCGGCGCACGCGATGACCGGCCGGACTACGAGTGGGCAGACGATGTGCGGCTACGGCTGTACGCACCGGCCGAGGGGCAACGGACCCGGGTACGGGTACCGTCACCCGGGCACGGGCCGGGCGCCGAGTTCGACGTGCGCTACGAGGACGGGACGGCCAGTGCCGCACTGGTCGCCGGTACCTCGACGGGCTACATCTGCGAGATCCAGGGGACTGAACGATGACGCAACACCACTTCCCGGAGAGCTTCGTCTGGGGATCGGCGACGGCGGCGTACCAGATCGAGGGCGCGGCCAACGAAGACGGGCGCGGGCCGTCGATCTGGGACACCTACAGCCACACACCGGGTCGGACGCTGAACGGCGACACCGGCGACGTGGCCGCCGACCACTACCACCGGTGGGCCGACGACCTCGGGCACATCGCCGACCTCGGGCTCGACGCGTACCGGTTCTCCATCGCGTGGCCACGGGTGCAGCCCGGCGGCTCGGGCCGGTTCAACCAGGCCGGCATCGACTTCTACTCGCGGCTGGTCGACGGGCTGTTGGAGCGGGGAGTCCGCCCGGTGGCGACGATGTACCACTGGGACCTGCCACAGGAGTTGGAGGACGCCGGCGGCTGGGCGGTGCGGGAGACCGCGCTGCGCTTCCAGGAGTACGCCGCGGGCATCGTCGGAGCGCTGGGCGACCGGGTGCACACCTGGACGACGCTGAACGAGCCGTGGTGCTCGGCGTACCTGGGCTACGCCTCCGGCGTGCACGCGCCCGGCCGGACCGAGCCGGCGGCGGCACTGGCCGCGGTGCACCACCTGAACCTCGCGCACGGCCTGGCCGGGCGGGTGGTCCGGGAGCTGGCCCCGGCCGCCGAGCTGTCGGTGACGCTGAACCTGCACGTCATCCGGGGGGCGTCCGGGTCGGAAGCAGACCAGGACGCGGTACGCCGGATCGACGCGTTGGCCAACCGGGCGTTCCTCGGCCCGATGCTCGACGGGGCGTACCCGGCCGACCTGCTGGCCGACACCGCGGCCGTGACCGACTGGTCGTTCGTCCGTGACGGTGACGAGAAGCAGATCGCGGTGCCGCTGGACGTGCTCGGGGTCAACTACTACTCCAGCACCCTCGTGCGGGCGTGGGACGGGGTGTCGGCCCGCTCCGACGCCGACGGGCACGGCGCGTCGACCTCGACGCCGTGGGTCGCCGCGGACAACGTGGACTTCCTGCCGCAGCCCGGCCCGTACACGGCGATGGGGTGGAACATCGACCCGCCAGCGCTGACCGAACTGCTGCTGCGCCTGCGGCGCGAATACCCGAACCAGCCGATGATGATCACCGAGAACGGCGCGGCGTTCGACGACGAGGTGTCGGCCGACGGCCGGATCCACGACGACCGGCGGATCGACTACCTGCGCCGGCACATCGGCGCGGTGGCCGACGCTCGCGCGGAGGGCGCTGACGTTCGCGGCTACTTCGTCTGGTCGCTGCTGGACAACTTCGAGTGGGGTTACGGCTACGACCGCCGCTTCGGCATCATCCGGGTCGACTACGACACCCAGGTACGCACCTGGAAGGACAGCGCCCACTGGTACCAGCGCCTCGCCGCGACCGGCCAGCTGGACAACCCCGAGAACTAGCACCCCCACCCCCACCCGCCCCGCCCTGTCGACACGGGGCGGGCGGGGCGGGCGGGGCGGGCGGGCGATTCGCTCAGACGCCCACCCGCTGGGGTGGGACGGTGAGTCCGTAGAGCTCCATCAGCTCCGGCGTGTCGACCCGGCTGCCGTCGGCCACCGAGTCGCAGGCGATGTCGACGATCTGGTCCTTGTGCGCCAGCAGGTACGGCCGCGCGCCGACGTCGGCGCTGGCCAGCGTGGCGATGCCGGGCCAGTGCCGGCGACCGAAGAGCATCGGGTAGCCGCGCAACCCGTCGTAGGTGGCGCAGACCAGCACGTCCGGGTACGGCAACGCGGCCACCCGGCTGACCGCCGTGGCGGTCAGACCCGGCATGTCGACCGGGACCACCACCACCGCCTCGATCCCCTCGTCACCCATGGCGGCCAGGCCGGCCCGGATGGACGAGCCGACCCCGGTGCCCCACGCCTTGTTGATCACAACGGTGGCCTTGTCCAGGTCGGCGGCCTCCTGGACCTGCTCCGCGGCGGCGCCCAGCACGACCACGATCTGCTCGCAGCCCGCCTCGGTCATCGTGTCGATCATCTGATTGACCAGGGGCTTGTCCCCCTGGCGCAGCAGCGCCTCGGGACCACCGATTCGCCGTCCCCCACCCGCTGCGATGATCATTCCTGCGATCCGGTTCAGCTGCGCCCCCTCTGGCACGGGACGACCGTGACCGATCCGCCCCTTCCTACGGACACTGCAACGAGGACGGCCAGTCGGGGGTGGCGGGGCGAAAAGGAGAAATAGCACAACCGTTACGCATCGGAGCACCTGCGACGGTGGGTGGTCGGCTCGATCGACTCCAGGTCGCCGACGTGGCGGTATCCGGGCGGCAGGATGCCACCACATCGCCGAAGTGGCGCACGGGCGACCGCGACACGCGTCGATCGCGGGCGGGTCAGCGCCGTCGGTCAGGTCGCGTCGGCGTAGCAGTCGACAACCGACAGATCCAGCGGAAACCGCACCGGCGTCGCACCGAAGAGCAGCGCGGAGGCCCGCTCGCCGGACCGCGTGACGGCCTCGGCGACCGCTGCCGCCTGCTCGGCGGGAGCGTGCACCATCACCTCGTCGTGCTGGAAGAAGACCAACTCGGCATCGGTGCCGGTCAGCTCCGTCCGCAACGTGGCCAGCAACGTGGAAGCCCACTCGGCGGCGGTGGCCTGGATGACGAAATTGCGGGTGAAACGACCCCGGGACCGGGCCGCACGAGCCCGCGGACTCTGTGGATCGGTCGCCCCTTCCGGATCGGATCCCGCGTCGTCGAGATCGCCGAACCCGGCCGAGCCGGGCGGACACGTCCGCCCCAACCACGACCGCACCAGCCCACCCGTCTCACCCGTACGGGCCGCCGCCTCGACGTAGCCGAACGCGGTCGGGTAACTGCGCTTCAGCACCGCCAGGGCGGGCACCGCGGCGCCCCCGGTCTGCCCGTACATCGCGCCGAGCAGGGCCACCTTGGCCTTGGCCCGGTCGCCGCCGAACGAGTCGCGGGCCAACGCGGCGTAGAGGTCGCCGGCACCACCCGCCGCTGCCAACCGGGAGTCGCCGGACACCGCGGCGAGCACCCGAGGCTCCAACTGGCCGGCGTCGGCGACCACCAGCCGCCAGCCCGGATCGGCCACCACCGCCCGTCGGATCACCTTCGGGATCTGCAACGCGCCACCACCCCGGGTGGCCCACCGGCCGGAGACGACGCCACCCGGCACGTACTCCGGTTGGAACCGGCCGCCCTGCACCCACTGCTCACGCCAGGCCCAGCCGTGCGCCGTCCAGATCCGGTAGAGCTCCTTGTATTCCAGCACCAACGGCACCGCCGGATGATCGACGCCGCGCAACACCCAGGCCCGGGTGTTGGGCAGCTCCACCCCGGCCCGGGCGAACGCCTTCAGCAGCTCCGCCGGGGAGTCGGCGTGCAGGTGGCGTACGCCGAGCGCGTCGGCGATCCGGGCGGCCAACTCGGCGAGACGGCGCGGCGGGCCACCCACCGGAGACGGCTCACCCAGCAACTCGTGCAGGATCTCGTCGTGCACGTCGGCCCGCCAGGGCAGCCCGGCGACCCCCATCTCCACCGCGATCAACGCGCCGGCGGACTCGGCGGCCACCAGCAGCCGGAACCGACCGGGATGCTCGGTGGTGGCGATTCGGGCGAGCTGGTCGGCGTACACCTGGATCAGTGCCTCGATGCCCGGGCCCGGCGGGCCGGGCATCGTGTCGAAGAGCGCGCCCTGGCCGTGCCCGGGTGGCGCGGCGGTGCGCGGCGGCGGGTCGGGCGGCACCACCGCACCGGTCAGCCGGGCCCAGGCGGCGGCCAGCGAGCGGGGCTCACCCCAGCGGCCCGCGTGCCCCAGCAGCAACGCCTCGGTCAGCTCCACGTCGTGACACCTGTCGACCCGGACGCCGGCGCGCAGCAGCGCCGGGTAGACCGACGCGGAGCCGGACCAGACCCAGCGCGGGTGTTCGGCGACCTCGCGGGCGGCGACGGCGGCGGTCAGGTCGGTGACGGCCTCGGTCGGGCCGGCTGGGCGACCAGCGGGGTCGAGCGGGCGCAGCACTCCCCCGCCCCGCTCATCAGCCACCACCGCTACCAGCACGAACGCGATTCTGCCTCTCCCCTCCGACAGGAACCGAGGCGCACCTCACCCGTTTCGGGTCAGTAGGGTGTCGGGCCCGGTCGGTAGCGTGACGTGGTGCCTCCGCAGATCCCGCATCCCGATCCAGGCACTCCGGACACCCGCGGTCCGATGCGGTACCTGTGGTGGCTCACCCGCCGCCAACCCTGGCGGGTGCTGCGCGGCAGCCTGCTCGGCACGGCCTGGATGATCGGGCTGTCGGCCCGGCCCTACCTGATCGCCCGCGCCGTCGACGACGGTCTCCGCGCCCGCGACACCCGGGCGCTGGCGTTCTGGGTCGCGGCCATCGTCGTCGCGGGGGTGGCTCTGTCATTCCTGGGCACCATGCGGCACCGCACGATGACCTTCATCCGGGAGGACGCCAAGGCCCGTTCCGCCGAGGTCCTGCTGCGTCACCTGTCCCGGATCGGCTCGGTGCTGCCCCGCCGGGTCGCCTCCGGTGAGGTGTCCACCATCGGCGGCTCCGACATCGACTGGACGGCGCAGGTGCTGACGCTGACCGGGCCGGGCGTCGGAGCAGTCGTCGCCTACGGGGTCATCGCCGTGGTGCTCTGGTCGATCTCCCCGATGCTCGCGTTGTGCGTGCTGGTGGGGGTGCCGGCGGTCGGGCTGGTCGTCGGGCCGCTGCTGCGCCGCCTCGAACGGGCCGAGTCGATCTACCGCCGGCAGCAGGGCGCGCTCACCGCCCGGTCCGGTGACATCGTGGCCGGGCTGCGGGTGCTCGCCGGGGTGGGCGGTCGGGGCCTGTTCGCCAGCCGGTACGCGGCCCGATCCCAGGAGTTGCGCGCCGAGGGCTACCGGGTGGGCGCCGTCATCAGCTGGATCGACGCGGCGACGGTCGCCATCCCCGGGCTGTTCCTGGCGGCGGTGGTGTGGCTGACGGCTCGGATGGCCGTGACGGGTGACGTCACGATCGGGGAGCTGGTCGCCGTCTACGGCTACGTGGCGACCCTGATCGTGCCGGTCTGGTTCCTGCTGGAGGGCAGTCACCAGCTGATCCGGGGGCGGGTCGCCGCCCGACGGATCATCGGCCTGCTCACCGTGACCGCGGACGACGTCGGCGGCCCGGGTCGCCGGTGGTCGGGCCCGGTGCCCGAGGCACGCCACCCTGATGCCCTGGCGGCGCCGGCCGGCCCCGCCGACCTGTACGACCCGGTGACCGGGCTGACCGTCCGCGCCGGCCGGCTGACCGGGGTGGCCGCCGACGACCCGGCGGCAGCGGTGGCGCTGGCCGACCGGCTCGGCCGGTACGTGGTCAGCGACACCACCTGGGGTGGCGTGCCGCTGGCCGGTGTGGCCCTGGACGAGGTCCGCACCCGGATCCTCGTCGCCGACCACGACTCGTACCTCTTCGCCGGGACGCTGCGCGACATCCTGCGCGCCGGGTCCGCCGACGGTGACGACCCTGTCGACGCGGCAGTGCGGACGGCCTCGGCCGAGGACGTGGTCGATGCCCTGCCGGCGGGGCTGGACACCCCGATCGACTCCCGGGCCCGGACCCTCTCCGGCGGTCAGCGCCAACGGGTCCGCCTCGCGCGCGCCGTCCTCGCCGAGCCGGAGGTGCTGATCCTCGTCGACCCGACGTCGGCGGTGGACGCGCACACCGAGGCCCGGATCGCCGAACGGTTGCGGGTCGCGCGGGCCGGGCGGACGACAGTGCTGATCGCCACGTCACCGTTGCTGCTCGGCCGGGCCGACCTGGTCGCGCACCTGAGCGGCGGCCGGATCACCGCCACCGGCAGCCACGCCGAGCTGCTCGACTCCGACGCCGACTACCGGCACCTGGTGGCCCGGGGCGACGACGACCCCGAGCCCGCCGACACCGAGGAGGCGTACCGGTGAGCCGGCTGCCGGTGGCCGACCGGGTCACCGTACGCCGGGCGTTGCGCGACATGATCAGCCGGCACCGGCGTGCGGTAGGGGTCGTGCTGGCGCTGCACGGCGCCGCAGCGGTCGCCGGGCTCGCCCCGCCGTGGCTGCTGGGCACCATCGTCGACCGGGTCACCGCCGGCGCGGGCGTGGCCACCGTGGACCGGCTGGCGTTGGCCATCGCCGGCTGCGTCGTGGTCAGCGCGCTGCTTTCCCGGTACGCGCAGTACGCCGGTCACCGTTTCGGTGAGCGCGCCGTCGCGGAGCTACGCGAGGAGTTCGTCTCCCGGACTCTCGGGCTGCCGGTCTCGGTCGTCGAGCGCGCCGGCTCCGGGGACCTGGCCACCCGCAGCTCGGTCGACGTGGCGACGGTCGGGACCACCGTCCGGGACGTGGTGCCCACCATCGTCATCGCCTCGGTGCAGTTGACGTTGCTGTTCGGTGCGGTCTTCCTGCTGCATCCGCTGCTCGGGCTCGCGGCGTTGGCCGGGCTCCCGTCGATCGTGGCGGTGACCCGCTGGTACCTGCGGCGGGCCAGCTCCGCGTATCTCACCGAGGGCGCGGCGGCCGCCGAGTTGACCGAGACGCTCACCACGACCGCCGAGGGCGCCCGCACGGTGGAGGCGCTGCGGCTGACCGACGACCGGGTCCGGCACGGCACCGACCGGATCACTCGCGTGTGGCAGGCCCGACGGGCCACTCTCGCGCTGCGTACGGTGTTCTTCTCGGTCGTGGAGGCCAGCTACCCGCTGCCGATCGCGCTGGTGCTGCTCGTCGGCGGTTATCTGCTCTCCCGGGACCTGGTGACGCTCGGCGCGGTGGTGGCCGCCGCGCTCTACCTGCAACAGGCGATCGACCCGTTGGACCGGCTGTTGCAGTGGACGGAGCAGGCGCAGCGGGGCTTCGCGTCGTACGCCCGGGTGCTCGGCGTCGGCCTGGTCCCGGCGGAGCCGCCGGGCCGGACGGCCACGTCGCGGGGTGAGCGGCTCGTCGTCCGCGGTGCGCGGTTCTCCTACTCCGGCGGGGCGGACGTGCTGCACGGCATCGACCTGGAGGTGCAGCCCGGCGAGCGGCTGGCCGTCGTGGGCCCGTCGGGCGCCGGCAAGTCCACCCTGGCCCGGCTGCTGGCCGGGATCGACGCGCCCCGACAGGGTGTGGTCAGCATCGGTGGCTGCCCGGTCACCGACCTCGACCCGGCCGAGCGTCGCCGCCGGATCGCCCTGGTCACCCAGGAGCACCACGTCTTCATCGGCTCGGTACGGGACAACTTGTCGTTCGCCGCGCCGGACGCCTCCGACGAGCAGATGCGGGCCGCGCTCGGCACCGTGGGCGCCGACTGGTTCGCGGGGTTGCCGGAGGGCCTGGACGCCACGCTCGGCGACGGTGGCCGCCAGCTCGGCGCGGCGGAGGCCCAGCAGCTCGCGCTGGCTCGGCTGGTGCTCGCCGACCCGCACACGCTGATCCTCGACGAGGCGACCGCCGCGCTCGATCCCACCACGGCCCGTCGCACCGAGCGGGCTCTGGCCGCCGTGCTGGTCGGGCGCACCGTCATCGCGATCGCGCACCGGCTCAACACCGCACACGACGCCGACCGGGTGGCAGTGCTGGCGGGCGGCCGGATCACCGAGATCGGCAGCCACGACGACCTGGTCGCGGCCGGCGGGGCGTACGCCGACCTGTGGCGCTCCTGGCACACAGCGGCCGACGAGCACCGGAGATGACGAAGGGGCCCCTCGGCAGGCGAGGGGCCCCTTCTCGTCCGGTGGTTACTTGCCGACCCCAGCGGTGAGGCCGGACTGCACCTGCCGCTGGAAGATGATGTAGACGATGAGCACCGGGAGCATCGCCATGGTGACCCCGGCGAACAGACCGGACCAGTCGGACTTGTAGCCCTGGTTGACCGAGAGTTCGATCAGGCCCTGGGCGATCACCTGGTTCTTCGGCTCCCCGGCGACCGACTGCATGAGCAGGGTCGGCAGGTACCACTGGTTCCACTGACCCAGCACGTTGAAGATGCCGATGCTGATCAGTCCGGGCTTGGACATCGGCAGCATGACGCTGAAGAAGAGCCGGCTGTGCGACGCGCCGTCGACCATGGCCGCCTCGGCGATGGTGTTGGGCAGCGTCCGGAAGAACGAGTGCATGAAGAAGACGGTGAACGACAGCGACCACGCCACGTACACCAGGATCAGCATGAGGTGCTTGTTCGGGCCCAGCAGCGGCAGGTGGACGCTGGTGTTGTAGACGCCCTTGAACAGCGGCACCGCGGCCAGGTAGACCGGCAGGGTCAGGCCGGAGAGGAACACGTAGTAGATCAGCCGGTTGCCCCGGAACTCGTAGCGGGCCAACGCGTACGCGGCCATCGAGCCCAGCAGCATGGTCAGGGTGACGCTGCCGGCCAACACCAGCACGGTGTTGAGGAAGAAGGACCCGAGGTGCCCCGCGCCCCAGGCCCGGCTGAAGTTGTCCCAGTTGAGCTTGGCCGGAATCAGGGACAGGGGCTGGCGGATGACCTCCGAGTCGGTCTTCAGCGCCGACATCACCACCCACAGCAGCGGGTAGATCACCATCACGGCCCAGACCAGCAGGAAGATGTGGGAGAAGCCGTTGAAGAACTTTCCGCCGAGCCCGTCCGAGGCGGACTTGCCGCCCTTTCCGCCCTCGGGTGCGGTGTTCGGGTTCTGGTCGGGCCGGGTCAGACCATCGTGAGTCGCCGTGCTCATCGTCCAGCCTCCTCAGTACTCGATACGGTCGCGACGGGTGATCCTGAGCTGCGCGGCGGCGAGCAGGATCGTGAAGATCGCCAGGGCGACACCCATCGCGCAGGCGTAACCGAACTGGCCCTTCTGGAACGCGGTGAAGTTGAGCACCGACGCGAAGATCTCACTGGCGTGGTTCGGGCCACCCTGGCTGGGCGTCATGACGAAGACCAGGGCGTACATGTCCAGCGCGATGAAGCCCAGGTAGACCCAGGCGACCGAGACGGTGTCCCGCAGCAGGGGCAGCGTGATCTTGAAGAAGGTGTGGAAGCGGCTGGCCCCGTCCAGGAGGGCCGCCTCGTAGATGTCCTTCGGGATGGACTGCATCGCCGCCGAGAAGAGCACCATGTAGAAACCGGCACCGCTCCAGACCGCGATCAGCAACAGCCACCAGAGCACCGCGGGTACGCCGAGGAAGGGCTCCGGGTCGGCGGTGAAGGCGATCGGGTTGTCCGCGTCCACCAGGCCGAGCTTGATCATCAGTCCGTTGATCAGGCCCTGGCCGTCGCTGCGGTAGATCTGCTGCCACATGACGGCGATGACCACCAGCGACAGCACCTGCGGGAAGAAGAAGATGATTTTGTAGATCCCGGAGCCGAACACCCCTCGGATGCCGGCCCTGTCCTCACGTCCGCCCACATTGAGCAGGAACGCGAGGAACAGGGCCAGCGCGATGGTGAACAGCGGCACGGTGATCAGGAAGAAGACGTTGTGCCAGAAGGCCTTCCTGATCAACTCATCCGACAACAGCCGGACGTAGTTGTCCAGACCGACGAAGTTCTGGGTGTCCGAGTAACCACCCCAGTCGGTCAACGAGTATCCCGCCGCCTGCACGAAGGGCCACACCACGTAGAAGAGGTACAGCGCAAGCGGCAAGGCCAGGAAACCCGTGACGAAACGCGCAACACCGTGCCGCATGGTCACTCACTTCTCTAGCTGATCAGGGCCTGTCAGGCGGTACGGGTCTGCTTCTTGACGGAGGAGTCCTTGGCGACCTTGTCCGCGGCCGCCTGCATCTTGTCGACAAACTGCTGCGCGGTGAGGCGCCCCGCCATCAGCTCCTCGGACAGGTTCTGGCTCTCCTTGTCCAGGTCGGCGTAGAAGTCCGGGAACTTGACCGAGATCAGGTCCGTGCTGCCGCTCTTCATGAGCGTGTTGGCGGAAGCCAGCGCGGTGTCCTGGACGTTGTCGCCGGAGCCCTTGGTCGAGGCGAGCGACTTGGTCAGCTCCGCGAACTTCGCCGAGCCGGCCTTGGAGAGGATGGCCCGCAGGAACTCCTTCGCGGCCGCCTTGTTCGGCGCCTTGCTCGGCACCACGAAGCCCTCGCCGGAAGAGGCGTAGACGTCCTTGGGGGCCTTGTCGCCCGGCTTGGTCCAGTAGTCCGACAGGGTCATCTCGAAGCCCGGCGGGATGGTCGCGGCCATCTCGTTCTTCAGCCAGGTGCCGACCTGGATGAAGGCCGCCTTGCCGTCGAGCCAGGCCTGCTGCGACTGGGTGTGGTCGAGCTTGCCCGGCAGCAGCAGCTTGTCCTTGACCAGCTTCTCCCACGGCTCCAGCGCCGCGACGATGCCGTCGGCCTTCCAGGCGTTGTCCTTCAGGTTGTCGATGTCGATGATCGGCTGCTTGCCGACGGCCTTCCAGATGCTGGCGAAGAGCGCCCAGCGCGGGTAGTAGCCGTGCGCGGCGTCGTGCACGTACGGTGCCATGCCCTTGGCCTTGATCTTCGGCGCGAGTGCGAAGAAGTCGTCCCAGGTGGTCGGCGCCTGCCAGCCCTCACGCTTGAACAGGGCCGCGTTGTACCAGTTGCCCCAGACCGTGTAGGCCACGTTCACGACGTAGAACTTGCCGTTCTGGGTGCCGTCGGTGACGGTGCCCGGCAGCAGCGAGTCGGCAACCGTGCCCTCGCTGTCCCACGCGGGGGCGGTGAGCAGGTCGTCGAGCGGCTCGATCGCACCCTCGTTGATCAGCGTGCTGCGATCCATGATGTCCGCGCCCGAGTTCATCACCAGGTCGCTCGGCTGGGTCGCCATCTTCGGCTGTTCTTCGGTCTTGATCTTCTGGGTGGAACTCATGTTGACGGTGATGTTCGGGTGCTTGGCGTTGAAGAGGACCTTGTCCTCCTTGGCCCACTGGTCGCCCAGACCGCCGTTGAAGACGACCACCTTGACGGCGCTGCCGTCCTTGACGCCGAACGGGTTGTCCTTGCTCTTCGCGGCACCGCTGTCCTCGGACTTGGACGGCTCGCTGCCGGCACAGGCACTCAACATGCCCGCCGCCGGGACGGCGAGCAGACCGGCCGCCGCGGCGCGCTGCAGCAGGGTCCGACGGCTCAGGTCACCGATGTTCTCGGGGGAATCCGACATCTTTGACTCTCCTTGTGGTGTCGGGTCAGGCGGTTCGCCGGAGACGCCCGGCGTACCGCGACTCGAGGGCGAGGTTGTGCTCGTCCCCGCCGGGGACGTTGGCGGAGAGGTAGATAGGGGGTACCTCCCCGGCCTGGTGGAACCGTCGTACGACCTCAGCGGTCAACAGCTGCGCCAGCAGCGCCGTGGTGACCGAGGAGACCGCACAGACCGCGCCGCCGCCCTCGAGCGGCAGCAGTGCATCGCCGTACGGCGCGCCGTTGTCCAGCACGACGTCGGCGAGGTCGGCGAGCCGATGCCCGGACGGGTGCCGTGGGGCGACCCGTGCGGTGTGCTCGACCGAGGTGACCGCGATCAACGGGTGACCGCGCTCGGTGACCAGCGCCGCCAGCTCGACCACCGAGCCGTTGATGCCGGATTGGGATGCCACCACGAACACGTCCCGCGGCTGGGGCGCCGCGAGCGCGTAGATCTGGTGGGCGATGGAGGGGTCGCGTTCCAGCTTGGGATCGGCGAGCACGTCACGCGGGGCGTCACCGTGCATCACCAGGTCCCGTACCGACAGCCGGTTGGTGGGGACCAACCCGCCGGCCCGCGCCACCAACTCGGCGGCGAACGCCTCGGAGTGACCGGCCCCGAACGCCTGGAGCACGCCACCGTCGCGCAGGCTGTCGGCGATCAGGTCGGCGGCCCGGGTGATCCCGTCGGCCTCCGAATCGAGCAGCCGGTCGAGCACCGGGCGGACGGCGTCCGCGTACCCCTGGGCGCTGATCATGACACGCTTCCCTTCGCTGCCTTGTGCCCGTCGACGGCCTGCGCGGTGCGCCGGAAGGCCGCGTGCGCGCGGTCGTGCGTCCGTTGGGCGACGGCGATGTAGAGCAGGTCGAGCACGACGAGCTGCGGGTGCCGGGCGGAGAGTGCGTCCGGTCGGAACGTCGTCGCCTGGCTGGCGGTGAGCAGCACGATGTCGGCCAGCTCGGCCAACGGCGAGCGGGGGAAGCCGGTGAGCGCGAGCGTGGTGGCCCCCCGGCTGCCCGCCTCGGCGAGCATCTCGATCGTCTCCCGCGTCTGCCCGGTGTGCGAGATGCCGAGCGCCACGTCCCCGGCACGCAACAACGCGGCGCTGGCCAGGCCCTCGTGCACGTCGTTCCACGCCCACGCGGCGACGCCGATGCGGTGCAGGCTGAACTGCATCTCCTCGCCGACCAGTGCGCTGCCGCTGGCGCCGAAGATGTTCACCCGACTGGCGCCCGCGATGGCCACCGCGGCCCGCTCCACCTCGGCGAGGTCGAGCAGGGTGGCGGTGTCGTGCATGGCCCGGGTGTCGGCGGCCATGATCTGGTCGAGCACCCGTCCGAGCGGGTCGCTCGGCTGGATCTCCCGTCCGATGTCGATGGTCCAGCCGGCCGAGCGGGCCCGACCGGTCTCGGAGGCGATGCCCAGCCGCAGGTCGGCGTACCCCTCGAAGCCCATTGCCCGGCAGAACCGGGTGATGGTCGCCGGTGAGGTGCCACTTCGCTCGGCAAGCTCCACGATGGTGGATCGGGCGGCGGCCTCCGGATCGCTCAGCACGTGCTCGGCGACCCGGCGGAGCGCGCCGGTCAGCTCGCCGAGTCCGTTGCGGACGCGGGCCAGCACCCCGTCGGAGGCGGAGCTCCTGCGGTCGACCACGTCAGCGTCGACCACCGCGGTCCCCGCGGCGGTGTCCACCTCGTGATCAACCATGGGTCGCCTCACCTTTCCGAAAAGACTGTTAACTGTTAGTGGTAAAAGTTCTTACTGAAGGCCCCTCTGTGTCAAGACTGTGGGCGAAGTTTTCAAACTGTTACCTGGCGCACAAGCCGCCGCGCCCGCCGGATCTTGCCCCGCGCGACGGGGCCGACCAGCATGAACAGTCCCGAACGTCGTCCAGCGCAAGGAGACCCGTGCCGATGTCCGACACCGTCGTGGTCGGCCTCGACATCGGCGGTACGTCCACCCGGGCGACCGCCCTGACCCTCACCGGACGACGCGTCGGCACCGGCCGCGCCGGCGGCGGCAACCCGACCAGTCACGGCGCACAACGCGCCGCCGTCGAACTGCTGACCGCACTCCGCGCGGCCCTCGCCGACCTCGACCCGGCCCGGGTGGTCGCCGGCACCATCGGCCTGGCCGGCGCGGCCCGACTACTCGCCGATCCCGCCGGGCGCGCCGCCTTCGACCAGGCCTGGCACGACGCCGGCCTGCGCTGCCCGTACGCCGTGCACGGCGACGCCCTCGTCGCCTACGCGTCCGGCACCGCCGAACCGGACGGCACGGTGCTCATCGCGGGCACCGGGGCGATCACCGCGCAGGTCCACGACCTGCGCCTCGACCGGGTCGCCGACGGGCACGGCTGGCTCCTCGGCGACGCGGGCTCCGGCTTCTGGCTCGGTCGCGAAGCGGTACGCCGGCTGCTCGCCGACCTCGATTCCGGCCATACCCTCGGCCCGCTGACCACAGCGGTACTCGCCGAACTGATGGGCAGCACCGAGATCGCCACCCGCCCACGGGACACCGTCGACGCCACGATCCAGGCCGTGACCCGCCGACCACCGGTCGAGCTGGCCCGCCTGGCCCCACTGGTCAGCACCGCCGCCGCCGACGGCGAACCGGTCGCCACCGCGCTGATCGCCGAGGCGGCGGCGCACCTGGCCGAGAGCACGGGCCGGATCCGCCCGGCCGAGGCGAGAACACCGGTCGTCCTCGGCGGCGGGCTGCTCACCGGCGACACCCCGCTGGCCACCGCCGTCCGGGCCGAGGTCAGCCGACGCTGGCCCCAGGCGCCGCTCCGTACCGCCAGCGACGGGGCGGTCGCGGCAGCCTGGCTGGCCGCCCGCGAACTCCCCGAGGTCACCGACCCGGGCGCCCTACACGCCCACCTCTTCCCCACCACCCTCTGAAGCCCTCTGGCGCGCCCCACGCCTCCGCCCCACGTCCCCGCCCTACGCCCGCCCCATGCCGGCGTCAGCGGTCGGCAGCCACAACCCCCGTCGGGTCGGCTTGGACGGCCGATCCAGGGGGATGCGGTGTCGAAGACCACCCCTCCGGCGGTGGCATCGCACCGAGGCCGTCAGCCGGCACGCGCTACCATCACAAGTGCTTGCTTGCTCAAGCAAGTATGGATGAGTTCGACGAGAGGATCAGCCGTACGCGTCCATCGACAGCACCAACAACCGGAGGTATTGCCATGAATCGCCTCGAAGGGCGCGCTGCACTGGTCACCGGCTCGACGAGCGGAATCGGGCGCGGCGTGGCGGAGGCGATGGCCCGCGAGGGCGCCATCGTCGTCGTGACCGGACTCGGCCCGGAGCAAGGGGCTCAGATCGTCGACGGGATCGTCGCGGAGGGTGGCATCGCCCACTTCGTCGAGGCAGACCTCTCCGCGGGTGGCGTCGAGATCCGCCGCCTTGCGCAGGAGGCGACCGCCCTGGCGGGGCGGCCGATCGACATCCTGGTCAACAACGCCGCCTTCCTCGTGCCGCCTCACCCCATGACGGAGTCGACCGAGGAACAGATCGACAAGGTGCTGGAGGTCAACATCAAGGCCCCGTTCCTCCTGACGGCGGCCCTGGTGCCCGGCATGGTGGAGCACGGCGGCGGCTCGGTGATCAACATCGGCTCGATCGGCGGCGTCGACGGAATCACGTTCACCTCGCTGTACGGCGCCAGCAAGGCAGCCCTGCACTCGCTGACGAGGTCGTGGGCGGCGGAGCTAGCCGCCGACGGTGTGCGGGTGAACACCGTCGCCCCCGGACCCACCATCACGGAGAGCAACGAAAACCTCCGCCCCCTCCTAGAGAAGCTCGCCCAGAACAACCCCGACCGGCATACGGGCAGCGTGCAGGACACCGCCGCAGCGGTGATCTTCCTTGCCAGCGACGAAGCGTCACACATCCACGGGGTACTCCTCCCCGTCGACGGCGGGGCCCTCGCGATCTGAGGACGGGCCGGTCGGAGTGAAGGCCTTGGCGGCGGACCGGGCGCACCCGGACCCGCCGCCAGGGTCCACACCGACCGCCAGAGCAGGTGGCGGGAACAGGCCCTACTTGAGCTGACCTGCGGTGAGGCCCGCCTGCACCTGACGCTGGAACGCCACGTAGACCGCCAGCACCGGCAGCACCGCGATGCTCAGCCCGGCGAAGAGCCGGGCGTAGTCGCCCGCGTAGCCCTGGCTCACCGACAGCGCGAAGAGCCCCTGGGCCAGCATCCACTTGGAGTCGTCACCCTGCATCAGCACCTGCGGCAGCAGGAACTGGTTCCAGTGACTGAGGAAGTTGAAGATCGCGACACTGATCAATCCCGGACGCGCCATCGGCAGCATCACCCGGAAGAAGAGCCGGAAGTGCCCGCAGCCGTCGACCATGGCGGCCTCGGCCACGGCGGTCGGCAGGGTTCGGAAGAACGCGGTCAGGAAGAACACCGTGAACGGCAGCGAGTACGCCGCATACACCAGGATGAGCCCTTTCCAGGTGCCGAAGAGGCCGGCGTTGCGGACCACGAAGAAGAGCGGCACCAGGGCGAGGAACACCGGGAACATCAGGCCGCCGACGAACAGGTAGTAGACGACCTGGCGGCCGCGGAACTCGTAGCGGGCGAAGACGTACGCGGCGGTCGCGCCCATCAGCATGGTGAGGGCGACCGAGCCGGTGACCACCACCAGGCTGTTGAGGAAGTACCGGCCGATGTGCGCTCCGGTCCAGGCCCGCGCCCAGTTGTCCAGGTGCAGAGTCCCGGGGAGCCCCCAGGGGTCGGCCAGGATCTCACCGTTCGTCTTGAACGAGCTGACGAACATCCACAGCAGCGGCAGTACGGTGAGCAGGCCCCAGAGCAGCAGGAAACCGTGCGAGAGGGTGTTCCCGATGCCGAGTTCCCGGCGCACCGGACGGTCCCGACCGGCGACCGGCGTGGGCGTGGGGCTGGGCTTGGTGGGCTGATCAAGAGTGGTCACGAGTACTCGATCCGATCGCGCCGGCCGACCCGCAGCGACAGCACTGCCACGGTGAGGGTCAGGAAGAACATCACCACGCCGATCGCCGAGGCGTAGCCGAACTTGGTCTCGCTGCCGAAGGCGGTGTCGTACATCCGCACGCCGATCACGTCGGTGGAGAAGTTCGGGCCTCCGTTGGTCATCAACTGCACGAGGATGAACCCGTCCAGGGCGAAGATGGCCAGGTAGACCCAGGCGACCTGGATGGTGTCCCAGAGCAGCGGCAGCGTGACGCGGCGCAGCGTGGTGAACCGGGACGCTCCGTCGAGCAGGACCGCCTCGTAGATCTCCTTCGGCACTGCCGACATCGCGGCCCCGAACAGCACCACGTAGAACCCGACGTTGCTCCAGACCATCACCGCCAGTACGCACCAGAACGCGGTCGCGGGGTCGCCGAGCCAGGTCGGCGCGGGTAGCCCCACCGCGTGCATGACTCCGGTGAGCAGCCCCTGGTTGGGGTGGTACACCTCCTTCCACAGCAGCGCGATGATCACCACGGAGAGCACCTGCGGAAAGAAGTACACGGTGCGGTAGAGCGCTCCGCCGCGTACCCCGGTCACGCCGGCACGGCCCTTGCGCCCACCGAGGGCGAGCATGCTGGCGAAGAAGAGCCCGAGCAGGATGGTCAGCACCGGCACCAGACCCAGCAGGATCGCGTTGTTCTTCAGCGCGTTCCACACGTAGCCGTCGTGCCACAGCGTCCTGAAGTTCGCCAGGCCCACCGGGTTGGCCTCGGCGGAGTAGCCGAGCCAGTCGGTGGTGGAGATCTGGAACGCCTGCAGGTACGGCGAGACGACGAAGAACACGTACAGCAGCACCGGTGGCACCAGGAACACGACGATCAGCGGCCACTTGCCATGTCTCACGAGGAGGACCTCTTCCGTTGGGTGCGGCCGGTGGGGTCGACAGCTCCCCACCGGCCGGTCGGGCCGTCAGACCGCTCGCTTGTACTTCTTGATCGAGCTGTCCTGGGCGATCGAGTCGGCACCCTTCTGGCACTGGTCGAGGAATTCCGCCGGGCTCGTCCGGCCGCTGAAGAACTCGCCGCACGCGGCGTCGACGAGGTTGCGCTCCAACTTGCGGTAGTAGTTGTTGTAGACCCAGTTGAAGCCGTTGGCGCCGGACGCGTCGAGGGCCTTGACCACGCTGTTCAGCCCGTACGGCAGGTCGACGCCCTCGGTGGCGCCGGCGACCACGGTGAGGCTGGCGACCTTCTTCGTGAAGTCCTGGGCGCCCTTCCTGGACAGCATGGTCCGGAAGTACTCCAGGCCACCGGCGCGGTTGCGGGCCTTGGCGGGCACCATGAACGGTTCGCCGGCGGTGCCCCGGATCGCCTCGAACGGCAGCTTGTCACCACTGCCCAGGCTCGGCGTCGGCGCGATGGTCATGTTGAACCCGGCTGGGGTGACGTCCTTCTGCTCGCTCTCCAACCAGGAGCCGCAGGAGATGAACGCTGCCTTGCCCTGGCACCAGGCGGTCTGCGACTGCTTGTGATCCAAACCGGACGAGCCGTCCAGGATGTACCTGTCCTTGACGATCTGGTGCCAGGCGTCGGCGGCGGTCCGCATCGACTCGGACTTCCAGGCGTTCGGTTCCAGGTTGTCGATGGCGGTCGCGACCGACGGGCCGCCGAGCTTGATCGCGGTGGCGATCACCGGCCAGCTCATGTAGCGCGGGTGCAGACCGGCG
This sequence comes from Micromonospora sp. WMMC250, assembly GCF_027460215.1. Taxonomy (NCBI): domain Bacteria; kingdom Bacillati; phylum Actinomycetota; class Actinomycetes; order Micromonosporales; family Micromonosporaceae; genus Micromonospora; species Micromonospora sp. WMMC250. The sequence continues at coordinate 7,123,689 of NZ_JAPZBJ010000002.1, read as the reverse complement.
TACGTCCACGGGGCGATGCCGGCGGCCTTGATCTGCTTGCAGAGCGCGATGTGCTGGTCCCAGGTCTTCGCGTACTCCCAGGAGCGGTCGGCGAACAGCTTGTCGGAGTACCAGATGCCGTAGGCGGTGTACGTGTAGTTGAGGACCAGGAACGTGCCGTCGTACGAGCCGACCTCGACAGCGCCGGGCAGCAGGGTGTCCCGGACCGTCTTGCCGGGGACGTCGAGGCTCGGCGCGTCGAGCAGCTCACCGAGGTCGGCGATCGCGTTCTGGCTGACCAGGCCGTTGAAGTCGATCTGACCCGCACCGGAGTTGTTGACCACGTCCGGAGGGGTGCCGTCGACGAAGCGGGGCTGGAGGGTCTTGCTGATCTCCTGGGTGGCGGAGTGCTTGACCTTGGCCTTCGGGTACTTCTCGGTGTACATGGCCTCGTGGGCCTTGGCGTACTCCTCGCCGAACCCGCCGCCGAAGATCACCACCTCGAGTGGGGCGTCCTCCTTCACGCCGAGCGGATTCTCGGCGCTCTTGGTGCCCTGGTAGGTGGCGGCGTCGCTCTTGTCACCGCCGCCGCTGGTGGCGCAGCCGGCCAGCAGGCCGGCGGCGGGGGTGGCCAGCACGCCGGCGGCAGCGGTACGCCGCAGGATGTCACGCCTGTTCATGGGGTCTCCTCGGGTCGGGTCGGGCGGCCGCCGGTGTCAGGGGGAGGCGACCGCCGCGCGAGGCGCGTTGATTCTCTTCAGTTCATGCTCTGTTGCTGAAGAATTTCTACGACAGCCGGGCCCGGACTTCAAGTCCTGACTGTCGAACCGTTATCGCCACCAGCGGCCAACGAGGTGCCGACACACTCCCTCGCGCCAGCCGGCCAGCCGCACCCCGGCCGGCCGGGAGCAGCGCGTCGACGGGGGCCACACGGCCATCAAGGCTGTGGTCGTTATCGGACACAGCCGCGACCGTTAGCGGTGAATGGCGTACCCCGTCGACCCCGACTCGGCGTCGACGGCCTGGACCAGCCGGCCCGCCTGAGCTGGTCACGACCCGTCGGTCGACGTCCCCACCCGGGGTGGTTCGGGTGTACCGCTCGCCATGGGGGCCCGCTCGGCCCGGCGGGGGCGAACCGGCAGGTGCAGCGCGGCGACGACCACCGCGAAGGCCGCCCACCCGGCGCCCAACGCCACGGTCGGGGAGACGTCCTGAAGGTAGTGGTACGCGGTGAGGAAACCGACGAGCGCGAGGCTGTTGCGGGCGAAGTGCCGGCTGAACTCGACCAACTGACGACGGGCCTCGACAGCGACCAGCACCCCCGAGTACGGAAAGGTCACCACCATGCCGCGCAGCACGGCACCGAGGAGCGTGGTGAGGACCGCCCCAACGAAGATCACCATCAGCTTGAGCAGCGCCGGCAGCCCATCTCCTCGGGCGTCGCCGGAGGGCCGCGCGTTCCCTGGGACGGGTCGCGCGGGGGCACGTCGGCGCAGCAGCGGCATCGCCGCCAGCCACAGCGCGAGCGTGCCGGCGAGCGCCGCCCCGAACGGGATGTCGACGGCCAGCAGGCCGGCGCTGAGCGCCACGTAGACGGCGATCCCCGCGCCGTCGGCGAGCAGGATCGGCCACCGCAACCGCTGGTAGGTGAACGCCACGGTGACGAAGAAGAGGTTGAGCCCGAGCACACCGAGCACCTGCGCGCCCTCCACCCGGTGGCCGCTGCTCACCAGGGCGAGAGTCATCGGAAACGGCAGGCTGTAGACCAGCGCCCGGAGCCGGACCGAGCGGATCAGGCTGACCGCCCAGACCACTGCCGTCACCAGCAGGACCCCACTCCACGTCATGGCGCACCCGCCTCCGCCCCACAGGGGCCGTCAGTCCTGGAAGGTCGCGGCGCTCGCGCAGAGGTCGAACACACGGGTGAGCCGGGCGACGTCGGTCCGGTTGACGGAGAACTGGTTCTCGCCGATCTCACCGTGGGCGGTCATGCGGGCCTCCCAACAACTCGACAGGTCCCACAGCGTCAGGTTGACGTGCAGGTGCGAACTGACCACACCGAGAGGCAGGAGGCCCACCCGGGCCCCGGCGGCGCGCTGCTTCTCGACCAGGGCGGACAGCTCCTCGGTCAGGTTGGCGTAGACGAAGACCCGGGTGACCTGGACGCCCCGTCGCAGGGCCTCCACGTTGGCCTCCCAGTAGCGCCGACCGATCTCACTGCGCCACCAGCTCAACTCCCCGCTCACCCGGGGCATCACGTTGGTCAGGCCGTCCAGCCGGTGCAGGCACGTGCGGGTCGCGCCGGCCAGGTCCTCGTCCTCGTCGCCCCGCCGGACGATCCGACCGTACGCGAGCTGTTCGGCCTCCAACCGGAACTGCTCGTACCGCCGCTGCGCCTCCACCGCGACCCGGGTACCGGCGTGCTGCTCGGTCGCGGCCCGGATGGCCCCGGCCAACTCCGTCGTCGTCTGCGCGAGCCAGGGCGGCCCCTCCAGCAGGGTGCGAAGGTGGAACCGGCGCTCCGCGCGGGCCAGCGAATCCACCAACAGCGAGATGGTGATGCCCATCAGGCCGGCCAGCAGCGACTCCACGCCGGAGGCGGCGTTGCTGAGGTCGAGGGCGATGCTGAGGGTGATCGACAGCGTGATGCCGACCAGGGCCACCGGGTCGGTGTGCGCCACCAGGCGGAGGAAACCGCCGGGAGAGGTGCTGCCACGTGCCCGGAGACGGGCCGCGTCACGGGTCATCGAAATCCCCCAATCAGCCGCTGTCGCCAGCGTAAACACCAGCTACAACAGCCCGTGACGGCACACCGGTAGCATCCGGCAGGTGCACAGAGCGGACGCATCTCCGACGGTCGCCGAGCGGATCACGCAGGACGTCCGGGCCTGGGTCTGCTCCACTTCCCTGCGCGGCCTGGTCCGCCACTTCGGCGGCGACTGGCCCGCCGGCGACCTGGCCGAGGTGCTGCGGTTCCTGGACGACTTCTCCGCCCGACACTGGGATTTCCGGGGCGGTCGGGAGCGGCCCGACGCTCGCGAGCCCGACCTCGATCCCGCCACCACCGCCCTGGTCCTCGACACGGCCGCCGCTCTCGGGCTGATCCACCCGGTGCCGCCGGCCCGCCCGGCGTACGCCCACCTGGTGGTGCTCGGCGGCCTGGCGCACGCCTGTGTCCGCCGCGTCGGGTACGCCGCGCACCTGCTCCGCGCCGGCCTCACGGTGACCGGCGAGGTCGCCGTGTTGGGCAGCTTCCGGCCACTGTCGGACTGGGAACGCCGGACCCTGGCCGACGCGGGCCTGCCCGCCGACGCCACCGAGGTGGACGTGCTGGACAGCGCCGTCCGGCGGGTGTTCGAGGTGGCCGCCCCGACCGAGCAGGCCGGCGTCGACGCGGGCCACCCGCACCACTCCTGGTCGTCGCGGACCTACCGACCGGCAGGCCTCCCACCGGTACGGGTGCTGGCCGCGCCGTCCAGCGAACCGGACCGTCGACGGGCCCACACCGCCGACACGCAACGCTTCTGGGCCGGGCACGTCCGGCTCGCCCCGGGCGACGAGGTGCTGACGGTCACCGCGCCGATCTACGTACCGTTCCAGCACTGCGACGCGCTGCGCACCCTGGCCGTGCCCTACGGCTGCGACATCGACACGGTCGGGGTGGACCCGGCGGTGGCCGACCTGGCGGTCCTCCCCGAGCAGACGCTCACCCCGGGCCGCTATCTTCAGGAGATCCGCTCGGCGATCCGCTCGATGCGCGCCCTGCGCACCGGGCTGCGGTCCGGCTGAGGCGTCAGCCGGTCGTTCGGCTATGGCCGGGCTCAGCCGGCCGTGTCGGCTACCGCCTGGCTCAGCCGGCCGTGTCGGCCACCGCCTGGGCGAAGACCTCGGAGCGGTGCTCGAAGTTGCGGAACCGGCCGTAGCTGGGCGCGGCCGGTGACAGCAGCACCACCCCGCCGACCGGGGTCACCTCCCGGGACAGCCGCACCGCGTCCACCAGGTCGTCGACCACCTCGGTCCGTACCTTCGGCAGGTTGGCGAGTGCCTCGACGATGCGTACGCCGCTGTCCGGAATACCGATGACGGTCAGCTCCCGCTCGGCCAGGTGCTCGGCCAACGGCGTGTAGTCCAGCCCTCGGTCGTTGCCTCCGACGATCACCGTCAACGGCCGCCCGTCGTACGCGTCGATCGCGTGCATCGCCGCGTACGGGCTGGTGGCGAGGGTGTCGTCGACGAAGGTCAACCCGGACGGGTCGGTGATCTCGGTGAGCCGGTGGGCCAACCCCTGGAACTCGGCGACCGCGATGGCGAGGTGGTCCTTGCCGGCCACCACGTCGACGCCGAGCGCGTCGAGGACGGCGAGCGCGACGCACAGGTTGCCCTCGTTGTGCCGGCCAACCAGCGGGAGCACGGCACGCGGGAAGAGTGGCTGGTCACCGCTGTGGAACCAGAGTGTGCCGTCGGCGCCGGTGGCGACGTGGGTGCTGTCGGGGCGACCGGCCCGGACCGCCGGCAACTCCCCCAACTCGGCAGCGAGCCTCGGGTCGCCACCGTTGACGACGATCGTCTGCGGGTCGTGGGCGAGCAGGTTGAGCTTGTCCCGGTAGTACTCCCGCTCCCCACCGTGCGCGTCGAGGTGTTCGGGGAAGAGCGCGGTGACCACCGCCACCCGTGGCGAGTCGGCGAGATCGCTGCACTGGTAGCTGGACAGCTCCAGCACGTACAGCTCCGCCTCGGGCAGGTCCAGGGTCGGCACCCCGATGTTGCCGCCGAAGACGTTCGGCCGGCCCATCGCGGTGAGCAGGTGACTGATCAGGCTGGAGGTGGTGCTCTTGCCCTTGCTGCCGGTGACCCCGACGGTGCGGGCGGCGTGGTCGGCCATCCACAGCGCGGTGCCCTGGGTCACCATGACCCCGCGTCGACGCAGCTCGACGAGCCACGGGTGGGTCTGCGGCACGCCCGGAGAGCGGACCACCACGTCCGCGGCGGCCAGCCGTTCGAAGCCCGCCTCGCCGGTCACCAGCGGGGCGGCCTCGGCCAACGGGCCTTCCCAGGGCAGCGACAGGAAGTTCGCGCTGTCGTCGACGGCGACCAGATCGGCCGGGCCGTGGGCGGCGATCGCGGTCACAGCGGCCCGACCTTCCCGACCGGTGCCCCAGACGGCGACGGTACGTCCGCGCAGGTCAGACAGGCGCACTGGACTCTCCTCGGAGGTTACGGTGGCGGCGGGGCAGGTCCGGTCCGGACACGGCCGGACGAACCAGGGCCTAGTATGGCGTGTGCCTAACGAGCAGCTACGGCGGATGGACGCCTTCACCTTCCCGTCCTACTCGATCGACTTCGCCACGGGCGAGGTGTTGTTCGACTACGCCCTGACCGGTCCCGCCGGTGAGCAGCGGTTCACCGAGGTGATCACCCTTCCGCTGCCGGCGGAGCCACCCTCGGACGAGACCGTGGCGACCCTCAACCGGGTGCTGGAGGTGCTGCACCTCGTCGCCGGCGTCAGCTACTACAAGGCCGCCGCGCCGCCCCGGCTGGTGCTGCCGGCGCCGCTGGGCGCGGCCGTCGTCGACTACGTCACTGCCGTCTACACCAAGGGCCTCGCGGAGTACGCGTACCGCAACCAGCTGCCGCACGTGCTCCAGCTGCGCCCCGAGGTGCCGGCGGGCTCGCCGGAGCCGCCCCGGGTGTACGACGACTCCGACCGTCGCCCCCTTTCCGCGGTCGGCGGTGGCAAGGACTCGATCGTCAGCCTGGAGGCGCTGCGTCGCGCCGAACTGGACCCGGTGCCGTTCTCGGTCAACCCGAACCACGTGATCGTGGCGGTCAACGAGGCGTCCGGGCTGACCCCCCTCGCTGCCCGGCGGCGGATCGACCCGGTGCTGTTCGACCTGAACAAGGCCGGCGCCCTGAACGGGCACATCCCGGTCACCGCGATCAACTCGCTGATCGCGGTGGCCACCGCCGTGCTGCACGGGCTCGGCCCGGTGGTGATGTCCAACGAGCGTTCGGCGTCCGACCCGAACCTGGTCTGGGACGGCCACGAGATCAACCACCAGTGGTCCAAGGGTGTCGAGGCGGAAGGGCTGCTGCGGTCGGCGCTGGCCGAGCACGCCGGCCTGACCGACCCGTACTTCTCGCTGCTGCGGTCACTGTCGGAGCTGCACATCGCCCGGCTGTTCGCCGAGATCACCCGGTACGACGACGTGGTGACCAGTTGCAACGCCGCGTTCAAGCTGCACGACGCGAGCGAGCGCTGGTGCCGCGACTGCCCGAAGTGCCGTTTCGTCTTCCTGGCCATGGCGCCGTTCATGTCGCGGGAGCGGGTCACGCACATCTTCGGCGGTGACCTGCTCGCCGACCCGGAGCAGATCCCCGGCTACCGGGAGCTGCTGGGCGTGGACGGGCACAAGCCGTTCGAGTGCGTGGGCGAGGTCGAGGAGTCGGTGGTGGCCCTCGGTCTACTCGCCGAGCAGGACCAGTGGCGCGACGCCCCGGTGATCCGCGCCCTGGTGGAGGCGGTCCCCGCGACAGCCTGGTCCGCGGTGGCGTCGACGGACGTCTTCACCCCCGGCGGCCCCAACCACATCCCCCCGACCTACGCGAAAACCCTGAACCTCTGACTCCCACCGTGTTGATCAAGAGGTTTGCGTCAAAAGTCGCGCTGTCCGTGACGCAAACCTCTTGATCAACCACGAAAGGCGGTCAGGGGGTGCGGACTGCTTCCAGGGCCAGTAGGGCCACGTGCAGGGACAGGCTCGCCTCCACCGAGTCCAGGTCGACGTCGAGGATGCGGGCGATGCGGGCCAGGCGTTCGTAGAACGCGGGCCGGGACAGGTGGGCGGCGGCGGCGCCGGCGGTCTTGTTGCGGCCCTGTTCGAGGTACGCGCGCAGGGTGTCGAGCAACTGCTCCCGGGGGTGCCGGGCGTCGTACTCCAACAGTGCGCCGAGTTCACGTTCCACGAAGGTCTGTAGTCGGGGCTCGTCGCGCAGCAGGTGCAGCAACCCGGCCAGCCCGACGTGCGGAAGACGGAAGACCGGCAGGTCCCGCCGGTCCCGGCGGGCGGCCTCGGCGATCTGCCGTGCCTCGACCAGCGAGCGTCGGGCCTCCCGCAGGCTCGCCACCCCGGAACCGGCGGCCACGATCACCGCGCCCGCACCGACACCCCGGGCCGGGTCAGCACCGGGTGCCGCCCGGGCCATGCCGGAGTCGAGGCGTACCCGACGGAGTGTGGTGGCGAACGCGGACAGCGCGCGGTCCTCGGCGGCCGGGTCGGTCAGGGCCAGCAGCACGCCCACCGAGTTGTCGTCGACAGCGCTGGTCAGCGCGGTCAGCTTCGCCTCCCGCAGCGCCTGACCGACCGCCTCGGAGAGGTCCCGCAGCCGGGCCTGACCCGCCTCCGGGCCGTTCTCCCCGACCAGGTCCTCGGCCCGGTGTCGGACCATCACGCCGACCAGGTGCCGACGGTCGAGCACCACACCGAGCGCCTTGGCCCGCAGCGCGACCTCGTCCACCGGCCGGGAGTGGTCGAGCAGCGCGGTGAGCAGGGTGCGGTGGATCTGCCGCTCCAGCCCCTCGGCGTCACGGCGGATCAGTCGACCCAACGCGAGCGTGGACGCGGCCCGTTCGAGGAGGATCGTGAGCCGGGTGGGCGGCCCGGCGGTCGGCTCGCCGGACTGGGCGCTGGGAACGTCGCCGCTGGCCGGCCAGCGCAGCAGCAGCCGCCCCCAGTCCTGACCTCGCGCGCCGACGGCGGTGACCAACCAACCGCTGTCCCTGTCGTACGCGGTACGCCCGGTCAGGGGGATCCGCCGGGAGTGTTGCTCCCAGCCGTCGAGCAGCAGTTCGGCGCTCTCGCCCGCCGGGTCGTACCCGAGCACCTGCCGGGAGAGGTTCTCCAGGACCACCGGGCATCCGGACAGTTCGGCGGCCTGCCGGATGACCTCGGCGGTGTCGGCGCCCTCGACGGACAGGTCGTTGAAGCGCTGGTGGATCTCCTCGGTGGCGCGCAGCTCGGTGAGCTGCGCGTCGACGATCAGCGCGTGCACCGCCTCGGTGATCCGCACGAACGGGGTGGCCCGACGCAGCTCCACCAGGGGAAGTCCACGCCGCTCGGCGGCGGCGACCATCACCCGGGGCACCCCGGTGAGGTAGCGGCGGCCCAACTCGACGACGAGTCCGGAGACGCCGACGTCGGCGAGGTCACCGATGAACGCGCGCAGGCCCGCGTCGTCGCCGGGAAGGCCGATGCCGGTGGTGAGCACCAGCTCGCCGCCGCCCAGCAGGGTGGCGATGTCCGGCACCTCGGCGATGTGTATCCACCGGACCGGCCGGTCCAGCCCCGCGTCTCCGCCGACCACGCGCGGCGCGCCGTGGCGGACGGGGTCCAGGGCGAGGACCTCACGGACGGTAGGGAACACGGCCGCCACGCTACCGTCCGTGACGCCGGATCTCGAACAGCGGCCGGCGACGCGAGCCGGGGCGGCGGCATGGGCCCGCCCCGGCTCGGCGACCTGGCAGGACGGGCTCAGTCGACGCCGAACTCCATGGCGGCGCGGTCGAGCGCCTCGTCCTCGGCGGAGGCGACACCCCGGGAGGCGATGGCTTCCGCGCCGCCCTCGGGCATCGCGCCGATCAGCCCGGTCGAGGCCGCCTGCGCCGCCCCGATGACCCGCTGCGGGGCCGCGCCGCCGACCATGCCCAGGGAGGCGTACTGCTCCAGCTTCGCCCGCGAGTCGGCGATGTCCAGGTTGCGCATGGTGAGCTGGCCGATCCGGTCCGACGGGCCGAACGCCGAGTCCTCGGTGCGCTCCATGGACAGCTTGTCGGGGTGGTAGCTGAACGCCGGACCGGTGGTGTCGAGGATCGAGTAGTCCTCGCCCCGGCGCAGCCGCAGCGTCACCTCTCCGGTGACGGCGGTGCCGACCCAACGCTGCAACGACTCGCGCAGCATCAGCGCCTGCGGGTCCAGCCAACGGCCCTCGTACATCAGCCGGCCGAGGCGGCGACCCTCGTTGTGGTAGTTGGCCAGGGTGTCCTCGTTGTGGATGGCGTTGACCAGCCGCTCGTACGCGTAGTGCAGCAGCGCCATGCCGGGGGCCTCGTAGATGCCCCGGCTCTTGGCCTCGATGATCCGGTTCTCGATCTGGTCGGACATGCCCAGGCCGTGCCGGCCGCCGATGGCGTTGGCCTCCAGCACCAGGTCGACGGCGTTGCCGAACTCCTTGCCGTTGATCGTGACCGGGCGGCCCTGGTCGAAGCCGACGGTGACGTCCTCGGTCGGGATCTCCACCGACGGGTCCCAGAACCGGACGCCCATGATCGGGTTGACCGTCTCGATGCCGGTGTCGAGGTGCTCCAGGGTCTTCGCCTCGTGCGTGGCGCCCCAGATGTTGGCGTCGGTGGAGTAGGCCTTCTCGGTGCTGTCCCGGTAGGGCAGGCCGCGCTCCTGCAGCCACTCCGACATCTCCTTACGCCCACCCAACTCGGTGACGAAGGCGGTGTCCAGCCACGGCTTGTAGATCCGCAGCATCGGGTTGGCCAGCAGGCCGTACCGGTAGAACCGCTCGATGTCGTTGCCCTTGAACGTCGAGCCGTCGCCCCAGATCTGGACGTCGTCGGAGATCATCGCCCGCACCAGCAGCGTCCCGGTGACGGCGCGACCCAGCGGGGTCGTGTTGAAGTACGCCCGCCCGCCGGAACGGATGTGGAACGCGCCGCAGGTCAGCGCCGCGAGGCCCTCCTCGACCAGGGCGGCGCGGCAGTCGACCAGGCGGCCCAACTCGGCGCCGTAGCTGAGCGCGCGACCGGGTACCGAGGCGATGTCGGGCTCGTCGTACTGGCCGATGTCGGCGGTGTAGGCGCAGGGAATCGCGCCCTTGTCGCGCATCCACGCGACAGCTACAGAGGTGTCGAGGCCGCCGGAGAAGGCAATGCCGACACGTTCGCCGGTGGGCAGGGAGGTGAGAACCTTGGACACGGGGAAAATTATGCAATAGAACGTATGGCCATGCAAGTCGAAGCGGTTACTCGCTGTCGCTCGGCGCGTCGTCGCGGCCCAACTCCCAGAACGCCACCGCCGCGGCGGCGGCCACGTTCAACGAGTCCACCCCGCGTCGCATCGGGAGGACCACCCGCACGTCGCTGGCCGCCTGAGCCGCCGCCGTCAGGCCGGGCCCCTCGGCTCCGAGCAGCAACGCCGCCCGCTCGCGCTGCGCCGGGGTCAACCGCTGCATGGGTACGGCGTCCGGCGCGGGCGTCATGGCGAGCACCGTGAATCCGGCCTCGCGCACCTGGTCCAGGCCCGCCGGCCAGCGATCGAGCTTGGCGTACGGCACCGCGAACACCTCCCCCATGCTGACCCGCACACTGCGCCGGTACAGCGGGTCGGCGCAGGTCGGCGACAGCAGCACCGCGTCGACGCCGAGCGCGGCGGCGCCCCGGAAGATCGCCCCGAGGTTGGTGTGGTTGTTGACGTCCTCCAGGATCACGATCCGGCGCGCGGCGGCGAGCACCTCGGCCGCCGTCGGCAGCGACCGGCGGCGGAACGACGCCAACACCCCACGGTGTACGTGGAAACCGGTGGCCTGCTGCAAGACGTCGGGCGTCGCGGCGTAGACCGGCGCGTCGCCGGTGTCCAGGTCGGCGAGCTGGTCGACGCGCTTGGCGTCGACGAGGTACGACCGGGCCGGGTAGCCCGCGCGCAGCGCCCGGCGCAGCACCAGCTCCCCCTCGGCGATGAACAGTCCGTGCGGCGGTTCCCAGCGGGTACGCAGCTCGACGTCGGTGAGCGCTCGGTAGTCGGCGATCCGGTCGTCGTCAGGGTCGGTGATCTGGTGGACGGGCACCCGACGATTCTGCCGGACGGCGGGACTCCCCCTCCGACACCCGCCAGCCGGGGTGTTTTGTCCGGAGAAGAAGGGGAATGACCGGCACAGCAGGGATCCGACGGGAAGGACCAGCCAGGTGAGCACGGACCACACGGCACCGCACCAAGCGGGCGCTCTGCCCCGGCACCCGACCGTCGCCGACCACATCGTGTCGCGACTGTTCAGCTGGGGCGTGCACCGCTACTTCGGCTACCCCGGCGACGGCATCAACGGCATGACCTCCGCCCTGCAACGCACCGACGAGCGCGCCCAGTTCATCCAGGTACGCCACGAGGAGACCGCCGGTTTCGCCGCGTCCGCGCACGTCAAGTACGGCGGCGGGCCACTGGGCTGCGCCCTGGTCACCAGCGGACCCGGTGCCATCCACCTGCTCAACGGCCTGTACGACGCGAAGCTCGACCACCAGCCCGTGGTCGCCCTGGTCGGGCACACCGCCACCACCGCCGAGGGTGGCGGCTACTACCAGGAGGTCGACCTGCTCGCCCTCTACAAGGACGTGGCAGCGGCCTTCCTGGCCCAACTCGACCACCCCGCGCAGGTCCGGCACCTGGTCGACCGCGCGTGCCGCACGGCGCTGGCCCGACGTACCGTCACCGCCCTGATCCTCCCCCTCGACATCCAGGACGAGCCGGCGGTCGTGGACCCGCCGCACGCGCACGGCTACTACCAGACCAGCAACGCGCCGAGCAGCACGCCGACAGTGCCACCGGAGGCGGACGTACGCCGGGCCGCCGAGGTGCTGCGCGGCGGGCAGCGGGTGGCGATGCTGGTCGGGCAGGGCGCGCTCGGCGCGCGTGACGAGGTCCGCGAGATCGCCGACCGGCTCGGGGCCGGCGTGGCCACCGCCCTGCTCGGCTTCACCGCCGTCGACCACCGCGAGCCGTGGGTGACCGGCGCGATCGGGCTGCTCGGCACCCGACCGAGCTGGCAGCTCATGACCGGCTGCGACCGGCTGCTGATCGTGGGCAGCAACATGCCGTACTCGGAGTTCTACCCCACCCGGACAGGCCCGTGCGGTCCAGATCGACCTGGACGGCACCCAACTCGGGCTGCGGTACCCGACCGAGGTGAACCTGACCGGCGACGCCCGCCCCACACTGCGGGCGCTGCTGGACGAGCTGGGCCCCGGCCCCGCACCGACCGCCTGGCGGGCCGAGATCGCCGAGGCGACCTCGGCCTGGCGTCGGGTGCAACGCGACCTGGCCGAACAGGCCGCCGACCCGGTCAACCCGCAGTTGCTCTTCCACACCCTCAACGAACGGCTGCCCGACGACGTGCTGCTCGCCGTCGACTGCGGCACCACCACCGCCTGGTACGCCCGGCACATCCAGGTCCGCCCCGGGATGCTGGCCAGCCTGTCCGGCACGCTGCTGTCCATGGGCGGCGCCATGCCGTACGCGTTGAGCGCCAAGTTCGCCCACCCGGACCGGCCGTTGGTCGCGCTGATCGGCGACGGCGCCATGCAGATGAACGGGGTCAACGAGCTGATCACCGTGGCCAAGTACTGGCGTAGCTGGGCCGATCCGCGGTTCGTGGTGCTGGTGCTCAACAACCGGGACCTGGCGTTCGTCAGCTGGGAACAGCGCTCCACCGAGGGGACGCCGATGTTCCCGGACAGCCAGCAACTGCCGGACATCGCCTACCACCAGTGGGCGGAGGTGCTCGGGCTGCGCGGCGAGCTGGTCGACTCACCGGAGCAACTGCCCGGCGTGTGGGACCGGGCGCTCTCCGCCGACCGGCCGGTGGTGATCAACGCCCTGGTCGACCCGGCCGAGTTGATGCTACCGCCGCACTTCACCGCCGAGCAGGCCCGCAAGACCGCGGCGGCGGTGCTGCGGGGCGACACCGACTGGGCCGGGATCGTCCGCCGCGGCCTTCCGGCCACCCTCGCCAGCTACCGCCCTCGCCGCCGCCGCGACCGCTGACCCCCGGGCGGGGTCAGCCTCGGCGGTTCAGCCAGCGCTCCAGCGGCGACAGGCGGTCCTCGTTCTGGTTCTGCGGGGTCTGCGGGACCGCCGGCCGCTCGACCGGACGGCGGGGGTTGCCGGCCAACTCCTTGCTGGGCGCTGCGAACGCCTTCTCCGGCTGGCCCTTGACGGCGGTGGCGATGACCCGGGCGACCGCGTCGATCACCTTGGTCTGCACCGCGGAACCCACCGAGTCGGCCGGGTCGTCCGGGTTGGCGGCGATGCCGGCAACCGCGACCTGCGGGGTGAAACCGACGAACGTCTCGGTGGAGTTCTGCTCCGAACTGCCCGTCTTACCCGCCACCGGCCGGCCGTCGAGGATGCCGTTCACACCGGTCGCGGTGCCACCGTTGCACTGCCCGAACGCGGACTGCTGACCCACCGGGCAGCGAGCGGCGTCGGTCGCGGCACGGGCGACGTCGGGGTCGAGGACCCGCTTGCAGGACGGCTGACCGACCGGCACCTTCGCACCGCTCGCGTCGGTCACCGAGACCACCGGCACCGGCGTGCAGTAGGTGCCCTCGGCGGCGACCGTGGCGTACGCGTTGGCAAGGTCCAGCGGGGTGGTGGCGGCCACGCCGAGGGTGAACGAACCCCAGTTCGCGGCGTTGTCCTTGGCGAAGGCCGCGTCCGAGTCGGCGCGGAACGTGATGCCGAGCCGCTGCGCCATCTCGACCACCTTGTCCTGGCCGACCTGCTCGGCCAGCCAGACGAAGTAGGTGTTCACCGAGCGGCCGAAGCCGTCCCACATCATCCGGTACCCGTCCATCCAGTCCGGGTTGGCGTTCGCCGGGCACCAGTGCCCGTCGCAACTGCCCGGACCTTCGGCGGCGTACCGGGTGGGCAGCTTGGCCGGCGCGTCGAAGCCGGTGGAGAGGGTACGGCCCGACTCCAACGCGGCGAGCATGGTGAACATCTTGAACGTCGAACCCGCCTGGTACCCGTCGACGCTGGCCCCACCGGAGATCAACGGGTTGACGGTGTTCGGGTGGTTCGCCTGCCCGGCCGGGTTGTCGGCCAGGCTGTAGTGCCGGTTGACGGCCATCGCCAGCACCTGCCCGGTGCCCGGCTGGACCGCCGCGATCGGCAGGGCGCGCTTGTTGTCGTACCCGTACACCTTGGTGGCCTGCTGCTGCGCGGTGGCCTGGATCTTCGGGTCCAGCGTGGTGATCACCGTGTAGCCACCCGAGCGCAGGGCCTGCTCGCGCTCCGCGACGGTGGCGCCGAACGCCGGCTGGCTCCGCCACCACTGACGCAGGTAGTCGCAGAAGAATCCCCAGTCGTCGTGGCCCTGGGAGACGGCGGTGCAGCCGTTGGGCTGGGCGGTCGGGTGCAGGGTCAGCGGCTCCGCCTTGGCCTGGGCGGCCTGCGCTGCGGTGATCGCGTTGGTGGCGACCATCGAATCCAGCACGTACGACCGGCGGGCCAACGCCTCGTTCTTGTCGCCGTCGATCGGGCTGTACGCGTCCGGGGACTGCACCAGCCCGGCGAGCAGGGCCGACTCGGCGAGGGTCAGCTGTGCCGGCGGTTTGCCGAAGTACCGCTGGCTGGCCGCCGCGATCCCGTACGCGCCGGAGCCGAAGTAGGCGATGTTCAGGTACCGGTCGAGGATCTCGTCCTTGCCGAGGCTCTTGTCCAGCGCGCTCGCGTACTTGATCTCCTGGATCTTGCGGCCGACGGTGGGGTCGGTGGCGGCGGCGCGCTCCTCGGCGGTGCGGGTGGGGTCGGTCTTGAGCACGTTGCGGACGTACTGCATGGTCAGCGTCGAGCCACCCTGCTCGGTGCCGCCACCCTTGACGTTGGCCACCAGCGCCCGGGCGAGGCCGCGCAGGTCAGCGCCGCCGTGGTCGTAGAAGCGCCGGTCCTCGGCCGCCACGATCGCCTGCCGCATCACCGGGGCGATGTCCGCCAACGGGACGTCGGTACGGTTCACGTCGTAGAACGTCGTGATCAGCGTCTTGCCGTCGTTGGCGTAGAGGTACGAGCGCTGCGGGGTGGCCGGGGTCTTCAGCGAGGCCGGCAACGCGGCGTACGAACCGAGGGCGGCACGGGCGCTGAGCCCGAGCAGCAGGTTGCCCGGCAGTGCGGCGACTGCCAGGACGAGCCCGGCCAGCACGCCGGCGAGCAGCACGGTGAACAGCCGCGACAGCGGCGAGCGGGAGGCGGCCATGCTCCCCAGGATTGCCACAAAAACCGCCAACCGGCCAGCCCCGCAGCAGGATTGTCAGCAACTTCACGGCCCCCCACCAGCCAACCCCCACCGTCCCGTCTCGGTGATCAAGAGGTTTGCGTCAGATGCGGGGCGATTCTTGACGCAAACCTCTTGATCACCGGGGAGAGGGTCAGGGGGCCGGGGTGCTCAGGCTGGCGGCGGCGGCATCTTGGGCGGTTTCGCGGGGCATCAGGCGGCCGGAGCGGTAGCCGATGCCGATGCCGGCGATCAGCACGAAGATCGCGCCGAACGTCTGGAGCGAACCGATCAGGGCGCCGCCGAGGCCGAGAAGCGGCGCAGCGATGATCAACATGACGCCGTCGCCGAGGCTGAACGTGCCCGAGCGCGCCACCGCCCACCCGGTGAGGAACCAGCCCACGCTGTAGAAGGTCGCCCCGAGCAGGACCAGCGACCGTGCGGTGGTGCCGAAGACCGGCGTCTGCTCGGCGAGCCCGGCGAAGGGCAGCATCAGCACCGTGCCGGCGATGCTGACCAGCAGCCCGGCGGCGGCCACCCGGCGGCTGCGGGTCGCGGCGAGCAGCCCGGCGAGGGCAAGCAGCGCGAGCAGGCCGAGCCACACCGCGGCCACCCAGCCGATCAGGTACACCGCCCGGCCGT
Source organism: Micromonospora sp. WMMC250 (assembly GCF_027460215.1). Taxonomy (NCBI): domain Bacteria; kingdom Bacillati; phylum Actinomycetota; class Actinomycetes; order Micromonosporales; family Micromonosporaceae; genus Micromonospora; species Micromonospora sp. WMMC250. The sequence goes on along the minus strand of NZ_JAPZBJ010000002.1, from coordinate 7,108,023 downwards.
CGGCCGGATAGGGGTCGTTGCCCACCCCGCCGTCGCTGGCCATCGCCACCGCGCCGTAGAGGATGGCGTACGCGGGCAGCAGCCACACGGCGGCCCGCGCGAACTTCCGCACCGACCAGGCCCAACTGGCGTTCGTGGCCGGAGCGCCCGGGGTCGGCTCGCCGACGAAGGGCAGTACGCCGAAACCGCCACCGGTGCGGCGGGACCCCAGCGGGGCAACCGGGTCGTGCGCGCCCCGCACCGGGGCCGAGGACCACATCCGCTTCGCCGGATCCTTCATGCGTCACCTCGCTCGTCCACGAGCGGTGCGAGACGCGCCGGGGCGCCCCGATTGCCTGGTCACCACCCGTCCTAGGACCGATCGTGGCAGGCGTCGGAGCGCCCCATGAGCATTTCTCGTATTAACGCCGGATTGCCGGCCTGTGTACCAGGATCAGCCGCGCTCGCGCTGGTCGGCCGGGTCCTCGACCAGACTCAGCGGAGACACCGGCTCCGGTGCCGGCAGCCCCTGCGGCTTGTTACCGCCGGTGGCCTGCGCCTCGGCGACGCGTACCTCGTCGTGGATCTGCTGGGCCGCCGCGGCGGCGGCCTCCGCGGCCTCAGCGGCCTCGCGCTCCACCTGGCTCGCGTGGTCCGCGGCCTCCGGCGCCGGCAGGTCCCCCACCATCTGGCTCAACCCACCGAGGGCGCCACCCATCCCCTCCAGGGCCTTGGTCAGCTCGGCCGGGACGATCCAGACCTTGTTGGCGCTGCCCTGGGCGATCTGCGGGAGGGCCTGCAGGTACTGGTAGGCGAGCACCTTCTGGCTCGGGTTCGCCTGGTGGATCGCGTCGAAGACCGTGCGGATCGCCTTCGCCTGGCCCTCGGCCTGCAGGATGCGGGCCTGCCGGTCACCGTCGGCCCGCAGCACCGCCGACTGCTTCTCACCCTCGGCGGTGAGAATCTGCGACTGCTTGTGCCCCTCGGCGGTCAGGATCGCCGCGCGGCGGTCCCGCTCGGCGCGCATCTGCTTCTCCATCGAGTCGCGGATGCTGGCCGGCGGCTCGATCGCCTTGATCTCCACACGGGTCACCTTGATGCCCCAGCGGCCGGTGGTCTCGTCCAGCACACCGGACAGGTGCCGGTTGATCTCGTCGCGACTGGTCAGCGCCCGCTCCAGGTCCAGCGAACCGATCACGTTACGCAGTGTCGTGACGGTGAGCTGCTCGATGGCCTGAAGGAAGCTGGAGATCTCGTAGGTCGCGCGAACCGAGTCGACCACCTTGAAGTAGAGGACCGTGTCGATCGAGACCACCAGGTTGTCCGAGGTGATCACCGGCTGCGGCGGGAAGCTGACCACCTGCTCCCGCATGTCGACCTTGGTACGAACCGCGTCGATGAACGGCACCAGCAGGTTGAGGCCGGGGCTGAGGGTGCGCTTGTACTTACCGAGCCGTTCCACCACGTCCTGGCGCTGCTGCGGCACGATCCGCACCGCCTTCGCCAGCGTTATCACGGCGATCAACGCCACCGCGATGATCAGCACCCCAATGACTGTCATCCCGTTCACCCTCTCGCTTCCGGCAGCTCGCCGGGGGAAGAAACATCGTCCTGCCACACCAGGGCGGTCGCGCCCCGGACCTTTATCACCCGAACACGTTGACCGGGGTCGTGAACCTGCGTCGTGTCGTACGACCGGGCGGTCCACAGCTCGCCGTCGATCTTGACGAGACCGTGCTCGGCGTCCACCCGTTCCAGCACCAGCGCCGTGGAGCCCTCGATCGCCTCCACGCCGAACGGCTGCTCACCGCTGTCCAGCGCGGACCGTTGGTGCCGCCGGATGACCGGCCGAGCCACCACCAGGCTCAACGCCGACACCACAGCGAAGACCAGCGCCTGCACCGCCACCGGCGCGCCCAGAGCGGCGGCCCCGGCGGCGGCGAACGCACCGACCCCGAACATGATCAGAAACAGCGTCGTCGTGAAGATCTCGGCGACCGCCAGCAACACACCCAATACGATCCACACCACCGCGTCCACCCCACGATCGTGACACGCAAATGCACGCGCGGCCTCCTCGCGAAGATCAGTAGGCTCGGCGAAGCCCTCTCTGACCGTGATCCGGGCGCCCGAGCCGACCCGAGGAGACCCCGTTGCCCCTGCTGCCCGAGACCGCCCGACAGATCGACGACCAGGTCGCCCAGGCACAGCGCGACGGGCACGCCCCGTCGCTGGTGATGGGCGTCGTCCGCGACGGCACCCTGACGCACGTGGCCACCGCCGGCGAGCACCCCCGCCCAGACGTCGACCTGCAGTACCGGCTCGGCTCGATCAGCAAGACCATGACCGCGACCCTGATCATGCAGCTGCGCGACGCCGGCCGGCTCACCGTCGACGACCCGCTGGAGAAGCACCTACCGGGCACCGGCCTCGGCACGCTCACCGTGCGCCAACTCCTCGGGCACGCCAGCGGCCTGCAACGCGAACCCGACGGCGACTGGTGGGAGCGGGCCGAGGGCGTCGACCTGCCCACCCTGCTCGCCGGGGTCACCGCCGACAAGATCGCCTACCCGCCGCACGCCACGTACCACTACTCCAACCTGGCGTACGGACTGCTCGGCGGAGTGCTCGAAGCGCTCACCGGAACACAGTGGGTCGACCTGCTCGGCCAGCGCATCCTCACCCCGCTGGGCATGGGTCGCACCACGTACGACGCGACCGAGCCGTACGCGCGCGGCTACGTCGTACACCCCTGGCACGACACCCTGCGCGAGGAACCGCGCACCGACACCGGCGCGATGGCCCCCGCCGGGCAGCTCTGGTCCACGATCGAGGACCTGGGCAGGTGGGCCGCGTTCCTGGCCGACCCCGACCCGTCGGTGCTGGCCGCCGGCACACTGACCGAGATGTGCTCCCCCGTCGTCATCAGCGACCACGAGGCCTGGACCCACGGGCACGGCCTCGGCCTGGAGCTGTTCCGGGAGGGCAACCGGGTGTACGTCGGACACGGCGGATCGATGCCCGGCTACGGCGCCTCGCTGGCCGTACACCGGCCCAGCCGTACCGCAGTGGTCGGCCTGGTCAACGCGTACACCCTGCGCAACGTGCACCTCGGCGCGCTCGGACGGCGGCTGCTCACGATGGTGTTGGACACCGAACCCGCTCCGGTCGCCCCGTGGCTGCCGGCCACCACCCCACCGCCCGCCGAACTCGCCGAGCTGACCGGCCGCTGGTGGTGGATGGGCACCACCATCGAGGTGTACGCGGACGCCGACGGCGACCTGCGCGCCGGCCCGGTCGGCGCACCGAACCTCCACTTCGTCGCCGAGGGCCCCGACCGCTGGCGTGGACGAGCCGGTGGGCAGGACGGCGAGATCCTCACCGTGCACCGCGACGAGCAGGGCCGGGCGGTCGCGCTGGACATCGCCACCTTCGTCTACACCCGCACCCCCGACCAGGAGCCCTGAGAGCACGCCGCCCAGCCCTCGCCGCGCCCCGCCCCTCCCTCGACCGCCCTACCTGCAAGATCCGCACAACATCAGGGATGTTGCTGCCTCCGAACGCGGTGAGACAGCAACATCGGGGAAACTGCGCGGATCTTGGGGCGGGCGGCGGGCGGGCGATGCGGGGCGGGGCTGCGGGTCAGGCTGGTTCGGTGACGAAGTCGATGAGGCGTTCCATGGCGTTGATCAGTGGGGTTTCCACGTCGGCGAAGCTGTTCACCCGGGACAGGATGTGCCGCCACATGTCGGCCGGCTCGGCCACCCCGAGGGCCGCGCAGACCCCTTCCTTCCACGGTCGCCCCGGCGGCACCACCGGCCACGCCGCGATGCCCAGCGCCGTCGGCTTGACCGCCTGCCAGACGTCCACGTAGGGATGGCCGGTCACCAGCACGTACGGCGAGGTCACCCGGGCCACGATGCGGCTCTCCTTGCTGCCCGGCACCAGGTGGTCGACGAGGACGCCGAGTCGTCGGGTCGGGGCGGGGCCGAAGTCGCGTACGTCGGCGTCGAGGTCGTCGATGCCGTCCAACGGCTCCACGACAACGCCCTCGATGCGCAGGTCGTCGCCCCAGATTCTCTCGACCAGCGCGGCGTCGTGGATGCCCTCCACCCAGATCCGGCTCGCCTTGGCGACCTGCGCCCGGACGTTGTCCACCGCCACCGAGCCGGACGCCGTGCGTCGACGGGCCGCCGGCACCGGCGCGCGGGTCGGCCGGCGCAGGGTGACCGGGCGACCGTCGAGCAGGAACGCCGCGGGTAGCAACGGAAAGTTGCGCCGTTTGCCGTGCCGGTCCTCCAACACGACCGCGCCGGCTTCGAAGCCGACCACGGCGCCGCAGAACCCCGAGTCGGCGTCCTCGACCACGAGGTCCGGTTCGGCGTCCACCTCGGGGGTGACCTTCCGCCGCCGCCAGTCCCCCGCCAACACGTCTTCGCCGTATCGCCCCGCCATGTCGATCACGCTAACTCCCCGGCTTCCACGCCACCTCCCGACACACCGCCCCCAGGTTCCCCACCACACCGGGCCCGGCGCAGCCCTGGCCTCGTCGATCATGGAGTTGTGGTGCTCCACAAACCCCCCAAGAGCCGAGTATCGCCCACCACTGCTCCATGATCGACGCGAACGGGGGCGGACGACGGGGCGGGAGGGGTTTGGGGCGGGGGCAGGGAATGGGGTGAAGGGAGCAGTTCGGGGCAGGGCGGGCGGCCGGAGCGGCAGTCGAGACACGGCCGGTGGTGACCACGTACCCTTTCGGCATGTCCACCCCCGCAACGGGCGCGGCCACACTCGCGCCGCGCCGGTCGAGCCGGTTCGTTGCCTGGGTGCGCGCGTGGCGCGCCGGGTTGGTGCCGTACGACGAAGTCGCCGACGCCATCGCCGGCGACGAGGAGCACCTCGTCGCGGACGCCCCCGGCACCTGGACCGACGTCCCGCTGGGCGCCGCGCTGCCCACTCTGGCCAAGCTCTCCCCGGACGAGATCCGCTTGGTGCTGCCCGCGCCCGGCGACCCTCGGGGCTTGCCCGGGCCCGGTGACTTCGCCGGTGCGGCGCTGGTCGCGGGCGAGGCGGTGGTGGCCGGCGGGCTCGGGTTGATCCCGGAGGTCCGCTCGCACACCTCCGGTTCGGGGGATTGCTTCGAGACCGTGCTGTGGCGGGTGTACCCGCTGCCCGCCAACGCCCCCGCCGCGTCACTGTCGTTGCCCGGCGCCGCCGAGGCGGAGGCCGAGCTGGCCGCCGCGCTCGCCGAAACGACCGCCGCGTTGACCCGCCTGGACGTGGCCCAGTGGCGGCCCGAGCTGGCCGGCGCGCTGGCCGCGCTGCGCCGCCCCGACGGTGCCACCGACCTGCCACCGGGGTTCGACCCGCGGGCCCGTCGGCTCTTCGCCCGGGCCGCGGTGCTCGACCGGGTGCTCGCGCTGGCCGGGCACGCCGCCCCCGGGGGCGCGATCAACAACTACGAGGCCCAGCAGCGCGACGCCGCGTTGCGTCCGCTCACCGCAGCCTGCCGGCAGGCGCTGGTCGCAGCCTGCAACGCCCCGCTCCGCCCCTGACCGGTCACCCGCGAGGGCCGCTTGCCGAGCACCGTACCGGTGTTCGCCGGGGTGACGCTCCGGGTCGACGGCCGGTTGGCCGAAAGCGATATACCTCAGAGGTATTTATATGACTCAGAGGTATATCGCTCGAATGCGTCAACCGTCGCGGGGCGCAGCTCCGCCGGAGGCCCCACGCGCGCCCGCCTTGCATGATCGCGCTCGATCATGGATGAGTGGCCTCCGGCGCGGACGGTGACCACTACATCCTGGTTGCAGCGCGATCACTCGGGGGGCAGCGCCGCCGGCGCGCAGCGCAGCGCGGCGCAGCGCGGCCAGCCGGTCAGCCGGTCAGCCGGTCAGATCTCGTCGAGCAGGTCCGCGACGGAGTTGACGATCCGGGACGGCCGGTACGGGTAGCGCTCCGCCTCGGTACGGCTGCTGATCCCGGTCAGCACCAGGATCGTCTCCAGCCCGGCCTCCAGGCCGCACAGGATGTCGGTGTCCATCCGGTCACCGATCATCGCGGTGCTCTCCGAGTGCGCGTTGATCGTGTTGAGGGCCGAGCGCATCATCATCGGGTTGGGCTTGCCGACGAAGTACGGCTCCACCCCGGTGGCCTTGGAGATCATGGCGGCGACCGAGCCGGCGGCGGGCAGGGCGCCCTCCACCGACGGACCGGTCACGTCGGGGTTGGTGCAGATGAACCGGGCGCCGTCGTTGATCAGGCGGACCGCCTTGGTGATCGCCTCGAAGCTGTAGGTACGGGTCTCGCCGAGCACCACGTAGTCCGGGGCGAAGTCGGTGAGCACGTAACCGACCGCGTGCAGGGCCGTGGTCAGTCCGGCCTCACCGATGACGTACGCGGTGCCGCCCGGCCGCTGGTCGGCGAGGAACTGGCCGGTGGCCAGGGCCGACGACCAGATCGACTCCTCCGGCACGTCGAGCCCCATCCGGCTGAGCCGGGCCGTCAGGTCGCGCGGGGTGTAGATGGAGTTGTTGGTCAGCACCAGGAACGGTTTGCCGGAGGCGCGCATCCGGTTGATGAACTCCGGCGCGCCGGGCACCGGTTGGCCCTCGTGCACCAGCACGCCGTCCATGTCGGTCAGCCAACTCTGCACGGGCTTACGGTCATGCATCGGTTCCCCCAGCAGGCGTCGGGCGACGGGTCGGCACACAGCAGACGGTCGGGCAGGTGTCCCACATCGGCAGGTCGCCGAGGCGGCGGCGCAGCTGCGCGCCGTCCGGGTCGGTCCGCTCGGTGACCAACTCCCGCACCATGGTCACGAAACGCGGATCGACGCCGGGGGTGGCTGCCCGGACGAAGTCCAGGCCGAGCTGCTTGGCCGTCTCCAGTGCCTCGGTGTCCAGGTCCCACACGACCTCGAGGTGGTCGGAGACGAACCCGATCGGGCTGACCACCACGCCGGTGGTGCCGCCCTGCGCGAGGGTGGCGAGGTGGTCGTTGACGTCCGGTTCCAGCCACGGCACCTGCGGTGGGCCGGAGCGGCTCTGCCAGACGAGGTCGTACTCCAGGTCCGGTGCGGCTGCCTCGGCCACGAGCCGGGCGGTCTCGCGGAGCTGCGCCTCGTACCGGCCGCCGTGCGGGCCGGCGTTGGCCGCCATCGAGGTGGGGATGGAGTGGGCGGTGAAGACCAGCCGGGTGGTGGCCCTCTTCGCCGGGTCGAGCTGGCCCAGGGCCGCCCGGACCGCGTCGACGTGCGGCTCGACGAAACCGGGGTGGTCCCAGAACTGGCGCAGCTTCTCGATCACCGGGGCGTCCGGGCCGACGGCGGCGCGAGCGGCGGCGATGTCCTCCTGGTACTGCCGGCAGGACGAGTAGCCGCCGTACGCGCTGGTGACGAAGGCCAGCGCCCTGGTGACCCCGTCGTCGCGCATCTGGGTGACGGTGTCGGCGAGCATCGGGTCCCAGTTGCGGTTGCCCCAGTAGATGGGCAGGTCGACACCGTGCGCGGCGAAGTCGGCGCGGACGGCGGCCAACAGGTCCCGGCACTGCTGGTTGATCGGGGACACCCCACCGAAGTGCTGGTAGTGCTCGGCGACCTCGGCCAGCCGCTCCGGCGGCACACCTCGGCCGCGGGTCACGTTCTGCAGGAACGGCATCACGTCCTCGGGCCGCTCCGGGCCACCGAAGGACACCAGCACCACCGCGTCGTACGACATGCTGTCATTCTCGCCCCTGGGCCGGGACGTCCCGGCGACGCCCCCTGGTCCGGACGTGTGGGTCACGCGGACGGTGGCCAGGGAGCGCCGTGGGGAACGTCAGGCGCCGATGGCGTGGTAGCCGCCGTCGACGTGCACGATCTCGCCGGTGGTCGCCGGGAACCAGTCGGACAGCAGCGCCAGGCAGGCCTTCGCGGCGGGCTCCTGGTCGGTGAGGCTCCAGCCCAGCGGGGCCCGTTCGGTCCAGGCGTCCTCGAACTGGTCGAAGCCGGGGATCGACTTCGCGGCGATGGTGCGCAGCGGCCCGGCGGCGACCAGGTTGCTGCGGATGCCCTGCTTGCCCAGGTGCAGGGCCAGGTACCGGGATGCGGACTCCAGACCGGCCTTGGCGACGCCCATCCAGTCGTAGACCGGCCAGGCCTTCGTCGCGTCGAAGGTCAGGCCGACGACCGCGCCGCCGGGCGACATCAGCGGCAGCGCCGCCATGGCCAGCGACTTGTACGAGAAGGTGGAGACGTGCAGGGCCGTCGCCACGTCCTCCCACGGCGCGTCGAGGAAGCCGCCGCCGAGGCAGCTCTGCGGGGCGAAACCGATCGAGTGCACGACGCCGTCGAGGCCGTCGACGTGCTCGCGTACCCGGTCGGCGAGGCTGGCCAGGTGCTCGGCGTTGGTCACGTCGACCTCGATCACCGGGGCCGGCTCGGGGAGCCGCTTGGCGATCCGCTCGACCAGGGAGAGCCGACCGAAGCCGGTGAGCACGACCTGCGCACCGTTCTCCTGGGCGAGCTTCGCCACCGAGAAGGCGATCGAGGCGTCGGTGATGACACCGGTGACGAGCAGCCGCTTACCGGCGAGCAGTCCGGACATCCGGGGGTTCCTCCGTACGTAGATGGGGGTCAGTGGCCCATGCCGAGGCCGCCGTCGACCGGGATCACGGCGCCGGAGACGTACCCGGCGCTGTCGGACGCCAGCCAGGTGACCACCCCGGCGACCTCGTCCGGGCTGGCCATCCGGCCGGCCGGGATCGACTTGCGGATCTCCGCCTTACGGTCCTCGGACAGGCCGGAGGTCATGTCGGTGTCGATGAAGCCGGGCGCCACCACGTTCGCGGTGATGTTGCGGCTGCCCAGTTCCCGGGTGATCGAGCGGGCCACGCCGACCAGACCGGCCTTGCTGGCGGCGTAGTTGACCTGCCCGGCACCACCGGCGAGACCGACCACCGACGAGATGAAGATCATACGGCCCCACTTGGCGCGGAGCATCTTGCCGGAGGCGCGCTTGGCGACCCGGAACGCGCCGGTGAGGTTGGTGTCGACCACACCGGTGAACTGCTCCTCGGTCATCCGCAGCAGCAGCGTGTCGGCGGTCATGCCGGCGTTGGCGACCAGTACCTCGACCGGGCCCAGCTCGGCCTCGACGGCGTCGAACGCGGCGTCGATGGAGGCGGCGTCGGTGACGTCGGCGCGTACGCCGAACAGCCCCTCGGGCGCGTCGCCGCTGCGGTGGGTGACCGCCACCCGGTCGCCCTGCTTGGCGAAGGCCTGCGCGATGGCGAGGCCGATCCCCCGGTTGCCCCCGGTCACCAGCACGGTACGGGCCACTGTTCCCCCTTGCTCAGCTGATCTCAGTCGCAGGCGAGCCTAGGCGTTACCCGCAGGTAAGCGCTAACGGGAGCCGCGTCACACCGGGGTACGACGCGGGGATCAACCCCTGGTGGCACGCCTCGTGACGGGGTCGGCCCGTAGCCTCCGGGTGGTGAACTGGCGACCGATCACCCTGGCCCTCGAGGGCCTCCGGCAGACCCTGTGGGGCCGGGACGCCCCGCCCGGTCGGCCGCTGCTGGCCCGCTGGCCCACGCTGGTCCCGTACGCCGCCCCGGTCGGCCTGCTGGCCGCGCTCGGCCTCTTCCTGATCACGCTGACCGTGGAGAGCGAGTGGGGTCTGCCGCCGCCGGTCGCGCTGCTGTTCGCGGCGATGACCGTGGCGCCGCTGCTGGTGCTGCCCCGGCGTCCGCTGCTGGCGTGGCGGCTGACGGTGCTGGCCCTGCTGATCTGCACGTTCAACGCGCCGGCCGATCAGGCCTGGCCGTGGACCCCACCGCTGGCGCTCGGCTCGATCGCGGTGCTGGCGGTGGTCGTCGCACGGGTCGACCGGCCGGTGCTGGCCTGGGTGGTGGCGATCAGCACGGTGCCGGTGTTCACCCTGGTCCACCCGGACAACCGGGTGCCTGTCCTGCTGATGCTCGGCGCGTTCGCGATCGTCGGCGACCTGTTCCGGCGCAACCGGCTGTCCCGGCGCGAGCTGGCCGCGCAGACCGAGCGCAACGAGCGGGAGCAGGAACGCCGGGCGGTGCTGGAGGAACGCACCCGCATCGCCCGGGAGCTGCACGACGTGGTGGCCCACCACATGTCGTTGATCGCGGTGCAGGCGGAGACGGCCCCGTACCGGCTGACGGACGTACCGGCCCCGACGGCTGCCGAGTTCGTCGCCATCGCCGCCTCGGCCCGCGACGCGCTGACCGACATGCGGCGACTGTTGGGGGTGCTGCGCAGCGAGACGACCGGGCCGGAGACCGCACCACAGCCGGACCTGACCGACCTGGGCGCGATGGTCGACGCGGCACGCCGGGCCGGGCTGCCGGTCACCCTGGACGCTGGGCCGGCAGACGACGGGCGGGTGCCCGCGCCGGTCGGGCTGGCCGCGTACCGCATCGTGCAGGAAGGCCTGGCCAACGCGGCCCGACACGCGGCCGGCGCCGCGGTGCGGGTCACCGTCCGCGTCGGTCCTGCCGGTTTGACGGTACGCGTCGAGAACTCCCCGTCCGACGCCCCACCGACCGCCGACGGCGACCCCGGGCACGGCCTCACCGGTATGCGGGAGCGGGCCACCTCACTGGGCGGTACGTTCACCGCCGGGCCGCTGCCCGACGGGGGTTACGCGGTGGCGGCGGAGTTGCCGTACGACGCTGAGGACGGGGACCGATGATCCGGGTGTTGATCGCCGACGACCAGGCGATGGTCCGACAGGGCTTCGGTGCGCTGCTCGCCGCCCAACCGGACCTGCTGGTGGTGGGGGACGCCGCCGACGGCGCGCAGGCCGTCACCGCCGCCCGCCACCTCGACCCGGACGTGGTGCTGATGGACGTGCGGATGCCGGTCATGGACGGGCTGGCCGCCACCCGCAAGCTGCTCGGTGACCGCTCGGCGCAGCGACCCCGGGTGCTCATCCTCACCACGTTCGACCTGGACGACTACGTGTACGAGGCGCTGCGCGCCGGGGCCAGCGGCTTCCTGCTCAAGGACGCTCCGGCGGCCGATCTGGTGCAGGCGGTGCGGGTGGTGGCGGCCGGGGACGCGCTGCTCGCCCCGGCGGTCACCCGCCGGCTGATCGCCGAGTTCGCGGCCCGGCCGGAGCGCCGCCGTCCGCGCCCCACCGACCTGGCCGGGCTCACGCCGCGCGAGACCGAGGTACTGCGGTTGATCGCCCGGGGCCGCAACAACACGGAGATCGCCGCCGACCTGGTGGTGGCCGAGCAGACGGTGAAGACACACGTCGGGCGGATCCTGGCGAAGCTGGGGCTGCGCGACCGCGTCCAGGCGGTGGTGCTGGCGTACGAGACCGGTCTGGTGGCCGCCGGGGAGTAGCCCCGTGGAGCCAGTCCGCAGACGGCTCCCCGGGATGACGACCAAACCACGGCCGCCCGCGCACTCTCCCTCCGGACGACATTCCGGAGGGAGAACGTGATGCGACGACGAGGTGCCGGTCGGGTGGCGGTGGCCGCGCTGCTGGGCGTGAACCTGGTGCTGCCGACCCGACCCGAGCCGGTCATGGCGGCGGGGTTCGTCGAGGCGTACCCCGTCACTGCGGCGGCGATGCGCGCGGCCGGCCCCCCGTACGCGCAATGGGCTGCCGACGGACGCCGGTTCCTGACGTTCGACACGCGTGGCGACGGCCGCGCGGTGGAGGTGTTCGGCGACCTGGCCGGCGCGGATCGGATCGCGGTGCTGGTGCCGGGGGTGGGCAGCACCCTGGCCGACTTCGACAGGGGGTTGGGCGGGGTGGCTCGCCGCGCGCCGGCGGTGCAGGCCGGGCAGCTGTACCGGGAGCTGCGGGCGACCGAGCCGGCGGCGCGGGTGGCGGTGCTGGCCTGGCTGGGTTACGACCCGCCCGACGGGGTGCTGACCGCCGCCGGTGGCGGCAGCGCCCGGCGCGGCGCGGCCGGGTTGGTCGTGCTGCTGCGGGAGCTGGCCGCTCGACGTCCAGCGGCGACGATCACGCTGCTCGGGCACAGCTACGGGGCGCTGGTGGTGTCGCTGGCGGCGGCCGACGCCCCCACCCAGGTCACCGACGTGGTCACTCTCGGCGGTGTCGGCGCCGGAGTGCAGCATGCGGACGACCTGCCCGGCCGGCGGCGGTTCTGGGCGGCGGAGGCGCCGAACGACTGGATCCGCCGGGTGCCGTCGGTACGACTGCTCGGCCTGGGTTTCGGCCGCCGTCCGGGCGACGAGGCGTTCGGCGCGCGCCCCCTCCCGGTGGGCGGGGTGGCCGGGCACGACGGTTACCTCGCAGCCGGCAGCGCCACGCTGGTAGCGGCGGCGACGGTGGTGCTCGGCGGCTCCGACGCGGTGGCGCTCGGCACCGTCGCCGGCCGGAGCGGGGACGCCCGGTGAGCCGGGACCGTGCCGTCGACGCGTTGCGGGCGTACGCGATCGGCGGGGTGGTGCTGGGACACTGGCTGGTGACCGGACTGGTGCTGACCGGTGACGGTGGGCTGCACCAGGCCAGCCCACTGACCGCGCTGCCCGGTCTGTCTCCGGTGACCTGGGTGTTGCAGACGCTCGGGCTGTTTTTCTTCACCGCCGGATTCGGGTCGACCCGGTCGTTGGCGCGCCACCGTGGACGGGCGGGCGGTTGGCTGGCCCGTCGGCTGCGTCGGCTGCTGCTGCCGACGGTGGCGCTGCTCGGGGTGGGCGCGACGGTGCTGCTCGCCGCCACCGTCGCCGGGACCTCGGACGACACGCTCGCCGTCGCGCTCCGGCTCGCTGTCAGTCCACTGTGGTTCCTGGTGCCACTGGTGTTCCTGGTGGCGGTGACCAGCCCGCTGCGCACCGCCGTACGACGCTTCGGGGTGGCACGGATCGTCGCACCGGCGGTGGCGGTGGTCGCGGCGGTCGACCTGACCGTGCGTCTGCTACCGGCCGGCACCGACGTGCCACCGGTCACCGTGTTGGCGGCCTGGTCGGTGCCGTACCTGCTGGGGGTGGCGCACGCCGACGGGCGGTTGGGCGGCCGGTGGGTGGCGGGCGCGCTGGCGGCGGGCGGGGCCGCCGCGCTCGGGGCGTTGCTGGCGCTGGGTTATCCGGTGAGCGCGGTGGGGGTGCCCGGGGCCGGGGTGTCCAACCTGAACCCGCCGTCGCTGCTGGCGGTGGCGCTGGCGGTCACCCAGGTCGGGTTGGGTCTGCTGGCTCGGCCGACGCTGGAGCGGCTGCTGACCCGGCCACTACCGGGCCGAGCGGTGTCCGAGGTGAACCGGCACGCGGTCCGGATCTACCTGTGGCATCAGCCGGTCCTGGTGACGGTGACCGCGCTCACCGCACGCGGCGGGCTGACCCTGCCGGGGCTGCACACCGCTCCGGACAGCACGGGCTGGGTGCTGGCTCGTTTCGGCTGGCTTCCGCTGCTGGCCGCGGTGCTGGTCACCGTCGTGCGGACGGGACGACCACGAGCACCGCGACGACCGGGCGGTGGAGGGGTTGCCGGCCGGTCGGCCGAGTACGCTCCGATGGCGTCGCCGGTGTACGATCATCGACGTTCCGGCCCGCCCGACTTGCAGGAGGTGATCGCTGTGCGAGATAGCGATCCTCCCAGTCGTGGCCGGGCCGATGGTCAGTCCCGCTGAGCCACGACTCAGTCTGGTGAGCTGACCCAGCTTCGCTCCCGACCACCTCGGCCCACGCCGAGGTGTGTGCCGCGCCGCCCGACTCCGGGCGGTCGCCGGGAGCCGCCCGGTCACGACTTCGTGTGCGCGTCCCCACCCCCTGCGGTCCGCCCCCGCATCGCGGACCGTCCAGCCGCCACCCGGAGCCGTCCATGAGCCGCTACGTCGCCCCGCTGGGCTTCACCCTCGCCGCCGTCTGGGTGGCCGTCGTCTTCGTCCTGGCCGGCGGCGGTCACTGACCGACTGTGCTGACCGACAGTCACTGACCGACTGTGCTGACCGACAGTCACTGACCGGCTGTGCTGACCGGCGGTCACTGACCGGCTGCGCACTCGTTCCGGTCGTCCACTGCGGGCGGCCGGCGGCGCTGCCCGCCGCCGGCCCACCGCTCAGAGCATCCGGGACGACCAGAGCAGGCTGAGCGCACCTGCGCAGAGCGCCAGCAGCAGCGCGATCCCCGCGTACCACTGGGTCACCTCGCGCGGCTCCGTGCGGAACCCGATCGAGCTGCCCATGTCCTGGTAGACCTGCTTCAGCTCACTCACCGACGCCGCCTCGTAGAAGTAGCCCTCGGTGGTCTCGGCGAGGTCGGCGAGCGCCAACCGGTCCACCGGCACCCGCTGCAACTGCCCGCCGATGTCGACCTGACCGGTGTCGGTGCCGAACGCGATGGTGGAGACCGGGACGTTGGCGGCCTGCGCGGCCGCCGCCGCCTCCTCCACCGCCCGCCCGGAGGTGCGGAAACCGTCGGAGAGCAGCACGATCCGGGCCGGCGGGATGCCCGCCGCGCCGTCCGCCGGGACCGACCGGATCGCCTCCAGGCAGGTGAACACCGCCTCGCCGGTCGCTGTCGCCTCGGCCAGCACCAGCCCGTCGATGGCACTGGTCACCGCGTCCCGGTCCTTGCCCGGCGGCACCAGCACGTTGGCCGCCTTGGCGAACGACACCAGCCCCAGGTTGTAGCTCTCCGGCAGCTCGCCGACGAACTGCTTGGCCGCCTCCTGGGCCGCCTCCAACCGGTTCGGCGCCACGTCGTCGGCCTGCATCGACAACGACACGTCGATGGCGAGCATCACGGTGGCCCGCTCCAGCGGCTCCTTGGTGTCGACCGCCGGCCGGGCCAACGCGGTGGCCAGCACCAGCAGGCAGAGCAGGAACGCGGTCGCCGGGACGTGCCGACGCCAACCCAGCCCCTTCGGCGCCACCGTCCGCAGCAGGTCCACGTTGGTGAACCGCATGGCGTACGCCCGGCGGTGCAGCTGCCGCCAGATGTAGAACGCGGCGAGGGCGAGCACCGGCAGCACGGCCAGCAGCCACCACGGTTGCATGAAACGGATCATCGTGTCGTCCCCCTGGTGCGGGCGTGCCGCTGCGCGGCCACGAATCGCACCATGTCCAGCAGCCAGTCTCGGTCGGTACGCAGGCGCAGGTGGGACGCGCCGGCGCCGCGCAGGGCGGCGGCGATCGTGGCGCGTTGGGCGGCGGCGGCATCGGCGTAACGCTGCCGCAGCCGAGGGTCGGCGGTCTGCACCTCGTGCAGCTCGCCGCTCTCCGGGTCGACCACCGGCAGCACGCCCACGTCGGGCAGCTCCAGCTCCCGCGGGTCGACCACCTCGATCGCCAGTACGTCGTGGCGCACCCGCAGTTTGCGCAACGGCCGGGCCCACTGCTCGGGCGGCGCGAGGAAATCCGAGACCACCACCACCACCCCGCGCCGTCGAGGCGGGCGGTTGAGCATCTCGATCAGGGCACCCAGGTCACCACGGCCGGGTTGGATGGTGGTGCCGGCGACGGTACGCAGCAGACCCTGCGCCTCCTTGCGACCCGAGCGGGCCGGCAGACGGGTGAGCACTCCGGGCCCCGCCGGCGGCGGTGCGCTCCGCCAGCGTCGGGCCGGCACGGGAGCGCCGCCACCGGTGCCGATCACGGCGCCGATCCGGTTGCCCCCGCGTACGGTGAGGTGGGTGATGGCAGCCGCCGCAGCGACCACCACCTCGCGTTTGAGCCACTGCCCGGTGCCGAAGTCCAGGCTGGCGGAGAGGTCCAGCGCCAGCCAGGTCTCCAACTCCCGGTCGGCCACCGTATGCCGCACGTGCGGGGTGGTGGTCCGGGCGGTGACCGGCCAGTCCATCCGGCGCACGTCGTCTCCGGGGCGGTACTCCCGGGACTCCCCCGCCTCACTGCCCGGCCCGGGGAGCAGACCGGCGTAGTCGCCCTGGAGCAGACCGTCGAGCTTGCGGGTGACCAGCAGTTGAAGCCGGGACAGCACGGCTTCACTCCGGTCGGCGAGGGGGGCGGGACGAGGGGTGGGTGAGGTCACGGGCGCTGCCCGGGCCAGCCAGCGCCCGGCGGGGGCACGCTCGACGACGGGGTGGCCTGCTGCCGGGGTGCGACAGCCGGCAGGGGGATCGTCGACATGACCCGGTGCACGATGTGATCGGCGGGTACGTCGTCGGCGAGCGCGTCGTAGCTGAGCACCAACCGGTGCCGCAGGATGTCCGGCGCGATGTCCTGCACGTCCTGCGGCAACGCGTAGTCGCGCCCCCGCAGCAGCGCCAACGCGCGGGTGGCGCGGACCAGGCCGAGGGAGGCGCGCGGGCTGGCACCGTACTGGATCAGTTGCGCGACGTCGGGCATGCCGTGTTCGGCCGGGGCGCGGGTGGCCAACACCAACCGCACCGCGTAGTCGACCAGAGCGTTGTGCACGAAGACCTGGTCGGCCTTACGTTGCAGAGCGATCAGGTCCGGGGTGTCGAACACCGCTGTCGGCTCCGGCGGGGCCACGCCCATCCGGTAGACGATCTCCCGTTCCTCCGCGTCGGTCGGGTAACCCACCACGATCTTCATGAGGAACCGGTCGCGCTGCGCCTCCGGCAGCGGGTAGACGCCCTCCTGCTCGATCGGGTTCTGGGTGGCCATGACCAGGAACGGGTCGGGCACCCGGTGGCTCTCCCCACCGATGGACACCTGCCGCTCGCTCATCACTTCCAGCAGCGCGGACTGCACCTTCGCCGGGGCCCGGTTGATCTCGTCGGCGAGCAGGAAGTTGACGAAGACCGGCCCCAGCTCGACGTCGAACTTCTCGCTCGACTGGCGGTAGATCCGGGTGCCCATGATGTCGGCCGGCACCAGGTCCGGGGTGAACTGCACCCGGGCGAAGGACCCGCCGACGACCTTGGCGAGGGTCTCCACGGCCAGGGTCTTGGCGACCCCGGGCACCCCTTCGAGCAGGCAGTGACCACGGGCGAGCAGCGCGACGAACATCCGCTCGACCATCCGGTCCTGCCCGACGATCACGCGTTTGATCTCGAACAGCGCTTTCTCCAGCAGGGTGGCGTCCTGCGCGGGTGTGGTCACCGGCGCGGGCGTCTGTGGTGCCGCCCCGTTCGGCGTCGGGGCGTCGGGCATGGTCGGCTGGGCCACCGGTCCTCCACAGCATCATTCGGTCGTCGCGGCTGGTGCGGTATCAAGACTCGCATGCCTTGCTGAGTGTCGAGGTGGGGAGAAGCCGATTTTCGCCGCGCCGTCCCCGTGGCCGAACCGCGCAACGCGGGTGTGCACGGATCGGCCCGCCGCGTGTACGATTCATCCCGTCGCCGGGCGGCTCCCCCCGTGGTCGCCCGGCGCTCAAACTTCCCGTCCCGCCGCCCTAGACTGGCCGGGATGAGCATCCCCTCCCCCGCCGACGAAGCCCTGGTCTGCTCGGCCCGGGGTTGCCGGGCCGCCGCGGTCTGGGCCCTGAAGTGGAACAATCCCCGACTGCACGACGCCGACCGGCGCAAGACCTGGCTGGCCTGCGCCGCGCACCGGGGCAGCCTCGGTGACTTCCTGGACGCTCGGGGCTTCCTGCGTGCCGTCACTCCGGTGCCCGGATCGCCTACGCTCGACACGTGAGCGGCGACCCACCGGCTTCCCCCGGCCCCACCTCCCCGTCCTGGCCGCCCACCCCGGCCTCCGCACCACCCGGTGTCGTACCACCGCCCGGCGCGTTCCCGGCACCTGGCACGCTCGGCCCGGAGCCCGTCGCGCCCGACGCCTCGTCGCCCGCGCCGCTGCCGCCGGGCGCGCTACCGCCGCCTGGTCACCGCACGGCGCCCTACGCCGACCAGCGCGCCCCCGACCTGCCCCCGCCCGGCCTCCTGCCGGCCGGCCCTCTGCCGTCGTCAGGGCGTGGGCCGCTGGATCCCTGGCCGAGCACCGTCAACTGGCAGCCGATCTCCACCGACCTGATCTGGGTGGAGCTGATCCGGCTGGCGGTCGTGGTCGCCATCGGGCTGGCCGGGACGGCGGTGGGCTGGGCCCTCAGCGGCCACTGGTTGTTCGGGCTCGCCGTGGCCGTCGTCGCGCTGCTCGGCGGGTGGCGAGCCATCGCGATCGTCCGCGCGGTGCGCGCCTGGGGGTATGCCGAGCGGGAGAACGACCTGCTGGTCCGGCACGGGCTGTTGGTCCGGCGGCTCTCCATCGTTCCGTATTCGCGAATGCAGTTCGTCGACGTCAGCGCCGGGCCGTTGGAGCGCGCCTTCGACCTGGCCACCGTGCAGTTGCACACGGCTGCGGCGGCGAGCGACGCCCGGGTGCCCGGGCTGCGGCCGGCGGAGGCGTCCCGGCTACGCGACCGGCTCACCGCGCTCGGCGAAGACCGGGCGGAGGGCCTGTGAGCGCGAGGAGAGAGCCGGGCTTGCGAGCCCCGCAGTCGCGAACGAAAAGCGGCCCGATGAGCGCGAGGAGTGAGCCGGGCTTGCGAGCCCCGCAGTCGCGAACGAAAAGCGGCCCTGTGAGCGCGAGGAGTGAGCCGGGCTTGCGAGGGCCGGCCCGATGAGCGACGGGCCCGCCGAGCCGAGCACCGTGCCACCCAGCAGCCCGTCGCCGCACGAGCCGATGCCACGGGACGCGTCGGCCCCGTGGCCGGCGCCGCCGGGCGGTGGCGACGGCGAGCCCCGGCAGCGGCTGCACCCGCTCAGTCCGGTCCTGCAGGGCGCCAAGTCGCTGGTGGTGGTGATCGCCGGGTTGTCGTGGTCGACGCTGTCCCGGGTGGGCTTCGGCTGGTTCGCCGCCATGGTGGCGGTGCTGGCGCTCGGCGCGACGGTGTTGTCGGTGGTGAGCTGGTACAACACCGGCTACCACGTGGTGGGCCGCGAACTCCGGGTGTACGAGGGGCTGCTCTGGCGTCGTACCCGGGCCATCCCGTTGGAGCGTCTGCAGGCCGTCGAGGTGGTCCGGCCACTGCTCGCCCAGCTCACCGGCCTGGCCGAGCTGCGGCTGGAGGTGGTCGGTGGCGGCAAGACCGAGGCGCCCCTGGCGTACCTCGGGGTGGCCGACGCGGCCCGGCTGCGCGACCGGCTGCTGGCGCTGGCCGGGCGGGTGGCGCAGGCACCGGCACCCGAGCCGGAGCAGGCGACGTCCGCGGTGACACCGGGAGCGCCGGCACCGACGGTCGCCGCACCGGGCCGGCCACTGCACGCGGTACGCAACCAGAGCCTGCTGATCAGCCAACTGCTCACGCCGCAGGCGTTCCTGCTTCCGTTCGGTGTGGCGGTCGTCGTGATCCAGTTCCTCACCGCGGGGTCGTGGTCGTTCGTCGCGGTGGCGAGCACGCTGACCGCGATGGCCGGTGTGCTGCTGCAACCGGTGCGCCGGGTGCTCGACGACTGGAACTTCCGGCTGGCCCGCGACGGCGGCACGTTGCGGGTGCACAACGGCCTGTTGGAGACGCGCTCGCAGACCGTACCGCTGGCCCGGGTGCAGACCGTGCGGGCCACGTGGCCGCTGCTGTGGCGGGTCAACGGTTGGCTGCGGCTGCGGCTGGAGGTGGCCGGGTTTTCCGTCGCGGAGGCCGACGACCGTAACCGCCCCGATCGGCTGCTGCCGGTCGGTGACCTGCCGACCGCGACGATGATCGTCGCGGAGGTGCTTCCGGGGGTACGCCTCGACGCCCTGACGCTGAGCCCTCCGCCGGCCCGGACCCGGTGGCTGCACCCGGTGGGCCGTCGCGCCCTCGGTGCGGGGCTGTTCGAGGAGGTGTTCGCCACCCGCTCCGGGCGGCTCACCCGCCAGTTGGTGATCGTGCCGTACGCCCGTATTCAGAGCGTGCGGGTGGTGCAGGGGCCGATTCAGCGCCGCCTCGGATTGGCTTCCGTGCATGCGGACACGGCGGGCGGTTCCGGTGCCACCGCCCAGGACCGCGACCTTGTCGAAGCCTGGGCCCTGGCCGCCGACCTGACCCAGCGAGCCCACCAAGCCCGCCACCGCCCCTAACCCGCCCCTCCCTCCCTACCCTCCCTCGCCCCCCACCCCCGTGTTGATCATGACCTCATCCCCCAACACGCCGGCCGGAGCCACCGCGCCCGGCGTCCCCACGCCCACCGGCGTTGATCAAGAGGTTTGCGTCAGGAATCCGGGGATCGGTGACGCAAACCTCTTGATCAACCGGGGTGGGCGCACCCGGGGGGCGCACCCGGGGGGGTGCGGTGGGGGGTTAGTGGTCGGCGGGGACCTGGGGGTCTTTGCTGGGGGTGGTTGGTGTGCGGGGGGACGGGGGTTCGTTGGGTGGTGTCTCCGGGTCGTCCGTCCGCTCGGGGGGCGGTGGCGTTCCGGCCTTCGGATGGCGGGCCCGCCAGGCGGTCCAGCCGCGCTCGGCCAGGCCGACCACCAGGAAGGTCAATCCCACGTACGCCCAGCCGACCAGCACGTCGATCACGTAGTGCTCACCCGAGTAGACCAGGGTGAAGGTCATCGCCAGCGGGTACGCGAGCAGCAGCGGCCACCAGCGACGGCGGGTGCCGGCGAGAAAGAACAGCACCACGAACAACGCCCACGCGGTGTGCAGCGACGGCATCGCGGCGACCGGGTTGGAGGCGATCTGGCCGGCGTTGAGGACGTTGCCGGCGCCGTGCATGCCGAACGCCTTCCAGCCCCGGGTGGAGATCCGGGCGACCTCGGTGAGCAGCCCGTTCTGCGCGGCCCACCAGGGCGGGGCGGCCGGGTAGAGGAAGTAGGTGACCAGGCCGGCGGCGCAGAGGAAGCCCCAGCGCCGCATGTACGCGGCCCAGCGGTGCCGGTCGCGCAGCCAGAGCACCGCGGCGGCGGCGAGCGCCACCACGAAGTGGGAGAAGTACACCCAGCTCGCCGCGACGTCCCACCAGTGCACCTGCGGGTGGTAGAGGTGCTGCTGCAACCAGACGGTGGGCACCTCCCCGCCGGTGGCCCAGCCGAACATGAACCGGTCGGCGACGATCAACTCCATCGCGTGCGGGGTGGCCCCGTTGTCGGCGAACCCCCGCGAGAGGTTGTAGACGACGAACAGCAGCACCACCGGCACCCAGTCCCGGGCGAAGCGCAGGTGACTGCGCCACGGCCGCTCACTGTTCCAGGCGATGGTCGCCAGCCAGATCCACACGAAGGCGTACGCGGGGTCGGTGGGCAGCCCGATGGCCAGCCACGCGGCGACGAAGGTGACCGCCCAGACGGTCATGGCGACGACGCGCCGACGACCGCCGTCCGGGGACGCGGGCGGGTCGGTCCGGGCGGGGGGCTGGGGGTCAGTCACGACGGCCATCGCCGTCAAGGTTAACGACGGGTACGGCATCGACCGACGGGGACCACCCGGCGGGGCCGCGCACAGGTGGGAGACGGTGGGTGTCGGGATCACCGGGCGCGTGCTCGACGGGCTCGGTGAGCACCTAGGCTGACGACCATGCAGGAGCAGCCCGAGCCGGCCTTCGCGCCGGGTCTGACCGCCCAGGTCGAGTTGACAGTCACCGACGCGGACACCGCCCAGGCGGTGGGTTCGGGGGACGTACCGGTGCTGGGCACTCCCCGGGTCCTCGCGCTCGCCGAGGCGGCGACCGTCGCGGCGACGGCGACCGGTATGCCGCCCGGGTCGACGACGGTGGGCACCCGGGTCGAGTTGGAGCACCTGGCGCCGACAGTGGTCGGCCGGACGGTCCGGGCGCAGGCCCTGCTGGCGACGGTCGACGGCCGACGCCTGTCGTTCGAGGTCACGGTCAGCGACGGGGACCAGACGGTGGCCCGGGGCCGGGTCGACCGGATCATGGTGGACCGGCAACGTTTCGTCGAACGCGCCGGGCGGGTGTCGTGACCTCCGGTTTCGTCGAGGTCGCCGACCGGGTGCACGTGCTGCGGGAGCCGATGCTGCGGGTCAACGTCACGCTGGTCGTGGGCGACGACGAGGCCCTGCTGGTGGACACTCTCTCGTCGGCCGCGCAGGCCACCGACCTGGCCGCCGCCGTCCGGGCCGTCACCGACCGACCGTTGACTCTCGTCAACACCCACCACCACTACGACCACTGCTTCGGCAACGCCGTCCTGGCCGGCGAGCCACCCCGCCCGGTGTACGCGCACGAGCTGGCCGTCGCGGCCCTGCGCGACGAGCCGGAGCGGCTGCGCCGGGAGGCGTACGAGGAGGTGCGGACGGAGCACCCGACGCTCGCCGCCGAGCTGGCTGACACGCCCCTGCTCGCCCCGACGCACGCCGTTCAGACGGAGACGACGCTCGACCTGGGCGGTCGGCGGGTGCTGCTACGGCACCCCGGCCGGGGGCACACCGAGGCCGACCTGGTGGTGCACGTGCCGGACGCCGACGTGCTCGTGGCGGGTGACCTCGTGGAGCAGAGCGGCCCGCCCGCCTTCGAGGACTCGTACCCCCTGCGGTGGCCGGACGCGGTCGCGGACCTGTTGCGGCTGACCACCGAGCGCACCGTGGTGGTGCCGGGTCACGGTGACCCGGTGGACGTCGACTTCGTCCGCGCCCAGCACGTCGAGCTGGCCAGGTTGGCCTGGCTGATCCGGGCCGCGCACACCGGCAGCGCCCCGCCGGAGCGGGTGGCCGCCGAGGCGCCCTTCGGTGCGCGCGCCGCCCTGATCGCCGCCCGGCGCGGCTACCTCGAACTCGACGGCGAGGGCTGACCCTCAGCCCACCAGGGGCGGCGGCGCACCACACCGACCTACGCCGAGGTACGCCGCCACTGCTGCTGGTTGCCGGTGCCGCACGTCCACTGCACGACGCGGGCACCGTCGGTGGTGGCGGCGTTGAAGACGTCCAGGCACTTGCCGCTGTGCCGGGCGACGAGCTGCACGTAGCCCGTGCCGAGGTCCTGCACGCGCCACTGTTGGTTGGTGCCGCCGTTGCAGGTCCACTGCGTCACTCGGACCCCGTCGGCGGTGGCGCCCGCGCCGCCGTACACGTCGAGGCACTTGCCGCTGTGCACGCTGACCACCGTCTGGTAGCCGCCGCCCGCGTCCTGGAACCGCCACCGCTGGTTGGGCTGGCCGTTCGCGGCCCACTGGACCACGTCGGCGCCGTCGGTGGTCGCGTTGTTCGACACGTCCAGCAGCTTGCCGCTGTGCCGTGCCGTGAGGGTGGACGTGGTCGGCACCGGCACCGTGGTCTCCGGCGCGAGCCGGTACAGCCCGGCTCCGTGGGCCGGGAGCGTACGGGTGAAGGTGCCGCTCGCCGTGCCGAGTGCCGCACCGGACCACAGGTCTGTCGCGCTGGCGGATCCGATGCCCAGGTCGGCCAGGTTGACCGACACGGGGGCCGTGCTGCTCTCCCGGTTGAAGAGGGCGACGTACCTGTGGTTGCTGCCCGGCACGTCGGCGGTCCACACCTGCCGGGTGCCGCCGGTGAGCTGACGGTTGTTGGTGCTGTTCTGGTCGACGGCCAGCACCGCCGCGTTGGTCATCAACGCCAGCTCGGAGGCGCGGTTCTCGACCAGGTTGCCGCCCCACATCAACGGCGCCCGGTTGATCACCCACAGCGACATCAGGGTGCGCTGCTCGTCCGCCGTCAGGTTGGAGTAGCGCGGCGATCCGACCGGCCCGTACTTGGAGAGCCGACCGATCGGGATCATGTCCGGGTCGGGCCAGGCGCCGGTGGCGCGGTACGGGGTCCAGTTGCGGAGTTGGTCGAAGAGGGCGTCCACTGACGACCAGTTGTCCCACAGGTCGTTGACGATGCGCCACATGTGCGCGTTGGTCTGCACGTGTCCGCCGCTGGCCAGCGGGGTCGCGCCGGGCGACAGGCTCAGCACCATCGGGCGGCCGCTGCGCTGGATGGCGGTGCGGTACCCCTCGACCTCCGCCTGCCGGTACGTCGGCGCGGCGATGTCGTCGACCTTCACGAAGTCGACTCCCCAGGACGCCAGTAGCTGGAACACCGAGTCCAGGTAGGTCTGGGCGCAGGGGTTGGACATGTTGAGGCCCCACATGAGGTTGAGCCAGTTCGCGGTGGTGCTGTTGTTGATCTGGTTGGCGCGGCAGTTCGTGCCGAGGATCGGGACGTTGTCGGCGACGGCCTGGCGGGGTATGCCGCGCATCAGGTGGACGCCGAACTTCAGCCCCTGCGCGTGGACGTAGTCGGCGAGGGGTTTGAACCCGTTGTCACCGGCGGCGGAGGGGAACCGGGTGGTGTCCGGTAGCAGCCGCCCGTTGGCGTCCATCCGGAGTCGGGGTTGCAGGTTGGCGTCCTGGTTGGGGCTGTTGTTGTGTTGTCCGGGGTAGTACCAGGCCCAGTCGATCACCACGTACTGCCAGCCGAACTGCCGCAGGTTGGTGGCCATGTAGTCGGCGTTGGCCCGTACGTCGGCCTCGGTGACCCTCCAGTTGAACGAGTCGTAGCTGTTCCAGCCCATCGGTGGGGTGTCGGCCACGCCGTTGTCCCACGCCTGGGCCCGCTGGGGTGGGCTGATGGCGACACCTCCGACAGCGACGAGAAACATGACCAGCATGGCGGCGACGGGGCGGAAGGACGGAGGTATCCGGACTGGTGACATCGAAGCCTCCGGCGAGAAGCGCAGGGATGTTTCCATCGCAAGACGTCGATGTTAACGCTCACATAAAGGAGGCGTCAAGACGGCGCGCTCCCGCTGATGACTCAGCCGAAGCGACGCTCCACGTCGGCGCGCGTGGGCATGGCGGTGGCGCCACCCGGTGACTCACAGACCAGGCCGGCGACCCGCAGCGCGAACCCGACCCGCTCCACCCACCCGTCCGGTGTGACCGGCTCCCCGGCGACGAGCAGATCGGCGATCAACGCGGCCATCACCGAGTCACCCGCGCCGGTGGCGTCGATCGCGTCGACCTTCGGGGCCGGCACCCGGACCGGGTCGGCGTCGGCGGCAGCCAGCACCGCACCGGCCGCGCCGAGCGTCACCACCACCGTGGAGGCACCCACCTCGCGCAGGTACGCCGCGACCCCCTCGACCGGTTCACCGGGGTAGAGCAGTCGGGCGTCGGCGGCGCTCAGCTTGACCAGGTGCGCACCGGCGGCGAACTCGACCACCACCTCGCGCAGCCCCTCCAGCGCAGTCGGCCCGTCCAACAGCCGGGGACGCACGTTCGGATCGAAGACCCGCAGACCGGTGGCGAGCGACCAGGCGCGTCGGGCGGCGGCGAGCCCGCCGGGTTGCAGGAGCACGATCGAGCCGCAGTAGAGCACGTCCGCGCCCTCCATCAGCGCGAGATCCAGGTCATCGGGGCCGAGTAGCCCGTAGGAGGCCGGCTCACCGTAGAAACGGAAGTCCGGTTCCGGTCCGGCGTACGTGACCACGGCGAGCGTGGTCGGCGCCGGCACCGTGACCGCACCGGCCACCCCGACGTCGACAGCACTCAGGAAGGCGCGGATCCGACCACCCAGCACGTCGTCGCCGAGCGAGCCGACGAACTGTGCAGCGCCGCCGAGGCGCGCCACACCGACGGCCACGTTGAGCGGTCCACCGCCGATCGCCTGCCGGTAGACCCGCTCACCGTCGCGCTCAGTGTCGAGCAGGTCGACCAGCGCCTCGCCGAGCACCACCGCGTATCCCATGCCGGTCCTCTCGTCCTCGCCACCCGCCACCGACCCGCCAACGCCGAACCGATCGCCGTGGCACCAGGCTGGCACAGCGGGCCGTCCGGCGAGCACCGAAGCCGCCGCAACCGCTACCCCGGCTGGTGGATCGGCCCGTCGAGCGCCACCAGCGGGCGACCCGTGCCGCCCCAGCGGGCCGCGACGATCTGCGCGGCCACACTCACCGCTGTCTCCTCAGGGGTACGCCCACCGAGGTCCAGCCCGATCGGGGAGGCGAGCCGGGCGAGCTGCGCCGAACTGACCCCCGCCTCGCGCAGCAGCTTGCGCCGTTCGTCGTGGGTGCGTCGCGAGCCCATCGCGCCGACGTAGGCCAGCGGGTGGCGCAGCGCCACCTCCAGCAACGGCACGTCGAACCTCGGGTCGTGGGTGAGGACGCACACCACAGTCCGCTCGTCGACCCGACCGGCGTCCACCTCCGTACGCAGGTAGCGGTGCGGCCACTGCACCACCACCTCGTCCGCCTCGGGGAAACGTCGCGCGGTGGTGAAGACCGGCCGGGCGTCGCAGACGGTGACCCGGTAGCCGAGGAACGCGCCGATCCGGGCCACGGCGGCGGCGAAGTCGATGGCCCCGAAGACGATCATCCGGGGCGGTGTGGCGTACGCCGTCACGAAGAGGCTCACGCCGCAGCCGCGTCGCTGCCCGTGGTACCCGTACCGGAGCATTCCACTGTGCCCGGCGGCGAGCAGCCCGAGAGCATCGGCGCTGGCGGCGGCGTCGAGTCGGTCGTCACCGAGGGAGCCGGTCGGCTGCCGGCCGGTCAGCACGAGCCGTCGACCCAGCCGCCCGGCCGGATCGGCCGGCACCGGGCCCGGCGGGTCACCGGCGTCCGCCGCCACGCAGGTGACAACCGCCGCCGGTCGGCCGTCTCGGCGCGCGGCGGCGATCGCGTCCAGCCCGGGCAGGGCGTGGGCGTCGACGCGCTCCACGAAGACGTCGAGGACACCACCACAGGTCAGGCCCACCGTGTACGCGTCGTCGTCGCTGATCCCGTACCTGGTCAGCTCGGGTGCGCCGGTGTCCAGCACGCGGCGGGCCCGTTCGTAGAGGTCCGCCTCGACGCAGCCGCCGGAGACACTGCCGGTGACAGTGCCGTCGGCCGCGACGAGCATTGTCGCGCCGGGCGGCTGCGGCGCCGAGCGCCAGGTGGCCACGACGGTGGCGAGGGCGACCGGTTCGCCACCGCGGCAACGGCGGTGCGCCTCGTCGAACACGTCCGGCACCGACCGCCACCTCTCGATTTCCTCACCTCTAGGCAGGATATGGCGTCCATCGGCGGTCGACGGGTCAATTGATGCATCGAGGAACGACTATTGCGTCGGGGCCCTACGGCATGGTGGGATGACGCGTACCGGGCGGTGCGAGGGCTGCCGTGCCGCCGGTTGCCGGGTTCGTTCGACGCGAGGGCACCGGTCCAGGGCTGGACCGACGATGGCGCGTGTCCACCGGCTGATTCTCCGCCGGGCACGTCGCCGTGATCGTCGCACCGCTCACCGAGGCGGGCGATCATGCCACATCCCACCCGATGTCAGCGGGGCGGCGCGGACGGCGCGCCTCGCGAGTCAGGAGAACCTGTGAACCGTTCCCGTACGGCCGCGTTGCTCATCGCGGCCGTGACACTCGCACTGGGCGGCGTCGCCCTGGCGTCCAATCCGCAGCCTGCCGAGGCGCACGGCGCGGCGATGACGCCCGGCAGCCGCACCTACCTGTGCTGGCAGGACGGCCTCAGCACGACCGGTGAGATCCGGCCGACCAACCCCGCGTGCTCCGCCGCCGTCGCGACGAGTGGCGCGAACTCGCTCTACAACTGGTTCAGCGTGCTCCGCTCCGACGCAGGGGGCCGGACCACCGGCTTCATCCCGGACGGCCAGCTGTGCAGCGGTGGCGCCACCGGCTTCCGCGGCTACGACCTGCCCCGTACCGACTGGCCGCTGACCCACCTGACCGCTGGGGCGCGGTTGGACTTCAAGTACAGCAACTGGGCACACCACCCGGGCACGTTCTACTTCTACGTGACGAAGAACAGTTGGAGCCCGAACCGGGCGCTGGCCTGGAGTGACCTGGAGGAGCCGTTCCTCACGGTGACGAACCCGCCGCAGCGCGGCGGCGTCGGCACCAACGACGGGCACTACTACTTCAGCGGCAACCTGCCGTCGGGCAAGAGCGGCCAGCACATCATCTACTCACGCTGGGTGCGGTCGGACTCGCAGGAGAACTTCTTCGGCTGCTCCGACGTGGTCTTCGACGGTGGCAACGGTCAGGTGACCGGCATCCGGGGCGGCACGACGTCGCCGACCCCCACGCCGACCACCCCGACGCCGGGTCCGACCGACCCGCCGCCGACCACCACCCCGCCGCCGGCCGGTGGCGCCTGCACGGCCAGCTACAAGGTGACCAGCTCCTGGCAGGGTGGCTTCCAGGGCGAGGTCACGATCACGAACAACGGCAGTTCGACGTTGTCCGGCTGGACCGCCAGTTGGACCTGGCCCAACGGGCAGTCGATCAGCCAGATCTGGGGTGCCACCCAGACGTCGTCCGGCTCGTCGGTGACGGCGACAAATGTCGCCTACAACGGCAATGTCGAACCGTCACGCACCGCGACGTTCGGCTTCCTGGGCAGCTCCACAGGCACCAACGGCGTCCCCGCAGTGACCTGCGCCGCCCGCTGAGCCCTTCCCGTCAATAGTTGATCAAGAGGTTTGCGTCATCCGGAGCCATTCCGGTGACGCAAACCTCTTGATCGACGGCGTGGAGCAATCGACGGGGTGGAGCGATCGACGGGGTGGGGCCGTGGTCAGCGGACCATGGAACCCACTACCGGCTTCGTCAGCAGGGCCGACTGGTTGCGCTGGATGCCCGGGTCGAGCGTCTTCGACACGAAGATCGCGTGCCAGATGCAGAAGATCAACACCGTCCACACCTTGCGGGAGTGGTCGGCCTCCTCCCGCTTGTGCTCGTCGAGCAGCCGCAGCGCGTACGACAGGTCGAGGAGGTCACCCGCACCCGAGGTGCTCAGCACGTGCCGGGCCCACTCGTACATCTCGCCGCGCAGCCAGACCCGGGTGGGGGTCGGGAAGCCCAGCTTCTTGCGGTTGACGATGGCTGGCGGCACGACACCCTGCAACGCCTGACGCATCGCGTACTTCGTCGCGTCGGACCGCGGCGGCAGCTTCAGGTCCACCGGGATCTTCGCCGCGACGTCGAACACCTCACGGTCGAGGAACGGCACCCGCACCTCCAGCGAGTGCGACATCGAGATCCGGTCCGCCTTGACCAGAATGTCGCCGCGCAGCCAGGTGTAGAGGTCGACGTACTGCATCTTGGTGACGTCGTCCAGCTCGGTGCACTCGGCGTAGATCGGGGCGGTGACGTCCGTGTAGCGCACCGAGGGGTCGTAGCGGCGCATCAGGTGCTGCTTCTCCTCCTCGGTGAACATCCGCGCGTTGCCGTAGTAGCGCTCCTCGATCGGAGTCGTGCCGCGCTCCAGGAAGCTCTTGCCCTTGACCCCCTGCGGGATCGCCTTGGAGACCGCGCGCAGGCCCTTCTGGACCCCACCGGGCAGACCGTTGACGGTGCCCAACGACAGCGGCTCCCGGTAGATCGTGTAGCCGCCGAAGAACTCGTCCGCGCCCTCGCCGGACAGCACCACAGTGACGTGCTCGGCGGCCTTCTTCGCCACGAAGTACAGCGGCACCAGCGCCGGGTCGGCCACCGGGTCGTCCAGGTGCCAGACGATCTTCGGCAGCGCGTCGATCATGTCCTGCGGACCGATCTTGGTGGGGATCGTGGTGACGTCCAGGTGCCGCGCCGACTCCTGGGCGACGTCGATCTCCGAGTAGCCCGGCACGTCGTAGCCGACGGTGAAGGTGAGGATGTTCGGGTTGAACTCGCGGGCCAGCGCGACCACCGCCGTGGAGTCGATGCCGCTGGACAGGAACGAGCCGACCGGCACGTCGGAGCGCATGTGCATGCGCACGCTCTCCCGCAGCGTCTCCCGGATCTCGTGGTACAGCTTCTGCTCGTCGTCGACCGGCGCGGGCCGGAACACCGGGCGATACCACCGGCGTACGTCGATCCGACCGCCCGGCGTCCAGTTCAGGTACTCCCCCGACCCGATCCGGCTGATGCCCTTGTGCAGCGTGCCCGGCTCGGGGACGTACTGCAGGGTCAGGTAGTGGCTCAGGTTGGCCGTGTCGACGCCCGCGTCGCCCTGGTAGTTGCTGTGCGCGAACGGCAGCAACGCCTTCTTCTCCGACGCCAGGTAGAGACCGTCGGCGGTCTCCAGGTAGTGCATCGGCTTGATGCCGAAGTAGTCGCGGGCCCCGAACGCCCGCCGCTCCTGCCGGTCCCAGATGACGAAGGCGAACATGCCCCGCAGCCGGGTGAGCACCTGCTCGCCCCAGAAGTGGTAGCCCGCCACGATCACCTCGCCGTCGCCGGCGGTGGCGAACTGCGCGCCGAAGTTCCTGATCAACTCCTCGCGCAACTCGATGTAGTTGTAAATCTCACCGTTGAAGGTGAGCAGGTAACGACCGTTCGCGTAGGGCAGCGGCTCGTGGCTCGACGCGACGTCGATGATGGCCAGCCGCTTGTGGGCGAACACGCCGTCCGCGTACCGGCCGGAAGCGTCGCCGACCACCTCGACCCCGGTCTCGTCGGGGCCGCGGTGGTGCAGGCATTCCAACGCTCCGGCGATGTGGTCGCGATGCGCGGCGGCGTTACCGTTCGCGCTGAAGAAGGCCAGAAGTCCGCACATGGTGGCCATCTTTCCACGCGCCCTGTCGACCCGTCGCAGCCGTCCGTCGATCCGCCCACTCCCGGCGGGCGTCGCCGCGAACCGGACGCGCGGTACCGTCGGGACCAGCAACGAAGCGGAGGGAGCGGCGCAATGACCGAGGGACGCACCGACGGCACGCCGACGGACGGTACGGAATCGCACGATCCGGACTTCCCGGAGGCGTTCCTGTCCTTCATGCGGCAGGGCTGGCGCGACACGGCGCTCCCCGTGACGCCCCGGCCGGAGACACCGAACTACGCCAAGCGGCGTGCCGCGCTCTCGGCGGCGTTCCCCGGCGAGACGCTCGTCATCCCCACCGGCACCGAGAAGGTCCGGGCCAACGACACCGACTACCCGTTCCGGCCCGGCAGCGACTTCGCCTACCTGACCGGCGACCACGACGCGGACAGCGTGCTCGTGCTGCGCCCGAACGGCTCAGGGCACGACGCGACGCTGTACATGCGGCCCCGGTCCTCCCGGGAGACCGACGAGTTCTTCCGCAGCCGCAACGGCGAGCTGTGGGTGGGCCGGCGGCACACGCTCACCGAGAAGTCGACCGAGCTGGGCCTGCCCACCGCCGACCTGACCGGCCTGGAGGCGACGCTCGCCGACCTGGCACCGGGGCGTACCCGGGTGCTGCGCGGTTTCGACGCCCAGGTGGACGCGGCCGTCCGTCCCTACGATGGCGTCCGCGCCGACGGGCAGCCCGCCCGCGACCGAGAGCTGGCGATCGCCATCTCGGAGATGAAGCTGGTCAAGGACGAGTGGGAGATCGGCCAGCTCCAGGACGCCATCGACGCCACCGTCCGCGGCTTCGAGGACGTGGCCCGGATCCTCCCGGCGGACCGCGCCGTCTCCGAGCGACTCCTGGAAGGTGTCTTCGCGCTGCGGGCCCGTCACGACGGCAACGACGTCGGGTACAGCTCCATCGTCGGCGCCGGCGAACACGCCACGATCCTGCACTGGGTGCACAACCACGGCGCCACCCGACCGGGTGACCTGCTGCTGATGGACATGGGCGTCGAGGGCCGCAACCTCTACACCGCCGACGTCACCCGGGTGCTCCCGGTGAACGGTCGGTTCACCGCCCTGCAACGCCAGGTCTACGACATCGTGTACGCCTCGCAGCAGGCCGGCATCGAGGCCATCCGCCCCGGTGTGAAGTTCAAGGACGTCCACCTGACCTGCATGCGGGTCCTCGCCGAAGGCCTGTCCGACCTGGGTCTGCTGCCGGTGAGCGTCGACGAGGCGATGGACGAGAAGTCGACGGTCTACCGGCGGTGGACGCTGCACGGCTTCGGCCACATGCTCGGCATCGACGTGCACGACTGCTCGAACGCCCGCAAGGAGACGTACCGCGACGGCGCTCTGGGCGAGGGCTACGTGCTCACCGTCGAGCCGGGGCTGTACTTCCAGCCCGAGGACGAGCTGGTCCCCGCCGAGCTGCGCGGCGTCGGCATCCGGATCGAGGACGACGTGCTGGTCACCGCGACCGGTGCGACGAACCTGTCGGCCGGGTTGCCGCGCACGTCCGACGAGGTGGAGACCTGGCTGGCCGAGCAGCGCGAGGCCGGCCCCCGCCTGCCCGGCTGACCGACAGCTCCCCCGGCCGAGCAGCCCACGGTGCCGCCGGCCAACCCCTGAAGCCGGGCCGCGACGTGAAGACGTCCGGCCCGGCTCGCCCCTTTCCCGCCGGTCTGAGGCAGCACCATCCCGGATGGTGCTGCCTCAGACGTGCGTGAGACACCAACATCCCTGATATTGCCGGGATCTTGGCCGCCGGCTCGGCCGCTCTCGCGGCCCCGGTCGGCCCCGGTCGGCCCCGGTCGGCCCCGGACCGCACCGGCCCGGCCCGCGTTGGGCCGTCCGGGCTGCGCCCTCGCCTCGCCCTGGGACGGACGCTCCAGCGGCCAGAGCGCTCCATGATCCACTCGGGTTCACTGATGTCGCGCTTTCCGCCCCGCCGGAGACCGCGTCATCAAGGAAACCGAGTGGATCACGTTCTGGCATGGCCGACGGGTGTCCACCAGGCCTGACAGCGGCACCGCGCGCCCTGCCCGCGGCGACATCCGCCTGGCGGCGTCCCCGCTGCTCGCGTTTGCGCTGCTCGCGCCCCCTTTCCACCACCCCGAACCGGTTGCCCGACCTCAACCGACCTGAGCCGAATGCGGGGTTATCTCGGATACGTCCGCATCGCGAAGATGGTTCTCATACGGTGGGGATCAGAGGCTACAACCCATTTGTAGCTGGTCGTGGCGCCCCAGGCGGTGCGACCCCGTCTGGTAGCAGGAAAGGGCGGAAGGCTCTGATGTCCAACGACGTAACGAGTACCGACGGCGGGGCCTCGACAGCTCCGCCGACACGACGAAGGCGGGCGCTGTGGGTCGCGGGCGTGGCCGGGCTGACCGGTGTGGTCGGCCTGGCGGCCCTCGGCGGCGTGGCCGCCCGCGACGACAAGCCCAAATCCGACCAGGTCTCGGATGCTCAGCCGTCGACCAACCGGCAGAACGTCAGCGACGCCGGCGGCGCGGACGAGGGCAGCTCGAAGAGCGACGGTCGGGACGACGAGTGGAGCGGCGACGACTGGAGCGGCTTCGACGACCGGTCCGGCGGGAACGACAAGCGCGACGAGAAGGACCGCACCAGGCAGGTGCCGTGCGACAGCGACAAGTTGATCCAGGCCATCACGTTCGCGAACAACGACGACGGCGGCGTGCTGGAGCTGGCGAAGGGCTGCACCTACACCCTGACCCGCAACCAGGACGGCAATGGCCTGCCGGTGATCACCGAGCCCATCACCCTCAAGGGCGAGCACACCATCATCGGGCGTGAGGCCACCGCTGACTACTTCCGCATTCTCAATGTCGGCGCCGGCGGGCACCTCACCCTCAAGGGCCTGAGCATCAGGGGTGGGCAGACCCTTCAGGCCGCGGCCACCGCCGACCCGGCGACGGTCTGGGCACCGTACTCCGCCCTGGTCCGGTCGTCGGCGGCGGCCGGCGGGGCAGCGGCGAAGCCGGCGGCAGCCGAGGCGGCCAAGCCGGCAGCGAAGCCGGCGGCAGCAGCCAAGGCAGCCCCGGCAGCCAAGGCGGCAGCAGCAGCCAAGTCGGCGGCAGAGACCAAGGCGAAAGCCAAGGCGGCAGCCAAACCGGTCAAGCCGGAAGCGGCGCCAGCGGCAGCACCCAAGGCGGCAACGGCAGCCAAGGCAGCGGCAGCGACCAAGACGGCAAAGCCGGCACCGGCGACCAAGGCGGCCAAGCCGGCACCGGCGACCAAGGCCGAGGCGGCAGCCGCCAAGACCACGGCAGCTCCGGTAGCCGCACCGGCGGTGACGCCGTTGGTCGAGGAGCCCGGGTTCACCGACGGCGCCGGGGTGCTGGTGCAGCCCGGTGGTCGCGCGGAGATCCTGGACAGCGAGTTGCTCTACAACCAGTCCGGTGGCAACGGCGGCGGGCTGGCCAACTTCGGCAGCACCAGGCTCAGCAAGACGACGGTGGCCCACAACACCGCGTTCTTCTTCGGCGGCGGCATCTTCAACGCCGGCGTGCTCCAGGTGGACGAGTCGAAGGTGACTGACAACACCGGCATCATCGGCGGCGGCGGCATCTCCAACGGCGCTGCCCGGATCTTCACCGACGATGTCGACGGCGGCTCGGTCTGGGTCTACAAGAGCGAGGTCACCGACAACGAGACGCTCGGCTTCGGCGGCGGCGTCCTGGATGTCGAGGGCACCACGACGTTGCACCAGACGACTGTCAGTGACAACACCGCGGTGCTCGACGGTGGTGGCGTCGCGGTGGCCGACAGCCAGCTCACCCTCAAGGACGCCACTGTGGTCAAGAACAGCGCCGCTCGCTCGGGTGGCGGTGTGGCCGCCTTCGACAGCGTGGCGACCATCGAGAACAGCAGGATCAACGACAACACCGCCGGTTCCTCCGGCGCCGGCCTTTTCAACGAGGAGAGCGTCACCACGCTGCGCGACAGCGAGGTGTCGGGCAACCGGGCCGTCGGTCCGTTCGCCCGCGGCGGCGGCATCCTCAACACCGAGGGCGGCGAGGTCACGCTCCACCGGACGAAGGTGGCGCACAACTTCTCCACCCTCCCGCCGGGGGGCATCTTCAACAGCCTCGGCGGCACGGTGACGCTCGACGACGAGTCTGCGGTCGTCGCCAACCGCCCGACCAACTGTTTCAACGTTTCGGACTGCTTCGCCTGATCGGGTGGGGCTGATCCACATAGAGGGCGCGCCCCTCCGAGCCGGTCTTCGGCACGGAGGGGCGTACCCATTTGGGCAGCTCAGTGACCCTCCGGGGGGCACGTCCCCAACCGGGGTGTGCCGGGCGGTCCGGGCCGAAGATGAACCTAATGTGGGGTTCTCTCGGATAAGCCCGCGAGGCGAGGAACCTTCTCATACGGTGGTTTTGGGAGCTACAACCGATTTGTAGCAGGGGACGCCCGTCTGACGGCGGCGACCCTGTCTGGTACGAGGAGAGGGCAGAGAGCTCCGATGTCCAACTACCTAACGAACAACGAAGCCTCCGGGCGGGCGACGGCCAAGCGCCGCCGCAAGCTCTGGCTCGCCAGTGGCGTGGCCGGTTTGACGGGCGTGATCAGTCTCGCGGCGGTGGGCGTCGCGGGCAGCGCCGGAGCGGTCGGCCTGAACTGGAACACCGCGCAGGTCAGCAAGGACGGTGACCAGCGGGGTGACGAGTCGCGCGACTGGGACAAGAACGAGGACCGGGACAAGGACAAGGACCGGGACAAGGACAAGGACAAGGACCACGAGCGCGGGAAGGAGGTGCCCTGCGACACCGACAAGCTGATCCAGGCGATCGTCTTCGCCAACAGCAAGCACGGCGGTGTGCTGGAACTGGCCAAGGGCTGCACCTACAACCTGACCCGCAACGACTACCAGGGCAACGGCCTGCCGGTGATCACCGAGCGGATCACGCTCAAGGGCGAGCACACCACGATCGCCCGGGAAGCCACGGCGGACTACTTCCGGATCCTCAACGTCGGCAGCGGTGGACACCTCACCATCAAGGGCCTGACCATCAAGGGCGGCCAGACCCTCGAACTGTTCAACAGTGTCCAGCCGGCCGAGGTCTGGGCGTCGTACTCGGACTCCGAGGCGATCGCGGCCCAGGTGAAGGCGGGCACGCCGCTGAACGAGGCGCTCTCCGCCCGGCAGGCCAACCCGAAGGCCGGCCTCAAGGCCGCGCCGAAGGTCACGCCCAAGGCCGCGCCGGCTGCCAAGGGGGGCGTCGTCACGCCGCTCGTCGAGTACCCGGAGCCGACCGACGGTGCCGGCATCCTGGTCCAGCCGGGTGGCACCGCCGAGATCCTGGAGTCCGAGGTCGTCCTGAACCAGTCGGGCGGCAACGGTGGTGGTGTGGCCAACTTCGGCACCACGAAGATCTGGCACAGCACCGTGACCCGTAACACCGCCTTCTTCTTCGGTGGCGGTGTCTTCAACGCCGGCCTGCTCAAGGTCGAGGAGTCGAAGATCAACGACAACACGGCCATCATCGGTGGTGGCGGCATCTCCAACGGCGCGGCGCCGATCTTCACCGACGACGTCGACGGCGGAACTGTCGAGCTCAAGAAGGCCGAGATCACCGACAACGAGACGCTGGGCTTCGGCGGTGGCTACCTCGACATCGAGGGCAACACCACGGCGTACGAGACCAAGTTCGTCTCGAACACCGCGGTCCTCGCCGGTGGTGGTATCGCCGCTGCGGACAGCCAGCTGAACCTGCACCACGTCACGGTGGAGAAGAACAGCACCGCCGGTGTCGGTGGCGGTGTGGCCATCGCCTTCGACAGCGTGGCCACGTTCGAGAAGAGCAGCATCAAGGACAACACCGCCGGCTTCTTCGGCGGCGGGCTCTTCAACGCCTTCAGCGTCACCACGCTGCGTGACAGCGAGGTCGTCGGCAACCGGGCCATCGGCCCGATCGGGGTCGGCGGCGGCATCTTCAACATCTTCGGCGAGGTCAACCTGTCGAAGACGAAGGTCGCCCACAACTTCTCCACCTTCGCTCCGGGCGGTGTCTTCAGCTTCTTCGGGGAGGTGAACGTGGACGACAAGTCCGCGATCACCGCGAACCGCCCGACGAACTGCCTGGCCATCCCGGGCGGAACCATCGAGAACTGCTTCGCCTGATCACCCTCGGGTGACAACAGCACACAGACCGGCCCCCTTCCGCACCAGCGGGAGGGGGCCGGTTCGCGTCACCTCTGGACGAAGACCGCCACGCTGCGCGCCGGCACGGTGAACGTCCCGGCGGCACGGTCGAACGAGGCGGTACGCAGCACCGGGTCGGCCGAGTCGACCAGCACCGGGTGCAACGCGATGTTCGCCCCTCGCAGACCGGTCACCGTCTGCGTTGTCGTCTTCGGGGTGGCGTTGAAGACGACGGTCACCGACGTCCACTGCCCACCCAGCCCGCGGGCGTCCAGCGTCATCGTCAGCACTCCCGGCGTCTCCTGCTCCCCGGACAGCGGGAACGCCACCCGCCGCTGCACCTGCTCGGCGGCGGCCAGCCCGAACACCGGCGACGACGCCCGGATGCGCAGCAGCTCGGCGTACCGGGCGTCGGTGGTGTTGATCACCGCGCAGTCGGGCACCAGCGCCGGGTCCGCCAGCAGCGGCTTCGCGTACGGCCACTTGTCCTCGTTGTCGGCCGCGGGCGGCAGGCCGGCGCCGAACCCGTTGCCCCGTTCGCAGCCCCACCGGATCTGGTTGAACCAGTCACCGGAGTTGTACGAGTTGCGGTCCAGCGACTTCGACCGCAGCCGCTCGGTGCCGGCGGTGACGAACCCGGTGCCCTGGCCCAGCACCACGGTGCCGAGCGCCAGCACCTGCATCCGGGACCGGTCGGCAGCCGCTGTGGCCTGCGGCAGTTTGTACGCCAGCGCGTCGTACAGGATCTCGTTGTCGTGCGCGTCGACGTAGGTGACGGCCTCCCCCGGCGCGGCGGTGTAGCCGGCCGGGGAGCCGTTGTAGTCCACCTGCGCCCCGGTGACCTGCCGTCCGGTGGTGTCGGTGAAGCGGTAGTCGCGCAGGTTGCCGGTCAGCCCCACCTTGATCAGGTCGTGGGCGCGCAGCAGATCCGCCTTCTGCTCGGCCGGCGACCCGTTGACCTCGTCGCCGTTCGGGTCGGTGTAGAGCCCGGACGCGAAGCCCTGCGCGCGGGGGTTGCTGTCGAACGGTCCGCCGCCGCGCACCGCGTCGCGGAGCCGGTCGTTGAAGGTGCCGATGCCGGTGCCGGCCATGTTGGCCTGGGTGGCCTGGACGAAACGGGCGTCGCCCGCGACCTCGCCGAAGTTCCAGCCCTCGCCGTACAGCAGGATCGATCTGCCGTCGACACCGTCACGGGCGACGGTCAGCCGGTCCAGGGCCCGGCGGACGGCCAGGACGTTCGCCTTCGGGTGGTGACCCATCAGGTCGAAGCGGAAACCGTCCACCTTGTACTGCCGCGCCCAGGTGACGAGCGAGTCGACGACAAGTTTGCCCATCATGGCGTGCTCGGGGGCGGTGTTGGCGCAGCAGGTGGAGTTGGCAACCGTACCGTCGTCCAACAGCCGGTGGTAGTAGCCGGGCACCACCTGGTCGAGCACCGACGCGTCGTCCGTGCCGGCCGCCGCCGTGTGGTTGTAGACCACGTCCATGACCACCCGCAGACCGGCACCGTTGACACCGGCGACCATGCGCCGGAACTCGGTGGTCCGCGCCGCCCCGACCGGGTCGACGGCGTAGCCGCCCTCGGGCACCGTGTAGTGCAGCGGGTCGTACCCCCAGTTGTAGCCGTCGGTCTCCGCGACCGCCGCCACGCACTTCTGCTGTTCGGCGGAGTCCGGCGGGAGCGCCGCCAGGTCGCAGGCCGGCTGACGCTGGTCGGCCCGCTTCTCCGGGATCGTCGCGAAGTCGAACGCCGGCAGCAGGTGCAGGTGGGTGACGCCGGCGTCGCCGAGCGCCTTCAGGTGGGTCATCCCTGCGGTTCTCGGGTCGGTGAAGGCGAGGAACGTCCCCCGCCGCTCGGCCGGTACGGTCTCGTCGGCGATGGAGAAGTCCCGCACCGACAGTTCGGAGACCTGCGCCTTCGCGGGCGGCACCGGCGAGGGTTTGCGCAGCGTCCGCCAGCCCGCCGGGGCCAGCGCCGCGTCGTTCAGGTCGACCAGCAGGCTGTGCGTGGAGTCCGCGGCGAGGGCCACCGAGTACGGGTCGGTCACCGACGCGGTGACCATCTTCTGCGCCGCCGGCTGCCACGCCCGCACCTGGTAGCGGTAGTACCTGCCGGTCCAGCTCTGGTCGCCGCGCGCCGACCAGACACCGGTGCGGTCGTCGCGACGCATCGGCACGGCCTTCGGCGTGGCGGTCGGTGAGTCGAACAACTGCACCGTCACCGTCCGCGCGGTCGGCGCCCACACCGCGAGGCTCGGCGTCCGCCCGGCGAAGGTCGGCCCGAGGATGGCGTCGGTGGCACGGGAGTACACGTCGTCGAGCACGCCGGGAATCTGCACACCGGTCGCGGCGAGCAGGGCCCCCGACGCGTCGCGCTCGGTCACCAGCACCTGCCCCCGCAGCGCCGCCGGGACCTTGGCAAGGTCGCGCCGGTCCAGCGTGAAGCTGCGGTACGACCACAGGTGCGGAAACGCCGCGCGCTGGGCCTCGGTGAGCCCGTTGCGCTGCGCCCGCAACGGCAGGCTGGTGTACGCCCCGGTCAGCTCCCCGTCGGCCACAGCGACACCGCCCTCCGGGGCGACGACCAGCGCGTACGTCCTGCCGTCGGTCGGCGGGGTCTGCCACACCACTGTGGACCTGTCGATCCAGTGCGCCTTCTGCTTGGTGATGTCGGTGTCCCCGCCGGCGCTGGTCGCCGTCGACGGCAGCAACCGGCCGGGTGTGGCGGCGAGCAACCACACCTCCCGGCCGACGCTGCCGAAGTCGAGCCGCTGGTCGTCGGGCAGGTCCTTGGTGTCGCCCTGGTGGATGATGTAGTTCAGCCCGGTCGCACCGGCCGCCAGGGGCACCCGGAACACCGCCCCGAACGCGTCGGTCCTGATGGGCTTCAGCGGCGCGGACCACTCGGTCGGGTCGGCCGCGCCGTCCCACACGTGCAGACCCCAGCCGTCGTAGTTGCCGTCGGCCCTCCGGTAGTGGATCAGCGCGGTGTTCTCCTCGACCGGCGGGTCCGGTTCACCGGTGGCCGCCTGCCGGCTGGGGTAGACCACCGGGTCGCCCTGCTTGAGCCAGACCTCCCCGGTGGTGGTGACGTCGATGCTGCGGTCCTGGGCGACATCCTTGTCGCCGTCCTTGTCGACCACCACGAACCCGACGGACTTCGCGCCCGGCTTGAGCTTCACCCAGGCGAACCGGCCGTAGGAGTCCTCCCCGGCGAACGGCTGCCCCTTGGGCCACTCGGTGACGTACCCCGGGTCGATGTCACCCCAGGCGTACAACCCCCAGTCGTCGTACCCACCGGCGGGACGCTGGTAGTGCACCACCGCCCACTCCCGGGACCCGCCCTGCGGCGGCGTGCCCACGGTGGCGGCGGACCGGGCGGTCGCGGTGCGGCCCCGGCCGTCGCGGACCACCGCCTTGTACTCGACCCGGGTGCCGCCGGCCAGGCCGGTCAGGTCGTGCTGCACCGTGTACGGCGCGCGGTCGGCGCTGCCCAGCAACGTCCACCGGCCGCCCGCGACCCGGGCGGCGACGGTGACGGTCGAGAGGGGGTCACCGGTCACCTGGGCGGTGACGGCGGCCCGGGTGGCGACGGGAGCGTCCGGCATGGTGAGGGTGATGCGCGGCGCGGCGGCGGGACGCGCGACGGGGGTGCCGGCCCGGTGCACCACCGCCGACAGCGGCGGCACGGTGAGGGCCAGCTTGCCGTCGGCGTTCGCCGTGGCACGGCCGGTGTCGCCGTAGATGCC
Organism: Micromonospora sp. WMMC250; assembly: GCF_027460215.1. Lineage (NCBI taxonomy): Bacteria > Bacillati > Actinomycetota > Actinomycetes > Micromonosporales > Micromonosporaceae > Micromonospora > Micromonospora sp. WMMC250. The sequence continues at coordinate 7,067,809 of NZ_JAPZBJ010000002.1, read as the reverse complement.
GGTGAAGGTGGCGCCGGCCGACCAGGTGTCCACCGTGACAGTCTGCGCCGTGTCGGCGTTGTTCACCGCCACCACGTACTCAGTGCGGTCGGCGGGGGCGATCCGGGAGGCGGCGAAGACGCCCGGACCGTCGGCGGCGTACCGGGTGACCTGCACACCGTCGCGCAGCGCAGGGTGCGCCTGGCGTAACCGGCCCAGCTCGGCGATCGTCCGGTACAGCGGGTGGCCGGTGTCGAACTGGTCGCTGGCGTGGGTGCGGTCGGTGCCGAGCAGGTCGTCGTCGAGATAGTCGGGCACCTTCGAGGCGAACATGTCCTGGCGGGCATCCTTGTCTCCGCCGGGTCCGGTGAAGCCCTGCTCGTCACCGGAGTAGATCACCGGCTGGCCGCGGGTGAGGAACATCAGCTGGTGCGCGAGCTGGTCACGGCGCAGGTGACTGGCCGGGTCGGTGCCACCACCGGCGACGAACGACCCGATCCGGCCCATGTCGTGGTTGCCGAGGAAGGTGGTCAGCCGGCCGGCGTCGGTGTTCCGGGCGGCGTAGAGGTCGTCGCGGGCGTACACGTCGGCGAGCGCCTTCGCCGACCCCGCACCGGCGGTGTACCCGCGCGCGGCCTCCTGGAACGCGAAGTCGAGAGTCGCCGGTAGGCCACCCTGCCGGACGTAACTGGAACTGATCTCCGGGTCGGCGCTGTACACCTCACCGAACATGAAGAAGTCCTTCTTGCCGGCCTTCTCGGCGGCCCGTTCGATGCCCCGGCTGAACTGCGGCCAGAAGTCCATGTTGACGTGCTTCACGGTGTCCAGCCGGAACCCGTCGACGCCGGTGGCGCCGATCCAGTCCCCGTACGCCTTCGTCATCCCCTGGACCACCTCGGGCCGCTCGGTCCACAGGTCGTCGAGACCGAAGAAGTCGCCGTACTCGCTGTTCTCGCCCGCGAAGGTGGAGTCACCCCGGTTGTGGTACATGGTGACGTCGTTCAGCCAGGCCGGGACCTTGACGGTGGCGTCCTTCGGCTCGTCGAACTTGGGGGTGTACGGGAACGACTCCCTGTCGACCGGCGGGAACGCCCGGCTGCCGTCGGCGTAGTTTCGGTCCTCGAACGCCCGCCCCTGCGCGTCGGTGTACGGCGAGGTCGCCTTGTCCACGTACCCGTAGGAGCCCTCGGCGTACTTGATGACGTCGGCGGTGTGATTGACGATCACGTCGAGGTAGACCTTGATGCCGCGCTGGTGGGCGAGCTTCACCAGCCGCTTCATCTCCGCCATCGTGCCGAAGTGGGGGTCCACCTCGGTGAAGTCGGTGATCCAGTAACCGTGGTAACCGGCGGAGATGTCATTGCCGGATCCCTGCACCGGCCGGTTCTTGAAGATCGGGGCGAGCCAGATGGCGGTGGTGCCCATTCCCTGGATGTAGTCCAACTTGTCGATGACGCCCTTGAGGTCACCGCCGTGGTAGAAGCCCTTGTCGGTCGGGTCGAGCCCGGTCCGCAGCCGGTCACCGGCGAGGCCACCGGAGTCGTTGCGGGGGTCACCGTTGGCGAACCGGTCCGGCAGGACGAAGTAGAACTGTTCGGCCCGCGCGGAGTTGCCGCCGGCCTTCGACAGCGCCTCGGCGGTCGGTTCTTTGCTCCACTGGGCGTCACCGCCGGCGGTGACGACGGCAGCTCCGGACGGGCCAGGGGCTGCGGCGGCGGCCGCCGGCACGGCGACCGAGGTGCCGGCGAGGGTCACTGTGAGCAGGGAGACGAGGGCCAGGGCGGTATGCGGTCTCGGCGAGGGTTTCATCGACGCCTTCCTCTGGTCGCGGAATTGCCGCACGCTAACCCTTGCCGAAAGATTCTGCAATGACTTGCAAACATGGTCGCAACAGAGCAGCAACCTTGCGGAAGGGACGGCTCAGAAGCCGCCGCAGCGCACCCCGTCGACAGTGCACGACCGCGGTGTGCTGGACGTCCGCTCCATGTGGAACCGCAACGACACCGACCCGCCGGGACGCACGTCCACCCCACTGACGTACGTGAAACCGCCGTCGAACTGCCGGACCGTCCCCTGTGGCACACCCTCCACCCAGGCGGTCACGAACCGCCCACCGGAGAACTCCAACCGCACCGTCCACCCACGGCTCTGCGCGGACACGTTGACCATCGCCACCTCGCCGATGAAGCCCCCGTCGAAGCTCTGCACCACCCGGTAGCGCCCGCTGAACGTCGGCTGCCCCTGCGGAGCACGAGTCGGCGACCGGGTCACCACCGGCCGACCGGGCGGACTGACCGGCGGGGCGACCGACGGCGACGGCGAACCGGTCACGGCACTCGGCGGCAACCCGCTCGCACGCCCGGACAACCCCGGCATGACCGGGACCGGCGACGCCACCGGCGTCGGTCGACTCGGCGTCACCTCCGACGGCAACGGCAACGCCGGCGGCGCCGACGCCCCGTCCGGTGCCGGGCTACGCCCCCGGTACGCACCCAGGGTCATGACGAGCAGGACCACCATCACGACCACACCAGCGCCCACCACGACCCAGGGCGACGACACGATCGCGGCCGGACCGGGCGTCAGTCGCGGGGCGCGACGCATGCCGGACATGAACCTCCCTCAGCGGACCGTCCGGGCAGCGTAGCGATCAGCGGCCGGACCGGAAAGCGCCGGCACCACTCACCGTCCACTCAACCGAGCCGACAGTCGACCCCGTTGATGGTGCACCGCTGCGGCCGTTGCGCGGACTCACCCCAGCCCACCCGCAGACGCACCGTCCGCGAAGCACCCGGCTCCAGCGAACGGGTCCCCCACAACACGAACTCGCCGTTCCCGCGTCCCCGCATCGAGACCCCCGAGTCGTCGCTGACACGCAACGCCCAGAGATCGTCGTCGAACGTCAACTCCACCGACCAGTCCACCGACCGGCTCGTCTCGTTCGCGATCGACAACACCGCCGCGTCGCCGTCCCAGCCGTTCGAGCCGACCTGGTAGCGGGCGGTGACCGTGGCACCGCCCGACGGCGTCGACACCAACGGAGCGGCCGTCCGCCCCGGCGTCGGAGAGCTGGTCACTGTGGCCCGTGGCGACGGCGTCCGGCTGCTACGCGACGGCCGAGGCGACACCGAGCGCCGCTCCACACCGGCCGGAGTCGGCCCACCCGTCGCCGACTCGGCAGCCGGCACGGTCGGCACGAAAACCGGAGGAGCACCCTGCGGTACGGACTCCCGCTCCCTGGTCCGGAACGACAGCAACGCGACCACCAGCAGCACCACCAGCGCACACACACCGAGCAGCACCACGATCCACGGCACCGACGCCAACATTCGAGCCGCCCGCGACCCTGCCGCACCATCCGGCCGCACCGCCATCAGGTCTCCCCTCGTCCCTACCGACGCGACAGCGTAGCCAGCACCGCCCCGCTCGGGAATCGGGCGGGTACGGATCGAACCGACCAGCCGACGCGGTTCGGAAAACGGCCCGACCTGGCGGACGGTCCCGCTCGATCAACCCGTCCGGACGACGGTGCAGATGACCGGCCCCTCGTCCGAGATCCGCAGCAGGTAGCGGTACCGCTCCCCCGGCACCGCCTGCCCCTGACTGTCCAGGAACTCCCACTCCACCGCGACCATCGTCAACAACGCGGACACCGGCTGCACATCCTCGATCCGGGCGTGCGCCGCGATCAGCTCCCGGTCCTGGTAGTCCGGTGCGGCACCCACGAAGGACAACGCCACCGCCGCCGGTGACGTGAACGAGAAACTGTAGGTGTCGGCCACCACCAGACCCGGGAGGGCGTAGCAGCCCGCGATGGCCGGCAGGTCACCGGACGTCAGCGCCACGCCGTACCGGTCGAAGAAGTCGGCCAGCGTGTCGAGATCCGTGGAGGCGTTCACGGCCACAGCAATTGCCGGTCACCACCCAGGTCAAACCTCAACGAGGCGGCACCCTTACCTCGATCTCCGAACCCAGCCGGGCATCGGCGGTCAGACCCAGGTCGTCCCCACTCCAGAACCGCCCCGGGTCGTACCAGTTGGGACGCCGACCCGCCGGCAGCAAACCCATCGCCTCGTAGGTCACCGCAACCACCTCGGCGCAGTACGCCGTCTCCAACGCCCGGTCCCGCTCCCCCGCCGATGCGGCCGGGCTGGCCTGCCTGGCGGCGCTCGCCGATCCGGCCGGGCTGGCGGAGCTTGCCGGGCTGGCCTGGCTTGCCGGGCTTGCCGGGCTTGCCGGGCTTGCCGGGCTGGCGGAGCCCGCGGAGCCGTTCGCGTCGGCGGAGCTGGTGGGGATCGGCCGCGGCGCAAGCGCCGGCCAGCCGGGGCGCGGCAGCGCGGGCAGCCTGATCGGGCGCGCCAGGGCGGACAGCCGGCCAGGGCGCGGCAGCGCCGGCACGCGACCACGCACCCACCGCCACGCCAACTGAGCGGTAGACGGGAACGGGGTGCCGTCCAACCGTGCGATGGTCCGCAGCACCGCCCGCTCCATCTCCCCGTCGGCCGGCGGATCGAGTTGCCGCAGCCAGGCCCGCTGCCCGTACCTGTTGGCCCAGACGCAGACCGCGTCCCGCAGGTCGTGCAACTGGACGCCACGCTGGTGCGTACCCGACCACAGATCCGGCAACGACCTGCCCAGCTCCGCATGCCACATCAACGGCGGCATGTCGTCCAGCACCACGGCCATGCCGACGTGGTTGACCGGGCTGTTGGTGGTGAACTGGATCGCCCGGTCCGGCACGCTGCGACCCCGGAACACCCACACGTCGCCGGTGCGGGTCAACTCGACGGCCTCATCCAGGCTGATGCTCATGAGGGTCTAGCCTAGGCCGATGGCGCAACGAATGCGGTGGTGGAAGGTTCTCGGGTTGGCCGGCCTCGCCGGCGTCGCAGCCTCCGGCGTGGTCATCGCACGGGCCGAACGACGCCGACGCGCGTACACCCCCGAGGAGATTCGGCAGCGACTGCTGGAACGGCACGCCCAGGCCAGCGACGCCGCGAAGCCGACCGACCCCGCCTGACCACCCGCCATAACGCTCCCGGATGGACAGTGGCTCGGCCCGGCCTTCGCCCGATCGTGCGCGAACATCGTCGGGTCGAGGCATGGGCCGTCGATCCCATCGGGACCCGCGAACCGCGCAGATGGCGCAGGGTTCGCGCATGCCCACCGACGTCCTGGGGCGCGCGAACCGCACCCTGCCGCGCGTGCGGGTTGATCCACTCCGTTTCACCGAAGTCGGGGTATCCCCAGCCTCCGGATACCGCGTTATCGGCGAACTCGGGTGGATCAAGGTGGTGTGGGGCGTCGGCTGGGGCATTTCGGCGGGGCGGGTGCGTGGCAGCGCGGCTGCCGGCCGGGGTGGGGGCGGCGTTCGCGTGGTGTGCGAGGTTTGTCCGGGTGGTGGGGGTCACCCGGGTGGCGGAATCGGGGGCCGGGCGGGGTCGTTATACCTGGCACGCCACCGCGACTGTCGGTCGCCGGTGCAGGGCAGCCGCCGGGAACACCGGCCAGGCCGCCTGGGTTACACCCCCGACCCCCCGGACCGGAAGCCCGGCGGAATGCGTTCGCCGCCGCAGCCGGTTACATCCCCGGAGCACACGTGGGCTGGGAGCCCGGCGGAATGATCCGCCGCCCCACCCGGTTACACCCGTCTCCCGACGCCGGCCCCACGGGGTCGCCGGGTATCTGAGCTTTCCCGCACGGCCGTCCCCCGGTGAGTCGTGCGGGTTCCCCCGATGACGCAGAGGAGCACGCCATCATGCGTACCGATCTGATTCGTAAGACCGCCCTGACCGCCGCTGGCCTCGCGTTCACCGGTGGCGCCATCGTCGGCCCCGTCACGACCGCGTTCGCCGCCCCCAACACCAGCAAGCCCACCACCCAGACCCAGACCGACCGCAAGGGTCATGGTGAGCGGGAGCTGGGCGTGCGCTACGAAGCCCAGCCGAACTTCTACTACTGCGGCCCCGCCGCGACCCGCAACGCGTTGAGTGTGCAGGGCAAGGACATCAACGTGGACGCCATGGCCAAGGAGATGGGCACCACCGAGGCCGGCACCAACTCCATCAACGACATCACCCCGGTGCTGAACAAGGAGACCGGCAAGAACGACGCCTACCACTCCGTCGAGATCAGCACCCCGAAGGCCGACGACAAGCAGACCGACACCCTGCGCGCCGACGTCGTCAAGACCGTCGACGACGGCCGGGCCGTGGTCGCCAACATCGCCGGCACCACCACCGACACCGACGGTGGCATCCACTCCTTCGAGGGCGGGCACTACATCAGCGTCGTCGGCTACCGCGACAACGGCACCATCGTCACCATCGCCGACTCCGCCGACCCGAACACCGCCTCCTACCAGGTCACCATCGAGCACCTCGCCGACTGGATCGCCACCCGCGGCTACGCCACCAGCTAAACCACACAGCAACACAGCACGACGAACGACGAAGGGCCGGACCCCACCACGGGGCCCGGCCCTTCACCATGTCCAGAGATCAGTGCTCGTTGCCCGCCCGGACCGGACCGTCGTGGGGGGCCGTAGCGGCCGACTGACCGCCGGGGGCCACCGCAGCCGGCTGAGCCACCTTCGCCACCGCCAGGCCAGAGCCATCGTCGGCCGACTCGACGCGGTGGGCGCGTCGGCGTAGCCACCAGGTGCTGGCAAGGCCGGCCAGGACCGCGAGGGCCAACCCGGCCCAGGAGATGTCCTTGAGCCAGTGCTCGGCCGCCCGGCCCACGGTGAACAACAGGTACGTGGTGCCGAACGCCCAGACCAGCCCGCCGGCAGCGTTCGCCACCAGGAACCGTCGGTACGGCACGTGCAGCGCTCCGGCGAGCGGCCCGGCCAGGATCCGCAGGAGTGCCACGAACCTGCCGAAGAACACGGCCCAGACGCCGTACCGGGCGAAGCTCTGCTCGGCGCGGGCGAGTTGGGCGGGGCCGAGATGGCGGGGGAAGCGCCGGCCCAGTCGGGCGAGCAGTGGCCGCCCACCCCGGCGGCCGACCGCGTACCCGATGGAGTCGCCGATGATCGCGCCGGTGGCGGCGGCGGTGGCCACCCACTCGGGTTCCACCACCCCGGTGGCGGCGAGCAGGGCGGAGCTGACCAGGACGATCTCGCCGGGCAGTGGGACGCCCATGCTCTCCACGCCGATCACCCCGCCGACCAGCAGGTAGACCGCGATCGGCGGCAACGCCACGAGCCAGTGCTGGACATCGAACACGGTTGACCCCTTCTCCGGCCGGCCTCGAACCCTACCCGGGCGACTCGTCGGCCCGGTGCCACCGCAGCAGGGGCGTCGAGGACCAGCGCACACCCCGTACCCGTCCTAGGAGGCTAGGGGTGATGGTGGCGTCGTCGGCAGGGCAGCCGGGTTGCACAACTAGCAAGACGGACGTACGGTTTTGTTGAGCGCGGAATCGGCGGTAAGTGTCACCTAACCTCGGCGGCACCCCGACCGGTGCGACAGACTGCTCAGGACTACTCACGGTCGCTGGTGTGAAGGAGTACGACGTGGCGAGCCTCGACACCTTCGGTGCGAAGACCCAGCTACGCGTCGGAGACGCGAGCTACGAGATTTTCAAGATCGACAAGGTGGACGGCCACGCTCGGCTGCCGTACAGCCTGAAGATCCTGCTGGAGAACCTGCTGCGGACCGAGGACGGCGCGAACATCACCGCCGACCACATCCGTCAGCTCGGCGGGTGGGACCCCACCGCCGCCCCGAGTGTGGAGATCCAGTTCACCCCGGCGCGGGTGCTCATGCAGGACTTCACCGGCGTGCCCTGCGTGGTCGACCTGGCCACCATGCGCGAGGCCGTCCGCGACCTGGGCGGCGACGCCACCAAGGTCAACCCCCTCGCCCCGGCCGAGCTGGTCATCGACCACTCGGTGATCGCCGACCTGTTCGGCCGCGAGGACGCGTTCGCCCGCAACGTCGAGCTGGAGTACGAGCGCAACAAGGAGCGCTACCAGTTCCTGCGCTGGGGCCAGACCGCGTTCAACGAGTTCAAGGTCGTCCCGCCGGGCACCGGCATCGTGCACCAGGTCAACATCGAGTACCTGGCCCGCACGATCATGGAACGCAACGGGCAGGCGTACCCGGACACCGTCGTCGGCACCGACTCGCACACCACGATGGTCAACGGCCTGGGCGTGCTGGGCTGGGGCGTCGGCGGCATCGAGGCCGAGGCCGCGATGCTCGGCCAGCCGGTCAGCATGCTGATCCCCCGCGTGGTGGGCTTCAAGCTCTCCGGTGAGATGCCGGCCGGCACCACCGCCACCGACCTGGTGCTGACCATCACCGAGATGCTGCGTAAGCACGGTGTGGTCGGCAAGTTCGTCGAGTTCTACGGCCCCGGCGTGAGCGCCGTGCCGCTGGCCAACCGGGCCACCATCGGCAACATGTCCCCCGAGTACGGCTCCACCGTGGCGATCTTCCCGATCGACGCGGAGACGGTCCGCTACCTGGAGCTGACCGGCCGCGACGCCGCGCAGGTCGCGCTCGTCGAGGCGTACGCCAAGGAGCAGGGCCTCTGGCACGACCCGGAGGCCGAGCCGGAGTACTCGGAGCGCCTGGAGCTTGATCTGGGCACCATCGAGCCGTCGCTCGCCGGCCCGAAGCGCCCGCAGGACCGGGTGCCGCTGGGCAGCGCCAAGACGCTGTTCCGCTCCGCGTTGACCGACTACGTCGCCGACGACTCCACCGGTGAGCGTGACCTCAAGCCCAGCGTGGCCCGCGAGGAGCTGCCGCGCGGCGCGAACGGCCCGGCCGACGAGGCCAGCGCCGAGTCCTTCCCGGCCAGCGACCCGCCGGCCAACGAATTCAGCGACCCGGCCGACGAGCCGCGCGACCTGGAGACGGCCGCCGCCGGAGCGGGCGGGCGGGCCACCAACCCGGTCCGGGTCACCGGCACCGACGGTGTCGAGTACGAGCTGGACCACGGCGCCGTGGTGATCGCCGCGATCACCTCCTGCACCAACACGTCCAACCCGCAGGTGATGATCGGTGCCGCCCTGCTGGCCCGCAACGCCGTCGACAAGGGCCTGACCCGCAAGCCGTGGGTCAAGACCACCCTGGCGCCCGGCTCGAAGGTCGTCATGGACTACTACGAGCGGGCCGGTCTCACGCCGTACCTGGACAAGCTCGGCTTCAACCTGGTCGGCTACGGCTGCACCACCTGCATCGGCAACTCGGGCCCGCTGCCCGAGGAGGTGTCCGCCGCGGTCAACGAGCACGACCTGTCGGTCGTCTCGGTGCTCTCCGGCAACCGCAACTTCGAGGGCCGGATCAACCCGGACGTCAAGATGAACTACCTGGCGTCGCCGCCGCTGGTGGTCGCCTACGCCCTGGCCGGCACCATGGACATCGACCTGGCCAACGAGCCGATCGGTGAGGACAGCGAGGGCAACCCGGTCTACCTGCGCGAGATCTGGCCGAACAGCGCCGAGATCCAGGACGTCATCGCCCAGGCGATCGGCGCCACCGGGTTCAGCGCCGCGTACGCCGACGTCTTCGCGGGCGACGAGCGCTGGCAGTCACTGCCGACCCCGACCGGCGACACCTTCGCCTGGGAGAACGACTCCACCTACGTGCGCAAGCCCCCGTACTTCGAGGGCATGCAGCAGGAGCCGAGCCCGGTCGTCGACATCGCCGACGCTCGGGTGCTGGCCAAGCTGGGTGACTCGGTGACCACCGACCACATCTCGCCGGCCGGCGCGATCAAGGTCGACTCCCCGGCCGGCACGTACCTCGCCGAGCACGGTGTGCCCCGCCACGAGTTCAACTCGTACGGCTCCCGCCGGGGCAACCACGAGGTGATGATCCGGGGCACGTTCGCCAACATCCGGCTGCGTAACCAGCTGGTGCCCGGGGTGGAGGGCGGCTTCACCGTCAACCACCTCACCGGCGAGCAGACCTCGATCTACGACGCCTCGATGGCCTACCAGGAGGCCGGCGTCCCGCTGGTCATCCTGGCCGGCAAGGAGTACGGCTCGGGCTCGTCGCGGGACTGGGCGGCCAAGGGCACGATGCTGCTGGGCGTCCGCGCGGTCATCGCCGAGTCGTACGAGCGGATCCACCGCTCGAACCTGATCGGCATGGGCGTGCTGCCGTTGCAGTTCCCGGTGGACGTCACCGCCGAGTCGCTGGGGCTCACCGGCACCGAGACGTTCACCATCACCGGGGTGACCGCCCTCAACGACGGGGAGACCCCGCGCACCGTGCAGGTCAGCACCGACACCGGCGTGGAGTTCGACGCCGTGGTGCGGATCGACACCCCCGGTGAGGCGGACTACTACCGGCACGGCGGCATCCTGCAGTTCGTGCTGCGCCGCATGATCGCCAACTGACGTACCGATGGTCACCAGGCTCCTTCCCCGCTCCGGCGGGGAGGGAGCCTGCGTCGTTTCCGGCGTCGCTCCTCGTACCGAGCCCTGCCGCGGGCTAACCTCTTAGCTAAGGAGGTGCCACGGTGGCCGGTGAAGCTGCGGCGCAGTTCAACATCCACGACGCCAAGACGAATCTGTCACGCATCATCGAACGGGTCGAGCACGGCGAGGAGATCGTGATCAGCCGGGCTGGCCACCCGGTCGCCAAGGTCATTCCGCTTCGTCGTACCACACGCACCGGTCGCGGATCTCTGCGCGGTGCGCTGGATCTGACCGGCGACTGGGATTCCGACGAGGTCAACGACGAGATCACTCGCGACTTCGGGCTGCCCGGATGAGGCTCTTGCTCGACACGCACGTGGTGCTCTGGTGGCTGACCGACGACCCGGTCCTCGCCACGGACATCAAGGACCGCATCGACACCGAACCCGACGTGTACCTGAGCCCGGTCACGCTGTGGGAGGTCGCGATCAAACAGTCGCTCGGCAAGCTGCCCGGCCCGGCCGATCTGGCCGAACGGATTCGTGACGCCGAACTGCGGGAACTCCCGATCCGCCACGATCACGCCATCGCGGCTGGTCGACTGCCGCTGATTCACCGGGATCCCTTCGACCGGATGCTTGTCGCGCAGGCCCTGCACGAAGGGCTGACCCTTGTCACCAGGGACGATCGCATCCAGAAGTACGACGTACCGATCCTGGTGGCGTGACTTCCATCCCCTAGCAGGCGAGACCGTCGACCCGGTCGAGCAGAGGCCGGCGCTCGCCGCGTGAACCTCAGCGCAGCCGCAGTGCGACAGCGCGGGCCTCCTCGTCGGTCAGCGGCAGGAACCAGAGGAAACGGCGGACGATAGCGACCGGGTCAGGGCCGTCCGGCTGGCCGCGCAGGTCGCGGATCGCCCGGCGAGTGATCCGGGAGAACTCGGGGATCAGCGCGCGAGGCGCTGTCGCTGCGATCGTTCCAGCTCGCGTGGATTCCAGGGCTTCTGCAGACCAAGGCGTACGCCTTGGCGACGCTGGTCGGTGAGGTGCTGACACCGGCCGAGGCCGACGATCTCGCCGAGGCGCGACTGAGTCGACAGGCCGTCCTGCGGCGGGAACGCCCGCCGCTGCTCGTCGCAGTCCTCGACGAGGCAATCCTCCGGCGCACCATCGACGGCGACCGGCCCATGATGCGGGAGCAGTGCGAGCGGCTGGCCGAGCAGGCCGCCCTGCCGAACGTGTCGCTCTTCGTCGTGCCCGCCGACGTGGGCATATCCGGGGCTCGGCGGGCCGTTCACCATCGCCGAGATGCCGGACGGCGCGCGGGTCGCCCACGTCGACAGCCAGGCGCAGGCGCAGCTCATCGACAAGGTTGCCGACGTTGCTACGCTCGATCGACGGTGGGAACGCATTCGTGACGGAGCCCTGTCGCGGGCGCAGTCCCTCAATCTCATCAGGGAAGCGGCAGCCTCATGGACCTGACCGGCGCTCGGTGGCGCAAGAGCAGCAAGAGTGGCAACAACGGCGGAAACTGCGTCGAGGTGGCCGACAACCTCACCGGCGTCATCGGCGTACGCGACTCCAAGGACCCCGCCGGTCCGGCGCTCGCCTTCGACCCGGCGGCCTGGACCCGGTTCCTGGAGTTGGCCAAGCGCGGCTGAACCCTCCCCACGGTCGAGCGTGTGTCGCGCGAAAAGATCGCCGAGCGGGGCCAGACCGGGCACGTCGATCATGGAGTTGTGGTGCCTGGTTTGGCCGTTCATGGGTGCTTTGTTGCCCACCAGAACTCCATGATCGGCGAGGCGGTGCCGGTCCGGATGACCGACGTACCGGTCCTGGTGGCGCGGCCGCTCCGCTAGCTGTCGGCGAGGGCGTCGGCACGCTCCAGCAGCGCCCGACGCTCGGCGGTCGAGCCCACCATCGCCGCCGCCTCCCGGAACAGTCCGGCGGCCCGGCGTCGGTCGCCCTGCCGGGCCACCAGGTCGGCCTCCACCGCCACGGTCAGCGGATAGCCGTCCAGCCCTCCCCCGGCACGCGCCGCGTCGAGCAGCACCAACCCGACGGCCGACCCGAACGCGTACCCGTGCGCGACAGCGCGGTTGAGCGCGATCACCGGGGAGGGCCGGATGTCGGCCAGCGCGTCGTAGGCCCGCGCGATCGTCGCCCAGTCGGTGTCGTCGGCGGAGGCCGAGGTGGCGTGGCAGGCGGCGATCCGGGCCTGCCACGCGTACGGCCCGTCGTGGCGTACCCGATGGAGGGCTTCCAGGCCCTCGGCGACGGCGGCGTGGTCCCACAGTGCGCGGTCCTGCCGCTCCAGGGTGAGCAGGTTGCCGGCGGCGTCGCGGCGGGCGTCCCGGCGGGAGTGCTGGAACAGGACCAGCGCCAGCAGCGCGGCCACCTCGGACTGCTCCGGCATGAGCCGGTCGAGGAGCCGGGCCAACCGCACCGCCTCGTCGGCGAAAGCCGGCTCTCCGTCGGCGACGTACCCTCTGGTGAACAGCAGGTACAGCACGGCGAGGACGCCGGGCAGTCGCTCGGTCAACGCCGGCCCGGCCGGCACCCGGTACGGGATGCCGGCCTGCGCGATGCGGGTTCGGGCCCGGGTCAGCCGTCGGGTCATCGTCGACTCGGTGACCAGCAGGAGTCGGGCGATGTCAGCGGTGGGCACGCCGCAGACGGTGCGCAGGGTCAGCGCCACCCGGGCCTCCAACGCGAGCGCCGGATGGCAGCAGGTGAAGATGAGCCGTAGCCGGTCGTCCACCACGTCCTCCCCGACCTCGGGCTCGGGCTGCGCGTCGGACGGCGTGAGCAACGCCAGGTCGCGCAGCTTGCGGCGCTCCACTGTGGCCCGACGCAGCACGTCGAGCGCCCGGTTGCGGGCCACCGTCATGAGCCAGCCGCCCGGGTTGGTCGGCACACCGTCGGCGGGCCAACGCTCCAGCGCGACGGCCAGGGCCTCCTGGGCGCAGTCCTCGGCCAACGCCCAGTCCCCGGTCACCCGGATCAGGGTCGCGACGATCCGGGGGTACGCCTCGACGCCGGCCGCCGCCACGGCGTCCGCCGCAGCGCCGGCCGGTGCGCCCGGGCGCGTCGGCCGGCGCTGCGACGTGGGCACCGGTCAGTCGGGCAGGTTCGCGAACGGACGCAGTTCCAGTCGCCCCTCACGGGCCATCGGGTGGGTGCGGGCCACCTCGATCGCCTCGTCCAGGTCGGCGCACTCGATCAGGTCGAAGCCCACGATCACCTCGGCGGTCTCCGCGAACGGCCCCTCGGAGACGAGCAGCTCACCGCCGCGCACTCGCACGGTGGTGGCCGCGCTGGTCGGCGCCAGCACGTCGCCGGTCAGGCGGCGGCCCCGAGAGTCGTTCTCCGCCACCCACTTGTCGATGTCGGGTAGTTCGGTGGGGTCGGTGTCCGGCTCGCTGTCGCTGCACACGAACATCATGTACTTCATCTGGTCGCTCCCTGGTCTCTCGGGGTGTCGCCAGCATGACGATCGGCCGACGGCGTTCCGGACACCCTCCCCCGAAAAAACGTCGGTCAGCCTCCGCTGGCGGCGCGGCGACGGGCCTCGCGGGTCTTCATGGCGTGCTCCATCAGCGTGACGAGCACCTCCTTGCTGGACTCGCGCTGCCGGGCGTCGCAGAGCAGCACCGGCACTCCCGGGTCCAGGTTCAGCGCGGCCTGCACCTCGTCGAGCCGGTACTGCCGGGAGTCGGCGAAGCAGTTCACCGCCACCACGAACGGCGTGCCCCGGCCCTCGAAGTAGTCGATCGACGGGAAGCAGTCGGCGAGCCTGCGGGTGTCGGCCAACACCACGGCACCGATCGCGCCCAACGCCAGTTCGTCCCAGACGAACCAGAAACGGTCCTGACCGGGCGTGCCGAACAGGTACAGCACCAGGTCGTCGCTGATGGTGATCCGGCCGAAGTCCATGGCCACCGTGGTCGTGGACTTGCCCTCCACCCCGGAGAGGTCGTCGATGCCGACGCCGGACTCGGTCAGCACCTCCTCGGTGCGCAGGGGCCGGGTCTCGCTGACCGCACCGACCATTGTCGTCTTGCCCACGCCGAAACCTCCGGCGACCAGGATCTTGATCGCGGTGGGCAGTGTCGTCGCTCCCGCCGGCCGGTCAGAGTGCCCGTAGTCCATTGATTACCGCCTCGAAGATGCTGTTGTCGGGAAGACCGGCCGTGGTCTGCGGCTCGCGGACCCGCACCAGGCTGCGGGCCGCCAGGTCACCGAGGAGCACCCGGATGGTGCCCACCGGCAGGTCGAGATGTGCGGCGATCTCGGCGACGGACTGAATGCGCTGGCACAGTCCGACGATCGCCACGTGCTCCGGACCGAGACCGATCTCCGGCGTGACCTCGGTTTGGGTCGCGGTGACCAGGGAGATCAGGTCGAAGGTGCCGGTGACCGGGCGGGCTCGCCCGCGCGTCACCGCGTACGGGCGGACGACCGGACCCGCGTGGTCATCCACCCATTGATGGTCTGCGGACTCCCCCTGCACCGTCATCGCCGCTACCTCTCGTCGACCGACTGCTCAGTTGCGCGGGAAGGAGACGCGACGTACTTGCCGACGCGGGTGACCAGCATCGCCATCTCGTAGGCGATCAGGCCCACGTCGGCGTCCTCGGTGGCCAGAACCGCCAGGCAGGCGTTGCGTCCGGCGGCCGTGACGAACAGGAACGACGACTGCATCTCGATGATGGTCTGCTGCACCTGCCCGCCGCCGAAGCGCTTGCCCGCTCCTCGGGCCAGGCTCTGGATGCCGGCCGCCATCGCCGCCAGGTGCTCGCCGTCGTCCCGGCTCATTCCTTGGGAGGAAGCCATCAACAGCCCGTCGCTGGAGAGCGCGACCGCGTGTTCGGCCTGCTTCACCCGGCTCACCAGATCGTCCAGCAACCACGTCAGGTCGGCACTCGAAGCCGTCTTCTGCGCCACTTCGTCGTCCTCTTCTCGCCCGGCTGTTGCGCCGTGTTCATCTAGGGCTGACCGTCACGCCGTGCGGTTGATCTCCGCACGTCGACGCCTGGTCAGGGGGCTTGGGGGTCCTCGTCGCTCGGATCGGGCGTCGCCGCCGGCGGGGTGCCGGACGCGCCACCGAGCAGCCGCGCCGCGTCGGTGCGGCCGCGGCGGGTGCCGGTCTGGTAGGAGCTCATCATCCGGCGTACCTGCTCCGGCGGACGCACCACATCCTCGTCGTCACTGTCCGACTCCGCAGGGTCGTCCCGTAGCTCGGGAACGATGTTCGCCTGTCGAACCCGAACCGGGAGACCGGAGTCGGTGCGCGCCGCCTCGGCCTGGTCGGACGTCGGGGCGGTGCCGTCGGTGGCGGCCGGGAGGCCGTCGTCGGCCGTGACGGGTGCTTCCACGCGCTCCGCCCCTCGGGTGCGGTTGACAGCGGGCAGGCCGGTGGGCACCGTGGGTGCCTCCAGCGCCGGCAGGGTCGGGCCACGCCGGGCCCGGGTGGGCAGTTCGGGCGTACCGGTGGCGGGGGTCGTCCGCTGCCGGGTGGGCAGGCCGGTCTCGGCCTCGCCGGTCGACGTCGCCGGGTCGGCGCCGTCCGACGTGGTCACTGCCGGGACAATCGTCTCCGGTACGTGCGAAGCGGTGGTCGTCGTCGCAACCGGCGCGACGGGTGCGAGGGTGGTCGAACGACCGGTGTCGCCGGAACCCACCGGCGGCGTCGGGTTGGCCGAGCCGGTCCGCATCGCGCCGGAGTCCTCCGGGCCGGGGCCGTCCTCGGTGACCAGGTCGACCGGGATCAGCACGACCGCCGTGGTTCCGCCGTACGCCGATTCCTTCAACCGCACCCGCACGCCGTGCCGCTCGGTCAGCCGGCTCACCACGTAGAGGCCGAGGCGGGAGGCGTTCGCGAGGTTCAGCTCGGACTGGTCGACGATCCGGTGGTTCGCCGCGGCCAGGTCCTCGTCGCTCATGCCGAGGCCCCGGTCCTCGATCTCGATGGCGAACCCGTTGGCCACCGACTGCCCACGTACCTCGACTGTGGTGTGCGGCGGGGAGAAGGACAGGCCGTTCTCGATCAGCTCGGCGAGCAGGTGGATCACGTCACCGACCGCGCGGCCGGCGAGGGAGACCTCACCGAGCGGCAGCACGTTGACGCGGGTGTAGTCCTCCACCTCGGCCACGGCGCCGCGCACCACGTCGACCATCGGGACGTTACGTCGCCAGGCCCGACCGGGGGTGGATCCGGAGAGGACGATCAGGTTTTCCGCGTTGCGCCGCATCCGGGTGGCCAGGTGGTCGACCCGGAACAGGTCCTCCAGCTCCTCCGCGTCGTGTTCACGGCGCTCCATCGCGTCCAGCAGGGTGAGCTGGCGGTGGACGAGTGCCTGGGTGCGGCGGGCCAGGCTGAGGAAGACCTCGCGGACGTTGCGACGCAGGTCGGCCTGCTCGACGGCGGTCCGCAGGGCGGTTTCCTGGACGGCGTTGAACGCCTTACCGACCTGGCCGATCTCGTCGGTGCCGAATTCCAGCGGCGGCGCCTCGGTGGCCACGTCGACCTCCTCACCGCGGCCGAGTCGATCCACCACGCGGGGCAGCCGCTCGTCGGCGAGCTGCCACGCGGCCTCCCGCAGTCGGCCCAACTGGCGCAGCAGGGCGCGAGCAGTGGTGATCGAGACGACGATGGAGGCGATGACGGCGAGGAGACCGAGACCGGCGGCGAGCACCAGCCGGATGATCACCCAGACCGCCACCGGGGTGGCGCGCTCCACCAGAGCGTCACCACCGGCCAGGACGACGGCTTCCTGCTCCTCGAGGGCGGGATCGATCGCGGCCTGCCAGTCGTCGGCCTCGACCGGCGGCGACGCGTTGGGGCGACCGACGGTGATCATCCGGTCTTCGAGGGCGCGGAGGCGGGTGAAGGCCTGTCCCTCGGTCATCTGGACGTAGCGTTCCCGGTCGGCGTTCGGCAGCTCGGCCAACGCCTCGGTCGCCAGGAACCGTTGCGCGCCGACCAGGTGGGCGAACTGGGTGTACTCCGCAGCGGTGACCCGACCGGCGGCGGCCATCCCGGCGAAGAGGGCGTCCTCCTGCGACATCAACTCCCGCACCCGAACGAGCCGTGTGAGGTTGACGGTGTCCTGGGCGATCTGCTCGTCGTCGAGTTGACCCAGGACCGCGTACACCCGGAACAGCGAGTCGAGGACGCCGGTGTACGCCGCGGCCGCGCCGGCCCGGTCCACCGAGCCGGAGACGACGGCCTCACGCATCTCGGCGAGCCCGTCCAAACGGGCGACCATCTCGTTGATCCGCCCGGTCAGTTCGTCGCTCGACGCCAACCGGGCCCGCCAGCTGCGGGCCGACTCGGCGAAGATGGCGGCTTCCCGCTCACTGCGCTCGTGCTGCGCCTGCAACTGCTGTGCCAGGCCCGGGTCGCGGCGACCCAGGTAGGCCACCGACATCCGACGTTCCCGTTGGAGCTCGGTGAGCAGTGACTCACTGGGTTGTACGACCTGCGCGTCGAGCCTCTGCACACCGAGCACGTTGAAACCGTCGCGCAGGGTCACCCAGGCCGCGAACGCCCAGAGCGCCGCGAGCGAGACCAGCAGGGCCACAATCTTGGTGCGCAAACTTGCACTGCGGGAAGCCATCCCACCCGTCCCTCAACCGTTTTGAATGGCTGAACGAGCCCAGCCCCCGGCCCGGCGCACGCTAGCAGTGTCCGGAATTTCCCTCAAGCAGTGCAGACCAACGGCTATCCGAACTATGGGCGGATCCACCCGGCCGCGCCGCCACCGCGCTCACATCATCACCGTCCGATCATAGATCCTCGTCATGCCACAGTGGAGGGTCGATGTGCGTGGACTTGATGCCGAGGCACGGCCGGGTGCGAGGTTCAGTCGGACGATCCACCCGGACGACGCGTCCGCCAGCCCGACCAGCGTGCCCGGGGGTCACGGACGAACCCGGTGACCTGCGGCGGAGGACGACCACCTGCGGATCATGAGACTTCGGAACGCTCGCTCAGTCATTCTCACCCCACGATGAGCAGGGCGTGACACAATCCGAACCGAACGTGAGACCAGCGCATCGACGCGTCGCCGTCGGTGTGGTCCAGCTGACGACCGGAGCGCGACAGGGGTACGAATCCAGGCGTTTCCGGTGCCGCTGTGCCAGGCTCAGGAGCATGGACGACAAGACCATCCTGAACCGGATCTCCGAGCTGGTAGACGAGGAACACAAGCTGCGCGCCGAAGCCCAGGCCCACGAGTCGGGCACCGCGGGCGAGGCCAGCGAGCGACTGCGCGCCCTGGAGGAGTCCCTCGACCAGTGCTGGGACCTGCTGCGCCGCCGCCGGGCAGCCCGGGACACCCACGGCGACCCGGACGCACAGGGCGAACGCCCCAAGCCCGAGGTGGAGCGCTACCTCCAGTGACGGCAGGGCGGGTCGGGCGGTCGGACCGCCCGACCCGCCCCGATCAGCGCAGCCCCGCCTCGCGGAGCAACTCACCGGTCAACGTCTGGGGATCGGTCTGCTCGGCGGGCAGGCCCCGAGCCGCGAACCAGGTGCCGACCACCCGCACGTCGCGCGCCAGGAACTCCGGACCCTGCGGGTTGGCCACCACGTCGACCACCTGCGGCAGGTCGATCACGACCAGCCGCCCCTGGTGCACGAGCAGGTTGTACGGCGACAGGTCGCCGTGCGCGTAGCCCGCCCGGGCCAGCACCCGCAGCGCCTCCACGAGTTGTGCCCACAGGTCGCGCAGCTCGGCCGGACCGGGTCGCAGCTGGGCCAGCCGGGGAGCGGCCTGCCCCGACTCGGCGTCGCCGACGAACTCCAGCATCAGTTCGGTGCCCCGTAGCTGCACCGGGTACGGCACGGCGATCCGGTCGTGCCCGGCACCGATCTCCCAGAGCCGGGCCAGGGCGGCGAATTCCGCCGCCGCCCATTGCCCGGCGATCATCTGCCGACCGAACGCAGTGCGGCCGGCCATCGCCCGGTTCTCCCGGGAGCGGCGCACGCGGCGCCCCTCCAGGTAACCGGCGTCGCGGTGGAAAAGCCGGTGCTCGGGGTCGCGGTAGCGTTTGACCGCCAGCAGACAGGACCGGTCGGTGTCGGGCACTGCCCGGCGGACCAGGTGGACGTCCGCTTCCTTGCCGGTCTTCAGCACACCCAGCTCGGTGTCCCGGGCGGCCAACTCGGTGACCAGCCATGCCGGGTGTGGCTCTGGCCCGTGCACGGCGTCGTCCCAGGACGACCAGCTGTCGCCGGTGTCGGGGTCGGGTTCGCTGTCCGGGTCCGCGGGCGGCTCGGTGGGCCGCCCGCGCTTCAGGAACTGTGGTTCGTCGTCGTCGAAGCGGCTCTTGCCGCGGCTCCGGCGCTCCAGCGCCGGAAGGTCGTGATCGCGCACTGTGGTGAGGTTCCCTTGGTCGAGGCTGAGGTAGGCGGCTGGAAGCGACCTGCGAAGACGGCCATGACCGACCTCCTCTCCTCGACCGGGCCCACGCCCGGGAACGCACGATGCGTGGGACCATGCTCGCCGTCGACGCGACACCCGGTCAACCGAATTACCGCCGACCGCACGCCGGTCCGTCGCGACCCCGCCGCGCGGGGAGGACTGCCCTCAGCGGGCGAGTACGGTGGCGACCGCGGCGATCAGCCCGTCCACGGTGTGGCTCGGCGCGAACCGCACGTCCGACCAGGTACGCCCGCGGTGCAGCCAGACACTGGGCAGCCCGACGGCGGCGGCACCGCCGATGTCCGCCTCCGGGCTGTCGCCGACCACCCAGGCGCCACGCAGCGGCATCCGGACCCGTTGGGCGGCCAGCGCGAAGATCCTCGGGTTGGGCTTGCTGACCCCGGCTTCCTCGGAGATCACCCAGTCCGCGACGTACCGGTCCAGGCCGGTCTGACGGATCTTGGCGTCCTCGACGCGTACCGTGCCGTTGCAGACCACCACCGGCACCCAACCGGCGTCGTCGGCGATCCGCAGCGCGCAGGCGGTCAGCGGGTCGAGGCGGGTCTGCGCCACCACCCCGTCGTGCAGCTCCTCCACCAGGTCGATCGAGGGAATGCGCAGCTCGTAGCGGTCCCGGATGGCGTCGGCGAGATCCCAGCGGTCGGTCAGACCGTCGGCGTCGATCGAGACCAGCCAGTCGATGTCCGTGTGGGGCGCGCCGATGCCGTCCAGGAAGCGCTCACCCCAGCGGCGGAACGGCCCGGCCCGATCCAGCAGGGTGTTGTCCAGGTCCAGCAGGAGCAGTGGCACTCGGGCACCCTACGGGACCGACGTGTCCGCCAACAGAGCCGGCGGGTATCGACCTCACGACGTGCTCAGCCGGACATCGACACCCGGGCGCCGCCCTGGTCCGGCAGTCGATCGGCGAGCATCGAATGGGCCGTGCGGGTGGCCGCGAGCACGGCGGGATCCAGCGTCGCCACGAGCACCGCCGTGCCCTCGTCGGCACCGCGCGCCAGCACCCGACCCTCGGGTTCGTAGATCGCGGCGCCGCCGTTGAAACGCCACGGGTCGTCGCCGCCGACCGCGTTGGCGAAGACCACGAACATCGTGTTGTCCAGGGCACGCGCGGCGTAGTACAGGTCCCGGCGGTGCTCGGAGCCGGCCAGGTATCCGCTGGGGCACAGGTAACCGTGTGCGCCGTCGAGGGCCGCGGCCCGCCCGTGCTCGGGGAAACAGCCGTCGTAACAGATACCGAGCCCGAGCCGCCAGCCGTCGACGAGCAGTGTGGCACCCCGACCACCGGCGCTGAACAGCTCGCGTTCGTCACCCCACAGCTGCTGCTTGTCGTACCCCACCCGGACCTCGCCGGCCCGGTCGACAACGAGCGCGGCGATGGTCCGCCGACCGTCCGGGTGCCGGACGGCGGCGCCGACCACGACGGTGACGCCGGCCTCGCGCGCCGCGGCGCGCAGCGGGTCGAGCCGGGGATCCGCTACCACTCCGGCCGGATCGGCCGCGACGTCCGTGCCGGCCGGGTCGGCGGCCAGGGTCGGCGGGTGGTACGCGCAGAGGAACAGCTCCGGCAGTACTGCCACTCGGGCTCCCCGCTCACCGGCCTGGCGGACGAGGTCGGCGGCGAGGAGCGCGTTGCCGGCGACATCTCCCGGCACGGGTGTGGCCTGGATGGTGGCCACGGTCAGCGGAGCGGCGGGGACGGTCAGCGGCGAGGTCACCGGGCGATGGTAGTTGGCACACTCCCAAGCCGTACGTACGGTTTGCATGACCCGGGGTGACCTGCAACGATCGACGCGTGCCCAGAGTAAGTCAGGACCAGCTCGATGCGCGCCGGCAGGAGATCCTCGCCGCGGCCCGGGCGTGTTTCGCCCGGCTCGGCTACGAGGGTGCGACCGTCCGCCGCCTCGAGGAGGCCACCGGCCTGTCCCGTGGTGCCATCTTCCACCACTTCCGGGACAAGGACTCGCTCTTCCTGGCCGTCGCCGAGGACGACGCCGCGGCCATGGTCGAGACGGTCGCCCGCAACGGTCTGGTGCAGGTGATGCGTGACCTGCTCGCCCGCGCCGTCTCCCCGGACACCACCGGCTGGCTGGGCAGCCAACTGGAGGTCTCCCGCCGCCTGCGCACCGACCCGGCGTTCGCCAAGCGCTGGGCGGAGCGGTCCGCCGCGATCGCCGAGGCGACCCGCGACCGGCTGGCCCGCCAGCGCGACGCCGGGGTGCTCCGCGAGGACGTCCCGATCGACGTTTTGGCCCAGTTCCTGGAGCTGGCCTACGACGGCCTGGTGCTGCACCTGGCCATGGGGCGACCGGCCGGCGACCTGGGCCCGGTGCTCGACCTCGTCGAGGAGGCGGTCCGCCGCCACTGAGCGCGCGGACAGCGGTCTGTCGGCCGTGGCGGGGCTGCTCCACAATGGGGCCGCGGATCCCTCCGGTGACAGGAGCAGTCGATGATCGTGCACGCCGCGTCCGGTGACACCTGGGGCATCTCCGGCCCGACCTTCCTCCGGTACTACCTCGTGACGACCGCCGTGGTGGTGCTCGTCGCGGTGTACCACCGGGTCCGTCTGGCGGCCGGTTCGACCACCGCCATGACCGCCGACCCACTCGGGCCGCAGCAGGTCGCGTACCTCAACGGTGGACCCCGACTCGCGGTCCACGCCGCGCTCGGCGGCTTGCGCGCCAGCGGAGCGATCGGCGTACGCCCGGACCGCCGACTGACCACCATCGGTGCCGCACCGACCGGGCTCACCCCACTGGACCAGGCCATCCACTGGGCCGCGCACCAGCACGCCCGCGTCGGGGACCTGCCACGCGACGAGCGCGTACGCGTCGCCCTGCAGCAGATCCGCCACGGCCTGGAGCAGCGCGGGCTGCTGACCGACGACGCGCAGCGCACCCGTGCCCGCTTCTGGACCACGCTCCTGATCGGCCTGCTGGGCCTCGGTGTGCTCCGGTTGGTCTCCGGCCTGTTCGGCGGCCGCCCGGTCGGTTACCTGCTGCTGACCCTGGTGACCCTCCTGATCGTCACGCTGGTGCTGCGCCGGGCACCAGTGCTCACCCGGGCCGGCCGGTCCGCGCTGCGCGGTGTGCGTCGCGACCACACCCACCTCGCCCCGGCCTCGGCGCCGGCCTACGCCACCTACGGAGCGGCCGGCGCGGCGATGGGCGTGGCCCTGTACGGCACCGCCTCGCTCTGGGCACTCGACCCGGGCTTCGCCGAGCAGGCCGAGATCCAGCGCCAGGCCGCCTCCGGCAGTGGCTGGAGCGGTGGCGGCGACGGGTCGTCGGGTGGCGGCGACAGCTCCGGCTCGGACGGCGGCAGCTCCTGCGGTGGGGGCGGCGGATGCGGCGGCGGGGGGTGCGGGGGATGACCGGCGTGTCCGGTGTCGGCATCGGTTGGCGTCCGGAGATCGCCGGTTTCGTGGCCGAGCTGCCCGGTCTGCGGTTCGTCGAGGTCGTGGCCGAGGCGGTGCCCGCGTCCGGGCCGCTTCCGCCGGGTCTGGCACAGCTGCGGGAGCGCGCGGTGACTGTCGTACCCCATGGGGTGCGGCTCTCCCTCGGCGGCGCCGAACCGGTCGACCCGACCCGGGTCGCGCACCTGGCCGCGGTGGCGGACCGCGTCCACGCCCCGCTGGTCAGCGAGCACATCGCGTTCGTCCGGGCCGGCGGCCTGGAGGCCGGGCACCTGCTGCCGCTGCCCCGCAGCCGGGAGGCGGTCGACGCGGTCTGCGCCAACGTGGCACGGGCCCAGGCCGAACTGCCGGTGCCGCTCGCACTGGAACCGATCGCCGCGCTTGTCGACTGGCCCGACGACGAGTTGGACGAGGCGGACTTCCTGACCGAGATCCTCGACCGGACCGGCGCGCTGCTGCTGCTGGACGTCGCCAACGTGCACGCCAACGCCCGCAACCGGGGCACCGATCCGCTCGCGTTGCTGGACCGTCTGCCGCTGGAACGCGTCGCGTACGCCCACGTGGCCGGCGGCGCGGAGCACGGCGGCTTCTACCACGACACCCACACCGACCCGGTGCCGCCGGCGGTGCTGGAACTGGTGGGCGCGCTCTGCGCCCGGCAGCGACCACCGGCGCTGCTGCTGGAACGGGACGGCCACTACCCGCCGGCCGCCGTCCTCCGCGCCGAACTGGACGCCCTGGCCACCGCCGCCGGCTTCCCGGCCGTGACATGACCGACACGGGCGACGGCAGGCCGACACCCCGGGCGGGGCTGGCCGAACGGCAGGCCGGACTGGTCGCGGCGCTGGTCGCCGGGGGTCCGCCGCCGGCGGGCTTCGCCCCGGGACCGCTGGCCGCCACCCGGGCCGCGCTGCTGCGCAAGCGGGCCGGCGACGTGGCCCGGCACTGGCCGCTCCTCGCCGCCGGCCTCGGCGTCGGATGGTCGACGACCTTCGCCGACTGGGCCGGCCGGCGACCCACCGCCGGGTCCCTGCGCGACGGTTGGGACCTGGCCCGCGCGCTGCGTGACCAGCACGCGCTCCCCCCGTCGGCCGCCGAGGAGCTGGCCGTGCGGGAGGCACGCCTGCGCTACGACGGACGGGGGACGCCACGTCCGCGCCGGGTGCCGGCGGTGGGCCGCGCCGGCGGGGCCGTGGCAGTGCAGATCGCCGGTCGGGTACGCCTGCTGCGCCCCGCCCCCCGCCCATGAGGACGGCCACCGTTGGTGGCGACGACGTGCCGGATGCGGCAGGATCGGGCTTATGGATCTAGGGCTGACCGACCACGTGTACGTCCTCACCGGTGCCTCTCGCGGCCTGGGCTTCGCGACCGCGCAGTGCCTGGTCGCCGACGGGGCACGGGTGGTCCTCTCGGCTCGTGACCCGGACGCCGTGGCCGCCGCAGCGCAGCAGCTCGGCGGCCCGGAGCATGCCGTGGGGCTGACCGCCGACCTGGCCGACCCGGAGACCCCGGAGCAGCTCGTCGCGGCGGCCCGGGAGCACTTCGGTCGGCTCGACGGCGCGTTGATCTCCGTCGGGGGCCCGCCGGCGGGCAACGCCGCGGCGATCACCGACGAGCAGTGGCGGCTCTCCTTCGAGACGGTCTTCCTGGGCACCATCCGCGCGGTCCGCACGGTCGCCGCCGCGCTGCCCGAGGGCGGCGCGATTGGGTTGGTGCTCTCCACCTCGGCCCGTGGCCCGGTGCCCGGCCTCGGCATCTCCAACGGTCTGCGGCCCGGTCTGGTCGGTGCGGCCAAGGACATCGCCGACGACTACGGTCCGCGCGGAGTCCGCGTGGTCGGGCTGCTGCCCGGTCGGATCCTCACCGACCGCAACCGGGAGCTGTTCGGCGCCACCGGCGACCCGGAGCGTGCCCAAGCCGAAGCCGAGGCCAGCATCCCGCTGCGCCGCCTCGGTGACCCGGCCGAATTCGGGCGGGTGGCCGCGTTCGTGCTCTCCCCCGCCGCGAGCTACCTCACCGGGATCACCGTGCCGGTCGACGGCGGAGCGCTGCGCGGGCTGTGACGACCGACCCGGCCCTCCCGTCGGCCGTCCGGCACCCCCGGCCCACCCGGGCGGAGCTGGCCGCCGCCGCGGACCGGAGGATCCCCGACGTCCTCGCGCCGGGCCTGGAGGTGCTCTTCGTCGGCATCAACCCCGGCCTCTGGTCGGCCGCCACCGGTTGGCACTTCGCCCGACCCGGCAACCGGTTCTGGCCGGCGCTGCACACCGGCGGGTTCACCCCCCGCCTGCTGCACCCGAGCGAACAGGGCGAGCTGCCCGCCCTCGGGCTCGGCATCACCAACATGGGCGCCCGGGCCAGCGCCCGCGCCGACGAGTTGAGCACCGAGGAACTGCTCGACGGCGCGGCGACCCTGACCGACAAGGTGGCCCGCCACCGGCCGCGCTGGGTGGCGGTGGTGGGGGTGACCGCGTACCGGATCGGTTTCCAGCGGCCGAAGGCCACCTTCGGGCCGCAATCGGAGACGCTGGCCGACGCCCGGCTCTGGGTGTTGCCGAACCCGAGCGGCCTGAACGCGCACTTCACAGCGGTCACGCTGGGGTTGGCGTTCGCCGAGTTGCGGATGGCGACGGACCTGCCGGACCGCCGCACGCCCCCGACGACCTGACGAACCCCGGCCGGTCAGGTGGTCACCGCGGTGTGCAGCCGACGGGCCTCCTTCACCAACCGGCTCGTGCCGCCGCGCGCGGCCACGTCCGCCAGCCCTGCCACCTCGATGCGGACGCCGGTGGCGCCGGCCGTCTCGGCGGCCAGGGCGAGCAGGTCGGGCGTGCCACGCGGGGCGGTCGGCCCGGCCAGCACCGGCGGCAGCGCCGCGGCGAGGAGCCGCCACACACTCAGCCGAGCACCGGCAGCGACCGCGTCCCGCAGAGGTGTCACCGCCCGCGTCAGCGTCACCTGGTTGTCCGCCGCCAACGTGCCCAGCTGACCTCCGACGCCAGGGGCGTCCAGCTCACCGGCCGACGCCAGCATCAGGAGAGCGTCGAGGGCGGCGACCCGATCCGCCTCGTGTCGGGCGCACAGCCCGTACGCCAGTGCCAGGTCGACGGCAGGACCGCCGACGCCTGTGCACTCGGCGAGTTGCGGCAGGACCGCGCCGAGCCCTTCGGCGTCCTCCTGCGCGGCGCTGGCGACACCGGGAAGCAGGCGAGCGGCGACCAGACCCCGATGCCCCGGCAGCAACGCCGGCCACAGGTCACTCCAGTCGGCGGGCCCCTGCCCGATCGGGCGGACCGGCACGGTGAGCAGGCCGATCGGGTCCGCCACGCCCTCCGGCGGACTGGTCGCGACGAGGGTACGCCGCGCGGGCAGATGGTCGTAGCCGTAGTCGAACCCGTGGCGGCGCTCGCGCCGGCCGACGGTGACCACCTCCTGCACGGGCGTCGCCAGGGCTTTCCCGCGCAGCCAGCCGGCCAGTTCGTCCCCGGCGGGCGTGCCGAGCGCCGCGGCGCGGGTGGCCAGGGCGTCGTCCACGCAGACGGGCAGCCGCAGCAGTGCCTGGGTGAGATCCCACCGCCAGACCGGCCGGTCGCCGAGCGCGTCCAACCGTTCGTAGAGCGCCCCCGGGTCGACGGCCCCGGTGGTGGACGTCGGGGCGGCCAGCAGCCCGGGGTCGTCCGCGCCGTCCAGACGCTGCCCGATCTCGGCGAGCCGGGCGCAGTAGAGCTGCGTGAGCGGAGGCTGCGTGGACGGCGCGACCGTCGACCGGCGTCGGAAGAGCCGGTCCCTCCAGGTCACCGACTGCCCGAGGATGCGTGCCCACTGGTCGCGACGATGGTGAGCCTCCGTCGTCGCGGCGACGGCCAGCAGCACACCGTTGAACTGGGCTCTCAGGTTGAACGCCGCCCAGCTGCCGTTGTGCGCGCGGATCTCCGCGCGCCGCAGCACCGGCGGTAGGGCAGCCGCCAGCCCGTCCCGCTCCCGGGTGGCCAGTCGGACCAGCCCGTCGAGGACCCGCTCCAGCGTCAGCGCGGACCACTGTCGACCGAGCAGCCCGGTGATCTCCTCCACCAGCTCGTCCACGTCGGTGATCGGCGGTGGCACGAGCGCGGGCGGCACCGGCGGCGGCAGTTCGTCGCCGCCCACCGCCACGGTGACAGTGGCGATCGGACGGTGGCCGTGTCGCCGCGCCAGGGCCAGCGCGCGGTCCCGCAGATCGGCGGAGGGTTGGGCGGCACCCGACGCCAGGGCCTCGGCGATGTCAGCCACCCGCTCGGGGTTCTGCCGGGCCAATCGGTCCAACCAGGACAGCTGGGCCCGCACCAGGGCCTTCTCCGGTCGACCCAGCACGACCCGCGCGGTGTCCAGCACCGACTCGACGTCCAGGTCGCCGCCCACGTCACGCAGCGTCCGCTGCGCCAGGCCGGCGACCGGCCCCGGCGCGTCGGCCAGCAGCCGCAGGTACGTGCTCGCCCGCGCCGTCACCTCGGCCGGCGTGGGTGCCAGCAGGTCGTGCAGGGTGAGGAACGGACGCAGCGCGGCCGCCCGATCGCCGCGCAACAGGCGGCCGAGAACCCCGTCGAGCAGCGTGGACCGGTCGAGTCGCCCCTCGGCCGCCAGCGCCACCAACGCCGGGGGCACTCCCTGCCCGGCGCCGTTGAACGTCAGGTCGGTGCCGATCCCGTCCACCTCGAACAGCCGGGGCAGCAGAGCGTCCAGGTACGGGTCGGCGCGGAGCCGTTCGACAAGGGTCTGCGGCCGGCTCTCGAATCGCGCCATCCACAGCGACTGCGCCCAGCCGGCGACGAACGCGTCAGCGGTGGGGGGCGGCGCCTTCTCCGCCAGCAGCAGCCCGGCGATGAAGTGCCAACCGTCCCACGAGCGGCTGCGGGGCAAGCGCTCGGCCAGGCGGTACGCCACCTCGGCCAACCACTGCACACCCCGCAGGCGGGCCGCCGCGATCACCGGCTGCGGGTCGGCGTTACCCAACTCGACCGACCGCCGGCCGAGCAGGGCGGCGACCTTGGTGGCGGTGCTCAACGTGCCCACCGCGGCCACCGCCAGGGCGGTCGCCTCCTTGTCCACCCACCAGGTGTCCCGCCGGCCGCGCACATGCGCCGTCAGCTCGTCGCCGAGCGCCCGTCGGGCCGGCTCGTCCAGTGTGCCCAACAGCGCGCCGACGGCGGACACGTCGCCGAGGCTCAGGCACCTGAGGAAGTGGGTCACCACTCCACCCCCACGACGGCGGGCGCGAGCAGGTTCCGGTGCGTCTGCACGGCGCACACCGTAGAGCAACCGACCGACACGAATGCGACGGGCGAGCGCCCTCAGTTCGCGGCGGCCGGCGGCAGCACCTCGTCGGCGCGGTAGGTGCCCAGCGGCATGACCACCGGCTCAGGGCCGGTGGCGTCGACGAACGGAGTGGGCGAGTCGGCGGCAGCGAACTGGGTGCGGTACAGCTCGGCGTAGAGCCCGCCGACGGCCACCAGCTCGTCGTGCCGCCCCCGCTCGACGATCCGCCCGCCGTCGAGGACCAGGATCTGGTCGGCGTCGCGCACTGTGGAGAGCCGGTGCGCGATCACCAGGGCGGTACGCCCGGTCAGCGCCACCGCCAACGCCCGTTGCACGGCCGCCTCGCTCTCCGAGTCGAGGTGGGCGGTCGCCTCGTCGAGGATCACGATCGACGGCGCCTTGAGCAGCAGCCGGGCGATCGCGATGCGCTGCTTCTCGCCGCCGGAGAACCGGTAGCCGCGTTCCCCGACGGTGGTGTCCAGACCATCGGGCAGTGACCGGACCAGGTCGGCCACCTGGGCGCCGGCCAGCGCGGCCCAGATCTCGTCGTCGGTGGCGTCCGGCTTGGCGTAGCGCAGGTTCTCGGCGATCGTCTCGTGGAACAGGTGCGAATCCTGGGTGACCACACCGATCTCGTCGCGCAGGGACGCCAGCGTGGCGTCGCGTACGTCCACACCGCCGACCAGCACCTGGCCGTCGCTGACGTCGTAGATGCGGGAGATGAGCATCGAGAGCGTCGACTTGCCGGCGCCGGAGGGGCCGACCAGTGCGACCATCTGCCCCGGCTCCACGCTGAACGAGACGCCCTTGAGCACCGGTTCGTTGACGGTGCGGTCGAGCGTGGCGACCTCCTCCAGCGAGGCGAGGGAGACCTCGGCGGCGCTCGGGTAGCGGAATCGCACGTCGCGGAAGTCGACCCGGCCGGCCCCCCGGGGCACCGGCACCGCGTCGGGCTTCTCCACGATGCCCGGCGCGAGGTCGAGCACCTCGAAGACCCGGTCGAACGAGACCAGGGCGCTCATCACGTCCACCCGGACGTTGGAGAGCGCGGTGAGCGGACCGTACAGGCGGGTGAGCAGCAGCGCGAGCGTCACGACGGTGCCCGCGCTGACGCCGCCGGTGACCGCCAGCCATCCGCCCAGGCCGTAGGTGAGGGCCTGCGCCAGCGAGGCCACCAGCAGCATCGCCACGAAGAACGTGCGGGAGTACATGGCGGACTGGATGCCGATGTCACGGACCCGTTCGGCCCGGCCGGCGAACCGTCGTGCCTCGATCTCGGGCTGACCGAAGAGCTTGACCAGCAGCGCGCCGGCCACCCCGAACCGCTCGGTCATCGTCGCGTTCATCTTGGCGTCGAGGTTGTACGCCTCCCGGGTGATGTCGGCCAGCCGCCGACCGACCCGACGGGCCGGGATGATGAAGATCGGCAGCAGCACCAGCGAGAGCGCGGTGATCTGCCAGGAGAGGGTGAACATCACCGCCGCGGTGAGCACCAGCTGGATGACGTTGCTGACCACGCCGGACAGGGTGGAGGTGAACGCCCGCTGGGCGCCGAGCACGTCGTTGTTGAGCCTGCTGACCAGGGCACCGGTCTGGGTACGGGTGAAGAACTGCAACGGCATCCGCTGCACGTGGTCGTAGACCCGGGTGCGCAGGTTGAAGATGATGCCCTCGCCGATCCGGGCGGAATACCACCGTTGGGCGAGGGAGAGCAGCGCGTCGGCGACCGCCAGCGCGGCGATGAACAGGGCCAGCCGCACCACGAGTCGGCCGGCCTCGGTGCCGCCCCGGTTGATCGCGTTGATCACGTCACCGGCGAGCACCGGGGTGGCCACACCGATGATGGCGGCCAGCACCACGGTGGCCAGGAAAACGATGATGTCGCGCCGGTAGGGCCGGGCGAAGGCGACGATGCGGCGGGCCACGCCGCGCTTGAGCCGGTGGGTGGCGACCTCGTCCCGGTTGCGCATCGACCGGAGCATGCTCCACCCGGCCATGCCGCCTCCGGACATCGGGTTGGACATCGCTCACCTCCGGGTTGTCGGGCAGACCGCGTCGTCAGGTCAATTCTCCCGACGAGTGTGACAACCTCGGTCGTAACCCGGATCTTCCCGTGCGGTCCTTACCTATTCTCCGCGGCCCGCCAGGTCGCGCAGCCGACGGGTCTGTGCCTCCCGCTCGGCGCGCTGCTGGTCGGCGTGCGACCGCCCAGCCGCGCCGGCGAGCAACGCCTTGATCTCCACCACCGCGTCCCGCGCCCCGGCGAGCAGACCAGCGGTCAGGTCCCGGACCGCCTCGTCCACCTCGACCGGCGGCACGACGAGGGTGGCCAGCCCGATCCGGTCCGCCTCGGCGGCGTCCAACCGGCGGCCGGTCGCGCAGATCTCCAGCGCCCGGGCGTAGCCGACCAGCTCGACGAGACGCTTCGTGCCGGCCAGGTCGGGCACCAGGCCAAGGGTCACCTCGGCCATCGACAGTTTCGCGTCGGCAGCGAGAACACGCAGGTCACAGGCGAGCGCGAGTTGAAAACCCGCACCGATCGCGTGGCCCTGCACGGCCGCCACCGAGATGACGTCCGGACGGTGCAGCCAGGTGAAGCCGGCCTGGAACTCCGCGATGCGCTCGGCACACTCCTGCTCGGGCAGCGTGGCCAGCTCGGCGAACGAGCCCGGGCCGGAAGCACCGGCCACCGCGAGGTCGAGGCCGGCGGAGAACGCACGCCCCTCGCCCCGGACCACCACCACCCGCACGTCGCCGGGCAGGTCGCGGGAGAAGTCGCTCATCGCCCGCCACATGGCAGGCGTCTGGGCATTGAGCACGTCGGGCCGGCACAACGTCACCGTGGCAACCGGCCCGTCGCAGGTCAGCCGAACCCCGGTCGCCTCGGCGGTCACCGGGCAACCCGGGGCGCGGCGCTGGTGGACGACGCTGAGGGGCGGGTCACGCCTTCTTGCGGCGTCGGGCACCACCGCGCTGACGCAGCTGCACCCCGGACTCGGTGAGCACTCGGTGGATGAACCCGTAGGAACGGCCGGTCGAGGCCGCCAACGCGCGGATACTTTCCCCCGAGGTGTACCGCTTTACCAGGTCCTTGGCGAGCGTCTGACGCTCGGCTCCGACGATCCGGCGACCCTTCTCAGTGCTGGTGGCTGTGCCAGTGGCTGCCATGCTGTGTCCTCACGTCCCAGACTGTGCGGTTCGGATACGGTCCCACCTATTAGACCGCCTCGAACGATCATGCGCCAGATATCAACTCTTCGCCAACCGACACGCTATGCAATGTCAGCTTCCCGATAGGGTGATCCTGGCAATCGGCCCCGTCCGGCCTCCGGGCGTACCCCCGAAGGCGACGGCTGTCGCCGACGAGCCGTAACCTGCCGTCGTGATCGACCTGTTCAGCACGGCGGCCGGAGCGGCTGTGGTGTTCGCCGCGACCGACATCGACGACATCGTCATCCTGACGCTGTTCTTCGTCGCGGCCCGCACCACCGGCCGACCCCGTCCGTGGCAGATTGTCGCCGGCCAATACGTCGGAATCGGCGCGCTCGCGCTGGCGAGCGCTGTGGTGGCGGCGGGGTTGCTCGTGGTGCCGGACCCGTGGACGGGGCTTCTCGGCCTCCTGCCGATCGTGCTGGGCGTCCGCGCGCTGCGGCACTCAGACGAGGACGAGACCCCGACCGTCGTCACTGGAACGCTCGGTGTGGCCGGGGTGACGATCGCGAACGGCGCTGACAACGTGGCCGTCTACGTACCCGTCTTCCGAGCCCTCGGCGTGGCCGACAGTGCGGTGTTCCTCCTGGTCTTCGTAATGCTCATTGCGTTGTGGTGCGCCGTCGGCGCCTGGCTGGGCGGCCACCCCCGGGTGGTCCGGGTGGTCGAACGCGCCGGCCACTGGCTGGTGCCGACGATCTTCATCGGCATCGGCGTCGTGATCCTGGTCAGCTCCGGCGTTCTCGGCCGGCTGGTCGACCTGCTCGGCTGAGGGCCGCCCACGAGCTTGATCAGGCCAGCTCGACCAGTTCGAGCAGGTCGTCGCTCCAGGCGTCCTCGTCACCGTCGGGCAGCAGGATCGCCCGGTCCGGCTTGAGCGCGAGCACCGCGCCCGGGTCGTGGGTGACCAGGACGATCGCGCCCGGGTAGTTGGCGATCGCGTCGAGCACCTGCTCCCGGCTGACCGGGTCGAGGTTGTTCGTCGGCTCATCGAGGAGCAGCACGTTGGCGCCGGAACAGACCAGGGTGGACAGCGCCAGCCGGGTCTTCTCGCCACCGGAAAGCACCCCGGCCGGCTTGTTCACGTCGTCACCGGAGAAGAGGAACGCACCGAGGATCTTGCGCAGGTCGGTGTCGGACTGTTCGACGGCGGCGGCGCGCATGTTCTCCAGCACCGTCCGCTCCACGTCCAGCGTCTCGTGCTCCTGGGCGTAGTAGCCCAGCCGCAGCCCGTGACCCGCGTGCACCTCGCCGGTGTCCGGAGTGAGCAGCCCGCCGAGCATCCGCAGCAGCGTCGTCTTGCCGGCGCCGTTGAGCCCCAGGATGGCGACCCGGGAACCCCGGTCGACGGCGACGTTGACGTCGGTGAAGATCTCCAACGAGCCGTACGACTTGGACAGGCCGCTCGCGGTGAGCGGGGTCTTGCCACACGGCGCAGGGCTGGGGAAACGCACCTTGGCCACCCGGTCGGCGACCCGTACCTCCTCCAGGCCGGAGATCAGCTTCTCGGCGCGGCGGGCCATGTTCTGCGCGGCGACGGTCTTCGTCGCCTTGGCGCGCATCTTGTCGGCCTGCGCCATCAACGCGCCGGCCTTCTTCTCGGCGTTGGCCCGCTCCCGGCGGCGACGCCGCTCGTCGGTCTCACGTGCCTCCAGGTACGCCTTCCAACCCAGGTTGTAGACGTCGACGACCGAGCGGGTGGCGTCGAGGAACCAGACCTTGTTGACCACCGACTCCAGCAGGGCGCCGTCGTGGGAGATCACGATCAGGCCGCCCTTGTGGTTGGCGAGGAAGCCGCGCAGCCAGGTGATCGAGTCGGCGTCGAGGTGGTTGGTCGGCTCGTCGAGCAGCAGGATGCCGCCGCCGTTCTCACCGGCGTCCCGGAACAGGATCCGGGCCAGCTCGATGCGCCGCCGCTGACCACCGGAGAGGGTGCCGATGGTCTGCGCGAGCGCCCGGTCCGGTAGGCCGAGATTGGCGCAGATCCGGGCGGCCTCGGCCTCGGCGGCGTACCCGCCCAGGGCGGCGAACTGGTCCTCCAACGCGCCGTAGCGCCGGACCAACTTGTCGTTGGCGTCCTCGGCGAGTTGGGCCTCGATCTCCTTCATCTGCGCCATCAGCACGTCCAGGCCGCGCGCCGACAGCACCCGGTCGCGGCCGGTCACCTCGAGGTCGCCGGTGCGGGGGTCCTGGGGGAGGTAACCGATGGCGCTGCGCTGGTCGATCTGGCCCCCGTACGGCTGCCCCTCGCCCGCGAGCACCTTCAGGGTGGTGGTCTTGCCGGCGCCGTTGCGACCGACCAGGCCGATCCGGTCACCGGGCTGCACCCGCAGCGTGGTGTCGGACAGCAGGATGCGGGAACCGGCACGCAGTTCCAGGCCGGTGGCAGTGATCATGGTGTCGGGCTCGCTCTCGGGGTCTGGAAGGCTGACTCGGGGCACGCGAAACGGCCGGCGGGCTCAAGAGGCCCGACGGCGCGGGGCGGTTCAGCCTTCGCAGCGCAGCACCCGACAAGTGTACCGGGCGCTCACGAACGACCCGCTCGGATTACCGATCAAGATCATCGGGTACCGGAACGCCTGTCCGGACCCCGTCCGGCACTCGATGGACGAAACGACACACACAAGACACTCTCACCGGCATACGGCGATCGGGGTCACCATGGAACTCAACGAGCGGGCCGAGCTCGACACCTCCCAGGCCAACGACCTGGGCCGAGGCAGCGGCGGGTCAGGCGGCGGCATCGGCATCCCCATCCCCGGCGGCGGTGGCCGGGGCGGCATCATCGGCATCGTGGTGGCCGTGCTCATCGCCCTGCTCGGCGGCGGCTTCGGTCTCAACGCCATGACCAACGGCGACGAGGGCGGTCAGGCCGGGGGCGGCGACCTGGACCAGGTGTGCTCCACCGCCAACCCCGACCGTCTCGACGACGCACGCTGCCGCAACCTGCTCTACGTCAACAGCATCCAGGCCTACTGGCAGAAGGCGTACCCGGAGCTGGGCAAGGGCGACTACGAGGCCACCACCACCAACTTCTTCCAGGCCGCCGTGAACACCGGCTGCGGGCAGGCCGACTCGGGCGTCGGCCCGTTCTACTGCCCGGCCGACCGGAAGGTCTACATCGACCTGAGCTTCTACGACGAGCTGGCCTCCCGGTTCGGGGCCAAGGGCGAGTTCGCCCAGCCGTACGTGCTGGCCCACGAGTACGGGCACCACGTCCAGAACCTGCTCGGCACCAACGCCAAGGCCGGCCAGGGCGACCAGAGCGGCCCCAAGTCCGCCTCCGTGCGGCTGGAGTTGCAGGCCGACTGCTACGCCGGCGCCTGGGCCAAGCACGCCACCGAGAGCAAGGACAAGACCGGCCAGGAGCCGCTGTTCACGTCGATCACCCAGACCGACATCAGCGAGGCCGTGCAGGCCGCCGAGGCGATCGGCGACGACAGCATCCAGGAACGCTCCGGCGGCCGGGTCAACCCGGAC
This sequence comes from Micromonospora sp. WMMC250, assembly GCF_027460215.1. NCBI lineage: Bacteria > Bacillati > Actinomycetota > Actinomycetes > Micromonosporales > Micromonosporaceae > Micromonospora > Micromonospora sp. WMMC250. The sequence goes on along the minus strand of NZ_JAPZBJ010000002.1, from coordinate 7,032,607 downwards.
CAGTTCACCCACGGCACGTCCGAGCAGCGCAAGCGCTGGTTCACCCAGGGGTACGACAGGGGCGACCCGAAGGTCTGCGACACCTTCGGCACCGACCAGCTCTGACGTCCCCCGCCCCACCCGACCCGCCCCGTCAGCGCCGATCACGCTGGCGGGGCGGCTGTCGCTCCAGGGCCTGTGTCAAAGTCCTCGGCCAGGGGCTTCGACGCAGGCCCTAATCGAGCTTCGAGACCTGGTAGTGCGCGATCAGCCAGTCGTCGTCGACCCGCCGCACGACCACGGCGAGGTGCACGCTCAGGGTAGGGCGGTCGGTGAAGCCGAACCGCACATCCAGGTACCCGAGGACCAGGTCGTCCGCGAACCGGCGGACCTCCCGGATGTCGTACGCGGCGGTCAGGCCGAGCGGCTGGGCGGCGTAGTACGCGGCGACCCCGGCCCGGCCGACGGTGTACGGACGCAGCCCCTGGAAGATCGCGTCCTCGGTGAAGGACGACGCGACGCGCTCCGGCTCGTGGGCGTCGACCGCCGACGCCCACCGGTCGAGGACGGTCCGCAGGATCTCCATCTCGCTGCTGGCCATGGTCACCGCCCCGGCTGCCGGGGCGGCTGACCCGGGTCGTTCGGGTGCGGTGTCAACGGCGTGACGGTCTCCCGCCGCCACGCCCGCAACGGCATCGACGCGAGCACCGCCTCCAGGGCCTCGGCGTCGTCGGCCTGGAACAGCCCCCAGGTACGCCACTCCCCCGGCGCCAGCGGCGGTCGCCACAGCCGCAGGAGGCTGCCCTGCGCCGTCAGCTCGGCCGAACGCGCCGCCTCCCGCGCACGCATCGCGGCGACCTCGTCCTCCGACGTGCCCTCCGGCACCGTCGTCACCATGTCCACCAGAAACTCCACGTGCCCATCCTCCGTCCGGCGGCACGGCGGCAGGCTCAGAACCCCGTTTCGCGTGGCGGTCGTCTCCCGACCTCAGCCGGGTTCCGGGTCGCGCAGCCGGATGTGCACCGCCCGCGCCGCGGTCACCGCCGCGACGAGCACCGCGTGCCGTGGCTCCGGCACGTCGAGCAGCCGCTCCGCGCGCAGCGGCACGAGCGGGGCCAACCGCCGGTCGGCCAGCACCGTGTCCACCGCCCGCCGGTCCCCGCCGCAGACCACCGCGCTCAGCCTCGCCACCTCCGGCAACAGCAGCCGTACGGCCAGGTCGGCGGCGTCACCCATGGCGGCCTTCGCCTGGTTGTCGCGCCGCCGGGCGAACCGCTGCTGTGACCATCCCCCCGCTGCGGTGCGCCCCTGCACGTGACGACTGTCCACCTTGGAGACGACCAGGTCACCACCCTCGGCCACCCCGACAGCCACCGCGCCCTTGCGGGCCAGCAGCAGGCCGATCCGGCGGGGCGCCACAGCGGCGGCCACGAACCCGGCGACGTCGTCGCCGGCCGGCGCACCGGGTGGGGCGTACACCTCGGCGGTTGCCCCGTCGTCGGCGGTGAGCAGCAGCCCGTACTCCCGCACCGTGGTGGTGTGCGGGCCGTGCCGGTCGGCGAAGCCCTCGACCCAGCGGCCGACGCGGGCCGGGTCGACCTCCACCCAGCGGCCACCTCCGGCGGCGGGTCGACTGGTCATCGCCCGACCGTACGGCACGGCCGGCTGGGCGGGCCGCTCAGCCCGGCAGCAGTGCGACCACCGCCAGCGCGGCGATCAGCGCGCTGGAGACCAGGCCGGTGACCAGCCGCCCACGCGGGCTGCTCAACGCCCGACCGACCACGGTGCCGCCGCCGACGATGAGCAGCTGCCAACTCGCCGACGCCAGGAACACGCCCGCCACGAAGAGCGCCGCCGCGCCCGCGCCCGCGCTGGCGGTGTCCCGACGACCGAGCACCAGCGCGGTGAAGTACAGCACCGTCGCCGGGTTGAGCAGGGTCAGCCCGAGCAACGCCGCGTAGGCCCGCCCCGGAGTGCTCAGACCCCCGCCGACGGGTGCCGTCGGCGTCCGCCGTGACCGGTGCGCGGACCAGGTCCGCCACAGGCCGTGCGCGGCCAGGCCCAGCAGGACGACGGCCGCGACCACCCGAAGCGGCCCGGCCACCGGCGCGACGAACCCGGCCAGCCCGGCGCCACCGAGAGCGGCGACCGCCGCGTAGAGACCGTCGGCCGTCGCCACCGCGAGCGCCGCCGCGGCACCGACCCGAAACGAGGTACGGGCGCTGAGCCCCAGGATGAGGATCGCGATCGCGCCGACCGGGATGGCGACGCCGTAGCCGGCCACCAGACCGGCGAGGAACGCCCCGGTCACGGCCGTCGGTGGCGCGTCGAGGCTCGCCGCCGGACCGGCCGCTGTCGACGCACGGCAGTCGCCGCACGGACAGGGACCTGCATCGGGTACGCCTCAATCACACGCGCATCCTGCGCGCCGAAGCCCCGCCCCCGCCACCGCTTTTCCCCGCCCCGCGCCCCGCGCCCCGCGCCCCGCGCCCCGCGCCCCGCGCCCCGCGCCCCGCGCCCCGCGCCCCGCGCCCCGCGCCCCGCGCCCCGCGCCCCGCGCCCAAGATCGTCACAACATCGGGGATGTTGCTGCCTCCGACGCGCGGGAGACACCAACATCCCCGATGTTGCGCGGATCTCGGCGACGAGGACTCGGCGCTGGGCGGGGCTCTGTCAGCCCTTTTCGGCGGACCACTGGGGGTCGCGGCCGAGGTAGGCGAGGAGGGCGCTGACCTCGTCGGCTTCCGGGCCGGTGGTGAGCGCCGGGGCGTACGCGCCGTAGTTCCGGAGCGGCTCGACGATCTGCCGAGCGACCACCAGCAGGGGTCGGGCCAGGTCGTCGCCGAGCGGGGACGGCTGGCCGGTGGCCGCCGCGATGTCCCACGCGTGCACCGCCGCGTCGAGGGCGCACGCGACGGCACCGACGTGGGCCGGGAGCTTGCCCTGGGGCAGCGGCGTGGGCACCTGCGGGTTGTCGTCGGCGACACTCGCCCAGGCGCGGGCGGATGCGTCGAGGGCGGCGTGCAGGTCGACCAGCTTGTCGCCCTCGATCCGGCCGGAGGGCGCGAACGGGTCCTCCGTCGGCCCGGGCCCACCGACGATCGCCGACGCGAAGGCGAGCTGGTCACCTGTCGCGTGCTGGAGCACCTGGGTGACCGTCCACCGCTCGCACGGGGTGGGCCGGTCCCAGGCGTCGGCCGGGACCCCCTCGACGGCCGTCCGGAGCGCCGTGTGCGCCTCGTCGAGCACGATCCGCCACTGCGCCGCTGCCATGTCGCTCATCGTCCTGACCCCTCCGCCGATCCCGTCATACGAGCGGTGTTCCCGCCCGCCTTCGGAGCGGAACGTTCCGCTCCATTTGGTGGGTTCAGCTTAGCAGACCGGAACGATCCGTTCCACAAACGGAGCGGACAGGATTCGGAAAGCATCGAGCGCGGCACCCCGGACGGGGTACCGCGCTCGAAGATGGTCGAACGGAAGTCGGGTCAGACGTTGAAGCCGAGGGAACGGAGCTGGTCCCGACCCTCATCAGTGATCTTGTCCGGGCCCCACGGCGGCAGCCACACCCAGTTGATCCGGATGTCGTTGACCAGACCGCCCCCGGGGCCGGTGGTCAGCGCCTGCCGAGCCTGGTCCTCGATCACGTCGGTCAACGGGCAGGCCGCCGAGGTGAGCGTCATGTCCAGGGTGGCGACGTTCTCGTCGTCGACGTGCACGCCGTACACCAGACCCAGGTCGACCACGTTGATGCCCAACTCCGGGTCGACGACGTCCTTCATCGCCTCCTCGATGTCGGCGATCATGGCCTTGCTGACGCCGCCCGCCGGGGTGCCGGCGTCGCCGGCCTCCGGCGTCGCGGCGTCGTTGGTCGTCACGGCGTCGGTCTGCGGCGTCGCGGTGGCGTCACCGGCCTCCGGCGTCGCTGCGGTTGCCGTGTTCTCGCTGCTCATGCCATCACTCCGCTTCGCTCCGTGCCACCACCGGGCAGCACTGCGCTGCACCAATTGTTCTCGCTCATGCCGTCACTACGCTGCGCTCCGCGACGCCACGAGGCTGCGCTGCACCACCGATTCACTCGCTGACGCTCGCTCATGCCATCGCTCCGCTGCGCTCCGCGACGCCATGAGGCACCACTGCGCTGCACCACCGATTCACTCGCTGACGCTCGCTCATGCCATCGCTCCGCTGCGCTCCGCGACGCCATGAGGCACCACTGCGCTGCACCACCGATTCACTCGCTGACGCTCGCTCATGCCGTCACCTCCGGGTTGACGCCCACGCCGGCACGTGCTGCGGCGTCCTTGAACGCCATCCACGGCAACAGCGCGCACTTGACCCGGGCGGGATAGCGGGCCACACCCGCGAAGGCCACGCCGTCACCGAGCACGTCCTCGTCCGGCGTGACCTGGCCACGTCCGGACATCAACTCCACGAACGCCTCGTGCACCTCGAATGCTTCCCCGGTGCCCCGACCGCGCAGCAACTCGTGCAGCACGCTCGCCGAGGCCTGGCTGATCGAACAGCCCATCCCGTCGTACGAGACGTCGTGCAGGACCGTGCCGTCGGTGGCCACCCGGACGGTGACCTCGTCACCGCAGGTGGGGTTGACGTGGTGAGCCTCCGCGACCCGGTCGCCCGAATCCTCGGCGTCGCGCAGTCCACGCCCGTGCGGGCGCTTGTAGTGATCCAGGATGATCTCCTGGTAGAGCTGGTCGAGCTGCATCAGTCGAACACCTTCTTCACCTGCTCCAGACCGGCCACCAGAGCGTCGATCTCCTCCGTGGTGGTGTAGAGGTAGAACGAGGCCCGGGTCATGGCCGGGACGCCGAACCGGCTGCACACCGGCTTGGCACAGTGGTGACCCACCCGCACCTGCACGCCGAGCGAGTCGAGCACCTGACCCACATCGTGCGGGTGCACGTCGCCGAGCGCGAACGAGATGGTGCCGCCCCGACCCACCGGCACGGTCGGGCCGAAGATCCGCAGGTCCGGCACCGAGGCGAGGGCGTCCAGCGCGTACGCCGTCAGCTCCTTCTCGTGCCACTGGATGGCCCGCATCCCGACACCGGTCAGGTAGTCCACGGCCGCGCCGAGCGCGACCGCCTCGGCGATCGGCGGGGTGCCCGCCTCGAACCGGGCCGGCGGCGCGGCGAACGTCGAGCGGGCCATGGTGACCGTCTCGATCATCGAGCCGCCACCCATCACCGGCGGCATGGCCGCCAACAGCTCGCCCCGGCCCCAGAGCACGCCGATGCCGGTCGGACCGCACATCTTGTGACCGGTGAACACGATGTAGTCGGCGTCCAGGTCGACCACGTCGATGGGCAGGTGCGGCACCGACTGCGAGCAGTCCAGCAGCAGCAGCGCACCCACCTCGCGGACCCGGGCGGTGATCCGCGACGTGGCGTTGACCGTGCCGAGGATGTTGGACGTGTGCACCAGCGAGACGATCTTCGTCCGTTCGGTGACCAGGTCCTCCAGGCCGGACTCGTCGAGCCGGCCCTGGTCGGTGACCGGGAACCAGCGCAGAGTCGCGCCCGTCCGCTCGCAGAGCAGCTGCCACGGGACGATGTTCGAGTGGTGCTCCATCTCGGAGATCACCACCTCGTCGCCGGGGCCGAGCCGGAACCGGCTGTCGGCGTCCGGGCGCAGCGAGGCGTTGGAGAAGGCGTACGCCACGATGTTGATCGCCTCGGTGGAGTTCTTGGTGAACACCACCTCGTCGACGCTCGGCGCGTTGATGAACGCGGCGACCTTCGCCCGCGCCCCCTCGTACGCCTCGGTGGCCTCGGTGCCCAGGGTGTGCACCGAGCGCGAGACGTTGGCGTTGTGCCGCGCGTAGTGCTCGTCGAGCACGTCGAGCACCTGGCGCGGTTTGTGGGAGGTGTTGGCGCTGTCGAGGTAGACCAGCGGGTGCCCGTTGATCTCCCGATCGAGGATCGGGAAGTCGGCGCGCACCCGGGCCACGTCGAAACGCGGCACGTCGTCGTACTGCGGCATCCCCTCGGGGATCGCGATGCTGGTCATCTCGGCAGCGCCTCTCCCGCTCAGGCCTTGGCCGTGCCGGCCCCGGCGGCGTACCGCTCGTAGCCCTCGGCCTCGAGCTTGTCGGCCAGCTCCGGGCCGCCCTGCTCGACGATCCGGCCGGCAACGAACACGTGCACGAAGTCCGGCTTGATGTAGCGCAGGATCCGCGTGTAGTGGGTGATCAGCAGCACGCCGGTGTCGCCGGTGTCGCGGACCCGGTTGACGCCCTCGCTGACCACGCGCAGCGCGTCCACGTCGAGGCCCGAGTCGGTCTCGTCGAGGATCGCGATCTTCGGCTTGAGCAGCTCCAGCTGGACGATCTCGTGCCGCTTCTTCTCACCACCGGAGAAGCCCTCGTTGACGTTGCGCTGGGCGAACGCCGGGTCCATCTGCAGGCGCTCCATCGCGCCGCGCAGCTCGCCGCCCCAGGTGCGCAGCTTCGGCGCCTCCCCGTCGATGGCGGTCTTCGCGGTCCGCAGGAAGTTCGCCACCGAGACGCCGGGTACCTCGACCGGGTACTGCATGGCCAGGAAGAGGCCAGCGCGGGCACGCTCGTCGACGGTCATGGCGAGCACGTCCTCGCCGTCGAGGGTCACCGTGCCGCCGGTGATCTCGTACTTGGGGTGACCGGCGATCGAGTACGCCAGGGTGGACTTGCCGGAGCCGTTCGGCCCCATGATGGCGTGAGTTTCGCCCGACTTCACGGTCAGGTCGACGCCGGCCAGGATCGGCTTGAGCTCACCCTCGGGCAGCTTGACCGACACCTTCAGGTCGCGGATCTCCAGGGTGCTCATTATCGGGTCACTCCATTACTCGGCGTCAGGCTGAGGTAGATGTCGCCGTCGCGGACTTCGACGGGGTAGACGGGGACGGGTTCGGTGGCGGGCAGCCCGCTCGGCTCGCCGGTGCGCAGGTCGAAGCGCGAGCCGTGCAGCCAGCACTCCAGCGTGCAACCGTCGACCTCTCCCTCGGAGAGGGCGACCGCGGCGTGCGAGCACTCGTCGTACGCCGCGTAGAAGTTGCCGTCCTCGCCGTGCACCAGGGCGATCGGAGTGCCGTCGACATCCGCGCTGATCGCGGTGCCCTTCGGCACGTCCTCGGTGGAGCAGATCCGGATCATCAGGCGCCGGCCTTGGTCAGCCGGGCCTCGATCGCGTCACCGAGACGCTCGCGCAGCGACTCCACCGGGATCTTGTTGATCAGCTCGGCGAAGAAGCCACGGACCACCAGACGACGGGCCTCACCCTCCGGGATCCCCCGGGCCATCAGGTAGAACAACTGCTCGTCGTCGAAGCGGCCGGTCGCGCTGGCGTGGCCGGCGCCGGCGATCTCGCCGGTCTCGATCTCGAGATTGGGTACGGAGTCCGCCCGCGCGCCGTCGGTCAGCAGCAGGTTCCGGTTGATCTCGTACGTGTCGGTGCCGGTGGCCTCGGCCTGGATCAGCACGTCGCCCACCCAGACGGTGTGCGCGTCCGCGCCCTGCAGGGCGCCCCGGTAGCCGACGTAGCTGCGGCAGTCCGGAACGTTGTGGTCGACCAACTGCCGGTGCTCCAGGTGCTGGCCGGAGTCGGCGAAGTAGACGCCGTACAGCTCGGCCTCGCCACCCCGACCCGTGTATTCCACGCTGGTGAACTGCCGGACCAGGTCACCGCCGAGGGAGACCTGGATGTGGACGACCTTGGCGTCCCGACCCAGCTTGACCTTCAGGTGCTGGGCCTGGACCGCGTCGTCGGCCCAGTCGGCGATCGTGACCAGGGTCAGCTTCGCGCCGTCGGCGACCAGCACCTCGACGTTGTCGGCCAGGGTGGCCGACCCGACGTGCTCCACCACCAGCGTCGTCTCGGCGAAGCGGCCCACCTCGACGAAGGTGTGCCCGAACGCCGGCTGCTCGGCGCCCGTACCGACCACCCGCAGGCGCACCGGCTCACCGAGCACCGCCTCGGGGTCCACCCGCACGAGCAGGGTGTCGGCGGCAGCGCCGTAGGCCAGCGCGCTGACCCGGTCCACCGGGGTCAGCACGCTTCCGACCCGCTCGTCGTCGCGGCCGATCCGGGTGATGGTCACGCCCTCGGGCAGGTCGCCGTGCTCGTGCCGGACCGCACCGGCCGCAGCCGGTACGTCGCCGGCCAGACCGCGGAGACGCTTGAGCGGGGTGAAACGCCAGTCCTCCTCCAGGCCGGTGAGGGCCGGGAAGTCGGCGACGTCGTACGAGCGCAGCGCCTGCGACTTGGTGCTGGGCGGCGGCGCGGAAGCCTGGGTAGTCATCTCTTCCTTGGTCTGTCATGGATCGGAGGGTCGAAGCGGGCTGGACCGGACCCGGCGTACCGGGTCCGGGTCCGGCCATGGCCGGGCGGAGGCGGCGTCAGCCGACCGCGCCCTCCATCTGAAGCTCGATCAGACGGTTGAGCTCCAGCGCGTACTCCATCGGGAGCTCCTTGGCGATCGGCTCGATGAAGCCACGGACGATCATGGCCATCGCCTCGTCCTCGCTCAGGCCCCGGCTCATCAGGTAGAAGAGCTGGTCATCGCTGATCTTGGAGACGGTCGCCTCGTGCCCCATCGCCACGTCGTCCTCGCGGATGTCGACGTACGGGTAGGTGTCCGAGCGCGAGATCGTGTCGACCAGCAGGGCGTCGCACTTGACGGTGCTCCGGCTGTGGTGCGAACCCTCCAACACCTGGACCAGGCCGCGGTACGAGGTGCGGCCGCCGCCACGGGCGATCGACTTCGACACGATGGTGCTGCTCGTGTGGGGCGCGGCGTGCACCATCTTGGCGCCGGCGTCCTGGTGCTGACCCTCGCCGGCCATCGCCACCGAGAGCACCTCACCCTTGGCGTGCTCGCCGGTCATGTAGACCGCCGGGTACTTCATCGTCACCTTGGAGCCGATGTTGCCGTCGACCCACTCCATGGTCGCGCCCTCGTGGCAGACGGCGCGCTTGGTGACCAGGTTGTAGACGTTGTTCGACCAGTTCTGGATGGTCGTGTACCGGCAGCGCGCGTTCTTCTTGACGATGATCTCCACGACCGCGCTGTGCAGCGAGTCGGAGGAGTAGAGCGGCGCGGTGCAGCCCTCGACGTAGTGCACGTACGCGCCCTCGTCGACGATGATCAGCGTCCGCTCGAACTGGCCCATGTTCTCGGTGTTGATCCGGAAGTAGGCCTGCAGCGGGATCTCCACGTGCACGCCCTTCGGCACGTAGATGAACGAGCCACCGGACCACACGGAGGTGTTCAGCGCGGCGAACTTGTTGTCGCCGACCGGGATCACCGTGCCGAAGTACTCCTTGAAGATGTCCTCGTGCTCCCGCAGCGCCGTGTCGGTGTCCAGGAAGACGACGCCCTGCTCCTCAAGGTCCTCACGGATCTTGTGGTAGACGACCTCGGACTCGTACTGTGCCGCCACACCGGCGACCAGCCGCTGCTTCTCCGCCTCCGGGATGCCCAGCCGGTCGTAGGTGTTCTTGATGTCCTCCGGCAGGTCCTCCCAGCTGGTGGCCTGCTTCTCGGTGGACCGCACGAAGTACTTGATGTTGTCGAAGTCGATCCCGGTGAGGTCCGCGCCCCAGGCCGGCATCGGCTTGCGGCCGAACAGCCGCAGGCCCTTCAGGCGCAGGTCGAGCATCCACTCCGGCTCGTTCTTCTTGGCCGAGATGTCCCGCACCACCGCCTCGTTGATGCCGCGCTGGGCAGCTGCCCCGGCGGCGTCCGGGTCGGACCAGCCGTACTCGTACCGACCCAGGGCGGCGAGCTGCTCTTCCTGGGTCAGGGGCTGGACGATCTGCTCGGTCATTTATCTGTCCTCACAGTGGTGACGGGATTACCGGATTGAACACGGCCCGGCTGGGTCGGGATGTGCGTGGTGCACACCCCGTCGCCGTGCGCGATGGTGGCCAGGCGCTGCACGTGGGTGCCGACCAGACGGGAGATCACCGCGGTCTCGGCCTCGCACAGCTGGGGAAACTCGGCGGCCACGTGCGCCACCGGGCAGTGATGCTGGCAGAGCTGACCGCCCGAGGCGATCGTGGTCGCGTTGGCAGCGTAACCCTCGGCGGTGAGCGCCGCGGCGAGTGCCTCGGCACGCGCGAGGGGGTCGTCGCCGGCGTCCTCCATGGCCGCTCGGCAGCGGGACTCAAGAGCGGAAACCTGCTCGGCGGCGAACGCCTCCACCGCGTCCGAACCGCCACTGCGGGCGATCCAGCGCAACGCGGCGGTGGCCATGTTGTCGTAGTGGTGTGTGCCACAGCGGACGCGGCCGGCCTCGGTCAACCTGAACACCTTGGCCGGACGTCCCCGGCCACGGCTGCCCTGAACGGTCTGCTCGCGGGCGTAGACGTCACCGTCGGCGAGCATCGCGTCCAGGTGTCGGCGGATCGCCGCCGGGCTGAGCCCGAGGGCCACCCCGAGCTGCGCGGCGGTGGTGGCACCCCGCTCCAGCAGCAACTGGGTGACCCGGTCCCGGGTGGAGATCTCGGCGGCCGTGGCCCCTGACGTGCTCACGACGGGCGCGGACGTGGGCGCACCGACAGCCGGACCGGCCGTCGGCTGCTGCCCGGAGAGCGCCGCCGCGTTTTTCACAACGCCAACGTTACGTAATTGCCCGGACTGTCGCAAACCCGGGTCCCGGTGATCCGAACCACCGCGTCGCCGGAGTCGGACGAACCTCGATCACTACGGTGCGTAGGATTTGCGCCGTGAACCGAATCGCCCGTCCGGTCTCCGGCACCCTGCTGCGCCGCCTCGCGCTCACCTCGATCATCGCGAACGTGGGGATCGTCGTCACCGGCGGGGCCGTCCGGTTGACCGCCTCGGGCCTCGGGTGCCCCACCTGGCCCCGCTGCACCGACGACTCCTACGTCACCACACCCGAGATGGGCGTGTACGGGGTGATCGAGTTCGGTAACCGGATGCTGACCTTCGCGGTGGGCCTCATCGCGCTGGCCACCCTGCTGGCCGTGCTGGCGCACCAACCCCGCCGACGCGGGCTCCTCCCGCTGGCCGTCGCGGTCTTCCTGGGCATTCCCGCCCAGGCGGTGATCGGTGGGATCACCGTGCTCACCAACCTCAACCCGTGGGTGGTCGGGCTGCACTTCCTGGCCTCGATGGCGGTGATCGCCGCCGCGTACGCCCTCTGGCGGCGCATCGGCGACCCCGACGGCCCGACCGTGCCCACCGTGCCCACGCCGCTGCGCACGCTGGCCCGGGTCACCACCGGCGTCAGCGTCGCGGTACTGGTCATCGGCACCTGGGTCACCGGCAGCGGTCCGCACGCCGGCGACCACGGCGCAGCCCGCAACGGGCTCGACCCGGAGTCGATCTCGCAGGTGCACGCGGACGCCGTCTTCCTGCTGATCGGCCTCTCGGTGGCGCTGATCTTCGCGTTCCGCGCCGTCGGCGCGCAGCGCGCCACCCGCGCCGCGATCGTCCTGCTCGCCGTGGAGCTGGGTCAGGGAGTGATCGGCTTCGTGCAGTACTTCACCCACGTGCCGGCCCTGCTGGTCGGGGCGCACATGCTCGGCTCCTGCCTGGTGCTGCTGGCGACCCTGTCCGTGCAGTGGTCCACCCGGGAACGTCGGCCGGTCACCCCGACACCCCAGGCCACCCGGGCCGACGCCGCCACCCCGGTCCCCGTCACCGCCTGACAACGCCCCGCACCCCGCCCGCGCCCCGCGCCCGCCCAAGACCCGAAGCGGGTCCCGAACGCCCGCAGGCGTCAAGGTCACGCTCGATCATCGATGTAGTGGCCTCGACGACGCCTCGGCACCACTACACCGATGGTCGAACACGATCTTGGGGCGGAGTCCAGCGTCCGGAAGGAGCTGCCGCAGGGTGGGTCAGCCGCGGCGGGCCAGGTGGGTGGTGATGGCGTCGGCGAGCCGTTCGGGGGCACCGTCGGCGTACCCGATGAAGAGCGACGGCTCGGTCAGCTCCAACTCGACCAGGACCGGCTCGCCGTCCGGGCCGGGGATGAGGTCGACCCGGGCGTAGAGGAGCTGCCGGGTGCCGCCGGGCACCGCGGCGAGGGTCTGCTCGGCCACCGCGAGCTGGTCGGGTCGGGCGGTACGGGCGGTGATCTCCTCGGCCTTGTAGAGCCCGTCGGGGCCGAGGTCCGGGCCGGTCAGCATGGGGCCCTTGCGGATCGCGTGGCTGAACGTCAGCCCGTCCGGGCCGGCCAGGAAGAGCAGCGCTGTCTCGCCCTCGGTGTCGACGGCGCGCAGGTACGGCTGGACCATGGTCACCCGGCCGGCGTCGGAGAGCCGGCGGACGTGCGCGGCGGCGAGGTCCCGGTGCTCCGGGTCGGCCAGGTCGTACCGGCCGGTGTCCTGGCTGCCGGCGCTGACCGAGGGCTTGAGCACGTACTCGCCGGTGTCGGCGGGCGGCTGCCAGCTCTCCCCCGGCTCGACCCAGGACGTCGGCACGGTCGGCACTCCGGCGGCGCTCAGCTCGGCGAGGTAGCGCTTGTCGGTGTTCCAGCGCACCACCTCGGCCGGGTTGACCAGCAGTGGGACCGTGGCCGCCCAGGCGACGAACTCGTCGCGGCGCAGCGCGTAGTCCCATGGTGAGCGGAGCACGACCAGGTCGTAGGAGGACCATTCGACGTCGGGGTCGTCCCACACCGCGGTCTCGACGGTGACGCCGCGGGCGGTGAGCGGGGCGACGACCAGCCGGTCGTCCGGGTCGAGGTCGGCCAGATCGGCGCAGGTGACGAGAGCGACCCGGGGTTCCCCCCGGGTCGACTGGTGATGGATGGTCAATTCAGGTGTCTATTTCAGCGGGCCATCGTGCGCCGGGCCATCGACCGCCAGAGGTCGTTGCTCGGACGCATCTGGTCCATCAGTTCACGCTCCCAGGCGTTCTCGACGGCGACTCCCGCCTTGGCGCACGCCTCCCGGGCGGTGACGGTGTCGTCGGCGAAGTGGTCGCCCCACTCACCGTCGGCACCGACCAGGACGATCCGCGCGCCACGCTTGCCGACGTACTCGATGACCGCCTTGGCGCCGCCGTGTCCGGCGGCGAACGCCTTGAGCCCTGCAACCAGGCCCTGGGGCGTCTGCTCACCGGCGGTCTGCTCGGCCGTCAGCGTCGTATCGGAACCATCTGCCATGACGCGAAGCCTAAGCAGACTCGCACCCTTCCGTGCGAGAACCATGAACCTTTTGTGATGCCAATTACCTACAGGTTTAAGGCTGACCACAGACTTGCTGTCCGCTTATATACCGACTTTTACACCCAAACAGCATCGACATTTGAGCATCCAACCACCGCAGGTTGAGCCCATCCGACTCATGCTGAAAGTTACTCTGATGTGACGTTAAAGCCGGACAACTCATCTACGACCATGATTAATCAGGTAATCACCGGCGTCGATCCGATCAGCCACCTGCGATCGGAGCCACCTGCGATCGGATCAGATCAGAGCCGCGGCCCCGGCCCGCAGAGCAGGCCGACACCAGCGAACGGTCAGATCAGCGCGTCGAGCGCGACGGCCACGAACACGATCGTCAGGTACGTCGTGGACCAGTGGAACAGCCGCATCGGCTTGACCGCCTCGCCACGCGTCGCGCGCCGGCACAGCTTGTGCGCCTCGATCACGAAGATGGCACCCACCACCAGGGTCGGCACCCCGTAGATCGCGCTGAGCCCCAGCGGCCAGACAGCCAGGGACGTGAGCACGGTCAGCCACGCGAAGATGATGATCTCGGCGTTCACCCGCCGGGTCGAGGCCACCACCGGCAGCATCGGGATACCGGCGCGGGCGTAGTCGTCCTTGTACTTCATGGCGAGGGGATAGAAGTGCGGCATCTGCCAGAAGAAGACCACCGCGAAGAGCCCCCAGGCGGCAGGCGCCAGCGAGCCGGTCACGGCCGCCCACCCGATCAGGACCGGGGCGGCCCCGCACGCGCCACCCCAGAAGGTGTTCGTCGGGGTGGACCGCTTGAGCCAGAGGGTGTAGACGACGTCGTAGTAGACGATCGCCGCGAGGGTCAACCCGGCGGCCAGCAGGTTGGTGAACGCCGCCATCAGGGCGACCGACACCGCCGCCAGCACCAGCCCGAAGATCAGCGCGCTACGCGGCGACACCGTGTGCGCCGGAAGCGGCCGACGCTTGGTACGCCGCATCAACTGGTCGATGTCCCGGTCGATGTAGCAGTTGAGCACGCTGGCCGCGCCGGCGGCGAGCGAGCCGCCGATCAGCACGACGGCCATCAGCCACAGCGACGGGAGACCGCCCTCGGCGAGCATCATCGCCGGGATGGTGGTGACCAGCAGCAACTCGACGATCCGCGGCTTGGTCAGCGCCACGTACGCCGACAGCACCCCGCGCACGTCCCGCCGGGCCACCGTGCCCTCGGCCGCCCGCGCCGGGTGCTGCCCGGCCGGGTTGCTCGCGGGGCGCTCGGTGATCATGCTCACGGATTGCCACCTTCCGGCATCGGCACGGGGAGATTCGGAAATGTCGGGCCCGCTCGGGTCCGCACACCGACCCACACACTACGCGTCGTCGTTTTGGCTGCCCGGCCGACCCGACAACGGTGCGGGCCGTCACACCACCGGGTGGGATCGTGCAGTCGGATCGTCACGTAGCGCACACCATGATGAGATCCCCGGGCGCTGGTTTAGGCACGCTCGATAAGGTCATCGGTGAGGGTTCCGCCCATCTGCCGAGGAGCACAACCATCGTGGCTGCCAAACGACCCGAGCACTCCGCACTGAACTGGTCCGACCTCGATCGCCGGGCCGTAGACACCGTCCGCGTACTGGCCATGGACGCCGTAGAGAAATCCGGCAACGGCCACCCGGGCACCGCGATGAGCCTCGCGCCCGCGGCGTACCTCCTCTTCAACCGCGTCATGCGGCACAACCCGGCCGACCCGAACTGGCCCGGCCGGGACCGGTTCGTCCTCTCCGCCGGGCACTCCAGCCTGACGCTGTACATCCAGCTGTTCCTGTCCGGTTACCCGCTGAGCCTCGACGACCTGAAGTCGCTGCGGCAGTGGGGCTCGCAGACGCCTGGTCACCCGGAGCACGGGCACACGCCGGGCGTGGAGACCACCACCGGCCCGCTCGGGCAGGGCCTGGGCAACGCGGTCGGCATGGCCATGGCGGCCCGCCGCGAGCGCGGCCTGTTCGACCCCGAGGCCGAGCCGGGCGCGTCGGTCTTCGACCACGACATCTGGTGCATCGTGTCCGACGGTGACATCGAGGAGGGCATCAGCCACGAGGCCAGTGCCCTCGCCGGGCACCAGCAGCTGGGCAACCTCACGGTGATCTACGACGACAACGAGATCTCCATCGAGGACGACACCCGCATCGCCAAGAGCGAGGACGTGGCCGCCCGCTACGAGGCGTACGGCTGGCACGTGCAGACTGTCGACTGGCGCAGCGGCGACGCCGACCAGGGCGACTACCACGAGGACGCCGAGGCGCTGTACGCGGCGCTGGTGGCCGCCAAGGCGGAGACCGGGCGCCCCTCCTTCATCGCGCTGCGCACCATCATCGGCTTCCCCGCGCCCAACAAGCAGAACACCGGCAAGATCCACGGCTCGGCGCTCGGCGCCGACGAGGTGAAGGCCACCAAGCGGATCCTCGACTTCGACCCGGAGCAGACCTTCCAGGTCGACGAGGACGTGCTCGCCCACGCCCGCTCGGTGATGGGCCGCGGCTCCGACGCGCAGCAGGAGTGGACCACCGCGTTCGACGGCTGGAAGAAGGCCAACCCGGAGCGCACCGCGCTCTACGAGCGGCTGGCGGGTCGCGTACTCCCCGACGGCTGGACCGACGCGCTGCCGGTCTTCCCCGCGGACGCCAAGGGCGTCGCCACCCGCGCCGCCTCCGGCAAGGTCCTGGAGGCGCTCGCGCCGGTGCTTCCGGAGCTGTGGGGCGGCTCGGCCGACCTGGCCGAGAGCAACAACACCACCATGAAGGGCGAGCCGTCGTTCATCCCGGCCGCGCACGCCACCAAGGACTTCCCCGGCCACGAGTACGGCCGCACGCTGCACTTCGGCATCCGTGAGCACGCCATGGGGGCGATCCTCAACGGCATCGCCCTGCACGGCGGCACCCGCCCGTACGGCGGCACGTTCCTGGTGTTCAGCGACTACATGCGCCCGTCGGTGCGGCTCGCCGCGCTGATGAAGCTGCCGGTGACCTACGTCTGGACGCACGACTCGATCGGCCTCGGCGAGGACGGGCCGACCCACCAGCCGGTGGAGCACCTGACCGCGCTGCGCGCCATCCCGGGCCTGGACGTGGTCCGCCCGGCGGACGCCAACGAGACGGCCTGGGCCTGGCGGCAGGCGCTGGAGCACACCGACCGGCCCACCGCGCTGGCGTTGAGCCGCCAGCCGCTGCCGACCCTGGACCGCGACGTCCTCGGTGCGGCGGAGGGTGTGGCCAAGGGCGGCTACGTGCTGGCCGAGGCCTCCAACGGCAAGCCTCAGGTGATCATCGTCGGCACCGGCTCCGAGGTGCAGCTCTGCCTGACCGCCCGGGAGCGGCTGGAGGCCGACGGCACCCCGACCCGGGTCGTCTCCATGCCCTGTCAGGAGTGGTTCTACGAGCAGGATGAGGCGTACCGGGAGTCGGTGCTCCCTCGCGGGGTAAAGGCACGGGTGAGCGTGGAGGCGGGCATCGCGATGTCCTGGCGCGGCATCGTCGGTGACCTCGGCGAGAGCGTCAGCCTGGAGCACTACGGCGCGAGCGCCCCGCACACCGTGCTCTTCGAGCAGTTCGGGTTCACCCCCGACCGGATCGTGGCGGCGGCGCACGCCTCGCTGGCCCGGGTGGGCGACATCACCGGTTTCACGACCGGCAACTGAGGGAGCGTGGACGGCATGACCGACAAGCTGAATGAGCTGACCGCCGCGGGCGTGGCGGTCTGGCTCGACGACCTTTCCCGGGTACGACTGAGCTCCGGCGGGCTGGACCAGCTCCGCCGCGAGAAGCACGTGGCCGGTGTCACCACCAACCCGACGATCTTCGCGAAGGCGCTCAGCGACGCCGACGAGTACAACTGGCAGCTGCGCGACCTCGCCACCCGTGGCGTGGACGTGGAAGAGGCCGTGCGCATGCTCACCACGTACGACGTGCGCTGGGCCTGCGACGTGATGCGCCCGTCGTACGACGGCAGCGACGGTGTCGACGGCCGGGTCTCGATCGAGGTGGACCCGCGCAGCGCCCACGACGCGGACAAGACGGTCGCCGAGGCCAAGGCGCTGTGGTGGCTGGTCGACCGGCCCAACCTCTTCATCAAGATCCCGGCCACCGAGGAGGGTCTGTCGGCGATCACCGACACCCTGGCCGAGGGCATCAGCGTCAACGTGACGCTGATCTTCGGTCTGGACCGCTACTCGGCGGTCATGGAGGCGTTCCTCGCCGGTCTGGAGCAGGCGAAGGCCAACGGCCACGACCTGTCGAAAATCGGCTCGGTCGCGTCGTTCTTCGTCTCCCGCGTCGACTCCGAGGTCGACAAGCGGCTGGAAAAGATCGGGTCCGACCAGGCCAAGGCCCTCAAGGGCAAGGCCGCCGTCGCGAACGCGCAGCTGGCGTACGAGCGCTACACCGAGGTGTTCTCCTCCGACCGCTGGAAGGCGCTCGCCGCCGCCGGCGCACACCCACAGCGGCCGCTGTGGGCGTCCACCTCGACGAAGAACCCGGACTACCGCGACGTGATCTACGTCGAGGAGCTGATCGCCGACGGCACCGTCAACACCATGCCGGAGTCGGTCATCCACGCGTACGCCGATCACGGCGAGACCCGCGGCGACACCGTCACCGGGTCCTACGACGCGGCCCGGAAGGTCTTCGCGGACCTGGAGTCGGTCGGGGTGGACATGGCCGACGTGATCGCCACGCTGGAGCGCGAGGGCGTGGAGAAGTTCGAGGTCAGCTGGCAGGAACTGCTCGACGGGGTGACCAAGTCGCTGAATGCCGCGGCGCAGGGCACCGGCTCCCCGAACAAGGCCGCCACTGACAACGCGAAGGCCGCCGACAAGGCCGGTGGCGCATGAGCGGGCGAATCAGCGGGCTCAGCGCCACGGTGCCTCAGGACGGCACGCAGCGGAGCGGAGTGACGGCATGAGTGACCTGCTCGCGGGGCCGGTGGAGGCAGCAGCCGGGCTCGCCGTCTACGGCGCGGACGCGGTCGACAAGGCCGCGCCCGCCTCGACCCGGGACGCGCTGGTGAAGGCCGGCGTCCCGGGCAAGCTTGCCGGCAAGGACCCCAGCCTGTGGGGTCCGGACGCCGAGGCCGAGGCGAAGATCCGGCTGGGCTGGGTGGACACCCACCGGCGCAGCCGGGAGCTGTTGGCGCAGTTGGCCGAACTGAAGGCCGAGCTGGCCGACCTTGATCACGTGGTGCTCGCCGGCATGGGCGGCTCGTCGCTGGCGCCCGAGGTGATCACGCAGACGCTGGGTAGGCCCTTGACCGTGCTGGACACCACCGACCCGGGCCAGGTCCGGGCGGCGCTCGGTGACCGGTTGGAACGCACCGTCGTGGTGGTGGCGAGCAAGTCCGGGTCGACGGTGGAGACCGACAGCCACCGACGCGCCTACTGGCAGGCGTTCCTGGACGCCGGGATGACCGAGGCGGAGGCCGGCCGGCACTTCGTCATCGTCACCGACCCGGGTTCGCCGTTGGAGGCCACCGCCAACGAGATGGGCGCCTTCACTGTGCTCGCCGACCCGAACGTCGGGGGCCGGTACTCGGCGCTCACCGCGTTCGGTCTGGTGCCCTCGGCGCTGGCCGGGGTCGAGGTCGCGGAGCTGCTCGACCAGGCCGACGCGCTGGCCACGTCGCTCGGCGCGGACCAGAACAACCCGGCGCTCGCGCTGGGCGCCGCCCTGGGCGCGGCGGCGACGCTGGCCCGGGACAAGGTCGCTCTGATCTCCGACGGCACCGGCATCGACGGGCTCGGCGACTGGGCCGAGCAGTTGATCGCCGAGTCGACCGGCAAGGCCGGGGTGGGCATCCTCCCGGTGGTCGTGGAGTCCCCGCAGAGCCCCGGCGCCACCGGATCGGACGTGCTGACCGTCAGCTACGGCGGCGCGCTGGCCCCCGGCGACATGCCGGGCGGCGGCGCCAACCCGGACGTGGCCGTCAACGGCCCGCTGGGCGCGCAGTTCCTGGCCTGGGAGTACGCGACAGCGGTGGCCGGTGTGGTGCTCGGCATCGACCCGTTCAACCAGCCGAACGTCACCGAGTCCAAGGAGAACACCAACAAGATCCTGGCCTCGGGACTGCCGGCGGAGACGCCGTCGTTCACCGAGGGCGCGATCGAGGTGTACGCCCCGCAGGGCGCTCCCGGGGACCTGGCCGGCGTGCTGCGCTGGCTGCTCGACGGGCTGGGCGACGACGGTTACCTCGCGGTGATGGCGTACCTCGACCGGTTCGCCGACGCCGACGCGGCCCGGCTGCGTTCGCTGCTGGCCCAGGCGGGTGGGCGCCCGGTCACCTTCGGTTGGGGTCCGCGGTTCCTGCACTCGACCGGCCAGTACCACAAGGGCGGTCCGCAGGTGGGCAGCTACCTCCAGGTGACCGGCGCGGTCGCCGAGGACCTGGAGGTGCCGGGCAAGCCGTACACCTTCGGTGAGTTGCAGGCGGCGCAGGCCGCCGGTGACCGGCAGGCTCTCGCCGGTCGGGAGCGGCCGGTGCTGCGGTTGCACCTGACCGACCGTGCTGCCGGTGTCGCCCAACTGCTCGACGCGGCCGGTCAGCTGCGGGCGTGACGATGGACGACGTGACTGAAGCGGAAGCGAGGGGGCACCGTGAGCGCGAGGAGTGAGCCGGGGTTGCGAGCCCCGCAGTCGCGAACTGAGGACGGTGCGGTGAACCCGCTGCGCGACCCGCAGGACCGCCGGTTGCCCCGGATCCCGGAGCCCTGCGCTCTGGTGATCTTCGGGGTGACCGGCGACCTGGCCCGCAAGAAGCTGCTCCCCGCGGTCTACGACCTGGCCAACCGGGGGCTGCTGCCACCCGGTTTCGTGGTGCTCGGCTTCGCCCGCCGCGACTGGGGGGACGGCGACTTCGAGACCCTCGCGTGTGAGGCGGCCCGCAAGCACGCGCGTACCCCGTGGCGGGACGAGGTGTGGGCACGCCTGGCCGGCAACATCAAGTTCGTCGGCGGCTCGTTC
The DNA here is from genome assembly GCF_027460215.1 of Micromonospora sp. WMMC250. Taxonomy (NCBI): domain Bacteria; kingdom Bacillati; phylum Actinomycetota; class Actinomycetes; order Micromonosporales; family Micromonosporaceae; genus Micromonospora; species Micromonospora sp. WMMC250. Next base: position 7,012,468 of record NZ_JAPZBJ010000002.1, on the reverse strand, counting down.
GACGACGACGCGGCCTTCGACACGCTGGCCTCGACGCTGGACGACCTGCGGCAGACCCACGGCATCACCGGCAACGCGGCCTTCTACTTCTCCATCCCGCCGGCCGCGTTCCCCGTCGTGCTCAAGCAGTTGGCCCGCACCGGCATGGCCGACAACAAGAAGTCGGGTGGTTGGCGTCGGGTCGTGGTGGAGAAGCCGTTCGGCAACGACCTGCCGTCGGCGAAGGCCCTCAACGACCTCGTCGACGACGTGTTCACCAGTCAGGACGTCTTCCGGATCGACCACTACCTGGGCAAGGAGACGGTCCAGAACATCCTCGCCCTGCGGTTCGCCAACAACCTGTTCGAGCCGCTGTGGAACTCCAAGTACGTCGACTCGGTGCAGATCACCATGGCCGAGGACGTCGGCATCGGCACCCGCGCCGGCTTCTACGACACCGTCGGCACCGCCCGCGACGTGCTCCAGAACCACCTGCTCCAACTGCTCGCCCTGGTGGCGATGGAGGAGCCGACCAGCTTCGACGCCGACGAGATCCGGGCCGAGAAGCTGAAGGTACTCAAGGCGATCACCCTGCCCAAGGACGTCGCCCGGGACACCGTCCGCGGTCAGTACCTGCCCGGCTGGGTGGGAGGCGAACGCGCCGTGGGCTACCGGGAGGAGCAGGACGTCCCCACCGACTCCACCACGGAGACGTACGTGGCGGTGCGGCTGGGCATCCAGAACCGCCGCTGGGCCGAGGTGCCGTTCTACATCCGGGCCGGCAAGCGGCTGCCCCGGCGGGTCACCGAGGTCGCCATCATCTTCAAGAAGGCGCCGCACCTGCCGTTCAACGACGCCGACATGGAGTCGCTGGGCAACAACCAACTGGTCATCCGGGTGCAGCCGGACGAGGGCGTCGTGCTCAAGTTCGGCTCGAAGGTGCCGGGCACGACAATGGAGGTCCGCGACATCGCGATGGACTTCCAGTACGGCGAGGCGTTCACCGAGTCCAGCCCGGAGGCGTACGAACGTCTCGTCCTGGACGTGCTGATCGGCGACCGCACCCTGTTCCCGGACGCCGCCGAGGTCGAGCAGAGCTGGCAGGTGATCGACCCGCTGGAGCACGCCTGGGAGGGCACCACGCCGGAGCCGTACCGGGCCGGTGAGTGGGGGCCGCGAGCCTCCGACGAGATGCTGGCCCGTGAGGGTCGCGCTTGGAGACGAGCATGATCGGGCTGTGGGACACCACGGGCAACGACGTGGTCAAGGCGTTGGCCGCCGAGCGGCGCAGCGCCGGCGGGGTGGCCAGCGGCATGGCGCTCACCCTCATCGTGGTCGTGGACGAGAAGCGGGTCCGGGAGGCGGAGGCCGCCGCGACGATCGCCGCAGCCGCCCACCCGTGCCGGCTGGTGGTGGTGGTCCGCTCCGACATCGAGCGGGAGCGCAACCGGCTCGACGCGGAGATCGTCGTCGGTGGGCGACTCGGCCCGTGCGAGGCGGTGGTCACCCGGATGTACGGTCGGCTGGCCCTGCACGCCGAGTCGGTCGTGATGCCGCTGCTCGTCCCCGACGTGCCGGTGGTCACCTGGTGGCACGGGGAGCCGCCGGCGGAGATCGCCACCGACTTCCTCGGGGTGGTCGCCGACCGGAGGATCACCGACTCGGCGCAGGCCGCCGACCCGGTGGAGGCCCTGCGGCAGCGGGCCCGGGACTACGCGCCGGGCGACACCGACCTGGCCTGGACGCGGATCACCCCGTGGCGCACGCTCGTCGCCGGAGCGTTCGATACGACCAGCGAGCAGATCACCGAGGCGACGGTCGTCGCGCCGGCCACCGACCCGACGGCCGCGCTGATGGTCGGTTGGCTGTCCAGTCGGCTGGGCATCATCCCGCGCCGGGTGGACACCGACGAGTTCCCCCGGATGCGTGAGGTGCAGCTGAGCTGCGCCAACGGTGACCAGCTCACGCTGACCCGCGAGGACAGCATGGCCGTGTTCCGGCGGACGGGCCAGGACGACAGGGCTCTGCCGCTGGTCCGCCGCCCGCTCGGTGACGAGTTGGCCGAGGAGCTGCGCCGCCTGGACGCCGACCAGGTGTACGCGGAGGCGCTGGGTGCGACGGTGGGGCTGCGGGGGTTGGAGCAGCGTCCCGCGCAGCGGGTGCACGTCTGGAAGGATCCGGCTACCGCACGACGCGCCGAGGCCGGCGTGACCGCGCACTCCGGCACCAGCGGCGAGGGCTGATCCACCAACTGGCACGACGTCGGGGCGGGGCCGGGTCACGACCGGGCCCTGCCCCGAAACCTCCGGGCGCATCCGCCCGGCACGACGCGATTACGGCCGCTCGACGGTCGGGAAACGAAGGCGCATCCCATGAGTGAGGCGAGTGTCGCCGTCCACGCCGACGCCGATCTGCTGGCGCAGGCCGTGGCCGCCCGGTTGCTGGTGAAGTTGCTCGACGCCCAGGCCGACCGGGGCGAGGCGTCGGTGGTGCTCACCGGCGGTCGGATCGCCGCGGCCGTCTACCGGGCGGTGGCGACGCTGCCGGCCCGCGACGCGGTGGACTGGTCCCGGGTCGACGTGTGGTGGGGCGACGAGCGGTTCCTGCCCGCCGGCGACCCGGACCGCAACGAGACCCAGGCCCGTGCCGCCCTGCTGGACGTGGTGCCGCTCGACCCGGCCCGGGTGCACCCGATGCCGGCGTCCGACGGCCCGGCCGGCAACGACCCCGAGGCGGCGGCGGCGGAGTACGCCGAGGAGCTGGCGCGCGCCGCCCGGCCCGGCAACGCCACGCTGCCGCACTTCGACGTGCTGATGCTGGGTGTCGGCGAGGACGGGCACGTCGCCTCGGTCTTCCCCGAGCACCCGGTGCACTACGACACCCGGCCGTGCAGCGCGGTGCGGGGCAGCCCCAAGCCGCCGTCGGTGCGGACCACGCTCACCCTGCCGACGATCAACACCGCGGACGAGGTCTGGCTGGTGGCCGGCGGCGCCGACAAGGCCCGTGCGGTGGGCATGGCGTTGGCCGGCGCCGGGCCCGTGCAGTTGCCGGCCGCCGGGGTGCACGGCGTGAGCCGTACCCGGTGGCTGCTGGACCGGGCCGCCGCAGCCGACGTACCCGCCCGCTTCCGCAGCCTCCGATAGGCACGGAGCTGTCACCCGCCCCGTCGGCGGCGCAGCCGCTACCCGCCCCGCTGGCGGCGCAGCCGCTACTCGCCGCGGCGGCGGCGGAGCGCGGCGAGCGCCTCGGCCAGCAGCGCCTCGCCCTCCTCGGCGGTGCGCCGCTCCTTCACGTACGCCAGGTGGCTCTTGTACGGCTCGGCGCGGACCCGGCCTGGAGGGTTCTGCGCGTCCTGGCCGGCGGGTAGACCACAACGGGGGCAGTCCCACACCGCTGGCGGTTCGGCCTCCGCGGCGATCCGGATGTCGGTCTGGTGGTCGTTGCGGCACCAGTAGGTGACGTCCTGTCGGGGGGCGGGTTGGTGTCGCTCGTCGGGGCGCATGGGTGCGGACCCGACGCGGGCGCCACGGATGACGTTGCCACTCGGCACGGCTGCTCGCTCCTGTCGTCGGAGGGGACCCGCCGTCGTCGTAGGGGTGGGCGGCGGGCGACGCGGTGCAGCGGAGAAAAGCCTGCGCGCGGCCCGTCGAGTGACGGACCGCGCGCAGATTGTACGACTTGAAGCGCTCGCTCAGGCGCCGCTGTTCATTTGCAGGCGGAGCCAGAGCCCGAGACCGACGATGGCGGCGAACCAGACGACGCTCACCAGAACGGTGTAACGGTCGAGGTTCTTCTCCGCCACCGACGAGCCGGCGAGGCTGGAGCTGACGCCACCGCCGAACATGCTCGACAGACCGCCGCCCTTGCCGCGGTGCAGCAGGATCAGCAGGGTGAGCAGAATGCTCGTGATGACCAGCAACACGATCAACGTGTATGCGAACCAGATCGGCATGGCTGGGGTCAGTTCCTCTCGTAGCGATCCTCGCCCGGTCTGATCGGGCACGGCGGCACCGACCGGCGGACGGGCGGTGTCCAGGATACCGAGCGATCAGCGGGCGAGGTGCTCCGGGAAGCGGCAGATTTGCGCGAACTCCTCCGCGTCCAGGCTGGCGCCCCCGACCAGGCCCCCGTCCACGTCCGGCTGCGCCATGATCGAGGCGACGTTGGACGCCTTGACCGAGCCGCCGTAGAGGACCCTGACCTGGTCAGCGGTCTCCTGGTCGAAGCGCTCCGCCAGTCGCTGCCGGACCGCCCCGCACACCTCCTGGGCGTCCTCCGGGGTCGCGGTCTTGCCCGTGCCGATCGCCCAGACCGGCTCGTACGCGATCACGACCTGCCGCACCTGCTCGGGCGTGAGGCCGGCGAGGCCCCCGTCGAGCTGGTCGGCGCAGTGCGCCACGTGGGTGCCCTGCTCGCGGACGTCCAGCCCCTCCCCCACGCAGAGGATCGGGGTCAGGCCGTGCGTCAGCGCCGCCTTCACCTTGGCGTTGACGACGGTGTCGTCCTCGTGGTGGTAGGCACGCCGCTCGGAGTGCCCGACCACCACGTACGTGCAGCCGAGCTTGGCCAGCAGCGGACCGGAGATGTCCCCGGTGTAGGCGCCGGACGCGTGCGGGGAGAGATCCTGCCCGCCGTAGCCGATCAGCAGCTTGTCGCCGTCCACCGCGGTCTGCACGGTACGCAGGTCGGTGAAGGGCGGCAGCACTACCGTCTCGACCTCGGTGAGCTGCTTCTCGGTGAGGCTCGCCGCCAGCTTCTGCACCAGCAGGTTGGCCTCGAGGTGGTTGAGGTTCATCTTCCAGTTGCCGGCCATCAGTGGCCGACGGGTGGTGCTCGCCATGTTCAGTTCTCCAGGGCCGCGATGCCGGGGAGGGTCTTGCCCTCGAGGTATTCCAGGGAGGCGCCGCCACCCGTGGAGATGTGCCCGAAGGACGACTCGTCCAGCCCCAGGGCACGGACCGCCGCCGCCGAGTCACCGCCGCCGACGACGCTGAACGCGTCGGCCTTGGTGATCGCCTCGGCGATCCCCCGGGTGCCCGCCGCGAACGCCGGCATCTCGAACACGCCCATCGGGCCGTTCCAGAAGATCGTCTTCGCCTGGGACAGGGCGGCGCTGAAGCCGGCCACCGTCTCCGGGCCGACGTCCAGGCCGAGCCGGTGGCTCGGGATGCCGTCCACGCGGACCGTGTCGTGCGCGGCGTCCGGGGCGAACGCGTCAGCGACCACCACGTCGACCGGGAGCAGGATCTTGCCGTCGGCCCGCTCCAGCAGGTTGCGGCAGGTGTCGACCATGTCCTTCTCCAGCAGCGACGTGCCCACCTCCAGGCCTTGCGCCTTGAGGAAGGTGAAGCACATCCCGCCGCCGATGAGCAGCCGGTCGACGGTGGGCAGCAACGCCTCGATCACGGCGAGCTTGTCGGAGACCTTCGACCCACCGAGCACCACCACGTACGGCCGCTCGGGCGCACCGGTGAGCTTGGAGAGCACCTCGACCTCACGCAGCACCAGTCGACCCGCGACGTGCGGCAACCGGGCCGGCACGTCGAAGACACTGGCGTGCTTGCGGTGCACCGCACCGAACGCGTCGTCCACGTACGCGTCGCCGAACGCGGCGAGCTGGTCGGCGAACGCGCCCCGCTCGGCTTCGTCCTTGCTGGTCTCGCCCGCGTTGAAGCGCAGGTTCTCCAGCAGGGCGACCTGACCGTCGGCCAGGTCCGCGACTGTGGAACGGGCCGACTCACCGACGGTGTCGGTGGCGAAGTGCACCGGAGCGCCGAGCAGCTCACCGAGCCGCCCGGCGACCGGGCTCAGGCTGAACTGCGGGTCCGGCGCGCCCTTCGGGCGGCCCAGGTGCGAGCAGACGACCACCTTCGCGCCGGCCTCGACCAGCGCACCGAGGGTCGGCAGCACCGCGCGGATCCGCCCGTCGTCGGTGATGGCACCGGTCTGCTTGTCGAGCGGGACGTTCAGGTCGGCGCGCACCAGCACGCGCCGACCCGACACCCCCTCGGCGAGCAGGTCGTCGAGGGTCCGGAGGGCACTCACAGAGCTAGCCTTCCGTTCGCGACTGCGGGGCTCGCAAGCTCACTCCTCGCGCTCACAGCGACGAACCGACCAGCTTGACCAGGTCGACCAGGCGGTTGGAGTAGCCCCACTCGTTGTCGTACCAGCCGACGACCTTGACCTGGTTGCCGACGACCTTGGTCAGCGGCGCGTCGAAGATGCACGACGCCGGGTCGGTCACGATGTCGGTGGAGACGATCGGGTCCTCGTTGTAGACCAGGATGCCCTTGAGCGGGCCGTCCGCTGCGGCCTTCAGCGCGGCGTTGACCTCGTCCACGGTGGTCTCGCGACCCACGTTGACGGTGAGGTCGGTGACCGAGCCGGTCGGGATCGGCACCCGCAGGGCGTACCCGTCGAGCTTGCCCTTGAGGTCCGGAAGGACCAGGCCGATCGCCTTGGCGGCACCGGTGGAGGTCGGCACGATGTTCAGGGCGGCGGCCCGGGCCCGACGCAGGTCCGAGTGCGGCGCGTCCTGCAGGTTCTGGTCCTGGGTGTACGCGTGGATCGTCGTCATCAGACCGTGCTGGATGCCGAACGTGTCGTGCAGGACCTTCGCCATCGGGGCGAGGCAGTTGGTGGTGCACGAAGCGTTGGAGATGATGGTGTGCTTCGCCGGGTCGTAGGTGTCGTGGTTGACACCCATGACGACGGTGACGTCCTCGTTCTTCGCCGGGGCGGAGATGATGACCTTCTTGGCCCCGCCGTCGACGTGCGCCTTGGCCTTGGTGGCGTCGGTGAAGAAGCCGGTCGACTCGATGACGACGTCGGCGCCCACCTCGCCCCACGGCAGCTTCGACGGGTCCTTCTCGGCGTACGCCTTGATGGTCTTGCCACCGACGGTGATCTCGTCGGCGGTGGCCTTGACCTCGTAGGGCAGGCGGCCCAGGATGCTGTCGTACTTGAGCAGGTGGGCAAGCGTGCCGTTGTCGGTCAGGTCGTTCACCGCCACGACCTCGATGTCGGCGTCGGACGCCAGCACTGCCCGGAAGAAGTTACGGCCGATTCGGCCGAAGCCGTTGATGCCAACCCGGATGGTCACAGGTCCCATCTCCTCGCGTTCTGGTCTGCCGGCCTCAGACAACGGGCCGGCGGAGTGGTGTGCGCCGACCGTTGGAGCCGGCCGTTGACGGTTCGTCTCGGCCACCCCGCCGCGGTCTGAGGACCTTGACCGCCCGAGGCGGTGTGCACGACGAGGAGTGCCTGTGTCGGCCCCCTTGCCGTACTCAGCGACCCTATCCGAGCGTGCGAGACCACGCTGCGCCGGGTCGTGCTCCCGGACGCACCGTGCGGCCTTACCGTCCTATCAGACCACGAGCATGTCGGGCGTGACTGCCGCTTCGGTATCCGGGATGCCGAGGTCGCGGGCCCGCTTGTCGGCCAGCGCCAGGAGTCGACGGATCCGCCCGGCGATGGCGTCCTTGGTCAGTGGCGGGTCGGCCAGCGCGCCCAGCTCCTCCAGCGACGCCTGCCGGTGCTCCAGGCGCAGCCGCCCGGCGTCGGTCAGGTGGTTGGGCGCCTCGTCGGCGAGGATCTCCAGGGCACGGGTGACCCGGGCGGCGGCGGCGACCGCCGCGCGCGCCGACCGGCGCAGGTTGGCGTCGTCGAAGTTGGCCAGCCGGTTGGCGGTGGCGCGCACCTCGCGGCGTACCCGGCGCTCCTCCCAGGCCAGCACGCTGGAGTGCGCGCCGATGCGGGTGAGCAGCGCGGCGATCGCGTCGCCGTCCTTGACGACCACCCGGTCCACCCCGCGTACCTCACGGTTCTTCGCGGTGATCCCGATGCGGCGGGCCGCGCCGACCAGCGCCAGCGCCGACTCCGGCCCCGGGCAGGTGATCTCTAGCGCGCTGGAGCGGCCGGGCTCGGTGAGCGACCCGTGCGCCATGAACGCGCCCCGCCAGGCGGAGACGGCACAGCAGACGTTCGCCGCCACCACGTGCGGGGGCAGGCCACGCACCGGGCGACCCCGCACGTCGAGCAGGCCGGTCTGCCGGGCGAGGGCCTCGCCGTCCTTGACCACGCGAACGATGAAGTGGCTGCCCTTGCGCAGGCCGCCGGAGGCCAGCACGTGGATCTCGCTGGGATAGCCGTAGACCTCGGCGATCTCCCGGCGCAGCCGCCGGGCCACCGCCCCGGTGTCCAGTTCCGCCTCCACCACCACACGGCCGGAGACGATGTGCAGCCCGCCGGCGAAGCGCAGCAGCGCGGCCATCTCCGCCCGCCGGCAGCAGGGCTTGGGCACGTCGACCCGACTCAGCTCGTCCTTGACCGCGGCCGTCATCGCCATTGTGCGTCCCCTCACGGACCGGTTCCGGCGTGTCGCCGGAGATTACGTACGTGTCTAACGATCGGCACCCAGGACAGGCACCAGTGCGGCGCCCAGGGCAGCCGGATCATGGCGGGGAGTGCCACCGGTGACGGCGACGGGGGCGAGGACCAGGCGGGCACCCAGCGATTCTGCCGCACGTTCGACCGGTTCGGGGTCACCCACCGCCTTGGCGTCGGCGAGCACGAGATCCACCTTGAGTTCGGGCAGGTACCAGTGCAGAGCCGCGAGGTGGTCGGCGACGGAGAGCCCGAGGGTCTCCTTCTCCGCGGCGAGGTTCAACGTGACCAACCGCCGGGCCGAGGTCGACACGATCGCGTCGGCCACCTGCGGCACCAGCAGGTGCGGGAGCACGCTGGTGTACCAACTGCCCGGCCCGAAGATCAACCAGTCCGCTGCCATGATCGCCTCGATCACCTCGGCGCAGGCGGGTGGCGCGGCGGGCGTGAGGCGCAACGACTCGACCCGCCCGGTGGTGACCGCCACCTGGTGTTGGCCGCGCACCGTGCGCACCTCGTCCGGGGCGGCCGGGTCGATCCCGCGTACCTGCGCCTCGATGCCGACCGGCTGCCGGGACATCGGCAGCACCCGGCCGACCGCGCCGAGCATCGCGCCGGCATGGTCCAGCGCGGCCACCGGATCGCCGAGCAGCTCCATGAGACCGCAGAGCACGAGGTTGCCCACCGCGTGCCCGGCCAACCCGTCGACGCGGGTCGTCTGCGGCTCGTGGCCGTGCGCGTCGGACGCCGCCGCGCCGGGGTCGTCGGCCCCCCGACCGGGTTCGCGGGCGCCCGTCGCCGCCGGGTCCGGGTCGGCTTCGCCGAGCTGGGGTACGCCGGCCGGCACGGCGGCGAAGCGGTGCTGGAACAGTCCGGCGCTGCGCCGGGTCGCCGGGTGGTCCCCGGCCAGCGCCACCAGTGCCTGGCGCAGATCACCCGGGGGCAGACCGCCCCGCTCGGCACGCAGCCGGCCGCTGGAGCCGCCGTCGTCCCCGACGGTGACCACCGCGGTGATGTCGAGGTCGAGCTCGGGGGCGCAGTGACGCAGCGCGCGCAACGAGGCGGACAGCCCGTGCCCGCCGCCGAACGCCACCACCCGCCGGGACGTCATTCCCGCCCCAGGTCGCGGTGCTGGGCGTTGGCCGCCAACCCCGAGTGGCGCAGTCGGCTGGCCAACTCCTCGGCGATGGCCACGCTCCGGTGCTTGCCACCGGTACAGCCCACGGCGACCGTGAGGTACCGCTTGCCCTCCCGCTCGAAGCCGGTCGTGGTGGCGTTGACCAGGTCGGCGTACGAGGCGACGAAGGCGTCCGCGCCCTCCTGACCCAGCACGTACGCGCTGACCGCCTCCTCCCGCCCGGTGTGCTCACGCAGCTCCGGCACCCAGTACGGGTTGGGCAGGAACCGGGCGTCCAGCACGAAGTCCGCGTCCGGCGGCAGGCCGTACTTGAAGCCGAAGGACAGCACCGTGACCCGCAGCCGGCGCGCGTCCTCGCCGCCGAACAACTCCTCGATGCGCCGGCGGAGCTGGTTGACGTTCAGGTGGCTGGTGTCGATGATCACGTCGGCCTTGTCGCGTGCCTCCTCCAGCAGGCCGCGCTCCACGGCGATGCCGTCGGCGAGCCGCCCGTCCCCCTGCAACGGGTGCGACCGGCGAACGCTCTCGAACCGCCGGATCAACACCTCGTCGTCGGCGTCGACGAAGACCACCCGGGGTGAGAAACCGCGCTCCTTGAGCTCCCGGATCGCCCCGGCCAGGTCGGTGGAGAAGGCCCGCGACCGCACGTCCAGCACCATGGCGGTACGCCGGGCCGCTCCGCCCGCCTTGAACGCCAGCTCGGCCATGTCCAACATCAGCGCCTGTGGCAGGTTGTCGACCACGTAGTAGCCGACGTTCTCCAAGGCCCTGGCGACCGTGCTGCGGCCGCCGCCGGAGAGCCCGGTGACCACCACGAGTGTGGTCTCCGACTCCGCCGTCGACTGCCCGTCGACCGCATCCGGGTCGTCGATCCGGTCACCGACTGTGCGCCCCTCGCTCACCCGTACCCCCAAGCCGTGGCGCCGCGGCCGCCCTTGGCCGCGATTGGTCAATCAGCGACTCTATCCCGCTACGGGGTCGAGTCCGCGCACCTGCCACGGTCCGCCACTCCACACCCTCGATGACGTTCAGTGACCACGAGCACGCTCTTCGCGATCTTCGCAGGCCAGACCGGACAGCCCGGCGGGTGCCAGCCACCGCCCGGGTGCGCCGGGCGGGCGCTGTCGGGGTGGGCTCGTAGACTCCCCGGATGGCCTCCCCCACCGACCTGCGGACCGAGGGCGCGTTGCCGGTGCTGCGCCGGGTGTTCGGCTACGACGCCTTCCGCGGCTTCCAGCAGGACGTCATCGACCACGTGGTCGACGGCGGCGACGCGCTGGTGTTGATGCCCACCGGTGGCGGCAAGTCCCTGTGCTACCAGATCCCGGCCCTGGTCCGCGAGGGTGTCGCGGTCGTCGTGTCGCCGCTGATCGCTCTCATGCAGGACCAGGTCGACGCCCTCACCGCCGTCGGCGTCCGCGCCGGGTTCCTCAACTCGACCCAGAGCCTGGACGCCCGACGCCGGGTCGAGGCCGCCTTCGTCGCCGGCGAGTTGGACCTGCTCTACCTCGCCCCGGAGGCGCTCGGCGTCCGCTCCACGCTCGCGCTGCTGGACCGGGGGCGCATCTCCCTGTTCGCGATCGACGAGGCGCACTGCGTGTCCCAGTGGGGGCACGACTTCCGCCCCGACTACCTGGCACTGTCGATGCTGCACGAACGCTGGCCGCAGGTGCCACGGATCGCGCTGACCGCCACCGCGACCAGCGCCACCCGCACCGAGATCGCCAGCCGGCTCAAGCTCGACGACGCCCGCCACTTCGTGGCCAGTTTCGACCGGCCCAACATCCAGTACCGGATCGTGCCCAAGCGGGAGCCACGCAAGCAGCTGCTGGCACTGCTGCGCGACGAGCACCCGGGCGACGCCGGCATCGTCTACTGCCTGTCCCGCGCCTCGGTCGACAAGACGGCGGAGTTCCTGGTCGCCAACGGGATCGCCGCACTGCCGTACCACGCGGGCCTGGACGCCACCACGCGCGCCGCCAACCAGCAACGCTTCCTCCGGGAGGACGGCCTGGTGATGGTCGCCACGATCGCCTTCGGCATGGGCATCGACAAGCCGGACGTACGCTTCGTCGCCCACCTGGACCTGCCCAAGTCGGTCGAGGGCTACTACCAGGAGACCGGCCGCGCCGGACGGGACGGCCTTCCGTCCACCGCCTGGCTCGCGTACGGGCTGCAGGACGTGGTCCAGCAACGCAAGATGATCGAGACGTCCGACGGCGACCTCGCCCACCGCCGCAACCTCGCCGCCCACCTGGACGCGATGCTCGCCCTCTGCGAGACGGTGCGCTGCCGGCGCGTCCAACTGCTCGAATACTTCGGCGAGACGTCCACGCCCGCCTGCGGCAACTGCGACACCTGCCTCAACCCGCCGGAGTCCTGGGACGGCACCGTCGCCGCCCAGAAGCTGCTCTCCACGGTCTTCCGCCTCGACCGGGAACGCAACCAACGCTTCGGCGCCGGGCACTGCATCGACATCCTGCTCGGCAAACACAATGACAAGATCAGCCAGTACGGTCACGACTCGCTGACCGTCTTCGGCATCGGCTCCGAACTGAGCGAGGCCGAGTGGCGGGGTGTGGTCCGGCAACTGCTCGCCGAAGGGCTGCTCGCCGTGGAGGGCGACTACGGCACGCTCGCCCTGACCGACGCCAGCGCCGACGTGCTCGGCCGCCGCCGCACCGTCACGATGCGCCGCGAGCCGGAGAGGCCGACGTCGAGCCGCTCGTCCAAGCCGCGCGGCTCGGCCACCGTCGTCGCCGAGCTGACCCCGGCCGCCGCGCCGGTCTTCGAGCGCCTGCGCGGCTGGCGGGCGACGACTGCCAAGGAGCAGGGCGTTCCGGCGTACGTGATCTTCCACGACGCCACCCTTCGCCAGATCGCCAACGACGCACCGAGCACGCTTGCCGAACTGTCCCGCGTCAGCGGGGTCGGCGAGAACAAGCTCGCCAAGTACGGCGAGCAGATCCTGGCCGTGCTGACCAGCGACTGAGACATGGTGAAGGGCCGGGCCCCGTGGTGGGGTCCGGCCCTTCGGTGTTCGTGTGCTGTGTTGCTGTGTGGTTTAGCTGGTGGCGTAGCCGCGGGTGGCGATCCAGTCGGCGAGGTGCTCGACGGTGATCTGGTAGGAGGCCTGGTTCGGGTCGGCGGAGTCGGCGATGGTGACGATGGTGCCGTTGTCGCGGTAGCCGACGACGCTGATGTAGTGCCCGCCCTCGTAGGAGTGGCTCACCCCGTCGGTGTCGGTGCTCGTGCCGGCGATGTTCGCGACCACGGCCCGCCCGTCGTCGACGGTCTTGACGATGTCGGCGCGCAGCTGGTCGGTCTGCTTGGCGTCAGCGTCGGGGCTGGAGATCTCCACCGACCGGTACGCGTTCTTGCCGGTCTCCTTGTTCAGCACCGGAGTGATGTCGTTGATCGAGTTCGTGCCGGCCTCGGTGGTGCCCATCTCCTTGGCCATCGCGTCCACGTTGATGTCCTTACCCTGCACACTCAACGCGTTACGGGTCGCGGCGGGACCGCAGTAGTAGAAGTTCGGCTGGGCTTCGTAGCGCACGCCCAACTCCCGCTCACCATGACCCTTGCGGTCGGTCTGCGTCTGGGTGGTGGGCTTGGCGTCGGACATCGCGTAAGCGGCGGTCACGGGACCGGCGATGGCACCGCCGGTGAACGCGAGACCAGCAGCGGTCAGAGCGGTCTTACGAATCAGATCGGTACGCATGATGGCGTGCTCCTCTGCAACATTCGGGGGAACCGCACAACACATAGGGGGACAGGCGTGCGGGAAAGCTCAGATACCCGGCGACCGTGGGGCCGGCATCGGGACCAGGTGTAACCAGGTGGGGCGGCGGATCATTCCGCCGGGCTCCCAGCCCACGTGTGCTCCGGGGATGTAACCGGCTGCGGCGGCGAACGCATTCCGCCGGGCTTCCGGTCCGGGGGTCGGGGGTGTAACCCAGGCGGCCTGGCCGGTGTTCCCGGCGGCTGCCCCTGCACCGGCGACCGACAGTCGCGGCGGCGTGCCAGGTATAACGACCCCGCCCGGCCCCCGATTCCACCACCCGGGTGACCCCCACCACCCAGAAAAACCTCACAGACCGGACGAACCTCCCTGGTCGGTGACGGTGCGCCGCCTTGATCCACTCCGGTTCGCCGATATCGCGGTATCCGGCCGCCGGGGTTACCCCGACTTCGGCGAACCGGAGTGGATCAACCCGCACGCGCGGCAGGGTGCGGTCCACGCGCCGCAGGGTGCGCTCCACGCGCCGCGGGCGTTACCGGGGTACGCGCGAACCCTGCGCCAGGTGTGCGGTTTGCCCCCATTAGCCCCATTGCACGGCCCTGCCGGCCGGCAGGGCCGGCCGGCAGGCAGGGCTGGCTGGCTGGCTGGCTGGCTCGATCGTGCTCGAACCAGGAAAGCGGGACGCCAGGCCGGGAACGAGGCCACTGAAACCAGAGCACGACCGTCCGAGAAGCGAACTGACCCGCGCGGCGTTGCCCGGATCGTGACCAGCCGAGGGCGGTGTCAGGTCGTCGGGGTCGACTCCACGGCCCCGTCGGCTTTCGTGCCGTTGTCGAGGGCGGCGAGGATCGCCTCGGCGGTACGCCGGCCCACGCCGGGCACTTCGGTGATCTCCTCGACCGTCGCGGCGGAGAGCCGCTTGAGTGAGCCGAAGTGCCGCAGCAGCGCCTTGCGTCGTACCTCGCCGAGGCCGGGCACGTGGTCGAGCGCCGACTCGGTCATCCGCTTCGATCGACGTTGCCGGTGGAAGGTGATGGCGAACCGGTGGGCCTCGTCGCGGACGCGTTGCAGCAGGTAGAGACCTTCCGACGTGCGCGGCAGGATGACCGGGAACTCGTCGTCGGGCAGCCAGACCTCCTCCAGCCGCTTGGCGAGCCCGCACAGCGCCACGTCGTCGATGCCAAGGTCGGCGAGGGCCTGCGCGGCGGCCGCGACCTGCGGGGCGCCGCCGTCGACGACCACCAACTGCGGGGGGTACGCGAACTTTCGCGGTCGGCCGGTGGTCGGGTCGATCAGGACCCCGACCTGCGGCTCGACAGCGTCCTCCGGAGTGGTCGGGTCGTCGGCGGACTCGACGCCCACCTCACCTGTCTCGGCCCGCGCGTCCAGGTAGCGGGCGAAGCGGCGGCGCAGCACCTCGGACATCGCGGAGAGGTCGTCGGTGGCGCCACGGACGATGAACCGCCGGTATTCGCTCTTGCGGGGCAGCCCGTCCTCGAAGACCACCATGCTGGCCACCACGTCGGTGCCCTGGATCTGGGAGATGTCGAAGCACTCGATGCGCAGCGGCGAAGTGCGCATGCCCAGCGCCTCGCTGATCTCGTCCAACGCCTTGCCCCGGGTGGTGAGGTCACCGGAGCGCTTCAGTTTGTGCCGGGCCAGCGCGTCCTTGGCGTTGCGCTCGACGGTCTCCATCAGTTGGCGTTTGTCACCGCGTTGGGGCACCCGCAGTGACACCCGGCTGCCCCGGTGGTTGGAGAGCCATTCCGCCAACGCGTCGGCGTCGGCGGGCAACTCGGGCACGAGCAGTTCCCGGGGCACGTCGGCTTCGCCGTGCTCGCCCCCGTACACCTGGGTGCAGAAGTGGTGGACCAGGTCGCCGGTGGTGAGGTCCTCGGTCTTCTCCACCACCCAGCCGCGCTGGCCGCGAACCCGGCCGTCACGGACGTGGAAGACCTGCACGGCCGCTTCGAGGGGGTCGTCGGCGAACGCGACCACGTCGGCGTCGGTGCCGTCGCCCAGCACCACTGTCTGCTTCTCCATGGCGCGGCGCAGCGCGGCGACGTCGTCGCGTAGCCGGGCGGCCCGTTCGAACTCGAGCTGCTCGCTCGCCTCGGTCATCTCCCGTTCGATCTTGCGGACCATGGTGTCGGTGCGCCCGGCCATGAAGTCGCAGAACCCGTCGACGATGGCGCGGTGTTCGTCGGCGGAGACGGTGCCGACGCACGGCGCCGAGCACTTGCCGATGTAGCCGAGCAGGCAGGGACGACCGACCTGGCCGGCCCTCTTGAAGACACCCGCGGAGCACGTGCGGGCGGGAAACACCCGCAGCAGCAGGTCGAGGGTCTCCCGGATGGCCCAGGCGTGCGAGTACGGACCGAAGTAGCGCACCCCTTTGCGCTTGGCGCCACGCATCACCTGTAGCCGTGGGTATTCCTCGTTGAGGGTGACGGCCAGATAGGGGTACGACTTGTCGTCGCGGTAACGGACGTTGAACCGGGGGTCGTACTGCTTGATCCAGGTGAACTCCTGCTGGAGCGCCTCGACCTCGGTGGCGACGGTGATCCAGTCCACCGACTCGGCGGTGGTGACCATCTGGCGGGTGCGCTCGTGCAGGTTCCACACGTCGCCGAAGTAGGAGTTGAGCCGGCTGCGGAGGTTCCTCGCCTTGCCGACGTAGATCACCCGGCCGGTGCCGTCGCGGAAGCGGTAGACCCCCGGGAGCTCCGGGATGGTGCCGGGTGCGGGGCGGTAGGTCGAGGGGTCAGCCACGTCAGCAAGCCTAGTCCGCGGCACCGACAGCCCGCCGCAAGCTCTAGATCCACTCCGTGTCCGGGACGTCGGGGTGTCGAACCGTCACGAACACCCCGACGTCCCGCAACGCGAGTCGATCACACCGCGCGGGTCAGGCCAGGGAGATCTGGTCCCCGGTGACCTTGATGTCCTTGGGCGGCAGCGGCTTGGTGGCCGGGCCGGCCTTCACCGAGCCGTCCTCGATCGAGAATTTGCTGCCGTGGCAGGTGCAGTTGATCGTGCCGCCGTCGACGTTCGACACCGGGCAGTTCTGGTGCGTACAGATCGGGCTGAAGCCCTTGAACTGGCCGGCGGTGGGCTGGGTGATGACCACGCCCTCGGCGGCGAGGATCTTGCCGCCACCGACCGGGATGTCGGCGGTGGTGGCCAGCGACTGGGCGTTCTGCCGGTCGCCGCCGCCGGCGTCTCCGGTGCTGGGGACGGCCGGGCCTCCGCTGGTGGGGGCGTCGCTGCCGCTGCCGTCGTCGCTGCCGCAGGCAGCCAGGACGACGGCAGCGCCGACCGCCCCGACGCCGGTGAGCAGGGTACGGCGTGTCTGCGTACCCGGACCGGTCAGTGCCTGATCGTCACTCATGCCTCGCCTCTCTCTAGCCCGCTGCGCCGGTCAGAAGCCGGCCACACTTCTCCACACGGGCAACTGTGCCGGATGGTTCATCCCGGCATCTAAGCGACCCGGGAAATAGGACGGGCGGGCCGGACCAGCCCCACCCGTGCCGTGCTGACACGCGTGGAACCGACCCGACCCGCCCAACGACTAGGTTCTGTCTCGCGGATCATGAATCTCGCTCGTTAGGCCCTTTGTGGCACGAGGAGATCTGACGAACCACGAGTGGGCTGTGTTGGCGCCGTTGCTGCCGACACAGCCCGTTCGAGGTAACCAGTGGCGTGATCATCGGCAGGTCATCAACGCGATCTGCTGGGTCAAACGGACCGGTTCGCCATGGCGTGACCTGCCCGAACGGTATGGGCCATGGAAGACCGCGTACCAACGGTTCCGCCGCTGGGCAGCCGACGGCACCTGGGCCAGCCTCAAGGCGCACGTCATCGCGTTGGCCGAACTCGACGACGACATTGACTGGGACGCCCAGGTCGACGCCACCATCGTGCGGACCCACCAACACGCGGCGGGTGCCCGAAAAGGGGGCTGAGTAGCACCGACGCGCGGGCAGCGCAAGGCATCGGCCGGTCCCGCGGCGGACTGACCACGAAGATCCACACCCTGGCCGACGGACGTGGCCGCTCTCTGGCTACCCGCATCACCCCAGGTCAGGCCGCCGACACCCAGCAATTGATCCCACTGCTCGACCAGGTCCGAGTGCCGCGTCCCGGCCAGGTCGGCAGACCACGCAAGCGACCTGACTCCGTCACCGGCGACAAGGCGTACTCCTCGCGAGCCAACCGCAAGGCCCTGCGAGACAAACGCATCACCACCGTCATCCCCGAGCCCAACGATCAGATCGCCAACCGGAAGCGGCGAGGACAACGTGGCGGCCGACCACCGACCTTCGATCCCACCGCCTACAAGCGCCGCAACCAGGTCGAACGCGGCTTCAACCGACGCAAACACTGGCGCGGCCTCGCCACCCGCTACGACAAACTCGGCTCCCACTTCCAGGCCACCCTCGACCTGGTCGAAACCCTCGACTGGCTACGCGCCGTCCCCGACCACCAAGATCTACGAGACAGAACCTAGGCGCCGAACTGTCAGCGCGCGCCGGCCGGCACCTTCCGGCTGGCCCGCGCCTTGGTCGCGCCGTTGGCCTTGGCGGCACGGTTGGTGGCGGCGGCTGCGCCCTTGGCCTTTCCGTCGAGCTTGAGCACCTGGCGCAGGAACTCACCGGTGTGGCTCTCGGCGACCTCGGCGACCTCCTCGGGCGTGCCGGTGGCGAGCACGGTGCCGCCCCGGTGGCCGCCCTCCGGACCCATGTCGATCAGCCAGTCGGCCGACTTGATGACGTCGAGGTTGTGCTCGATGGTGATCACGGTGTTGCCCTTGTCGACCAGACCTTCCAGCACCATCAGCAACTTGCGGATGTCTTCGAAGTGCAGACCGGTGGTCGGCTCGTCGAGTACGTAGACCGTCCGTCCGGTGGAGCGCTTCTGCAGCTCGGACGCGAGCTTGACCCGCTGCGCCTCACCTCCGGAGAGAGTGGGCGCGGGCTGACCGAGGCGCACGTAGCCGAGACCGACGTCGACAAGGGTCTTGAGGTGCCGGTGGATGGCCGGGATGGCGGAGAAGAACTCGGCGGCCTCCTCGATCGGCATCTCCAGCACGTCCGAGACGGTCTTGCCCTTGTAGTGCACCTCGAGGGTTTCCCTGTTGTACCGGGCGCCCTTGCAGACCTCGCAGGGGACGTACACGTCGGGCAGGAAGTTCATCTCGATCTTGATCGTGCCGTCGCCGGAACACGCCTCGCAGCGCCCGCCCTTGACGTTGAACGAGAACCGCCCCGGGCCGTACCCGCGGACCTTCGCCTCGGTGGTCTCGGCGAAGAGCTTGCGGACGTGGTCCCAGACCCCGGTGTAGGTGGCCGGGTTGGAGCGCGGCGTACGGCCGATGGGCGACTGGTCCACGCCGACGACCTTGTCGACGTGCTCCAGGCCGGAGACCCTCGTGTGCCGGCCGGGCACCAGCCGGGCGCCGTTGATCTGGTTGGCGAGCACCGCGTACAGGATGTCGTTGACCAGCGTCGACTTGCCCGAACCGCTGACCCCGGTGACCGCGATCAGTTGCCCCAGCGGGAACCCGACGGTCAGGTTGCGCAGGTTGTGCTCTCGCGCGCCGTGCACCACCAGCTCCCGTGCCGGGTCCTGTGGGCGGCGGATCGACGGTGTCGGGATCGACCGCTTCCCGGACAGGTACGCCCCGGTGATCGACTCCTTGTTCTTCAGAAGCGCGGGCACCGAGCCGCTGTGCACGATCTTGCCGCCGTGCTCACCCGCGCCGGGCCCGATGTCGACGATCCAGTCGGCGACGCGAATGGTGTCCTCGTCGTGCTCCACGACGATGAGCGTGTTGCCCAGCCCGCGCAGCCGGAGCAGGGTCTCGATCAGCCGGTGGTTGTCACGCTGGTGCAGCCCGATCGACGGCTCGTCCAGCACGTAGAGCACGCCCACCAGGCCGGAGCCGATCTGGGTGGCGAGTCGGATGCGCTGCGCCTCGCCGCCGGACAGGGTGCCGGCCGGCCGGTCCAGGGAGAGGTAGTCCAGACCGACGTCGAGCAGGAACCGCAGCCGGGCGTTGATCTCCTTCAGGACCCGCTCCGCGATCAGCTTCTGCCGGTCGCTCAGCTCGATGCCGGCGAGCAGGTCGGCGCACTCCCCCACGGAGAGGTTGCAGACCTCGGCGATGCTCTTGCCCGCGAGGGTGACCGCGAGCACCTCGGGCTTGAGCCGGGCGCCCCCGCACGCCGCGCACGGCACGTCGCGCATGTAGCCCTCGTACTTGTCGCGGGACCACTCGGACTCGGTGTCGGAGTGCCGGCGCTCGATCCACTGCACCACGCCCTCGAAGCCGGTGTAGTAGGAGCGCTCGCGGCCGTACTTGTTGCGGTAGCGCACGTGCACCTGGTCGTCGGACCCGTGCAGGATCGTCTTCTGCGCCCGCGCCGGCAACGCCCGCCACGGGGTGTCGATGTCGAAGTGCTGGGCCTCGCCGAGTGCCTCCAGCAGGCGCAGGAAGTATTCCAGGTTGTGCCCGGTGGACCAGGGCTGGATGGCGCCCTCGCGGAGGCTGCGTTCCGGGTCGGGGATCAGCAGCTCCGGGTCGACCTCCTTCTTGGTGCCCAGACCGGTGCACTCCGGGCAGGCGCCGTACGGCGCGTTGAAGGAGAAGACCCGGGGTTCGAGATCCTCGATGGCGAGCGGGTGGTCGTTGGGGCAGGCAAGGTGCTCGGAGTAGCGGCGCTCCCGGTCCGGGTCGTCCTCCGGGAGGTCGACGAAATCGAGCAGCACCAGGCCGCTGGAGAGACCCAGGGCGGCCTCGACCGAGTCGGTCAGCCGCTGCTTGGCGCTGGGCTTGACGGTGAGCCGGTCGATCACCACCTCGATGGTGTGCTTCTCCTGCTTCTTGAGCTTCGGCGGCTCGGTCAGCGGGTGCACCACGCCGTCGACCCGGGCCCGGGCGTAGCCCTTGGCCTGCAACTCGGCGAAGAGGTCGACGTACTCACCCTTGCGGCCGCGGATGACCGGCGCGAGCACCATGAACTTGGTGCCCTCGGCCATCGCGAGGACCCGGTCGACGATCTGCTGAGGGCTCTGCCGGGAGATCCGCTCGCCACAGACCGGGCAGTGCGGCTCGCCGATGCGGGCGAAGAGCAGACGCAGGTAGTCGTAGACCTCGGTGATCGTGCCGACAGTCGAACGCGGGTTGCGCGAGGTGGACTTCTGGTCGATGGAAACGGCGGGGCTCAGGCCCTCGATGAAATCGACGTCCGGCTTGTCCATCTGGCCGAGGAACTGACGGGCGTACGACGAGAGCGACTCGACGTACCGGCGCTGGCCCTCGGCGAAGATCGTGTCGAAGGCCAGGCTCGACTTGCCCGACCCGGACAGCCCGGTGAACACGATGAGTGCGTCCCGGGGCAGGTCGAGACTGACGTCACGCAGATTGTGCTCGCGCGCGCCACGGATGATCAGTCGGTCGGCCACAGTGCGTGTACTCCCGGGAGAAGACGAAGCGAAGAATGTGTCCCGCTCTGGGTGATTTGAGCGGTCGTACGGGCGCGGAAAACACGCCTCGGCAACTCTAGCCCTGAGGTACGACACTTTCCCTCGCCGACGCATTCCCCCAGCTCAGCCCGGTCGGCCGGTTGCGGGTTGATCCCCTCCGTTTCGCCGAAGTCGGGGTATCGCCGGCACTCGGATACCCCAATATCGGCGAACCCGAGTGGATCAAGGCGAGTGCACCTCGCCGACCGGGAGGATCGCCCCCGACGCCAGCAGAGGGCCCTGACGCCGGGGAGCCAGGTCAGTAGCCGCCGGGCGTCGGCGGGTGGGCCGCACGGCGTCGGGCCGACCGCCAGCCGCCGCGCCGCTCCGCCGCCACCCGCGCCTCCCGCCGTCGGCTCTCGTGGGCCACCTCCCCCTGCAGCCGCCGCCAGCTCTCCCACCGCCGGGTGGAGAGTTCGCCGGTGTGCAGCGCTTCCCGGACCGCGCAGGCGGGCTCCCCGTCGTGCCCGCAGTCGGCGTACCGGCAGCCCTCGGCCAACCCGGCGATGTCGGCGAACGCCCGGTCGAGCCCGGCCACGCCGTCGAGCAGGCCGACCGCCCGGACACCGGGCGTGTCGATGACCGCACCCCCGCCGGGGATCGGTACGAGGGCCCGCCAGGTGGTGGTGTGCCGCCCCTTGCCGTCGACCCGGCGGATCGCCTGCGTCGGCATCATCACGGTGCCGGCGAGCGCGTTGACCAGGCTCGACTTACCCGCGCCGGAGGGTCCGAGCAGGCCGAGCGTGCGGCCCGGGGTGACCTCGGCGCGCAGCGGGTCCAGCCCGACGCCGCGCTCGGCGCTGACCGGCAGCACCGGCACGCCGGGCGCCACAGCGGCGAGTTGGCGGGCCAGCGCGGCCGGGTCGGCCGCGAGGTCGGCCTTGGTCAGCACCACCAGCGGCCGCGCGCCGGACTCGTGGGCCAGGGACAGCAGCCGTTCGATTCGGCCCACGTCCGGCTCGGGGTGCACCGGCTCCACCACGGCAGCGGCGTCGAGGTTGGCGGCCAGTACCTGCCCGCTGGCGTCCTTGCCGGCGGTACGCCGGACCAGCGCGCCCCGGCGCGGCAGCACACCCTCGACGGTGACGCGACGGTCCGGCCAGTTGGTGAGCAGAACCCAGTCTCCGGCGCAGGGCAGCGCGGACGGATCCCGGGCGGCGGCGGCCAGCACCGCCCCGCCCAGGCTGGCCCGGACCGGGCCGGTCGCGGTGAGTACGGTGCAGACGCCCCGGTCCACCCGGGCCACCCGACCCGGGTGCTGCTCGGGGCGTCGCTCGGCGTACGCCGCTCGCTCGGCGTCCCAGCCGAGGGCGGTCAGATCGATGGTCATGGCATCCTCATCGGTGTCGAAGCAGGTGATGGCGGAACACGCGTGCCACGTCGGGCATGATCACCACCTCCGTCCGATGTCCCGGTGCCGCGTCTGCCGCTGACGGTAGGTCCCGGGCCGACGCGCCGAAAGCGATTTCCCCGGCGACGCCGCGACGGCCGGACCGCTAGGGTCGACGGGTGACCACGGATCCGCTGTTGCTGATGGGCGAGGTGGACGCGGCCACGAGCCGGCTTCTGCGTACCGCCGCTTCTTTCGACGCCGCCGACCTGGCCGCGGCGTCGCTGCTGCCGGGCTGGTCGCGCGGCCACGTGCTGGCGCACCTGGCCCGCAACGCGGACGGCTTCGTGAACCTGCTCACCGCGGCCCGCACCGGTCGGGACCTCCCGATGTACGCCTCGCTGGAGGTCCGCGCGACGGACATCGAGACCGGTTCGGGCCGGCCGCCCGCCGAGCACCTGGACGACCTGCGGCGCAGCGCGGACCTGTTCGCCGAGGCGGTCGCGGCGATGCCGGCCGAGGCGTGGGCGGCGACGGTGCAGGCGCGCAGGGGCCCCTGGCCGGCCGCGCTGCTCGTCTGGGGCCGCCTCCGCGAGATCGAGGTGCACCATCTCGACCTGGCCGCCGACTACCGGGCCGCGGACTGGTCGGACACGTTCACCCACCGGCTGCTGCGTGAGGCGGCCAGCCACCACGCCATGGGGCCGACACCGCCGTCGGTGGTGCTACGCCTCGACGGCAGCGCGCACGAGGTGGTCATCGGTGACCGGGACGCCGCCCCGATCGTCGCCGGTCCCGCCCCCGACCTCGCCGCCTGGCTGATCGGCCGCGCCGACGGCGCCCCGCTCTCCGTCACCCCTGACGGTCCCCTGCCTACTCCACCGGAATGGATCTGACAACGTCATGACTTACAGCGGAGACGTCACCCACGGCGGACCGCCGGCGGTACGCGAGCTGGACGGGCTCACCATCAGCAAGCTGTCGGTGGGTCCGATGGACAACAACGCCTACCTGCTGCGGTGCACGAGCACCGGGGAGCAGGTGCTGATCGACGCCGCCAACGAGGCGCCCCGACTGCTGGAGCTGGTCGGCGACGGCGGGCTCACCGCGGTGGTGACGACCCACCAGCACATGGACCACTGGGTGGCGCTGGAGGAGGTGGTCGCCAAGACCGGCGCCCGGGCGCTGGTGCACGCCGACGACGCTTCCGGGCTGCCGATCGAGGCGGAGCGTCTGTCCGATGGCGACACCGTGCCGGTGGGCGACTGCGCGCTGGAGGTCATCCACATCAAGGGGCACACCCCGGGCTCGATCGCGCTGCTCTACCGCGATCCCGCCGGCACCCCGCACCTCTTCACCGGTGACAGTCTCTTCCCCGGTGGCGTCGGCAACACCGACAAGGACCCGGAGCGCTTCGCCGCGCTGATCGACGACGTCGAGCACAAGCTGTTCGACCAGTTGCCGGACGACACCTGGTTCTACCCGGGCCACGGCAAGGACAGCACCCTGGGCGTCGAGCGCCCCGCCCTCCCCCAGTGGAAAGCAAGAGGCTGGTAACAACCCAGGGAACCACCAAAGATCAAAACCCCACCGGCGGGCGCGGAACCGGTAGACGGAGGCCAACCGCAACGGGGGCGGGGGCCCGCCGTGCCCGGCGCAGGGATCAAGCCTGACCGCCCGGAGCCGGGCACGGCGGGCCCCCGCCCCACCGCCGCAACCACCCGAAGATCAAGAAGCAACAGCAAACAGCCGCCGCCGCGCCCCCAGCAACACGACGGAAGCCAACACCACACCGACCCCCATCGTGATCACGAGCGGGCTGGGCTCACCGGGCAGCAGCCCGGCGATGGACCGCGCCGCGGTGCCCAGCGCGAGGTAGAGGCCGGCCCAGGCGGCCGCGCCGAGCGTGGCGCAACCGAGAAACCTGCGGTACGACATCCGCAGCCCACCGGCGGCCAGCGGAAGCAGGGCGTTGAACACGGGCAGGAACGGCGCGACGACCATCATCCGGCCGCCACCACGACGCAGGATTCCTTCCGCGGCGGCCCAGCGTGCCTCGCCGATCCAACCGCCGATCCGGCTGTGTCGTAGCTGCTCGGCGTAGCGGCGGCCGATCAGGAAACTCAGCGACCAACCGGCCAGGCAGCCGACCAGGACGGCGGCGAAGGTGGCCAGCCCGGTGGACGGGCGGCCCACCCCGACGGCGGCGAGGATCGCCACGTCGCCGGGGACCAGGACACCCAGCAGGGGTACGGCATCGAAGAGCATGACGAGCCCGAGCGCGCCCATCAGCAGCAGAACAGGCAGTTCTCCGATCTGGGCCAGCCATTGCGTCATGCCTCGTACGCTATGGCCGCCGCACCACTTCGGACATCCGGTTGTTGCCCCCAGCCACCCCTGGCTTCCGTCTCGGGGTCGCCCCTGAGGTGTCGCGGGCGCTCAGACGGGTCGCAGCACCTGCACTCGGCGTAGCGGCGAGTCGACCGACGGTTCGGTGGTGGGCACCGGATAGTCGGCGAGCACCGTCAGCCGGTCGACCGGCAGGTGCTCCCGGCCGGGGTCACCGACGAGCACGTCGGCGCCCGCGGCGGCGATCCGTTCCAGGAACGGCAGCATCCGGTCGGCCATCGCGCGGTCGTAGAAGACGTCCCCGGCGACCACCAGGTCGGCTTCCGCGTCGAAGCTGTCGAGCAGATCGTCCCCGACCGCGTCGACGGCGACCTGGTTGGCTCGCGCGTTGATGGTGACGGCGGCGACGGCGTACGGGTCGATGTCGTTGGCGATCACCCTCGTGGCGCCGGCCAGCGCGGCCGCGATGGCGACCAGCCCCGACCCGGCGGCGAGGTCGAGCACCCGGCGACCGGCGGCCAGCTCCGGGTGGTCCAGGAGGTGACGGGCCAGTGCTTGGCCTCCGGCCCAGGCGGACGCCCAGTACGGCGCCGGCAGGGCGTGGCCGGCGGTGGCTTCCATCCGGGCCCACCAGACGATCGCGTCCTCGGCCAGGTGCAGCCGCACCTCGGGGACGAACGGGGTGGGGACCAGCCGGAGCCGGTCCAGGCCGGCGCCGGGAGCGTCGATTTCGCGCTCCAGCTCGGTCAGCGCGTCGGCTGCGGCACCCGTCATCGGCGCAAGCATGCCCCAGTGGGGCGAGGTCGGGGCGGCTTTCACGTGCCGGCGCGCAGAGTTCACTCGAAGACCTACGGCACTTCGGCCAGCAGATTGGGGTTTTGCCCGTTACTGTCGAACAGGTACGGGCGATCATCGGCCAGAGGCCGAGGGTCAGCCGCTTTGAACAGGGAGAGATGCATGGCAACCGGCACGGTTAAGTGGTTCAACTCGGAAAAGGGCTTCGGCTTCATCGAGCAGGACGGTGGAGGGCCGGACGTGTTCGTCCACTACTCCGCCATCGCGACGAGCGGCTACCGGGAGCTCAACGAGGGCCAGAAGGTCGAGTTCGAGGTGACCCAGGGGCAGAAGGGTCCGCAGGCGGACAACGTCCGCCCGATGTAGCTCCGTGCCGGTGACGGCGGCCGGGTTCCGGCCGCCGTCGCAGCGCACTCAAGACGCCACCGGGGCGGCGGGCAGGTCCCGCCGCCTCCGGATTGGCCCGATCAACAGGATCAACGGGGTGAACGCCTGCCAGGCGGCCATCACGAACACTGCTGTCCCGACGCCGAGGCGCGCGCCGATCACACCGGCCAGCACGGCCGCCACCGGGATCGTGCCGTAGTTGAGCAGCTGCATGCTCACCGTCACCCGGCCCAGCATGTGGTGCGGCGTGTAGGTCTGCCGGAAGGCGCCCTTGACCACGTTGCCGACGGCCACGCCGAGGCCGACCAGCACGCCACCGAGTGCTGGCCAGGTCAACCCGACGCCCGGCGCGGCCAGGGGGATGAGCAGGGCCGGCGGGCCGGCGAGCACCCCACCGATCAGCAGGGCCCGGGCGGTGCCCCAGCGCCGACCGACAGTCGTGGCCACCAGCGCCCCGACGATCCCCCCGGCGCTCATCACCCCGACCAGCGCGCCGACCAGGCCGGGTTCGAGACGCAGCTCGCGCACCAGGAAGACCACCAGGACGGCCTGGTAGCCGCTCAGCCCGAAGTTGCTGGCCGCGCCGAAGGCCGTCAGCACCCGCAGGTACGGGTCCCGGACGACGAAGCGCAGCCCTTCGACGATGTCCTGACGCAGTGACCGGGCTCGGTCCGGTCGACGTACGCGTGGTTCACGGGTGCGGATCCGCAGCAGCAGCGCCGCCGAGGCGAGGAACGTGAGCGCGTCCAGCAGCAGGGCGGCGACGGCACCGGTGAGCTGGGCGATCAGGCCGGCGAGGCCGGGCCCGACGACGTGACTCGCGGTCTGCGTCGCCTGGAGTTTCGCGTTGCCCTCGGCTAGTTGCTCGGGTCGCAGCAGCACCGGCAGGTAGACCTGGTCCGCGGTCTCGAAGAAGACCCGCGCGGCGCCGGCGCTGAGGGCGACCACCAGCAGGTGGGCGACGGTGAGCCAGCTCAGCACGGCGGCGAGCGGCACACTGAGGAAGGCCGACGCGCAGAACAGGTCGCACACCACCATCACCGATCGGCGGGGCAGCCGGTCCACCCACGCTCCGGCCGGCAGGCCGATCAACAGCCAGGGCAGCCAGGCCGCGGCGGTGAGCACCGCGACCTGGAAGGTGCTGGCGTCGAGGACGGCGACCGCTACCAGGGGCAGCGCGACGGTGGTGACGTTGCTGCCCACGCTGCTGACCGTCTGACCGGCCCAGAGCAGGCGGAAGTCGCGGTGCCGCAGCAACCCGCCGGTCGGCTGGACGTCGAACTGCTGGTTGCGGGTGGCAGTGGTCACGGTCGCGCCGGTACGCCGTGGATGAACAGGAAGACCGGTCGGCGTTCGGCGTCGTCGTCGGGCAGGTCCCGGTCGGCCCAGCGCGTGAGGACCTCGTTCAGCTCGTGGCTCAGCTCGGCCAGTTCGCCCGGCGTGAGGTGCAGCCAGCGGTCGGTGGAGAACGGCGCGTCTTCCCAGGTTGCCTGGCTGGCCTCGTCGGTGGCGTGCCAGGCCCGGGCCAGGGCGACGTGCCGGTCGAGGTTGAGCGAGGTGGCCGCGTCGGCGACCACCCGGGCGGCCGGGTCGACGTCGAAGTCGGCGTTGGACCAGCGCAGGCCCCTGCTGACCAGCCGCCACCACCGCTCCCGCCGGTCCCGGGCCAGCTCGGGGGCCTCGGTGACCAGGTCCGCCGCGGCAAGGACCTTGAGGTGGTGGCTGACGTTCGCCGGTGCCTGGTCGGTGCGCTCGGCGAGCAAGCCGACGGTCGAGGGGCCGTGCACCTTGAGCACGTCCATCAGGCGGCGGCGGAGCGGGTGGGCCATGGCGGCCAGCGCCCGTGAGTCGGTGATCTGGCGTACGTCGGGGCTCTCCATACCCCACCATGACATCCGCGAGAGATGTTGCGCAACATATATTGCCCAACAGTCGTTGCGGAAGTGCGGAGAGGGGCGACCCGGCGGCTACGGGCCGCCCCTCCGCTCAGGCGACGAGCCGGCGGGCCAGTTCGTCGGCGACCTGCTTGGCCATCGTGGGTGGGATGGCCGCGGCGATCTTCTCCGGCGTCAGCGAGGCCAGCACGCCCTGGACGATCGCCGGCTCGTCGGTGAAGTCCCGGTTGGACAGCGCGGTCAGCGCGGTCTGCAGGGCACTCACCTGCGCGGCGAGCGACTTCAGCGTCGGGTGCGCCGGGGTGTAGTTCGGCGTGGTGACGTCCTCACCCATCGCCATCCGGGTGTAGATCTGCCCGACCGGGTTGCGGCCGTCGAGCACGGTGAGGTTCTTGTGGACGGTCGCGAGCCAGTTGTGTTCTTCGGGGGTCATGTCGTCCTCCAGGAGTCCGATGGAGCTGAGATAGCGGCGGAACAACGGCCGCTGGTCACGGCCCGCCTTGATCGCGTCGCGGAAGAAGCTGAAATGGGTGTGCCAGCGGTGCGAGCTGTCGCCGCTGGTGCGCTTGCCGAGACGGTCCCACCGCTTCACCGTGGAGCCGTCCGGGCTGTAGATGATCTCGCGGATGTCCCGGGTGTCGGCCGCGTTCGCGGCGCACTGCGCGACGCACCAGATCGAGAAGCTGCGCAAAGTGTTGGTACGGCCACCGGAGCGGACGTCGAACTGGCCGACGTCCAGCGCCGCCGCGTCGAGGGTCAGACCGGCCCGGTCCCGGGGCGACTCCACCACCGAGTAGTCGTTGGCAACGACCCGGTCCGAGCCGCAGTGGTAGCCACCCCGGTGGGCCGAGTCGCCGACGATGCCGACCTCCGCCGGATCCAGGTCGTCCGGGCCGGGGGCGTTGTCGAGGTGGGTGAGGAGCAGACTTCGAACGGCCAACAGATTTGCCGGGGCCCGGGTCATGGGGTCCCCCTCTCAATGGGAGCGAGGACCGGGCACAACGTCACACCGCGTACGCGGTGCTGGGCTTCGGACGAGCCCGGTCTGCTGGTGCACGGCGCCGGGCGTTGACTCCACCATAGCCCGCATTCGCCGTGAATGCCCAGCTCAGACGGGCTCTGTTCAGATTGAGGGTTGCGCGGGGGCAGAGTGGACAATCGGCAACAGCAGCGCCGAGGGGTGCGCTGGGTCATGCAGGACCTGCCGCCAGCCAGCACGCAGCGTCACCGCCGTACCGAGGGGTTCACCTGTGCCGGGGTTACGCGCCCAGCGCGGGTGGGCACCACCGGAGACCTGCACCCGCAGTCGGTGTCCGGCGGCGAACCGGTACGCGGTCGGCCAGAGCGACACCGACACCCGCAGCACACCGTCGGGATCGGCCGCAGGGCGCTCGGGTGTGACCCGCACCAGGCCGTCGCACACGTTCCACGAGCGACCTCGGCGGTCCACGTCGCACAGTCGAACGAAGACGTCCAGGTGCGGCAGTTCGGCGCGCACGTGGATCTCGGCGCGTACCGGGCCGATCACCTCGACCGGCCCGGTCAGCGGGGCGCTGGTGTAGGTCAGCACGTCGGGGCGAGCCTCCACCTGCCGGTTGTCCACCGGGCCGGCCCGCTGGGCGACGAGCAGCGGCCCGCCCACCGACGGGGTCGGGTCGGCCGGGTCGTACCGGAACCCGTCCGGCGTCGACGCGACCGGCGGGCGCACCGCCAGCTCACCACCCGGATGCAGGTGCCAGGCGGTCTCGACGGCCGGAGGTGGCCAGTCCGGCAGGTCCCGCCAGCCGCCGCCGGCACCGCTGATGCAGATGCGCACGGGCGGCCGGGGCGGGACGGGCGATCGGGGCGCGGCCGTGAGGTACTCGTCGAGCCAGGCCAGTCCCTCGCGCAGGGAGGCCACGAACAGGCCGGGGCTGCCGTGCGTCCACGGGCCGATCACCAGGCGCGGCCGCGCTCCGGTGGCGCGCAGCGTGGCGTAGTCGTCGAGCTGCGCGGGCAGGAAGATGTCGTGCCAGCCGCTGACCATGGCCACCGGCGCCCGCACCCGGGCCACCCGGTCGGCGAAGACCCGGGTCCGCCAGTAGACGGCGTCCGGATCGTGGTGGCGCAGCCACTCCTGGAAGAAGGGAATGGTCGCACCGGTGGCCACCTGGTCGGCGTCGGCCAACGGCAGGTGTCGCAGCGCGGCGACGAGCCGGGGTTGCCCACGCTTGAGCTCCCACTGCCGGGCCAGCCAGGGAACGGTCTGCGCGTGCAGCAACTCCGCCCAGGTCAGCACGGTGTCCAGGGCGAAGGACTCCCCCGCGTACGTCGAGTCCCGGGTGGCCGACGCGGTCACCACCGCGACCATCGCGCGCAGGTCCTCGTCGGCGTCGGCGGCGAGCGCCCACTGCGCGAAGCCCTGGTAGCTGACCCCGAACATGCCGAGTTGGCCGGCCCACCAGGGTTGACGGCGCAGCCAGTCCAGGGTGTCCACTCCGTCGTCACGCTCGTGCACGAGCGGGGCGAACGTGCCGCCGGAGCCGTCGGTGCCGCGGCAGGCCTGGATGACCGCGTGCCGGCCCCGGGCGGCGAGCAGCCGTCCGAGCAGCCGCAACGGTCCACCCCGCCCGTACGGGGTGCGGATCAGCACTGTGGGCGCGTCCCGGGTCGCCGGGGCGTAGTGGTCGGTGCGCAGCACCACACCGTCGCGGGCCCGAATCGCGATGTCGCGGGTGACCCGCACCGGACCGGGTCGGGTGGGTGGTAGCCGCAGCGCGGCGGCGGCGAGGCGGGCGAGGAGCCGGTCCGGCACCGGTCAGTCCGTCGGGCGGCGGGGCGGCTCGGGGCGGGCGGCGCGTACCGCGTCCCGGTGGTCCCGCAACGACTCGCCCATCTCGGCCATGAACCGGTGCACGATCTCCAGCTCGTCGTCGCCGAAGCGGGCCATCACCGTGTCGGTACGCGCGCCGAGCGGCTGGAAGAACTCCATGGCGAGGGCGGCGCCCTGGTCGGCGTAGTGCAGCAGCACCTTGCGCCGGTCGACGGTGTCCCGGTCCCGGCGGATGTGACCGGCCCGCTCGAGCCGGTCGATCAGGGCGGTGACGGAGCCGGAGGAGAGGTTGAGTCGCTCACCGAGGCGACCGGGGGTGATCGGCTCACCGAGCAGTTCGGCGTCCATCACGGCGATCAGCGCCTGCAGGTCGGTCGGGTTGAGCCCGTGCAGGTTGGCGAAGGCGTGGCCGACCTGCTGGGCGTCGGCCGCGTACCGCCGGAGGTTGTTGGTGATCTCCGCGACCAGCTGCTCGCGGCGCGTGTCGCGCCGCCGGTACATGCCGTGAGTCGCCACCTCGCGCCGCTTTCCCCCGTCGTCGGTCTCTCCGGGTTGCAGCATAGAACAGCCGTCGATAATCTCGGTTATCAAGATACTCGACTTCCGAAGGACCGAGAGGCCACAGTGATGTCTGTGTTCACCAGAGTCGCCCGCGGCCGGTTGGCCGCCTGGCTCACCGTGGCCGCGGCGATCGTCGTCGCCGCGGTCGTCTTCGGGACGCCTCAGCCGGACAACCCGGCACCGGTCTCGTCCACCGGCCTCTCCGCGGAGTGGCAGTCGACCCAGGTGCAGCGCCTCCAGGACCAACTGCCCGCAAGCGACGTTCAGCCGGCCATCGTGGTGGTGAGCCGCGACGACGGCGGCGCGTTGAGCGAGACCGACCGGGCCGGCGTGGACGCCCGCGCCGGTGACCTTCGCCGCTTCGCGGCGGGCGGGCAGGTCAGCCCCGCCCAGGTCTCCCCGGACGGCACCGTCGCCCTGGTCGCCGTGCCGGTCGACACCGCCGGCGGGCAGGAGGCCGTCACCGCGACGGTGACCGACCTGCGCACCGCCCTGGCGGACCTGCCCGACGGGCTGACCGCTGCCGTGACCGGCGCCCCCGCCTTCACGGCCGACCTCTCCTCGGTGTTCGACGGCGCCGACATCACCCTGCTCGCGGTGACCGCCGCCGTCGTGGCGGTGCTGCTGCTGATCACCTACCGCAGCCCGTTCCTGTGGATCGTGCCGCTGGTCGTGGTCGCCGCGACCGAGCAGCTCACCCTGCGCGCGGTGGACACCATCGTCCCGGCCGTCGGCATCAACCTCCAGCAGGGCCAGGTCACCGGCATCGCCAGCGTGCTGGTGTTCGGCGCCGCCACCGACTACGCCCTGCTGCTCATCGCCCGCTACCGGGAGGAGCTGCGGCGCACGGAAGACCGCTTCGCGGCGATGCGCTCCGCGCTGCGCCGCACCGCCGAGCCCATCCTGGCCAGCGGCGGCACCGTGGTGCTCGGCGTCCTCACCCTGCTGCTCAGCGAGCAGGAGACCAACCGCGCACTCGCGGTGGCCTGCGCGACCGGCGTGGTCTTCGCCATGCTCTCGGCCCTGTTCGTGCTCCCCGCCGTCCTGGTGCTGTTCGGCAGGGGTCTGTTCTGGCCGTTCGTGCCCCGCGTCGGGGGCCCGGCCCGGGAGGGGCGGCTCTGGGGCCGGCTCGGCGCCGCCGTGGAACGCCGCCCGGTGGTGGTCGCGGTGCTGGCCACAGTGCTGCTCGGTGGCCTGGCCCTGGGTGGGCTCGGGATCCGCACCGGCCTGTCCGAGACCGAGCAGTTCCGAGCCGAGCCCGAGGCGGTGACCGGTGCGCAGACGCTGGCCCGCTCGTTCCCCGCCGGCAGCACCCAGCCGGTGGCCGTGATCACCACGCCCGTGGCGGTGCGGGCGGTCACCGACGCCGCCACCGCCGTACCCGGGGTCGCCTCGGCGCGCCCCGGTGACGCCGGTGAGGCCGTGGCCCAGGTCGACGTGGTCCTGGAAGCCGAACCCGGCACCACCGCCTCGGACCGCGCGATCGAGGCGTTGCGCACGGCGGTCGCCGCCGTACCCGACTCCGCTCCCCCGGCCGCCGCCGGCGCGGACGCGCCGTCCGGCGCCATCGTCGGCGGTTCCGTGGCCGCGACGTACGACTCCGACGAGGCCAACGACCGTGACCTGCGGCTGATTCTGCCGATCATCCTGCTGCTGGTCGGCGCGGTGCTCGTGCTCCTGCTGCGCGGGCTCCTCGCACCGGTGCTGCTGGTGCTCACCGTGATCGCGTCGTTCTTCGCCAGCCTCGGGGCGGCGTGGCTGCTCTTCGACCACGTGCTGGACTTCCCGGCGCTCGACAGCGGGGTCCTGCTACTCGCCTTCGTGTTCCTGGTGGCGCTCGGTGTGGACTACAACATCTTCCTGGTCACCCGGGCTCGGGAGGACGCCCGCAGCCTGGGCACCCGGGAGGGCATGCTCTCCGCCCTACGGGTCACCGGCGGAGTGATCACCAGCGCCGGGGTGCTGCTCGCCGCGGTGTTCGCCGTCCTCGGCGTGCTGCCGCTGATCACACTGACCCAGATCGGCATCATCGTCTGCATCGGCGTCCTGCTGGACACCCTGCTGGTCCGCACGGTCGTGGTGCCGGCGCTGGCGTTCCTGCTCGGTGAGCGCTTCTGGTGGCCCGGCCGGATCACCCGGGACTCCTCCGAGGACGCCCCGACGTCACCGGAGCCGGTCGCCGCCCGCGACTGACCGACTGACGCGACAGGGGCCGTGACAGCGTCGTCACGGCCCCCGTCGAGGTCAGTAGTCCAGGCAGACGCACTCGGACATCAGCGCGCGCACGTTGCGCACGTACGACGGGTTGGGGATGGCCAGCGGCTTGCCCTCCTGCGCCACCGCCCCGTGCCCGAAGTTGTACGCGGCGATCACCGCGTTGAGCAGGCAGGAATTCAACTCGCTGGTGCACAGGGCCGGGTCGAGTCGGAAATCGGACTCGAAGTACATGTCGCCGATGTACTTCGTCGCCCAGGCCAGGTAGGTGGCACCCAGGTAGGCGTTGTCCCGGTAGGAGTCGATCTCGTAGCTCTGCTCGAACCGCTGGTTCATCCAGGTCGCGGTGCCGGGCATCACCTGCATCAGCCCGACGCCACCGTCACAGGCGTAGATGTTGGACTGCCAGCCGCTCTCCTGCCAGGCGGTGGCCTTGAGCAGGTTGAGCGGGATCTTGATGTCCGGGGCGGAGGACGGCCAGTAGGTGCGGCCGGCCGCGTCGGTCAGCGCCGCCTTCACCTCTGCCCGGGTCGCCTGGCTGCCCTTGTAGCTCGGCTTGCAGGAACTCGGGGCCGGCTTCGGAGGGGCCGGCGGGACCTGTGTCTCGGTGGGCGGCTTCGCGACCGCCAGGGGCTTCGTCGCGGCGCGGGTCGGCTTTTTGGTCGGCTTCTTCGTCGGCGTCGGGGTCGCGCTGCGACTCGGCGCGGCGCCCATCGACTCCACCGCGCTCGCCGACGGGCTCGGCTCCTCGGTGACCTCGTCGGAGGGGGTGTCGGTCGGCGCGTCGGTGACCGCCACCGGCGCGGCCAGGTCCTGCGGCGTCTCCCCCTTGGCGGCGCACCCGACCAGCGCGCCCGCTATCAGGAACCCGGCGAGCGCCGCGGCGCCCAGCCGACCGGTCCGTCGAATCATGCCGATGCCTCCCCGTGTGACAGTCGTCGCACCCTAGCAAGGTTCGACCGGGCTGCGATGCCCCTCGGAAGACGGTCGGACCTGGTCCACCGGCTGCTCCAACTCCCGCACCGCCCGGTCCCGGGTGGCCCACGCCACCATGAACACCACCGTCCAGAGCACACCGAGCAGCACCGCCGCGGCGGTCCCGCTCGCCGTGTCCAGACCCAGGTAGAGCCGCGCGCCACCGACCCCGAGCACCCCCGCCGCGGCGGTCGTCCAGGCCGCCACGGCCACCGGCCACCGGGCACCGCGCGACACCAGCCAGGCCAGGGTGCAGAAGCTCGCCGCCACCACGGCGTTCTGGGTCGGCAGCGGGGCCGACCCACCGCCGCCGTGCGGCCCGGTCAGTTCGGCCACCACGGCCAGCACCACCAGCGGCACGAACGCGCCCGCCGTGCCGACCACGCTGAGCAGGTCGGTGCGCCAGGGCCGGCTGCGCCACGCCAGTACCGCCGCCACCAGCGCCACCAACAGGATCAACACCGACCCCCGCACCACCGACACCAGGACCGTCGTGACGTCGGCGGCATCCGGGGTACGCCGGGCGGCGAACCAGCCCGCGATGGCGCCGTCCA
Source organism: Micromonospora sp. WMMC250 (assembly GCF_027460215.1). Taxonomy (NCBI): domain Bacteria; kingdom Bacillati; phylum Actinomycetota; class Actinomycetes; order Micromonosporales; family Micromonosporaceae; genus Micromonospora; species Micromonospora sp. WMMC250. The sequence continues at coordinate 6,977,828 of NZ_JAPZBJ010000002.1, read as the reverse complement.
GGGCGGCCAGGCCGCTGTTGCGCACCGCCACGGCGAGCAGGCCGGCGATGGCGAGCCCGGCGGCGAAGAGCAGCAGGAGCCCGGCGGCCAGGTTGAGCAGCAACGTCCAGGCCGGGCCGACCCGCATGGCCACCAGGAAGAACAGCACCCCGTAGCGCGCCGTGAGCCAGCGCACCGGGGGCAACGCGCCGGCCCGGGACAGCAACGCGCGCACCGGGTCGGGGTTGCGACCCAGCCACCGGCCGGCGAGCACCACGGCCAACAGGCCCGCCAGCAGCAGCAGAGCCGCGCCGGTGGCCCGACCGAGCAGCCGGGAGACCGTGTCGTACGACTCACCGGCGAGGTGACCGAGCAGGACCGAGCCGCCCACCCAGGTCACCACACCGGCCAGGTTCCACAGCACGAACCGCCGGTACGGCATGCCGGCCGCACCGGCCAGCCGGGGCACCAGCGTGCGGGCGAAGGCCACCCAACGGGCCGCGAACACTCCCCGCCCGCCCAGCCGGGCGAGCATGGCGTCGGCCCGGCCCCACCGCTCGGGCCCGACCCGGTGACCCAGACCGGCGCGCAGCCGGGGGCCGTACCGACGTCCGGCGCGGAAGGCCAGCCCGTCCCCGGCGACCGCCGCGACGATCATCGCGAGCAACGCCGGCCCGAGCCGCAAGGTACCGTTGTAGGTGAGGAAGCCGACGAGCAGCAGGGTAGCCTCACCCGGCACGAGCAGGCCGAAGATCACCGCGGTCTCGCCCGCCACGATCAGCGCGGCGACCAGGTAGATCCACAGGGTGGGCAGACTCTGCACCCAGGTCAGCAGGTCGTGCACTCAGGCCCCCGGGACACGGGAGCCAGCATGCCAGCCGGGAGAACCACCGGCACAGCAGTTTCACCATAGATCAGGGGCACCTGGGGGTGACCCCGACGCGGCCTGCGCGAGCGCAGGCGGAAGGATAGAGGGTATGCAGCTTCGCACCGACCTCCGCAACGTCGCCATCATCGCTCACGTCGACCACGGCAAGACCACCCTGGTCGACGCCATGTTGCGGCAGGCCGGGGCGTACGGCGCCCGGGGCGAGAACACCGAGCGGGTCATGGACTCGGGTGACCTGGAGCGGGAAAAGGGCATCACGATCCTGGCCAAGAACACCGGCGTGCGTTACCTGCCGGCGGACGGGTCCGACCCGGTCACCATCAACATCATCGACACCCCCGGTCACGCCGACTTCGGTGGCGAGGTGGAGCGCGGCCTCACCATGGTCGACGGCGTCGTGCTGCTCGTCGACGCGAGCGAGGGCCCGCTGCCGCAGACCCGCTTCGTGCTCCGCAAGGCGCTGCGGGCCCGGATGCCGATCATCCTGGTGATCAACAAGGTGGACCGGCCGGATGCCCGGATCAAGGAGGTCGTGGACGACACCTACGAGCTCTTCCTCGACCTGGACGCCGACGAGGAGCAGATCGACTTCCCGATCGTCTACGCCTGCGCCCGCGACGGCATCGCCTCGCTGACCCAGCCCGCCGACGGCTCGGTGCCCGACGACAGCACCTCCCTGGAGCCGCTGTTCCGCACCCTGCTGGACACCATCCCGGCACCCGCGTACGAGGACGGCGCCCCGCTTCAGGCCCACGTCACCAACCTGGACGCCTCGCCGTTCCTCGGCCGGCTGGCGCTGTGCCGCGTCCGCCAGGGCACCATCAGCAAGGGCCAGACGGTGGCCTGGTGCCGCACCGACGGCAGCACCCAGCGGGTCCGCATCTCCGAGATGCTGATGACCGAGGGCCTGGAGCGTAAGCCGGCCGAGACCGCCGGTCCGGGCGACATCATCGCGGTCGCCGGCATCTCGGACATCATGATCGGTGAGACCCTCGCGGACCCGGAGAACCCGGAGCCGCTGCCGCTGATCACCGTCGACGAGCCGGCCATCTCGATGACCATCGGCACCAACACCTCGCCGCTGGTCGGCCGGGTCAAGGGCTCCAAGGTCACCGCCCGGATGGTCAAGGACCGCCTCGACAAGGAGCTCATCGGCAACGTGTCGCTGCGGGTGCTGCCCACCGAGCGGCCGGACGCCTGGGAGGTGCAGGGTCGTGGCGAGCTGGCCCTGGCCATCCTGGTCGAGCAGATGCGCCGGGAGAGCTACGAGCTGACCGTCGGCAAGCCGCAGGTCGTCACCAAGGAGATCGACGGCAAGACCTGCGAGCCGGTCGAGCGCCTCACCATCGACGCCCCGGAGGAGTACCTGGGCGCGATCACCCAGCTCCTCGCCACCCGTAAGGGCCGGATGGAGCAGCTGGTCAACCACGGCACCGGCTGGATCCGGATGGAGTGGCTGGTCCCGGCGCGCGGCCTGATCGGCTTCCGCACCGAGTTCCTCACCGACACCCGGGGCACCGGCATCCTGCACCACGTCTTCGAGTCGTACGAGCCGTGGTTCGGTGAGCTGCGCACCCGCAACAACGGTTCGCTGGTCGCCGACCGGGCGGGCGCGGTCACCGCCTTCGCGATGATCAACCTCCAGGAGCGCGGCCAGCTCTTCGTCGAGCCGACCACCGAGGTGTACGAGGGCATGATCGTCGGAGAGAACTCCCGCTCCGACGACATGGACGTCAACATCACCAAGGAGAAGAAGCTCACCAACATGCGGGCGTCGACCTCCGACGAGACGGAGAAGCTGATCCCGCCGCGCAAGCTCTCGCTGGAGCAGGCGCTGGAGTTCTGCCGTGAGGACGAGTGCGTCGAGGTCACCCCGACCGCGGTGCGCATCCGCAAGGTGGTGCTCGACCAGCAGCAGCGGGGCCGCGCCGCCGCCCGCCGCAAGCACGCCGGCTGACCCACCAGCACCCGGCACCGGGCGCGTCGGCCGCTTGCGGCCGGCGCGCCCGTCCGTCTCCCCACCGGGTACGCGGGACCGCCCACCCTTGATCCGCTACGGTCACCGGCATGACCTGGGATGATCTCGACGCCCACCTGGACCGGGTGCCCGGCACCGTCTCAGCGTACGTGGGCCGACTCGACGCGCCGCCGACCTGGACCCGCCACCCGGACGCCGCCCACTACGCCGCCAGCACCATGAAGGTCGCGGTGCTCGCCGCGCTGCACCGCGCCGCCGAGGCCGGCGAACTGGACCTGGACGCCCCGGTTCCGGTGGTCAACGAGTTCGACTCCGCCCGACCCGGCGCGCCCCGGTTCTCCTGCGCGCAGCCCTACGACAACGACGACGCGGTCTGGGACCGGCTGGGCGACACGGCCACGCTGCGCTGGTTGGCCGATCGGATGATCGTGCGGTCCAGCAACCTGGCCACCAACGTGGTCATCGGTCACGTCGGGCTGCCGGCGGTGGCCGAGGTCTGGGCGGCGGCAGGCGCCCGCAACAGCGTCACCGGCCGGGGCATCGAGGACTTCGCGGCCCGCGAGGCCGGCATCACCAACACGGTCACCGCCGCCGACCTGGCCGTCCTGCTCGGCGCGCTCGCCTCCGGCGCCAGCGCTCCCGGCCCGATCGCCTCGCCCGCCGCCTGCACCGCCATGCTGGACGTCCTGTTCGCCCAGGAGCACCGCGAGGACCTGGCCGCCGGTCTGCCCGCTGGCACCCGCATCGCGCACAAGAACGGGTGGGTACGCGGAGTCCGGCACGGCACCGGCGTGGTGCTGCCCGACGACGCCCCTGCGTACCTGATCGCCGTCTGCACCACCACCGACGGGGACGACGGGGTCGCCGACGACGCCTGCCTGCTGATCGCGGACGTCTCCGCACGGGTCTGGGCCGCCCGCCACGACCTCTGACCCGAGACATCTACTCCAGCAGGTGCGCCCGCAGCGCCCTGACGTCGCCGTCGGTCAACCCCAACCCGTCGCGCAGGTACGCGTCGAACGAGCCGTGCACCCGGCGTACCTCGTCATATCCGGCGTCGAGGTACTCGGCGCGGACCTCCAGCACCGGACGCACCGCGTCGACGTCCAGGTCGGGCTGCCGCCGTCGCATCGCCTCGACGATCACCGCGCGCAGGCTGTCGGTCAGCTCGTTGTTGCGCAGGTAGTCGGCGCGGATCGCCGCCTCGTCCACCCCGAGCGCCGTCAACAGGATGACGGTGAGCCAGCCGGTGCGGTCCTTGCCGGCGGAGCAGTGGTAGACCAACGGCAGGTTCTCCGGCCGGCCGGCGAGCCGTACCGCCTCGGCGAAGCCGACCCGGGCCGACTCCCCGGTGACGAACCACCGGTAGATCGCCGCCATCGCGCCCGCCGTCCCCTGCCGGGCCAGCTCCGCGTACGCGTCCAGGTCGTGGCCGAGCAGCACCGCCGAGACGTACGTGAAGACCGGGTGCTCCGGGTCGTGCACCGGCAGGCACACCACCCGCGGCTCACCGGTGAGCCGGTCGGCCGGGGCGACGGCGATCTCCGAGTCGTCCCGGAGGTCGACCACGCACGCCGGCCCCAGCTTCGCCAGCACCGGCAGGTCGTCGTCGGTCAGCCGACCCAACGCGGGAGTACGGATCAGCTGCCCCACCCGGACCCGCCGCCCGTCCGCGCCGACCAGCCCGCCCAGCTCACGCGCGTTCGGTGCGCCCACCAACTCCCAGCCCTGCCCGGTCATCCGGTCTCCCCTCCCGCTGTGCGCCTGCGTATAGGGTGCCCGACATGACGATCTCGGAGGTACGCACCCACCGGGTTTCCGCCCCCTTACACACCCCGTTTGTCACCGCGCTGCGTCGCACCACCACAGTGGAGACCCTGGTCGTCGAACTGGTCGACTCCGACGGCCGGTCCGGCTTCGGTGAGGCGCCCCAGGTGTGGCAGGTCACCGGCGCGTCGGTGGCGGGCGCGGGGGCCTGCGTCCGCGAACTGCTCGGCCCACAGTTGATCGGTCGTGATCCGGACGACCTGGTGACGCGCTGCGTCGAGGTGCAGCGCGCCGTGGCCGGCAACGAGGCGGCGAAGGCGGCGGTGGACGTGGCGCTGCACGACCTCGCCGCCCGGCGGCTGGGCGTACCCCTGGTGCGGTTGCTCGGGGGCACCACCCTGCGGGTGCCGACGGACGTGACGCTGGCGGCGGGCGACGCGGTGGACCTGGCGGCGGCGGCACGCCAGCGGCAGGCCGACGGCTTCGGCGTGCTCAAGCTGAAGGTCGGCACCGACGCGAGCGGCGACCTGGACCGGGTGCGGGCCGTCCGCGCGGCCGTCGGGCCGGGGGTCCGGATCCGGCTGGACGCCAACCAGGGGTGGACGCCCCGGGAGGCGGTCCGGGTGATCCGGGGCATCGAGGACTCCGGGCTCGACGTGGAACTGGTCGAGCAGCCGGTGGCCCGCTGGGACCTGGACGGGCTGGCCTGGGTCAGCGACCGCGTGTCCGTGCCGATCCTGGCCGACGAGGCGGTCTTCGGAGTTCGTGACCTGGTGGAGGTGATCCGCCGTCGGGCCGCCGACCTGGTCAACGTCAAGTTGGCCAAGTGTGGCGGGCTGCACCCGGCGCGTACCCTCCTCGACCTGGCCACCGCCCACGGGCTCGGCACTGTGGTCGGCTCGATGATGGAGAGTCAGGTCGGCATCGGGGCGGCGGCTAGCCTGGTCGCCGCGTACGGCACCACGGCGGTTGCGGACCTGGACGCCGCCTGGTGGCTGGCGTGGTCGCCGGTGCAGGGCGGCATTCGTTACGACGGGGCGACAGTGGTGTTGCCGAATGCCCCTGGCCTGGGCATCTCTGGCCTTACTGAAGCAAAGGTGCAGGCGCGCGGTTGATGATCGTTGGTTTCTTTCATAGGGTTTCCCCTGGACAGCCGACACGATCTGGGGGTTGACGTGGAGCTGCAACCGGGCCGTGAGGCCGTCGTCCGGGTCGCGGTGGCAACACTGTGGACCTCTCCCGAGGCGGTCCGCCCCGTCGACCGCCCGGCACTGACCGCCCGCGCCGACATCCTGGCCTGGGTCTCCGGGATGAACACCGACCAGCAGGTCGGTGACTGCGTGCTGAGCCAACTCCTGCTCGGCGAGCGGGTCCTCGTCAGCGAACTTCGACCGGACGGCTGGGCTCGGGTCGTCGCCGTCGAGCAGCCCGCCGCCAAGCTCGATCCGCGCGGCTACCCGGGATGGCTCCCCGCCGAGCAACTGACAGCCGCCGACCCGACCGGCACCGGCACCGAACCACCGCTGGTGGTGGACACCACTGTCACCGGGCTGCACGCCGCGCCGGGTGGTCCGGTGGTGGTGCCCGGCGTCGTCGTCGGCACCCACCTCGTCCCGGCCGGCCCCGCGCGCGACGACTGGCGGCCGGTACACGTCCCCGGCCAGGCCACGCCGCTCTGGCTGCCCGACGACCACCTCGCCGCGACCCCCGCCGCCGCGCCGAGCGCCCAGCAGGCGCTGGCGGTGGCGCAGCGGCTGCTGGACGTGATCTACATCTGGGGTGGTCTCTCGGCGCACGGCATCGACTGCTCCGGCCTGGTGCACCTGGCCTGGCGGCGGCTCGGGGTGCTGCTACCCCGCGACGCCGACGACCAGGCCGCCGCCACCACGCCGCTGACGTTGGGCGCGGAACGCCCCGGCGACCTCTACTTCTTCGCCCGACCCGGCCGCAAGATCCACCACATCGGTATCGTCACCGCCCCACCCGGCGACGGCGACGAGCGGCGGATGCTGCACGCCTGCTACCGCCGCCGGCGGGTCATCGAGGAACCGCTGCCGGCCGACCGGACGGCCACCCTGGTGGGCGCGCACCGGGTCTGACCGGCCGGGCGCGTTCCCGCACCCGGCCGGCTTTCCACCGCTCCGGCTGTCGCCTCGACCACGTCGGCGCGCGACGGATCAGCGGCGAGCGTCGACCAGCTCGCGACGTCGGTCCCGGGAGGACTTGATCAGGCTGGCGGCGGTGGCGATGCCCAGGGTGCCGATGATGACCAGCAGCGACAGCCAGATCGGGATGTGCGGGGCCCACCCGACGTGCTCGCCACCGTTGATGAACGGCAGGTTGTTGTCGGCCAACGCCTCCAGCACCAGCTTGACGCCGATGAAGCCGAGCACCACGGCCAGGCCGTAGCTCAGGTAGATCAACCGGTCGAGCAGGCCGCCGAGCAGGAAGTAGAGCTGCCGGAGGCCCATCAACGCGAAGACGTTCGCGGTGAAGACCAGGTACGGCTCCTGGGTGATGCCGAAGATCGCCGGGATCGAGTCCAGGGCGAAGATCAGGTCGGTGGTGCCGATCGCGATCATCACGATCAGCATCGGGGTGAACAGCCGCTTGCCGGCCACGTTGGTGGTGAGCTTCGCGCCGTCGTAGTCCTTCGAGATCGGCAGCGCCTTGCGGCTCCACCGGATCAGCACGTTCTCGGAGAACTCGTCCTCGTCCGGCTCACCCTGCCGGGCCAGGTTCACCGCGGTGTAGATCAGGAACGCGCCGAAGATGTAGAAAACCCAGGAGAACTGCGTGATCAACGCGGCACCGGCGGCGATGAACCCACCGCGCATCACCAGCGCCAGCACGATGCCGACGAGCAGCACCTTCTGCTGGTACTGCCGGGGCACCCCGAAGCGGGCCATGATGATCACGAAGACGAAGAGGTTGTCCACCGAGAGGCTGTACTCGGTGAGCCAACCTGTGTAGAACTGCCCGGCCGAACTGGCGCCGGAGGTCAACCAGACACCGGCGCCGAAGAGCAGGGCGAGACCGACGTAGAAGGCGACCCAGAGGCTCGACTCCCGCACACTCGGCTCGTGCGGGCGCCGACCAATGATCAACAGGTCGACGAGCAGGACCGCAGTCAGTGCGACAAGCGTCCCCGCCCACACCAATCCGGACACGTCCAACGTTCAATCCTCCGGCAGACACGCGGCGTCGGGCACACCGTACGCCCCCGGAGGGGCCGGTGTGCCGCTGTCGCTCACTCTGGTGACTGTCGGAGGTCTCTTCCGCCGCCACCCGTTACCGGGAGGCGACCGACGGAGCCGGGTCGGGACGCCGAGGTTCCGACGATCGACCGTGCTGACGACTCCGTTGCGGGGGAATACTCCCCTCCTCGGTGACCATTGTTGCCCACCACCGCCCGTGATCACACCCCGGGCGGTCGGTGGTGCCGCACACGCCGCACACCCCCTAGGTGTCCTAGGAGGCTAGTGCAGATCGGGTGCGGCTATCGGGTCGGCGAGCGACCAGCCGGCGGCGAGCAGGTCGTCGCAGGCCCGCACCGCCCGCGCCAGCCGCTCGGCATGCGTCCCGGACAGCTCCACCACCGGCACCCCGCACCCCGCCAGCTCGGTACGGAACCGCTCGGTCATCCAGGCCCGCAGATGCTCGCCGTCGCGGAGCCCGTCGTCGGTGAAGGGCACCCCCCGATGATCCGTGAGCAGATACAGCGCCGGTCGGCGGGCCGCAGCCCGGACCTCCGGCGACGCGCTGCCCAGGTAACGCTCCTCCCACACCGCCGTGGCCCGCGCGTCGGTGTCGCAGATCAGCAGCGGCCCACTCGTCCGCGCCGCCGCGTCCTCGGCGGCCTGCTGCTCGCGAACCACGGTACGGAAGTCGTCAGGGTCCCAGGTGACGTCGAAGACGCTCGCCTGCGGGACACGCTCCCGCAGCCGGGCCAGCTTGCGGGCGGTCAACTCCCGGCCGTACTCCGGCACCCAGGATGTGCCGTAGTGCGCCGCGAGCGCCTCGGCCATCGTGGTGGTGCCAGTCGACTCGGCGCCAACCACCACCACCCGCCGGACGAACCAGGCGCGCACCGGCGCGCTCAACCACCGCCAGTGCGCCGCCGGGTCCGCGCGGACGGCAGTGCCGGACACCGGCACGGTCCGCCGATCCGGATCCACCGACACGGGTACGGCGTCGAAGCGCCGAGCCAACTCGCGGCCGTACGCCTCGGAGGAGAACACCGCGTCCACCCGCCGCGAACCGAGCGCCGCCCGGAACACCGCACAGTGCGCGTCCCAGACGGCCGGGTCGTCGTAGTCGACGGGATGGTCGTCGTACCGGCCGACGAAGCGGACCCACGGCCGGTCCGCGTGCACCTCCCGCAACCAGTCCAGCCGCAGGGTGAGTGGAACCGACTCCCGGCGGGAGGGCGCCACGACGACGGTGACCTCCGCGCAGCGGGCGGCCGCCGCCTTGATCAGCGCGTGGTGCCCTGCGTGCGGCGGGTAGAACTTGCCCACCACCATCCCGTGCCCGAACTCGGACGCCCGCTCGCTGCGCTCGCTCATGCCGTCACTCCGCTTCACTGGGCGCCGGCATGAGGCACCTTCGCACCGAGCATGCTGATTCGCTCGCTGCGCTCGCTCATGCGGCGACCGGCGCCGGGCCGGGCGGCACCGGGGTCGGCGGGTCGACCCGGCGCAAATCCTCCCGCCAGGCCCGCAACCCGAGCACGCACAGGGCGAGGAAGACCAGGTAGAGGACGGCGGTCAGGTGCAGTCCCTTGTACGCGTACAACGGGATGTAGATCAAATCGGCCGCGATCCACAGCCACCAGCTCTCCACCCGCTTGCGGGTCTGCCCGTACGTCGCCAGCAGCGACAGCGCCGTGGTCAACGCGTCCGGCAGCGGCACCGTGGAGTCGGTGGCCCGGTCCAGCAGGACCCACAGACCGGCGGTGAGCAGCAACCCGACCACGGCCAGCGCCAAGCACTCCCGTCGCCCGGTACGGCTCACCGTGAGCCGGCTCCGCCGCTCGCCACCGAACAACCAGTGCCACCAGCCGTAGCAGCCGAGCGCGACGTACACGACCTGGAGCCCGGCGTCGGCGTACAGGCCGGCGGTCCAGAACAGCAGCATGAGCAGCAGCACGTTCGCGATGCCGATCGGCCAGTTGGCGATCTTCTGCCGGGCCACCAGCCACACGTTGAGCACACCGGTGGCGAATCCCAACAGCTCCGCCCAGGTGGTGCCCGTACCGGCCACCTGGAACGCGGTGCCGGTGAGCCAATCGATGATCACGGTGCCACCCTAGGGGCACCCTCCAGGCTGGAACAGACCCCGGGACACCATCGGCCCCGCCCGTCGTGGGAGGCTTTCCGACATGGTGCTCGAAGTCGCGCTGATCGACGTACTACCCGGACACGAGGACGCGTTCGCCGCCGCGTACGCCGAGGGTCACCCGGTGCTCGCCGGGGCGACCGGTTGCCGCTCGGTGCGGATGACGCGGGGCATCGAATCCCCCACCCGCTTCGTGCTGCTCGTCGAATGGGACTCGGTCGAAGCCCACGAGGACAACTTCCGGGCCACCGAACGCTTCGAGCGGTGGCGCGCGTTGATCGGACCGCACTTCGCCGGGCCGCCAGTGGTCGAACACTTCCTCGACGTACCGGCCTGAGCGCCGCTGTCGTACGCCCGCTGTCGCTGTCGTACCCCGCGGTTATCGTGCCCGCGCACGCGCCGGCCGCCGGTCCCGACGGGCTCGGGGGCGCCGGGCCCGGTGGCCGCGCGGCACGACGATTCCTACTCGCCGACGCGGCGGGCCAGCGCGGTGATGGTCTCCTCCGGTGACAACGCCGCCCCCAGCAGCGCCTCGGTCATCCGCTGGTAACGGTCGACGTCGAGCACGGTGGCCAACCGCACGTCGGTGGTCAACGCCTCGAGCATCACCGTCCGCGGGTCGGCCGGGTCCGGAAAGGCATAGCAGGAGTACGGCGTGAGTGGGTGCAGTCCTTCGCCGGCCACCCCGCGTGGCAGCAGTCGCACCGTGACGTGCGACAGCCCGGTCACGGCCACCAGGTGCCGCAACTGTTCACGCCAGACCGCCTCCGGCAGGTCGCCCGGGTCGCAGACCGCCTCGGCGAGCACCGCCGTGTAGCGCGGCGGGTAGGCCCGCCGCAACACCTCCTGCCGCAGTGCACGGGCACGCACCTCGGCCTCCACGTCCACCTCGGGCGTCAGTCGCGCGCCGGCCGTGACCAGCACCCGGGCGTACGCGGGCGTCTGGAGCAGCCCCGGCACGACCGACGGCTGGTACTCGACGATGTCCGCCGCGCCCGCCTCCAACTCGGCGTAGGTGCGTTGCCGTTCGCTCATCTCGCCCAGCGTCTTCCACCAGCCGCGGCTGGTCGCCGCGTCCCGGGCGATCACGATCAACGCTTCGCGGGCGGGTGAGGGCACCTTGTAGATGTCCAGCAGATCGAGCACATCGGCGAGGTCAGGACGGCTCTGACCCAGCTCGATGCGGGACAACTTCGACGTCGAGGCCCACCCCAGCCGGTCGCAGACCTGCTCCAGGGTCAGCGCCTCGCGCCGGCGTAGCTGGCGCAACTCTGCGCCCAGACGTGCACGTCGAATGACAGGACTTGTTGGTAGCGGCATCCCGGCCTCCCCACCGAGGGAGATTACGCAGGACGATCACCCAGTGCAATAGTTTGCTCGCACACCGCAATCGAGGCTTTTTGTCCCGGCACCGATTCCGGCCGCCAAAATGCCCTGTTGTCGCCGCCCCGTGCCCCGCGCCAGGGGTTGTGAGCGCGAGGATTGCCTGGGCGGAGATCAGTGCCGAAGCATGCCGTATCGGCGAGCCGGGCTCGGTTGGGCGCGAGGCTGGTGCGTCGTTCTGACCCGACCCGTGTAGCACCGATGCGAGCATGCCGACGGGCATCACCTCCGGCTGTCGCTGTGGAGCTGATGTCGCAGACGATTCAGCTCCACAGGACCCGACAACCGACATCCCTCCGGCTCCCGCCGACCCGGCTCCGGACCGGCGCGTGTGCGGTGACGGCACGTTCGGAACAACCCGCCGGCGGGTTCGGACAGGTGTCGCCGGGTGGAGTCGGCGGCGTGCCGGAGCGGGCTCAGGGGCGGTAGGTGCCGAAGGACCATACGGTGCCGGCCAGGTCGCGGGCGGCGTAGTCGCGTGAGCCGTAGTCGGTGTCGAACGGCTCGCGGATGATTTCGGCGCCGGCCGCGCGAGCCTGGGCACAGTGGGCATCGACGTCCGGCACCGCCACGTAGACCGACCAGTCGTCGGCGGCCGGCCGAGGTGCGGTGCCGGCCCGGCCTCCCAACATGATCATGCCGGTGTCGAGGACGAGCTCGGCGTGCGCGATCGAGCCGTCCGGCGTCTCGTGTACGGCGTGCGCCTGGAAGCCGAAGGCTGAACAGAGCCAGTCGATCGCGGCACGGGGTTCGGGGTAACGAAGGATCGGATAGACGGTTCGCATGAGCCGATTCTGCGGCCGACGACCCGGGTTCGGATTGGACGAACGTGACCTCGGCCAGTCGACCCGCCGAGGCGCCTCAGCTGGCCGAGGTGTCAGGCGATCGCCGACCGGGAGGCGAGCAGTGCGGTCGGGGTGGCCCCGGCGAACTCGCGGAAGTCCCGGATCAGGTGCGACTGGTCGTAGTAGCCGCAGCGAGCCGCCACCCCGGCCCAGTCGACCGGTCTCCCCGCGCCGGGCTCGGCCGCAGCAGGCCCGCGGTGCCCACCATCGGCCGGTGGTCCGCTGTCCGGCCCGACCATGGCACTGGGCCCGATGGCCAGGCCGACGTCGCTCAGCGCCGTACACGCCTGTTGGAACCGCAGCAACCGGGCGACGGTCTTCGGCGGTAGTCCCACGTCCTGCCGAAAACGGGACGCGAGATGTCGTCGGCTCCAGCCCACCTCGTCGGCCAGCGCACCGACGCTGCCCCGCCCGCCACCGGCGACGAGCCACCGCCATGCCCAATCGAGGCGGGCGTCCACCGGCGGTGACGCCGCCAGCCGGGCACCGAGCACCCTGTCGAGCAGGACGAAGCGCTCCGGCCAGCCGGGCGTCGCGGCGAGCCGGTCACGCAGTCGCACCAGCCAACGGTCGGGAAGCTGCCCGACGCCGACCGCCCGATTGGTCAACTCGCTCAGCGGCACACCGAGGAGCCGGCGAGCGGTCAGCGGGGCGAGCAGCAGTTCGACGCCCTCCCCCACACCCAGCGTGCGGGTCGTGCACCAGCCGTCGAACGTGCCGGCCACGAACGAGTCGACCTGCGTGACGCCGCGCTCCGCGCTGCGCGGGTCGGTCACGTCCAACGGAGCGCCCCAACCCAGGATCAGCACCACGAAGACGCCCGCCGACTCCCGGCGCACCAGGGGAAGGTCCGCCCGCTCGCGGTAGCCGACGTACCGGTCCACGAACGGACGCAGACGCACGTCGGGCAGCCCGACGACCATCTCGTCGGCAGGTGCCGTCTCCGTCAACCCCGCCCACCTTTCGCGTGGGGCCGCCCCCGCCCGGACGAGTCGCCCGACCAGCCGCCGGGTGCCCGAGCCGCCAGCGCCCGAGCGGGGCGTCGGCGGTGGCCGAACGGCCGTCGGTTACTTCACGCCGGCGGCGTCCATGCCGCGGAGCTCCTTCTTCAGGTCGGAGACCTCGTCGCGGATCCGAGCCGCCAGCTCGAACTGCAGCTCGCGGGCTGCGGCCAGCATCTGGTCGTTGAGCTCCTGGATCAGCTGGGCGAGGTCGGCGCGGGCCATCCCCTCCCGCGAGGTGGTCGTGGCGGCGGACCGGCTGCGGCTGCGGGTCTCCTTGACCGGCGCCTTGCCCCGGGAGAGCTGACGCACCGCGCCCCCGACCCGGGAGTTCTCGGTGTCCTCCGCCTCGCGGTAGATGTCGTCCAGGATGTCGTGGATCTTCTTACGCAGCGGCTCCGGGCTGATGCCGTGCGCCTCGTTGTGCGCGATCTGCTTGGCTCGACGCCGGTCGGTCTCGTCGATCGCCGCCGCCATCGACGGGGTGATCTTGTCGGCGTACATGTGCACCTGACCGGAGACGTTACGAGCGGCCCGGCCGATGGTCTGGATAAGCGAACGCCCGCTGCGCAGGAAGCCCTCCTTGTCGGCGTCGAGGATCGCCACCAGCGACACCTCGGGCAGATCCAGGCCTTCGCGGAGCAGGTTGATGCCCACCAGCACGTCGTAGTCGCCCTTGCGCAGCTCGCGCAGCAGCTCCACCCGGCGCAGCGTGTCGACCTCCGAGTGCAGGTAACGCACCCGGATGCCGTTCTCCAGGAGATAGTCGGACAGGTCCTCGGCCATCTTCTTGGTCAACGTGGTGACCAGCACCCGCTCGTCGCGGTCGGTCCGCAGCTTGATCTCGTGCATCAGGTCGTCGATCTGGCCCTTGGTCGGCTTGATCACGACCTGCGGGTCGACCAGACCGGTGGGCCGGATGACCTGCTCGACGAACTCGCCCTGGGCCTGCTCCATCTCCCAGGTGCCGGGAGTCGCGGAGAGGAAGACCATCTGGCCGACCCGCTCCAGGAACTCGTCGAAGCGCAGTGGCCGGTTGTCGGCCGCGCTGGGCAGCCGGAAGCCGTGGTCGATGAGCATCCGCTTGCGGGACGCGTCGCCCTCGTACATGCCGCCGATCTGCGGGATGGTCACGTGCGACTCGTCGACCACGGTGAGGAAGTCGTCGGGGAAGTAGTCGAGCAGGCAGTGCGGCGGGCTGCCGGGCAGCCGCCCGTCCATGTGCATCGAGTAGTTCTCGATGCCGGAGCAGAAGCCCACCTGCCGCATCATCTCGATGTCGTAGGTGGTGCGCATCCGCAACCGCTGCGCCTCCAGCAGCTTGCCCTGCCGCTCCAACTCGGCGAGGCGCTCGGCCAACTCCACCTCGATGTCGCGGATCGCCCGCTCCATCCGCTCCGGACCGGCCGCGTAGTGCGTCGCCGGGAAGATCACCAGCTGGTCGACCTCGCGGACCACGTCACCGGTCAACGGGTTGAGGTAGTAGAGCTTCTCCACCTCGTCACCGAACAGCTCGACGCGGACGGCCAACTCCTCGTACGCCGGGATGATCTCCAGCGTGTCGCCGCGGACCCGGAAGGTGCCCCGCTGGAAGGCCATGTCGTTGCGGGTGTACTGGATGTCGACCAGCCGACGCAGCAACTGGTCGCGGTCGAGCTCCTGGCCGACCTGCACCTTCACCGCCCGGTCGAGGTATTCCTCCGGGGTGCCCAGGCCGTAGATCGCCGAGACGGTCGCCACCACGATCACGTCGCGGCGGGTGAGCAGCGACATCGTGGCCGAGTGCCGCAGCCGCTCGACCTCCTCGTTGATCGAGGAGTCCTTCTCGATGTAGGTGTCGGTCTGCGGGATGTACGCCTCGGGCTGGTAGTAGTCGTAGTACGAGACGAAGTATTCGACAGCGTTGTGCGGCAGCAGCTCGCTGAACTCCTTGGCCAGCTGCGCGGCGAGCGTCTTGTTGGGGGCGAGCACCAGGGTCGGGCGCTGGAGGCGCTCGACCAGCCACGCCGTGGTGGCGCTCTTGCCGGTGCCGGTCGCGCCGAGCAGCACGGTGTTGCGGTCACCGCGCCGGACCCGACGCGCAAGCTCGTCGATGGCGGCCGGTTGGTCGCCGGCCGGCTGAAACTCACTGACGACCTGGAAGCGGCTGTCCAGCCGGGGAATGTCGAGCGCCATGCCGTCAACGGTACGCCGGAGGTCCGACAGGAACGGCCGTCACGCCAGGTACGTGATCGGCTTCAATATTCCCATTGTGTGGCCCATGTCACCGGGACTACCCTTCTCGTGTAGGCCGCTCGCGGCGGCCGACCGGGCCGGTGGCCAGGCCGTCATCACGGCCGGCCGCCCCCGGCACTGCGGTCGCAGCACCCGGCTCGTCCGGCGTGCGCACCGGTGTGGTCGCGCTCACGGCGCAGACCGGCCGCCGCGAGCGCCCCTGCTCGTCACCCCGGCGCCTCCCCGCCCGTTTCATCTCCGTGGACACCTCTCCGACCCCGGCTCCCGACACCACCGGAGGCAGCGCCGACGCCAAACGGCGAGCTTCCACCGGAGGCAGCGCCGACGCCAAACGGCGAGCTTCCACCGGAGGCAGCGCCGACGCCAAACGGCGAGCTTCCACCGGAGGCAGCGCCGACGCCAAACGGCGAGCTTCCACCGGAGGCGGCACCGACACCGGGGGCGCGGGGCGCCCCTCCGACGCCGCCGCGCGGCCCACCACCAGCCGACCCGCCACCGCCCGACCGACCGGCAGGGGGCGGTCCGCCGGCAGGCGCCGACCCGCCACCGGGCGCCGTCTCGACGGGGCCGGAGCGACCACCCGCGCCGACGAGACCTCCCCACCTGCCGCCGACCCGGCGGACGGCCGGACCCCGGCCAGCCGCCGTCGACGTACCGTGCTGCTGTTGCTCGCGCTGACCGCTGTGACGTCCGCGGCGGCGTTGGTGCTCGGGCTGTTGAGTTGGGCCCCCGACCCACCCGAGCCGTCCCGACCGCTGACCCTCGCCGAGGGTGAGCGGCTGGCCGCCGTGCGGGTCACCAACCTGCGGGACCTGCGCGCCGGGGTCCGGGTCACCGCCGGCGTCGACGCCGCGCGGATCGAGCTGGTGGGTTGGGTGGACTGGTCGCGGTCCCTGCTCTACCTCGACGTGGGTGGGCCGGGCGCGGGCGCGGAACGAGGGCTGGTGCAGAAGGTCGGCGCGGGCCTGGTGGTCCGACCCGACCCCGCGGCCGTACCCACTCCCGCCGCACCACCGCTGGTGCCTCCCGCGGACCGTTGGCGGTTGCACCGCCTCGCCCCTGGGACGAACCTGGCACCGGTGCTCGACCTGCTCCTCGGCCTCGCCGCCGACCGCCCGGACGCGACGTGGGCGGCACCCGACGGTGGCGCTCGCTGGATCGCCAGGGACACCGTGGCCGCCGGGCCGGTGGACGTCCTACAGGCGCCGTTGCCCGGGACGCCAGCGCCTCGTTCGGCACCCGGCAGCACCGCCGGCCCGGCGGGCGCCGACCCGGACGGCCAGACCCGGTACTGGCTCGACCAGGACGCCCGCCTGCACAAACTGGTGACCCAACTGCCCGGCGTCGGCCCGGTCACCGTGGTCCTCAACCGGGCGGACCGACCGACGTTGCACCCGGTGGACGCCCTCGGTGGCCGGCCCGGCCTGCCCCGCGCGTTGACCGACGCCGAGCGGCGTCGACTGGAGCAGCTACCGGCCCGGTTGCGGGCGAAGAGCGGTGCGACGCTGACACTGACCGCACCCGTCGGCACGGACACGAATCTGCGGGCCGCCGGCTGGTTGAGCTGGACCACGCGTACCGCGTACCTCGCGGTTGCCGACCTGGGCGTGCCGGACCGCCGGACCCTGCTGCGGCGCGACACCACCGGTCTGGCCCGGGCGGATCTGCCCGCGGGCGCTGCCGGTGGCGGCACCGCGGAACAGCCCGAACGGCCGCCGCTCCCGCCCCCGGCCGGGCCGTGGCGCGTCTCCCGAGCCGGCCGCGACGCTGTCAGCGTGCTGGTGGACGCAGCGGTGGCCGCCGGGTCGGTCGCGCCACGCGGCACGGCCGTCCGGGTACGCGAGGACGTCGCCGGCGGACAGACAGTGGACGTCGTCGAGGTCGACTCGGCCGGCGCGCGGCTGCGCTACTGGATCGACCGCGACGGGTCGCTACTCCGGCTGGAGCTGCACACCGACGCCGACGCGTGGGCCCAACTGGATCTCCGTCCCACAGTGGTGCCCCGGCTCGCCCCGATCCCCCGGCCAGCCGCCACCCCCCGACCGCACGCCGCCCGCTGACCGGTGTCGCTCAGGGCCGCCAGCCGGTCTGCTCGGCCCACTGCTCAGCCCGAAGGTACTCCTCGTCGAACCACGGATCGCTGGCCGTGCCCGATTCGCCGACCTCCGGTGCCGCGTCGGCGAGGTCCCGCTTGAGCAGCAGGTACGCGGACCGCTGATCCGGGTCGGCACGGAGGTGGTCGCGCATCATCAAGGCGTACCGCCAGCCCGGCGAGTCGGCCACCCGCACGTGCAGGCGAACCGGGCGGGCCGGGTCCGCGCTGCCGTGCAACCGCTTCTGCCACCGAGCGCTGCCAGCCGGACGCGGGTCGTCCCACCACTGCCCCGGCACCCGGGGGAACCCGGCGCTCGCCAGTCGGTCGGCCAGCGCACCATCGGCGTCGGCGAGGCTGGACACGGCCACCTGCACGTCGATGACGTCCTGGGCGGCGAGGCCGGGCACCGCCGTGGAACCGATGTGGTCGATCCGCAGGGCGTCCGAGCCGAGCGCGTGTCGGATCCGGGCGGCCAGCCGCGCGTACTGCTCCGGCCACGTCGCGTCGGCGCCGGCCCGGTCGATCCGACCCGGTGGGACCACCCGCCGCTCGCGCAGATTGTCCTCGTAGGGCAACAACCGCCGCACCCAGAGCGCGTCGACGGCGTCGTGCAGGTCCGCCAGGCTGCCGTCGTTGGTCAGCACCACGTCCGCCACGGCCCGCCGGCGGACGTCGTCGGCCTGGGCGGCCATCCGCCGCTCGGCCTCCGCACGGCTCATCCCCCGGTCCCGCGCCAGCCGTTCCAGTCGGGTCGGCACGGCCGTCTGCACCACGATCACCAGGTGGTACGTGGGCGCGAGCCCCACCTCGACCAGCAGCGGCACGTCGTTGACGACGATCGCGTCGGGCGCCGCAGCGGCGGTCAGCTCGGCGGTGCGGGCCCGAACCCGAGGGTGCGTGATCGACTCCAGTCGACGGCGCGCCGTCTGGTCGGCGAACACCAACGCGCCCAGCGCGGCGCGGTCCAACGCGCCGTCGGCGTCCAGCACCGTGTCGGAGAAGGCGGCGACGATCTCGGCCAATCCGTCAGTACCCGGTGCCACGACCTCCCGGGCCACAGCGTCGGCGTCGATGAGCACCGCGCCCCGCTCGGCCAGCCGCGCCGCCACCGCGCTCTTGCCCGACCCGATCCCGCCGGTCAACCCCACTCTCAGCACCCGACCAGTCAACCGGATGCCCGAGCCCACCACCAAACCCGCCCACCGGCTGGCGCGCCCCCACGGCGAAGGCCCCGCCCCCGGCGATCCGAAGATCGCGGGGACGGGGCCCGTCGTCGTTCAGCGGGTCACTTACCGCCGGCGAGCTTCTCCCGCAGTGCGGCGAGCGCCTCGTCGGTGGCCAGCGTGCCGGCCGGCTCCTCGGCCTGCCGGCTCGGGGCCGGGCTGGACGAGGAGGTGGTGCCACCGCCGCCACCGGCAGCGGCCGGGACGGCCGGGGCCGGGTTGGCAGCGGCCTCGGCGTCGGCGGCCCGAGAGGTCTGCACCTGCTTGGTGTGGGCCTCCCAGCGCTGACGAGCCTCGGCGTACTGGTTCTCCCAGGTCTCGCGCTGCTTGTCGTACCCCTCGAGCCACTCGCCCGTCTCCGGGTCGAAGCCCTCCGGGTAGATGTAGTTGCCCTCGGTGTCGTACGTCGCGGCCATGCCGTAGAGGGTCGGGTCGAAGTGCTCCTCGCCCTCGACGAAGCCCTCGTTGGCCTGCTTGAGCGACAGGGAGATCCGGCGACGCTCCAGGTCGATGTCGATGACCTTGACCATGACCTCGGAGCCGACCTGGACGACCTGCTCCGGGATCTCCACGTGGCGCTCGGCCAGCTCGGAGATGTGGACCAGGCCCTCGATGCCGTCGTCGACGCGGACGAACGCACCGAACGGAACCAGCTTGGTGACCTTACCCGGCACGATCTGCTGGATCGCGTGGGTGCGGGCGAACTGCCGCCACGGGTCCTCCTGGGTCGCCTTCAGCGACAGCGAGACCCGCTCGCGGTCCAGGTCGACGTCCAGGACCTCGACCTCGACCTCCTGGCCCACCTCGACGACCTCGGACGGGTGGTCGATGTGCTTCCAGGACAGCTCGGAGACGTGCACCAGACCGTCGACGCCGCCGAGGTCCACGAACGCGCCGAAGTTGACGATCGAGGACACGACGCCCTTGCGGACCTGGCCCTTCTGCAGCTTGTTGAGGAACTCGGTGCGCACCTCGGACTGCGTCTGCTCGAGCCAGGCCCGGCGGGACAGGACCACGTTGTTGCGGTTCTTGTCCAGCTCGATGATCTTGGCTTCGAGCTCCCGCCCGACGTACGGCTGCAGGTCACGCACACGACGCATCTCGACCAGCGACGCGGGCAGGAAGCCGCGCAGCCCGATGTCGAGGATGAGGCCGCCCTTGACCACCTCGATGACCGAACCGCGGACGACGCCGTCCTCGTCCTTGATCTTCTCGATCGTGCCCCAGGCCCGCTCGTACTGCGCCCGCTTCTTGGAGAGGATCAGACGACCCTCCTTGTCCTCCTTCTGGAGGACCAGGGCCTCGATGTGGTCACCAACCGTCACAACCTCGGCGGGGTCCACGTCGTGCTTGATCGACAACTCCCGAGAGGGGATGACGCCCTCGGTCTTGTAGCCGATGTCGAGCAGGACCTCGTCCCGATCGACCTTGACGACGGTGCCTTCGACAATGTCGCCGTCGTTGAAGTACTTGATGGTCTCGTCGATCGCGGCGAGGAAAGCCTCCTCGGAACCGAGATCGTCGTGGGTGACCCGGGTGGCGCTCGAGGGGGCCTCGATGCTGCTCGTCATGTGGGCGGTTGCTCCGGTCGGTGGGTTGTC
Organism: Micromonospora sp. WMMC250; assembly: GCF_027460215.1. Classification (NCBI taxonomy): domain Bacteria; kingdom Bacillati; phylum Actinomycetota; class Actinomycetes; order Micromonosporales; family Micromonosporaceae; genus Micromonospora; species Micromonospora sp. WMMC250. The sequence continues at coordinate 6,957,492 of NZ_JAPZBJ010000002.1, read as the reverse complement.
ACAGCAGGCTGGTGTCGCGGTGACCTGTTCGCGCCAGCGGATCCGTCGCCGGGCACACCGAACGATCGCTAGTGAGATCATGATGTGGCTCCGTCGACCGCGCACCTGCTCCCTGCCGAGGCAACGCGATCCGCGAGCGCATCGTCTAGCCTACCGTGCGCATTACCACAGCGTGCAAGCCCTCCCGGCTTCTCTACGTGCGGTGACCTGCGAAAGGCGAACAATCGCCCGGAAACGACCCCTCCTGTCTCGTGCGTCACAGCAGCCACAAACGACCCTCGCGGGACGGGCCACGAGCGCCCGTCGACACTCCCGCCACCCGGCGGCTCGAACACGTCGCCCGAGGAGCCGTTCGACGAATCGTGGCCGCGCCGCCGCACCCCACGCGACGGATAGGGCCTAGCGTGAGCGCCGTGGATGACGACAGCCGGGTCACCCGGCGCCGGGTGGCTGACGCCGAGATCCGACGGGCCAACCGCGGCTGGTGGGACACCGACGCCGACGACTACCAGGCCGAGCATGGCGCGTTCCTCGGCGACGTGGACTTCGTCTGGTGTCCGGAAGGACTCCGCGAGGCCGACGCCCACCTGCTCGGCGAGGTGTCCGGGCGGCGCGTGCTGGAGGTCGGCTGCGGTGCGGCGGCCGCCGCCCGCTGGCTCGCCACCCAGGGCGCCCGACCGGTCGCCTTCGACCTGTCCGCCGGCATGTTGCGGCACGCCGCCACAGCCGCCGACGACACCGGGGTACGCGTACCGCTGGTGCAGGCCGACGCCCTCGCCCTGCCGTTCGCCGACCGGTCGTTCGACAGCGCCTGCACCGCGTTCGGCGCGATCCCGTTCGTGGACGACTCGGCGGCCCTGCACGCCGAGGTGCACCGGGTGCTGCGCCCCGGCGGACGGTGGGTGTTCTCGGTGACCCACCCGATGCGCTGGATCTTCCTCGACGACCCGGGTGAGGGCGGGCTGACCGCTGTGCACTCGTACTTCGACCGTTCCCCCTACGTGGAGCAGGACGAATCCGGCGTGGCCACCTACGTCGAACAGCACCGCACGCTCGGCGACCGGGTCCGGGAGCTGGTCGGGGCCGGCTTCCGACTGGTGGACCTGGTGGAGCCGGAGTGGCCGGAGGGGCACGAGGGCATCTGGGGGCAGTGGAGTCCGCTGCGCGGGCGCCTCTTTCCCGGTACGGCCATCTTCGTCACCGACAAGGCCGCCGACTGAGCGCGTCGCACCCGCGGTCCGACCTGCGGGCCATCGATCGCCGGTAGGCTCAGCCCCATGAGCGCCGAGCCCATCCCGACATCACCTGGCCCCTGGTGTCCGGACCCGATGCGGCAGCAGCGTGCCGACTACACGCTGGAGGACCTGCTCGCCCTGCCGGACGACGCCCCCCGCGTCGAACTCGTCGACGGAGTTATCCAGGTGACACCCTCCCCCACCCTGGGCCATCAAGACATTTGCAGCCTGCTGTGGCTGTGGCTGCGCTCGCACGCCCCGGCGAATCTTCGCGCCGCCCAAGCAGTCGGAGTCGCACTCAGCCGCGACACCAGCCGGCAGCCGGACGTGCTGCTCTGTCGCGCCGAGGTGCCGTCCAACCGGTCCACGTTACGGCCGGCGGACGTCGTCCTCGCCGTGGAGATCGTCTCGCCCGGCACGCGGCGGATCGACCGGTTCGCGAAGCCCGGGGAGTACGCCGCCGCCGGCATTCCCTTCTACTGGCGCATCGAGCAGGATCCGGTGCACGTCTACGCGTACCGGATCGGCGACCACGTGGGGCCGGGCGGTGAGCGGCAGTACGAGCTGGTCGCCGACGGCGCCGACGTGATCGAGCTGACCGAGCCGTTCGACATCAAGCTGCCGATCGCCGAGATCACGCCGTAGCCGTTTCGCCCCCCGGGCGTCGGGTAGCCGAGGGGCATGGCCGAACAGAGATTCCACAAGGGCGACCATGTCTCCTGGTCGGCCCACGGCAGCCGCGCGTACGGCGTGGTGCAGGAGACCATCACCGAACGGACCCGGATCCGGGGGCGGGCCGTGAACGCGGCGCCCGACGATCCGCAGTACCGGGTTCGCAGTGACGGCACGGGCCGCGACGTGGCCCACCGCCCCGAGGCGCTGCGCCATGAGCAGGGCTGACGACCAGGGCCGGGACACCTACCGGGAGTTCACCGAGGCGGTGAACATGAAGCCCGGTGAGTTGTCGTCCTGGTTGGAGACCGACGAGTCGAAGCAGGTCGGCTGGCACAAGGGCGGTCGTTCCGGAGGCGGCGAGTCCGTCGGGCACGAGTCCGGCCGGAAGATCATCAACCTGTTGCGTCGTAAACGCGGCGATCTGTCCGAGGGCGACTACAAGCACATGCGCAAGGTGGTCGGCTACGTACGCCGGCACATGGCGCAGCGCCCCTCCGGCAACGTCCGCGACACCAAGTGGCGCTGGTCCCTCATGAACTGGGGCCACGACCCGATGAAGTGAGGAAGCCGGCCCGACGTCGCAGGCTCCTAGAGCAAGATCTGCGCAACTTCGGGGAAGTGCTGGGTCGTGGCGTCCTGAGGCAGCACTTTCCCCGAAGCTGCGCAGATCATGAAACCGTGCGCCCCGATCCGATACCCGGCCCCCGGTGCCCGACGGGGCGGTGCGGGAACGGACGGCCAAGGGCGGGCCGCGCGGGCACAGCGAGCACGCGCGGTGCCAGGGCGATCCGCGCGACCGGCCGGGCTCCCACAGCGCTGACGGCCGCGGCCAGGGCGACTGGTCAGGGGTTCCGGGGCAGCCCGACCCGCGCAGGGATCAAGCCTGACCGCCCGGAGCGGGGCGGGCTGCCCCGCAACCCCCACACCGCAACCACCACCAAGATCAGTGATCCGCGCTGTTCCAGTCCCGGCCTTCGCCCACCGACACCTCCAGGGGCACCGACAGCGGGTACGCCCCGCCCATCTCGTGGCGGACCAGTGCCTCCAGTGCCTCCCGCTCACCGGGGGCGACCTCGAAGACCAACTCGTCGTGGACCTGCAGCAGCATCCGCGAGCGCAGCCCGGCGTCACCGAGCGCGGTATCGACGTGCAGCATCGCGACCTTGATGATGTCGGCCGCGGAACCCTGGATGGGGGCGTTGAGCGCCATCCGCTCGGCGATGTCGCGGCGCTGCCGGTTGTCGCTGACGAGGTCGGGCAGGTAGCGGCGGCGGCCCAGGATGGTCGAGGTGTAGCCGTCCTGGCGTGCTCGGGCGACGACCTGCTGGAGATAGTCGCGCACCCCGCCGAAGCCGGCGAAGTAGTTCTCCATCAGCCCGCGCGCCTCCTCGGTGCTGATGCTGAGCTGTTGGGACAGGCCGAACGCGCTGAGCCCGTACGCCAGGCCGTAGTTCATGGCCTTGATCTTGCGCCGCTGGTCGGGGGTGACCTCGTCGAGCGGCACCCCGAAGACCGACGAGGCGGTGGCGGCGTGGAAGTCGGCGCCGGAGTTGAAGGCCTCGATGAGCGCGTCGTCCGACGACAGGTGCGCCATGATGCGCATCTCGATCTGGCTGTAGTCGGCGGTGAGCAGGCACTCGTAGCCCTCCCCCACCACGAAGGCGCGGCGGATGCGCCGGCCCTCCTCGGTGCGGATCGGGATGTTCTGCAGGTTGGGTTCGGTGGAAGAGAGCCGACCGGTGGCCGCCACCGTCTGGTTGAAGGTGGTGTGGATCCGGCCGTCGTCGGAGACCGACTTCAGCAGACCGTCGACTGTCGACTTGAGCTTGGCCACGTCGCGGTGGCGCAGCAGGTGCGCCAACACCGGGTGCGGCTGCTGGGCGTAGAGCCACTGCAGGGCGTCGGCGTCGGTGGTGTAACCCGTCTTGATCTTCTTGGTCTTCGGCAGGCCCAGCTCGGTGAAGAGGATCTCCTGCAACTGCTTGGGTGAGCCGAGGTTGAACTCCCGACCCACCGCCTCGTACGCGCCCTGCGCGGCGGCCTTCACCTCGGCGGCGAAGTGCGCCTCCAACTCGGACAGGTAATGGGTGTCGGCGGCGATGCCGGTGCTCTCCATGCCGGCCAGCACCCGCATCAACGGCAACTCCACCCCGGCCATCAGCCGGGCGGACTGCTCGCCGTCGCGGGACAGCTCGGCGTCGATCGCGTCGGCCAGGTCGAGGGTGGCCCGGGCCTGCAGCATCAGGTTCTGCTCGGCCACGCCCTCGTCGCCCAGCCCGTCGAGGGTGAGCTGGCCCGACTCCGGGACGTCGACCCGCAGCTCCCGGTGCAGGTAGCGCAGCGCCAGGTCGGTGAGGTCGTAGGAGCGCTGGTCGGGGCGGGCCAGGTACGCGGCGATCTGGGTGTCGCGGACGATGCCGGCGAGCTGCCAGCCGTGCGCGGCGCAGGCCAGCACGGCCGGCTTGCTGTCGTGCAGCACCTTGGGCCGCTGCGCGTCGGCCAACCAGCCGGCGAGGGCGCCCTCGTCCGTCGGGTCGAGGCGCGCCGGGTCGATCCACGCCGCCGCGCCGCCGGCGGTGGCCAGCGCCAGGCCGGTGATCGAGGCGGTGTGCCTGCGGTTGACGCCGGTGTCGAGCTTGACCGCCAGCCCGACCGGCGTGCCGGTTGGCGCGTGCGTGCCCAGCCAGCCGGCCAGCGCCCCGGCCTCGGTGAGCACCTCGCCGGCCAGGTCGAACCCGGACTCGGCCTCCGGCTCCACCGCCTCCAGGTACTGGTAGAGGCGGTCGCGCAGGATGCGGAACTCGAGGGTGTCGAACACCTGGTGCACGGCCTCCCGGTCCCACCCGGTCCAGCGGGTGTCCTCCGGGCGCAGCGGCAGCTCCAGGTCGGAGACGAGCCGGTTGATCTCGTAGTTGCGGATCACGTCGGCGAGGCGCTCCCGCAGGCTGTCACCGGCCTTGCCCTTGATCTCGTCGGCGCGGGCGATCACGCCCTCCACCCCGCCGTACGTGGTGATCCACTTGGCCGCGGTCTTCGGGCCGACGCCGGGGATGCCCGGCAGGTTGTCACTGGTCTCGCCGACGAGCGCGGCGAGGTCCCGGTACTGCTGCGGGCCGACGCCGTACTTCGCCTCGATCGCCGCCGGATCCATCCGGGCCAGGTCGGAGACGCCCTTGCGCGGGTAGAGGACGGTGATCTGGTCGTCGACCAACTGGAACGCGTCCCGGTCACCGCTGCTGATCAGCACCGACATGCCCTGGTCGCGGGCCTGGCAGGCGAGCGTGGCGATGACGTCGTCGGCCTCGAAGCCCTCCTTCTCCACCACCGGGATCTGGAGCGCGGCCAGGACCTCCTTGACCAGGCTGACCTGGCCCTTGAAGTCGTTCGGGGTCTCGCTGCGGCCGGCCTTGTACTCCGCGTACTGCTCGGTGCGGAAGGAACGGCGGGAGACGTCGAAGGCCACCACGATGTGGGTGGGCTGCTCGTCGCGCAGCACGTTGATCAGCATCGACGTGAAGCCGTACACCGCGTTGGTCGGCTGACCCGTCGTGGTGGAGAAGTTTTCCACAGGCAGGGCGAAGAAGGCCCGGTATGCCATGGAATGTCCGTCGACGAGGAGCAGGCGCGGCGTCGTAGCTGTCACGGCAGCGACTCTAGTCCGTCGCACCGACATCCCTGGCCGGCGGCACCGGTGACGCGACACCGAAACCACGGCCGGCCCGAACGCCGACGGCCGGCCACCCCACGAGAGGTGACCGGCCGTCGCTCGGATGGCTCAGGCCACGCCGAGATACGCCTCCTTGACCGACGGATCGTGCAGCAGGTCCTGACCGGACCCCTCCTTCACGATCCGACCGGTCTCCAGCACGTAGCCGCGGTGTGCCCGCGACAGCGCCTGCTGGGCGTTCTGCTCCACCAGCAGGATGGTGGTGCCCTGCTGGTTGATCTCCGTGATGATGTCGAAGATCTGCCGGATGACCAGTGGGGCCAGACCCATCGACGGCTCGTCGAGCAGCAGCAGCTTCGGACGGCTCATCAGCGCGCGGCCGACCGCGAGCATCTGCTGCTCGCCGCCGGAGAGCGTGCCACCGGCCTGCTTGCGCCGCTCGGCCAACCGCGGGAAGAGGCCCAGCACCCGGTCCAGGTCGGCGGCGATGCCGGCGGAGTCCCGCCGGGTGTACGCCCCCATGTCCAGGTTCTCCATCACCGTCATGCCCGGGAAGATCTGCCGCCCCTCCGGCGACTGACACAGCCCCCGGACCACCCGCAGGTCGGCTCGGAGCTTGCTGATGTCCTCACCGTTGAAGGTGATCTTCCCCTCGGACAGCGACCGGGTTCCCGAGATGGCCCGCATCGTGGTGGTCTTGCCGGCGCCGTTCGCGCCGATCAGGGCCACCACCTCACCCTCGTTGACGGTGAGGCTGATGCCGTGCAGCGCCTCGATCCGACCGTAGGCGACGGCGACGTTCTCCAACTCAAGCAGCGTCATCGGCGGGCTCCCCCAGGTACGCGGCGATCACCTTCGGATCGCGGCTGACCTCCGCGGGCGCACCCTCGGCGATCTTGCGGCCGAACTCCAGCACCACGATCCGATCGGTGACGCCCATGACCAGCCGCATGTCGTGCTCGATGAGCAGCACGGTCAGGCCCATGTCCCGGATCTTGCGGATCAGGGTGAGGAGTTCCTCCTTCTCCGCCGGGTTGAAGCCGGCAGCCGGCTCGTCCAAGCAGATCAGCTTCGGCTCGGTGGCCAGCGCGCGGGCGATCTCCAACCGACGCTGGTAGCCGTACGGCAGGTTGCGCGCCTCGTCGTTGGCCCGGTCGGCGATGCCGACGAAGCGCAGCAACTCCAACGCCTTGGCCTCGGCCGCCCGCTCCTCCAGGATGTGCCGGGACAACCCGAACGTCTTGGCGAACGTCCGGCGCGTCTCCTGCCACGTCCGCTGGATACCCGACTCGGCGGTCACCTGCGGCAACTCGTGCGGCTTCGGCTTCTTCCGGGGCATCCGGAAGATCGCACCGGGCACGCTGGTCCGGTGCCGGGAGTCCGTGCCGACCATGACGTTCTCCAGCGCCGTCATCTCCGGGAAGAGACGGATGTTCTGGAACGTCCGGGAGATGCCCAACTGGCTGATCTGGTGCGGCTTACGGCCGGTCACCTTCTGGCCGCGGAACAGGACAGCCCCGGAGGTCGGCTTGTACACACCGGTCATCACGTTGAAGCTGGTGGTCTTGCCGGCGCCGTTCGGCCCGATGAGGCCGAGGATCTCACCCTCGTAGATCTGGAAATTGATCTTGTCGAGGGCGACCACACCACCGAAGCGGAGCGTGACGTCGTTGACTTCGAGCAGCACCGACCGAGGTCCGGGCTGAGCCGGGATCTTCGGCGCGGACGTGCTGGTGGTCTGGTCAGACATGAGCGGGCGCCTCCTCTGCCTCCGCCGCGCGGTCCTTCAACTCGCGGGCTCGCCGCCGGCTCGGGATCAGACCCTGCGGGCGCAGGATCATCACCAGCACCATGGCCAGACCGAAGACCAGCCACCGGTAGTCGGCGAAATCGCGGAACCGTTCCGGCAGGTACGCCAGCAGCACCGCGCCGAGCGAGACACCGAGCATGTTGCCGGAGCCGCCGACCACGACCATCGCGACGAAGAGAATCGAGAGGTTCGCGTTGAACTGGGTCGGGTCGATGAACGCGTTACGACTGCCGAAGAGGAAGCCCGCCAGGCCGCCGAGCGCCGCGCCCATGGCGAACGCCCACAGCTTGAACTTGAACGGGTACACGCCCATCACCGCGGCCGCGTCCTCGTCCTCGCGGACGGCGAGCCAGGCACGACCCACCCGGCTGTGCTCCAACCGGCGGACCACGATCACCATCAGCAGCACGAAGGTGATCGCCAACCAGTACCAGGGCTTCGCGTCGATCAGACCGAAGACCTTGTTGTCCGCCGAGGGCGCACCCTCCGGGCCGGGAATGGCGGAGATACCTACCGGACCGTTGGTGACCCCGGTGGCGTTACGGGCCACGATCCGGATGATCTCACCGAAGCCGAGCGTCACGATCGCGAGGTAGTCACCGCGCAGCCGCAGCGTCGGCCAGCCCAGCAGCACCCCGGAGATCATCGTCAGCACGATCGCGATCAGCAGACAGATGCCCCAGGTCACCGCCCACGTCGGCGGCAGGTCGAACTCCTGCTGAATCCACTTGACCACCGGGGAGTTCACCGAACCGAACAACGCCACGCTGTACGCGCCGATGGCGAAGAACCCGATGTAGCCGAGGTCGAGCAGACCGGCGAGGCCGACCACCACGTTCAGACCGATCGCGACCAGGACGTAGATAGCGCAGACGAAGAGCACGCCCGCCCAGTTGTTGCCGCCCTCGATCGAGTCGGTACGCAGGTCGTTCAGACCGGGGATCATGAGACCCCCGGGCAGCTTGCCCAGGTACGGCAGGGAGTAGACGAAAACGAGCAGGGCGAGCACGCCGATGGCCTTCTGCCACTTCGGCAACGCCTGCCAGCGCTCGCTGACGGAGGTCAGGAAACCGACCCGGCGACGGTCTGCGGTGCGAATCTTGTCGATCATGCGCGGGCCCTCCCGAGCGACTCACCCAACAGGCCGGTGGGCCGGAACATCAGCACCACGATCAGCACCACGAAGGCGATGACGTCCTCCCAGTTGGACGCGAAGAGCGTCGCGCCGTAAACCTCGACGATGCCCAGGAAGAGGCCACCCAGCAGCGCGCCGCGCAGGTTGCCGATGCCACCGAGCACCGCGGCCGTGAACGCCTTCAGGCCGAGCACGAAGCCGATGCTGTTCTGGGTGAAGCCGAACCGCATGCTCCACAACAGCGCGGCGGCGCCGGCCATGATGCCACCGAGCACGAAGATCAGCATGATCACGCGCTCCTGGTTGACGCCCATCAGCGCGGCGGTCTCCGGGTTCTGGGCCACCGCCCGCACGCCCCGGCCGTACCGGGTGCGGTTGATGAACCAGTCCAGGAGCGCCATCATCGCCACGGCCGCGACGAAGACGATCAGCTGGATGTTCGTGATCGCCGTGTTGCCGATGGTGAACAGGGTCTCCTGCTGGATGATCGTCGGCATACCGACGATCTGCCGGGGCCGACCGAACACATCCGGCAACGCGCCGCCGAGCAGCTTCGGCAGCACCTGCCCGAAGAGTTCGACGAAGACCAGGGACAGACCGATCGCGGTGATCAGGAAGATCAGCGGCGGCGCGTTCTTGCGCCGCAGCGGCCGGTAGGCGACCCGCTCGAGCGCGAGAGCCGTACCGCCCGAGGCTGCCGCAGCGACGACCAGACCGAGTACCAGGAACAGGATCGCCTGTCCGACAGGCGGGTTATTTTCGACCCCGAGCTGGTTCCAGAGGATCAGCACCGCGAAGGTACCGACCATGAACACCTCGGAGTGCGCGAAGTTGATCAGGCGAAGGACGCCGTAGACGAGGGTGTAGCCAAGGGCGATCAGGGCATAGATGGCGCCCTTGGACAGGCCATCGACCGTGTGCTGGCCGAGATGGCCGATCAGTTCATCGAAATGCACCGGGGGTCTCCTTGAATCGAGTGCGGCCGGGGTGAGTCACCCCGGCCGCACTCCATTGCGTGGGGCGTCAGCTGAGCTTGAGCTCCTGCAGCGCCTCGATGGCCTCGCCCTTGATCTGGTAGGCCCAGATGACGACCTTCGTCGGGTCAACGTCGCCCTTGGCGTCGAACTTGATGTACTTCGACACACCCTGCTTGTCGTACGACTTCACGAACGCCAGGATGTCCGCCCGGGTCTTCTTGCCAGCCTTGAAGGCGTCCAGGTAGATCGTCGCGCCGTCGAAGCCCTCAGCGCCGTAGGAGCCCGGCGGGATGCCGAACTTCTTCTGGTAGTCGGCGGAGAAGGTGCCGCCGGCCTTGTCGGCCGGGAGGCACGGGCAGGTGATGATCGCGCCCTCGGCGCCACCGGAGGCACCCTTCGGGAACGCGGTGTCGTACAGACCGTCCGGGCCGACGAACTTGGCCTGGACACCGGCGGCACGCATCTGCTTCACCAGCGGAGCGGCCTCACGGGTGTAACCACCGTAGAAGACGAAGTCCGCCTGAGCGGCCTTGATCTTGGAGACGGTGGCGTCGAACTGCGTCTGCCGCTCCTGGATCTTGTCCTTGTTGACGACCAGCGGGCCGAGCTGCTTGCCCAGCTCGTCGGTGATGCCGGCGCCGTAGGCGCTGGCGTCGTCGACCATGAAGACCTTCTGCGCGTTCTGGGTCTTCAGGTAGCTCGCCACCGCACCGGCCTGCGTGCCGTCGTTGCCGACCACGCGGTAGAAGGACGTGTTGCCCTTCTGGGTCAGGTCCGTCCGGGTCGCCGAGGGGCTGACCATCGCCAGGCCGGCAGCCTGGTAGATCGGCATCGTCGCGTCCGACTCACCGGAGAAGTGACCACCGATGACACCGAGGAACGAGTTGTCGCCCGCGATCTGGTTCGCGAACGGGGTCGCCACCGCGGGGTCACCCTGGGTGTCGAACTCCTGCATGGTGACCTTGCAGTTCGGGTTCGCGGTGTTGAACTGCTCCACGGCGAGCTTCGCGCCGTTCAGCGACGGGATCACCAGACCCGCGTTGTCACCAGTGAACGCGCCGAAGATCGCGATCTTGCCACCACAGTCACCGGACGCGGTCCCACCTTCGCCGCCGCCGGAATCCTGGCAACCAGCCGCGACCACCAGGGTCGCGGCGAGCGCAACGGTGCCCAGCGCCCGTACATAGCTTCGCCTCACGGCTTCCTGACCTCCTCCAGATGCGGACCCGGCTGACCCGAAGCGACGGCGACAGCAGCAGACCCGCAATTCCACCCACCCCGCAGGGACTCCCCCTGCGTTACGGCTCGTGATGGCGGAGCGTACCGACACCGCATACCGTCTCGGAAGGCCTGAACGCGGGGTCTGCGAAACCGTTACGAAGACGTGGGCAATCTCGTCGATGTCCGTCACAGGTGAATCGGCCAGACACTCCTTAAGCCCGCGCGCGGTCCGAATCCCACCCACGCTCAAGCGGGCCGCTCCGACCCGGAAAAAGCGTCGCTGAACTGCGAAAACAGCTCGACAGGTCGCACTCGGGCCGGCGCACCACGCCACAGTCGGCTATCAGACCCCCGGGCCGGCCGCCCACCACAACCCGGCTCGAGCACCGTCGTCCGCGGCCAACCACCACCGGTCACCCACCGCCACCAGCGTCACGTCCCGGTCGACACCCGCCGGCACGTCGAGCGGCATCGCGGCCTCCCGCCACGACCCGCCGCGATCCGCCGACACCCACACCGAATGCCGCGCACCGTCGACCACCGAGGCGAACAGCCGATCCCCCGACGACACCAGCGACGTCACCGCCGGCACCCCGGCACCGGCCCGCCGCCCGAACGTCCCGGCCGTCACCCAGCCCGCGGCCTCCTGCCGCCACGCGCCGAACGTCGACCCCCGCAGCCCGACCGCCACCGGCACACCACCGACCAGCACCACCCGCTGCAACTCCTCGTACTCCGAACCGCCCGGCAGCACAGTGCGCCGCCACGACCGCCCGTCCGGCGACGACCAGACCGCCGGGTCCCGGTCGATCCGACCGGCCGGCAGGAGACCACCCACCGCCAGCCACCCCGACGACGTCGCCACCGAGTCGAACGCCCAGGTCACCCCCACCGCGTCACTGGCCAGCTCCGGAGCACCCTCGACCAGCGCGAACTCCGCCGCGTCCGGCGACCCCACCCAGGAGGCCGCCCCCGCCGAACGGTTGCCGACGATCAACCAACCCCGCGCACCGGCCGTCAGGCGGGACACGTTCACCGCCGTCGGCCCGCCGTACGTCTCGAACGACGCCTGCACCTCGACCAGCGCGCCGTCGGCCACCTGCCGCCACGTGCTCACCCGCGGATAACCGTGCGCGCCACCGACCTTCGCACCGATCAGGGCCGCCTTCCCGTCCCGGCAGGCCACCGACAGGAACACGTTCTGCCGACCGTAGAAGGACTCCGGACGCACCGGCAGCACCGTCCAGGTCGCACCGTCCACACTGGTCCAGGCCGCCGGACGGGTGCCGCCCTCGGCGTCGACGACGCCACCGACCACGAACCACCGGCCCGCGCACGACGCCGCGTCCCGTACCAACGGACGCCCCGCACCACCCGGCGGCGCCGGCAGCGTCAGCGGCTGCCACCCCGGCCGCGACGCCGGCGCGGCGGCCGTTGTCGGCCCGCCGCCGCTCGGCGCGGCCGGCCCGTCGCACCCGGCGAGAGCCAGCGCGAAGAGGCCGATCACCGCGATCACCCGTCGGACGGACACGGGTCGATGCTAACCACCGGAGGTCACGCGGAGGGCCCCGCGCGGGCCACGGTCAGGCGCTCAGACGGTCGGCTGCTGCGACACCTCGCCGCCGGCGGTCTCCGCGAGGATCCGCTCGGCGACCTCCTTCATGGTCATCCGGTGGTCCATCGCCGTGCGCTGGATCCACTTGAACGCCTGCGGCTCGGTCATCCCGTAGGTGGTCATCAGCGCGCCCTTGGCCCGCTCCACCGCCTTGCGGATCTCCAGGCGGTCGGTCAGGCTCGCGACCTCCGCCTCCAGGGCCGCGACCTCCGAGTAACGCGACAGCGCGATCTCCACCGCCGGGACCAGGTCGCTCTTCTGGAAGGGCTTCACGAGGTACGCCATCGCGCCGGCCGCCCGCGCCCGTTCCACCAGGTCACGCTGGCTGAACGCGGTCAGGATGATCACCGGGGCGATCCGGGCGCCGGCGATGCGCTCGGCGGCGGCCAGCCCATCCATGATCGGCATCTTGATGTCGAGGATGACCAGGTCGGGCTTCAGCTCCTCGGCGAGGCGGACGGCTGTCTCACCGTCTCCGGCCTCCCCCACCACCTCGTAGCCCTCTTCGACAAGCATCTCGGCGAGGTCCAGCCGGATCAGCGCCTCGTCCTCGGCGATCAGTACGCGCCTGCGCTCGGCATCCGTCGGCATCTCAGCCACCAGCCCTACCCCCACCATCGATCACTGCACGGCTACCCACCCATGCTCCCGCATGAGAGTAGTCGGGTACAGTAAGCGCCACCCGCCGGGATGGTGGAACGGCATACACGGAAGTCTCAAACACTTCTGCCCGAAAGGGCTTGCGGGTTCGAATCCCGCTCCCGGCACTTTGTCATACACGTGTTCGATGATGTGGGCGTGCATCCACCGCAGATGCGGGCGCGCGCTCGCGCCCTACGCGCTCACGGACACCCCATCCACGCTGTGGCTCGCACGCTCTCCGTGCCATACAGCACTGTCTGGCACTGGTGCGTCGATCGGCCCGAGCCGGTGCAGCGCGGCACGGAACTCCGGTGCTTCCGGTGCCGGCCGGATGTCCGGAATCCGACCGACCCCGCCGCCTACGCCTACCTGCTCGGTCTCTACCTGGGCGACGGCCACCTGGTGACGACGGCACGCGTCCCCGTGTTGCGCATCTACTGCTCCGATGAGTGGCCCGGGTTGATCGAGGCGTGCGACGTCGCCATGCGCGCCGTTCTGGCGTCGAAGGTGCAGCGGGTCCAGAAGCGCGGTTGCGTCGGCGTGCAGAGTTACGGCAGCCACTGGCCGTGCCTGCTGCCACAGCACGGTCCGGGCAGGAAGCACGAGCGACCGATCGTCCTGGCCGACTGGCAACGGCCGATCCTCGAAGCTCATCCCGGCGACTTCCTGCGCGGGCTCTTCCACTCCGACGGCTGCCGAACAGCCAACCGGGTGACGATGCGCGGCAAGGCGTACGTCTACCCGCGCTACATGTTCGTCAACGAGTCGGCCGACATCATGGGGCTCTGCCAGTGGGGCCTCGACCTGCTCGGCGTCGCCTGGCGGATGAACCGGCGCAACTCGCTGTCGGTGGCCCGGCGTGACGCGGTCGCCACACTGGACCGGCACGTCGGCCCGAAGTCCTGACCGACGCCGGCGCGCCGGTAGGGCGGTCGCCGCCGTCAAGGAAGATGAGTCGGGTGATCGACGACAGGGGTGGGTGCTGATGCGGGTGGCGATCTTCGGTGCGACCGGCATGGTCGGCCAGGGCGTGTTGCGGGAGGCGCTGCTCGCCGAGGACGTGCGGGAGGTGCTCACCGTCGGCCGCAGGCCGACCGGTCAGCGGGATCCGAAGCTGCGGGAGCTGACGGTTGCGGACGTGGGCGAGTTGGCGTCGGTGCGCGCCGACCTGACCGGCGTGGACGCGTGTTTCTACTGCCTGGGCGTGTCCTCGCTGGGTCTGGACGAGGCCGCGTACACCCGGGTGAGTTACGACTACCCCCTCGCCGCGGCGCGGTTGCTGGCCGAGGTGAGTCCGCAGGTCACGTTCGTCTACGTCTCGGGGGTCGGCACCGACTCGACCGGGCAGGGTCGGGTCATGTGGGCGCGGGTCAAGGGCCGCACCGAGAACGCGATCATGGAGTTGTTGCCCAACGGGTACGCGGCGCGTCCGGGTTTCATCCAGCCGACCTACGGGGCGGTGTCGCGGACCCGGGCGTACCGGATCGGGTACGCGGTGACGCGTCCGCTGTTCCCGGTGTTGCGGCGGCTGCTGCCGAATCACGTCACCACGACAGATGGGATCGGTCGGGCGATGCTGCGGGTGGCTCGGGAGGGTTCGCCGACGCGCGTGTTGGGCAACCGCGAGCTGCGCTGATCAGGCGATCGTGTCGAGGGCCTGGGCGAGGTCGGCGCGCAGGTCCTCGGGGTCTTCGAGGCCGACCGAGAGGCGCAGCAGGTCGGCGCCGGGTTTCGCGTCGCCCTCGACGGGCCGGTGGGTGAGCGACGCCGGGTGCTGGATGAGGGTGTCGACGCCGCCGAGCGACACCGCGTGGGTGATGAGGTGGCAGGAGCCGGCGACGGTCGCCGCGGCGGGTGCGCCGCCGCGTACCTCGAAGGCGAGCAGGCTGCCGGGTCCGGCCATCTGGCGGCCGACCAGCGCCGCCGGGTCGTCCACCGAGGGGTGGTGCACCCGGTGTACGGCGGGGTGGTCGGCGAGCCAGCCGGCGAGTTTCTCGGCGGTGGCCTGTTGGGCGCGGACCCGCAGCGGCAGGGTTTGCAGGCCGCGGTGCAGCAGGTAGCCCCCGAGCGGGTGCAGGATCGCGCCGGTGACCGCGCGGACCTGCCGGAGACGCGCGGCCCAGTCGGCGTCGCAGGCGACGACGCCGGCGAGCACGTCGCCGTGCCCGCCGATGCTCTTGGTGGCGCTGTGCAGGACGAGGGTGGCGCCGTGCCGGGCGGGTTGTTGCAGCACGGGGGTGGCGACGGTGTTGTCGACCAGCAGCGGGATATCGCCGGCCGCGGCGGCGAGGGCGGCGATGTCGACCAGGTCGACTGTGGGGTTGGCGGGCGTCTCGACGATGACCAGCGCGGTGTCGGGTCGGACGGCGGCGGCGACCTCGTCGGGGCGCGCCCAGGTGACGGTGGTGCCGAGCAGGCCGGTGGCGAGGACGTGGTCGGTTCCGCCGTAGAGGGGGCGGACGGCGACGACGTGCCGGCGGTCGTCGCGGGCGGCGGCGAGCAGCGTGGCGGTGAGGGCGGCCATGCCGCTGGCGAAGGCGACGGCCTGCGCGGTGCCCTCCAGTTCGGCGAGGGCGGTTTCGAAGCGGGCGACGGTGGGGTTCCAGAGCCGCTGGTAGACGGCGCTGCCGTCGGCGGAGAGGGTGCCGCCGGTGGCGAGCTGCTCGTACGCGGCACCGCCGTCGTCGACCGAGGGCAGCGGGTTGGTGGTGGAGAGGTCGATGGGCGGTACGTGCACACCGAGGGCGCGCAGGTCGTCGCGGCCGGCGTGTACGGCCCGGGTGTCCACCGTCGTCATGCCAGTAGCGTCGAACATCTACCAATGAACAGGCAATGGTTCGGCAGATCATTCTGTCAAGTGGCTTGGTTTCGCTGATGGATTCGGGCGAGGATGGCGCAATGCCTCCTGAGCCGAACGATGTGCGGCCGTATCCGGCCCTGGACGAGGTGGACCGCGCGATCCTCACCGAACTGGCCGCGGATGGTCGCCTGCCGAACAATGCCCTCGCCGAACGGGTGGGGGTGGCGCCGTCGACGTGCCTGACCCGCACCCGGGCGCTGCGCGAACGGGGCGCGATCCGTGGTTTCCACGCCGAGGTGGATCCGGCCGCGCTCGGTCTGCCGTTGCAGGCGTTGGTGTCGGTGCGGCTGACCGCGCACGAGCGGGCGGCGGTGGACGCGTTCCGGGCCCGGTCGGTGCGACTGCCGGGGGTGGTGTCGGTGTTCCACGTGGCCGGCGCGGACGACTACGTGCTGCACGTACGGGCGGCGTCCGGTGACGCGTTGCGGGACTTCGTGCTGGACCATCTGGCGGTCGACCCGGTGGTGCAGCACACCCAGACCAGCCTGATCTTCGAGCAGGCGCGTGGGGTGGGTTGAGCGTCGGTCGGAATGAACGGGCAGGCCGGGGAGTTGGCACACCGTGTGATCACCGTACCGTTGTCTGTTCTTGATCTTGCCCCGGTCGCCAAGGGCACCACTGTCGGCGCGGCCCTGGAGGCCACCACCGAGCTGGCGCGACGCACCGAGGAGTTGGGCTACCGCCGGTTCTGGGTGGCCGAGCACCACAACATGCCGGCGATCGCCAGCTCGGCTCCGGCGGTGCTGCTGGCTCACCTGGCCGCGAACACCTCGACGATCCGCCTCGGTTCGGGCGGTGTGATGCTGCCCAACCACGCGCCGCTGGTGGTGGCCGAGCAGTTCGGCACCCTGGAGGCGCTGCACCCGGGTCGGATCGACCTGGGCATCGGCCGGGCACCGGGCACCGACCAGGTGACGGCGCTGGCGTTGCGCCGCACCATGGAGGGCCTGTCCGCGGAGCACTTCCCCCGCGAGCTGGCGGACCTGATGAACTACTTCAGCGGCGAGAAGCCGGGGCAGATCATCGCCATGCCGGGCCAGGGCGCCCAACCGGCCGTGTGGCTGCTGGGCTCCAGCGGGTTCAGCGCCCAACTCGCCGGTCTGCTCGGTCTGCCGTTCTCGTTCGCGCACCACTTCAGCTCGGGGAACACCCTGCCGGCGCTGGCCCTGTACCGGCAGCACTTCCGGCCGTCGCAGTGGTTGGACAAGCCGTACGCGATGGTGGCGGTCAACGCGGTGTGCGCGGAGACCGACGAGCGGGCCGAGTGGCTGGCCGGGCCGAGCGCGTTGTCGTTCCTGAAGCTGCGCTCCGGGAAGCCCGAGCCGCTGTCGACGCCCGACGAGGCGGCGGCGTACCCGTACTCCGAGTTCGAGAGGGAGTTCGTGCTGCAACGCCGTGACGGTCAGGCGATGGGCTCGCCGGAGACGGTGAGCCGGCAGCTGACCGAGCTGGTGGAGCGCACCGGCGCGGACGAGCTGATGCTGACCACGTTGGTGTACGACGTGAAGGACCGGGTGCGGTCGTACGAGCTGATCGCCGAGCAGGTGGCGGGCGGTCTGCACCGGACGGCGTGAAACACGATCTTCACGTCAGCGTCACCCCGCCGACCCGGACGGTGCCTAATGTTGGTTCCGGTGGTGGTACGGCACTCTCGGTCGGGACGGGTCGAGAATGCCGCGGTGTGGCGCACCGGGCCGGAGCTGAGCGGATTCCGCGGCTGCGGCCCGGTGCCTGCCACCCTAGGCGACCCCGTCCGGGACCACCAGGGGTCAGATCAGCGTAGGTGGATGTTCGGCGTGGGTGGGGTGCTGGCCATCCCGTTGCCGATGAAGAACCCCGGGTGCGGCGGTTGGTTGTACGCCGTGTTCTGCCAGGCGATGGCCACCCGATACTGCGGGTCGTGCATCAGGGTGTAGAGCCGGACGCTGGTCGGGGTGGGTGTGCTGTAGATGCGCAACGCCCGGCTGTCGGTGGTCCGCCAGATCACCTCCTCACGCCAGTCGCCGAGGATGTCGCCGGAGAGCGCCGGCGTGGACTTGGTGCCGTTGTTGGAGGCCACCCCGCTGCCGTCGAGCAGCCGGGTCTCGCCGCCGGTGCCGTACTTGTCGATCTTCGTGCCGTCGAGCAGTTCCCGCACCGGGTCGCCGTCCCACCAGGCGAGGAAGTTCGCCGACGACGGCTTACGCCCGATGTTCTGCCCCCTGGTGTTGGCCAGCCCGGAGGCCGCCGACGACCACGACTCCGCGCCCGGGCTGCCCGCCCAGATGTCCGCCGAGACACCCCGGCCGTTGTCCCCCGAGGCCGGCGTGGACCAGAGCACCTGACCGGTACGGGCGTCGGCGAAGTAGGAGCTGGGCTTGCTGCCGTCCTCGTCGACCTTGAACACCTCCAGGCCGGAGCGGCTCGGGTCGAGGTCCCCGACGTGCAGGGCGTCACCGTGCCCGTTGCCGGTGGAGTGCAACAGCCGCCCGTTGTCGTCGACGGTGGCCGCGCCGTACACGATCTCCTGACGGCCGTCACCGTCGACGTCGGCCACGGAGAGCTGGTGGTTGCCCTGTCCGGCGGCGGCGCCGTTACCGGAGGAGTTCGAGTCGAACGTCCACCGCTTGGTCAGCGTGCCGTTGCGGAAGTCCCAGGCCGCGATCACCGCGCGGGTGTAGTAACCCCGAGCCATGATCAGCGAGGGGCGCTGCCCGTCCAAGTAAGCGGTGCCGGCGAGGAACCGGTCCACCCGGTTGCCGTACGAGTCACCCCAGGACGACACCGTGCCACGCGGCGGGTCGTAGGTGACGGTGGAGAGGATCGCGCCGGTCTGGCCGTTGAACATGGTCAGGTACTCCGGGCCGCTGAGCACGTAACCGCTGGAGTTGCGGTAGTCCGCCGACGACGACCCGATGAGCTGACCGGTGCCGGAACGGGTGCCGTCGGCGGTCTTCATGGCCACCTCCGCGCGGCCGTCACCGTCGTAGTCGTACACCTGGAACTGCGTGTAGTGGGCGCCGGCCCGGATGTTGCGGCCCAGGTCGATGCGCCACAGCCGGGTGCCGGCGAGTGTGTACGCGTCGACGTAGACGTTGCCGGTGTAGCCGGACTGGGAGTTGTCCTTGGCGTTCGACGGATCCCACTTCAGCACGACCTCGTAGGTGCCGTCGCCGTTGAGGTCACCGACCGAGGCGTCGTTGGCGCTGTAGGTGTAGCTCTCGCCGCTGGGCGTGCTGCCGCCGGCGGGGACCTGCAACGGCACGTCCAGGTAACCCGCGCCGAACTGCAACGCCGGTGCCGACGCCGCCTGCTCGACGCCGCCGACAACGGCCCGCACGGTGTACGCCGAGCCGGCCGCCGCTCCGCTGTCGAGGTAGTTGGTGGCACCGGTGATCGGGCTGGCGTTGACCCTGGTGGAGCCCCGGTACAGGTTGAACGACACAGCGGAGGTCTCGGTGCCGAGCAGCCGCCAGGAGACCAGGTTGCCGCCGCCGGAGCGGACACTGATCAGCCCCCGGTCCAGGTTCTCCATCTGCAGCCCCCCGCTGGTCGGCGGCGGCGTGGTGGGCGGTGGTGTGGTCGGAGGTGGTGTGGTGGGCTCACCGGTGGGCGGGGCGCCGGTGCAGACGGTGCCGTTGAGCGCGAAGCTGCTCGGCACGGGGTTGCTGCCGGTCCACGAACCGTTGAACCCGAACGAGGCGGAGCCGTTCGTGGCCAGGCTCGCGTTGTGGTCGACGTTGCGGGCGGTGAGCTGGGCACCGGACTGGGTGACGACGGCGTTCCACGCCTGGGTGACCTGTTGGCCGGCGGCGTACGACCAGGTGAGGGCCCACCCGTTCACCGGGTCGCCGAGGTTGGTGACGGCGACGTTGGCACCGAAGCCGCCCTGCCACTGGTTCGTGATCTGGTAGTCGACGCGGCAGCCGACGGCGGCGGCCGAGGCGGTGACCGTGGCGAGGGTGCCGGCCACGACGGCGACGGCCGTGGTGCCGGCGAGCAGGATCAGCCGATGTCTGGACTGGTGCATGGAGTGCCTCCGGGGATCCGGTGATGACCGCTGTGGCCCACTGGCCCTGCCCGGGAAGCACAGTGGATCGGCCCGGCCGCGGCGGCGGCCGACGGCGATCTGATCGGGGGTGAACGCCCTGGAACTCACGGATCCGACTCAAGCCGCATCGTAGGGCAAGCGCTTTCCGCTCCGCAATATCGATGCCCGTCGTCTCCATGCCGGGTCTTGCGCCGACGATCGATGCCTGATCAACTCGTTGAGGTGACCGCCCCGCACATGGACCCCGACGAATTCCGCCGCGCCGGCCACGCCGTCGTCGACTGGATCGCCGACTACTGGGCGACAGTCGGGCAACTGCCGGTCGCCCCGTCCGACCCGCCCGGCACCGTCGCCGCCGCCCTCCCCACCACGCCACCCACCACCGGCGGCGAACCGGTCGAGGCGGTCCTCGCCGACCTGGACGCGATCGTCGTACCGGGACTGACCCACTGGCAGCACCCCAGCTTCTTCGGCTACTTCCCGGCCAACACCTCCGGCCCCAGCGTGCTCGGCGACCTGGTCAGCTCCGGGCTCGGCGTGCAGGGCATGCTCTGGGCCAGCAGCCCCGCCAGCACCGAGTTGGAGACGGTGCTGATGGACTGGCTGGCGCACCTACTGGACCTGCCACAGCGGTTCCGCTCCACCGGCACCGGCGGTGGCGTCATCCAGGACTCCGCCTCCTCCGCGACCCTGGTGGCCACCCTCGCCGCACTGCACCGGGCCAGCGGAGGCCGCTGGCGCGACACCGGCATCGACCGGCGCTACCGCGCCTACACCTCCACCCACGGGCACTCCTCCATCGAGAAGGCCGCCCGGATCGCCGGGCTGGGCAGCGACGGGGTCCGCGCCATCGACGTCGACCCGGACACCCAGGCGATGCTGCCCGCCGCGCTCCGCGCCGCCATCGAAGCCGACCTGGCCGCCGGGGACGTACCGGCCATCGTGGTGGCCACCATCGGCACCACCTCCACCACCGCCGTCGACCCGATACCGGAGATCGGGGCCGTCTGCGCGGAGTACGGGATCTGGCTGCACGTCGACGCCGCGTACGCGGGCGCCGCCGCCGTCTGCCCCGAACTACGGTGGTCACACGCCGGTCTCGAGTACGCCGACTCGTACTGCTTCGACCCGCACAAGTGGCTGCTCACCGGCTTCGACTGCGACGCGTTCTGGGTGGCCGACCGCGCCGAGCTGATCGAAGCCCTGACAGTGCTGCCGGAATTCCTGCGCAACGCGGCCTCCGACACCGGAGCGGTGATCGACTACCGCGACTGGCAGGTGCCACTGGGTCGACGCTTCCGGGCCCTGAAACTGTGGTTCGTCCTGCGCTGGTACGGCGCCGACGGGTTGCAGGCACACATCCGCTCCGGCGTGCGGCTCGCCGAACGGTTCGCCGACCAGGTGCGCGCCGACGACCGGTTCGAGTTGGCGGCGGCGCACCCGTTCGCGCTGGTCTGCTTCCGGTTGCGCGCCGACGACGACGTCAACGCCGCACTGCTGGCCTCGGTGAACGCCACCGGACGCGTACACCTGACGCACACCCGGGTCGCCGGCCGCTACACGCTGCGGATGGCCATCGGCTCCCCGCAGACCACCGAAACGCACATCGACGACGCCTGGGCCCTGCTCGCCACCACGGCCATGGACCTCCTCACCCCCTGACCCGCTCCCCCGCGGGCCAACCGGGAGCTGGGCACAACACCCGCACCGGTCCAAGTCACGCTCGATCCAGGATGTAGTGGCCACGAAGCCACGGGATGCCACTACATCCTGGATGTGCGCGATCTTGCGATGCGCGGGGCGCAGCGCGCGGGGCTTGGGGCTTGGGGCTTGGGGCTTGGGGCTTGGGGCTTGGGGCTTGGGGCTTGGGGCTTGGGGCGCGGGGCGCGGGGCGCGGAGCACGGCGCACGGCGCACGGAGCACGGCGCCCCGGGCGCTGGTACGGACGGCCGTCGGTCGGGCCGGCGGACAGGCTGTCGGGGCGGGTTCAGCGCGGGTTGGGCGTACCCGTCGGGGTCAATTCGGCCGGAACCGCGACGGCGGCGGTGGCGCCGACGAGGGGGGCCGGAGCGGGCGCGGTGGAAGAGTCCGCGGCCTGGGCGGCCTCGGCGCGCGCCCGTCGGGTGCGGCGCAGGGCTCGCACGGCCAGCACCAGGGCGGCAAGCCAGCCGATGGCCAGGAGGGCGTACACGGTGGGGCGGGCCGGGCCGTCCAGTTCGGCGGAGCGGATCAGGGTGCGTGCGTTGGTCAGCACGATCACACCGCCGACCGCCGCGCCGAGCAGTTGGGCAGGCACGATCCGTACCAGCCAGGCGGCCAGCGGGGCGGCGATGAGCCCACCGACCAGCAGCGCGGCGACGGTGGGGAGCAGGAACCCTTCGGTGCCCAGCCCGATCAGGAAACCGACGCTGGCCGCGCCGGCCACGACGAACTCGGCGGTGTCCACCGAGCCGATCACCTTGCGGGGTTCCATCCGGCCGGAGACCAGCAGCGCCGGCGTGGCCACCGGGCCCCACCCGCCGCCGCCGGTCGCGTCGACGAAGCCCGCGACCAGGCCCAGCGGGCCGAGGAAGCGACCGCGCAGCCGCCCGCCGACCCGATCGGTGCGCAAGGGGCGGGCGAAGCGGATCAGCAGGTACGCACCGAGTGTGAAGAGAATGCCGGCCATCCAGGGCGCGGCGGCTTCGGTGGAGATCGAGCTGAGCACTGTGGCGCCGGCGAAGGCACCGATCGCGCCGGGCAGGGCGATGCGGGTCACCACGCGCCAGTCGACGTTGCCGAACCGCCAGTGCGCGACCCCGGCGGCGAGCGTGGTGCCGATCTCGGCCAGGTGCACCGACGCGGAGGCGGCGGCCGGGGCGACTCCGGCGACCAGCAGCAGCGTCGACGAGGTCAACCCGTACGCCATGCCGAGCGAACCATCGATCAACTGCGCGACGAGCCCGACCAGAGCGAGGACCAGTAGCTTGCGCACGAGCGCCCCCTGACTTTTCGGTATCTCCTATCGACTTGGTCGACAATGCGGCACGGGGCAGCCAGGGTCAAGCCCCCGATCGGTGGATGGGACGCCACCGCGTGGCGCGCCTCCTCGGGCCAACCGCGCGACGCGCCGCAGGCACGGCGTTTCCGCTGCCTCGGGGCCGCCGGACGTGCCGGCACGACGAGATCTTGGACAGTTTCCGTCCAGCGCGAACGGAAACTGTCCGAGATCTCCGACGCTGGCGGTCGCGGGTGCGCCGGCGGTGCACTGCCAAGACCGCTGGTGCCGGACGGTGCGCCGGGGCCGTGCGTGGACGGCGAAACCCGCGCAACAGGAGACGGGCATCGAGGATGTGCCAGCTCCGTGCGGTGGGCGGGACGGCGCAGCCGAGCACGACGCGACACGCCAAGCCGAGACGCGACCACAGAGCCCGGTCAGCTCGTGTCGCTGATTAACCGCGGTTAATCGTCGTCGGGCCGCGGGTTTGATGGTGACCGCGAGTTGGCCTGCCGCCGCGGCGACACCTGAACGGAAGAGGCGGCCCGATCACCGCTCATGTCGACGGCTTGAACCGGCAGTCCGAACTGGTGGCCACCGTCCGTCGGGATCTGCCCGACGTCAGCCGGGCCTGCTGTGGCCGGGAGGGCGTGCTTGTCTGTCCCCGGCAAGATTCGGCAGCAGGCGAAACCAGCGCCAGATACTAACGGCCGTGGCGGCCGGTGGTCAGCCTTGAGCAACAGGTGCACTGGAGGTTGGTTCTGTTTCTTCGATGGGGTCAACTACACCTATCCGCGGGGACAGCTCAGCGACTGCGGCTGGCAGGACCTGCAGGACTTCGGGTGGAGCGACCGCACCGAGTCGGTGGCACAGAACATGCCGGACGGGTGGGTTGAGTACCAGAACCACACCACCGGAGGTCACGGCAACGACGAACACCTCTTCTTCACGGACACTCTTAAGGATGCGATCAGCAACGTCCCGTACCGCAACATGGCCGACCACGTCTGGTTCAGCTGCTAGCCCGCGATTGGCAGCAGGGAGGGGCACCCAGTGGGTGCCCCTCCCTGCCTCGTTGTCAGGCCATGCCAGGCCGTCGGCCCTGTTCGAGGTAGAGCAGGTAGGAAAACACCGCCGGGGCCTTAACCGGAAGTTTCGCGGGCTTCTTGAGCAACATCGACTCATAAGCCAGTAGCCACCCGCTGCTCTGGTCGAATACCAGAAGGTCCCGGGTGCTGCCGTCGGTGGAGTCCACGCTCACGGCGAGACCACTGCGACCAAGCCTGTCGGTCACCTCACCGCGCAGGAGCACTCCGTTGGTGCTGGCGAGAAACTTCAACGCCGTGATGCGTGTTTGGCGGTCGACGGAGGTGGTCCGGTACAGATCTGCGACTGCCCGCACCGCCGATTGACCACCCTTCTCGCGTGGCTGGTGGGCGTACAGTGCCGCGGCCAAGCCGTCGACATCCTGGGGAATGGCACCGTCCACGACCGCGGCCAGCTCTCCTGGCCCGAATGTCTGGCTTTCCCCGCCCGCTTGCGCTGCTGCCGTCATCAACGCATGAGCGTCCGGCCGGTCATCGACGGCGAGACGATCGAGGGAGACAGTGACAACCTTGCCGGAGCCGTCGGAAGCGCGCCAAGTGGAGATCACTTGGGGGGCCACCGCCACCACGGTGCCCTCCTTCTCTGAGGAGGACATGTCAAGTGACCACTGGCCCACCTGCACAAAACTGAACCGACCGCTGCCCTGCTCAGTTCCGGGAGATTGAGACTGAATCGCCGAGGCTAACTTCAGCAGAGCGTCTCGAGCGACGGGGGCATTTGTGTCGTACTGCAGTTGAAGCGGGGGCGGGGTAGCTGCCAGTGCGGGTCCGGTGGGCCCGGCGACTTGCGCGACCACAAGGCCACCAGCGAGAGCGGTGGCACCGGCAGCGACCGTGCCCAACACTGCCCGACGCGTCCAGCCCCTGTTTGCCGGTGACCGGCGATTGGGCACCGTTGGCCAATGGAGGTCAGGCGGTGGCGGCCATTCTGTGATTTCGCCAGCAGGATCGAGTCGCTTGAGCTGGTTGTTGTCTAGTTTCATCGTGTGCCTCCACGTGCTGGCAGCAAGACCCTGTTCGCCGTTGTCGTCGTGGTGCCCATCAGCCGCGCCAGCCGCTGCCGGGCCCGATACAGCCGGACTGCGGCCGCTGTCCGGCTGCACCCCAGGACTTGAGCTGTTGCTGACAGATCAAGTTCCTCCCAGGTGACCAGTCGGAGAACCTCCCGGTCCGGCTCAGATAGCGCCGCGAACGCTCGCCGCAAGTCCTGGGCTAGTCCGACTGCATCGAACTCCCCGTCGGTTGCTCCCACGTCGATGGTTTCAGCCATGGGTACGGTCACCGGCCGTACCCGCTGAGCACGCCATTGATCGGCCAGCTCGACGAGAACACCCGTGTGAATAGCGCGTGCTCTTCTCGATCAGCGCCCACCCGACCTCCTTCTGTCTCGCTAACTACTTATGGCACCGAACGTGTAGGCATTACAGGCGCTATGGTGAGCGGCTTTGCGGCCGAGTCGGCGACAGCGATAACCAGCCGCACGCCGGACTGCCGTCGTTGCCTATGAGTTCACCATGCTCGGTGAAGGGCTTGGCCCGCCTGCGCTGCCGGTCATCGCGGTGCCCTACGGTCGGCCCGCCGGGTCTCGGCGTCGGTGGTCACGGCCGCGCGCCGGTGGTCACGGCCGCGCGCCGGTGGCCAGCGTGGCGGGCGGCCGGGTTCGGTGGCGCGTCGGGGCCGGTGAGGACGTCTTCGAGGATCGCCTTGAGGTAGGCGACCGGATCGCGGGGCGCGGACAGCAGGGGCCGGGGGCGCTGCCGGCTGGCCCAGGTGGCCAGCACGTCGGAGCGCGACACGACACCGCAGGGCCACGACACGGCAGGCCACGACACGGCAGGCCAGGACACCGGCAGGCCAGGACATCGTAAGCGCGGCGGCGTCGCCCGCCACGACGCGCTAGCGCCGACGCACGGCGTGTGGCTGGCGAGCGCTCAGGTCCAGGCGCGCGGGTCGGCGACCAGCTCGGTGACCCGCGCGGGCAGGGTGCCCGCGGCGACGTCGGCGACGCTGACCAGTTCGAGGATTTCGCGCTCGCTCGCTCGCAAGGCGATCCAGACTTCCTGGAGCGCGCGGGCCGGGCCGTGGTAGCCGAGTTGTTCGGGGCGCTGCCCGCGTACGTGCGCGAGGGGCCCGTCGATCACCCGGATGACCTCGGCGAGGGAGATCTCCTCGGCGGGGCGGGCCAGCCAGTAGCCGCCTTCCGGGCCCCGCTGGGCGTGCACGATGCCGCCACGGCGTAGCTGGAGCAGGATGCTCTCCAGGAACTTCGGCGGGATCTCCTGGGCTCGGGCGATCTGGTCGGCCGTGACCGGCCGGCCGCGTCCCGGACCACTGGCCGTCGCGGCGAGCTCGGCGGCCGCGCGGAGGGCGTAGTCGACCCGGGCGGAGAGACGCATGCCGGCAAGGTTAGCCGTTGGTCGTCCGGGCGGGCGGGCGACCCTCGGCCGATCGGACACGCATCGACGGAAATCCGCGAATTGGCGCTCCTCGGAGAGGACGAGTGAAGTGCGTCATGATCCACGACAAGGTGGCTGCCGAATAGCCGTTCCGGAGCGTCCCTATGCTGGGCGGGAGTACGACTGTCCGGCTGTTTACCCAACCGCCGGCACATATTGATAAACGCCCGGGCACCCTCGGGGGGAAGGCACCACGATGACCGATACCGCGACACGTACCTGGGATGGCATGACCATCCCGGTGGCCGGCACCTATCTTCTCGATCAGGCGCACAAGCGGATCGGTTTCCTGTCCCGGCACATGATGGTGAGCCCGGTACGCGGTGAGTTCGCCGAGGCCACCGCGCAGGTCTTCGTGGCGGAGGACCCGCTGCTATCCTCGGTGACGGCGACCATCATGACGGCCAGCATCACCACCGGGAGCGTCGACCGGGACACCCATCTCAAGAGCGCCGACTTCCTGGACGTGGAGCGCTATCCGACCCTCGAATATCGAAGCACCGGCATCACCTGGCAGGGCAACGACAACCCCATATTCCAGTGGGCTCGTCTGCGCAACCATCGGCTGGGCGGGCGAGGCCGGAGTCACGTTGTTCCGCCGCAGTCCGAGGGCGCGCCCGGACGATTCGTCCTCACCGGCGAGTTGACGGTGAAGGGCATCACCCGGGCTGTCGACCTGGAGGTGAATTTCGGCGGCGCACGTCAGGATCCGTACGGGCAGAACATTTTCGGGTTCAGCGCGACGGCCGAGATCAACCGCGAGGACTACGGCCTGCTCTGGAACGTCGTCCTGGAGAGCGGCGGGGTGCTGGTCGGCAAGACGGTGCAGATCGAGATCGCCGGCGAGGCGATCTACCAGGGCTGACCCTCGTCATCCCCGCCAGCGGCCTGGCGGGGATGATCGACAGCGTCAGGCGCCGACGCGGCGGAGCAGACCCTCCTGGACGGCGCTGGCGATCTGCTGGCCGTCGGTGGTGAACATCCGGCCGGTGGCCAGCCCGCGGGCCCCGGACGCCGACGGGCTCAAGCAGTCGTAGAGGAACCACTCGTCGGCACGGAACGGCCGGTGGAACCACAGGGCGTGGTCCAGGCTCGCGCCGACCAACCCGCCGGGCCCCCACACCTCGCCGTGCGCGGAGAGCACCGAGTCGAGCAGGGTGAGGTCCGAGGCGTAGGTGAGCGCGCAGGCGTGCAGCAGCGGATCGTCGGGCAGTTTGCCGTCGATACGCATCCAGACCCGTTGGTGCGGGTCGGCGGGCCGGTCGCCGGGGCGCACCCAGCCGGGCTCCCCCACGTAGCGCACGTCGATCGGCCGCGGGATCTGACCCCAGATGCCGAGCCGCTCCGGGTAGCGGGCGAGCCGGTCCGACATCGTCGGCACGTCCTGCGGCATGGGTACGTCCAGCGGGGCGGTGACCTGGTGGTCCAGACCTTCCTCGGCCCGCTGGAAGGACGCCGACATGAAGAAGATCGGCTTGCCGTGTTGGAGGGCGACCGAGCGGCGCACCGAGAACGACCGTCCGTCGCGGATGTTCTCCACCTGGTACTCGATCGGTTCGACCGGGTCGCCGGGGCGGACGAAGTAGCCGTGCAGGGAGTGCACGAACCGCTCCGGGTCGACGGTGCGGCCGGCGGCGACCAGGGCCTGACCGGCAACCTGGCCGCCGTACACCCGTTGTGGACCGACCGGGGGGCTCATCCCCCGGAAGGTCATCTCGCCGGTCGGGTCGAGGTCCAGCACTTCCAGGAGCTGGTCCACGGCGGCTTGGCCGACCGCGACCCGACCGTCGCTCACTGCAGCGCCCGCGCCGACGCCGCGTCGACCAGCGAACCGAGCTGGTGTACGCGCAGCGTGTTGGTCGAGCCGGGGGTGCCGGGCGGGCTGCCCGCCACGATCACCACGTAGTCACCGGGGTTGGCCCGGTTGAGGCCGAGCAGCGCCTGGTCGACCTGACGGAACATGTCGTCGGTGTGCTGCACGAACGGCATCAGGAAGGTCTCCACGCCCCAGGTGAGGGCGAGCTGGTCGCGCACCTCGGGGACCGGCGTGAAGGCCAGCAGCGGCAGGTCGCAGTGCAGGCGGGACAGCCGTCGGACAGTGTCGCCGGTCTGCGAGAAGGCGACGAGCGCCTTGGCGTTGATGGCCCGGGCGATCGACGAGGCGGCGACGGTGAGCGCGCCACCGTGGGTACGCGGGTCGTGCTGCAGGCGGGGAACGCCGATCGAGCCGGACTCGGTGGTCGTCACGATCTTGGCCATGGTGCTGACGGTCAGCACCGGGTACTTGCCGACGCTGGTCTCGCCGGAGAGCATCACCGCGTCCGCGCCGTCGAGCACCGCGTTGGCGACGTCGGAGGCCTCCGCGCGGGTGGGGCGGGAGTTCTCGATCATGGAGTCGAGCATCTGGGTGGCCACGATGACCGGCTTGGCGTTTTCCCGGCACAGCTGCACGGCGCGCTTCTGGACCAGGGGGACCTGGTCCAGTGGCAT
Source organism: Micromonospora sp. WMMC250 (assembly GCF_027460215.1). Taxonomy (NCBI): domain Bacteria; kingdom Bacillati; phylum Actinomycetota; class Actinomycetes; order Micromonosporales; family Micromonosporaceae; genus Micromonospora; species Micromonospora sp. WMMC250. The sequence continues at coordinate 6,928,596 of NZ_JAPZBJ010000002.1, read as the reverse complement.
CTCGACACCGAGGTCACCGCGGGCGACCATGACGCCGTCGAAGGCCAGCACGATAGCTTCGAGGTGCTCCACCGCCTCCGGCTTCTCGACCTTGGCCAGCACCGGGCGGAACACGCCCTCCTCGGCCATGATCCCGTGCACGAGCTTGATGTCCTCCGCGGAGCGGACGAACGAGAGCGCGACCAGGTCGACGCCGAGCCCGAGGGCGAAACGCAGGTCCTCGGCGTCCTTGTCCGACATCGCGGGGACGCTGACCGCCACGTTGGGCAGCGAGACGCCCTTGTTGTTGGAGACCGGGCCGCCCTCGGTGACGAGGCAGCGGATGTCGTTGCCGGTGACGTCGCTGACCTCGACGGCGACCCGACCGTCGTCGATCAGCAGCCGGTCGCCGGGCTTCACCTCGTGCGGCAGCTTGGTGTAGGTGCAGGAGACCCGCTCCTTGGTGCCGAGGATGTCGTCGCCGGTGATCACAACCGAGTCGCCGGTGCGCCACTCGTGCGGGCCGTCGGCGAACTTGCCGAGCCGGATCTTGGGGCCCTGGAGGTCGGCGAGGACGGCCACCGGCTTACCTGCCGCCTCGGACGCCTCCCGGACCAGTCGATAGACCGCCTCGTGGTCGGCGTGGCTGCCGTGGCTGAAGTTGAGCCTCGCCACGTTCATGCCGGCCTCGACGAGACCGCGGATGCGCTCCGGGGACGAGGTGGCGGGACCAAGAGTGCAGACGATCTTCGCGCGGCGTGTCACGCCCATCAGGCTAGTCTCTCCTTCAGGTCGGACTCGGGACCGACCCATTGCAGGCAGGGGAACATGTGTCCAACGACGCGCGGCGCGCGTCGGGCCGGCGGGCGGAACCACACCGGGAACGTTGTGGCGACGGGCAACAGCGACCGCGCGCCGGGAATCGTACGCCTCCGGTGACGTGCGCTGTCGGGGTGCTCCCGGCGGCGGCCTGCCATCAGTGCGCCGACGGCGGCAGGGTGGGCACAGCGGTGAGCAGCTCACGCGGGTCGTAGCGGTGCTTGGCCCGGCGCAGCCGGGGCCAGTTCGCGCCGTACGCGAGCCGCACCCGATCGGTCTCCTCCGGGGCGAGCAGGTTGGGGTAACCGCCGGGCAGAGCGTGCGGGGCGAGCTGCGCCGAGGTGCGCTCGGCCCATTCCCGGTGCGGCTCGGCCCGCTCGCCGGGCGCCCAGACCGCGATGATCTCGGTGAGCAGGTGGTCGGCGCGCAACCCGAACGCCGTGTCGGCGAGCCGGACCCGGGTGGCCGCACCGTGGAAGTGGTGCACGGCCAGCGCGGAGAACGGCGAGCTGACCTGCCGCGCGGCGTGGACGAGCACGTCCACGGCACTGTCGGTGAGCGCGGGGAGCCAGCGGGTACGCAGCAGGTAGTGGTTGCCGTCGACCATTCCGCCGTCGAACATCCGCAACGCGTCCGCGTACGGCATCGGGGCGATCTGGTCGACGAGCGGGGTGCCCAGGGCGCGCAGTCGGCTCATCCACGGCAGCCCGGCGTCCAGGTCCGGGCCGCTGTAGAAGGGGCAGATGAAGATCACCGGTTCGCCGGCGGGGCCGGGCAGGAAACCGGTCATCACGGTCAGCTCGTCCGGGGCCTCGGCGACCAGCGCGCCGTAGCCGCGCAGCACGTCCGGCGCCTCAGGCAACGGGAACATGATCATGCCGGCCAGCACCCCGGGCAGTCGGTGCGCCCGGAAGCGCAGCTCGGTCACGATGCCGAGGTTTCCGCCGCCGCCGCGCAGCGCCCAGTACAACTCGGCGTCGTGCCGGGCGTCGGCGGTGACCCGGCGGCCGTCGGCGAGGACCACCTCCGCGCCGAGCAGGTTGTCCACTGTCAGGCCGAACCGACCGCACAGCGGGCCGTACCCGCCGGCGAGGGACAGCCCGGCCATGCCCACGGCGTCGACCACGCCGGTGGGTACCACCAGGTCGTACGGGCGGGCGGCGGCGAGCAACTCGGCAGCCGTGGTGCCGCCGCCGACGGTCACCGTGGCCGTGTCCGGGTCGACCCGGACGGTACGCAACCCGGTCAGGTCGAGCACCAGCCCACCGTCGCGCAGCGCCCGACCGGCCCAGTCGTGCCCGCCGGAGCGCACCGACAGGGGCAGGTGGCAGCGGGCGGCGACGCGGACCGCGTCGGCCACCTCGCCGGCGTCCAGGCACTGCGCGACCAGGGCGGGCGAGCGCTGGACCGCGCCGTTCCAGAGCCGGGTGGTGGCGGCGTACGCGGGGTCGCCCGGCTCGTGCAGCCGATCGCCCAGTAGGGCACGCAGTCGAGCGGCGGCCGTCGCGACATCACCGGTGGTGGCGGAGCTCATGGCAACTCCTCGACCGGGGCCGATCGATGGCTCCGGGTGCGCCCCGGCGGCGGCCCTCGCTGGGGGCGACCGTAGCACTCAAGGGCCGCCGAACGCCGTCATCATCACGACAGCCGCCGATTGACCGACCAGTCAGCTCCCGGCCTTGACCAGCGGAAACTCCAGGGACCCGGCCGGGCAGAGGAAGGTCAGCACGTCCACCCGGTACAGGCCGGCCTGCACCGCCGGGTTGGCCTCCACCACGCTGCGGACGTCCTCGACACTGCCGGTGCGGGCGAGCCCGAAGCCGATCGGGGGCTCGGGATTGCTGGTCGTCCCGTCGATCGAGCCGGAGACCAGGATGATGCCGCGTCGCTGCAACGCCTGCATGTGCTCGGCGTGCTCGGCCTGCAACCGTTGCACGGTCTCGGCGGGCAGGACCCGCCCGGCCGCGCCGGGATAGAGCACGATGCACTCGTACGTGTCGAGCGCGAAGTTGACCTGCGGCACTCCCGCCATGGGTGCTCCCTCCGCCGTGGCACCGGTTCGCACCGGCTCCGGCCAGCGTCGCACGTGCGCCAGGCTCGTACCTGTCGCTTCCGGGTAACCACCGGTGGGACAGGTGACGTGTCCGGTCGCACAGTCGGCGGACCGGCGGTGTCACAGTCCATTTCCAGGGGATGATCTAGCCATGGCGACAAACATCAGTGAGCAGCCCGCGAAGGCGTCCGGCACGTACCGCATCGGTGGCGACGTCACCGTCAACCGGCTCGGCTACGGGGCAATGCAGATCACCGGGCCCGGTGTCTGGGGAGACCCGAAGGACCCGGCCGAGGCGGTCCGGGTGCTGCGTCGCGCTGTCGAGCTGGGCGTGACGTTCATCGACACCGCCGACTCGTACGGGCCGTTCGTCTCGGAGCTGCTGATCCGTGAGGCCCTGCACCCGTACGCCGACGACCTGGTCATCGCGACCAAGGCGGGGCTGAGCCGTTCCGGGCCGGGCGACTGGCGCGCGTTGGGCCGCCCGGAGTACCTGCGTCAGCAGTGTGAGCTGAGCCTGCGGCACCTCGGCCTGGACAGCATCCCGCTCTACCAGCTGCACCGGATCGACCCGAAGGTGCCGCTCGCCGACCAGCTCGGTGAGCTGGCGCTGCTGCGGCAGGAAGGCAAGATCCAGCACATCGGGTTGTCCGAGGTGAGCGTCGCGCAGATCGAGGAGTCCCGGAAGGTCACCACGATCGCGTCCGTGCAGAACCTGTACAACCTGGCCAACCGCAGCGCCGAGGACGTGCTGGAGTACTGCGAGCGCAATGACCTCGCGTTCATTCCGTGGTTCCCGATCGCCACCGGTGAGCTGGCCCGCCCGGGCGGCCCGCTGGACGCGATCTCCACGGCGCACGGCGCGTCGCCCGCGCAGCTCGCGCTGGCCTGGCTGCTGCGCCGCTCGCCGGTGATGCTGCCCATCCCCGGTACGTCCTCGGTGGCGCACCTGGAGGAGAACGTGGGCGCGGCCGACGTGCGGCTCACCGACGACGAGTTCGAGGCGCTCGCCAAGGCCAGCTGACCTGCCGGGTCGGACGTCGTCGTCTCAGTCGGCGGCGTCCGCACCCGGGCTTTCGGACCTGTCGGGTCAGCCGGCGGCGTCCGGGCCGGGCCCGGAACCCGACCCGGACTCGCGGGCGGCCCGCAGGGCCTCGGTGGCCTGGGCCAGCAGGCGCGCGGAGTCGGTTCGTCCGCTCACCTGGAGTTCCACCTCCGTGTCCCCGGCCTGGATCCGGATGCTGGCCTCGGTGCGCTGCTGGTCGACCCAGGACTGCAACAGGTTGAACAGCCCTGGCAGCAGGCCCTGGGCCAGCACCGCGATGATCACCGCATCGCTGAAGCCGGGTCGGCCTCCGCCGCCGCCGGCCTGGCGGACCACCGGGCGGTACTCCGGCCGGCGGTGGATCCAGGTCAGCAGGTCGACCGACGGCTGCTGGCGCTGGCGGGGGTTGATGGTCAGCCGTACGGGCAGCCGGGCGGCGCTGGTGCTGTCGGGCACTGGCTCTCTCTCCGGTCAGTTGACGGAAGGGCGGAAGGCGACGTTGTCGCCGTCGGCGGTGGCGACGCCGGTGACTGTCAACGCGTCCTCGTCGGTGAACGGTGAGCTGCCACCGAAGTACGTGTTGGTGCCGCTGACCTGCACCCGGCCCCGGGTTTCGGGCGGGGTGGTCACCTGCGCGCTGGCCGCGCCGGTCAGCTCCAGGGCGAGCTTCGGGTACTCCAGGATCTTCCAGGTGACCTTCTGCGCGGACCCGCCGTAGTAGCGGAACGGGCAGCCCTGTGGCGCGGTGACCGTCTGCTTGGCGCACTCGTCCAGCCAGGCGCGGACCTGGGCGTCGACGGCCTCGACCGCCGCCGGTTTGAGCACCGGGGTCAGTTGCAGGGTGGCGGCGCTCTGCCCGGGGTCGGCCACCACCGTCGTGTTCGGCGTCTCGCTGAGCGCGTTGGCCGGGCCGGTGGCGGTGTAGACGCCGGGCAGCAGCACCAGCGGCGGCCCCTCGGTGGCGACCGGCAGCTCCACCCCGTTGAGCCGCACCCCGGGGTCGGCGATCGAGGAGTTGAGCGCGATCGGCCCACCGGTCAACCGCCAACCGTGGAACAACCCGGCGGTGGACTCCTTGTCACGCTCCAGCGTGAGGGTGGCGGTCTGCCGCGCGTCGGCCAGCCGGTACGCCACGGTGGCGGTCGCCGTGTCGCCGTCGCGTTCCACCGAGCTGACCTCGACGTCGGTCGGTGGCTGGTAGCCCTCGCCGCGCAGCAGTCGGTCGAGCAGCGTGGTGTCGGTGCCGGCGCCCTGGTCGGTCAGGTGGCCGAGCGCGGCCTCGCTGTCCCGGTCGGCGAGCGCGGCGAAGAAGCCCTCGACCGCCGCCTGGGGGCGGAAGAACGCCCACTGCACCGCGCTGAGCGCACCGGCGCCGAGGCAGGCGACCAGGGCGAGGACACCGACCAGCGCCCAGGTGCGGCGGGTGCCGACCGGACCGGACTGGTTGAACAGTCGTTCGACGGTGACCGGCTCGGCCACGCCGGTGGGCGCAGCGGTCACCGTCGCTCGTTCCAGCGCGTCGAGCCGGAGTTCGTGCGGCGGGTGGGTGGCGCAGACCGCCTCGTCCCAACCGCTGCGGCCGGTCTCGAAGGACAGCCGCCGTTCCAGGATGCGCCGCATCGCCTCGACGTGCCCGGTGACCACGGCGCCGAGGTCGGCCCGGTACTCCGCCGCCCGGACGTCGCGGGCGTGCAGCGGCAGCACCACGTACCGCATGGTGAGCAGCACCGGCCAGAAGAACAGGAAGACCACGAAGTTGGTGCCCGGGTGCGGGAACGTCCGCATCAGCCAGGCCGGCAGGGCGTGCGCGAGGGTGAGCGGCAGGCCGACACCACGGACGAAGGCGCTGGTGATCTCGTCCCCGGTACGCCAGTGCACCAGCTCGTGGCTGAACAGCGCGGCGATCTCGTCGTCCGCCTCGGTCAGCACGGCGGTGGTGACCACGACGTGCCGGGCGTACGTGCGGGCGTTGCTCAGGACGGGGTCGTCCTCCATGAGCAGCCGCGGGACGCTGGGCAGGCCGAGTCGTCGCGCGCAGTCGTCCAGCACGGGTCGCAGCCGCGCGGCCTCGCGGCGGCTGGGCTGGCGGGCACCGGAGACGACCAGCAGTCGCGGTTCCAGCAGCACGCGGTAGAGCGTGTAGAGGACCCCGATCAGCGCCGCCGCGACGACGGTGCCGACCAGGCCGGTGATAACGGCGAACGGCCCCTCGTCGGCGCCCAGCCAGGGCAGCACCAGCACGCTGAGGAAACCGGCCAGGAAACCGACGGCGAAGCCGGCGACGCCGCCGAGCACCCCGCCGGAGCGGCTCAGGAACGACTCCAGCAGGGAGCCGATCAGCGGCGCGTCGCGGAGCACCTGCGGCACCTGGTCGTCAGCGCCGAGGCCACCGGCGAAGAGGCCGACGATGCCGAAGCTGAGGCCGCCCCAGAAGGCCAGGAGCAGCGCCACCGGCAGGTAGAACCAGGTGGCGACGAAGGCGCCCAGCACACCGCGCCAGTCCCGCAGGATCCCGGCGCGCAGCCAGACCAGCGCGCTGGGGTAGCCCGGAGGGCGGTCGGCGAACCCGGTGCCGGTCGACTGCGGGTCGGCGGCCGGCGGCTCGGCCGCCCGGACGTCGAGCTGTGGCACGGTCGGTGGGGTGCTCTCCGGCGGCACGGTGTGCGGCTCGGTCATGCGCGCTGCTCCTTCGGGAAGGCCACGTCCTCTGTCGCCAATGGACAGCCGCAGCAGGTTATCGAGCGCATCCGATGTCTGCCACACCCTTTCCCGGGAACGTCGGGCAACCGACAGTCGTCGGCTCGCGACAGTGGGGGTGGCCCGTCGGGACCACCCCCACGGCCCGGGTCAGAGCGCGAGGCAGTTGGGTCGCACCGGGCCGTCGACCAGGGCGCCACGCACGATGGTGTACGCCGTGCCGTCGAGCACCAGGCCGAGGTGGCCCACCACCCGCAGCGGGCAGTACGACTGGATCAGCACGTTTGTCGCGCCGTCGTTGACCACGGCGTTGCCGGTGGGCCGGACCAGCTCGTCCTGGAGGGTGCGGATGGTGGTGTAGCGCACCGCCCCCGGCGTGTCGTCGCCGGCGTTGAGGTCGGCGAGGAAGGCCGAGCCGATGGTCATCTGTTGACAGGCCACGACGCCGGCGCAACTGCCGAGACCCAGGAACGCCACGATGGTGGCGACGTAGGTGCCGTACTGCGGTGTGCCCAGGCTGACGTAGCGACCGACGGTGGCCGTGCCGCCGAGCCGCTTGAGGTAGTAGCGGCTGACCAGGCCGCCTTCGGAGTGGGCGACGACGTCCACAGTCGACGCGCCGGTGCTGGCGCGTACCTGGTCGACGTAGGTGGCGAACGCGCGGGCGGAGGTGGGGATGTCGCCGAGGCCCAGCCCGGGCAGTTGGTAGATGAAGGCGCGGTAGCCGTCGGCGCGTAGCCGGGCGGCGATCGGCTCGTAGGCGACGGCGACGCCGCTGAGCCCGCCGACCACGATCACCGGGTTGGCCGCGGCGGCGGTCGGGGCAGCGGGGGCGTTCTTGGCAACGGCGGCGGTCGGGGCAGCGGGGGCGGCGCTTGCCGTCCCGGCGGAGGCGATCAGGGCGGCGACGGCGACGGACACGACGAGGGCGATCTTTCGGAGCAGCATGGCTGCACCTCCGGGGGGAGGCACCCGGCGAACCGGGCAGGTGGGTGGGGGTGTCCGGTCGACCGTGCGACGATCATCCCCGCAACAATTCGGCAACGTCAATGACTTGTTACGCGCCGGTAACCCGTTGTCCCACCGAGGGCGCAAACCGGCAATTCGCCGGCCTTCCACATCGGACGGCCGCGCCGGCGCGTACCCCTGGGTTGTGGCGGCGGATGGCATGCTGTGGCCGTGGCCACGGACGAACCCCCCGAGCGCCAGCTACGGGTGATGCCCTGGTGGCTGGTCCTGGTCGGCCTGCTGGTCGCCGCCGCCCTGGGTTGGCTGGTGCTGGATCTGCTGCTCACCGAGGCGGACCGGGCCACCCAGCCGGACACCCGGGCCACGCTGCGCATCGACGCGATCCGCACCGGCCTGACGGTGGTCGCCGGCACCGGTGGAGGGCTCGCCCTACTGCTGGCCGCCCGTCGTCAGTGGATCACCGAGCGCGCCCAACGACACCAGGAGAGCGTCGCCGCCCGGGACCAGGCACACCGGGACCGAGTGCAGGCGCACGCCGAGTCGGTGGCCGAGGCCGCGCACCGCCACCAGGACCGGCAGTCCTCGGCCGCCGAGCACGACGCGGCGGAACGACGGTTGACCGAGCTCTACACCCGGGCGGTCGAACTGCTCGGCAACGACAGCGCGGCGGTACGCCTCGGTGGCCTGCACGCGCTGGAGCGCCTCGGTCAGGACAACCCAGGGCAGCGGACGACGATCGCGGCGGTGCTCTGCGCGTACCTGCGGATGCCGGCGCCTGACGACGAGCCGCGCGAGACGGAGGTCCGGCGCACCGCGCAGCGTGTGCTCACCCGGCACCTGCGCGCGGACGACGCGGCCCACTGGCCGGAGGTCACGCTGAACCTGGTCGGCGCCCGGCTGGTCGACTTCGACGCCGCCGGCTGCACGCTCGTCGACGCGAACCTCACCGGTGCGGTGTTCACCGGCGCGACGACCTTCGCGGGCGCGACGGCGCGGGGGCGTCTCCTGCTCGGGGCGGCGACCTTCGGTGACGTGCTCTTCGAGGGCCTCACGGCCGACGGCGAGGTCATGCTCGACGGGGTTCGCGTGGGCGGCGTGGCCGGCTTCGACGGGGCCACCTTCTCCGGTGGCCTGTCCTGCCGGCGAGCCGGCTTTGCCGGCCAGACCTCGTTCCACCGGGCCACCTTCGGTCAGCCGACCAGCTTCGACGCGACCCGCTTCGAGGACACCGTCACGTTCCGGGAGGCCGTCTTCGACGGTGCCCTGTCGATGGAGCACACCGAGTTCGCCCGGTCGGCCACCTTCTACTCCGTGCGCTTCACCAACATGGCGCTGTTCCGCTGGACGGTGTTCGGCGGGGAGGCATTGTTCGACAGGGGCCGCTTCACCGACGCCGCGAACTTCGGCCGGGCCCGGTTCCACAGCATGGCCAGCTTCCGCGACACGCAGTTCAGCCGGCCGCCGCAGGTCGAGCAGGCCCGGGCGATGGTCGACGCCGGTCACCGCTGGCCGCCGGGCACGGTGACGGAACGCCTCGACGACGAGTGGCTCCTGCTGGTCGACAGCTGACCGCGCGGCGGTCAGCTCGACGCGGCCGGCGGGCGCAGCCCGTCCAGGGCTACGCCGAGCACCCGGTCGCGCTGCTCGGGTGACGGGAACTGGGCCATGGTGAGGCCACTGATCAGCCGCACCACGTCGTCGAAGCCGATGTCGTCACGGACCACGTGGGCGGCCTGGGCCCGCCGCATCAGCGGTTCACCGGCGGCGTAGATCTCCGTCCGGCAGCTCTGGAAGATCTCGGAGTCGTGCAGCAGATGCTCGGCGAGCGCCCGCTTGGTGGCGACGTACGCGACGAAGCGGTGCAGCCAGGCGACCAGCGCGTCCCACGGTGGCAGCTCGGCCAGGTCCTCGGCGGAGTTGCTCAGCGCCCGGACCTCCTCGACGTAGACCGCCTCGAACAGGTGCCGCCGGCTCGGGAAGTTGCGGTAGAGCGTGCCGATGCCCACCCCGGCCCGCCGGGCGACGTCCTCCAACGAGGCGGCGGCGCCGTTCTCGGCGAACGCCTCGCGGGCAGCGGCGACCAGGGAGTCGTAGTTGCGCCGCGCATCGGCCCGCTTGGGCCGCTGGGCGAAGACCTCGGGCGCCTGCCCCGCGCTGCTCATGACGTGCGTCACCTCAACCTGGTTGCATCCGGAGGCATCCCTCCGCTAACTTAGTGGAGGCACCCCTCCGGAATCGCCGGAGGCCTGCCTCCGGTTAGCTTACCTCGGGATCCGCACGACCGCCGCCTGGCCACCCCGATCGCCCGGACCCGACAAGCCCGCCCGCCAGAGACGACGGGTGACACACCTCCCTCCGTACCGTTATCAGGAGTCTTCTCTCGTGGCAGTGACCTCCCGACGCAGCTCGCGTCGGCTCACCTTCACCGTGCTCGCGGCCGGCGCCGGGTTCTTCGCGATGCTCCAGTCGCTGATCACCCCGGTGCTGCCGACCATCCAGCAGGACCTGCACACCTCTCAGAACACCGTGACCTGGGTGCTCACCGCGTACCTGCTCTCGGCGTCGATCTTCACGCCGATCCTCGGACGGGTCGGCGACATGGTCGGCAAGGAGCGGATGCTCGTCGCATCGCTCGCCGCGCTCGCCCTCGGCTGCCTGGTGGCCGCCATCGCCCCGAACATCGGCGTCCTCATCGTCGCCCGCGTCGTACAGGGCATCGGCGGCGCCGTCTTCCCACTCTCGTTCGGCATCATCCGGGACGAGTTCCCGGCCGCGCGGGTCTCCTCGGCCGTCGGCGCCATCTCGGCGATCGTCGCGGCGGGCGGCGGCCTGGGCATCGTGCTGGCCGGCCCGATCGTCACCGCGCTGGACTACCGGTGGCTGTTCTGGATCCCGATGGTCGTGGTGGGCCTGACCGCCGTCGCCGCCCACCTGTTCATCCCCGAGTCGCCGGTCCGCACCCCCGGACGCATCGACTGGCGCGCCACGGTGCTGCTCTCCGGCTGGCTGGTCGCGCTGCTGCTGCCGATCAGCCAGGGCAAAGCCTGGGGCTGGACCTCCCCCCGGGTGGTCGGCCTGCTCGCGCTCGCCGTGGTGCTGCTGGCCGGCTGGCTGGTCGCCGAGGTGCGCTCGGCCAACCCGCTGATCGACATGCGGATGATGCGCCTGCCCGGCGTGTGGACCACCAACCTGGTCGCCCTGCTCTACGGCGCGTCGATGTTCTCGGTGTACGCGTTCCTCCCGCAGTTCGTGCAGACCCCGACCGTCGCCGGCTACGGCTTCGGCGCCAGCATCAGCCAGGCCGGTCTGCTCATGCTGCCGATGCTCGTCGCGATGTTCGTCGCCGGCATCGTCGCCGGCCGCCTTCAGGCCGTCTTCAGCGCCAAGGCGCAGCTCGCGTCCGGCGCCGCTTTCAACGTGGCCGCGTCCGCCATGCTGGCCACCGCCCACGACACCCGCTGGGAGGTCGCCGTCGCCGGTGGCCTGGCCGGTCTCGGTATCGGCCTGGCGTTCGCGTCGATGGCCAACCTGATCGTCGCCAGCGTGCCCGCCAGCCAGACCGGCGTGGCCACCGGCATGAACGCCAACATCCGGACCATCGGCGGCGCGATCGGCGCGGCCGTCGTCAGCGGCGTGATCACGGCCCACCCGCAGGCCAGCGGCCTGCCCCGGGAGACCGACTTCACGATGGGGTTTCTCCTCCTCACCGCGATCGCCGTCGCGGCCACCCTCGCGGCCCTGGCCGTCCCGTCCGCCCGGCGTTCGTCGGCCGGTCGCGGGCCGTCCACCACGACGATCATCGAGTCGGAGCTAGCCGGCGAGTTCGCCACCATGCCCGCGACCCGCTGAGGTTCGTCGGCCATTCGGAGCCCGGGACGGTCAGCCGTCCCGGGCTCCGCCGTCTCCCGGGCCCCGGACCCCGCCGTCTCCCGGGCTCGGGGCCCCGCCGTCTCCCGGGCTCCGGGCTCCGCCGTCAGATGACGCAGAGCTGGGCGCTCAGTGTGGCGAGGCTCCACTCCGCCCAGCGCTGCGGCGACCAACCCCGCTCCCGCACCAGGATCAGATACAGCTCCGGGCCGAGCAGGGCGTAGAGCACGTCGGCCGCCTGCGCGACGGACACGTCGGTACGCGCGCCCGGCTTGCTCATCAGCGACGTCGCCGCAGCTTCGTGCACCACGTAGCGGGGGTCGACTCCCCGAGGCCAGATCGTGGCGACCTCGGCGTCCGTGGCGACGGCAGCATCGAGCATCCGGATGATCGGCGCGACCCGGTCCAGCACCACAGCGGTGCCGTCCACGTGCGCCCGCAACTGCTCCTGGGCCGTCCCGGCGGCCATGGCCGCACGGAACCACTCGCGGTCCATGGTGGCCACCGGCTCGTCGTCTCCGGCCACCGTGACGTCGACCAGCTCTTTGAGCAGAGTGCGCTTGTTGCCGAAGGCGAAGTAGATCGTCTGCACCGCCACCTGGGCTGCCGCCGCCACGTCCTGAAGATTCGTCGCGCCGTAGCCGCGCTCGACGAACAACTCCCGCGCGGCCGCCAGGATCTTCTGCCGGGTTTGTCGCGCCTTCTGGCTGCGTAGTCCGGAGCCCTTGACATCGCTCATGCGGGAGATTATCTCTAGAACAAGTCACTAGAAGTCAACTCTAGAGAGGAACTACAGCGATGTCTCTGCTCGTGATCACACGGTTCAGCGCCGACCCCGCTCACGCCGAGCAGGTGCCCACCCGCCACGCCGACCTCGTGTCGGCCACCCGGGCGGCCGTCGGCGGCCCGATCGAGGCCCGCCTCGGCCGCGTCGACGACCGGCAGTGGGTGGGCGTATGGCGGTGGGAGTCGGCGGAGCAACTGGCGGCGGCACGGGAGGTGGCACCGGGCAGCCCTGCGGCCACGGCGGCGTTCGCGCTGGTCGACGACCACCCGACGGCCGAGGAGATCCCCCTCGTCGACGAACGCTGATCAGCCGACGGAACCCGGTGGTGGCCGGCCGCACCCGGCTCCACCGGGTGCGGCCGAGCGGGCGGCCCGGTGGCGGCGCTGGCGGCGCTGCGGGCCGCCCGGGGATAGGCTGACCGCTCCCGCCCGTGCGCCGTCTCCAGGATGTGTCCATGCCCGAACTGTTGACCGCCGACCGCATCGAGGAAATCGGTGCCCTGGGTGTCAAGAGCCCCGACCCGGCCGCGCTCGTCGCCGAACTGGTGGGCGCCGTCGACGAGGGCCGGGTCGCGGACCCGGCCGACACCGGCTACGCCCTGCTGGTCGCCGCGGACATCCTGGAGCAGGCCGGCGACCGCGCCGACGCGCTCGCCCTGGCCACCCGCGCCATCGCCGAACAGCCCGACGAGGACGCGTACGCCCGAGCGGTCCGCGGCGGCCTGCTGCTACGCCTCGGCCGTACCGACGAGGGCCTGGCCGAACTGACCGCGCTCCGCCCGCTCCTGGAAACCAGCCCCGACGCCACGTACGTGATCGACGAGCTGGTCGAATCCGACCACACCGAGACGGCGCTGGAGTGGCTGACCGGGGCACTCGACGCGATCCTGGAACGCACCCGCACCCAGCAGCACGAGTCCGAGGACGCCCAGGACGAGGCCGCAGCCATGATCTTCGGCCTGACCCAGCGACGACACGACCTACGCGAGGAACTGGGCCTGCCGCACGACGAGTACGACAACCTCGCCGACCGGTTGCGCGCCGCGAGCGACCACGCGCTCGACGCTCTGGACGACGGCCCCGCGACGCTGCTCTTCTGGCCGAAGGCCGAGTTCGACGCGCTGCTGGTGCGGTGGCCGGCGCTCGCCGAGAGCTACCCGCCCACCTGGGACGAACACCGCGCCAACCTCGAACGCGCCTTCGTCGAGGCCTCCGGGATGGGCGGCGCCGACCTGGGCGTGGTCGCCGGCACCGTCGAGGGTCTGGCGGCCTTCGCCGGCGTCGACCCCATTGACGAGGAAACCCTCGACGAGTACGCCGACAGCCTCGACGAGGCCGGCGTGACCGCCTGGCCACCCGGTCGCAACGACGCCTGCTGGTGCGGGTCGGGTAGCAAGTACAAGAAGTGCTGCCTGCCCCGCTCCCGCGGCTGACGGAAACGAGGCTTTCCCCCGCCTGCGACCATCGACCTGTCTGCCTTGGTCGCTACCGGTCGGAGTGCGCGCATGGGTGGCTTGGTCGACGTCGTCGCGGCGTGGTTCACGGGTAGGTCCACTGACAACCTGCAACTCCTCGGCCTGACCATGATTTTCTGGGGCCGCCTGGGCAAATCGATGCTCTACCTGGCCGGGTTGAGCATCCTGCTGGACCTCGCCGACCCGAGGAAACTGCGGCAGCGGGGGGCGGCGTCGACGGTGCGAGCGGGCCGGACGTTCCAGCGGATGCGACGCACGCGCCACGTCGCCCGGGTGGTCCGGATGTACCAGTCCGTGCGCGACGACATCGTCCGGACGGTCCCCCGCCGCGGCGTGGTACTGATCACGTGGCCACCGACCGACGTCCCCGCCGGCATCCGACTGCCCCTCAGCGAGTACCGCGACTTCCGCGAGGACGTGCTCGCCGCCCTGCCCGGCGAGCACAGTTGCCGCGACGAGCACGAGATCTTCCTCTGCCCTCAACAGGTCAGGTACGTCGCGCGGCGGGTCGACGACCTGGTTGCCGAGCACCTACCCGCCGACCAACGCGACCTGATGCGGGAAGCGGAGGCGAGCCGGAGCAGCAACGCACCCCTCGTCGCCATCCTCGCCATCCCCGCGATCGTCGCCGGTGTAGTGAGCTTCGGTGACCCGGTGCGGGAGGTGACGTCGCTGTCCCTCGGCATCGCCCTCGCCCTGCTCACGTTCCTCGTCGTCGCCTTGCCAGACGTGCGGCTGAGCATCGCAGCGGTGGGCTACCGGCTCTGGGGGGCCGTCCTCTCCGCCTACGGCAAACTGCTCGACCAGACCCGACCACTGCACCTGTTCCGCTGGGTGGCGGCCGGGCTCTTCCTGATCGGCGGCCCCCTCGACCTCCTGGCGTCGTGACGGTGGGCGGCGCCGGGGGTGCCGCGTGGCTAGGCTGTGACGCGGAGGTGGGCCCGTGACCACAGCGGATCAGGACGAGACAGTCGAGGACAGCCCGGTCGGCTGGGTCGCCAGCCACATCCGGCGCTACGTGCAGACCGACGGCGCGGACGGCGGCACCTTCCACGGCGTACCCTCGCTGCTGCTCACCACCCGTGGACGCCGCAGCGGCAAACTACGCCGCACCGCCCTCATGTACGGACGCGACGGCGACAACCACCTGCTGGTGGCGTCCAACGGAGGGGCGGACAAGCACCCGGCCTGGTACCTGAACCTGAGCGCCGACCCGACAGTGGAGGTCCAGGTCGACGCGGAGCGGTTCGTCGGGCGGGCCCGGACGGCGACCGCCGAGGAGCGCGTCCGGCTGTGGCCGGTGATGACGAAGGTCTTCCCGACGTACGCGCGCTACCAGAAGGGCACCGAGCGGGAGATTCCCCTGATCATCGTCGAACGCACTAGTTAGGGAAGCGGATGACGGGAAGGTCGCCGCCGTCGCCGTACGCCTTAACTTCGCTGGTCAGCACCGAGGCGTCGTGCTCCAGGACAGCCATCACGGCGGCGGCCAGGTCAACCCGACCGGTGACAACCCGCCAGTACGCCAACTCTTGCCAGTCCTCGCCCCAGGTCGGCAACACCGCGCAGGCGGGACGTTCGAGCAGTCGGTGCAGCACCGCCCGATCACCCGGGTCGTCCACCACCGCCAGCACCTCGGCCGCGACCACCGCCGGCACACCAAATCGCACCCCATCCTGGGCGACCTCGTGGATGGGCTCAGCGACATCCATCGACCCAGCCACGTAGGCGAGCAGCGCGGACCGGTCCAGTATCAGTCGGACCGCCGGCCCGTTGTCGGGGTTCGTCACGCCGCCGGCGCCTGGCTGCCAGAGCCGTCGAGCATCTCCGCTGCCGCACGGCGGGAACGGTCCCGCAGTGCGGCGCGGCGACCAGGGGACCATTCCTGCTCGACCTGGGCGCGTTGGGCCCTGGCACGGGCCTGCCCCTCCGCCGTCACGGTCATCCCCCGGCGGGCCAACTCGGCGTCGAGATCCTCCGCACGCATCCGTGCCCGGATCGTGTCGACCACGTACGCGCTGGCGTTGGGCTCACGCTCCAAGCGCTCCGCCACGTCTTGCGGAAGCGAGAACGACTTCTTGCTCACCGATCCGGTCATACCAGGGAGCCTACCGAATCGCACCGCCGATCGGCGGCGACACGCAGGGTCACCGCATTCTGACGCCGCCCGCTCAGGTGTCCTTGGTCTGGGCGGCACGCGACGACAGAGCGTCCGCGATCGCGGCGAATTCGCGTAGCGCCGCTTCCAGGTCCTTGACGATCTCCTGCGCGATCACCTCCGGCGGCAACAGTGCGTCCGCGTCTTCCAGCGAGGCGTCCTTGAGCCAGGTGATGTCGAGGTTCACCTTGTCGCGGGCGATCAGCTCCTCATACGAGAAGGGCTTGAACCGCTCGGTCTCCACCCGCTCGGCGCGGTCCTTGCCCGGCAGGTAGCAGTCGACGAAATCCTGAAGGTGCTCGCGACGCAGCGGGTTCTGCTTGAGCGTGAAGTGCTGGTTGGTGCGGAAGTCGTACACCCAGAGTTTTTGGGTCCACGGCTCCTCACGGGCACGCTTGCGCTCGAAGAAGAGCACGTTGGCCTTGACCCCACCGGCGTAGAAAATGCCGGTGGGCAGGCGCAGCATGGTGTGCAGGTCGTACTGCTTGAGCAGCCGGCGGCGGATCGTCTCCCCCGCACCGCCCTCGAAGAGCACGTTGTCCGGCAGGACGACCGCAGCCCGGCCGTCGATCTCCAGCAGTGACGCGATGTGCTGAACGAAATTGAGCTGCTTGTTGGCCGTGGTGGCCCAGAAGTCGTTGCGCTCGATTTCCCGTTCCTCGCGGGTGGAGCGACCGTCCTCGCCAATCATCCGGATCGATGAGCTGCGGCCGAACGGCGGGTTCGCGAGGACCAGGCTGTAGCGGCGTGCCGGCTCCTTGCCGAGCGCATCCCCGATCGTGATCAGAGAATCGCCGCTGGGGGTGCCGATGCCGTGCAGCAGCATGTTCATCGCGGCGAGCCGCGCGGTGCCGTCGACCAGTTCGGTGCCGCTGATCGCGCCGCTGGCGAGCCGCCGCCGCTGGTCCGGCGTGAGGTCGCTGCCGTGGTGCCGCTGGATGAAGTCGAACGCGGCGAGCAGGAAGCCGCCCGTCCCGCAGGCGGGGTCGGTGATGGTGTCGTCGGGTGTGGGCTCCATGCAGTCAACCATGGCTGCGGTCAGCGCACGAGGGGTGAAGTACTGCCCCGCGCCCGACTTGGCGTCCTCGGCACCCTTGGCCAACAACTCCTCGTAGGCGTCACCCTTGACATCGACGCCGGTGCTCGACCACTCCTCTTTGTCGATCAGATCGACAATCAGCCGCTTGAGCTTCGCCGGGTCCTGGATCTTGTTCTGCGCCTTGCGAAAGATCGTGCCGAGCGTGCCACCCTCGCGGGCCAACCCGGTGAGGATGTGCCGGTACTGCACCTCCAAAGCATCGCCCTCGGCGTCGAGCAGCGTCTGCCAGCTCAACTCGTCGGGCACGATCTGCTCGGGCCGGATCGGCCGGTTGGCCCGCTCGTCGGCCATCTTGAGGAACAGCAGGAACGTCAACTGCTCCACGTAGTCGATGGTCGAAACGCCGTCGTCACGCAGCACGTCGCAGTAATTCCACAACTTCTGCACTAACCGGCGCGAATCCACAGTGCTCACAGCGGCAGTGCCTCCTGCTGATAGTCGTCGCCGGTCACCCTGGTCGGCGGAGCCGCCAGCTCTTTGTGGGTACGCCGGGAGCGCGTCTTCTGCTTAGGCAGCGCGGCTGCCCGTGCGGCGCGAATGCTCGCTAGCAACTCCGACGCCGGCTCGTCGCTCGAATCCTGGGGTACCAGCTTCCCGGCGAAAGCGTCAGCCAACAAGGCTACGCCGAGAGCTTCACCCTGATGTGACGCAGAGTGTGCGGAATTCTGCAGGCTTCTGGAAAGGGCCCGAACTTCATCGCACCCTCGGAGGATCTCGGCCTGCTTCTGCAAGGGAGGAACCCAGAAGGGCACCCTCCGCAGATCCTTCATGTAGATCGCCGCCACATTAGTAGTGGCGCTCTTAATTGTCGCCAAAGAGCGTCGGAAGTTTGGCGAATTAATCTGCATGACCGCGAACCGTGGAAGCACATCACCGGACAATCTGATCCTGGTCAAGTTTTCGTTGAAAACGAATCCAGCAGCAGATGCAGTCACGATCGCGGATTTGCCAACTAGTTCAAGACTATTCTTATTATTGAAGAGCAGGTCACCCTCCACGACCCCGTACCGTCGCAAGTCCTCGCCATCCGCCTCAACATAAGCGACAGAGCCGAGATCCAGTTCGCCACCGCTCGTCACGTTGTTCATCTTTAAATAGCCAACGCCGATGCCCGCTGGAACCAAGTGGCCGCGATTCCGACTCCACCCGCCTCGGGCGTCGGCAATCAACTCCCCGAACGAAACCATTTCAGACGAGTTGAATCTTGCCGCGTCGTTGGCGCTTACAGCGCCAAGGGCCTGAGCCCGCGTCGCAATCGCTTTCAATTCGCGCCGACCGGCCCGAAGATGAGAGAGATATATATCTAGTGCGCCGGCAATGCGACGCTGCTCGGCGAGCGGCGGCAACCAGAGTCGAACCCTTGCGAGATTTCCGCGCGAGATGCGCTTCCTGGTCGTGCCTGACTGATATCCGGCAACCTGCTCACGAACCTGAGGCGAATTGAGGGCCCACATAAGCCAAGTCGGATCAATAACAGTAGTTCGAATAATGCAAACGTCAACGACCGTGACTGCCGGCCTAACTCCGCCCGGATAGATGCAGGCTCGCCCAAGGGGATCCGGCATCCGCGCAACAAGCACGTCACCCGAATTCAATTGAGTACACCTAAGTTCGGCCGCCTTCTGCCGAGTGAGCGAGCGGTTACTCCGGTTGCGAAAGTTGCCGTCCCCAATATCAGCTAGCTGAACAAGACGGACCTCGCCATCGGGATCCTGGTCCTTACTTTCGACCCAGTCGCCGTCCACGAAAATCCCGTCCGCATCGATCAGTTCGGCGAGCGATGCAACCGCCCAGCCATTAGGAAGATCGGTCACGCAGACAGCTCCTGGTTCAGTTCGTTGAGCAGCGGCTCGGCGCGCTTGCCAAACGCGCCCGAGAAACCGTCGATCCCGCCCCGCTCACTGAACGGCGCGCCCTCCAGGTCGTCCGGGGTGATCTCCACGCTGACCGCTATCACGTCCTTGATCCTCTCCAGCCACCACGCCTGATCGGCAGTGAACGTAGCGCCCGCCTGCTCCTGCCGGAGCAGCCACCCACGGAAGCGCTCCTCGACGAGGCTGCGATACGGGCGCAGCTCCTGATCCAGCCCCAACTCATACCGGATGAGGCTGACAAGATCGGTCACTCCCCTGCTGCCGGAAGCTTCTGCGGTGCGGCCAAGCAGCACGTACGACTTCCACAGCGACTCCGGCGTCCACGCCTGCGGCGGACGGGCGATGCGCGCAGCCAACTCCTTGAGCTGGTCATAGCCCACCCGACCCCGCCCCTCGAAGAAGACCTGCAACGCGGTGATCTCGTCGCGGTGTTCCTCCAGGTAGTCGTGCCAGCTCTTCACCGTCACCTGGGCACGTTCCTCGGGCGGCACTCCAGCTGCCGAGATCAGCTTGTCCGCGTTCACCTCGTCGATGGTGATGTCGTGCGCCCGGCGGATCTCCAGAATGCGTTGACGCAACGGCGGGTTCGCTGCGAGCGGGCGGAGCGCGCCGGCCAGCAGGTCGCGTACGGCGTCTGGCCCTGCTTCCTTGGCCGGGTTGAGTTGCTCGGGCGCGACCGCGTCGACCAGACCGCGAACGATGCCGGTGAGCGGCTGGTCGGCGAGGTCGGCCAGTTCCGCACGCTCGTCGTCGGTCAACTGCTGCTCCAGCCGGGCCAGCCGGGCGGCGAGTGTCGCCACCTCGTCCGCGTCGGCGGTCAGCGTGCCGGCCTTCTTCAGCAGGTCGCGCAGCGAGATCTGCCGTTCGGTGTGCCGTTGCAGGGGCACCGCCTCGTCCAGGTCGGCTTCGGTGACACCCACCGCATCGACGATGACGAACCGGTCCTTGACCTCGGCGTCCGGCGTGACGGCCTGGAACTCCGCCGCGTCAATGGTACGAGCGCCACGGCCCTTCATCTGCTCGAAGTAGGTGGCACTGCGTACTGGGCGGAGGAAGAAGACACATTCCAACGGCCGGACGTCGGTGCCGGTGGCGATCATGTCGACCGTCACCGCGATGCGCAGCTCGGGGCTGTTGCGGAAAGCCTGAAGGAGGGTGTCCGGGTTGTCGCCACTCTTGCGGGAGGCGTACGTGATCTTCGCGGCGAAGTCGTTGCCCCGCCCGAAGACGACCCGCACCATCTGCACGATCTCCTCGGCGTGGTTGTCGTCCCGCGCGAAGATCAAGGTCTTCGGCACCGTTGACCGACCAGGGAAGATCTCCGTGTACAGGCGATCCCGGAACGTCTCCAGCACCAGCTTGAGCTGCCCCTTTGAGATCACCGAACGGCCGACCTGACTACCGCCGTACGTGAAGTCGTCTTCCAGCTCCTGGTAGCGCTCGGCCCGGGTGCGGCGGTCGCGCAGCGGCACGATCGTGCCGGCCTCGATGTCGGCGCCCTTCTCGGTGATCTCCGTCTTGATGCGGTACACGTCGAAGCCGACGTTCACCCCGTCGGCGACCGCCTGCTCGTAGGTGTACTCGGAGACCAGGTTCTGCTGGAAGAATCCCAGCGTCTGCTTGACCGGCGTGGCGGTAAGCCCGACCACGAACGCGTCGAAGTACTCGATGACGCCCCGCCACTTGCCGTAGATCGAGCGGTGGCACTCGTCGACCACGATCAGGTCGAACGTCTCCGGCGGAAGCAGCCGGTTGTAGGCGACCTCGGCCGGCTCGTCCAACTCGTAGTCGTCGTAGGCCCGGTCGTCGAGGTCCGGGTCCGGCAGGTCGTCGCCACGCAGCGCGCCGTATAGCCGCTGGATGGTGGAGATAACCACCGCCGACGAGTCGAGCATTCCGGTGCCGGAGAGCCGGTCGACGTTGTGCAGGTCGGTGAACTTCCGCCCGTCGTCCGGGGTCTGGTAGCCCGCGTACTCCCGCAGGGTCTGCTTGCCGAGGTTGTTCCGGTCGACCAGGAACAGGATCCGCGCGGCGCGGGCGTGCTTCAGCAAGCGATAACTGCTGGTGACCGCGGTGAACGTCTTACCGGCACCGGTGGCCATCTGGATCAGCGAACGCGGCCGGTCCTCGGCGAGGGACCGTTCCAGACCCTCGATGGCGTCGACCTGGGCAGGACGCAGGCCAAGCCGGTCCAGCGTCGGCATCCGCCGCAGCCGCGCCCGCAGCGTCGGCACCGCCGGGTCGTCGTCGGCCTCCCGCATCCACCGAGCGAACGTCTCGGGCCGATGGAAAGCAAAGACCCCACGGGTACGCGGAAACGGGTCGAGCCGGTTGACGAAGGCCGTCTCGGTGCCGGTGGCGACGTAGCCGAAGGGCAGCGGGTCGTCCCGACGCCAGGCGGCGAGCTTCTGCCCTGCCGTGAGCCCGTTGAGGTAACGGTCGAGCTGCGCCTCGACGCCGCGCGGTCCGGTCCCCTCCCGCTTGGCTTCGATGACACCCACCAGCCGCTGGTTGACGTACAGCAGGTAGTCGGCTCGACCGGTAGCCAGCGTCACCTCACGAACGGCGACACCCGTGCCCGCGTACAGGTTGATCTGGCTTTCGTCCTGGACGACCCAGCCGGCCTCGCCCAACTGCCTGTCGATCTCGGTGCGGGTCTGCATCTCGTTGAGCGGCTCGCGCGACGCACGCCGAGCACGCGAAATGAACTCCTCCCGCCGCGCAGCCGAGACCTTGGCCGTCGCCTTGCTGTCGAGGGCCGCCTGCTCCGCCTCGGCGGCCGACTCCAGGCTCGCCACCAGCGCGGCGGCCTGGTCGCGGCGGGCGTCGGCATCGCGAACGGCGCGATCCGCGGCCACCACCGCATCCGCCCGAGCCTGCGCCAGCGACGCCTTGCCTTCGAGCAGGAGCTTTGTCTGCGCCAACTCGTCCTTGTAGCGCTGGATCTCGGCCTGGAGCCCGTCGGCGATGCTCTGCGGAACCTGCCGGGCCGGGGGTGACGGGGGCACAAAACCGAGCGGAGTACGGTCGCCGGTCAGCGCCCGATGGAACCACACCCCCAGCTCGAAGCAGGTCCGCAACATGTCCAGCGCGGCGCGGACCTCACCCAGGTGATCGTGTACGGCCTTGTTGCCCTGGTCCCGAAGACGGTCGAACGCGTGGTACGTCTCGGCCACCAGCGTGCCATCGCTGTAGAGGGCCTGAACGCGGTGGTAGAAGTCGTTCTTCTGCGGCCGCGCACCGGTGCGTCGGACAAGATCTTTTGCCATCTCATCACCGAAGGCACGGATCTTGAACATCGCGGCCTGCGCGTCGACATAGACGAGCAGCTCAGCACCCGCGCCGTACCAGACCAGCAGCGGGTGCTCCCTGAGGAACCCGAAGTTGGCGGACTGCTCTGCCAGACGTCGTACCTGTCGAGGATCCACGACACTCCACGTCGCTAGCCTGCGGTGAACACGTCAGGATAGGGACAATGACCGCCGTGCACTGCCCCGCCACGCGTGGTGACAGCTTTCCGACAGTGGCTCGCACGACTTACTGGACGAGTGGATCCTTCGACTCCCACGGGCTGGCGGAACCTGCCGCGGCTGCGGTAATTCCCAGCGCAGTCGGCCGCAGAGCGTCCACATTCAACCGCTCTGGATCGAATAGCACGTCGACTGCCACCCCTGGCGCGGCCAGCCAGAACGCTTCGGCGGCGCTGATGAGGCCGGGATCCTCGCCGTGCTGAAACTCGGTGAACTCCCCGTGAGCAGGATCGCGCTCGTGGTACTCGGCCAGGAAGGCGTGTAACTCGGCGAGGGTGCCCAGCCGATCGCCCCGGAGCACGTGCACTCGCAGGTCGACTCGGTGGCCGTCCTCGACCTGGCGCTCCCAGACCCGCGTGGAGACAGTGACGTCCTCCCACTCGGAAACGAAGTCCGACACCAGCTCACCAGCGCTCGCCGGAACGAAGCTGATGCGGAAGCCGTCCAGCTCACCGCCGTCCCGGACAGCGGAATCGGGCACACCCGTCACCCTGCTGCCTCCATCAATGCCTCTACCCGGTCGAGGTAGTCCCACCATTTTTCATCGTCTCGGCGACACGAGGAGAGCAGGTTCGCGGCGACAACGAAGGCCAGGATAATGACGTTCTCACTGGGCACTGCCGCTGTGAACGGCTCACCCCTCATGAGCCTCGTCAGGAAGTCCGCCACCTCGCGGCTAGTTGGCTGCGCCCAGGATTCCGCTTCGGCAACCTCCTCAGCTACGGCTGAAATCTGGTCGTCGCTTGGTCGGCCCTGATGGATGTCGACCATGAGAAACCCGACAAGGGCAAGGGCAAGCTCGACGGTTGCGGCCGCCGTGTCGTCGTCCTTGAGGACCCGCAGGCGGTCATCGAGTTTCGCGAAATCGCGCTGCACTGCGGCGTGGATCGTGGTCCGCATCGCGGCTTCGGCTGAGCTATTGATCTTCATCTTGATTCCTCTCTCGACGCCTCTTCAACCACGACTTGCCGGCGCTGACTGTCGCCGCTGCGGCCAAGAGCGTTCCAGCGACCGCCTTGGGCAGCACTGGCATAAACTCGGAGACCGTTGCCCAAGCAGCTCCGCCAGCCGACGCCCAGAAACCGACTGCCTCGGCGCTCACCCGTTCCCGCCGCCTCCTGGGTAGTGCGCGGTCTTGAGCATCAGCGTCTCGGCGAGCACGAGCACCCTCTCCGCGGTTCGGAGGATTCTGGGCTGGCTGAGGTGCCGCGGCTCTGATGACAGGTCTCGCCGCTGCGGGTGGTTGGCGGGTTGCGCTGCCACCACCCGCTGTCAGTTTCCCAGCGCTCGGACCTTGGCGATCGTCTCCTGGACATGCTGCTTGGCCGGGTCGCCACCCTGGGACGCCTGCGCCAGCGCCTGGCGGTACGCGTCGATCATGCCGACCAGCGGACCCGCAGCCACACCTTCCAGGGCACCGGCGACGAGTGCCCGCGCCTCGGCTGCGTCCTGTGCCGCCGCTGCGGTCTTGGCCTTCGCCTCGTCCAGCTTCTGCGACGCCGCCGCCAACCTCGCGATGATCTGTGCTGCGCTCACGCGCACCTCCCCGTGGTCGACCATCGCCTCCACCACCGCACCGGCGGAGACCACCTGGGAGCGTACGAGATACGCGCACCGAGCGCGACCGTCCGCTCGCTCAATCGTCATCTCGATGCCGGAAGTGGTGCACGAGACGTCGACTGGGCGCAACAGAGGGTAGATCTTGGACAGTTTCCGTTACGCGTGAACTCTTCAGTCCCATGACCTCTGTCGCAGTTCATGTCCCGGTAGGCGTGTCACAAGATCAGCGGGTTGGGTGGGGGTGTGTAGGGCGGTTTGATTGCTGGGCATGGCGACTCGGCGTCAGGTCATGAGCGCGTTGGATGCCCTGCTGGCGGCAGGGGTGAAGATCGGTAATGTTCAGCAGTGGTGCCGGGAGAACGGGGTTAATCCGCGTACGTTCTACCGACATCGGGCACGGGTCGAGGCCGAGGGTGTGTGGCGGCCTCGATCGAGCCGGCCGCATCACAGCCCGGGCCAGACGCCGCCGGAGTTGGATGCCTGGATCTGCAAGCTGCGCGCCGAGTTGGGCGTCGACAACGGCGCGGACCACATCCATGACGAACTGATGCGCGTGCACGCCGAGATCCGCCCTGGCTGGTCGGTGCCGTCACGGTCCACGATCAACCGGGTGCTGTCCCGCCACGACCTGCTGCAGCGCAATCCCGCCAAGAAGCCGCGGTGTTCCTGGCGCCGGTTCGCCTACGCCCGCCCCCGCGACTGCTACCAGATCGACGCGACGATGGTCGCGCTCGCCAACGGCCGTCTCGTCGCGGTGTTCGACGTCCTGGACGACTGCACCCGCATGCTGGTGGCCTGCCACGCCGCCCTCGCCGAAACCGCTACCGCCGCTATCACCGCCATCAACCAGGCGGTCACTGACCACGGCGCACCCGCGATCGTCCTGTCCGACAACGGAGCGGCATTCACCAGCCGACACCGGCACGACAACGCCGGACCATCACGCTTCGCCCAAACCCTGCACCACCACGGCACCCGCCTGATCCACTCCAGCCCTTACCACCCACAGACCTGCGGGAAGGTCGAACGCCACCACCAGACCCTCAAAAAATGGCTCGCCGCTCAACCCCACCAACCCCGCACCCTGACGCAGCTGCAACACCTACTCAACACCTACCGCGACTACTACAACCACCGCCGCCACAGCGCCCTACCCGCCCGGGCAACCCCCCACCACACCTGGCACACCGCCACACACCACGGCAGCCCTCAAGCCCTACCCATCCAAACCGACGCCACCATCCACCGACCCCGCGTCTCCGACACCGGCACCATCCGCGTTGCTCACGCTCGCATCGGCATCGGCTGCGCCTGGCGCGGCCACACCCTCACCGCCATCCGCGACCACCACCACATCACCGTCTACGCCCCCGACGGCACCCCCATCGGCCACACCACCACCAGCGACAGCAAGTACACCCGACTCACCCCCACCCCATGACACACCTCCCGGGACATGCCATTGACACACCTCCCGGGACATGACAGTTCTCGCGCTGAACGGAAACTGTCCAAGATCTGGAGTGGACGCCCCAGTTTCGGGCTCGCTCAGCGGTCAGCGTTCGGCGACGAACACGCCGAGACCATGAACGCCCTGCACCCAACCCTGCGTCTGAAGGACCAGGATGGCCTGCCGAACGACGGTCGTCGAAACACCGTGCTGAGTCTTGAGCTGCACGGTGGACGGCAACTGGTCCCCCGGCGCAAGCTCTCCTGACTCGATTTGGCCCCGGATGTGATCCGCGAGGCGCTCCCACTTCGGTTTGACGGGCATATGGACTCCCAGGTCTGCCCCGTCATTTGATCACGCGCTACTACTCGTGACAAGTAACGTGTTGTCATGCTTGCTATCTGTGACTAGTTGTGTAAAGTTCGAACTGGCTGGCTCCCAGGTCTGCAAACCGGAGCTGGTTGTTCCCACCGCGCAGAGAGCGTCCGGTCGGTCGGTCCCCCTGCCGGCCGGGCGTGCCGGGTGCGCCCGCACGCCACCCCACGCCATGCCAGCAGCACCCAGCGATGCCAGGAAGAGCAAGGAGTACGACCCGACGGGAGCCTCCGATGCCCGATCGACCCGACGAATCCCCCACCGAACCAGCAGCCGCACCCGAACCAGCAGCCGCACCCGAACGACGGCCTCGCCTCGTCTCCGCGCAGGACGTCGAAGACGCCGACGATGTCCTGTTCGCTCATCCGCCGCGCGTGGTGCGTCGCTGGCTCTGCGAGTGCGGAGTCGACTACCCCTGTATGGATGTGCGTTTCGCTCTCCTGGTGAAGTCCAGCGCCGAGGCGGGCGAATGAGCACCGACACCGTGGACGACCTGCGTGACGCCTGGTTGGCCACGATCTCCGCCGCCGACCGGGCCGGCGCGCACCTGCACGGAGCGGGGCCGCTCGGCCGACGGTTGCCCTGGCAGGACGCCGTCACGGAGTGCTGGCGAGCGTTGAGTTTGGTCTACACCGGCCTGGCCGCGAGCAGGCAATCGCCGGGAAGCTCGGTCGGGGACCTGCTCGCCGGCCTGCGGTCTGCTCACGTCGACGCGGATCGGGCCGTCGCGTTGGCCGCCCGTGTCCGGTGGCGCTTGGCTGCGGCCGAGGACCAGCTTCGGCGTACCCGAATCGTGGCGGACGCGGTCGCGGCCCGGCAGTTCGCGGCGGCCATCACCCGGTTGGACCTGGTCGGTGCCCGGCTCGCGGTCGGCGGCCGCCGGATCGACCAGTCGGTGGCGGCGTTGATCGGTGTGCTGGCGGCACCGCCGGGACGCAGCGGTGACACCGCAACCAACGGCGACGCCCAGCGGGCGGACAGCACCACAAGCGACTACCGCAGCGCCGGCGACGCCGGAGGCGACACCCGCGACGCCGACATCGACAGGGTCCGCGCCGAGCACATCTCCTGCGGCTGTCACGCGGCGAGCGCCCTGGTGGCCAGGAGACATCGACGGCGGAGGGCACGCACAATGATCAGAGGGCGACGATGGTGAACGATCCGCACGCGGCGCTACGAGGCCTGCTGGCCGGGCGGCTGCGCGGCCACGAACGGCGGTTACGGCGGTTTACCGAGCGGGACTGGCGCCGGTACGGCGATCTGCTCGCCGGGGCGCTGCTGGTGGCGGTACGGCGTCGGTTCGTCGCGGGACAGGATCGGGCGCCGGTGATCCGGTTCGTGGCGTCCGCGCGGGAACGCTACGACGCCGGCGGGCACGACGTCGATCCGGTGGTGGCCGAGGCGCTGGTCTGGGCGGCACTCGGCGAGCGCCAACCGGTGCCCGACAGCGCGGCGGCGGTCGTTGCCCGGACGGTGCTGCTGCTCGGACTCCTTGAGGACGAAGGTCTCACCGACAGCGAACGCGACGAGCTTCTCGCTGCCGCCACGCAGGCCGTCGACGCGTCGGCTCGGAGCGCCTCGGCGCAGAACACCGGCACCTCGATGCAGGTCGCGGAGCGGCATGGGGAATGAGAGGAAAACCGGGAGCACGGCGGATCGGGACGGGACTCACGGGGCGACGCCAGGGCGGGAAGCGTCCTAAAATCGCAGCTCGGCACCGGCTGAAGGCCGGCGCGGGATGGGGGCAGCGACGTGTCATCTGCGGGTAGACCCAGCACACCGCCCGGCCGACGTCGGTTGGCTTTCGCCGTCGGGTTGGGTGGTGGTCTCGCGCTGCTGCTGGCCCTCCTGCTCACGATTCCACAGGTGACCGGAGACGGTTGGGGCTCACGCGACAGGCCCACGCCCACACCGGCATCGTCTCCGCAGGGCCAGGTCAGCCGGGACTGCGTCGTGCAGCTTAAGGGCGAGCAGGCGTCGGCGCTGTTCCTGCGGGACATCCCGGCGGACCGGTGGGGAGACCCGGTACGGGGCACTGTTTCGACGTTCAGTGAGCCGTACGTGCTCTGGCTCTTCGACTCCGAGTGCCGGCCACACCGGGCGATCGAGATGCCGCCGCGAACCACTCGCACGTTCACTGCCCAGGTGGGCCAGGTCTGGTACTACGCCGAAGCGTCAGCGAAGCAACCCGGCGAGGGCTGCGCCTGCCGCGTCTTCGGTCTGTCCGAGACCGAGCAGGAGTTCGGCGACACCGGCCGCCTCAGTTACCACAGCGAGCCGTCGGGATGATCGACGACATCGCCGACGTCGGGGGATCCCCCGGACACCCCGACGTCGACGCAACCGCACTGATCAGGCCGCTGGGGGCGGGCCGTTCTGCACTCGGTTGATCAGGTCGTGCAGTGGCTTGGTGCCGCTGCCGACCATCACGCCGGTCACGATGGCGTCGATCCAGATCGCCACCCCGTTCCAGTCACCGCCGGCGACCGCGTGCAGGATGTAGAACCCGCCGGCGCTGGACGCCACGGTGGCCAGCCCACTCGCCAGGCCCCACGCGACGATCGTGCGGTTCGCCTTCGCCCGGGCCGCAGACGCCGTGGCCGTGGCGACCGCCTGGCGGTCGGCGTCGGTCGGGCCGTCGGGCCGGGCGTCCGCCTCGGCCACCGTTCGTGCCAACGCGGCCTCGGCGGCGCGTCCGGGCAGCCAGCGTGAGAACGGTTCCAGGATCCGCTCGACTGCCGCGGCGAACACCAGGAGAGTGAGGAAGACAGCCGTGGAGTCCTCCGGCTGGATCTTCGCGGCGGAGATGCCGCTACGCCAGATCGCCCAGGCGGCGACAGCTCCGGCGGCGATCAGCCCGAACCCCGCGAGCACCGCCCCGGGACCGGCCTGCTGCGACGCCGCGACGACGGTCAGCCCCGACTCCTGATCGGCTCGCGGCGTGGCCGCCCCGGCTGTCGCACTGTCCCGCGCGGATTCCACCTCGACGGTGGTGGACGCTTGTCCCTGCACTGTCCTGCCCAATCTTTCGACCTGCCGTTCGCCGAGACGTCGAGGCGTGCATCTCGCGTTCCCGAACGACTGCGCACCCACGGCGCCCGGGGCGGGAGATTACGGCACCAATGTGGACGCTGTGGTCGCCGGGGTGCGCGGCAGACCCAGACGGCGGTTCCCGGGAACGCACAACTTCCCGGCGAGTCGTGACCATGCCATTACGCTTCGTGACAGCAATGACGGACCATTGGTACGTGGACATGCCGGAGTGGCTGAAAAACGCGCTCGACTGGATCGACTCGGTGAATGCGCTCATCGGCGCCGCGGCGGCCGCAGTGGTGGCGTCGGGGTGGCTGGTTCGACGGATGAGCCAGCTCCGACGTGGTGCTCCGGAGGAGCGGTACCGCCGGTGGTTCGTCGAGGAGTACCGGGTGTACAACCCGTACCTGGCGGCACCGGAGACACTACGGCTCGAACGGACCCTGGTGCCGCTGTTCGTCACCGAGGACGGGCAGCCGGACCGCGCCGCCGACGCCGCCGAGCGGATCGCCGACCGGGGCGGGCACGTCGTGCTCCTCGGTGACGCCGGGTCCGGCAAGACGACGACGCTCAAGGCCTTCGGGATCGCGGCGCTGGGCGGTGTCGACGGTCGCAGTGGAACGGGTCGGGACCGGGAGGTGCCGTTCCTGGTGCCGGTGCGGCTGCTGCGTGGCGTCGTGCAACCCGGGGCGCTCACCGACTACATCCTCGCCATGCTGCGGTCACAGAAAGGGCTCGCGCTGACCAGGGAGGAGGCCGACCAGTTCCTCGCCCAGGTGTTGCAGCAGCGGCGTTGCGTCGTGTTGCTCGACGGACTGGACGAGGTGACGCCGACGGCGTACGCGGCAGTGCGGGACGAGGTGTACCGGTTCCTCGACGACCATTCACCGGAGCTGCCGACCGCCAACGCCCGGATCGTCATCACCTGTCGGCGGCTCACGTTTCTGCGGATCGCCGAGGACTGGCAGGCGGAGCGGTTCGGAGCGCACCGCAGCTACGCGCTGGCGCCGCTGCGGGACACCGAGATACTCGCCTACCTGCGGGCCTTCCCGGACCGGTTCCCGGAGGTCGACGGGCCACAGCGGTTCATGCAGCAGCTCCGCTCCTCGGGCACGTTGGGCCTGCACCGCAACCCGCTGGTCCTCTCGATGTCGGTGGGCCTGTACGCGGGCCGGAAGTTCCCCGCCATCGCGCACTCCACCGCCCGGCTGTACGACGAGATGATCGACGAGATGCTCGGCCGGCACAGTTTTCGGGCCGACGCCGTCACCACCGGTGTGAACGAGTTCGACCAGGCCGACAAGCTGCGGGTTCTGCGGGAGTTCGCGCTGCGGGCGGCACTCGGCCCGCAGGGGTTCGGGCCGTTCAGCCGGCTGGCGCTGGTCGACTTCGTGTCGGCGACCGGCGAACGGCTCCGGCAGACCCTCGACGGCCGGGCCGGCGAGTTCGTCGACGAGATCATCAACCGGTCCGGGCTGCTCAGCCGGGTCGCCGACGGGCAGTACGAGTTCGTGCACCGCTCGTTGCAGGAGCACCTGGTCTCCTCCGAACTGCTCCGCCAGGGCGACGACGGCCTGCGACTGCTGCGTGAGCGGGTGATGGATCGCGAGTGGCGTCGGGTGGTGCTCTTCTACACGGCCGTCGCGGACCAGTCGGTCGTCACCGACTTCATCGGGGAACTGGCCGAGATCGACCCGGTGCTCGCCTGCGCCTGCCTGGCCGGGGCTGACTGCCTCAACCCGGTCGGGTTCGCCGTACTCGATCGGATGGCCGAACCACTGCGAGACCCGGCGGCGGCGGTGATGCTCCCCGCCCTGGCGGCGGTCCTGAGCGCCACGGCGTCCCCCCGCGCGGCGATCCGCGACGCCGCCCGCGAACAGGCGTTCACCTGGCTGACGAAGGTCGCGGGCGGTGCGGACGCGGCGGACGCGCTCGGGGGCACCCACGAGACGCTGCTCGACGTGGTCACGATGCTCGTGGAACGGCTGGGCGAGAGTTCGGTCAGCCGTTCCATGGTGGTCCGGCTGGTCGCCGTCGTACCCGACGATCCGCGGTTCGTCGAACCGTTGTGGCGGTGTCTGCGTACCGCCGAGGGTGCCGCCGCCGACGACCAGTCGCTCGTGGCGCTGGTCGACCGACTGCTCCGGCTCGCCACCGACCCGGCGTGTTTCGCGGCGTTGCAGCGCCAACCGGCCGCGCACCCGAGGTTCGCCACCGCGCTCCTGCGGCAGCAGGTGTACCCGTTCCGGCGCGGACTGGACCGACAGTCGAACCTGGTGACCCTGCTGTGCTGGGCTCAGGAGATCGGGCTGACCGCGCCGGACATCAACCGCTTCCTCGCGGCGAAGGCCACCGACCCGGCCCGTTGGGCGAGCCTCGAAGCGGACTGGCGTCACCAGTCCGCTTCGGCCGTCGTCCCGGCGTTCCGGGCGCAGCGGATCGACCGGCACCGGGCCGAACGGGTGACCGGTGCGATGCTGGCGGTGCTCTCGGTCGCGGCGCTCGTCGCGGTCGGGTGGGACCTGGCCCGAGAACCCGGGGTGCTGAGCCCGGTCGTCGGCGCCGCGATGGTCGTGCTGGCGGCGGCGGAGCTGGGGTTGGCGCTGACCATGCTCGGGTTCCAGCCGCGGTTCGGGATGCGCAGGGTACGGCTTTGGCGACCCAACGAGTGGGTCGACGCCTACGAGGACCCGCGCAGCCGACACTGGCTGGTGCCCGATGCTGGCGAGGGCCCCGGCGTCACCCAGTGATGTAGGGCTGCGTATCGGCCGGCAGTCGGGGACCCTTGCTGCCGATCTGGCGGTACATCACGGCCTTGCCGGTGGCCCGACCGTCGATGTCCGCCCTGTCGCCGAACGACAGGGTGCCGGTCGCTCCGATGACCTCGTAGGAGAGTGTGACGTTGCCGAACTGGGTCTGCACTCCGTCGGCCGTGGGGATGTCGACGTGCTCCGCGGCCATGCGGATCGCTCGCACGGCGCTCGCGACCGCGTCGTGGTACATCGGTGCGTAACCGTCGTTCAGCGTGTCGGCCGGGTATTTCGCCTCGTCGCGGTAGACCTTGAGGAAGTCCGCGAAACCTGGCGGCGTGCCGCTCTTCTTCTCGATCCAGGCCGGCGCATCCGCCGAGGAGACCCAGATGACCGACACATTGGCCTCGTCGAGCAGGGTCTCCTGCTGCGGGGAGAGCTGAAAGCCGGTGGCGCCGACCATGACGGTCAGCGGCTCGTCGTCGCAGGTCCGTTCCTTCAACATCTCGGCGAAGCTCGGAAAGTCGGCGACCCGGCCGGCGAAGAACACCATCTGGAGGTTCTTCGTCTTGTTGTTAACCGCAGTGCACAGGCTCCTGACGATGCCGTCAAAGGCACGCGCTACACCCGGGTTGCGTTCCGTGTTGCCACGGAAGTTCTGCGGGGAGAATTTGATGTAATCCTTCAACACGTCGTTGTAGGTTTCCGCCAACGTCTGCGAATAGGGGTCGTTGTTGGCATCGCGCACGATGATGCCGTTACGGGGGAGCGTGCGGGCATTCTTGTCCAGGAGGTCCTTCATCGCGTTCGCGTAGTCCCTGTTACTGGGGGACACACTGTGGAACGTGGAGAATCTGGCCGCGGTGAGCGTGGTCGCGGAGGTGACGGCCCCGACCATCGGGATGCCCCGCGCCGACAGCGCCTCAGCCATCTGTTCGGTGCCCGGCTTGCTGGAGCCGAGGCCCACGACGGCCACCAACGGATGATCGGCATCGCCCAGCGCCACGATCCGCTCCACAAGTGACGTCTCGAACGGCTGACCGCTGCCCTGGTTGACCAGGAGCAGTTGCACGGCGGGGGCGTTCTTGTCACCGAAGGCCGCCGAGTCGTTGACCCGCCGCAGGGCTACGTACGCGCCCTGCAGGCTGAACCTGATTTGATTGAGGGACATCGCCGACTCGGCGGGTGGCGGGGCGACGCTCAACGGCGTCAGCAGCGCCACCCGGACGTACCGGCGCTGGCCTGCGACGTCCCGGTTCATGGCGAGGATCTTCCCGGCGACGTCACGAATGCTGCCATCGAGCCTGGATGCGTCGGTGACCGGGCCGAGACACTCCTTCGTGACGGCGACGATTCCCTCGCAACCGTCCGGAACGCGCTGCTCCTCCGGCACGACGATTCGCCAGACGATGTAACCGACCGACACGATCAGCGCGAGGGCGATCAACCCGGCGAGCGCCAACCGCAGCCTATTCGCTTCAGCTTCAGTTCCAGTCCGACGGAACACCGAACCACCTCCACGAACCTCACACTGCCGGGACGGACGTGTTGTCGACCCGATACGAATGATTCACACATTCATTCATTGGTGTGATCCTCGACCGGCTGACGGGACACTATCCCACCATCGGGCACACCCGAAGAACTGCCGCGTTCGAGTCAATTAGCTGACTCGAACGCGGCGCGTATTGTCGAGAAACGCGGCCGGGTTCAGCGCAGGCCGCGTACCAGCAGCAGATAGGCGCAGTAGGCCGCCGGCACCAGCAGAAAACAAATCAGGAATCCCAGCGGCAGATATCGCGGCGGGGTCCCGGCGACCATCGCGGGTCTCCCCCACCGGCCCAGAACCAGGTACCCACCGAAGAACGCCACCGCCGGCAACCCCGCGCAGATCCACGCGCCGAGCGTGAACCCGTCGACCAGACCGACCCCGGAGGCGAGCACCAGGACCAGCACCAGCACCCCGGCGGCAGCGCCGCACCCGGCGTAGACGGCGACCGCCCGCGCCAACGGTGACCACGTCGGCAGGAGCGCCGGTCGCTGGGCCAGCACCTCCGCCTGCTGCCCGTGCCGGTCGGCCTCGTCGGCCATCCGCCGGGCCAGCTCCAACTCGACGGTCGGGTCGACCGCCGCCGCACGCTGCGTCGGCACCCCGGCGCCCGCCGGGCTCACCGCCGTCGGCAACGCCAGCCGCGCCTCCCCCGCCGGCAACTCGGGGTACGCCCCGACCCCCGGCCGCCCCGGCGCGCCGGCTACGCCGGCGTCTCGCCCGTCCCCGGTTCCGGGTGGGGTGGACGGGGCCGACCCGGCGCTCGACGCTGGGGCGGGTGCGGGCGGGGCCGACCCGGCGCCCGACGGTGGGCCGGGTGGCGGTTGGTCGATGCCGATCGCGCGGCCGAGCTGGTCGAGACGGTGGCCCTGGGCGGTCAGCCGCTGCTGAAGGTAGTCGACGGCGGCGTGCAGGTCACGACGGCGTGCGGCCTCGGTGGCGGCGTGCTGTTCGCCGGCGCGGCGCTGCTCGGAGAGCTGTCGGGCCAGCGCCGCGTACTCCTCGAAGGACACCGTCACCGCTCCCCGTCCGGTTCGTGCCCCTCGCCGGCGAACGGGACGATCAGCCGGGTGCGCTGGTCGTGCCGGTCGATCAGCAGCGCCCGGTCGGCGCGGGGCGTGTGGGCTAGGTCGTGCGTCCCGAGGTGCAGCGCCAACTCGGCGCCGGGCACGTTGAGGGCGACCAGGCAGGCGATGTCGTCGCGGTTCTGGGTGCCGCCGAGGTCGTCAGCGAGGCGACGCAGCCCGCGCCACCAGCCGAGCAGGTGCACCCCGTGCCCGGGGCCCTGACGCAGGAGTACGCGCAGGTCGTCCAGGCCGGAGCGGAACGTGCCCGGGTCGGTGGCCCCGAGAACCGACGCGGCGGCGTCCATGCCGAACACCACCAGGTACTCGCGACCGTCGGGCTCGGCGGCCAACGCGGCGATCCGGTCGCGCAGCCCGGCCGCGTCGAGACGCGACACCTGGTGACCGGCCGCCCGCAGGACCGCCTCGGTGTCGTCGGCGACCGGGTCGGCGGCGGTGACCAGGGAGGCAACCTGGAACCGGGCGTCACCGGGAGCGTGCTGGCGGGCCAGGCTCACCGTCGCCGCGCGCAGCACGTCCGCTCCGGTCGGCGCGGTGCCCACCACGGCGAGGTGTCGACCGGGGGTTGCGTCCATCAGGAACAGGGCTGTGGTGCCGTGCACGTCGACGGTACGACCGACCAGGGCCATCGGACGCCGGCCACCGGGACGCAACCCGGCGAAGGTCGGATCGTTCTCGACCCGCGCGGCCTCGTACCCCTTGAAGACCGCCGGTGCCCGCGAACCCGGCGGGCGGGCCTGCCACAGCTCGTGGCGCAACGCGGCGAGGTCCGCGGCGGCGGCGTGCGCGTCGGGGAACCGCAGCACGGTGTCGGCGCCGACCGCCCCGGCGGCGGTGTTGACCACCGCGGAGCCGATCGGCAGGGCCGCTGCGGCGTCGTTGAGCTGGTCGAGCACCCCACCCCCGCCGGGCAACGCCACCCGCAACGCGAACTGCCCGAAGATCGCCTCGGCCCGGCCGTAGAGGGCCTCGATGCCGGTCATGCTCTGGCTGGCCAGCACCAGGTGGATGCCGTACGAGCGGCCCTTGCGGGCCAACTCCTCCAACAGGTCCACGGATTCGCGGGCCAGCGCGTCGTTGCCGGCCAACAGCACGTGGAACTCGTCGACGACCGCCACGATGCGGGGCAGCGGATTGTCCCGGGGCAGGTCGGCGAGCTTGGTGACGCCGTGCCGCTTGAGCGCAGCGGCCCGGCGTTGCGCCTCCCGGCGCAGCTCGCGCAGGACGGCGAGGCCGTACTCGCGGTCGGATTCGATGCCGACGGCTCGGGCGTGCGGCAGCCAGGACGGGTCCCGGCCGGTGGGCACGAACTCGGTGAAGCTCACGCCCTCCTTGAAGTCGAGCAGGTAGAGCTGCAACTCGGCCGGCGAGTAGCGGGCCGCCAGCCCGTAGAGGACGTCGAGGAGGAAGACGGTCTTGCCCGCGCCGGTGCGCCCACCGACCAGCCAGTGCGGGGTGGCGTCGTCGAAGGCGAGCGTCAGCGGGGCGGTGCCGACCCGGCCGATCACCGTCCGCAGACCGTTGCCGGCGGACTCGGCCCACCGCCGCTCGGGCAGCAGGTCGGTGAACGGCAACGCGTCGGCGCGTCGGGTGGCGGCCCCGAGGTGCTCGGCGAGCGCGCGTACCGAGGCGGGCGGCGGGTCACCGTCGAGCAGCACAGGTGCGGCGAGCCCACTGCCGTCGGCGCTGAACGGGACGCCGGGTGGGTCGCCGACGTGCGCGTACCCCTGGTCGAGGCGGACCGCCGTGGTGCCGCCCAGCGGCGGTGCGGTCTCGCCGGGCACCCGGGACGGGTGGCCGGTGAGCAGGACGCAGACGGCGGCGGCCGGGCCGGCGTGGGTGAGGGCGGCGAGCCGGGCCAGCTCGCGCGGCGGCGGCGCTGCGGTGGCGACCACCACCAGGAGGTGCCGGGCGGTGGGCTGACCGTGCTGCGCGGCCCGGGCGTGCTGCTCGGCGGCGTCGAGCAGCGCGGTCACCTCCGCCTCACTGGTGGCCGGCGGGTCGAGCACCCCGGCATCGAGCAGGGGGCGCAGCGGGCCGAAGCTGGCGCCCAACGCGGCCGTGTCGATGCCGGCGACCCGGACCTGACCAGGTGGTGCGGTGGCGACCAGTCGCAGCACCAACGCCCGCAGCAACCCGGCGACCAGCGGGGACCGGGCGTCGGTGTCGACGGCCAGGTGGTGACCGCCGCCGAGGGGAACCAGCACCGGGAAGTCACCGTCCGGAGTGGACGCCGCGCCGATCCGCACCGCGGCCGGCTCGTCGGTCAGCGGCGTGACACCCGGAGCGGGATTGGCGAGGGTGCCGCCGAGACGGGCGAGTCGGGTCACCAGGTCGTCGACGCCGGTCGACCCGACGGCGGCCGGTGCCGTGCCGAGCGCGTTGCGGGCGTTGTCCAGATGCGCTCGGGCCGCCCGGTGGGAGTTGACCGCCTGCCCGTACGCCGACGCGAGCCTGCCCACCCTCTGCCCCCAACGCCGACGGCTGCCTGGTCCCAGGAACCCTAACGGACGCCGGTGGCACCCGGACAGTCCTGCCAGGACGTGTCACGCCGGGTCTGTCACGCGGGCCCGCACGGCACCGGGTCGACGGTGTAGGCAAGCCCGCAGCGGAACACCTCCACCGGAGCCGTGCCCACGTCCGGCACCTGCTCCACTCGCAGCAGGGCCAGCCGCTTGTCGACCGGCACCCCCGAGTCGGGGGTGAACCGGATCAGCCCGGCCACCCCCGGGTACCCCTGGCCGGCGTTCTGCCGGAGCACCTCGGCGTGCACGGCCACGGGGTTGACGGCGGTCGGCTCCCACCGTTGCCGCGGGTCGTCGTGGCGCAGCCGGGCGGCGAGGCTCTCCACCGCCCGGATCACCATCATCGCCGCGTCGTAGGCGAGGCTGACCCGTTCGCCGACCTGGTGGTCCGAGTCCGGTCGGCAGCGCGGCGGGTCGAGCAGGTCGTCGGCCTGGATCCAGGACAGGAAGGTGGCCCGCGCGTCGTCGTCACGTCGGTCCTGTGCGGCCCGCAGCGCGGCGCAGGTGGCCAGGGAGGCCTTGGAGACGTACGTGACGGGCAGGTTGCCGGGGGCTGCGGCGCGCAGCCCGGGATTGGCCATGTAGCGGTTGACCGAGTCGTCGGTGACGAGATGCCGGGGCGGGTTGCCGCCGCACTCGCGCAACGCCCGCAGGAAACCGTCGAACTCCGTCCAGCGGCCCGCGTAGAAGAGCAGGCCCGGATAGCCGCACTCGTCGGTCAGACGATCACCGGTGCTCCACTTGTCGAGGCGCGTCAGCCGGGGACCGAACCGTTGCCGGAGCCCGTGGACGAGCGTGCCCACGTACAGGTCCTCGGTGAGCGTGCTGCCCTCCAGCGTCGTGTAGTAGACGTGCGCCTCGTCGACCTTCAGCACCTGTTGGGCGTACGCGTCGACCATCTCCACCTGATCGGTGTTGGGCGCAGAGATCTGCAGGTAGAGGCGGGAGTTCGCGTCCATCCGATCGGCGGAGAGCGTGGGCGCCAGCACCGGCAGCCCGACCCGGTTCAACTCGCGCAGCGCGCGGGCGGTGCTCGTCCGGCTCTCCACCAGACCGACCACGCCGAGCACCGTGGGGTCGTCCGCGGCCAGCTCGGCGAGCATCGCCACGGCCCGGTCCGCATGGATCATCTGCCGGCCGCCGTTGGCCACCACGATCCGCAGCAGCGCCGCGCCGTCGGCGCTGGCCGACTCCTTCAGCAACGCGTACTGGGCGGTGGCCATGCCTTCGAGTTCCTCGCGCTCGGAGACGTACGACTCCTCGTCGGCGCGGGTCAGGTTGCCGGTCAGGGTGCCCAGGTAGACCAGGGTCAGGAAGGGTCGGCGTCGCTCGCTGCGCTGCCAGACCTCCTCGGCGGCGCGGTTCTGCGCGAAGATCCGCCGCTGGATGGTCCGCAGCCCGTCCTGGCCGGGGTCGTTGTTGAACACCTGCGCGGCGCTGTCGCTGTAGCCGACGCATTCGCCGCGGGCGACCACCTCGACCGACACCCGGCCGCCGGTCACCGACGGGTGGCAACCCGGCCCCCACCGGCTGCCCACCCAGACGCCCAGCGCCGCGACCAGCACCAGGCAGAGCGCCGCCGGCAGGAAACGCCTCGACCACCAGGGCGGATCGGGCGCGGAGAACGGGCGGATGCCGCCCCGCGACGGCGGGCCGATGTCGGTGTCGTCGGGGCGCAACGTCACCAGCCAGGCGGCCGGCCGACGCAGTCGCCGCATCTCCGGCAGCGCCTCGGCCCACTCGTCGTACGCCTCGTCGGCCTCGGTCAACGGGTGCGGCTCGGGCAGTTCCGGTGGCGGTTGCCCGCCAGACACGACGATCAGCAGCGGGTCGTTCCGGCCCGTCTCGGTGCGGACGTCGCCGACCAGACGGACCAGTTCACCGCCGACGTTGCCGGGCGCGACGTGGTCGATCAGCAGCGCCGGGTACCCGGTGCGCCGCCAGTCCGACGGGCGCCACGGCCGACGCCGGTACGCCTGCCGCAGGTCCTCCAGGAACGCGTGCAGCAGCAGCTTGTTGACCTGGTCGGGTTGCTCGCCGTCGCGCCAACCGGCGGTGAGGCGCTCGGCGAAGCCGAGGAACGTGACCGACTGCCGGGGCGCGAGGTACTGCTGGCGCATGAACCAGTTGTAGTGCCGCCCGAGCACCGGCACCCGGCCGGAGACGGCGGCCCGGAAGACCACCCCCGGCACAGCGCGGCGGACCAGCCAGAGCAGCACCTGCGAGACGATGCTGACCGCGTCACCGCCGCTGGGCGGCGCCTCGGGAGCGCGCGTGCCCCGGCGGTCGCGCAACCGGCGGACCAGGGCCGCGCGGCTGTCGTCGGCGTCGACGCTGAAGCTGAGGCTCTGGTGCATCAGCCAGTCGGCGAGCGGGTAGTGCCGAAAGCGCAGCCGGGCGGCACCGAACGCCTCCAGGGAGAGCTGCCGGTGCAGGTCACGCAGCAGCGCCGACACGTCCCCGGCACCCGGCGGCACGTCGGCGTCCAGCACCGCGTGCGGCACCCGTCGCCGGGGACCCTGACCGAGGAACCTCCGCAGCGGCGTCATCAGGTCCGACGTGTCCGAGCGGACCAGCCAGAGCAGTGGCAGCCGGCGGTCGCCACGGCGGGGTCGCCGCAGCAGCCGGGCGAGCAGCGCGAAGAGTTCCAGCCCGCCGGCCGGCAGC
Organism: Micromonospora sp. WMMC250; assembly: GCF_027460215.1. Taxonomy (NCBI): domain Bacteria; kingdom Bacillati; phylum Actinomycetota; class Actinomycetes; order Micromonosporales; family Micromonosporaceae; genus Micromonospora; species Micromonospora sp. WMMC250. The sequence goes on along the minus strand of NZ_JAPZBJ010000002.1, from coordinate 6,889,251 downwards.
CGGTCCCGATTGCCCGCGGCCTGCCGCTGGCCGGTCAACTCCCGCTTGGGCACCTCGGACCCCCGCACGCGTCACCTCCGATCCACACAGTGTGACCTTGTGGAGCAAGACGCACCAGAGATCGACGCCGATCGGCGGTGTCGCGGGCGGCGACGTTCACAGTTGTCGATTAGGTTGGCCTGGCGAACACCCGATGGAGGGAGTCCACCTCGTGCGACGAGCACTCACGGCGGCCACCGCCGCCCTGACCCTCACCACCGCCGGCACCCTGCTCGCCGGCACCCCCGGCCAGGCGGCCCCGGCGGGCTGGGGCCGGCCGATCGTCACCGCCGCGCCGCAACCCGGCGCGTCCGGCCTGGGCGACACCTACTTCCCCGACTACGGCAACGGCGGCTACGACGTCGAGCACTACGACGTCCGGCTGCGCTACGACCCGGCCACCGACCTGCTCACCGGCACCACCACCATTCTCGCCACCGCCACCCACGACCTCTCGACGTTCAATCTGGACTTCCTGCTCGACGTCGAGTCGGTCCGGGTCAACGGCTGGGCGGCGACCACCAGCACCGCCGGCGTCCACGAGTTGGTGGTCACCCCGGCCCGCACGGTGACCCGGGGGCAGCAGCTCACCATCGTGGTGCGCTACTCAGGCATCCCGTCGGAGACCCTGGTCGGCGGCTACACCGGCTGGACGCGGACCGACGACGGCGCGCTCGCCGTCAACGAGCCAGAGTCGGCGTGGTGGTGGTTCCCCAGCAACGACCACCCTCTGGACAAGGCCACGTTCGACATCTCGGTGTCGGTGCCCACCGGCGTCGAGGTGATCAGCAACGGTGTGCAGCCGAGGCCACCGGCGGCCGAGGCCGGCAACCGCACCCGCTGGATCTGGCGGACCACCTCCCCCACGGCCACCTACCTGGCTTTCATGGCCATCGGCCAGTACGACATCGTCACCGACACCACCCCGAGCGGTCAGCCGGTGGTCAACGCGTACAGCACCTCACTGGGCGCCCTCGGGCCGGCCGCGCGGGCCAGCATCGAGCGGACCGGCGAGATCGTCGACTGGTGCGGCGGGATCTTCGGGCCGTACCCCTTCGAGGCGCAGGGTGGTGTGGCCGGCCCGGTCGACGGCATCAGCTTCGCCCTGGAGACGCAGACCCGACCGGTGTACGGGCCGGGCTTCTGGCGGCGCGGCGCCAACACGTACGTGGTGGTGCACGAGAACGCCCACCAGTGGTTCGGTGACTCGGTCTCGGTGGCCGAGTGGCGACACATCTGGCTCAACGAGGGTTTCGCCTCGTACGCCGAGTGGCTGTGGTCGGAGGAGCAGGGTGAGGGCACCGCGCAGGAGGTGTTCGACTTCGTCTACGCCAGCTACCCGGCCGACGACGAGTTCTGGCAGGTGCTGCCCGGTGACCCGGGTGCCGGCCGGATCTTCGACAACGCCGTCTACGACCGGGGCGCGATGACGTTGCACCAGCTCCGGCTGGCCGTCGGCGACGAGGCGTTCTTCGAGATCCTGCCGGCCTGGGCCACCGAGCACCGGTACGGCAACGGCACCGTCGCCCAGTTCCAGGCGCTGGCCGAGCGGATCTCCGGTCTGGACCTGGACGACCTGTTCACCACCTGGCTCTTCACCGCCGGTCGCCCCGACGTGGCCAGCGCCGCCCGTAAGGTTGCGCCGCCGGCCGAGCCGAAGTCCTGGGCCAAGATCCGCGAGGCCCACGACCTGATGTCGCACTGAGGATCCGGTGTGGACCGGAAGGGCCCGTCGCCCCTGCGGCGGGCCCTTTCCCGGTTCGCCGGCGCCGGGCGTTGCGCTGTTTCCCGCGCCCCGGACCGACGACCGACCACTTCGGTGCGTTCCTGTAGACCTGCCCCGGATATGGGGCGATGACGGCGGCCCACATCCGGGGCAGCTCTACAGGGACCGCCGAGGTCGTCATCCAGCCGGCCGAGGACCGGGCGAGACCTGATCACGCAGTCGCTGGCACACCCGTCGCCGTAGCCGTGCTCGCCTCGACCGCGCGGATGTGCCGGTAGGCGAACCAGAGGGGTGGGAACGCCCCGACCGCGAAGGACAGGTCGACGAGCGTCCAGAACCAGGGGATGTCCCGGATCGGCCCGCAGATCAACGCCAGTGGGACGATCCCCGCGCAGGCGATCATGCCGACCTGCACCACCCAGACGTTGCGCACCGGGTCACGCAGTGGCCCCCAGAACGCCACCGCCAGCACCAGGTGGGCGAAGGCCAGCCAGTCGGTGCCGTACAGCAGGAACGGGTAGTCGTCGCCGGCCGTCACGAGCCCGGTGTGCACCCGCTCGATCCAGGCGACCAGGGCGGGCAGTTGGTCGGAGAGCGGGTCCAGCGCGCGCAGCAACCAGCGCACCTCGATCTCCAGCGGAAAGGCGGTGGCACCGCTCAGGAAGAGCCCGATCAGCACGATCCACAGCCACCGACGGGTCCGTCGTAGCCGCTCCTCGATGTCCATGATCGGAGCGTAACGACGATCTTCGTGCCGTCCTGTCCCGTGCGCCTGCCACCGGGGGTGACAGCTGTCTCAGCGGCGCACCACCGACCCGGCGGTGGCCAGCTCCGGCAGCCGGACCGCGCTCGACGGCACACCGTCGGCGGGCGCGATCACACACACCGCCCCGGCGGGACGGACGATGCGGGCGGCCCGGAACGCCACCCGTCGTACCGGATGGCGCGGCCGGGGCGTGACCAGCGCGAGGGTCGCCGCGCGGGCGTGCTGGCGGTCCAGGGCGACCGCCGCCGCGACCGTGGCGATCGTCGCGGCGGTCCCGGCGAGGACGAGCGTCTGGCGCGGCCCGGCGTACTCGGCGAGCCAGCCGAGCAGCGGGGCGCCGACCGCGGCGGAGACCGAGCCGGTGACCGCCAGGGCGGCGAGCACCCGACCCCGCATCGCGGCGTCGGTGTCGAGTTGGGCGCGGGTACCGACTGTGGTGTCGATGACCACCGCGGCGGCGGCGATCGGCAGGATCACCGCCGCGAAGCTCACGGTCCCCGGGGCCAGGCCGGCGACGATCTGCAACCCGCTGGCGAGCAGGCCGGCGACGACGAGCGTCCGGTAGCCCAGGGAACGGCGACGGGCCGCGACGAGGGCTCCGACCACCGTTCCGATCGCGAACACCGTCGACAGGACGCCGTAGCCGGAGGCGCCGGCGTTCAGCGGGCCGTCGCTCATCGCCGCCATCGTCACCTGGTAGTTGCGGCCCAGGCTGCCGAGCACGAACGACAGGGCGAGCGCGAGGAGCAGCACCGGTTGCCCGCGCAGGTAGGCGAACCCGGCCCGCACGCCGCTGCGGGTCGCGCCGGCGGCGGTCACCGCCACGCCGGCCACGGCCCCCGGGCGTACGGCGAACAGCGCCACCACCACGGCGGCGAAGCTCGCCGCGTTGATGCCGAACAACAGGGCGGGGCCGACGGCGGCCACCACGACGGCGCCGAGGCTCATGCCGAGGATGCGGCCGGCGGAGTTGGAGAGCGACCCGAGCGCGAGGGCGTTGCCGAGGGTCTCCCGGTCGACGAGGGTGGAGGCCCAGCGCCCCATCACCGGCCCCTCGATGGCCGAGACGGCACCGGTGGCCAGGGAGATCGCGAAGATCAGCGGTAGGCCGCCGAACCCGGTCAGGGCGGCCGCGCCGAGCCCGGCGGCGAGCGTCGCGTGGGCCGCCTGGGCGGTGATCAGCAGCGGGCGGGCCGGCAGGCGGTCGGCCAGCACACCGCCCCAGACGCTGAGCAGCAGTGTGGGTGCCGCCTGGAGCAGCACGGCGAACCCCATGGACGTCGCCGAACCGGTCTCCTTCAGGACGTACCAGTTGACCCCGAGGACCTGCATCCAGGTGCCGATGACGGAGACGAACCCGGCGAGCGCCCAGATGCGGTAGTTGCGATGGCGCAGCGCGGCGAAGGTGGCACCCGTGGCCACGACGAACCTCCAGCGATCGACGGCATGATCATTCAGGCCGATCGCGGCGCGGTTCGGCAGCCGACAAGTCTTGCCACCTTAAACCTGTTTGCCCACATTTGTGAGCGGCTTCACCAGCGGGAATGCCCGGCCGGTGCGGCAGCACCGTGCCACACCGGCCGGACGACCCCACCTGTCAGCGAGCGGCGAGAGCCTGCGCGGCCGGGCCGACCGGGGCCGGCAACGCACCGACACCGCCGAGGTAGGCGTGGATGGCGGCAGCCGCCGCACGACCCTCGGCGATGGCCCAGACGATCAGCGAAGCGCCCCGGTGCATGTCACCCGCGACGAACACCCCGTCGGCGTCGGTCTGCCAGTCGTCGCGGGCGTCGACAGCGCCCCGCGGGTTGCGGTTCACCCCGAACTGCGCCAGCAGCGGCTGCTGCTCGGTGCCCTCGAAACCGATCGCCAGCAGCACCAGATCCGCCGGAAGCTCCCGCTCGGAACCCGGCACCACAGTGACGATGCGCCGGCCGTCGCGCTTCTCGACCGTCACCTCGGCGATCCGGACCGCCCGCACCTGGCCGCTGCCGTCGTCCACGAACTCCTGCACCGCCGCAGCGAAGACCCGCTCGCCGCCCTCCTCGTGCGCCGGGTAGCTGCGCAGGATCCACGGCCAGGTCGGCCACGGGTCCCGTGCCTCGTCGCGCTCCTGCGGCGGCTGCGGGTACAGGTCGAGCTGGTGCACGCCCGCAGCGCCCTGGCGGTGGGCGACGCCGAGGCAGTCGGCGGCGGTGTCCCCACCACCGATGATCACCACGTGCTTGCCGGCCGCGTCGATCGGAGTGCCGTCCGGCAGCACCGCCGTCGCCAGCCGGCGCTCGCCGGTGGTCACCACGCCGGCCTGGTCGGTGGCCGCGGTGGCGACCGCGCGATTCGCCGCGACCAGGTGCGCCATCGCCTGGTGTACGCCCCGAAGCGCCCGCCCCGGGGTCTCCGGAGTGTCCCGGCCCTGCAACGCGCCGCAGGCCAACAGCACCGCGTCGTGCTCGGCGCGCAACTGCTCGGCGGTGACGTCCACGCCGACGTTCACGCCGGTGCGGAAACGCACCCCCTCGGCGGTGAGCTGGGCCAACCGGGCGTCGATGTGCCGCTTCTCCAACTTGAAGTCGGGGATGCCGTACCGGAGCAGACCGCCTATCGCGTCGTCGCGCTCGTACACCGTCACCGCGTGACCGGCGCGGGCCAGCTGCTGGGCGGCGGCGAGGCCGGCGGGCCCGGAGCCGACGACGGCGACCGACCGGCCGGACGGCGCCGGCACCGGGAGGGGGGTGAACCCACGCGCGGCGGCGGCGTCGGCGATCTCCACCTCGACCTGCTTGATGGTCACCGGCTGGCCGCCGGAGATGCCGAGCACGCAGGCCGCCTCACAGGGCGCCGGGCAGAGCCGACCGGTGAACTCCGGGAAGTTGTTGGTGGCGTGCAGCGACTCCACCGCCGCGTCCCAGTTGCCGGTACGCACCAGGTCGTTCCAGTCCGGGATGCGGTTGCCCAGCGGGCAGCCGTCGTGGCAGAACGGGATGCCGCAGTCCATGCAGCGCGTGGCCTGCTCACGGACCAGCTCCTCGCCGGCCGGCGGGTAGACCTCGCGCCAGTCGCTGATCCGCACCGACACCGGACGGCGGGCCGGCAGTCGCCGGTCGTAGCGCAGGAAACCGTTCGGGTCAGGCACGAGCCACCTCCTGGGCCGCCACCCGCGGGGCGGGTGGCGCGGCCGGCGCGCTGAGCGCGCCCATCACCGCGTCGTCGACGTCGCGGCCGGCGGCTTCGGCGGCCCGCATGATCTCCAGCACCCGGCGGTAGTCGCGGGGTACCACAGCGGTGAACTCTGCCACCGCCTCCGGCCAGCGCTTGAGTAGCTCCTCGGCGACCGCCGACCCGGTCTCGGCCACGTGCCGCTGGATCAGGTCGTGCAACAGCGCCTGCTCCTGCTCACCCAGCGGCGTTAGGTCCACCAGTTCGGTGTTGACCCGCGCACGGTCCAGGTGGTGCACGTACGCCGTGCCGCCGGACATGCCGGCCGCGAAGTTACGGCCGGTCGCGCCGAGCACCACCACGGTGCCACCGGTCATGTACTCGCACCCGTGGTCGCCGACACCCTCGACCACGGCGACCGCGCCAGAGTTGCGCACCGCGAACCGCTCCCCCACCCGGCCACGCAGGAAGACCTCGCCCGCCGTGGCGCCGTACAGGATGGTGTTGCCGGCGATGATCTGGTCCTCGGCCCGCTGCCCCGGCGCGGCGTCAGGGTCGAGGAAGGGCGCGGCGGCGTCCGGACGGACGACGACCCGCCCACCGGAAAGCCCCTTGCCCACGTAGTCGTTGGCGTCTCCGTGCAGCCGCAGGGTCACCCCACGCGGCAGGAACGCGCCGAACGACTGCCCGGCCGTGCCGTTCAGCACGAACTCGATGGTGTCGTCGGGGAGACCGGCGCCGCCGAAGCGACGGGTGACCTCCCCGCCGAGCATCGCGCCGACGCTGCGGTGCTCGTTGCGCACCGCCACCTCGACGCGCACCGGGGCCCCGTCGGACAGCGCCGGACGGGCCAGCGCGATCAGCTCGTTGTCCAGGGCATGCTCCAGGCCGTGGTCCTGGGCGCGCACCCCGCGCCGGGCTGCACCGGCGGGCAGCTCCGGCAGGTGCAGGACGGGCGCCAGGTCCAACCCGTGCGCCTTCCAGTGCGTCAGGGCCGGGGCCACGTCGAGCAGCTCGGCCTGCCCGATCGCCTCCTCGATCGACCGCAGACCCAGCTCCGCCAGGTAGCCGCGGACCTCCTCGGCGAGGAAGAGGAAGAAGTTCTCCACGAACTCCGGGGTGCCGGTGAACCGCTCACGCAGAACCGGATTCTGGGTGGCGATGCCGACCGGGCAGGTGTCCAGGTGGCAGACCCGCATCATCACGCAACCGGCGACGATCAGCGGCGCTGTCGCGAAGCCGAACTCCTCCGCGCCGAGCAGCGCCGCTACCAGCACGTCCCGGCCGGTCTTGAGCTGGCCGTCGACCTGCACGGTGACCCGGTCGCGCAGCTTGTTGAGCAACAGCGTCTGCTGCGCCTCGGCCAGCCCCAGCTCCCACGGCGTGCCGGCGTGCTTGAGCGAGTTCATCGGGGACGCGCCCGTGCCGCCGTCGTGGCCGGAGATCAGGATGACGTCCGCCTTGAGCTTCGCCACGCCGGCGGCGACGGTGCCGACACCGACCTCGCTGACCAGCTTGACGTGCACCCGGGCCGCCGGGTTGACGCACTTCAGGTCATGGACGAGCTGGGCCAGGTCCTCGATGGAGTAGATGTCGTGGTGCGGCGGCGGGGAGATCAGACCCACGCCGGGAGTGGCGTGGCGGGTACGGGCGATCCACGGCCAGACCTTGTTGCCGGGCAGCTGACCGCCCTCGCCCGGCTTCGCGCCCTGGGCCATCTTGATCTGGAGGTCGTCCGCGTTGACCAGGTACTCGCTGGTCACACCGAAGCGACCGCTGGCGATCTGCTTGACCGCCGAGCGGCGCGCCGGGTCGTGCAGGCGCTCGACGTCCTCGCCGCCCTCACCGGTGTTGGACTTGCCGCCGAGGCGGTTCATCGCGATGGCCAGTGTCTCGTGCGCCTCGGCGGAGATCGACCCGTACGACATGGCGCCGGTGGCGAACCGCTTGACGATCTCGGAGGCCGGCTCGACCTCCTCGATGGGCACCGCCGGGCGGACCCCGGTGCGCAATGTGAACAACCCGCGCAGCGAGCCGGCCTGCGCGGCGAGCGCGTCGACCTTCGCGGTGTACTCCCGGAAGACGTCGTACTGCCGACTCCTGGTGGCGTGCTGCAACAGGAAGACCGTCTCCGGGTTGAACAGGTGCAGTTCACCCTCGCGACGCCACTGGTACTCGCCTCCGACCTCGAGCCGGTCGGAGGCGGCGGTGCCCGCCGACGGCCAGGCCAGCGCGTGCCGGGCGGCCACCTCGGCGTGCACGCCGGCGAGGCCCACCCCGCCGATCCGGCTGGGGGTGCCCCGGAAATACCGCTCGACGAGCCGACTGTCGAGACCGACCGCCTCGAAGACCTGCGCCCCGCAGTACGAGGAGACCGTCGAGATGCCCATCTTCGACATGATCTTCAGGACGCCCTTGCCGAGCGCCTTGGCGTAGTTGCGCACAGCGGCGGCGGGCTCGACGCCGGCCAGCGCGCCCGTGGAGATCAGATCCTCCACCGACTCGAACGCCAGGTACGGGTTGACCGCCGCCGCCCCGTAACCGATCAGGACGGCAGCGTGGTGCACCTCCCGACAGTCGCCGGACTCCACGATCAACGCCGCCTGGGTACGCGTCTGCTCGCGTACCAGGTGCTGGTGCACGGCGGCGGTGAGCAGCAGCGACGGGATTGGCGCAAGGTCGGCGTTGGAGTCCCGGTCGGAGAGCACCAGGATCCGTACGCCGTCCTCGATGGCCTCGGAGACGTGCCGGCAGATCTCGGTCAGCCGCGCCTTGATCCCGGCGGCGCCCTCCCGGACGCGGTACAGCCCGGACACCCGGACCGCCTTGAAGCCGGGCAGGTCGCCGTCCTCGTCGATGGAGAGGATCTTCGCCAACTCGTCGTTGTCGATGATCGGGTGCGGCAGGACGATCTGCCGGCAGCTCGCCGCGCCCGGGTCGAGCAGGTTGCCCTCCGGCCCGATCGTCGACGCCAGGCTGGTCACCAGCTCTTCCCGGATGGCATCCAGCGGCGGATTGGTGACCTGGGCGAAGAGCTGGTGGAAGTAGTCGTAGAGCAGCCTCGGCCGGGTGGACAGCGGCGCGATCGGAGTGTCCGTACCCATCGAACCGAGCGGCTCGGCGCCGGTGCGGGCCATCGGCCCGAGCAGGATCTTCAGCTCCTCCTGTGTGTAGCCGAAGGTCTGCTGCCGGCGGCGTACCGAGTCGTGGGTGTAGACGGTGTGCTCGCGGGCCGGCAGGTCGCCCAGCTCGATCAGCCCGGCGTGCAGCCACTCGGCGTACGGCTGGGCGGCGGCCAACTCGGACTTGATCTCCTCGTCGTGCACGATCCGACCGGCGACGGTGTCGACCAGGAACATCTTGCCCGGCTGGAGACGGCCCTTGGCGACCACGTGGGCCGGGTCGAGGTCGAGCACGCCCGCCTCGGAACCGAGCACGACGAGGCCGTCGTCCGTCTGCCACCAGCGCCCCGGGCGCAGCCCGTTGCGGTCCAGCACCGCGCCGACGATCTCACCGTCGGTGAAGGCCACCGACGCGGGACCGTCCCACGGCTCCATCAGGCTGGCGTGGAAGCGGTAGAAAGCGCGCTTCGCCGGCTCCATGCCGGGGTCGTTCTCCCACGCCTCGGGGATCATCATGAGCACCGCGTGCGGCAGGCTCCGCCCCGCCAGGTGCAGCAGCTCCAGGACCTCGTCGAAGTTCGCCGAGTCGGACGCGGCCGGGGTGCAGACCGGGAAGACCCGCCTGATGTTGCCGGGCAGGTTCGGCGAGCGCAGCAGCGCCTCCCGAGCCTGCATCCAGTTGCGGTTGCCGCGGATCGTGTTGATCTCGCCGTTGTGGGCGATGAAGCGGTACGGGTGCGCCAGCGGCCAGGACGGGAACGTGTTTGTGGAGAAGCGGGAGTGCACCAACGCGATCGCGCTGTCGATCCGCTCGTCACGCAGATCCGGGTAGAACGCCGGCAACTGGTCGGGGGTGAGCATTCCCTTGTAGACCATGGTGCGGCTGGACAGCGACGGGAAGTACGCCGGGACGCCCCGCTCGGCGGTCTCCCGTTCGGCCTGCTTACGCAGGCTGAACGCCACCCGGTCCAGCTCGATGCCGTGCAGCGGCGAACCGGCCGGCCCTTCGGGCGAGTCGGTGAGCCGACGCGCTGCCAGGAAGAGCTGCCGGACCCGGGGCATCGCCGCCAGGGCCGTCTCGCCAAGGTCACTGCTGTCGATCGGCACGTCCCGCCAGCCGAGCAGGTCGGCGCCCTCGACCAGCGCGTACTTCTCGACCACCCGCCGGGCACGCGCCTCCGCGGCGTCGTCGTCGGGGAGGAAGACCAGCCCCGTCGCGTACTCACCGGCCGGGGGAAGCGCGATGTCGGCCACCGCGCGTAGGAACGCGTCGGGGACCTGGATCATGATGCCCGCGCCGTCGCCGGTGTTCTGCTCCGCGCCTCGGGCGCCGCGATGGTCCAGTCGACACAGGGCACCGAGCCCGTTGGCGACGACCGCGTGCGAACGCCGGCCGTGCAGGTCCGCCACGAACGCCACACCGCAGGCGTCGTGCTCCTGCGCGGGGTCGTAGAGACCCTGGGCGGTGGGGTGGGGGTCGGGCATCGGGGACGCCTGCGGGCTGTGCGGGTACGGCTGTGTCATATCCGCGTACGGCTGAGCCACCGGGCCTCCTGTCGTCACTCAGGTTGGATCATGGTGGGGACGACGTCGGCCCGTGGGTCTATTGAGTCTACGTTAGGGCGACGCTCGCACGGCCACCTGAGATTGATCACACCGTCCACTGGCTGGGACGTGTAGTCTCGCGCGGTGGATCCGCTCAACAAGCACGTCTTCGACCGGTTGGAACGTTTCTACGACGCGGTGCCCCGCGACGTCGCCGGTGCGGAGGATCATGGCGGGCTGGTGTTGTTCGTCCGCGAGGGCAACGGATGGCCGTTCTACGCCCGTCCCCGGCTCGACGCCGGCGAAGCGCCGTCGCTGGCCGACGTGGCCTCGGTTCGCGAGCGGCAACGGAAGCTGGGCTTGCCGGAAGCCTTCGAGTGGGTACACGAGACGACCCCCGACCTGCTGGCGGTCGCCCGCTCGGCAGGGCTGCACGTGCTGGAGGCACCGCTGATGGTGCTCGACCCGACCGCCCTGCCCGACCCGGCGACGCTGTCCGACGTGGCGGTACGGGTGCTGGCCGCCGACTCCCCCGACTTCGCCGCCGACGTCGCCGCCCGTCGCGCGGTGGCAGCCGTGTCGTTCGCCGCCGCCGGCACCGCGACCGGAGAGGCGGGCCCGGCCGAGCGGGACGCCGCGGTCACCGAACTCGAACTCGCCGCGCTCGACGAAGAACGCGCCCGGATCGCCGACGGCCGGCGGATTTCCGCTTTGGCGGGCACGCCGACCGAGGGTGCGCTGGCCAGCGGCATGGCCATGCGCGTCGACGACGTCGCGGAGATCGCCGGGGTGGCCACCCTGCCGGCCGCTCGCCGACGCGGACTGGGCGCCGCGCTCACCGCCACCCTCGCCCGGGAACTACTCGCGGCCGGCACCGACCTGGTCTTCCTCTCGGCCGGCAGCGAGGAGATCGCCCGGGTCTACCTGCGGGTCGGCTTCCGCCGCATCGGCACCGCCTGCATCGCCGAACCCGCACCCCTGATCCCCTAGCCCCACCCCGTCCCGCGCCCTCCCCGCCCCGTCCCCCGCCCCCGCCCCTCTCCCGCGTCGATCATGGAGTCGTGGCGTCGGGTTAGGACGGTTTTGTCACGCTTCGACCATCACCACAAGTTGATGATCGACGGCGGTGGGCGGGTGGGGCGGACGGGTCAGGTGGGGGGCCGCCACTGGGCGGCGGTGGCCGCGGCGCTGGACAGCAGTCGGGAGTTGATCGTGCCGAGCGCGGCGTCGCGGGCGCGCAGCGCCAACCGACCACGGGCCTGGAGCACCGCCGACATCCGCCGCGTCTGCCGGACCACCGTCGCGGCGCGCGGACGGCGCACCCGGTCGTACGCCTGAACGGCGTCGGGCAGCCGAGCCTCACGCAGCAGGGTGGCGAGCGTGGCAGCGTCCTCGAACGCGAGGCAGGCGCCCTGCCCGAGGTGCGGCGGCATGGCGTGCGCCGCGTCACCGAGCAGCACCACCCCACCCGGACCGGCCGGAAAGCCGTATGCCCGGGGCAGCGGCCGCAGCTCGCGGACCTCCTGCTGGACCAGGTCGGCCGGGTCGGTGGCGTCGAGCAGCGCGCCGATCGGGTCGGGCCAGCCCGCGTACCAGCGACGGAGCAGGGCGAGCTGGGTCTCCGGCGGTTCGGGGCGGGGCGCGCCGGCGGCGGTGGCCACCCAGTAGATGCCGCCCCGGGTGGAACCACCCGACGAACCGCGCTCACCCAACGACGCGGCCACGAAGCGGTAGCCCGCGCCGAGGATCTCACCGACCAGCGGTTGGTCGTCGGGTAGCCGAGGCGCCTTGTACCAGGGGATGACAGCGCGCCAGGCGGCACATCCGGAGCTGACCACCCGGGATTCCGGCGCGAGTTGACGGCGGATGCCGCTGTCCGTGCCGTCGGCGGCGACCACCAGGTCGACCTCGATGGTCTGTCGCCCGTCGCTGACCGCCGGCCGCTCACCCGGCTCGACCCGGACGTGGCGCACTGTCACGCCGGTCCGCAGGTCGACCCGCTCGCCGAGGCCGGCGATCAACGCGTCGTGCAGATCTTCACGGTGCACCACCACCGGCATCCGGTCGGCGGGGATGGGCCGGGGTTGCACGAGCCAGTGCCCGTCCGGGCGGCGGACCCCACCGTCGGGTAGCGGGGTGGCGATGGCAGCCAGGCCCGCGCCGAGGCCGAGGGCTTGCAGCGCGCGGACACCGTTGGGCCAGAGCACCACTGCGGTCGGCTCGGGGCGGACGCGTTCGGCGCGCTCCATGAGGGTGACCATCCAGCCGGAGCGGGCCAGCGCGCCGGCCACCGCGAGGCCACCGACCCCGGCGCCGACCACCACCGCGCTTCGCATCGGTGTCTCCCCCGCTCAGCTGTCCCGGTCGGCGGGCCGGGCGCCCGCGGCGTCAGCCCGGTCGGCGGGCCGGGCGCCCGCGACGTCGGCCCGGTCGGCGGACGGCTCGTCCGCCGGGTCGTCGTCGGTCGACGTGCTGCCGACGACCGTGTCCCCGGTGCGGGGCTCGTCGGTGCCGGGCTCGTCGGTGCTGGTTCCGGCGGCCTCGTCGCCGGCGGGCTCCGGCGGCACGACGCCGGTTTCCTGCCAGGCGGCGTACTGCTCCTCGCTGACCACCCGGTAGCCCTCCGGCGCGGCCGTCCGCGTCGGGGTCTCCCGCTCGGAGAGGTCCACCTGGGACAGGTCGGACGCGGGGGGCGGGGTCGGCGTCGTCGTCGCGCCGAGCGGGATCAGGAACTCCTGCGGGCCGCGTACGCGCACGAAGTAGATCAACCCGCCGAGGAAGACCAGGGCGGCGGTCCAGACGTTGAGCCGGACGCCGAGGATCTGGTTGGCCTCGTCGGTGCGCATCAGCTCGATCCAGAACCGGCCGGCGGTGTAGCCCATCACGTAGAGCGCGAAGGCCCGGCCCCGACCCAGCTTGAGCCGGCGGTCGAGGAGGAGGACCAGGGCGACGACGCCGAGGTTCCACAGCAGCTCGTAGAGGAAGGTCGGCTGGTAGAGGCCCGGTTCGAGGATGGGCTGCCCGGCGTCGTCGCGCAGGGCGTGCCCCGGATTGTCCGGGTCCATCCGGTGGATCTCCAGGCCCCACGGCAGTGTGGTGCGGGCACCGAACAGCTCGTTGTTGAACCAGTTGCCGAGCCGGCCGACCGCCTGGGCCAGCGGCAGCCCGGGCGCCAGCGCGTCGGCCACCACCCCGAACGGGATACCGAGTTGTCGGGCCGCGATCCACGCCCCGACCGCGCCACCGGCGACCGCCCCCCAGATGCCGAGACCACCCTCCCAGATGGCGAACGCCTTCATCGGGTCCCCACCGGCGCCGAAGTATTTCTCCGGAGAGGTGATCACGTGATAGATCCGGGCGCCGATGATGCCCGCGGGCACCGCCCAGACGGCGATGTCGAGCACCGCGCCCGGCGCGACGCCGCGCTGCCGCAGCCGGCGCTCCGTCACCCAACAGGCCAGCACGATGCCGGCGATGATGCAGAGCGCGTAGGCCCGGATCGGCACCGGCCCGAGCTGCCAGACCGCGGTGCTGGGGCTGGGCAGGGCCGCCTGGGGGGACAGCGAGGCGAGGGTCACGGGTGCACACGCTACCGCTGCACACCCCCGCAGCGGCACCCCGGGCCGCCGGAGCCCGCAACTCGGTGACTTCTGGTTTGCACCCCCGTACGCTCTTTGTCCATGAGCGCGCTCACCTGGGCGGTCGCCGCGGTCGTCACCGACGACACCGGCCGGGTGCTGCTCTGTCGACAGGGTCGGGGTGAGCGCCGCTACGCGCTTCCCGGCGGGCGCCTACGTCCGGCGGAGAGTCCGGTGCGGGCAGCCCTGCGCGACATCAGGGCGGAGACCGGCTGGGACATCGACCTGGTCGACCTGATCGGCGTCTACCACCTGACCGGCCCGCCGGGGGAGGCCGCAGCCGGCCGCGTCGGGCCGCTGCCCGACGTCCTCGTGCACGTGTTCCGGGCCCGCGCCGCGGGGGTCCGGCCGGCCGCCGATCCCCCGCCGGGCTGCCGGCTGTCCTGGCACTCCCCCGACGTGCTCCCCGAGGCCGTCACGCCACTCACCCGGGCCGCCGTCACCGACGCCCGTGAGGGCCGCTCCGGCGTACTCCACGACGTCCCCTGCGCGCCCGACACCCTGGACGCCCCGCCACCCTCGGCGCGGCTCCCCGCGGACAAGGGCCAGCCGGCGGAGGAGGACCGGCCGACGACCGCAGCGGGTCGGCGGCTGGGCACCAGCCGGTCAGGGCAGCCCGGAGCGGGACAGCCCCCGGAGCAACGCGGCGAGGCCGCGGACCCGTCCCGGCACGTCTGACACCCCCGCGCACACCTGGAGGTCCGCCGGCCGGGCGGTCGTTGGGCGGCTCCGCGGTCGGCCATCTGCGGATGAGCGATATACCTGTGAGTCATATTTATGCCTCACAGGTATATCGCTCACGGACGACACATGCCCGGATACCCCGGCGTCCGGGCGCGAGCGCCGGGGACCGACGGTGGAGACCTCAGCGGGTGGGGGTGCGGACGCCCTCGGCGAGTTCGGCACTGAGGGTACGCAGCGCGGCCAGCCCGTCGGCCTCGGTGGGCGCGTCGAGTACGCACCGGACCAGGGCGCTGCCGACGATGACCCCGTCGGCGTACCCGGCGACGGTGCCCGCCTGCCCGCCGGTGCCCACGCCCAGACCGACGCCGACCGGCAGGTCGGTGACCGCCCGGACCCGGGAGACCAGCGTCGGAGCAGCGTCCGAGGTGCTCGCCCGGGCTCCCGTCACACCCATGACGGCGGTCGCGTAGACGAAGCCACGGCAGTGCTCCACCGTCATCGCCAGTCGAGCGTCCGTGGACGACGGCGAGACCAGGAACGTGCGGTCCAGCCCGTGTGCGTCCGAGGCCGCGAGCCACTCGTCGGCCTCGTCGGGGATCAGGTCGGGGGTGATCAGACCGGTGCCGCCGGCGGAGGCGAGGTCACGGGCGAACACGTCCACGCCGTACCGCTCGACCGGGTTCCAGTAGGTCATGGTGACCACCGGCGCGCCGGTGGCCGCCACCGCCTCGATGATGCGCATCGTGTCGGCGGTGCGGACGCCGCCGGCCAGGGCGATGTCGCTGGCCTTCTGGATCACCGGCCCGTCCATCACCGGGTCGGAGTAGGGAATCTCCACCTCGATGACGTCGACCCCGGCCTCGACCATGGCGATCATCGCGGCGATGCTGCCCTCGACGCTCGGGAAACCGGCCGGCATGCAGCCGACCAGCAGTGCCCGCCCGTCGGCGCGGGCCTTGTCGAAGGCCAGCCCGATCCGGCTCATCTCACCGCTCCTTGTCGAGGATGCCGAAGTAGTCACCAGCGGTGTGCACGTCCTTGTCGCCCCGCCCGGAGAGGTTGACCACGATGGTGGGCTCCCGACCGAGTTCGGCGGCGAGCTTCGGGGCCAACGCGACGGTGCCCGCGAGCGCGTGCGCGCTCTCGATCGCCGGGATGATCCCTTCGGTGCGGCAGAGCAGCTCGAACGCAGCCATCGCCTCGTCGTCGGTGACCGGCAGGTAGTTCGCCCGGCCGGTGTCGTGCAGCCAGGCGTGCTCGGGCCCGACGCCCGGGTAGTCCAGACCGGCGGAGATCGAGTGCGACTCCAGGGTCTGCCCGTCGGCGTCCTGCAGCACGTACGTCCGGGTGCCGTGCAGCACACCGGCCGAACCGCCGGTGATGCTCGCCGCGTGCCGGCCGGTGGCCACCCCGTCGCCGCCGGCCTCGAAGCCGTACAGCCGCACGTCGTCGTCGCCGACAAAGGCGTGGAAGATGCCCAACGCGTTGGACCCACCACCGACACAGGCGGTCACCGCGTCCGGCAGCGCGCCGGTGAGGTCGAGGCACTGCTGGCGGGCCTCGTCACCGATGCCCCGCACGAAGTCGCGGACCACCGCCGGGAACGGGTGCGGGCCGGCGGCGGTGCCGATCAGGTAGTGCGTCTCGTCGACGTTGGCCACCCAGTCACGCATCGCCTCGTTCATCGCGTCCTTGAGCGTGCGCGAGCCGTTGGTCACCGGCACGACGGTGGCGCCGAGCATGCGCATCCGGGCCACGTTCAGCGCCTGCCGCTCGGTGTCGACCTGGCCCATGTAGACCACGCACTCCAGGTCGAACAGGGCGGCGGCGGTCGCGGTGGCCACACCGTGCTGGCCGGCGCCGGTCTCCGCGATCACCCGGGTCTTGCCCATCCGCTTGGTGAGCAGCGCCTGGCCGAGCACGTTGCGCACCTTGTGCGCGCCGGTGTGGTTGAGGTCCTCGCGCTTGAGCAGCACCCGCGCGCCGACCTTCGCGGAGAAACGCCGGGCCTCGTAGAGCAGCGACGGGGTGCCGGCGTAGTCGCGCAGCAGTGCCCCGAACTCTGCCCGGAAGGACTCGTCCGCCATCGCGGCGCGCCAGGCCCCGTCGAGCTCGTCCAACGCGGCCACCAGGGCCTCGGGAACGAACCGACCGCCGAAGCGGCCGAAGTGGCCGGCGGAGTCGGGCTGCGGGCCGGCCACCGGGGCCAGCGCGTCGGCGCTCATCGGAAATCCTCTCGGTGGGGCGTCACGTCGGTGCGGGGTCAGCGCACCGGCCGGGGCGTCGCGGGGTGGTTGCCCGCGTTGACCAACTCGGCGACCGCCTCGCGGGGGCTCTTCTGGGTGACCAGGCCCTCGCCGACGAGCACCGCGTCGGCGCCCGCGGACGCGTACCGGATCAGGTCGTGCGGGCCGCGAACGCCGGACTCCGCGATCTTGACGACGCTGCTGGGCAGGCCGGGCGCGATCCGCTCGAACACCGACCGGTCGACCTCAAGGGTACGCAGGTCACGGGCGTTGACCCCGATCACCTGCGCGCCGGCCTCCAGAGCCCGGTCGGCCTCTTCCTCGTCGTGTACCTCGACGAGCGCGGTCATGCCCAGCGACTCGATCCGCTCCAGCAGGCCCATCAGCACGTTCTGCTCCAGCGCGGCGACGATCAGCAGGACCAGGTCCGCGCCGTGCGCACGCGCCTCGTGCACCTGGTAGCTGGAGACCACGAAGTCCTTACGCAGCACCGGCACGGTCACTGCCGCACGGACGGCCGCCAGGTCGTCCAGCGAACCGCCGAACCAGCGCCCCTCGGTCAGCACACTGATCGCCCGAGCCCCACCGGCCGCGTAGTCGACGGCGAGATCGGCCGGATCGGCGATCTCGGCCAGCCGGCCCTTGGACGGCGACGAACGCTTCACCTCGGCGATCACGGCCACGCCGGGCTTGCGCAGTGCCGCGTACGCGTCCAGCGGCGGCGGCGCCGCCGCCGCCAGTTCACGGATCCGCTCCAGCGGAACCTGCTCCTGGCGTCGGGCGACGTCCTCACGTACGCCAGCCAGAATCTCGTCGAGCACGCTTACGGACGCTGCCTGACCGGCGTCGTCCCCCTCCGCGTGCGCATGCTCAGCAGTCACCAACGGACTCCCCTCTCCGGGCGTCATGGGCCGATGCTAGGGGCAGCCGACCGACGCCGAATGCCGGGGGTATGGCGCTGCTCACGAAAAGGGCTGCGGCATAATGGCCGACTTGCCGTGAACGGTGTGTCACGCAGCGCCACCTCCGGTATCGACCGCCGTCACAGGGTGCGAGGCCCGACGGCCACGGTCGGACCGGGCCGATCCATCGATCATGCCACCAGTCGCCGGCCGGCGCGCGACGACAACAACGTCGGTCGATGTTGTGAGCAAGCTCAAGGTCGGACGGACGGCCCTGGTCACGGCCCGGGCGCGACAGTTGACCGGGCGGTCACAGCGGCGAAACCTCGGCCGACGAGCATCGTCCTCGGGCAGACTCGATGGCGCGCCTGCCCCGACCGACGCAACTCCTCGTGCGAGGTGACCATGAGCATGTCCGAGCCGCAGCCGACCAGCGGGTTGACCACCATCTCACGGACAGTGGCGTCGCTCGCCGTCGGCGTGGTGCACACCGTCGAACGCGCAGTGGTCGGCGAAGGACGGATGCGGACCGCACGCGGCAACGCCTGGGAGGCGGTCTGCGCCGACCGGGCCCGCGCCGACCAACGCGCCGAGCTGAACCGCCTGGTGGCCGAGCTGACCGCCGCCCGCGCCGCCAGCCGCCGCGCACAGCGCGAGCGTCAGCCGGTCGGCTGACACCCCGCCCGCCGCGGCCTCAGTCGGCGGTCGGGTCCTCACCCCGGTCCAGAGCGTCCCACGCCTCCGTCGTCCGCCGCCCGGCCAGCGGCGTCGACGAACCCTCCGGGCCGGCCGGCGCCGACACGGTCTCCGGGCCGGAACGCGCCGGCCGTTCGTACCGAGCGCCCATCGCCGGCCAACCGCCGCCCCGCACCGCCGTCCACCAGCCACCAGCGGCAGCCAACAACCCGCCGAGCAGGCACAACGCCGGCCACTGCCGGCTCACCGAGCCACCCACGTCGGCGACCAGCCCGTAGCCGCCACCGGCCGCCACCGCCAGACCCAGCACGCCGAGCAGACCGCCGAGCACCCGCCGCACCCGGCCCCGGGTGGCCAGCACCGCACCACCACCCGCCAACGCCACCACGGCCAACGCCGGCAGCCACGGCAACAGGCCCGCGCCGCTGCGGGTGTCCCGCACCGGCGGCAGCGGCGCCGGGCGCACCGTCAACTCGACCGACCAACTCCGCGTCGCAGCCCACAGCGCCAGACCCGCGCCGGCCAGACAGAGCAGGACGGCGTACGTCAACTCGCGCCGTCCCACACCGGACCGCTCCCCGCCACTCATCGGGCAGGCCTCAGTGTTTCGGCGGCCGCGATCGCCGCCAGCACCGCGGCGGCCTTGTTCCGCGTCTCCTGGTCCTCGGCGGCCGGGTCCGAGTCGGCGACCACCCCCGCACCGGCCTGCACGTAGGCGCGGCCGTCGCGGATGAGCGCCGTCCGGATGGCGATCGCCATGTCCAGGTCACCGCCGAAGCCGAAGTAGCCGACAGTACCCCCGTAGAGGCCACGACGGACCGGCTCCAACTCCTCGATGATCTCCATGGCCCGTACCTTCGGCGCGCCGGAGAGGGTGCCCGCCGGGAAGGTCGCGGCGAGCGCGTCGAAGGCCGTCTGATCGTCACGCAGCGTGCCGGTGACCGTGGAGACGATGTGCATGACGTGGCTGTACCGCTCGATGGTGGCGAACTCGGGCACCTCCACGGTGCCCGGCTGACAGACCCGGCCCAGGTCGTTGCGACCCAGGTCGACGAGCATCACGTGCTCGGCCCGCTCCTTCGGGTCGGCGAGCAGTTCGGCGGCGAGCGCGGCGTCGGCGGCGGGGGTGCCGCCACGCGGTCGGGTGCCGGCGATCGGGTGCAGCAGCGCCCTCCGTCGCCCGTCCTCGGCGGCGGTGACCTTCAGGTGCGCCTCCGGTGACGAGCCGACGATGTCGAACCCGTCGAAGCGCAGCAGGTACATGTACGGGCTCGGGTTGCTGGTGCGCAGCACCCGGTACACGTCCAACGGGTCGGCGTGGATCGGCCGCTCGAACCGCTGGGAGAGCACGATCTGGAAGCACTCACCGGCCCGGATCGCCTCCTTGGCCGCCTCCACCGCCTTCGGGTACCCGTCGGCTGGCGTACGGCAGAGCACCTCCCCGACCGCAGGACGCTCGACCGTGGAGATCATCGGCGGGATGGGCCGGGACAGCGCGGTGGTCATCGCGTCCAGTCGGCCCACCGCGTGGTGGTACGCGGCGGCGACCTGCGGGGCGCGGTCCGGGGCGTCCGACGGTGGCAGCACCGCGTTGGCGACCAGGATCGCCGAACCGTCGTAGTGGTCGAGCACCACCAGGTCGGTGGCGAGCATCATGCCCAGCTCCGGCACACCCAGGTCGTTCTCGGTCAGCTCGGGCAGCCGCTCGAAACGGCGGATCAGGTCGTAGCCCAGGTAGCCGACCATGCCCCCGGTCAGCGGCGGCAGCCCGTCGGCGGGATCCCCGACCGGGCCGGCCAGCGCCGCCACGGTCTCCCGCAGCACCCGCACCGGGTCACCCTCGGTGGGCAGCCCCGCCGGCGGCTGGCCGAGCCAGGTCGCCACGCCGTCCCGCTCGACGAGGGTCGCGCTGCTGCGTACGCCGATGAAGGAATAGCGCGACCAGGCCATGCCGGCCGACCCGACGCCCTGCTCGGCGGACTCCAACAGGAACGTGCCCGGTCCCCCGGCCAGCTTCCGGTAGACGCCCACCGGGGTCTCCGCGTCGGCCAGCAACCGCCGGGTGACCGGCACGACCCGCCAACGGGCCGCCAACTCGGTGAAGGTGGCCAGGTCCGGGGTGACCGCGCCGTCGGTCACGGCTGGGCCTGGGTGGTGACGGGCAGCTCGGTGAAGAAGCAGGTCCGGTGCCCGGTGTGGCAGGCGGCGCCGACCTGGTCCACGCTCACCAGCAGCGCGTCCCCGTCGCAGTCCAGGGCGACCGAACGGACGTACTGGTGGTGCCCGGAGGTGGCCCCCTTGACCCAGTACTCGCGGCGGCTGCGCGACCAGTAGGTCGCGCGACCGGTGGTGAGGGTGCGGTGCAACGCCTCGTCGTCCATCCAGGCGACCATCAGCACCTCGCCGGAGTCGTGCGCACGGACCACGGCGGCGACCAGACCGTCGGCGCTGCGGCGCAGCCGGGCCGCGATGGCCGGGTCGAGCCGGGACGGGCGAGCCGGCTCGGACGTCACCGGGCCGCTGGGATCGCTGGGGACGCCGGTCGTCGGCGCGTCAGGTACGGGCACAGTGACCAATTGTCCCGCACGCGGCGCGGGTACCGGCGACCGCTCCCGCCCAGGCCGCGGCGGGGGCCCGACGGGTCGGGCCAGCTGGGCGACGTAGCGGTCCAGCCGGCCGTCGACCAGGGCGGCGGCGAGGTCCGCGCCGGCGGTGTCGGCGATCCCCTCGGCGTACGGCCGGATCAACGGCAGCGTGCCGGCGACCAACCGGACGGCGGCGGACCACAGCGCGCTGGTGGCGCCCGGACGTAGTCCGAGGCAGAGCAGCATGTCGGCCCGGTATCCGGGTGGGGCCACCGGCAGTTCCAGGGCCGCAGCGAACGCCGCCCGGCGGGAGTGGACCCGCACCGAGGGGTTGGCCGGGCGCAGCACCGACGGGCAGAGGCGGGCCAGGTCGGCGACGGCGAGCCGGACACCGAGGCGGTCGTTGACGGCCCGCGCGGCGGCGGCCTTACCCAGCGTGGCGATCAGTTCCTCGAGTCGGGGTGGCTCGGCGGGCTGGCAGAGCACCGGCAGATCGATCCGGGGCCGCCAGTGCGGATCGGCCCAGAGCAGTCTCGCCGGCGTGGTGACCGGCAGCCCGAACGCCCAGTCGGCCGGTTCCCCGAGTCGGTGCACCCAGGAGCGGACGTCCCGGGCGGCCACCGAGACATGGGTGACCCGACCTGCGGTTTCGGCGAGGTACGCCCGCCGGGCGGCGTACGGGGCGCCGCCGACCAGCACGTCGAGGTCGACGTCGCTGTGTGCGGTGGCGGCGCGGCGGGCGTGACTGCCGCGCAGCAGGATGCCGACGACCGGCCGCTCGGCGGCCTGCCGCAGCCGCGCGGCCCAGTCCTCAAGAAAACCGCTGTCCGGTAACGGAGGGTGACCCACCGCGCCATCGTGCCGTACGCCCGATCAGCGCGCAATGCCCGTTGGCGGACTCCGTGTCCGGTCCGGAGCCTACTGCCCGTTCTCATGCTTCGTGCGACGACTGGCGGAGCGGACGCATTGCGTCGGGATCAGTAATTCATCTAGCGTTGAGTTCAACAGATGATGAGTTTCCTTGGAGGTGCGGGATGGACGACGCGATAGCCGTCCGGGACCTGGTCGTCGACCGGGGCGGGCGGCGTGTGCTGGACGGCATCAGTTGCCGCGTCCCGCGCGGCGCCGTCACGGGTCTGCTCGGCCCCAGCGGCAGCGGAAAGACCACGTTCATGCGCGCGGTGGTCGGGGTGCAGCTGGTCAGCGGCGGGACGATCACCGTCCTCGGACGCCCGGCGGGCACCCCGGCCCTGCGACACCGGGTCGGCTACCTGACCCAGGCACCGAGCGTCTACGCCGACCTGACCGTGCGGGAGAACGCCCGCTACTTCGCGGCCCTGTACGGCCGGGGTCGGGCCGAGGCCGACCAGGCGATCAGCGATGTCGGGCTCGCCTCGGCGGCCGGTCAGCTGGTCGCCACCCTCTCCGGTGGTCAACGCAGCCGAGCCTCCCTGGCCTGCGCGCTGGTCGGAGAACCGGAGCTGGTCATCCTCGACGAGCCGACAGTCGGTCAGGACCCGGTGCTGCGAGCCGATCTGTGGGCCCGTTTCCACGCGATGGCCGCCGCCGGCACCACCCTGTTGGTGTCGAGCCACGTCATGGACGAGGCGGCCCGCTGCGACCGGCTCCTGCTCATTCGGCAGGGGCGGCTGATCGCCGACGACAGCCCGGCCGCCGTCCGCGCCACCGCCGGCGTGGACGACCTCGACGAGGCGTTCCTGCGCCTGATCCGGGCCGGCGAGACGGGTCCGGCCACCATGGACGCGACGAACGGACGGGAGCAGTCGTGACCCCGCGGATCCTGGCGGCCACCACCGGTCGCATCCTGCGCCAGCTCCGGCACGACCGGCGCACCATCGCGCTGCTCGTGGTGGTGCCGGCAGCCCTGCTCACCCTGGTCTACTTCATGTACGCCGACCAGCCCACCCCGCCCGGCCAACCGACCACGTTCGACCGGATCGCGCTGGTGATGCTCGGCATCTTCCCCTTCGTGATCATGTTCCTGGTGACCAGCATCGCCATGCTCCGGGAACGCACCTCCGGCACGTTGGAGCGCCTGCTGACGACACCGCTGGGCAAGCTCGACCTGCTCTTCGGGTACGGCATCGCGTTCGGTCTGGCCGCCGCCGTACAGGCCGTCGTCGCCGCCGGTGTGGCGTACTGGATCTTCGGTCTGGAGACCGCCGGCAGCATGGGCCTGGTGATCGGGATCGCGGTCGTCGACGCCGTGCTCGGCGTCGCGCTCGGCCTGCTGTGCAGCGCCTTCGCGCGCACCGAGTTCCAGGCAGTACAGTTCCTGCCAGTCGTGGTGATCCCCCAACTGCTGCTCTGCGGGCTGTTCGTGGCCCGCGACCAGATGGCCGGCTGGCTCCAGGCGCTCAGTGACGCCTTCCCCCTGTCGTACGCCATCGAGGCGTTGCAGGAGGTCGGCGCCCACGCCGAGCCGACCGGCCGGATGTGGCGGGACGTGGCGGTGGTGTTCGGGGCGGTGGTGCTGGCGCTGGTGCTCGCGGCGGCCACCCTGCGCCGGCGCAGCGGCTGAGGCTGCGGCAGCCGTGGGTCGACCGGCCCACGGCTGCCCAGGTGGACGAACGAAGGGCGGCGATGACGCGGCGGACCGGCCGGCGACCCGGCAACCCGGACACCCGGGAGGCGATCCTCGACGCCGCGCGCACGACGTTCGCGGAGCGTGGCTTCGACTCCGCGTCCATCCGTGCCATCGCCGGCACGGCGGGTGTCGACCCCGCTCTGGTGCACCACTACTTCGGCAGCAAGGACCAGCTCTTCCTCACCGCGATGAACTTCCCGGTCGATCCCGCCCAGCTGGTGCCGACGGTGCTCGCCGGGGACCGGGACGGCGCCGGTGAGCGCCTGGTGCGCACCTTCCTCGGCGTCTGGGACTCGCCCGCCGGCAGCGCCGCGCAGGCGCTGCTGCGGTCCGCGGTGAGCAACGAGTGGACCGCTCGGCTGCTACGCGAGTTCGTCACCACCCAGGTCCTGCGCCGGGTGCTCGAACAGCTCGACGTCGACCCGGCCCAACTGCCGCTGCGCGGTTCGCTGGTGGCCACCCAGATGATCGGCCTGGCGATGATGCGGTACGTGGTGCGCCTGGAGCCGGTCGCGTCGGCGGCCCCGGAGACCCTGGTCGCAGCGATTGGCCCGACGATCCAGCGCTACCTCACCGGGCCGCTGCCGGCCTGAGATCCCGGCGACGTCCCGACCCTCCTGGCCTGCGACGTCCCAGCAAGCGTGATCCACTCCGGTTCGGCGAACTCGCGGTATCCGAGTGCCGGGGACACCCCCACATCGGCGAACCCGAGTGGATCAAGGCCGAACGCGCGCCGGCGTGCCGCCTGTTACGCGGATCTCGGCGGGCACGACAGCCCGGTCAGCGCGGCGGGCGGGCATCGGCCGGGAGCCGCAGCGGCGGGAGCAGCCTCGGCAGGTCGTCCGGATCGGCCACCGGGCCCGGGAAGGCCAACCGGACCCGACGCCGGGACCCCGGCCGACCGAGGGCGACCACCAACCCGTAGCGGTCGATGCGCACCACCCGGGGCGCCCCGTCCGGGGCCTGCTCGGTCAACCCGAGCTGTCGACGCAGGTACTCGGTGACCCGCGCGCTGTCGTCCTCGGCGAGGTCGGCCAGTAGCCGTGCCTCGACCGGGTGCACCGGGTCGGGCTCCGCCTCGGCGTACTCCACCGGGTCGACCCGACGCACGACGCCGGCCCGCTCCCAGCGGACCTCGACCACCTCGAAGCGGAACAGCCGGAAGCGGGTGCCCAGGTCGAGGAGGTCACCGGTCGGCTCCACCGCGGCGAAGTCGACAGCCGCGCGGCGGGCCTCGTCGCCGTGCAGCTCGGCCGCCCAACCGGACACCCACGCCCGACCCAGACCGGGTGCGCCGGCGGCCGGCGGCAGGTCGAGCACGTCGAGGACCACCGCCACGTCGTCGCCCCCGGCGCCCGGTTGCAGGGCGGCGGCCAGGTGACTGGCGACCGGCACCAGCAGCAGCACCCGTCCGTCCGGGTCCGTCACATGCCGGGCGTGGTGCGGGCCGGGCCGGTGGGCCAGGTGGACGAGACCGGGCAGGCGGCCGGCGACGAGGGTACGGACGATCTCGGCGGGGTTGGGCCGCATGGGCGCGACCTCCTTCGAAGGTTAGGCTTACCTAAGCCGGAGCCTAGAGCACCTGACCTCCGGCGTCCACCACACCGGAACACCACGTCAACGGGTCTGCTCCAGCCAGGAGGCGTAGAGCAGGCCGTAGACCGAGTCGGCGTCACGCACCAGCTCGTCGTGCGGACCCCGCTGCACCACCCGACCCCGATCCACCACGATCACCTCGTCGGCCGCCTGCGCGGTGGAGAGCCGGTGCGCGATGGCGAGGGTCGTCCGCCCCCGGGTGACCGCGTCCAGGGTGCGCTGCAACCGCACCTCGGTCGCCGGATCCACAGCGCTGGTCGCCTCGTCCAGCACCAACAGGTCCGGATCGGCCACGTACGCGCGGGCCAACGCGACCAACTGCCGCTCCCCGACGCTGAGCGCCTCACCCCGCTCACCGACCGGCGTGTCCAGGCCCGCCGGCAGACCCTCCAACCAGTCCGACAGGCCCAGCTCCGTGAAGGCGACACCCAACTGCTCGTCGGTCAGCTCCGGCCGGGCGAACCGGACGTTGTCCCCCACCGTCGCGTCGAACAGGAACCCGTCCTGCGGCACCATCACCACCCGGGACCGCAGCGAGTCGAACCGCACCTCCGCCAGCGGCACCCCGGACAACAGCACCGCCCCGGCCGACGGGTCCATCAGCCGGGTCAACAACTTCGCGAACGTGGTCTTGCCGCTGCCCGTCTCGCCGACCACCGCCACCCGGCTCTTCGCCGGGATCTCCAGGTCGATGTCGTGCAGCACCGGCGGACCACCCGGATAGGCGAACCGCACACCCGCGAAACGGATGTCCAACGGCCCACCCGGCAACTCCCGCCCCTGCTCCCCCGGGTCCGCCACGTCCGGTGCGACGTCCAACACGTCCAGAACCCGACGCCAGCCCGCGATCGCGTTCTGCGCCTCGTTGAGAACCTCGGTGGCGATCTGCACCGGCTGGATGAAGAGCGTCACCAGGAACAGGAACGCCGTCAACTGACCGATCGACAACGTGCCGCCCACCCCCAGCGCCACGCCGAGCACCACCACACCGGCCAACGCCAGCCCCGCCGCCAGCTCACCCACCGAACTGCCCACGATGCTGATCCGGATCGCCCGCTGCTGCGCCACCCGCTGCCCGTCGATCGCCTCGTCCAACCGCCGCTCGGTGCGCCCCGCGATGCCGTACGCCCGGATCACCGGCGCACCCACCACGCTCTCGCCGATCGCGCCGAGCAACGTGCCGGTGCGCTGCCGCACCGTCGCGTACGCCGTCGCGAGCCGGCGCTGCAACTGCCGGATCACGAACACCGCCGGCAGGAACGCGGCCAACACCACGAGAGTCAACTGCCAGGAGTACGCCAGCATCACGGCGGTCGTGACCACCAACTGACCGAGGTTGACCAGCAGGATCACACCACCCCACTGGAGGAACTGGGTGATCTGGTCGACGTCGCTGGTCACCCGCGACACCAGCGACCCGCGGCGCTCCGACTGCTGGTGCAACATCGACAGGTCGTGGACGTGCCGGAACGCCCGCGTCCGTACGTTCGCCAACGCCGTCTCGCTCACCGTGAACAACCGGCGCATCATCAGGTAACCGCAGATCGTCGTGACCGCCAGGATCGCCGCGGTGATCCCCACGACCGACCAGAGCACGCCCAGATTCAGACCGCCGACGATGCCCCGGTCGATGCCCTGCTGGACGGCGACCGGCACAGCCACCCGACCGACCATGTAGACCAACGCGAGGGCCAACGTGCCGGCCAGACCGGTCCGCAGCTCCGGCGACAACGCCAGACCCCGACGCAGGGTCTGCCAGGTCGTCTCCTCCCGGGTGCCGCCCGCCTCCGTAGAAGTCGTCACTGAACCGGCCTTTCGTTCCCGACTGCGGGGCTCCGCTTCGCTGCACTCCTCGCGCTCACCGGGCCCGTCCTTCGTTCGCGACTGCGGGGCTCCGCTTCGCTGCACTCCTCGCGCTCACCGGGCCCGCCCTTCGTTCGCGACTGCGGGGCTCCGCTCCGCTGCACTCCTCGCGCTCACCGGGCCCGCCCTTCGTTCGCGACTGCGGGGCTCCGCTCCGCTGCACTCCTCGCGCTCACCGGGCCCGCCCTTCGTTCGCGACTGCGGGGCTCCGCTCCGCTGCACTCCTCGCGCTCACCGGGCCCGCCCTTCGTTCGCGACTGCGGGGCTCCGCTCCGCTGCACTCCTCGCGCTCACCGGGCCCGCCCTTCGTTCGCGACTGCGGGGCTCCGCTTCGCTGCACTCCTCGCGCTCACCGGTCCACCTCGATTTCCAGGCCCGAGGGCAGCGGCGCGACATCGTCGCCGTACGGGCTCTCCTGTGCGCGTTCGACCTCGGCCTGCTCGTACGCCGTCACCAGGTCGACGTAGCCGGGCACGGTGGCCAGCAACTCGTTGTGCGTGCCCCGGGCGACCACCCGCCCCTGCTCCACGTAGATGACCTCGTCGGCGAGCGCGATGGTGGCCCGTCGGTACGCCACCACCAGGATCGACGCTACCGGCACACCCGGCTCGGCCGTCGACGACCGCAGCCCGGCCAGGATGGCCGCCTCCACCCGGGGGTCCACAGCGCTCGTCGCGTCGTCGAGCACCAGCAGGCGCGGGCGGCCGGCCAGAGCGCGGGCCAGGGTGAGACGCTGCCGCTGCCCGCCGGAGAGCGAGGTGCCCCGCTCGCCGACCATGGTGTCCAGGCCGTCGGGCAGCGCCGCGACGAAGCCGTCGGCCTCGGCGAGCCGCAGGGCCGCCCAAACTTCCTCGTCGTCGATGCCCGGCCGGTCCAGCGCGATGTTGGCGCGCACCGTGTCGTCGAAGACGAACGGCACCTGGGCGACCAGTGCCACGGTGCCGGCCAGCGACGCGGCGGTCAGCTCGCGCACGTCCACCCCGTCCAGGGTGACGATGCCGGTGTCCGGGTCGACGAGGCGCACGGCCAGCGAGGCGATGGTGGATTTGCCGGCGCCGGTCGGCCCGACCAGAGCCACCGTCCGACCGGCCGGCACGGTGAAGCCGACCTCGCCGAGGACCTGCGCGCCGGGCTGGTGTGCCTCCGCCGGCGGGTAGGAGAAGTGCACGTCGCTGAAGGTGAGGGTGGCCGGGCCGGAGCCGGCCGGGTCGAGCACGCGCTGCCCGTACGGCATCTCGCCGGTGGCGTCGAGCACCCGGCGGACCCGGTCCCAGCCGGCGACGCTGCGCGGCAGCTCGGCCAGGACCCAACCGATGGCCCGCACCGGGAAGGCCAGCACGGTGAAGAGGAAGGCCACGCTGACCAGCTCGGTCACGCTGACCGCGCCCTGGCGCAGCCGGAACGCCCCGACCACCAGCACGGCGAGGGTGCCGAGGCTGGGCAGGGTCTCCAACAGCGGGTCGAAGATGCCGCGCAGTCGACCGACAGCGATCAACGAGTCGCGCAGTTCGCCGGCGCGGCCGGCGAACCGGGCGGTCTCCTGCGCCTCGCGGCCCATCGTCTTGACCACCAGGGCGCCGTCGAAGCTCTCGTGGGCGATGCCGCTGACCTCGGCGCGCAGCCGTTGGGCGCGAGCCTGCCGGGGCGCCATCCGGCGGGAGTAGACGACGTTGAGGGCGAACAGCGCGGGGAAGACCGCGAGGCCGACCAGGGCGAGCGCCCAGTCGGTGGCGAAGAGCGACACGATCGCGCCGACCAGCATGACCAGCGTGCCGACGGCGAAGGGTAGCGGCGCGATCGGGTACCACGCCGCCTCCACGTCGGAGTTGGCGTTGGACAGCAGTGTGCCGGTGGAGTTGCGGTGGTGCCAGGACAGCGGCAGTTCCAGGTACCGGCGGGTGACCCGACGTCGGTAGGAGGCCTGAAGGCGGTACTGCATGTAGCCGGCCCCGAGCCGGCGACCGACGATGCCGGCCACCCGCAGCACGCTGATCCCGAACAACGCCGTCGCGGCCAGCGCGAGCGTGCCGGCGCCCACCTCGCCGCGTTCGATGGCCGGGAGCGCCACCTCGCCGATGACAGTCCCGACCACCCGCGCGCTGATGATGATCATCCCGCCGAAGAGCACGCTGCCGACGACCGCCACGGTGAAGATCCGTGGCTGCTCGCGAATGGCCTGCCGCAGGACCCCCAGCCCTCGACTGAGCACGTCCCGACTTGTCTTGCTCGCCACGCTCTCCCCCGCCGTAAGCGTCAATTATCTCCCTCATCCTTACCGGTCCGGGCCAGCACCGCCGACCCCGACCGGATATGTCGACCGTCACGTAGCGAACGGCCGCGAACGGCGGGCTTCGTCCCGCCCGCCGCCGTCGCGCGCCGGCGGGCCGGCGGGCCTACGATCGGGCCATGCCGCGGTACGCCCGAGCCGAGCGCGAGGCGCTGGCCGATCTCCTACTGGCCCTCGGGCCGGACGCCCCGACGATCAACGAGGGCTGGGCGACCCGTGACCTCGCCGCCCACCTGGTGCTCCGGGAGCGTCGTCCGGACGCGGCCGGAGGGCTCGTGCTGCCGCCGCTGCGCGGCTACGCCGAGCGGGTCCGCCGGCACCTCACCGCGCGGCCCTACCCCGACCTGGTGGCGCAGGTACGTCGTCCGCCGCTGTGGAGCCCGATCAGCAATCCGCTGATCGACGAGCTGGCCAACCTGATGGAGTTCTTCATCCACCACGAGGACGTCCGCCGGGCCGGCTCCGGATGGCAACCGCGTGACCTGCCCGCCGGTCTGCAGGGCGCGCTCTGGAAGCGGGCCGCCCCGATGGCGCGGTTGGCCCTGCGCCGCTTCCCGGCGGACCTCTACGTGCAGGCGCCCGGGCACGGTGAGCTGTCCGTCGGCCGAGGGGGCGAGCCGCTGCGGGTGGTCGGCCCTCCGGCGGAGCTGGTCCTGTTCCTCTCCGGTCGCCAACGGGTGGCCCGGGTCCAACTGGACGGTCCCACGGAGGCCGCACGACGGCTTCGCACCGCCAGCCTGGGCATGTAACCGTCTGCGCACAAACGGACACGAAACAGGTGTGGAATTCCCCACACCCAGCGAAACATGCAGATACCTCCTCCCGTACGCTTCACCGCGCCGCTCCGCGCCGGGCGGCACGAAGTGGGGGCGCACTGTGCGGAGTTTCGCGATTTCGGCGCTGCGGGAGCCCCCGTTTCCCACGGGGCGCCACGGTGCCACGGAGCAGGTGGCGAGCGAGAGCGTGGAGTGGGCGCGCGCGTTCGGGCTGGTCGATTCCAGCCAACGTGTGCACCGACTGCAACGAGCCGACGCCGCCGGCCTGTCCGGGCGCGCCTGCCCGGACGGCTCGATCGACGGGCTACGACTGCTCACCGACCTGATCAGTTGGCTCTTCGTGATGGACGACGCGTGCGACGAGGACGGCCTCGGCGCCGACCCGGTCCGGCTGGGTCCGGCGATCAGCACCCTGCTCGACGTGCTGGACCGGTACGGCGACCCGGACGTCCCACCGCCCGCCGTCGGGCCGCTCGGTGACGCGCTGCACGACCTGTGCCGCCGGATCCGACTGCACGGCCACGCGGCTCTGCTGCTGCGGTTCGTCAGCCAGATGCGGGAGTACCTGCTGGCGTTGCTCTGGGAGGCGACCAACCGGGAGCGCCGACGCGTGCCCGACGTGGCGGAGTACGTCCAACTGCGCCGGCACATCGGCGGCGTACATCCCTGCCTCACGCTGACCGACCTGGCCTCTGCGCGCCCGCCGGGGTCGGCCCAACGCGCCAACCCGGCGTTGCTCGCCCTGGATCTGCTGGCCGTGGACCTGGTCTGCTGGTGCAACGATCTCTTCTCCTACGGCAAGGAGAGCCGGGCCGACCCGGACGCGCACAACCTGGTGACGGTGATCGCCCAGGACAGCGACGCGGACGAGCCGGCCGCGCTGCGCGCCGCGGCGAACCGGTTCAACCAGGGGCTGGCGGAGTACCTGGACGCCGAAGAGGCGCTGCTGTCCAGCGGGAACGACGAGATGCACCTCGCGCTGGCCGCCCGCCGGAACTGGGTCCGGGCCACCTACGACTGGTCAGTCGTGGCTGACCGATACGCCTGATTCCGCCGTACCGGTCGGCGGGTTGGGACGGCTAGACGATCACCAGGGCTAGCCGATGCACGGTGGCAGGCAATACTCTTCGGTAACTATCATGACGTGACGCCCGTCACGCCACCACCCCCGAAGGCGGCTACAGCGATGGCTCTCGATGTACCGTACCGCTCCATCCCGGACATGTTCCTCAAGCGCGTGGCGGCCACCCCCGACCGGAACGCGTTCGCGTCCCCGACCCCCGACGACGCCGGGCCTGCCTGGCTGACCTGGGAGCAGGTCGGTCAGCGCGCCAAGGCGGTCGCCGCGGGCCTGCACGGCCTGGGCGTCGGCCAGGAGGACCCGGTCGCGATCCTCGCCAACACCCGGCTGGACTGGGTGATCGCCGACCTCGGCATCATGTGTGCCGGCGGCGCGACCACGACCGTCTACCCGACCACCGAACCGGCCGACGCGACGTACATCATCGCGGACTCCGGGTCGAAGGTGCTCTTCGCGGAAAACCCGACCCAGGCGGCGAAGATCGCCGGCGCCACACTGCCCGCGCTGACCCACGTGGTGCTCCTCGACGGCACCGTCGATGAGACCGCCGCGATTCCGCAGTTGACGCTCGCCGAGCTGGAGGAGCGGGGCACCCGCGCGCTCGCCGCCGAGCCGGATCTGATCGACATGCTCGTGGCCGGCATCGGCCCGGAGCACCTGGCCACCCTGATCTACACCTCCGGGACCACCGGCCGGCCCAAGGGCGTCGAGCTGCTGCACGGCGGCTGGTGCTGGGAGGCCGTGGCGCAGGCCGAGGTCGGGCTGCTGCGCGACGACGACCTGCAGTACCTGTGGCTGCCGCTGGCCCACTCGTTCGGCAAGACGCTGCTCTGCGGCGCCATCCACGTCGGCCTGCCCACCTACGTCGACGGTCGGGTGGAGAAGCTGGTCGACCTGCTGTCGGTGATCCGCCCGACGCTCATGTGCGGTGCGCCCCGGGTGTTCGAGAAGGTCTACAACCGGGCGGTGACCACCGCCCAGGGCGCGGGCGGCGCGAAGGCGAAGATCTTCGCCTGGGGCGTCCAGGTCGGCAAGGAGAAGGTGGCCCTGGAACAGGCCGGCAAGCCGGTGCCGGGCGGGCTCAAGCTGCGTTACGGGCTGGCCGAGAAGCTGGTGTTCAGCAAGCTCCAGGCCCGACTGGGCGGCCGGATGCGGGTGCTGGTGTCGGGCGCCGCCCCGCTCAGCCCGGAGATCGCCACCTTCTTCGCCGCGGCGAACCTGCCGATCTCCGAGGGCTACGGCCTGACCGAAACCAGCGCCGGCAACTTCGTCAACCCGCCGTCGGGGCTGCGGATCGGCACCGTGGGCCGGGCGATGGGTGACCTGGAGTGCCGGATCGACACCGACGGGGAGATCCTGGTCCGTGGTCGACCGGTGATGCGCGGCTACCACAACCTGCCGGAGGAGACCGCCGCCGCGTTCACCGAGGACGGCTTCTTCCGTACCGGCGACATCGGCAGCCTCGACGAGCAGGGCTACCTGCGAATCACCGACCGCAAGAAGGACCTGGTCAAGACCTCGGGCGGCAAGTACATCGCGCCGTCGCACATCGAGGGGATGTTCAAGGCCATCTGCCCGTACACCTCGCAGGCGGTCGTCGTCGGTCAGGCCCGCAACTTCTGCACGATGCTGGTCACGCTGGACCCGGACGCGGTCCGGGGTTGGGCGGCCGGCGGTCCGCTGGAGGGGCGCAGCTACGCCGAGATCGTCGCCTCGCCGGAGGCCCGGGCGATGGTCGAGGAGTACGTCGCCCAGCTCAACGCGAAGCTCAACCGCTGGGAGACCATCAAGAAGGTGGCCATCCTGCCGCGCGACCTGACGATCGAGGACGGCGAGATCACCCCGTCGTTGAAGATCAAGCGACGTGGTGTGGAGAGCAACTTCGCGGCCCAGATCGAGGAGATGTACGCCGGCACCCTCGCCGAGCTCTGACGAGTCGCCGATGGCCCCGCCCGGGTGCGGGGCCACCGGCTTTTCGTCGGGCGGCCGGTGGCTTCGTCGCCGCTTCGCCGGGGTCGGCCGTCGCCGGTGGGGCTCAGGCGATGACGGCCGGCTCCCGCCACCGTTGACGGCCGGCCCGGTCCAGGTCGTAACGGACCGCGGCGATCCGCCCCACCGCCTCCACCAGGTCCGCTGCGGGCAGGGTGAACGGCAGCCGCAGGAACCGCTCCAGGGTGCCGTCCAGGCCGAACCGGGGGCCGGGCGCCAGTCGTACGCCGACCTCCTCGGCGGCCCGGGCCAGCGCGCTGGAGACCGGCCCGTCCAACTCGGCCCAGAGCGTCACGCCACCTCGGGGCACGGTGACCCGCCAGTCCGGCAACCGCTGCGCCAACGCGTCGAGCAGCGCGTCGCGTTGGGCGGCCAACGTGACACGGCGGTCGGTGACGATCGCGTCGGCGTGGGCGAGCAGGTGCACCGCCACCAGTTGGTCCAGCACCGGGCTGGCCATGTCCACCCCGACCCGGACGGCGGCCAGCCGCTGCACCTGCGGCGCGGCGGCGCGTACCCAGCCGATCCGCAGACCACCCCAGTAGGGCTTGCTCATCCCGCCGATGCTGATCACGCGACTGTGCCGGTCGTAGACGGCGACCGGAGGTGGCAGCTCGGTGCCGTCCAGTGGCAGGTCCACGAAGGACTCGTCGACGACCAGGTCGGTGCCGACCGCGTGGGCCGCCGCCACCACCCGCTCCCGCAGCGCGGCGGGCATCAGGTGCCCGGTCGGGTTCTGGAACTCCGGAATCAGGTAGGCCAGCTTGGGCCGGGTCTGCCGCAGGCTGGCCAGCAGCAGGTCGGAATCCCAGCCGTCGGCGTCGGCGGCCAGACCGTGGGTGGTGATCCGGGCCCGTCGCCCCGCCAGCGCGGCGAGCGCGTTGGGGTACGTCGGGGACTCGACCAGCACACTGCCGCCCGGGGCCAGGGCGAGCCGCAGCACCAGGTCCAGGGCGTGCTGGGTGCCGCTGGTGACCATGATCTGGTCGGCCGACGTGGGCAGCCCACGGGCGGTGTACCCGGCGGCCACCGCCTCGCGTAGCTCGATGATGCCGGTGGGGTGGTAGCCGGCTCCGCCCAGGTAGCGGGGCAGGTCCTCGGCGGCGGCGCGGGCCGCGTCCAGCAGTTGCGGTGGGGCGGCCGGTGCGGCGGCGCCGAGGTCGATCATGTCCCGGTCGTCCAACGGGGTCCACAGGCCGGTGCTGGCGACACGATGGTTGCCGGGCAGCATCGTCCAGCTGCCCGCGCCCCGGCGGCTGGCCAGGTGCCCGGTCTCGCGCAGGTGGCGGTAGGCGGCGGTGACAGTGGTCCGGCTGATCCGCAGCGCCTCGGCCAGCTCCCGCTCGGCGGGAAGGCGGACGCCCAGCGGCAGACGGCCGTCGGCGAGCAGACCGCGCACCGCGCCGGCCAGGGCCGCGTAGTCGGGGCTGCGTCGGCGACCTGGGAGGGCATGCCACTGCCCGAGCAGGCGAGCCAATTGGACCCCGCGCACCTGACCAGTCATGGCCACTCCCCCGATATTGGCTTCTTCC
Organism: Micromonospora sp. WMMC250; assembly: GCF_027460215.1. Taxonomy (NCBI): domain Bacteria; kingdom Bacillati; phylum Actinomycetota; class Actinomycetes; order Micromonosporales; family Micromonosporaceae; genus Micromonospora; species Micromonospora sp. WMMC250. The sequence goes on along the minus strand of NZ_JAPZBJ010000002.1, from coordinate 6,854,414 downwards.
TCGACGAGGATTGGCATCTAGGGTGGCACGCATGGCATTGCTTGGCAATCTGCGGCACCGGCCGGTTCGGCGGCTGGTCCAGCTCTACCTCGGGCTCGGCCTCTACGGCGTCAGCATGGCCCTGATGGTCCGCTCCGACCTGGGCCTCGACCCGTGGGACGTGTTCCACCAGGGCCTATCCAAGTTGACCGGGCTCTCGTTCGGCACCGTCACCATCGGCGTCGGCGCGCTGGTGCTGCTGCTCTGGATCCCGCTGCGACAGCGCCCGGGCCTCGGCACGGTCAGCAACGTCGTGGTGATCGGCCTGGTCGTGGATGCCACTCTGGCGGTGCTGCCCTCCGGTGGCCCGCTCGGCGTCCAGATCGCGCTGTTGGTCACCGGTATCGTCGCGAACGGGGCCGCCACCGGCATGTACCTCGGCGCCCGGTTGGGCCCGGGCCCCCGCGACGGGCTGATGACCGGCTTCGTGGCCCGCCGGCCCGGCTGGTCGATCCGGTTGGTGCGAACTGCCATCGAGGTCACCGTGCTGGCGCTGGGCTGGCTGCTCGGCGGCACTGTCGGGCTGGGCACCGTCGCGTACGCGCTGGCGATCGGTCCGTTGGCCCAGCTCTTCATCCCGCTGTTCGCCGTACCCGAAACCGCCGCGGCCGACGACGCCGCGCCCACGGCCGGTAGTGCCGCACCGGCCGCCCCCACCGGCTGAGCCCTCACCGACCGTCCGCGAACCGGTACGCCGTGGTGCTCCACAGTGCTGGATGGAGGGTGGGTGTTCCCTTCCGGCACGCGCGCCGTCATCATCTCTTCATGGGGGAGAACGGTTGGCGCTGGACGGACGCCTGGATCTTCGTTTCGTTGGTCATCGCGAGCGGTGCCGGTCGGCATCGTCGGTCAGCGACAAGTCGACGGCCGGAGGGCGTCCGCCTCACCGACGTGCTGTCGACCGCCGACCACCTCAACCACACGATTCCGCAGCGGCACGAGGTGGAGGCCGCGGTCCAGCGGCTGGTCGGGGCGGGGCTGGTCAGCGTCGCCGACGGCTGGTTCCGGATCACCGCCGAGGGTGAGCAGCTCTGGCGTACCCGCCCGCGGGCGGGTGTGGCGACCATGGTGGACACGGTGCAGGGTGTGCTGACCCGCCGGCATGCTCCCGGCAGCGCCGAATGGAACCTGGACGAGGCCGACCACGCGGCGGCCGTCCAGGAGTACGCGGTCCGGTCCATCCCGACGCCCCGCCGGTCCCCGGAGGGCCACTCCGGCGGCCACTGACGAGTCAGCGCACCGGGTGACCGCTGTCGCGCAGCGCGTCCTTGACCTGGGCCACCGTCAGCTCGCCGAAGTGGAAGACACTGGCGGCGAGCACGGCGTCCGCCCCGGCGCCGATCGCGGGCGGAAAGTGGGCCACCTCGCCGGCACCGCCGCTGGCGACCACCGGCACGTCCACCACCGCTCGCACCGCGGCGATCAACTCCAGGTCGAAGCCGGCCTTGGTGCCGTCGGCGTCCATCGAGTTGAGCAGGATCTCCCCCGCGCCCAACTCGGCGCTGCGGGCCGCCCACCGTACGGCGTCCATCCCGGTGCCACGTCGGCCGCCGTGGGTGGTGACCTCGAAGCCGCTGGGCGTCACGCCGTCCGGGGCCCGTCGTACGTCGAGGGAGAGCACGAGCACCTGCCGGCCGAACCGGTCGGCGATCTCGGCGATCAGCTCCGGACGGGCGATCGCGGCGGTGTTCACGCCCACCTTGTCCGCACCGGCACGCAGCAGCGTGTCCACGTCGGCGACCTGCCGGACCCCACCGCCGACGGTCAGCGGGATGAACACCGACTCGGCCGTGCGGCGTACCACGTCGAGCATGGTGCCGCGGTCGCTCGACGACGCGGTGACGTCGAGGAAAGTCAGCTCGTCCGCGCCGGCCCGGTCGTACGCGGCGGCCAACTCCACCGGGTCACCGGCGTCGCGGAGGTCGAGGAAGTTGACGCCCTTGACCACCCGTCCGGCATCCACGTCCAGACAGGGAATCACCCGTACCGCCACGGTCATGCCGCGAGCCTATCTCCCGCGCGCGGCACGGCGGTCGACCCGTCCGGGTCGACCGCCGTGCCGCGCTTGCGGGTTGATCCCCTCCGTTTCGCCGAAGTTGGGGTATCCCCGGCGCTCGGATACCGCCATATCGGCGAGCTCGAGTGGATCAAGGGGTGTGCTGGAACCGAGTCGGGCGTCACACGCGGACGAGCATCTTGCCCAGGTTGTCGCCGCGCAGGACGCCGAGGAACGCCGACGGGGCGTTCTCGATGCCGTCCACGATCGTCTCGTCGTAGGACAGGGTGCCCTCGCGCAGCCAGCCGGCGACGTCACTGACGAACGCCGAACGCACGTCGTTGTGGTCGTTGACCAGGAAGCCACGCAGGGTGAGCCGCTTGCCGATGACCAGCGCCAGGTTGCGCGGGGCGGCCGGCGGTTCGGTGGCGTTGTACTGCGCGATCATGCCGCAGATGGCGGCTCGGCCGTGCAGGTTCATGACCGAGATCGCCGCTTCCAGGTGGTCACCGCCGACGTTGTCGAAGTAGACGTCGACACCGTCCGGGGCGGCCGCCCGCAGCGAGTCACGGATCGGCCCGTCGTGGTAGTCGAAGGCCGCGTCGAAGCCCAGCGCCCGCAGCCGCTCGACCTTGGCCGGCGACCCGGCGCTGCCGACGACCCGACCGGCACCCTTGAGCTTGGCGATCTGGCCGACCAGGCTGCCGACCGCGCCGGCCGCGGCGGAGACGAACACCGTCTCGCCGGGCTTCATCGCGGCCACCTCCAGCAACCCGGCGTACGCGGTCAGCCCGGTCATGCCCAGCACGCTCAGGTACGCGCTGGCCGGGGCGACGTTCGGGTCGACCGGCCGGGCGGCCTTGGCGTCGAGCACTGCGTACTCGCGCCAGCCCAGCCCGTGCAGGACGGTGGCCCCGACGGCGATGTCCGCCGCCTCACTGGCCACCACCTCGCCGATCGCGGCGCCGTCGAGCGGCGCGTCGAGTGCGAACGGCGCGACGTACGACTTGACGTCGTTCATCCGTCCCCGCATGTACGGGTCGACGGACATGTACTGGTTGCGGACCACGATCTGGCCCGGGCCCGGCGTCGGGACCTCGGTCTCGACGAGTCGGAAATTGTCGTCGGTGGGCCAGCCCACGGGGCGGCTGGCCAGGTGGATCTCACGGTTGCTGGTCACGGGGGTGGTCGTCCTCTCGTCCGCGGTGGGGTGCCTGAGGGGCCTGGGGTCAGGCGGCCAGGGTCTCGCGGACGGTCAGCGTGACGTCGATGTTGCCGCGGGTGGCGTTCGAGTAGGGGCAGACCTGGTGGGCCTGCTCGACCACCTGCTCGGCGACCTCGCGGGGCACGGCGGGCAGGTCGACGACGAGCTGCACGGTGAGCCCGAAGCCGCCGCTGCCGTTCGGGCCGATGCCCACCTCGGCGGCGACCACGGAGCCGGTCACGTCGGCCTTGGCCCGACGGGCCACGACCCGCAGCGCGCTGTGGAAGCAGGCCGCGTAGCCGGCGGCGAAGAGCTGCTCGGGGTTGGCCGCGCCGCCGGCGCCACCCATCTCCTTCGGCACTGCCAGGTCGAGCGCGAGGGTGCCGTCGGAGGTCTCGACGTGGCCGTCCCGCCCGTCGCCGCTGGCGGTCGCTGACGCGGTGTAGAGAACCTGCATGAGGGTCACTGCTCCTTCTGTCGGTGGATGGTGTCGGTGACCTGGGTGAGGGTGTCGCGCAGCGCGACCAGCTCGGTGATGCCCAGCCCGGTGGCCTGGGCGATGCACATCGGGACGTGGTCGACCTGTTGGCGCAGGGCACGGCCCTGGTCGGTGAGGCCCACCTCGACCCGCCGCTCGTCGCTGGCCGACCGTCGTCGGGCCACCAGCCCCGCCCCCTCCAGCCGCTTGAGCAGCGGAGAGAGGGTGCCGGAGTCCAGTCGCAGCTCGGTGCCCAGCTCGGTCACCGTGCGGGCGTCGTCGGGACGCTCCCAGAGCACCAGCAGCACCAGGTACTGCGGGTAGGTCAGCCCGAACTCGTCGAGGATGGGCCGGTAGACGTCGGTCAGGGCGCGCGACGCGGTGTAGAGCGCGAAGCACACCTGCCGGCGCAGCACCAGGTCATCGGTCACCATTGAAACGTAGCCCACAATTAAGTTGTGCACAACCTAATCGGCGTGCGCCCGGCTCGCGGCCGGCTGAGCCGGGCGCACCTCAGCGATCGCCGAGGTACGCCTCCAACTCCACCTCGACCAGGTGCTCCGGGTCCAACAGGCCGGCCACCACCACCAGGGTGGCCGCCGGCCGGACCGCTCCGAAGACCGCGTTGTGCGCCCGGCCCACCTCGTCGGCGTGCAGCCGGTCGGTCACGTACAGCCTGGTCCGGACCACGTCACCCGGCTCCGCACCGACCTCGGCCAGCGCGTCCAACCCGATCCGCAGCGCCTGCGCGGTCTGCGCGGCGGCGTCACCGACGTGCACCACCTGACCGTCCACCGTCGCCGTGCAGCCGGCCGTCCAGGCCCGGTCACCGGCCCGGACCACGCGGGAGTAGCCGTAGCTCTGCTCCCACGGCCCACCCGACCCCAGCCGGGTGACAGTCACGCCTCGGCCAGCGTCCGCAGCGCCTCGGCCACCGTGAAGGCACCCGCGTAGAGCGCCTTACCGGCGATGACGCCCTCCACCCCGACCGGCTCCAGGGTCGCCAACGCCCGCAGGTCATCCAGCGTGGACACACCCCCGGAGGCGATCACCGGGCGATCGGTACGAGCACACACGTCGCGCAGCAGGTCCAGGTTCGGCCCGCGCATCGTGCCGTCCTTGGTGATGTCGGTGACGACGTACCGGCTCGCGCCCGCCTTGTCCAGCCGCTCCAGCACCTCGTACAGGTCACCGCCGTCCCGGGTCCACCCACGCGCGGACAGGGTCTGGCCCCGCACGTCCAACCCGATGGCCACCCGGTCGCCGTACTCCCCGACCACCCGGTCACACCAGACCGGGTCCTCGAGAGCAGCGGTGCCGATGTTCACCCGGGCCGCACCGGTGCCCAACGCCGCACGCAGCGACTCGTCGTCGCGGATGCCGCCCGACAACTCCACCTTCACGTCCAACTGGCGCACCACCTCGGCGAGCAGGTGCGCGTTGGTGCCCCGCCCGAACGCCGCGTCCAGGTCGACCAGGTGGATCCACTCCGCGCCGTCCTGCTGCCAGGCCAGCGCCGCGTCCAACGGGTCGCCGTAGACGCTCTCGCTTCCGAGGGCGCCCTGCACGAGCCGGACGGCCCGGCCGTCGGCGACATCCACGGCGGGTAACAGGGTCAGGCTCAACGTCTTCTCCTCGATCAGGTACGACGGTCCAGGGCGATCACCACGATCGCCGGCAGTACGAGCAGCAACAGCACGATCAGCGCGATACGCAACGCCAGATTGTCGACGAACGTCCAGATCAGAATCAGCGCCGCGCCGGTGAGCAGCACGATCGCGGCCCGCTCACCACGACTGTGCCGGGCCAGCCGGCCCGAACGGCCCCGCCGCAGCTGCGGCGTCAACCGGCGGACCACCGCGCGACGACGCTGCCGGCGAGCGACCTGCCGCTGCCGGACAGCCCGCTCCCGGGCCTGTTCCGCCTCCCGCTCGGCCCGCCGACGGGCCCGTTCCCGGCTCACGGCGACGCCCCCGCGCCGGGCACCGGGCGACGACGCTCAACCACCGCTGGGCAGCGTGGCGAGCCAGTTGCGCAGCAGCGCGGCACCGGTGTCGGCGGACTTCTCCGGGTGGAACTGGGCGGCCGACAGCGGACCCCGCTCCACCGCGGCGACGAAGTCGACGTCGTGGTGAGCGGTGGTCACCGTGGCGCCGGCGGCAGCCAGCGCCGTCGCGTCACCCACGGCGTACGAGTGGACGAAGTAGAACCGGCTCTGCTCCGGCAAACCGGCGAAGAGCACCGACTCCCCGGACGCCCGGACGGTGTTCCAGCCCATGTGCGGCAACCGCGTGGCGGCCAACCGGGTCACGCCACCGGGCAGCAGCCCGAGCCCCTTGGTCACCACACCGTGCTCCTCGCCGTACTCGAAGAGCACCTGCATGCCCACGCAGATCCCCAGCACCGGCCGACCGGCCGCCACCCGCTCGGCGATGACCGGACCGGCGCCCAACGCCTCGATCCCGGCCATGCACGCCGCGTACGCGCCCACCCCCGGCACCACCAGACCATCGGCGGCGGCTGCGGCGGACAGGTCGTCGGTCACCCGCACGTCCGCGCCGGCGGCAGCCAGTGCCCGCTCCGCCGAGCGCAGGTTGCCCGAGCCGTAGTCGAGCACCACCACGGCGCTCATGCGTCCTGCCCCGGCAACAGCCACAGCACCCCACCGACAGTGGCGAGCACCGCGAGCAGCGCGGTGATGCCCACCACGCCCTTCGACGCGCCCTGGCGGTACAACGACCAGGCGCCACCCACCAACACCCCGGCCAGGATCAGCAACAACGTCGGCAACGCGGCGCCCATCAGAGCCACCCGCCGATCGCGACTGCGGGGCTCCGCTTCGCTGCACTCCTCGCGCTCATCAGAGCGCACCCTTCGTGCTGGGGATCGCCCCGGCCGCGCGCGGGTCGATCGAGGTCGCCTCGCGCAACGCACGGGAGACCGCCTTGAACTGCGCCTCCACCACGTGGTGCGCGTCCGGGTGACCGCCCGGCCGGGCCGCCCGCAGCACGTCGACGTGCAGCGTTACCCGGGCCGCCTGCCCGAAGGACTCCCAAATGTGTCGGGTCATGCTCGTCGCGTAGACCGGCCCGATGTACGGGGCCAGTACCGGCTCGTCGTGCACCACGTACGGCCGACCGGACAGGTCCACGGCAGCCCGGACCAGCACCTCGTCCATCGGCACGGTCGCCGAACCGTACCGTCGGATGCCGGCCTTGTCGCCCAGCGCCTGGTCGAACGCGGCGCCCAGGGCGAGCGCGGTGTCCTCGATGGTGTGGTGCGCGTCGATCTCCAGGTCACCCGCGGTGCGCACGGTCAGGTCGAAGCCGCCGTGCCGGGCGATCTGGTGCAGCATGTGGTCGTAGAAGCCCACGCCGGTGCTGATCTCGGCGGCTCCGGTGCCGTCGAGGTCGATCTCGACGAGGACCTTGGTCTCCTTGGTGATCCGCTCCACCCGGGCGGTCCGACTCATCGCTTGCCTCTCGATCGCGGCTGCGGGGCTCGCAAGCTCACTCCTCGCGCTCCCACGTGACTGTCTCCATTGCGGTAAGGAAGGCATCGGTCTCGGCGGCGGTGCCGGCGGTCACCCGCAGCCAGCCGGCCAGACCGACGTCCCGGACCAGCACGCCCTGGGCCAGCAGGGCCTTCCAGACGATGGTCTGGTCGCCGCCCACCTGGAAGAGCACGAAGTTGGCGTCGCTGTCGGCGACCCGCAACCCGCGCTCCCGCAGCGTCGCCACGATCCGGTCCCGCTGCGCCATGATCGCACTCACCGTACCGAGGAGGGCGTCGCGGTGGGTCACCGCCGCACGTGCGGCGGCCTGGGTGAGCGTGGAGAGGTGGTATGGCAGCCGGACGAGCTGCATCGCCTGCACCACCGCCGGATCGGCGGCCAGGTAACCCAGCCGCCCACCGGCGAAGCCGAACGCCTTGCTCATCGTGCGGCTGACCACCAGCCGCGGGTGACCGGTCAGCACCGCCAGGGCGCTGACCGTCCCGGGCCGGGCGAACTCGGCGTACGCCTCGTCGACGACCACCATGCCCGGCGCGGCGTCGAGCACGGCGGCGATCACCGCCGGGTCCAGTGCCGTGCCGGTGGGGTTGTTCGGTGAGCAGAGGAAGACCACGTCCGGTTGGTGCTGGCGGACCTGGGCGACCGCCTCCGCGACGGTCAACCCGAAGTCGACGCCACGCTCGGCGGGCACCCACCGGGTGCCGGTGCCGAGGGCCAGCAACGGATGCATCGAGTACGCCGGAACGAAGCCGAGGGCGGTGCGCCCCGGCCCACCGAACGCCTGGAGCAGCTGCTGCTGGATCTCGTTGGAGCCGTTCGCCGCCCACACCTGCTCGACGGTCAGCCCGTGCCCGAGATATTCGGCCAGGTCGGCGCGGAGCGCCACCGCGTCCCGGTCCGGGTAGCGGTTCAACTCGCGCAACTCGGCCGCGAGCGCCTTGCCGATCGCCTCGACCACCGGCTCCGGCACCGGGTAGGAGTTCTCGTTGGTGTTGAGCCGCACCGGCACGTCCAGCTGCGGCGCCCCGTACGGCGACAGCCCTCGCAGGTCGTCGCGGATCGGCAGGTCGTCAAGACTCGTCACGTCGCCAAGACCCGTCACGTCGACGCTCCCGGGAAGCGCGCCTGCACCGCCTGGCCGTGTGCGGGCAGGTCCTCGACGTTCGCCAGGGTGACCACGTGCGGGGCCACGTCACGCAGCGCCGCCTCGGTGTACTCGATCAGGTGGACGCCGCGCAGGAACGACTGCACCGACAGCCCGGAGGAGTGCCGGGCGCAACCGCCGGTCGGCAGCACGTGGTTGGACCCGGCGCAGTAGTCGCCGAGCGACACCGGCGACCAGGCGCCCACGAAGATCGCCCCGGCGTTGCGCACCCGAAGCGCCCACGTCCGGGCGTCGGCCGTCTGGATCTCCAGGTGCTCGGCCGCGTACGCGTCGACCACCCGCAGCCCCGCCTCCAGATCGTCGACCAGCACCACGCCGCTCTGCTCGCCGGTCAGCGCCGTGGTCACCCGCTCGACGTGCTTGGTCGCCGACACCTGCCGGGCCAACTCCCGCTCGACCGACTCGACGAGCGCCAGTGACGGGGTGACCAGCACGCTCGCGGCCAGCGGGTCGTGCTCGGCCTGACTGATCAGGTCGGCGGCCACGTGCGCCGGGTCGGCGGTGTCGTCGGCCAGGATGGCGATCTCGGTCGGCCCGGCCTCGGCGTCGATGCCCACCACGCCCCGCAGCAGCCGCTTGGCGGCGGTCACCCAGATGTTGCCCGGGCCGGTGATCAGATCGACCGGGTCGCACCGCAGCTCACCCAACGGGTCGACCGCCGCGCCGTACGCCAGCATCGCCACCGCCTGGGCCCCGCCGACGGCGTACACCTCGTCGACGCCGAGCAGCGCGCACGCGGCGAGCACCCGGGGGTCGGGCAGGCCACCGTTGTCCTTCTGCGGCGGGCTGACCACCACCAGCGACCGCACCCCGGCCGCCTGCGCGGGCACCACGTTCATCACGACCGTCGACGGGTACATCGCCAGGCCGCCGGGCACGTAGAGGCCGACCCGGTCGACCGGCAGCCACCGCTCGGTGACAGTGCCACCGGGCACCACCTGCGTGGTGTGGTCGGTGCGCCGCTGGTCGTCGTGGACCCGACGGGCCCGGGCGATCGACTCCAGCAGCGCGGCGCGCACGCTCGGGTCGAGCACCCCCTCGGCCTTGGCGATCGCCTCGACGGGCACCCGCAGCACCTCCGGGGCGATGCCGTCGAACCGCTCGCTGGCCTCCCGGATCGCCGGGTAACCATGCTCGCGGACCGCCTCCACCAGCGGACGGATCCGCTCGACGGCGACAGACACGTCGAGCTGGGCACGGGGCAGCAGGCGGCGCGGGTCTCCGAGACCGTTGCGCAGGTCGATCCGGTTCAGCACCCTTGCGAGTCTAGGCGGCCCGCCCGCGGTACACCCGAGCCGCCCGTACGCCGGGACGGTGAGCCGGGCCACGCCCGCCGGGGCGAGATTGGTTAGGCTCGACCATGTGACCGCACGGCTGCCGGTGTTTCCGCTCGCAACGGTGCTCTTTCCCGGGTTGGTGCTGCCGCTGCACATCTTCGAGGAGCGCTACCGGGCGCTGGTCCGACACCTCGTCGACCTGCCCGAGGGCGCTCCCCGCGAGTTCGGTGTGGTGGCCATCCAGGCGGGCTGGGAGGTCGCGCCCGCCGGTCCCGGCGCCCGCGCGACGGCGGGCGTCGGCGAGGTCACCCTGCACGAGGTGGGCTGCACCGCCGAGCTGCGGCAGGTGACCGAACTGGCCGACGGTGGTTTCGACATCGTCACCGTCGGCCGCCGCCGGTTCCGGATCGCCGAGGTCGACGAGGACGCGGCTCCCTACCTGACCGCTGACGTCGAGTGGCTCCCCGACCCCTCCGGACCCGACGAGGTCGCCGACCTGTTGGCCGCCCGGGTGATCGCGGTGTTCCGGCAGTACCTGGGGCTGATCCGCCCCGACCCGGAGGAGATCTCCGAGCAGCTGCCGGAGGATCCGACGGTGTTGTCCCATCTGGTGGCGGCGACCGCGGCGCTCACCGTCGACGATCGGCAGCGGCTGCTGGCCATCGACGACACCGCCGCGCGGCTCCGCGCCGAGCTGCGGCTGCTCAACCGCGAGGCGGCTCTGCTGCGTCAGGTGCGGGCGGTTCCGGTGCCGTTGGCGGAACTGGCGTCCCCGCCGACACCCAACTGAGCCCCGGCTCGGGCTCCGGCCGCAGGCCCGGCCACCGCGACCAGCCCGCCAGCAGCGTGTACGTGACAGCGGCGCCGAACGCCGGCAACAGCAGGTTGCCGTGCGGCACCGGCAGGACACCGAGCAGCCAGTCGACCCCGCCGGCCCGCAGGTCGGCGGGTTTGGTGAAGGCCTGCCCGGCCGGAGCGGTGTCCAGCAGCCGGTCGAAGGTGGCCAATCCGATCCGCCGTCCCACCTGCCAGGCCACCGGCGCGGCGGCCAACGCGCCGAGCACCGCGGCGAGCAAACCGACCGGGCCACGCCGACGTCGCAGCACGAACCACAGCGCGAGCGCCACCAGCAACCCGAAGGCCAGCCCGAGCAGACTGAACCAACCATCGGCGGCGATCGGCTGCTCCGGTTGCGGGTCGGCGTAGATCGCCCCCTCGGCGGTCTTGAGCACCGGAGTGTCCGGCGCGAGCCCCGCCCAGAGCAGCCCGAACGGCACACCCAGGACGGCCACGGCGAGCGCGCTGGCCAGCACCGCCGCCACGGTACGCAGCGGACGACGCGGCTCGTCGAAGGTCAGCTCCAACAAGCTCCCGTAGGCCGCCGAGGCTGGGGCGTCGCCCGGACCGTACCCGTGCTGCGGTGTCGCCAGCTGGGCCTCCGGCGGCGGCACGGCCCCCGGCGGCGACAGGTCCCCCGGCGGTGGCAGGTCCCCGGGCTGCGACCCGGCGTCCGGCTGCGACCGGGCCGACCGCTCGGCGTCCGGCTGCGACCGGGCCGACCGCTCGGCGTCCGGCTGCGGCCCGGTCGACCGCTCAGCCTCCGGCGAGGTCGCGCCTGGCGTGCGGGGTGGCGCGGGTCGGTCGGGCTCGTCGACGGGCCGCGCGGGGTCGGGGTAGTCCGGGCTCACCCGATGATCCTCTCAGGCCCGGTCGAGTGGCGGGGCTCCGGTGGCGGCAGACCAGCTCACCGGGCGAACGGCTCCACCATCATCGCCGCCGCCCGCAACCACGCCTGCCGGGTCTCCGGCTGGAGCTGGTGGTATTCGATGGACGCCCCGGTCTCCAGCGCCGGGTCGTAGGGCACCACCGCCACCCCACGGGTACGGGTGGCGAAGTGCCGCTCCAGGTCGTCCTGCAACGGCGAGCGACCCGGGGTCGGGCAGGAGATGAGGGTGACGGCGTTGTCCGCCAGCTCGCCCATGCCCTCCTCGTGCAGCAGGTCGAGCATCCAGTCCGCGCTGAACGCCGCGTCCTCCCGCGGCACAGTGGTCACCACCAGCTGGTCGGCGGCCTGCATCACGGTGCGCCAGTTGGGGCTCTCCACGTTGTTGCCGGTGTCGACGCAGACCACGTCGTGGGTGCGGCGCAGCAGCTCCAGCACCCGCCGGACGGTGAACTGGTCCAGTCGCTGGGCGAAGCGCGGGCTCTCCTCGCCGGCCAGCACGTCGTACGAACCGTCGGAGGCGTGCCGCAGGTAGTCGTCCAGCCGACCCAGCAGCGTCTCGCCTTCGAGGATCTCGATCTGGGCCAGGTCGGTGACCAGGTGCCGGATCGTCCGGGCGTGCCGGGCACTGCCGGCGCGCAGCCCGAGGGTGCCGCGCAGCTCGTTGTCGTCCCAGGCCAGCACGCCCTGCCCGCGCACGCTGCCGACGGTGGCCGCGGCGAGCACGGTCGCGGTGGTCTTGTGCACCCCGCCCTTGGGGTTGGCGAAGGCGAACACCCGGGGCGTGCCCAGATCCCGCCGCAGCACCCCGTTGGCCCGTTCCTGCTCGTCGACACCCTGCGAGCGCCACTCGATCCGGGCCGGGTAGGAACGCTCGACGACCGCCGAGCCGACCGACTGGGCGACCGGCGGGGGCGCGACCGGCGGTGCGATCGGCGGTGGTGCGATCGGCGCGACCGGTGGCGCTGCGACCGGCGAGGGCTGCGGCACGGCGACCGGATAGCCGGTCTCCGGCTGGTAGCCGGTCTCCAGCAGGGCGTACCGCGACTCCACCGGCTGGTCGCCCGGCCGGTAACCGTTGTCCAGCAACGCGTACCGCGACGGACCCGGGTCGGGGACGGCCGGCGGCGGCTCGGGTTCGGTCCGGTACGTCGGCTCGACCCGATGGCCCGGATCCACCCGGTAGCCCGGCTCGGCGCGGTACGCCGGCTCGGCCCGATAGTCGGGCTCCCCCCGGTACGACTCACCCCGGTAACCCGGCTCGGCCCCGAAGCCCGGCTCCGGGCGATAGGTCGGCTCCGCCCGGTACGCCGGCTCGGCCCGATAGTCGGGCTCCGCCCGGTAACCCGGCTCGGCCCGGTACGCCGGGTCCGACCGGTACGCCGGCTCGGCGCGGTAGTCCGGCTCGGCCCGGTAGGCGGGGTCGACGCGGTAGGTCGCCTCGGCCCGGTAGTCGGGCTCCGCGCCGTACGACAGATCTGCTGGATGCCCGATGGCGGGCGCCCGCCCCGCGTAGCCGTTGGGAGCCGCGCGCCGGGGCAGCGGGTCAGGTGGCGCGTCGTCGGGACGCCGGTCCGGCTCGGTCTGCTCCGCGCCGCGACCGCCCAGCCGGGCACGGTCCAACAACGCACGCCACCGCGGCGCTGGTTCGGCCGGCCGGCCCCAGCCGGTCTCACTGCCCTCCACGGCCCGCCCTCCCAGCGCCATCGATCTCCGTCTGACAGGCTACGAACCAAACCCTATTCGGACCACACCTCAGAGCGCACACCAGCCGACGCAGATCACGACGACGCGGGTGTCGGGGATTCGGCACCGGTGCTGTCCGGGGAGGTGGCGGCGCTCGGCGGGGGCGGCTCGGTCGACTCGGCGGACGACGGCGCGGGTGACGGAATCGTGACGACCGGTGCGGGTTCCGACGATTCGCCCACCGACGTCAGCGGCGCGGGCGCGGGTGGGGTGGACTCCACGGAACCGTCCGGGGTCGACGCCGGACTCGGCCCGGTGTCGGCCGGCGGGCGCACCACGTCGCGCTGCTCGGGCAGTGGTGGCGTGAAGACAGTGCGGTCCAGCCGGTACACCTCGGGCGCCGGGTCGACGGCCCGGACGCCCGGGCGGGCTGCCACACCGCGCAACACCTGAGGGGCCGCCCGCACCACAGCGGCGTAGACGCAGGAGCAGCCGGTCCGGTACGCCGCCGCCTCCGCGGTCGCCACCTCGGCCCCGCTGACGTAGCGTTCCCGCAGCTCCCGCTCGTCCGCGCCGTCACCGTCGACAGCCGCGGCCCGGGCCTGGTAGTCGGCGGCTTCGGCGTCCTTGCGGGCCGCCACCTCGTCCATCCCGGCGACCACGTCGTCCGGCACCCGTAGCGCGGGAATGCGGACGATCTCGGTCTGCCGTCCGGGCAGCGGCACCCGCCCGAAGACGGTGGAGACCCCGACGTCGCCGAGCACCGCCGCCAGACGCTGCGGCGGCAGGTACTCGGTGAGCGTGACCAGCGCGTACGTGCCACTCCCCGAGGACGAGGCGGACGCGGGGAGCGCGGCCAGGTCGGCGGCGGCGGACCGCAGGTAACCGGGGACGGAATCACCGTCGGTGACGCCGACCCGGGTCACCTCACCCACCGTCCGGTCGCCCACCGGCGCGTCGTCGACAGCCCAGACCGCGGTGCCCAGGACCGCCGCCGCGGAGAGCACGGCGGCCCAGGTGAGCACCCCGGAGCGCGCCGACCGGTCGCCCAGCCGGGCCACGGCTCGGCTCAGCGGCGGCAGCAGCCGTTGGTCCAGCTGCCGCAGCAGGTTGCCGGCGCGCACGGGCGGGATCCCCTCGTCGGATCGGTGTCGGGCGGTCGCCGCTCAGTCACGCAGGATCTGGAGCGCACGTTCCAGGTCGTCAGGGTAGTCGCTGACGAACCGGACCTCGTCCCCCGTTCGGGGGTGCAAAAAGCTCAGTTCGCGGGCGTGCAACCACTGTCGGGCCAGGCCGAGACGGGCCGAGAGGGTGGGGTCGGCACCATAGGTGAGGTCACCCACGCAGGGGTGCCGCAGGGTGGAGAAGTGCACCCGGATCTGGTGGGTCCGACCGGTCTCCAGCCGGACGTCGACCAGGCTCGCCGCCGGGAACGCCTCGAGGGTGTCGTAGTGGGTGATGCTCGGCTTGCCGCCGGACACCACCGCCCAGCGGTAGTCGTGGGTCGGGTGCCTGTCGATCGGCGCGTCCACGGTCCCGCGCAGCGGGTCCAGGTGGCCCTGCACCACGGCGTGGTAACCCTTGTCCACCTCGCGGTACTTGAAGGCCCGCTTCAACGCCGTGTACGCCTGTTCGCTCTTGGCGACCGCCATGATCCCGGTGGTCCCCACGTCGAGCCGGTGCACCACGCCCTGACGCTCGGCGGCACCACTCGTGGAGATGCGGTGCCCGATCGCGGCGAGGCCGCCGATCACGGTCGGGCCGGTCCATCCGGGGCTGGGGTGGGCCGCCACTCCCACCGGCTTGTCGACCACCACGATGTCGTCGTCGGCGTAGACCACCCGCAGGCCGGGCACCGCCTGGGGCACGACGGTCGGTGGCGCGACCGGGGCGGGCAGCGTGACGTCCAGCCAGGAGCCGGCCTTGACCTTGTGCGAGTTCGGCCGGGCGCTGCCGTCGACGAGCGCGTCCCCGGCGTCCACCAGGGCCGCGGCGGCGGTGCGGGAGAGCCCGAACAGGCGGGACACGGCCTGGTCCAGTCGCATGCCGTCGAGGCCGTCCGGCACGGGCAGGGAACGGTGGTCGCCTCCAGCGGCGAATGCGGAGGTCATGCCCGCTCCTGCTGCTCGGCGGCGCCCTGGGGGGCGTCCGTCTCGGTCGGGTTGCCGTCGCGGCCGGCGCGGCGGCCGTCACGCTGGCGGCCGGTCAGCTCCAACAGCACGGCCAGCAGCACGCCGCAGACCAGCGAGCTGTCCGCCAGGTTGAACACCGGCCAGACCTGGCCGTACGGGTCGAAGAGGCTGATCATGTCGACCACGTGCCCGTGGAAGGGTGATGGTGCCCGGAAGATCCGGTCGACGAGGTTGCCCAGCGCGCCGCCCAGCACCAGGCCGAGGGAGATCGCCCAGGGCAGTGAGCGCAGTCGCAGTGCCATCCAGACGATCCAGCCGACCACACCGATGGTGATCAGCGGGAAGACCCATGTGTGGTCCGCGCCGATGCTCCAGGCGGCACCGCTGTTGCGGGTCAGGCTCAGGTAGACGAACCCGCCGAGCAGACGGACCGGCTCCCGGTCGGTCAACGCGGCCAGCGCGAGGTGCTTGGTGACCAGATCGGCCAGCAGGGCCACCAGGGCGACTCCGGCGAGGATCGCAACGGCCCGGGGTCGGCGTGTGCCGCCGCCCGGATCGGTACGGCCGGGTTCGGCGGACGGTGCTGCGGTCATGCGCTCCCCATCGACAGTCTCGGCGGTGATCGCTCACCGTCTCATCGCCGCCGGGGAACGGACCTCAGCGCCGTTCCTCCAGCTGCTTGCACGTCACACACTGGGTGGCCGACGGGAATGCGGCGAGGCGCTCGACCGGGATCGGGTTGCCGCACCGCTCGCACCAGCCGTAACCACCCTCGTCGAGGCGCTCCAACGCGCGCTCCACCTGCGTGATCCGTTCCAGAATGCTGTTGGCGAGAGAGATCTCCTGCTCCCGCTCGAGCGTCTTGGTGCCCGTGTCGGCCTGGTCGTCCCCGGCCGAGTCGGTCAGCCGATCGCGCTGCAGCTCGGTGATCTCGCTCAGCGTCTGATCGTACTCGGCACGAAGCTCGTCCCGCCGCGCCGCCAACGCCGCCCGGATCTTCTCGGTCTCCGCAGTGCTCCGGGTGGCCTTGGCCACCGGCTTGCGCCCGGCGGTCCTGGTGTCGGCTGGCTTAGCCATGGGTCGCTCCCTCGGCCGGGGAGCCGCGTGGTTCGCGGCATCCTGGTCAGGGGGCGCCGACCAAGGCGTCCCCTAATGGACGAAAAGGGGCGCACGGCGACGATGGCCGCGCACTCCGGAGGTTGGCAAGAATACGGAACGTACAGGCGTCCGACAACGTGCCGCACCGTCGCACCGCTCAACAGCCCCTAGCCCTGCCTAACTGGGGCAAAGGGAACGCTAGCAGATCAACCGGGCACCTCATCCCCGTGTTCGCCAAACCACCGAGCCAGCCGACCCCGTCGGCTGACCGCCCGCAGCCTCCGCTCGGCGGCATCCCGGACCCCGGCCGTCGCCACGATCAACAGGCTGTCGCCGGTCTTCAGCCGGGTGTCCGGCGCGGGCACGAATCCCACCCCGTCGCGCAGCACCAGCGTCACCGACGCGCCCAGCGGCAGCCGCAGCTCGTCGACGTGCACACCGGCCAGCCGCGAGCCCGGCGGCACCTCCACCTGGAGCAGATCCGCGCGCATCCGCTCCAGCGGGGCGGTCTCCACATGGATCTCGGCGGCCTCGGTCGGCGCGGTCACCCGCAACCAACGGGCGAACGGCCCCAGCGCCCCGGCCTGCACCAGAGTGAAGATCACCACCAGCACGAAGACCACGTCGAAGAGACGCTCCGCACCGGGCACCCGCTCGGAGAGCGGAATGGTCGCCAACACGATCGGCACCGCCCCGCGCAGCCCCGCCCAGGACAGGAACGCCTGTTCACGGAGGCCGACCCGGAACAGCAGCGCCGAGACGGCCACCGACAACGGCCGGGCCAGCAGCACCAGGGCCAGCCCCGCGACCACAGCGGGAAGCACCGCCGCGTCCAACCGGCCCGGTGAGGCCAGCAACCCGAGCAGCACGAACAGCCCGATCTGGGCGAGCCACGCCAACCCGTCCGCGAAACCGAGGATCGCCTGCCGGTGCGACAACCGGGCGTTGCCCAGCAGCACCCCGGCCACGTACACCGCGAGGAACCCCGAGGCGTGCAGCACCGCCCCGGCGGCGTACGCCAACACGGTGATGCCCACCGCGGCGATCGGGTAGAGACCGGCCGACGGCAGCGCCGCCCGGCGCAGCGCCCAGGCGCCGGCGACACCCGCACCCACGCCCACCGCCGCGCCCACACCCAGCTCGTAGCAGACCAGCCCGACCTCGTACCACCACGGATGCGCCCAACCCTCGTGGGACAGCAGCACCACCAGCAGCACCACCGGGGCGTCGTTCATGCCCGACTCGGCCTCCAGGGTGGCCACCAGTCGGGGCGGCAACCGCAGCCGGCGCAGGGTGGCGAAGACGGCCGCCGCGTCGGTGGACGACAGCACCGCCCCGTAGAGCAGCGCCAACCGCCAGTCCAACCCCAACAGAAGGTGTACGGCGACACCGACCACCACGATGCTCACGACGACGCCGACCGTGGAGAGTGCCGAGGCCAGCCCGAGCACCGGTCGTAGCGTGCTCCACCGGGCGGTGAGACCACCCTCCGCGATGATCACGATCAGCGCGCAGAAGCCGAGCGTCCGGGTCAGCTCGACGTCGTCGAAGCGGATGCCCAGCCCGCCCTCGCCGATCGCCACACCCAGCGCCAGGTAGACGAGGAGGCTGGGCACACCGAGCCGGGTGGAGAGTCGCACCGCGCCCACGGCGACCAGCAGCACGGCCGCACCGAGCAGCAGCCCGATGTCCAACCCGGGCGTCATGGTCGGACCAACCCGGCCGTCACGGCTGCCCGGCCCGGGCGTTCCTCACTCGGCAGATCCGTCGCGCAGTCGGCGCAGCAGCGCGGACAGCTCCGGCGCGGGCCGGTCGACGAGGAACAGCTTGTCCCGACTCGCCGCACCGGCGCGCAGGGACACCGCCGCCGGCCGGATGCCCAGGGCGGCCGCCAACGCCCGGCGGGCCGCCTCGGTCGCCCGCCCGTCGACGGCGGGGTCGTGCACCGCGATCACCAGGGCGGGCCCGTGTGGACCGTCGAAGCGTCCGCCCACCCGGTCCCGGGAGGCTCCGGGCTTCACCCGTACCGCCACGGTGAGCGTCTCCTGCGCGGGCACCGGCGCCGCTTCAGATCGGCCGGACGTCGGCGAGCAGGGCGGTGGCTGGCGCGCACTGCGCGCAGGGAGTGAACCCGAGCTCGACGGCCTCGGCGACCGGCAGCTCCTCGGGCACCCGTCCAGCGAGGTACGGGCAACTGGCGAGGTGGTAGCGGGGGTGACCGTCGACCACCTGGACAGCGTCGGGGAGTCGCGCCACCCGGGCCGCCTCGGCAGGGGTCACCGGCTGCTCGGCCGGCTCGTCGGCGCGATAGGCGTCGTCGGTCGACGCCGCGGACGACGAGGCGGGGCTGACGGGCCGGACGGGAGCGGACTCGCCGTCGGACGGAGTCACGAACGGTGCCCCGTCGTCGAACGGCGGCACCTCGTCGGCACCGGAGTCGAACGGCGGCTCCGCCGCGGAGCCGAACGGCGGCTCACGGTCGACCGGCGGCTCGGGTGGTTGCCGCCACCCGGTGCCGCCGGTGCCAACCGTCGTGGGCACGTGCTGGACCGGTATCTCCGGCTCGACCGGCGGCGGCCCGTACGCGGAACCCGTGGCCTGGCCGGCCATTCGGGAAACGTCGGGCTGTCGCCGGCTGGTCCGGCCGGGATCCGCCGTCGCGCGGTTGGCGGCTGCCTGGCGGGCGCCCACCACCAACGCCACGGCGGCCAGCAAACTGGCCGCGATGGAAATGATCAACAGGAAGCTGGACCCACCGGCCAGGCCGAGCACCAGGAGGACCACCGCGACGAGGATGAGCAGGAGACTTGCGACTATCACGGCTCACCCCCGCCGCGTCGTACCGCCCAGACGGGGCCGGCGACCGTCACCATTGTCGGAGAGCGATCGCCGGCCGGTGCTCAGCGTCCGGCTTCGAGGGCGCCGGAGCGCCCGCCGCCGCCGTACGAACCGGCGAGGCCCGCAGCGGCCAGCCCGTTGCCGCCGGCGACCCGGCCTGCCTCGGAGCGGGTCATCTCGGCTTCGAGGCCCTGGCCGCGACCGTCGAGGTCCCGCAGCTGGCTCTCCAGGTACGCCTTGAGCCGGGTGCGGTACTCACGCTCGAACTGCTTGAGCTCCTCGATGTGCTTCTGCAGCGCCGTGCGCTTGGCGTCCAGGCCGCCCATGGCCTCCTGGTGCCGCTGGCGGGCGTCCCGCTCGAGGGCGTCAGCCTTCGCGCGCGCCTCCCGGGTCACCTCCTCGGCCTTGCTGCGAGCCTCGGACAGCAGGCTGTCGGCCTCGCGGCGAGCGTCGGAGACGTGGTCATCGGCGGTGCGCTGGGCCATCATCAGCACGCGCAGGGCCTGCTGCTCGCCGTCACCGGTGACGCCCGCGGGGCCGCCGGTCGTGCGGACCTGCTCCAGCTCGGCCTGCATCGCGCGGGCGGCCTGCTCGGCCGCCGACTTGTCGCGCTGCACCCGGTCCAGCTGGGCCTTGACGTCGTTGAGCTCCGCCGCCAGTCGGGCGTCGCCGCCGGGGCCCGCGGGGGCGCCGCCACGGCCGCCGCGCTCCACCTGGGCGCGCAGCTCGTTGTTCTCCTCGATGAGACGGGCGAGCTCGCGCTCGACCTCATCGAGGAAGGCGTCGACCTCTTCCTCGTCATACCCCCGCTTGCCGATCGGCGGCTTTTTGAAGGCGACGTTGTGGACGTCGGCCGGGGTCAGCGGCATCGAAACTCCTCGGGTCAGTTGCGGCCGCGAAAGCGCGTCGGTCATCAGGCAGATGCCCTGATCGACGGCCCTAACACGAACTCCATCAGCACGAACAGGATAACCAGGAGCACAAGGGAGGCCAGGTCGATGCTCACGGTACCAATTCGCAGCGGAGGGATCACACGCCTCAACGCGTTGAGAGGGGGATCAGTGACGCTCCACACGGATTCCAATCCTGCCGATGCGCCGCGCCCCGGTTGCCAGCGCCGGCCGTACTGCAGGACGGCGCTCAACACGAACCGGGACAGGAGAAGGAGCAGGAAGACATAAAGGATCAGGTACAGCACTTGCAGTAAGATCGACAACACGGTCAGCGACGTCCCTCGGGTCGGGCGGGGTCAACTCAGGCTGAAAAAACCGCCCTCAGCGATCTTGGCCTTGTCCTCAGCGGTGACCTGGACATTGGCCGGTGAGAGCAGGAACACCCGATTGGTCACGCGCTCGATCGTACCGCGCAGACCGAACGCCAGACCGGCGGCGAAGTCCACCAGACGGCGGGCATCGGCCTCATCCATCTCGGTGAGATTGATGATCACCGGAACGCCGTCGCGGAAGTGCTCACCGATCGTGCGCGCCTCCCGGTAGGTGGTCGGATGCAGCGTGGTGATCTGGTAGCGCTGCTCCTCCTCGGGCAACGCCCGCTCACGTGCCGTGACCTGCGGCGCGAGGGCCAGGTTGTCACGGGTGTGGTAGGTCAACGCGCCGGAGGTCTCACCAGCTGACGACCGTGTGATCGACCGGACGCTGGACCGCTCGATCCGCTCCGGACGCTCACCGTCGCCACGGTCGGACTCGCCCAACCGCCCGCTCGCGCGCTCGGAGAGCCGCCCCCGCTCACTGATCCGCGGCCGGGGAGCCGGCGGCTCCTCGGTGTCGTCCTCGTCCTCGTCGGCGAACTCCTCGGCGTACCGGCTCTGCCGGTAACGCGACTCGCGGTAGCCACCCTTGTCGTAGCCACCGTCGTCGTAGGCCCGCTCGTCGTCTTCCTCGACCAGACCGAGCCAGACCCCCGCCTTGCGCAGTGCACCCATCCCGCGCCCTTCCGTCCGCCGTGCGGCACGCGCCCCCGTGCCATGTCGCCCGTCGCGAGTGGACAACCATGCCCATCGGACCGAAACGGCAATCCCCCGGCGCGCGATTCGCGTCGCGCGCCACGACCCCCGACCAGGAGACGCCATCCCTGAAACAACACTGATGTAATTTGCATGTCTCGCGGTCAGGCTACCGCAGCGTGGAACGCATTCCGAGCAACGCGCTACCGACGCGGACATGTGTCGCGCCATATCGGATCGCGATCTCGAAATCTCCGCTCATCCCCGCGGACAGCGCTGTCGCTCCCGGATGGACCCCCCGGAACACGTCGGCGACCTCGGCGAGACGGGCGAAGGCCCGCTCCGGTTCCCAACCCAGCGGAGCTACCGCCATGAGGCCGACGAGACGCAGCCCGGACGCCTCGGCCACCGCCTCGGCCACCGGTTCCAGCCCGGCGCCCGGATCGGCCGACCCGGGCAACGCCCCACCCCGGGCCGCGTCGCCGTCGATGCTCACCTGGACCAGGACGTCGAGCGGCTGCTCCCGGTCGGCGGACGCGGTGGCCAACGCCCGGGCCAGCCGGACACTGTCGACGGACTGCACCACATCGGCGTACCGGACCACCGAGCGGGCCTTGTTGCGCTGCAACTGGCCGATGAAGTGCCACCGCGGACGCACCCCGGCCGCCGCCACCTCGGCGGCCTTACCGGCCGCCTCCTGGTCGCGGTTCTCCCCCATGTCGGTCACCCCGAGCCCGGCCAGCGCCACCACGTCGCTGGCCGGGTAGGTCTTCGTCACCGCGATCATCGTGACGTCGGCGCGGTCCCGGCCGGCCTGCGCGCAGGCGTCGGCGATCCGGGACCGCACCTGAGCCAGGCCGGCCGCGATCTCGGCGTGCCGTTCCGGCCGCGCCGTGGCTGAGCTGTCGGTCATCGGCGGTGCTCAGGACCCGTTCTTGAGGAAGTCGGGAACGTCCACGTCGTCGAAGAGCACCCGACGCGGCGACTGGGCCGGAGCCGGGTTGGTCGCCGGCGCGGGCACCGGGGTGCTCTGCGGCGCCGGTTGGTTGGTGTTGGTCTTCCGGGTCGGCTCGGCCGCCTTGTACGCGGGCGTGCCACCGTCGAAGCCCGCCGCGATGACGGTCACCCGCACCTCGTCACCGAGCGCGTCGTCGATGACCGCACCGAAGATGATGTTGGCGTCCGGGTGGGCCGCGTCGGTGACCAGCTGGGCAGCGTCGTTGATCTCGAACAGGCCGAGGTCGGAACCACCGGCGATGGAGAGCAGCACGCCGCGCGCGCCGTCCATGCTCTGCTCCAGCAGCGGGCTGGAGATGGCCGCCTCGGCCGCCTCGACCGCGCGGTTCTCACCGCGGGCGCTGCCGATGCCCATCAACGCGCTGCCGGCGCCGCTCATCACGCTCTTGACGTCGGCGAAGTCCAGGTTGATCAGACCCGGGGTGGTGATCAGGTCGGTGATGCCCTGCACACCGGAGAGCAGCACCTGGTCGGCGGTGCGGAACGCGTCCATCATGCTGATGTTGCGGTCGCCCAGGGCCAACAGCCGGTCGTTCGGAATCACGATCAGCGTGTCGCACTGGTTGCGGAGTTCGTCTATCCCCGACTCGGCCTGCACCTGGCGCCGCTTGCCCTCGAAGGAGAACGGACGGGTCACCACACCGATGGTCAGCGCGCCGAGTTTGCGGGCGATGTTCGCCACGACGGGCGCGCCGCCGGTGCCGGTGCCGCCGCCCTCGCCGCAGGTCACGAAGACCATGTCGGCGCCCTTGAGCACCTCCTCGATCTCGTCGCGGTGGTCCTCGGCGGCGTTCTTGCCGACGTCCGGGTTGGCCCCGGCCCCCAGGCCGCGGGTCAGCTCCCGACCGACGTCGAGCTTCACGTCGGCGTCACTCATCAGCAGCGCCTGCGCATCGGTGTTGATCGCGATGAACTCGACGCCCTTGAGCCCAACCTCGATCATCCGGTTGACGGCGTTGACGCCGCCGCCCCCGATGCCGACGACCTTGATGACCGCCAGGTAGTTGTGCGGAGGTGTCATCTCCGGTCCTTTCCTTCGAGATTGGCTTCGGCCGACCGGGTACGGCGTGGCCAGACCAGCGGCCGACGACAGCTGTCACCAGCGAGGATCAGGGGTGAACCCTCACCCTCTACTAGAGGCTTACAGTTATGTCAACCACTGAACCTCTTCGGGGCAACGTAAGCGCCACCACGCCATGAGCCAAGGACCCGCCCGGCGTGTCGCCGGCCGGAGCGCAACGGGTCACGACGTCACACGCCTCCCAGCTCATCGGAAGGTCACCACGTCCGGCGCGCTCACGTCGATCCGATCGGTGTCCTCGTCGAGCAGCGCGGTGGCCACCCGGGCCTTGTCCGTACCCCGTGTCGCGTCGCCCCAGACCACCGTCCGGTCCCCCTTCAGCCGCAGGGTGATCCGGGCCAGCCCTTCCACGTTCACGTCCACCACCTCGGCGCGGAGCTGGGGCGTCAACGCGACGAGCACCTCCAGCCCGGCGCGGGTGCCCGGGTCGTCGGCGGCCGGCCGGCCCACCGTCACCTGGGGCAACTCGGCGGGTCGTTGGTCCACCGTCCGGAACGCCACTCCGCTGTCGTCGATCAGGGCGAACCTCTCCCCCTGCGGCACCGCCGCCACCGGAGTCCGCTCGGTCACCCGCACCACGAGCGTGCCGGGCCAGTCCCGGGAAACGGTGGCCCGTCGCACCGGGGGCAACGCGCCGACACGACGGGCGGCGGCGGCCAGGTCCACCCGGGCCAGCGGCACACCGTCCGGCACCGCGACAGCGTCGCGCACCTGGACCGGGGTCACCAGGTCGGCACCCTCCACCCGTACCTCCCGCACACCGAACAGCCCGGTGCCGAGCACCACCCACGCGACCAGCCCGGCCAACGCGAGCACCCCGGCGGCGACCGCCCAGGGCAGAGCGGCGCGCATCCGACGCTGCCGGGCCCGGGCCATGAACCGGCGGGTCGAGGGCGGAACCGCGTCCCGCCCGGCCCGAACCAGCTGCCAACGCCGGGCCGGACCACGACGCGGAGCGCCACCGTCGCCGGCGCTGGTCCGCCCTCGGGCCGGGCCGGGACTCATCCGGCCGTGGACGCCGTGCCGCCGGGTGCGGCGGTGCCACCGAGGGCCGCCCCGTCACCGCCGGCCGTTGCCCCGCCCGGCACCGGATCGCCGAGCACCGCGGCGGTGGCCACCGGGTCGACGGTCGCGGTCGGCGCGGCGCCGGCCCCCCGCTCCCCCAGCGCGGCCAGCAACTCGTCACCCATCAGCGAGATCGGCGGGGCGCCCATGGTCACCACCACGTCCCCCGGGCGGGCCCGACGGGCCACCTCGACCGGGGCGGCCTCCCACGAGTCGACGAAGACCTTCCGGTCGGCGGGCAGATCCACCGCCGCGATCAGCGCCGCCGAACCCTCACCGGGCTGGCGCAGCTCGCCCGGCCCGAACACCTCCAGCAGCACCACCTCGTCGGCGATGGCCAGCGCCTCCGCGATCTCCGCCTGGTTGTCGCGGGTGCGGTACAGCCGGTACGGCTGGAAGACGACGATCAGCCGCCCGTCCCCGGCCACCTCGCGCAGCGTCTGCAACGCCAGCGTCATCGACGTCGGGTGGTACGCGTACTCGTCGTAGACCAGCACGCCGTCCGCGACACCCTTGCGCTCGAAGCGCCGCCGCACGCCGGGGAAGACCGCCAGCGCGGCCTCCGCCGCCTCCAACGGCAACTCCAGCAGGTACGTGGCCAGCACGGCGGAAGCGCTGTTCAGCCCCATGTGCCGCCCCGGCACCGGCAGCCGGAACTCGCCCAGCGACCGGCCGTCGATGGCGGCCAGGTAGCGCACCCCGCGTGCCGAGGAGGAGATCTCGGTCAACCGCAGGTCGGCGTCGGCCGCCTCGCCGTAGGTGAACACCCGCCGCCCCTCGGCGCGCAGGCTCTCGGCCAACCGTCGACCGCCCGCATCGTCGGCGCAGGTGATGATGAACCCGTCCGGGTCGGTGAGGCGGGCGAACTCCACGAACGCCGCCTCCAGCGTCGCGTAGTCGCCGTAGGTGTTGAGGTGGTCCGCCTCGACGTTGGTGATGATCGAGACGTACGGGCGGTAGATGAGGAACGAGCGGTCGCTCTCGTCCGCCTCGACCACGAAGTGCTCGCCGGTGCCGTGGTGGGCGCCCGAGCCGACCTCGGAGATCTCGCCGCCGATCACGAAGGACGGGTCCACCCCGGCCTGCTGCAACACCATGGTCACCATCGACGTGGTGGTGGTCTTGCCGTGCGTACCGGCCACCGCGATCGCCCGACGGCCCGTCATGGCCGCGGCGAGGGCCTCGGAGCGGTGCAGCACCCGCAGGCCGCGCCGACGCGCCTCGACCAGCTCCAGGTGGTCCTGCGGGATGGCCGAGGAGTAGACGACGGTGTCGACCCCGTCGAGGTTGGTCGCCTCGTGGCTGAGGTAGATGGTGCCGCCGAGCGCCCGCAGCCCGGCGAGGGAGGGCCACTCCCGCAGATCGCTGCCGGAGACCCGGATGCCCCGGGTGAGCAGCAGCCGGGCCACGCCGAGCATGCCCACCCCACCGACACCGATCAGGTGGACGGCGCCCAGGTCCTCGGCGGTGAGCGTGCCGGCCGGGGTGAACTGCGCGGTCATCGGGCCACCGCCTGGAGGACGAAGGAGCGCAGCGCCTCGTCGCCGTCACGCCGCCCGTACCTCGCCGCGGCGGCGCCCATCGTGTGCAGCCGCTGCGGGTCGCGGATGAGCGGGATGACGGTGCGCTCCAGCCAGTCCGGGGTGAGTTCCGCGTCGTCGACCAGCAGCCCGCCGCCGGCCTCCACCACGGGCAGGGCGTTGCGCCGCTGCTCCTGGTTGCTGTGCGGGTACGGCACGTAGATCGTCGGCTGCCCGATCGCGGAGACCTCGGCGACGGTCATCGCACCGCCCCGGGCCAGCATCAGGTCGGCGGCGGCGTAGCCCAGCTCCATCTCGGACAGGTACGGCAGCGTCACGTACGGCACCGGCAGGTCGGTGGGGATCGGCACCGGCTCGTTGCGGGCGCCCATCACGTGCAGCACCTGCACGCCGTTGCGGGCCAACTCCTTGGCCGCTCCGGACACCGCCAGGTTGATCGAACGGGCACCCGACGAGCCGCCGGAGACGAAGAGCACCGGCAGGTCCGGGCGGAGCCCGAAGTGGGCGCGGGCGGCGTTGCGCAGCGCGTACCGGTCCAGTGCGGCGATGCTGCGGCGCAGCGGCACCCCCACGATGGTGGCGTCGCGCAGGGACTCGGCCTGACTGGGCTGGTGCGGGAAACCGACAGCGACGTTCTTGGTGAACTTCATGCCGAGCCGGTTGGCGACGCCCGGCGGCACGTTCACCTCGTGGATCACCATGGGCATCTCGCGACGCCACGCGGCCAGGTAGGCCGGCACCGAGACGTACCCGCCGAAGCCGACGACCACGTCGGCCTTCACCTCGTCGATCACCTTGCCCGCCGCGCGCGCGGCGGTCCACATCCGGCCCGGGGTACGGACCAGGTTCATGTTGACCGACCGGGGCAGTTGGTACGCCGGGATCTGCCGCAGGTCGTAGCCCTGCGGCGGGATCAGATCGTTCTCCATGCCGCGTGGTGTGCCGAGGCAGGTGATCCGGACGCCCGGGTCGTGTCGGCGCAGGCAGTCGGCGAAGGCGAGCAGCGGGTAGACGTGCCCCCCGGTGCCACCTCCCGCGAGCACCACCGAACGCAGCGGACCCATCAGCGTCTCCTCTCGCTCGCCGTGCCCTGACGGCTCCGGCCCTGCCGGACACCGCGCGGCGCGGCCTGGTCGTCCTGTCGCCGCTCCCGCGACCGGGGCACGGGCCCTCGGGCCGCCGGTGGCGTCGCCGGCCGGCGACGCCGGCCGGGAAGCGGCGGCAACGGGGCCCAGAGTAGTCGGACCCACCGGGCCGGCGGACGGGCATGCAGTGCTCTGGCCGCATCGGGTTCGGCGCGGGCGAAGGACGCCAGCATGCCGATGCCCGCCAACGTCACCACCAGCGCACTTCCGCCGTCGGAGATGAACGGCAGCGGCAGGCCGGTGATCGGCAGCAGCCCGACCACCCCACCGATGTTGATCACGGCCTGGCTGACCAGCCAGGTGGTCACGGCGGTGGCGGCGAGCCGGCGGAACGGGTCGTCGACCCGACGGGCGATCCGGAAACCGGTGTACGCGAGGACGGCGAAGAGGCTGAGGATCACGACACACCCGATCACGCCCAGCTCCTCGGCGATGATCGCGAAGATGAAGTCGTTGTGCGCCTCGGGCAGCCAGTCCCACTTGAGGCTGCCCTTGCCCAGCCCGACACCGAACCAGCCACCGTGCTCGATGGCCAGCCGGCCCTGGTAGAACTGGAGGCAGTCGTTGAGCTTGCAGGTCTCCGGGTCCGGTGGGTTGAAGAACATGGCCAGCCGGGCGAGGCGGTAGTTGTCAGCGCCGCGCTCCCCGGAGCCGGCGCCCAGCGAGGCCACCGCGACCAGCAGGCCGATCCCGATCAGGCCGGCCGCCGCCAGTGCGCCGAAGACCCGCATCCGCACCCCGGCGGCCCAGAGCAGGCCCACGACCAGGGCCAGCAGGCAGAGCATCGTGCCGGTGTCGTTGTAGCCGACCAGGACGAAGAGCAGGCCGACCACCGGGAAGAGCGGGGTGGCCAGCTCGCGCCACCAACCCAACGCGGCGCCCTTGCGGGCGACCAGGTGGGCACCCCAGAGCACCATCGCGAACTTGGCCAACTCGGAGGGCTGTAGCTGGATGCCGCCGACGAACAGCCAGTTCAGCTGCGCCTCGATGGGCCCGAAGCTGGCCGACTCCTGCTTGGTCAGGCGGGCGATCGCGACCAGCAGGTTGAGCACCACCAGCAGGGCGATCGAGGCGAACAGCAGCGGCCGGCCCAGCGAGCGGTAGGTGCTGGCCGGCAGGCGCTGGCAGACCCAGAACGCGCCGATGCCGATCACCGCGAAGATGGCCTGCTTGGTCACCGAGGCCGAGGCGTTGCCGTCCTCGGCGTAGTCCTTCACGCTGGTCGCCGAGAAGACCATGGTCAGGCCGATCAGCAGCAGCAGGCCGGCGCAGGACAGCAGCAGGTAGTAGGAGGCCAGCGGCCGGTCCAGCAGGCCGCGCAGGGCGGCGAGCCCGGCGGCCCCGTCCAGCCCGCGCAGCGGCGCCGCCGGGTCCGGCTCGCGGCCCGCTGCGCCGGACTCCGGACCCGTGGTTGCCGCACCGGGCCTCGGCTCACGCGGCGGCGAACCGGACTCCTTACCGCCCGCCGACGCGCCGGACCGCAGCCCTCGCGGCGGCGCGCCGGGTTCCGAGCCACGCCGGTCGTCAGTGCGGCGTGGCGGAACGGTGCCCGCCGGGCCCGCTGACCGCCGCGGCCGGACGGCCGTCCTGTCGTCCCTGTCGTTGGTGCCTGGTTCCTCCCCCACCCCGACATCATCACCGCTAGCCACGCCCGGCGAGCCCACAACGAGACCCCCGGCGTGTCGGACCGCGAAGATCCGCGCAACATCGGGGAGCTAGTTGCATCTTGTTTGTGCTGTTCAGCGGGTCTTGACGGGTTGGGGTGGGGGTGTCTTGGGGCTGGCCGGAGGTCTTTTGATCTTTGGTGTGATCGTTTGCCGGGTGGGTTCAGCGGGTGATCTCGGTGTGGGTGAGGACGAGGAGGGCCCGCACGAGGGTGGTGGCGTCGCGTCGCCAGTCGTGGCGTAGTCGGTGCAGGATGCGCCAGTTCTTGAGGTGGGCGTGGGCGTGTTCGTTGGCGACGCGTTCGCGGGCGATGAGCGCGTTGGTGTTTCTCTCGGCGGGGGTGAGTGTGTGGTTGCGGCAGGCGCGGCGGCCGACGATGACGCTGGGGTTGGTGTCGGGTTGGTCGTCGAGGCGGGTGTGGAAGCGGTCGCAGATGACGGCGAGGTGGTGGCGGCGTAGCCGTGGCGGTAGGTGCAGGCGTTTGGCGTGGGTGGCTTCGTGAAGTCGGGCTGGTTGCGCTGCGGAGGCCCAGAGCAGTCGGCCGTGGTGGTCGGTCAGGGTGATGACGCGCAGGTGGTG
Source organism: Micromonospora sp. WMMC250 (assembly GCF_027460215.1). NCBI lineage: Bacteria > Bacillati > Actinomycetota > Actinomycetes > Micromonosporales > Micromonosporaceae > Micromonospora > Micromonospora sp. WMMC250. Next base: position 6,825,208 of record NZ_JAPZBJ010000002.1, on the reverse strand, counting down.
GGCTTTGTGTTTCGGGCACCAGAGCTGTCTCTCGGCCCGCCCGGTCGGGGTGTGCACGGGGATGCAGGTGCCGTCGAGTAGCACGATCGGGTCGTCGGTGCTGGTGAGCGCGCGTTGGCGGGCGGCGAGGACGCGGTCCAGCCGTGGTGCCATCCGGGCGAGAACGGTGACGATTTGCTTGACCCAGCGGCGAACGCTGTGGTGTGACACTCCATAGGCGGCGGCCAGGTCGGCGGGTCGTTCACCGTGACGCAGGACGGCTAGCACGATCAGGGCGGTGCTCAGGTCGGGCAGTTTGCGCCAGCGTGACTTCACCGTCGTGCGGTGGATCCTCAGTGCTTGACCGGCGAGGGTGAGGGTCTGGGTCGACAACGGCAGTCGGACTTGGTAAACCAGTGCGTGGCCCTCGGCGGGCGCATTGATGTGTGTCACGACCTGAGATCCTCGCCGAGGGTCTACTCATGCCCGATGCCGCCACGCCGCACCCACGGCCCTGTCCTGGCAGATGATCACGTCGTAGATCAACAGGCGCGCGGCCAGCGGCCGGACCACCACCACCAACCCCGTCAACACCCACCCACCAGCACAAACAGGATGCAACTAGCTCGGGGAAATTGCTGCCTCAGAGCACGCCGAAACAGCGATCTCCCCGATGTTGCGCGGATCTTGGGCAGGGCGCAGCCCCGGGCGCCGGGGCGGCCGGGGCTGGGCGCGGATCGGGGGTCCGACCGGAGGTCGCGGTGCGGGTCAGGTCATGTTGGCGAGGAACTCGCTGTAGAACAGGCCCAGGGCGATGGCAACGCCGATCCCGGCGATGATCCAGAAGCGCACCACGATGTTGACCTCGCTCCAGCCGGCCAACTCGAAGTGGTGTTGCAGGGGAGACATCCGGAACACCCGTTTACCGGTGGTCTTGAAGGAGATGATCTGGATCACCACGGACATCGTGATGATGACGAAGAGCCCACCGATGATCGGCAGCAGCAGGATGGTGCGGGTCGACATCGCCATGCCGGCGATCAGACCGCCCAGCCCCAACGCCCCGGTGTCACCCATGAAGATCCGCGCCGGGGACGTGTTCCACCAGAGAAAGCCCACACAGGCCCCGGCCGCCGCCCCGGCGATCAACGCTATCTCCAACGGGTCGCGGACCTCGTAGCAGTACGGCTGGGTGTAGTTCGGGTCGGCGCACCAGTGCCGGTACTGCCAGAACGCGATCAGCGCGTACGCGGCGAGCACCATCACCGAGGCACCGGTGGCCAGACCGTCGAGACCGTCGGTGAGGTTCACGCCGTTCGTCGCGGCCATCACCACGAAGATGAAGATGATCACCGCGCCGACCTTGCTGACCTCCAGGAAGTCGATGTCCCGGATGAAGCTCAGCGTGGTGCTGCCCACCGTCTCGGTGTTGGTCGCCAGACCCGAACCGTCGGTCATCGTGCTCGGGAACCACAGCGCGATCACCCCGAAGACCGCGCCGACCAGGATCTGCCCGAGCAGCTTGCCGCGCTTGTTCAGGCCGGCGCTGTTGCGCTTGCGGACCTTGAGGAAGTCGTCGAGAAAGCCCACCGCGCCGGAGAAGACCATCAGCCCCAGCAGCACCAGCGCCGTGATGGTCGGCTCCACCTGAGCGATCTGCTGGTCCGGCAGGGTGGTCAGGGCCAGGTGCCCGGCCACGTACGCGATCACCGTGGCCAGGATGAAGACCACGCCACCCATGGTGGGCGTGCCCTTCTTGCCCTGGTGCATGGCCGGGCCGTCGGTGCGGATCGGCTGGCCGGCCTTGAGCCGGGTGAACACCTTGATCGCGATCGGGGTGCAGAACAGCGACACGAGGAAGGCCACCCCGATGGCGACGATGACCGCCCTCATTCGGCGCCACCCTGACCGGCGTCGGCGCGCAGGGCGTCGGCCACCTCCCACGTCCGGTACCGGGAACCCTTGACCAGGACGACGTCACCCGGTCGTAGTTCACTCCGCAGCACCTCGACGGCCGCTGCCTGATCGGTGAGCAGCACCGACTCTCCTCCCCAGTTCCCTACCGCTGTCGCGCCCTCGTGGATCGGCGCGGCCGGCTCACCCACCACGAGCAGCCGGTCGACACCCAACTCGGCCACCAGTTGGCCGACCTGGGCGTGGCCGTCGGACTCGAACGGGCCCAGCTCGGCCATGTAACCGAGCACCGCGACGGTACGCCGCCCCTGGCCGATGCTGGCCAGCGCCCGCACCGCCACCGCCATCGAGGCCGGATTGGCGTTGTACGAGTCGTCGATGACGGTCACCCCGTCGGGGCGGTCGAACACGTCCATCCGTCGGGTCGAGACCAGCCCCAGCTCACCGAGGGCCGTGGCCAGCTCGGCGAGCGGCATGCCCAACTCCCGGGCCACCGCCGCCGCGGCGAGCGTGTTACCCACCTGGTGGTGGCCGGTCAACCCGAGCCGCACCGGCGCGCGCCCCTCCGGGGTGACCAGGGTGTACGACGGGTGTCCCCGCTCGTCCAGCGTCACGTCCTCGGCGCGTACGTCGGCGTCCGGCGCCTCGCCGTAGCGGACCACCCGGGCCCCGGTGCGGCTCGCCATCGCGGACACCCGGGGGTCGTCGGCGTTCAGGACGGCCAGCCCGTCCGCCGGCAGCGCCTCGACCAGCTCGCCCTTGGCCAGGGCGATGTTGTCCTGCGAGCCGAACTCGCCGATGTGCGACGTGCCGACGTTGAGCACCACGGAGATCCGGGGCGGCACCAGCTCGCACAGGTACCGCACGTGCCCGATCCCGCGGGCACCCTTCTCCATCACCAGGTAGCGGGTGTCCGGGCCGGCCCGCAGCGCGGTGTGCGGGTGCCCCAGCTCGTTGTTGAACGAGCCGGGCGGTGCGACGGTGGCCCCGAGCCGGGCGGTGAGCTGGCCGATCAGATCCTTCGTGGTGGTCTTGCCGGACGAGCCGGTCACACCGATCACGGTCAGGTCGGGGAGCCGGTCCACCGCGGCCCGGGCCAACCGACCCATCGCGGTCAGCGCGTCGTCGACGATCACCATCGGCACCCCGGGCACCTCCCGGCTGCCCAGCACCGCCACCGCGCCGGCCTCGACGGCCGTCGCCGCGTAGTCGTGCCCGTCGACCTTCTCCCCGGGGAAGGCCACGAAGAGCGACCCCGGGCCGACCTTGCGCGAGTCGAACTCGACGCTGCCGGTGACGGTGACGGCCGGGTCGGCGGCGACGAGCCGCCCGTCGACGGCGGCGGCCACCTCGGCCAGGCTCAGCGCGATCATCGCTGACCCGCCAGGTCCCCGAAGCGGGCCCGCAGGGCGGCGGCCAACTCGACGCTGTCGTCGAACGGGAGCACCTCGCCCGCCACCTCCTGGCCCCGCTCGTGCCCCTTGCCGAGCAGCGCGACGACGTCACCCGGCTCGGCCAGTCGTACCGCCTCGTCGATCGCGGCGCGGCGGCCCGCCACCTCCACGATCCGGGCGGCGGTGGCGGCCCGGTACGCCCCGGCGAGCACCTCGGCGCGGATCTCCGCCGGATCCTCGGTACGCGGGTTGTCGTCGGTCACCAGCACCACGTCGGCTCCCTCCGCCGCGGCGGCGCCCATCACCGGCCGCTTGCCCCGGTCCCGATCCCCGCCGGCGCCGATCACACAGATCAGCCGACCGGCGCTCAGCTCACGCAACGCGGCCAGCGCGGCCACGATCGCGTCCGACTTGTGCGCGTAGTCGACCACCCCGCGCACCGGGGCGGCGACGTCGACCAGCTCCAACCGGCCCGGCACCCCACCGCAGGCGGCCACGCCGGTCGCCGCGGTCGCCGGGTCCACCCCGGCACCGACCAGCGCGGCGATGGCCAGCAGCGCGTTGGCCACGTTGTGTCGGCCGGGCAACGCCACCCCGGCGGACAGGACCACGCCGTCCGGGCCGTGGGCGGTGAACCGCTGGGCGTACCCCTCGCCGCTCACGTCGTCGGCCCACCAGGTCGCACCCTGGTCGCCGGCTGCCGAGTAGGTGACAGTGGCCGGCTTGTACAGCGGCTTGAGGGCCGGGTCGTCGAGGTTGAGCACCTCGACCGCGCAGCGGCCGTCGAAGAGCTGGGCCTTCGCCGCGAAGTAGTCGTCGCTGTCGGCGTGGAAGTCCAGGTGGTCGGAGCCGAAGTTGGTGTAGCCGCCGACGGCGAACCGGACACCGCCGACCCGACCCATGGCCAGCGCGTGGCTGGAGACCTCCATGACCACGGCGGTCACCCCCCGTTCGCGGGCGGTGGCCAGCATGGCGTGCAGGTCGGTCGCCTCCGGGGTGGTGCGCACGCTGTCGATCACCAGGTCGCCGAGCCGCGTCTCCACGGTGCCGATCAGCCCGGTGGTGTGGCCGGCGGCCCGCAGCCCCGACTCGACCAGGTACGCGGTGGACGTCTTGCCGGCCGTGCCGGTCACCCCGATCACGGTCAGGTCGGCGGTCGGGTCGCCGTACACGGCCGACGCCAGCTCGCCGAGCACGGCACGCGGGTCGGGCACCACCAGGACCGGCAGACCGCTCCCGGCGGCCATCTCCGCACCCGCCGGGTCGGTCAGCAGGGCCACCGCGCCCGCCTCGGCGGCGCCGGTGACGAACTCCGCGCCGTGCCGACGGGCACCGGGCAGCGCCGCGTACAGGTCGCCGGGGCGGACCTCGCCGCTGGCGTGGGTAGCGCCGGTGACGAGCACCGCGGCGGCGTCCGCCGGAAGGTCGACGGCGAGTCGGACGGCAAGATCACCGAGCCGGACTCCGGTCACGGTACGTGGACGTGGATTGCCGGGCACGGCGTCAGACCCTACCCGGTCGTCCGGTTCCGGCCGCACAGCCGCCCCGGTGGTTCGTCGGCACTCACCGATGATGTCCCGCCGCCGCTGCTCAGCGCGGATAGACCGTGAACTTGGGTGCGGAACCGCCGGTGGAGGGCGGTACGCGGTTGTGACGCAGAGTGAACTGCATCATGTCGCGGAACGCCGGCCCCGCGATCGCCGCGCCCCCACCACCGGGGTCGTACGCGAAGACCGCGATGACGTACCGGGGGTTCTCGGCGGGGGCCATCCCGATGAACGAGGACACCTCGCCGGGCTGCTTCTTGCCGTCCACCAGTCGCCACCCGGTGCCGGTCTTGCCCGCGACGCGGTAACCAGGGACGGCGGCGGTCAGGCCGGTGGCCCGGTCGACAGTGGTGACGGCCTCCAGCATGGTGCGCAGCGCCGCCGCGTTCTGCGGGCTGAGCACCGACCGGGTCACCGGCGCCGGCGCGGGGGTCCGCTTGCCGTCCGGGCCGATCACCTCCTTGACCAGGTGCGGCTGCACGTACGTGCCGTTGTTCGCGATGGCGGCGTACGCGGCGGCCATCTGCAACGGGGTGGCGTCGACGCTGTGCCCGATCGGCACCGACCCTTCCGACGAATCGCTCCACTCGTCGGCCGGTAGCAGCCGCCCGCTGGCCTCCCCCGGCATCCCCTCACCGGTGGGCTTACCCAGCCCGAACCGCTTCTGGTAGTCGATCAACCGGTCCCGGCCGAGCTTGTCGGCGATGGTGATCGTGCCGACGTTCGACGAGTAGGCGAGCATCCCCGGCACGCTCATCCGCTTGCCGTTGGCCGGATGGGTGTCGGAGAACCAGGTGTCGCCCTTCTTGATGCTGTTGGCGATGGGCAGCGCGGTGTCCGGGGTGATGACCCCCTCCTGCAACGCCGCGCCGAAGGTGATCGCCTTGTGGATCGACCCGGGGTCGACGACGAAGCTGGTAGCCGCGTCCTCCCGGGCGACCGGGTCGCTCGGGAACGGCTTCGCCGCGCTGTAGGTGGGATTGCTGGCCTGGGCCAGCACCGCACCCGAGGGGATCTCGATGATCACGGCCGCGCCGGTGCCGCCCCGCGCCTTGGCCATTCCCGCGCTGAGGATCTGCTGGGTGCGGAACTGGAGGTCACGGTCGATGGTGAGGGCCAGCGAGCTGCCCGGCTTGGCGACCGTGGTCCGGCTGTAGCCGCCCGGGATCGGCGCGGCCAGGTCACCCAGGCCCGCCTCGTACACCCGCTTGCCGTCCTGCCCGGCCAGCACCTCCTCGTAGCGGGCCTCCAACCCTTCCAGCCCGGCCATGTCCTGGCTGGTGAAGCCGATCAGGTTGGCCGCCAGGTCGCCACCGGGCACGTCGCGGCGTTCGTCACGGTGCACTCCGATGCCGGGCAGCTCCAGCGCCTGCACCCGCTTGGCGGTCGCGATCTCCACGCCTCGCGCCAGGTACGCGAACGTGGACGTCTTGCCGCTCTCCAGCTTCCGGGGTTTCATCAGGTCGACGAGCTTCGACGCGGGAATGCCGAGCAGCGGGGAGAGCGCCCTCGCGGTGCCCGCCGGATCCTTCACCTCGGTCGGGTCGGCGTACACGTACCGCGCCTCGACGCTGCGAGCCAGCGGCGCGCCGGTGCTGTCGTAGATCGCGCCCCGCGGGGCGGGCAGCTCGACAGTGTGGAGCCGGTCGGTGACGCCGCCACCGGCGTACGCCGGTGCGTCGACCGCCTGGAGGAACACCAGCCGGATTCCGATGCCGGCGAACAACGTCAGGGCGAGCGCGGTGCCCAGCCGCAGCCGTAGCCGCGAGTCGGCCAGCTTCGGCGGGCGCGGCGGCTTGCGGGAGGGCCGACGGGCCACCGGCCGGTCGGCGCGGCGCGGCGCACGCGGCGCGGTGCGACGGCGCGGCGCGGGCTCGTCGACACCCGGCGCACGGGGGACACGCGGGGAGACGGTCCGCACGACGCCGCCGCGACCGGCGGCCGGGGCGTCGCGCCGGCCGGAACGGGCGGCGGCCCGGCCGCCGTCGAGCACCTGCAGGGCCGGCCGGAACGGGTCGCCGGAGCGCGTGCTGCGCGGCGTACGACGCTGTTCGGCGCCCCCGCCGCGCGCCGGCGTGCCGCGCTCGTCGCGGACCGTCCGACCCCTCGGGGTGTACGCGCGAGCACCCGAGATGCCCCCGATGCCGGGCTCGCTGCCGCGCGACTCGTCGTCGGCGGGGCTGGCGTCACGCGAAGAACCGCGCCGGGCCCCCTTCGGGTCCCGGCGCGGCTCGTCCGATCTCGGCGGCACTGGTCAGCCTCCCGCACCCTGGCTGGTCACCGACGGCTGGCCGGTCGCCGGCTGCGGCACCTCCAGCGTCTTGCCGTCGGGGAGCCGGATGTAGCCCGGCTCGCCGGCGTCGACCAGGCCCAGCCGCCGTGCCTCGGCGGTCAGGTTGCCCGGCGCCTCGGCTTCGGCGATCTGCTTGTCCAGTTGCTGCTTCTCCAGGTCCAGTCGAGCCTGCTGCTGCTGCAGCCGCTCCAACCGGAACGCGTTCTCATTGATCTTGGTGTTGACCGCCAGGATGCCCAGCACCCCGCCGACCACCAGCACCACGATCAGCGCCGCGAACGGCGCACGCGGCACCGACACCGGCGGTGGTGGTGCCACCCGCAGCCGGGGCGGCCGGGCGCTGGCGGCGGCACCGGCCTTCTCGACCGGCCGCAGCGCAGCGGTGCCCTGCGTCGGGAACTCGCGCGCCCCCCGGGCGCGAGTCTCCCCCTGCCGGTTCACTCGATCGATGCGTGGCGTACCGTTTCCGAGGCGCGGAGCCCGCTCCGCCGCGGTCCGGCCCCCCGACCGCGGTGCGCGCTGCTCGCCGCCGGTGACGCCCCGGCGGTCGCGCTTGTCAATGCTCATGTCCCTCCCCCTCAACATCCGTCCCTCTGCCGTCCCGGTGCCGCTGACCCCCCACGGATCAGCCGGACCCCGTGCCCGGTTGGTGCATTCCCTTCACCCGTCGGCGAGACCGTTCGCGGTCGGTCCGCCCTAGCTCTGTCGCGTTCGGGTCGAGTCGTTCCGCTGCCCGCAGCCGCACTGACGCGGCCCGCGGGTTCGCGGCGACCTCCGCCTCCCCGGGAAGTTCGGCGCCCCGGCTGAGTAGCCGGAACGTCGGACCCGACCCGGGAAGCTCGACCGGGAGGTCGACCGGGCCCTTACTGCGGACCCGGTCCGCGAGCGCCGCCTTGGTGAGCCGGTCCTCCAGCGAGTGGTAGGACAGGACCACCATGCGACCGCCCACGGTCAGTGCGTCGAGCGCGGATGGCAACGCTGTCTCCAGCGCTGCCAGTTCTCTGTTTACCTCGATCCGTAAAGCCTGAAACGTTCTCTTTGCCGGGTGCCCACCCGTTCGTCGGGCTGGCGCCGGAATCGACTCCCGGACCAGCTCCGCCAACCGCGCGGAGGAGGTGATCCGGCCACGTTCCCGCTCCCGCAGGATCGCCGAGGCGATCCGGCCGGCGAACTTCTCCTCGCCGTAGACCCGCAGCACCCGAGCCAGGTCCGGATGCGCGTAGGTGTTGACCACCTCCTCGGCGGTCACCCCCCGGGTCTGGTCCATCCGCATGTCCAGTGGCGCGTCCTGGGCGTACGCGAACCCGCGGTCGGGCGCGTCCAACTGCAACGACGAGACACCCAGATCGAACAGGATCCCGTCGATGCCCGGATAGCCCAGCCGGTCCAGTACATCCGGCAACTCGTCGTAGACGGCGTGCTCCAGGTGCACCCGATCGGCGAAACGAGCCAGTCGGACCCGCGCGTGGGCGAGCGCCTCGGTGTCCCGGTCGAGCCCGATCAGGACCGTCTCCGGGTGCGCCTCCAGCACCGCCTCCGCGTGCCCGGCCAGGCCGAGCGTCGCGTCGACGTAAACCGTCCGGCCGCCTCGACCCAGCGCGGGGGCCAGCAGCTCGAGACACCGCTCGAGCAGCACCGGCACGTGCGTGCCGCGCAACTCCCCCATGTTGACCCCCACTGGTTGAAACGTCCGTTCTTCTCGTGCGCCTGTCGTCGGACGGCGCTGCCGTCGTACCGCCAGATCCCCATCCGCTCCCGCCTGACACCGGACTCGCGCCGATGACTGGATCGTGCGCCTGGCACCGGGGAAGGGATGCCAGGAACTCGAAAGCGGCTGGAGATCTCGCAGTACGTCGGGCGCCGTTCCGCCCTACAGACCGCCGGGCAGCACCCCCTCCTCGATGTCGGCGAAGTCGTCTTCGCTTTCGGCGAGGTAGGTCTCCCAGGCGACCTTGTCCCAGATCTCCACCCGCGTGCTCGCGCCGATCACCACCAACTCGCGGTCCAGAGCGGCGTACGCCCGGAGGTGAGCGGGGATGGTCACCCGACCCTGCTTGTCCGGAACCTCGTCGTGCGCGCTGGCGAAGAAGACCCGGCTGTAGGCCCGGGCCGCCTTGTGTGTCATCGGCTGCGCGCGCAACTGCTCCGCGATCCGCTGGAACTCAGGGGTGGGGAAGACGTAGAGGCAGCGCTCCTGCCCTTTGGTGACCACAACACCCCCCGCCAGCTCATCTCGGAACTTGGCCGGAAGGATCAACCGGCCCTTTTCGTCAAGGCGTGGAGTGTGGGTGCCGAGAAACACGGCCCTACCCCCCTTGCCCCTGAGCGGCGTTCGCGGCGCCGCTGACCCCCCGGGCCGGTGAGCCCTCCCGGCCTCACCATTGGTCCCCACTCTACTCCACTTCCCTCCACCCGCAACCAGATTCGCCCGCGTGGCGCGCCCGATCCGGCGGCAAAACCGCACGTCACAGGGGGTGGAGCGGAGTGGAGGGCCGTCGCGCCCCTCCGGCGTGGTCCGCTTTCCGACATAGATCGACTCCGTCCGGCGGAGTCCCGACCGGCCGCCCGCACAGCCGCCACGGCCGAACGGTTCACCGTCGGCGGCGATCTGGAGGGGTGGGCGGTCCGGTAACCTCGCTCGCGTGACGGACGCGAAAATGCCCCTACGGGCCAAGGTGGCCAGCTCCGTGTCACGGACCGCCGCGGCGCTCTCCAGGGCGGCCGGCCGTGGCGACGGTTCGGTGATCGGTGGCTGGATCGGCCTGAAGATCGACCCGGACCTGCTGGCCCACCTGTCGGCCGGACGTGCGATCGCGCTCGTCTCCGGCACCAACGGCAAGACCACCACCACCCGGCTGACATCCGCCGCGGTCGGCGTGCTCGGCCGGGTCGCCACCAACTCGTTCGGCGCCAACATGCCCACCGGGCACACGTCGGCGCTGGCCAAGGCCGGCAGCACGCCATACGCGGTGCTGGAGGTCGACGAGCACTACCTCGCCCAGGTGCTGGAGGCGACCGAGCCGCACGTGGTCGCGCTGCTCAACCTCTCCCGCGACCAGCTGGACCGCGCCAAGGAGGTCGCCATGATGGCGCAGCTCTGGCGCGCGGCCCTGGTCCGGCACACCGACGTCCGAGTGGTAGCCAACGCCGACGACCCGATGGTGGTCTGGGCGGCCACGCCGCCGGGCGACCCCGCCCGCGGCATCAACCCGCCGCACGTGACCTGGTTCAGTGCCGGTCAGCGCTGGCACGACGACTCCTGGGTCTGCCCGGAGTGCGGCTCCACCATCGCGCGCTCCGGCGACCAGTGGTGGTGCACCGGCTGTCCGCTGCGCCGGCCGGAACCGCAGTGGGTCGTCGAGGACGAGGGGGTCCTCGACCCCACCGGCGCCTGGCACAAGGTCTCCCTGCAACTGCCCGGGAAGGTCAACGTCGGCAACGCGGCGACCGCGCTGGCCGTGGCCGCCGAGTTCGGTGTCCGTCCGGTCGACGCGGTGTCCCGCCTCGGCATCGTCACCTCCGTCGCCGGTCGTTACGCGCAGGTCGACAAGGACGGGCGCAACGTCCGGCTGCTGCTGGCCAAGAACCCGGCCAGCTGGCTGGAGGCGTTCGACATGGCCGACAACGCGCCGACCCTGCTCTCCATCAACGCGCGCGACCCCGACGGCCTCGACACGTCCTGGCTCTTCGACGTCGACTTCGCCCCGCTCCGCGGCCGGCAGGTGTTGATCACCGGTGACCGGGCATACGACCTAGCGGTTCGGTTGGACGTCAACGACGTGCCCTTCCAGCACGTCCGCACGTTCGAGGACGCCATCCGGTCGGTCCCGCCCGGGCGGCTGGAGGTCATCGCGAACTACACCGCGTTCCAGGACATCCGAGCGGAGTTGGACCGTGTCATCTGAGAGCCTGCGCATCGTCTGGATCTATCCCGACCTGCTGTCCACCTACGGCGACCGGGGCAATGCCCTGATCCTCGCCCGCCGGGCCCGCCAACGGGGGATGCCGGTCGAGGTCGTGGAGGTGCGCTCCGACCAGAAACTGCCCTCGACCGCCGACATCTACCTGGTCGGCGGCGGCGAGGACGGCCCGCAGGCGTTGGGCGCGCAGCGGCTGATCGCCGACGGCGGTCTGCACCGAGCGGTCGCCCAGGGCTCGGTCGTGTTCGGCGTCTGCGCCGGCTACCAACTGCTCGGCACCTCGTTCTTCGCCAAGGGCGTGCAGTGCCGTGGGCTGGAGATGCTCGACCTGCGGTCCGACCGCGGCGAGAGCCGGGCCGTGGGTGAGCTGGCCGGCGAGATCGACCCTCGACTGGGTCTGCCCCCGCTGACCGGTTTCGAGAACCACGGCGGCCGCACCCACCTCGGCCCCGAGGTCTCCCCGCTGGCGCGGATCACCACCGGGATCGGCAACGACGGCACCACCGAGGGCGCGTGGCGCGGCAAGCTGCTAGGCACCTACTCGCACGGCCCCGCGCTCGCCCGCAACCCGGCCCTCGCCGACCTGCTGCTGCGGTGGGCCACCGGGGCACACCAGCTCCCGCCGCTCGACGACACCTGGTCGGACCGGCTCCGCAACGAGCGCCGCTCCGCAGTGGCCGCCGCCCGGGCATGATCCGTGCCGTCCGACGGCTGCTCCGGCAGCCGTCGGCCGTCCGGTTCTCCCTGCTCGTGTGCCTGATCGGCGGTTGTGGGCTCCTGCTGCTCCTGGTGCCCCGGCCGGATCCGGAGCACCTTCCGCTGCTGGCCGACAAGCTGGGCGACCTCGCCCCGGTCGCCGCAATCTTCGGCGGCGCGCTGCTTCTGGTAGCGCTGGTCCCCCGGACCTTCATCACGCTCGCCGCGGGCGCCATCTTCGGCCCGCTGGAGGGCGCCGCGTACGCCCTGGGCGCCGCCCTGGTGGCCGCGGCGATCGGGTTCACCGTCGGCCGGCTGCTCGGCCGGGAGTTCGTAGCCGTTCGGGTCCGTGGTCGCCTGGCCCGCCTCGACGGCTGGTTCGCCCGGCAGAGCGTGTTCGGCGTGGTCACCGTCCGCCTGCTGCCGATCGCCGGCTTCGGTCTGGTCAGCTACGGGTACGGCACGACCGGCGCCCGCGTGCTGCCGTTCCTGGCGGGCAGCGTCATCGCGTCCGCGCCGACCGCGTTCGGCTACGCGGCGATCGGCGCCGCGGTCAGCTCCCCCGGCGAGATCAACTGGTACGCCGCCGCACCGGCCAGCCTCGGCCTGATCGCCAGCGTGGTGCTCGTCCACCAGTGGTGGCGCGCCGAACGCCGCCGCCGGCGGATGCCGGTCTGACCAGATTGCCGGCCGGGCCGCGCTGACCAGATTGCCGGCGCGGGGGTCTGTCGTCGGCCGCGGGCGCGGGGTCCGTCGAGCGATATGACTCAGAGGCATAAATATGACACTGAGGTATACCGCTCTCCGTGGCATCAGCCACGACGGACCTCACGCCGCGTGACATCCGCCCGGCCCCGGCCCCGCCGCCGCAACAAGACGGGACGGGGACGGGGACGGGCGCAAGCGAGCCTCAGGCGACCACGGAGACCATGCGGCCCGCGACGACGATGACCTTGCGGGGCTCCTTGCCGGCCAGCGTCGCGGCCACCGCGTCCAGGGCAGCCGCCCGGACGGTCTCTTCGGAGGCATCGGCGGGGACCTCGATGCGGCCACGGACCTTGCCGTTGACCTGCACCGGATAGGTCACCGTGTCGGCCACCAGCAGCGCCGGGTCGGCGGTCGGGAAGTCCGCGTACGTCAGCGAGGTGTCGTGACCCAGCTTGCGCCACAGCTCCTCGGCCATGTGCGGGGCGAACGGCGCCACCATCAGCACCAGCGGCTCGGCCACCTCGCGGGGCGTGGCCGACAGACCGGTCAGCCCGTTGGTCAGCTGGATCAGCTTGGCGATCGCGGTGTTGAACCGGATGCCGTCCATGTCGCCACGGACGCCGTCGATCACCTTGTGCAGCAGTCGACGGGTCGCCTCGTCGGCCGCGTCCTCCGTGATCCGCAGCGCGCCGGTCTGCTCGTCGACGACGGCCCGCCACACCCGCTGCAGGAACCGGTACGACCCAACCACCGCCCGGGTTTCCCAGGGGCGGGACACCTCCAGCGGGCCCATCGACATCTCGTACACCCGGAAGGTGTCCGCGCCGTACGCGGCGCACATGTCGTCGGGGGTCACCACGTTCTTCAGCGACTTGCCCATCTTGCCGTACTCGCGGTTGACCACCAGGTCTTCCAGGTAGTACGCGCCGTCGCGCTCGACCACGTCCTCGGCCCGCACGTAGCTGCCGCGCGAGTCGGTGTACGCGTACGCCTGGATCATGCCCTGGTTGAACAGCTTGCGGAACGGCTCGAACGACGACACGTGACCCAGGTCGAACAGCACCTTGTGCCAGAAACGCGCGTACAGCAGGTGCAGCACGGCGTGCTCGGCACCACCGACGTACAGGTCGGTGCCGCCGCAGTCGCCGTCGCCGCGCGGGCCCATCCAGTAGCGCTCGTTCTCGGCGTCGACGAACCGGTCACTGTTGGTCGGGTCCAGGTAGCGCATCTCGTACCAGCAGGAGCCGGCCCACTGCGGCATCACGTTGGTCTCGCGGGTATAGCGCTTCGGCCCGTCGCCCAGGTCCAGCTCGACTTCGACCCAGTCCCGCCGCCGCGACAGCGGGGTCTCCGGGTTGCTGTCCGCGTCGTCGGCGGCGAACGTCTTCGGCGAGAAGTCGTCCACCTCCGGCAGCTCGACCGGCAGCATCTCCTCGGGCAGGGCGATGGCCGCGCCGGTCTCGTCGTAGACGATGGGGAACGGCTCGCCCCAGTAACGCTGCCGGGAGAACAGCCAGTCGCGCAGCCGGTAGGTGACCGCGCCGGTGCCGTGCCCGTTCGCCTCCAGCCAGGCGATGACCGCCGCCTTGGCGTCGGCGATTCCCAGCCCGTTCAGGTCCAGGCCGCGCTCGGGCGCGGCGCTGTTGATCGCCGGACCGTCACCGGTGTACGCCTTGCCGTCGAAGCCCTCCGCCGGCTGCACGGTACGCACGATGGGCAGCTCGAAGACCTCGGCGAACGCCCAGTCCCGCTCGTCCTGGGCCGGCACCGCCATGATCGCGCCGGTGCCGTAGCCGGCCAGCACGTAGTCGGCCACGAAGATCGGGATCTGCCCACCGGTGACCGGGTTGGTGGCGTACGCGCCGACGAAGACGCCGGTCTTCTCCTTGGTGTCGGACTGTCGCTCGACGTCGGTCTTGGCCGCCGCCGCCTTGCGGTACGCCTCGATGGCCGCCCGGGGGCTGGTGTGCCCGCCGGTCCAGGCGTCGCGTGTCCCGTCCGGCCAGGCGGCCGGCACCAGCACGTCGACCAGCTCGTGCTCGGGCGCCAGCACCACGTAGGTGGCCCCGAAGACGGTGTCCGGGCGGGTCGTGAACACCCGGACGGGCGCGGCGGCGGTCGGGAAGTCGATGTGCGCGCCCTGGGAGCGGCCGATCCAGTTGCGCTGCATCAGCTTGATCGGCTCGGGCCAGTCCAGGCTGTCCAGGTCGTCCAGCAGCCGGTCACCGTACGCGGTGATCCGCATCATCCACTGCTTCAGGTTGCGCTTGAAGACCGGGAAGTTGCCCCGCTCGGACCGGCCGTCGGCGGTGACCTCCTCGTTGGCCAGCACGGTGCCCAGCCCCGGGCACCAGTTCACCGGGGCGTGCGAGACGTACGCCAGGCGGTGGTCGTCGACGACCTGGCGGCGCTCGGCGACGCTCAGCTCGGCCCAGGCCCGGCCGTCCGGGGTGGGCCGGTTGCCGCCCTCGAACTCGGCGATCAGCTCGGCGATCGGGCGGGCCCGGCCGGCGTCGCTGTCGTACCAGGAGTTGAAGATCTGCAGGAAGATCCACTGGGTCCAGCGGTAGAAGTCGGTGTCGATGGTCGCCACCGAACGGCGCTCGTCGTGCGCCAGGCCCAGTCGACGCAGCTGCGCCTTGTACCGCTCGATGTTCGCCACAGTGGTGGTCCTGGGGTGGGTGCCGGTCTGCACCGCGTACTGCTCGGCGGGCAGCCCGAACGCGTCGAAGCCCATCGCGTGCAGCACGTTGCGGCCGGCCATCCGCTGGTAGCGGGCGTAGCAGTCGGTGCCGATGTAGCCCAGCGGGTGACCGACGTGCAGGCCGGCGCCGGACGGGTACGGGAACATGTCCAGCACGTACAGCTTCTCCGCGCCGGCGCGGGGGTGGGTCGGGTCGGCCAGCGGGCCGGTCGGGTTCGGTGCGTGGAAGGTGCCCTCGCGCGCCCAGGTGTCCTGCCAACGGATCTCGATCTCGTCGGCCAGGGCCGCGGTGTACCGGAACGGGGGAATGTCGCCCGCCGGTGCGGCTGCCTCACTCATCGTCTCTCCTCGCTTCGCTTCGCTTCGTCTCGGCGCCACCGGGCCGGGCCGGCGGCGGGCACAAAAAAGCCCCTCGCGCAGGAGGGGCCGCCGTGCTGTCGCTGCGTTCAGCGCATCAGCACGGCCCGGTAAGAAGCAGGAAGACTCCGGCCATGTCCCGCAGTGTACCTCGCCCACGGTTCGGCGTGCCGGCCCCCGGACTGGCCGAGCCCGTTCCCCCGGGATGGCGGATATTCGGTGCGTAACCGACGGACTACCTGCGGGGGTCGGCGATAACGACAAACATGGTTAGCCTGAGAGACCAGTGAGATTCCTGCGGCAAACGAGGCTCGACGTCGCGAACCCAACGGCGGGTCCAGGTGCTCTAGTCAGAGCTGCCGTGACGGCGACGAGGAGGAGGCCCGTGACACAACAGACCTGGGACGAGGTGGGCGGCCTACTGCCGCACGACGAGTTCCGCGCCGCCAGCGAGGCCATCGTGGCCAACATCGAGCAGGTCATCGAGGGTAAGACCGCCACCGTGCGGCTCGCCCTGGCCGTCCTGCTCGCCGAGGGTCACCTCCTGATCGAAGACGTCCCGGGTGTCGGCAAGACCAAGCTGGCCAAGGCCCTCGCGCGGTCCATCGACTGCACGGTGCGACGCATCCAGTTCACCCCCGACCTGCTGCCCAGCGACGTCACCGGCGTCAGCGTCTACAACCAGGAGACGCACGACTTCGAGTTCCGTCCCGGTGCGGTGTTCGCCAACCTGGTGGTCGGTGACGAGATCAACCGGGCCTCGCCGAAGACCCAGTCGGCGTTGCTGGAGTGCATGGAGGAGCGGCAGGTCACCGTCGACGGCGTGACCTACCAGCTGCAGACCCCGTTCATGGTCATCGCCACGCAGAACCCGATCGAGATGGAGGGGACGTACCCGCTCCCCGAGGCGCAGCGTGACCGGTTCACCGCCCGCATCGCGATGGGCTACCCGGACGTCAACGCCGAGTTGGCCATGCTCGACGGGCACGGCGCCACCGACCCGCTGCACGAGCTGCGTCCGGTGTCCGACGCGAACATCGTCCGGCAGCTGATCTCCACCGTCCGGCAGGTGCACGTCGCGGACGCCGTCAAGCAGTACGCGATCGACCTGGTCACCGCCACCCGCGAGGCCCCCGACCTGCGGCTCGGCGCCTCCCCCCGGGCGACCCTGCAACTGCTGCGCACCGCCCGGGCGGTCGCCGCCCTGGAGGGTCGCGACTACGTCCTCCCCGACGACCTGCAGGCCCTGGCGGTGCCGGTGCTCGCGCACCGGATCATCCCGACAGCCGACGCGCAGCTCGCCCGACGCACCACCGACGCGATCGTCTCCGAGCTGGTGCACCGCCTTCCCCTGCCGCACGACCGGCAGCGCAACCCGTACGACACCCGGCCCGCCACCGGCAACGGTCGCGCGCCCTACGAGCCGCGGAGGCCGTGACGTGCGTGCCGGGCTGCGCGGGCTGACCACCCGCGGGCGCTCCTTCCTCGCCGCCGCGCTCGCGGCGGCGATCTCGGCCGGCATCCTGGGCGAGAAGGACCTGCTGCGGGTGGCGGTGCTGTTGGGCATCCTGCCGCTGCTGGCTGCGGCCTACGTCGGGCGCAGCCGCTACAAGCTGGCCTGCAACCGTTCACTGGACCCGCACCGGGTTCCGGTCGGCGCCAACTCCCGGGTGGTGCTGCGCCTGCAGAATCTCTCCCGGCTGCCGACCGGCACCCTCCTCCTGGAGGACCGGCTGCCCTACGCGCTGGGCAGCCGACCCCGGGTGGTGTTGGAGCGGCTCGGCGCGCACCAGGCCACCTCCGTGGCGTACACGGTGCGGGCCGACGTGCGGGGTCGCTACGACGTGGGTCCGCTGGTGGTCCGGATGACCGACCCGTTCGGCCTGTGCGAGCTCACCAGGTCCTTCCCCAGCACCGACCACCTGACGGTCATCCCGCAGGTCACCCCACTGCCCTCGGTGCGGCTCCCCGGGGAGTACGCGGGCAGCGGCGACAGCCGGGCCCGGTCCGTGGCGGTGCACGGCGAGGACGACGCGGCGACCCGGGAGTACCGGCGCGGCGACGACCTGCGGCGGGTGCACTGGAAGTCCACCGCCCGCACCGGCGAGCTGATGGTGCGCCGCGAGGAGCAGCCGTGGGAGAGCCGGGCCACAGTGGTCCTGGACACCCGCGCCTACGGCCACCGCGGCGAGGGGCCGACGGCCAGCTTCGAGTGGTCCGTCTCCGCCGCCGCGAGCATCGCCGTCCACCTGCGCCAGGCCGGTTACAAGTTGCGCCTGGTCACCGGCTCCGGCGCGGACGTGGACGCCTCGGAGGCCGGCGGTGACGGGACGCTGCTCGACCACCTCGCGGAGGTCCGGCTGGATCAACGCGCCGAGGTGACCGACCTCGTGCAACGGGTCCGCCAACGCTCCGACGGCGGTCTGATCATCGGGCTGTTCGGCACGGTGAGCGTGGCCGAGGCCGAGCTGCTCGCCGGGCTGCGCGGCAACGGCGCCACCTGCGTCGGGTTCCTGCTGAACAGCTCGACGTGGCTCAACCTGCCGGAGAAGGCCCGGGCCGAGGCGGAGCACGCGCACGGCACCGCCGTCCTCGCCATGGTGCGCAGCGGCTGGCGGGTGGTCGGGGTCGACCACGGCAGCCGCCTGCCCGCGTTGTGGCCGCAGGCCGGTCGGGGTTCGCAGGGCTTCGCCCTGCGCGCCGCGCTGGCCGAGACGGTGGCCGGCGGCGTGCGATGAACGGAAGGTTCCCCTCATGAACGCCAGTCGCAACATCGGCGTGGTGGCGGCCGCGGCGACCGTGTTGGCGGCCGCGCCGCTGTCCGCCATCTTCGAGAGTTGGACGTGGCTGATCGAGTCCATCATCGCGGTCGCGGTGGTGGCCGGGGTGGCAGCGTTGACCAGGCTCGCCCGGGCGCCCCTGTGGGGTCAGGTGCTGGGCATGCTCGCCGGCCTGACCCTGGCCCTGACCTGGTTGTTCCCCAGCGGCTCGGAACTGCTCGCCTTCCTGCCCACGCCGGGCACGTTCGCGCACTTCAGTGAGCTGGTCGCCGGGTCGGCCGAGGACATGCGCTCGTACGGCGTCGAGGTTCCCGACACCGACCCGTTGCTGTTCATCACCGTGCTCGGCGTCGCCGGGGTGGCAGTGCTCGTCGACGTCCTGGCCGTCGGGCTGCGCCGGCCCGCGCTGGCCGGGCTGCCGATGCTCGCCATCTACTCGGTGCCGGTCGCCGTCTACGTGGACAGCGTCCCCGCGGTGCCGTTCGTGGTGGGCGCCGCCGGTTACCTCTGGCTGCTGGTCACCGACAACGTCGACCGTGTACGCCGCTTCGGGCGGCGGTTCACCGGTGACGGCCGCGACGTCGACGTGTGGGAGGCCTCGCCGCTGGCGTCCGCCGGCCGCCGGCTCGCGGTGATCGGGGTGGCCGTGGCGGTGGTCCTGCCCCTGGCGGTGCCGGGTATGACCGGTGGGATGCTCGACAGCATCAGCCGGGGGTCGGGGAACGGCACCGGGACCGGGAACGGCTCGGGCGGCACGTCGGGTCGGATCGACCTGTTCGCGTCGCTCGCCGGCCAGCTCAACCAGTCCCAGGTGTTCGACATGGTCAAGGTCACCACCAACGAGGCGAACCCGTTCTACCTGCGCTACGCGGTCGCCGACGAGCTGCGTCCGGCTGGTTTCCTGGCGCGCAGCCCGAGCGGCCGGCCGGCCAACCGGGACCTGCCGGACCCGGCCGACCGGGCGGCCCGAGGTGTGCAGCGCACCACCTACCGGGCGACGGTCGAGGTCACCAAGAGCCTGAGCATGGCGCTGATGCCGGTGTACGCCGAGCCGGTGCGCACCGAGGACCTCAGCGGCAACTGGCTGTACGACCCCAACCAGCAGATCGTCTTCTCCAACCGGGAGAACTCCCGGGGCCGCAAGTACTCCTTCGACTACGTCCGCTCGACGTACACCCCGGCGGTGCTGCGGGCCGCGCCGACGCTTCCGGCGGAGCACCCGGTACGTCGGCAGATGACCGCCACCCCTGACCGGGTGCCCGAGGTGGATGAGCTGGTCGCGGGGCTGATCCAGGGCAAGCGCACCGACTACGACCGGGTGCTGGCGATCTACTCGCACTTCTCGGCGGACAACGGTTTCAAGTACCGGCTCAGCACCGAGAGCGGCAGCAGCGGGCAGGACATCGTCAACTTCCTGACCAACAAGGTCGGCTACTGCCAGCAGTACGCGGCGTCGATGGCCTGGCTGGTCCGGGCGGCCGGCATCCCGGCTCGGGTGGCGTTCGGGTTCACCAACGGCAGCAACCGCGACGGTGACACGATCACCCTGACCAACCTCAACCTGCACGCCTGGACCGAGGTCTTCTTCGACGGTGTCGGTTGGGTGCCCTTCGACGCCACCCCGGCGTACGGGGTGCCCGGCTCCACCCGGTCGGCCTGGGCACCGGACACTGACGCGCCGGAGCCGACGACGCCGGGCACCGGTGTCACGGACACCCCGGCCGGTCCCGAGGCGTCGGCTGGGCCGGCCGGCCCGGACAACGCCGACCGGGAGATCGACGAGGGGTTCTCCGCCGGCGGCACGACCCCCGAGGACCAGCCGCCGGTCTGGCCGTGGTGGGCGGCGGGGCTGTTGGCCCTGCTGGCTCTCCTCGCGGTGCCTGCTCTGCGCCGGCTCGCGCTGCGGCGCCGACGGGGCGGGAGTGCGAGCGCCTCGCCGGCCGCCATGGTTGTCGACGACGGCACCGAGCCTGGTGCCCGTGCGGTGGTGGTCACCGCGGACGCCGACCGTGCCCGCGCCGACGCACACGCCGCCTGGGCGGAGTTGCTCGACACTCTGGTGGACTTCCGGGTTCCGGTGGACCTGACGGAAACGCCCAGGGCGACCGCGGACCGGCTCGTTCGGGACACGCTCGACGACGCCGCAGCGGTGGAGTCGGCACAGTTGCTCGGCAGGGCGGAGGAGCGGGCCCGGTACGCGCGGGATCCGCTGACCGGTGAGCGGTTGTCGCCGGCTCTCCGCACGGTCCGTGGGGCGCTCGCCGCGCGGGCGGACCGACGGACCCGTCTCCTCGCCGCAGTGCTACCACCGTCGGTGCTTCTGCGCTGGAGGACCGGCTTTGCGGACTCCTCCAGCCGAATGGTGGCGCTGACCGGGCGAGCCCGGTACCAGCTCCTGCGCTGGAACCCCCGGCGGCTGCTGGCCGACCGGGCGGCCCGCTGACGAACGTCCGTCCAGGTTTCGGGGGCGGCGGCAGACCGCCGTCGCCCCCATCCTGAGTCCGCCTGAGTGGATCAACACGCGGATGGCGTCTGAGACACCCCCCACGCCGGCCGGGCACGACACGGACCTGACCGCAGGCGCGGAAGCGGGCACGCGGGCGTGCCGGGCGCGGCCACCGCAGGGCGTGGCGACAGCAGGCGCACGCGGACACGACAAGGGCCGCCGGGGACGATGCCCGGCGACCTGCTCGTCGCGGCGTACGACCCGCCTCAGCGGCGGGGTCGACTCACCGGTGTCCCTCCGGGCGCTGCCGCCACCTGTCCTCCATGCGGTCCAGGATCGACGACCGGCGACCGGATCGGCCACCGCGGGGGCGACGACGACTCGTCGTGCCGCCCACCACGTGCAGGTCCGGTGACTGCGCCCGCCGGTGCGACTGCACCGCGAACGCGGCCGACGCGAGCATGACGACGAAGCCTGCCACCGCCAGCGGTGGAGTCTTGATCACCGCGCCATAGACCAGTAGAGCCAAGCCAGCGATGATGACGCCGGCGGCGACGAGCAGGCGACGCCGCGCGTGGAAGCGCGGATCGCTGGCGCGCACGGCCGAGGCGAATTTGGGGTCCTCGGCAAGCGACCGCTCGATCTGCTCGAACAGCCGCTGCTCGTGCTCCGAGAGCGGCACGGCACTCCTCCCCGGTCACGTTGAGTCGGGCCCACTCGGGCCGACAGACCGTGGCAGCCATCCGGCTGCTTACCCGCAAGTCTACGAGGGGGGTCGCGCGTCGGAAAGCGGGACGACCTATGGGTGGGGTGGATTTTCCTTTCGGCGGGCATCAGCGTCGCCCATCAGACTGGCCGGACCTATGACGGACCGCCCGAAACGGGCAGCGGCGGCGTCCGCGGCAGCCTCCGCCTCGCGCCAACCACGCTCGGGTGCGCCGAGAGTGAGCTGTCGGGGGGCACCCTGCGCCGAGGCGAGCCCTTCGACCCGGACGCCGACGAGTCGGATCCGCTCGCCCGGGTCCAATGCGGTGTAGAGCGCCCAGACCGTGTCGAACATCTCCCGGGCGGTGTCGGTGGGCACGTCGAGGGTGCGGGAGCGGCCGACGGTGCGGAAGTCCGCCAGCCGGACCTTGAGCGCCACGGTGCGCCCGACCTGCCCGGAACCGCGTAACCGGACGCCGACCTTCGCGCTCAGCGCGAGCAGCGCGCGGCGGATCTCCAACGGGTCGGCCACGTCGACGTCGAAGGTCACCTCAGCGCCGATCGACTTCTCGACGTGCTCCGGGCTGACCCCGCGTGGGTCGCGCCCCCAGGCCAGCTCGTGCAGGTGCGCCGCCGAGGCCGCACCGACCGCCCGGCGCAGCATGCCCACCGGCGCCTCGGCGAGGTCGCCGACGGTGGACAGGCCGAGTCGGCGCAGCGCCTCGGCGGTGCGCTCCCCCACCCCCCACAGCGCGTCCACCGGCAGCGGGTGCAGGAAGTCGAGGACCTGCCCTGGCGGCACGACCAGCAGACCGTCCGGTTTTGCGCGGGTGGAGCCCAACTTGGCCACGAACTTGGTCTGCGCCACCCCGACCGAGCAGGTCAGGGCCTGCTCGTCGGCGACCCGGCGGCGGATCAGCCGGGCGATGGTGGCCGGGGAGCCGAAGAGCCGGCGGGCACCGGTGACGTCGAGGAACGCCTCGTCGAGGGAGAGCGGCTCGACCAGCGGGGTGACGTCCCGGAAAATCTGCATGACCGCCCGGGAGGCGGCGCTGTAGGCGGTGAAATCCGGTGGCAGGTAGACCGCGTGCGGGCAGCGGGCCCGGGCCTGGCTGGTCGGCATCGCGCTGCGCACCCCGTAGCGGCGGGCCTCGTAGCTGGCCGAGCTGACCACCCCTCGGGGCCCGACGCCGCCGACGACCACCGGCCGGCCGCGCAGCTCGGGTCGGCGGCGCACCTCGACGGCGGCGAAGAACGCGTCCATGTCGACGTGCAGGATCGGGCTGCCGGAGTCGTCGGCGTCCGGCCCGAAGCGCGGATCGTCGCCCCGGGGCAACGACTGGCTGCGGCCCATCCCGGCAGGTTAACCCGGGGGTACGACACCACCAGCCACCAGTGGGCCGGACCTCACCCCGGTCAGCCCCGGACGACCAGCAGCGGCACGGTCAGCTCCGCGGCGGTGTCCGACCCGTGGTACGCGACCAGCTTCGACGCCATCGGCCGCTCGGTGCGGCTGGCCATGACCGCGTACGTGTCGTTGCAGGTCACCACCACGTCGCCGATCCGGCCCAGGTGCTCCTCGGGCACCGACCCGAACCAGCCGGTGGCCACCGCCTCGTCGCGGGTACGGACCCGGGCCGCGTCACCCAGCACCTCCGACCAGGCGGCCAGCACGTCGTCGACCGCGCCCGGCTCGACGTGCAGGTAGCGGACCCGGGCCTCACCGGCCACCAGCCGCAACCCGGCGCGCAGCCGGGGGTCGGTGTCCAGGTCGAAGCGGTGTTCGGCGGGTACGTCGAGCTGGCCGTGGTCGGCGGTCACCAGCAGTGCCGCGTCCGACGGCAGCCCGTCGACCAGCTGGGCGAGCAGGGTGTCCACCTCGGTGGCGGCGACCCGCCAAGGCTCCGAGTCGACGCCGTAGACGTGCCCGTACCGGTCCAGGTCGGCGTGGTAGCCGGAGACCAGGGTCGGCCCGCCGCCGCTGGCCAGCGCGGCCAGCATGGCGGCGGCCACCGCCTCCCCGCCGGCGGCGCCCCGGAAGTCGCCTCCCCGGTTGGCGGCCACCGTCAGACCGCTGCCGCCGAACTCCGGCCGACTCACCACAGTCACCGCCACACCGGCGGCGCGGGCACGCTCCAGCTGGGTGGTGACCGGTTGCCAGGTCAACGGCGACGGGTCGGCAGCCCAGTCGGTGTGGGTGAGCACCCGGTCGGTGCCGGGCACCCGCACGGTGAAGCCGAGCACCCCGTGCGCGCCGGGCGCGACGCCGGTGCCCAGCGACACCAGACTCGTCGGGGTGGTGGACGGGAAGCCGGCGATGAGCGGCCGGGCCACCGTCGCGGCCAGGCCGGCGAGGGTCGGCGCGTACGGCGCGGCGGTCGGCAGCTGGTACCACCCGAGCCCGTCGACCAGCAGGACGGCGACCCGGCGTACCCCCGCCAGAGCGGGGACGAGCCCGAGCGGGTCGGCCGAGCCGGGGACGCCCAGCACGGCTAGCGCGCTGGGCAACACGTCGGCGAGACGGCCGCCGCCGTGGTCCGGTCCGAGGACCGCCAGCGGCGCCACGCCCGGCGACCCGCTCATGCCGGCCGGCGGGCGAACAGGTGCAGTTGGGCGGCCAGGTCCCGGTACGGCGGCTGGGCGGCCAACGCGCGTTCCAACTCGACGAGGGCGGCGGACTGCCCGTCGGCGACGGCGGCCGGCAGCAGGTCGGCCAGCACGCGTACCCCGTGGATCTCCTCGACCACGAGCCCGGCGGCGCCGAGCAGCGCGGCGGCTCCGGCGGCGTCGTAGCGTCGTCGCAGGGTGTCCCTCGGCCCGGCGGCACCGGCCGGGTCGGTGGCCAGCGCGGCCGCGACGTCGAGGTGACCGTTCATCGCCCGGCCCAGCACGGCGGCGGCCCGGCCGGCCACCAGCACACTGGCCGCGCCGCCGGGACGCAGCGCGGTGGCCAGCGCCGCCACCACCGGCGCGGGGTCGTCGACCACCTCCAGCACGGCGTGGCAGAGCACCAGGTCCACGCCGGCCGGCTCGACCAGCCCGGCGAGGGCGTCGCCGTCGCCCTGCACGGCGGCGATCCGGTCGGCCACGCCGGCCTCGGCGGCGCGGCGGGTGAGCGCGGCGAGCGCGTCGGGGCTGGCGTCGACCACTGTGACCCGGTGCCCGGCGCGGGCCAGGGGCACGGCGAAACCGCCGGTGCCGCCGCCCACGTCCAGCACGGTGAGCTCGGCGTCGCCGCGCCGGTCCAGTTCGGCGCGGAGCACCGACCAGATCACGGCGGTACGGGGGGTCAGCGGCGGCCCGGCGAACCGGCCTCGGGTCTGCTCCACCCGGTCGAGCCTAGTCACCCGGTCCATCCCCGGTGCGGGCGTGTGGCGGGCGCACCCGCCACCCGCCCGGTCGTTCCGCGGTGCCGGGTGGGTCAGGACTCGGTGCCCTCGACCTCGTCCTCCGCCCGGGACCGGCGCTCGTTGGCCACCGGCCCGTTGGTCACCTCGTACTCGCGAGGGTCGGCGAGGTGCGACGGCACCCAGGTCGCACCCAGCCGGGTCCGCCGGGCGTTCGCGATTCCACCGGTGTACGCGTGGTTCCCCATCACTGTCATTCCCCCTCACGGATCACGGGCCACTCTGCCCGCTCGGGGACGAGTCTCCCGCCCACCGCCGCCGGAAACCGTAATGTGGATCACTCGATCAGCGGAAGTCACGGGATGCGGGACTGACCGGTGGCTCGATGGCGTCCAACCGGTCGGCCACCAGGTTGGTCACCCCCTCGTGCCGCTGCAACTGCCCTCTGACCACCAGCGCGGCGCTGGTCCGGGCCACCCGCCGGTAGCGCTGCCACAGACCCGGCGAACAGGTGACGTTGAGCATCCCCGTCTCGTCCTCCAGGTTGAGGAAGGTGACGCCGCCCGCGGTCGCCGGCCGTTGCCGGTGGGTGACGATGCCGCCGACCCGGATGCGCTGCCCCGGCTCCACCCGACCGAGTCGGGCGATCGGCACCGCGCCGAGCACGTCGAGCTGCCCCCGGATGAACCGGGCGGGGTGGCTCTCCGGCGACAACCCGGTGGCCCACACGTCGGCGACCAGCCGGTCCACCGCCTCCATGCCGGGCAGCGTGGGCGCCGCCGCGCCGGTCACCGTGCCGGGCAACCGGCCCGGCCGGTCCTGCGCCGCCGCCCCGGCGGCCCACAACGCCTCCCGCCGGGTCAACCCGAAACAGGCGAAGGCGTCCGCGGTGGCCAGGGCCTCCAACTGCGCGGCGGTGAGACCGACCCGCCGGGCCAGATCAGGCATGTCCCGGTACGGCCCACCGGCGACCCGTTCGGCCTCGATCCGTTCGGCCACGTCGGCGCCGAGGGTCCGTACGCTGGACAGGCCGAGCCGGACGGCGGGGCCGCCCAACCCCCAGGCGTGCGGCGGCTCCCCCGGCCCGCTGCCCCACCGGGTGTCCGGGGTGGACTCCAGCACCGCCGACGCCGCGCTGGCGTTGATGTCCGGACGACGGACCTCCACGCCGTGCCGACGGGCGTCGTCGGCCAGGGTCTGCGGGGAGTAGAACCCCATCGGCTGGGCGTTGAGCAGCGCCGCCAGGAACGCCGCCGGGTGGTAACGCTTGAGCCAGGAGCTGGCGTAGACCAGGTAGGCGAAACTCATCGCGTGGCTCTCCGGAAAGCCGTAGCTGGCGAACGCGGTGAGCTTGCGGTAGACGTCGTCGGCCAACTCACCGGTGATGCCCCGCTCGGCCATCCCGGCGTAGAGCCGGTCGGCGATCCGGTTCATCCGCTCCACCGACCGCTTGGCGCCCATCGCCCGACGCAACTGGTCGGCCTCGGCCGCGTCGAAGCCGGCCAGGTCGATGGCGAGCTGCATCAACTGCTCCTGGAACAGCGGCACACCCAGGGTCTTCTCCAGCGCGTTACGCATCAGCGGATGCGCGAAGGTCACCGCCTCCTGGCCGTTCTTGCGCCGGATGAACGGGTGCACCGAACCGCCCTGGATCGGACCCGGTCGGATCAGTGCCACCTCCACCACCAGGTCGTAGAACTCGCGGGGCTTGAGCCGGGGCAGGGTGGCCATCTGGGCACGGCTCTCCACCTGGAACACCCCGACGGAGTCGGCCCGGCAGAGCATGTCGTAGACCTCCGGGTCGTCCAGCGTCATGTCACCGAGGTCGAGCCGGGACCCGATCATGTCGTAGCCGTAGTGCAGCGCGGAGAGCATGCCCAGGCCGAGCAGGTCGAACTTGACCAGCCCGACCGCCGCGCAGTCGTCCTTGTCCCACTGGAGCACGCTGCGCCCGGGCATCCGCCCCCACTCCACCGGGCAGACCTCGATCACCGGACGGTCGCAGATCACCATGCCGCCCGAGTGGATGCCCAGGTGCCGGGGGAACGTCTGCAATTCGTTGGCGTACTCCACCACCTGCTCGGGGATGTTCTCGACGTCGACAGTGGCGACCGAACCCCACCTGTCGATCTGCTTGCTCCAGGCGTCCTGCTGCCCCGGCGAGTAGCCGAACGCCTTGGCCACGTCCCGCACCGCCGACCGGGGGCGGTAGGAGATGACGTTGGCGACCTGGACGGCGTGCTCCCGGCCGTAACGGGTGTAGACGTGCTGGATCACCTCCTCCCGGCGGTCGGACTCGATGTCCACGTCGATGTCGGGTGGGCCGTCCCGTTCCGGGGCGAGGAACCGCTCGAAGAGCAGCCGGTGCCGGACCGCGTCCACATTGGTGATCCGCAGCGCGTAGCAGACCGCCGAGTTGGCCGCCGACCCCCGACCCTGGCAGTAGATGTCCTGCTCGCGGCAGAACGTGACGATGTCGTAGACCACCAGGAAGTAGCCCGGGAAACCCAGCTCCTCGATCATGTTCAGTTCGTGGTCGAGTTGCGCGTACGCCGTCGGGTGCGCCTGCGGAGGGCCGTAACGCTCGCGTGCCCCGTCGGCGGTCAGCTTCCGCAACCAGCTCATCTCCGTGTGCCCCGGTGGCACCGGGTACGCCGGCAGCTGCGGCGCGACCAGTTGCAGGTCGAAGGCCAACTCGGCGCCGAACTCGGCGGCTCGCGCCACAGCACCCGGGTACGCGGCGAAGCGGGCCGCCATCTCCGCGCCGCTGCGCAGGTGGGCGGTGGCCGCCGCGGGCAGCCAGCCGTCGATCTCGTCCAGGCTGCGCCGGGCCCGGACGGCGGCGACGGTGGTGGCCAACCGCCGCCGGCCGGGGCTGGCGTAGTGCACGTTGTTGCTGGCCACCGTCGGCAGCCCGGCCGCGGCGGCCAGGTCGGCGAGCGCGTCGTTGCGGTCGGCGTCGACCGGGTGGCCGTGGTCGGTCAGCTCCACCGCCACCGTCTCCGCGCCGAAGAGCGCGGTCAGCCGGTCCAATTCACGGGCCGCCGCGTCCACCCCCTCGGTGAGCAGCGCACCCGGCACGTGCCCCTTGCGGCAGCCGGTCAACACCAGCACGTGGTCTTTCAGCTCGGCGGCGACCTCCTCCAGGTCCCCGTAGACCGGGCGGCCCTTCTCCCCGCCGCGCAACTGGGCGCGGGCGATGGTGGCGGCCAGTCGGGCGTACCCCTCGTGGCCGTGCGCGAGCACCAGCAGGTGCGAGCCGTGCGGATCGGGCTCGCCGTTCTGCGGACCGGGAAGCCCGAGGGACAGCTCCGCGCCGAAGATGGTCGGCAGGCCCAGCGTGCGGGCCGCCTCGGCGAAGCGGACCACGCCGTAGAAACCGTCGTGGTCGGTGACGGCGAGCGCGGTGAGCCCCAGTCGGGCCGCCTCCTCGGCCAGCTCCTCGGGATGGCTGGCACCGTCGAGGAAGCTGAAGTTGGTGTGTGCGTGCAGCTCCGCGTAGGGCACCACGCCGTCGGGGCGGATCAGCTCCGGCGGCTGGTACTGCTCGCGGCGGCGGCTCCAGGCCGGGGAATCGCCGCCGTCGGCGTCCACGGCGAGCGGGTCCACCACGTGCAGGTGCCGCTCGCCCCGGCTCCCCCGCTTGTCGTCGGCCCGGCCGGAGAGCACCCGTTCCAGCTCGGACCAGGGCATCTTCGGGTTGTGGAAGCTCATCCGGCCATGCCAGCCACTCGGACCGCGCCACCCGCGTCACCCGCTCGGGCCGGCCCGGCGGCGGTGGCACGGCCGACCAGCCACCGGGCAGCACGCGACCCCACCGGCGGCGAAGGGTGCGGTGAGACATCCGCCCCCCGGCCAATGCCGAACCGACCAACGCCGAGCCGGCCCATGACGAGCCGGCCCGTGCCGGTCATGGGCCAACCTGACTCAGTCATAGATCGCCTCCACCAGCCACTGCCCGGACTCCACGGCGAGCAGCAGAGCGGTGCCGTCGGCGAGGCTGATCTGGAACCGGGCCCGGCGGCGGGCCTCGGCCGGCGCCCACCAGCGTTCGTCCACCGGCCACGGCCCAGTCCAGCCCACGATCTCCGCCGGCCGGCCGGTGCCGACCACCAGCCGGGCGGGCGGGGCGCTCACCGCCAGCCGCGCGCTGATCACCACCGGCTCGCCGGCGGTGTCGTGCACGGTCGCCGCGAGTGGGCTCGGCAGCACCACGGCGGGCGCAGGCGGCGGCAGCCTGCCCGGCCACGGCGGAACTCCCCCACCGCGGTCAGCGGGCCGACCGGCACCGCCGCCCTGGCTACCGCCAGCACGATCACCGCCGGCACGGTCACCGCCAGCACGGTCACCGCCGGCACGGATACCGCCGGCACGGATACCGTCAGCCCGATCACCGTCGGTGGCCGGATCGGCGCCGGCAACGACCGGTGGGCCGGGGCGGACGGGGACGCGTTCGTCGCCCCACGGCACCAGTCGCACCTGGTCGGCCGGGGAGCGCCCACCGCCGAGCACCGCGGTGACCACCGCCTCCGGGCCGAGGATGCCCTGCACACGGCTCAACGCCCGGTGCGCTCGTTCCCGCTCCTCGCCGGTCTCCCCCCACAGGCCGGCCTGCAGGCCGGCCTGTGCGATCACCCCGTCCGGGATCAGTCGCAGCCGGATGATGCCCGCCGTCGGTCGGGCCGGCCGGGCGCCGCTGCGACCACTGCTGCCGGAGAGCCAACCGTCGAGCTGCCAGCGCACCCGGTCGGCGATGGCCGCGGCGGTGAGCAGGCCGTCGTGCCGCCACACCCGGTGCAACTCCTGCCCGTGCTCGGTGACCGCCTCGATGCCGAGCCGGGTGCAGGCCAGCCCGTGCCCGGCCAGCCGCTCATGCAACTGCTCGGCCAGCGCTCGGGCCACGAACGCCGCCACGTCGACCCGGTCGATCGGCTCGTCGTGCTCGGCGGTCACCGTCAGGTCGGCCGGCGGCTGCCGGACCGCGAGTGGGCGGTGGTCCCGCCCGGCGGCCAGCCGATGGGCCAGCGCGCCGTCGAACCCGAACCGGGCCAGCACGTCACCGGCCGGCAGCGCGGCGAAGTCACCGAGGGTACGCACACCGAGCCGACGCAGCAGGTCGGCCAGCGCCGAGCGGCCGAGCGCCTCGACCGGCAACCCGGCCAGGAACTCCGGTGTGCCACCCGGTGCGACCACCCGGCCGGCGCGAGCGGCCAACCCGGCCGCGAACACCCCGTCGGCGATGCCGACCTGACTCTCCACCAGGCACGACTGGGCGACGTGCTCGATGATCCGCTCGGCGGCCGCCTCCTCGCCACCGAGGTAACGGCTCGGCCCCCGGGCCACCACCGCGCAGGCCCCCGGACGGACCACCTCGACGCCGGCGACCAACTCCTCCACCGCGGCGACCACCGGCTCGAACGCCCGGGTGTCCCGCCCCGGGTCGTAGTCCACGACGGTGAGCTGGGGGCAACGACCCTGCGCCTCCCGTTTGCGCAGGCCTCGACGCACCCCCTCGGCACGGGCCCGCTCGGAACAGGCGACCACCCGGTTGGCGTGCAGCAAGGCGACCGGGCCGGTCGCCGGCACCCCGTCGACGATCTCGGCGGCGAGCACCGGCCAGTCCGGGCACCACAGCAGCAGGGTCCGTGCCGGCGAGCCGGTCACTCCCGACCGACCAGGGCGAGCGACGCGGTCGGACGGGCCACGGCCGACGGCTTCGGACGGGGAATGACCCGGGTCAGCCCGTCACCCGGTAGCCAGACCTTGATCTCCTTCGGTCGCGCGGCTGCCCCGCGCCCGCGCGCCGAGACGGTGACCTCCCGGCGGCGCAGCCGCCCCCGACCGGCCCCGAGCCCTTCCCACACACCACGGACCACCTGCAACGTCACGTCCGCGCCGTCCCACCGGCCGTACGGGACAAGCACGCTGCCGCGCTGCCGCGCCCGGGCGGCCAACCGGGTGGCGACCGAGGCGGAGACGGTGGCCGGCACGGCGGTGACCACGACGTCCACCCCGTCGATCAGCGCGGCGACCACGGTGGCCCACTCGGGGCCGGGGTTCGGCACCAGGGCCAGCCGGTCCAGGGCGATGCCCAGCTCGGCGGCCGCACCCGCACCGAACGTCGGCACACCGACCACCGCGCACCACGAGCCGGACCGGGAGGCCTCGGCGAGAAGCGCCAGCATCAGCGATGTGCCACCGCTGCGCTGGGGCTGGCCGGCGGCGACCGCGATGGTGCTGCCCCGGCGCAGGCCCCGGTTGGGCAGCAGACCGGTCAGCTCGGGCACCACCGGCAACACCCGGTGGCCGCCGACCTGGTCAGGTGCGCTCGCCGGACGCACCAGATCGGCCAGTGCGGCGGAACCGACCACCGTGCGGCCCGCCATTGGACCAACTCCCCCGTCGTTGCTGTGGATCAGATCAGGATCGGCACGCCGTGCCACCGGCCGCCCGGCTCCCCCCGCTGGGCGGTCGGTGGCACGGCGGGATCAGGCGGCGAGGCCGTCCAGGGCCGGCTGGTGGGCCACGCCGAGCGCGGTCTCCACCACCGTCACGAACTGTTCGGCGGCGCGGAGCAGATCGTCTGCCTCCCGGGCGCTGACCACCCGGGGGATGCCAGCCTCGGCGGCGGCGCGCTTGCTGGCGCCGGCGGCGAAGAACCGGGACCACTCGTCGAGCTCCGGGGCGACGGCGCAGAGAAGGACCCAGACGCTGGTGATCCGGTTGCGTCGACTCGGCGCGGGCCGGGCACGGGCGGCGAGCAGGGCGGCCGCCGCACGCAGCGCCGCCAGATGGGCGGCCGCGTAGCGCAGACCGTCGGGTCGGGTCTGGCCGGCCTCGACCAGCCCACGCCGGGCCAACGTGAGGAGCTGGGCGGGGGTGCGGTGCGGCAGCACGTGCGCCGGCACCGTCGGTGCCTGAGCCGGATTGGACGGCATGGTGTCTCCTCCACATGGCCGGGGCGTCACCCCCGGCGCTGGTGCCGCCGGCGAGACGCCGAGGTCGGGTGGTGCGGAGGAAGACGCACCGGGTGTGGCCGGCCGGGTGTGGATGCTTCCCCACACCACACCCGGCCGGCGTACCGGCGGGTTCGTCGCCCGCCGCCCGGGGGTCGTGGGCGGCGGGCGACGATCCTGCCTGTCGGGACCAGGCTCGCGACTGCCTGGAAACCCAGGTGCGGCCCGCGGAGCCGCACCGCCGGGGCTGGCGCCGCGAAACGCCGCGCTCCGGCCGGTTGGAACGAACGTTCGAGGCAATCGAACACTCGTTCTAACTGCTGCTGACAGTACACCTCCCCTCCGACGAAAATGCAACGTGTGACGCGCCGGGTGTGCCAGCCGAGCGAACCAGGGTGAGCCGACACCGGCCGAACCGGGAAGAATGGCGACATGCGGTCACACCCGAACGTACGAGCGGCGCAGGACACGCCCACCGCCGGCAGCCCCGCCGAGGTGGCGTGAGCACCGCACCGGAGCTGGTCACGTTGCACGTGTGGCGGACCTCCCGCGGCGCGCTGCCCCGGGCGCTGACCCGGATGGCGGTCGACCCCCGCCGGCTGCGTGCCCTCCCGGGCGCCCGTTTCGGCAAGCTGCTGGGCACCGGGACCGGCACCGGGTTCGGGCCGGGCGACGCCGACCTGACCCGGTGGGCGGCGCTGACCGTCTGGGACTCCCCCGCCGCCGCGGCCGACTTCGACGACTCGACGGTCGGGCGCGCCTGGGCCCGCATCGCCCGTGCCTCCGCCCGGGTCGACCTGCGCCCGCTGACCAGCCGGGGTGAGTGGTCCGGTCAGCGGCCGTTCGGCGACCCGCCGGGTGGCCGGGTCACCGGCCCGGTGCTGGCGCTGACCCGGGCCCGGTTGCGGGCCCGCCGGGCGGCCACCTTCTGGCGGGCGATCCCCCCGGTGGCCGCCGCCCTGCGCGACGCGCCCGGCCTGCTGGCCAGGTTCGGGGTCGGGGAGGCGCCGCTGGGTTGGCAGGGCACGGTGAGCGTGTGGCGCGACCCGACGGACCTGGTGGCGTTCGCGTACCGTCACCCGGAGCACCGGGCGGCGATCATGCGAACCCCCACCGAGGGTTGGTACGCGGAGGAACTGTTCGCCCGGTTCGAGGTGCTCGACGTGATCGGCGACCGGTCGGTGCTCGGATGGGTCGCCGACGGCGGCCCGGCAACGGTGAAGGGTGGACGGGCATGAGGTTGGTGCGCTGGACGCCGGACGATCTCGTCCGGCGGCTGGACGACGTGGTGGCCGTCTACGGCGAGGCGATGGGATACCGCACCGACCTGCTGGAGGCCCGGCGCGGCTACATCGCCACCCACGTCCGCCGGCCGGGTTTCCGGGCGGTCGCCAGCCTGACCAGCGAGGGTCACCTCGCCGGCTTCGGCTACGGCTACCTGGGCGCCTCCGGCCAGTGGTGGCACGACCAGGTGCACCGGGCGCTGGACGCACCGACCCGTCAACGCTGGCTCACCCACTGCTTCGAGGTGGTCGAGCTGCACGTCCGGCCGCCGGCGCAGGGGCACGGTCTGGGCACCGGGCAGCTGCGCGCGCTGCTCGGCATGGCCGAGGGTGACACCACGCTGCTGTCCACCCCGGAGGCCGACGAGCAGACCTCACGGGCCTGGCGGTTGTACCGGCGCTTCGGGTTCGTCGACGTGCTGCGCAACTTCCACTTTCCCGGCGACGAGCGGCCCTTCGGCGTACTCGGTCGGGATCTGCCACTCGAGCCACCGGCGTCATGACCCGGCGGATCTCCTGGGCGCTGCTCGCCGTCCTGGTGCTCGCCCAGATCTGCTACCCGCTCACCACCGGCGACACCCGGGCCGGGCTGACCGTGGCCACCGTCGTGCTCGGTTGGCTACTCTCGGTCGGCCACGCGCTGCTCAGCCGGGGCCCACGGGTCGCGGCGGCGCTGGTCGCGGTGGCCACCGGCGGCGGGTTCGCGATCGAGGCGATCGGGGTGGCCACCGGTGTGCCGTTCGGCAGCTACGACTACTCCGGCGAGTTGGGCCCCAAACTGGCCGGGGTGCCGCTGATCATTCCGTTGGCCTGGACCTGGATGGCCTGGCCGGCCTGGCTGGCCGCGGTCCGGCTCACCAGCGGCGGGTCGACGACCAGCGCCGACAGCGGGTCGCCGGTCGGTCGATGGGCGGGGAGGATCGCGCTGGCCACCGTCGGGCTGGCCGCCTGGGACCTCTTCCTCGATCCGCAGATGGTGGCCGAGGGCTACTGGGTGTGGCGCGACGCCACCCCGGCGTTGCCCGGCCTGCCCGGCATCCCGGTCAGCAACTACCTGGGCTGGCTGCTCTTCGCGGTGCTGATGATGAGCGCGCTCCGCCCGCTGGCCGGGGCCTCCGCCGAACGCACCGACCGGCGGGACCACCCGATGACCGCGCTCTACCTGTGGACGTACTTCTCCAGCATCCTGGCCCACGCCGTCTTCCTCGACCTGCCCGCCTCGGCGCTCTGGGGCGCCGTCGGCATGTCGGTGACCGCGATACCGCTGGCGGTGACAGTGCTGCGCGACCGCCGAGCTCGGGAGACCCGCCAGGAGGACCACGAGCCGCACCGGCCCGGCGTCGACGCGACCCGATGACCGTCCTGCTCGCCCTGCTCGTCGCCGTCGCCGCGTTGACCGGGCACACCTGGCTCAACGCCGCCCGCTGGCTGCGCCGGCCCACCGACCGGCCCACCCCGGTCGACGAGCCGGTCGCCGTGCTGCTGCCGCTGCGCGACGAGGCCGCCCGGGTCACCCCCTGCCTGCGTGCCCTGCTCGCCCAACGCGGCGTGCCCGGGTTGCGCGTCGTGGTCCTCGACGACGGGTCCACCGACGGCACCGCCGACGTGGTCCGCGCGGTGGCCGGCGACGACCCCCGGGTCACGCTGCTCACCGGGGTCTCGCCGCCGCCGGGCTGGCTGGGCAAGCCGCACGCCTGCTGGCAGTTGGCCACCCGGGCCGACTCCGACGCCACCGCGCTGGTCTTCGTCGACGCCGACGTGGTGCTCGCCCCGCACGCCGTGGCCGCGGCCGTCACCGAGCTGCGCGCCGCCCGCGCGACGCTGCTGTCGCCGTACCCCCGGATCGTGGTGGCGACGGCGGCCGACCGGCTGGTGCAGCCGCTGCTGCAGTGGCTCTGGCTGACCTTCCTGCCGCTGCGGGCGATGGAGCGCTCGTCGCGGCCGTCACTGGCCGCTGCGGGCGGCCAGTTCCTGGTGCTGGACCGGGCCGGCTACACCGCCGCCGGCGGGCACGCCGCGGTCGCCGACAAGATCCTGGAGGACGTCGAGCTGGCCCGGGCGGTCAAGCGGGCCGGTGGGCGGATCGCCCTGGCCGACGGGTCCCGGCTGGCCACCTGCCGGATGTACGACGACTGGCCGCAGTTGCGCGACGGGTACTCGAAGTCGCTCTGGGCGTCGTTCGGGCACCCGGGTGCGGCGGCGGCCGTGGTGGCGGCGCTGCTGCTGCTGTACACCGCCCCGCCGCTGGTCGCGCTCGTGGGGTTGGCAGCCGGCGCGCCGGGGGTGGCCGCCGCGGGCCTGGCCGGCTATCTGCTCGGGGTGGTCGGGCGGGTGCTCACCGCCCGCGCGACCGGGGGGCGGTGGTGGCCCGACGCGCTCGCACACCCCGTGTCGGTCGTGGTCCTCGGTTGGCTGACCCTGCGGTCGTACCATCTGCGAAAGCGACGCCGCCTGACCTGGCGGGGTCGCCCGGTCAGCTAGGAGGGCACGGCATGGCGCGGATCGTGGTCGTCGGCGCCGGGGTGGGTGGCCTCGCCACCGCCGCCCGGCTGGCCGCCACCGGGCACCAGGTGACCGTCTTCGAACGGGCCGACACGGTCGGCGGCAAGCTCGGCCGGTACGCGCACGACACCCCGGCCGGCTCGTTCCACTTCGACACCGGGCCGAGCCTGCTCACCCTGCCCGAGGTGTTCCACGACCTGTTCGAGGCGACCGGGGCCAAGCTCGACGAGTACCTGGACCTGGTCCCGCTGGACCCGATCGTCCGGCACGTCTTCGGCGACGGCGGCCCACCCCTGGATTCGTGCGCCGACCCGGTGGAGTTCGCCACGAGGATCGGCGCCGCCTTCGGCGACCGGGCGGCGGCCGACTGGCAGCGGCTGTGGCGCCGGGCCGCGCGGGTGTGGAACGCCTCCTCGCGGGACATCCTGCGCCGTACCGTCGACTCCCCACGCGACCTCGCGTCGCTGGCCTGGCGGGTCGGTGACCTGGCCGCCATCGCACCGGGCCGCACCCTGCGCGGCCTGGGCCGCCGACACCTGTCCGACCCCCGGCTGCGGATGCTGCTGGACCGGTACGCCACCTACACCGGGGCCGACCCCCGCCGGGCGCCGGCGGCGCTGGTCGCGGTCCCGTACGCCGAGCTGGCCTTCGGTGGCTGGTACCTGCGCGGCGGGTTGGGCACCCTCGCCGACGCGTTGCTCACCCGCTGTCTGGACCTGGGTGTGGTCGTGCAGACCGACGCCACCGTCACCCGGATCGACGCCACCGGCGGCCGGGTGCACGGGGTCCGCCTCGCCGGTGTCGGCGCGCCGGTGCCCGCCGACGTGGTGGTGGCCAACGTGGACGCCCTCACCGTCTACCGTGACCTGCTGCCGCACCCGCGTCGGCTGGCCGGGCTGACCGACCGCAGCCTCGCCGGTTTCGTGCTGCTGCTCGGCGTCTCCGGCAGCACCGGGCTGGCCCACCACAATGTCTTCTTCCCCGATGACTACGACGCGGAGTTCGACGCGGTCTTCGGTGACCCCGGGCGCGGCGTACGGGCACGGCCGGCGGCCGACCCGACGGTGTTCGTCACAGTGGCCGACGACCCGATGGTCCGCCCGGCCGGGCACGAGGCGTGGTTCGTGCTGGTCAACGCCCCACGACAAGGCACCGCGGCGGGCGCTGTCGACTGGCGACGGCCGGGGCTGGCCGACGCGTACGCCGACCGGGTCCTGGAGGTGCTGGCACGACGCGGCGTGGACGTGCGCGACCGGGTGCTGTTCCGGGAGGTCCGCACCCCGGCCGACCTGGACGCGGCGACCGGCGCGCCGGGTGGCTCGATCTACGGCACCGCCGGTGGGTTGCTCCGCCCAGCCAACCGGGGCCCGGCGAACGGGTTGTGGCTGGTGGGCGGCTCCACCCACCCGGGCGGCGGCCTGCCGATGGTGACCCTGTCCGCGCAGATCGTCGCCGACGAGATCGGCCCCGCCTGGTAGGGCTGCTCAGCCGGCGTCGAGCAGGGCGCGGCGGATGGTGGAGAGCAGCTGCCCCAGGCCGAAGCCGGCCAACAGCACCCACACCGCCGTCGCCATGGTGATGGTGCCGGCGGCCAGGTCCGGCTCGATCAGCCCGGCCAACCCGGCGACCAGCAGCCCGGCCAGCGCCACCGAGACCCGGGTGGGGCGCTCGCCCACTGTCACCGCGCCGATGTCACGCATGCCCGCGGCGACCGCCCGGGCCCGGACGTACTCGTGCAGCCAGGACAGCGCGCCGCCCGCGACGACCAGCCCGCCGGGCGCACCGACCAGCCAGAACGCCAGCAACCACGCCACCTCACCGAGCCGGTCGGCGACCGAGTCGTAGACGTAGCCGAGCCGGGTGGTGCGGCTGGTGGCGACCGCCACCGCGCCGTCCACGCTGTCCGCCACGGCGGCGAGCAGCACGAACAACGCGCCGAGGAAGAGGCCGTTCCCCGGCCGGGTCACCAGCAACGGTACGCAGAAGCAGAGCAGCACCCCGGCCACTGTGACCGCGGTGGGGCTGACCCGCAGCCGGCCCAGCACATACCCCACGTGGTACGCGAATCGCAGCCAGGCGCGCACCACCGGCGCCGCGACCCGAGGGTCGAACCCGCCGTGCAACCGCGCCCAGGCCGTGGCGTACTGATCCCAGTTCAGCTGTGTGCCCACCTGGGGATCAACCGTCGTGCCGGGCATCAGGTGTCGCAGGACCGGCATTCACACCCGCGCGCCGGCCTTCAGGTTCTGCCAGACCTCACGGGTCGCGGTGGACCGGTTGAGGGTGATGAAGTGGATCCCCGGCACACCCTCGTCCAGCAACCGGCGGCACATCTCGCTGGCCTGCTCGACGCCGAGCCGGCGGACGGCCTCCGGGTCGTCTGCGACGCGCTCGAAGCGGGCCGCCAGCGCCGGCGGGAAGGGCGCGCCGGACAGCTGCACGGACCGCTCGATGGTGCCGATCTGGGTCACCGGCATCACTCCGGCCAGGATGGGGGTGTCGCAGCCGGCCGCGGCCACCCGGTCACGCAGTCGCAGGTAGTCGTCGGCGTCGAAGAACATCTGCGTGATCGCGAACGTCGCACCGGCCCGGCACTTACGGACGAACTGCGCGGTGTCGCTGGCCACGTCGGGCGAGCGGGGATGCTTGTACGGGAAGGCCGCCACGCCGACGCTGAAGTCGCCGGAATCGCGCACCAGACGGACCAGGTCCTCGGCGTAGTCCACCCCCTCGGGGTGGCGGATCCACTCGCCGCCCGGGTTGCCCGGCGGGTCGCCGCGCACGGCCAGCACGTTGCGCACCCCCACCCCGGCGAGCCGACCGATCACGTGCCGCAGCTCGGCGACGGAGTGGTCGACAGCGGTCAGGTGGGCCATCGGCAGCAGGGTGGTGTCGGTGGCGATCCGTTCGGTCACCGCCACAGTGGTGTCCCGCGTCGACCCGCCCGCGCCGTACGTAATCGACACGAACGACGGACGCAGCGACTCCAGCTCGCGGATGGCCTGCCAGAGCAGCCGCTCCCCGGCGTCGGTCTTGGGCGGGAAGAACTCGAACGAGAAGGTCGGCTGACGCTCACGGATGAGCTCCCCGATCGCCGGCTGCGGATTGGGGAGTACCGAGGGAAGACCGAGCGCCACGACCCGACTCTAGCGGGCGAGGCGACCGTGACCCAGGCGCTTCCCACCCGATGACCGGCGTCGCCCCGCGCGCCCCGGCCGGTGGGCGCGAGGGCGTCGTACCTCCGGGGTAGGAATGGGTGGCACGGGAGGGGCGGTGGGGGCGGTCCCGGTGCCCGTGCGGGGGTCAGCAACTCGCGCGGTGACGTCCGTCCCGGCCGGCAGGTCGGGCGGGTGGGTCGTCACCGCGCCGACGCCCGCCAGGAGGACCTGTGACCCCACCCGCACCGCCGCGCCCCGCGCCGCTCGGGCCATTGTTGGCTCGCTGCCGGCTGGCCCGGGGCTGGAGCCAGCAGCGCACCGCCGCCGAGTTGTGTGCCGCCGCCGGGGTGCCGACGTTGAGTCGGCACGAGGTGTCCCGCTGGGAACGCCAGCGCCGGGTGCCCGGCGGGTTCTGGCTCGGCTGGCTCGCCGTCGTCCTGGACGTGCCGCTGGTGGCGCTGGCCGAGGCCGCGGCAACCACCCGTCGGGCCACTCGCCGGGCCGCCCCGACCCGACCCACCCGGGCCACCGGACCGGGCCGCGCCGCTCGGGCCGGCACGCCCCCAGCAGGGCGCACCGGTCCCGGTCGCACCGCCGGGACTACGCGTGGCGGTGGAGCGCGAGCCACGGGGACCGACTAGCGTCGGGGCGTGACCCACGCTGCTCCCGTGTCTCCCGTCGACCGCGCCGACCTGCGGCAGCGGGTGGACAAGGCCCTCACCGAGTTCCTGGCCGGTCAACGGGCCCGGCTCGCCGCCGTGGACGACGCGCTGGTCCCGGTGGCCGAGGCGATCGAGGCCTTCGTGCTCGGTGGCGGCAAGCGACTGCGTCCGGCGTTCGCGTACTGGGGGTTCCGGGGCGCCGGCGGGGCCGACGGCGAGCCGGTGCTCGGCGCCCTGGCCGCGCTGGAGTTCGTCCAGGCCAGTGCCCTGATGCACGACGACCTGATGGACCGCTCCGACACCCGACGTGGTGAGCCCGCCGTGCACCGGCGCTTCGCCGCCCGGCACCGGCAGGCCGGCTGGGGTGGTGACCCGGACAGCTTCGGCGACGCCGCGGCTCTCCTGCTGGGTGACCTCTGCCTGGTCTGGTCCGACGAGCTGCTGCACTCCGCGGGGCTGGACCCGTGGGTGCTGGCCCGGGCCCGGCCGGTCTTCGACGAGATGCGCACCGAGGTCACCGTCGGTCAGTACCTCGACGTGCTGACCCAGGCCACCGGGGACACGTCGGTGGAACGGGCCAGCAAGGTCGCCCGGTACAAGTCGGCGAAGTACACCGTCGAGCGTCCACTGCTGCTCGGCGCCGCGCTGGCCGACGCGACGGCCGACGTGCGGACGGCCTACTCGGCGTACGGGCTGCCGCTGGGTGAGGCGTTCCAGCTCCGCGACGACGTGCTGGGGGTCTTCGGTGACCCGGCGCTGACCGGCAAGCCGGCCGGTGACGACCTGCGGGAGGGCAAGCGCACCTACCTGGTGGCGGCTGCCGTGGAGACCACCGACGACGCGGGCCGCGAGCTGCTGCTCAGCCGGCTCGGCGACCCGGAGCTGGACGAGGAGGGGGTGGCTCGGCTGCGCGAGCTGATCACCGCGAGCGGGGCGCTCGCCCGTACCGAGCAGCGGATCGTCACGCTCACCGACAGCGCCCTCGCCGCCCTGGCCGCCGTCGACCTCGACACCGAGGCCCGCCAGGCCCTGGTGGACCTGGCCATCGCCGCAACCCGCCGAGCCGACTAACCCCCGGGTCAGAAGCCTTCGGCCTGGGCCCTGCGTTTCACTTCGCGGGCCTGGTCACCGGAGAGGGCGGCGGCCGGGGTGTTCCCGGGGAGGGTGTCGTCGGGCTCGTAGAGCCAGCGCAGGGCGGCCTCGTCGTCGTAGCCGTTGTCGGAGAGCAGGTTGAGCACACCGGGCAGGTGCTTGAGCACCGTCTGGTTGGCAACCAGGTCCGCCGGGATGCGGCGGACGCCGTCGCGGCGGACCGCCAGCAACTCCCGGTCGCGGATCATCTGGTGCACCTTGCTGATCGACACGTCGAGACGCTCGGCGACGTCGGGCAGGGTCAGCCAGCCGGCCGGGTCGGTGGGGCCGGCGAGCTCCGGGCCGGGCACGGCCTGGTCGGGTACGGGTTCGGTCACCCGACCACCCTGCCACGCCGTCACCACGACGAGCCACCGGCACCCCGGACAACCGATCGGCGCCCCGGCTCGTGCGTACCGTTGACCAGCGGACGAGGGGCGGCGAGCGCGGCGGGACGAACCAGTTCGGCGATCGGCTGTAGCATCCTGTTCAACCTTCACCCCCTGGACACATAGACTCCCTGCCGATGGACACTCAGGTCGCCGACACGTTGCTGGGCTCGCTGATCGACGGGCGCTACCGCATTCGCGGTCGCGTGGCCCGTGGTGGCATGGCGACCGTGTACACCGCCACCGACGAGCGCCTTGAGCGCACCGTCGCCGTGAAGATCATTCACCCGACCCAGGCACCCGAGGCCCGCGCCCGGATCGCCAACTTCGTGGCGCGGTTCACCGACGAGGCGAAGACCATCGCCCGGCTGACCCACCCGAACGTGGTGGCCGTCTACGACCAGGGCACCCACGCCGGCCTTCCGTACCTGGTGATGGAGTACGTCCGTGGCCGCACGCTGCGCGACGTGCTGGCCGAGCGCCGCCGGCTCAACCCGGACGAGGCGCTGGCCATCACCGAGCAGATGCTCGCCGCTATCGCCGCCGCGCACCGGTCGGGTCTGGTGCACCGCGACGTCAAGCCGGAGAACGTGCTGGTCGCCGAGGCACCCACCGGCGGCGTCGCCAACCTGGTCGACAGCGTCGTCAAGGTGGCCGACTTCGGGCT
This sequence comes from Micromonospora sp. WMMC250, assembly GCF_027460215.1. Classification (NCBI taxonomy): domain Bacteria; kingdom Bacillati; phylum Actinomycetota; class Actinomycetes; order Micromonosporales; family Micromonosporaceae; genus Micromonospora; species Micromonospora sp. WMMC250. Next base: position 6,783,670 of record NZ_JAPZBJ010000002.1, on the reverse strand, counting down.
GGCCCGGGCGGTCGAGGCGAGCGCCGACGACGAGCAGGGCACCCAGCTGATGGCGACCGTGGCGTACGTCGCCCCGGAGCTGGTCACCGAGGGCCGCGCCGATCCCCGTACCGACGTCTACTCGGCGGGCATCGTGCTGTTCGAGATGCTCACCGGCCGCGTGCCGTACGACGGGGACCGCCCTGTCGACGTCGCCTGGCAGCACGTCGATCGGGACGTGCCGGCACCCTCGACGCTGGTGCCCGGCCTGCCGCCGGTCCTCGACGGCCTGGTGCAGCGCGCCACCCGACGTGACCCCGCGGCCCGGCCCGCCGACGCCGGCGCGCTGCTGACCGAGGTGCAGGCGGCCCGGGAGCGCCTGGGTGACGGCAACACCCACACCGCCGTGCTCCGGCCGGTGAGCGGCGACGCGCCACTGTCGCAGCCGACCATGGTGGTCGCGACGGTCCGGCCGCCCGACCGCCCGGCCTGGGCGCGGCTGCCGGAGGGCGGCAGCCAGGGCGGGGGTCGACGTCGGGCCGCTCCGGAGCCCGCGGAGGGCCTGGGGTCCCGGCTCGCCGCGCTGCGCAGCACGCTGATGGCGAGTCCGCGAGGCCGGTTGGCCGTCGCGGCGGTGGTGGTGACGCTGGGTCTGGTGGCCGCGGTCGGGGGCTGGTGGTTCGGTGTCGGCCGTTACACGACCGCCCCGCAGCTGGTGAGTTTGAGCAACGCCGAGGCGCAGGCGCAGGCCGACCGGGCCGGGCTCGTCCTGAAGTACGGCGAGCCGCGCTTCGACGAGAAGGCACCGAAGGACAGCGTGCTGGAGCAGACCCCGGGCTCGACCTCCAAGATCGTCAAGGGTGGCACGATCACGCTGACCCTGTCCCTGGGCCCGGAGCGCTTCCCCGTGCCGGACGTGATCGGCAAGGAGTTCGAACTCGCCGAGGCGGACCTGGTCAACGTGAAGCTGGTGGTGGCCAAGGGCGCCGCCCGCTACGACGACACACTGCCGGCCGGCGTCGTGCTGGACACCTCCCCCAAGGTGGGCACCGAGGTCAAACCCGGCGCGAAGATCACCCTCATCCTGAGCCGGGGGCGGGCGCCGGTGTCGGTGCCGAACCTGGTCGGCAAGAGCCTGACCGAAGCCCGCACCACCCTGGCCCAGCTCAACCTGACCCTGGTCGAGACCTACAAGGACTCCGACAAGCCCAAGGACGAGATCCTCGGCCAGAGCCCGGCCGACGGCGCCGGCGTGGAGAAGGGCACCCAGGTCAAGTTGGACGTCAGCAAGGGCCCACCGGCGATCGTCATGCCCCGGGTGATCGACCTGCCGTGCCAGCAGGCCAAGCAGGCGTTGGAGGGCCAGGGGTTCCCGGTGACGGCCCTGATCAACCCGAACGCCGTGGTCCGGATCCAGGCGCCGGGCGAGAACTCGCAGGTGCCGCCGGGCACTCCGGTCACCCTCACGTGCTTCTGATGTCGGCGGTCACCTCGCGTCCGGTGGGCGCGCACACTCCGACCTCCGGTGGGCTGGCCAAGGCCGCCCTGCCCTACGCGGATGCGACCGGTGCCCGGGTGGTGCAGGTCTACGTCTCCAACTCGCGGGGCTGGGCGCTGCCCGCCGGTGACCCCGTGCAGGACGCCCTGTTCCGCGACGGCTGCGCCGAGCGGGGCATTCCCGCGTTCATCCACGCCTCGCTGCTGGTCAACCTCGGCTCGCCCACTCCGGCCACTGTCGAGAAGTCGGCACAGACGCTCGCGCACGCGCTGCGTCGCGGCGTGGCGATCGGTGCTCAGGCGGTGGTGTTCCACGCGGGCAGTTCGGTGGACGAGGGGCACGCCGAGGCGGCGATGCGGCAGGTCCGCGAGGAGTTGCTGCCGCTGCTCGACTGGGCCGCGTCCGCCGGTGGGCCGATGCTGCTGGTCGAGCCGAGCGCGGGCGGAGGGCGGTCGCTCGCCTCGCGGGTGGAGCAGCTCGGTCCATACCTGGACGCGGTGGACCGGCACCCGATGCTCGGGGTCTGCTTCGACACCTGCCACGCCTGGGCCGCCGGGCACGACCTGGCGGTCGAGGGTGGCATGACGGCGACCCTGGACACGCTGGTGGCCACCGTCGGCGCGGACCGGCTACGGCTGGTCCACGCCAACGACTCGAAGGACCTGTGCGGTTCCACGCGGGACCGGCACGAGAACATCGGCAAGGGCACCATCGGCGAGCCGGCCTTCGCCGAGCTGATGGCGCACCCCGCCACCGCCGGCGTACCCCTGGTCGTGGAGACCCCGAGTGAGAAGCAGGTCGGCCACGCCGCCGACATCCAAACCCTCACCCGCCTCCACGCCTGAACCCCGCCGATCCTTGTTGATCAAGAGGTTCGCGTCATCCGGACGCCGGAATCTGACGCAAACCTCTTGATCAACAGCTGGGAGGGGACGGCCGGCGGGGTCAGGACGCCGTCAGGATGCGGGGTAGGGCTTCGACCGCGCGGTCGATGTCCGCGTCGCTGACGCCCAGGTGGGTGACCAGGCGGGCGGTACGAGGGCCGAGCACCGAGATGAGTACGCCCCCGGCCCGCGCGACGGCGGCCAGGGCACGCGCGTCCAGGGCGTGCTTGGTCAGGTCCAGCGCGACCAGGTTGGTGCGAACCGTGGTGGCCAGCACGCCGAACGGCGCAACCGCCTCGGCCAGCCGGGACGCCTTGGCGTGGTCGTCGGCCAGTCGGTCGACGTGGTGCGCGAGCGCGTACCGGCCGGCCGCGGCGAGGACGCCGGCCTGACGCATACCGCCGCCCATCCGCTTACGGATCAGTCGGGCTCGTTCGATCTTGTCGGCGCTGCCGACCACCAGCGAGCCGACCGGCGCGCCGAGCCCCTTGGACAAACACACCGACAGCGTGTCGAAGAGCCGGCCGTACTCGATCAGGGGCACACCGTCAGCGACGTGCGCGTGCCAGATCCGGGCACCGTCGCAGTGCAGCGCCACACCCGCGTCGTCGGCGACCGCACGCAGATCCCGCAGGGTGCTCAGCGGAATCACCCCGCCGCCGCCCCGGTTGTGGGTCTGCTCGACGGCGATCGCGCGGGTCGGAACAGCGAAGAAGCCGTCCGGCCGGATCATCCCGGCCACCGTCTCCGGGTCGATGTCCGCGCCGGCGGTGGGCCAGGTCCGTGAGGAGATCCCGCCGTATGCGGCGGCAGCCCCGATCTCGTACGTGACCACGTGCGCGTCCGCGTCGCAGAGCAGCTCGTCGCCCGGCGAAACCAGCAGTTGCAGGGCGATCTGGTTGGCCATCGACCCGCTCGGGGCGAACAGCGCCGCCTCGTGCCCGAACAGGGCGGCGACCTCGGCTTCGAGGGCGTTGACCGTCGGATCCTCGCCGTAGACGTCGTCACCGACCTCTGCGGTGGCCATCGCCTCCCGCATCCCGGCGGTCGGCCGGGTCACCGTGTCGGACCGCAGGTCCACGAACTGGTCTGCCACTGTCATCCTTTCGACCGCCGGTTGCGGGTCTCGCACACCTGGCCACGGTCATTTCTTCTCGGCTGCCGACGGAGGGTCCGTACCCTCAGCCACTGTCATTCTTTCGGCCGCCGGCTGCGGGGCTCGCACGCTCACTCCTCGCGTCAGCCGCTGTCATTCTTTTGGCCGCCGACTGCGGGGCTCGCACGCTCACTCCTCGCGTCAGCCACTGTCATTCTTTCGGCCGCCGACTGCGGGGCTCGCAAGCTCACTCCTCGCGTCAGCCGCGGAGCATCTCCGCCACCAGGAAGGCCAACTCCAACGACTGCTGGGTGTTCAGACGCGGGTCGCAGGCGGTCTCGTAGCGGTCGGGCAGGTCGAGGTCCTCGATGCCCTGGGCGCCGCCGAGGCACTCGGTGACGTCCTCGCCGGTCAACTCGACGTGCAGGCCACCCGGGTGGGTGTCCAGCCCTCGGTGGACCTCGAAGTAGCCGAGCACCTCGTCGACGATGCGGTCGAAGTGCCGGGTCTTGTAACCGTTGGACGACTCGTGCGTGTTGCCGTGCATCGGGTCGCACTGCCAGACGACCTTGGCACCGGCGGCGGTGACCTTGGCGACGATCGGCGGCAGGGCGTCGCGCACCCGGTGGTTGCCCATCCGGCTGATCAGGGTGAGCCGGCCGGGGATGTTGTCCGGGTTGAGCTTCTCGCACAGCTCGATCGCCTCGTCCGGGGACGTGCTCGGGCCGAGCTTGACGCCGATCGGGTTGGCGATCCGGGAGATGAAGTCGATGTGTGCGCCGCTGATCTGCCGGGTGCGCTCGCCGATCCAGAGGAAGTGCCCGGAGAGCCCGTACGCCCGACGGTCGGAGACCCGGGTGAGCGCCCGGTCGTACTCCAGGGCGAGCGCCTCGTGGGAGCAGTAGAGCGTGACCGTCCGCAGCGCCTCGTCGTCGGTCATGCCGCAGGCCCTGATGAACGCCAGAGCCCTGTCGATCTCCCGGGCGATCGCCTCGTAGCGCTCCCCCGCCGGGGAGTTCTTCACGAAGCCCTTGTTCCAGTCGTGCACCGCGTGCAGGTCGGCGAGCCCGCCGGCGAGGTACGCCCGGAGCATGTTCATCGCCGCCGCCGAGTTGGCGTACGCCCGGATCATGCGCTGCGGGTCGGCGACCCGGGCGGCCGGATCGGCCTCCAGCGAGTTGATCATGTCGCCCCGGTACGCGGGCAGGCCGCGCGCGTCGGTGGGCAGCGAGCGGGGCTTGGTGTACTGCCCTGCGACCCGGGCGACCTTGACCACCGGCAGGGACGCGCCGTAGGTGAGCACGATCGCCATCTGGAGCAGGGTGCGGGCGTTCGCCAGCAGGTGGCTCTCGGTGTTGTCGGCGAACGTCTCGGCGCAGTCACCGCCCTGCAGCAGGAACGCCTTGCCCTCGCAGACCAGGGCGAGCTTCTGCCGGAGCTGGTCCACCTCGTAGGGCGCGACGACCGACGGCACCGTGTCGAGGACCTTGCAGACCTCGGCGACGGCGGCCGGGTCGGACCACGGCGGGACCTGCTCGCGGGGCAACTCCCGCCATCGGTCCAGGCCGAGCGCGGCGTCCTCGGCGGAGTCGACTGTCGGTCGGCTGGTCTGCAGACCGGGGCTGCCCACCCCGGGATGGCTCAGCTGGTGCCACTCATGGCGCATGACAGAAAGCGTACGGCGACGGTCGGGGTGACCGGGCGGCGAGGGGGACGGTTCCGGCAGGTGGGAGATCAATCCGCCGGGCGCTGGTCAGGACGGGGGCGTGAGGACGGCACCGCCCGGCGTCGGGCTGGCGACCGACGTCTTCCCCGGCGCCTCCCCGGCGATGCACCAGTCGCCGCCGTCCCGGGTGACGGTGAACACCAGCGGACGGGCGACGGTGCGCTTACCGGAGGTGACCGAGACCGACACGCTGACCTCCTGCCCGAACGGACCGGACCGGATGTCGGTGATGGCCGCCTCGGGCACCTGGAAGTGGTCGGCGAAGTCACCATTGGGGCCGGTGGCGCCCAGGTCGAAGCCGTCGTGCAGGAGGGCGCAGAGCTGACTCCGGCCGGCGGCGACGTCCTTCGCGGTCATCGCGTCGAGGTACGCCTGGACGCGCTCACGGGAGCGGGCGGCGGCCTCCTCGGCCGGGGCTCGCGCCGGCTTGGCGGCGGGCTCCTTCTCGGCGTCACCGCCGATGCCGCAGCCGCCCAGGACGACGGGCACCAGCACCAGCCCGGCGGCGGTCGCCGCCAGCCTGCGGTGGGTCGAGCGCATGACCACCTCCGTCGACGGTGCCATCGAGACCTGCCGAGCCGGGAGTCTGCCACATCGAGCCGGGTTGGCCCAACGACGGCGGCCCGGCCGACGCTGGGCGTCGACCGGGCCGTCGGGTCACGGGCGGGGAGGGACGGTGCGGGCCCCTCCCCGCCGTGTGGGTGGTGCGTCGGCCCTCGGCTCAGCCGAGGCCGCCCTTGATGGCGCCGATGAGCTCGCCATTGGTGGTGTCACCGGAGAGCTCCCAGAAGAACGCGCCACCGAGGCCCTGGTTGTTCGCGTACGTCATCTTGCCGTTGATGGTCGACGGGGTGTCGTAGCTCCACCAGTTGCTGCCGCACTTGGCGTACGCGGTGCCGGCGATCGTGCCGGTGGCCGGGCAGGTGTTCTTGAGGACCTTGTAGTCCTCGATGCCCGCCTCGTAGGTGCCCGGTGCCGCGCCGGTGGCGCTGCCGCCCGGTGCGGCCTGGGTGACGCCGGTCCAGCCGCGGCCGTAGAAGCCGATGCCGAGCAGCAGCTTGTTGGCCGGGATGCCCTTGCTCTTGAGCTTCTGGATCGCGGCGTCGGAGTTGAAGCCCTGCTGCGGGATGCCGGTGTACGACGTCAGCGGCGAGTGCGGCGCCGTCGGACCCTGCGCGGCGAAGGCCCCGAAGTAGTCGTAGGTCATCGGCATCAGCCAGTTGAGGTTGCCGATCGCGCCGGCGTAGTCGGTGGCGTCGATCTTGCCGCCGTTGCTGCCGTCCGCGGTGATGGCGGCGGTGACCAGGGCGCTGGACCCGAACTTCGACCGCAGGGCGCTGATCACGTTCTTGAACGCGTTCGGGCCGCTGCTGTCACAGGTCAGACCGCAGGCGTTGGGGTACTCCCAGTCGACGTCGATGCCGTCGAAGACGTCGGCCCAGCGCGGGTCCTCGACCAGGTTGTAGCAGCTCTCGGCGAAGGCGGCCGGGTTCTGCGCGGCCTGGGTGAAGCCGCCGGACCAGGTCCAACCGCCGAACGACCAGATCACCTTGAGGTGCGGGTTGAGCTGCTTGAGCTTGCGCAGCTGGTTGAAGCTGCCGCGCAGCGGCTGGTCCCAGGTGTCGGCGACGCCGTCCACGCTGTCCGCGGCCGTGTACGCCTTCTCGTAGTCGGCGTAGCTGTCACCGATGGAGCAGCGACCGCCGGTGGTGTTACCGAAGGCGTACAGGATGTGGGTCAGCTTTGCCGCCGACCCGCTGGTCTGGATGTTCTTGACGTGGTAGTTGCGTCCGTAGACGCCCCACTCGGCGAAGTAGCCGACGACCTTCTTGCCACCGGTGTTCGGCGGCGGCGTGGTCGGCGGGGTCGTGGTCGGCGGGGTGGTGGTGGGCGGCGTCGTGGTCGGTGGGGTGGTGGTCGGCGGCGTCGTGGTGGGCGGGGTGGTGCCGCCGCCGCACGCCGCGCCGTTGATGGTGCAGTTCAGCGGCGCCTTGTAGGCGCCGGTGCCGTTGTAGCCCCAGCTGAACGAGGCGCCCGGGGCGATGCCGCCAGCCCAGCTCTTCTTGACCGCGACGTAGTGGTTGCCGCTGCTGGTGACGTCGGCGTCCCACGCGCTGCTGATGGTGGTGCCCGACGGTAGGTCGAACTCGATGCGCCAGGTGCTGATGGCGGCACTCGATCCGTTGGTGACGGTCACCCTCGTCTCGTGACCGGTCCCCCAGTCCTGCGCCTTGGTGAAGGTGGTGGTGACCGTGCCGGCGCCGAACGCGGTGGTCATCGGCACCGCTGCGACGGTCACGGCGACCACGGCACCGGCCCAGAGGGCCCGGCGGAGCGATCTTTTCATGCGGCGTCTCCCGAACTGTTAGGAAACTTTCCAAAAGAGATGGTGAGACCGTACTCACACCGTCATCAATTCGTCAAGATGTCCATGTTTCGATTTCTCCTGGTGAATGGAGCGCCCGTCCCGACTCGTCGGCGGCCGGCGCGTAGCCTCCCCTCATGACCGTCTTCGACACCCCGATCGACGCCCTCAGCGGCGGCCCCGCCGACCTGGCCCGCTACCGCGGCAGGGCGTTGCTGGTCGTGAATGTGGCCTCCCGCTGCGGCCTCACCCCGCAGTACGCCGGCCTGCAGAAACTCGCGGAGACCTACGCCGATCGCGGCCTGGTGGTGCTCGGTGTCCCGTGCAACCAGTTCGCCGGGCAGGAGCCGGGCAGCTCCGCCGAGATCAGCGACTTCTGCCAGGTCAACTACGGGGTCACCTTCCCCCTGACCGAGAAGGTCGACGTCAACGGCCCCAACCGGCACCCCCTCTACGCCGCGCTCGTGGACACATCGGACGCCGACGGGCACACCGGGGACGTCCGGTGGAACTTCGAGAAGTTCCTGGTCGCACCGGACGGCACGGTGGCCGCCCGGTTCGCCCCGTCGGTCGAGCCCGCTGCCGAAGAGCTCCGCACCGCCATCGAGAAGACCCTCCCCGCCTGACCAGCCCCAGGTGAGTTGATCAAGACGTTCGCGTCAGAAACGGGATCCGGGCTGACGCGAGCCTCTTGATCAACACGTCGGAGCCGCCGTCGGTGACCAGCGTGAGCAGTAGGTTGGGCAGGACGGGCCCGCGGGCGCGGGCAGAGCCGCCAGCTCGGCGGGACGGCGCATGCCCGGCAGTCCGCACGGCCGAACAATCCCGATAACCCACCATGCCGGTGGGGAATGCGTCGCGGGTGGACGGAGTTGGGAACGAGCATGACAACTGTGGGACTGATCGGCAGTGGCAACATCGGCGGCACCGTGGCGCGGCTGGCCGTCGACGCCGGCTACGACGTGGTGCTGAGCAACTCGCGGGGTCCGGAGACCCTCACCGACCTGGTCGACAGCCTCGGCGAGCACGCCAGCGCCGGCACCGCAGAGGACGCGGCGCGGGTGGGTGACCTGGTGGTGGTCAGCGTGCCACTGAAGGCGTACCGCGCGGTGCCCGTGGAGCCACTGGCCGGCAAGGTCGTCATCGACACCAACAACTACTACCCGCAGCGTGACGGGAACTTCCCGGAGCTGGACTCGGGCGAGACCACCAGCAGCGAGTTGCTCCAGCAGCACCTGCCGGAGTCGCGGGTGGTCAAGGTCTTCAACAACATCTACTTCGTGGGCCTGGGCGCGCTGGCCCGGCCGACGGGCGCAGCCGACCGCAGCGCCCTCGCCATCGCCGGTGACGACGAGGCCGCGAAAGCCGAGGTGACGGCCTTCCTCGACCGGATCGGCTACGACGCCGTCGACGTGGGCTCCCTCGCCGAGGGATGGCGCTACCAGCCTGACACCCCGGCGTACGGCACGCTCTACTCCGCCTCGCCGACCGACTGGCAGCACCCGGCCCCGGGCGACGCCGAAAAGCTGCGCGCCGCGCTGGCCGCCGCCACCCGCTGAGCACCACCGCCGCCCGCCGGACGATCGCCTACCGGGTGGTCGCCCGGAGGGCGGCGGCGAGTTCCTCGTCGTAGCTCGCGATCGGTCGACCGTCCGAGGCGTACGCGACGAGCCGTCCCTGCGCCATGCTCGCCGAGCGGAACGAGAACGTCCGGCTCCCCGGGTACGCGTCGAGCAGCGGAATGGCCCGGGGCGGCCCGCCCGGGGCGGAGAAATACTCCAGCCGGGTCACCTGTGGGGAGACCACGCCGTTGACCCGCACCTTGGTCTTCTCGGCCCGGGTGCCGAAGGTGACCGGCGCGTCGGTGCCGTAGGCGGCGCATTCGACCGGGCCACGGCAGACGAAGAAGTATCGCGGGTTGACCACGTCGTCGAGGGCGTACGCCTTGAAGGTCGGATCCGCACCGGCGGGCAACGGCTGCACGGCGAAGAACGCGACCGCCACAGTGGCCGTCACGCCCACCCGCAACCAGCCCCGCGCGCCCGCCGGTCGTCGGTGGGCCCGGGTGGCGGCGACCGCGACCCCACCGAAGCCGACAAGGCACAGCAGGCCCACGCCGATCGCGCGGGCGTTCTCGAAGAGGAACTGCACCCCCGGCCGCGTCGACACCGGGCCGAGGACCGCGCCCAGCGAGACGGCCATGGCGGCGAGCAGCGCTCCCCCGGCCGCCCGCTGCGTGACGCCGGACGCGCCGATCAGCAGCATCGCCGCGAGCACCGGCCACACCTGGTGGTGGGTCCAGGACACCGGGGACGCGGCGACGGTGGCGCAGCCGACGAGCACCGCCGCGTGCCCGGGGCGGCCCTGTCGCGTCAACTGTCGCGCCCGCAGCAGCGCCGCCACGCAGACGAGGGCCACCAGGCCGGCCCAGAGCACCGGCAACGTCGCCTCGTCCACGCCGACGCGCAGCAGCATCCCGTGCACCGACTGGTTGCCCAGCGACGCCAGGTTGCCGATCCGTGAGGTCTGCCGGATGGCCTCGGTCCAGTACGTCCAACTCTCGGCGGGCAGCACGATCCCGGCGACCACCGCGCACGCCAGGAACGTCGCCACCGCGCGGCCCGCGTCGCGGTAGCGGCCCGTGGCGAGGAAGTAGACCACGAACAGCAACGGGGTCAGCTTGATCGCCGAGGCAACCCCGACCAGCATCCCGCGCAGCCGGGGCGGGACCAGGCCCATCCCGTCGAGCAGCGCCATCAACACGATGAAGATGCTGACCTGGCCGAAGCGCAGATTGCTCTGCACCGGCGCGGAGAGCATCAGCACCGTGGCCGCCACCGCCACGACGAGCGGTCGCCGGGACTGCCGGGTGGTCAGCGCGACACCGACCGCCCCGGCGACGGCCACCACCGCCGCGCACGTCGCCACGAGCCAGATCCCCTGGAGTACGCCCTCACTCACGACGGTGATCGGCCCGAGCACGAGCGCGGCGAATGGCGGATAGGTGAACGGCCCACCATTGGCCGCCTCGTATTCGTACAGCGGCCGACCAGCGTGCAGATCGGACAACGCGCCGTAGTAGATGTGCAGGTCGGAGAGCCGGTCCGGGCGGTTCAGGACGAGCACACAGGACACCAGCGCGACGACGACGAAGGCCGCCCACACCAGCGCCACCCGGCGATCCCGCATCGACCGAGGATAATCGAGCGCGGTCACCCCCGTCGGCCCTGCCGTCGCTCGGCGGCCACCGGTTCGTCGATCCGACGGCGTGATCGTCTCCAGGTCGGCGATGTGGGGGTGTCCGGGCGACGGGATGGCACCACCTCGCCGATACAGAGTCGATCATCGCGTGGGCACCGTTTGATCGACGCCGCACGGAGAAACATCGACGTGGCAACTTGCGCCCCAGTCCCGTAAACGGGACCCTGTCTCTGGGTTGTGGTCCGCTCACCGAAAGTGCTTCCGGAGGCGACATGCACACGCTCCGCACCGTGCCCCGCCGGCTGCTGGCCGGAACCGGCGCGCTCCTGCTCGGCACCGCCCTCGCTGCCATCGGCGCCCCGGTTCCGGCCGCTGCCGCCAAGGGCGCGGACACCGTCGGATACGTCCGGCTCGCCCACCTCTCCCCCGACACCCCGGCCGTCGACGTCTACCTGGCCGCGCCCGGCGCCGCGAAACCGAGGGTCTTCCCCGGGGTCGACTATGGCGTGGTCTCCGACTATCTGGAGCTGGCACCCGGGCGGTACGCGGTGGCGATGCGCGAGGCCGGCGCCCCCGCCAGCGACCCCCCGGTGCTCACCACCGAGGTCGCGGTGACCAGCGGCGACGCCTTCACGGTGGCCGGTGTCGGGCGCCACGCCGACCTCGGCCTGCGAGTGCTCAACGACGACCTCAGCGCCCCCACCGACGGCCGCGCCAAGGTGCGGGTCGTGCAGGCGTCCGTGCGTACCCCGATGCTCGACGTGGCCGCCGCCGACGGCCCGATGATCGCCGACGGTGTCCAGTTCGCGACGACGACCGACTACCAGCAGGTCGAGCCGGGCAGGTGGCGGCTGAAGCTGACCGGCGCCGGTGGCCCGAGCACCGATGCCGAGGTGCGCCTCACCGGCGGCGCTGTCTACTCACTGCTGGTGCTCGACGCGAAGCAGGGTGGGCTCACCGCCGAGCTGCGCCGCGACGCCGAGGGCGGCACCGTCGTCCCCGCCGGTGGGGTGGACACCGGCGCCGGCGGTACCGCCCGGACCGGGCTCGACGCGTACCCAGTGGTGGCCGGCGCTCTGGCCGCGGCGGCCGGGGCGGTGGCGTTGCTGCTCTGGCGTCGGCGGCGGCGCACCACCTGGTGAGCGCCGGGCCGGGCCCGTCGATCCGGCGGCACCGCGACCGCCGGGTGCCGCTGGCCGCGCTGGTCGCGGCCGGCGCAGCGGTCTTCCTGGCCGCCGGCACCGGGGTCGGGCTGGCCGGCAGCGATCCGCCGCCGCCGGCGGCGAGCTGGCACCCCGGCTGCACCGACGACTGCCCGTCGACGGCCGCCGCGCCCACCCCACAGGGACCACCCACTCGGGTACGCGTACCGCGCATCGGCGTCGACTCCACGCTCACGGTGCTGGGCCTGGACCAGGCCGGGGCGCTGATCCCGCCTGCCGACTTCGACATCGCCGGCTGGTACGGCGGCGGTCCGGCACCCGGCGACACCGGCCCGGCCGTGCTCGCCGGCCACCTGGACTCGCGACGCGGCCCGGCGGTCTTCGCCCGACTCGGCGAACTGCGGCCCGGCGACCCGGTGGAGGTGTGGCGCGGTGGGCAGCGGCTGGTGTTCCGGGTGACCGGCTCGCTGCGGACCCGCAAGGACCAGTTCCCGACCGCCGTGGTGTACGGCCCGACGCCCAACGCGGAGCTTCGCCTGGTCACCTGCGGGGGTGCGTTCGACCGGCGGAGTGGGCACTACCTGGACAACGTCGTGGTGTTCGCGGTGGCCGAGGCCTCCGATCCGGTCCCGCCGAAGCCGGCGGCTGGCTGAGCCCCACCCGGCCTCACCCGCGTCAAAGTCGGCGGCGGTCCGAGCCGCACGGGCTTGATCCACTCGGGTTCGCCGATATCGCGGTATCCCCGCGCTCGGATACCGCGTTTTCGGCGAACCCGAGTCAATCAAGGCGCGGCGGCAGGACAGGCCGGCGGCAGGGCGCGGCGGGCTGAGCCGCGCCCTGCTAGATCAACGCGGGTTCAAGGAACCCGGGGTGTCCGCCGCGCTCGGATACCGCGCTTTCCGTGAACGCGAGTGGATCAAGGCCGGCAGCGCGGCCGGGTGCAACGGCAAGCCGGATGCGTCAGAGTGGGCGGCGGCCGGCGAAGCCGCACTCGGCCCGGTGGTACCAGCGCACGTCGGAATCGCCCTCGAGCCAGCACCAGAGCACCGCGCGGCCGTCCCGTTCGCCGGGGAAGTCGAGCAGCACCGGGGCGATGCCCTTGACCTGGATGTCGTGCTGGTGCAGCTCGTCGACGACGGCGTGCAGCCGGGCCTCCAGGCCTTTCACCTCGGCCAGCCCGCCGAGGGCGCTGACACCGTGGTCGGCGAGGTCGACACGCAGCTCGGCCAGGTCGGCCCGGACCCGGATCAACTCGTCGACGCGCGGTTGCAGCGTGGCCACCAGGTGCCGGGCCTGGGCAAGTGTGAACACCGCGCCAGTATGCGGCACGCCCGGCCCCGCCACGAGCCCGGAACGCCCGACCGCCCGCGCCGTGCCCGAAGAGCCCAACCGGGCGGCACCACCGAGCGCCCGGAACTCCAGATCAGCTCGTCGCCACGGCGAAGAACGCCGGCATCACCGAGCGCCCGGAACACCAGATCGGCCCGCCGCCAGCGAAGAACCTCAGTCGGCCTGCGCTGCCAGTTCGCGGGCCCGGTCGCGGGCGGCTTCGAGCGCGGCGAGCAGCGCGGCGCGTACGCCGTGCTTCTCCAACTCGCGGATCGCGGAAATGGTGGTGCCGGCCGGTGAGGTGACCGCCTCGCGGAGCTTCACCGGGTGCTCGCTGGAGTCGCGCAGCATCACCGCGGAACCGATCGCGGTCTGCACGATCAACTCGTGCGCCACCTGCCGGGGCAACCCGAGCAGGATTCCCGCGTCGATCATGGCCTCGACCAGCAGGTAGAAGTAGGCCGGACCGGAGCCGGAGAGCGCGGTGACCGCGTCCTGCTGCGACTCGGGCACCCGGATCGTCTGGCCGAGCGGCTTGAACATCTCCTCGGCCAACGCCAGGTGGGCGCCGGTGGCGTGCGCGCCCGCCGAGATCGCGGTCATCGCCTCGTCGACGAGCGCCGGGGTGTTGGTCATCACCCGGACCACCGGGGTGCCGTCGGGTAGCCGTCGGCTGAAGAAGCTGGTGGGGAGGCCGGCGCAGAGCGAGATGACGAGCTTGTCGGCCGGGACCTTGGGGCCGATCTCGTCGAGCAGCGCGGCGGCATCCTGCGGCTTCACCGAGATCGCGAGCACCGCCGCCTCGTCCACCGCCGTCAGGTTGTCGACCACCCGGACGCCGTAGCGGGCGGTCAACTCCTCGGCGCGAGCTGGCCGGCGGGCGGTTGCCAGCAGATTGTCCACTGGCCAGCCCGAGCGCAGCAGCCCGGAGAGCATCAGCTCACCGATCTTGCCCGCGCCGATCACCGCGACCGTGTGCACCCCGGCTGACATCTCGGTCGTACCCCCTCGCGTCGGGTCGCGGCGCGGCGGACCCGCAGGCCCGCCGCGCCGCCGACTGTCGATCAGCTGCCGAAGAACACCTCGGCCTCGGCGTACCGCTCCAGCGGCACGGTCTTCAGCTCGCGGGTGGCCTCGGCGAGGGGCACCCGGACGATGTCGGTGCTCTGCATCGCGACCATCTTGCCCCAGTCGCCGTCGTTGACCGCGTCGATGGCCTGCAGGCCCAGGCGGGTGGCGAGCACCCGGTCGAAGGCGGTCGGGGTGCCACCGCGCTGGATGTGGCCGAGCACCACGGTGCGGGCCTCCTTGCCGGTCTTGGCCTCCAGCTGCTCGGCGAGCCACTGGCCGATGCCGCCGAGGCGGACGTGACCGAACGAGTCCAGCTCCTGGTTGGCGAGGACCATCTGACCGTCCAGCGGCTGAGCGCCCTCGGCGACGACCACGATCGGGGCGTACTGGTGCTGGAAGCGCTTCTCGACGTAGCCGGCCACCTGGTCGACGTCGAACTGCCGCTCGGGCAGCAGGATCACGTTGGCGCCGCCGGCCAGGCCGGCGTGCAGGGCGATCCAGCCGGCGTGCCGGCCCATGACCTCGACGACCAGGGTGCGGTGGTGGCTCTCCGCCGTGGTGTGCAGGCGGTCGATGGCCTCCATCGCGATGTTGACAGCGGTGTCGAAGCCGAACGTGTAGTCGGTGGCGCCGAGGTCGTTGTCGATCGTCTTCGGGACGCCGACCACCTGCACGCCCAGCTCGTAGAGCTTGGTGGCCACGCCGAGGGTGTCCTCGCCGCCGATCGCGATGAGGGCGTCCACGCCCTGCTCGGCGAGGTTGTCCTTGATCCGCTCGACGCCGTTCTCGATCTTGAACGGGTTGGTGCGGGACGAACCGAGGATGGTGCCGCCGCGGGGCAGGATGCCGCGAACGTCGGCGATGCCCAACGGACGGGACAGACCCTCCAGCGGGCCCTTCCAGCCGTCCCGGAAGCCCACGAACTCGTGACCGTAGGTGGCGACACCCTTGCGGACCACCGCCCGGATGACCGCATTGAGACCTGGGCAGTCGCCGCCGCCGGTGAGCACGCCGATACGCATGATCCGTCATCCTCCTGGAGCATCAGGTAAAGCCCGATATGCCCCAGGGTATGTGTCAGGTCAGACCATCGGCGCCGTTGCCGGCCCGGGGCGGGCCGTCACTGCGAACTGTAGTCGGCCCGCAGGTACGGCGACAGCGCGCCCCGGTGGCGACCCGGCTCAGAAGGTCACCTCGTGGTTCTCGCCGGCCTTCGGTGGCCGGCCGGTGACCGCCGCCTTCGCGTAGCCGAGGAGGTTGACCACCGTGCTGCCCGGCGAGTCCCAGTACTCGGCCGAGGTGGCGTGCACCTTGATCAGCGTGAGACCGGGGGTGTCCAGCCCGTCGGGGAACCAGGCCTTGAGCAGCGGGCTCCACAACCGCTCGGCCCGAGCCCGGTCGAACCCCTCGGTGGCGGTCCCCGAGATCGACACCCAGGCGTGGTGCTTCTGGTCGGAGAAGGCGACGTTGACCTCCGGGTTGACCCGGAGTTGGCGGACCTTGGCCGAGTCGGCGTAGGCGAAGAACCAGAGGTCGCCGTCGAACTCGACCTCCTGGAGCCCCATCGGCCGACTCACCTGCCGACCGTCCAGCGCGATCGTGGTGAGCATGCAGATCCGGGCCGCCCGAGCCAGCTCGGTGATCCGGACGCGGGACTCTGCGGCGCTGGTCGGCTCGTTGCTCATGGCACTCTCCTCCGCTTCGGTTCGCCGAACCGATGCCCGGGACAGAACCGGTCAAACCTACGGAGGTACGACCGGCGGTCAGCGGGCCGTCATCGCCCGCCAGCGGGCCAGGTTGTGCCGGGCGTCGACCAGGGCGTCGTGCCGGGCCGCGTCCGCGTCCGGCAGGGTCGGCCGACCCCTGTCGTCCCAGAGCTGCCGCAGCTCCTTGGTGTAGCGGGGGATCTCCCGGGGCAGCGCCGGCATCGCACCCCAGAGCTGGGCGAGCACCACGTGGTCGTACGCGGCGTACCAGGCCCACAGCTCCAACTGCTCCCCCGGCCGGTCCCGGATCGGCTCGACCAGGAAGTCGTACAGATCGTCGCGGATGCGCTCACGTGACCGCCAGGCCCGGTCCGCCGGGGAGGGCAGCTTGTCCAGCACGTTGCGTCGGACCCAGGGCACGGCGCGGGAGTCGTCGAACTCGGTGGAGACCGCGTAGAACTCGCGGCCGTACTCGTCGACGACACCGATCGAGACGAGGTCGACGGTGGTGCCGTCCTCGATGAACTCGCAGTCGTAGAAGTAGCGGTAGACCATTCCGGGCATCTTCGCCCACCGCCGCGCGACCGTACCCGGCGGGGTCCAGCTCGCGACGGTCACGGAAGTGCTTCGAGGGGTGTACAGCAAGCGACCGGACCGTCATGATCTGATGTGTACCGCTACCGGACGCCGAATCGGTGTCAGTTCACCTTGTCAGGGCCATCAGGTTCACCCGGTGAGCGAGTTTGTGGTCCATGACCGGGGAGGGGTTGGGCCGTGGAGATGCGCCTTCCGGAGCCGGGTGACGCGCTCACGGGTGTCGAGATGTTCGCCGGGTTGGAGCCTGAGGTACGCCAGCGTGTCATCGCCGCCGCCGTCCCGCGCACCTACCGCAAGGGCCAGTTGCTCTTCGTGGAGAACGACCCGGGTGAGTCACTGATCGTGCTGCGCCGCGGCGCGGTGGCGGTCTTCCGCACCGCACCGACCGGCGAACGGGCCGTGTTGTCGGTGATCCGACCGCCCGACGTGCTCGGTGAGGTCTCCCTGCTCGACGCGTCGACCCGGTCCGCGTCGGCCGAGGCCATCGAGGACTGTGCGGCGCTCGCACTGTCCAGGGGCGCCTTCATGGAGCTGGTGCACTCCAACCCTCGCATCCTGGACGCGGTGATGCGCTCGTTGGGTGGGCTGATCCGCCGGCTCACCGAGCAGAACGCCGACCATGTCTTCCTCGACCTACCCGGTCGGGTGGCCAAGACGCTGGTCCGGTTGGCCGGCGAGAGCCAGGCACCGATGATCACGATCGAGCTCAACCAGAGTCAGTTGGCGGAGATGGCCGGTGGTTCCCGGCAGAGCGTCAACCAGGCGATCGGTTCGTTCGCCAGCCGCGGCTGGCTGCGTACCGAGGGGCGTCGGATCGTGGTGACCGACGTGGCCGCGCTGCGCCGCCGCGCCGGCATGAGCGACCGCTGACACCACTGACACACGCGAAACGGCCGGGCCGCCCGTGGGCGACCCGGCCGTTCGTATCCGTCACCGGCGTGGGGTCACACCCCGGAGCTGCCCGGCCCGGCCCACTTGTCCGGGCCCTTGCCGTCGCCGCCCGGGCCGTGCGACTGCTCGCTGACGATGCCCTCGGCCTGGAGCGTGGCGAGCGTGGCCGCGTCGACGTCCACCGAGTCGCCTGCGGAGTGGCTGACCCCGTTGCCGTCGGTCCAGTCGCTCTCCAGCTTGACGTACACCATTGACCTGTCCCCCTCTGGTCGCTGCTCGATATCTGGCCGCCTGAATCTAGTCGCTCTGGTCCCTTGGTGGACTGTCCACAAGCCAACAGGCCGGTACCTGACAGCGGCGGACGAGGGCGATAATTCCCGGCAGGGGACGCCTCCGGCGTCGACCTGTTCGCCTCTGGGGGAGGTGTCATCGCCGCGCAGTGTGGACGCTGTGGACGCACGGCCGCCGACGGAGACCGTTTCTGCGGTGGCTGCGGCGCCGAGCTGGGGGCTGTGTGCCCACACTGCTTGCGCCCACTCGCCTCGGACGTCACGTTCTGCACCTCGTGCGGGTCGCCGCGACCCGGCGCCGAACGACCGGCCCCGGTCCAACCGCAGGAGGACCGCCGCCGGGTGAGCGTGCTCTTCGTGGACCTGATCGACTTCACGCCGTACGTCGAGCGTGCCGACCCCGAGCAGGTCCGGGGCATGCAGACCGGTTTCTTCTCCGCCGCCCGCCGCGTCGTCGGTCAGTACGGCGGGGTGGTGGAGAAGTACATCGGGGACGCGGTGATGGCGCTCTTCGGTGCCCCGATCGCCACCGAGACCGACGCGTTGCGCTGCGTGCGGGCGGGTCTCGAACTGCAACGGGTGCTCACCCGGTTCGCGCCGACCGGCAGCACCGAGTTGCGGTTCCGGGTCGGGGTCGCCACCGGCGAGGCGCTGGTGGACGTCGCCGCCGCTCGCGACGGTGGGCAGGCGATCGTTGCCGGCGACGTGGTGAACACCGCCTCCCGGATGCAGTCCGTCGCCCCGCCCGGCGGCGTGCTGGTCTGTGGCACCACCCATGCGCTCACCAAGGACGCGATCCGCTACGAGGAACAGCCCCCGGTCACCCTGCGCGGCCGGTCGTCGCCGACCGAGGTGTGGTTGGCGCTCTCCCCCCTGCGTCGCCAGCCCACCGACCGGGAGCCGGACACCACACCGTTGGTCGACCGCGAACACGAGCTGGGAATGCTCGTCAACGCGTTGCACAGGTCGCTGCGTGACCGTCGACCGCAGGTGGTGACGATCTTCGGCCGGGCCGGCATCGGCAAGAGCCGGCTGCTGCGGGAGCTCTACCGGCACACCGGCCGGCTGGTCGACGAGCCGCTGACCTGGCGGACCGGCCGGTGCCCGCCGTTCGGCGAGAACGTCACCTTCGCGGCGCTCGCCGACATCGTCAAGTCCGAGGCGGGCATCCTCGACACCGACCCGGCGGGCAGCGCCGCGCAGCGGCTGGCCACCGCCGTGAGCGAGCTGATCGGCCCGGGTGAACGGGACCGGGTGGTGGACGCGTTGCGCCCGCTGGTCGGGCTGCCCGGCACGCCGCTGCCGGCCGAGGAGGCGGAGTCGGCATGGCGTCGCTTCCTGCTGGCGCTGGCCACCCGACGACCCACGGTGCTGGTCTTCGAGGATCTGCACTGGGCCGACGACGCGATGCTGCGCTTCGTGGAGCTGCTCGGGGCGGCGGCCCGCGACGTGCCGCTGCTGCTGCTCTGCACGGCGCGTCCGGAGCTGGTCGACCGGGATCCGAGCTGGGCCGGGACGATCACCGGCTCGGTGACCATCACCCTGCCGCCCCTGCGCGACACCGGCATCGCGGCCCTGTACGCGCACCTGTTCGGCCAGGCCGCGTTCTCCGCCGACATGCTGAGCCCGCTGATCGAGGTGGCCGGCGGCAACCCGCTCTACGCGCACGAGTACGTCCGGATGTTGATCGAGCAGGGGGCGCTGCGGCAGTCCGGGCGGGGGTGGTCGCTGGACAAGCACCTTGAGCTGACCATGCCGGAGAGCGTGCACGCGGTGATCGCCAACCGGGTGGACCTGCTGGACGCCAAGGACCGCGCGGTGCTGCTGGCCGCGTCGGTGGTCGGGGTGCAGTTCTGGCCCGGCGCTGTCGCCGCCGCGCTCGGTCAGCCGGTCGAGTCGGTCGAGCGCTCGCTGCGCCGGTTGGAGCAGCGCGACTTCGTGCACGAGCAGTCGGCGTCGACGATGGCCGGGCAGGCGGAGTTCCGGTTCCGTCACGTGCTGGTCCGGGACGTCTGCTACCAGCGGTTGCCGCGTACCGAACGGGTGGCCCGGCACGAGCGGGCCGCCGACTGGCTGGACGCGCTGTCGCACTCCCGCGACACCGACCTGGCGGAGGTGCTCGCCCACCACCGCTGGGCGGCCCACGAGATCGCCCGGTCGCTGGGCATGGAGGTGCGGCGCTACGCCGGGCCGGCGCGGCAGGCGCTGCATCGGGCGGCCCGCCGGGCGTACGCGCTGCACGGGCTGGACGCCGCGGCCAGCCACGCGGGCCGGGCTCTCGGCCTGGCCGACGACGACGACCCGGTGGGTCGGCTCCAGTTGGAGTTGTTGAGCACCGAGATCTCGTTCTACCGGGACGGCAACGCGTTCCTGTCCGGGGGTGGGGCGGAGCAGGTGCACACGCTCGCCGACCGGTTGCTGTCGCACGGCGACGACGCCTGCGCCGCGCGGGCGTGGACGCTGCTCGGTCAGGCCGCCTGGCTGCGCGCCGACCGTGGTGACGCGTTGGCCTGCCTGGACCGCGCGGTGCACCTGTTCGAGCCGTTGCCGGACAGTCCGCAGAAGGCGGACGCGTACGCGGAGATGGGCCGGTTGCACATGCTCAACTACGAGCGGGACCCGGCCGTGGCGGCGGCGGACACGGCGGCGGAGATCGCCGAGCGGTTGGGCCTGACCGAGACCCGCACCAACGCGCGGATCACCGCGGCCACGGCGCGTTACCAGTCCGGGGACCGGGTGGGCCTGGACGAGCTGCACGCGATCGTCGAGTTCGCCCGGGCCGGTCAACTGCTGGCGTTGCCCCGGGCCACCCAGAACCTCGCGTACGCGATCCGTGAGGAGGGCGACTGGCTGCGGTCCAACGCCCTGCTCTCGGCCGCGCCGGCGCGGACCGCCAGCGGTCAGACCCTGACCACCAGCTATTCGGCCGAGGCGATGCGTGCCTGGTTCGACGGTGACTTCGGTCGGCTGCTCACGGCGGCGGAGGCGTTCGTGGACACGCCCACCGGCAGTTGGGACATGCAGGTGCGTGGGTTGCGCTGCTGTCTGCTGGTGTTGCGCGACGACGACGATCCGGACGACCTGGCCGACGCGCTGGACACCGCGCGGCGCAGCGGGTTCCACCGGCTGCACTGGACGATGCTGAGCATGGCCGCGCTGTGCCGGGCGTTGCAGGGGCGCGAGGCCGAGGCGGCGGAGCTGATCGAGGAGCTGGACCGGTGCTGGTCGGCGGTGCCGGCGTTGGCCAGCGGGGAGTGGATCGCCGCCGCCGCGTACGCCGCAGCTCTGAGCGGTCGGGACGCGGCGGTACGGGTGCGCACGATGCTCGGCCAGGTCGGGCACCGCACGCCCTGGTCGGAGGCGGCGTTGCGGACCGTGACGGCGGCTTTGGCGGCGGCGGACGGCGACCACCAACGCTCCGCCGAGCTGCACCTGGCCGCCGCCGAGACCTACGGGCGGATCCCGGACGTGAGCGACCGGGTGCTGGCGTTGGCGTTCGCGGCGGCGGAGCTGACCCGGGCCGGCGATCCGGCGGGCGCACGGAAGACCCTCGCCGAGGTCCGCGTCTTCGCGTTGCGCAACGACGCCCCCGGCCTGCTCGCACTGGCCGGTCGACCGATCACCCCGACCGGGCCGGCGGTCGCGTGTTGAGCCGTCTCACGCAACTCGGCCGCCGACCGGCCTCAGGCGGCTCGGCCGCTGAGCCACCTCAGGCGGCGGCCGGCGTCTTGAGTTTTTGCGCGTAGATGTCGACGTACTCGCGACCGGAGAGCTCCATCACCTCGTACATGACCTCGTCGGTGACCGCGCGCTCGACGAACCGGTCGCCGGCCAGCCCGGCGTAGCGGGAGAAGTCCAGGGGCGCGCCGAAGCGGACCCGCACCTGGCCGACGCGCGGGAGGAGCCGACCGGGCGGCTGGAGTTCGTCGGCGTTGAGCATCGCCACCGGCACCACCACCGCGCCGCTCTCCAGGGCCAGCCGGGCCACACCGGTCTTGCCCCGGTAGAGCCGCCCGTCCGGTGATCGGGTGCCCTCGGGGTAGATGCCGGCCACTCCCTGCGCGCGCAGCACCCGCAACTGGGTGTCCAGGGCGGCGCGGGCGGCCTGACCGCCGGAGCGGTCCACCGGGATCGTGCCGGTGCCGACGAAGAACATCTTCATCAACCGGCCCTTGATCCCCCTGCCGGTGAAGTACTCCGCCTTGGCCACGAAGGTGACCCTCCGCGAGACGATCAACGGAATGAAGATCGAGTCGAAGAAGGAGAGGTGGTTGCTCGCCAGGATTACCGGGCCGGTCGCCGGCACGTGGTGCAGCCCGTCCACCTGTGGGCGGAAGATCAGCTTGAGCAGCGGACCGAGGAGCACGTACTTCAACAGCCAGTAGAGCACCGGCGTCCTTTCCCGTGGTGTGCCCGCGACCGCGTCAAGCCCGCAGACGCCGCCGGGCCGCCGAAGCGACCATGCCGTCCGGCCCCGTCCGAGTGAACGGGTCGACATTCATCTAGGTGATCCTCCCAGAGGCGAGCCACTTCCCACTCGTCGAGTGCGGGCTTGATCGACTCGGTTTCGCCAATGTGGGGGTATCCCTGACGCTGGGATACCCCGAGTTCGCCGAACCGGAGTGGATCAAACCTCGGTGCGGCCGGCTACTCACCCTGCTGCTCCTTCCACTGTAGGTACTCGCGGTACAGCTCCTTCTCCCGCCGTCGCATCCGCCGGTGCAGCACCCACGAGGCGACGAGGAGCACCGCGCCACCGCCCAGCAGCACCTGACCGAGGGTGCGGTCACCGGGCTGCACGGGGCCCACGCTGAGCAGGAACCCCAGGAGGACCGCGCCGACCCCCAGGTAGAGCGCGACTCCCGGTGGGGTCTGCCGGTACTCGAGATGGTGACGCTCGGCGAAACTCTGGAACCGCGGTGGGAGGTCGAGTTCCTCGTGCTCGTCAGCAGTCACACACGCCTCTCCGTTCACACTCGCGGGCAGCCCAGCTGGGTTCCGCCCGCGCGTCGGTCGCTCCGGCTTCCAGCCTCATCGAGATAGCACTCGTCGCGCAAGAACGGACAAACGACGCCCGCCGCGACCTGCGACGGCAGCCGTGACTTTGGAAGACGCGACACAACGCACTCCCGGAACCATGCCCTGACGTGTCACGATTCAGAGCACGGCGTGCCGTCGGGCGTCGAGGGGCAGGGATGGCCGCGCCGGAAGGCGCGTTAAGGGGGATGTCCGGGTGTCAGCGGGTGGGGCCCGCCGGGGACGGCGGGACAACGGGCTCGACGCGAACGAGTACGCCGTCGTCGGCGACGTCGATCCGCGCGTCGGTGAGCACCTGCTCGACGTGCTGGCCGCCGGCGGGATCGCCGCCTACCTGCAGCCCTCCGCCGACCTCAACCCGGTCACCCGCACCACCACGGTTCCGGCTCGGCCGGTCGACCGTCTCTACGTCGACCGTTCGCATCTGACCACCGCACGGGACTATCTGACGCAACTCTCCGACGAGAGCGCCCCGGAGCAGCCGCCCGCCCGGGACGAACCGGACATCGACGCCGAGTGGGCTCGGATCGTGGCCGGCTTCCACACCACCTCGTCGACGGACGACCACCCGTGGCCGGCTTCGGAGAACGTCGAGGAACGGGACGAGCCGACGGCCGGTCCGGTGGCCCGCTCCGGGTCCGACGAGCCTGGTCCGACCGCCACCGATGTCCGCCGGCTGCCGTCCGCGACCGACATCTCGGGGATCTCGGTCGGCCGTGGCGCCCGGCCGGACGAGCCGTCACTGCTGGACGGGCTGGACACCTTCGGCGCCGACCTGCCCGACGACGAGGACGACAACGAGGGTTACCACCCGCCACCACCGCCACCGTTGCCGCGGGTCAGCAAGTACGCGGTGGTCGGCGTGCTCGGCGTGGTCATCGGGTTCGTGCTCTTCCTCTTCCCGTGGTTGCTCCCGGTGGACAGGTCGGCGGTCACCCTGTTCGGGTTCACCGGCATCCTGGCCGGTTTCGTCACGCTGATCTGGCGGTTGCGCCCCGGCGACGAGGACGAGGACGACCCGGACAACGGCGCCGTCGTCTGATCGGGGCCCGCATTCCGGGACGGCACCGTCCCGCCGATGCCGTAACAGTGGTGTAACTTACTGTCAGTAGGAATACCGCTGTACGTCACTTCCCCCGCTGACTGACCGGTTTTCCCTTGCTCGTGGCGGTCAGTCCTCTGCTGATCGGAATGCCCGAGATGCGACAGAGTTCCCTCGTGCTGGTGGCCAACCGCCTACCCATCGACGACAGTCAGGCCCCCGACGGGGCCTGCGAGTGGCGGCGCAGCCCGGGTGGGCTGGTCAGCGCGCTACACCCGCTCCTGCGACACACACCGGCAACCTGGGTCGGCTGGGCCGGCGGCACCGGGCCCGCCCCCACCCTGCCGGACGTGGACGGCGTCCGGATGCACACCGTCGCGCTCAGCGCGGAAGATTTCCGCGACCACTACGAGGGGTTCGCCAACGCCACCCTCTGGCCGCTCTACCACGACGCCGTGGAGCAGCCGCAGCACCACCGGCGGTGGTGGGAGGCGTACCAGCGGGTCAACCAGCGGTTCGCGGAGGCCACCGCCCAGGTGGCCGAGCCGGGCGCGGTGGTCTGGGTGCAGGATTACCACCTGCAACTGGTCCCCGGCCTGCTGCGCGCTCTCCGCCCCGACCTGCGCATCGGGTTCTTCCTGCACGTGCCGTTCCCGCCGCCGGAGCTGTTCATGCAGCTACCCCGTCGGGCCGAGCTGCTGCGCGGCATGCTCGGCGCCGACCTGGTCGGCTTCCAACGGGCCCAGGCGGCACACAACTTCGCCCAACTGGTGACCAAGGTGCTGGAGCTCCCGGCGACCGACCGGCGCATCGGCATCGACGACCGGGTCGTCCGCATCGGCGCGTTCCCGGTCTCCATCGACACCGCCGAGATGGCCGCGCTGGCCGCCCGACCGGACGTGGCCGCCCGCGCCCACCGGCTCCGGCAGGACCTCGGCGACCCACGGCAGGTCATCCTCAGCGTCGACCGGATGGACTACACCAAGGGCATCGAGCAGCGCCTCAAGGCGTACAGCGAGCTGCTCGCCACCGGCGACGTCAAGGTCCGCGACACCGTACTGGTGCAGGTCGCCATGCCGAGCCGGGAACGCGTCGGCCAGTACCAGATCCTGCGGGAGCGCATCGAGCGCGAGGTGGGCCGGATCAACGGCGAGTTCGGCCGGGTCGGCGAACCGGCGATCCACTACCTCACCCAGCCCTTCGACCGGGCCGAGCTGGCCGCCCTCTACCGGGTCGCCGACGTGATGGCGGTGACCCCGCTGCGGGACGGGATGAACCTGGTCGCCAAGGAGTACGTGGCCGCCCGGGTGGACGACGACGGTGCGCTGCTGCTCAGCGAGTTCGCCGGCACCGCCGCCGAGCTGTCCCAGGCGTACCTGGTCAACCCGCACGACCTGGAAGGGCTCAAGCAGGGGCTCCGCGCGGCGCTCCGGGCCAGCCCGGACGACGTCACCCAGCGGATGCGGGCCATGCGCGCCCACCTGCAGCAACACGACATCCGGGCCTGGGCCCGCTCCTACCTGCGCGCCCTGGACGAGGGCGGCACCCTGGTCAGCCGCCTGTCCAGCACCGACGGCGGCCCCGAGGACGCACGGGTGCCCCGACCCGCCACCCCCGCCGGCAGTCCGGCCGCCCAGCAGGCCAGCGGCTGATCGCCGGCCTCAGTGCGCCGCCGGCTCCTTCTCCAACCAGTCCAGGATCGCGTCGATCGGTTCCGCCCACCGCGCGTCCAGCATCAGATCGTGGCCCATGCCGGGAAAGAGCAGCGGGGCCGAACCGTACTGGCGGGCCACCCGCGTCAACGTCGACGCCGGCACCAACCGGTCGTCCGGGCTGCCCAACACCAGCACCGGCGGCGCACCCACGGCCGGCTCGGGCTCCGGCTGCCCCAACAGCGCCCACTGCGCCCGACGGCTGGCCCGACCGAGCCGTCCGACGTGCCGTCGGGCCTCCTCGTCCGGCAACTCGCGGCTGAACAACTGCCCACGGTTGAGCCGCAACGGCCCGCCGAACACCGCCGGCACCGTGCCCGCCGGGTTACGACGCAGCGCCGCACCCAGCACTCCCCAACCGCCGAAGACGGGTGCCACCAACACCGCGCCCCGCGCCGGGTAGCGGGCCAACGCGTGCGCCACCACCAGCGCCCCGGCGCCGTGCCCCACCAGCACCGTCTGCCGTGGCAGGCTCGCGGCCACCTGGACCACGTCATGGGTGTACGCCCGCAGCGTCGCCTCCGGCGCCGGCTCGCTGGCCCCGTGTCCCCGCAGGCTCACCGCGTACGCCGGGAAGCCCCGCGACGCCGCGTGACCCAGCCAGTGCTCGGCGAACGCCCACGCGCCGTGCCCGAAACCGGGCACGAAGAGCAGCGGCGGACGCCCCTCCTCGTGCTCGGGAAGGGCGCTGAGCACCTCCCGGCGCACCGGCCGGACCGGACGTGACCACTCCCGGCCCCGCATGATCCGCAGCTCGGTCACTGTTCCTGCCTTCCGTTCGCGACTGCGGGACTCGCAAGCTCACTCCTCGCGCTCACTTGCCCTCCAGGTCATGCAGGGCGCGCTGGACGGCGCGCAGGTAGTCGGCGTGACCGACCTCGAACCAGTGCCGGCTGCTGTCCTTGACCTGCCCGGAGTAGCGCTCCCCGGCCCGCTCCCGCACCCGCTGGGCGAACGCCGCCGCCCGCTCCGGTCGGTCCCGTCGGGCCTGGAGTAGGCGGGCGAACAGCACCGTCTGCCAGTGCGACAGGGTGAACAGCCCGGAGTCCGGCTGCACCAGGCCGGCGACCGCCAGCGTCGGGTGCCCCGGGGTGAAGGCGTTGAGCCACAGGGTGGGCCGGCCCGCCCCCGCGCTGTCGCCGAACACCGACGCGTCGAGGAACTCGAAGCGCGGCAGGTAACCGGTGGCGAAGATGACCACCTCGGGGTCGATCTCGCGGCCGTCGGCCAACTCCACGGCGTACGGGTGGAACCGGGCGATGTCCGGCACCGGGCCGATCCCGCCGTGGCCCACGTAGTAGACGAGCTGGCTGTTGGCGATGGGGTGCGTCTCGTACACCCGGTGGTCGGGCTTGGGTAGGCCGAAGCGGGTGAGGTCGCCGACGGTGAGCCGCAGCGTCCAGTGGTAGAGCCACTGCCGGATCCGCAGCGGCACACGCAGCGCCAGCAGGCTGTCGTTCACCTGGTCGGCGGGGCGGCCCAACACGAACTTCGGCGCGTACCAGTAGCCGCGTCGGGTGGAGTGCCAGCACCGGGACGCCTGCTGGGCGGCCTCGACGGCGATGTCACAACCGGTGTTGCCGGCGCCGACCACCAGCACCCGCTTGCCGCGCAACTGCGCCGGGTCCTTGTAGGACGAGGCGTGCATGATCTCGCCGCGGAACTCCTCCAGCCCTTCGTAGCGGGGCAGCTTCGGCGACCAGTTGTGCCCGTTGGCGATCACCACGGCGGCGTACCGGGAGGTGCGTTCCGGGCCGTACCCGCCGGTGGAGCGGGTGGTCACGTCCCACCGCTCCCCCGGGGCGGGCTCGACCCGGACGACCTCGGTGCCGAACCAGATGTGCGAGCGCAGGTCGAAGTGGTCGGCGTACCGCTCGAAGTAGGACAGCAGCTGACTGTGGTGCGGGTAGTCCGGCCAGGAGTCCGGCATCGGGAAGTCCGGGAACTGGGTGAACGGCTTCGACGAGATCAGGTGGGTGCTGGCGTACACCGGGCTGCGGTCGTGCCGCCAGTTCCAGGCGCCGCCGACGCCGGTCTCCCGCTCGTAGCAGTCGACGCCGAAGCCGTGCTCGCGCAGGTTCTTGATGGCCGTCAGGCCGCTGGCCCCGGCCCCGATGACGCAGACCGTGTCGCCCCGGTCGGAAACCGGGCGGCCGTCGCTGTTCAGCGCGGACGAGGTCGCCTCCGGATCGGGCCGGCCGTGGTCGGTGGAGGTGGACACCGAAACATCTCCTTTTGGTACGGCAGGCGTGCCGGTCGCCGCGAAATCCTCTCCACAACGACGCCGGATGTCCAGTCCTACCGTGTGGACATCGGCGGGCGGGCCGCCGCCGCTGTCAGTCGGTGCCGGGCAGCAGCAGGTCGACCAGGACCGGGAAGTGGTCGGAGGCGCGCCGGGTCTGCGGAGTGTCCACCACGTCGTAGTCGACGACGGTGATCCGCGGGTCGACGAAGAGCGCGTCGATGCGCCGGCGTGGCTCGTGGCAGGAGTAGGTGAGCCGGTCCGCCCGGTCGGCCGCCACCGCGGCGTCGGTCAACCCCTGTGACACGGTCGCCCAGGCCGGCCCGTCCGGACCCTCGTTGAGGTCCGCGCCGGCCAGCACCGGGCTGGTCGCCGCGTCGAGACCACGCTTGAACTCGGCGGCCTGCGCCGGCCGCTCGGCCGGGTCGGTGGACAGGTGCGAGCCGGCGACAGTGAACCGGGCGCCGGCCACCCGGCAGTCGGCGTACGCGGCGCCGCGCAGGTGCCGGCCGGGGGTCAGCGGGAAGCGCTGGCACCGGGTGTCCCGCACCTGGACCCGCAGGCTGGTCAACAGCAGGTTGCCCAGCGCCGGCAGGCCGCCGGCGGCGACCACCAGGCCGAACGACTCGGCCAACGTGGCGGACTTCTGCCGCCACCGGAACCGGCGTGGCCCCTCCTGCACGATCACCACGTCCGGCTTCGCCGACCGGACCACCGCCGCCAGCGCGGCGGTGTCGTCGCGCTGGCTGTGGATGTTGTACGACACCACGCGCAGTGGCACGCCCATCGGTGGACCGCCTCAGATCCGGCGGGCCAGGTCGGCGGCGCCGATCACGCCCGCGCTGTTGCCCAGCTCCGCCGGGAGCACCTCGGCCACCGGCAGGCGACCACGCTGGGCGAGCGCGTCGACGTACGAGCGGCGCGTCGGGCCGAGCAGCAGGTCACCGGCGTCGATCACACCGCCGCCGACCACCAGGGTCTGCGGGTCGAGGATCTGTGCCATGTCGGCGAGGCTGGTGCCCAGCCACCGGCCGATCTGCGCGAACGCCTCGGCGGAGATCGGGTCGCCGTCCTGCGCGGCGGCGGTCACCATCGGACCGGTGATCGCCTCGGCCTCACCGCCGGCCAATTCCAGCAGTGCGGTGGCCCGGTTGGGTTCCTGCCGGGCGCCGGCTCGGGCGAAGCGGACGAGGGCGCTGCCGCTGGCGTACTGCTCGATGCAGCCCAGCCGGCCGCAGCCGCACTGGTGTCCGTCCGGCACGGCCAGCATGTGGCCCAGTTCGGCGGCGATGCCGTGCGCGCCGCGCATCAACTCGCCGCCGAGGACGACGCCGCCGCCCACGCCGGTGCCGATGGTGAACATGATCATGGAGTCGTCGGCGGCGCGGGCCGCGCCGTACCGGAACTCGGCCCAGGCGGCCACGTTCCCGTCGTTCTCCACGATCACCGGAAGCCCGACGGCCTTGCCGACGTACTCGCGCAGCGGTTCGTCACGCCAGGCCAGGTTGGGGGCGAAGAGGACCGTCGACCGACTGGCGTCGATCCAGCCGGCCGCGCCGATGCCGACGGCCTCGATCGTCCGACCTGCGGCCAGCTCGCCGACCAGCTCGATGATGACGTCGCGGGTCTTGCCGACGTCGTCGGCGGGAGTGTCCCGTCGGGTCTGCACGAGGACCGTGCCGGTCTCGTCCACGACACCGCCGGCCACCTTCGTGCCACCGACGTCGACTCCGATGGTCAGCGTCACCGCTGCCGCCCCCCTCTAGCTGCTGTCCGGCCCGCGCGCCGGCGACGTGCCGGTCGGGTCGGAATGTCCCGCGCTCAGGCGCCGTCGCCCGATGCTTCCGCGTCGGAGTGGTCGGGCGCCCGCGAGGCGGGCACCACGGGACGGGTGGTCGGTGCCGGCACGGTCGCCGACCCGGCCTCGTCGACGGGTGGTGCGGCGGCCGGGGCGAGTGGATCCGCCGTCCGGGTGGCGACCGACCAGACATCCCGTTCCGGCGCCGGCTGAGAATCATGCCCGGTGCGGGTGGCATCGCGCCACACGTGATCGTCGGCAGCCGCGGTGGACGGCTCGTGGACGGCCGACTCCGGCAACACGTCGTCGGTGCTCACGGTCGGCTCCGACGCCGTCCTGCCAGGCGTTTCGGTGGGCGGACCGGTGGGGCTCGTGGTGGGCGACTCCGCCGGGGAGAACGCGCGGAGCAGGCTGGCGACGCCCGCCGCGAGGTCCCCCGCGCCGGTCGCGAGACGTTCGGCGAATTCCGGACTGGGGTCACGCAACGCGGCGATGCCCCGACAGACCGGGCAGACACAGCATTCAGGCGATCCGGTGGCGAAAGCACCACCGGGGCCGGGACGCCCCTCCGCGCCGCCACTGTGACCGAGGACACCGGCCAGCACCCCGCCCAGCGAGCCGAACGCGCCGCCCGCCGAGCCGGCGGAGGCCAGTCGCGCCCCCGCGAGCACTGTGGCGACCAGCCGCTCCGCCTCTTCCCGGGCCGAACCCGGATCCGTTCCGCCCACCCTCGGCTCCTCTACCGTGCCACCGGACACGTCACTGCGCCGCACCGGTTGCTTCTACCCGACGCTTGAGCTGCTTCAACGCGGTGTCCATGATCATCTTCTCGGCTTTGCGCCGAAACATCCCGAGCATTCCCACCGACAGGTCGACCTCCAGGGTGTAGGTCACCGTGGTGCTGCCGTCCGGGTTACCCACCAGGTCGTACGAACCGCGCTGGCTCTTCTGCATCTTCGAGGGGGCGACCAGGTGCCACTCGATCCGGGACAGGTCCTCGGCGTACTCGTAGGCGAGCACGTACTCGTCGGCCATCACCCCGGCGTCGATGGTGAAGCGCACCTGGCTGGCGTAGCCGTCCTCGTACTCCTCGACGACCTCGGCGCGGCGCACCGCGTCGGTCCACTCGGGGTAGCGCGCGAAGTCGCAGATGACCGCCGTCACCCGTTCCGGTGCGGCGCCGATGATGATCGACTGGGTGGAGGAGTCCGCCATGGGGGGAGGCTACCCGGCGCGTGGCGCCAGCACGCCGCGCCGCCCCCGGCGGCAACGGGCAGCGTACGACGCCGGGCGTTAACAGCGTGCCCTAGCTCACCGGGTAGGTTTCGACACAACCGACGCCCACCGTGGCGGCCGGCCCGGCCAGTGCGAGCACGAAGGAGTGCAGGTGCGCGAGTTCTCCGTCCCGCCGATCGTCACCGTTGGCGACGCGGCCAACCTCACCGATCCGGTCTGGGACAACGCCGAGGTCGCGCCCGACGCCGTCCAGTTCGCCCGACCCGTCCCGGGCGCCGACGGCACCGTCACCAGCTGGACCGACGTGACCTGCCTCCAGTTCCGCGACGAGGTGACCGCCGTCGCCCGGGGCCTGATCGCCGCCGGCGTCGAGCCGGGCGTCCGGGTCGGTCTGATGAGCCGCACCCGCTACGAGTGGACGCTGCTGGACTACGCCATCTGGGCCGTCGGCGCGGTCACCGTGCCGATCTACGAGACGTCCAGCGCCGAGCAGGCCGCGTGGATCCTCGAGGACTCCAACGCGGTCGGCGTGGTGGTCGAAACCGAGGCGCACGCCAACCTGGTCGCCGGTGTCCGGCACCGGCTGCCCGAGCTGAACACCGTCTGGCAGATCGACAGCGGCGCGGTCGACGAGCTGGTCACGACCGGCGCGCAGGTCGAGCCGGCCGAGGTCGAACGGCGACGCAAGGCCGTCCGCGCCGACGACCTGGCCACGATCATCTACACCAGCGGCACCACCGGCCGACCCAAGGGCTGCGTGCTCACCCACCGCAACATGTACGCCGACATCGCCAACGCGGTGCCGGTGCTGCCGAACCTGTTCAACGCCGGCGCTTCCACCCTGCTGTTCCTCCCCCTGGCGCACGCCTTCGCACGCCTGATCCAGATCGGCGTCGTGCAGGCGCGCGCCACCATGGCGCACTGCGCCGACACCAAGAACCTGGTCGCCGAGTTGCAGGCGTTCCGGCCGACCTTCGTGCTCTCCGTACCCCGGGTGTTCGAGAAGGTCTACAACGCCGCCAAGCAGAAGGCCGAGGCGGACGGCAAGGGCGGCATCTTCGCCCGCGCGGAGCAGGTCGCCATCGCGTACAGCGAGGCTCTGGAGACCCGGGGCGGACCTGGCCTGGCCCTGCGCGCCCAGCACGCGGTCTTCGACCGGCTGGTCTACCGGAAGCTGCGCGCCGCGCTCGGCGGGCGGTGCCGGGACGCGATCTCCGGCGGCGCGCCGCTCGGCGCCCGACTCGGGCACTTCTTCCGCGGCATCGGCGTGACGGTCCTGGAGGGCTACGGCCTCACCGAGACCTCGCCCGCCGCCGCGGCGAACCTGCCCAGCGGCACCCGGATCGGCACTGTCGGTCGCCCGCTGCCCGGCGTGACCGTCCGCATCGAGGACGACGGCGAGATCCTGATCTCCGGCGAATTGGTCTTCCAGGGTTACTGGCGCAACGAGGCGGCGACCGCCGAGACGATCAGCTCCGACGGCTGGTTCCGCACCGGTGACCTGGGCAACCTCGACGCGGACGGCTACCTGAGCATCACCGGCCGCAAGAAGGAGCTGATCGTCACCGCCGGCGGCAAGAACGTCGCCCCGGCGGTGCTGGAGGACCTGGTCCGGGCGCACCCGTTGATCAGCCAGTGCGTCGTGGTCGGCGACGCCAAGCCGTTCATCGCGGCACTCGTGACGGTGGACGAGGAGGCGCTGCCGACCTGGTTGGAGAACGCCGGCATGCCCGCCGACACCTCGGTCGAGCAACTGCGCGAGCACGAGGGCCTACGCCAGGAGATCCAGACCGCGATCGACACCGCCAACCAGGCCGTCTCCAAGGCCGAGGCGATCAAGGTGTTCCGGGTCCTGCCCCGCGACTTCACCGAGGCGACCGGCGAGTTGACCCCGTCGCTCAAGGTCAAGCGCCAGGTTGTCCACAAGACGTACGCGGCGGAGATCGCCGATATCTACCGAGGCTGACTACCATCCGTCACGTGCCCGCATCCACAGCCACCGCACCGCACCAGCATCCCCTCGCCGCGGCCGCCCGCCTGGTGATGCTGGCGTTGATCGCCGTCCTGACCCTGTTCGCCACCCGTGACGTCACCCAGCTGTGGTGGATCGCGTTGCTGGCGGTGGCCGGTCTGCCGTCCCTGCTGGCTCCCCAGCACCGGCTGATCGCGCCGCTGAGCAGGGTGGCGGAGGTGGTGGTGCTGGGCCTGGCCGCGAGCCACGTGGCAGCGGTCGCGTCGATCGGCGGCACCGTCGACGGGCTCGGCGCCTCGGCGATACTCCCCTACCTGGCGGTCCCGGTAACCGTCACCGCGCTGCGCCGCCGCTTCCGTGAGGGCAGCGCCCTGCTCGCGGTCACCGCCGCCACCCTGCTGGTCAGCGGCGCCCTGACCACCGTCGGCGGCGGGATCCAGCTCGGCCAGCCGGGTTACCTCGCGGTCTGCGCGCAGTGGCTGATCCTGGCGGCCCTCGGGCTCTACGCCGCCGGCACCCTGCACCGGGTGATGGCCGTACGCGGCGAGGGCAAACCCCAGCCGTACGCCGAGGCCACCCGCCTGCTGACCCAACTGCGGACGGTGGCCCGGCAGCTCCCCGGGGCCACCCTCGACCCGGGCGGCATCTCCGAGCATCTGCTGGAGGAGTTGCGCACCGTGGCCCGGGCCGACCGGGGCGCGGTGCTGTCCGCCAGCGGCGGCGGCCGGCTCGTGGTGCTCGCCCAGGCCGGTGTGGACCGGGTCGACTGGGAGACGACGTTGGACGCGGATTCGGCCATCGCCGACGCGTGGGCCAGCCAGCAGGCCACGACGGCCGCACGGTCACAGTCCCGCTCGCACCGGGGCGGTGACGTGTCCGCGCTGATCGTCCCGCTGGTCGCCGGTGTGCGCACTGTGGGGCTGGTGGTGCTGGAGGCGGACGTGGCGCAGGCGTACCCGCCGCCGGTGGTGTCCCGGGTGACGGCGCTGACCCGCCCGGCCGCGCTGCGCCTGGAGGCGGCGCTGCTGTTCGACGAGGTCCGCTCGCTGGCCACCAACGAGGAGCGGCAGCGACTCGCCCGGGAGATCCACGACGGGGTGGCGCAGGAGTTGGTGATGGTCGGCTACGGCATCGACAACGCCATGGCCACCGTCTTCGACGACGCTGACGAGACCGCCGAGGCCCTGCGTACGCTGCGCGCCGAGGTGACCCGGGTGATCCAGGAACTGCGGCTGAGCCTCTTCGAGCTGCGCAGCGAGGTGGACCG
Organism: Micromonospora sp. WMMC250; assembly: GCF_027460215.1. Taxonomy (NCBI): domain Bacteria; kingdom Bacillati; phylum Actinomycetota; class Actinomycetes; order Micromonosporales; family Micromonosporaceae; genus Micromonospora; species Micromonospora sp. WMMC250. The sequence goes on along the minus strand of NZ_JAPZBJ010000002.1, from coordinate 6,749,568 downwards.
GCAGGGCGGGCTGGCCGCGGCGATCGCCGAGTACGCGCGCACGGTGGGCGCGTCCGGCGGGCTGCGGGTGCACCTCTCGCTGGACGAGTCCACCGCCCGGCTGCCGGCGGCCACCGAGGCCGAGTTGCTGCGCATCGCGCAGGAGGCGGTGACCAACGCCCGCAAGCACGCCGGAGCCTCGAATTTGTGGGTCACGTGTGAGGTCGACCCCCCGTACGCGCAAATAGAAGTGTCGGATGACGGTCAGGGGATGGCTGACCAGCGCCCCGACGGACGGTACGGTCTTGCGATCATGGCCGAGAGGGCGGAACGTATCCGGGGCCGGTTGGAGATCAGGCCGCGGCAACCCAGCGGCACGACCGTGGCGGTGGTTCTCGGTTCCTCGTCCCGGCGCGACAACGTGCGCGACAGCGCAGCACCAGAAGGGGAGTAACCCGAGGATGACCACAAGTCCGACACCGGCCACCCGCACCAAGGTCCTCCTTGTCGACGATCATGACCTGATTCGCAAGGGCCTGCGGCACGCCTTCGAGCGCGACCGCCAGTTCGAGGTCGTCGGTGAGGCGGCCACGGCGGCGGAGGGTGTACGCCAGGCCGGCGCCCTGCAGCCGGACGTGGTGATCATGGATCTGCGGCTGCCCGACGGCAGCGGCCTGGAGGCCACCCGCGCGCTGCGCAAGTCCAGCGCGTCGATGGGCATCGTGGTGCTGACCATGTACGCCGGCGACGACCAGCTCTTCGGCGCGCTGGAGGCCGGTGCGAGCGCCTTCGTGCCGAAGACCGCCCCGGCCGACGAGGTGGTGGCCGCCGCGCGGCACGCCGCCTCGTCCCCCAGCGCGTTCACCGCCGCCGACCTGGCCGAGGCGATGAAGCGTCGGCTCGCCCCGTCCGGCCCGCAGTTGTCGCCCCGGGAGGGGCAGGTGCTGCGGCTGCTCGCCGACGGCATGAGCGTGGCGGGGATCGCCAAGCAGCTGTTCGTCAGCGAGTCCACGGCCAAGACGCACATCTCGAAGCTCTACGAGAAGCTCGGGGCGGCCAACCGGGCGCAGGCCCTGATGACCGCGCTCCGACTCGGCCTGCTCGAGGCACCGGACGCGCCCAAGTTCTGACCTGTTCCCGCTCGTCGAGCGGGACGTCGCGGCCGACGGTCCGCGCCGGCTTCACCCCCGGCGCGGGCCGTCGCGCATCGACCGACGTCGGCGGGCAACCCCCGGCGCGCTATGGTCTGGCGTGCGTGGCGGGTGCACAATACCCGCGCGGGTGACGACGCCCGCGTTGCGGACTCGAGGGGTTGACGCATGCAGCGGCCGGACTGGGCACCCGACACCATCGACATCGAGCGCCCGAGCGTCGCGCGGATGTACGACTACTACCTCGGTGGTTCGCACAACTTCGCCGCCGACCGGGCCGCGGCGCAGGCGATGGTCGCGGCGGTGCCCGAGGCGCCGCTGATGGCGCAGGCCAACCGGGCGTTCCTGCGCCGGGCCGTGCACCACCTCGCCGAGGCCGGGATCCGGCAGTTCCTGGACATCGGCTCGGGCATCCCGACCGTCGGCAACGTCCACGAGATCGCCCAGCGGCTCGACCCGCAGTCGCGGGTGGTCTACGTCGACGTCGACCCGGTGGCGGTGGCGCACAGCCGCGAGATCCTCGCCGGCAACGAACGGGCGGTGGTGGTGCAGGAGGACCTGCGACGCCCCGAAGCGATCCTGGCCCACCCGGACGTCCGCAAGCTCCTCGACCTGAGCCAGCCGGTCGCCGTGATGGTGGTGGCTGTCCTGCACTTCGTCTCCGACGACGATCGACCCGCCGAGCTGCTGGGGACGCTGCGCGACGCGCTGGCCCCCGGCAGCCACCTCGTGTTGTCGCAGGCCAGCGACGACGGGCGCAGCGAGGACGAGCGCGCCGAGGCGGAGCGGGTCTACCGGCGCACCGACAACCCGCTGTGGGTGCGCAGCCGCGCCGAGCTGACCGCGCTCTTCGACGGGTTCGAGCTGCTCGATCCCGGCGTGGTCTGGGTGCCCGAGTGGCGACCGGACACTCCGGAGAGCGCGGAGGACGCCGAGCGGGCGGTCTTCATGGGCGGTGTCGGGCGGCTCGGTGGCTGAGCCGCCCGGGGTGACCTCCCACCCGGGCACGTTCGCCCGCGCCTGGGCTAAGGCGGTCTCCGGGACCAGCTACCTGCCGATGACCCAGGCCCAACTGGAAACCCTCCTGGACCGGCTCACCGGGCAACTGGCCGGCGCGTTGCTGACCGAACCGTTCGACCTGCGTGCCGGGCACCGGGTCGGCGCCGAACTGGTCGCCGCGCACATCGCCTCCGCGGAAGGGCTCGGCCGTACCGTCGAGGTCATCCAACTCCGCCTCGTGCGCGACCTGGGCCTGGTCGCCGAGGACGTCGAGGACCGGATGGCCCGGCTGCTCGCGGCCGTGGCGACCGGCTACGCCCGCGCGCTGCGCGACCGGACGCTCGACGAGCAGGAGTCGATCCGCCGGGCCGCGATGAGGGCCCGTACGCAGGCCGAACGGGCACTGCGGGCCAGCGAGGCCCGGTTCCGTCACCAGGCCACCCACGACCCGCTCACCGCCCTGCCCAACCGGACGCTGTTCACCGAACGGCTCGCCGCCGCGCTGAACGAGCCGGGCCGGGGAGCGCAGCGCGTCGGGGTGTGCTTCCTGGACCTGGACCGCTTCAAGGTCGTGAACGACTCCCTGGGGCACCAGGTCGGCGACCAACTACTGGTCACGGTGGCCGAACGGCTGTCCAAGGCCATGGGTGAGCACCTGGTGGCCCGGCTCGGCGGGGACGAGTTCGTCATCCTGGTGGAACACAGCGGCGGCACCGACGCCATGGTGGCGGTGGCCGAGACCGCGCTGGCCGCGGTCGCCACACCGGCCCTGGTGGACGGGCACGAGTTGCAGATCTCGGCGAGCATCGGCATCGTCGAGCGACAGGTCGCCGGGGCCAACCCCAGTGACCTGATGAGGGCCGCCGACAGCACGCTGCACTGGGCGAAGGCTGCCGGCGGGGCCCGCTGGGCGCTCTACGACGCCGAGCGCAACCAACGTGAACTGGCCCGCTACGCGCTGTCCGCCGCCATCCCGGCGGCCCTGGAACGGGGCGAGTTCTACCTCGACTACCAGCCACTGACCTCACTGCGCGACGGCAGCCTGGTCGGCGTCGAGGCGCTGGTCCGCTGGCGTCACCCGGAGCTCGGGGTGCTGCGGCCGGACAGCTTCATCGGGTTGGCCGAGGAGACCGGCCTGATCGTGCAGCTCGGCGGGTGGGTGCTGGCCGAGGCGTGCCGCGAGGCGGAGGCCTGGTCCGCCGGTGGGGCGGCGGCACCGTTCGTCAGCGTCAACCTGGCGGTACGCCAGGTGCACCGGCCCGGGCTGGTGCAGGAGGTCCGCACCCTGCTGCGGCAGACCGGGCTGCCGCCGGAGCGGCTGCAACTGGAGATCACCGAGAGCACGATGATGAGCACCGCCGAGGAGCCGGTCCGCGCCCTGCGGGTCCTGGCCGACCTCGGGGTACGGATCGCCATCGACGACTTCGGCACCGGTTACAGCAACCTGGCGTACCTGCGGGACCTGCCGGTGACCGAACTGAAGGTGGCCGGGGAGTTCGTGGCCGGCCTGCGGTCGCCGTCGGTCGGCCGTACCGACGAACGGATCCTCGCGTCGCTGGTCTCGCTGGCGCACGCGCTTGACCTGACGGTGACCGCCGAGGGAGTGGAGACCGCCGGGCAGGCCGAACGGCTTCGAGCGATCGGCTGCGACGCCGCCCAGGGCTGGCACTTCGGCCGGCCGGCCCCCGCCGACCGCATCCTCGCCCGCATCCGCTGAGCCGTCCGGGCCGGCGCCGGCAGGGCCGCCCCGCGCTGGCAGGGCCGCCTGCTCATGGGCTGGCCGCCTGCTCCGGGCTGGCCCATGATCGTGCTCAATCATCGATGTAGTGGTCTCGGCGAGCCGCGGACACCACTCCATCCTGGTTCGAGCGCGATCATGGGGGCGTCGGCGCGCGTTCCTCGTCAAGATCCGCGCAACATCAGGTTTGTTGGTGTCTCCCGCGCGGCTGAGGCAGCAGTATCGCCGATGGTGTGAACACGTGCGGCGCGAGATACCTGCGCACGCCGGCACCGGCACCGACGCGGCGTAGACATTGTCTACGCCGACTGGTAGACAGTGTCTATGGACGTGGACGAGACCGGGCTGCGGGCGCGACTGGTGGCCGCCGGAGTGGACCTGGTGCTGCGGGAGGGCCAGTCGGCGGTGTCGCTGCGGGAGATCGCCCGCCGCGCCGGCGTCTCGCACGGCGCACCACGCCGCTACTTCCCCGCCCACGTCGACCTGCTCTCCGCCATCGCCCGCGAGGGCTTCGCCGACCTCACCGCCCGCGTCGAGAAGACGATGCGCGAGGTCGAGCCCGACCCGCGTACCCAACTGACCGCGCTGGCCCGGACGTACCTGGACTTCGCGGCGGCCCACCGCGGCATGTTCGAGCTGATGTTCCGCCACGACCTGCTGGACAGCGGCCGGCTACGGCTGCGGGAGACGAGCCTCCCGCTGTTCGCCGTGCTGGCCGACCTGGTGGCCCAGCTACGACGGCCGACCGACGCCCCCGCGCCGGTGCTCGCCGGCGCGCTCTGGGCCAACCTGCACGGCATCGCCCAACTCTGGGCCTGGGGCAGCCTGCCGCTGGCCACCGGTGCCACCGATGACGACGCCCTGGTGCGTGCCGCACTCGACGCCCACCTCGGCCCGACACCCGCATGAACCCACCCCCGGAGGACGCGTGCCCCTGCTGTACGACCTCACCAAGCTGACCGTCGGCACCGCGCTGCGTCTCGGCTGGCGACCCCACCTGGAAGGGCTGGAGCATCTGCCCCGGCACGGAGGCGCGATCCTCGCCAGCAATCACCTCTCCGTTGCCGACGAACTGTTCCTCGTCACCGCGGCACCCCGACACGTGACCTTTTGGGCCAAGGCCGAGTACTTCACCGGCCGAGGTCCGGGCGGTTGGCTCAACCGGCAGATCGTCGCCGGCATGGGCGCCATCCGGGTCGACCGCGCCGACGGCCGGGCCGCCCTGCGCGCCCTCGACGCCGCCGTACCGGTGCTGCGCTCGGGCGGCCTGGTCGCCGTCTACCCGGAGGGCACCCGCTCCCCCGACGGGCGGCTCTACCGGGGCCGGGTCGGGATGACCCGCCTGGCCCGCGACGCCGAGGTGCCCATCATCCCGGTCGGCGTGCTCGGCACCGCCGAGGTGCTGCCGGTCGACGCGCGGCTGCCCCGCCGTCACCCAGTCACCCTGCGGTTCGGCCCGCCCATCCCGGTCGCCGACCGGATCACCGGCCCCCGCGACATCCGAACGATCACCGACGAGGTGATGGCGGAGATCCAGAAGCTGACCGGCCAGGAGTACGTGCCGCGCTACGCCCCGCCCCGCGGGAGCTGACGGGCGCCGATCAGCCGGCGAGCAGCGCCGCCATCCGTTCCGCCTGAGCCTCCCAGCGCCACTCGCGCTCGACCCACGCCCGGCCGGCGGCACCCAACTGCCGGGCCAGGTCCCGGTCGGCCAGCAGCCGGGCGACCCGGTCGGCGAGCTGGGCGACGTCCCGCCCACGGACGACGTAACCCGTCTCGCCCTCACGAACCGCGTCCGGCGCGCCCCCGGAGTCGCCGGCGACCACCGGCAGGCCGGTCGCGGAGGCCTCCAGGTAGACGATGCCCAACCCTTCGACGTCGAGCCCACGGTTACGGGTGCGGCACGGCATCGCGTAGACATCACCGGCCGCGTAGTGCGCGGGCAACTCGGCCGACGGCACCGAGCCGGTGAACACCACGTCCCGTTCCACGCCGGTCTGCCGGGCCAGCTTCTCCAGCGTGGCCCGGTACGGCCCACCGCCGACGATCAGCAGCGCCGCGTCCGGCACCCGACGGCGGATCTCCGGCAGGGCCCGGATCAGCATGTCCTGACCCTTGCGCGGCACCAGCCGGGACACACAGACCACCACCGGCCGGTCGGTCAACCCGAGCCGCGCCCGGACCGGCTCGCCGTCCACTGTCGGGTGGTAGGTGTCCACGTCGACGCCGGGCGCCAACTGGCGCAGCTCGGTCACCCCGTCGAGCACCCGGGCCAGCCGGCTGCGGGTGTACTCACCGAGGTAGGTGGTGACGTCCACACCCCGACCGATGCGCCGCAGCGCCGGCCGGGCAGCGGGCAACGCCGCCCAACCGACCTCGTGGCCGTGGGTCTGCGCCACCACCCGGCGTACGCCGGCCCGTCGGCGCAGACCGGCCGCGAGCAGCCCCAACGGGGCCGCCGCACCGAACCACACCGTGTCGCAGTCGTACGCGCGCGCCAGCCGCGCCGCCCGGCGGGCGATCAACGGGGTCGGCAACAGCACTCGCGTGCGTTCCCGGATCACCTCGAACGGCTGGTCGGCGTCGAACTTCGCGGACCCTCGCCAGTTCGACGCGTACACCACCACCGAACCGGCCGGTTGCCGTACCGCGAGGTTGTGTACGAAGGACTGGATGCCGCCCGGGCGGGGCGGAAAGTCGTTGGTGATCAGCAGCGTGCGACTCATCGGCCGGCCTCCCGGGCGTACGCGCGGGCGGCGGCCATCCGCTCCACTGTGGACGGATGCGAGGCCGAGTAGAGGTATTCCCAGCGCGGCGGGTCGGGGTCGCCCAGGTTGACCGAGCCGAGCCGCCGCTGCATCGACTCGAAGGCCTCCGGGTCGCCGGTGAGCGCGAGGGCGTGCGCGTCGGCCCGTGCCTCCACCCGCCGCGACATCAGCGCCTGCACCGGCGCGGCCACCAAGCCGGCCACCGTGACGAGGGCCAGCAGCAACGGGAACGCCCTCGGGTGGGCGACCGAGTCGACACCGGCCAACCGCAGCAGCGGCCCCCACGACCCGAGCAGGTAGAGCGCCACCACGGCGGCGGCGGCGCCCAGCGCCCCGGTCAGCGTGCCGACCGCCACGTCGGAGTCCTTGGCGTGCCCCAACTCGTGCGCCACCACGGCCGTCACCTCGGCCGGCGTCGCCTCGGTCAGCAACGTGTCGTAGACGACCACCCGCCGGGTCGGACCGAGACCGGAGACGTACGCGTTGACCGCCTTGGTGCGGCGGGAGGCATCGGCGACCAGCACGTCACGCACCGGCACCCCGTCCCGGGCGGCCATGCTCATCAGCTCGGTGCGCAGCGGCCCCTGCTCCATCGGCGTGAACTTGTTGAACACCGGCTCCACGAGCACCGGCAACACGAACGACAGCAGGATCACCAGCACTGCCGCGCCGCCGGCGCCGAACGCCCACCACCAGCGCGGCGCGAGCCGGATGACAGCGTAGAAGCCGAACAGCGCCACCGCGCCGATCACCGCGCTGACCGCGTACGACTTGAGCAGGTCGACAGCCCAACCGCTCCAGCCGTTGGTGCTCAGCCCGTAGCGGGTGAGCACGCTCTGCCGCCAGGCGGCGAACGGAAGTGTCACCAGGTCGGCGACGAGCACGACGGCCAACCCGCCGAGCACGGCCTGCGCCGCCCAGTGCCCCCCGAAGGGTCGACCCACCAGCTCGACCAGGCGGCTGCCCAGAGGGGTGAGCCCGAGCGCGAGGGCGACCAGCAGGCCGACGGCGAGGGCGGTGTAGCTGCCGGGGCGCAACGCGGCCCGGAACTCCCGCCCCTTGGCCACCTGCTCGGCCGGCAGGTCCCGCAGCGCCGCGAGCTGGTCGGCCCGGGGCGCGGGCGGCCGGTGCCAGGGGATCAGCAGCGCGGCGATCACGACCAACGCGACGGTCAACCCGGCCAGGGCCAGCAGCGCCCACCCGCGCGGGGTCACCGCGACACCGCCCGTCGTACCCCGCTCATCCCGCCGCTCCTCCCGCCGTGACCGCCCATCCTATGGCCCGCGAAAGGCGCGCCCCGGGCGCGGTGGCGCCCTCAGGTCGCGCGGCAAGCCACGGCGCGCGGTGCCGGTCTCAGGCGACCCGGCGGGTGGCCCGGCGGCCGGTGGCGACGCGGTGCGCGGGCACCTCCAACACCTCCACGTCGAAACCGGCCCGGGCGAACACCTCGATCGCCTCCACCTCGGCGGCGACCAGCCCGGCCGCCGGGGACGTGTCGTCGAACAGGGCGGCCAGCAGGCAGCCGGAACAGTCGTCACCCCGCCTCGCGCACCCGTCGCAGTCGATGAGCATGAACGCCTCCTGGATCGCTCGCGGCGGGCAGTCGACGCCTTGTCGTCGCCACCTGAGCACCGTCGGTCACATCGACGCTAACCACCGGGTACGACAGAACCGTCGCCACCGACCCGTTGCGGGCGAGATCCACTCCAGATCAGCGATATCGGGGTAACCCGACCACCCGGACACCGCGACATCGGCGATCCGGTGTGGATCACCCGCCGACGCCACCAGGTCCACCGTGACGGTGACGCTCAGACCCGACACGCGCCGGCAGCGCGCGGTCAGGAGCGGGCGAGCCGCCGCAGCAGCGAGTCCGCGCCCAACGGGTAGGCGCCGTGCCGGCGTACCCCGTCGGCGACCTCCCGGTCGGAGGAGACCACGACCACCGGCCGGCCCGCCGGCTCGGCGCGGACCAACCGTCGGATCAGCTCGTCGGCGGTCTCGCCCTTGCGGGAGAAGAGCACCCGTACGCCGCGCGGCGCGGGTGGCAGCCCGTGCATCCGCTCGGCGCCGTCGAAGACGACGGTGACCTCGTCGCCGGTCTGCGCGGCGATGCCGCCGAGCCCGGTGATCAGGCGCTTGCGCTGCTGCTCCAGGGACATCTCGCCGAAACCGCGCTTGGTGACGTTGTAGCCGTCGACCACCAGGTGCGCCCGGGGCAGGGCGAGCAACTGGTCGAGCCGGGCCGGGTCGTCGGTGTCGCGGGCCCGGGCGGCCGGACCGGACGGGGCGGTGCCCGGCTGCTCGGCGAACGCGTCGGCCACGAAGTCGGCGGGGAGTTTGTCCACCGGGTCGAGCGCCAACTCCCGGCGCAGGCCGACGGCGGCCTGGCCGATGGTCTCCAGCAACAGCCAGAGCCGGGCGTCGTCGACCGAACGCGCCTCCTTGGCACTCGCCCGGGCCACCCCGGCAGCGGCCTCCGCCTCGGCCAACCGGGCCCGGGCCCGCCGAAGTTCGGCGTCCACGTCCGCGCTGGCCCGCGCGGCCCGGCCACGCTCGGTGGCCAGCAACTCGGTGGCCTTGCGTTCGCGGGCCTGGGTCTCCCGCAGGGTACGGGCCACCTGCCGGGACTCCTCGCGGAGCTGACCCAGCTCCTCACGGACGCGGGCCAGCTCGTCGCGCAGCTTCTCCGCCTCGACCCGCGCCACCGCGCGGTCGTGCTCGGCGCGGGTCGCGCGTTGTTCGGCCTCGCGGACCAGTTCGGCGACCACCGCGCTGTCCGCCTCGGCACGAACGGCGGCGCCGCTGGCGTCGATCAGCTCCCGCCAACCGCGCGGACGGGCCAGGTAGGCCAGGGCGGCGACCTCGACCGGGTCGGCGGCGGCGGGGGCGGTGCCCTCGACGACGGCGGCCCCGAGGTCACCGGCGTCGGTCAGGACGCGGGCGGTGACCCGTTGCCGGAACAGCGGGTCGGCGGTGAGCTGGGCGGCGATGACCGGCGCGCCGAGCCGGGCCCGCCGGTTGGGGGCGAACTTGGCCACCCGGCGCAACGGCACCGGCACCTCGTCGGCGGGCAGGGTGGGCAGCACCGCGGCGGTCAGCGTCACGATCCGCTGCCGGACCGGCTCGGGCAGCGTCGGCTCCGGCTCGGTGGCCGGGTTGTCGCCGGTCTCCGCGGGGTCGGATGCGTCGGATGTCTCGCTGACTACGTTGTCGTCCGGGTTGCCCAGGGCCCCGTCGAGCGCGACCAGATCCTCCTCTGGGAGGTGGTCGTCGTGCGGCTCGGCGAGGGGCATGTGGCAAGTCTCCCACCGCGACCGGGCCCACCGCCCGGTGAGTGAGCCGATCTCTCATCCTAGCCCCATGGTGACTCGTGGGACGCATGCGACGGGAGTGTCGGACCGGCGCGCTAGCGTGCCGCCGATGGCACAGGCGGAGTACGTCCAGGAGTCCCTCGCTGGTCTCGACCCGGCGGTCGGTGGGGTCGATCCGGCGCTGCCGCTCTACGCGACCACCTTCGTGGTGGTCGACCTGGAGACCACCGGCGGCGCGCCGGACGGCGGCGGCATCACCGAGATCGGCGCGGTGAAGGTGCGCGGTGGTGAGGAACTGGGTGTGCTCGCCACGCTGGTCAACCCGGGGCAGCCGATCCCACCCTTCATCACCGTGCTGACCGGGATCACCCAGGCGATGCTGCTGCCGGCGCCACCGATCGAGCAGGTGTTGCCGAGCTTCCTGGAGTTCATCGACGACGCCGTGCTGGTGGCTCACAACGCCCCGTACGACGTGGGCTTCCTCAAGGCCGCCTGCGCCAGGCACGGCTACCGGTGGCCCAACCCCCGGGTGCTGGACACGGCGGCGCTGGCCCGCCGGGTGCTGACCCGCGACGAGGTGCCCAACCGCAAGCTCGGCACCCTGGCCGCCTACTTCCGCACCCACACCCAGCCCACCCACCGCGCGCTGGACGACGCGAAGGCCACCGTCGACGTGCTGCACGGCCTGATCGGTCGGCTCGGCGGCCACCGGGTGGACACGGTCGGCGACGCCATCGAGTTCGCACGGGCGGTCACCCCGACGCAGCGCCGCAAACGGCACCTCGCCGAGGGCCTGCCCAAGGTCCCCGGGGTCTACATCTTCCGGGCCGCCGACGACCGTCCGCTCTACGTGGGCACCTCCGTGGACATCGCCACCCGGGTGCGCAGCTACTTCACGGCCGGGGAGAAGCGGGCCCGGATCTCCGAGATGCTGGCCGCGGCCGAACGGGTCGAGGCGGTGGAGTGCGCGCACTCGTTGGAGGCGGAGGTCCGCGAGCTGCGGCTGATCGCCGCGCACGCCCCGCCCTACAACCGACGGTCGAAGTACCCGGAGCGGATGGTCTGGCTCAAGCTGACCGACGGTCCATACCCTCGGCTGTCGATCGTCCGCGACCTCTCCCCCACCGACACCGCGTACCTCGGGCCGTTCAGCTCCCGGCGCGCCGCGGAGCTGGCCGCCGCCGGGTTCCACGACGCGGTGCCGCTGCGGCAGTGCACGCACCGGCTCTCGCTACGCACCGTCACGCCGGCGTGCGCGCTGGCCGAGCTGGGTCGCTGCCCGGCACCCTGCGAACACAAGATCACCCCGCAGGAGTACGACGACAGCGCCGCCGCGCCCTTCCGCACCGCCACGACCGACGACCCCCAGCCGGTGGTGGACGCGCTGCTCGCCCGGATCGACGTGCTCTCGGCCGATCAACGCTACGAGGATGCGGCAGTGGTGCGGTCCCGGCTGGCGGCGGTGCTGCGGGCCACCGTCCGGATGCAACGGTTGACCGCGTTGACCGGCATCGTCGAGCTGGCCGCCGCGCGGCCGGCCGCCCGGGGTGGCTGGGAGTTGGCGCTGGTGCGGCACGGTCGGCTGGCCGGCGCGGGGGTGTCCCCGCCGGGTGCCCACCCGCGGCCCACGCTGACCGCCATCCGGGCCACCGCCGAGACGGTGTCGGGCGGGCACGGCCCGGTGCCGGCCGCCACCGCCGAGGAGTCCGAGCGGATCCTGTCCTGGTTGGAGCGACCGGAGACCCGGCTGGTGGAGATGTCCTCCGGTTGGTCCTCCCCGGCCGGTGGCGCGGGGCGGTTCCGTGACCTGCTGGCGAAGGCCGAGAACGGCTCGTCCCAGCAACTCTCGACCGAACGCTCATGACCAACTGACCGATCGGACTACGTCGACTCGCTTAGGCTGTTAGAGAAGTGCAGTCCTGCCCGATTCGTGGGCCTGCTCCCGCCGCCGGCCTCCGGCGTCGTGGAGCCGGGGTGAGGAGGTGTCCCTCGTGGACGTCGACGCCGGACACGGCGCCGCCCTGGGGGGCGCCCTTCCGACACAGCCGGGTGAGCTGCCGCTCGCCCGCCGGCTGCGGTCGTTGCTCAGCTGGCCGACCACCGACTCCGACCCGGTGACCCACCTGGTGCGCACGCACCGGGGGATCCACGCCGGCACCGACCCCGCGGTGCTGCGCCGGGCGTACACGATCGCGGAGAACATGCACCGCGGGCAGTTCCGCAAGAGCGGGGAACCGTACATCACCCACCCCCTCGCGGTGGCGCAGATCTGCGCCGAGCTGGGGATGGACGCCACCACCCTGGTCGCGGCGCTGCTGCACGACACGGTGGAGGACACCCGCTACACCCTCCAGGCGCTCTCCGAGGACTTCGGCGGCGAGGTGGCCCACCTGGTCGACGGGGTGACCAAGTTCGACAAGGCGTTCTACGGCAAGGCCGCCGAGGCGGAGACGGTCCGCAAGATGATCGTGGCGGCCGCGAAGGACGTCCGGGTGCTGATCATCAAGCTGGCCGACCGCCTGCACAACATGCGCACCCTGGGTGTGCGGTCGGCTGCCTCGCGGGAACGGATCGCCCGCAAGACCCAGGAGGTGCTGGTCCCGCTCTGTGACCGGCTGGGCATCCAGACCCTCAAGCGCGAGCTGGACGACGTGGTGTTGCTGCACCTGGAGCCCGACGAGCACGCCCGGCTGGCCCGGCACGTGCACGACCGGCCGGGCTGGGACGCGTACCTCGACTCGGTGGTCGCCCGGGCCCGGGTGGCGCTCAAACGCAGCCGCGTCGACGCCGAGGTGAGCCCTCGTCCCCGGCACCTCTACTCGATCTGGAAGGACACCATCGCCGGCAGTCACACCGCTCCGTACGACCTGCCCCGCATCGTGGTGGTGGTCGACGGCCCGGCGACCGACTGTTACGCCGCGTTGGGTGCCATCCACGGCACGTGGCGACCGATCCCCGGCCGTTTCAAGGACTTCATCGCCTCGCCGAAGAACAACCTCTACCGGTCGCTGCATACCAGCGTCTGCGGCCCGCAGGACCGCACCGTCGAGGTGCTGATCCGCACCGAGGAGATGCACCGCTCGGCGGAGTACGGCATCGCCGCCGACTTCCGCTTCCCGCGCTCGGGCAACAGCGGCAGCGCGGCGGCCCGCGCCGAGCAGTTGGACTGGCTGCGCCGGGTGCTCGACTGGGAGCCGGACGCCGCCGACCCGGCACAGTTCTACGAGTCGCTGCGCTGCGACCTCGCCGAGGGGCAGATCCAGGTCTTCGCGGACGGTCAGCAGGTCGTGCTGCCGGCCGGCGCGACCCCCGTCGACCTGGCCTACGAGTTGGGCAACGAGCGGGGCGACCATTGCCTCGCCGCCCGGATCAACGGTCGTCTGGCGCCGCTCAGCTCGGAGCTGGACGAGGGCGACGTGGTGGAGATCTTCACGGAGAGCGACGGCGACAACGGGTTCGAGGCCGGGGTGGCGCCGCGCGGCCCCCGCCGGGAGTGGCTGAGTTTCGTCAAGTCCCCGAACGCGCAGATGCAGATCAACAGGTGGTTCGCGGAGCACACCGAGCCGGGCATCACGATCAGCGACAAGGTCCGCCTCGGTCGGGCCACCATCGGGCTGGCCCTGCGGAAGCACAACCGTGGCCTCGCCAGTGACCTGCCATTGTTGCGGCTCTCCGAGGAGCTGGGCTACCCCGACCTGGAGACCCTGCTGGTCGCGGTCTTCGACCGGGTGATCGAACCGGACACCGTGGTACGCCAGCTCATCGACCTGGTCGACCACCGGCAGTGACCGAGCCCGCCCCGGCGCGTCCGAAGGACATTCGTGACCACTAGCCTGGGGTCATGATCCCCCGCTCCCGCGCCACCGGTCGGGCCATCTTCTACCAGGCCTTCTACCGAATGCCGCTGCCGGTGCGTCGGCGCCTGGTCCGGCTGGCCGTGCCCAAGTACATCGTCGGCGCGGTCACCCTGGTCCGCGACGCCGAGGCGACGGGTGCGGGCCGCCTGCTGATGCTGCGCCAACCGCCCGGCAAGGGCTGGTCCCTCCCCGCCGGCCTGCTCAACCGCGGCGAGGCCCCGGTCGTGGGAGCGGCGCGCGAGCTGTTCGAGGAATCCGGCATCCGGCTCCCCCCGTCGCGGCTGCGCCCGGCGGCACCGAACGCGATCGTGCACGCCAAGGGCTGGGTGGACATGGTCTTCGAGACGGAGGTGCCGGCGTCCACCACCGAACTGGCGGTCGACGGCGCCGAGGTCTTCGAGGCCGCCTGGCACCCGCTGGACGACCTGCCCAAGCTGACCTGGCCGACCGCCCGCCTGCTCGCCTACTACGACATCGGGCCGCTGGCCGGGCAGTTCCCGCCACCGATCCCGGACGATCTGCCATGACCGGCGCGGGCGTTCCGGCGGAGCTGTGCGCGGTGGTGCTCGCCGCCGGCGAGGGCACCCGGCTGCGCCCGCTCACCGAGCGGGTCCCCAAGGCGCTGTGCCCGGTGGGCAACGTGCCGCTGCTCGACCGCGCGTTGGCGCGGTTGGCCGGGCTCGGCCTGAACGGCCGCGACCGGGTGGCGGTGAACGCCTGCTACCTCGGCGACCAGGTGGTCGCACACGTCGGGGACCGCGCGCACCTGTCCGTGGAGGTGGGCGACCCGTTGGGCACCGCCGGCGGGGTGGCGAACCTGCGGGACTGGATCGACGGGCGGCCGGTGCTGGTCGGCAACGCCGACGCGTACCTCGCCGACCCGGCGGCCGCGCCCGGCCCGGACGTGGCGGCGCTGCTCGACGGCTGGGACGGGCACAGCGTCCGCCTGCTGGGCCAACCCGCCGCGAACCCCACGGCGCCGGGCACCTTCGACGGGCACTGCTTCACCGGGTTCTCACTGTTGCCCTGGCGACTGGTCCGTGACCTGCCGGTGGTCGTCTCCGACCTGGTCCATGTCCTCTGGCGTCCGGCGGAGGCGGCGGACGCCCTGGAGGTGGTGCCCTACCCGGGCACCTTCTTCGACACCGGCACGCCCGCCGACTACCTGGCGGCGAATTTGCACGCCGCGGCCGGCGGCACCCTCGTCGACCCGTCGGCACGGGTCACCGGTCGCTGCGAGGAGTCGGTGGTCGGCGCGGGCGCACAGGTCGACGGCGACGTGTTGCGCAGCGTGGTGTGGCCGGGCGCGACTGTTCACGCCGGGGAACGGTTGGTCGACGTCATCCGGTTCGGGAACGGCACAGTGCCCACGCTCCCCGAGCCGGACCGGCAGCACCTGCTCGGCCCGGCCGGAAAACATCTAGCATGAGCGACGACGCCGACGAACGGAGAAATGTCCCGTGATCACCGCGATCGTGCTGATCGACTGCGCCACCGACGCGATCCCCGAGGTGGCCGAGACCCTGGCCAACCTCCCCGGCGTGAGCGAGGTCTACTCGGTGGCCGGGCACGTCGACCTCATCGCCATCGTCCGGGTCCGCGAGTTCGACCAGATCGCCCAGGTCATCGCGGGCAGCATCTCCAAGGTGCCCGGCGTGCTCAACACCGAGTCGCACATCGCGTTCCGCGCGTACTCCCAGCACGACCTGGAGGAGGCGTTCGCGATCGGCCTGGCCAGCGCCGACTGACCCGCCCGTCCGTTCGCGACCTACCGCACGCACGGCGGCCGGTCCACCGCTCGGGTGGACCGGCCGTCTGCTGTCGCTACGTCAGCTCTCGCTGGGAGCCGGCGTCTCGGTGGTGGTGCCGCCCGGGGCCTCGGTGTTGCCACCCGGGGCCGGCGACTCGGTGCTGGTGCCGCCCGGAGCCGGCGACTCGGTGCCCCCGGTGACGCCCGGGCTGGGCGTACCGCTGGCGCTGGTCTGCGGGACCGGGATGCCCAACTGGTTGGCGAGCTGCACCAGCTCGTCGTAGTGCGCCTGCAGCGTCGGCAGGGCGGTCTGGGCCAACTGGACCACCGACTGCTCGGAGCCCTGCGAGATCTCCGTCTGGGTGGCCTGGATGGCCTGGACGTGACCAGCCAGCTCACTGGTCACCCAGAGCCGGTCGAACTCCGCACCACTGGCGTTGTTCAGCTTGTCGATGACCGCCTGCTGGTCGGCGGTGGGCTCGTTCGGCAGTTCCACGTTGAGCTGGGACGCGGTCTGCTGCACCGTCTGGTCCAGCTGGGTGTGGTCGGTCTTCAGCATCGCACCCAGGTCCTTGACCCCCTGGTCCTGGCCCTTCTGCTGGGCCAGGTCACCGGCGGTGATCTCGAACAGGTTGACCTGGTGAACCGCCTGCAGGTACTGGGTGTCCTGCGTCGACGGCTGTGCCGCGGCCTGCGCGGCCGCGGCCGGCGCGACACCGACCAGTACCAGCGCGGCCAACAGGCCGAGGCGTTTGATACCCAACATGCTTCCCCCCCTTGAGACGTTGGACCGCACGGATACCCGGCTCACCGGGGTTATTCCTGCGATCGCCCGTCGCGCGGGGTCGACCGGTCCTTCCGCGAGCGTCCGACTCCGCCTCGGATGAGCAGTGGGTACGCATACGACGTGGCGCCCGCCGGAAATCCGGCGGGCGCCACGTTACGGTGCGATCGGGTGATCAGCGACGGCTCTCGCCGCTGGTGATCTCCTCGCGCTCGGGCCGGGGCTCGACCGGCGGGTGTCCCGGCGAGACCGGTGCCTCGACCGGCTTCTCGATCGGGTAGAAGAAGCCCCGGATGGCCGGCCCGAGGGCGCCCAGCCGGTTCATCTTCTTCGGGACGACCCAGCCGACGTAGTCCAGCTGACCGTGGCCGTCCGCGTGCCCGTTCGACGCGCTGAGCGGCTGGTGCACCTCGACGAACCGACCGTCCGGCAGGCGTCGGATGATGCCGGTCTCCACGCCGTGCGCGAGCACCTCCCGGTCGTGCTGCTGGAGACCCAGGCAGAGCCGGTACGTGACGTAGTACGCGATCGGTGGGAGCACCAGCAGACCGATCCGACCAGCCCAGGTCATCGCGTTCAGGCTGATCTGGAACTTGTCGGCGATCACGTCGTTGGCGCCGGAGAGCGTCAGCACCACGTAGAACGCGACGGCCATCGCGCCGACGGCGGTCCGGGCCGGGGCGTCCCGGGGCCGCTCGAGCAGGTTGTGGCTCTTGTAGTCCTTGCGCTGACGCGCTTCCAGGAACGGGTACATCGTCGACAGGCCGACCAGGATGCCGGGCAGCACGACCGTCGGCCAGAACAGCGGCGGAATCACGTACCCGTCGCCGAGCGGGATATTGATCTCCCAGGCGGGCATGAGTCGGGTCGAGCCGTCGAGGAACATGACGTACCAGTCGGGCTGGCTGGCGGCCGAGACCACCCACGCCTCGTACGGGCCGAACAGCCAGATCGGGTTGATCTGGAACAGACCGCCCATCAACGCGATGACGCCGAAGACGACCATGAAGAAGCCGCCCTGCTTCAACGCGTACCGCGGGAACATCCGCTCGCCGACCACGTTGTTGTTGGTCCGGCCGGGGCCGGGCCACTGGGTGTGCTTCTGCTTGAAGACAAGCCCCAGGTGGACGCTGATCAGCGCGACCAGCAGACCCGGGATGAGCAGCACGTGGGCGATGAAGAACCGGCTGATGATGATCGTGCCCGGGAACTCGCCGCCGAAGACCGACGAGGTGACCCAGGAGCCGATCACCGGGATGGACAGCATGATCGCCGAGGCGATCCGCAGACCGGTGCCGGAGAGGCCGTCGTCCGGCAGCGAGTAGCCGGTGAAGCCGGCCAGGAAGCCGACCCAGAACAGCAGCGAACCGATGATCCAGTTGGTCTCACGCGGCTTGCGGAACGCGCCGGTGAAGAAGACCCGCAGCATGTGCACGACGATCGCGGCCATGAACAGCAGCGCCGCCCAGTGGTGCATCTGCCGCATCACCAGACCGCCACGGACGTCGAACGAGATGTCCAGGCTGGAGGCGTACGCAGCCGACATGGGGGTGCCCTGCAACGGCGCGTAGCTGCCGTCGTAGACCACCTCGGTCATCGCCGGCTCGAAGAAGAAGGTGAGGAACACACCGGTCAGCAGCAGCACGATGAACGAGAACAGCGCGATCTCGCCGAGCAGGAACGACCAGTGGTCCGGGAAGACCTTGTTCAGCAGTTTGCGCAGCGGGGTGGCCACCGCGAAGCGGTCGTCCACTCCCACCGCGGCCTTGCCCGGCGTCGCCGCCAGGTCCAACTTACGACGCTTCACGGCCGCTCCCAGAAGTCAGGCCCGACGGTCTCGGTGTAGTCGGACTTCGCCACGAAGAAGCCCTCGGAGTCCACCTCGATCGGCAACTGCGGCAGCCGCCGGCTGGCAGGACCGAAGACGGGCTTGGCGTTGTTGGTGATGAGGAACTGGGACTGGTGGCACGGGCAGAGCAGCCGGTTGGTCTGCTGCTCGTACAGGCTGGCAGGGCAGCCGGCGTGCGTGCAGATCTTGGAGAAGGCCGCGTAGTTGCCCCACATGTAGTCGCCGTGGCCGATGGTCTCGTTGGCCCGACGCGACTCCTGCGCGTCGGAGTCGCGGAGGTGGATCAGCAGCGTCGGCGAGTCGGCGTGCTTGTTGCTCACGCCGTGATCGATGCCGGGGAAGACGGTCAGCTGGCCACCGGCGCTGATGTCCGCCGGACGGACCGGACGACCATCCTCGCGGACCAGGCGGATCAGCTCGCCACCCTCGGCCGGGGCGAACCCGGTGGTGAACATCTGGTTGTTCTTGTGCGGCTGCGAGATCAGACCGCCGACCAGCGGGGCGGCGGCGACCGCGGCGACCGGCGCGAGACCGGCCAGCAGCGAGATGCCGAGCAGCGGGCGACGCTTCACACCCAGCTCGTCCGCCATGTAGAGCATGGTCTGGCCGGTGATCGTACGGCCTTCGGAGTCCACCTGGCCCTCGTGCCGGTCCTGGATCGAGACCTCCTTGGGCAGCAACTTCTTGCCCCAGGTCAGGATGCCGAAGCCGACGGCGAGCAACGCCACGCCGAGGGTGAACCCGAGCAGCGGGGTGTAGAACTTGTCGCCGCCACGGCCGGCCTCGTACTGCCACGGCCACCAGATGTAGATGGCCAGGAAGGCGGTCGCGGCCAGGCCGGTGATCAGGAAGAACCCGGCGACCACCCGGGTCAGCCGACGCTCCGCCTTCGTGCCGGGCAGCACCTGCGGCTCGTAGTGGACGATCTCGATGTCGTCCCGACGCGCGCCCTCACGGACGATGTCGAACCGGGTCAGCTTGGGGTCGTTCACGTCGAGCGGCTCCCGGCCCTGCGGGGCCTGGTGCTCGGTGTGGGTGCTCATGCCGTCACCTCGCTACGGGTGGTGCCGAGCGGCACCACGGCGCTGAAACTGAGTGTGCGCTCGGTCACGACTTGCCTGCAATCCACAGGCTGGCGAAGACGAGCGCCACGATGCCAACCAGGAAGATCGCCAGGCCCTCGGTGGAGGGGCCGTACCGCCCGAGGTTGAACCCGCCCGGGTCCTGGTCGTGCTTCAGCGTCTCCTGGATGTAGGCGATGATGTCGGCCTTCTGCTCCGGCCGGAGCTGGTTGTCGCCGAACACCGGCATGTTCTGCGGGCCGCTCAGCATCGCCGCGTAGATCTGACGGTCGGTCGCGGGGTGCAGGCTCGGGGCGAACTTGCCCGAGGACAGCGCGCCGCCGCCACCACCGAACGCGTGGCACTGCGAGCAGTTGATCCGGAACAGCTCACCGCCGGCCGCGATGTTGCCGTCCTCGCGGAGGTCGTCACCGTCCGGCACGACCGGGCCGCCACCCAGCTCCTGGATGTACTGGGCCAGCTGACGGGTCTGCTCGTCGGTGAAGACGGGGGGCTTGCGGTGGGCCTGGGCCTCCTGGCGGGCCAGCGGCATCCGCCCGGAGCTGACCTGGAACTCGACCGAGGCCGCGCCGACGCCGATCAGGCTCGGGCCGCGACCCTCGACACCCTGGGCGTTGCGACCGTGACAGGTCACACAGCTCACGTCGAACAGCGCCTTGCCCTCGGCGGCGGCGCCGGTCAGCTGCGGGTTGTCCTGCGCCTGGGCACCCGGGGCGAAGACGGTGTAGGCGCCGCCGGCGAGCATCAGCGCGGCGATCAGCCGGACCGCGGCGCCCAGCCGGCGGCGGCCCCTGCTGCGCGCGGCGGGCCGCTCGCGCAACCGCGCGAGCAGACCGCGTCGGCGGTCGTTGTCAGAAGTCATGAGCGGTGTCCTTAACCGGTTGGACCTGTCTCAGGGGACGGAGCAGCAGTGCGGAACGTGACGCGCAAGATCACTGAAGCCAGTAGATCATGGCGTACAGCCCGATCCACACGACGTCGACGAAGTGCCAGTAGTACGACACGACGATCGCCGAGGTCGCCTGCGCCGGGGTGAACCGGCCCATGGTCGTGCGGACCATGAAGATGACGAAGGCGATCAGACCGCCGGTCACGTGCAGGCCGTGGAAGCCGGTGGTCAGGTAGAACACCGACCCGTAACCGTCTTCGTTGATCTTGATGCCGTCGGCGACCAGGTGCCGGTACTCGTTCAGCTGGCCGAGCACGAAGATCAGGCCCATCACGAAGGTGACGGTGAACCAGCGCCGAAGCGCGTGCACGTCACCCTTCTCCGCCGCGAAGACGCCGAGCTGGCACGTCACCGAGGACAGCACCAGGATCACCGTGAAGGTGGTCGCGTACGGGATGTTCAGCGCCTCGGTGTGCTTCTCCCACTGCTCCGGCGCAGCCGCGCGGATCGAGAAGTACATCGCGAACAGCGCCGCGAAGAACATGAGTTCACTGGAGAGCCACACGATCGTCCCGACGCTGACCATGTTCGGTCGGGTCAGAGAGTGGATCCGGCTCTTGTCAATGGCTGGGGCCGCAGTCACGCCGTCATTATTGCCCCTGACCACGGCCGGCGATCAGCGGGGTGGCAAACGTGCGCCTTCCGTGGCCCGAGCGTCAGGGTCCGGTTCGCCTGGCCTAGCCTGAAAAGCGTGCTGCACGTCGATCAGATCTTCGCCGCCACCTCGGCCCCGCCGCCGTTCACCGTCGGCGCGGTGCTGACCGAGACCCGGCTGGACAGCTGGCTGGCCCTCGGCCTGGTGCTCGCCGCCGGCCTGTACCTCTACGGGGTGCACCGGTTGCGCGTACGCGGCGACCGCTGGCCGATCGCCCGTACCGTGTTCTTCATCGGCCCCGGCCTGGGCGGCATCGCGCTGGTCACGGTCAGCGGGCTGCACGCGTACGACACCGCGCTGCTGTCCGTGCACATGATCCAGCACATGGTGCTGTCCATGGTGGCGCCGATCTTCCTGGCGCTGGGCGCGCCGATGACCCTGGCCCTGCGCACGCTGCCGGTCGGGCCCCGCAAGCGCCTGCTGGCGATCGTGCACAGCCGGATCGCCCGGGTCTACAGCTTCCCGCTGGTGGCGTTCGCCATCTTCGTGGTCAACCCGTTCGTGCTCTACTTCAGCGACCTGTACCGCTACACCCTCGAACACGCCTGGGCACACGAGCTGGTGCACGCCCACTTCATCATGACCGGCTGCGTGTTCTTCTGGCCCCTGCTCGGGCTCGACCCGCTGCCCGGCCGCTGGCCGTACCCGGCCCGCGCGCTGTTGATGCTGCTCTCGGTGCCGTTCCACACGGTGCTCGGGCTCACCATCATGCAGAGCAGCACGCTCTTCGGCGGCGACTGGTACCCGTCGCTCAACCTCGGCTGGGTCGACCCCTGGCAGGACCAGGTGGTCGCCGGCGGCATCCTCTGGGCCGGTGGAGAGTTCGTCAGTGTGACCATGCTCGCGGTGCTGGTCGTCCAGTGGGTCAAGCAGTCCGAGCGGGAGGCCCGCCGGGTCGACCGCGAGCTGGACCGCCAGGAGGCCCGCGAACGCGCCGCCGACGCCACGGCCGCCTGAGCTGCCCGGACGGTACGCCCCGACGGACGGCGGCGGGCGGGATGTCGGCTACGTCACGTCGACCGGTACGATCGGCGGGCAGCCACCAGGTGAAAGCGGAGTGCCGGCATGAGTGATCGTCTTTGCACCGTCCTGCTCTACAGCGACGACCCGCAGGTCCGTGACCGGATGCGGATGGCCGTCGGCACCCGCCCCGCCCCCGGGCTGCAGATCGAGTTCGTCGACGCGTCGACCTACGCGGAGACCATCCGGCTGGTCGACGACTACGAGATCGACCTGCTGCTGCTCGACGGCGAGGCCAGCCCCGGTGGTGGCATCGGCATCGCTCGGCAGATCAAGGACGACCGGGACGACGCTCCCCCGACCTGCCTGGTGATCGCCCGCGCCGCCGACCGATGGCTCGCCGCGTACGCCGAGGTCGACGCCACGCTGGTGCACCCGCTCGACCCGGTTACCACCGGCGGCACGGTGGCCGAGCTGCTGCGGACGCACGCACCCGCCTGACGTCCCCCCGCTCACCGGCACCGTCACGGCGCCGGACCAGCCGGCGCCGGTTCCAGCCCACCCGCACTTCGTACGCTCGGGAGGCCCGCCATGGGCGATCGGACCTGGCCCAACCTGCTCAACTCGCTGCTGCGCGGCGAGGAGCTGTCCACCGCCGACACCGCGTGGGCGATGGACGAGATCATGACCGGCTCGGCGACCAGCGCCCAGATCGCGGGCTTCGCCGTGGCGTTGCGGGCCAAGGGTGAGACCCCGGCCGAGCTGGGCGGCCTGGTGCAGGCGATGCTGGGTCGCTCGGTCCCGGTGGTGCTCTCCGACGACCTGCGCGACACCGCGCTCGACGTGGTCGGCACCGGCGGTGACCTCGCCCACACCGTGAACATCTCCACGATGACCGCGCTGGTTGTCGCCGGCGCGGGCGTACGCGTCGTCAAGCACGGCAACCGGGCCGCCTCCTCCCTGTGCGGCACCGCCGACCTGCTGGAATACCTCGGCATTCCCCTGGACCTCGGCCCCGAGCAGGTCGCCCGGTGCGTCGAGGAGGCCGGCATCGGGTTCTGCTTCGCGGCCCGGTTCCACCCCGGGATGCGGCACGCCGGTCCGGTGCGCCGTGAGGTGGGCGTCCCCACCTTCTTCAACTTCCTCGGCCCGCTGACCAACCCGGCCCGCCCCCGGGCCGGCGCGGTCGGCTGTTTCGACTCCCGGATGGCCCCGGTGATGGCGAGCGTGTTCGCCGCCCGTGGCGACTCGGCGATCGTGATGCGCGGCGAGGACGGCCTGGACGAGTTCACCACCGCCGCGCCGACCCGGGTCTGGGCAGCTCAGGGAGGCGCCGTACGCGAGGCTGTGCTGGACGCGACGGACCTGGGGGTGCCCCGGGCCACCCTCGGCGACCTGCGGGGCGGTGACGCCGCCTACAACGCCGGCGTGGCCCGTCGCCTGCTCGCCGGCGAAGCCGGCCCGGTCCGCGACGCGGTGCTGGTCAACGCGGCGGCGGCGCTGGCGACCCAGGGCCCGCTGGACGGTGACCTGACCGAGGCGCTGCGCGCCGGCCTGGACCGCGCCGCCGAGTCGATCGACTCCGGCGCCGCCTCCGCGACCCTCGACCGCTGGATCAAGGCCGCCACCGCCGCCTGACCAGCCGCACCTCCCCTGGCGTCACGGCGGCCTCCCCCGGCGCACGGCGATTGATCCACTCGGGTTCCTTGAAACGGCGGTGTCCTCGCGCTGAGAGACCGCGTCATCAAGGAACCCGAGTGGATCATCCCTCCTGAGCTGCGCTGTGGTCGCGCAGCAGCCGACGCAGGCAGTCCGCACGGAGATTTGTCGGACCCGCGTGGAAAACTACAGGCGAGTAGTTCTCCGCTCTCGTCCGTGCGTGGTTGTCGCATCCGGGGGCGGTTCGCCCGAAGTGAGAGGAGACGCCGGTGTCGCACCGCGAGCTCTACTGCGACGTCTGCGAGGGCGTGGCGCTGTTCGAGGTGCCGCCCTGCGTCGACGGGCACGGCATCGACTGTCCCGAGCTGACCTGCACCGGCTGTGGCGCCGCCGTGGTGATCGCCACCTTCATGGTTCCGGTCTCCCGCTCGGCCGAAGGCCGACACCACCGTCCCGCCCGCCGCGCCGCCTGACCCCGTTCACCACGCCACCTGCCCCCGCCACCGGCCCGCCCGCCGCGCCGCCAGCCGGCTCTCGCCGTGGCCGCCGGCTCGATCAACACCACATCGCCGATCTCGCGGCATCTCGTCGCGCTGTAACAGCCACCTCGCCGATGTGGAGTCGATCATCCCGCCAGGGCGCCGCGGCGGTCGATCATCTCCCGGGACACCCGCCAGCACCTCCAGACGGCCCAGGACCGCACGACGAAGGCCCGCTCCCACCTGGGGGAACGGGCCTTCGTCGTGGACTGGGTCCGGTCAGTGCTCGGCGGTGCGCCGGGTGCCGCTGTAGTACTCGAACAGCAACCCGCAGGCGGCGAAGACGACCGCCACCAGGCCGGCGCCGATCAGCCAGTACTGCCAGAACACCATGCCGAGCGCGGCGATCGCGGCGGCCAGCGCCAGGCCGAACGGCCAGTAGCTACCGGGGCTGAAGAAGCCCACCTCACCGGCACCGTCGGCGATCTCGGCGTCCGGGCGGTCCTCCGGACGCAGGTCGATCCGGCGCGAGACGAACCAGAAGAAGCCGCCGCACATCGAGCAGAGCAGGAACGACAGCAGCAGGGCGACGGTCCCGACCCACTCGATGCCGCCCGACTCACCGTTCGTCCAGGCGCCGTAGAGGATGGTGGCACCGAAGAGGAACACGGCGATGATCAGGAAGATACGCCACTCGGTCTTCATGCCGCTGCCTCAGCTTCCCGTACGGGCCGGAACGTCGTCCGGGTTGAAGTTGTCCTGCGTCCGCCGGGTGTCGAACGGCCGCGTGGTCTCCGCGTACGGCTCCTCACCGATCTCGGTGAGCGCCTCCTGGGTGGACTTTCCGGCCTGCTTGGCCGCCAGGAACTGGTCGTACTTCTCCGGCGAGACGACCCGCAGCTCGAAGTTCATGAAGGCGTGGTAGCTGCCGCACAGTTCGGCGCAGCGCCCGACGTAGGCGCCCTCGGCGTCCAGGCTGGAGACCTCGAACACGTTGCGGATCTTGCCCGGCATCACGTCGCGCTTGAACAGCAGCTCCGGCACCCAGAACGAGTGGATGACGTCGCGGCTCGTCTCCTCGAACCGGATGGACCGGTTGGTCGGAAGCACCAGCACCGGGATGACCTCGCTGGTGCCGAGCGTCGACGCGGTGGTGCGGGCGTCCGGGCCCTGGCCGTCGCGGTAGTTGAACTGCCAGTTCCACTTGAACGCGACGACCTCGACCGTGACGTCGGGGTTCTTCGACAGCTTGTCGACGTCGGTCTGCACGATCGCCGTGTAGTAGAAGAGCACGGAGACAATCAGGATCGGCGCGATGGTGTAGAGGAACTCCATCGGCAGGTTGTAGCGGGTCTGCACCGGCAGCGCGTTGCCACGCTTGCGGTAGCGCACGACACACCAGAAGATCAGGCCCCACACGAAGACGCCGACCGCGAGCGCGGCGATGCAGGAGGCGATCCACAGGTCGTACATCCGCTTCGACTCCGGCGTGATGCCGCCCTGCGGCCAGCCGAAGCCGTGGAAGGTCTGCCCCACGTCACAGCCCGTGAGCAGAACCAGCAGCGCCACGCCACCGAGACCGAGCCCGGCCAACCGACCAGCACCACGCCCCCGGCGTCCACCAACCCCCGGGGAAGCGCTGTGCCGTACGGCCGACGGCCGTACCTCCGAACTCCTTGCGACCACCTGGTCCTGCCTCCCTAGCGCGCCGCGGTGCGTCTTTCCTCAGCACCGACGGCAAAGGCGTCACCGACGGTCGCAGATTACTCGACCATGACGGACTCGACCGTGGTGGGGTCACTGTCCGCCCCCATCGGGGGGATCCCGGCCATACCTCCGCGATAGCGTTGCTACCTGTGAGCGCGAGGAGTGAGCCGGGGTTGCGAGCCCCGCAGCCGCGAACAAAGGCGGTCCCGTGAGCGCGAGGAGCGAGCCGGGGTTGCGAGCCCCGCAACCGCGAACAAAGGCGGTCCCGTGAGCGCGAGGAGCGAGCCGGGGTTGCGAGCCCCGCAACCGCGAACAAAGGCGGTCCCGTGAGCGCGAGGAGCGAGCCGGGGTTGCGAGCCCCGCAACCGCGAACAAAGGCGGTCCCGTGAGCGCGAGGAGCGAGCCGGGGTCGCCAACCCCGGTGTACCTGGACGCGGCGTCCGCCGCGCCGACGCATCCGGTGGCGCGGCAGGCGTTGCTGGCGGCGTTCGACGACGGCTGGGCCGACCCGGGCAAGCTCTACACGCAGGCCCGGCGTGCCCGGCAACTGCTCGACGCCGCGCGCGAGGCCACCGCGCTGACGCTCGGTGTCCGCGCCGACGAGGTGTCCTTCACCTCCAGTGGTACGACCGCGGCCCACGGCGCGGTGCTCGGTGCCCTGGCGGGGCGGCGTCGGGTCGGGTCGACGCTTGTGCACTCGGCGATCGAGCACTCGGCGGTGCTGCACGCGGCGGAGCGGCACGTCGCAGCGGGTGGTGCGGCTGTGGGCGTGCCGGTCGACCGGTCGGGCCGGTTGGATCTGGACGCGTGGTCGGCGGCGGTGCGCGAACCCGGGGTCGCGGTGGCCTCCCTGATCACTGCGAGTCACGAGGTGGGGACCGTGCAGCCGGTCGCCGAGGCGGCGGCCGCGTGCGCGGAGGTGGGGGTGCCGCTGTACGTGGACGCCGCCCAGTCGGTAGCCCGGGTGCCCCTGCCGGCCGGCTGGTCGGTGCTCAGCGCGAGCGCCCACAAGTGGGGCGGTCCGCCCGGGGTGGGAGTGCTGGCGGTTCGTAAGGGCACCCGGTGGGAGTCACCCTGGCCGGCCGACGAGCGGGAGGGCGGGCGTACCCCCGGGGTGGTGAATCTGCCCGCGGTGGTGGCTGCGGCGGCGAGCCTCCGGGCGGCGGCGGCCGACGCGGCGGCCGAGGCGGCCCGGCTGGCCCCGCTGGTGGACCGGATCCGGGCGCGGGTCGCGGCGGAGGTGCCCGACGTGGAGGTGGTCGGCGATCCGGTGCTCCGGCTGCCGCATCTGGTGACCTTCTCGTGCCTGTACGTCGACGGTGAGACGTTGCTGCACGCGCTGGACCGGCGGGGGTTCGCCGTGTCGTCCGGTTCGTCCTGCACCTCGTCCACGCTGCGCCCGTCGCACGTGCTGGAGGCGATGGGGGTGCTCTCGCACGGGAACGTGCGGGTGAGCCTGCACCGGGAGACGACCGAGGCGGACGTCGAGCGGTTCCTCGGTGAGTTGCCGACGATCGTGGCCGAGTTGCGTGCCGACGCCGGGGTGGTGGGGTTGTGACGATGCCGGACCAGGTCATCGACTGCCGGGGGCAGCGCTGCCCGCTGCCCGTGATCGCGGCCGCCCGGCGGTTGCCGCAGGTGCCGGTGGGGACTGTGGTCCGGGTGCTGGCCGACGACCCGGCGGCGGCTGTCGACATTCCCGCCTGGTGCCGGATGCGTGGGCAGGAGTTCCTGGGCGCGGTCAGCGGCCCCGACGGTCCCGCCTACGACGTCCGCCGCTCCCACTGAGGCCACGCGTCCGGCCAGACCCGTCGATCATGGAGTTGCGGTGGGGACAGAAGGGCGCACAAGGCACCATCCGGTCACCACCACTCCATGATCGACGGGTGAACGGCCGAGGGCTAGGGCAGGAGGTGGGCGCGGATCTCGTCGGCGGCGGTGTCGCCGTACGACTCGGCCAGGCGCTTGACGAACAGGTCGGGGCGCACGTCGTACTCCTGGGTTCCGACGGTCTCCAGGACCAGCGTGGCCAGCAGCGAGCCGACCTGGGCGGCCCGCTCCAGGCCGACGCCCCAGGAGAGCGCGGTGAAGAAGCCGGCCCGGAAGGCGTCGCCGACACCTGTGGGGTCGACCGCCCGGATCTCCCGCGCGATCGGTACGTGGATCGGGTCGATGTCTCGACCGGCGATCTCCACACCGTGCTTGCCCAGCGTGGTGACCCGCACCTTGACCAGGTCCAGCAGCTGGTCGTCGCTCAGCTGCGCCTTGCTCTGGAGCAGCGACTTCTCGTAGTCGTTGGTCATCAGGTACTCGGCGCCCTCGATCAGCGCCACCACGTCCTCGCCGCCCATCCGGGCGAGCTGCTGCGACGGGTCGGCGGCGAACGCGTACCCCCGGGTGCGGCACTCGGCCGAGTGCCGCAGCATCGCCTCGGGGTCGTTGGCGCTGACCAGCACCAGGTCCAGGCCGCCGAGCCGGTCGGCGACCGGCGCCAGTTCGATGTTGCGCGCCTCGCTCATCGCACCGGCGTAGAACGACGCGATCTGGCACATGTCCGTGTCGGTGGTGCAGACGAACCGGGCCGTGTGCGCCACCTCGCTGATGTGCACCGAGTCGCAGTCCACGCCGTGGCGCTCCAGCCAGGAGCGGTAGTCGGCGAAGTCGGCGCCCACCGCGCCGAGCAGCACCGGGCGCAGACCGAGCTGCCCCATGCCGAAGCAGATGTTCGCCGCCACGCCACCGCGGCGGAGCACCAGGTCGTCCACCAGGAAGGAGAGGGACACCTTGTGCAGCTGATCGGCGATGAGCTGGTCGGCGAAGCGACCGGGGAAGCTCATCAGGTGATCGGTGGCGATCGAGCCGGTGACGGCGATCTTCATGTCAACCCTCGGGGTCGGGAGCAGGGCGCGGTCAGCCTACCGGCCCGGCAACCCGCCGGTGACCGGTCGGTCGGACAACGGCAACCCGCTCGTCACGAGCACGTCGGGGCCGTCACGACGAAGGGGCCGCCCCGAAGGACGGCCCCGTCATCGCTGATGCGTGGTGCGTGACTCAGTTGAACGAGTCACCGCAGGCACAGGAGTTGCCCGCGTTGGGGTTGTCGATGGTGAAACCCTGGGCGTCGATCCGGTCGGCGAAGTCGATCGTCGCGCCGGAAAGGTACGGGGCGCTCATCCGGTCGACGACGACCTCGACACCACCGAAATCGGTGACGACGTCACCGTCGAGGGAACGCTCGTCGAAGAAGAGCTGGTACCGCAGGCCGGAGCAGCCGCCCGGCTGCACGGCGACGCGGAGCCGCAGGTCGTCGCGGCCCTCCTGCTCGATCAGGGCCTTGACCTTCTGCGCCGCGACGTCGGTGAGGACGACGGAAGTAGGGGCCTGGGCCTCGGTCGACTCGGTCTGCGCTGGCGTGGTCACGTGGAAGTCTCCCTGCGCGGTTTGGGTCCGGACGCACTGGCCAACGCCGCGCGCCGTCCAGTGATTCCCGGTTGTGGTCCTCAGCCGATCGTACGCCGCCCCGGCCGGGCGCACCCGGGTGGCGTGACGCCCGCCGCAGGTAGGCCCGGTGGCCGGAGCGCTCAGCGGCTCCACTGCCGGGCCAGCCGGGCGCCCAGCTCGCGTAAACCCTCGGCGGGTCGGCTCAGCGCGGCGTCGAGCCCGCCGCCCTCCTCGCCACCGAAGTGCTCCACCAGGCTGTACGCGTCGGTGACCCCCGCCGAGGCGGCCTCCCGCCGGCCGGTGCTCACCTGCCCGGCCACGACCACGCACGGGACACCCCGGTCACGGGCCGCCCCGGCGACCCCGGCGACCACCTTGCCGCGCAGCGACTGGTGGTCGAACGACCCCTCACCAGTGATCACCAGGTCCGCGGTGTCCAGCGCGTCGTCCAGCCGGGTGGCAGTGGTGACCAGGCCGATGCCCGATTCGCATCCGCCGCCCAGGGCGAGCAGGGCGGCGCCGATGCCGCCGGCGGCACCGCCCCCGGGCACCGTGCCGAGCCCGGCCGGGCAACCGGGCAGGTCCCGCTCCAGCACCGCCGCGAAGCGCTCCAACGCGGCGTCGAGCAGCAGCACGTCAGCACGGTCGGCGCCCTTCTGCGGGCCGAACACGTTGCTCGCGCCGTGCAGGCCCAGCAGGGGGTTGTCCACGTCGGTGGCCGCGACGAGCCGGACGCCACGCAGCCGGGGTACGCCGTCCACCGCGTCGACAGCGGCGAGCGCCGCCCCGCCGTACGGGAGCGCGGCGCCACCCCCGTCGAGCGGTGTGACGCCCAGCGCGGCGAGCATCCCGGCGCCGGCGTCGTTGGTGCCCGAGCCGCCCAGCCCGATCACCACCGTCCGGGCGCCGCTCTCCACCGCTGCGGCCACCAGCAGCCCCAGCCCGTACGAGGTGGTGGTCTTCGGGTCGCGCTCCGTCGCGGAGAGCAGGTGCAGGCCGCACGCCTGGGCACTCTCCAGGTAGGCGGTCGTGCCGTCGGCGGTGAGCAGGATCTCACCGGCCGCCGGCCGGCCCAGCGGGTCGACCGTCGGGACCGGCACCCGCCGCCCGCCGAGGGCGTCGGCGAGCACCTCCACGAAGCCCGGCCCACCGTCGGCGAGCGGCCGGATCAGCAGGTCGTCGCCCTGGGCTACGGACCGCCAACCGTCGGCTACCGCGGCGGCCACCTCCGGTGCGGACAGGGTGCCGGCGAACTTGTCCGGGCAGAGCAGCACGCGCATGCCGAGCAGTGTGGCAGCCCACACCGGAGGAAGCTGCGGCGCGCTCGCGCTGTGGGACCATGGGCTACGTGACTTCGACCTGGGTGGAACCCTCCAACACGGCGACGGCTCTGCTGCTGCTCGGCCGGGGCAGCGACCCCGACACCGAGCGTGGCGTCGAGTGTCCGGGCGACCTGCCGGCGCCCAGCGACCCGGATCTGGTGGCTCGCGCCACGGCCGCGAAGGCGAAGCTGGGCAGCAAGGTCTTCGTGCTGGGGCACCACTACCAGCGCGACGAGGTGATCCAGTTCGCCGACGTGACCGGCGACTCGTTCAAGTTGGCCCGGGAGGCCGCCGCCCGTCCGGACGCGGAGTACATCGTCTTCTGCGGCGTGCACTTCATGGCCGAGAGCGCCGACATCCTCACCACCGACGCGCAGCGGGTGATCCTGCCCGATCTGGCCGCCGGCTGTTCGATGGCGGACATGGCCGTCCTCGGCCAGGTCGAGGCCGCCTGGGACACGCTGACCGAGCTGGGCATCGCCGGCGAGACGGTGCCGGTGACGTACATGAACTCGTCGGCCGACATCAAGGGCTTCGTCGGCCGCAACGGTGGCGTGGTCTGCACCTCCTCCAACGCCAAGCGCGCCCTGGACTGGGCGTTCGAGCAGGGGTCGAAGGTGCTCTTCCTGCCCGACCAGCACCTGGGCCGCAACACGGCGGTGCTGGAGATGGGCCTGTCGCTGGACGACTGTGTGCTCTACGACCCGCACAAGCCGAACGGCGGGCTCACCCCGGAGCAGCTGCGTGACGCCAAGATGATCCTCTGGCGGGGGCACTGCTCGGTGCACGGTCGGTTCACGCTGGACAGCGTCAACGACGTACGGGAGCGGGTGCCCGGGGTCAACGTCCTGGTCCACCCGGAGTGCCGGCACGAGGTCGTCACCGCCTCCGACTACGTGGGCTCGACCGAATACATCATCAAGACCATCGAGGCGGCTCCGGCCGGTTCGGCGTGGGCGCTCGGCACCGAACTGAACCTGGTTCGCCGGCTCGCGCTGGCGCACCCGGACAAGCAGATCATGTTCCTGGACAAGGCCGTCTGCTACTGCTCGACGATGAACCGGATCGACCTGCCGCACCTGGTCTGGGCGCTCGAGGAGCTGGTCGCGGGCCGGGTCGTCAACCAGATCACGGTGGACGCGGACACGGCGCAGCACGCCCGGACCGCGCTGGACAAAATGCTCGCCCTGCCCGGTTCGGACACCCCGCCACCGGCGGCGGCCTGATCACGATCCGTAGCGTTCTTGGTACGCAAAAGTGCCGGATCACCGATTAATGCCACACACGCCGATGTGACCGAGTCCTTTTTCGTCACCGAGGGCTATGCTGCCGGAGCGACGACACAAGCGGGCCGTTTCGACATGGCCGCATCCGGGGTAGCGACAACGTTCAGGCGCCCCACCATCAACACGGCAGCACCGACGCGCTGGAGGTTGCGTTGACCGACGACGTCCTGGTTGTGCACGGAGGCACTCCGCTCGAAGGGCGGATCCGCGTGCGCGGCGCGAAGAATCTGGTTTCGAAGGCGATGGTCGCCGCGCTTCTCGGCGACAGCCCGAGCCGACTGTTCGACGTGCCGAAGATCCGTGACGTCGAGGTGGTCCGGGGTCTGCTCGGTCTGCACGGCGTCAAGGTCACCGACGGCACCGAGGACGGCGAGCTCGTCTTCGACCCGGCGAACGTGGAGAGCGCCAGCACCGACCAGATCAACGTGCACGCCGGTTCCAGCCGGATTCCGATCCTGTTCTGCGGTCCTCTGCTGCACCGGCTCGGGCACGCGTTCATCCCGGACCTGGGCGGCTGCCACATCGGCCCCCGCCCGATCGACTTCCACCTCCAGGCGCTGCGCGAGTTCGGCGCCACTGTCGACAAGCGGCCGGAGGGTCTGCACCTGTCCGCGCCGAACGGGCTGCACGGCACCAAGTTCGCCCTGCCGTACCCGAGCGTCGGCGCCACCGAGCAGGTGCTGCTGACCGCCGTGATGGCCGAGGGCGTCACCGAGCTGCGCAACGCCGCGGTGGAGCCGGAGATCATCGACCTGATCTGCATCCTGCAGAAGATGGGCGCGATCATCAAGGTCCACACCGACCGGGTGATCGAGATCCAGGGCGTGCCGAAGCTGCACGGCTACACCCACCGGCCCATCCCGGACCGGATCGAGGCGGCGAGCTGGGCGGCTGCCGCCCTGGCCACCCGTGGTCACGTCGAGGTGCTCGGCGCGCAGCAGGCCGACATGATGACCTTCCTGAACATCTTCCGGTCGGTCGGCGGCGAGTACGAGGTCACCGACGCGCGCGCGCCGAAGCTGGGCGACCCGGGCCAGGAGGGCGGCATCCGCTTCTGGCACCCCGGCGGCGAGCTGAACGCCGTGGCGCTGGAGACCGACGTGCACCCCGGCTTCATGACCGACTGGCAGCAGCCGCTGGTCGTGGCGCTCACCCAGGCCCGTGGCCTGTCGATCGTCCACGAGACGGTCTACGAGCAGCGGCTGGGCTACACCGATGCGCTCAACTCGATGGGCGCCAACATCCAGGTCTACCGGGACTGCCTCGGCGGCACCCCGTGCCGCTTCGGCCGCCGCAACTTCAAGCACTCCGCGGTGATCGCCGGGCCGAGCAAGCTGCACGCCGCCGACCTGGTCATCCCGGACCTGCGCGCCGGGTTCAGCCACCTGATCGCGGCTCTCGCGGCCGAGGGCACCTCCCGGGTGTACGGCGTCGACCTGATCAACCGGGGTTACGAGGACTTCGAGGCGAAGCTCGCGGACCTGGGCGCGCACGCCGAACGTCCGTAACGTCCACCACCTTCCGGTCACCACGACGGCTCCAGCTCGGCGCGTCCGAGCTGGAGCCGTCGTCGGTGCACCCGCGATGTGCACCGGGCGCGGACCGTTGGCTACCCTTGCCGCGTGCCGTCGCTCTTTCGCCGCAAGTCCACCGACCTCGTCGACGAGGCCGTCACCTCGGTGACCCCCGAGGAGACCGCCGAGCGTCCCCGGGGTTACACCCCTGCCAAGGGTCGGGAGACTCCGAAGCGGCCGACCGTCGGTCGCCGCCCGGCCGGCCCCAGCCGCCCCCTCACCAAGGAGGAGGAGCGGGAGCGTCGCCGCCAACTGCGCGCCGAGGCCGCATCGGAGTTCCGCCGCGAGGGCGGCCCACGCGACCGTGGCCCGGAGCGGCTGCTGGCCCGCAACGTGGTCGACTCCCGGCGTACCGTCGGCACCTGGTTCTTCGGCGGTGCGTTGATCGTGCTGATCGGGTCGAACGCGGCCATGCCGGCGCCGGTCCGTCTGATCTCCAACCTGCTCTGGGGCGCGTTGGCGCTGGGTGTGGTCGTCGACTCGGTGCTGATCTGTCGCAAGATCGGCAAGCTGGTCAGGGAGCGCTTCCCGAAGACCGACCAGCGGATGGGGTCGCTCTACCTCTACGCGGTCATGCGGTCGATCACGTTCCGGCGGATGCGCGCTCCGGCTCCGCAGGTCAAGCTCGGCGACAAGGTCTGACCCGACTCCCCCACGCACTGTCACGATCCCCGAACTGCTGCCGCGCGATCCGCGAGGCAGCAGTTTCGTTCTGGTGCGCCGCCCCTGCCGCTCCTTCCCGGTCCTGCCGGGGCGGGGCGGCTGTTCGCTGTAGCGTACGAAGAGTTCCCCAGGCTGAACGTGCGCCCCGAACGCTCGACGCAATGGAGTGACGGCATGGCTCCGGAACCCGCGGCCCCGCTGGCCACCATCGCCGCAGCCCTGCGTCGGGAGCGGGAACGGGTAGACATTTCGGTGACCGAGCTGGCCCACCGCGCAGGCGTGTCGACGTCCACCGTCTCCCAACTGGAGGCGGGCACCGGCAACCCGAGCGTGGAGACGCTCTGGGCTCTGGGCGTGGCACTCGGCGTACCGTTCAGCCGGCTGGTGGAGCCCGACGACCTCGACGTACGGGTGGTCCGGGCCGGAGATGGGCCGCACGTCCGCTCGGAGCAGGCCGACTTCACCGGCACGCTGCTCAGCGCGGGCGCCGCGCACCTGCGCCGCGACGTCTACCTGATCGAGTTGGAACCAGGCGCTGTCCGAACCGCGGACGCGCACACCCCGCGCAGCGTCGAGCACGTGGTGGTGGCCGCCGGCCGACTGCGGGCGGGCCCGGAGACGGCGCCTGTCGAACTCGACCCCGGCGACTACGCCACGTTTCCCGGTGACGCCCCGCACAGCTACGAGGCACTCGCGCCCGGCACCTTCGCGGTCCTCATCATGGAGCACCCCTGACCGGAGACGGATCCCACCCGGGTCGGATGGCCGTGGGGTGCGGTATGGTCGAAGACCAGATTCGGTTATAGGACCAAATGTCCGAAACCAATGGGATAACGTTTGCGCCCATCGGCAGCACCACAGTGGCGGTGAGCGAGTCCACGCCGTTACCCTCCATCCGCAGCCACGGGCTGCCGGAGCGGGCGACCTGACCCGGCACGCGAGGCCCCAGCGCGACAATTTGCAACGAGGTGACAACGCCGTGAGCGAGCGGACGCGAGCCGGCCACCGGAGCGTGGCAGGCGGCGACCGGACGCCCGGGGTTCACTCGGTCGTGGCTGCGCACAGCTCACCTCCGTCGAGGGTCGGCCGAGTGGTCGGGTACGGCGACGGGCTCGACGGATGAACGGCCGTTACGACGACCGGTGGCCGGACCCCAACGAACCGTCCTGGGTGGTCGAACCGACAACCGAGTGGCACCCCCAGTTCCCCGGCCAGCGCTACCCGGGCGACATCGGTGCGCTCCACCAGCCGCCGTCGCGCGGTCGTGCGACGGTGACCGGCCGAGCCGAGGTCCCGCCGCTGGCCCCGACCCGCCCCGACGGCACGTACCTCGGCCGGTCCTGGGCCGACGAACCGCCCGCGGAGCCGCCACCCACCAGGTCCTGGGTGGACGAGGGCGCCGGTGAGACACCGACCTACGGTCGACCCCGGGGCGACCTCGACGGGTCCACCTACGGCCGCCCCGACACCACCGACTCCCGCACCTACGACCA
This sequence comes from Micromonospora sp. WMMC250, assembly GCF_027460215.1. Classification (NCBI taxonomy): domain Bacteria; kingdom Bacillati; phylum Actinomycetota; class Actinomycetes; order Micromonosporales; family Micromonosporaceae; genus Micromonospora; species Micromonospora sp. WMMC250. The sequence continues at coordinate 6,714,109 of NZ_JAPZBJ010000002.1, read as the reverse complement.
CGAGCCGTACCGCCGGCCACTACCGGAGCCACCCCGGCGCGACGACCGTCGCTCGCCCGAGACGGACCGGCGTACCGCCTGGTCCGACCGACGCCCCGCCGACGAGCGGGGACCGGCCCGGGAGGCCGCCTGGCACCGGGACCAGCCCGCATCCGAGCGGTACGACGGTCGGCGCGCGCGACCGGAACCCGCCGACCGGGACCGGGGATACCTCGGCACACCGCCGGTGTCTCCGGCGCCCCGGTCCGACGTCGGCTGGATGCCCGAGCCGGACGACCCGGCTCGTCGTCGAGGCACGCAGGACCGCCCGGCCGCCGGTTACGAGCGGCACCCCGGCGACGGGTACGGCGAACGGCCCGCCCGTGACCGCAACGGCCGCACCGCCGACGACCGACCCGCCGACGGCGCCGACCGGTGGGCGTCGGTGGACGGCCGCGCGCGGTACCGCGCCGACGGGTACCCGGACCGGACCGTGGACGACGGCCGTCGCCCGGAGCGGCACTACCGGGCGGACGAGGCGGCCGAGGCAGCCCGGACGCCCAACGGTGGACGACGGCACCGGCCCGAGCCGGACATGCCGGAGCAGCCCCGCCGTGACGACGACCGGCGTCGGCCCGACACCGACCCACACCGGCAGCAGCCCCGTGAGGCCGTCGCGCGCGCCGAGGCGTACCCGGAGTGGCGTTCCCGCGAGGAGGCCCGCCCGGACGCCTACCGCGAGGACGGGCACCGCGACAACGGACGCCGCGACGACGCGCACCAGGAGAACGGTTACCGCGAGCCTCGGCCCGGCCAGCGGCCCGACGGCAGCCTGCCCTGGCCGCCACCGGGCCCGGTTCGTCCGGACCGCACACGCGAGCAGAGCCACCGCACCGAGCCGTACCGCACGGCGGAGCCGCACCGCACCACGGACCCGTATCGAGGCGAGGAGCCGGCCAGGCCGTCGCGGTCACCGGCCCGCCCGGACGAACGACAGTCGACCGCCCCCTCCCGGTACGACGAGCGGCCGGTGCGTCCCGCCGCGGCAGCGCCAGCGGCACCGGCCCCACCGGGCCGTGCCACACCCGTTCCGCCGGTCACCCCGGAGCGACAGGTGTCGCCCGCGCCCGTGTCCCCCGCACCCATCTCCTCGACGGCGCCCGTCTCCCCCGCCGGGCCCGGCCGGGACCGCCCGGTGTCGGCCGCCCCGGTGTCCCCGGCCAGCGATGTTCCCGTCTCGGGTCCACCTGCCGCACGCCTGCGGTTGGAGTACCTGCCCGCGCCGGTGGATCCGCCGCACGTCGACGAACGGCCGGACGTCCCACCGACACCCGAGCCACGGACGCCGACCGGATTGGCGGCGGCTGACCGGCCGCATCCGACACCGCCGCCGCGTTACCTCGGCCCGGACGTCGGCGACCGCCCGGTCGAGCGGCGCGGCCAGGAGCCGGGCCCGGATCGTCGACGGGTCGGCGACCCGGCGGGCGGAAGCACCCCGACCGATCGCCGCCCGGCCCCGCCGGACTTCACCCATTCCGCGGAACGCCCGCCGTCACCCGAACGCCCGTACTCGCCGGAACGGCCCGACTCGGCGCAGCGCTCACACGCGCCCGGACAGCCGGGCTCGCCGCAGCACCCACACACCCAGGAACGCCCGTACTCGCCGGAGCGGCGCGACTCGCGGCAGTGGCCGACCTCGCCGGAGCGGCCCGTCGCGCCGCACGGGCCGACCTCGGCGGAACGGCCAGCCCCGGCGGCGGACACCCGTCCGCCGGTCGCACCGCCGCCCGCCTGGCAGGTCCAGGACCCGCCGGCCGGCCGACCCGCGCCGATCCCGACGGCCCCGACCCCGGCAGCCCAGAATCCTCCGGTGGAGGACGTCGAACTGACGCTTCCGCCGGCCCCCGGCACGCCGCGTCGCTACGTACCCCCGCCGCCCTCGGAAGAGCCGGTGGCACCCCTTCGGGAGCCGGACGAGGTTCGGGGCACCCGCGGGCCGGACGCCTGGTTCAGCCCCGCTCAGCAGGCCGAGCCCGAGCAGAGCCAGCCGGCGTCGGACCGGCGGTCGTCCGACGACGAGTCGGCGGCCGACGACCTCGACCTCGCCACCGCCTCGGACACGACGGACTGGGGCGTGTCGGCGCCGACGTCCCCCGGCTATCCGACCGACGAGCCCATCGGCGGGTCGACCTCGACGGACGAACCCGGGCCGGTCTCCGCGCCGCCGGCCGAGCCGACCGCCGGCAGCGCGCCCGACTGGGCGGACGAACCCGCCGGCGACACACCGCCGCCCATCGAATGGGCCATGGCGGACGGCGACCGGCCGGTCTCCGGCGTACCCGCCGAGGTGACGCCGCACCACCAGCCGGAAGCCGACGCCGACCACGAGCAGGTCACGCCCGTCGAGGACGCCGGCACGGTCGAGCAGCAGCCGGCCGGCGAGGTGGCCGCCCCGCACGAGTACCCGTGGGACGGTGTGGACGGCCCGAGCAGCACCGGACCGGCGGACGTCTGGCGATCCGAGACGCCGGACGACGACCTGGACGAACCCGTCTCCGCCCCTCCCGCGCCGCCCGTCTCCGCGCCGCCCGTCTCCGCGCCGCCCGCATCAGTCTCCGCACTCCCTGCGCCCACACAGTCGGCCGCCACAGCACCCGTCTCCGCGCCGCCGACCTCGGTGGAACCCGTGTCGGCGCCGCCCGTGCCGGCCTTCCCGGCACCCGTGTCCGCGCCCCCGGTTCCCGTAGAACCCGTGTCCGCGCCACCCGCGCCGGCCGAGGCAGCCTTCCCGGCACCCGTGTCCGCACCGCCCGTCTCCCCCGCGCCCGTGCCGGCAGCACCGGTCTCCGCACCGCCCGTCTCCGCACCACCGGCCGCCGCAGAGCCGCTCTCCGCACCACCGGCCGCCGCAGAGCCGCTCTCCGCACCACCGGCCGCCGCAGAGCCGCTCTCCGCACCACCGGCCGCCGCAGAGCCGCTCTCCGCACCACCGGCCGCCGCAGAGCCGCTCTCCGCACCACCGGCCGCCGCAGAGCCAGACTCGGCAGTCCCCGTCTCGGCACCGCCCGTCTCCGCAGCCCCCGTCTCCGCACCGCCCGCACCGACCTCCGCGCCGCCTGCCTCGGCCGTTCCCGGCCCCAGGAGCGGCGGGGACGACGCGCCGGTGTCCGCACCGCCCGTCGAGGCCCCTCCGGTGGCCGCCCGCCCGTCGCTGGCCGACCCGGGTGACCCGGAGCAGGTCCTCGCGGCGTACCGCTGGCGGTTGGACCCGGTCACGCTGCGCGAGGAGTTGACGGAACCGGACGACCTGCGGGCCATCCGCCGACGACTGACCGAGAAGTTGGGTTCGGCGGTCGACAACCGTGCCCGCGCCCGACTGCTCAGCCTCCGCGCGGTGACCTCGCGGATCCTGGGCGACCTGGACGACGCGCTGGCCGACGGTCGGCTGGCCCTCACCTACGCCGAGGCGACCGGCGAGTTGCGCCGGACCGCGCTGGCCCAGGCCCGGTTGGCCCACGTCCTGCGCTGGCGCGGCGACTTCGCCGAGGCCGACCAGCTCTTCGCCCAGGCCAACTCGGTCGAGCTACCCGACCGGCTGCGGGCCGCGCTGCACGAGCACGCCGGGCGGTCGTGTTACGACCAGGGACGGCTCATGGAGGCCTGCGAGCACTTCGAGGACGCGCTCGACCTGCGCGGCGCCGGCGACGCCGAACTGCTGGGGCGGATCCGGGTGGCGCTCGACGCGGTCAGCGTCCGGGCCTCGACCGGTGGCTTCGGGCCGTACCCCCGGAGTCGTGACGAGGTGCTCGACCGCGACCGGCCCCCGCTGCCGGAGCGCGACGGGCAGCTGTGGGGTTACACCGGCCCAGACGGCGACCTTGTCGTCCCCGCCCGGTACGCCGAGGTGCAACCGTTCCACGACGGGCTGGCCTGGGTCCGCCGTCCGGACACCGACCGGTGGTCGCTGATCAACCTGCTGGGTACGACGGTGATCCCGCCGTCCTTCCGGGCGGCGCACCCGTTCAGCGACGGGTTGGCCTGGGTGGTCGGCGACGGCGGCTGGACCGCGATCGACGCGACCGGCACGGTGCAGGTGGCGCCCAACTTCGCCGAGGTACGGCCCTTCCGCCGTGGGTTGGCCGCGGTCCGGCGCGAAGGGTGGGGGGCGGTCGACCGGACCGGCCGGGTCGTCGTGCCCACGCGCTACCACGGGTTCGTCACCGAGTTGGCCGACGGCCAGCAGGTCGACGGTTTCACCGAGGAGGGCCTCGCGGTGGTCGACGTGGCCGGACGGCGCGGCGTGGTGGACCGCACCGGCACGCTGCTCGTTCCCCCGGCGCATCCGATGCTGGTCATCCACCCGGTGGCATTCCTCGTCGCCACCGAGACCGGGCGGTGGGGTGCGCTGGACCGGCGCGGCGCGGCACTGATCGACCCGGTGCACCGCGACCGCGCGGAGGTGCTGGAAGAGATCGACCGGCTACTCACCGATGCCAATCCCGTGCTGTGAGTGGCCGGTCGACGTTAGTGATCTAGCGGAGTTAGGGTCGGTACATGGAATTCCGACACCTGGGCCGTTCCGGCCTGCTGGTCAGCGAAATCTCGTACGGCAACTGGATCACCCACGGTTCCCAGGTCGAGGAGGACGCCGCGTTCGCCTGCGTCCGCGCCGCCCTCGACGCGGGAATCACCACCTTCGACACCGCCGACGTGTACGCCGGCACCCGGGCCGAGGACGTGCTCGGCCGGGCGTTGCAGAACGAGCGCCGCGAAGGGCTGGAGATCTTCACGAAGGTCTACTGGCCGACCGGGCCGGGCCGCAACGACCGTGGCCTCTCCCGCAAGCACATCATGGAGTCGATCAACGGCTCGCTGCGCCGGCTGCGCACCGACTACGTGGACCTCTACCAGGCCCACCGGTACGACTACAGCACCCCGCTGGAAGAGACGATGGAGGCGTTCGCCGACGTCGTGCACTCCGGTAAGGCGCACTACATCGGCGTCTCCGAGTGGACCGCCGAGCAGCTTCGCGCCGCCCACCCGCTCGCCCGTGAGCTGCACATCCCGCTGGTCTCCAACCAACCTCAGTACTCGATGCTGTGGCGGGTCATCGAGGCCGAGGTCGTGCCGGCCAGCGAGGAGCTGGGCATCGGGCAGATCGTCTGGTCGCCGATGGCGCAGGGTGTGCTCTCCGGCAAGTACCTGCCGGGTCAGCCGCCGCCGGCCGGTTCCCGCGCCACCGACGAGAAGTCCGGCGCGGGCTTCATCTCCCGGTTCATGAACGACGACGTGCTCACCCGGGTGCAGCGGCTCAAGCCCCTCGCGGAGCAGGCCGGGCTCAGCATGGCCCAGCTGGCGGTGGCGTGGGTCCTGCAGAACCCGAACGTCTCGTCGGCGATCATCGGCGCGTCCCGCCCCGAGCAGGTGCACGACAACGTGAAGGCGGCCGGGGTGAAGCTCGACGCCGAGCTGCTCAAGGCGATCGACGAGATCGTCGAGCCGGTCACCGAGCGGGACCCGGCGAAGACCGAGTCCCCCGCGCAGCGTCCCTGACGCCGTACCGGCCCGGCTGGCGCGAATCGTCGCGCCGGCCGGGCCGGGTCAGCTCAGCTCTGCCAGAAGCGGATCAGGTCCAGGCCGGTGGCGTAGAGCCACGACGGCAGACCGAGCAGGTCACCGACCGCGAAGACCGCGTCGAAGAACCAGCCGCCGATCCGCGGGTTCCACAGCAGCGCGAAGAGCAGGATGAAGCCGTACGGGGCGAACAGGTCGTACATCTTGCGCCACTGCGGGTTGAGCCACGGCTGGATCATGTTGCCGCCGTCCAGACCGGGCACCGGCAGCAGGTTGAGCACGCTGGCGGTGAGCTGGAGGAAGGCGAGCAACGCCACCCCGGCCCAGAACTCCACCGGCCCACCCGACTGGGTGCCCAGTCGTACCGCCACCACCAGCACCAGCATGAACAGCACGTTGGTCGCCGGGCCGGCGAGGCTGACCAGGGTGTGCCGCAGTCGACCCGGGATGGAGTGCCGGTCCACCCAGACCGCGCCGCCGGGCAGGCCGATGCCACCGAGCAGCAACACCACCACCGGCAGCACGATCGACAGCAGCGGGTGGGTGTACTTCAACGGGTTGAGCGTCAGGTAGCCCCGGTGGGCGATGTCCCGGTCGCCGGCCCGGTAGGCCACCACCGCGTGGGCGTACTCGTGCAGGCACAGTGACACCAGCCAGCCGGACACCACGAAGAGGAACACGTTGAACCGGACGTTGCCGTAACCGTTCCAGGCCAGCACCCCGCTGACCGCGAAGAGGGCGACCAGGCCGAGGAAGATCGGGCTGGGCCGAAACGCCGCCTTGGGCACGCCGAGGACCAGCCCGTCGGTGCCCGGCCGGTCGTAGGCCATCACTCGGCCGTGGGCAGCAGGCTCATCCGGTATTCCACCCGGTCGTCCTCGACGAGCGCGACCGAGGTGACGCCGGACGTCGCGAGTTCCCGCCAGGTCTGACCGATCCAGGATTCGGCGTCGGCCTGGCTGCCGAACGACTCCGCCGGTCCCTCGACCGTCTGACCGTCCGTGCCCTCGTACCGCCAGCTCCACGCCATGCCGCGTCTCCCCTCGCCGCTGAAGTCCCCGTGGGACGAATCCCCGCCAGCGTAGTCGGCCCGGCGCGCAACGGCCCCTCGCTGCCCCCGGCAGGACCCGCAGGTGGATCGATTCGATCGAGGCCGACCGGTACGGTGGCCCGGTGTTGACTCGGGGAGTGCTGCTCGGCGACCGGTACCGGCTGGGCGAACGGGTGGCGACGGGCGGGATGGGCGCGGTCTGGCGCGGCACGGACGTGCTGCTGGAACGCGAGGTGGCGGTGAAGGTGCTGCTGCCGTCGCTGGTCGCCGATCAGGAGTTCACCGCCCGGTTCCGGGCCGAGGCGCGGATGCTGGCGGCACTGCGGCACCCCGGCGTGGTGCCGGTGCACGACGTGGGGCAGGCCGTGCTCGCCGACGGCAGCCAGGTCGACTACCTGGTGATGGAGTACGTCGAGGGTGAACCGTTGTCCGCCCGGGTACGCGCGGCGGGGCGGTTGGACGGCGCCACCACCATGTCGGTGCTGGCCCAGGCCGCGGACGCGCTGCACACCGCGCACCTCGCTGGCATGGTGCACCGGGATGTGAAGCCGGGCAATCTGCTGGTGAAGGCCGACGGCACCGTGGTGCTGGTCGACTTCGGCATCGCCCGGTCCCGGGACATGGCCGGGCTGACCGCCGCGAACATGGTGCTCGGCACCGCCTCGTACATGTCCCCGGAGCAGGCCACCGGGCAGCCCGTCTCGGCCGCCACCGACGTCTACGCGCTCGGCGCGGTGGCGTACTTCTGCCTGGCCGGGCAGCCGCCGTTCCACGGCGACAACCCGCTCGCGGTGGCGTTGCGGCACACCCAGGAGGAGCCTCCCCCACTGCCGCCGGGCACCCCACCGGCGGTCGTCGCCGTGGTGGCTCGCGCGCTGGGCAAGCGGCCCGAGGACCGGTTCGGCAGCGCTGCCGAACTGGCGGCGGCCGCCGCCGACGCCCGCGACTCGACACTGGCGAGCATCCCGGTCTCGGCCCGCCCACCGTGGGCGGTCGCCGCACCGCTCACCCCGTCGGTCACCCCACCCGCCGTCCCGACCCCCGCGCCGCCGGTCGGGCAGACCCCACCCGCCGGGCCCGCCGCCCCTCCCCCTCCGGCGGGCTTCGCCGCCGAACCCACCACCGAACCGAAGCCGACCCGGGAGGACGCGCTCCAGTCCGCGCCGACCAACCGACGCCGGCCGCTGCTGGTCGGGGCCGCTGCTGTCGTCCTCGTCGCGCTTGTCATCGCGGTGGCCGTGGTGGCGCTCCGCCCCGAGACGAAGCCGGGTTCCGCGAACCAGCCACCCGTGCTCGCCGGCGAGTCCGCGGCGGGCACCGACGCACCGCTGCCGCCCGGGCAGGCGACCACGACCGGGCCCCGACCCAGCGGTACGCCGGGCGCCACCCGCGCCGCGACGGCCGATCCGACCGGATCCCCGGCCGACGCGACGGCCAGCGGCGGGCCGGGCCGGACCGTCGGCGCACCGGGCAGCACGCCGACCGGTACGACCAGCAGCCGACCGACGCCGAGCCGCACCCCGTCCGGCCGGCCCAACCCGTACACGGCGGCGCAGGCGTGCGGCAGCGGCTACCAGGTGATCGACTCGGCCACGCTGACCGGTACCGACGGGCAGCGCAAGGGCCGGGTCTTCCTGACGTACCACTCGGGCACCGGCACCAACTGTGTGGTCACCCTCAAGGACACCTCGGTGGGGACGAAGTCGGCGGCGTCCGCGTACCTGGAGGTGCAGGGGCGGGCCCGGAGCACCGACAGCGGGTCCTTCGACTACTACGCCGGGCCGGTGAAGGCCAGTGCCGCCGGGACGTGCGTGAAGTGGGGCGGCGCGACCGGCGGGGCCAGCTACGGCAGCGGCTTCGAACACTGCGATTGATCATCGCTGCCCGCGCCGGTGGTTCCCGCCGACGCGCGACCTCGCGGGAGCTGGTGGGTGAATCTTGGACACTTTCCGTTACGCGCTAACGGTAAGTGTTGAAGATTGCCAGCGGCGGCGGGTGAAGCGGCCCGGGGTCACATCGCGTCCGGCAGGAAAATGGACGCTTTCCCGCAATGGTTGCGGAACGGGCTTTGATCTTCGGCAGGGTTGGGGCGAGGTGCCCCGCCCCGAAGGATGAGAACTAAGGTACGGGCATGTCCGTACAGGGGTGGAACACGGTCCTGGTGCTCGGCGGTATCCGGTCTGGCAAGTCCGAGTTCGCCGAGTCCCTGGTCACCGACGCGCCGGTGGTCCGCTATGTCGCCACCGCGCCCGAGGGCGACCCGGAGGACACCGAGTGGGCGACCCGGTTGGCGGCGCACCGCGCCCGCCGGCCGGGCAGTTGGACCACCGAAGAGACCACCGAGGACCCACGCCGGTTGGCCGACGTGCTCGCGTCCGCGGAGCCCAACGAGACGCTGCTCGTCGACGACCTGGGCGGCTGGGTGACGGTGCTGCTCGACCCAGACCACCAGCCCGCCGACGACGTGGCGACGATCGCCGAGCTGGCCGACGCGCTGCGCACCTGCTCGGCGCGGGTGGTGCTGGTGAGCCCCGAGGTGGGGCTGTCGCTGGTGCCGACCACCCCGCTGGGCCGGGCGTTCACCGACGCGCTGGGCGCTGCCAACCGCGCGGTCGCCGACGCCTGCGACGCGGTGGTGCTGGTCGTCGCCGGCCAGCCGGTCTGGCTGAAGCCCGTCGCCGCACCGGCGGCCTCCGCCAGCACCGCCGCAACGGCGGCCTCCGCCAGCACCGCCGCACCGGCGGAACCGGCCGCACCCGCCACCGCCACCGCACCGGTCGTGGCGACCCTGGCCGACGCCGAGGGCATCCCCGAGGTGCAACTGCCCGACGTGTTGACCCACACGCCGCCGCCCGCACCCAACCAAGAATCCGGCAACCCCTGGGCCGCGCCCACCATGGCGCTGCCGATGGTGGCCACCGGGCTGGTCATCCAGCCGGGCATGGAGCTGCCCATGCCCGACGAGTACGCGGGCCCGCAGGCGGTGGACCGGCTGGCCACGCTGGACGTACCGGGCGCCGGGCTGGGCGTGCTGGACCGGGTGGTCGGGTTCGCCGCCGCCACCCAGGGCACCCCGACCCCGCGGGCGTGGGGCTCGGTGCGGGTGCTGCTGCTGCACGGCGACCACGCCGGCGGAGGGTCGGCCGGCGCCGTCGCCGGTGAGTCGGCGCGCCGGGCCGCGCAGGCCCGCGCCGGCCAGGGCGTGTTGGCGCGGCTGGCCGCCGAGAACGGCGCGAGCCTACAGGTGGTCGACGTCCCCGCGTCCGCGGCGATGGAGACCGAGCCGGCGTTGACGCTCGACCAGGTCGAGTCCGCGCTGCGCTACGGCTGGCGGTTGGCCGAACAGGCGGCCGACGCCGGCGTACAACTGCTGGTCCTGGGGGCTTGCGGAGCCGGCACCGAGGCGGCGGCCGCGGCGGTGCTCGCGGCGACCGCCGGCGCGGAGCCCCCCACCGTGCTGGGCCGGGTGATCACCGACACCGGCGAGATCGACGACGCGGCGTGGATGGTCCGCTGCGCGGCCGTGCGCGACGCCCTGCACCGCACCCGCCGCTCGTCGCGCGGAGCCAAGGACATCCTTGCCGAGCTGGGCGGCGGCGACGTGGCGGTGGCCACCGGTGTGCTGCTCGGCGCCACCGCCCGCCGGGTGCCGGTGCTGCTCGACGGGCCGGTCGGCGTGGCCGCCGGCATGGTCAGTCGCGACCTGGCCGGGCAGGCACGGCACTGGTGCCTGCTCGCCGACCACGGAGGGCACCCGGCGGTACGGCTCGCCGCCGACGTGTTGGGTCTCACCCCGCTGCTCGACCTGCGGCTGGACCTGGGCGAGGGCGCGAACGCGCTGGTCGCGCTGCCGCTGCTGCGTTCCGTGCTGGCGTTGTCCGCCGCTCTGCCGATGCACCCGTCACTCGGCGGCGGCGAGCCGACCCCGACCGGCGAAGCGGTCCCGACCATCGACGAGCCGAGCTACCTCGACACGGGCAACAGCGACCCGGACGGCACCGAGCCCGACTTCGCCGAGCCGGAACCGGCCGGCCCGGGCCCGGCCAGCACCGGGGCGGACGACCAGCCGGCGTCGGGCTGGCGTGCCGGCTGAGTCGCGGCTCCTCGCCGGAGCCCGGCTGGCGGTCACCACGTTCACCACGGTGCCGGTGCGGGCCGGACGGATCGACCGCCCGGTCGCCGGCACCGCGATGGCCCTCGCGCCGGCGGTCGGCGCGCTGCTCGGCGCGCTGCTGGCCGGAGTGCTGCTGCTGAGCGGCGCGTTCGCTCCACCACTGGTGGCCGCCGGTGTGACGGTCGGCGCCGCCGCGCTGCTCACCCGAGGGTTGCACCTGGACGGGCTCGCCGACACCGTGGACGCGCTCGGCTCGTACCGGCGAGGCGCGGCCGCCCTGGAGATCATGAAGAAGCCGGACGTCGGCCCGTTCGGGGTGGTCGCCCTGGTGGTCGTACTCCTGGTGCAGGCGGCGGCGCTCGCCGACCTGGCCGGACGGTCCTGGCCGGCGTGCGTCGCGGCGGTGGTCACGGCGACCGCCGCCGGACGGTTCGGCGTCACGGTGGCCTGCCGGCGGGGCGTTCCGGCGGCCCGGCCGGACGGGCTGGGCGCGCTCGTGGCCGGCACCGTCGGCAGGGTCGCGCCGGCCGTCGGCGCGGTCGCCGTCGCGCTGCTGGCGGTGCCCGCCGTGCCGGGCCGCCCGTGGCAGGGGCCGCTGGCCGTCGTCGCCGCGCTCGCCGTCGCGGCACCGCTGCTGACACACGTGGTACGCCGGCTCGGTGGGATCACCGGCGACGTCCTCGGCGCGACGGTCGAGGTGGTCACCACGCTGGTCTACCTGGGTCTGGTGCTGTCCGCCTGAACCGGGCACGACCGGCCGGGTAGCGTTCGGCTCGACAGCACCGGCACGGCCACCGGGGGAACCCCATGCTCATCACTGACGACTTCCTGCCCGTACCGGTGCCGGAGTCGCTCAGCGCGACCTACCTGGTGCCGATGACGGGGCTGCCGAAGGTCAGCGCGAAGACCGCTGTGGCGGCGCTGACCGGCCGACTGGCCGAGCCGGTGCACGGGTTGGCCCGGCAGATGCTCGACAGCCCGCTGATGAGCGTCGACACCCGACCGATCAGCGAGTTCCCGGAACTGCCGCCGGACCTGCTCACCGCGTTCGGCGCCACCGAGGAGCAGTTGGCCCGCCTGGCCGCCGCTACCCACCTGGTGGTCGTTCAGGCCGAGTACCGGCCGGGTTGGCCGCCCGCGCACGAGTGGGCGGCCCGCGCGGTAGCGGCCGCCGTGGCGGAATCCCACGACGGCGACGTGGTGGACGTCTTCGGTCTGCAGTTCCTCGACCCAGCGACCGCGTTGCGCTCACTCCCCGACGAGCAGGGTCGGATCCGGCTGGTCGACTGGGTTCTGGTGCCGTACTCGTCCGACACCGAGGGGTTGTGGTTCACCACCAAGGGCCTGCGGCGCTTCGGGTTGCTGGAGTTGCAGACCCAGGGCGTTCCGGACCACCTCACCCGCGCCTGGGGTGCGGTGATGACCGGAGCGGCCCGCCGGCTGCTGCGGGACTGGACCGACGGGCTCACCGGCGAGGAGGTTCCGGCGTTCGTGCAGTTGCCGGTGCTCGCCACCGTCACCGGGCACGACATCGCCGTGGCGTACGGCAACCCGGAACAGCACGGCGCGACCGCACCGGTGCTGCTGCGCCTTGAGCTGGACCCGGCGACCGACCCGGAGGCCGACTCGTTCCTCAGCCTGCGTCCGCCGGCCGGTCACCCGGGCCCGGACGGGCGCTACTACGCGGCCGCCTGCGCGACCCTGTTCTCCGGGATCCAGCCGGACGTGCGCTACGCGCGGTCGGGTGACGCGATGAGTCAGGCGGTCGCCACCGCCCGCGCCGCGCTGGGTGACGCGCGCGCCCGGTTCGTCGCCGGACACCTGCCCGCGGAGTCGCAGTTGGTGGTCAAGTACGGCCTGCCCGGCGACGACGGCCCGGAGTACGTCTGGGCGGGCGTGACCTCCTGGGAGGCGCCGGAACGGATCGTCGGCGTGAGCGCCAGCGACGCCGCCACCGACGAGAGCGTGCGCATCGGCGCACCCGTGGTGGTGGAGGCGACCGACGTCGTCGACTGGGCGGTCCTGGACGCCACCGGCGTCATCCAGGGCGGCTGGACCCAGGCGGTCCTGGACTCCGGCGAACCCCCCACCCCCTGACCCGTTGCCCGGTGATCAAGAGGTTCGCGTCAGAATCCCGTCCGAATCTGACGCAAAGCTCTTGATCACCGGGGCAGGGGCAGGGGTCTAGCGCACTGAGGGGGTTACGAAGGGGGGCTTGGTCAGGGTCAGGGGCGCTCGGCGGCCCCGGATGTCGATCTCGACCTCGTCGCCGTCGGTCAGGTTGGCGTCGGTGTCCACGAGGGCCAGCGCGATGCCCTGCTTCCTCGTCGGGCTGAAGGTGCCACTGGTCACCTCGCCGACCTGCCGGTCACCGACGTGCAGGGTCATCCCCGGACGCGGAATCGCCCGGTCGACGGCCACCAGGCCGCGCAGCGTACGCCGAGGGCCGGCGGCCTTCTCGGCGAGCAGCGCGTCGCGGCCCCAGAAGGCCGGCTTGCCCCAACCGACCGCCCAGCCGGAGCGGGCCTGCACCGGGCTGATGTCCAGGGAGAGATCCTGCCCGTGCAGCGGGTAGCCCATCTCGGTACGCAGCGTGTCCCGCGCGGCCAGACCGCAGGCGCGCAGCTCGAACGCGGCACCGGCGGCGAACAGCGCATCCCAGACGGCCACCGCGTGCTCGGCCGGCACCACCAGCTCGTAGCCCAGCTCGCCCGTGTAGCCGGTGCGGCAGACGGTCAACTCCACCCCGGCCAGGCTCGCGGCGGAGAAGCTCATGTAGCCGTGCTCGGTGGGCAGGCCGAGGGCGGCCAGCAGCTCCGCCGAGCGGGGGCCCTGCACGGCCAGCACGGCGTACGCCTCGTGCTCGTCGGTGACGGTGACCTGCGCGGGCGCGGCGGCGCGCAACCGGCGCACCACCTCGGCGGTGTTCGCGGCGTTCGGGATGAGGAAGACGTGGTCGTCGGCGTACAGGTAGGCGATGATGTCGTCCACCACGCCGCCGGTGGCGTCGTCGCAGCAGAGCGTGTACTGCGCCCGGCCGGGGCCGATCCGACCCAGGTCGTTGCTGAGGCAGGAGTTGACGAAGTCGGCCGCTCCGGGCCCGGTCACGCGGGCCTTGCCCAGGTGCGACACGTCGAAGACCCCGACCGCCGTCCGGACCGCCGTGTGCTCCTTGAGCACGCCACCGCCGGCGTACTCCAGCGGCATCTCCCATCCGCCGAAGGGTGCGAACTTGGCGCCGGCGGCGGTGTGCCGCTCGTGCAGCGGGGAACGTCGCAGCCGGGTCGCGGCGGCGGCGGAGGTCACGTCGGTCATGGGTGGCAACTTACCGGGGACAACGTGGCTGGTTAGCATCGGCGGGAGCCCTCTGACGCTGTCGGCGGGACAACCATCACGTCCGGCGGGTAGGTTCCGCCGGAGACCTTCACCGCCGGTACGCGACGCCGCGACCGGCCCGGCCCGCCCGGAGTAGCTTCAGTGACATCACCCCGCACCACCAACCTGAGCCTGGTCGACACCGACCCGGCCGAGCTCGCCGTCGACGCGATCGTCATCGGCCTGCACAGCCAGACCGGAGAGCAGGACGCCACCAGCGGCCTCGCCGGCACCCTGCTGCTCGCCAGTGGCGCGGAGAGCATCGCCGCCGCGTTCGACGGCAAGCTGACCGAGACCCTCGCGCTGCTCGGCGCGACGGGCGGGCCGGGTGAGGTCGTCAAGCTGGCCACGTTGGGCACCGTGACCGCCCCGCTGGTCGTCGCGGTCGGGCTCGGCCCGGAGCCGTCGGGTGCCGCCCCGGCCCCGGAGACGCTGCGTCGGGCCGCCGGCGCGGCGGTGCGGGCCCTGGCCGGCGCGCCGAAGGTCGCCCTGGCCCTGCCGCTGCCGGACGACGCGGACGCGACGGCGGAGCTGCGCGCGGTCGCCGAGGGCGCGCTGCTCGGCGGGTACCGGTTCGCCGGTTACAAGACCCGCCCCCAGCCGACCCGGCGGGAGCCGGTGGCCGAGGTGCTCATCGCGGTGCCGGACGCCACCGACGCGGGCGCCCAGGCGGAGGTCACCCGGGCCGAGGCGGTGGCGGGCGCGGTCCGCACCAGCCGGGACTGGGTGAACACCGCGCCGAACGAGCTGCGTCCGCCGTCGTTCGCCGACGCGGTCGCCGACGCCGCCCGTGCGGCGGGCCTCGACGTCGAGGTGCTGGACGAGGCGGCGCTCGTCGCCGGCGGGTACGGCGGCATCGTCGCGGTCGGGCAGGGCTCGGAGGCTCCGCCGCGGCTGGTGAAGCTCAGCTACACCCCGCAGAGCGGTGGCAACGGCAAGCGGGTCGCGCTGGTCGGCAAGGGCATCACCTTCGACACCGGCGGTATCTCGATCAAGCCGGCGCAGGGCATGTGGGAGATGAAGTCCGACATGGCGGGTGCCGCCGCGGTCGGCGCGGCCATGCTGGCGATCGCCGCGCTGAAGCCGTCGGTGGCGGTCAGCGCCTACCTGCCGATGGCCGAGAACATGCCGTCGGGCACCAGCTACCGCCCGGGCGACGTGATCACGATGTTCAACGGCAAGCGGGTCGAGGTGCTCAACACCGACGCCGAGGGCCGCATGGTGCTGGGCGACGCCATGGCCCGCGCCTGCGCCGACGGCACCGACTACCTGTTCGAGACCTCCACCCTCACCGGTGGTCAGGTCATCGCGCTGGGTAAGCGGATGGCCGGCGTGATGGGCACCCCGGAGCTGTGCGAGCGGGTCCAGACGGTCGGGGACGCGGTCGGCGAGCCGGCCTGGCCGATGCCGCTGCCGGATGACGTGCGCAAGGGCATGGAGTCCGACGTGGCGGACATCTCGCAGGTCAACGCCGGGATGGACCGGGCCGGTCACATGCTGCAGGGCGGCGTGTTCCTGCGCGAGTTCGTCACCGACGACGTGGCCTGGGCGCACATCGACATCGCCGGGCCGGGCTACCACTCCGGTGAGCCGACCGGCTACTGGACCAAGGGCGGCACCGGCGTCCCGGTCCGTACCCTGGTGCAGCTCGTGGAGGACGTCGCCGCCAACGGCTGACGGATCCGACAGCGAGGGCCCCCGGTCGACGCCGGGGGCCCTCGCTGTCAGTAGAGCTCGGGGCGACGTTTGCGGCGCTCGTTGAAGTCGCGCATTCGCTGCGGGTAGCCCATCAGTCGCACGTCGTACACCGGGATGCCCATCCGGTACGCGAAGCGCCGCGCGCCGTCCGGGCCGTCGATGCGCCGGCGCGTCCACTCTCCGTCGTCGGCGATCAGGATGACGGTGGTCTCGGTCACCGTCGTCCTGGGCTCGATGAACGCCTCGACGCCCCGCCGACTCCGGATGAAGTTCTCGAGATGGTCCAGATCGCCGCGGTCGGCGGCACGGTCATGGCTCGGCACAGCCGTCTGTTTGCGGCGCCGGAACAACCCCACCGGTTCTCTCCCCCAGCTGTATGTCATCGACAACGGTGCCAAGGGTACGTGTCGATGACGTGTCGTTGGGCACCTCGGTACGCACCCTGTGCCCAGTGGTGACAAGATGACCGAGGTGGGGTGTGTCCGTGTTACAACCCCGTGACCCCCGATGCAGCGACGCGACCTGGGAGTTGGACGTGAGCGAGCCGAACGAAGCGACCTTCGACATCGTCATTCTCGGAGGTGGCAGCGGCGGCTACGCGACCGCGCTGCGCGCCGTCCAGCTGGGCCTGAAGGTCGCGCTGGTCGAGAAGGGCAAGCTCGGCGGCACCTGCCTGCACAACGGCTGCATCCCGACGAAGGCCCTGCTGCACGCCGCCGAGATCGCCGACCAGACCCGCGAGTCGGAGCAGTTCGGTGTGAAGGCCGAGCTGGTCGGCATCGACATGGCCGGCGTCAACTCGTACAAGGACGGCGTGATCGCCCGCCTGTACAAGGGCCTGCAGGGCATGTTGAAGGGCAACAAGTCGATCACCATCGTCGAGGGCCACGGCAAGCTGGTCGGCAAGAACGTGGTCGAGGTGGACGGCAAGCGTTACACCGGCCGTAACATCGTGCTGGCCTCCGGCTCGTACGCGAAGAGCCTGCCCGGCCTGGACGTCGACGGCGAGCGGATCATCACGAGCGACCACGCCCTCACCCTGGACCGGATCCCCTCGTCGGCGATCGTGCTCGGCGGTGGCGTGATCGGTGTCGAGTTCGCCAGCGTGTGGAAGTCCTTCGGCGTGGACGTGACGATCGTCGAGGCGCTGCCCCGACTGGTCGCCGCCGAGGACGAGGAGTCGTCGAAGGCGCTGGAGCGGGCGTTCCGCAAGCGGAAGATCAACTTTAAGGTCGGCAAGCCGTTCGAGAAGGTCGAGAAGACCGACAACGGCGTCAAGCTGACCATCCAGGGCGGCGAGACCGTCGAGGCCGAGCTGCTGCTGGTCGCCGTCGGTCGCGGTCCGAGCACCGCGAACCTCGGGTACGAGGAGCAGGGCGTCAAGATGGACCGCGGCTACGTGCTGACCGACGAGCGGCTGCGCACCAGCGTGCCGAACGTCTACGCGGTCGGCGACATCGTGCCCGGCCTTCAGCTCGCGCACCGGGGCTTCCAGCAGGGCATCTTCGTGGCCGAGGAGATCGCCGGGCAGACCCCCGCCGTGATCGACGAGGTGGGCATCCCGCGCGTCACCTACTGCGACCCGGAGCTGGCCTCGGTGGGCCTGACCGAGGCGAAGGCCAAGGAGCAGTACGGCGCCGACAAGGTCAAGACGTACAACTACAACCTGGGCGGCAACGGCAAGAGCCAGATCCTCAAGACCACCGGCTTCGTGAAGCTGGTGCGGGTGGAGGACGGCCCGGTGGTCGGCGTACACATGGTCGGCGCCCGGGTCGGTGAGCTGATCGGTGAGGCTCAGCTCATCTACAACTGGGAGGCCTACCCGGCCGAGGTCGCCCAGCTCGTGCACGCCCACCCGACCCAGAACGAGGCCCTGGGCGAGGCGCACCTGGCCCTCGCCGGCAAGCCGCTGCACGCGCACGCCTGACAATCAACCGCGGCGTCCGGCGACGGGCGAAGATCCCACCAGGGGAATGAAGGAGTCTCAGAAAATGCCGGTATCGGTCACCATGCCCCGGCTCGGCGAGAGCGTCACCGAGGGCACCGTCACTCGCTGGCTCAAGCAGGAGGGCGACACGGTCGAGGTCGACGAGCCCCTGCTCGAGGTCTCGACCGACAAGGTCGACACCGAGATCCCGTCGCCCGCGGCGGGCGTGCTGAGCCGGATCGTGGTCGGCGAGGACGAGACCGCCGAGGTCGGCAGCGAACTCGCTGTCATCGCCGGTGAGGGCGAGTCCGCCGGCGGCGGCGAGGCCGCCCCGCAGGAGCAGGCCCCGGCCGAGGCGGTCGAGCCGGCCGCCGAGCCGACGGCCGCCGCCGAGGGCACCGCCGACCAGGTGGCCCAGGACGAGGCCCCGAGCGAGGCGCCGGCTCCGGCCGCCGCCTCGTCGGGCGAGGGCACCGCGGTGAAGATGCCGGCCCTGGGCGAGAGCGTCACCGAGGGCACCGTCACCCGCTGGCTCAAGCAGGTCGGCGAGACCATCGAGGTCGACGAGCCGCTGCTGGAGGTCTCCACCGACAAGGTGGACACCGAGATCCCGTCGCCGGTCGCCGGCACGGTGCTGGAGATCAAGGTCGCCGAGGACGAGACCGCCGCTGTCGGCGCCGACCTGGCGATCATCGGCGCGGCCGGCGGGGCTCCCGCGCAGGCGAAGCCCGAGCCGAAGCCCGAGCCCCAGGCGGAGGCCAAGCCGGCGCCGAAGGCCGAGTCGAAGCCGGAGCCGAAGGTCCAGGAGCCGACGCCGGGCATGTCGTACAACGAGCCGGCCGCGGAGACGGAGAGCTCGGCGCAGCCGGCGAAGACCGAGCAGGCCTCGCAGCCTGCCGCGCCGCCGCCGCGCCCGTCCGCCCCCGCGCAGGGTGGCGGCGAGGAGGCAGCCGGGTACGTCACCCCGCTGGTGCGCAAGCTCGCCGCCGAGCACGGTGTGGACCTGTCCGCGCTCAACGGCACCGGCGTCGGTGGCCGGATCCGCAAGCAGGACGTGCTGGAGGCTGCCGAGAAGGCGAAGGCCGCTCCCGCTCCCGCCGCCGCACCGGCCGCCGCTCCTTCGGCGGCCCCGGCCAAGCCGGCCGTCAAGCCGGAGCCCAGCGCGAAGCGGGGCACCACGGAGAAGCTGCCGCGGATCCGGGCGACCATCGCCAAGCGGATGCAGCAGTCGCTGCACGAGACGGCGCAGCTGACCACCGTCGTCGAGGTCGACGTCACCAAGGTCGCCAAGCTGCGGACGAAGGCCAAGGACTCGTTCCAGGCCAAGCACGGCGTGAAGCTGTCCTTCCTGCCGTTCTTCGCCCTCGCCGCCATCGAGGCGCTGCAGACCCACCCGATCATCCAGGCCAGCATGGACCTGGAGGGTGGCACGATCACCTACCCGGCTGCCGAGCACCTCGGCATCGCTGTGGACACCGAGCGCGGTCTGCTCGTCCCGGTCATCCACAACGCCGGTGACCTCAACATGGGCGGCATCGCCAAGCGGATCGCCGACCTGGCCGAGCGCACCCGGGCCAACAAGATCACCCCGGACGAGATGGCCGGGGCGACCTTCACGCTGACCAACACGGGCAGCCGTGGCGCGCTCTTCGACACCCCGATCGTGCCGTCGCCGCAGTCGGCGATGCTCGGCACGGGTGCCGTGGTGAAGCGTCCGGTCGTCGTCAACGACCCGGAGCTGGGCGAGGTCATCGCGGTCCGGTCGATGGTCTACCTGGCCATGTCGTACGACCACCGGCTGATCGATGGCGCCGACGCGGCCCGCTTCCTGACCGCGGTCAAGGAGCGACTGGAGGGCGGCAACTTCGAGTCGGAGCTGGGCCTGGCCTGATCCACCCGCACGCCGAAAGAGGGCGCCCCGGTCGTCGACCGGGGCGCCCTCTGCCGTCTCCGGCCTCAGCTCTTGAGCAGGGCGGTCGAGACCTGCCAGAGCCGCTCGGCGGCCTCCGGGTCCAGCGCGTAGTCGGCGACCCCGGTCCGTTGGCCCGGCTGGGCGGGGGCGGCCTCCTGGCAGTCCTCGAAGTAGCGCCCGCCCACCTCGTCGAGCAGTGGTGACGCGGCGACCAGGACGGAGGTGGCGGCACCCTGCTCGACTGTCTTCCAGGCCGCCGCGTTGCCGCTGCGCAAGCGGTTCAGCTCGTCCTCGCTGACGTAGCGCTGCAGGTTGGTCCGGATCGCGCCGGGCATCAGCGAGTTGGTGAAGATGCCGTCGTCGGACCAACGCCGGGTCGCCTCCACGGCGAACAGCACGTTGGCCGTCTTGGACTGCCCGTACGCCTGCCACGGCTCGTACTCCCGGTTGTCGTACTGGATGTCCTCGAAGACCACCGGTGAGCGCAGGTGGGCGGCGGAGCTGACCGAGACGATCCGGGCCCCGTCCCCGGCCGCGAGTGCCGGGCGGAGCCCGTTGGCGAGCGCGAAGTGCCCCAGGTGGTTGGTGGCGAACTGCATCTCCCAGCCCTGCGGGGTACGGGACAGGGGCGCGGCCATGATGCCGGCGTTGTTGACCAGGATGTGCAGCGGGCCGTCCCAGTTGGCGACGAAGTCGGCGATCGAACCCTGGTCGGCGAGGTCGAGCGGGGCGACCAGGACCCGGTCGTTGCCGGTGGTGCCGGTGATGTCGTCGGCGGCCTTCTGACCGGCGTCGGGGTTGCGGACGGCCAGGGTGACCTCGGCTCCGGCGCTGGCCAGAGCACGGGCGGTCTCCACGCCGATGCCGGACGACCCACCGGTCACGATCGCCCGGCGCCGGACGAGGTCGACGCCCTTGATCACGTCCATGGCGGTGGAGTGATGGGAGAACGAGGTGGTGATCGGCTTGTTCGTGGTCATGATCCATCCTTGTCCGGGGTGGGTGGGACCGACCGGCCCGCTGGCGTAGGCGGCAGTCCGGGTGGTTTCCCGGCCCGGGGCGGAGGTAACGCGGGATGCCCCCGCCATCGCTGTTCGCCCCTCCGACCTGCCCGGACGCTGCCAGAGTGGGTGCGTGGGCGGTCACCGGCGGCGTGGGCAGTTGGGGCCGGCCGTCCCGATTGCTCCCGGTGCCCGGGTCGACAAGTTCGAGGTCTTCTTCGACCTGGTGTTCGTCTTCTCGTTCTTCATCATCACCAGGGCGACCGCCGCGAACATCTCCGGCCGGCAACTGCTGCACGCCGGGCTGGTGCTCGCCGTGCTCTGGTGGATCTGGGTGGTGCACAGCCTGGTCGCCACCCGGGTCCGGCTCGGCGAGGGCTACGTCCCGGTGCTCATGGTGATCGCGATGGTCGCCCTGTTCGCGTTCGCGTTGGGGCTGCCGCAGGCGTTCAGCGACCCGACGGGCGTCGCCGGCGGGCCGATGCTGGTCGCCATCAGCTACGTCGTGGTCCGGGCCGTCCACATGATCCTCTACCAGCACGTGGTGCGGGACAGCCCGCAGGAACGCCGGCAGCTGCGGCGCTTCGCCCCGGAGTTGGCGGTGAGCATCGTGCTGCTGCTGGCCGCCGCGTTGATCCCGCCGCAGATCGCGGACCCCGACCATGCCGCTCTGGTCCGCGACGGACTGTGGATCACCGTGGTGGTGGTGCAGTACGCCACCGGCTTCATCGTCGGCACCTGGGGCTGGGGCGTGACCAGCGCAGAGCACTGGACGGAGCGTTACGACCTCATCCTGATCATCGCGCTGGGCGAGTCCATCATCTCCACGGGGGTGGGCGGCAACCTACTCGGCAAGCCGGTGACCTGGCCGGCGGTGGCCGCCGCCGCACTCGGCATCGTGATCACCGCCGCCCTCTGGTGGGCGCACTTCGACTTCATCGGACCGGCCGCCCGAATCGCCCTGCACGCGGCGGAGGGCGCCCCCCGAGTGGCGATGGCCCGCGACGCGTACGCGTATCTCTACCTGCTGATGATCGCCGGCGTGATCCTCTTCTCGATCGGAAACGAGGAGATCCTGCACAAGATCACCGACCCGGCCGGCGGGATCGCCGAAGCGGTCGACGGTCCGGCGGTGCCGATGCTCTTCGGCGGATTGATCTGCTACTTCGCCGTCAACCTGGCGTTCCAGCTGCGCACCCTGCACACCGTCAGCTGGACCAGGGTCGGCGTCATAGTGGCGCTCGCAGCCGCACTCCCGATCTGTCAGCACCTGCCGGCGCTGGGCACGCTCACCCTCGCGGCGGTGATCTGTGTGGGCCTGGTGGCGGTGGAAGTGCTGGTGATGTCGCAGTCCCGGCACGCGCTGCGGTCCGCTGTCTTCCAGGAGCGGACCACCCACGAGGCGCACGAGGCGGCCTGGCGTGCGCGCTGGCACGACGTCCCGGAGAGCGACGAGCCGACGACTCCCTGAGCGACGGCCCCGGCGACAGGACGGCGCCGGCCGGCCCGATCGGGATAGACTCCGGCACAGCGTCGCGGTGTACCCGGCACGAAGGCCGCCGTGGACATGGAGGCGTGGGGACAGCATGGGATCTACGTGCACCCACATGGTTCACCGGCCGACCGGCTCGCCGCCGTCGGCAATCAGATGATCGAGATCCACCTCTGGCTCAGCGCGGAACTGGCCCGTCTCACGGCGGACCTCGACACCCCGTCCCGGGATCTGCGGGCGCACTGCCTGGCTTTCTGCACCGCGCTCGGACGACACCACACCGGTGAGGACGCCGGCGCGTTCCGGTTGCTTGCCGAACAGGTCCCCGAACTGCGTCCCGTGATCGCGAACCTGATCACGGACCACGAGGTGGTGGCGGGCATCCTGGAGCGGGTCGAGGCGTTACTGGCCGGCGACGTCGCCGTGCCGGTCGACCAGGTACGCGGTGAGCTGGACGGGTTGGCCGCCCTGCTCCAGTCGCACTTCCGCTACGAGGAGAAGCGGCTGGTCTCCGCCCTGAACGCGCTCACCGGTCGACCCGGGACAGCCGAGGAACTGCTCGGCCTGACCGCGCCACGCCCCGGCTGAGCCGTGACCGACTCCGGATCGGCGCAACGGCCGGTCGCCGCCACAGTCATGACGGCGACGGGCCGGGCAGCCGCTCGTAGTAGCGGATCTTCTCCCGGAGGTGCTCGTACTGGCGCTGGAGCAGGTCCATCTGCTCCTCGACCCGTGCCGCGTGGTGTTGCAGCAGCTCACGACGCTCGTCGGCGGTGTGCTCACCCGCGCGGGCCAGTTGCGCGTAGCGGCGCATCTGCGCGATCGGCATCCCGGTGTCGCGCAGGCAACGGAACAGCTCCAGCCAGCCGAGGTCGTCGTCGGTGAAGACCCGCTGCCCGCCCGCCGTCCGGTCCACGTCGGCGAGCAGGCCGATCTTCTCGTAGTACCGCAGGGTGTCCAGACTGAAGCCGCTGCGGCGGGCGGCCTCCGAGGGGGCGTAACCGCTCATGTCGCGCGATCCTAGTGCTTGACCTGGAGCGCGCTCCAGGTTGGAGGCTGGTCGGCATGACGACGACACGAACGTTGGGACGCAGTGGCATCACGGTGAGCGCGATCGGAATGGGGTGCTGGGCCATCGGTGGCCCTCTCTGGGGTGAGGACCGGCAGCCGTTCGGCTGGGGCGACGTCGACGACGACGAGTCCATCCGCACCATCCACCGCGCGCTCGACCTCGGGGTGACCCTGTTCGACACGGCCAGCAACTACGGCGCGGGGCACAGTGAGCGGATCCTCGGGCGGGCCCTGGCCGGTCGACGGGACGACGTGGTGATCGCCACGAAGTTCGGCAACGTCAGCGAGGAGGCCACCCGGCGGGCGCTCGGCACCGACGCCAGCCCGGCCTTCGCGGTACGCAGCCTGGAAGACTCGCTGCGCCGGCTCGGCACCGACCACGTCGACCTCTACCAACTGCACATCAACGCGCTCCCGGTGCCCGCCGCGCTCGATCTGGTCGACACCCTGGAGGCCCTGGTCGACCAGGGCAAGATCCGGGCGTACGGCTGGAGCACCGACGACCCGGCCTCGGCGGAGGCGTTCGCGGCCGCCGGCCCGCACTGTGCCGCCATCCAGCACGACGAGTCGGTGCTGCGGGACAACGCGGCGGTGCTGGCGGTCTGCGACACCCACGACCTGGCCAGCCTCAACCGTGGCCCGTTGGCGATGGGGTTGCTCACCGGGTCGACCCGGGCGGTGGGTGCGGACGACGTACGCGGTCGGGCACCCGAGTGGCTGGAGTGGTTCACCGACGGTCGGCCGACGCCCCGCTGGGCGGCACGGGTCGAGCAGGTCCGCGAGGCGCTCACCGCCGACGGTCGGACGCTCGCGCAGGGCGCGCTGGGCTGGCTGTTGGCGCGCAGCCCGCGTACGGTGCCGATCCCTGGCCTACGCACTGTGGCGCAGGCCGACGAGAACCTCGCCACCCTGGCGCTCGGGCCGCTCGACGCCGCGGCGTACGCCGACGTGGAGCGTCTCCTGGCCGACCTGCGTCCGGCCTCGGCGGTCTGACCACCGCGCCGGGCCCCGCCGGGTGTCGCCGGGCGAGGTGGGGACGTCGCGGCACCGGGTGAGCGGGCGGCGAGACGTGTGGCCCGCGGGCTCGACGCATCCAACCTGCCGTCCGTACCCGAAGATATGAGCATGCGGATCCTTCTGGCCGGCGCGTCCGGCTTCCTCGGCACCCGGTTGGCCGATCGCCTGACCGCCGACGGACACCAGATCACCCGGCTGGTCCGGCGGCCGCCGCGTACCCCCGACGAACGCCAGTGGGACCCGGCCGCCGGGCAGCTCGACCCGGCTGCGGTCGCCGAGGCGGACGCGGTGGTCAACCTGGCCGGCGCGGGCGTGGGCGACAAGCGCTGGAACGACGACTACCGGCGGTTGATCCGCACCAGCCGGGTGGACAGCACCACCACGCTGGCGACCACCGTCGCCGGGCTTCCCTCCGCCGACCGCCCCCGGGTGTTGCTCAACTCCTCGGCAGTGGGGTGGTACGGCAACACCGGCGACCGGGCGGTCGAGGAGGACGCGCCGGCCGGTGAGGGCTTCCTGGCCGACGTCTGCCGGGTGTGGGAGGCCGCGACCCGACCGGCCGAGGACGCCGGGGTACGCGTCGTGCGCCTGCGTACCGGACTGCCGCTGCACCGCGACGGTGGTCTGCTCAAGCCGCAGTTGCTGCCGTTCAAGCTGGGCATCGCGGGCCGGCTGGGTAGCGGCCGGCAGTGGCTGCCGTGGATCTCGATGGAGGACTGGTTGGACGCGACCCGCTTCCTGCTGCACCACGACGAGATCTCCGGCCCGGTCAACGTGGTGGGGCCGAACCCGGTGACGAACGCCGAGTTCACCCGCGAGCTGGCCCGACAGCTGCACCGGCCGGCGATCATGCCGATCCCCGCGCTGGCGCTCAAGGTGGTCCTCGGCGGCTTCGCCCACGAGGCCCTCACCAGCACCAGAGTCCTACCGAGCGTCCTAACCCGAGCCGCCTACCCCTACCACCACCCCACCCTCCCGGCTGCCCTGGCTGCCGCGCTGGCCGCCTGACGCCGGCCGCGTTGATCAAGAGGTTTGCGTCATCCGCGAGCCGGAATCTGACGCAAACCTCTTGATCAACGGGGCGCGGGAGAGGAGGCGGAGGGGTCAGCAGCCGATCACCCAGTAGTTGGGGCCGGTCTGCTTGAGGGCGCTGGTGTAGAAGGTGTTGTAGAGCCCCATCCGCTGGTTGGAACCATTGGCGTAGGCGTAGCCACCGGACTGGTACGCCCGGCCGGCCGTCACGTGCGCGTAGTTGCTGGCCGTCACGCAGGTCGCCGGCACGGTCGGGGTGGGCGTCGGGGTGGGCGTGACCGTCGGGGTCGGGGTCACCGTCGGCGTGGGGGTCGGGGTGGTGCCGCCGCCGTTCAGACCGAAGAAGAGCGCGTCGCGGTACGTCGAGCAGATGGTGTCCAGGAAGTACGCGGCGGCGGTGCCGCACTGGTCCGCACCGGAGCCCGGGTCGACCGGGGTGCCGTGGCCCATTCCGGAGACCCGGTAGAGGCGCACGTCGTCGTTGCCGTACACCTCGAGGGTCGTGTTGCCGGGCAGCGACGACGTGCTGCTCGGGGTCTGCGAGACCCCGCGCACGTTGGTCCACTGGTCGCGGGACTCGGTGCCGTTGAGCGGGGTGACTGTGGTGTCCGAGGTGCCGTGCCAGATGGCCACGCGGGGGCGCGGGCCGGTGTAGCCGGAGTACGCGCCGCGCACCAGGTCGCCCCAGGCGGCCGGGGTCTTGTCCGCGCCCGGGTTCATGCAGCTGAACGCGTTGACCATGCTGCTGGCGCAGCGGTACGGGATCCCCGCGATGATCGACCCGGCGGCGAAGACGTCCGGGTAGGTGGCGAGCATGACGGCGCTCATCGCCCCGCCCGCGGACAGGCCGCTGACGTAGACCCGGGAGCCGTTCACGCCGAAGTTGGCCTTGGCGTGGTCGACCATCTGCTTGATGGACAGCGCCTCACCCTGACCTCGGGTGGTGTCCCCGGCCTCGAAGAAGTTGAAGCAGGAGTTGGCGTTGTTGCCGGAGGGCTGCTGGGCGACGATCAGCGTGAACTTCCACTGGTCGGCGTACTTCTGCCATCCCGAGTTGGAGAAGTATCCGGAGGCGTTCTGGACGCACCCGTGCAGGAGGACGACGGCCGGGGAGTTGGCCGGCAGGTTGTCCGGTCGGTAGGCGTACATGGCGAGGTTGCCCGGGTTGGAGCCGAACCCGGTGACCTGGGTGAGGGTGGCGGCCTGGGCGGGTGCGGCGATGGCGAACACACCGGCCAGGGCCAGGGAGAGCCCGGCGACCGCGCCGATCAGCCGGGTGAGGATGGACGAGGAGCGGCGCACGGCGGCCTCCTGGAAGGGGCGGACTGTGAACTGGGTCACGGTCGAATTGCCGAGACGTTACGACGATGTGTCGCCGCTATGACATGGGGCACACTCACACATTTACGGCGACCGCTGTGTACGCCGAACCAGCGAGCGGCGGACCGGAAGGGGAACCCACGACAACCGCCGGTCTGACCGGCCTGTCCAGGTCCGGTTGGTAACGTCCGCTGCGTGCCCTCCTCCCCGTCGCTGGCCACCGGGCCCGCACCAGCGTCACCGCCGCGCGTCGTCCGAGATCGCCGGGCCGACCTGATCGTCGTGGTGGTGGCGCTCGCGCTCGCCGTCTGGGTGACGAGTGGCCTGTGGCGGGACCCGAACACCCGCACGATCACCGTCAACTCCAGCGACCAGGCTCTCTTCGAGTGGCTGCTGGCCTTCGGCGGGCACGCGGTCACCCACGGCGACAACCCGCTCTTCACCTACCTGATCAACGTCCCGGACGGCGTGAACCTCGCGGTCAACACCTCGATCACGGTGTACGCGGTGGTGTTCGCACCGCTCACGTACCTCATCGGGCCGCCGGCGACGTTCCTGGTGATCCTCACCCTGAACCTGTTCGCCACCGCCCTGGTCTGGTACTGGTTCCTCTCCCGGCACCTGGTCCGCAGCCGGCTTGCCGCCGGGATCGGCGCCCTGTTCATCGCCTACTCCCCCGGCATGGTGTCGCACGCCAACGCCCACCTGAACTGGACCGCCGGCTGGCTGGTGCCGCTGCTGATCTGGCGGCTGTTCGCGCTACGCCGGTCGGGGCACTGGCTCCGCGACGGGGTGATCCTCGGCGTGCTGGTGGCGGTGGCCTTCTCGATCGCCGCCGAAGGGCTCTTCTTCACCGCTCTGGCGCTCGGGGTGTTCGTCGCCGTCTGGTCACTGCACCCGGCCAACCGCGCCGAGGCACGCGCCGTGCTGCCCGATTTCCTGCGCGGGCTCGGGGTGACCGCAGTGGTCTCTGGCGTGCTGCTGTCGTACCCGCTGTGGCTGCACTTCGCCGGACCGCAACGGTTCCACGGCACAGGATTCGACCCGGTGATCCATTCCGAGGACATCGCGGCGTTCGCCGCCTTCCCGCGCCGCTCGCTGGCCGGTGAGGCGGGGCTCGGCACCTCGCTCGCACCGAACCCGACGGAGGAGAACTCCTTCTTCGGTATCCCGCTGCTGATCCTCACAGTGGTCTGCTTCGTCGCACTCTGGCGACGGGCCGACGCGAGCCGGCGGGCCACCCTCTGGGCGCTGGGCACCCTCGCGCTGATCTTCTCGGTGCTCTCCTTCGGCCCGGTCGCCAAGGTCGACGGGCGCCGCACCGACCTGCCCATGCCGTTCGACGTGCTCGGCCAACTTCCGGTGGTGAACGCCGCGCTGCCCGCGCGGCTGGCGCTGATCGTCGCACCGGTGATCGGGCTGGTGCTGGCGTACGCCGTCGACCAGTTGCGCGCCGCGCCGCCCCGGCACCGCTCCACGGAGCTGGCCTGGCTGATCGGGTTCGCGGTGGCCCTGGTGCCGTTGCTGCCCACCCCGCTGCTGACCGACGAGCGGGAACCGATCCCACGGTTCATCACCTCCGGCACGTGGCGGGAGTACGTCTCACCGGACGGGGTGCTCACCCCGGTGCCGCTGACCGTCGACATCTACCCGGACGGCCAGCGCTGGCAGGCGTACGCGTTGTCGCACCGGCAGGGCGAGTTCGCCATTCCGGGCGGCTTCTTCCTCGGCCCCGGGGGGCCGGACGGGCGTGGCCGGATCGGCCCGATCCCGCGCACCCTGAGCGCCCTGATGGACCAGGCCGGTCGCACCGGCCTAGTGCCGATCATCACCGACGGGACCATCCGGGAGGTCCAGTCGGACCTGCGGCACTGGCGGATCGAGACGGTGGTGCTCGCCGACGAGGTGCACGGCGCGAAGTTCGAGGTCGACGAGGAGGCGCTGCGGCGTACCGGGACCGCTCTGTTCGGCGAACCGCAACGGGTCGACGACGTGTGGCTCTGGCGCATCCCGCCCGCCGACCGGTAGACCGCGCCACGCGATCGACCGGGGCACGGTTACCGGTCGGCATCGCGTCTAATGGGGTGATGCGAGTGACGGGTGGGCGATTGCGACGCGCGGTTGTGGCAACTGTCGCGCTGGTCCTCGTCGCGCTCAGCGCTCCAACGGCCACGGCCGCTGACCGCCCCGTAACGGTCGCGAGCGGCGTCGTCACCGACAGCACGGCCGCGAGCAGCGCCGTCACCGACAGCACGGCCGCCGGAGGCGCTGTCACCGACGGCACGGCCGGGGTGGTGCCGAGCCGGGTGCGCGATCCGTGGCTGTGGCAGGCCACCGTGGGGCAACGCCCGGCCGGTCCGGCCGCGCTGGTGTTCTTCACCGACCGCACCCGCTATTTCGAGTCGACCGGCGTGCTGGTCGACCGGGACGGCGCCTACCGGCTCATCCCGATCGGCATGGCGGAGGGGCACGGGCTGCTCTCCCCCGACGGGCGTCACTACCTGCGGCCACAGTCCGGCGAGTTGCTGGATCTCACCACCGGTCAGCAGCGCCGCACGGTGAAACCCGGGCTGCACCCGTTCGCCTGGTCACCGGATGGGCGACGCGTGCTCGGCACCCGCAGCAACGACGACCACGTCATCAGCTACGGGCCGGAAAACCAGCAGCTCAACGACCCGGAAAAGCCCGACGACCTGCTCGTCGTCGACCCGCGCGGGGGCAGCGAGCAGGTGGTCGCGGCCGGCACCTTCGCCGCCCACAACGGGGCGGCCTGGTCACCCGGTGGCGACCTGGTGGCGGTCACCGGCTCGCCCGACGTGCCCGCTCAGCTCGCCGAGCGCCAGCGACTTGTGGTCCTGAGCCCGACCGGCGGCGGTCCCCGCTGGCAGGTCGACCTGGGCGACCGGCGGATACTGGCCGGCCCCGCCGCCTGGCATCCGGACGGCCGGCGGCTCGCGCTGCTCGCCTTCGACGGCTGCGCCGGGCCCAGCTGCACGGCCGAGCAGGTGGCGGCGCGCAGCTGGCGAGTCGAGTTCCTGGACGCGACCACCGGTCAGGCGGTCGGCGAGGCCCTGCCGGCCGGCACCTCGGTCAGCGGGCTCGTCGGCTGGCGCGGCGACGACCCACTCCTGCGGTATGTCACCAGGACGGAGGCGGACACCGACCGGCAGGCCACTCTCGCCGCGCTGTCGCCCGAGGGCGGTCGCGAGGTGCTGGTGACCACGCCGGTCGGGTCGACCGACCTGATGGTGCCGGGCGACCTGCTGACCCGGGCCGCGTTCGGTGGGCCGGAGCCCCGGCCGTCACCGTTCGCCGCCCCGCTCTGGGTCTACCTGGCCCTGGCCGTGCCGGCGCTCCTCGTGATCGCTCTCGTCGTCCGCCGGATTCCCCGCCGTCGCGCTGCGACGGGCCCCGCTCCGGCGTGACGACGAACCGCCGAGTGGCAGCGCGACCGGCATGACGTGGTCCTCGTGAGGCGGCTCACCAGGGATGATCGCCCCGGACGGGACTAGGCTGGTTGCCGTGACAACGACGACCCCCGGCCTGACGGCCGTCCGTGCCGGTCTGCTCGACTACCAGGCCGCCTGGGACGAGCAGCGGAGCGTGCACGAGTCGGTGGTGGCTGGCGAGCGCGGCGACACAGTGCTGCTGCTGGAGCACCCGAGCGTCTACACGGCGGGCAAGCGCACCGAACCGTGGGACCGGCCCATGGACGGCACTCCGGTGGTCGACGTGGACCGCGGCGGCAAGATCACCTGGCATGGGCCGGGGCAGCTCGTCGGTTACCCGATCCTGCGCCTGCCCGACCCGGTGGACGTGGTCGCCTACGTGCGCCGGACCGAAGAGCTGCTCATCGACGTGTGTGCGGAGTTCGGGCTGACCGCCGGCCGGGTCGAGGGGCGCAGCGGGGTCTGGGTGCCCGCTGACGACCGGGGGCCGGCCCGCAAGGTGGCGGCCATCGGCATCCGGGTGGCCCGGGGCGTCACCCTGCACGGCTTCTCGATCAACTGTGACTGCGACCTGACGTACTTCGACCGGATCGTGCCGTGCGGCATCCGCGACGCGGGCGTCACGTCGCTCACCGCCGAGCTGGGCCGTCCGATCACCGTCGCCGACGTGCTACCGGTGGTCGAGCGCCGGCTGTCCACCCTGATCGAAATCTGAGCGCACAGCCGACGCACGGCCCTACGGAGTGAGGCGGTGCAGGTCGCGCGGGAACGCGGTGACCTCCCGGATGTTCGCCGCGCCGACCAGGCGGGCGACGAAGCGTTCCAGGCCGATGGCGAAACCACCGTGCGGCGGCATGCCGTGCCGGAACGCGTCCAGATAACCGGCGTACGGCTCGGTCGGCTCGCCCCGGGCCGCCAACGCCGCCAGGTAGTCGGCGTGCCGGTGCAACCGCTGCCCGCCGGTGACCAGCTCCAGACCACGGAAGAGCAGGTCGAAACCGTTCGAGTACGCGGGCCGCGCCGGGTCCGGGTGGGTGTAGAACGGTCGCTTCGCCATCGGGTAGCCGGTGACGAAGAGGAAGTCCGACCCGTGTTCGCGGCGGGCCCACTCGCCCAGCGCCCGTTCGTGGGCGGGCGCGAGGTCCGGCTCGTCGGCGGGCGCACCGGCGATCGTCAGCGCCTCGGTGAAGTGCACCGCCGGGATCTCCGCCGGCACGACCGGCACGTCGACGCCGAGCGTGGTCAGCGCGCCCCCGGCCCGCTCACCCACCGTGTCCAGCATCCCGGCCACCGTGTCGCGCAGCACCCGCATCACGTCGGAGTGGTCGGCGACGAAACCCAGCTCAGCGTCGAGCGAGGTGTACTGCGCGAGGTGCCGGACGGTGTCGTGCGGCTCGGCCCGGAAGACGGGCCCCACCTCGTAGACCCGTTCGAAGACACCGACCATCAGTTGCTTGTAGAACTGCGGTGACTGGGCCAGGTACGCGGGCCCGCCGAACCAGTCCAGCGCGAAGACGTTCGCCCCGCTCTCGGTGGAGGAGCTGACGACCTTCGGCGTGTGGATCTCCACGAACCGCTGGGCGTCGAGGGCGGCCCGGAACCCGGCCACCGCTGCCGCCGAGATCCGTAGCGCGGACGACCGGGTCGGGTGCCGCAACGCGGTCGGGGCGTTGTCCAGCTGGGTGGGCAGGCTCGCGGTGAGCGCCGGCCGGTACAGGTCGAACGGTGGTGGCACGGCGGGCGGCCCGAGTGGTCGTACCCTCGGGTCGGTCAGCTCGACCCCGGCGGGCGCGGTGTCGTTAGCGGTGACCGTCGCGGTCACCTCGACGACCGTCTCCTCGGTGAGTTTCTCCAGGTCGGCGCGGACGGCCGGGTCGGTGACGACCACCTGGGCCAAGCCGGCGGCGTCCCGCACGATCAGGAAGGCCACCGACTTGAGCAGTCGGCGGCGGTGCACCCAGCCGGCGATACGTACGGTCTCGCCGATCCGGGCGGGCAGGTGGTGGGACAGGGTTCTCTGCATGGCGTGCTGCTCCTCGGTCGATCGCCACGCCATCGCCGCCCTGGGGAAGCGATGCGTCGCGTCAGCCCCAGGGAGGTGTGGGCGAGCGGGATCCTCGCGGTGCCACCACACCTTCACCCCCGCCGGAGCGGGGGCCTCGTTCGTCGCCTGATGACCGGGGCCAACCGGGCGGGCTCTACTAGGCGTCGCCGCCGTTCTGCCCGCAGCTCGGGAGGGTCTTCACGCACCGGCGCCAGACCGCCTCTCAGCACCGGCGGCTCTCTGCACTGGCGGGTCGGGGCGCTACTCGGCTCCGTCGTCGCTGTTGGCGCCGACCGTAGCACCCGAAACCCTCTCGTGTGACGCCCATTTTCGACATGCCGGTGTCCGGCGTCACAACATCTGCGGCGTGACGCCGGTCGCCCGACGCACATAGACACCCGCCGTCCGGCGTAGGCTCGTTTTCGTGACGATCGAGCACTCCGCGCCGACGACCGGCCAGGCAGCGCGTACCGCAACGGCGGCCCCCGAGGGGCGACGCCTGCTGCGGATCGAGGCGCGCAACGCCGAGACGCCGATCGAGCGCAAACCGCCATGGATCAAGGTCAAGGCCAAGATGGGGCCGGAGTACACCCAGCTGCGCGGGCTCGTCTCGCGCGAAGGGCTGCACACCGTCTGCCAGGAGGCCGGCTGCCCCAACATCTACGAGTGCTGGGAAGACCGGGAAGCCACCTTCCTCATCGGTGGTGACCAGTGCACCCGACGCTGCGACTTCTGCCAGATCGACACCGGCAAGCCGGCCGAGTTCGACGCCGACGAGCCGCGTCGCGTGGCCGAGTCGGTGGTCTCGATGGGCCTGCGGTACGCGACCATCACCGGCGTCGCCCGCGACGACCTGCCCGACGGCGGCGCGTGGCTGTACGCCGAGACCGTCCGGCAGATCCACGCGCTCCAGCCCGGCTGCGGCGTCGAGCTGCTGATCCCGGACTTCAACGCCGTCCCCGAGCAGCTGGCCGAGGTCTTCGGTTCCCGCCCGGAGGTGCTGGCCCACAACGTGGAGACCGTGCCGCGCATCTTCAAGCGCATCCGCCCGGCCTTCCGCTACGACCGTTCGCTGGACGTGATCCGGCAGGCCCGCGCCGACGGCCTGGTCACCAAGAGCAACCTCATCCTGGGCATGGGTGAGGAGCGGGCCGAGGTCTCGCAGGCGCTGCGCGACCTGCACGACGCCGGCTGTGAGCTGATCACCATCACCCAGTACCTGCGCCCCTCCCCCCGACACCACCCGGTGACCCGGTGGGTCAAGCCGGAGGAGTTCGTCGAGCTGCGCGAGGAGGCCGAGGAGATCGGCTTCGCCGGGGTGATGAGCGGGCCGCTGGTGCGCTCGTCGTACCGGGCCGGCCGGCTCTACCAGCAGGCCATCGACGCCCGCGCCGCCGGGTCGGTCGTCACCGCCGGCTGACCCACCGGCAGCGCCGCACGGACCGTGCGGCGCCCGGGTGTCATGATCGTGCGATGACCGCCGGGGTACGCGAGCAGCCGCGCGACGCAGGTCGTCCGCGGCCCGTCGCACACCTCGGACCGGCCGGCTGGCTCACCGCGTTGGTGCTGCTCGCCGGTGTGGGTTACCGGCTCTGGCTGCTGGCACACGCGACGCCGCCGACGAACAGCGACGAGGCCACCATGGGGCTGGCCGCGCTGCACATCGCCCGGGGCGAGGACTTCCCGGTCTGGTTCTACGGCCAGCAGTACATGGGCACGCTGGAGGCGTACCTGGCCGCACCGGTGTTCGCACTGGCCGGTGGGCCGTCGCTGGTCGGTCTGCGACTGCCCACGCTGGCGCTGTACGCGGTGTTCCTGCTGCTGGCCTGGCGGTTGACGCTGCGACTGACCGGGGACCGGTGGTTCGGGCTGCTGGTGGTGGCGCTGCTGGCGCTCGGCTCCGACCGGATCGTCAAGAACCAGCTCATCGCCGGCGGCGGGTATCCCGAGATGAACGCGGCCGGCGTGGCGCTGGCCGTACTCGCCGTGGACCTGGCCACCGGTCGGCCGGGTCGGCGACCGGCCCGCTGGGCGACGTGGGGTTTCCTGGCCGGCCTGATGCTCTGGGTCGACCCACTCGTGCTCCCGTACGTGGTGGCGACCGGGGCGGTGCTCGTCGGGTTTCGCCGGCGGGAGCTGTGGGGTGCGGCCGGGGCGTTACTCGGGGCGGCAGCCGTGCTGGGGGCGGCCCCTCTTTTGCTGCACAGCCTGCTGAACGGACGCAACCCGCTGCACGCGGTGCTCGCCGCCAGCGGTGCCAACGCCACCGCCGGCTGGGCCGACCGGTTGCACGGCGGCCTGCTGCTCGGCCCGTCGCTGGGGATGGGCTTCTGCGACCCCGGGCGATGCGCCGCCTGGCAACTCTGGTGGGCGCTCGCCCTGCCGCTGCTGCTGGCCCTCGCCGCGGTCAGCGCCTGGCGCGCACTACGCTCGCCCACCCCGACGGATTCCGCCGGCGCTGCTGAGTCTGCCGGCGCCTCGGGCTCCACCGGCGCAGCCGAGTCTGCCGGCGCTTCGGGCTCCGCCGGCGCTGCTGAGTCCGGGGTGTCGGCCCGGGTGGCGGCGGCGGTCCGGCTGGCGCTCGTGCTGGCCGCGGTGGCCACCGTGGGCGCGTACACAGTGAGCAGTTCCGCCGGCCTGACCCCGGTGGAGAGTTCCCGTTACCTGTCCTGCCTGCTCATCTCCCTACCGGCGCTGCTCTGGCCGGTGTGGACGGTGGCCCGGGACGGCCTTCGTCAAATGGCGGCCGGCCGGCGCGAGGTCTCCTCGACGGTGGCCCGCCCGGTCGCGGTGGCCCGCCCGGTCGCCGTGGCCCGCCCGGTCGCTGTGGTGTTGCTCGTCGCCACGGTGGGCACCGCCGCGCACGCCACCTGGCGGGCAGCGCAGACCGCACCGGCTACCCGGGCCGCCGAAGCCCGGCACACCGAGTTGGTCGGCACCCTGCGTCAGCTCGGCGTACGACACGTCCGCGCCGGCTACTGGACCTGCAACCGGCTCATCTTCGCCAGCGGGGAGCGGGCGGTCTGCGCGGTCGTCGACGACAGTCTGCGCCCCGGCTTCGACCGCTACCCCGCCTACCGGCGGGAGGTGGACGAGGCGGCAGCGCCGGCCTGGGTGGCGCCGGCCGGATCGCCGTTGGCGGACGTGCTGGACGAGCGTCAGCGCGCGGGCGACCTGGACCTGGTCACGATCGACGGCTGGCGGATCTACCTGCCTCGGTGATCGGGTCAGCGCGACGCTGTGGTTTCGGTGAGCAGGCCGAGGCGGTGGGCCAGGGCGGCGGCCTCCACGCGGTTGGTCACGTCCAGCTTCGCGATGATCCGGGAGACGTGCACGCTCGCCGTCTTCGGGGAGATGAACAACTGCTCGGCGATCCGGCTGTTGCTGTGCCCCTCGGCGACCAGTCGCAGCACCTCCCGCTCCCGCGCGGTCAGCAGATCGGTGCCCGCCCCGCCCTGCCCGGGGGTGCGCAGGCCAACCCGCCGTGCCAGGGTGCCGGCCGCCTCCATTAGCGGTACCGCCCCCAGTCGCTGACCGATCTCGGCGGCCTCGGTGACCGCCGCCGCCGTCTCGTCGCGCTCCCCGGCGGCGGCAGCCGCCTCGGCCAGCGCCACCAACGCACGGCCCAGCGGGTAGGGCTGCCCGTCGGCCCGCCACGCCTCGACCGCCGTACGCCAGGCCGGCAGTGCCTGGTCGCCGACCGCGAGCAGCGCGGTGACCTGGGCTGCGTGGGCCCGCGCCGCCGGGTGCCGCGCGGGCAGGTCGGCGGCGAGCGCCGCCACGGCCACCGCGAGGTCGCGGTCACCGACCCGGGCTGCGGTACGCGCTACCGCGCTGAGCACCGGCCACCCCTCCCGGGGGAGCTGCGGCAGGCTGTCGTCGGCCACTGCGACGCGGGCGGCCCGGACCGCCTCGACCTTGTCGTCGCTGGCCAGCGCGGCCTCGATCGCCAGTTCGTGCAGGGGCAGGCGGTGGTTCGGCCACAGGTAGGGCCGGCCGAGGAAGGTGAGCGCCCGGTCGACCAGCTCGTCGGCGCCCGGGCGCGCGCGGGCCAGCCGTAGCCCGGCGCTCAGTTGGAGCCAGTGCAGCCCGGTGACGCCGGACAGGTCGATCCGCGCGGCCTCCGCGCACACCGCCTCGGCCTCGTCCCACCGGCCCAACGCGATCAACGCCTCGGCCCTGTTGGACAGGAGGTACGCCCCGGTGGAGCGGCTGATGCCCACCCGCCGCGCTTCGGTCACGCCGGCCTCGGCAGCCTGCGCGGACTCGGCGTAGCGGCCCAGCTCGCAGAGCATGTCCGACTCGAACACCAGGGCGAGCACGAGGGCCGGGGCGTCCCCCGCCGCGCGGGCAGCGGCGGCCGCCCGGCCCAGCTCGACCAGCCCTCCGGTCAGGTCCCGCTCGCCGTGGCACAGCAGTGCGATCCGCGTCGACAGCAGGGCGGAGTGTGCGCCGGGCGCCTCGGCGTCGTCGGCGGCCTCGGCGGCGACCCGGGCCGCCTTCTGCGGGTCGATCTTGACCAGGTGCGCGGCGATCTCGGCCAGCAGCCGGGCCCGCTCCGCGCTCTGCGGGCTGGCGGACGCCAGCCGGTACGCCTCGTCCAGCTCCCGGCCACCGTCACTCTTGCCGAGCAGGGCCATCAGTCGGCCGCTCTGGTCCAGCAGGCGGGCGGCCCGCAGCGGCGCGGCGTCGGCGTCCACCTCGGCCAGTCCGGCTCGGGTCAGGGTCTTGGCCCGGCTGAAGTCGCCGGCGGTGACCGCCGCGTCCAGGGTCTGCTCCAGCAACGCCAGGTGGTCCATGCCGAGCAGGTCGGCGGCGTCGGGCACCAACTCCCACAGCTCCAACGCCCGCTCCAGCAGCCGGCGCTGCTCGGCGTACGCGTACCGGTCGGCGGCGGCGCAGGCCGCGGCCTTCGCGGCGACGAGGGCACGCGGGTGGTCGTGCGCGGCGTGCCAGTGGTGGGCGATCTCCGCCGGGGCCCGCCCGGCGGCGACCAGGTGCGGCTGCGCCTCGATCGCGGCGGCGAAGCGGGCGTGCAGCCGGGCGTGCTCGCCGGGGAGCAACTCGTCGTGGACGGCCTCGCGGACCAGGGCGTGCCGGAACTCGTAGTCACCGTCGCGGTCGGCCACCACCAACTGGGCGGCGACGGCGGCGCGCAGCGCCTCCTCCAGCTCGACGTCGGGCAACCCGGCGACCTCGGCGATCAGGTCGTGGGCGAACCGGGTGCCCCCGGCGGCGGCGATGCGCAGCACCCGTTGGGCCGGCTCGGGAAGGCGCTCCACCCGGGCCAACAGCAGGTCACGCAGCGTCTCTGGGAGCGCGGCGCAGCCCACCGGGTCACCGGCGACGGCCAACTCCTCGATGAAGAACGGGTTGCCCTGGGTGCGGTTGTGGACGTCGTCGACGGCACGGGCGGGTGGCTCGGCACCGAGCAGGTCGGCGAGGATCGCCGCGGTGCCGTCACGGTCGAGTCGGCCCAGCTCGACCCGCTCCACACCGCGCGCCCGGTCCAGTTCGGCGAGGAACGGACGCAGCGGATGCCCACGCTGCAACTCGTCGGTGCGGTAGGTGCAGACCAACAGCAGCCGGCCCGGCCGGGCTGCCCGGACCAGGAAGCCGATCAGGTCCCGGGTGGACCGGTCGGCCCAGTGCAGGTCCTCGATGATCAGGACCAGCGGGCAGGCGTCGGCGAGCCGCAGGAACAACTCGGCGACCAGGTCGAACAGGTAGCCGCGCGGGGCGTCGCCCAGCGGCAGGGCACGCGGGCCGGCCAGCGCCGCGGACGCCCGGCCCAGCTCCGGCAGCAGCGGCGCGAACTCGGCCTCGTAGCCGGCGAAGACCTCGGGGCCGTCCGCGCGGAGCACCGCACGCAGCGCGGCGGCGAACGGAGCGAACGGCAGGCCGGCTTCGCCCAACTCCAGGCACTGGCCGACGAGCACCCGGGCCGTGCCGCCGACAGCCTGGCCGGCGAACTCCTCCAGCAGCCGCGTCTTACCCACGCCCGCCTCGCCACCGACCAGCACCGTGGTCGGCTCGCCCGCCCGGGCACGGCCCAGCGCGTCCCGCAGTGCCGCGATCTCGCGTTGGCGGCCGACGAGGACGGAGCTGGCTGCGCGTACGGTCACATGGTCGAGCATGCCATGACGGCCCGCGCCGCCCGCCCCGCCGATCGGCCGGTGCCCGAGCAGCGGGGCGGGTTCGAGTCGACCGCGCGGTGCGGCGGGCGGGCTCGACCGAAGGTCGGGCTCGACCCCGGCGGCGGACCTGGTGGGGGCGGTCACCGGCGGGCGTCGCCGGTGCGGCCGGCCTGCCTGCGCCGACCCAGCCACCCTCTACTGACCGGGCGTGACAGCGACCGGGCGAGCCGGTCCGCCGCCGCGTCGGCGCGCAACTCGGCGGCGTGGGAACGGTGCAGGGTGAGCAGGAAGTCTGCGTCGTTGCCGAACATGTCGGGCTCCTTCGTCGTGTCGTCGTTGTCTGCTGACGACTCTTCGCGCGAAGGCCCCACCCGGGCATGGGCACGACGCCTCATCTTCCCGGTCGGCACCCTCCTTACCCGCCCGGTCCGGGTGCCTGAGGCGACGTAAGGTACTCAGTTGCCCCGGCACCCGGACGCGGATCAACAGGGCAGGCGGCGACCACTAGACTCTTCGGCATGGCAAAGCCCCAGGAGAAGGTCTCGTTCGGCCAGCGGCTGAAGCAGATCGGGATGGTGTTCCAGTTCACCGCCAAGCAGGACCGGTGGTTCGCGCCGCTGGTCGCCGCCGCGGTGCTGCTCCCGCTCGCCCTCACCGTGGTCGCGGTCATCCTCTGGGGCTGGATCTGGCTGCCGCTGGGCATCCTGTTCATCCTGCTCGCGGTGCTGATCGTGCTCAACCTGCGATCCAACAAGGCGATGATGAACGCCGCCGAGGGGCAGCCCGGCGCGGCGGCGCAGATCATGGAGAACATGCGCGGCGACTGGCGGGTGACCCCGGCGGTCAGCTCGACCACCCAGATGGACATGGTCCACCTGGTCATCGGCCGCCCGGGCGTGATCCTGCTGGCCGAAGGCAACCCGCAGCGGGTGCGTGGCCTGCTCGGGCAGGAGAAGCGGCGGCTGTCCAAGGTGATCGGCTCCGCTCCCCTGCACGACTACGTGATCGGGCAGGAGGAGGGCGAGCTGCCCATCCGCAAGCTCCGGACGACACTGCTGCGCCTGCCCCGCGCCCTCTCCGGCAAGGACGTCAACTCGCTGGACAAGCGCCTCAAGGCGCTCACCGCGCGTCCGCAGATGCCCAAGGGCGCGATCCCGAAGAACATGCGCCCGCCGGGTGCCTTCCGCCAGTCGCGGGGCCGCTGACCCCTTTCGACGTACGCCGACAAGAGCCGGACCCACACGGGCCCGGCTCTTTCGCGTCGTGGCGCCCCGCGCCCTGTCGCCTCGCGCCCTGCGGCCCGCGGCGGGCGGCGACGCGGCGGGCACGCGCGGCGCCAAGATCGTGCTCGAACCCTGGACGTAGTGGTGTCAGGGCGCGTGGATGCCACTACATCAAGGATCGAGCACGATCGTGGGATCGCTGATGCGGGCTCAGCCGCTTTCGGGGGCGCAGAGGGTCTGATCAGCCGCGCGGTGCGTCGACGATGACCGAGTCGGCGAGCCGGTCGTGCAGCCCTCGGCGGTGCTCGTCCATGATCAGCGCGGGGACGACGAGGGCCAGCAGCAGACCCCGGATCAGCCCTCGGAGGATCCCGATCCGCCCGCCGTCGTGCCAGTTCACGCAGCGGACCTTCGTGATGTACATGCCGGGGGTCTGGGCGAACAGGCCGAGGAAGAAGCCGTACACCAGCACCAGCACCAGCACGGGCGCCCAGCCGTCGCGGACCGGGTCGGCGAAGAAGTTGGACACCAGCAGACAGAGCACCCAGTCGATGATCAGCGCCCCGAACCGTCGCCCGAGGGTCGGCGGGGTGAAGGTGGGGTCGGTGGCTGGCGCTGCCGGTGTGTGCGGATTGGTCACAGCGGTCAAGGGTATCCGCGCCGGGACGAGGGCTTGCCGGGTGCCGCCGCCACTGTGTGCCGATTCAGGCCAAACGCATCAGATGTCATTAGACTGGCACAGTCGGTACGGCGCTCGCAGCGGGCCGAGGCGTCGACCGGAGTGTCGCTGACGCTCCGCGAGGGACGTAACACGGCAGAAACAACGGAGACACGGCCGGGCAACCCCCCGGCCCTAGCGTCGCCAGAAGCCTAGCCACCCCGTGGACGTGCCAGGAGGATGTGTGTTCGCCAACCCCGAGGAACTGCTGCGATACCTCAAGAACGAGGACGTGAAGTTCGTCGACGTTCGTTTCTGTGACCTGCCCGGCGTGATGCAGCACTTCAACCTGCCGGTCGAGTCCGTCAACGACGACCTCTTCACTGACGGCCTCGCGTTCGACGGTTCGTCGATCCGCGGTTTCCAGGCGATCCACGAGTCGGACATGCTCCTGCTCCCGGACGTCGCCACCGCGTTCATCGACCCGTTCCGCGCGCAGAAGACTCTCGCGCTCAACTTCTTCATCCACGACCCGTTCACCCGCGAGGCGTACACCCGCGACCCGCGGAACGTGGCGAAGAAGGCCGAGGCGTACCTCGCGGCCAGCGGCATCGCCGACACCGCGTACTTCGGCGCCGAGGCGGAGTTCTACATCTTCGACTCGATCCGCCACGAGACCTCGGCGCACCAGTCGTTCTACTACATCGACTCGATCGAGGGCGCCTGGAACACCGGCCGCGAGGAGGCGGGCGGCAACCGCGGTTACAAGACCGCGTACAAGGGCGGTTACTTCCCGGTGCCGCCGGTCGACCACTACGCCGACCTGCGCGACTCGATCGTGCGTCGGCTGGTCGACTCCGGGTTCACCGTGGAGCGTTCGCACCACGAGGTGGGCACCGCCGGCCAGTCCGAGATCAACTACAAGTTCTCGACGCTGCTGCACGCCGCCGACCAGCTCCAGCTCTTCAAGTACATCGTGAAGAACGAGGCCTGGGCCAACGGCAAGACCGCGACGTTCATGCCCAAGCCGCTCTTCGGTGACAACGGTTCCGGCATGCACACCCACCAGAGCCTCTGGCTCAACGGTGAGCCGCTGTTCTACGACGAGACCGGCTACGCCGGCCTGTCCGACATGGCCCGCTGGTACATCGGTGGCCTGCTGCACCACGCGCCGTCGCTGCTGGCCTTCACCAACCCGACGGTCAACTCGTACCGCCGCCTGGTGCCGGGCTTCGAGGCGCCGGTCAACCTGGTCTACTCGCAGCGCAACCGGTCCGCCTGCACCCGCATCCCGGTGACCGGCAGCAACCCGAAGGCCAAGCGTGTCGAGTTCCGGGTCCCGGACCCGTCGGCCAACGTCTACCTGGCGTTCTCCGCCATGATGATGGCCGGCCTGGACGGCATCAAGAGCAAGATCGAGCCGCCGACGCCGATCGACAAGGACCTCTACGACCTCCCGCCGGAGGAGTGGGGCGACGTCAAGCAGGTGCCGGGCTCGCTGCCGGCCGTGCTCGACTCGCTCGAGGCCGACCACGACTACCTGCTCGACGGCGGCGTCTTCACCCCCGACCTGATCTCCACCTGGGTCGACTGGAAGCGCGCCAACGAGGTCGACCCGGTGCGTCTGCGCCCGACCCCGCACGAGTTCGCCATGTACTACGACTGCTGAGCAGTCCGATGCACGACGACTGCTGAGCAGTCACCGCACCACCGGCCGGGCCGGCTCCGCGATCGCGGAGCCGGCCCGGCTCGCTGTGCGCCGCCCCCCGGCATACCTTCGCGTCCGATACATTGCTCCCTGTGGACATGCCTCTGCGCGAACCGACCTTCCTGATCCTCACCGCGCTGGCCGCCCAACCGATGCACGGCTACGGGCTGATCGGTGAGGTCGCCGCCCTGTCCGACAACCGCGTGTCGCTCCGCCCCGGGACGCTCTACGGTGCGCTCGACCGACTCGTCGACGCCGGCCTCGTCGAGGTCGACCGGGAAGAGGTGGTGGACGGCCGGCTGCGACGCTACTACCGCCTCTCCACCAGCGGCGAGACCACGTTGAGCAGCGAGACCGAGCGGCTGCGACGCAACGTCGAAGCCGCCACCAGCCGGTTGTCCACGCGTTCTCGGGCCACCCTCCCCACCATTCCGCGCACGGCCGGAGGCTTGGCATGAACGACCTGGAACGCCGCTACCTCCGGCTGCTGCGCGCGTACCCCACCGACTACCGGCGCGCCCGCGGCGCCGAGATCGTCGGTACCTACCTCGACCTGGCCGCCCCTGACCAACGCTGGCCGACGCCGGCGGACGCCGCGGACCTGGTGCGCGGCGGTCTCCGCCAGCGGCTGCGGGCCGCGGGCGTCACCGGCCTGATCCCTGGGGTACGCCTCGCGGCGCTGCTGGCCCTGGTCACCGCGAGCGCTCTCGCCGGCGTCTGGGGTACGGCGGAGCTGCATCCGCCGCCCGCGGAGTGGGGCGTCCCCCACGTCGGCCCGTTCGTCTCGCTCGGTGTCGTCACGTGGGCGGCATGGCTGCTGGCGGCGGTGGTGATCGCCGTCGCGCCGAGCCGGGTCGCCCGGTGGGCCATCACCCTCGCGCTCCTGCTCACGATGGCGCTGCCACCGGTGGCTGCGGCGGTCGACGCACCCCGACCGCCGCTGATGGTGCTGCTGCCGCAGGTGGTCCTGGGCCTGCTGGGGCTCGCCCTGCCCGATCGACTCTCCCGGGCGATCCGCCTCGCGCCGGCGCTGTCCGCACTGTCGGCGGTGGCGGTGACGGAGTTCCTGGTGGGCTTGGACGCGGTCGGCACCTACTACGGCGCCACTTTGGAGATCTTCCTGCCCACCGTCGGCGGAGTGCTGCTGGTCGTCGGGGCGCTGCTGGCCACGGGTCTGGCACTGGGCGGGGACACCCGCGGCGGCTGGGCGCTCGTCACACTGCTCACCCCCGCCGGTTTCCTGGCGGTGCCCGGCCTGGCCGACAGCTTCGGCCCGGCGTACGGCGCCATCACCTTCGCGGAACTGGCGGTGACCGCCGTCGTCGTCGCGGTAGCCGGTCCGGCCGCGCTGCTCCTGACCGTCCTGTTCCGCTCCCGCCAAACCTCCACCCCCCAGCCCTCCGGACGACAGTGCCCCACCTGCGGCGCGCAAGCCACCCCACCCCACCCCACCCAGTCCCCACCCCCACCCGCCCCCGCGCGTTGATCAAGAGGTTTGCGTCACCAGAGCGCCGAAATCTGACGCAAACCTCTTGATCAACCAGGACGAGGGGTTAGCTGGATAACTGTCCGAATTGTCACCCGGCAACCTCATGATCGACCGGCCGGACACGACCGGTGGGCGATCGCAGCAGGATCAGACCCAGGGTCAGGAGCAGGACGGTCATCGCCACGGCGCCGGGGGCCTTGGTGAAGCGGGCCAGGTTCGTGCCGTCGGGCAGCGCCAGGAAGGTCGCCACCGCCACCGGCAGCACGAACCAGGTCGTCCGCACGGCGGTGAGTGCGAGCAATGCCAACGGCCAGGTCGCATACCAGGGGTGGAAGACCGGTGACAGGACGACGGTGGCGACCAGCGCCAGCGCCGCACCGTGCAGCACCACCCGGGAACGCCCCACCTCGACCCCTGCCACCCCGACCCGCGCCACCCGTGGGGCATCGTTGACGCCGCGCAGCGCCCGCCAGGACCGGAACCAGAGCACCACCAGCAGACCAGCGAGCAGGAGCAAGGCGACGGCGCGGATCACGGGCACCGCCTGCGGGTCCCGGCC
Organism: Micromonospora sp. WMMC250; assembly: GCF_027460215.1. NCBI lineage: Bacteria > Bacillati > Actinomycetota > Actinomycetes > Micromonosporales > Micromonosporaceae > Micromonospora > Micromonospora sp. WMMC250. The sequence continues at coordinate 6,670,279 of NZ_JAPZBJ010000002.1, read as the reverse complement.
GACCGACGCTCCGATGTAGTCCACCACGAACCCGACGGCGGTGGGTGGTGACGTCCACTGCTCGGAGTCGCCGCTGTGCGTCAGCCCGCCCACCCAGCCGAACCCGAGACCGGACAGCACCGAGGTGACCAGCACCGCGCCGACGAGCCCTCCGGCCAGCCAGCCGCCGGCGCGCAGCAGCGCCCGCACCGTGTACGGACGCCGCATCCCGGCCAGCACGGCGAACGGCACCACCACCACGGCAGTGGCCTTCACCGTGACCGCCAGCCCGAGCAGCGCTCCGGCCAGCAGCAGTCCCCCGACCAGCGGCAGCGCCCCGAGCCGAACCGGTCGCCGGATCGCCACCAGCAGCCCGCAGAGCAGCAGACCCAGCATCACGGCGTCGTTGTGCGCCCCGGCCACCAGGTGTACGCCGACCAGCGGCCCGGCCAGCGCCAGCCAGGCGGCCCGCCGGGTCGGCACCCCGGCGGCGCGGGCCAGACCGGGCAGGCAGAACGCGGCCAGCAGCAGGCCCGCCACGGCGATCACCCGCAGCGCCACGATCGTGCCGGTCAACCCGCCGCCGAGGCCGACGGCGAGCGCGGCGAGCAGGACGAACACCGGCCCGTACGGTGCCGGGGTGTCCCGCCAGATCGGCGCGACGGTGTCCAGCCACGGGCAGCCCGCCGCCGCCACCCCCACGGAGTACGGGTCGACGCCGTGCGCGTACGTCCAGCCCTGGCAGGCGTACGAGTAGACGTCCCGGCTGCCCATCGGGGGCGTGAGCAGCAGGGGCAGCGCCCACAGTCCGGCGGTGACGTACGCCCACCGGGTCGACGGGGCACCGTCGCGCAACGACCACCACGCGCCGACGAGCAGTGCGGTGCCGACCAGCCAGCAGATCAGCGTCGCAGGGCCGTCCGGGGCTCGCCAGATCGACGCCGGTGTCACGCCGAGCGGGGCGTCGGGCAGCGCCCCGCCGAGGTGTCCGGCCACGGCGAGCAGTACCGCGCCGGCCAGGCCGGCGTACCGCGCACCCGACGCCGCCACCGATCCAGCCGCGACCGAAGCAGCCGGCACCGAACCATCCGCCACCGATCCAGGCGGGCCGAGTGAGCCAGGTGGGCCAGGCGGGTCAGATGGGCCAGGCGGGCCGGGAGCGGTCACCGGCGCACCTTCCCTCAGTCGGCGGCGACCGGCTGACGGGTCGCCCGAGCCGACCGTACCAACCGGACGACCACCACGATCACCAACAGCGTCATCAGCGGCGCCCCGACCGTCTTGGTGTACCGGGGAAGCCCGGTGCCGTCGGGCAGGATCAGGAACGACGCGACCAGGGCGACCACGACGAACCATCCGGTACGCCGGGCGGTGGCGGCCAGCACGAACAACGGCCACGTCCAGTACCAGGGGTGCACCACCGGTGCGAGCGCGACGGTGACGGCGAGCGCGAGGCCGGCGTAGAACAGCGGGTCACGGGTGCGGGCCCGCCACCAGAGCCAGACGAGCAGGACGGCCAGCACCACCACGGCGATCCCGCGCGTCACCGGCAACGCGTCGACGTGACCGCCGAACGGCACCGCGAGGTAGCCGATGGTCTGCGCGACGGCGGTGGGTGGGGAGGTCCAGGCGATGGCGGCGCCGCCTTGGGACAGCCCGCCGATCCAGCCGAAGTCGAGCCCGCCGGCCACTGTCACTGCCACGACGGCGGCGACGGTCCCGCCGACCACCCAACCGCCGTCGCGGATCAGCGTCCGGATGCGGTACGGCCCGGCGGTGGCCGCCAGGGCGGCGAACGGGACCACCACCACGGCGGTGACCTTGATCGCCACGGCGACGCCGAGGAGCAGCCCACCGACGAGCAGCATTGCGCGCCGGCCCGGGTGCGACGCCACCACGGCCAGCCCTCCGACCAGCGCGGCGAGCATCAGCACGTCGTTGTGGGGACCGCCGATCAAATGCGCGGCAACGAGTGGGCAGCCCAGCGCCAGCCACACCGCCCGGCCGGCCGGAACCCCGGCTCGGCGGGCCAGCACCGGCAGCGCCCACGCGGTCAACGCCACACCGATCAGGGACAGCGCCCGGAACAACACGATGCTGGCGTTCAGCGATCCGGTCACCTCGACCACAGCGCCCGCGATGAGGACGAACAGCGGCCCGTACGGTGCCGGGGTGTCCCGCCAGATGACGGAGACGGTGTCCAGCCAGGGGCAGGGCAGCGCGGAGACACCGTGCTCGTACGGGCTGATGCCGCCGGCGAAGCTGGCGCCCTGACAGGCGTACGCGTACACGTCGCGGCTGCCGAACGGTGGTGCGACGAGCAGCGGCAGCAGCCACAGCCCTACGGTGACCAGCGCCCAGCGGGTCGACGGCACTGCGTCGCGCAGGGCCCACCAGGCGTACGCGAGCAGGCCGGTGCCGACCACCCAGGCGGCCAGGACCAGTGGCCCGTGGGGGCCCTGCCAGATGCTGACCGGGGTGCTGCGCAGCGGGCCGCTGGGGAACGCTCCCCCGAGGAACGCGGACAGCGCGAGCAGCGTCGAGCCGACCAGGCCGGTCCAGCGCGCGAGGTGGGAAGGCACCCCGACATGCTGCCAGCACACCGGTCGGTGGGTGACGGCAGGCACCGTCAGCAGTGCTTGGCGGGGGCCAGGTCGCTGGAGATCGTGTAGTCACCGGCCGCGCGGACCCGCACCTCGGTCCACCCGTCCGCGCCGGGGCGTACACAGCCGTCCGGGCCGGTCAGCGACAGCCAGCGGGACCAGCGCACCCGCACCGGCACGTCGCCGGGCGCGGCGGTCAGGCGGACCGAACCCCGGTCGCTGGCGACGAGGTGGCCGGGGGCGCCGACCAGCGGTGTCGGGTCGGCCACGGCGTACAGGCGCCAGGTCGTGTCGCGCCAGACCTCCCGCAGGTACGGCAGGCCGGCGCGGATCATCGCGGCCTCGTCCCGGCCCCACCGGTCGACGGGCGCGTCCGGGGCGATCGCCACGTAGGTCACCGCCTCGTCGTGGAGCCACTTCCCGTAGGTCTGCGCGTTCAGGGTGCCGTCGTAGAACAGCGCGTTGCGATCGCTGTCGACCTGGCGTTCCCAGCCGCGGGCCAGGGGCACTGTCGGTGGCAGGTACGCGGATTCCCAGTGGTCGCGCAGCGGCACCACCTCGATCCGTCCGACGGGTTGCCGCCGTTGCAGTTCCTCCACGAGCGGGCGGTGGAACGCCGGGGAGCTTTCCGGGGCGCCGGCCCTGGTGACGTCGCTCGTCATCACCGGCGACTGCCACCACACGGTCGCGGCGAGGAGCCCGGCCAGCCACGGGCCGGGCAGCGGGGCGTACCCGGCCAGCACGGGCAGCGCGAAGAGCAATGGCAGGCGCAGCGCGTTGGACCCGATCGGGCTGGGCACGTAGTAGGCAGCGACCAGGAGCAGGACGGTGAGCGCCGCGCCGACCCGCAGCACCCGGCGGCGTCGCGGCACCAGGACCGCCACCAGCACGGCGAGCGCGACGTTGATCCGCATCGACTCGGCCGAGTACGGCTGGGTGCCCCCGTTGCCGAAGAGGACCGCGATCGGCGCGAGGGTGACAGCGGGCGTGACGGCCAGGACGAAACCTTCCGCCAGTGGACCCTCCGCCCGCCACCCACCCGGCAGCACCCGACCCGGCCCGTCCCCACGGCGGAGGGCGGCCAGCAGCAACGCCGCTCCGGCCAGGCCGGTGAACAGGCCGGCGACCGGGCTCGCCGCCGTCGCCAGGGCAGCGCAGATCGCGGCGAGCGCCAACCGGGCGGCACGTGGCGGGCGTTCCGTGCCGACGGCGCAGAGCGCGAGCAGCCCGAACGTCAGCCCGACGGCGAAGGTGATCCGTCCGCTCGCCAGGTTGCCGACCAGGACCACGGCACCGAGGACGCCGGCCAGCAGCGGGCGTCGGGCCCGGTTCCGGGCGAACAGCCACGCCAGCGCGAACGCGCCGAACACGGCGGCGACCGCCCCCAGTGGACGCATCCCGATCAGCGCGCCCAGCCGTGCCGTGAACAGGCTGTAGCCGTACTGGTCGACACCGCCGTACCAGCCGAGGTCGATCGGCGTCGCACCGTACCGGTCGGCGAACTCGGCCCGCGCCACCTGCGCCGCGAGGTCGGTGCCCATCCGGGGCGCGACCAGGAACACGACGGCGAGCACCACAGCGACCCCGGTCGCCGTCGTCCAGCCGGTGCGCCGCCCGAACGGGCGTGGCGACGCGTCAGGCATTGAGGACCCGTTCGGTGGCGGCCCGGGAGCGACGACCGACGCGCAGGTACTCGTCGAGGAACTCCCCCGGGTCGTCGCGGCCGAGCAGCCGGACCACGCCGGCCAACTCCACCCCGTGCCGGGGCAACTGGTCGCCGGCCCGACCGCGGACCAGCATCAACGCGTTGCGGACCTGCGCGGCCAGGGACCACCCGGCGGCCATCTCGGCGGCGTCCGCCGGGTCGATCAGGCCGGCCCGCTCGGCGGCCGCGAGAGCGTCGAGGGTACGCGTGCCGCGCAGCGCCGGGTTCGCGCCGGCGTGCCGGAGCTGGACGAGCTGCACCGCCCACTCCACGTCGGCCAGCGCGCCGCGACCCAGTTTGGTGTGGGTGGCCGGGTCGGCGCCCCGGGGCAGCCGTTCGGTCTCCACCCGGGCCTTGATCCGTCGGATCTCGACGACCTGCTCACGGGTCAGCCCTTCGGCCGGGTACCGCACCGGATCGATCATCGCCTCGAACTCGGCACCCAGACCCGCGTCGCCGCAGACGAACCGGGCGCGCAGCAGCGCCTGCGACTCCCACACCCGCGACCAGCGGGCGTAGTACGCCGCGTACGCGGCGAGGCTGCGCACCAGCGGACCCTGCCGGCCCTCCGGGCGCAGGTCGGCGTCGACGCCCAGCGGCGGGTCGGGTGCGGGCACGCCGAGCAGTCGGCGCAGCTCCTCGGCGATCGCGTGCGCGGCGGCGCTGGCAGCGCTGTCGCTGGCCCCGGCCGGCGGGTCGTAGACGAAGAGCACGTCGGCGTCGGAGAGGTAGTTCGACTCGTACCCGCCGAGCCGTCCCATCCCGATCACGGCGAACCGCAACCCTTCCGGCGCGGGTTGGCTGGCCTGGGCGGCGCGCAGCGCGGCGGCCAGCGTGGCGTCGGTGACGTCGGCGAGCGCGGTGCCGACCTGGGTGATGTCGGACAGGCCGGGAGCGGGCCGGCTCGTGCCGTCCGGACGGGTGGGGCTGGGTGCGAGCGAGCCCGCACGGCAGAGCACGTCGGCGCAGGCCACCCGGACCAGTTCCCGACGCCGCAGCGCGCGCACCGCGCTGGTCGCCTCGACCGGGTCGGTGTGCCGGCCCGCCGCCGCGAGGAACCCCTCCCGGAGCACCTCCCGGGAGCGCGGGGCCAACTCGTTCTCCTCGGCCAGCAGCCGCAGCGCCTCCGGGTCGCGGGCGAGCAGGTCGGCCACGTACCGGGACAGGGAGAGGACCCGGGCCAGCCGACGGGCGACCGGGCCACCGTCGCGCAGCAGCCGCAGATACCAGGGGGTGCTGCCGAGCTTGTCGGAGACCTTGCGGTAGTTGAGCAGCCCCCGGTCCGGCTCCGGCGCGTCGGCGAACTCGCTGAGCAGCACCGGCAGCAGGGTCCGCTGGATGGCCGCCGTGCGACTCACCCCGCCGGTGAGCGCCTGGAGGTGCCGCAGCGCCCCGGCCGGGTCGGCGAAGCCGAGGATCTCCAGTCGGTGCCGGGCGGCCTCAGGGGTGAGCCGCAGCCCGTCCGCCGGCACCCGGGCCACCGACTCCAACAGCGGCCGGTAGAGCAGTTTGGCGTGCAGCCGGCGTACCTCGGTGGCGTGGGTGACCCACTCGGCCCGGAAGCTCTCCACGGCGCTGCGCCCCGGCGCGGCAGTGAAACCCAGCGCGGCGGCGAGCCAGCGCAGCGCGCCCGGCTCGGTGGGCACCGTGTGCGTACGGCGTAGGCCCTGGAGTTGCAGCCGATGCTCGACGCTGCGCAGGAAGCGGTAGCCGCGCAGCAGCGCCTCGCCGTCGGCGCGACCGACGTAGCCGCCGGCGACGAGCGCCCGCAGCGCCGGGATGGTGCCCGGTTCCCGCAGCGTCTCGTCGCCGCGACCGTGCACCAGTTGCAGCAGTTGGACGGCGAACTCGATGTCGCGCAGCCCTCCGGGACCGCGCTTGATCTCGCGCTCCAGCTCCTTCGGCGGAATGTGGTCGATGATCCGGCGGCGCATGGCGCGTACGTCCTCGACCGCCTCGGGCCGTTCGGCCGCCCGCCACACCAGCGGCGCGAGCTGGTCGATCCACTCCTGGGCCAGCGGCAGGTCACCGGCGGCCGGTCGGGCCTTGAGCAGCGCCTGGAACTCCCAGGTGCGCGCCCACCGCCGGTAGTACGCGAGGTGGCTGGCGAGGGTACGCACCAGCGGGCCCCGGTTGCCCTCGGGGCGCAGCGCGGCGTCCACCGGCCAGGCGACCAGCCCGCAGATGGAGATCAGCCGGGTCGCCACCACTGTCGCGGCGGACAGGTCGGCGTCCTCGGCGGCGACGAAGATGACGTCCACGTCGGAGACGTAGTTCAGCTCCCCACCGCCGCACTTGCCCATCGCCACCACCGCGAGCCGGGGCCGTTCGGTGCCGTCCGCCAGCTCCGTGACCGCGATCTCGTACGCGGCGGCCAGCGTCGCGTCGGCGAGCGCGGAGAGCGCGGCCATGGTCTGCTCCAGGCCGCGCCCACCGGTCAGGTCCGCCGCCGCGATCCGCAGCAACGCCAGCCGGTACGCGGAACGCAACGCCGCCGTCGGGTTGCCACCGTCGGTCGGCTCCAGCCGCCCCTCGGCGATCGGGGCGAGCCCGTCCGGTGCGGTACGCAACGTCAGACAGTGCTCGGGGTTCGCCACCAGGTGGTCGCCGAGCGCCGACGACGCGCCCAGCACGGCGATGAGTCGCCGCCGCAGCCCCGGGTCGGCGTGCAGCTCCGCGAGCAGCGGTGGGTGTGCGTCGTCGCCGCTGCCGCCCGGTGCCCCGGCTCCGCTGCCGCCGCTCGACGCACCGCTGCCCTCCGTCGCGCGGCGTTCGGCCTCGACGATGCGGTGCAGTTGACGCAGCGCCAGGTCCGGGTCGGCCGCCCGGGACAGCGCGGCGAGCAACTCCCCGGCCGGCTCGTCGGTCGGCTCCTGCTCCTCCGGCCGCCATAGCCGCAGCCCGTCCGGGCCGAGGAGGTCCGCGGCGCGCGCGCCGCCGTCGCCCTCGGCGGTGCCGAACCCGTACCGGGCGAGCCGCCCCGGCGCCCTGGTCGGCCGGCTCATCAGTGCCCGAGCAGCGGCAGGCCGCGCCGCGTCACGCTGTCGTCCAACTCGCCGAGGGCCAGCGCGGCGAACCGGGCGGCGAACGGCTGCCAGACCTCCTCGATGTCGGGCAGCACCGAGGCGCAGGCCGCCACCACCAACTCCGGGTCGTAGCCCAGCTCGGCGAGTTGGGCCGAGTCGGTGGACCAGTCGGCGATCATCGCGGCGTCACACTCGATGTGGAACTGCAGACCCCAGGCACGGTCACCGAGCCGGAACGCCTGGTTGGGGTACCGGGTCGACGCGGCCAGAAGGGTCGCGCCCCGGGGCAGCTCGGTGATCTCGTCGACGTGCCACTGGAGCACGTCCGGGATCAGCGGCACGTACCGGAACAGCGGGTCGCCCTCGGCGGCGTCGCGCCGGCCGACCACGCCCGGCCCGATCTCCGGCCCGGACGGGCTGCGTTCGACCAGCCCGGCGTGCGCGGTGGCGAGCAGTTGCGCGCCCAGGCAGACGGCCAGGGTCGGCACCCGGTGCCGGACCGCCTTGCGCAGCAGGCCCTCCACGGCGGGGAACCAGGGCGCGCCGGGCGATCCGTCCGGCAGCGGGTACGCCTGTTGTTCGCCGCCGAGGACCACCAGCGCCGCGTACCCCTCCAGGTCGGCGGGGAGCTCGTCGCCGGCGTGGGGGCGTACCACCCACAGTTCCAGCCCAGCCTCGGTCAGCCACTCGCCCAGTAGGCGGGCGTCGTCCGTCGGGTCGTTCTCGATCACCAGCGCGGTTGCCACCCGTCGAGGCTAGCGGGTACGCCGCGTCGTGCCACGCCACAGGCTCGCTCCGTCGTGGGCTCGTTAGGCTCTGCGGTTGTGATCAGCGAGGACACCACCGCCGCCGTCCGTCCGCCCGTGCTGGTGCCGGGGGACGCGGTGCTGCTGGTGTCACCGTCCGGGCCCACCTCGCCGGAGCGGGTGGCCCGGGGCATGGAACTGCTCGTCGGGTGGGGTCTGCGCCCGGTGCCGGCCCCGAACGCGTACGCCCGCCACGGCTTCCTCGCCGGCACGGACGATCTGCGCGCCGCCGACCTGAACGCCGCCTTCGCCGATCCGGAGATCCGAGGGGTCATCTGCACCCGTGGCGGGTACGGCGTCCAGCGCATCGTGGACGCCATCGACATGGCCGCCGTCCGCCGCGACCCGAAGGTGGTGGCCGGCTTCTCGGACATCACCGCGTTGCAGTTCGCGTTGTGGCGGGGTGCCCGGCTGGCCGGGGTGCACGGCCCGGGGGCGGCCTGGCGCGACGAGCGGACCCCACTGCGCTCCGCCGAGTCCCTGCACGCGGCGCTGATGACGACCGAGCCGGTGACGATCAGCGCGGTGCCCACCGAGGAGACGTTCGACGTCCGCGTCCCGGGTCACGCCACCGGCACCCTGCTCGGCGGCAACCTGTGCATGATCGCCGCGTCGATCGGCACACCGGACCTGCCCGACCTCACCGGTGCGGTGCTGTTGATCGAGGACGTGCAGGAACCCCCGTACAAGGTCGACCGGATGCTGACCCACCTGCGTCGGGCCGGCGCGCTGGACGGCCTGGCCGGGGTGGCGGTCGGGCAGTTCACCGACTGCGGTGACGGCTGGGACACCACGATCGTCGACGTGCTCGGCGAACGCCTCGGTGACCTGGGCGTACCGGTCCTCGGCGGCCTCCCCATCGGCCACGGCCCCGGCCAACTGACGGTCCCGGTGGGCACCAGAGCGACAGTGGACACGGACACCAACACCCTGACCGCCGCCCCCGCCGTCTCCCGCCGGTGATCAAGAGGTTTGCGTCATTTCCGGCCCGGAACCTGACGCAAACCTCTTGATCACCTAGGCGGGGTGGGGTGGGCGGGGCGGGCGGGGCAGGTGGGGCGGGCGGGGCAGGTGGGCTACCGCGCCGGTTTCCAGGGCGGCCCAGACGCCGTCGGCGGTGCGGGCGATGCCGTGCGGTTCGGCATCGGGGGTGAGCAGGTCGTAGCCCTCGATCCGGCCGGTGTCGTCGAGGTGACCGATCCGGTTGGCGCCCCACTCCGTGAACCACGCGCCGCCCGCCGGGTCGGCCACGATGGCGTGCGGACGGGCCGCACGGTTCGGCAGGGGAAACTCGACGATCTCGCCGTCCGGGGCGATCCGGCCGAGCTGACCGGCGGCGATCTCCACGAACCAGACGGCACCGTCGGCGCCGAGGGTGATGCCGACCGGGCCGGCGTTCGCGGTGGGCAGCGGGTGCAGCGTGGTACGACCGTCGAGGTCGATGCGGCCGATCGCGTTCGCCTGGTTGAGGGTGAACCAGAGCGCCTGGTCCGCGCCCGCGGTGATCATCGAGGCGAACCCGCCGGTCACCGGCAACGGGAAGATCGTGACCGTGCCGTCGGTGTCCACCCGGCCGATCGTGTCGGAGGTCATCCCGGCGTACCAGAGCGCGCCGTCGACTCCGGCGGCGATGCCACCCGGCCCGGTGCCGGCGGGCAGGGCGATGGTGCGCTGCTCACCATCGACGCTGAGGCGACCGATCCGGTCGTCGCCGGAACGGGTGAACCAGAGCGCGTCGTCCGGCCCGGCCGTGATGATCAAGGGGCGACCGCCGGCTGGCTCCAGCGGATAGGTACGGACCGAGGCGTCCACCCCGAGGCGGACGATCGCGCCGGCGTGGACCAGCGTCAGCCACAACGCGCCGTCGGGGCCGGCCGTGATGCCGTACGGGCCGGCGCCCGGCCCGGCGAGCGGTATCTCCCGAATGTCGGAGGTCGTCACGTGCGGTGTCCTTCCGTGGGCGGATCGCCCACCCTGACCGGTCGGCCAGCGACGGCACAACCGGTTTCGTCCGCCACCCGCCGCGATTATCAGCCCGCTGACAGGATCGCCACGGCTTCCACCCAGGCTGCCCGGTCACTGTCGGTGACGACAGCGCAGGATGACCGAACCTCTGGAGGACAGCATGTCCCGCACCATCCGCAGGAAGCACCTGTTGGCCGGCCTGGCCACCGCCGGCGTCCTCGGCGTGGGGATCGCGGCCCCGACGATCGCGTTCGCCGCGGACACCCCCACGCCGGCACCGAGCGCCAGCAGCGCCCCGGCCCCCGGTGCGAAGGCCGACCGGCAGGGCGAGTTCGCCGAGGCGCTCGCCAAGGAGCTGGGCGTGCCCACCGACAAGGTGACCGCCGCCCTGGAGAAGGTCCGCGAGCAGCACCGACCGGCCGATCGGCCGCAGCGCCCCTCCGGCGAGGACCGCAAGGCCGCGCTCAAGGAGCGGCTGGACCAGGCCGTCAAGGACGGCAAGCTCACCCAGGAGCAGGCCGACGCCATCACCAAGGCCGTCGAGGCCGGCGTCTTCCCCGGGGCCGGCGGCCACCGCGGGTGGGGCCACCACGGCGGTCCGGCGGGTACGCCCGGCAAGTGAGTCCGCGGTGCCCGTGAGCCACACCCGTTTCGCCGATGTGGCGGTGTCCCCGAGTCGGGACACCGCCACATCGGCGACCTGGTGTCGATCACGGCACGCGGGCGGGCGGACGCCGCCAAACCAGGCCTGCCCGAACCCGGCCGGGACTTGATCGACTCGGTTTCACGGAAGCGGCGGTGTCGAAGGCACTCGGACACCCCGGTTTCGGCGAAACCGAGTCGATCACTGCCGTGCACCTCCACGCCAGGCCCGCCCGGGACCGACCGCCCGGGCGCGTGGGCGTCAGTTCTGGCCGGGCGGCGGTGCGAACACACCCACCCGGTTGCCCGCCGGGTCACGCAGTTGGGCACGGGTGAGGCCGGTCGGCGTCGTCCCCATCGGCACCAGCACCGTGCCGCCGGCCGCCTCGGCGCGGCGGCAGGTCTCCGCAACATCGGCCACCTCCGCGTAGAACACCGCGTAGCTGGCCGCGTCGCCGTTCGTGGTCCGGATCGCCCCGCCGATCCCGGTGTCGCCACCGGCCCCGGTAACGCGGTAGGACGGGCCCTGCTGCTCGAAGGTCCAGCCGAACAGCTCGCCGTAGAACCGTTCCACCTCGTCCGGCCGGTCGGTGCCGAACTCGAACCAGGTGATGGGCGTCGTGGACATCTACTGCCTCCAGAGTTTCCCGAGCGGCCGTTCGACCGTCGTCTGAAGCAGTCTCGGGGCCGTCCGCGACACCGTCCTGTCGGTGTTTCCGGATCACCTGACGGCGTTTCCCCGCCGACGAAGACGCCGGACGAGACGGGGCCGCCGCGCCTCAGACCAAGCTCAGCGGACGGACCCGCCGGTGCGGGATGTCGAGGTCGTTCAGGTGCAACTCCCGGGACACCACGTCGGGCAGCGCCCGGACGCTGCGGATCCGGTCGGTCCGGAAGCAGCGCAACTCGTCGCGGAGTCGACACCAGGCCACGAGATACCAGTGGCGGGTGTTGCCGAGGTAGCCCAGCGGCTCGACGTCGCGCAGCGAGCCCGTGCCGTCGCGGTCGGCGTACCCGATGCGCAGCACCCGCCGCGCGGCGACCGCGTCGGCGACGACGGCCGGGACGGGTGTCGCCGGCCCGTCGCCGACCAGGTGCACCCGGCCGGCGAGGCGGTGCGCCTCGGCGGCGTCGGCGGCCGGCAGCACCGCCACCAGCTTGCGCAGAGCGGTGCCGCCCGGCCCGGCGAACGGCGTGCCGGCGAGTCGGTGCAGCGCCACGGCCATCGCGACCGCCTCGGCGGCGGTCAGGTTGACCGGCGGCAGGGTACGGGCGCGGTCCACCACGTAGCCGCCGGTGCGCCCGGGCTCGGCCCAGATCGGCACCCCGGCCTCCTGGAGAGCGCCGATGTCCCGTTCGATGGTGCGGCTGCTCACCTCGAAACGGGCAGCCAACCAGCGGGCGCTGCGCGGCCTCGGTGACACCGCCCGCAGCTCCTCGACCAGCGCGTAGAGACGGTCCGTGCGGTTCATGCCCGGCACGCTACGGCCGGGGTACGACGCCCGCCCGCGACCGCCCACGGACCGCTCGCGACCGCGACCGCTCGCCCGCACGCGGCCTCAGGCGATGCAGGCGCAGACGATCAGCGCGGCCCCGAAGTGGGTGGCGGCGCTGACCCGGGCCGCCGGGTGCGGCTCGGGCGAGCAGATGACCTCGCCGAGCTTGCCCGGGGTGAGCAGGTCCAGCACGAAGAAGGCCAACGCCATGATGGCCAACCCGACCAGCCCGAAGACCACGGTGGAGGCGAGCCCTTTGCCGAAGTCGCTGTAGCTGGTCAGGATCGCGGTGAACACGATGCCGGCGATGCCGAGCTGGTTGGCGGCGAGCAACAGCCCGGCGTTGGTGTTGCGGTCGACCCAGATCAGGTCCCGCAGCCGGCCCGGGGTCAGCAGGTCGACCAGCCCGAACCCGGCCGCCATGAGCCCGACGCCCACGATCCCGAACACGACGCTCTGCCAGGCACCGCTGAGCAGATCCTCCAGCACCGACTGCCTCCCGACTCTCCGCCCGGAGGGGTACCGGCGCGGTGATCGAGACGATAGCGGCAGGGCGCAACCGCGTCAGCCCCAGTGGCTACAGCGCCAGGTAGCGCTGCCGCTCGTACGGGGTGACCTCGCGGCGGTACTGCTCCCACTCGGCCCGCTTGTTGCGCAGGAAGAAGTCGAAGACGTGCTCGCCGAGCACCTCGGCGACCAGCTCGGACTCGGCCATCACGTCGATCGCCTCGGCCAGGTTCTCCGGCAGCGCCTCGTAGCCCATCGCACGCCGCTCCGCGCTGGTCAGCGACCAGACGTCGTCCTCGGCGCCGGGCGGCAGCTCGTACCCCTCCTCGATGCCCTTCAGGCCGGCGCCGAGCAGCACCGCGAAGGCGAGGTACGGGTTGGTCGCCGAGTCCAGCGAGCGGACCTCGACCCGGGCCGAGTTGGGCTTGCCGTACGCGGGCACGCGGACCAGCGCGGACCGGTTGAGGTGGCCCCAGCAGACGTACGCCGGGCTCTCGGTGATGCGGTCCGGGAGGTGCTGCGGGAAGAGCCGCTTGTACGAGTTGACCCACTGGTTGGTGACCGCCGTGTATTCCCGGGCGTGCACCAGCAGGCCGGCGATGAACGACTTGGCCACCTTGGAGAGCTTCATCGGGTCGCCGCTGTCGTGGAAGGCGTTGCGCTCCCCCTCGAACAGCGACAGGTGGGTGTGCATCCCGCTGCCCGGCTGGTCGGTGAAGGGCTTCGGCATGAAGCTGGCCTGCACACCGGTGGAGAGCGCCACCTCCTTCACCACGTGCCGGAAGGTCATGATGTTGTCGGCGGTGGTCAGCGCGTCGGCGTAGCGCAGGTCGATCTCCTGCTGGCCGGGCGCGACCTCGTGGTGGCTGAACTCCACCGAGATGCCGATGCGCTCCAGCGCCAGCACACCCTGGCGGCGGAAGTCGCGGGCGACGGCGTGGGTGGTGTGCTCGAAGTAGCCGCCGGTGTCGACCGGGGTGGGCACCGAGCCGTCCTGCGGGCCGTTCTCCAGCAGGAAGAACTCGATCTCCGGGTGGGTGTAGAAGGTGAAGCCCTTCTCGGCGGCCTTGGACAGCGCGCGGCGCAGCACGTGCCGGGGGTCGGCCCAGGACGGCCCGCCGTCGGGCAGCAGGATGTCGCAGAACATCCGGGCGCTCTCGCCGCTGACCCCGCCCTCGAACGGGAAGACCTGGAAGGTGGTCGGGTCGGGCATGGCCACCATGTCTGATTCGAAGACCCGGGCGAAGCCCTCGATCGCCGAGCCGTCGAAGCCGATGCCCTCCTCGAAGGCCGCCTCCAACTCCGCTGGCGCCACCGAGACGCTCTTCAGCGTGCCCAGCACGTCCGTGAACCACAGCCGGACGAACCGGATGTCCCGCTCTTCCAGCGTACGGAGGACGAACTCCTGCTGACGGTCCACTTCCCCAACCCCTCGCGACGCTCATTTGTCCGCATTGGCCGGGCTGCACCCGACCTGATCGCCCAGTCTTCCCGGGCCTGGTTACGCAGACGTTACGCGAACTGCCGCCGGCCGTCCCCTCACCTCCCGCCCGACGGACGGACGCCCCGCCGCGAAGCCCAGCCCGGGCCCCACCGCGCGGCGGATACGCCCGCCGCAGCGTGGCGACCATCTCGCCCGAGGGGTGGGATTCAGCAGCGGAGGCTGGGGCAAGATGAGGACATGCCCACCCTGCGTCTCGCCCTGTCCCAGGTCAACCCGAGCGTCGGCGACCTCGCCGGAAACGCCGACCTGGTCCGCAGCTGGACTCGCCAGGCCGCCGATGCCGGTGCCCAGTTGGTGCTGTTCCCGGAGATGATGCTCACCGGTTACCCGGTCGAGGACCTGGTCTTCCGGCGTTCCTTCGTGGCCGCGTCCCGGGCCGCCGTGGAACGGCTCGCGGCCGACCTCGCCACGGACGGCCTCGGTGAGGTGCCGGTCGTGGTCGGCTACCTGGACGCCGACGGGCCGCCGCAGGTCAGCGGGGACGCCCAGCCGGGCCGGGGCGCCCGCAACGCCGCCGCGCTGCTGCACCGGGGCACCGTCGCCGCCCGCTACTTCAAGCACCACCTGCCCAACTACGGCGTCTTCGACGAGGACCGCTACTTCGTCTCCGGGGACGCGCTGACCGTGGTGCGGATCGGCGGGGTGGACGTCGCGCTGACCATCTGCGAGGACCTGTGGCAGGCCGGGGGCCCGTTCGCCGCCGCCCGGCGCGCGGGCGTCGGCCTGGTGGTCAACATCAACGGCTCGCCGTACGAGCTGAACAAGGACGACGTCCGGTTGCCGCTGGTGCGCCGTCGGGCCGCCGAGGCGGGCGCCGCCATCGCGTACGTGAACATGGTCGGCGGCCAGGACGAGCTGGTCTTCGAGGGCGACTCGATGATCGTCACCGCGGACGGTGACCTGCTCACCCGGGCCCCCCAGTTCGTCGAGCACCTGCTCCTGCACGACGTCGAGCTGCCGACCGCCACCGACCTGCCGACCGGCGAGTCCGTCGCGGACGGCATGCGGATCGTGCGCAGCACTGTCGACGGCATCCCGGCCGCACCGACCGGCCCGGCCGCCACCGGAGGTCTGATCGAGCCGGTGGCCGACGAGGCCGAGGTGTGGCAGGCACTGGTCCTCGGTCTGCGCGACTACGTCAACAAGAACCGGTTCCCGTCGGTGGTGCTCGGCCTCTCCGGCGGCATCGACTCGGCGGTGGTGGCCGCGTTGGCCGTCGACGCGCTGGGGCCGGCCCGGGTGGTCGGGGTGTCGCTGCCCAGCCAGCACTCCTCCGAACACTCCCGGGAGGACGCCGCGGACCTGGCCAAGCGCACCGGCCTGGACTACCGCATCGAGCCGATCCAGCCGATGGTGGACGGTTTCCTGGCCAACCTGTCGCTGTCCGGTGTGGCAGTGGAGAACCTCCAGGCCCGGGTCCGTGGCGTGATCCTGATGGCGTTGTCGAACCAGGAGGGCCACCTGGTGCTGACCACCGGCAACAAGAGTGAGCTGGCGGTCGGCTACTCCACCCTGTACGGCGATTCGGTGGGCGGCTTCAACCCGGTCAAGGACGTCTGGAAGACGCTCATCTGGCGACTCGCGAAGTGGCGCAACACGGACGCGGCGCGACGCGGCGAGACCCCTCCGATCCCGGAGAACTCGATCGGCAAGCCGCCGAGCGCCGAGCTGAGCCCGGGGCAGCTCGACAGCGACAGCCTGCCCGAGTACGACGTTCTGGACCCGATCCTGATCGGCTACGTCGACGGTGACCTCGGCCGTGACGGGCTGGTCGAGTCGGGTCACGACCCGGCGGTGGTGGACAAGGTGCTGCGGCTGGTGGATACCGCCGAGTACAAGCGACGGCAGTCCGCGCCGGGCACGAAGATCTCGATGAAGGCGTTCGGTCGGGACCGCCGTCTGCCGATCACCAACCGGTGGCGCGAGCACGGCTGAGCCCTACACCGTGGGGTGACGGGTCGGTGGCACGGCCCGGCACCGCCTCGCGGCGCTGCGAACGACGGCCTCGCGGCTCTGTCGCCGGTGATCTCGCGTCGCGGTGGAGTGACATCTTGCACTGGGCCCTGCCATCGCCCCGTCTCGCGGTGCGACGATCGCGACGGAACCCGGGGACCGCGCAGGCGGCCTCGAGGAAGGGAGACAGAGATGGTGGAGTCCACTCCGAACGAGGTGACAGCCCTTTACGGGGGCCCGGCCACCCGACGGGTCCGCACCCGGGACCTGATCGCCGCCAAGGAACGTGGTGAGCGGTGGCCGATGCTCACCTCGTACGACCAGTACACGGCGTCGATCTTCGACCAGGCCGGCGTGCCGGTGCTGCTGGTCGGCGACTCGGCGGCGAACAACGTGTTCGGCTACGAGACGACCCTGCCGATCACCGCCGACGAGCTGCTTCCGCTGGTACGGGCCGTGGTGCGGGCGACCCGGCAGTCACTGATCGTGGGTGACCTGCCGTTCGGCTCCTACGAGGAGGGGCCGGCCCAGGCGCTGCGCACCGCCGTCCGGTTCATGAAGGAGGGCGGCTGCCACGCGGTGAAGCTGGAGGGTGGCCGTCGCTGCGCCGCCCAGATCGCCGCGATCGTGGGCGCCGGCATCCCGGTGATGGCGCACATCGGTTTCACCCCGCAGAGCGAGCACACCCTGGGCGGCTACCGCGTGCAGGGCCGGGGCGACGCCGCCGACGAGGTGCTGGCCGACGCGCGGGCGGTGGCCGAGGCGGGCGCGTTCGCCGTGGTGCTGGAGATGGTGCCCGGCGAGGTGGCCAAGCGGATCACCAACGAGTTGCCGATCCCGACGGTGGGCATCGGTGCCGGCCCGGACACCGACGCGCAGGTGCTGGTCTGGCAGGACATGGCCGGCCTGCGCACCGGGAAGACGCCACGCTTCGTCAAGCGGTACGCGGACCTGGCCGGCGCCCTCACCGACGCCACCCGCCGGTTCGCGGACGAGGTCCGGGGCGGGGAGTTCCCCGCCTCCGAACACACCTTCTAGAGCCCACAGCGGCGTGATCGACTCGGGTTCGCCGATGTCGGGGTCTCCCAGGCACCGGGATACCGCGATATCGCCGAACCCGAGTGGATCACGCAGCCGGCACCGCCGGTCAGATGTCGGTGACGCGAATGCCGGCGTGGGCCTTGTAGCGCTTGTTGATGGCGATCAGGTTGGCGGTGAACGCCTCGATCTGGTGGGCGTTGCGCAGCCGGCCGGCGTAGATACCGCGCATCCCCGGGATCCGCGCGGCGAGCGCACCGACGATGCCGACCAGTTCGCGGTCCTCGGTGCAGATCAGCACGTCCAGGTCGATCCGGTCGACCTCGGGGTCGGCCAGCAGCGGGGCGCTGACGTGGTTGAACGCCGCGCAGACGCGGGAGTCGGGCAGGAGCGCGGCGGCCTGCTGCACGGCGCTGCCCTCGGCGACGGTCAACGCGTACGGGCCCTGCTTGTCGAAGCCGAGCGGGTTGACGCAGTCGACGACGATCCGGCCGGCGAGCGGCTCGGCGAGGGCGGCGACGGTGGCGGCGTGCCCGTCCCACGGCACCGCGATGATCACCACGTCGCTGCGTCGGGCCACCTCGTCGTTGGCCGCGCCGGTGACACTGCCGTCGGCCGGTACGCCGGGCAGTGCGGCGATCTCGGCGGCGGACTCGGCGGCCCGCTCGGCGGAGCGGGACCCGATCAGCACCGTCTGCCCGGCCCGTGCGAACCGGTAGGCGAGGCCCCGCCCCTGGTCGCCGGTGCCACCGATGATGCCGACAGTCAGCCCGGACACGTCGGGGAGCGTGCTCGCGTCGTATGCCATGCGGTCATCCTCGCAAACCGTCCGGCCCGGCACCGCGTCAGGCCGTCGGGGTTCGGGTCGGTCAGCCCAGCTCGGAGACGCCGGCCCGGCACCGCGTCGGGCCGCCGCCGGACGGGTCGGTCAGGCCAGCTCGGAGACGCCGGCCCGGCACCGCGTCAGGCCGTCGGGGTTCGGGTCGGTCAGGCCAGCTCGAACAGGACGGTGCGGGCCGCCGGGTCGGCGGTGACCAGGCGGACCCGGACCCGTTCACCGAGTGGCAGTTGCCCGAGGCAGCGGGCACGCACCGGAGGGGCGTCCAGGGCCACGGTGCCGCCCGGCGGTCGGGGCCGGGACCGGCCGTTGGGCGGAGCGTCGACGTCGAGGACGGCCGCGTCGAAGGTTTCGCCCACCCGGTGCTCCAGCACGGCGGCCTCGGCCAGGTCGACGGCGCCCCGGGCGGCCGCCGAGGCGGTCCGGTCGGTGCTCGCCATCACCTCCGGCAGCCGGGGCAACGCGGCACGGGCCCAGTCGGGCACCGGCTGGCCGGCGTGCAGCGCCAGGCACACCTCGGTGGCGTACCGGTCGGCGAGGCGTCGCAAGGGCGCCGTGACGTGGGCGTACGCCGCCGCCACACCGCCGTGCTCCGGCTGCTCCGGCACGGTCCCGTCGAAGGCGGTGTACGCGGCCCCGCGCATCAGCTCGGCCGCCTGGTCGATGAACGCGGCGGCGCGCGGCTGGGAGGCGTCCAGACCGGCGATCACCTGACCGGCGCCCATCTCGTCCGGCCAGTGCACGCCCAGCGGCGCGGCGGCGGCCCGTAGCCGCTGCACGGCCTCCGGCTTCGGCCCCGGCATGGTCCGCAGCAACCCGACCCGGCCGGCCAGCATGATGTCGGCGGCGGCCATCCCGGTCAGCAGGGAGATCTGGGCGTTGTGCTCCTCCATGGGCACCGGTGCGCGCAGCACCAGCTGCCAGCCCTCGCCGTCGGGCTCCAGGTCCTGCTCGGGCAGCGGCAGGTTGATCGCGCCACGACGCAACCCCCGGGCGGTCAGCAGGTCGCCGATCTCGGGCAACAGCGCGATCGGGTCGGGCAGCCGGCCGGCCTCGGCTGCCGCCTGCACCCCGGCGTAGTCGAGTTTGGCCCGGCTGCGGACCAGGGCGCGTTCCAGCTCGACCGCCACGGTGGCCCCGTCGGTGTCCAGGTCGATCGTCCAGACCACAGCGGCCCGGTCGTCGTCGGGCAGCAGACTGGCAGCGCCCTCGCTGAGCGTGTGCGGGTGCAACGGCACGTTCCCGTCGGGCAGGTAGATGGTCTGCCCCCGCCGCCAGGTCTCCGCCTCCAACGCGCCGCCCGGCTTGACGTGCGCGGCGACGTCGGCGATCGCGTACCGCACCCGGTAGCCCCCGCCGGGGCGGCGGGCGAGGTGCATCGCCTGGTCCAGGTCCCGCGAGGTCGCCGGATCGAGGGTGACGAACGGTACGTCGGTGCGGTCGACGGGCGGACGAGGTGGCGCGCTCGCCGCCTCGTCCGCCTCACGCTGGGCGTCAGGCGGGAACTCCTCGGGCAGGCCGAGTTCGCGGCGCAGCGCGCCGAAGTCGATGCGGGGCGCGAGTACGCGTCGGATGACCACGGGTCAATCCTGACAGCGCCGCCGGTGATCCGCTTCCGGTGACCGGCCGAGATGTCCGCCCGACGCGCCGCGGCGGTTCGCTCAGCCGGTGGCCTTCCGGGCGGTGCTGCGCGTACCCCTGGGGGCGGTGGCGCGTGCGGCGACCGGGCGGGCCGGCGACTTGCGGGCGGTGACCTTGCGAGCCGGGGCCTTCGCCGCGACGGTCCTCTTCGCCGGGGCCTTCTTCGCCGCCGCCTTGCGCGCGGTGGTCGACGAGGTGCCGGTCACCTTCGCGGCGGGTGCCGTCCTGGCCGGAGCCTTGCGGGCGCCGCCGCTGGGGCGGGTGGACGCGGCCTTCTTGGCCGGGGCCTTCTTGGCGGCTGCCTTCGTCGCGGCCGTCTTCTTCGCCACCGTCTTCTTGGCGGCGGACGCCTTCGTCGCGGTCTTCCGCGCCGGGGCCTTCGCCGCGGTGGCGGTCTTGCGGGCCGGGGCCTTCGCCGCGGTGGCGGTCTTGCGCGCCGTCGCCCTCGTCGCGGTGGCGGTCTTGCGGGCGGGTGCCTTCGCGGCGGCGGTGGTCTTCTTCGCGGCGCTCACGGTCTTCTTCGCGGCGCCGGTGGTCTTCTTCGCCGCACCCGTGGTCTTCCTCGCGGCGGCGGTGGTCTTCTTCGCGGTCGCGGTGCTCTTGCGCGTCGCGGGCCGCGTCGCGGCGGCGGTGGAAGTGCGAGACGCTGGCGCGCGCTTCGCGGCGACTGTCGTCGTGCGGGTGGTGGTCTTCTTCGCCGGGGCCTTCTTGGCCGTCGTGGCCCGGCTGGTCGTGGTGGTCCTGCTCGTCGTGGTGGCCTTCTTCGCGGGGGCCTTCTTGGCCGCCGTGGTGGTCTTCTTGGCCGGGGCACGCCCCGCGCCGCCGGCCGCCTTACGCGCGGGGGCCTTCGCCGCCGTCGCACCGGCGGTGGACTTGCGGACCGGGGTGGTCCGGCTCGCCCCCGTGTTCCGTTCCGCCGCGGCGGTCTTCTTCGCGGTGGTCCGTCGGGCAGCCGGGCGGGTGGTGGCCTGCTGTGCTTCGGCCATCGTGGTTCCCTCCTTGGGGACGTGCTCTCGCGTGCGTCCTCGCGGAGCACGAAATGCCTCGGCGCGAGCCGTCCCGCGCCGCCTACCTGTCTTCTCCGGCCCAACGAGCGTCCTCGGCATCCCACGCCTCGTTCCGCTCCTGCACTCGTTGCAGGGCGTTCTCCGCGTCGGCCGCCGAGTCGTACGGGCCGAGTACGTGCTTGGCCGGACACACGTCGGCGTCCGTCTCGACCCGGTGATGCCGGGTGCACCAGTAGAACTGCCCACCACGTCCGCTGTCGCTCATGGGAATCACTGTGCACCGCGATCCGGCCGGCCGCCACCGGATCGCACAAGTCGCCGACCCTCTCCACAGTAGATATGCATTGCGTTCGTCGGGCCGGAACAGCAAAAGAAGCGCAGGCCGGGACACTTTTCCCCGCCGTACCGTCGGCTGGTCGGCCTGACGCCCGACGTGACGTGACGGGACGGCGCTGGCCGGCGGGCTCCTGCCTATGATCGCCGGATGGGAACACCGGACTACATCGTGGGCATGCGCAAGCATGTCGGGCACGACCTGCTCTGGCTGCCCAGCGTCAGCGCGGTGGTCCGCAACGACGCCGGTGAGCTGCTGCTCGGTCAGCGTGCCGACGACGGCCGCTGGTCGGTGATCAGTGGTTTCGTCGAGCCGGGTGAACAGCCGGCCGCGGCGCTGGTCCGCGAGGTGCGGGAGGAGACGGGTCTGGAGGTCGCGCCGGTGCGGTTGTCCAGCGCCGTCTCGCACCCGCACACCTACCCCAACGGGGACCGCTGCGAATACCTCAACCTGGGCTTCCTGTGCCGGCTGGTGTCCGGCACCGCCCGGGTCAACGACGACGAGTCGTTGGCCGTCGGGTGGTTCCCGGTGGACCGGTTGCCCGAGTTGGACAAGCACGCGCTGCTGGTCCTCGCGTACGCGTTGCGCGAGAACCAGGTCGCCGGCTACCTGGAGCCGGGCACCACCTGGGACGACGTACCCGACTGAGGTTCACACCGGGGTCGCCGCGAGGGCGACCTGCTCGGCCGGGGTCGCCCGGGCCGCCCGGATGGTGTACGCGAGCGCGTACGGCATGCAGGCCAGGTAGAGCATGGGCTCCACCCGCAGTTGGTAGCTGATCAGCTGGAAGATCTCCCACGGGATGTGCTGCGGCACGCCGACGCTCCAGCCTGTCCAGGCGGCGACGAGCCACAGCGGCGCGGCGAGCCAACCGACGTCGTCCGGTCGCAGAGGACCGCTGAGCGGGCCGGCGCCACTGCCCATCGGGAGGGTGTCGACGACGGCGCGGATCACCGCGAGGTCGGTCGCCGCGAGCGCGCCGAGCACACCCACCCACCAGGCGGCGCGGGGTCGGTGCCGGGCGGCGAGGCTCGCCACTGCCCAGAGCGCGAGTGTCAGGCCGGCCAGCCACAGCAACAGACCGGGTACGGCACGGGCCAGGTCGTCCGGGTAGATGACGTACAGGACCGGGACCGCCGCCGCACCGATGGGGAGCACCACGCCGAGCGCGATCCGCAACGGGCCGTCGAGGGCGTTGTGCCGGGCCCAACGCCCGGCGAACACCGCCAGCAGTGTCGCCATCCCGGCGGTGAGCGCCGTCCAGATCGGCTTCTCCACCCAGATCGCCCCGTTCGAGATCTGGATCTGGAACGGGATGTAGGCGCTGCCGAGCACGATGCCGACGCAGGCGATCGGGGACAACAGCAGCGCGGCTGCCGTACGGCGGGCCCGCCGGTGCAGCACGCTGCGGTCGACCACCGGAGTGCCGGCCCGGCTCACCGCGAGGCTCGCGGCGAAGCCGAGCATCTTCGTCCGACGGCCGCTCTCGGCGAGCACGTGCAACTCGGCGGCCCATTCGCGGCGCAGGTCGTCGCGGACGTGGGCGGGCCAGCGGCGGGCGGCCATCTCCAACAGCAACGCGGCGACGCGTCGGCTCACCATGCCGGCGCTCCGGTCGGCTCGGTGCCGCCCCACGATGGACGGCTGTCGGGAATCGCGGCTCGCAGGTCGGCGAGCGCCTGCCGGGCCCGTGTCACCCCGACGGCGGTGAGCCGGTAGTAGCGGCGGGCCGGCCGACCGGCCGCGACGGGATCGATGTCCTCCCAGTCGGCGGCCAGCCAGCCGGCCTCGGTGAGCCGGTGCAGCACCGGGTAGAGGGTGCCGCTGGGCAGGTCGGTCATCCGCATCAGGTCCAACCCGTAGCGCTGCGCGTCGGGTTCGGCGAGCAGCGCCGCGAGCACCTTGGCCACCGGAATGGTCATCCGCATCCGGCAACTGTATCGGAACTCTACATAGGGGTGGGTACCCGTTCGACGGGAATCCACAGCTCGGCGTCCGCCTCGGTGCCGTCCGCGGAGACCCGGACCCGGGAGATCTCCGGTCCCGGTCGGCTGCGGTACGGGTTGGACGGAAACCACTGGGTGAACACGTCCCGCCACAGGTACTGCACCGCCTGCGGGAACGCGCCCGACGTGGTGAACACCGCCCACGTGCCCGCCTGCACCGGCAACGCGTCCATGTCCTCCGGCGGGACGGCGCCGGTCACCACCCCGTGCCAGTAGTCCAGCTCCGTGCCCTCGGCCCGACTGTCGGCGAGGTTGTCGCTGACGTTCACGATCCCTTTCGGCTCCTGATCGGAAAGGGCCTCGATCCGCCCCGTCGTCTCTTTGTCGATGCCCTTGATGAACGCGACGATCGCCGGATTCATCCCCTCGTGCACCAGCGGAACCCGGGCCTTGCGCCCCACCAGCGCGAACGCGTCCTTGTCGACGATCCGGTACTCCATGCTGCCGCTCCCTTCGACGGTGAGTCGGAAGGACATCCGGGGCTGGGCGCGCAGCGTCGCCCCCGTACGCCGAGCCTCTCCGGGCCCCACGCCGTGTACGGCCTGGAACGCCCGGGCGAACGCCTCGGTCGACCCGTAGCCGTAGTGCACCGCGACGTCGAGCAACGTCCGCTCCCCCGCCAGCACGTCCGCCCCGGCGACCGTGAGTCGACGGCGACGGATGTACTCCGACAGCGGCATCCCGGCCAGCGCGGAGAACAGCCGCCGGAAGTGGTACTCCGACGTCAGCGCGATCCGCGCCAGCTCCGCCACCTCGATCTTCCGGTCGAGGTGCCGCTCGATGTACGTCATGGCTTCGTTGAGCCGCTCCAGCACCAGGATCTCCTTCCCTTTCGAGCAGTAACGCTAGGCAGCGAGGCCCCTGCCGCACCCGACATCCGGTGCCCGCAATGGTCGGGTCGATCGTCCTGTCGTAGCCTGGCCGACTTTGCTTCTTCGAGGAGGTTGACGTGGCCGAGTATCCGCAGGACGTCGTGCAGCGCTTCCACGGCACCCCGGAGCAGGTGGACGCCGGCCTGGTGGGCGAGCCGCCCCGGACCTGGGGGTCCGTCGTCATCGAGGAGTACGACCCGGAGTGGGCGCAACTGTTCACCGCCGTCCACGCGTCGCTCACCGAGGCGTTGGGACCGCTGGTCGTCGGTGTGGAACACGTCGGGTCCACGGCGGTGCCGGGGCTGGCGGCCAAGCCCGTCGTCGACGTCGACCTCGTCATCGAGGACACCGCCGAGGAGTCGAGCTATCTTCCGGCCCTGGAACGGCTCGGCTACCGACTCGTCCTGCGGGAGCCCTGGTGGCACGGACACCGGATGCTGCTCAGCCCTGCCGAGGACGTCAACCTGCACGTCTGGCCCCGGGGTGCGCCGGAACCCGTCCGGCACCGACTGTTCCGCGACTGGCTGCGCGCGCATCCGGAAGACCGGGAGCAGTACGCCTCGACGAAGCGCCGCCTCGCACGGGACACCGCGCACCGCCCCCGCGACTACAGCCTGGCGAAGAACGACGTCATCGACGAGATCTACGCGCGCATCTTCGCCGCCTGACGGCGCGCTGGTCGCCGACGGCCACGCGCAGATCTTGGACAGTTTCCGTTAGGAGGGCCCGCCGAGCTAACGGAAACTGTCCAAGATTCGGCCGTAGGCCGAGCGTGTGAGCCTGCCAATGACCATCCGGATTCGTCAGGAACAGTCGAAGCGGTAGTCGAACGGCCTGGTGGGGCACGTGGTGCAGACGAACAGGTAGATCCCGCCGACGTCGCCCAGCATGAGCCCGCTGGGGTTCTGGATCGTCCGCCACGGGTGATCGTCGGTGGTGTCCCATCCCCACCCGGCCATCGCCGGACGATCCTCTACCGGAATCCACCGTTTCTCGTCACCGCGGCTGAACTCCCAACTCGCGACTGTCAGCAGATGGTCCATGGACGCGCCGCACCCGCAGACCGGCCAGTCCGGAGACTGGGTCCAGCCGGGGTAACCGCCAACCTTGATCCCCGAGGCGACCGCCAGATCGGTTTCGTACTCCCAACCGGTCTCCTGCGCCACCCGACTCATCGTGTCTTTGATCTGCGGCCGGACGGCATCCGGAAGGTCCCAGCCCGGGTACTCGGTGACCCGCTCCGGGTCAAGCACGCA
Organism: Micromonospora sp. WMMC250; assembly: GCF_027460215.1. NCBI lineage: Bacteria > Bacillati > Actinomycetota > Actinomycetes > Micromonosporales > Micromonosporaceae > Micromonospora > Micromonospora sp. WMMC250. The sequence continues at coordinate 6,645,101 of NZ_JAPZBJ010000002.1, read as the reverse complement.
GGGGTTGGGGACGTGCGCTGGATCTGACTCCTCATCCGGTACGGGCATGTCCTGAAGTCGGGCACCGATGTCGGCGCGGCGACGCCATCGCAGCGCAGGGCGAGGTGTCGTCCACGGGTCATGGTCGAATGGGCACCACAGGACCTGCAGCACGTCCGTACCCGCTGGGAACGGCACCTCGGGTACGTCCTCGGCCAGCAACTGCACTACCGGCACCAGCGGTGCCGCCGGCTCACCCGGACCACCCTCGTAGTGGTCGCCGGGCTCCGGTCCGTCGCACATCGGCCAGGCCTCGTCGGCCGGCCACAGCAGCGGGCCGCCCACCGAACTCTGCTCCGCCGTCGGCGAACCTGGGCGGGGATGCAAGCGGACGGTCGTCCGTGCCAATGGGGCAACCGGCGCAAAGACCTGCGGCACGTCGATGGGGCTGGAGGGGGTGGTGTGCACACCGCCGATCGTAGGAGGCGCGCAGTCACGTGCTCAGCGCAGTGGCTGCTGCATGATCCAGGTGGGTACGGGCTCCGACAGCGAGCCCACCACCTCCCAGCCGGCCCGGCGGTACAGGTCGACGTTGCCCGGCTTGCTGGTTTCCAGGATCGCCGGCAGTCCGTCGGCGGCGGCGCGATCCAGCCCGGCCCGCATGACGGCCCGACCCCAACCGCGTCCGGCGCTGTCCGGGTGGGTGCCCAGCACGCCGAGATACCAGAACGGGTACGTCGGCAGGGCGGCGTGCACCGTGTCGTCGTAGCCCTGCACGCGGGCCCGCACGTCGGCCGGGTAGGGAGACACCTCCGGCGACTCGTGCGCGGCGTCCGGCACGGAAGTAGGCACGGAAGCCGCGCCGGAAGCCGGTTGCCCGGCCGGCGGGTCCCAGAGGGCGACCGACGCGCCGCCGCCCAGCGTCCAGACGGACGACAGGTGCACCCGCTTGTCGAAAAGGTTCCCGAAGAAGGCGGCGGCGTAGCGCGGGTAGGTGTCATCGTCGGGAAACAGGTGACGCAGGATGGGATCCTGCACGAACGCGGCAACCAGGGTGCCGACCACCGCCTCGCGGTCCGCCGGGGTGGCGATGGCAATCTCGGGCGTCGTCATGGAAATCCACGATATTGCAGGCCGGCTGCCCCCACCGCCCCGGCGCGGGACGGCAGACTCATCGCATGACCATCGATGACCACCGGCAGCACTCCCCGTACAGCGATCCCGGGCCGCACGCCGCGCTGCTCGACGCCGTCCCGGCCGACATCGCATCGGTGGCGGCGACCGTCCGCAATGTGATCGTCCACTACCGCGCCGGTGGGGTGGAGTTGCCCCCCCGACCGGCTCGAAGAGGTCAACTGTCGCTGGGTGGACCGCATCCTCGATACCGACCAGTCCCGATTTCCGCTGCCTCTGGCCGCGGAGCGCCCGGCCGCGGACCGGGTGGCCGGCTGCTGCCGGGACCACACGCTGCTCTCGGTCGCGGTGTTGCGTCAGCACGGCATCCCCAGCCGCAGCCGGGTCGGTTTCGCCTCGTACTTCGCGCCCGACTGGCACCACGACCACGTGCTGGTGGAGTACTGGGACGGCCGCCGGTGGGTCTGGGCCGACCCGGAGCTCGACCCGGCCGGAGACTGGGGGTTCGACGGCTACGACATCGACCCGAAGGCCGGGCTCTTCGACTCGGCGGCGCGGGTGTGGTCGGCGTACCGGGCCGGGACGATCGACCCCGAGCTGTACGGGGTGAGCCCGGAGCTGCCGATCCGAGGCGACTGGTTCATCCACGACTACGTCCTGATCGAACTGGCCCACCGCCAGAAGGACGAACTGCTGCTCTGGGACGGCTTCGGCGCGATGACCGAGGATCTCAGCACCGCCGACCTCACGCTCGTGGACGAGATCGCCGCGTTGCTGCTCGCCGCCGACGACGGCGACGAGGCAGCGGAGAAAACCCTCGCCGACCGGTACGCCGGCGACGCCCGGCTCCGCCCCGGCCCGCAGGTGCACTGCATGTCACCGGTCTCCGGCGCCGAAAGCACTGTCGACCTGCGTCGCTGAGCGACAGGCGCACTACCCGAAGGTGAAGGCGTACGCGGCCGCGCCGGGCTCGGCGAACGTGATCTCCAGGGTCCGCTCGCGGACCGCGCCGTCCTGGCGTACGAGCTGGTAGAGGCGACCGTCCTGGAGCACCCCGTTGCCGTCGGCGTCCACGTCGACGCCGTGGGACCTGCCGGGAGCCTCCCCGTCGAGAAGCACCCGGAACGGGATCGACGGTCCCGGCGCGGGGGCCAGCACGAGGTGGGCGTCCCGGGCGTGGAACCGGAACGCGATGCTGCCGCCGGCCCGGTCGACCACGACGCTCTCCGCCCCGATCGTCCAGTCCCCCGCCAGCGCCCACTGGTTGAGGCTCAGACGCTCCGGCAGGTGGTAGGCGCGGCGTTCGTCGAGCGCCGGGCCGTCCGGGGACGCGAAGTGTTCGCCGCGGCTGAAACCGAGGTACGTCTCGGGCGTCCGCAGGTTGTCCCAGTCGGCCTCCGCCTCCGGTCCGACCCCTTTGACGGGTACGGGATCCCGCTCGATGCCGAGCAGCTGTTGGAGGCTCCGCTCGGACTGCTCGTAGCGCCCCTCGCCGAAGTGCTCGTCCCGGAAGACCCCGTCGCGGTCGACGAAGTAGAGCGCCGGCCAGTAGTGGTTGTCGAAGGCCTGCCAGATCGCGTAGTCGTTGTCGACGGCGACCGGGTAGTCGATCGACCGGGCCGTGACCGCCCGGCGCACCTGGTCGACGTCGTGCTCGAACGAGAACTCCGGTGTGTGCACCCCGACGACGACCAACCCGTCGTCGCGGTACGCCTGCGACCAGGCCCGGACGTGCGGTTCCTGGCGTAGCCAGTTGATGCAGGTCAGCGTCCAGAAGTTCACCAGGACGACGCGTCCGCGCAGGTCGTCCGGGCCGAGTGGCTCGGAGTTGAGCCACTCGGCCGCCCCGCTGAGCGGGGGCAGGTGCACGGCCATCTACCGCAGCGACCGGAAGGCGGTCCGAAGCTCCTCGGAGAAGATCTTCGGCTGTTCCCAGGCCGCGAAGTGCCCGCCGACGTCGAGCTTGTTGTAGTAGATGAGATTGGAGTACGCCTGCTCGGCCCAGCTCTGCGGCGCCTCGTACAGCTCGTCGGGGAAGACGCTCACGGCGACCGGCACCTTGACGCCCTTGGCGGCGAAGAACGACAGCTTGTTCTCCGCGTACAGACGGGACGCGGAGATCGCGGTGTTGGTCAACCAGTAGAGCGAGATGTTGTCCAGGATGTCGTCACGGGTCAGACCCGCCTTGGCGCCGTCGAAGACCTGCGCGATCAGCGCGAGACTCTTGGCGTCGTGGTCGAGCAGGAAGGACGCCAGACCCACCGGGGAATCCGCCAACCCGGTGAGCGTCTGCGGACGCGTCGCCATCATCAGGGCGTACGCAACGTGCTTCCAGACGTAGTTGGCTTCCTCGGCGGCACGCATCTCGTCGGCGGAGAGACCGGACGGCAGTGAGCCCATGGCGTTGTTCGCGCCGGTGGTGTCGCCTTGGAACAGCAGGTCGATTTCGGGTGGGATCGCGCCGGGCATGTTGGTGTGGATGCCGAGCAGTTCCGGGGGCGCCTGGAGGCCCATCTGGTCCACGATGACGGCACCCCAGTCGCCGCCCTGCGCGACGAACCGCGTGTAGCCGAGGCGCTTCATCAGCTCGGTCCAGGCGGTGGCGATCTTCTGCGGGCTCCAGCCCGACTCGGTCGGTTTGCCGGAGAAGCCGTGCCCGGGCAGCGACGGGATCACCAGGTGGAAGGCGTCGGCCGCGCTGCCGCCGTGGGCGGTGGGATCGGTGAGCGGTTCGATGATCTTCATCTGCTCGATCACCGAGCCGGGCCAGCCATGGGTGACGATGAGCGGCAGCGCGTCCTCGTGCTTGGAGCGCACGTGGATGAAGTGGATGTCCACTCCGTCGATCGTCGTCAGGAACTGCGGCAGGGCGTTCAGCCGTGCCTCGACCTTGCGCCAGTCGTACTCCTTCTCCCAATAGCGGGCGACGGCCTGAATGGTCGCGAGAGGCACACCCTGCGACTGGTCGTCCACCGTTTCCTTGTCCGGCCAGCGGGTCGCCTTGATGCGCCTTTTCAGGTCGTCGAGGTCGGCCTGGGGAATGTCGACCGAGAACGGCCGAATTTCCGTGGTGCCGGGACGGGTCTTGGTTTTGACAGCCATGCGGGTTCCTCTCCGTCTAGGTTTGCGCCCTGCGAGGAGAATTCGTGGGCCTGTGTGCCATTCCGACATGGGCACGCCGCCGCCATATCTCGGAGCCTAGAACGCCGCACCCGGGGCCCGTGGCGATACGGCGGTCAGGGGGCTGCGACCGCCTGTTCGGCGGCTCGACTGACCTGCTCCCAGCCCGCCCAGGTGTCCATCCGCCGGCGGGAGATGTCGAACGCCAGGTCGTACACCATGCTTCCGAGCAGGAGTCGCAGCGGCGGGTCGTCGCTGTCGACGAGTCGGAGCAACGCCTCGGCGGCCAGCCTGGGTTCGCTGTCGATCGACCCTTCCGCCCACTGTCGTTCCAGTTCGGCGCGCAGCGGCGCGTACGCCTCCAACGGGGTGGTGGCGGCGATGCTGGTGTAGAGGTCGGTCCAGTATCCGCCCGGCTGCACGATGCTGACCGTGATGTCGAAGGCCGCCGCCTCCATGGCCAGGGCCTCGCTCATGCCTTCCAGGGCGAATTTGCTCGCGCTGTACATGCCGGTGCTCGGGAAACCGCCGAGCGCGGCGATGCTGGACACCTGCACGATGTGGCCGGACCGTTGGGCCCGCAGGTGCGGCAGCACGGCCTGACCGACCCAGAGCGCGCCGAAGAAGTTCACCTCGAACTGGGCGCGCGCCTCGGCCTCGGTGAACTCCTCGACCATGCCCATGGACATGGTGCCGGCGTTGTTGACGACGATGTCGAGCCGGCCGAAGTGCTCTACGGCGGTGTCGACGGCGGCGACGACCGCCGCCCGGTCGGTCACGTCGAGCGGCAGGGCCAACAGTCGGTCGGCGTGCCGCTCGTCGAAGTCGCTCTGGGCGATGCTGCGGGACGCGGCGACCACCTGGTCGCCCCGGTCGAGCGCGGCGTCCGCGAAGGCACGGCCCAGACCACGGCTGGCGCCGGTGATGAACCAGGTACGCATGTGAGCTCCTTGATTCTTGTGAGACGAGACGGTTCGTCTCGCGTTATGAGGAGAGTAGGCTCCCGCGCCACTGCCGTCAAGACGAGACGGTCCGTCTCGTTACTGATATCGTGTCGTCCCATGACGCCCAACACGGCCCGCCGCAACGAGACGTCGCGGCGCGCCATCCTCACCGCCGCCTTCGACCTGCTCCAGGAGGTCGGGTACGCGAAGGTCAGCATCGAGGGCATCGCCACCCGGGCCGGCGTCGGCAAACAGACCATCTACCGCTGGTGGCCGTCCAAGGGCGCTGTCATCTTCGACGCCTTCCTCCTGCTCAGCGAGGGCGCCGAGGGCGAACCGCCGACCCTGCCGGACACCGGTGACCTGGCCGCGGACCTCATCCTGGTGCTCCGCGCCACCGTCGAGGAGATGAACGATCCACGGTACGAGCAACCGATGCGCGCGCTCGCCACCGAGATCACGCTCGACCCCGAGCTGGCAGCCGCGTACGCCCAACGGTTGGACGGGCCGCTGCGGGAGGCCAAACGGCAACGCCTGCGCAGCGCCCAGCAGGCCGGGCAACTCGCCGACGACCTCGACCTCGACGTGGCAGTGGACCTGATCTGGGGGCCGGTGCTCAACCGGTGGCTCTACCGCAGCGGGCCGCTCACCACCGAGTACGCCGACCAGGTCGTCACCACCGCCCTCGACGGGCTACGCCCCCGCCGATCCGGCAACTGATCCGACGAGTACAGCAACCCGCGCTGTCAGGCGAACGGCTGCTCGACGAAACTGATCCCCGAGCGCTGGGCGACGGTAAGCATCTGCCGGGGAACGTGCTGCGGCGGCGTGCGGAGAAACTGGGTGTATCCGGCAGCCCGGAGGCGAATGTCGAAGTTCTGACCTTCGATGCGCCACAACGGTTCGGGATTGTCGTCGGGTGGGTCGAGTCGATGGATGTCGGCGATCTCCAACATGTCGTGGAGTGGGCCAAGCTGGCAGTCGATGTTCCAGGCGCCGTCGAACACGAGCGTCGCCGGCGCGATCCAGAAGGTGAAGCGTTGATCCTCTCCTTCAGGCTGCACCCACCGCACGATGTAGTCGAGGTCGAGCAGCAGCCTTGCGGGTGGAAGCTCGTTGTCCGCGCCGTCACCAATGCTGAGAGCATGGATTCGGCAGTCATGCCAGCCCATACTCGCAAAGTCGGCGTCGGTCCAGGTCCCCTTGGACAGGCCCGACAGCGTGTGCGGCAAGCTGATCATCTGCTCAGTATCTGGTACGCCGACAACAACTGGGCCATCGAGGGCAGGGCTCGACTCCGGCCGTACAACACCTCACGGCATGCCGGCGTAGCGCAGTGGGAGCGGCGGTCGCGGCCGGCGCCACGCGACATAGGCCAGAATGCCGAAGGCAGTCAGGAGTACCGCCGCGATGAGGACCATGTACCACCCCGACTGATCGCCGACCTCCCGCACGCTGAGGCAGGGCCGGCTGTCGGAATGACGGACGCGGATGCGGTCGCCGGTGGCCACGGCCTGGTTCTCGTCGACGGCTACGCGGAAGTCCGCCTCGCAGACCTCGCCACCGCTCGTTTCGAACTGCACCGTCACGAGGGTCCGCCTCCCTCGCTGCTCGACGTCGAGCACCGTGGCCTCGGCCTCCGACCCTCGGCTGTCATCAACGAGCGACCAGGTGCCAGCCGCTGTCAACGTCATCGCGAAGGCGAGACCGAACGCCGAGAACACCCGCAGGAAGGTGCGGCTCGGGCATTGACTGTTCATGGCCGGAACTCTAGAAGGGGCCAGCCAACCCTTGCCCTCGCTCCTGCAACGGGCCGCGACCCCGCAGATCCGGCGAGTGACCGCCTTTGCGTTGCCGCAGCCCGGTGCGGCAACATCAGGCGCCGTGACGGCACCAGGCACGGAACCCGCGAACGACACCCCGGCCAGCACACCCCGGATCAGTCGGCGGGTCCGGCACTGGTTGGCTGGCGCCGGCATCACCGCCCTGGCCGCCACCCTCGGCATCACCCTCGTCGTACGCGGCGGCGCCACCCCGGCCTGCGCCGCGCCGCCGTCGGGGAACACCGTCCACAAGGGAACTGCCAGCTTCTACGACGCGGGCCGCTCGGGCGGCAACTGTTCCTTTCCCGGCCCTCCGGCGGATCGGCTCTACGTGGCCCTCGGCTCGTCGCAGTACTCGAAGGGAGCGGCCTGCGGCAGCTACCTGGACGTGACGGGCCCCAAGGGCACGGTCCGGGTCATGGTCATGGACCAGTGCGGCGGCTGCGGGCCGACGAAGATCGACCTCTCCACCGAGGCGTTCACCCGGATCGCCGACCGGTCGCAGGGCATCGCGTCAGTGACGTACCGGGCGGCCCTCAACCCGCCGCTCGACGGAGGCCTCACCTTCCGCATCAAGGGCGGCGCCTCGCAGTACTGGTTCGCCGTGCAGGTCGGCAACCACGGCAACCCGGTGCGCTCCGTCGAGGCGAAGGGGACCAGCGGCGGCTTCCGCAAGGCGGCCCGCCAGACCGACAACTACTGGACCGTCGAGGGCGGGCTCGGCCCTGGGCCGTACACCATCACGGTCACCGACGTGTACGGGCAGAAGGCGACCGCCACCGGCATCCGGATGGTCACCAAGCAGGTGCAGCGCACCACGGTCTCCCTGATCAGCCCCGCCACGCCCAGCAGCTCACCCTCGACCCCGGCCTCGCCGAGCGCTCCCCCGCCCTCGCCGACTCCGACGGAGCCCGCCACGCCGACAGCGACGGTAGAAGCCATCGCCGGCACCGCCCCGCTCCCCGGCCCCCGCTGCTAACCGACCGCACCGCGACCTCCCCGGCGCTGCCCGCACCGGGATCTCCCCGGTGATCAAGAGGTTTGCGTCACGAGGCGGCCTCTTTCTGACGCAAACCTCTTGATCACCGAGCTGGTGGGTGGGGTGGGGGGTGGTCACTGAACGTTTCGGACGGACTCGGCCCGCTTGGTCAGGGCGTCGAGTACGTCGACGTGGGTCGCTGGCACTCGCACGTCCAGCGACAGCGAATCCCCGTCCGGCCGAGAGAGGTCAAAGGTGAAGAACGAGCAGCAGGACGACTCCCGGGCCGTCAGGTCCCGCGCCGCCTCCTCGACCTGCGTACCGCCGTCGAGATGTAAGCGCAGATGCTGCGCCGACAGCCGGTCGAGGCCCCGCACGGCGTCGGCGAAGAACTGGTCGAACTCGGCGAGCCGCAGCGGTCGTTCCGCAGTCGGCAGGGTGCAGGCCTCCGGCACCCACGCGTCGTCCGTGGCGATGTGGTGGTCACTCATAGCCCGACGGTAAGCCTGGATCGGCCTACTTCACCGTGTCTATCTCCTTGCCGGTGATCAGGCGGTAGCCGAGATCCACCAGCGCCATGATGCCGACCACGGCGATAGCTGCGCCGAACAGCCGGTCCAGCATAATCCAGCGCGCCAGACGCTCCTCCTGCGCGGCGTCGGGCAGAAAGCGCCACGGCGGGATCCGCCGCAGCACGCTAGCGGCAGCCATCGACCGCCGCATGTGCCACTCCGCGACGCCGCGAAAGTTGGTGGCCAGGGCGACTCCGACAAGGCTCACTGCCAGCATCGTGATGGCACCCGCCACCACACGCCATGTCTCCATTCGACCCCTCTGGTGGTGTCACCTGCTCGCACCGCGAACGTGATCGAGCGACAGTAGTACTCCGCCGCCATTCGGCGGGGTCCTGCCGACGGTCACAGCAGGCGGCGAAAGAGAGAAGGGACACCCTCCAAGATCCGTTGACACGCGTTTCCGACGAGTGACAGCGTTGTCATCGACTCATTTCCTCCATATGAGACGAGGAGCGCATCTTGCTCTATCGGAACTCACCGCGCCGTCGCGCGACGGCAGCCGCCGCAGCCGGCATCCTCATCGCCGGGCTGGCACTCGCTCCGTCCGCGCCGGCGCAGGCCAGCGGCCACAAGGCGCAGGACGGAGCGGTCCGGTCGGGTGACGCACGTTTCGAGGTGCTGTCCCCGACCCTGATCCGCACCGAGTACCAGAAGGACGGCCGGTTCACCGACGCCGCCACGTTCAACGCGATCGGGCGCGACGACTTCGCCCGTACGCGCTTCACGAAGCACGTCGATCACGGCTGGCTCACCATCGACACCGGCGCGATGACGTTGCGCTACCAGGTCGGCTCGGGTGCGTTCACCGCCGACAACCTGACCGTGCAGCTCAAGGCCGGCAAGCAGACCGTGCAGGGCCGGCCCTGGGCCGGGCACACCGCGCCGGCCTGCGTGTTCGGCGCACTGTGCGAGGCCGAGTCGCTACAGCTGAACGGCCCCGGCGTGGCCACCGACCACCAGGGGTACACCGGACGCGGGTTCGCCGCCGGTTTCGCCGCCACCGGCGACTCGGCCACCTTCGCGCTCGACGCCCCGGCAGCCGGCACCAAGCAGCTCACCGTCCGCTATGCCAACAGCACCGGCGGCGACGGCCAGAACGTGAACCGCACCCTGACGGTGCGGGTCGACGGCGACGCCGGCCGCACGCTGACGCTGCCGCCCACCGCGAACTGGGACACCTGGGGCCTGGCCAGCGTGCCGGTCGACCTCACCGCCGGCCGGCACGAGATCAGCATCGTGCGGGGCCCCGACGATTCCGGCAACGTGAACATCGACAGCCTCGCGGTGGTCAACCCGGGTGATGAGTTCCCGGCGCCGACCCCGCCCCAGCCGCAGCCGCTGCGGTTCGGCACGCTGGGAGAGGCCGAGACCGGCGCCCTGACCGGCGGCGCACGGCCGGCGAACGACCACAACGGCGCTTCCGGTACGGGATTCCTGGCCGGCCTGGAAAACACCACCGCCGCCGCGGCACTCACCGTGACGGATGTCCCGTCAGCGGGCGACTACCGGGTGCAGATCCGCTACGCCAACGGCCAGGCCGGCGCACAGCCGAGCCAGACCCGCACCATGTCGGTCACGACCGGCACGGCGACCCCGGTCACGGCGACCCTTCCGCCGACCAGCGGGTGGGACTACTGGAACACCGTTGCCGTCCCGGTCCACCTGGACCGTGGCACCAACACCGTGACGCTGGGCTGCCCCACCGACGCCAGCTGCAACGTCAACGTCGACACGGTCGCCGTCACGAGCAAGGACTCCCCGCTGCTCGCCCCGCACGCGCCGCTCGGCGGCTACCGCCGCGGCCTGGACGGCGTGACCGGTTCCGCGCTCACCGCTCCGGGCCTGCTCTACCAGGACGGCTGGTACCTGCTCGACGACTCCGCCTCGGCCCTGCGCACCACCAAGCCCCGGCCCGCCCCCGAGCAGGACGGCTACGTCTTCGCGTACGGGCAGGACTTCACCCGCGCTCTGAAGGACCTGTCGACGCTGACCGGGCCCACGAAGCTGCTGCCCCAGTGGGCGTACGGGGTGTGGTACTCCGAGTACTACGACCGCACCGCCTCCGAATTCCAGGACCTGGTGGCCCGGGCGAAGGCCGAAGGCGTACCCCTTGATGTTCTTGTCCTCGACACCGACGTCAAGGCGCCGGACAAGTGGAACGGCTGGAGCATCGATCCCACCCGGATCCCCGACCCGAAGGCGTTCTTCGACTGGGCCAGGAAGCAGGGCCTGCACACCGGCATCAACATCCACCCGAGCATCCTCGGGTCGGACCCGAAGTTCGCGCAGGCGCAGGCCACCGCGAAGGGCAAGCTTCAGCGCGTCGGCTGCAACGGCGGCCCCGACTGCTACGCGTTCGACTTCGGCGACCCGGACCAGCTCACTGCGTACATGCAGCTGCACGACGGGATGCTGCCGAAGGGCAGCAAGGGCCCGGACCTGTGGTGGCTGGACTGGTGCTGCGACAACACCACGTCGTCGCTCGCCGGGGTGACCGGCGACGCGTGGATCAACCAGCAGTACGCCGACAAGACCGGCTTCGCCTTCTCCCGGGCGTACGGCTCGTTGCAGGCCGGCGGCTACAGCAGCCCGACCCCCGTGTCGACCGGGCCGTGGGCCGACAAGCGCACCACGCTGCACTTCACCGGCGACACCACCAGTGACTGGTCGACCCTTCAGATGGAGGTCGGTTACACGCCGGGCGAGTCCGCCGCGACCGGGCTGGCCGCGGTCAGCCACGACATCGGCGGGCACACCGGCGGCCTCCAGGAGCCGGGCACCGAACCGGGCAGCACGAAGCTGCCCGACGACCTCTACGCCCGGTGGGTCCAGTTCGGCACGTTCCAGCCGATCGACCGGCTGCACTCCAACCACAGCGACCGGCTGCCCTGGCAGTACGGCCCGGCGGCCAACGCGTCGGCCAAGAAGTTCCTCAACCTGCGCAAGGAACTACAGCCGTACACCTACGCCGCCGCCAAGGAGGCCACCCGCACGGGTACGCCCATCGTCCGCTCGATGTACCTCGCGTACCCGAACGAGCAGGCCGCGTACGCCACCGCCGGTTCCCAGTACCTCTACGGCCCGGACTACCTGGTGGCACCGGTGACGACGCCGGGCGACACCGCCACCACGTCGGTGTGGTTCCCGCCGGGCGACACCTGGACGGACATCTTCACCGGAAAGACGTACCGGGGCGGCACCACGCAGAACATCACCACCACGCTGGACACCATGCCGGTGTTCAAGAAGCACTGAGGTTTCAGGGATCCGGTTGCCGGCCGGGTGGGGCGACCCACCCGGCCGGTTTTTCCTGGCTATCGGTGTGGCCGGCGGGCCAGCGACAGCCAGCCGAGGAACCGGCCGTGCAGCGTGGGCAGGTCCGGGCGCAGACCCAGGCCGTACACGTCGTCGATCGCCTCCTGCATCGACGCGGCCAGGTAGAACGCCAGCGCGATCGAATGACCGTAGAACTCCGTCGCGAGATCGAGCCGAGCGGGACCGCACGGCCAGGGCGCGGCGCAGTTCCGGCACAGCCACGCCGGACGCATCGGCAGGTGCGAGGTCATCCGACCCGCACCGGACGTCGCGGGCGTTTGGCCGGCAGGGCCTGCATCCGCACGCCCGCACGCATCACGAACAACTCGCGCCGCGCGACGGCGTCGCCCGCCGCGTTCAGCTGGTAACCCTCAATCCAGACCCAACCGTGGTACGTGTGCCGCTCAGGCAACTCGCGGATGACGCGCACGAAGATCGGGCGCAGAAACTGCACACTCGCCGCGGTGGTCAGGTGGATGACGTCGCCGGCCTTCATCGTCCCGATCACCGCGACCCCCGCCAGATGGTCCGCTTAGCTGATCCCTCTCCTGACATGCCCCGAACCTGTCAGGCGCAGCAACCGCCCATCCATCACAGCGGGTAGTAACCGGGCAGATAACTTTCATCCACGTTGGATGTCGATCAGTTCCGGCTATATGACCACCGGATAAGCTGACCACCACCCAGGTTTGGGAAGGAGCCACACGCATGAGCGTCAGGGCAGCCACAGCGTTCACCGTGCCTCCTTCACTCTGGGACAACACCGACATGATCGACGCTTTGGCCGCCCGCGACATTGCGCGCGTCTTCCGCTTGGTCCAGCGCGCAACCCGCGCCAGCCAAACCCACCTCGGCGTTGCCACGGGTCTCAGTCAGGCTCAGATCAGCGAGATCATCAGCGGCACCCGTCGGGTCAGCAGCATCGAGGTACTAACCCGCATCTGCACCGGCCTTGCCATGCCCGGTCACGCGCGGATGACACTACTGCTCGGCGAACACCCACCCCAGGCCACACAGCGTCCTGTCGGCGACGGTGGCAACCGCACATCAGGAGTTTCCGCCGAGGCAGAATGCGCCGACCGGAGCCTGCCGGTTGACGAAGGTGCGCGAGAGCGGTACTCCGACGTCACCGCGATCTACTTGAGCCGCTCGGACTTCACCGCGAAGATGCCACCACATGTCCTCTTTGAAGACGCAAAGAACATCCGGGCCGCCGGCCTGTCGCTCAACATCCTCAGCCAGCAGTATGCCGACAACCAGCTCCTCAAACTCCTGGCCACCGGCACCCATCTCCGCTGCCTGTTTCTCGACCCCGCTGGCGATGCAATAAGGAGGCAAGAGCATGAGGACGACTATCCAGACGGGCACCTCAGCGCGCTCACCGAACTCAACATCCAAAACCTCACCGGGCGCATCCGCAATCGGCTCCCGCCCGACGCCCGCGAACGCTTGACCATCCGCGTGTATGACGAAACCATCCGCGTCAACGTGCTCCTGATTGACGACCGGCTCTGCGTTGTCCAGCATTACCTACCGCAGATGCGCGGAGTTGACTCCCCGACGATGGTCGTCGAGCGCGCCGCTACCACTCCCGGCCTCTACACAGTGTTTGACGGAATGTTCACCTCACTGTGGGAACGCAGCCGCGACGTATGAGCAACTTTGCGCACCTTCTGCCCCTGGCAAACGAGGCTGTCGACCTGGCGCATCACCTCATGCGGACCCTCCGACCTGGCACCCTCACCAGCAAGGGTGACCGCGACATGGCGTCCGAGGTGGACTACGCCATCGAACAACAGGTCCGCGAACTCCTGGCTGCCAAGGCACCCGACATTGGCTTCCTCGGCGAGGAGCACGGTCTGAGCGGCGATGCCACGGAACTCATGTGGGCACTGGATCCGGTGGACGGCACTGTAAATTTTGTGCACGGCTCACCCCTGTGCGCCATCTCTCTCGGCCTTATCCACAAGAAAACGTCAGTCTTAGGCATCATTGACCTGCCATTCCTGGGAACTCGTTATCACGCTGCCGAAGGGAGCGGCGCTTTCGCTAACGGAGAGCGCATCCATTGCAGTCAGGCACAAGATTTGAGAAATTCCGTTGTTGCTATTGGTGACTACGCTGTAGGAACTGATGCTACAGTCAAAAATGTTCAGCGACTCGGTATTACGCATCAACTAGTTGAGAACGTTCAACGGATACGCATGCACGGATCGGCTGCGATCGACCTGGCATGGCTCGCCCACGGCAAGATCGATGCTTTTATCATGCTGAACAACAAGCCATGGGACACGGCAGCGGGCGTCGTAATCGCAAAGGAGTCCGGCGTCCAGTTGGTCGACGTCGACGGGACGCCACACAGTGCAGACTCCACTGCGACGGTCGGTGGAAACGATCAGGTTCTTCCGCTCGTCCTCGCGCTCGTCCAGCAAGCTCTCTCTTCCCCGCAAGCTCACATGGTCGCTGGTCGGCCGGGAGACTGAGCGGTATGGAAGCCATCTGGTCCACCTCAACGCCTTCGGTGGAGTCCTCCCCCGCTTGGGTCGAGTCGATGGGCGGTCCTTTGCTCGCGATACCGGTTTCGGTGTTGAGCGAGTGGGGTGGCTGCACGGCCGCCGGGACGATCGCGGGTACCGGGGCCGCCCTGGATGACTACGACCGCGCTTGCGAGGTTGACGGCCTGGCAGGTGCGATCGCTATCGGTAGCAGCGGCCGGCAAGGACTTGTCTTGGCGGACGAACCCGCCAGAACCTGCTACCTGCCGGAGTGGCGGACGTTCGTCCGTTGGCTCGCCGCCGACTCCGAGGCTGAGCTGATCAACGTCGCGAAGTCCATCCTCGACGACCCTGCCGTCGACTGGGCGCAATGTGGCATCTGGGAGACGGACGGACCGGCGGTGCTTATAGATTCCGTCACCCCTGGAACCGAGGTGACGGTTGCGTACCCGGGTGAAGAGACGATGCCCGAGCAAGCCCCGATTCCGACACCGGCTGGCCGGTGGGCCGTCCGCGCCGTTCACACCCGGGCGAATGAGGAAACCGCGGTAGGCCTGGTTCAACTTTTGCCCTTACCGCAGAGCTGATCGATCGAGCTGATCCGCCGCGATGCGCGCCTTGTCACAGACCGTGAAGGCCTCCGCGACGCGTCTTAAGGATCATGTCAGGCGTCAGGTGGGACGCGAGTGTCAAGCATCAGCCGTGACGGGACAACCGGACTGCCGGCGGGATTGTTCTACGTCTTCAAGGCGGCCCTGAGCGGGCCGCACGCGCCGCCTCCTGGGCGCGCGTCCGTCGCTCCGCTGCCGCTCCGACTCCGGCCACGCAACACGCCCGGTGGCTGGCGCGGAAGCGGAGCCCAAGGGGGGCCGCCCACAGAACGAAAGGCTTTGGGTTGTGGTGTGATGGGGCCGGCAGCCGGCCGGGCCGCGCGGCCAGCCCGCGCGGCGTAGGGGAGCGCACGCCGGCCACGTCGACGAGCTGGCGGCAGTCGCCGGGTTGCTCTTATCGCGCCTCCGGCGGGGGCGCTCCGGCTCCAGGATGGCCGCGGCTGCGTCGGCGGGTCACGGTCCGTGGGTGGTCTCGCGGCAGGCCATCCCGCCAGCCATCGACCCGGGCAAGCCAACCCGCCAGCGTCCGAACGTGCGTCAAGGTCCGCTTGACGCGGCGGGCCGGGCGTCGGCCCGCTCCCCGGAGGGCGGGTGGATGGCAGACGGGATGGCTCTAGGCTCCGTAGTCTCAATGGCCTCAATTAGTCGGGGCTTTCGAGGGCTTTTTGTCGCTCAACGAGGCGAACCACCAATGCAATTGACGCTAAGTAGACGTAGAACAACCAGGCCCACCACAGTTCGCGATCGTAGTCTTTGTACTGATCGGGCTTGTTGTGACGTATCCAGAACTTGTTTGCGATTTCAAAAAACGCGCCCTCATCCTTCGGCAGCAGATGCGCCTTTACGCTTGGGCGGTAGTGTTCTAGAACGTCGGCCAAATCCCGAATTGCATCTCGCCGATCAGTCGGTGTCGCGCCCCTCCGCCGGAACTTGCTAATCGCCGATTCCACGAGGGCGCGGTTATGGGGATCGACTCCTTTCGGAGCACTCTTCATCAGCGCTTCTGTGCCAGAAACAAGGGTGCGTTCAATCACACCATCTTGCCCTAGCTGGAACCCAATCTCACATCGTCGCAATATATTGTTGATCCGCCATCGATACTCTTCCTGTGCGGGCTTAGCATGGAAGCGCGAATAGTGCCAGCCGCAACCAGAGTAAGAGTGAAAACCGCCCGCCGTTTCATCCCCTAGGGAGACACGATCGTGAAGATACTCGATCATATCGAATAACGTATCCTCGTCCCATGCTTGAACTTCGGCGGTAGACAGAGGCCACGCAATTTCGCGGCCGAGATCCAAGAGGATCCGGTCTCCGATTTCCTCGCCCATCAACCCAGCCACATAGCCGGCGTCGACGCATTCATATCCGAAGCATTCCTGCAAAAGATCGCGACGATCGAAGTCCTGCACAAGCACGAAGAAGAGGCGGCGAACCGTGGATTGCCCAAGCGCGCCACCAGGGCGACGCCCCTGCCGCTCCGACCAGTAAGTCCGGTCTGGGTCCGAAATCCCAGAACGTAGCTCCATGTACCACCAACTCCTACAAGTCTGCGAGCATCAGTCGAGCGATCTTCGCATTATCGTTTAGCTGCCAATAAAATCCGGTTTCAAGGGGAGTTTACGGAACGAGCGGTCCTGTAGCAGTTCCAGGGTAACTGCGTTTTCGGCGAACTCACTCAGCCATTTAGTAACAGCGGTACGGGAACATCCAGCTTCTAGACCCGCAAGAGCAAGCACGCGCCGATGGAGAGGATTATCAGCTCGTTTGATGGCCTCAGCGATTACAACGCGTGCCTCCTTTCGGTTCCACTTGGCAAGGCGTTGGGCAGCGACAGCGGTCATCGGTAGAGATGATCCGCCCCGGGAGAGAATAGATGCGAACTCGTCCTGGATGGGGCGACCAACACCGCCGGTCGACGGGAACATGGTACCGAGCTGGGCTGCCGCCCATTCAACCTTGGACCAAGGCTTTCCAAGGTAATCGATGTACCAGTCCTCCATGTCCCCGGTTTTCTTTGCATCTCGAAAGAGCCGCGCTAGCGCGTCTGCGCCTTGCGGCATCCGCATGGCGACTTCGATAAAGTCGTCAACTTTCTCAAAGTGTTTGTAGGTTCGCATCCGGGTAGTGGCGAACTTGATTGAGGTCCGGCTTGCAGTTTCTTTGGCATCAACGAGCCGCTCCACTAGTTCATCGAGCCGCTTGGTGACGAGTCTCTTCTTCCTAAGAAGGAGAAGCTTACCAAATAGGAGTTCCTCGTCGATTGCGCTGTGCTCGACCTCACGAGCACTAACAGCTACCTGCCCTCCCTCAAGTAGTTCAGTCTTGCCGGAGTTCATATGGAGGCCCAAGTCATTAAGCGCGCTGTTGATCTCGACTTGTGCGCGGCGGAGGTTGCCAGCATCGTCACCGAAGAGCCACACATCATCCATCCATCGCACAAAGCTACGCCGCTTACCCGGGTCGCCATCGACGTCGGACGAGTGATGATCCAACACCTCGTCCAGTTGCGACAAGTAGAGGTTAGCAAGCACGGCCGACGCCTGAAAGCGTTGAGGGATACCACTCCGGCCGGTGATTCTGTTCCAATTTACAAGACGGGCGAATAGATTATCGGCGATGGGCCGAGAGCTTGCGCGAGTGACTTTACGTTCAATTTCCTCGATTAGTCTGTCGATCGGGATGCTCGCAAAGCAGGAAACTATATCGGTCTTAAGTGCTACTTCAAACTCTCCGGCTAGGCGAGATAAGTAGGAACGGTAGTTCTCCCACTGCTTGTCGCCCGGGGAATATACCCCCGGAGTCATGCCCTTTAGCGGAAGTCGCCACCCGTATGCGTTGCGATGCATCCCTCCGATCAAGGGCACGCTGAGGTGGCCCACCAGCGCCTGGTAGGCGAGTCGGTCTAGTGGGTCCATCACCATCGCCGGCCGGATGCCGAAGTTCTCCTTTGGGACATCGATCTTGGAGACGGCCCTGACATCAGTGCTCTCAATGCGTGCTTCTATGAAATCGGGTCGGGTTGAGACCACCCAGTCCAACTCGGGCCAGCCCCATGGATCACGGAACCAGTCCCCCACCAGGTCATAGTGACATGCGGCCAGAGCCCTGTTTAGGTCCAGTGATGAGGCCCAAGACACGGCGCACCTACCTCTCAATTGGGCGCGAGAGTCCCAATCTTGCCGAGCCGACCTGGTGTTGGCTAGCCACTATTGGACCGGTTGGACTGCCGTCTGGGCCGTGGCTGGGCCGTATGGGCCGTCACGGGGCCGCCAAACGCCGACCGACGATGCCCAACGGGGACCAGCAACACCCAAGGAAACAGCAGGTCAGCCACCATGTGAAGGCGGCTGACCTGGTAGGCGACGGACGAGTCGACCTGTACGCCGGATTCTGTACGCGACGCGTACCCCGAAGGATCCGCGCCGGCGGCGGTCATCCATCTCGGCCTGCCGTTGCCGACAGGCTCTAGCGGCCTACCCGCAGACATCGGGCGGGCAGCCCTCAAGCGTCTGCGCCGGGTCGTCATCTTGCGGTGACGGCCCTTGCTTGGCCTTGCTCCGGGTGGGGTTTACCGAGCCACCCCGGTCACCCGGGGTGCTGGTGGGCTCTTACCCCACCGTTTCACCCTTACCGTCCCCGTTGGGGGTCGGCGGTCTGTTTTCTGTGGCACTGTCCCGCGGGTCGCCCCGGGTTGCCGTTAACAACCACCCTGCCCTGTGGAGTCCGGACGTTCCTCGGCGGCGGGCCGCAGCCCGCCGACGCGACCGCCCGGTCGACTCGTCCGTCGCGCTTCCATCCTAACGACGAGCGTGCTGCCGGTATTGCCGCCCCGCCAGACCAAGATCGCGCAGCTCACGGCCGGTCCGGCGGAGCTGCCTCGGAAGGCGGCGGCTAGCCTCGTGGGGCTATGGATCTCTCCCACGCCGCGCTGCTGCTCGCCGCCGGTCTCGCCGCTGGCACTGTCAACGCGGTGGCCGGTGGTGGATCGCTGATCACCTTCCCGGCGATGATCGCGGTCGGGTTGCCCCCGGTGCCGGCGAACGTCAGCAACTCGGTGGCCGTCTTCCCCGGGTACGTGGCCAGCGTGGCGGGCAGCCGGCAGGACCTGCCGCGCCCCCGCGCCCTCGCCACGCTGGTGCCGACCACCATCGTCGGCACGATCCTCGGGGCGTTGCTGCTGCTGGCCACGCCGGCCCGCGCGTTCGAGGTGGTCGTACCCTTTCTGGTTCTCGGCGCGACAGCGGTCCTGGCCTTCCAGGACCCGCTGCGCCGGCTGGTCGGTCACCCCCGGGACCTGTCGCCACGCCAGCGGACGGTAGCGGTGCAGACGATGGTCGCGCTCGGCGCGGTGTACGGCGGGTACTTCGGCGCCGCCCTCGGGGTGATGCTGGTCGCCGGGCTGGCCCTGGTGTTGGACGCGACCCTGGCGCGGGTGAGCGCGATCAAGAATTTGCTGTCCGCCGTGGTGGGGTTGACGACGCTCGTGGTGTTCGCCCTGTTCGGCCCGGTGAACTGGGCGGCCGTCGCGGTGGTCGCGCCGGCCACCCTCATTGGGGGGTACGCGGGCGCGCGGCTCGTCCGTCGGCTGCCGCCGGTGCTGCTCAAGGGGCTGATCGTGGTGTTCGGTACGACGATCGGCCTCTACCTGCTCTACCGCGCCCTGAGCTGAGCGCCCGCAACGCCAAGATCCGCGCAACATCCGGGATGGTGCTGCCTCAGCGAGCCCGGAGGCAGCAGTTTCCCCGATGTTGCGCGGATCTTGAAGCGCGGGCCGGGGCCGTCAGTACGCCTCGCCTACCGGCTCCTCGGCGGTCTTCTCGGCAGCTGCGGCGCTGCGGTTCCAGCGGGACCAGAGGACCCGCTCGCCGTAGCCGGCGGCCATCACGTGCGCGAAGGCCAGGTAGACGAGGACTCCGACGGCGAGCACCCCGAAGCCGACCCAGAACGGCAGCGAGAGGGAGTGTTCGGCGAGCTTGCCGGAGATGATCGGCGCGGGCGCGGCGGCGCCCCAGCGGACCAGGTTGAACGCGCCGGTGGCGACCCGCCGGTCGTTGGAGCCGAGGCCGAGGGCCAGGTCGGTGAGGTTGGCGTTGGCCATCCCCATGCAGAGTCCGGCGAGCACCAGCACGACGAGCGACTCGGCGGTGCTGGTGGAGGTGGCGAAGAGGACCATGCAGACCAGCAGCCCGGCGATGGCGACGCCGACGGTCTGCACGGCGCCGATGCGGTGGGCCAGGCGGTGGCCGATCACCAGGATGCCGGCGGCCAGGCCGAGACCCCAGCCGGTGAACGCCAGCCCCAGCGGGATGATGTCCAGCTTGAGGAAGAGCGGCGTGTAGCCGAGGACCACGAAGAACACGAAGTTGTACGTGGCGGTCACCGCGCAGAGGGCGATGAACGCCGGCCGGCGGAACGTGGCGAAGATCTGGCCGACGCGTACCGGAGGCTGGCGGTTGGTGGGTTCGCGGAGCTTGCGGGAGGCCACGCCGAGGGCGAGGACCATGAAGACGCCGCAGACGAAGAACGGCAGCCGCCAGCTGACCTCGCCGAGCAGGCCGCCGATGAGTGGGCCGACGGCGAAGCCGAGACCGAGGGCGGTCTCGAAGAGGCCGACCACCCACTCCCGGTCGACGGCCAGGTTGACCAGCACCACCATGGCGGTGGCGAAGAACATCGCGTTGCCCAGCCCCCAGACGCCGCGCAGCACGGAGAGCTGCACGATGGTGTCGCTGAACGAGGCGAGGATCGCGGCGACGCCGACCACCGAGACACCGGTGATGAGCACCGGCTTGAAGCCGAACCGGCCGCTGGCCAGCGTCGCCGGGATCATGCCGACGGCCATGACCGCGATGTACGCGGTGAACAGCAACTCGACCTGCCACGCGGTGACGCCGATCGCGTCGCCGATGGCGGGCAGGATCGGGTCGACGACGGCGATGCCGGCGATGGCGAGGAAGGCCACCAGCGTGGTGGCGTAGATGGCACTGCGGTTCGGTTCGGAACGCCGATCCACTCCGACTCCTCAATTAGCTGTATCCTACAGGTACTTATTCTGTATCATACAGCTATGAGTGACGACGACGAGATCACCCTGGGCCGCATCGAGACGGAGGTGGCCCTGTTGATGCGCTTCGGCGAGGCGACCCGGCGGGCCACCGGCACCGCCGAGCACCGGGTGCTCGACCGGGCGGCGTACGTGATCCTGCGGCACCTGGACAACTCCGGCCCGCAGAACGTCTCCGCGCTCGCCGCCCAACTCAACCTGGACGGCTCGACGGTGACCCGGCAGGTGTCCGCGCTCCAGCGGGACGGCCTGATCACGCGTACCCCGGACCCGTCCGACGGCCGCGGCACCGTCATCTCCGCCACCACCGCCGGCCTGCAACGGATGGCGGCGGTGCGGTCCGCACGGACCCGGCTCTACGGCGACATGCTGGCCGACTGGAGCGACGAGGACCGGGCGACGCTGGCGGCGCTGCTGGGCCGCCTCAACCAGGCCCTGGTGAACCGCAACCGCCGCCGCTGACCACGCGCGGTGGTGTCGCGGTCCCACTCACCGCCGCCACCTACCGCCGAGATGAGCCCGCCGAGCCCGCCCACCCGGCCGGGTTTCAGGAGAACGTTCGCCGCGCCCAGGTGCGGAAGTCGGTGACAGGCAGGTCGAGGGCGCGGGCCATTTCCGGACGGGCCGGGCTGCCGATCTCGTTGATCCGCTCGACGGCGTTGACCATGGCGGGCAGCAGGCCGCGCTCGACGGCCTCCTGCGGGGTGAGCACGGGAGCGGTGATCGCCCGGCCGGTGACCTCACTCAGGATGGCCGCGACCTCGGTCATGGTGAGCAGGTCACCGGCGAGTTCGACGTCCTGGCCGTCGAGCTTCCCCGGGTTCGTGAACGCGATCGCCGCGGCCTCGCCGATGTCGTCGACGGCGATCCACGGGAGTCGCGTGTCCGCGGCGAAGCCGGTGATGATGGTGCCGGTGGACCAGTCGCCGAAGAGGTACGACCAGCCGACGAGGTTCTCCATGAAGGTCGACGGCTTCAGGACGGTCCAGTGCGCGAACCCGCCGGAGCGCACCATCTCGTCGATGGCCGCCTTGCTCTCCCAGTAGTGCCTGTCCCACCGGCCCTCGGCCCATCCGGGCTGGTTGCGGTGGAAGTCCCCGGCGCCCGAGACACTGCTGTGCACGACGTGTGACACACCGGCCCGGTGCGCCGCCTCGACGACGTTGCGGCCGCGGGTCACCTCGGCGTCGCCCTGCATGTCGGTCACGTCGGGGTACGGGATGGAGAAGAGGCCGTCCATCCCGTCCGCCGCGGCGAGCAGCGAGTTGGCGTCGTCCAGGTCGCCGGTGACCAGTTCGGCGCCCCGAGCCCGCAGAGCCTGGGCGTTGTCGGTGCCGGGATCACGGACCAGGGCGCGGACCGGGACGCCACGGTCGAGCAGCGCTCGAGCCGTGGCCCCGCCCTGCTTGCCCGTCGCGCCGATGACGAGAACAGCCATGATGCCTCCCGAGAAACAAGTGGGGTGGTCCCCCACTTCTCGTCGGCTACGATATGGGGGACCACCCCACTTTTGCAAGGCGGGCCATGAGAGCGGACGCGCAGCGCAACTACGACCTCATCGTCACGGCGGCCTCCGAGGCGATCGCCCGCGACGGCGCGTACGCCTCGCTGGAGGAGATCGCCCGATCCGCCGGGGTGGGATCGGCGACCCTGCACCGGCACTTCCCCACCCGGTGGTCGCTGCTCCAGGCGATCTTCCGCGACTGTGTCCGCAACCTGGCAGCGCGCGCCGGAGACCTGCTCGACGGGCCGGACGCCCTCGACGCGCTGACGACCTGGCTGCACGAGGTCACCGCGTACGCCACGACGACCCGCGGCCTCGCGGACTCGCTCCTGAACGAGCCCGCCGAGGAGAGCGACGCCTGCGGTGCGACGCTCGTCGCCGCCGGTGCGCCACTGCTGCGCCGAGCCGTCGACGAGGGCTCGGTACGGCCCGACGTCACCATGGCCGACTTGATGATCCTCGCCAACGGCATCTCACTCGCCGCGCAACCGATGGGCGCGGCCAAGGCGGAACAACTACTGACCCTCGCCCTACAGGGCATCGGCCGCGAGCAACCGTAGGGCGCGCCAGAAGCACGGCCGTCCCTGGTGGACCGACGCAAGCTTCGAGATCGCGCAGGATCCTTGTTGTAGTGGCCTCGCGCGCGGCCCAACGCCACTACAACAACGATCGAGCACAATCTTGGGAGCCAGAGCGCGCCAAATCGCCGGCCTGACCCGGCCCGGCAGCCCTCGCTCCCGCCGCAACCCCAGCTGGACGCCGCAGCCCCCGCTGACGCCGCAGCTCCAGCTGAACGCCGCACCCCCCGCTGCCGACGTCGGAGGGCGCATGATTCGTTTGCGACATCAGCTCGATAGCGCCTGAAACCACCTCGCCGCTCCGCGACAACGACCCCACGACGACCACGTCACGACGACGCCACCCGGCCGACAACCAGGCCACGACGACGCCGATTCGCCGACGACGGCCCACCGGACAACGGCCCTGGACACAGATACGCCCGGGCACCGACCGATGTCGGCACCCGGGCGTACCAGCGGTCAGGCGACCGGTTCGCGGGCCGATTCGGCGTCGCGGTCGGGGCCGGGGGTGATCCGGGGGTCGCCCTCGTCGGCGAAGTAGTCGTCCGGCTCGGTGCCGTCGACTCCCTCGTCCGCCTTAGCGGCCCGCAGTGCCAGCGTCACCAGCGCGGCGACGGCCAGGTTGACCGCCACGGCCACGATGCCGACGTAGATCGTCTTGGTGGTGTCGAACCCGAACTCGGACAGCGGGAACGCCGAGCCGCCGAAGTGCTTCCGGGTCGGGCTGGCCACCTGGTAGAGCATCCACATGCCCAGCCCCATGCCGACCACCCAGCCGGCGATCAGGCCGGCGCGGTGGAACCAGCGGGTGTAGAGGCCCAACGCCACCGCCGGCAGCGTCTGGAGGATGATCACGCCACCGATCAGCTGGAGGTCGATGGAGAACTGCGGGTCGAGGAAGACGATGCACGCCACCGCGCCGACCTTCACCACCAGCGAGGTGATCTTCGAGACGTTGGCCTCCTGGGCCGGTGAGGCGTCCCGCTTCAGGTACTCCTTGTAGATGTTGCGGGTGAACAGGTTCGCCGCCGCGATCGACATGATCGCCGCCGGCACCAGCGCGCCGATGCCGATCGCCGCGTACGCGACACCGGCGAACCAGTCCGGGAACTGCTGGTCGAACAGCAGCGGCACGACGGTGTTGCTGTCGACAGTGCCCTCCTTGGCCCCGGGCAACGGCTTCACGCCCGCCGCGATGGCCATGTAGCCGAGCAGGGCGATCAACCCGAGCAGCAGGCTGTACGCGGGCAGCGCCGACATGTTCCGCTTGATCACGTCGCGGTTCCGGCTGGCCAGCACACCGGTGATGCTGTGCGGGTAGAGGAAGAGCGCCAACGCCGAACCGAACGCCAGCGTCACGTACTGGAGCTGGTTGTTGCCGTTGAGCAGGATGCCGTCGTTCGGGTTGGGCGAGGCGTCGAACTTCGCGTCCGCCGCGGCGAAGATGTCCCCCCAACCGCCCAGCTTGTACGGCAGGTAGATGACCGCCACCAGGATGACGATGTAGATCAGGCTGTCCTTGACGAACGCGATCAGCGCCGGCGCGCGCAGCCCGGACTGGTACGTGTACGCGGCCAGGATGGCGAACGCGATGATGATCGGCAGGTGCCGGGCCAGCGCGTTGTCGCCGGTGACCCCCATCGTCTTGAGTACCGCCTCGATGCCGACCAGCTGCAACGCGATGTACGGCATGGTTGCCACGATGCCGGTGATCGCGATCAGCAGCGCCAGCACCGGCGAGTCGAAGCGCTTACGGACGAAGTCGGCAGGCGTGACGAACCCGTGCCGGTGCGACACCGACCAGAGCCGGACCAGCACCAGGAACACCAACGGATAGATCACGATGGTGTACGGCACGGCGAAGAACCCGGCCGCCCCCGCCCCGAACATCAGGGCCGGCACCGCCACGAAGGTGTACGCCGTGTAGAGGTCGCCGCCGACCAGGAACCAGGTGATCCAGCCGCCGAAGCTGCGCCCGCCCAGGCCCCACTCGTCCAGGTGCGCCATGTCCTTCGGGGCGCGCCAGCGGGCGGCGACGAAGCCCATCGCGCTGACCAGGAGGAACAGCAGCGTGAAGACGATGATCTCGGTGAGATGGTCGCGCCACATCAGCGGCCTCCACGCTTCTTGGTCATCTGGTAGACCAGCGTCGTGGTGCCGACGCCGAGCAGGATGAACGCCAGTTGCAGCCAGTAGAAGCGGGGAAACCCGAAGACGCGGGGCGAGTCGCCGTTGAAGAAGGCCGGGACCAGCGGCACCACGATGGGAATGAAGAGCAACCAGTTCCAGGGGCTGTGGTCCTTCGCCCTGGTCGGCGCCGTAGTGGGCGCCTCCGGTTCCGGTGCAGCCATCTGACACACCTCCGGGGAGTCGAGGCTCTCGATGTAACGGCCGGAGGCTACGACTTTGTGACGGCCGTCACGCGACCCGTTCGGAGGGTGCTGCGCCGAACGGCCGGCCGGCTGCGCCGAACGGCGCGACCGACCGGCCGACTGGTGAACGGCTCAGAGAGCGGCGAGGTGGGAGGTGTCGTTGACGGTGCGGACGGCGACGCCGCCGTCGGGCCACATGTCGAGCACCGAGATCCCGGCCGCGTCCAGGAAGAGCCGGTGAAGGAACCCGTCGCCGGCGGCGAGGGCGTCGCGCAGCACCAGCTTGATCGGCGAGACGTGCGAGACGAGCACCACCGTCTCCCCGGGGTACGCGGTGAGCAACCCCGCCACGACACGGTGCGCGCGTTCGGCGACGTGGGTGAACGACTCCCCGCCCGGCGGGGCGACCCGGGGTGAGGCGAGCCAGGCGTCCATCTCCCCCGGCCAGCCCTCGCGCACCTCGGCGAAGGTGCGCCCCTCCCACTGGCCGAAGTCGCACTCGATCAGGTCGTCCTCGGTGCGCACCGGCACGTCACCGAGCGCTTCGGCGATGGCCGCCGCCGTGGCCGTACACCGGGACAGTGGTGAGCTGAGCACGGCCGCGACGGTCGGGGCCAGCGCGGCCACCCGGGCGGCGGTCTCGCGGACCTGGGCGCGGCCCTTCTCGGAGAGGGGCACGTCGCCGCGACCGGAGTAGCGGCGCTGCTCGGTGTACTCGGTCTCGCCGTGCCGGACCAGGATCAGCCGGGTGGCGGTGAAGGTCGGGCGGGGCTCCCACGACGCCGGGGCGGTCGCCGGGTCACTGCCGACCGCCGGGGCGGTCGCTCGGTCACTGCCGACCGCCGGGGCGGTCGCTCGGTCACTGCCGACCGCCGGGGCGGCGGCGCCCGTCGACGGGGGTCGCCCGGCGGCGGCGTCCATGGCGGCGTTGGCGAGCGCGTCGGCGTGCCGGTTCTGGTCGCGGGGGATCCAGGCGAACCGGACCGCGGCGAAGCGGCCCACCAGCCCGGCCGCCTGGGCAGCCAGGGGTCGCAGACCGGGGTGCTTGATCTGCCACCGGCCGCACATCTGCTCGACGACCAGCTTGGAGTCCATCCGGACGTCCACCTCGGCGGCACCCAGCTCGGCGGCGGCGGTCAGCCCGGCGATCAGGCCCTGGTACTCGGCGACGTTGTTGGTCGCCGTGCCCAGCGACTCGGAGCGCTCGGCCAGCACCTCACCGGTCTCCGAGTCACGGACCACAGCGCCGTAGCCGGCGGGGCCGGGATTGCCCCGTGACCCGCCGTCGGCCTCGACGGTGACCACGCGCGGTGCCACGACCTACAGACCCGACTCGTTGGTGCGGACCATGATCCGTCGGCAGTCCTCGCAGCGGACCACGTCGTCCGGGGCGGCCCCTCGGATGCGGGCCAGGTCGGCGCCGGACAGCTCCAACCGGCACCCGCCGCAACGGCCCGCGGTGAGCAGCGCGGCGCCCAGCCCGGTGTCCTCACGGATCTTGTCGTAGAGCTTGACCAGGTCGGCCGGGAGGTCAGAGGCGAGCGGCTGACGGGCCCCCCGCTTGAACTCCTCCTCCTTGGCGATCTCGGCCATCGCCTCGTCGCGGCGCTGCTCGGTCGCGGCCCGCTTGTCGCGGGCGTCGGCCAACCGCTGCTCCACCCCGTCGAGGACGCCCTGCGCGGTCTCCCGCTGCTCCATCAGCTCCAGCTCGGCGTCCTCCAGGTCGCCCTGACGGCGGTTCAGCGAAACCAGCTCGTGCTGGAGCGCCTCCAACTCGCGGGCGGGGCCGGTGCCGGCGGCGAGCCGGTTCTCGTCCTTCTCCTTGCGGGCCCGGACCTGCTCGACGTCCTTCTCCATCCGGGCGATGTCCCGGTCCAGGTCGTCGACCGCCACCTGGGCGCGGACCCGCTCGTCCTCCAACGCCGACAACTCCCGGGCCAGCGCCTCCAGCTCGGCCCGCTCGGGCAGCGACCGCCGACGGTGGGCGAGCTGGGCGAGGTTGGTGTCGATCGCCTGGAGGTCGAGCAGGCGGCGCTGCACCTGAGGGTCAGCCTTCACGGTCGGGGCTCCTTGTCGTCCACAACGGGTGCGGCGGCGTGCACTGTCCACGGGTCGGTATCCAGGTCGGACACCAGCGTCTCGACGCCCAACGCCTCCCGGAGGAGGTCGGCCAGGTCGTCCAGCCACGGTCGTTCGGTCGCCCAGTGGGCGGCGTCGATCAGGGCGGGACCATCGGCGGCGAGGTGCTCGCCGGCCGGGTGGTGCCGCAGGTCGGCGGTGAGGAATGCGTCCACCCCGGCGGCGGTCGCGGCGCCGAGGAAACTGTCCCCCGACCCGCCGCTGACGGCGAGGGTACGAACCATACGCCGGGGATCGCCCGCAGCGCGAACTCCCCAGGACGTGACGGGAAGCACGGCGGCGGCGTGCCGGGTCAGCTCGGCGAGGGTCATCGGCCGGGGCAGCTCGCCGATCCGACCGAAGCCCCGGTCGTCGCCGTGGGCGGGCGAGCCGGGCGCGGGTCGCAGCAGTGGCCGCAGCCCGGTCAGCCCGAACCGGGCGGCGAGGGCGTCGGAGACGCCGGGGGCGGCCACGTCGGCGTTGGTGTGCGCCGCGTAGAGCGCCACCCCGGCCCGGATCAGGTCGTGGATGATCCGCCCCTTGAAGGTCGTCGGAGCGACCGACGAGACGCCGCGCAGCAGCAGAGGGTGATGCGAGACGATCAAGTCGACGTCGGCGGCCAGCGCCTCGGCGACCGTCTCGGGCACCACGTCGACTACACAGAGCACCCGGCGCACCGGCGCGGACGGCTCACCGAGCACCAGGCCCACCCGGTCCCACTCCTCGGCCCAGGCCGGCGGGAAACGCCGTTCCAGCTCGGCCACCACGTCGGTCACCGTCGGCGCGGATCCGCTTGTGCTCACGGCGGGCCAGCTTACCGGCGCGAGGGCCGCCGGGCGGTGACGCCCGCCCGGCCACGTCGACCGGAAGCCCCCCGTCGGACTCTCAAGCGGCGTGGCGAAGCCCTCGCCGTCAACCCTCAGCAGCGCCGCGAAGCCCCGCCGTCGGAGCTTAGGCGGCGTTCGCGGCGACGGTGTGCAGCGCGGCCAGAGGCTTCGCCCACGGGAACGCGGACAGGTGCTGCTCCCCCGTTCCCGGCGGGTGCAACGCGACCACATGATCACCGAAGAGCACGGTGACACCCCACTCGGCCAGTCGGGCCACCCCGGCGCGGAACGCCGGGTGGGCGGCCATCGCCACATTGGTGTACGGCACGGCCACGATCGGGATGCCCTTGCCCTGCGCCTCGACCAGCAGGCCGAGCGCGAGGGTGTCGGCGATCCCGGCCGCCCACTTGTTGACGGTGTTGACGGTGGCCGGGCAGACGATCATGGCGTCGGCGGGCGGCAGCACGTCCGGGTCACCGGGGTTCTTGTAGTGCGTCCGCACCGGATGCCCGGTCTGCCGAACCAGTGCCGACTGGTCGACGAACTTCGCGCCGTCCGGCGTGGTGACCACGCAGACGTCCCAACCATCCTGTTGGGCGAGGTCGACCAGGAGGCCGACGTGCCGTGCCAGCGGCGAGCCGCAGGCGATGACGTAGAGCACCTCGCGGTGCCCGCTGGTACGCGGTGAACCGGCCATCAAACCGGCTCCGCGCTCATACCCCTACTCCCATGTGCTCAGCCAACTCCGCTACCGGAGAAGGCGGCGCACCACGTGTGCGACGGAGGACGTCCGACATCACCTCGTGCGCGATCGGCCGGCAGCGGATCTCCGACGGGGCCAGCCGATCGCCGAGCAGCAGCATCTCGCCGGCGTTCGCCACGTCGCCCATCTGGGCGTACCCGCGGGCGATGTCGAGCAGGTGGTGGGCGCGGCGTTCGGGCAGCAACGCGTTGAAGGAGGGTTCCGCGATGCGCAGCTGGTGCACCTCCACGGCCCGACCACCGTCGCCCAGCTCGACGGCGGCGGCGGCCCGGTGCAACTCGACGTTGGTCGGGCCGAACGACGTCCAGTAGTGGTTGTGGTCGCCACCGAGCAGGGTGGCGGCCTCCTGAGCGCAGTTGATCAGGTCGTCGACGCTCGCCGTGTCGCCGATCCGCGACGCGGCCATCGCGCCCTGGAGCAGCAGCATCCCGTAGACGGAGAGCCGGGCCGGGGACACCTCGTTGCCGCCGCCCGGGGCCAACCGGTTGGCGATCTGGACGTTCAGCTCCAGCGCCGGACGGGCCCGGCCCATCGCGACCAGGGCGTTGCAGACCCTTGTGGTGGCGATCCCGGCCAGCAGCGGGTCGTCGGCCCGCTGGGCCACCGCCATCGACCGGTCGGCGGCCAGCCAGGCCAGCTCGCACTCACCGAGTTTGCGCAGCACCGACGAGGCGATCTGGTAGACCTGCCCGAGCAGGTGGGCCGCCTCGATCGCCCGGTCACCGCCGTACGCGGCGTCGGCCGCCTGCGCGTCGCGCAGCAGCTTGGGCAGCGCCCGGGTGAGCATCCCGTAGCGGCCGTACTGATAGGTGAGCCAGGCATGGTTGACGGCCTTGCGCATGTCGTCCAGCGGCGGTGGGGAGGGCGCCGCGTCGAAGTACGCGCTCATCGAGTCGTAGCGCTCCAACGCCGCCCGGATCTCCTGCACCTCGATCTGGTCGATGCAGTTCAGCGCGTCGGTGCGGCGCTCCGGGTCCTTGCCCATGAGGAGTTGGACGTCCACCTGGAGGATGTCGGCGATCTCGTACAGGACGGAGAACTTGTCCAACCGGCGGACGCCGCGTTCGACCTTGTCCACCCAGCTCTTCGACTTGCCCAGTCGGTCCGCGAAGACCTGCTGCGACATCTTCCGCCGTCCGCGCCAGTAGGCGACCCGCCGTCCAATGGGTAGCTCGTCCATCTCCCCATCCTCCCCTGCGCGACGACCGATCGAGCCGAAGCTATGTACACGGGCGCGGCGGCCTTCGTTCACTTTCACGTTTCCGCTGGTCGCACAGGATGTACGTCAGCCGGACAGCCAGTCCTCGTACTTTTCGTGCAAGTTGCACGAGCCGTTCGTCAACCTCAACGATCGTGGGTTACGGCAGTGACGGTGCTCGACATGGGACCTGGCGAACGCCGGGCCCGACGAGGGGAGATGGCACACATGTGGGGGAATGTCGGACCGCGCGTCGCCGAACTGTCGCCGCTGGAACGGGTCCGGCTGCGCCGGGTCGCCATGCGGTACGCCGCACACGGCTGGCAGGTCACCCCGGGTGCCTGTCTGGCCCGCAGCCGCTTCGTCTGCGGGCGTGCCGGCTGTCCCACGGTGGGCTGTCACCCCGCTCTGGAGAACTGGGAACTGGCCGCCAGCGCCGACCCGGCCCGGGTCGCGACCTGGTGGCGGAACCGTCCGCACGGGGTGCTGCTGCCCACCGGCCGGGCCTTCGACGTGTTGGAGGTGCCCGCCCACCTGGGTCGGCTCGTCCTCGACGCGGTGCAGATCCACCCCGCCGGCACCGGCGTACGCGGGCCGGTGCTGGCCACGCCCACCGGACGCTGGATGTTCCTGGTCCGCCCCGGCGACCCGCTGCGGCCGGAGCTGGAGCACTGCTTCCACGTGGTCCGGCACGGGCCGGGCTCGTGGATCCCCGCGCCGCCCACCCGGCTACCCGAGGGCACGGTCCGCTGGGCGGTCGCCCCCGAGCAGGCCCGCTGGCAACTCCCGGACTCGTACCTCGTGCAGAACACGTTGATCGGGGCGCTGCGCGCCACCGGGGTGACGCTCGCTCCCGACCTGATACCCGGTCACCTGCCGCTGCCCCGACGAGGAATGTGAAGAAAGGCCCTGTCCGACGATTCCATCCGGTGCCCGACAGCGTCGCCGGGGCACCGGTCCTCGTTGACAGGAGGACGGCGCGAACGCGCGCCACGATCGGGGGAAAGATGTCCACGCACGACAGAGCGGCCCATCCCGGTGGGACCGAACCACCCCGGCGCGGCCACCGACGACACCGCTGGGCCGGCACCCGACCGTCCGGCTCGCGCCCCGGCCGTCCCCGCCCCACCGGGTCCCGCCCCGCCGGCACCCACCGCCCACTGCGCTAGTCGGTCAGAGGGATGTTGGCGGAATAGTACTGACGGCCGTCGTCGGTGACGACGGCGTGGGTGTGGTCGTCCAGGCGGTCCAGCCAGCCGCGACCCGCCGCCCCCATGGCCAGGGCGGCGGTGGCGTACGCGTCGGCCACCCCGAGGTCGGTGCCGACCACTGTCACCGAACGCAGTCCGCTGGCCGGCGCCCCACGGCGCGGGTCCAGCACGTGCCGACCCCGCTCGTAGACCCCCGAGGTGGCCACGGCCAGGTCGGTTCCGCTGAGCACCAGGCACGTCGCCATCGCGTCCCACGGGTGCCGGATGCCGATGCGCCACGGCTCCCCCGACGGCGACACACCGCGTACGCGCACGTCACCACCGGCGTTCACGCAGTGGTTCGGGGCGCCGGCGGCGAGCAGCCGATCCGAGGCGACCTGCGCCGCCCAGCCCTTCACGAAACCGGACGGGTCGAGCCGCCCGGTGGCGTACGCGTCGAAGAACCCGTCGGTGACGCCCCACAGGTCGGCGCAGGCCTCCAGCACGAACCGCAGGTCCGCCGACGCCTCGGAGAGCAGCACCTCACCCCGGTCGAAGCGGCACACCTCGCTGTCCGGCTTGTACGTGCTGAACCGGGTGTCCACCTCGCGCATCCAGGCGAAGACGTCGTCGGCCAGCTCACGCGTCCGCGCGGGCGGCAGGTCGTCGGCGAGGTCCAGCGTGATCGCCGTACCCATGATCTGCTCGACCCGGCAGAGCCCCGGTCGGGTCAGCGCGGCCGGCACGTCAGAACGCCTGCTCGATGGCGGACCGCAGCGACTGCTTGTAGGAGTTGCTGGTCTCGGTGGCACCGGAGACGGTGTTGAGGTTGGCGTTCTGCTTGCGCACCACCTCGCCGCCGCTGCCGTCGTACGCGCTGCTGACGTCGCCGCTGTGGATGTCGGATTCACCCCCGCTGGGCAGCGACAACGCGACGGCGTCGATGATCCGGTTGCCGGAGACCACGATCTGCACCTGCACGTACCCGTACTCGTTGTCGAAGCCGGCGCCGGTGACCCGGCGGTTGGTCGACTGGGCTGGCTTGCTGGTGCGCGGCGCGCTGGGCGCCTTGGTGGTCTTGGTGGCCGACGGGCGGGCAGTGGTCTTGCCGGGCTTGGGTGACACCGGCGCGTCGGCGCTCTTCGACGGGGTGGGCCCGCCCTCGGCCGGATCGGCGTCCGGTGCGGCCGGGTCGGCGCTCGGGTCGACGCCCTGCCCGGTGGGGTCCACCGGCTGGGCGGTCGGCAGGTTCTGGGCGACCTGGTTGGTGGCCGGGGAACCCTTGAAGACCACCAGCGCGGTGGTGCTGGCGGCGAGGCCGGTGATCGCGAGGAACGCGCGACGCATGGGGGTTGCCCTTCCTACAGCTCGAACGTGGCCAGGTGGATCTGCCGTCGCGGCACGCCGGCGCGGCGCAGCGCACGCACCGACTGTTCCACCAACCCGGGCGGCCCGCACAGGTAGACGTCGCGCCGGGCCACGTCGGGCACCAGTTGACGCAACCCGTCCGGGCTCATCAGTTGACGCGGACCGGGATCGTCGCGGGAGCCGATGACGTACCAGACTGAGGTGTCCCGCTCCTGGGCCAGCCAGTCCAGCTCGCGGCTGAGCAGCACGTCGGCGGGCGTGCGCGCCCGGTAGATCAGGGCGGCACCCGGGGGCAGCTCCTCCAACATCGCCCGGATCGGCGTGATGCCACTGCCGCCGGCGATGAGCAGCGCCCGCTCCCGGACCCGGTGCGCGGCGGTGAAGGTGCCCGACGGGCCCTGCGCCCAGACCCGGGTGCCCTGCTCAAGGTCGCGCAGGTCCGCTGTGTGCTTCCCGACGACCTTGACGGTGAGGCGCAGCCAGCGACCGTTCGCGGCGGCGGAGACGGAGAACGGGTGCGACTGCCACCAGCAACCCCGGGTGAGGAAGCGCCAGCGGAAGTACTGGCCGCCGAGCATCGTCAGCCGCCCCAGGCGCTCACCGGTGAGGTAGATGGAGATGGTGTCCGGGCTCTCCGCGACGACGTCGGCGACCCGCAACCTGTACCGCAGGTTGAACGCCAGCGGCGCGATCACCCGACCCCAGAGCAGGGCGGCGACCACCAGCAGGTAGAGCGCGATCCAGCCGGTCCGCACCGGACCGGGCTTGTACAACTGCGCCCCGTGGGTGAACTGGTGGCCGAAGCCGAGCAGCAGGACCAGGTAGCTGGACAAGTGCAGCGCGTGCCACATCTCGTAGGGCAACGCGCGGCGGATCGCCCGGACGCTGCTGAAGCCGACCAGCATCATGATGCCGGTGGCGACGAACGCCGAGACCATGTCCTCGTAGTCGCCGAGGAGCGTGCCGACCTCGGCGAGGATCGACTGGTTCCGCAGGTCCGCGTAGCCGACAAGGATCAGCGACATGTGCGCCAGCACGGCGACCAGCAGTGTTGCCCCGACGTCGCGGTGCCACCGGGCCATCTGCTCGCCGCCGATCCACCGTTCCAGCATCGGCAGCCGGCTCATCATCAGCACCTGCACCAGCAGCAGGTAGCCGGCGATCAGACCGGTGATCCGACCGGCCGCCGTGACGGTGGCGGCGGTGCTCCGCAACGAGCCGGCGGGGGTGCCCAGCCACCACGGCAGCACGCTGGCGACCAGGCCGACCAGGAGCAGCACGCCCAGCAGCCGCCGGCCGCCGGGACCGCGCCGGTCCGGGATCTGCGGGGGTACGGGCGCAGCCGGCCGGCCGCCGTGCCGGGACGAGGTCCCGGTACGACGGCCGGCGGCGTGGGTGTGCGGGTACGTCACGCGTACAGCTTCATTGGGGCGTACTTCTGGCGGGGGAAGACCTTCTGGACCTCCGCGTTGGTGAGCCCGAACCGGCCCTGCGCCACCGCGCCGTACACGTTGAACATGTTGTTGTACTCCGGCACGTCACCGGAGTCCAGCTTGTCCAGACCGTTCCAGGTGCCGAGCAGGGAGCCGGCCAGCTTCTTGCCGGAGAGCACGGTGACCACACCACCGTGCCCGTGGTCGGTGCCGCCGGTGTTGGAGCCGACCCGGCGACCGAACTCGCTGGACACCATGATCGTCACGTCGGCGGCCTGCGGGCCGAGGTCGGTGAAGAAGGCCGCCATCGCGCTGGCCAGCTCGTTCAACCGGCGGTGCAGTTGACCGCCCGCGGCGGTGCCCTGGTTCTCGTGGGTGTCGTAACCACCCATGCCGACGGTGGCGACCCGGACGTTGGCGCCGCCCTTGATCAGCTGGGCGAGTTGCTTGAACGCGTTGCCGACACCCTCGTACTTGACGCCCTCGACGGGCTGGTACGGCTTGGCGGCGAGCTGCTGGGCGGTGGCCAACGCGCCCATGCCCTCCTGCACGGCCTCCTCGACCGGGTGGTTGATCCCGGTGAAGAGCCCCTTGATGGCCTTCTCGGTGGCCGCCCGGTACTTCTCGTCGCCGTTGAGCCGCAACGAGCCGACGTTGTTCAGCGACAACGCGCCGTTGTTGCCGACCAGCGAGCGGGGCAGCGTGCTGCCGATGCCGACGCTGCGGAACGCGGTGCCCTTGCCCAGGTGGTCGACCAGACCGTCCAGCCAGCCCCGGCCGCCGGTCTCGTTGGGCAGACCGCCCAGGTTGCAGGCGTCCGCGGCCTGGAAGTGGCTGCGCGACAGCCGCTCGTCCGAGACTCCCGGAATGAAGCCGAGCTGGCCGGCGGTGAGCCACTTCTCCAGCGGCTTGAACGCGCTGGTCAGCTTGAAGCCGCGGTCCAGGGCCAGCGAGTCGTTGCCGAGCAGCAGGTCGGGGCGGGCCTTGCTGAGCACCGCGTCGTTGTTCGGCGCGACCAGGCTCAGCCCGTCCAGCCCGCCGTAGAGGAAGACGTGGATCAGGGTGCCGGTCTTGGTCGCCGCGAACGACGCCGACGTGGTGACGAACTGGGCCGTGGCCAGGGCCGTGGCGGTGGCCGCGGCACCCGCGACGAACGTACGGCGGGTGACGCCGCGACCGTCCTGCTGGGCCTCCTCCAGGTTCTCCAGAGTGCGGTAGCGGTCCAGCTCGGCGGCGTTCTCGGCGGCCACGATGTCCGCCTCGGCGCGCAGCAGGGCCTCGGCCGGGTTGTCGGCCAGCCGCCGCACGTCGGGGCATTCGGGGTGCAGGGGGAAAGAGTTGTACACAGTCGTCTCCATCGGGTGCCTCACCGGAGGTGGTGCTGGGGGGAAGCGAGGATCGCCCGCGCGACGGCGGTGATGGCCCCGTTGAACGTGGCGTCGACCTTGGCGGTGGCCGCGACGCCGGCCACACCGAGGATCAGGTTCTTCTCCCGCGTGCTCAGCTTCTGACCCACCAGCCGCTGGGAGAGCGCGTCCACGTACGCCCCGGCGGTCGCCGGCGGCTTGGCGACCAGCTTCTCCGGTGCCGTGTACGTGAAGGCGGTGCGGTAGCCGGCGAGGATCTCGCCCGCCTCGTTCCAGCCGTTGACCATCGTGCCGGCCGACGTCCAGGCGACGTAGACGTCCGGGTAGCCGTCCGGGGTGGGCTGACCCATCGGGTACTGGCCCAGCTCGCGCAGCTTGTCCTGGATCTGCCGCAGGCCCCGCGCGTACGGGGTGCGCTTGCTGTCACCGTTGTTGTGCTTCGGCGACGCCTCCGGCGAGACACCCAGCGTGCGGTACGTGGCAGCCAGGTACTCCATCGGGCGGCGCACCTTCTGGCCCACGGCGGCCCAGAACTCGGTGGAGCAGAACATCGCCATCAGCACCGGCTTGATCAGGCCGTTGTTGGTGGTGTAGATCTTCGCCAGCCGGTCCACAAGGGACTTCGGCGGGGTGTCCGAGACGAACCGGGTCGCCAGGCTCTGCGCCACGTACTTCGCTGTCGACGGGTGCAGCGCGATGTAGGTGATGTACGCGTCGATCGCCGCGTCGGCCTTCTTCGGGTCCGACGAGTCGTTCGCGTGGCTGAAGCCGAGGATTTTCACCTTGCCGACGTAGTGCTGCTCCGGCTTGAAGACGTACTTGCCGTCCTTGTCGATGCCACGGCCGGTCTGCAACATGGCGGCCTGACGGACGTCCGGCTCCTTGTAGCCGCCGTCGACGCCGACCGAGTAGAGCTCGAGGTTCTCCCGGGCGAGGTTCTCGTTGATCGCGTCCTTGCGGGAGTCCTTCTGGTTTAGGTAGATCAGCAGCGCGGGGTGCTTGTTCGCGGCGATCAGCATCTCCGGGTAGCTGCCCAGCGCGTGCTTGCGTACGACGTCCTGGTCGAACGAGTTGCGGTAGACCTCGCCACCGTCGAACTCCGCGGCGACGTGCAGGAAGTCGTTCCAGAAGTCGACCATCACCTCGAAGAGCTGGCGCTTCGACCAGATCTGCCGGGCGATGGTGGCGTCGATCATCTCCCGCTCCGGCTGGGCGCCCTGCTCGTTGAGCTGGTCCCGCTGGGTGCGCAGCTGCTGCACGCTGAGCTTCTGCGTGGGCAGTTCGGCGAGCTTCAGCTCGGCCTTGCTCGGCGCGATCTTGTCCGGGTCCAACTGGGCGCGGATCCAGGCGTCGATGCCCTGCTTCTTGATGTCGGCGACCACCTCGGGGGTGGGCCCGAAGGTGGCCCGCCGGGCAAGGTGCAGGATCGGGTCCTTGGCGAGCACCGTCTTCACTGTCACGTCGGTCGCGGCGGCGGCGGCGGCCGGGCCGGAGAGGGTCCGTCCGCCGGCCGGCGCGTTCTTCTTCAGCGCCTCGCCGGCCCGGGAGCCCATGTAGCTCTCGTTCTGCTCGGTGTAGGTGCGCACCGTGCTGGGCTGCTGGCCACTGGGCCGTGCGGCGGTGCCGTCGGTGACCGTGCTGCCGGTGGCGTCACCGGCCACCTCGTCACCGAAGATGCCGCGGAGCTGCGGGGTCATGGCGAGCGCCGCGCCACCGGCGACGACGGCGGCGGTGCCACCGAGGGCGACCATCGCCTTGCGTCGTCCGACCTTGGGACCCGACTCGTCGTCGTCCAGAGTGGGCAGTCCGGTGCCGGGCCGCGCCGGGACCGGGCGACCGAGCCCTTCCGGGCCGACCCACTGCGGCCCGCGCGGGCCGGGGGCGGGCTGTCCGGCGTGCGCGTAACCCTCGCCGTACTGCTCACGAGGGTCGGCCTGCGCCGGGTAGCCGCCCTGGTAGGGGTTGGGCGAGTCGTACCCGTAGGGCGCGGACGCGTTGGGGTCGCCGTAGCCGTCCGCGTTGTGGTGCTGGCGTCCGTCCCAACCGCGGTCGTCCCGCGGTCGACGTGGTGGCACATTCTGGTCGGCCATGTACCAATCCCGATTTCTGATGAGCGCCGGAAGCTGCGACCGGGCAGGTGCGGCAGGTGCGGCGACTGTTGCCTGAGGGGAGTTGCTACGGCAAAGTAACCAAGCCCTCCGGGGCCTTCAAGGTGGGCCGAACACCCTCGTGAGGGCACTTAAGACAGCGCTCAGTGCGGCGTCCGCGGCAGTCGCCGGGCCGGGGACGAGCGCAGACCTTCCCAGCAGGGCGGACGCGCGGCAGCGGGGTACGGATCGGACCTCGCCGCCGTACGCGACACTTTCCGCGCCGTTCACCACCACAGGCAAACTTAAGGTTCAGGTAAGCCGGACATGAGGTGGCCTCACGACGGTCACCGCACCCGATGTCACCGGGCCCCGCGAGAAGGAAAAGTAGCGGGAGCAGGCGAGCGTGAGCCACCACCGCAGCGGGTATGCCGCCGAACCGCTGAACGCGTGAGGGGAAGGCAGCGCCATGCTCAGCAAAGAGGATCAGCGCAGGTTCGACCAGATCACCCGTCAGCTCCGGGAGAGCGACCCGGCGTTCTTCAAGCGCCTGGACCACCGGGTCCGTGCCCGAAGGGGCCGCTACCTGATGTTGTTGACCATCGTGCTGTGGGCGTCGCTGCCGGCGATAGCCGTGTTCGCCGGTCGGTTGACCGGTGCGATCTGCGCGGTGGTGCTGGTGGCCAACGCCGCCATCATGTGGCGGTTCCGCCGCCGCTGGACGTGACGGCCCACCCGCCCAACGGGCAGCCTCGACCGCTGGATCTGACGGCTCACCGGTCGGCCGGGCCGAAGGCCCGGTACGCGCGGCGCAACCGTTCGAGCAGCCCCGGCCCGCCGATGGCCGGGGCGGGCGCTCCGAGCTGGCGCAGCAGCAGATCCGTGCCGGTCACCAGTCGGGGCGGCCGATCCGGCAGTGGCACCGGCGCGGACCAGAACCGGTCCGCCGCCTCCGCCAACGGGGTCGCCGACAACCCGGCGAGCGCACGCGCGGCGCCGACCGGCGCCGCGACCTCCACTGTCGACGATGTCCGGTCCGGTTCGGACGGTGGGGCGATCGGTGGCGGGGTGGCGCCGGTGGCCTCGGCGCGCCGGGCGCGGAGTTCGTCGAGCAGCTCCGCGCGGGACCGACCGCGCCAGTGCAGCAGCTCGAACGGGTCCGCGTCGAACGCCTCGGCCAGCAGGTAGAACGTCGCCGCGAGGTGTTTGCACGGGACCGCGAAGTCGGGGCAGTTGCACCGTTGGGCCAGCTCGTCCACACCGGCCGGGAACAGGGGCGCGCCGGCGGCGACGAACAGCTCCTCCAGCTCGTCGGGGAGGTCCCCGGCGAGCAGCCGGGCGCTGAAGAACGCCTGCCCGGCCAGCTCCTCCTCGATCCGGGACCAGAGCGCGTCCGGGAACGGTCGCAGCGCGATGGACACCTGGTACGGCTGCGGGCGGGAGCCCTGCACCACGGCGCTGACCCGCCCGGGTGCGATGTCGAGCGTCAGCACCTGGCCGGCGCGCGCGTACGACCGGCCCCGGGTCAACCGGGTGCCCAGCGCGAACGACTCCAGCACCTCGAGGAACCGCCGGGACCACCAGGAGCGGCCGATCGCGCCCCGGGCGCTGCGCGCCCGTAGACCCCCGTCGACCCGGCGGGGGCGCCCGTAGTCGGCGAACCGGTCGGTGCTCACGCCGGCGTTCTCGCTCACTCCACCACCGCCCCGGCCTCCAGGGCGAACAGCTCGCGCAGCTGGCCGGTGGACAGCTCGGTGATCCACTGCTCGCCCGTGCCCACGACCCGCTCGGCGAGGGCGCGCTTGTCGTTGATCATCGCGGCGACCTTCTCCTCCACGGTGCCGGCGCAGACGAACTTGCGGACCTGCACCCGACGGCGCTGCCCGATCCGGAACGCCCGGTCGGTGGCCTGGTCCTCCACCGCCGGGTTCCACCACCGGTCCACGTGCACCACGTGGTTCGCCGCGGTCAGGGTGAGGCCGGTGCCGCCGGCCTTCAGGGAGAGGACGAACAGCGGCGGGCCGTCCGCCGACTGGAAACGCTGCACCATGGCGTCCCGCTCGGCCTTCCCGAGCCCGCCGTGCAGGAACAGCACCTCCCGGCCGAACCGCGCCGACAGGTGACCACGCAACATCGCGCCGAACTCGGCGTACTGCGTGAACAGCAGTGCCCGCTCCCCCGCCGCCAGCACCTCCTCCAGGATCTCGGTCAGCCGGGCCAGCTTGCCGGAGCGGCCCTCCAACGCCGACCCGTCGCGCAGCAACTGGGCGGGGTGGTTGCAGACCTGCTTGAGCCGGGTCATGGTGGCCAGCACCAGGCCGCGTCGCTCGATGCCGTCGCTGGTCTCGATCCGGGCGAGCATGTCGTCGACCACCACCCGGTAGAGCGCTGCCTGCTCGGCGGTGAGGTTGCAGAGCACCTCCATCTCCAACTTCTCCGGCAGGTCCGAGATGATCGACGAGTCGGTCTTGAGCCGGCGCAACACGAACGGGCCGGTGATCCGGCGCAGCCGCTCGGCGGCCTCGGCGTCACCGTTGCGCTCGATCGGCTCGGCGAACCTCTTGCGGAACGTCGCCGCCGGCCCGAGCAGGCCCGGGTTGGCGAACTGCATGATCGACCAGAGGTCCGCGAGCCGGTTCTCCACCGGCGTGCCGGTCACCGCCACCCGCTGCCGGGCCGGCAACGCGCGGACCGCCTCGGCCTGCCGGGTCGACGCGTTCTTGATCGCCTGCGCCTCGTCCACCACCACCCGGTGCCAGTCGATGCCGGCCAGGTCGACGGCGTCACGGGCCGCCACCGAGTAGGTGGTGAGGACCAGGTCCGCGCCGTGCGCGGCCGCGGTGAACTCCGCCCCCCGCGCCCGCTCCGCCCCATGGTGTACGTGCACCCGCAACGTCGGCGTGAACCGCGACGCCTCCCGCTGCCAGTTGCCGACCAGCGACATCGGACAGACCAGCAGGGTGGGGCCGGCCTCCGGTGGGTCCCCGGCGAGCAACGCGAGCAGTTGCACCGTCTTGCCCAGACCCATGTCGTCGGCGAGCACACCACCCAGCCCGAGCGAGCGCAGGAACGCCAACCACGCCAAACCCCGCTGCTGGTACGGCCGCAGCGTCCCCTGGAAACTCGGCGGCGGCTCCAGCGGGGTGAGCCGACGCTCGACCGCACCGGCGAGCAGGTCACCCAGCGCCCCGTCGGCGCTCACCTCCAACACCGGGAGCGCACCGGTGGTGTCACCGTCCTCCAAGCCGAGGCGCAGCAGGTCGGCGACGCTCAACTCACCGCTGGAGCGGAGCAGGCGCAGACCGGCCGCGAGTCGCCCCGGGTCCAGCTCCACCCACCGGCCGCGCAGCCGCACCAGCGGGGTCTTCATCTCGGCCAGCGCCGCCAACTCCTCGGCGGACAGCGGCTGGTCGCCCAGTGCGACCTCCCAGCGGTAGTCCACCAGGGCGTCCAGACCGACACCGGCCTCGGTGCCACTGACCGTGCCGGGAGCGGTGCGGCTGCGGGCGCGTAGCCGGGCGCCGAGCCGGGCCGACGGGCGCTGCCACCAGGAGGGCAGCAGCACCCCGAACCCGGCCGCGTGCAGCACCGGGGCACCCTCGCTGAGGAAGCGGTGCGCCCCGTCGACGTCGAGCTCCATCACTTCCGGAGCGGCGGTACGCAGTGCGGCATCCAGGTCCGGCCAGAGCCGACTGGCCCGCCCCAGCTCGGCGAGCAGTGTCTCCTGCGGGCTGCCCGTGCGCCCGGTCAGGCCACCGAGCGTCTGCGGCGCCCGCCACACCTGCTCGGCGTCGACGTGCAGGCCGGGCTCGTCGGCCGCCTGCAACCCGAACTCCAACCGCCAACGCCCGCCGCCGGACGACTCGACCGATGCCGGCACGATGTCGTCCGGTGCCGGGCGGGTGGCCAGGATCGGCTCGGTGACCTCGTCCGGGGCCGGCTCCACCAACCGGAAACTGGCCCGAACCGGCCCGCCGGCGGCATCCCGCTGCCAGACGTCCAGCTCGTCGCGCAGGGTGGCCAACGCCGTGGGATCGACTGTGAAATCCCGCTGCGGGCCGGCGAGCGCCGCCAACCAGGCCGGTGCCGGGCCACCCGGCCGCAGCCCCCGGGCCAGGGTGGTGGTCGCCAGAGCGGCCCGCGCGGCGGCGTCGGTCAACGCGTCGAGCACATCCGCTACCACCTCGGCGGCGGTCAGCTCGCCCCCGCCCGCACCACGTGCGAGAGCGACGGAGTCGACGGCGGCCCGGGCGGCGGGTGGCAGGGCCAACGCCAGCGAGCGTGCCCAGGCGGCGTCGGTGCCGGTCAGCAGCGGCCGCCAGACCGCCCGCGCCGACACCTGCGCAGCGCCGCCCGCGGAAGCCCCTGCGCCCGTGGCACTGGGCGCCGGCCTCCTCGCCGACGTAGCGGCCGAGGCGGTGACGCCCGCCGACACGGCCGCCGAGGCGGTGACGCCCGCCGATGGGGCGGCGACACCGGGTAGGAGGCGTCCACGGGTCACCAGGTCGGCGGCGAAGTCGGCCAGTTCGGCGAGGTGACGCACCGTGCCTCCGGGCACCGCCGGGAGGTCGTCCAGCGCCCGCAACAGCGACAGCGCGTCGTCCGGGGCGTACACCAGGACGGGAACGCGCCACCCGGCCAGCGTGAGTCGGCCGCGGGCCGGGGGTGCGACGTCGGTCCGGATCAGCTCGGGCGAGTCGGTCGGCACGCCGGCCCGGGTGGGCAGGGTGACCAGCGCGGTGCCGGGGTGGGCCGGCTCGGCGGCGTCGGCGAGGACGGCGACCAGGTCGGCGTGCCCGGCGGCGAAGGGGTGTGGACGTTCCCGGGGCGGCCGGCCGGGGCGGGTCTGCGCGGGTGGCGCGGAGCTGTCCTCGGCCCACACGGCGAGGCCGCCGGTCGGCCCGTCGCCGGGCGACCACAGCCCGTGGA
Organism: Micromonospora sp. WMMC250; assembly: GCF_027460215.1. Lineage (NCBI taxonomy): Bacteria > Bacillati > Actinomycetota > Actinomycetes > Micromonosporales > Micromonosporaceae > Micromonospora > Micromonospora sp. WMMC250. The sequence continues at coordinate 6,602,325 of NZ_JAPZBJ010000002.1, read as the reverse complement.
TGACCAGCACCTACTCCCCCTCGTCGCCGCCCGCGCCCCAGGATAGGCGGCCCGCCGGGGCCGGCGACCGCAGCCACCGCCGAACCGGCTCACCGCACGGCGCGCACCGGCATCGTGGCGGACCCGCGGGCATGATCGACACGGCATCGCCGATATCGCGGTATCCCAGTCGGTCGGACACCCCAGTTTCGGCGAACCCGTGTTGATCATGGCCGGGGCGGGCGCGCGCAGGGCCGCGACGGCGCACGCAAGGCCGCGACGGCGCACGCAGGGCCGCGACGGCCGCGAGGACGCGCGGAGGCGGCCGGGGTCAGATCGCGCCGCACTCCCCGTCGGTCAGCTCGCGCAGGATGTCGGCGTGACCCGCGTGGCGGGCCGTCTCCTCGATCATGTGCACCAGGATCCAGCGCACCGACACCTCGCCGAGCTGCGGGTGCGGCACCACGTGGTCGAGGTCGAAGCTCGCGGCGACCGCCCGGGACCGGGCGCAGGCCTGCTCGTACGCGGCGACGAGCTCGGCGACGGTCTCCTGGCCACCGAGGGTGAAGCTCGCCACCGCGTCCTCTTCCGAGGTCAGGTAGACGTCGCCGGGCTCGGGGGCCAGCAGGGTCGGGAACCAGTTCCGCTCGACCAGTGTCAGATGCTTGACCAGCCCGGCGAGCGTGGTGGCCGAGGGCACCAGGCGGCGGCCGGCGTCGGCGTCGGAGAGACCGCGCAGCTTGCGCAGCAGCACCCCACGGTGGAAGTCGAGGAACGAGCTCAGCACGGCACGCTCGTCGCCGGTGCGGGCGAGCACCGGACCGAGCGATGGATCGATCGTCTGCTCCATCCGCCGACCCTAGCCACGAAGCGGACCCCCCGCTGCCCCGCTATCCGCTGCGGACCGGCGGTACGACGGGCAGGATGGGCGCATGGCTTCATCCGTGCAGATCCTTCTCGTCGGCGGCACGGCGGACGGGCAGACCATCACCGTCGAGCTGGACAGCAACGGCCGGCCGCCGCTGACCCATCACCACGTCGGCCCGGGTGGGCTGGCGGAGGCGCAGATCTACGAGTTGGAGACCGCCCGCGAGGAGGCCCGCGAGTGGCGTTACCGGTGGACCGGCCCGGCGGTGTGACAGCCCCGACTCAGACCCGGGTGAGGGTCTGGCTGCGCAGGCTCTCCAACACGCCCCGGGTGACCTCCGAGGTGCCCCTCGCCTGATCGCACACCTCCGCGACCCGTCGCGCGGTGCCCTCGGCGCGTTGCTCGCGCTCGTCCCACAACCGGTCGACCTCGGCCAGCAGCGGCCCCTCGACCTCGCGTTCCACGCCGCGCAGGGCCGGCACGCCGAGCCGTTGGGCCAGGTCGAAGACCTTGCCGGCGTACGGCAGGGGCAGGAACGGTGTGCCGACCATCGCCGCGAAGATCAGGAAGTGCAGGCGCATGCCGACGGCCAGGTCGAAGTGGCGCATCAGCCCGAGGACCTGCTGCGGCGAGTAGGTGCCGTGCAGGATTCGACCCCGATCGGCCGCGACCATGTGGGACAGCACCCCGTGGGCGTGCCGGATGTCGTCGCGTTCCATGGGCACGAACAGCACGCACGCGTCGATCCGGTGCACCAGGAAGTCACCGATCTGGGCCAGCAACCGGTGGTAACCGTCCACGTCCAGCCGTTCGGCGGCCCGCCCCGGCTCCCGCACGCTGATCCCGACCAGCCGCTGACCCACCGGCACGCCCTCCTCGGCCAGCAGGTGGGCCGGGAACTCCTCCGGTTGCAGGAGGAACGCCGGGTCGGCGGTGACGGTGATCGGGTTCAGCAGCCCGGCCTCCTCCAGCACCATCCGGGACTCCTGGTCCCGCACTGTCACCTGGATTGCGCTGGAGAGCGTCTCCCGGACCATGCCGGTGTCCACCGCCTCGCCGAGCGGCCCAACCCCCACCGCGTACGTGATCAACGGCAGGCCACGCTCCTGGGCGACCCGGACCACCCGCAGGTAGCGGCGGGCCTCCCGGTCGTAGAGGATGCCTCCCCCGCCCAGGATGAGCAGGTCGAGCTGGGCCAGCACCAGCGCGGAATCGGTACGGCTGACGCCCTCCCAGGGCACCGCCTCGACGTCCGGGTGGGCCGCCCGGGTGTGCTCCGGGTTACGGGAGAAGACGATGATCCGGGCGTTCGGTTCCTGCGTGCGAAGGTCGGTGAGCAGGCCGGTGAGGATCGCCTCGTCGCCGAGGTTTCGCCCACCGTACGAGCCCAGCACACCGATGGTCAGTCCGCCGCCGTGCGTCATCCGTCGCTCCTCCCCAGGTGCGGTCCGCGCCGGTTTCCCGCTGGGCAGGTGAACAGTCCTGCCGGGGGGACCCGTCCCGAGGTCGCCGTCGGCTCAGCTCGTCGGGGCGATCCGCTTCGCCATCTGCTGCGAGGTGACCTCGAAGCCCAGACTGCGGTAGAGCCCGATCGCCACGGTGTTCGTCCCGAACACGTTCAACCCCAGCTCGGGTACGCCGAGGCGGGCGAGTTCGACCTCGATGAGCTGGATCATCCGCCGCGCGTAGCCGTGTCCCTGGTGCTCCGGATGCACCTCGATGTTGTGGATCCAGGCCTGACGGGAGCCGGTTGCCACCGGCAGGGTCACCCAGATCCAGCCGACCTCGGTGTCGTCGACCCGCCCCACCCGCAGCAGCGCCCCCTCGGTCGCCGCGCCGGCCGGCAGCGACTCCCGGATCTGGTCGACCGACCGCTCGCGGGCCGCCTCCGGGCTCAACCCCCGATGAGCCACCAGGTCGTCGGCGTACCCCTGCTCCAGCGGCCCCCGCAACCGGGCCAGCTCCGGTGCCGTCATCGGCGTCAACGTCAACTCCACAGCGGCTCTCCTTCGTCCTCGCCAGCGGACAGTGCAGCAGAACCCGTCCGGGCCTGCCACCGGAACCCCACGCGGTTCGGCCCGGACGGCCGGGGTGCGCGGCCCGGCCATGATGGCGACGTGCGCATCGCCCACGTCAGCGACAGCCACCTCGACAACCCGGAGGGGGTGGCGACCTCGGTCGGCACCACTGTGGCGCTGCTGCGCGCCGCCGGGCACCAGGTCGTCCTGCACTGCCCGGGCCCTCTGCTGCGACGTCACCGACGGCCGGGTGAGGTGCCGTCGCTGACGGTGCCGACCCGGCCATACCGGCTGGCCGCGCCCCGGTCACCGGACGCACCGGCGGACATGGTGCACGTGCACACCACCGGCCCGCTCGGCGTCGCCGGCCTGCGGTGGGCCGCCGCACGGGGCGTACCGACGGTGCTGACCTGGCACACCGACCTGATCGCCTACGCGGCGCACTACCCGGAGATCCCGATCGGAGCCGCGTACGCGGGCCTCCGGCTGGGCCTGCGCTGGCACGCGCGGGACCTGTGGGCGCTCGGCCGGCCCGGCCCTGACCGGCAGACCCGACTGGCGGAACTCGGGCGGTGCCTGCTGGCGCACACCACCGTCCTGGTCGCGCCCTCGGCGAAGACCGCGTCGATGATGGCGACGATGGCGGGGCGTACCCCGATCGTGGTCCTGCCGACCCCGGCCGCCGCGCCGCGCGTCGACGCCGACGACCGGCGGCGGCTGCGGGCCCGGCTGGGCATCCCGACGGACGCGCCGGTCCTGCTCGCGGTGGGCCGAGCCACGCCGGAGAAGAACCCGGAGCTGCTGCTCGCCGCGTTCGCCCAGGTCCGCCGGACGTTGCCGGAGGCCCGCCTGGTGCTGGTGGGTGCACGACGGCACCGGCTCGCGATCCGCCGGACCGCCCACCGGTACGGGTTCGCCGGCGCGTTGCGCCTGCTGCGGCCGGTGCCGCACGACCGGGTCGGCGCGCACTACCGGGCGGCGGACGTGCTCGCCTTCACCTCCACCACCGACACACAGGGACTGGTGCTCTCCGAAGCCGAGGCGTACGGACTGCCGGTGGCCATGGTGGACACCGCGCTGGTCCAACGGCCGGGCACCGGCACCACCCGACCGGTCGCCGAGCCCACCGCCACCGCGTACGGCGCGTTGCTGACCCGGCTGCTGACCGACAGCGAGCTGCGCGCGGAGGTGATCCGGGACGGCCGGGCGGCGGTCGCGGCCTGGTCCGGGGAGCGCTACCTGGCCGAGCTGGTCAGGCTGTACGAGGCGCTGCCCCCAGCGGAGGCGACCCCGTGAAGGGGGATCTCGACCGGGTCCTGCGGGTGGGCACCGCGGCGGTGGTCGCCGTGGGGCTGGTCCTCGCCCTGGTCGCCGCCCGTGACGAGCCCGTCGAGCTGCTCTTCTACTTCACCGTGCAGGTCAACCTGGCCTACCTGGTGGTGTTGCTGGCCGGTGGCGGTGACCGGCTGCGTACCGCGCTCACCGTCTACCTCGTCGGCACCGCACTGGTCTTCGTCCTGGTGCTGGCCAACCCGTGGAGCCGCTACGCCATGGTGGCGAACGCCGACGCCCGAGGGACGATCTCCGACGCCGGTAACCTGCTGCTGCACGTCGTGGCACCGCCGCTGGCCGCCGCACACTGGCTCAGCCGTCGACCCCGGGTCGCGCTGCGCCCGGCGTACGCGGTCAGCCTGCTCGGCTATCCGCTGGTGTGGCTGACGGTCATCCTGGTCCGGGGCGCCCTCGGCGGGGCCGAGGACCGCTATCTGTACCCGTTCCTCGACGTGCCCCGACTCGGCTATCCCACTGTCGCCCTCAACGCCGTGCTCTTCGCCGTCAGCCTGCTCGTGATCGCCCTGACCGCCGTACACCTGACCCGCCGTCAGGCGCGATGAGGCGACGGCCCGTCAGCGTGCCGCGAACGCCGACTCCAACCGGCCCGCCAGCTGCGCCAGGTCGTGCAGGCGCAGGTCGCCGTCGAGCCCCTTCAACGCGGCGGTCAGCGCGCCGGCCGCCCGCCCGGCGCGCACGCCGACCTCGGCGTCCTCGACGACCAGGCACCGCGCCACGGGTACGCCGAGCAGGGCGGCGGCCCGCAGGTAGCCCTCCGGGTCCGGTTTGCCGACCCGCACGTCGTCGACGGTGACCAGCACCGGGGCGACGATCCCGGCCGCGCCGAGCCGCGCCCGGGCCAGCCGGGCGTCGGCGCTGGTCACCACGGCCCAGGGCAGCCCCAACCGGGCCAGTGTGTCGAGGAGTTCGGGCGTTCCGGGGGTGGCGACCACGTCGGACAGGTCGTCGTACTGCAACGCGAGCTGCCGTGCCGCCGCCGTGGCGACCGCGTCGTCGTCGAGGTCGGGCAACAGCCGGCGGATGGTCCGGTCGGCGGGGCTGCCGTGCGCGATGGCCAGCGCCGCTGCCGGGTCGACCGCGTACTCGGCCGCCCACCGCTCCCAGGCCCGCTCGACGGCCGCGTCCGAGTCGACCAGGGTGCCATCCATGTCGAACAGCACCGCGCCGATGCCCGCCAGTTCCACGCCCACGCTCCCCCTGTTGCCCGCACCGCGAGGATAGGTCCTCAACCATCCGCCGTACGGGCGGCGTTCTTCTCACCGAGGGGGTGGGCATGACCGAGACGTTCCACGAGTTCGTGGTGCAGCGTGCGCCGGCCCTGTCCCGGACCGCCTACCTTCTCACCGGCGACCACCAACTCGCCGAAGACCTCGTGCAGACCGCCCTGGCGCGCACCTACCGATACTGGCGACGCATCCGCGACGGCGACCCCGAGGCGTACGTCCGCCGGGTCATGTACCACCAGCAGGTCTCCTGGTGGCGACGCCGACGCCTCGCCGAACGACTGGAGGCCGAGCCCACCGAACGGGCCGGCGGCGACCACACCGACACCACCGCCCTGCGACTCACACTCACCGCCGCGCTGCGCCACCTCACCCCCCGCCAACGGGCCGTCATCGTGCTGCGCTACTACGAGGACCGCACCGAAGCGCAGGTCGCCGACCTGCTCGGCTGCTCAGTCGGCACCGTCAAACGCCACGCCCACGACGCGCTGCGCCGACTCCGAGCGTTCGCCCCCGACCTGCTCGACGCCACCGCGGAGAGGAGCACCCGATGGCCGCCCGGCTCCGCGACGCGCTACGTGCCGCCGCCGAGGACGTGCCCACCTACCCGGTGTACGAGCGCGCGCTCGCCACCGCCCGTCGCGACCGCCTGCGTCGGATGGGCGTCGGCGCGGCGGCGTTGGTGCTGCTCGCGGTGGCTGGCGTCGTGGCGCCGCTGACCCGTACACCCGGCCTCGATCCGGCCGCCACCGCGAACGCCGCGCTGCCCGACGACATCGCCCTGCCGCCGCTCGGCACGCCGCACGTCACCGACCGCCCCCGGCTCGGTCCCGCGTCGGTCGTCTTCGACGGGCCCGCACCGCGTCTGCACGGCTGGAACGACGTGAACGTCGTCGGCGTGGTCGGCGCGGACTCCGACCGCTACCGGATCATGCGGATCGGCGGTGAGTCCGTGGCGGGCAGGACGGTGCACCTCTCCCCCGACGGCAGGTACCTGGCCCGGCCGGACGGCGTCCAGGACGATCCCCCGGGTGTCGAGGTCGTCGACCTGGTCACCGGGCGGACCCAGCGGCTCTCGTCGCCCGTGGACCGCAGTGTCTGGAGCACACCTGTCGGCTGGTCCGCCGACGGCGGGTCGCTGGTGGTCAGCGACGAGGTGCCGGTCGCGTTCGACGGGGCCACCTACACCACGGTGCTGAGCGCGGTGACAGTCGCCGGTAAGCGGTGGACCAGGCTGGCCGCCGGGGCTCAGGAGGCGCACGTCGGCTCGACCGTCGCCGCTGCCCCGGGTCGGCTCGCCTACCAGTACGGCCGCACCGTCGCCGTGACCGACCTGGCCGGCCGGGAACTCTCCTCGTTCGCCCTGCCCGGCGACACGTGGCTGGCCGGAAAGGGAGCGTGGCGTCCGGACGGCACGAATCTGACGCTGGCCACCCGTGGGGCGGACACCGGGTGGACCCTGCGCCAAGTCGATCCCGCCAGCGGACGGGACGTCGGTCCGCTGGCACTGCCGGCCGTGTCCGGGGCCGTTGCCGTCCGGCAGCTCGGCTGGGCCCCGGACGGGTCGGCGCTGGTGGCGGCCTATCTGCCGGACCCCGCCGCCCCCGACCTGCCGCTGGAGGAGCAGTCGAACCCACCCACGAGCGACCAGCGCCTGCGCACCGTGCGGGTGCTGGCGCTGACGCCCGGCGCCGCCGCGCCGCGAACCGTGCTGACCGCGCCGGACCAGGTGATCGCCGTCGACGTCGCCGACCAGGTGATCCGCAACGGACGCGTCCGCGACGCGCAGCCACCCGGTGGGGTGGGTGGACGGTTCTGGCTCTGGACGGGTCTTTTCACGATGCTGGTCACAGTGGGCCTGCTGTACGCGAGCCGCCAGCGGATCGCGCTGTGGCGCGACGACCGGCGGGTCAGGCGGGCGCGTCGAGCCGGCGAGTGAGGTGCGTCACTCGCCCCCGTCCAACACCGGGCGTACCGCGTCGACGAACGAGATGCGGTGCTTCGTCCGTGCCTCGATGGCCGCGAGCCAGCGCTCCCGGTGCCGGTCGCGCAGCGGAACGGTCGCCTGCCCCGGCCCGTCGCCGAGTCGACGCTGGTCGGCGTACTCCGTGGTGAGGCTGGTCAGCACCGACCGGGCCACCGAGTCCACCTCTGCCGGGCCCTCCAACAACACCAGGTTGTACGCCTCGTCCACGGCGCGCATCGCCGCGTACGTCTCGTCGTAGCCGGGCACCGGCTCACTCCCGCCGGCTTCGAGCCACCGCCGGTCCAACTGCCGGTACGCCTGGTCGCAGGCGCTCAGGAACCCGACGAAGCTCGTCCCGGCGCGTCGTCCGACGCTCGGCGCTCTCCTGCCGGGCGACGGTGAGCTGGTGGGCCAGTTGCCGGCGGGTGCTGAGCGCGCCGACCAACCCGGTCAGGCCGGCGGCGGCCAACGTGGACAGTGAGGTGATCAGCGCGACGGCGACGGTGTCCTGCACCCGCCCATCATGGCGTGAGTGGGGCGGCCGGCCGGGGCGGGTCCTCCCCGGTGAGCCCGTCCACCGACTCCCGGATCAGGTCGGCGTGGCCGACGTGCCGGGCGTACTCCTCGATCAGGTCGACAAGGATCCGCCGCAGGCTGGGCACCTGGCCGTCGGGCCACGGACCTTGGGCCGGTTGCTCGGGTCCGGCGTCGGTCAGTAGCTCGGCCACCGTGGCGCGGGAACGGGCCACCGCCTCCCGCCACAGCATGTAGAGCTGCTCCGGGGTGTCCTCGGCGGCGGACTGCCAGTCCCAGCCGGGGTTCGCGTCCCAGTCGACGGTCTCCCACGGCGCGCCGGGCGAGCGCCCGGCCAGCTTCAGCGAGAAGTAGTAGTCCTCCACGAAGGCGAGGTGCTTGAGCAGCCCGCCCAGGGTGATCGACGACGGGCCGAGCGTCGCCCGCAGACCGTCGGCGTCGAGCCCACCGGTCTTCCACGCGAAAGTCGCGCGCTGGCGCTCCAGGGAGCCCAACAGGGTTGCGGTCTCGTCACCCGCGATCGGTGGCCCGCAGTGACCGTGCTCGTCCGAGTCCGCCATGGGGGTCGAGGTTAGCGGCATCAAGCCTGGTTTCGCTGCTTACTGCCTGATGTCATATAAGCCGCTGGATGCGGACCTTCGGGTGCTCGTTTCTCAGGTGGCCATGCTTGTGCTGGCGGACCTGCTCGTCCCAGACCTCCTGGTCGTAGTCCGGGTCTGGCGGGATCCACCTGTGGGAGCCGTCGCTGTAGTGGAACTTCTCGTCACCCAGCCGCAGGATGCTCAACGGGTCCAGCCGAGGAACCGAGAGTGCAGGTGGCCGGCGGGGACGTGGGTAAGGTCGTGGGCGGCATCGACGAACTGGGCAGCCAGGTAGAGGGCCAGTGACACCGGGGCTCGGTCGTATTCGGCTTGAAGCTCTCGGCGTCGGGTCTGGCATGGCCACTCCCCCGCACAGCCGCCGCACGTCCAGGTTGGCGTGGTCGGGTGGTGAGTCGTCACTGCGGGCCGTCCTGGCTGGGCCAGTGAATGCTGCTGATCGGGATGCGGTGGCGGCTTCGGCATGGCAGATCGCCTCCGCAGCGGCAGATGCGCCGCCAGTGTCGCCAGGACCAGACGGGACGGTGACGGTGAGCGAGAGTCAGTGCCACTGCCAGCACGTACTCGTCGTACGAGACTCGCTTCACCGGCTCGCCTCGGCCGCCCGCGTCACGGCCAGCCCTTTCCCTGTCGAAGGGAGCACTGCCGTCTCCTTGTGCTGGAGCAATCTGGGGGGCGTGGATGCCCGAGCGCGGGGGACGCGCCGAACATCCACGCCGGCGAGGACGGCCACAGCGCCAACCGAGGGGATCGACCTCCTCGGCAACCTCCCATAGGTACCGTTGGGTAGTCAAGGGCTGACGTAGGTGGTCTACTCGTGTTGCCAACCGAGGAGAACCACGTGCCGCCGCGTTACCGCTATGAGCAGATTGCCGACGACCTCGCCGAACGCATCGCGTCAGGCGAGTTTCAGTCTGGCTCCAAGCTGCCCAGCCGGCGAGAGTTGATCGAGCACTACGGTGTCACCGAGCCGGTGATCGACCGCGCCATGCAGGTACTACGGATCAAAGGGATGACTGAGACCCTGCCCGGCGTGGGAGTTTTCGTCGCCGAATAGCTGGGGCCCTGGACTGCCGGGTCCGAACCGTCGAACCATCGACGGAGCCGGACGGCTCCATAGCAGTGAAGGGGTGGGCGCGGCAGGTGTCGAACCTGCGACCTCCGCTTGTAAGTTCTCTGAGGCAACATCCGGCAAGGTTCTTTGAAGTCCAGAACCAGGGGCCGGAAGGCAGGACGACCCCTATGGCCCTGCTTGAACGAGGATGAACGAGACGACAGCTGAGACGAGCCCCGACAGCAACCGCCCAGGCGCTGCGGATCGGGCCGGGGACACGGATCGCAACCGTCCAACATGCCCGCCGCGCCAGCAACCGCAAAGATCAGAATCGGCGCACACAACAGTGACGACCTGTCCGGGTTGAGGGAGGCGAGGTGCCACTGTCCTAGACTCCACTGGGCCGATCAGGAAGAGGTGTGCGCGTGGGAACTGACAACTCCGCAAGCAGGCTTGTGGCACTCCTATCGGAGGTACAGCAGCGGTCTGGCTCCGAGAGGCTAGCCATCGACGCCTGGATGCAAATCTTCGGAGTAACGAACCTTGCTGGCGTCCTCAAGAGCGCAGCCGACTTCGCGAGCCTCGTCGATCAGGTAGAAGCCGAAGTGCGTGCTCTGCCAGAGGACGAGGACCCGGAACATCTCTTGGCGCACCTGCCTCAGGTCCATAAAGTCCTCGACAGCTTTTTTTCGTCTAGGCGCCTGAAAATGGATCAAGTCGCGGCCCAGGTAACGGGAGAGATGGTTTACAGCATCGCGACCTGCGAGCGGGCGCTGCGCCGCAACGGCAAGGTCGAGCCTGTGATTTCAGAGAACTCGTCAGGACAACTCGTAGAAGACGTCAGGGCGATCATCGATGAGGTAGTCCGCAGTGACCTTCCGAGTGACCTGAAGGAACTCCTGGTGGACCGGTTGAGGGGCGTGGAGGCAGCGCTGCTCAAGGTCCGCATCGGCGGATACGCCAACGTTGAGAAGGCAATGGATGCCTTAACACTCGGGGCGGTGCGGGCTACCAAGCCAGACAGTGAGGAGCGCGCCAAGGTCGGGTCCGTGCTCGGTCGCCTCTGGGGAAAGCTGGGCGAGCACGCCCAAGGCGCGGAGGCTATCGCCTCGACAGCGGCCAACACCGCGGAGATGGTCAAGGCGATCACCGGAGCCTGACCCGTGCGTCATACGCCCCTTCGACTCGCCACTGGCCCGGCCTAGTTGGGCACCCTCGCAATGGGCTGTGCTGATCAGCCAAGGCAACCCTTCGACGGCGTCCGATAGTAAGCTCACCCGATGGAGCGAGGCAGTGACGACGGATTTACAGTCCGCCACGACCAACGCTTCGACCAGGGCGCACACGATCCCAACAGCCCAGGTGACACGGATGCGACACAGCCCTCGCTTGGTGCGCTCGCGTAGCGCCGCATGCTGGCAGGGGCGTAGCCCGAGAGCAGCGTCACGGTTCTGGCCGCGCGGGCATGTCGCCCGCCGCCGATCGCAGGGGCCTCGGTGGCCGATACAGACCTAACAAAGCACACCGAAGACCTCGAGCGATGCCCAATCGGCTAGTTGCCACCGATGCGTCACGCTAAGTAACGTAGTGCCGTGCGTATCACTCACGTCACCTTCGGTGCATTCAAGTCACTTTATGACGTCGAATGTGACTTTTCGCCTTTCACGGTCATTACAGGACCGAACGGAGCCGGCAAGAGCAACCTTGCCGACGGGATCAATTTTATTGCAGCGGCGTACAGGAATGGGCTAGAAATGGCCGTTGCTGGGGCAGGCGGTTATGACAGCATCGCCCATCGCCGAACTAGCCGAGCTAGGACGCCGATTTCCATCGGCTTAGAACTTGAACTGGGCCCGCACGATGTAGAGCAATACTTCCGACTCCCCCGGCAATCGACACGCCGAACCAGAACATCTAAGCGCGGAATCTCGTACCCGCTCAGCTTCCGCCACCGCTTCTCTTTTCGAGCCCGCGGCCAAGCACTGGCTTCAGAATTCAGCGTCGAACAAGAGACCATGGAAGTTGCTGACGCGGCTGGGACATTGCTGCGAATCTCTCGCCTAACAAAAGACGATGAGTCCGGTTTTGCGATACTACTCGACGACCGCATAAGGAAGCTCGACGAGCACAGTGAACGCCTCTTTTATCCAGTTGTTGACGAACAGTTCCAGCGGATTCAACGACGGCCTCTTGCGAATACTGATCTACTCTTCACCTCGTTGAGTATATACGGGGGCCTCTTCTCACTAATCAGGCGAGAGCTTCACGGAAGCGTCTTCCAACTCTCCCCTCAGCAAGCACGAAAACCAGGTGCTCCGACTCCAAACGCAAGCCTGCAGAGATACGGGGAGAATCTTCCCGCCGTCGTCCACTTCCTGCGAAAACATCGTGCCGAAGCATGGGCCCGCATAGAAGATGCGATGCGCGTCGTGGTTCCAAACCTGGTCGAGATAGAAACTCGACACACCGAGGACCGTTTCCTTGCGCTGCAGTTTAGAGAGAGAGGCGTGAGGCGGGCATGGAGCACCAGCGAAATGTCAGACGGCGCTATCCAAGCCTTGGCGTTGTTCACTGCGGTCCTCGACGGACGTTCGGGTTTCCTACTCATTGAGGAACCCGAAAACTCTCTTCATCCGTGGGTTTTGCGTCGGTTCCTCGATCTCTGCAGAGACGAGAGTGAGAGTCAGATCGTCCTGACTACCCATTCTCCTGTCGCAATCGACTACACACCTGCTGACTCACTCCGTTTGATGTGGCAGCGTCACGGCCGTAGCTCTTACCAGAACTGGACCACGCTGAACCCAGAGATAGTTGAAGCCTGGAAGCGGGGCGACGTCCGAGCTTTCGAAGCCTACGACTCCGGCCTCTTTCACGAAGCTGTTCCACCGGGATTTCTCGCGGTTGACGAGGACCAAATGAGTAGCGGGGATGACGGCTGGATGAATAAGGAGGCGGACCGCTCGTGAAGGTCGCCATCCTCACAGAGGGAGATAGCGAATTCTCGGCGCTTCCCCATCTAGCTAACCAGTTCCGGGAGGCTTGCAGCCTATCCTCATATCGCGTCATTAAGGTTGCAGTAACGCCAGATGCTCCCGTCGGCCAGGTGGCGCGGCAGTGCGCGGAGCGCGCACGCGTCGCTGCCCTCGCCGGTGCTGACTTTGTAGTCGTGCTGCTCGACAGGGAGCAGCAAGCTGATTGCTGCGGGTTGATTGCTGAGAGTATCCGATCAGGAATGTTGCGGTACTGTGAAGCCTTGAATCAGATTCGACTGGCGGTCGTCCTTAAGGACCGCAAGTTCGAGAATTGGCTAGTTGCTGACCTCGAAGCGTTACGAGCACAGCCAGCGCGCTTTAACGTAACAGCGGCGCTCTCTAGGTCCGTCTCTCCAAACAAGGCAGACAGCACGGACGCCGAACTGCTCATTAAGCGAGCAGCAATTGGTAGTTCTTACGATAAGAGGGCCGACGCAGGACGAATCTGCCGTCAGATGGATATCCTCCGGGCCGGCGCGAATAGTCGAAGCTTCCGCCACCTGTTACATGTTCTGGAACATCCTACCTACAAAGACCAATGTAAGCGCGTTCCTGAGGCTCAGGTCCCGTCTCAACCGAAGAGATCGTCCCGGCCCCGGACAGGACGGACGGGCCGGTGAAGCTGCCGCCTTTTCTACTTGCCTAATCAGTACGCCAGCAAGTTCACCCATGCTTGCAATTATCGCAATTGCCTCTACGACATGGAATGCCTCAGCCTCGTGCGGTCCATTTGCATAGCCGATCACTGGCACGCCGGCCGCAGGGGGAGGCGCTTGGGTTGAAGTGGCGGTGGGTTGAACTGGAAAAGCGCATGTTGCGGATGCCCCGGCAATTGCAGCGGCACAAATGGCGACACGGCTGCAACGACCCGCACCGCTGCGGCGCGCGCCTGCACAAAACATCCGACTGCCGCCGAGGCTGCAAACGCCACCAACGCGTGTGCCCCCGCAGTGCCTGTCTGACTGCCAACAGCACGCGAGCAAGTGCCCAAAGCGTCAGGGCGGCGGTTTGCGAGAAGTCGACGTGAAGTCACGCGCCGCCGGCATTCCCAGTCAGTCCGCTAGTCGAGGCCCTGCACAGCAGCGTGAGGTGCAGAAGAAAGAACGGAGGCGGCGGCGCAACTCTGCCAGGAAGGCGATTGGGTGTTCACCCAACCGACCGGCAAGCCGATCGACCCGCGCGCCGACCACGACTCCTGGAAGGCGCTGCTCCTGGAGGCAGGTGTCCGAGACGCGAGGCTTCATGACCCGGGGCATACGGCGGCGACCATGCTCCTGGTCCTCGGCGTGCCGACCCGCACCGTCATGGAAGTGATGGGCTGATCGCAGATGGCTATGACGACGAGGTACCAGCACCTAGCCCCGCAACTCATCGAGGGAATCGCCGGACAGGTCGCCGGATTGCTCTGGAAGGCCGACTGAGACAACAACTGAGACGAAGAGGGCCACCGGATGTCCGGTGGCCCTCTTCGCTTACTGGTCGGAGTGTGGGCGCGGCAGGTTTCGAACCTGCGACCCCTCGCTTGTAAGGCGAGTGCTCTCCCACTGAGCTACGCGCCCGGATCGCCCGTGCGGCGGGCCGGTGGCTGGCAAGCTTACCCTGCCCGCTGCCGACCCGGGCGCACGGCGTACCCCGGGTCAGGCTGTCGCTTCGGCGATGGCCTTGCGCCAGGCCAGCTGGTCGCGGGCCTCGCCGGGGCCGTTCATCTCGGCGAAGCGGACCACGCCGGTCCTGTCGATGACGAAGGTGCCCCGGTTGGCGAAGCCCGCAGTGTCGTTGAAGACCCCGTACGCCTGGGCGACGCCGCCGTGCGGCCAGAAGTCGGCCAGCATGGGGAACTGGTAGCCCTCGCGGTCGGCCCAGATCTTGTGGCTGTAGACCGAGTCGACGCTGACGGTCAGCACCTGGACGTCGTCGTTCGCGTACTCGTCGAGGTTGTCCCGCACCTCGGCCAACTCGCCCTGGCAGGTGCCGGTGAACGCGAGCGGGTAGAAGACCAGCAGGACCGCACGCCTGCCCCGGAAGTCGGAGAGCCGGACCTCCTGGTTGTTCTGGTCCTTCAGCACGAAGTCCGGCGCCTCGGCGCCAACCTCGATGGGCATGTGAACCCTCCTCGGCTCGGTCGGGGAGACGGCACCAGCCTGCCGCCCGGCGGTGCGGACCGCCGGGCGCGCGAAGCGGGGTGGGCTATTTCTTGGCCTTGGCCCCTCGGCGCAGCACCAGGCGGGCGCCGCTCCAGTCCCGACCGGCGTTGACGGTCGAGGTCTGCTGGAGGCCTGCGGTGGGCGCGGACTCCGCGACCTCGCTCGGCTCGACGTGCCCGTCACGCCCCGCCTTCGGGGTGAGAAGCCACACGACGCCGTTGTCGGCCAGCGGGCCGAGGGCGTCGACGAGAAGTTCGAAGAGGTCACCGTCGCCGTCCCGGTACCAGACCAGCACCGCGTCGACCACCTCGTCGGTGTCCTCGTCGACCAGATCTCCACAGCGGTCGGTCAGGGCGTCTCGGAGATCCTGGTCGACGTCGTCGTCGTACCCCATCTCCATGACGACCATCCCCGGTTCGATCCCGAACCGGTCCGCCAGGCTGCGTACCCCGTCGGCGGCCTGACCAGCGGTCGCGCTCACTGTCGCGTGCCTCCTCATCTCGTACTGCTCGCGGCGTCGGTGCGACGCCGTCAGGCAAAGTCCACACAGTTGTGCCTCCCCGCGCAAGTGGCGCACCGGGTGGAACGGAATTTACCGTGCCAGCAGCGTACGGGCACCGTCGGTAATGGCGTCCGTGGAGACCAGAACGTGACGCGCTGCCGGACCTAATGGTACAAACGAGTCAACTCCGGCTACTCGTCGCGCTGCACCGACATATCCGGCGTCGACCAGCGCGGCGATCACTCCCTCGCCGACCCCGCCGGATCGGCGAGTCTCGTCCACCACCAGCACCCGGCCCGTCGCGGAGGACTCGCGGATGATGTCGGCCACCGGCAGCGGGGCCAGCCAGCGCAGGTCCACGACCCGGGTGCCGACCCCCTCCTCGGCGAGGACGGCAGCGGCCCGCAGCGACATCCGCACGCCGTTACCGAAGGTGATGATGGTCAGGTCGTCCGCCGAGCCGACCCGGTAGACCCGGGCCCGGCCGATCGGCACGTGCCCGGCGACCCACGCCCCCGGCTCCGGATAGCCGGCCAGCCACTCCCCGTCGCCGTCGGCGTACAGGTCGCGGGTGTGGTAGAGCGCGATCGGCTCCAGGAACACGCACACACTGCCGTCCACCGCCGCGCTGGCCAGGCAGGTCCGCAGCATGGGCGCGGCGTCGTCCGGCCGCGCCGGCACCGCGACCACCAGACCCGGCACATCCCGGAGTACGGCGACCGAGTTGTCGTTGTGGAAGTGCCCGCCGAACCCCTCCTGGTACGCCAACCCGGCCACCCGGACGACCATCGGGTTGCGGAACGCCCCCTGCGAGAAGAACCGCATGGTGGCCGCCTCACCGCGCAGCTGGTCCTCGGCGTTGTGCAGGTACGCCAGGTACTGGATCTCCGGCACCGGCAGCATCCCGGCCAGCCCCGCGCCCAACCCCAACCCCAGCACCGACGTCTCGTCGAGCAGGGTGTCGAAGACCCGGGCCGGCCCGAAGCGGTCCCGCAGCCCCTTCGTCACCCCGTACACGCCGCCCTTGGCGGCCACGTCCTCACCGAACACCGCCATCTGCGGGTGGTCGAGCATCCCGTCGGCGAGCGCCGCGTTGATGCTCTGCGCCAGGGTCAGCGGACCGGTCAGCTCCGGCGGCTTGCCGCCGAACGCCTCCGCCCGGGCGCCCGCGCCCGGGCCGCTGGCCCGCGCCGCGGCGTCGGCCACCGCCCGCGCCACCCGCACCGGGCGGCGGGGCGCCAACGCCGACACCACGTCGGCCGCCGACGCCAGCTTCGGCTCGCCCAGCACCTCCTCGGCCAGTCGGCGCACCTGCCAGCCGGTCTCGTCGTACCGGGCCAGCAGCTCCTCGCCGGTCGCCACCCCGGCGTCGACGAGCAGGCGCGCGGTGGCCGCCACCGGATCGCGGTCCAGGTCCTCGGCCAGCTCGGCCGGGCTGCGGTACGCCGACTCCGCGTCCGCCCCGGCGTGCCCCATCAGCCGGACGGTGCGCAGGTGCAGGACCGCCGGGCGGCGGTTGCGGCGTACCCAGGCGGCGGCCTCCGCCGCCACCGCGTACGCCCGCACCGGGTCGGCCCCGTCCGCGCTGAAGTAGCGGATGCCCGGCTTGGCCCGCAGGGTCGCCTCGACCCAGCCCTCCGGTGACCGGACGCTGATGCCCAGCCCGTTGTCCTCGCAGACGAAGAGCACCGGGATGCGCAGCCCGGCGTGGTCGTACCACCCGGCGGTGTTGAAGGCGGCGGTGGCGCTGGCGTGGTTGACCGAGGCGTCGCCGAACGAGCAGACGACTATCGCGTCCGGCGGCCACGGGACGTGTGCGGCGCCCGCGCCGCTGCCGACCCGCACCCCGGCCCCGGTACGCCGCCCGGCGCTGTCCAGCCGGCGCAGCCGTTCCACGGCCAGCCCCATCCCGACCGCGCGAGGCAGATGCGAGGCGATGGTGGAGGTCGTCGGCACGACGGCCAGGTCGGCCCGGCCGAACACCTTGTGCCGGCCACCGGCGATCGGCTCCTCGCTGGAGGCGACCATTCCGCGCAGCACGTCCCGGGCCGCGTCCGCGTACGCGCCGAACCCGCCCGCCGGGGCGGGCTCGGGCCCTGACGGATCAGGGTCGGTGGTCGAGTCGGCGTCGGTCGACGCTGGATCGCTGCCGGCCCGCCGGTCGCTGCCCGCCGTCGGATCGGCGGTCGGCGCTGGGTCGGCGGTCGGCGCTGGGTCGGCGGCGGAGTCCGGCTCGCCCGACGGTGACGCGGCGGCGGCCTGGGCGGCGCGCAGGCAGTAGAAGGCACCGGAGCGGTAGTGCAGCAACGCCGGATCGGTGGGGCGCAGCGCGGCGGCGACCGCGGCGTTGCCCTCGTGCCCGGCGGAGCCGATGGTGTAGAAACCCTCCCCGAAACTGCGCAGCCAGCGCCCGGCCAGGTCGAGCTGCCGGCTGGTCACCTGCGCGTCGAACAGGTCGAGCACCTGCGCGCCGGTCAGCGGGGCATCGTCGGTGACCGGGTCAGCGGGGTCACGCCGACGCTCCGCGGCGGGCAGCGCCGCCAGCGTCTCCCGGAACCGGTCGTCGAGGTCTTGCGGGGTGGTCACGTCGCACAGCATTACCGACGGGAGGCCGCCTCGCCCAGTGGGACACGGCCGTCGCGGGCCGACTCACTCCGGACCGCAGGGCTCCGAACAACCATCGTCGGACGCCTTCCGAACCAGGTCACGAAGGGTGCGCAGCTCTTCGTCGGTCAGCCCGGACAGGAGTCGGGAGTCGGACATCACCATGGTCACCCGGTCGCGTTCGACGCGGCCCTTCTCGGTCACCACCAACGTCTTCTGCCGGCGGTCCACCGGGTCGGTGCGTCGTTCCACCAACCCGGCCTGTTCCAGCTTGTCGACAAGCATCGTCACGTTCGACCTGTCGCAGCCCAGTTGGCCGGCGAGATCACGAGCCGGCAGCGGACGGTCCGGGTCCAGTTGGTGCAACGCCCGCGCCGTCGCCGGGGTGAGCCCCAACTCGGCAAACGCGGCACCCTGCCGGTGTCGCAGGGCGTCGCTGACGCGGGCCATCCGGCGCAGCACATCGGCGGCGAGACCAGCCCGATCCACCGGTCCACCTGCTACGGAACCCACCTCCTGCGGCACTGCCACATCGTACGCACCGGGTCCGCCCGGTCGGCTCAGTGTTCGAGTTCGGTGACGGTGGCCGACGCGGCGACGGTCGGGGCCGGCGGGTCGGTCGCGGTGGACGGCGGGCCGGCGGGCCGGTTCAGGGCGCGGGCGCAGCGGCCGGCAGCCACCGGCGCGGCCAACAGCAGGCCGGCTGTCAACGCGGCGGCGGCCGGTGTGTCGGGCCGCGTCAGGTGCAGGCCACCGATGACGGTCACCCCGAGCACCGCGGCCAGCAGGGTGCCGGTGGAGATCAACGCGGAGAACGCGGTCGCCGCGCCGGCCGGCAGGGCGGTCGCTAGCCGGTCGACCAGCGGGGTGAACCCGGCGGCGTGTGCGGCACCGCCCACGAACAGCAGCAGGCTGCCGGGCAGCCACTGCCAATCGTCCCGGGTCAGCATGGTGACCACCAGCACGACGGCCGCCAACAGCGGCGGGCCGATCAGCGGCAGCGCGTCGCGCAGTCGCCCGGAGAGGCGGGGCGCCGCGAGGCCGCAGAGCGCGAACCCGGCGGCGTACGGCAGGAAAGCCAGGCCGGCGGCCAGCGCGGTGAAACCGAGCCCCTCCTGCAACCGCAGGGTGAGGGTGAACAGGAAGCCGGCGTAGCAGCCCATCACCAGGCACGCGGCGAGCAGACCGGCCGGCACGCCGACACGGGTCAGCACCGCCACGTCCAACAGCGGCGTGCCACCGCGCCGGATCAGCCGGCCTTCGTGGCGCAGGAAGACGCCGACGCCGACGACGCCCGCCGCCACCCCCACCGGCGTCGACCAGCTCGGCCAACCGAGGTCCCCGCCGAGCACGGCCGGCCCCACCAGGGCCAGCATCGCGGCGGCCAGCAACAGCACCCCCGGCAGGTCGAGCGCCGCGGGCCGGGTGGCCGCAGCCGGCATGGCGGCCAGCGCCCGCCGACCGGCCACCAGCAGCACCGCACCGACCGGCACGTTGACCAGGAACGCGGTGCGCCAGGCCAGCCCGCCGGCGTCCAGGGTGACGAGCAGACCGCCGGCCACCTGCCCGGCCGCGACCCCGAGCGCGAGAATCATCGAGTACGCCCCGATCGCCCGACCGCGGGCAGTCCCCACGTACGTGGCCTGGATGAGGGCGAGGACCTGCGGCACCATGAGCGCCGCCATGGCGCCCTGCACGACCCGGGCGCCGACCAGCGTCACCGGTTCCGGCGCGAGGCCGCAGGCCAGCGACGCCACGGTGAACCCGGTGAGGCCGAGCAGGAAGACCCGGGCCGGCCCGTGCCGGGAGCCGATCCGGGCGCCGGTGACGACCAGCACGGCGAAGGCCAGGGTGTACCCGGCCAACACCAGCTGGGCCAGTGCGGGCGGGCCGGCCAGGTCGAGCCGGATCGTCGGGGCGGCGACCGCGGCGATCGAGGTGTCCATCGAGGCCATCGCCTGTCCGGTGAGCAGGACGACGAGCGGCGCACGGCGTCCCGCCGTGGTCGTGGTGGTGGTCATGCCGGCCACGGTGCCGACCGGGGTGGGTCGGCGTCTTGACGATCCTTGCGGCCGCCCGGTCCGGCTCCGCGTGTCGTGTCGGCGGGTCCGCCTAGCCTGAGCGGCATGCGCAGCAGCCACACCCTCGTGCGGCAGCCCGACTTCGTGGTCCACGCGGTGCGCTGCCGCGACGACCACACCGGCTGGTCGCATCCCGAGCCGGCCACCGCCCACGGCGTCGTGCTGGCCCGCCGAGGCGGCTTCCGGCGGCACGGTCGGGCCGGGGAGGAATTCGTCGACCCGACGGTGGGCTACCTGACGGTGCCGGGCGAGGAGGAACGGTTCGCCCACCCGGCCGGCGGCGACGACTGCACCTCCGTACACCTCTCACCCCGGCTGTGGCGGGAGCTGCTCGCAGGTCGGTCTGCGACGCCGGTGCTGCACCTGGACGCCCGCATCGATCTGGCGCACCGGCAACTGCTGCGGGCGGCACGGCAGGGCGACGCGGGTTTCGCCGCCGCCGAACGCCTGGTCCGGCTGGTCGCCGTGGCCACCGGCCCGGCGGCCGACGCGCCGACCCGGGATCGGCCGATGGTGGAGGCCGCCCGCTCGGCGCTGCACGACGGCGGGCCGCACACCGACGGCCTGGTCCCGCTGGCCCGCTCGCTCGGCGTGTCGCCGTACCGGCTGAGCCGGTCCTTCCAGGCGTTGGTCGGCGTGCCGCTGACCCGCTACCGCAACCGGCTGCGGGTGGGCCGTGCCCTCGACCGGCTGACGGAGGGGGTGCCCAGTCTCGCCGTGCTGGCAGCCGAGCTGGGCTTCGCCGACCAGGCGCACCTGACCCGCACGCTGCGCGCCCATCTGGGCCACACACCAGGGCAGCTACGCCGAGTGCTCGACGAGGCCCGGTCCCGCCCAGCGGGGTGACGCCGCCGATCTCGACAGCCCGGCCGTCGCCGGGCGTCAGCCCGGGAGGAAGGAGAAGCGGACCTGACGGGTCGGGTTGTCGCCGTTGGTGTCAACGAGGCAGATCGACTGCCAGGTGCCGAGCGCGAGTCGGCCGGCCAGCACCGGCAGCGTCGCGTACGGCGGAACGAACGCCGGCAGCACGTGGTCGCGGCCGTGGCCGGGCGAGCCGTGCCGGTGCCGCCAGCGGTCCTGGGTCGGCAGCAGGTCGTCCAACGCGCTGAGCAGGTCGTCGTCGGAGCCCGAGCCGGTCTCGATGATCGCCAGGCCGGCGGTGGCGTGCGGCACGAAGACGTGCAGAAGTCCGTCGTCCTCGCCGGAGACGAACTGCTGGGCCTCCGCGGTGATGTCGCGGACGGCCGGGCGGGACCCGGTCTGGACGGTGATGACGTCAGTGCGCATACGTCGCATTCTGCCGCAACCCGCGGTCAGGAACCGCCGCCACCGCCGCCCCCGGAGTCCCCACCACCGCCGGAGGAGCCACCGCCCCCGAAGTCGCCTCCGGAGTAACCGCCGCCTGCGGAGCCACCGTCCCCGCCGCCGGACCAGGTCCAGCCGTCCGAGTCGCCGTAGTAGGTCGAGGGGATGCTGGTGTCGGCGTGCCGCTGGCGTGGACCGGGCACACGACGAGGGGCGCGGCGCGGCGCGGGTGCTCGCAGCCCGCCGCGGACCTGAACCGCGCCGAACGCCATCGCTCCGACGCCGAGGATCATGATCGGCAACGCGGCGGTGTCGCCGGCCAGGAGGACCGGCACGGAGAGAAGCGCTCCGAGCGCGCCACCCGAGAGGATCACGACGCCGGTTGCCACCCGCCACCCGTTCATGTCCGGCACGGTAGCGAGCCCGGGCAAGCGGGCGGTTTGGGCGGTCGTAGCGCTAAGTTACCGGTGAGTACCTGTGTTCAGCATCGCGTCGGGGGCACCTAGGCGTGACGACAGGTGCCACCAGGGGGCAGGATGGCGCTAGAGACCTATCCCACACACAACCGAGGGAACGCCTGTGGCTACGGAACGCAAGCGCCCGGTGATCAGCGACGGCCTACCGAGCCAGCTTCCGGACATCGACCCTGAAGAGACAAGCGAATGGGTCGAGTCGCTTGACGGTGTCATCGACGAGCGCGGCGCCAAACGCGCCCGCTACGTCATGCTGCGCCTGCTGGAGCGGGCCCGTGAGCGCCAGGTCGGGGTTCCGCCCCTGACCACCACCGACTACATCAACACCATCCCGTCCGAACGCGAACCGTGGTTCCCGGGTGACGAGCACGTCGAGAGGCGCATCCGGGCGTACGTCCGGTGGAACGCCGCCATGCTCGTGCACCGGGCACAGCGCCCGGAGATCGGCGTCGGCGGGCACATCTCGACCTTCGCCAGCTCGGCGTCGCTCTACGAGGTGGGCTTCAACCACTTCTTCCGGGGCAAGAACCACCCGGGCGGCGGCGACCACATCTTCTACCAGGGTCACGCCTCCCCCGGCATGTACGCGCGGGCGTTCCTGGAGGGGCGGCTCAGCGAGCACCAGCTCGACGGGTTCCGCCAGGAGTTGTCGCACCCCGGCGGCGGCCTGCCGTCGTACCCGCACCCGCGGCTGATGCCGGACTTCTGGGAGTTCCCCACCGTCTCGATGGGTCTCGGCGGTCTGAACGCGATCTACCAGGCCCGGTTCAACAGGTACCTGCAGCACCGCGGCATCAAGGACACCTCGCAGCAGCACGTCTGGGCGTTCCTGGGCGACGGCGAGATGGACGAGCCGGAGACGCTCGGCGCGATCGGCGTGGCCGCCCGCGAGGAGCTGGACAACCTCACCTTCGTGATCAACTGCAACCTCCAGCGGCTGGACGGCCCGGTCCGGGGCAACGGCAAGGTCATGCAGGAGCTGGAGGCGTTCTTCCGGGGTGCCGGCTGGAACGTGATCAAGGTCGTCTGGGGCCGTGAGTGGGACCCGCTGCTCGCCGCGGACACCGACGGCGCGCTGGTCAACCTCATGAACACCACGACCGACGGCGACTACCAGACCTACAAGGCGGAGTCGGGCGCGTACGTGCGGGAGCACTTCTTCGGGCGCGACGCGCGCACCCGCAAGATGGTCGACCCGCTCAGCGACGACGAGATCTGGAACCTCAAGCGGGGTGGGCACGACTACCGCAAGCTCTACGCGGCCTACAAGGCGGCCACCGAGCACACGGGTCAGCCCACTGTCATCCTGGCGAAGACGATCAAGGGCTGGACCCTCGGCTCGCACTTCGAGGGCCGTAACGCGACCCACCAGATGAAGAAGCTGACGCTGGAGGACCTGAAGACCTTCCGCGACCGGCTCTACCTGGACATCCCGGACAAGGCGCTGGAGGACAACCCCTACCTGCCGCCGTACTACAACCCGGGTGAGAAGTCTGACGAGATCCAGTACCTGAAGGAGCGGCGCGAGCAGCTCGGCGGTTACCTGCCGTCCCGGCGGACCAGCACCAAGCGGCTGACCATCCCCGGTCCGGAGCGGTTCGCCGACGTCAAGCGCGGCTCGGGCAAGCAGAAGGTGGCCACCACGATGGCCTTCGTCCGCCTGCTCAAGGACATCATGAAGGACAAGGAGTTCGGCAAGCGCTGGGTGCCGATCATCCCGGACGAGGCCCGCACCTTCGGCCTCGACTCGATCTTCCCCACCGCGAAGATCTACTCGCCGCACGGCCAGCGCTACACCTCTGTCGACCGAGAGCTGTTCCTGTCGTACAAGGAGTCGACGACCGGTCAGATCCTGCACGAGGGGATCAACGAGGCCGGTTCGGTGGCCTCGTTCACGGCGGCGGGCTCGGCGTACGCCACCCACGACGAGCCGATGATCCCGATGTACATCTTCTACTCGATGTTCGGGTTCCAGCGGACCGCCGACGGGCTGTGGGCGGCGGCCGACCAGATGGCGCGGGGCTTCCTGCTCGGCGCGACCGCGGGGCGCACCACGCTCAACGGTGAGGGCCTCCAGCACGAGGACGGTCACTCGTTGCTGATCGCCGCCACCAACCCGGCGGTGGTCGCGTACGACCCGGCGTTCTCGTTCGAGATCGCGCACATCATGGAGCAGGGTCTGCACCGGATGTACGGGGACGCGCAGGAGAACGTCTTCTACTACCTGACGGTCTACAACGAGCCGATCCTCCAGCCGGCCGAGCCGGCCGGGGTGGACGTGGAGGGCCTGCTCAAGGGCATCTACCGCTACTCCCCGGCACCTGAGGTCGACGGCCCGAAGGCCAACGTGCTCGCCTCCGGCACCGGCATGCAGTGGGCGCTCAAGGCCCAGCAGTTGCTCGCCCAGGACTGGGGGGTGGCCGCCGACGTGTGGTCGGTGACCTCCTGGACGGAGCTGCGCCGCGACGCGGTGGAGACCGAGGAGTACAACCTCCTCAACCCGGGCGCCGAGGCGAAGATCCCGTACATCCAGCAGAAGCTGGCCGACGCGGACGGCCCGAAGGTAGCGGTCAGCGACTGGATGCGGGCCGTACCGGACCTGATCGCCCGGTGGGTGCCCGGTGACTACACGTCGCTCGGCACCGACGGCTTCGGCATGTCGGACACGCGGCACGCCCTGCGCCGGCACTTCCACGTCGACGCCGAGTCGATCGTGGTGGCCACGCTGCGGCAGCTCGCCCGCAGCGGCGCGGTGGCGGCCACCGTGCCGGCCGAGGCAGCGAAGAAGTACGCGATCGACGACGTCAACGCCGCCCCGGTCGGCGAGACCGGCGGCGACAGCTAGACCAGCACGACCAACGAGGGGCCCGGCACGCTGTCGCGTGCCGGGCCCCCGCCTGTCGCTACACCCTCTGCCCCGCGCCCCCGCCCCCGCACCCCGCCCCTTTTTGCGCCGATCAGGGAGTTGTGGTGGGGACGAAGCGGTTACAACACCGCGAATCTGGCACCAAGTCCATGATCGACGCCGGTGAGGACCGAGCGAAGCTGTCGGCGGGAACGGCAGCGGCGGGGGTCCGGGGTCCCTGGCGGGGATCCGGACCACCGCCGTCGCGGGTGGCGCCGGGAGGATGGGCTCTCGTCAGCCGACGGCGGCCAGGTCGGTGAGCCGGGCCAGCGAGTCCTCCAGGTCGGCGCCGACCCGGCGCAGTCCGAGGCGCAGCAGGGCTGCCTTGACCGGCCCGGCCGGCCAGCGGACCACGATGAGCCGCACGATGGTCCCGCCCTCCTCCTCGTCGGTGGTGAGCTGGACGTAGATCTCGGTGCGTGCCTCCGCCCGAGCTCCGGCCCCCTTGGCCCGTTCCCGCCAGCCGATCAGCGTCGGCTCCTGGTAGGCGATCACCTCGGCCTCATGCGCCGAGCCGCGCCCCGCCTGGACCAGTTGCCGCCGTCCGAAGCCCTCCCCCGAGAGCACTTCGGCCGCGCGGACCCCCGCCAGCCAGGCCGGCAACTGCTCGGCCCGCTGGACGACATCCCAGACAACTTCAATTGGCGCCGCCACGTGCGCACTGCGTTCAACGAGGATCATTTCCGTCTTCCTCCGGTGAGGACATCCCACGATATCGGCACTCTATGCGTTAAATCGGACTTACCTGGACGGGTTCGGAAAAAGACACGCCGATCAACCATTGCGGATTGCGCCAGGCCGGCCTATGGCGCATTCATCGAGAGCGCTTTAAAGTCCCGAACACGTTTCACGTTGACCGGGAGGGCGCATGTCGACCGCACCGATGCCCCAGTTCCCCACCGGCTTCCGCTGGGGCGTCTCCACATCGGCCCACCAGATCGAGGGCGCCGCCACCGCCGACGGGCGCGGTCCGTCCATCTGGGACACCTTTGCCAGCGAGCCGGGCCGGATCAGTGACGGCAGCACCGGCGCGGTGGCCTGCGACCACTACCACCGGCACACCGAGGACGTCGCGCTGCTGGCCGGGCTGGGCGTCTCGGCGTACCGGTTCTCCATCGCCTGGCCCCGGGTGCAACCCACCGGCACCGGCCCGGCCAACGCACCCGGCCTGGACTTCTACGACCGCCTGGTGGACGACCTCCTGGCCGCCGGCATCGACCCGGTGGCGACGCTCTACCACTGGGACCTGCCCCAACCGCTCGAAGACGGCGGCGGCTGGCTGCACCGCGACACCGCCGCCCGATTCGCCGACTACGCCGAGCTGGCCGCCGCCCGACTCGGCGACCGGGTCCGGCTCTGGATCACCCTGAACGAGCCGTTCATCCACATGAGCATGGGGTACGGGATGGGCGTGCACGCCCCCGGCCGGATGCTGCTCTTCGACGCCTTTCCGGTCGCCCACCACCAACTGCTCGGGCACGGGCTGGCGGTCGCCGCGCTACGGGCCCACAGCGCCAGCCCGGTGGCGATCGCCAACAACTACTCCCCGGTGCGGGTGCTCGGCGACAGCGACGCCGACCGGGCCGCCGGCGCCGCGTACGAGGCGCTGCACAACCGACTCTTCACCGATCCGCTGCTCGGACGCGGCTACCCGGAACTGCCCGGCCTCGACCTGGGCATCGTCCACCCCGGCGACCTCGACACCATCGCCACACCGATCGACGTGCTCGGGGTCAACTACTACAACCCCACCGGTGTACGCGCCGCCGAGGAGGGCTCCCCGCTCCCGTTCGACCTGGTCCCGTTGGACGGCTACCCACGCACCGCCTTCGACTGGCCGGTGGCCCCCGACGGGCTGCACGAGCTGCTCGGCTGGCTGCGTGACACCTACGGCGACGCGCTGCCGCCCATCGAGATCACCGAGGGCGGGTGCGCGTACGACGACGCGCCGGACGCGGACGGGCAGGTGGCCGACCCGGAGCGGATCGCGTACCTGGACGGACACCTACGGGCGGTACGGGCCGCCATCGCCGACGGAGTCGA
Source organism: Micromonospora sp. WMMC250 (assembly GCF_027460215.1). Classification (NCBI taxonomy): domain Bacteria; kingdom Bacillati; phylum Actinomycetota; class Actinomycetes; order Micromonosporales; family Micromonosporaceae; genus Micromonospora; species Micromonospora sp. WMMC250. Next base: position 6,575,642 of record NZ_JAPZBJ010000002.1, on the reverse strand, counting down.
CGTGCGCGGATACTTCGTCTGGTCGCTGCTGGACAACTGGGAGTGGGCCGAGGGGTTCACCAAACGCTTCGGTCTCGTGCACGTCGACTACGCCACCCAGACCCGTACGCCGAAGTCGTCGTACACCTGGCTGCGGGACGTCATCGCGGCCAGCCGGCCGGGGTCGGCGCGGTGACCACCCTCGACCCGACGCCGGCGTCGCTGCCGGCGGCGCTCGCCGAGCCGACAGTGCCGGTGCGGCGCGGCTGGATCGGGCTGATCTTCGCCGCCAACCTCGGCGTCTGGATGGCGTTCTTCACGCCGATCCAGGTGCTGCTGCCCCAGCAGATCGAGCAGATCGCGCCCGGCGACAAGGAGAACATGCTGGCCGTGGTCACCGGCCTCGGCGCCCTGGCGGCGGTGCTCGCCAACCCCCTGGCCGGCGCGCTCTCCGACCGGACCTGTCTGCGCGTGGCCGGCCGCGAGTTCGGTCGCCGGCACGTCTGGACCGCTGGCGGAGCCGTGCTCGGCGCGGCAGCCCTGGTGCTGCTGGCCCAGCAGCGGACCATCCTGGGGGTCGCCCTCGGCTGGGTCGCCGCCCAGGTCTGCTTCAACGCGATGCTGGCCAGCCTCACCGCCGCCATCCCGGACCGGGTGCCGGTGGCGCAGCGTGGCGGCGTCTCGGGATGGGTGGGCATCCCGCAGGCGCTGGGGTTGGTGCTCGGCGCGGTGCTGGTCACCGCCCTGGTCACCGGCAACGCGGCCGGCTACCTGGCCATCGCCGTGGCCATCCTGCTGCTGTCGCTGCCGTTCGCGCTGCTCACCCCCGACGAGCCGCTGCCGCGTACGCATCAACCGGCGCTGCGCGCACGGGCGCTGCTGGCCTCGATGTGGATCGACCCGCGTCGGCACCCGGACTTCGCCTGGGCCTGGATCACCCGGTTCCTGGTCCAGCTCGGCAACGCCCTGGGCACCCTCTACCTGCTGTACTTCCTCACCGACGGGGTACGCCACCCCGACCCCGAGGGCTCCCTGCTGGTGCTGATCCTGCTCTACACGCTCGGCATGATGCTGACGGCGGTGGTCGCCGGCCGGATGTCGGACCGCTCCGGGCGCCGCAAGATCTACGTCATCGCGTCCGGGCTGATCATGGCGGTGGCAGCGCTGCTGCTCGCTGTCGCGCCAACCTGGCCGATGGCGATCGTCGCGGCGTTGCTGCTCGGCGCGGGCTACGGCGTCTACCTCTCGGTGGACGCCGCGTTGATCACGCAGGTGCTGCCCCGGGCCACCGACCGGGCCAAGGACCTGGGCGTCATCAACATCGCGAACTCGGCGCCGCAGGTGCTCGGCCCGGCGCTCTCCGCACCGCTCGTGGTGTACCTGGGCGGTTACCCCACGCTCTACGCGGTCACCGCCGTGGTCACCCTGATCGGCAGCGTGCTGGTGGTCAAGATCCGCTCGGTGCCCTGAGTCAGGGGGCCGTGGCGGAATCCCGTCGACGGTCGCCGTAGGCTGGAGGCGTGACGGTACGTGTGCGCTTCGCCCCTTCCCCGACCGGTATGTTCCACGTCGGCGGCGCCCGCTCGGCGCTGCAGAACTGGATCTACGCCAAGCAGCAGGGCGGGGTGTTCGTGCTGCGTATCGAGGACACCGACGCGGCGCGCAACAAGCCCGAGTGGACCGAGGGCATCCTCTCCGCGCTGGACTGGATCGGCATCTCCCGGGGCAGCTACGAGGGCCCGTACTTCCAGTCGGAGAACGCCGGCGAGCACCGGGCCGCCGCGGCCCGCCTCTACGAGTCGGGTCGCGCCTACTACTGCGACTGCACCCGTGAGGACGTGCAGGCGCGCACCGGCTCGCAGTACCAGGGCTACGACGGCTACCACCGCGACCGTGGCCTCGGGCCGGGCCCGGGGCACGCCCTGCGCTTCCGTACGCCCGACGAGGGCGCCACGGTGGTGGTCGACCTGATCCGCGGCGAGCCCACCTTCGAGAACAAGCTCATCGAGGACTTCGTGATCGCCCGGGGCGACGGGTCGCCGGTCTTCCTGCTGGCCAACGTCGTCGACGACATGACCATGGGGATCACCCACGTGATCCGGGCCGAGGAGCACCTGCCCAACACCCCCAAGCAGCAGCTGCTCTGGGACGCCCTCGGGGTCAAGCCGCCGGTCTGGGCGCACGTGCCGGTGGTGGTCAACGAGAAGCGGCAGAAGCTCTCCAAGCGGCGCGACAAGGTCGCCCTTGAGGCGTACCGCGAGGAGGGCTACCTCGCCGGCGCGATGCGCAACTACCTGATGCTGCTCGGCTGGGCGCCCTCCGGGGATCGGGAGATCGTCCCATGGTCGGTCATCGAAGACGAGTTCCGGCTGGACGAGGTCAACCCCTCCCCCGCGTTCTTCGACGAGAAGAAGCTGCGCGCGTTCAACGGCGAATACATCCGCGCCCTGCCGGTTGCCGAGTTCGTCGACGCCTGCCAGCCGTGGCTGACCGGCACCGGGACGATCGCGCCACCGCCGTGGCAGCCCGAGGAGTTCGACGCCGACGCGTTCGCAGCGGTCGCCCCGCTGGCCCAGACGCGCATCGCGGTGCTCAGCGAGATCGTGTCGAACGTCGACTTCCTCTTCCTCGCCTCGCCGTTGATCGACGAGGCCGCGTGGACCAAGACGATGAAGGACGGCTCCGCCGAACTGCTGGACGACGCCGTCGCGGCCTTCGAGGCGTTGGAGTCCTGGGATGCAGAGTCGCTGAAGTCGACGCTGGAGGCGGTCGGTGCCGAGCGGGGCCTCAAGCTCGGCAAGACGCAGGCACCCGTTCGGGTCGCGGTCACCGGCCGCACCGTGGGTCTGCCGCTGTTCGAGTCGCTGGAGGTGCTCGGCCGCGAGCGCACCCTGACCCGAATCCGCGCCGCCCGCCTACGCCTGGTCTAACCCCGCGAGCCTCTCAGTCCCGCAGCCCGCAGCCCGCAGCCCCCGCAGCCCTGTCGATCATGGAGTTGTGGTGCCCGGACCGACCCCCTCCGGGGGCTTTGTCCGCCGCCACAAGTCCATGATCGACTCGGCGCTAGGCGCTGCGGCGTCGGCGGAACATCAGGCCGGCGGCGAGCGCACCGATCAGCACCAGACCGCCGAGCGCCCAGAGCCACCAGCGGCCCCCGGAGTCGGACGTCTCCGACGCCGCCGGCACCGCGGACGCCGTCGGGCTGCCGGGTGTGGCCGAAGCCGGCGCGGCCGACGCTGAGGCCGTGGCGACAGTTGACGGGTCCGCCGAGGGCGCTCCGGCCGACGGAGACGCGGACGGGTTGGCGGCGGTGCCGGTCGTGAGGGTGAACCGCACTTCGCCCTTGACCGGGTGCCCGTCGGAGGACGCGAGCTGGTAGCCCACGATGTAGAGACCCGCAGCCGCCGGCTTGAACGGCACCCGCACCCGGCTGCCGTCGAAGACCGGTGGGCCGCCGGCGACCACATTGTCCGGCCCGGTTATTGTGATCTTCGTCGTTGCCGGTGCCGGCTTGGCGAGGAAGCGCAGCTCGATCCGGGCAGGCGCCGTCGCGACTCGGGCACCGTCACGCGGATCGCTGCCGGTCAACGAGTTGTGCGCGACCGCTGGCGTCGGTGGCGCCAGAAACGACACACCGAACGCCACGCCGAGCACCACTGGCACTACCCGCGCCGCACGTGTAACCCTGCCCCCCATGAACCCCTCCGTAAGGGTACGATCCGCCCGCTGATCAAACGGCTCCTCATTAGTCGAGCCGAGATCGCAAATAGTTCCAATTACTGTTCCACAAGCTGCAACTCATCGACGTTCCCCGGAGTCTGTAAGGGTGACGCCGACCATCCGGTCGGTGTCGGCACCGGCAGACCGGTCCGGACGTCACAGCGATGCACTCCATCGAACGGGGCGAGGAGGCGGGATGGTCCGACAGATGAGGCGGTTGGCCGCCGTGCTGGCGGGCACGCTGGCGACGGCGCTGCTGTCACTCGGCACCACGGGCCCGGCTTCGGCCGCGCCGAAGCCCCCACCCCCCGGAGTGGACATCACCGGCGTGGGGCTGGCCGCACCGCTGCAGTTGCGCGCGGAGACGCAGCCCGCTCACGTGGGCGCGGTCATCGACCAGGTCAACTTCCTCGGCCGCACCGGCATGGCCAGCGGCCCGAAGCCCGCCGACCTCGGTCCGAAGTACACGGTCGTGGTGCTCGCCGGGGACACCCCGAAGCAGACGTACGACCTCTACCCGAAGGCGGTCGGAGGCCCTCGGGTCTTCCGGCCGGCCAAGCAGCCGGACGGCCGCAAGACCAGCGCCGGCTGGTTCCTGGGTCGACTCAGCATGTCCGAGACCCTGCGCACCGCGGGCGTGCCGCTGGAGCGGCAGTTCGACACGGTCAGCGGCGGCGTGGGTGGCGGGGAGCGGGTGCTCCCGGAAGACACTCTCGACCCCGCCAAGGATCTCGACGAGGCGCTCGGCGACCTGCAACGGCTGCTGCTGCTCAACGTCGGGGTGATGCTCACCATCACTGTGGGCCTCGCCGGGATCGCCCTGCTGATCCGCCGCCGTACGCGCTGAACGACCGCACCCGCCGGTCAGCGGCGGGTGGTGATCAGCACCAGCGGCGGGGTGGGCGTTCGCGGCGGGTGGCCCGCGGACGCGGCCGGACCGGGCCGTGCCGATGTGCCCCGGCCCAGCCGGGAAGTTCGCTGAGGCAACCAGCCGGGACGTCGACGTCGGGCTCACCGAGGGCGGTGGGCTCGCCGGAGCGCTGACGCGGAAGAGGGGTCTCGTCGTCGGCCCGACCGGCGAGCGGCTCCCCCGGGTGCGACGGCGCGCCGCCGACCGACCGGCGGTGCTTGGCGGGCGTCTGCGGGTCGTGGTGCCCCGGCCGGCCGGGCTCACCCTGGGCGCAGCCGTACTCGGCCTCCCCGTGCGCCATCCCCGGTCTCCTCACGTTCGTCTACCCCCGGGTGCTCCCCGACGTGCCCTGTCACCGTACTGGCCGGGACCGGCGGGCCGTGCACGGCGTACCCGGCCGCACGACCGGGCGGCCCACGACGACGACGGTGAGCGCGGGAACCGGTTGCGCAGTTCACAGCATCTTTTCGCACCGTTCACCCGAGGGCCGCGACCGGGCGGCACGGCGGTCAGTGGCGGTGACGGGCCTCCTCCAGGTCGGCCCGGGTGAAGAGCGCCCGCAGCGTCACACCGTGACCGGCGAGCGCCTGCGCCCCACCCTCGGCCCGGTCGATGACGCAGAGCGCGTGCTCCACCCGGGCACCCAGTTCGCGTAGGTGGCCTGTCGAGATGACCGCCTGACCGCCGGAGGTGACCACGTCGTTCGCTCATCGGGGCGCTGTCCGCGTACCCCTTTCGGCGCATGCCGGGGGCGGCGGCGTCCTCCCCCGGTCGGAGTCCGACCGGGTGCGGCTGTGGTGGGATCGGGGCATGCGTCTGCCACCGTGGCTCGGCTCCGGCACCCGCGGCCGGGATCTGGCGCTGGCCGGCGTCTCGTTGGCCGGCGGCCTGGTGCTGTGGACCCTCGGTTGGCAACCGCAGATCCGTCCGCACCCGGACGTGCCTGCGGTCCTGTTCCTGCCGCCGCTGCTGGCGATGTGCGTCGCCGTGGGCCTGCGCCTCGTCGCCCCGCGCGCCAGCCTCGCCGTCGGCACCGCGGCGGTGGTGGTGGACATCGCCCTCGGTGGGTCACTGGGAGCGATCCTGATCTACACCCAGGTGCTCTACGACGCGTGCGTCTACGGCCCGCCCCGGCTGTGGCGGTGGCTGCTGCGGGCGACCGTCGGGCTGAGCGTGGTCGGTGCGATCGTCGGCGTGGTCCTCACCGACCGGTGGAGCGGGGTGGCCATCGGGGTGCTGGTGGTGCTCGTCGGCCTGCTGCCGGTCCTGACCGGGATCAGCGTGCGGCAGTACCGCGACCAGGCTGCCGCCGAACGGGCCCGGGCCGAGCAGACCGCCCGTCTGGTCGAGTTGGATCGGCGGCAGGCGGTCAGCGCGGAGCGGGCCCGGATGGCCCGGGAGCTGCACGACGTGGTCGCCAACCATCTCAGCGCGGTGGCCATCCACGCCACCGCCGTGTTGTCCGTGCCCGGGCTGGATCGCGGCCAGGTCGAGTCGGCGTTGCGGGTGATCCGGGAGAGCAGCGTGCAGGGCCTGGCCGAGATGCGTCAGTTGATCGAGGTGCTCCGCGAGCCGGGGGGCGACGGCACGGCGGTGCCGGAGTTGGTCAGCGCGCGGCTCGCCGAGACGGACGAGCTGGTCGAGCGGGTCCGGGCCGCCGGCCTCGCGGTGCGGGTACGCACCGACGGCGCGCCCGGGCCGCTGCCGGTGGGGGTGGACCTCGCCGCGTACCGGATCGTGCAGGAGTCCCTCACCAACGCGCTCAAGCACGGCACTGGTGAGGCGGACCTGACGATCGCGTACCGACCGGCGGAGGTGGTGCTGACGGTGGAGAACCCGGTGCGCCGGGACGGGGCCGGGCTCGCCGGCGCCGGCGCCGGGCTGATCGGGATGCGGGAGCGGGCCACCCTGCTGGCCGGTCGGTTCAGCGCCGGACCGCACGACGGCCGCTGGCAGGTCCGCGCCGCACTGCCCATCGGGGAGGGCCGGTGAGCAGCACGGCGGGGGCGGCGACGGTGCGGGTGGTGCTCGCGGACGACCAGCCGGCGGTACGGGCCGGCCTGGTCCTGATCCTCGACGGGTCCCCGGGCGTGGAGGTGGTCGGCGAGGCGGCCGACGGCGAGGAAGCGGTGCGGTTGTGCCGGGAACTGCGCCCGGACGTGGCGGTGCTGGACGTCCGCATGCCTCGCCGGGACGGGATCTCCGCGACCCGGGAGATCGTCACCGACGCGCTCGCCGACGTGCTGGTGCTCACCACCTTCGACCTCGACGAGTACGTCTTCGGCGCGTTGCGGGCCGGAGCGGCCGGGTTTCTGCTCAAGGACACCGACGCTGACGGTCTGGTGGACGCGGTACGGACGGTGGCGCGTGGCGACGGGTTCATCGCTCCCGCCGTGACGCGCCGGTTGATCACCGCTTTCGCGGCCACCGCGCCGACGGCGTCGGCCGCCACCCGGGCCGCGCTGGGCACCCTCACCCCGCGTGAGCGGGACGTGCTGGCCTGCCTCGGCCTGGGTCTGTCCAACCAGCAGATCGCCGAGCGGCTGGTGCTGGCGGAGAGCACGGCCAAGACGCACGTGAGCCGGATCCTGGCGAAGCTGGACCTGCGCAGCCGGGTGCAGGCCGCGATCGTGGCCCAGGAGCTGGGCCTGCCCCCTCCCCCGCACGCGTGAGCGCGGGAGTCCACCCGGCACAGCCCCGAAGGGGCGCTGACGACGTCGGTCGAGGGTGCCGGCCGGAACGTCCTCGCCGCCACGGGCCGACCGGTGCCGACGTGGATGGCCTGCTCAGAACATGTCAGGCTAGGGCGGTGAGCACGCCGGGCGGTGGAGAGCTGTCGGCCACGCTGCGCCGGATCGAACGTTCGGCGGGGGCGCTGGCCACCTCCAGCGTGGCCCGGATGGACGAGACCCTGCCCTGGTTCCGGGCGCTGCCGGCCGACCAGCGCTCCTGGGTGATGTTGGTGGCCCAGGCCGGCGCGCGGTCGCTGGTGCAGTGGTTGCAGGACGGCGGCGGCACGGCGGACAGCACCCAGGAGGTCTCGGACGAGGTCTTCGCCGCCGCCCCGCAGGCGCTGGCCCGGTCTATCACCCTCCAGCAGACCGTGGCGTTGATCAAGGTGACCATCGACGTGGTCGAGGAGCAGGTGTCGCACCTGGCCGCCGAGGGCGAGGAGCAGCAACTACGCGAGGCGGTGCTGCGCTTCTCCCGGGAGATCGCGTTCGCCGCCGCCCGGGTGTACGCGCGGGCCGCCGAGTCCCGTGGCGCCTGGGACGCCCGGTTGCAGGCCCTGCTGGTCGACGCGCTGCTGCGCGGTGACTCGCCGGACGTGCTGGCCAGTCGGGCCGCCGCACTCGGCTGGGCGGACGCGCCGCCGGTGGCGGTGGCTGTCGGCCGGTCGCCCGGCGGGGAGGTCTCCGCGGTGCTGCACGTGGTCTACCGGCAGGCCCGCCGGATCGGCGTGGAGGTGATCGGTGGTGTCCACGGCGACCGGTTGGTGATCGTGCTGGGTGGCGCGGCGGACCCGATGACCGCCACGGCCAAGTTGCTGAGCGCGTTCGGGGACGGCCCGGTGGTGGTCGGGCCGGCGGTGCCGAGCCTGGACGAGGCGACCGAGTCGGCACGGGCGGCATTGTCCGGTTTCCGGGCGGCGCCGGCCTGGCCGAGCGCCCCACGGCCGGTGCCGGCCGCCGACCTGTTGCCGGAGCGGGCTCTCGCGGGCGACGCCGAGGCCCGCCGGCGGTTGCGGCACGACGTGTACGCGACGTTGGTGCGCGCCGGTGGGGAGCTGTTGGCGACCCTGGACGCGTTCCTGGCCGCCGGCGGCACGCTGGAGAGCGCGGCGCGGGCGTTGTTCGTGCACCCGAACACGGTGCGGTACCGGTTGCGGCGGATCGCCGAGGTGACCGGCTTCTCGCCGTTGTCTCCCCGGGACGCGTTCGCCCTGCAGGTCGCGCTGACCGTGGGCCGGTTGGATCCGGTCGCCCCGATCACCTCACCCGTCCCGACTCAGACAATGACCCCGGCCGCCCGGAAAACCGCCCAAAACGAGGATGATCTCCGCCGATCTTTGTAGGAAACCTCTAAAGGTCCTAGTGCGGTTTGGTCGGGGGCGGCACAGCGTTACCCGCGCGTATCCGGGAGAGTCATAGGCGTGCTCGCCGTACTTAGTCCCGGCCAGGGTTCTCAGAAACCCGGCTTCCTGACCCCCTGGCTCGACCTGACCGGCACTGAGGCGCGTCTGCGCGAGTGGTCGGCGCTGGCCGGGGTCGACCTCATGCATCTGGGCACCGACGCCGACGCCGACGAGATCAAGGACACCGCCCGCACCCAGCCGCTGCTGGTCGCCGCGGCGCTGCTCGCCGGCGAACACCTGCCGTTGGACGACGTCGCGCTCACCGCCGGTCACAGCGTCGGCGAGCTGGGTGCCGCCGTCCTGGCCGGCGTGCTGTCGGCCGAGGCCGCGATCAGCCTCGCCGGGGTTCGCGGCCGGGAGATGGCCGCCGCGTGCGCGCTGGAGCCGACCGGCATGGCCGCGGTGCTCGGCGGTGACCCCGACGAGGTGCTCGCCGCGATCGAGGCCAACGGGCTGTACCCGGGCAACCGCAACGGCGCCGGGCAGATCGTCGCCGCCGGTTCGCTGGACGGGCTCGACAAGCTCGCCGCCGAGCCGCCCGCGCGGGCGCGGATCATCCGACTCAAGGTGGCCGGCGCGTTCCACACCCCGTACATGGCCCCGGCCGAGGCCGCGCTCGCCGCGGTCGCCGCCGAGATCACCCCCGCCGACCCGGCCCGCCTCCTGCTGTCGAACCTCGACGGCACGGCGGTCGACAACGGTGCCGAGATGGTGCAGCGCCTCGTGCGTCAGGTCACCGCGCCGGTGCGGTGGGATCTGTGCATGCGTACGCTGGCCGACCTCGGGGTCACCGGCGTGATCGAGTTGCCACCGGCCGGCACTCTCGCCGGGTTGGTGAAGCGGGACCTCAAGGGCGACGGCGCCCCGGAGATCGTCACCCTGAACACCCCGGACGACCTGCCGGCCGCACGGGACCTGATCGCCCGCATCGGAGGTCGCTCATGACTGGCAGTCGCATCGTCTCGATGGGGCACTACCAACCCTCCCGGGTGGTGACCAACGACGACATCGCGCAGCTCGTCGACACCAACGACGAGTGGATCCGGGACCGGGTCGGCATCGTCAGCCGGCGGATCGCCGACAGTGAGACGGTGGCCGACATGGCCGCCGCCGCCGCCGGTAAGGCGCTGGCCAACTCGGGCCTGACCGCCGCCGACATCGACCTGGTCGTGGTGGCCACCTGCACCTCCATCGACCGCAGCCCGAACGTGGCCTGCCGGGTCGCCGCCAAGCTGGGCATCACCGCCCCGGGCGCGTTCGACGTCAACACCGCCTGCTCCGGCTTCGCGTACGCGCTGGGCACCGTCGACCACGCCATCCGGGCCGGCGCGTCCCGCAACGCGATCGTCATCGGCGCGGAGAAGTTGTCCGACTTCACCGACTGGACCGACCGCTCCACCTGCATCATCTTCGCCGACGGCGCCGGCGCCGCGGTGGTCTCCGCCACCGCCGACGACGAGCCGGCCGGGATCGGGCCGGTGGTCTGGGGCTCGGTGCCGGAGAAGAGCGACGCGGTACGCATCGAAGGCTGGCGCCCGTACGTCCAGCAGGAGGGGCAGGCGGTGTTCCGCTGGGCCACCACCGCGATCGCGCCACTCGCCCTGCAGGCCTGCGAGCGGGCCGGGGTCGACCCGTCGGAGCTGGCCGCGTTCGTGCCGCACCAGGCCAACGCCCGGATCATCGACGGCATCGCCAAGCGCCTCAACATCCCCAACGCGATCATCGCGAAGGACATCGTCGAGTCCGGCAACACGTCCGCGGCGAGCGTGCCGCTGGCCCTGTCCAAGCTGGTCGAGCGCCGGGAGGTGCCCTCGGGCGCGCCGGTGCTGCTGTTCGGTTTCGGCGGTGGCCTGACCTACGCCGGTCAGGTCGTCCGCTGCCCCTGATGCCCCCTCGGGCGCGTACGCGTCCAGGAGTGGCGGTCGGCGACGCCGTCCGCCGGAAACCCCGATGAAAGGAACCAACAGCAATGACCCGTGACGAGATCACCACCGGCCTCGCCGAGATCCTCGAAGAGGTTGCCGGGGTGAACCCGGACGACGTGGCCGAGGGGAAGTCCTTCACCGACGACCTCGACGTCGACTCGCTCTCCATGGTGGAGGTCGTGGTTGCCGCCGAGGAGAAGTTCGGCGTCAAGATCCCGGACAACGAGGTGCAGAACCTCAAGACCGTCGGTGACGCCGTCAGCTACATCGCGGCGCAGTCCTGATCATGAGTCGTCCTGACGTCGTCGTCACCGGGCTCGGCGCGACGACCCCGCTCGGCGGGGACGTCGCGTCGACCTGGGACGCCATGCTCGCCGGCCGCTCCGGGGTGAGTGCCCTCACCCAGGAGTGGGCCGCGCAACTGCCGGTCCGGATCGCCGCCCAGCTGGCCGTGGAGCCGTCCGAGGTGCTGGACCGGGTCCGACTGCGCCGACTGGACCGCTCCGAGGCGATCGCGATCATCGCGGCGCAGCAGGCCTGGGCGGACGCCGGCCTCGCCGGCTCCGACCTCGACGGGGAGCGGCTGGCCGTCAGCGTCGGCTCCGGTATCGGTGGCGCCACCACCCTGCTCGCCCAGGACGACATCCTGGAGGCTTCCGGGCCACGGCGGGTCTCCCCGCACACCATCCCGATGTTGATGCCGAACGGTCCGGCCGCATGGGTCGGTCTGGAGCTGGGCGCGAAGGCCGGTGTGCACTCGGTGGCCAGCGCCTGCGCCACCGGCGCCGAGGCGATCGCCCTCGGTCTGGACATCATCCGCTCCGGCCGGGCCGATGTGGTGGTGGCCGGTGGCACCGAGGCGGTCATCCACCCGCTGCCGATCGCCGGCTTCAGCTCGATGCGGGCCATGTCGACCCGCAACGACGAGCCGGAGCGCGCCTCCCGCCCGTGGGACCGGGGCCGTGACGGCTTCGTCCTCGGCGAGGGCGCCGGCATCGTGGTGCTGGAGCGGGCCGAGCACGCGGCCGCCCGGGGCGCCCGGGTGTACGCGCGCCTCGCCGGCGCAGGTATCACCTCCGACGCGTACGACATCGTGCAGCCGCACGCCGAGGGCGAGGGCGCCATCCGGGCCATCGCCAAGGCGATCGCGGACGCGGACGTGGCGAAGCAGGACATCGTGCACGTCAACGCGCACGCCACCTCGACCCCGGTCGGGGACATGCTGGAGATCAGCGGGCTGCACAAGGCGCTCGGTGACCATCCGGTGCTGTCCGCGACGAAGTCGATGACCGGTCACCTGCTCGGTGCGGCCGGCGCGCTGGAGTCGATCGCCACCATCCTGGCCATCCGCGACGGTGTCGTCCCTCCGACGATCAACCTCGACGACCCGGAGCCCGGCCTCACTCTGGACGTCGCCGCGCACAAGGCCCGCCACATGGAGATCCCGGCCGCGTTGAACAACGCGTTCGGTTTCGGCGGCCACAACGTGGCGTTGGTCTTCGCCCGGCCCTGAGCCTGCCCGTGGAACGGGCCACCTCCGATCGGAGGTGGCCCGTTCCGCTCGTTCAGCCCCGGTTACGGGGGTGCTGCTTGGCGGTGCGCTCGTTGCCGTGGCGGTAGTTGCCGGTCCAGCGGGCCATCACCAACTGTGGGTCGTCGTCGACCTCGGCGAGGAACTCCGCGGCCCGGCCGCCGCGCAGCGTGCCGGCCACCCGCCCGTGGTGGGTGATCACCACGGTGCCGTCGGCCCGTCGCACGTACCGAAATCCTTCTGCCGCTCCCATGCCTGGAGACTGTCAGGCACTCCGGGCCGGGGCGAGCCGTTTTCGCCGCCGAACTGTCCGCGCGAGGTTCAGGTGCCGCAGGTGGTGGCGGGTAGGCCCGGCACGGCCACCGGGGACCGGCCGCTCGGCTTGGCCTTGCCGGTCAGCACGGCGGCCAACGCGGTCATCGACGCCCGGCTGGACGAGTAGGTGGCCAGCAGCGTCGGCGACTTCGCGCCGCCCAGCACGTACGGGGTGTCCATGGCGACGGTGACGGCCGCGTCGGGCCGCAGGTCCTTGGCGCCGTCGCCGTAGCCGACCAGGTGCACGATCGTCCCGCCGCTGGGCTTCACCTGCGCTCCGGCGGCCGTCAGCGCGGCGGCGAGCGCGGCCCGGGTGCCGTCCCGACCGCCGGAGGAGGTGACGGTGATCGGCCCGGCCACCGTCTTGCCGCAGGTGCCCCGCAGCACGGTGACGGCGGCGGCGGCCAGCGCGTCGGCCGCCGCGCGGTGCTCCGGGGAGTTGAGCGTGGACATCTGCGCGGCCGGGGTCTCCGCGAGACGGAACTTCATGGTCAGCACGCGGGTGACCGCTTCGACCAGCCGGGTCCGGGGCAGTGAGCCGCCGCGCAGCGCGGCGAGCAGCCCGTCGTACGCCTGACCGACGTTCGGGGTCATCAGGATGAGGTCGTTACCGGCGTTCAACGCGCGGACCGCCGCCTCGCCGGGCGCCCAGCGCTTCGCGGGTGGCATGTTCATGCCGTCGGTGATCACCACGCCCTTGAAGCCGAGCTGACCGCGCAGGACGTCGGTGAGCAGCTTGTGCGAGAACGTCGCCGGGGTCCCCGGGTCGATCGCCTGCGCGTCCAGGTGGCCGGACATCACGGCCATCGCCCCGGCGTCCATGCCCGCGGTGAACGGCGGCCAGGCGCCGTTCCGCAACGCCTCGGCGGACTGGGTGAGCACCGGCAGATCCTGGTGCGAGTCGTCGGCGCTGTGACCGTGCCCGGGGAAGTGCTTCAGGGTGGCCGCGACCCCGACCGCCTGTAGGCCACGGACGGCGCCGCCCACCTGCGCGGCGGCCTGCTTGGGGTCGGAGCCGTACGACCGGGACCCGATCACGGTGCTGCGGGTGGCCAGCACGTCGGCCACCGGGGCGAAGTCGACGTTGATTCCCATCGCCGCGAGCTCGGCGCCGGCGGCCCGCCAGGCGGCCTCGGTCAGCTTCGGGTCGCCGGCCGCGCCCGCCGCGAGCGCGCTGGGCAGCAGTGTGACCCCGTCGGTCACGCGGGTGACGACGCCGTACTCCTGGTCGGTGCCGATCAGCAGGGGCGCGGGACCGGCGGCGAGCCGACCGGCGGCGGCGCGCAGCCCGGTGGTGAGGTCGTGCACCTGCTTGGGGTTGTCGACGTTCGTGGTCTCCTGGTTGCCCTTGGTCGGGTCGTCGGCGCTGAAGCCGACCAGGATCAGGCCACCGAGCCGGTACTTGCTGATCATGTCGGCCGGGGTGTCGACTCCGGCGAGGGCCTGGTTGCCGGCGGCCGAGCCGGCCGAGACTTTCGTCGCCGAGTCGCCGTAGGCGTACGGCATCAGCACCTGGCCGACCAGGTCTTCGTCGGACAGCGTCGCGACCAGCGCGGCGGCGCGGGCGGCGGGGTCGCTGGCCGGTGGCGCGGCGGAGGTGCTCGGCGCCGCCGAGGTGTCGGCCGGATTCGGCGTCGGGGCCGGGCGTTCGGCGGCACCCGAGCAGCCGGAGACGAGCAGGGCGGTCAGGGCGGTGGCTGCGACGGTGGCCCGCCACGGGCGATTCGACACGCGGCCTATCCCATCAGTTCCCCCTTATCGGGGCAACTTGACCTTTCCGCCCGCAGGTCTCACTGACCACGTGCGTGCAGGTTGCCCGACCCGCACGCGGTCGAGTCAGCCGACCCGGGTGAGCAACGTCACCGGCGCACCGTCTCCGGCGTAGCGGTAGGGCTCCAGGTCAGCGTCCCACGCGGTGCCCAGCGCCTTGTCCAGCGCGTGCGCCAACGCCTCCGGAGCCCGGGACGCGGCCATCAGCGTCCGTAGCCGGTCCTCGCCGAGCTGGATGTCACCGGCCACGCCGACGGTGGCTCGGAACAGGCCACGGGCCGGCACGTACATGAAGCGTTCACCGTCGGCGCCGGGACTCGGCTCCTCGGTGACCTCGAAACGGATCATGGGCCACTGCCGTAGGGCAGCAGCCAGCTCGGCGCCCGTCCCCGGACGACCGGTCCACCCGCACTCTGCCCGGCGTGCGCCGGGGTCGACGGGCTGAGCCGTCCACTGCAGGTTGACCGGCGCGGCTAGGACGCGCGCGATCGCCCACTCGACGTGTGAGCACACGGCGAGCGGGGTCGAGTGGACGTATACGACGCCACGCGTTGGCACGGTGACCTCCCGGAGAGCGAGGTGCGTCTTCCCCTACGACCTCGACCACCCAGGTGGCTCGTGCACCACATGATGACTCCTGTGACGCGTGGTGCGCCAGGGAATCGGAAAAAACGCCGGGTGGAATAGCCGGACGGGTGGCTGCCGTTGCCTCTCAGGACACCGCGACGACCAGCATGATGTCGTGGTCCTGTACAGTTCCACCGGCGGCTTATGCCGCGTTACACCTACGCGAGCCGGAGTCACGATCGGCCCGCACACAGCCCCCGGACGTTCAAGTCCTCCCGTACGTCTTGCAAGGAGTACCTCCGTGGCGAGCAACACCTCTAAGACCGCGCGCGCGTCAGTCCGGGCCGGCCAGGCTGGCCAGGGTGGCGCCCTCAGCGTGCTGGGCGAGTTCAAGTACCTCATCCCGCTCAACGGCGGCAAGCACGCCTACGTGCGGAACCTGACCAACGGCAAGACCGCGCACCTGCGCACCGACTCGGACGCCTTCGTCGAGGAGATCCGCGTGCTGGCCGCCGCCGGCCACGCCGCCAAGATCCGGGCGGAGATCAACAACCTGGCTGCCACCCACCCGGGTGACGGCTGGGAGGCCACCGAGAAGCGCCTCGTCGCTGCCGGTGTCTTCGAGGGCTGAGCCCCTCCCCCACCGCATCATCTGAAACCGCCCGCCGGGAGTTCCCGGCGGGCGGTTTCGCGTCCGGGCCCGGTCAGCCTGGGTCGAGTAGGGCTACCTCGCCGGTGGCCAGGTCGTAGAGGCCGCCGGTCACCGCCACCCGCCCGGTGGCCACCGGCCCGGCCAGCAGGTCGTCGTCGCGCAGCGTGCGCACCGTCCGCCGGACGTGCCGGCGAATCGCCAGCGGGTGCACCGCCGGGTCGTCGAGCCCGATCTCGGTCACCGCCGGGGCGATCTCATCCACCAGGTACGCAAGCGACCCCCCGGGACGCTCCCCGGTGCGCAGCGCGTCCACCGCCGCACCCACCGCGCCGCACCGCTCGTGGCCCAGAACCATCACCAGCGGTACGCCGAGCTGCCCGACCACGTACTCGATGGAGCCGCACACCGCCCGGTCGAGCACGTGCCCGCCGGTACGGATCACACAGATCGCCCCGAACGTCTGGTCGAAGATCGCCTCCAGCGGCACCCGCGAGTCGATGCAGCCGAGCACCACCGCGTACGGCTGCTGGTCGCCGGAGGCGGCTGCGGCGGCCGTGACGTCGTGCCCGTGGATCGGCTGGCCGCTGACGAACCGCCGGTTCCCGGCGAGCAGGTCGGCGAGCGCGGCGCGGGGCGTACCGCCGGCCTGCCGTCCCTGCCCCGGCGTACCACCCATGGGCGCTCCCGAGGACCCCATGCCGTTCAGCTTGGTCTCCCGCCGACGACCACGGGCGAGGTCGGGAATGTTCGCCCCGACGCGATTGGCGTGGTCTCATGACGGGTAGCCGGTGTTACCGCCGGGTATCCCGGTGCTGGTGGTGCTGGGCGGCCCTGGGGAGGTGGCGATGCCGGAGCGGTTCGAGGTGAGAATGCCGGACGGCGTACGGCTCAACGTCGAGGTGACGGGGCCGGCGGACGCCCAGGTGACAGTCGTCCTGCTGCACGGCTGGACGCTGGACGGGCGCGCCTGGCACCGGCAGGTGGCCGCACTCGGCACGGCGCCGGTCGGCGGGGCGGTGCGGGTGGTCACCTACGACGCGCGGGGGCACGGCCATTCCAGCTGCATGGCGCTGCCCACCGCCACAGTGGCCCAGCTCGGCGACGACCTGGCCACGGTGATCGACACGGTGGCGCCGACCGGGCCCGTCGTCCTGGTCGGGCACTCGATGGGCGGCATGACGATCATGGAGTACGCCCACCGCCACCCCGCGCACTTCGCCGCCCGTACCTGCGGGCTGGTCTTCGTCTCGACCACCGCGGAGGGGCACACGCACACCGTCTACGGCCTCTCGCCGCGGATCGCCCGACTGATCCGGCTGGCCGAGACGACGGGTGCCGGGGTGTTGGCCCGATGCGGCTCCTGGCGTGCGCCCCGGGCTCTGCTGAACGCGTTGCGACCGAGCATCCGCTGGATGCTCTTCGGCGACCGCTGCGACCCGTCCGATCTCCGCCTGGTGACCTCGGCGGTGGCTCGTGCCTCGCTGCGCTCGATCGGCGGGTTCCGCGCCTCCATCGGCGCCCAGCACCGCCTGGACACCCTCGCCGCGCTGGCTCACCTGCCGGCCGCCGCTCTGGTCGGCGACCGGGACCGGCTGACCCCACCGCCGTGCGCCGAGTCGATCGCGGCGGCCCTGCCGGCCACCGAGCTGACCATCTGCCCTGGTGCCGGGCACATGCTGATGATGGAGCGCCCGGACGAGGTCACCGCCGCGCTCACCGGTGTCCTGCGTCGGGTGCTCGCCGAACCGCCGCCCCACAGCCTCGACGCGACCCCCGCCGGGACCGGCGTCTGACCACGTTCTCGCACCTCGGGCGCGGCGGGCCGGGCGCGGGGCCGTACCCTTCTGCGGTTGGCCTGCGCGGTTCCCGCCGCCTGCCGGCGACAGTCGAAGGAGCGTGCGTTGACCGACCAGACCGGCCTGGAGCAGGAGATCGCCGTCGAGCAACGCCACCTCGACCGGGTGTACGCCCGGTTGGCCGAACTGCGGCGGTCGGCGGTCCGCGCCGAGCGCGACGGCTACCGGATGGCTCGGGTGGGCACGCACGGCGCGCTGGTGGAGCGCGACGCGATGGTCTTCCACGCGGCACAGCGGCGGCACACGCTGGACGCCGAGCACGAGGGGCTCGTCTTCGGCCGACTGGACCTACGCGACCGTCAGGTGCTGCACGTCGGGCGGCTCGGCATCCGGGACGAGGACGCCACCACGCTGGTCGTGGACTGGCGGGCGCCGGCGGCCGCCGCCTTCTACCAGGCCACCCCGGCGCAGCCGCTGGACGTGGTGCGTCGCCGCACGATCCAGTCCCGCGCCGAACGGGTCACCCGCATCGAGGACGACCTGCTGGATCCGACCGCCGCCCCGGAGGGGATGACGGTCGTCGGCGACGGAGCGCTGCTGGCCACCCTGTCCAAGGCCACCGGCCGGGGCATGCGGGACATCGTGGCGACCATCCAGCGCGAGCAGGACGAGGCGATCCGTTCGCCCGGTTCCGGGGTGACGATCGTCGCCGGCGGCCCCGGCACCGGCAAGACCGCCGTCGCCCTGCACCGAGCCGCGTTCCTGCTCTACTCCGACCGCAGCCGGTACGCGGGCGGCGGCATCCTGGTGGTGGGCCCGTCGTCGGTGTTCGTGGAGTACATCGGCTCGGTGCTGCCGTCGCTCGGCGAGGACA
Source organism: Micromonospora sp. WMMC250 (assembly GCF_027460215.1). Taxonomy (NCBI): domain Bacteria; kingdom Bacillati; phylum Actinomycetota; class Actinomycetes; order Micromonosporales; family Micromonosporaceae; genus Micromonospora; species Micromonospora sp. WMMC250. The sequence goes on along the minus strand of NZ_JAPZBJ010000002.1, from coordinate 6,557,468 downwards.
CCGCGACCCTGCACTCGTTGGGCACCCTCTTCCCGGGGATGAGCGCCACCCGCACCGACCCACCCCAGGTGGCGGCGGTGAAGGGTTCGCTGCGGATGCGTCGGGTGCTGGAGCGGGCGGCCCGCGACGCGGTGCCGGGCGGCCCGGGTGAGCTGCGGCTGCTGTACCGGGGCACGCTGCTGCGGCTGGACCGGACGACGCTGGACCGGATCCGGGACCGCGCGCTGCACCGGGGCGCCCGACGCAACGAGGTGCGCCGGGCCGGCTTCGACGGGGTGTTCGCCGCGCTCTGGGCGCAGGCCCGAGAGGTGGGCGTCACCCGACTGCCGGAACAGCGGGCCTTCGAGGCGGAGATCGCCGAGCGGTCGGAGTTCCGGGAGTTCCTCAAGGCGTGGTGGCCTCGTCTGCACCCTCGGCACGTGCTCGGCTGGCTGGCTCAGCCGGACCGGCTGCGCCGGTACGCCGGGGGGATCCTCTCCAACGCGGAGATCCGGCTGCTCACCACCGCGTACCGGGATCTGGACTCGACCGGGCTGACCATCGCCGACATCGCGCTGCTGGACGAGTTGGACGCGCTGCTCGGCAAGCCGGTGCAGCCGGCCCGGGCCCGTCGCGACCCGTTCCAGCTGGCTGGCGGCGTACGCGAGCTGAGCACCGCCGCCGACCGGCAGCGGGCCGCCCGCGCGGCGGCCCGGGAGCGCCCGGAGGACTACCGGGACTACGCGCACGTGGTGGTCGACGAGGCGCAGGACGTCTCGCCGATGCAGTGGCGGATGATCGGCCGTCGTGGTCGGCTGGCCTCCTGGACGGTGGTGGGTGACCCGGCGCAGACCGCGTGGACCGGCGATCCCGACGAGTTGGACCGGGCCCGGGACCAGGCGTTGGGCCGGCGCAAGCGGCACGACTTCACGCTCACCACCAACTACCGCAACTCCTCGGAGATCTTCGCGGTGGCGGCGGCGGAGATCCGTCGGCTCTACCCGGACCTGCCGCTGCCGACCGCCGTCCGGTCCACCGGCGTCGATCCGGTCGAGCTGGTGGTGCCGGCGACGGGGTTGGAGACCGCGACCGTGAAGGCCGCCGCCGACCTGCTGGCCGAGGTGGAGGGCACGGTCGGCGTGATCACGCCGGTGCCGCGTCGCGACGAGGTCGCCGGCTGGCTGGACGCGCTGGACGCGCCGAGGTTGCAGGTGGTCACCAGCCTGGAGGCCAAGGGCATGGAGTACGACGGAGTCGTGCTGGTCGCCCCGAGCGAGATCCGGGCGGATCCGGGTGCCGGGGTACGCACCCTGTACGTGGCGCTGTCCCGGGCCACCCAGCGACTCACCACCATCGACCCGACCGGCTGATCTGCGCGAGCGACCGCCGGCGGGAGGCGCGACCCGCACACTTGCACACATTGCGATGTGAACATACATTGGACCGGACCTCGGACGGCGGCGGAAGGTAGTTCACGTGGGCGCAGGTCATGACCACCACCACGGATCCGTCGCCAATGCCGCACACCAACACCGGGGTCGACTCTGGGCGGCATTCGGGCTGCTCGCCACCCTGATGGTGGTCGAGGCGGTCACCGCCCTGCACACCGGGTCACTCGCCCTGCTCTCCGACGCCGGACACATGTTCACCGACGTGCTCGGCATCGGCATGGCGCTCGCCGCGATCACCGCGACCCGGCGCGCCACCGGCGACCCGCAGCGCACCTTCGGGCTCTACCGACTCGAGGTGCTCGCCGCACTGGCCAACGCCGTCCTGCTCTCCGGCGTCGCGGTCTACGTGGTGATCGAGGCGATCCGCCGCTTCGGCGACCCGCACGAGGTCATCACCGGTCCGATGCTCGTGGTGGCCGTCCTCGGCCTGCTCGCCAACATCGTCGCCTTCGCCCTCCTGCGCGCCGGCGCGCGGGAGAGCATCAACATCCAGGGTGCCTACCTGGAGGTCCTCGGCGACCTGCTCGGCTCGGTCGGCGTGATCGGCGCGGCACTGCTCATCACCGTCACCGACTGGTGGTGGGCCGACCCGCTGGTCGCCGTCGCCATCGGTGTGTTCATCCTGCCGCGCACCTGGCGGCTGGCCCGGGCAGCCATCCGCATCCTGGTGCAGGCCGCACCGGAACACCTCCAGGTGACCGCCGTGCACGACCGGCTGGCTGCGGTCCCCGGCGTGGTCGAGGTGCACGACCTGCACGTCTGGACGCTCACCTCGGGCATGGACGTGGCCTCCGCACACCTCACCATGGAGCCGGGCGCAGAGGTCGGCGCGGTGCTCACCGCCGCGCGTACGGCCCTGCACGACGACTTCCGGATCGAGCACGCGACGTTGCAGATCGAGCCGGGCGCCGCCTCCGGGGCGTGCGGCTCGATCGAGTGGTGAGGGTGAGTTCCCCGTGCTGACGTACTCACCGTCCGTCACATTCGCTGCAGCCGCCCCACCGGTACCGGTAGGCTCTGTCCCGGCCGCCACCAGGCGGCGCCTCCCGGCGCCGGTGGTGGTCGTCGCCTAATCGCCCACACGGGCGAACCGGGGAACCACGTTCCTGGGGTGCATCCGCGTCAGCGGTAGGGATCTTCCGTCCCGAACCCGTCAGCTAACCCGGTCGGCGGCTGACGGAAGGAATGCGCAGTGGCACCAGCACGACCACCTGCCGCCCGACTGGCGGCCCTGATCGTCGCGATGCTCGCTCTCGGCGTCGCGCTCCCGGCCGGCACCGCCTCGGCCGCTCCCCCAACCGGCCAGCGGGCCGCCGCACCCGACTCCGACGAAGAGGGCGGCACCCCGGCACTCCGCGCCCAGCTCGAGGCCGCCAGCAAGGGCTACCTGGACGCGAAACGCGCCCTGGACACCTCCGTGCAGCGGCAGCAGCAGCTCACCACCCAACTGAAGACCATCGAGGTCGAACTCGACCAGCGCAGCGGCAAGGTCGGCGAGATCGCCGGCGTCGCGTACCGCACCGGCCGCCTCAGCACCATCTCGGCGCTGCTCAACAGCAACACCCCGGAAGGCTTCATGGACCGGGCCGCCTCCCTGGACGCGGTGGCCGCCAACGAGGACCGGGTGCTGCGCGACCTCCTCACCACCAAGGACCAGGCCAACCGCACCCGCGCCGCCCTGGACGGTGAGATCAACGAGCAACGCAAACAGGTCGCGGTGATGGCCAAGCGCAAGGAGCAGGCCGAGCGGGCCCTGGCCGTCGCCACCACCCCGAAACCACAGACCACCGCCGACACGGGCTCCAACCGGGGCACCTCCACCAGCAACGCGAAGGCCGCGCCGCGCAACTCCGACGGCTCCTGGCCGAAGGAGTCGTGCAGCGTCGACGACCCCACGCCGGCCAGCGGCTGCATCACCCCGCGCACCCTGCACGCGCTCAACCAGGCCAAGGCCGCGGGCTTCACCCGGTACGTCTCCTGCCACCGCAACGGCGGCTCGGGCGAACACCCGAAGGGCCGAGCCTGCGACTTCGCCGCGCAGAAGGGCGGCTTCGGCGGGGACGCCACCGGCGGGGACAAGACGTACGGCAACAACCTGGCGGCGTACTTCATCCGCAACGCCGACCGGCTCGCCGTGCTGTACGTGATCTGGTACCGGCAGATCTGGCTGCCCAGCAGCGGGTGGAAGTCGTACAGCGGGGCGGGCGGCGACCCGTCCAGCGACCACACCAACCACGTACACCTGTCGGTCTACTGACCGCTCGTGGCCGGCGCCCCCGTCGAGGGGCACCGGCCACGGCTACGTCGCGGGACGTACACCCGATGTCGCCGGTCGTCGGACGACCCGGCAACGAGCGGCGGGCAGCATCGCGGTATGCCTCGGATCCCACCCACCGCCCGCAAGGCACTGCTCACCCTGCACCTGATCACCTCGCTGGGCTGGCTCGGCACGGACCTGGTGCTGCTCACCCTCGGCATCGCCGTACAGCGGGGCGCCGACCCGGCCGTCTTCTACCCGGTCGGCGCGCTGGTCGGCACCGTCCTGTTCGCACCGCTGAGCGTCCTGGTCTGGCTGATCGGTGTCGTCAGCGCGCTGCTCACCCCGTGGGGCCTCCTGCGCTACCGGTGGGTGCTGGTCAAACTCGTGATCACCACGGTGATGGTCGGGCTGGTGCTGTTCCTGCTCACCCCGAATCTGCGGCACGCCGGAGCGCTGGGCACCGCCCTGCCCGCACGCGATCGCGCCGACCTGGTGATCGCGCCCGCGGTGTCGACCACCCTCATGATCATCGCGACGGTGCTGTCCACCTACAAGCCGTGGGGCCGCCGGCAGGCCGCCCGAACGACCACCGCGAGCAGAGCGCGCACGTCGGTGCCCACGCCGCCATGATCGTCGCCCCCGGCCGGGACGACGCCCAACGGCGGCCACGCCGCCCATGATCGCGCTGCAACCACGATGTAGTGGTCTCCTGCGCGCCGTCAGACCACTACATCCATGATCGAGCGTGACCTTGCGAGCTCTGGGCGCGGCGCGGGGTGCCGGGTCAGGCGGCGGGTGGGGGGTCGTCGGCGCGTTCCAGGGCCGGCCCCAGTCGGGTGGCCAGGGCGAGGTGGGCGGCACGGGCCTGACGGAACGCGTAGCGGAACAGGGGGGCCGGCGCGGTCAGGGTGATCTCGACGTCGATCCGGACCAGGCCGTCCGGCTCGGGGCGCAGTCGGGTGTGGTTTCGCACGGTGGTGGCCGGCCACTGACGGGCCACCATGACGATCTCGTCATCCTCGTTGATCAGCACGTCCGCGTGGTACGTGGTCGTGAAGCGCAGCGGGCCGACCGCCAGACGGTCGTTGATCGTGTAACTCGCCTGCGCACCAGGTCGGGGCGGCAGTCGACGGACCTGGACGATCAGCGGGTGCAGTTCGCCCTGCCGGGTCAGGTCGCTGAGCATCGCCGCCGCGTGGGCCGGTGAACACCGGGCCTGGACGGTGTAGCTGAAGGTATCGCTCTTGAGCACACCGTCTCCCGCCGTCGATGGTCGCACGATCGTCCCGTACCGATGTCTGGCTGGCAACGCCCGGCGGAGGAACCCGGGGACGACAGGACAGGAGGCTACTATTTGTCGCATTAGTGATGAATTACCCAAACATGTTGGGGGCGGACATCATGAACGGCGACGATCCGGTGAACGGGCACGTGATGGTCTTCGCGCCCACACCACAGCTGACTGTGACCCTGGACCAGCCCAACGAGCACCCCGAGTTGCACCTGCACCCCGGCGGGCAGGGCGTCTGGCAGGCCCGGATGGTGATGTCGCTCGGTGTCGACGTGGTGCTCTGCGCCGCCCTCGGCGGCGAGATCGGCCAGGTGCTGGAGCCCCTGCTGGTCAGTGAGGGCGTCGACCTGAAGGTGGTGGTCCGTGACTCCGGCAACGGCGGGTACGTGCACGACCGCCGGGGCGGGTCCCGGCAGGAGATCGCCGACGTACCCGGGCAGCCGTTGAGCCGACACGAGCTCGACGAGCTGTACAACCTGGCCCTCGGCGAGGGCCTGAGGGCCGCTGTGAGCATTCTGAGCGGGCCGAACGCGCCGTGGCTCGTCCCCGCCGACCTGTACCGGCGTTTCGCGGCGGACCTTGGCGCCAACGGTGGTCGGGTCGTGGTCGACCTCTCCGGCGATCATCTCGGCGCGGTGCTGGAGAGCGGCGTGTTCTTCCTCAAGGTGAGCCACGAGGAGTTGATCCGCGACGGCCGCGCGCGCACCGACGATAGCGTCGAACTGACCCGGGCCATGTACGAGCTGCACGCGGCCGGCGCAGAGACGGTGGTGGTGAGCCGGGCCGACCAGCCGGCGCTCGCGCTCATCGACGGAGAGTTGTTCGAGGTCGAGATGCCCCGACTGGAGGCCGCCGACCCGCGTGGCGCGGGCGACTCGATGACCGCCGGGGTGGCCGCCATCGTGGCCGGCGGCGGAGACATCCGGACCGCCATCCGGACCGGTGCCGCGGCCGGCGCGCTCAACGTGACCCGGCACGGCCTGGGCACCGGACGGCTCGACTCGATCACCGGCCTGGTGGACCGGGTCCGACTGGTGCCTGCGGACAGCCGGCCACAGGAGCGGACCACCCCCGACGAACTGGCCGACCGGGTGGTCGACCGATGACAGTGCGGGTCTTGATCACCAACGACGACGGGATAGCCGCGCCCGGCATCCAGGCCCTGGCCTGGGAGGCCGTGCAGCGGGGCCTGGACGTGGTGGTCGCCGCGCCGCTGGAGGAGGCGAGCGGCACGAGCGCCGCGATGAGTGCCATGGAACGGGACGGGAGGGTCGTCGTGAACGACCACCCGCTACCGGACCTGGCGGGAGTGCCGGCGTACGGAGTCGGCGGCTCCCCCGGCTTCATCACGCTGATCGCCCTGCACGGCGCGTTCGGCCCACCGCCGTCGGTGGTGCTCTCCGGCATCAACAGGGGCGCCAACGCCGGCCGGGCCGTGCTGCACTCGGGGACGGTGGGGGCCGCGTTCACCGCCGCCACGAACGGGTGCCGCGCGATGGCGGTCTCCCTCGACGTGCTCTCCGCTGGTGAGGCGACGGCGGCGAGCGGCGGCGCCGCAGTGGATGCCGCAGCCCGGGTACGGGATGCCGAGCGGCACTGGAGCACCGCCGCGCGGGTCGCCCTTGATCTTCTTCCCCGGTTGCGATCGGCGCCGTTGGAGAGCGTGCTGAACGTGAACGCGCCGGACCTGCCGCACGGGCGGTTGCGCGGAGTGCGTCGCGGCGCGCTGGCCAGCTTCGGCCAGGTGCAGATGACGGTGGCCGAATCCGGTCACGGCTTCGTGCGTACCTCGTTGGAGGAGCCGGGGCAGGCCGCGCAGCCCGGCACGGACGTGGCGTTACTGGCCGCCGGGTACGCGTCGGTGACGGCCATCCGGGCGGTCACCGAAGCGACCGACGTCGACCTGACCGGGCTGGACGAGCAGACCTGACGTGGTGTCGGGCCCGCTCAGGCGCCGGGCAGCACCTCGGGGGTGGCGGCACCGGCGAAGTAGGGCTCGGGGGCACCGAACAGGCCGAGCAGGCCGGTCACCCACAGCTGCCGGTGCACGAACCGGCTCGGCTCGGTGACCACCAGCTTGACGTCGCTGACCTCGGCCGTCTGGAAGCCGGCGACCATGGCGCTGATGCCGACGGAGTCGATGAAGGTGACCAGCCTCATGTTGAGCTCGATGCGCAGGGGCCGACCTTTGGCCAGCACCTCCGCGATCGCTTCGCGCACCTCGTACGCTGTGTCGACGTCGATCTCGCCCCGCGGGGCGATCTCCACGACACCACCGGACAGAACCGACTTCACGATCGACAGGCTCACGCGAGCACCTCCACCCGCCCGTCCCCCGGGCGCCTCATCAGTACGCGGGCCGCGACCGAGAGTATTCCTCCAACGGCCTCGGTCGCCACCCCTCGGGATGAGCAATTCGCGGATCCGAGCCAACAAAGCGGCCCATATCCGTACTTTTCAGTATCTGATTACTCAACACTTTTCGTTATCTGCGCCTCGTTGATCAGTCATGACCGACGCGTCGCCGGACCAGGGTAGCCGTCCGGGCCCGGCACGCCGGACAACCGCCCCATGACGTACGCCCGTCCCGCGTGCCACCGGCGTGTCGTCCGCACCCGACCACCCCGATCGGCGCCCGTGGTTGCCGTTCCGTCCTAGCATCAGGCCGGGACACCCACCGTGACGGAGAGGACCTTCAATGATCAAGCGGCTTGCGGGGTTGGCCGGCGTCGGCATACTGCTCGCCCTCGTACTGGCCTGCGGTTTCGGCGGAGGCGACGACGATGACGACGATGACGACGACTTCGCGCGGGGCGTTGCCGCAGTGGCGGTGCGATGAGGTTCCGGTGTGCCGGGTTTGCGCTCGGACGACCGTGGGCACTGGCGGTGTAGGCGAACCGTGACGCGCTGAACAGACGCCGAAGTCCGAAGTGGCCGGCGGCTTCGGCACCCGAGGAGGTAACCACGATGTTCGGAACCAACCTGCTGGACCGCCGCAGCAAGCCGGAGCGAATCGCGGACCAGGCCTGGGAGCACCTGCTCTCGGCCGTCAGCTCCGCCGGAGACAGTGTGCGGGACACCGCACGGTCGGCCCGTCGCAACAGCGGCGACCTCGCCGACGGTGCCGGTGACCTGGTGGGCTCCGCCGCCGAAGAGGCGCGACGCCGCGCCTCGCTGGCCTTCGACGCGCTGGCCGGTCGCCAGCCGGCTCTGCCCTGGACACTGCTGATCGGCGCAGCGCTCGTCGGCGCGGCGGTCGGCTGGGCCGTGGGTTCCGCCGCGCGGGCCGCCGGCAGCCGGGACAACTCATCCGTCGACGACGTGGAGTTCGTCGACGTCGACCGTCCCAACTCGCCTGCGGTCTGAGCACACGCTTCCGTACCCCCGGGCCCCGTTCGACGTCTGTCGAACGGGGCCCGTACCGCTGGGGCGGTACGGGGTGGGGCCGGTCCGCCGGGTGCCGGACCCCTCAGGCGGCCCGGCGGACCGGTGCTCGGGTGGTGGTGATGGTGGTGGTGGGGCATACCCCGGGGGACGGGGTCGACCGGCCGGGAGCGTCGTGGCCCGGGGGACGAGCACGACGACGGGGACGGAGCTGCCCTGGCTCCACCACCCGACGCGACGGCTTCCGCGATCGAGGAACGCGATTACCGTAACCGAAATGCACTCGTGATGGAAGCGCTCCCACGGATGAAACAGTCATCATGTCACCCCGTCCGGGCGAGGACGGTTCACCCGGAGCTGCGGCAGGTTCGACGTCGGCGGGCCTCCGGCTGCACGTCGCCGCCCGGTTAGTCACCGAAGCGCTGCACGTCGCCGCCCGGTTCGCCACCGGAGCACGGGAGGAGGACAGATGGCCATCGCGGAGATCAGCCGCACCGACCAGGACATCCAGTCCGCCGTACTCGACGAGCTGACCTGGGAACCGCGGGTGCAGCCGCACGAGATCGGCGTGACCGTCGCCGAAGGCGTCGTCACGCTGACCGGCCGGGTGGACAGCTACGCGAAGAAGTGGGCCGCCGAACGCGCCGCGCACCGGGTCGCCCAGGTTCGGGCTGTCGCCAACGACGTGGCCGTGCAACTGGCCACCGGCGCGGAGCGCACCGACCCCGACCTGGCCGCCGCCGCCAGCCACGCCTTGGAGTGGGACGCGTTCGTACCCGTCGAGAAACTCCAGGTCACCGTCTCGAGCGGCTGGGTGACGCTGCACGGCGACGTCGAGTGGGAGTACCAGCGCCGCGCTGCCGAACGGGCGGTCGGCCGACTGACCGGCGTACGCGGGGTGAGCAACGGCATCGCCGTCCAACCGGCCGCCGCGCCGGACGGTCGGAACCTGGCCGACCGGATCGTCGACGCCCTCGCCCGAGCCGGGGCGACCGAAGCCGAACGGATCACCGTCCGGGTGCACGGCGACACGGCGGTGCTCGCCGGGTTGGTGCACTCGATGCCCGAGCGGGCCGAGGTCGAGCAGGTGGCGTGGTCCGCACCAGGTATCCGTGAGGTGCAGAACCACATCGCCGTCGCCCCGGGGCTGCGGTGAGCGAGCGCCACGCGCGGCGCTGAGCACGCTGCCTCAGCGCCGCGCCGAGCGGACACGGAACCACCCGGGGCGGGTGAGTCCGCCTCACCCACCCCGGGAGCAGGCTGGGGGCATGAGTGATCCGAACGGGCTGATCCAACCGGGGCACGCCGCGCCCGACTTCACCCTTCCGGCCACCCCGGCCGGGGACCCGACGGGGCCCGAGCAGTTCCGCGGCCGACCGGTGGTGCTCGCCTTCTACCCCGCCGACTGGAGCCCGGTCTGCGGTGACCAGATGTCGCTCTACCAGTCGGCGGCACCCGTCTTCGCGCAGTACGAGGCTGTCGTGCTCGGCATCTCGGTGGACAGCATCTGGTCGCACCGAGCTTTCGCGGAGAGCCGGGGCATCGAGTTCCCCCTGCTGGCCGACTTCGAGCCCAAGGGCGAGGTGGCCCGTGCCTACGGCGCGTACCAACCGCGCGGCGAGGCCGCCCGCGCGCTCGTGGTGCTCGACCCGGCCGGCACGGTGACCTGGAGCCACCTCTCGCCGCCCGACGTGAACCCGGGCGCGGACGGCATCTTCGACGCGCTGGACCAACTCGCCGCCGACCGGAAGGTGACGACCGGATGACCACGCCACTGCAGGTCACCGCCCGACTTCGGGACCCGGTGACCACCGAGGACCACATCCGCGGGCCGGCCGACGCGGCGGTCACCGTCGTCGAGTACGGCGACTTCCAGTGCCAGTTCTGCGGTGCCGCGTACCCGAACCTGCACGAGTTGCTGCGGCAACGGGCCGACACCGTCCGGCTGGTCTACCGGTACTTCCCGATCGCCAACGTGCACCCGTACGCCGAACGGGCCGCCGAGACGGCCGAGGCCGCCGGGGTGCGGGGCCGGTTCTGGGAGATGCACGACTGGCTCTACGAGCACCAGGACCAGCTCGACCCGGTGCACCTCTCGCTCGGTGTCGAGCAGGTCGGGTTGCCACCGGACGAGTTGAACGCCGAGGTGGAGAGCCGTGCGCACGCGGACCGTGTACGCCGCGACTTCGTGGGCGGCATCCGGAGCGGGGTGAACGGCACCCCGACCCTGTTCGTCAACGGTGTCCGACACGACGGCGGCTACGACCTGGCCGACCTGTTGACGGCCGTGGACTCCGCCGGCGACGCCTGACCACCGAACCGCTCAGATCAGCCGCAGCTCGCGCGCCCGCCGGACCGCTTCACGCCGGCGGGTCGCGTCGAGTTTGCGGTAGATGTTGCGGACGTGGGTCTTCACCGTATTGACGGAGAGCGACAGTTCGCTGGCGATCTCCACGTTGGACAGGATGCTCTGTAGATAGCGCAGGATGGTCAGCTCACGCTCGGTGAGCGGCTCGTCGAGAACGCCCCGGGGGGCCGCGCTCGGCCGGGCAATGCTCGTGTTGGCCCCCCGGACCAGGTCGCTGACCAGCGTGAAGTGCGCGGTGCCCGCGTCCAGGTGGGCGGCGAGCAGGTCCCGTACGGGTGGTGCGGCGCGGGTGAAGACCCGCCGGCAGCCCTGGGGGCCGGCGAGGTCCAGCACCTGTTCCAGGATCCGGCCGGCCCGACGCCCGTCCCCGGCCCGCTCGGCGAGCACCGCGTCCAGCAGCCCCGCGTCCAGGCGTACCGGAAGGGGCCAGGCCGTGGCCGTCGGCGACTGCCAATCCGGCAGGGCCCGCCCGGCGTCGGCGGTGTCGCCGGCCAGCAGTTCCACCTTCGCCACCGTCACCGCCAGCACCGGATCGGTCCCGTCGTCGGTGTTTCCGGCCAGCAGGTCACGGGCGGCGTCGAGGTCGCCCCTATCGGCGCGTAGTTCGGCCTCGGCGGCCCGCAGGAGGCTGGTCAGTTCGGTGGCGGAGGGACGGTCGGCCAGTGCCGCACCGGCCCGGACGAGCAGCCGCTGGCCGGCCGCCGGGTCGCCGGCGTCGCGGTGCAACTGCGCCCGGCAGAGGGCCGCCACCGCCGCCGCCACCGGTTCGCCGGGAGCGGCGGCGAGCCAGTCCTCACCGGTACCGGCCTCGGCGCCCCACCCGTCCGCGACCCCGAACGCCGGGCCGGCGAGGGCGAGGTTCGCAGCTGCCTCCTCCGGCTGGTCACGCAGCAGCGCCACCAGGGCCAACGCCAGGTACGCGTAGGCGCAGTCGAGCCGACCCGACCAACCCCGGCAGGGCGGCATGCCCAGCGCGTCCCGGGCCGCCTGCTCGGCCGCCCGCAACTCACCGCGGACCGCGAGCAGCAGTGCGGCACGGCTGGCACCGACCAACTCGGTACGCGGCCGACCGGCCTCCCGGGCCGCCGCCCGGGCCCGGACGAAACGGGCGGCCGGCAACGCGCCGTCAGCCAACTCGACCAGCCCCAGGGCGGTGCCGGTGAACGCCCTCAGGTCCGCGTCGTCGGCCGCGGCGCCCCCACCAGTGGTGGGAGCGGAGCTGGACGGTGCGGTCGGCGCGGAGTCCGGCAGCCGGGTCGGTGTGGCGCCCTCTGGGCGGGTTCGCAGCAGTCGGGCGGCGGCGGCGCGCACCTCCGTCTGGTCGTCGGCGAGTCGGGCCACGCTCACCTCCAACGCGGTGACCAACCGCAGGAACCGGTCGCGTCGGGGCACGGGAAGGCCCGCGGCGTGTTCGGCCGCCACGCCCAGGTGGGCACTCGCGGCGGGCAGGTCACCGGCGCACACGCGCTCGGCGGCACAGGCCAACGCCACCTCCGGGTCGGCGCGCACCACCTCCGCCGGTGGGGCCACGGGGGCCGGGGCGTGCACCGGTTCGCGGTCGTAGCGGGTCAGCTCCGGCCAGTGGGCGACGAACAGGTCGCCGGCCAGGTCCCACCGGCCGGCGGCCAACGCGTGCCGCAGGCCGTCGGTCGGCCGTCCGTCGCCCGCGTACCAGTCGGCGGCCCGGGCGTGCAGCCCGCGCAGCTCGTCTGCGGGCAACCGGGCCAGGTCGGCGCGGAGCAGGTCGGCGAGCAGGGGCTCGCACCGGTACCAGGCTGGGCGGGTGTCCTCCCGGTGCAGCAGACCACCGGCCCCGGCCAGGTCGGCGAGCGCCTGCCCGGCGTCGGCGCGCCCGGTCAGCGCCTCGGCCAGGTCGGCGCACACCGTGTCGACGACTGCGGTACGACGCAGCAGGTCCTCCTCGGCCCTGTCGAGCGTCGCGAGCACCTCCTCGTGCAGGTAACCGGCGATCTCCGGTTGGTCACCGCCGAACTGTCCCGCCCAGCGCTCCGGGTCGGCCTGACCGCGTACCGCAAGGGCCGCGATGCGCAGTGCGGCCGGCCACCCGCCGGTCCGCTCCCGCAGGCGGTGCACGGCAGCCGCCGGCAGCGCGGCGCCGTGCGCGGTGAGCAGGTCGGCAACCTCGTCGTCGGTGAACGCCAACTCGTCCGGACCGATCTCGGTCAGCTCGCCGGCGAGGCGGAGCCGGTGCAGCGGCAGGTGCAGCCCGGCCCGCGCGCCGATCACCAGACGCAACCGCTGCTCGGCGTGGCGCAGCAGGAACTCCAACCCGGTCAACGCGGCCGGGTCGGCGACCCGGTGCAGGTCGTCCAGGATCAGCAGCACCGGCCGGTCCGCGGCGGCGAGCGACGCGGCCAGCGCCTCCAGGTGCTCGGGGCGCGGCGACCGTTCCGGCACCCGCCCACTCTCCGTCGAGCCGGTGGCCGCCCGCAGCGCCGCCGCGAGGTACGACCAGAGGCGGTCACCGTCGTCGCCGACCTCCACGGACACCCACGCCGGAACCGGGCCGGACTCGGGCGGGGCCGCCAGTTCGCCGGAGTCGGGCACGACAGCACCCGGCTCGACCTCGGCCGGGGCACCACCCAGCCGTACCCAGGACGCGAGCAACGTGGTCTTACCCCAGCCGGCCGGAGCAGCGATCCGGGTGACCGGCCCCGCGCTGCCCTCGTCCAACCGGCGCAGCAGTCGGGGTCGGGCCACCACCGGTTCCGGCGGCACCGCCGGAGTCAGCCGGGACGCCAGCAGCGGCGGCCCCGCTGTCGACTCGACCCGCACGCGATCCTGTTCCGACACCCAGCCCCACCCCCACCGCACGTTCCGCCCCCGGTCGGCGAGCGGTTACCCGGCGGAAGGCGGTTCACCCCTTCCGGGCGAGCCCGCTTCACCCGACCGGGACCGAGGATCGGGGGACGTGGCAGCCGCCCTGGTGGCGGCGACCGCGGTGTACGGACGGAGAGGCGGGTGGGACCGATGGGACGGCTGGCGCGGGCGGGACCCGCCCTCGGCAGCGGTGCGCTGGCCCGGGCGGTGCGCCTGCTGCGCGTACCCCGGTGGGTGGGTGGGCCGGGCGCGGGCGGCGCTGCGACCACGCGGGGTTGGCCGGGCGCGGACGGCCATGCCGTCGCGCGGGGCCGGACCGGCGCGGACGGCGACCCTGGCGCGTCGGCCCGGTGGGAGGTGGTGACTGTCGACCGACCGCCCGAGCAGGTGCTTCCGGACGGGCGCTGGCCCGAGCCACTGCACCGGCTGGGTGGCGCGATCGAGGTACGGGTACGGCCGGCGCCCGGCGACCGGGGCACGGAGCTGGCCGCCCGGCCACTCGCCGGCGGACCACCGCCCGTCGGGTTGGCCGCGCACCTGGTCGGCGACGACCCGGCACTGCTGGTGCGCCGGACGTTACGCCAGGTCAAGCAGCGCGTGGAGGCCGGTGAGGTGCTGCGCGCGGACCGGTCCGCGCTGGACCGCACCGAGGTGCGCGGGTGAGGGCCCTGTGCTGGGTGGCGGCCGACGAGGTGGCGGTACGCGAGGTGCCCGACCCGGAGCTGCGCAACGAGCGGGACGTCATCGTCCGGGTTCGGCGCAGCGCCACCTGCGGCGGTGACCTGCCGCTGCTGGCCGGCCGGGACCCGTTGCTGCGGGCCGGTGACGTGCTCGGGGCCGAGTTCCTGGGTGAGGTGGTCGAGGTCGGGCCCGCGGTCCGCCGGCACCGCACCGGCGACCGGGTGGTCGTCGGCGCCAGCGTCGCCTGCGGGGGCTGCTGGTACTGCCGGCAGGGCCTGCACTCCTGCTGCGACAACGGCAGCGCCGAGCTGGCGAGCGCGGACCCCGACTGCTGGCGCTCCGACGCCGGCTGCTTCGGCCGGCCCCGGGCGGCGGGCGGGTTCGCCGGCGGTCACGCCGAGTACGTGCGGGTGCCGTACGCCGACGTGGGCGCGTTCGGAGTGCCGGACGGGGTCGACGACGACCGGGCGGTGTTCGCCGCCGACGCGGCACCGACCGGGTGGCTGGCGGCGGAGTTGGGGGCGGTACGTGCCGGCGACGTGGTGGCGATCTGGGGCGCCGGGGCGGTGGGCCAGCTGACCGCCCGGGCGGCGGTGCTGCGCGGCGCCGCCCGGGTGCTGGTGGTCGACCGCCACGAGGAGCGGTTGCGGATGGCCGAGCGGCACTGCGGCGCGGAGCCGCTGGACTACCGTCGCACCGACGTCGCGGCGGAGCTGCGCGACCGCAGCGGTGGACGTGGCCCGGACGTGTGCGTGGTGGCGGTCGGCACGCCGCCGGCCCGATCGCTGATCGACCGGTTCGGTGGCCACACCGCCGACCGGCCGGACGCGCTGCGGGAGGCCGTGCACGCCTGCCGCAAGGGCGGTGTGGTGGTGGTGCTCGGCGCGACCGACGGCTTCGTCGACGCGTTCCCGCTGGGCACGGTGACCGACCGGCGGCTCACGCTGCACGGGGTACGTCGCCCGGACCTACGTGACGTGCCGATGCTGCTGGACCGGATGGCCCGCGACGATCTGCGTACCGAGCATCTGGCCACCCACCGGCTCCCGTTGGAGCAGGCCGCCCACGGGTACGCGTTGTTCCGGGACCGGGCCGACGGTTGTGTACGGGCCGTGTTCACGCCCTGACGGCCTCGTCGTGATCTGCCATCGGGGGCCACGAATGGCAGACTCCGGGGATGACTGGGGAGCGGACGTACGACGTGGTGCTGTTCGGGGCGACCGGGTTCACCGGCGGTCTGACCGCTGAGTACCTGGCCCGGCACGCGCCGGCCGGGCTGCGCTGGGCGCTGGCCGGGCGCAACCAGCAGCGTCTCGCCGCTGTCCGGGACCGGCTCGCCGCGATCGACCCGACACTGGCCGAGCTGCCGTTACTGACCGCCGACGTGACCGACGCGGACTCGCTGCGCGCGGTGGCGGAGAGCACCCGGGTGGTGGCCAGCACGGTCGGCCCGTACATCCATCACGGGGAGCCGCTGGTCGGGGCCTGCGCCCGGGCCGGCACCGACTACCTGGACATCACCGGCGAGCCGGAGTTCGTCGACCTGATGTACGTGCGCCACCACGACGAGGCGACCCGCACCGGGGCCCGGCTGGTGCACGCCTGCGGGTTCGACTCGATCCCGCACGACCTGGGGGCCTGGTTCACCGTCAAACACCTGCCCGCCGACGTGCCGATCAGCGTGGACGGTTACGTGCGCGCCGGTGGTCGGTTCTCCGCCGGCACGTACCATTCCGCGCTCACCGCGTTCTCCCGCACGGCGCAGGCCAGCCGGGCTGCCCGGGACCGCCGTGCGGTCGAGCCGCGCCCCACCGACCGCCGGGTCCGGGCGGTACCCGGCCGGCTGGCCCGCTCCGCCGAGCTGGGCATCTGGACCGTCCCGCTGCCGACCATCGACCCGCAGGTCGTCCGCCGAACGGCCGCGGCCCGTCCGGAGTACGGCCCGGACTTCCGTTACCGGCACTTCGCGGCGGTGAAGCGGCTGCCCACCGTGCTGGCCGGCGCGGCCGGGCTCGGCGCGCTGATCGGGCTGGTGAAGCTGCCGCCCAGTCGACGGTGGCTGCTCGGTCGACTCGCCTCCGGGCAGGGGCCGACCGCCCAGCAGCGGGCCGCGTCCTGGTTCCGGGTGCGGTTCGTCGGCACCGGAGGTGGGCAGCGGGTGGTCACCGAGGTGGCCGGCGGCGACCCGGGCTACGACGAGACGGCGAAGATGCTCGGTGAGTCGGCGCTCTGCCTGGCGCTCGACGACCTGCCGCCGACCGCCGGTCAGGTCACCCCCGTCGCCGCGATGGGTGACGCGCTGCTCGACCGGCTCGTCCGGGCCGGGCTCACCTTCCGGGTGTTGGACCGCTCGGCTTGACCCTCGACCGGGTCGAGGGGGCAGGATGCCCAGCGTGAGCGACCTGCACAGCATCGGTGAGCTGGCCCGGGCCAGTGGCCTGACCGTCAGCGCCCTGCGCTTCTACGACTCGGCCGGAGTGCTGGAACCGGCCCTGGTCGACCCGGTGACCGGCTACCGCTGGTACACCGACGAGCAGATCGCGCCAGCCCGCCTGGTGGCCGGGCTGCGCCGGATCGGCATGCCGGTGCCGGAGATCGCCGCCGCGGTACGCGCCGAGCCGGCCGCCGTGCACCTGTTGCTCGACGCGCACCTGCGTCGGCTGGTCGACGGGCTCGCCGACGCCCGCCGTGAGGTGACCCGGCTCCGGACGCTCGTCGAGCCGGCCCCGGAGACCAGCACGACTGTGCTCCTCTCCCCCGCCGACCTGGCCGCCGCGCTCGACGCGGTGCGCTTCGCCGTCGGCGCCGACCCGGAGCTGCCGATGCTCTCCGGCGTGCTGCTCGACGTGGAGTCCGACGGCGTGCGGCTGGTCGCCACCGACCGGTACCGGCTCGCGCTGGCCCGGGCCCGGGCCGACGTCGACGGTCCCCCGGTGCGGGTGTTCGCACCCGTCGACCTCGTCGACCGAATCCGGGCGCTGCTCACCGCCGCCGACGCCCGGCCGGTGCGGCTGACCGTGGCGGGCACGGCCCTGCGGGTGCTGGTGGCCGGGCGGACCCTGACCGGCAGCGCCCTGCCGTACGACTTCCCGGACTACCGCAGGCTGGTCCGCAAGGCCGTCGGCGAGCGGCCCACCGCCCGTCGCATCCCGGTGGACGTGGCGGCGCTGCGCGCCGCGCTGGCCGACCCGGCGGCGCCCACTGTCGCCCGCGACCACGACGGCACGCCCCGGGCGGTCACCGTGCTGGGTGTGGACGACACCGGCGACCTGCGGCTGCTCCCGGACACCGAGCTGACCTCGGAGGCGCTGCTGGTCGGGGTGGACGGCGGCTACCTGCTGGACGCGTTGAACGCGGCTGGCGGGCCGCAACTGGTGCTGGAGTTGGACGGGCCGATCGGCCCGCTGGCCGTACGCCGTCCGGACGACGCGGACACCTACTCGGTGCTGATGCCGATCCGGCTGTAGACCAGCTGTCATCACTCCCCGTCCCGGGCCGAGGGGGTCGCGACGGTAGCATCTGGTGGTTCACCTGTGACCCCGGACGGAGGCGTACGGAGCAGCATGCTCGACATGGAGTTGATCCGGAAGGATCGCGAGGCGGTAGCGACCGCGTTGGCGAAGCGACTGGATCCCGCCGAGGTCACCCGATCCCTGGACGAGATCCAGCGGCTCGACCAGGAACGACGCGCGCTGATCACGGAGATCGACGCCGAGCGGCAGCGCCGTAAGGCGGAGGCCCGGGCGTACGCGCTGGCGTTGCGTGCCGGCGAGGAGCCGCAGGTCGTCGCGCCCGACGCCGAGCGTCGACAGCTCGCCGACCTGGAGTCCCAGCTGGACGAGGTGCAGGCCCGGCTGCGCGACGCGATGAGCGAGCTGCCCAACCTGCCCAGCGACGACGTCGTGGCCGGCGGCAAGGAAGCCAACCGGGTCGTGAAGACCTTCGGCGAGCCGCCGGTGATCGAGAAGGTCCGCGACCACGTGGAGCTGAGCCGGGCGCTGGGCCTGGTCGACTACGAGCGCGGAGTCAAGCTCGGTGGGTCCGGTTTCTGGATCTACACCGGCATCGGCGCCCGGCTGGAGTGGGCGCTGCTCAACTACTTCGTCGACCAGCACATCAGGGCCGGCTACGAGTTCCTGCTCCCGCCGCACCTGTTGCTGGACTCGGCCGGCTTCGCCGCCGGGCAGTTCCCCAAGTTCTACGACGACGTCTACCACCTCGACCCGGCGTCCGCCCCGCGCGGGCAGTTCCTGCTGCCGACGTCGGAGACGGCGATCCTCGGCGCGTACCAGGACGAGATCCTGGAGACGCCGAAGCTGCCGTTGAAGGCGTTCGCGTACACCCCCTGCTACCGGCGGGAGTCGGCCGGCTCGCACTCGGACGAGCGCGGCACCGTGCGCGGGCACCAGTTCAACAAGGTGGAGATCTTCCAGTTCACTCTCCCGGAGCAGGCCGACGCCGCTCTGGAGGAGATGCTCGCCCACGCGGAGAGCCTGGTCGAGGGGTTGGGCCTGCACTACCAGCGCACCCTGCTCTCGGCCGGTGACGCCAGCGCCTCGATGAAGAAGACCCTCGACATCGAGGTGTGGATGCCGAGCACCGGCAAGTACAAGGAGGTGTCGTCGGTCTCCTGGGCCGGCGACTACCAGGCGCGTCGGGCCGCCATCCGCTATCGCGAGCCGGGCGGCAAGCAGACCCGTTTCGTGCACACGCTCAACGGCTCGGCGTTGGCCACCAGCCGGCTCTTCCCGGCCATCCTGGAGCAGTACCAGCAGGCCGACGGCAGTGTCCTGGTCCCGAAGGTCCTCCAGGAGCGCCTGGGCACCGACCGTCTGACCCCCCGCTGACCGACCCGTTCGACGGCGGCGGGCCCGGTGCTGACGCACCAGGCCCGCCGCCGTCTGTTCGCGCCACGGGTGTCAGTCCGCGGTCAGTCCCGACGGTTCAGGCACCGAACACCTCCACGGAGGTCAGCCGGGCGTCACCGGGCTGCCAGTCGGCGACCGCGATCGCCACGTACCGCCCGGAGGCCCTGGCCGGGACGGTGGTCTCGGGTTTCGGCTTCGGCACCGAGGCGATCGCCGCGTAGCCGAGTCCGTCGGCCGAGGTGGATACGCTGATCGGTCGCCGACGACCGGGAGTCCAGGTCAGGCGGACCGATGCGAACTCCCGCAGCGATCCGAGGTCGATCACCATTCGGCCGCTCGGGCCGGGTTGCCAGGCGGTCCCCGGGTCGCCGTCGACGGCGGCCGACGGGTCGGTCATGCCGGCCGGGAGCGGTGACGTCGGGTAGGTCGTCCGGGACCGGGCCAGGTCGCTGGTCGGCGTCACCGTCCCACCCGCGAACGCGACGTCCTTGCGGTGTCCGGCGGGAACCGTCACGCGCTGCCGGGCGCCGCCGGCCGCGGACTCCACCTGCACCTTCACGATGTGCCCAGCGGGCGCGGTGATTCGGAGGTGGTGCGAGTCGGTGACGTCGAACCGGGTACCGGCGGGAATCGCCTTCTCCGGCTGCGCGGCGGCGACGGTGAACCGGGGCGGCTCGACGCGTGCGGTGGCGGCGGCAAGGTCGACCTGGTAGCTGGTGGTGTCCGAACCGGTGACCTGGCTTCCGCGGTACAGCCGCAGCGTGGCGCGCTGCGACAGCGTGACGGTCGCCGTCGTGACGTCGCCGTCGGACAGGTTGAACAGGCTCAGGTATCCGTCCGCGTCACTCACCCGCAACGCCTCCGGACCGCCGCTGGGCAGGGTTCGCGACGCGGCGGCGGCCAGGGCAGACCTGCTCGCGCCCGCGTACCCCTCGATGATCAGCCGGGTGCTGCCGGTGGCCGGTCCGCTGGACAGGGTGACGGTGGTGGCGGTCACGGTGATCGGGTTCTGGGCGTTGTGGACCACCAGGCCCGCTCGTCCGTCGACGTCCAGCCAGGAGCCGGCGATGGTCGGGCTGTCCGGCACGACCGCCGCGTCGCTCCAGTCGGTGCCGTCGAGCGAGGTCTGGATGACGTAGCGGGTGCCGTACGCGGCCTCCCAGTCCAGGCGTACGCCGCTGATGTCGACGGCCTCGCCGAGGTCGACGGCGAGCCAACTGTCCGCGCGGGCGCGTTCCTCACGGGCGACCGCCCAGCGGGTGGAGGGGTTGCCGTCGGTCGCGCGGGCCGCCGGGTAGGCGGGGTCGGCGGACGAGGCAGTGGTGGGCCGGCCGGTGGCGCGGTCGACCCCGCTGGCATCGAGCACGGCGAAGGCGAACAGCGAGTAGCCGTACTGGGTGGCGGCGGAACGGCCGAGCATCCGTACGTGCCTGGCCGCACGCGGCGCGAAGCTGATCTGGTCGGTCCCGCCGTCGCCGATGCCCGACTGTCCGGCCAGGGTGACGGACCCCTGTTCGCCGGTGAAGGTGCGGGTGCCGGTGAGCCCGGGTACGCCGGGCATGTTCAGGTTGAACAGTGTGAACACGCCCTCGTCGGCGCCGGTGCCGGTGGTGGCGTACACGACAGTGCCGGTGGGCAGCGTGACGAATCCGGCGGTGCCGCCGGCGACGCGCAGAACGGTCGCCGTGGCGTCGACACCGTCCCGGGCCACTGTGTACGCGGCGGAGGCGCGGCCGAGGACCGGCGCGGACTGCCTCGGCAGCAGCGAGGCCGCCCGGGTGTCGAACAACCAGTTGTCGTGGGCGGGGGCCCACTGGAACGACACGAATCCGGTCTTGCTGACCGCCGCGGCGAAGGCGGCCGGGGTTTGGTGGGCGGTCAGCCCGGCCTGCTCCCCGAAGTCCCGGGTGCCCGCCGCCGCCGTGAAGAACGTGGTGCTGGCGACCGGCTGGACCACGCCGCCGTGGGCCGCCCGCCAGGCATGGAAGAGGTAACTGATGGCGATCTCGGCCCGGGCTTCGGGCTCGTACTTCGGCTCGCCGCTGAACTTGGTGAGCCGATTCTCCGGCGGGTAGTTCAGGTAAGGCATGAGCCGCTCGGCGAGGTCCGCCTCGGCCCGGGCGGCGTGCCGGTCGCCCTGGACCTGCGCGAGGAAGGCGAGCGGCAGGACGTCCCGGCCGTACAGGTGGTAGCGGTCCGCGACCATCGGCATGAAGGGCTCGCCGGCATCGCTGGCCAGCAGCCGCATGGTCCGCCACAGTTGGTCGCCGTTGGGCTGCCGGGAAAGCGCCTCGGGGAGCGGTTGTCCGGCGGTCAGGAAGTGCGCCGCGGTACGACCCGCGGTGCGCCACAGTTCTTCCTGGTAGTGCGGGCCGAAGGAGCCGTGGTTCTCCACGAGGAACGTGTCGTGGATGTTGTGGGCGGTGTTCCAGTCGGCGACCGCCCGCCCGTCGACGAGGGCGGGGTTGGCCCGGTCGGCCGCCGGTAGTCCACTTGCGTTGAGCGTCCACATCGAGAACCGCTCGCGCCACGCCACGGCGGCGGGGTCGTCCGACGCCCAGGCCAGGCCGGGCGCGATCGCCTGGGCGTAGACGCCCATCTCCTCGAGCTTGGTGTCACCGATCCAGCCACCGGTGCGGCCGTTCGGCGTCCAACTGCCGCTCAGCGGGTCGTTACCGGTGCCGAGGGAATGGGCGTACGCGGCCTGCCCGCGGGCGATGCGGTCGACGTTGGTGCGGGTCACCTCGTCCAGGTCGGACCAGAGCAGTCGGGCGGCCAGGACGAAGTACAGCTCGAAGGTGCTGTCCCAGAACAGCTGTCGGCCCCACTCGGTGCCGCCGGTGAGTCGGTTGGTGGCCGCGAACCGGCGGATGGTGGCGATGGTACGGGCGTGCAGCGTGTCCCGGTCGACACCGGCTGCCGCCGGGTCGTACCCGGGCGAGGTGAGCAGGACCGCGTTACCGAGGACGACAGCGAACCTGAAGTCCGCGAGGCGGTACGCGTTGATCGCCGGATCCCACTGCTCCTCGGCCCATCGGGTGTGGGCGAGCAGCAGCGCGTGGTACGTCTTGGCAACCGGGCCGGTGGCCGCGGTCGGTGACGTGGTGGCGGCCGGCGCGGCCTGTGCGGCGGCGGGTCGAGCGATGGCGAGTCCGGCGCCGACGGCGCTGCCCAGGATGAGGAGCCGCCGCCTGCTCAACTCGAATTCGGATATACGCATGGTGGTCCTTCGGTGTGACAACGTTGTCAGACAGACTCCGACGATCTTTTCCCGATGTCAAGACCATCATCGCCACCCCGGGCCGCCGCGCCCCGGGCAGTTGATCATGGGGTTAACGACCCTGTCCCGGGCGCGTCGGGACGACAACGTCATGATCAACGGAGGCTGGGGTGGGGCGGTGGGCGCGCTTGAGCAGGAGCGCGGTTACGAGGAGCAGGGCCAGGGCGGCCAGCAGCAGCACCGGGCCGGCCCGATCCACAGTGTCGGCCAGGGCTCGCTGGACCTGGGCGGCCGCTCGGATGATCGGGTCGTGCAGGGCGTCGCGGCGTCCGGCGGCCAGCCGTAGCTCGTACCAGCCGTACCAGGCGACGTAACCCCCGGCCACCAGCAGCATCAGACCGCTGAGGCGGGGAACCAGCGCGCCGGCGACGCGCAGTCGGGCCACCAGCCCGTCGCGCAGCAGCGCCACACCGAGCGCGGCGACCGCGACCACCAGACCCATCCCGAGCGCGTACGCCCCGAACAGCGCCAGCCCACGCCCGGTCGAGCCGGCCTGGAGGCTGGTCACCACGATCGCCAGGAACGGGGCGATCGCGCAGCCGAGCGACGCCAACGCGTACGCCGCGCCGAACAGGACCATCGACGGCCAGGAACGGGTCAGCCGGGGCGCTCGCGCCGACCAGCCGGGGCTGGGCAGTCGCCGTCCGGCGAGCAGCCAACAACCGACCAGCGCCAGCAGCACACCGAGCGTCACCGTCAGCCACGGCAGGCGGGGCCGCAGCCAGCCGGCCAGCGGCGCGAGCGCCAGGCCGAACGCGCCGAAGACCACCACGTACCCCACTGTCAGCCCGGCCGCCGCGGTGAGCGCGCGGCCGACCGCGCCGCGGGTGTCCGACGCTCCGGCCACCAACAGCGAGAGGTACGCGGGCAGCAACGCGAAGCCGCACGGGTTGACCGCGCCGAGCATGCCGGCGGTCAGCGCGAGCAGCAGCGCGGCGGTCACGCCCCGGCCAGGGCGGCGACGCGGGCGCTGAGCGCCTCACCGTCCAGGAATCCCCGGTGGACCACGGCGCCGGTCCGGTCGATGATCACGAAGATGCTCTGTTCGGTGACCTTGAACCGCTTCCAGAGCGCGCCCTTGCGGTCGTCGACCTGGGTCGTCCCGGCCAGCTCGAACTCGGTGACGAAGTCCTTCATGGCCCGCTGCTCGCCCAGCCCGGCGACGCCGACGATCGGCACCGTGTCCCGGTACTTCGGCGCGATCTCGGCCACCGTCCACGCCTGACTGGCGCAGGTGGCGCACCACGGTGCCCAGAACCACAGCACCACCGGCTTGCCGGCGAACCGCGCCGCGTCGAACGCGGCGCCGGTGAGGGTGGTCCCGGTGAAGCGTAGGACGTCCGGGACCTGCGCCGGAGCGGCGGGTGGTCCGCCGCTCGGCGTGGCCAGCGTCGCGGTCGGCGTGCCTGGTGTGGCCGGCGAACCGGCCGAGGCCGGAGGCGAGCCGGCGGCGGCGGGCCCACCCGGCGCGGTGCCGGTACAGGCGGCGACGCCGAACAGCGCCGTGACGAGCGCGCCGGCGGTGACGGCGCGGCGCAGCTGCCCGGCCCCTGCCCGGCGACGCACACGCCCGACCGTTCCCCACGCCATGCCGATCCGCATCCGCTTCTCCGTTCTCGTCCGCAAGGGACCTTCCGGTGCCGGCGGCTGCCCTACTCGGCCTTGGCCAGGCGCAGAGCCAGCTCCGGACACACCTTGACCGCCTTCAGCGCGCCCTCCCGCAACCAGGTCGGCACGGGGGTGGCCGGGAAGGCCGGGAATCCGTTCGCGTCCAGCCGGATGAAGTCCGGTACGACGTGCGCGCACAGGCCATGCCCGTCACAGCGCGACCAGTCCAGGGTGAGCTTCTGCGGGTTCGCGTCCGGCGCGCCCGGCAGCCCCATCACGCCCTTGACCCGTCGGCCACAGCCGTCGCCGGTGCTGTGCAGCCGCAGATCCTCGGCGAAGACCTCGATCGCGGAGAGCGCGAAGCGGGCGGTGCCGTCCGGGTGGCTGCACGCGCCCCGGCCCCTCACCTCGCCCGCGGCGGCCCGCACCACGTCCGCCGGTTGGCTGCCGGCCACTGCCAGGTCCACCGCGCGGGCGAGGTCCGGCAGGCCCATCTTGCAGGGTCCGCACTGACCGGCGGACTCCCCGGCCAGGTAACGCACCACCTGCGCGGCCTCACCGAGCGGGCAGGTGTCGACCCCGACCGGGACGATGATGCCCGCGCCGAGGGTGCCGCCGACCGCGGCCAGACCCTTGCGGGACACCTCGGCCTTCTCCGCCGCCTCCGGGGTGATCCACTTGCCGTGGTAGCCGCCCATCAGGATGCCCTGCACGTCCGGGACCTCGCACAGGTCGAGGACGTCACGCAGCGGCATCCCGGCGGTGCACTCCACCACGGCCGGTCGGCCGGCCGCGCCGGTCACGGTGAGCAGCACGGTGCCCGGCTCGTCGTCGGTGCCGAGCGCCGCGTACTCGTACGGGCCCAGTCGGGCGCCGACAGCGAGTTGGGCGTAGGTCTCGGCGTTGGACAGCAGGGTGGGCAGGCCGCTGACCCCGGAGTCGCTGGAGCGCTTCTTGGTGCCGGGCGGGATGTGCGGCAGCCCGTTGATTCCGTTGACGAGCGCACCGCCCTCACCGGAGATGAACCGGTGCGGCACCGTGACGATCGTCGTCATCACCGGCATCCGGCGCTCTTCGAGGGCCTCCATCAGCGAGTCCTTGCCGACCCCGTCGTCGGCCACGCCGATGACGATCTCGTCGGCGTCCAGCGCGTACGCGGCCAGCGCCGCGCCGTCCAGGATCAGGTGCGGTGCGCGGGTCAGCAGCACCTTGTCCTTCCAACTGGCCGGCTCACCCTCGGTGGCATTGACCACCACGACGGCGGCGAGGTCCTGCCGTTCGCAGGACTCCAGCACCGCGCGCATCTTGCGGGCGAACGGGAAGCCGGCACCGCCCTTGCCCTTGAGCTGCATGCCTTCGGCGAGCCGGAGCAGTTGCGCCGGCTCCATCGGCCCGATCGGCCCGTGCACCTCCTCGTGCGCCGCCAGGTCGAGTCGTCCGTACTCGGCGAAGCCCGCGGTGAGCCGCGGCTCGCCCACACAGGCGACCGGTGGCACAGCCGTCCGCATCACTTGGCCTCACCCCGCAGTCCCGCCCAGTACGCCCCGTCCACCGCGTCGGCGCTGGCCTTGCGGCGCTTGGCCGAGCGGCCCTCGCCGGCGGCGCGCTTGGCGCGGCGCGAGGCCAGGTCGACAAGGGTCGGCGTGTCGTCGACCGGTGGTGCCTCGTCCGGCACGTACCGGGCCGGCGGACGCCAGTAGTCCGGCTCCTCCGGCAGGTCGTCCTCCGCGCTGTGCCGGCCGCTGCCGCTGCGCGGCGTCGCCGAGATCGGGCTGCTGGAGATCGGTTCGGCGGAGACCGGGCCGGCGGAGATCGGCTCGGCGGCCTGCCACCGGCGCGGGCTGTCCCACGGCTCCTCGGGCTCGGCCGTCGGCAGCGGCGGGGCCGAGTACCTGCTGTCCTCGTCCTCGCGGCGGGAGCGGCGGCTGGGCCGCTCGGCGTCCGACTCCTCGGCGCGGCGCCGGCCGGTCGGAACCTCCTCGTCCCGGGTACGCGAGCCGCGCCGCCGGGCCACCGGCTCCAACTCCTCCTCGTCGCGTCGGCGGGTGGCGGTCTCCTCCACGGTGCGGCGGGTCGACCGGCGGGTGGTGGGCTCCGCCTCGTCGCGCCGGCTGCGGGACGACCGTTCGGTGTCGCGGCGGGCGGCCGGTTCCTCTTCGCGTCGACGTCGGCTGGGCCGGGTGGGCTCCACGAGGGAGCCGGGCTCGGGCACCACCGGGACGGTGAACCGTTCGGGGTCACGCCGCGCCGCCGGCGCGGCCCAGGTGGCGGTGGTGGTGTCCGCCCAGGCGGGACGCTTGTCGGCGGGCTTGCTGCGGCGCCCCAACCCGGCGAGCAGCGTTCGGGCGGTCTTCGCCTCCTCGGCCCGCCCGGCCATCACCGCGTTGCGCACCGCCGCCTGGTGCTGTTCGCGGCTGCGCCGACCGATGTTGACCGAGAGCCGCACGAGCAGGGCCAGCACCACCAGCAGGATGCAGCCCAGGTAGCTGAACATCACCCAGGGCGCCGCGGCCCGACCGGCGTTGAGGCCGTGCAGCACGGCGAAGGGCCAGGCCAGGTACGCGACGGAGTGCAGGGCGCGCCACAGCCACTTCGGACCGACGTCGGCGAAGCGGGCCCGGATGATTCCGGTCCAGATCACGCTGACCATGAGCAGCGCGGCCACCGTGCCGAGGCCGACGTAGAGCCCTCGGCCACCGACGAACGGCACCATCGCGTCGGTCGCCGCCGCCCGACCTGTGGCGATCTTGGTGAGAACGTGGAATCCGAGCCCGGCCACGCCGAGCACGCCGGTGGCGCGGTGCGCGGACTGCATCAGCACCCGGTGCGGGATGCGCAGCACCAGCCGGTCGGTGGCGAGCAGACCGAGCATCACGGTCAGGCTCAACGCCACCAGGGAGATCACCCCGGCGAAGAACTCGGTGAAGAAGAAGCCGTACGCGTACGCCTTCTGTCCGGCGCCGGTCAGCATGATCGCCGCCCAGAGCGCGGCGAGCGCCGACGCGATCAGCATGCCGACCGCCGGCCGCGAGGGGGTTCGCACCCCCCGACTGCTGGCGCTGGTCCGGACGGTCGCCGCCTTCTTGTCCTGCTGTGCCCGGGCCATCTGCTCCTCGATCGTCTCGCGGCGGCGTACCACCGGCCGACCCCTGCTCCCCCATCCAGTACGGACTGACGGGGCGCGCGGATCACCCGCTGCGGAAAATTTCTGGGTCGGGATCGAACCGAGTGGTGCCGCCGTGCGTTGCGGCCCTCCATCGACCGACCATGAACAGCGACGATCATCCATGCATAGACAGCGCCCGCAACAGGCTTGTAACCTTTCAGCAAATTTCAGTGATACCTGCAAGATTCGAGCAGGCCGGCTTCCTCGCCCCACCACCCCCACCCCGCGCTCGTCAGGAGTCCCGATGCACCGACGTCGACGCCTCTCGGCGGTCCTCGCCCTCGGCCTGGTCGCCACACTGCTGTCCCCCGCCACCGCACCCCCGGCCGCCGCCGCCCCCTCCGGCGCCAAGAAGGTCATCGTCCAGCTCTTCGAGTGGAACTGGCCCTCGGTGGCCGCGGAGTGTCAGAGCACCCTCGGCCCGAAGGGCTACGGCTTCGTCCAGGTGTCGCCCCCGCAGGAACACGTGCGGGGCAACCAGTGGTGGCTGGCGTACCAGCCGGTCAGCTACCGGATCGAGTCCCGCAAGGGCACCCGGGCCCAGTTCCAGGCCATGGTGAACACCTGCCACGCGGCCGGGGTCAAGGTGATCGTCGACGCGGTGGTCAACCACATGTCCGGTCAGGCCAACGGGGGCACGGGCTGGGCCGGATCGTCCTACTCGCACTACGACTACCCGGGCATCTACCAGACCCAGGACTTCCACCACTGTGGGCGCAACAACGGCGACGACATCGTCAACTACAACGACCGGTGGGAGGTGCAGAACTGCGAGTTGGTCAACCTCTCGGACCTGAAGACCGAGTCCGACTACGTCCGTACGAAGATCGCCTCGTACCTCAACGACCTGCTCTCGCTCGGTGTGGACGGCTTCCGGCTGGACGCCAGCAAGCACATGCCGGCCGCCGACATCGCCGCGATCAGGGGCAAGCTCTCCCACTCGGCGTACGTGGTGCAGGAGGTCATCTACGGCGCGGGCGAGCCCATCCAGCCGACCGAGTACACCGGCAACGGCGATGTGCACGAGTTCCGCTACGGCAAGGACCTGGCCCGGGTGTTCCGTTCGGAGCGCCTGGCCTACCTGCGCAACTTCGGCGAGGGGTGGGGGCACCTGCCCACCGGCTCGGCTTCGGTGTTCGTCGACAACCACGACACCCAGCGCGACGCGGGCGGGGTGCTGACCTACTCCGACCGGGGCATCTACGCGCTGGCGAACGCGTTCATGCTGGCCTGGCCGTACGGGTCGCCGACGGTGATGTCCAGCTACACCTTCAGCAGCCGGGACGCCGGCCCGCCCTCGGACGGGAACAACAAGACACTCAACACCGCCTGCTACTCCGGCTGGGAGTGTGAACACCGCTGGCCGGTGATCGCCAACATGGTGGGCTTCCGCAATGCCACCGAGGGCGCCGGCGTGGCCAACTGGTACGACAACGGCAACAACCACATCGCGTTCAGCCGCAGCGGCAAGGGCTTCGTCACCATCAACGACGAGGATTCCGCCGTCAACGGTCGGTCCTACTTCTCGGGGCTGCCCGCCGGGCGGTACTGCGACGTCATCCACGGCACGTACGCCGGCGGCACGTGCAGCGGACCGGTGATCACGGTGGACGGCAACGGCTGGTTCGCGGCGAACGTACCGGCACACGACGCGGTAGCCATCCACCTCGGCGCCCGCCTCTGACCACCCCCCTGTCATCGATATTTGTGCAGGAAGGACCCCTTCTCGGCAGGCCTTTGTCCGATACAGTCGTTTGGTGTCGTTTGACGGAAAGAATCCGTACCGTCGTCGTGGCGTCTGGGTGACCGCCGCCATCGCCGTCCCCGTGCTGCTGGTGACAGCGCTGCTGGTCGGGCAGGCCCTCACTCCCGACCCGGCGGCCCCCGAACGGGTCGTCGCGAAAGCCGACCCGACGCCGAGCAGTGTGGAGCAGAACGCGGAGGAGTCGATCCCACCGGCCGCGCCCGCCCCGGCGGGGTTGCCGGTGGTCGACTACGACCCAGCCCCCGGTGGGTTCCCCGCCGATCCGGCCACCATGGACACCACGCCGCTGACCGAGGGCGCGCACCCGACGAGGAGGATCGCCGCCTACGACGCCCCCGGCGGTCGTCCGCGAGCCTTCCTCGAACCGACGATCCGGGGCGTCGAGCTGACCATGCCGATCTCCGACCGGCATGCCGGCTGGACCGCAGTCCTGCTGCCCTCGGCCAATCGGCGACTCGCCTGGCTGCCCCCCGGCGGCTTCGACACCGTGCCGCTGCGCGACCAGATCGTCGTGGAACGCAAGGTGCACCGGCTCACCTGGTACCGGGCCGGCAAGGCGGTGCGCTCCTGGGAGGTCAGCCTCGGCCAGTCCGGGCAGGACACCCCACTCGGGCGGACCTTCATCCTGGGCCGCACCCCACCGCCGGAGTCGGTCTACGGCGGTGTGGACATCTACGCGCTCGGGTCGGTGCCCGACGACCCGGAGTCGGTGCCGGCCGGGCTGCGCGGCGCGCACATCGGGGTACACACCTGGCACAACGACGACGAGTTGGGCGAGAACGTCACCAACGGCTGCATCCGGTTGACCCGCTCCGGTCAACGCGAGCTGCTCGCCGAGGTCCGCCCCGGCAGCAGCGTGGTGGTGGTCGACCAGTTGCCCGCGCCACCGCCGACCGCCTGAGCGCCGGCACCGTCGTTCAATCGCCGAGCAGCCAACCGTTCTGCTCGGCGACCCGGATCGCGTCGGCGCGGTTACGCGCGCCGGTCTTACCGATCGCCGCCGAGAGATGGTTGCGTACCGTCCCCTCCGACAGGTGCAGCGCCCCGGCCAGGTCGGCGACCGTGCCACCGCCCCGGGCCGTCCGCAGCACCTCGGTCTCCCGTTCGGTCAGCGGGCTGACCCCGGTGGCGAGGGTCTCCGCCGCCAGCGTCGGGTCGACGACCCGCAGGCCGGCGTGCACCCGGCGGACCGCGTCGGCGAGTTGTCGGGCCGGGGTGTCCTTGACCACGAAGCCGCTCGCGCCGGCCTCCATCGCCCGACGCAGGTAGCCGGGCCGGCCGAAGGTGGTCACCACCAGCACCCGGCAGGTCGGGATCGCGGCCCGCAACGCGGTGGTGGCCGCGATCCCGTCCAGGCCGGGCATCTCCACGTCCAGCAGGGCCACGTCGGGGATGCTGCGCAGGGCTTCGGGCACCACCTCGTCGCCCCGCCCGACCTCGGCCACCACCGTCAGGTCCGGCTCCAACGAGAGCAGCGCTGCCAACGCGCCCCGGACCAGCGCCTGGTCGTCGGCCAGCAGCAACCGGATCGGCGCCGACCCGCCGCTCACCGGGCCTCCCCCGGCGCGTGCACCCGCAGCAGGAAGCCGTCGCCGCCCGGTCGGCGGCCGACGGTCACCGCCGCGTCCAGCCGTCCCGCCCGTTCCCGCAGACCGACGAGACCGGAGCCGGTGGCGTCGGGAGTGGACGGGCCACGCCCGTCGTCACTCACCTCGACCCGGTTCGCGTACACCCGGACCGTGCAGCACCGCGCCCCGCTGTGCCGGACCACGTTCGTCACCCCTTCCCGTACCGCCCAACCGAACAACCGGTCCCACTCCTTAGGCAGCTCGGGCACCTCGGCCGGCAGATCCGCCGCGATGCCCGCCGCGGCCAGCGCGGAGCGGGCGCCGGCCAGCTCCGCGGCGAGAGTGACATCGCGGTACGCCCCGGCGGTCTGCCGCACGTCCGCGAGCGCCGCCCGGGCCAGCGCCTCCACCTCGGCGATCTCGACGGCGGCCCGGTCGGTGTCCATCTCGATCAGTCGGCCGGCCAGCTCTGCCTTGATCGCCACCACCGTCAGCGAGTGCCCGAGGATGTCGTGCAGGTCGCGGGCGGCGCGAGCTCGTTCCTCGGCGATGGCGAGCCGGGCGATCTCCTGTTGGGCGGCCTGGAGCTGGCTGTTGCGCTGGGCCAACTGGGCCACCCCGAACATGGCGAACGAGGCGAGCAGCACCGCGAAGACGATGCCGCTCTCCGCATCCCATCCGGGCACCAGCCACGAGGCCAGCGCGGGGGTCACGGCGCAGACCACCACCACCGCCAACGCCTCCCACGGCGGCAACAGGAACACCGCCGCCGCCGCCACGTAGACCAGGGTGGCCAGCCAGTCCCCGGCGGTGCCCGGCATGCTGGCCAGGCCCACCGCGAGCAGCAGCGCCAACCCGACCCGCGCCCGACCCGCCGGGATCGGCCGCAGGGCCTGCCGCAGCCCTCGGGCCCACTGGAACAGCAGCACGTAACCGACGCTGAAGGCGACCAGCGCCGCCACGCCGAGGATCCGCCGCCACAGCTCCGGCTGGTGCAGCGCCGTGGCGAGCGGCACGTTGAGGAAGAACAACCACACGGCGGCCAACAGCCAGCCGGTGAACCGCCAGTGGCGGCTCACCGGCCGGGGCTGCCCGGTCGCGACGTTCATCGGGTTCACGCTATCCGTCGCTGTGGTCAGACCCGCGCGGTGTCCCGACGGAACAGCCGGGTCGCGCCGACGCCGAAGACCAGCGCCCAGACCACCAGGTTGGCCACCGCCGCCATGCTCACCCCGTCGCCGGTCAGCGGGGCGCGGGCCAGCACCCCCACGCCGTACACCGGGGTGAACGTGGCGACGTGCTGGAGCACCTCCGGCAGCACCTCGACCGGCACGAACAGCCCGCCGAACATGGCCAGCACGGCCAGGATCGGGCCGATGAACTGCATGACGTTCTCGGCCGGCGCCAGGTAGCCGACGAACAGGCCGAACGCGGCGAAGACCAGCGAGCCGATCCAGGCGGCGAGCCCGGACAGCAACCAGACGTACGCCGGGACCCGGACGCCCGCCGCCGCACCCACCAGGAACTCGACGACGACGGCGAGCAGGCCGAGGGCCATCGCGGTGGCCAGCTTGGTGGCCACGTACGCGCTCGGGCGCAGCGGGGTGAGCCGCAGCTGACGGCTCCAGCCCAGCGCCCGCTCGGTGGCCACCGCGCCACCGGCGCTGGTGGTCGCCACCATTGCCGCGTACACGGCGAGGCTGATCATGATGTACGCCGTCACCGGGCGACCGTTGTCCAGCTTCTGCCCGCCCTGCGGCAGACCGAAGATGAGGAAGAAGACCCCCGGCATGATCAGCGTGAACGCGAGGGTACGGCGGTTACGCAGCACCCGGCGCAACTCGATGCGCAGGACGCCCGGGGAGAACCCGCCCAGGGCGGGCAGCCGACGGTCCGGCTCGGCGGTGCGGTTCGGGGTGGCCAACACTGTGGTCATCTCAGGCTCCGGTCTGCGCGGTGGTCAGGGCGAGGAAGGCGTCCTCGAGGTTGCGGGAGGTGATCTCCACGTCCCGGGCGGCGGTCCGGGTGAGCAGGTGCCGGGCGACGGCGTCCGAGTCTCCGGTGCGCACCAGCACACTGTCGCCGCGTACCTCCACGGCGTCCACGTCGGGCAGCGCGGCGAGCGCGGCCTGGTCGGCGCCGGGCAGGGTCGCCCGCACCGTCCGACCGGCGGCCAGGTTCTTGATCTCCGCGGTGGTGCCGTCGGCGACGACGCGCCCCTGCCGGACCAGCACGATCCGGTCGGCGTACGCGTCCGCCTCGTCCAGGTAGTGGGTGGCGAAGATGACGGTCCGTCCGGCCCGGGCGTCGCGGCGCAGCGCCTGCCAGAACTCCCGGCGGCCCTCGACGTCCATACCGGTGGTCGGCTCGTCGAGCACCATCAGGTCCGGGTCGGGCAGCAGGGCCAACGCGAAGCGCAGCCGCTGCTGCTGGCCGCCGGAGCAGCGCCCCACCACCCGCCCCGCGATGTCGGCGATGCCGGCCCGCTCCAGCACCTCGGCAGCCGGACGGGTGTGCCGGTAGAAGTGGGCGGTCATCTCCACCGTCTCGCCCACGGTGAGGTCCTTGAGCAACCCTCCGGTCTGGAGGACAGCGGCGACCCGACCCTGGGCCACCGCGTCGTCCGGGGTGCCCCCGAGGAGGCGGACGGTGCCCGCGTCCGGGCGGGCCAACCCGAGCAGCATGTCGATGGTCGTGGTCTTGCCCGCGCCGTTCGGGCCGAGGAAGGCCACCACCTCGCCGGGCTGAACCCGCAGGCTCAACCCGTCGACAGCGGTGACCGCGCCGAAGGACTTGGTGAGGCCGTCCAACTCGACAGCCGGATGCGTACTGGTCATGTCAGTCATGCTCCGGCGGCGCGTACCCCGATGCCTGGAGCGACCGTCACGTCCCGGCCGTGACATTTGTCAGGGGCCGCCCAGCGCGGCCCGGCGCGGAGTCGACACGCCGGTGCAGGCATTCCGGGCACGACAGCGGGTAACCGCCGGGCCGGACACCGCCACACCGGGAGGACGCGATGGGTGCCACGCCGCAGGGCCAGGTCGACACGGTCGTGCTCATTCACGGGCTCTGGATGACGTCGCGCAGCTGGGAGGGGTGGGTCGAGCGGTACACCACGCGCGGCATGCACGTCATCGCCCCCGCCTGGCCCGGGATGGACCGGTCCGTGGAGCAGCTGCGCGACGACCCCGGCCCGATCGCCGAGCAGAGCATGGCCACCATCGTCGCGCACTACGACAAGATCATCCGGGCGCTGCCCCGGCCGCCGATCATCATGGGCCACTCCTTCGGCGGTCTGTTCGCCCAGGTCCTCGCCGACCGGGGTCTCGGCGCGGCGGTGGTGGGGGTGCACCCGGCGGCGGTGAAGGGTGTGCTCAAGGTGCCGCTGAGCCAGCTGCGCTCCGGCTTCCCGATCCTCCGCAGCCCCGCCAACCGGGGCAAGGCCGTCCCGTTCACCCCGGACGACTTCGCCTACACCTTCGGCAACGCCATGAGCCGCGAGGACTCCGACCGGGCCTGGCAGCGCTACGCCGTCCCCGGTGCCGGCCGGGTGTTCTTCGAAGGCGCCTTCGCCAACGTCGACCCCCGCTCGCCAGCCCGGGTCGACGTCGGCCGCAACGACCGGCCTCCGCTGCTGCTGATGGCCGGCGACAACGACCACGTGGTGCCGGCGTCGGTGGTTCGCGCCAACGCGGGGCTCTACCAGAAGTCCCGGGCCCTGACCGCGTACCAGGAGTTTCCCGGCCGAACACACTTCACGGTCGGGCAGGACGGCTGGGAGAAGGTCGCCGACTACGCGTTGGACTGGGCGCTGCGCGCGGCAGCCCTACCCCGGGAGGCGACCATCGCCAGCGAAACGCCCCGCCGCTGAGCAGCCGAGCCCTCAGCCCCGCCCCGACATGATCATGTGATGAGAAATAGCTGCCAGAGGCGTGCCTGACCTGTTTTTCATCACCTGACTCGCCGGCATGTCGGGGGCGGGCGGGGGTATCCCGGCGGGATGAGGGCGAGTTTCCGGATCGGCCGTGTCGCGGGAGTGCCGGTCGGCGTCAACTGGAGCGTTCTGGTCATCTTCGCGCTTATCGCGTGGGGGTTGGCCGCCAACCAGTTCCCGCGTTCGTACCCGGACCGCTCGCCGGTGGCGTACACCCTCGCCGGCCTGGCGGCGGCGGTGGTCTTCTTCGTCGGTCTGCTCGCCCACGAGGTGTCGCACGCGGTGGTGGCCAAGCGCAACGGGCTCACCGTCGACGGCATCACGCTGTGGCTGTTCGGCGGGGTGGCCGAGTTGCGGGGCGAGCCGCGCGACCCGGGCGCGGAGCTGCGGATCGCCGGGGTCGGCCCGTTGGTCAGCCTCCTGATCGGAGCGTTCTTCGGTGTCGTGGCCGCGCTGCTCGCACTGGCCGGGCAGGGTGGGTTGCTGCTCGGGGCGGTGGCGTGGCTGGCCGGAATCAACGTGCTGCTGGCCGTCTTCAACGTGCTGCCCGCCGCGCCGCTGGACGGCGGTCGGTTGCTCCGTGCGGCGGTGTGGAAGGCCACCGGCGACCGGACCAGGGCGTCGGTGGTCGCCGCCCGCGCGGGCTGGGTGCTGGGTGTGCTGCTGATCGGCCTCGGGTTGTGGCAGTTCCTGTCCGGGGTCGGTTTCGGTGGACTCTGGCTGGCCCTGATCGGTTGGTTCCTGATCGGCGCGGCCGGCGCGGAGGAGCGGCAGGCCCGCACCGGAAGCGCGCTGCGCGGCATCCGCGTCGGCGACGTGATGACGCCGCAGCCGCAGACCGTCTCGGCGGAGGTGACGGTCGCCGACTTCGTCGACCACTACCTCTTCGCGTACCGGCATTCGGCGTTGCCGCTGACCGAGGACGGCCGACCGACCGGTCTGGTGACCGTCGACCGGGTACGGGGCGTGCCGTCCGACCGGCGGGCGTCGACCACCCTCGCGGAGGTGGCCTGCCGGGCCGAGAACCTGGTGCTCGCCCGACCGGGTGAACAGCTCAACGACCTGCTCCCCCGGCTCAGCGAGTGCGCCGACGGCAGAGCGCTGGTGGTCGGTGACGACGGTCGGCTGACCGGCATCGTCTCCCCCAGCGACATCGCCCGCGCGGTCCAACGCAACACCCTCGCCGGCGCCCGCTGACGGGTCCGGCCACACACCTCCCGTCGATCATGGAGTTGCGGTGGGGACAAAACGCCTGCCACGTCCCGAACCGGTCACCACAACTCCGTGATCGACGGGGTGCGGGGCGGGGTTAGCGAGGGAAGTAGCGGTTCAGGAGGTCGGTCTGGAACTTGTTCTTGGGGTCCAGGTCGGCCAGGAGCGCGGCGAAGTCGGCGTAGCGCGGGTAGCGGACGGCCAGCTCCGCCGGGTCGGTGACGAAGACCTTGCCCCAGTGCGGGCGGGGCGCGAACGGCGCCAGGCGCTCCTCCACGGCGGCCACCACGGGCAGCACGGCGGCGGTGTCGTCGATCCAGGTGAAGTGCACGACGAAGCTGTCCCGCCGGTGGTTCGGGCTGAGCCACAGCTCGTCCGCAGCCACCGTACGCAGCTCGCACACCAGCAGCACCGGGGCGATCAGGTGGGCCACGTCGTCCAGGGCGGCCAGCGCGTCGGCCGCGGCGGTACGCGGCACGTGGTACTCGGACTGCAACTCGTCACCGCTGCTCGGGGTGAAGCCGAGCTTGAAGTGCGGCAGCCGCTCGTGCCACGGGCCCGGCTCGCCGAGTTGCGGGGTGCAGTTCTCCGGCGGCATGCCGAGCACCGGGTGCCGCGGCTGCTCGGCGGCGGTGGTGCCGAGCCAGTCCGCCGGGGGTGGCGGTTGGTCGGCTGCCTGCTTGCGCCACACCTCGCGCAGTCGGGGCGTACGCCAGTCGGTGAAGACACTCACGCTGTACGCCGAGCCGAGCGCCTCGTCCAGCGCCTCCCGGTCGAGGTCGAGCCGCACGTACTGGCGCAGCTCGAAGGCCGGCACCACGTCCAGTGTGACCCGGGTGACCAGGCCGAGCGCGCCGAGCCCGACGACCATGCCGGCGAACCTGTCGGTGTCGCGGTCGACAGGCAGCAGGTCGCCGTCGGCGGTGACCAACTCCAGGGCGGCGACCGCGCTGGCCAGGTTGCCGTGGGTCTGACCGGACCCGTGGGTGGCGGTGGCCACCGCGCCGGCGACCGAGATGTGCGGCAGCGAGGCGAGGTTCGCCAGCGCGTACCCCTGGGTGTGCAGCTGTCGGGCGAGGTCGCCGTAGCGCATCGCGCCGCTCACGGTGACCTGCCCGCGCTCGTGGTCCACCTCGACGGTCTGCGGCAGCCCGGCGAGGCTGACCAGGTCACCGTCGGTGTCGCCGAAGCGGTTGAACGAGTGCCCGCTGCCCACCGCGCGGAGCCGGGTGCTGCCGGCGACCAGTCGGCGCAGTTCGTCGGTGGTGGTCGGTCGGTGGAACGCCCGGGCGGCGTACCGCACATTGCCGGCCCAGTTGCGGCGCGGCACCTCGGGAGCTGCGGCCTGCGGTACCTGCTCGGTCATGTGGCGGTCTCCCGATCGGTGGGCTGGTGGTCGGCCAACGCGGTGGCGAGGGCGTCCAGAACCGTATCCGTCTGGGACGTGTTATAACCACGTTGGGCGATCGGCAGACCGGCGGCGGTGGCGCGTTCGATCTCCCCCCGGGCCGCCTGCCGGGCCGACGTGTCCCCGGACATCAGGGCGTCCTGCCCGCGTCGGATCAACCGGTCGACCCGGCCCATCTGGTAGCCGCGCAGCCCGACCGTGAGATCCGGGGTGGCGAAGGCCTCGCGACGCAGCGCGAGCAGGTCGACGAAGCGGTCCCCGGCGTGGCGGGCGAGAACGGCCGACACCTGCTCGGGCTGCTCGCGGACCTGGTCGAGGACGAGCAGCTCGATGGCCGGACGACCGTCGACCGGGTGCCGGGCGGTGACCAGCTCACGCGGCACACCCTGCACAGGAACCAACACCAGTCGCGGCGGTACCGCGTAGCCGTCGCGGCGGGGCGGCTCGTCGAGGACCAGCGTGTCGACCTCGTCCCACCGGATCTCCCGGCGCAGGCCGGGCCGCCGGATGCTGAGCCCTTCCGCATGGATCCCGAACCGGAACGGCCGCACCGCGCTGACCAGCGCGACCGCGCCCAGCCCGATCGCACCCACCGCGATGACCGTCCGGAGGAGGTGGCCGTCGCTGGGATAGACCAACAGAAGCACCCCACCGAGTACGCACACCAGGGCGAGCGCACGGGCCCCCCGATTCCGGCGCAATTCCACGCTCGGACCCCCGTTCCATGACCGTGGCGTCGGTCCCGACATCTTCCGCCAGACCGGGCACCAGGGACACCGGTCGATCGGGCACGGTTGTTCTCGTCGCCGTCGGGGAACCCTACGCCCATGAGCAGCTACCGCGATCCGGCCGCACGAGGTGACGTTTTCCCCTCCGAGGAGGAGCTGGACCCGACCGGCACGGGCATCGAGCAGGCCAGCGCGCCGCCGGCCGGGTTGCCGAGCCACCCGGCGCCCACCCCCGGTCCCCGGCCCACACCGGCACCCGCGCCGGCGCCGACGCCGGTGCCGGCGCCCGGGCCGCCACCCCGCGCGCCCGGTGCCCAGTCGATCGTGACCCGCCACCTGGACGGTTCGGTGGAGGTGGTCACCGACCTCGACGGCGACGGCGTCGCCGACGTCGTCCAGATCGACGTGGACGGCGACGGCATCCCGGACATCACCTATGTGGACAGTGACCGGGACGGGCGCCTGGACACCGTGCTGGGCGACCCGAACGCGGTCGGGACGGGCGCCCACCGCGCCTGACCGGGTGTCAGAGTTTCGCCATCACCTCGCCGGCGACCAGTTCCAGGTGTTCCAGGTCGCCGAGGTCCAGCACCTGGAGGTAGATCCGCTCGCTGCCGATGTCGGCGTACCGGCCGATGGTGTCCAGGACCTCGGCGGGGGTCCCGGCCAGACCGTTGGCCCGCAGCTCGTCGGGCTCGCGACCGATCGCGGCAGCTCGACGGGCCACCTCGGCGTCGTCGCGCCCGCAGCAGAGCACCAGGGCGTTGGACCAGACCATCTCGTCCGGGTTCCGGCCGATCTCGGCGCAGGCCGCGCGGACCCGGTCGAACTGGGCTGCCGTGTCCGGCACCGAGGCGAACGGCAGGTTGAACTCGTCGGCGTAACGGGCGGCCAACCGAGGGGTGCGCTTCGGGCCCATGCCGCCGAGCAGGATCGGTGGGCGCGGCTGCTGCACGGGTTTCGGCAACGCCGGCGAACCGCTGACCGGGTAGTACCGGCCGGGGTGGTCGAACCGCTCACCGACCGGCGTGGACCAGAGACCGGTGATGACAGCGAGCTGCTCCTCCAACCGGTCGAACCGCTCGGCCAACGGTGGGAACGGGATGCCGTACGCGGTGTGCTCCTCGGCGTACCAGCCGGTGCCGATGCCCAACTCCACCCGACCGCCGCTCATCTGGTCGACCTGCGCCACGGTGATCGCCAGTGGGCCGGGCAGTCGGAAGGTCGCTGCGGTCATCAACGTGCCGAGCCGGATCCGGCTGGTGTCCCGGGCCAGCCCGGCCAGGGTGGCCCACGCGTCGGTGGGGCCGGGCTCGCCGGACCCGTCGCCCATCCTGAGGTAGTGGTCGGACCGGAAGAACGCGCCGTAGCCGGCGTCCTCGGCGCAGCGTGCGACGGCGAGCAACTGGTCGTAGCTGGCACCCTGCTGGGGTTCGGTGAAGATCCGCAGTTCCATGATCCGAGCATAGGGTTCCCCGGTCGGCCCGGCCGGCAGTCGTGCCGACCGGGCCGCCGGCGTCACTCAGACGTACGGCCGCTTGGCGTACGCCTCGCGCAGCGCCGTCAACCCGGCGGCCTTCGGGACCAGCGTGCCCCAGCCCGAGTTGAAGTAGTTGGTGCGCACGATCCGTGGCCCGCGCTCGGCGTTGAGCTGGGCGATCGCCGCCGGCACGGTGGCGATCCAGGCGGCCTGGTTGGGGATCTCGGCCACCCGCACCCCCCACTCCGCGATGATCACGGGCCGGGACAGCGCCACCGGGCCGAGATCGGCCACCGCCCAGTCCTTGGTGCGGCGGAACCGGGCCAGCGCGGTGTGGCTGGCGTCGGTGCCGTACGCGTTCCACTGGAGGTAG
Organism: Micromonospora sp. WMMC250; assembly: GCF_027460215.1. NCBI lineage: Bacteria > Bacillati > Actinomycetota > Actinomycetes > Micromonosporales > Micromonosporaceae > Micromonospora > Micromonospora sp. WMMC250. Next base: position 6,517,823 of record NZ_JAPZBJ010000002.1, on the reverse strand, counting down.
TCGAGGCGGGCCATCAGCGACTCCGGGTGGGTGCGCTGGAAGCAGGCCCGGTCGAAACCGGCCAGCCCCACGGAGAACGTGGTGTTGGCGGGCAGCGACCGCGCCTTGAACCAGGTGATGATGTAGTTGACCGCCTGTACCGCCCGGGCGTCCGACTCGGCCCAGGTGTACGCCTTGCCGCCCTCGGTGGTGCCGAACTCGTGGTCGGTGTCCAGCTCGGAGGCGAGCTGGATGTTCACCCCGAAACCGAGCGCCCGGTACTGCGACAGGGCACGGGCGAACAACCCGTCGCACTGCCCCTTGATCACCTGTTCGTAGCCGTACGCCTTCGGGAAGGTCGTGCCGGGTCGCTGCTGGATGGTCATCGACGGTGCCGGGACGGTGTAGCTGACACCGTCCACGGTGAAGCTCTGCGGCCCCTGGTTGGGCGCGCCGTAGTGCTTCAACTCCAGGACCATGTTCATCTGCACACCGGCCTTGCCCAGGTTGACCAGCCAGGGCCGGTTGTAGCCGGGGAAGGTGAAGCCGTCGGCGAAGCTGCGGTACTGGGTGAGTGACCGGAAGTTGCCGCCGGTCATGTCGGCGGTCGGGTCCGCGCCCCCGGACAGGTAGTAGCCCCCGAGTACGGGTTGCTGTTGGGCCAGGCTGTAGTCGACGCCGGCCGTCGCGGTGTTCCCACCGGCGTCGCGGACCTGGACGGTGACCCGGGGCATCACGCCACCGACCGGTACACGGCCACGGAGCCGTTGTCGGAGACGCGGGTCCAGGTACGCCCGGAGTTGTCGGTGACGGTCACGGTGAGCGGGTCGATGACCGCGGTGACCTTGACCGGCGCGCTGCTGTTGCCCTGCGCGTCGGTGACCACGATGGTGACGGTCAGCGGCTTGGTGTCGGCGTCCGAGTAGGTGACGGTCAGCAGCATCTGGTCGCCCGGCGCGAAGACGGTGGCGTTCAGGGCTGCGGTTGCGGTGGGAGCGGCCATGTCGGGCCCTTTCTGGCTCGGTCGCCAGGCTTCGGCGCGCGCGGTCGAGCGACGCCGGACCCGGCGGGGTCCACAGTGCGAAAGGCCGGCGGGGCACGGGGACGGCAGGCACGACCGGTGCGAGGCGTCGCCTGACTACCGGCGGTGCTGACGTCCCTGTCCCGGTGGGCGGAGGCACCGCTGCGGGCGCCCGCAGGGGTGTCAGTGGCAGCCCGGGCCCGTCGTGCACGTGACCGGCACGGCATCTGTGCCGTGACCGCCTCGGCATCGAGGCCGGGCTGGGTGGGGGCGGCGCCGGTACGGGACGATGGTGTCCCGCCGGGGCCGGAGGATCAGGATGTGGCCCGCCACCCGTCTACCTCCACCTGCTCCAAGGGTGCTCTACCAGGGGCTTTACCGTCTTGTCCGGTTTGTGACAAGGCCGCTGGCAGGACCGGCACGTGCCGCGTGGAGCGCCCAGGGGGCGCGACAGCGCGGCTTGGGCTACTGGCACACTGACCAAGTGGAACCATGTTCCGCCAACCGGCGAACGAAGCGCTGCCCGTTTGCCACACGGTGTGATGGAGGTTGTAGCGGATCATGGCGGACTGGAAGATCAGGCCGGCGTCGATGGCCGACCTCGAGGCCGTGGCCGAGTTGCGGGCGGTGGTGCTGCGCGCCGACCTGGAACGACTGGGGCGGTACGACGAGCAGCGGGTCCGGCAGCGCCTGCGGGACGGGTTCGCACCGGCGTACACCTGGGTTGTCGAGGTGGGCGGGGTGTTCGCCGGCTGCGTGGCGCTGCGGCCCGCGGCGGACGCCCACTGGCTGGAGCACTTCTACCTGGCCCCGCATCTGCAGGGCAGCGGCATCGGGACGGCCGTGCTGCGCACGGTGCTGCGACGGTGCGACCGCGCCGGCAGCCCGGTCCGGCTGAACGTACTCCAGGGCAGCCCGGCCCGACGACTGTACGAGCGGCACGGCTTCACCCTCGACAGCGAGGACGCCGTGGACGTGTTCATGCGGCGCGCGCCTGTCACCGAGCCGGTGATGTCAATGTAGCGTTGACACGTGGCATCGGAGCTGGCCCGCCTGGCGAACGTTCGGATCACTCGCGCCCGTCTGGACGAGGAGGAGCTGGACCTCATCGACCGGGCGCGCCACGAGGGCGCGACGTGGGGGCAGATCGCCGCAGCCCTGGGCCTCGGCAGTCGCCAGGCCGCCGAACAGCGTCGACAGCGCCTGGTGACCGCGCGGCGGTCCCGACGTCAGCAGCACGACCTCCACGTCACGCCGCAGATCGTGGCACTGCGCAACGCCGTGGCGGACCTGGGAAGGTGGATCGCCGCGGATCGCCGCTGGGACGCGCGGTTCGGCCGGGCGGCGCTCGTCCGGCGCACTGCGGAGGCAGCCCTGGACGCCACTCCCGGCGCGCTGTACGAACTGGCCCGGCATCTCGTCACGGACCTCGCCGAAACGGGCGAGCCGCTGCCGCCACCCGCTCGAACCGCCGCGGCGAAGATCCATACCGCACTGTCAACCAAAAATTGACGGTGTTGCCTGGCTTGCACTCAAGAAGCAGGATCTGAGTCGTCTCGACTCAACCTGGAGGGCTGATGCGGCGCAACCCCGGACTGTTCGTGGGGATCTCGTTGTTGTCCGGCTTCGGCAGCAGCGCCATGTCCCTGGTGGCCGGCATCTGGATCCTCGACCTCACCGGCTCGACGAGCCTCGCGGCCCTCGCCGGGCTCTGCGTGTACGCCCCGGTGCTCGCCGGCCCGTGGCTGGGCGGTCTGCTCGACCGGGCGCCCCGGCGGCCCCTGGTCATCGCCGTCAACCTTCTGCTGGCCGCCGCGCTGCTGACGCTCCTCGCGGTACGACGGCCGGAACAGACCTGGCTGATCTTCGTCGTCTCGTGCGCCTACGGCATCAGCTACGTGCTGATCGACGCGGGTGAGACGGCGCTGCTGCCGTCCGCGCTGTCGCCGACCGAGCTCGGCGACGTCAACGGGTGGCGTTCCAGCGCGCAGGAGGGCATGAAGCTCGTCGCTCCCCTCGTCGGCGCGGGCCTCTATGCCTGGCGCGGCGGTCACGCCGTCGTCGTCCTCAGCGCGGTCATGCCCGTCCTGGTCGCCCTCCTGTACGCGGTGCTCCGCCTGCACCGGACACCTCCCGCCCGGCCCGCGCGGCACGGCAGTGGCCCGCGTACCGGACTGGTGGTCCTGTTCGGACAGCGGGCGACGCGTCTGCCGATCGTGCTCGCGGCCGTCTCGATCGCCATGTCCGGCTTCACGACCGCGGCGATCTACGCGATGGTCGTCACGGAACTGCGCCTACCGGCGACGTTCCTGGGGGTGCTGGCCAGCGCCCAGGGGGCCGGCTCCATCGCCGGTGGGCTGTTCGTCGGTCGGCTCATCGCCCGGCTCGGACCGGTCGCCGTCGGCGTCGCCGGGACGGTGCTGTTCGCCGTCGGTTGTCTGGCCCGCTGCCTGCCGTGGTGGCCGGCCACTGTCGCCGGAGCGGTGGTCGCCGGAGTGGGCCTGCCCTGGACCCTGGTCGCGGCGGTGACCGCCGTGCAGACGCACACGCCGCCGGCTCTGCTGGGTCGGGTCTCCGCGACGGCGAACACGGCGATGTTCGGGCCGCTTGTCGCCGCGATCCCCCTCGGCTCGGCGGCCGTGCACCTCGGTGCCCGCCCGCCGCTCGTCGCCGCCGTGCTGCTCTGCCTGACGGCGGCAACCACGACGAAGCCAACGGTGATCAAGAGGTTTGCGTCACGAACGGGGTCCTCGGCGACGCAAACCTCTTGATCACCGCAGGCCGATTCGGAGGGCCCGGCCTCGCGGTCTGTGGATACTGTCTAGCCATGCCGCTGAGTCCGGACGAGGTCGAGCTGTTCGAGCGCTCCCGGGCTCGTCTGGAGGCGATCGCCTATCGCCTGCTGGGCTCGGCGAGCGACGCCGAGGACGCCGTACAGGACACCTTCCTGCGCTGGCAGGCCGCCGATCGGGGGCACGTCGAGACCCCCGCAGCGTGGCTGACGAAGGTGCTCACCAACGTGTGCCTCAACCAGCTCACGTCGGCGCGGGCCAGGCGCGAGACCTACGTGGGAAGTTGGCTACCCGAACCGGTCCTCGCCGGAGACCGGATGCTCGGCCCGCTCGACACCGCCGAGCAGCGTGAATCGGTCTCGATGGCGGTGCTCACCCTGCTGGAGCGGCTCTCCCCCAACGAGCGCGTGGTGTACGTGTTGCGGGAGGCCTTCGGCTACTCGCATGCTGAGATCGCCGAGATCGTCGGCCGCACCGAGTCGAACTGCCAGCAGACCTACCGGCGGGCCAAACAGCACGTCGCCGCGGAGCGGGCCCGCACGGAGGTCGACCGCGCCACCGCCCAGAAGATCATCGCGGAGTTCCTGACGGCGGCCAACAACGGCGAGATCCAGCGGCTGGTGGAGCTGCTTACCGACGACGTCCGGAGCACCGCCGACGGCGGTGGCAAGATCCCGGCCCGGTCCTCGATCACCGGTGCGATGGCGGTGGCGAAGTTCCTGCGTGGCCTGTTCAAGCCCACCGACGTCAAGCGGGACCTGGTCGGAGGCCGTCCCACGGTGCACATCACCGCCGCGAACGGCGGTCCGGCCGTGGTGGTGGTGATCGACGACCGGGTCATCGGCGTCATGTCCCTGGACGTGACGCCCGACGGCGTCAGAGCCATCCACAACCAGGTCAACCCCGACAAGCTTGCCCGCGCCAGTCGCCAGTGGGCCGCGGCCCCGCACGGGGAAGCCCTCTTCCGCGTCTGGTGACCCAGCTCATAGCCAGCTCCTGTCAGGAAACGCGTCGCTGCCCGGTTCAGGAAGCGACCACCGCCGAGACAGGAGCGCCACCATGAGACACCGCATCGTCGTCCTCGGAGCCGGCTACACCGGAGCCATCGCCGCGGGACGCCTCGCCAGGCGACTGCACCCCGACGACACCGAGATCACCGTCGTCAACGCCGACGCCGACTTCGTCGAGCGGGTCCGCATGCACCAGCTCGCCACCGGGCAGGACCTCGCACACCACCCGCTACGCGAGGTCTACGCCGGCACCGGCGTCACCCTCCGACAGGCGCGGGTCACCGCCGTCGACGTCGACAGCCGGACCGTCGCGCTGGCCGACGAGCACGGCAACGACGAGATCGCGTACGACACGCTCGTCTACGCCCTGGGCAGCAACGCCGCCGACCACGGCGTCCCCGGCGTCGCGGAGCACGCGTACGACATCGCGGGCAGGCCGGCGGCGCTGCGGTTGCGTGACCGCCTCGCCCACCTCGCGGCCGGTGGAACCGTGCTCGTCGTCGGCGGAGGCCTCACCGGCCTCGAAGCGGTCACCGAGATCGCCGAGGCCCGGCCGGACCTCGACGTCGCGCTCGCGACCCGGGGCGGCCTCGGCGACTGGCTCAACGACAGAGCGCAGCGGCACCTGCGCGGCGTCTGCGACCGGCTCGGCGTCACCGTGCACGAGCACGCCGACATCGCCCGGGTCGACGCGACCGACGTGGTCACCGGCGACGGCCGGGTGATCCCGGCCCAGGTGACGGTGTGGACGACCGGCTTCGCCGTTCACCCGATCGCCGCCGCCACGACCCTGACGGTCGCGGCGAACGGGCAGATCGTGGTGGACGACACGATGCGGTCGGTCTCCCACCCCGACGTGTACGCCGTCGGCGACGCCGGCCTCGCCGCCGGACCGGGCGGCAAGCCGCTGCGGATGTCCTGCGCCTCGGGAATTCCGATGGCGTGGCAGGCCGCCGATGCCATCGCCGCACGGCTGACCGGCGGGTCGACGTTCCCGAAGGCTCCGCTGCGCTACTTCAACCAGTGCATCAGCCTCGGCCGCCACGACGGCATCATCCAGTACGTGACCGCCGACGACCGGGCCAAGCCGTCCCTCCTCACGGGGAAGCTGGCGGCCCGCTACAAGGAGTTCGTCTGCAAGGGCGCGGCCTGGAGCATCTCCCACCCGATGCTGTACCCGGTGCGTCGCCACCGCATCACCGCGAACCGGCCGGAGAGCGTCACCACCACGTCGTGACACGCCGTGCGGGGCGGGCCGGAGTCCCCCCGAGACACCGGCCCGCCCGCATTCCCCCGCGGTGTCAGCCGCCGTGCTCCCAACCCATCGTGGTCACGGTGGGCTCCTCCGAGACGCCACCGGCCTGGGCCGGTGCCGCCATCGCACCGATCGCCAGCAGCGCTCCGATCGCCATTGCGTACACGACACGACGAATTCGCATGGATTCTCCTCACTCGAACAGGTGGGCTGTCAGGTGGACAGCGGAACGTGCTCGGGGCCCCCGTAGCAGGCGGAACTCGTCACCCAATCTCGCGTGGCCGGCGCCAGAGGTGACCGGATCCCAGCGTATTGACGTCGGCTCGGCGACCGCCACCGTCGACGCCTGTTCCGAACTGAGGTACACCTGTCCGGCCTGCTCACGGGCTTGTTCGGGCTTGTTCGGAGGTCGGCTCGGCCCGCTCGCGGCGCGTCAGGGGGTCAGCCGCGTGGCTGGACGGTCCCCGGGCAGGCCCGACATGTCGGTCTCACCCGGCGGCAACGGGGTGACACCGAGGACGCTGCCGTCCGGGGCGTACGCGGTGAGCGTCGCCGGCTGGTCCGGGGGCACGGAGGCGCTGCCGGCGTTCGACGCGTCGAGGGTCACCGGGGCCGGGGGCGCGCCGCCTACCGTGACCGTGACGCGGGCCGCGCCCGGCGGGGCGATCACCCGTACCTGACCGGTCGGCGTGCGGGTACCGTCGTCGCCCCGAACCCGCCAGCCGAGCGGCCGACTGTCGACACCCTCGGCCGGCAGCAGCAGCCGCAGATCAATCCACCAGCCGGTCCGTTCGGCGCCGTGCATCGCGTACGCGATCACTCCCCCGCCGGCCGGCTGCACGGTGAGCAGAGCGGCGGCCTGGCCGTGCGCGCTGCCCGACCACCGCACCCGTACGGTCGTGCCGGCGGCCCGGAGGCGACTGTCCTGTAGTGCCGTCTCCACGAAGGTGCGCAGGCTGGCGTCGTCGAGCGAAACACCTCGCCGGGCGGCGGTCAGCAGGGCGTCCATCTCCGGCCCGGTGGGGTCGATCGCGGCGTACGGGCCACCGCCCAGGCCGCCCTGGTAGAACACCCGGTCGCTTCGGCTGACCCGGACCACCGGCTCGTTCGGAAGCGGCGTGGCGGGCAGGACGGCGAGCCCGACGCCGGTGTCGTCAGCCGTGGCGAGGTTCTCGTACTCCAGCGTGCCCCTCGCCGTGTACCGGGGTTCGCCGCTGATGGACACGGTGGAGTCGGCCGGTCCGACGACGACAGCGAATCCGCCGGGACCGGTCTGCATCAGTGTCATCACCGGGTCGTCGGCGCTCTCACTGTGGCCGCCGTAGCGCATCTCGTCGGCGCTGCCGCCGGCCGGACCCACGTACCAGACCAGGGTCTCCCTGGTCAGCAGACCCAGCCGCAGTGGCACCGCGACCAGCGCGACCCGGTGGCCCGGCTGGTCGCTGCCGTAGACCATGCGGATCCGGTCGCTGTCGATCCTCCACCTGCCCACCGGGGTATCGGTCCGCACCGGCGGCTCGGCGCCGATGCGCTTGCGCAGCGCGTCCAGCCAGGCGTGGTCGCCGGCCAGCGCGCCCCGTGGCGGCGCGTCGAGAAGCGCGGTCGGGGCGGCGGCGACCGCGATGCCCGGCACCCACCCGGGCAGCGGCACCACGTTGGCCTGGACCCCGACGAGCGCGACCCCGACCGCGGCGGCCACCGCCGTCCGGATCAACCGCGTCCGCTGGTGGCGTCGCTCGCGGCGCGCGAACGTCGGCCACGGATCTTCGGGTACGTCGACTCCGTGCGCCGCCTGCCGAAGCGCGGGACCGAGCGTCGAGTTCGCGAAGTCCTCGGTCATGCCAGTTCCTCCTCGAGCCGTACCGGGGGCTGTGCCGCGGGCGGGACGAAATCGACCCGCAGTCGGGCCAACCCGCGCGACGCCTGACTCTTGACCGAGCCGACGGAGCAACCGAGGACCGCTGCGGTGTCGGCCTCGCTGAGGTCCTCGAAGTAGCGCAGCACGAGCACCGCCTGGGTCCTGGGCGGCAACCGTCGCAGCGCGGCCAGGAGCAGCTGACGCTGCTCCACCTGCGCGTACGCGTCGTGCGCCGGCGTGCTGTCGGAGGTCAGCAGGGGCACCTCCAACGGCCGCCGTCGACGTCGCCAGGAGATCGCCGTGTTGACCATCACCCGGCGTACGTAGACCTCGGGGGCGTCTTTGCGCAGCACCCGCCCCCAGCGCCGATGGGTCTTCTCCAACGCCGACTGCGTCAGGTCCTCGGCTGTCCCCCGGTCGCCGGTGAGCAGGTAGGCCGTTCGGAGCAACGATCCCCACTGCCGTTGGACGAACAGCCGGAACTGTTCGTCGTCCTCGTGCCGACTCACGCCACCTCCAGGTCGCGTCCGCTCTCGCGTTCGCGTGCGGATGCACTGTCAGACGACGCCGACGACGCCCAGGGTTGAGTGGAGTGGCCCACTCTGTCCAGCCCGTGTTTGACGGTGCGACTTGCGCATGCCAATAATAGTTGGCATGAGCCAAGGCGAGCTATGGGAGACGTGAGTGGCGACCGGCTGATCGAGGTCCTCGCCACCCTGGCCAGCCCGCACCGACTACGCGTCCTCGCGGCACTGACCGGCGGCCGGGCCTACGTATCCCAGCTCGCCCGCGACCTGGGCATCAGCCGCGCGCTGCTGCAGGTGCACCTCAAGAAGCTGGAGAAGGCCGGGCTCGTCACCGCGCATCTGGAGTTGTCCGAGGACGGCAAGGCACTCAAGTACTACGAGGTCAGCCCGTTCTCGTTGCACCTCACGCCCGACGTGGTGGCAGTCGCCGTCACGACCCTGAGCAACGCCGGTGACGGCGAAGCCGACCCGAAAGGAAACAGTTAGATGGACTACACCGCCTCGGTCTTCCTCGTCGTCATCGCCGCCCTGCTCATCGCGGGCGTCTGGTATGCCGCTGTCCGCGCGCGGGTCACCGTGTCCGGCGACACCCAGCGGCAGTACGCCGAACAGGCCGCCGAGACGCAGCGCCTGCTCACCGACATGAGCGCGCAGTTGGCCGAGCTGAACCGGCGCACCGCGGACATGCACCGCATCCTCAAGGACGCGGAATGACCGCCATCGGCCTCAGTCCGCCGGTCCCGCTGCTCAACGCCCCCAACGCCATCACCGCGGTACGGACGGCCACCTCCGTCGGGCTCGCCGTGGCAGCCCTGACCCACCGCAGCGTCCACCTGCTCGTCGCCGCGTACCTGATCTACTGGATCGGCGACATCCTCGACGGCGTCACGGCCCGGGCCCTGGGGCAGGAGACCCGCAACGGCGCGGTGTTCGACATCGTCGCCGACCGCGCCTGCACGTCGGCCTGCGCCGCCGCGCTGGTCGTGCTGCGACCCGACACCGCCCTGCCGATCGGTGTCTTCCTCGTCCAGTTCATGGTCGTCGACCAGTTGCTGAGTCTGATGTTCCTGCGCTGGCCCCTGCTCAGCCCGAACTACTTCGCCCGCGTCGACCGCCGCATCTACCTGTGGAACTGGTCGCCGCCGGCGAAGGCCCTGAACACCGCCGCGGTGGTGATCCTGGCGATCTGCACGCCGACGGCCGTGGCCGTCACCTTCGCCCTCGCCGTCGCCGTGGTGAAGGTCGTCTCGCTGATCCGCGCCGCCAGGCTGCCGGTCGGCCTGCCGCACACCCAGCCATGATCACCGTCCTGGCGGCTGCGGCCGTCGGACTCCTCTCGGCGTTCCTGCCGTTCACCCCGGCCGAGCCGTACCTGATCGCGGCCGTGACGACGACCGGCACGCCACCGGTGGCGCTCGGCGTGGCCGCCGCGGCCGGTCAGACCGCCGGCAAGGTCCTGATCTTCCTCGGTGCGCGTGGCGCGATCCGCTCGCAGTGGCTGCAACGCCGACTCCGCCGACGTCCCGCCACTGCGCAGCCGCCGGGTCGGCTCGTCGCGATGTTCGCGCGTCCGAAGGCGGCGGGGGCCCGGCTCGTCGAGGTGCTGGAACGCCCCCGTCACACGGCCGGGATGCTGCTGGTCAGTGCCGTCACCGGATTTCCACCGCTGCTGGCCACCAGCGTCTACCTCGGTCGTACACCCATGCCCCCGGCCGCCTTCGCGGCAGCGTGCCTGCTGGGCCGAACGATCCGCTTCGTCATGATCGCCCTGGTGCCACAACTCGCCGGACACTGAACGGGTGGGCCGCCGACCCACCCGGTCGGAGGCTTTCGAACACGGCGAGGCCCTCCGACCGGATGGTGCCGGTGGTGTCAGCCCCGGGCGGCCGTCTCGTGGAGCATCCCGTCGACCTCAGGGTCCGTCATGATCTCGCGGACCTCCTGTGCGCACCGGCACGCGGCGGCCATCTTGGCAGCCCACTCGAGAGCCTCCTCGCGGGTGGCCACGTCGACGATCGTGAGACCGCCGATGACCTCCTTGGTCTCCGGGAAGAGGCCGTCGGTGACAGTGCCGTCGGTGGCCACGATGCTCGCCTGCTGCCGTTGGAGGCCGCCGCCGTACACCCACACGCCGGCGGTCACGGCCTCCTGGCTCACTGCGTGCGCGGCCTTGCCCACGTCGGGGAGATCCTCGGCGGGGATGTGGTCCATCGCGCCGTCGTTGAACGAGATCAGATACCGCGCCATCGCATGACTCCCTTTGTTACGGCGGCGCCCTTCGGCCGCCTCCCGTCTGGTCTACGAACGGCTCGTCGCGGATTCGACGGAGTGCCGGAAGAATTCTTACCCGGATCGTCGTCCCCCGGGTCGGCGCGACCCGACACCGTCCGGACCCCGCACGGCAGGGCCCGGACGGAGGTGGGCGTCCTACCGCTAGAACCCGTCCCACTGGCGGGCGGAGCACTTCCACGTCTTCCCGCCATCCTGCGAGATGCAGACCGCGAGGAACTTCCCGAGGAAGGGAAGGGTGAAGGTGAAGATGTGGGCCTTGGTCTTCGCGTACGGCACGCCGGACTTCTCGGCGATGTCGGCCAACGCCCACCCCGGGTCCGGCCGGTCCAGCGTCGCCACCCGGCGCAGCGACGGAATGTCCCCGCCGTCCAGGAGGGTCTGGATCTCGTCCGCCGACGGCTCGCCGTCACCGGTCAGGGTCTCCACTGTGGATGGCCCGTCGACCGCCACGCCGTTGACCTTCTCGAAGGCCGCCTTCGTGCCACCCACCGTGGTCTCGCCGGCCAGGTCGAGGGTGAAGGTCTGTTGGCCTCCCCGGCTCGCCAACAGGCATTCCCAGACGGACTTGCCGCTGGCGACGCACATGGTCAGGCACCAGTTCCGGCCACCGGGCACCGACGAGGCGAAGATCAGCGACGTCGCCGTCCCGCTGTCACCACTGCCGTCGTACGTGCCGTCGGCGAGGTCGGCCATGGTCGTGCCGAGGATGTCCCGGCTGCCCGGCATCGTGCCGACGACCTTGACGCCGTCGACCTCCCTACCGGCGACGAGCGCTTCGAGCTGGTCGTCGGTGAGGTTCCGGCCGCCGGTGTCGACGGCCAGCACCTTGTCCAGGTCACCCACGGGTCGACCGGTCAGGTCCTCAAGCTGGTGGAGCATCGTCCCCGGAGCACCGGGGTGGTCGGTGACCGTCGTCCGGGCCTCGTCCCCGGCGGCGTGTGACGGGGCGTACGAAGTTGTCAGCCCGACGATCAGGGCGGTCGTGACGATGGTGGCGCGCCTGGTGACGGTCCGCAGAGCTGTCATCGTGTCCTCATTCCGCTGTCTCGGTGATCGCTGTCGGCCGGGCTACCAGCGACACGTGACCAGGTCGCCCGTCGTGTTCGGGGAACCCCACTCGCAGTGGTCGTCGATCCACTCGCCGATCTCGCCGATCGTGTCGACGATCCAGGCGAACACCGACTTGATCGCGCCCCAGAGGCTGAAGTAGACGACGGTCGTCTCCGGTGTGCCGCCGACCTCGTCGACGATGTCCTTCACCGACATGGCGGGATCCGGCTTGTCGAGGGTGCCCAGCACGCGTACACCGGTGTCGTCCTTGCCGGCCAGCAGCGCCGCGACCTGCTCCGGGGTCCGCTCCTTGCCGTCGTCGACCGCCACGACCGCGCGGTCGATCAGCACCTCTGGGCTGCCGCTGACGGCTCGGGCGATGCCGGCGATCTCGCCCAGCGTGAGGTCGTTTCCGAGCGCGGGACCGGTGAACCGCCGGACCGAGACGGCACCGGACGGGTCGATCTGTATCTCGGCGGCCCTGATCAGGTCGTCCGGGCCGAACGGCTCCCAGGCGAACGTCCACTGCCCGCCGAGGCAGCGAAACACGCCGTGCACCCGACCCTCGGGCTCGGTCTCGGTGCGGTCGACTCCACCGCGTTCGTCGACGTACCGGACCACACAGTCGGTGCCCTTGCGCGGCGGCTTGTCGGTCTGGGCCACGGCGGCGGAGGACGCGGTCAGCACCATCGCGCTGACCACCCCGACCACCGCGAGGCAGCGTGCCAAGCGACTCATCGAACACTCCATTCCTGGCGAGGGAAACTGGTGCCCGAAGGGTGCCGGCGCCCGCTGAAACGGCCCGGAAAGCCCGCTGAAAGCGGGTGCGTCAGTGCAGCTGGGCGGCGTCGAGCTGGGCGAGGTCGACGCGGATCGCCTCGGCGTCGGCATCGCCGAGGTCGTCGAGGATGGTCAGGGCCCGACGCCACGCGGCACGGGCGGCGCCGAAGTCGGCGAGAGCGCGGTGGCTGCGACCGAGATTGGCGTACGTGCCGGCTTCGGCGTAGCGGTCCTGGACCTGCGTGAAGAGGTCGAGGGCCTGCTCGTAGCAGGCGACCGCCCGCCGGTCGTCGCCGAGCTGGTGATGGGCGTGGCCGAGACTGTCCCAGGTGTCGGCCTGCCCCTGGACGTCGTCCACCTCCCGCAACATCGCCAGCGCCGCACCGCACGACTCCAGGGCGCGGTGGTAGTTGCCGAGCAACGCCTCCTGCCAACCGACCGCGTTCAGCGTGTACCCCTGCCCGGCCCGGTTGTCGATCCCCCGGAACAGGGTCAGCGCCCGCCGGGAATGGGTGAGTGCCTGCTGGTGCCGCCCCTGGCGCTCCGCGAGCTGACCGAGGTTCAAACACGTGTGTGCCCGCCCGGCGTCGTCGCCGACGACGGTGAACAGGTCGAACGCCCGCCGCAGATGGTCGACGGCCTCGTCGTACCGGCGGAGCCGGGAACAGGCGAGCCCGAGACTGCGGTGCGCGTGGCCCTGCCCGGCCTGGTCTCCGATGCGGGACGCGGCGGCGAGAGCGATCCGCTGCGTGCCGAGCCAGTCCTGCCAGTGCCCCTGCCGGTGCAGGAAGCCGGCCATGGTCCACGCGAGCCGCCAGGCGTGACCTTCGAAGCCGGATCGCGCCGCGAGCGGTACCGCGGCGAGCAGGACGGGGAGTTCGGCGGTGAACCACGCCGTGGCGGCCGCCTTGCTCCGGGGTCGTTCCGGCGTCACGCCCTCCCTCGGCGGCGCGAGGCTGATCTCGCTGAAGTGCGGGTGCAGCACGAGGTCGGCGGCGTGGGCGGTGTGCAGGCAGTGGTCGAGCAGCCGGTGGACGGCGGCAGCACGTTCGGCAGGTGGTTCGGCCTCGTCGGCGAGGCCGGCGGCGTACGCACGCAGCAGGTCGTGGAACGCATAACGCCCGTAGGTGTGCTCGGTGAAGAGGTTCGCCCGGGTCAGTTCGGTGAGCACCGGACCACTCGCTGGCGGGGCGACGCCGGCCAGGCTGGCCACGGCCGGGGCGGAGACGTCCGGGCCGGGGTGCAGGCTCAGCAGCCGGAACAGCCGGGCCGCTGGTGGAGTGAGCGTCCTGCACGACCAGGAGAACACGGCCCGGACGTCGGTGGCCTCGTCTCCCCCGTCGAAGGCGTCCAGGTCGCTCAGCTCGCCGGCGACGGCGTCCAGGTTGCGCAGCTCGCCGGCGACAGCGGCCAACGAGAAGTGCCGGTTGGTGGCGGCTCTGGCCGCGACGACGGCCAGGGCGATGGGCAGCCGCGCGCACCGTTCGGCGATGTCGTCCGCCGCGGCGGGTTCGGCGGCGACCTGGCGCTCCCCGAGTCGACGGACCAGCAGGTCGCGGGCTTCGCCGGGGCTCAGCAGGTCCAGGGGCACCGGTTGGGCGCTCTCGGTGACGACCAGCGGGACGAGCTGGTCGCGGCTGGTGACGACCGCGAGGCAGTCCGGTGAGCCGGGCAGCAGGGGCCGGACCTGTTCCGCGTCGCGCGCGTTGTCCAGCACGACGAGGAGACGCCGGCCCGCGACTGTCGTTCGGTACAGGCTCACCATCGCGTCCGGGTCGCTCGGCATCCGGGCCGCCGGCACGCCGAGCGCCTCCAGGAACCCGTGCAGCGCCCGCGCCGGCGCGGTCGGTGCGGCCCCCGGGTCGAAGCCGCGCAGGTTCACGTAGAGCTGCCCGTCCGGGAAACGCTCGGACGAACGGTGCGCCCAGTGCACGGCGAGGGCGGTCTTGCCCACCCCCGCGGTACCGGAGATCACGACGGCGCCACCCCTGTCGACGAGCGTGTCGAGGGCGGCCAGTTCCGCGTCTCGTCCGGTGAACGTCGGCACGGGAGGCGGCAGCTGCGCCGCCACCGGCACCTGGGGCGGCACGGTCGGGGCGGGCGCGGCGATCGTCGTGTCCTGGCGCAGGATGGCGCACTCCAGATCGCGCAGCCGCAGACTCGGGTCGATGCCGAGGTTCTCCCGGAGCGTGTCGCGCAGCCGCCGGTACGTGGCGACCGCTTCCCCCTGGCGGCCGTCGCGGTACAGGGCGAGCATCAACTGCGCGTGCAGCTGCTCGTCGAACGGGTGCTCCCGGACGAGCCGTTCCAACCCGGGGACGAGTCGAGCGTGCTCGCCGACGGACAGCCGGGCCTCGGCGAGCGCCCGCTCGGCCTCCAACCGCAGGCGTGCCAGGTGTTCGGCCTGCTCCTCGAGCCAGGGCGACCCGGCCACGTCGGCCAACGGCGGTCCACGCCACAGCGCCACAGCTGCGGTCAGCTGCTCCACCCGCTCGTTACGGTCCGTCGTCCGCCGGGCCAGGTCGAGGAGACGCTCGGCGGCCTGCACGTCGGTGGACTCCGGCCCGGTGTCGAGCAGGTAACCGGGCTGGCGTGCCACGATCGATCCAGGCTCGCCGAGCACTCCGCGTAGGTAGGAGACGTGACGTTGCAACGTGTTCGCGGCCGTGGCCGGCAGGTCGTCGCCCCAGACCACGTCGAGCAGCCGGTCGACGCTCACCACCCGGCCCGCGTGCAGCGCCAACGTCGCCAGCACCGCCCTGCGGCGCAGGCCGTTGACCGCCTGCGGCCCGTCGCCGACGACCACCTCCACCGGCCCGAGCAGCCGGACCCGTACGCCCGCGCCAGCCATCGAGATCACCGAATCAGGCTAGTTCCGGAGCCCGGCCCGCTCGATCTGTTCGTCGCGCAATGGACACGATCAACGGCTGACCTGGTTCATCAGCCGGTGTACTTGCCGTTGCGGGTGTCCCCCCACGTCCCGTCGTAGTGCACCTTGCGGTAACGGTGCACCGAACCCTTCTTGACCGCCTGCCAGTGGGCGTACGCCACCTCGTAGTCGTGGTGCTTGTAGTACTCGCCGAACGACTTGTAGTAGATCCGGTGTCGGGCGTACCCGCCGCAGTTGGCGAGGTAGCTGTAGGAGTACATCTTCATCCCGCCGAAGTCGGACGCGTAGTACGTCTTGGCCGGGTGCCACACCGACGACGGATTCGGGTAACCGGGCAACTCGGCCCAGTTGTACGAGTTCCAGTACAGGTCCCAGCAGGTCATCGTCGCCGCTGTGGACATTCCGCTCGGCGTCGGCGCCACGAGGTCGTCGGCGACGACCGGGGACGCCACGATGGTCCGGTAGGCCAGCTCCGGTGGGGTCGGCGTACCGGCCGGCGGTTCCGACAGCAGCACTCGGGGCACCGGCACCGACCTTGGCGTGATGGTCAGGTACGTCTGCAACAAGCTCTGCTTGTCGTCGTACGCCAGGGGCGCGTTGCGGCCCATCTCGCCGTCCTGACGAAGGCCCCAGTCGCCGGACAGTTCGTCGCGGGAGAACACCACCCGCACACCGTTTCGGTAGCCCAGCCGCGCCAGCTCGACGTCGCGGTCCACGGGCTCCTCGTCGTACACCAGTGGGGCCGCTCCGCTGGCGGCGCTGGCCGGCGTGGCGTTCCACGCGGCCAGCGTCGGCAGGACGACCAGCACCGCGAGCAGTGCGCGTCCCGACAGCACTCTTGCCATCACAACTCCTCACCCGATCGATTGCGAGACGCGGACCCGGACGGTGCGCGCCTCGGTGTGTCCGGGACATCCTTCGAGGCGAGGTTCAGAGCGTCGTCAAGGTGGCGTCAAAAGCGCTGGGTTTCGGTGTCGTAACGGCGACGCTCCCGTATGCGTGGCCGCCCGAACAGCGCCCAATGAAACGATGAACGCCCCGACGGATCGCGAATGGAGCCGGCGGTGCACCGTCGTGGTCGCCGCAGCCGGCTACGGCAAGACCTTCGCCGTGCGAGGCTGGCTGGGCGACCGCTCGGTGCGGTGGTGCGACGGCCCGGATGTGGCCGCCCTGGCGACGGCGGGACCGGAGTGGCTCACCTCCATCGGCGACCGATCCGCGATCGACCTGCCCGCCGACGAACCGAGCTGGCTCATCCTCGACGACGTTCCGCGACTCTCCCGCCGACGGCTACAGACGCTGCTGGACACCCTCGAACAGCTTCCCCCGCAACTCAGGGTCGTCCTGGTGACCCGCCACCCGCCGACACTGCCCCAGCGGCAGTCGGGGCTGCTCGCCGAGCACGGTCCGACGGATCTCCGGCTCACGCCCGATCAGGTGGCGTCCGTACTCGCCGCCGACCACAGCCTCACCGACCCGGCGCTCGCGACCCGGATCCACGCCGCGACCGGTGGCTGGCCGGCGCTGGTCACCCTGGCCGCCCGAACGGCCGCCGCCGGCGGGGGCTGGGACGGCCCGGGATCAGCGCTGGAGTCCTACCTCATGCGGGAGGTGTTCGCGGAGCTGCCGCCCGAAGTCCGCCGACTGCTGCGGGACGCGGCGCACCTCGACCCGATCCACCCCGACCTGGCCGGCGTCCTCGGGCACCGGCACGGTGTTCATCGACTCGACCACCTGGCCCGCGCCGGCATTCTCGTCCCGGTGGCCGCGGGCGGACACACGTACCGGATGGTGCCGGTCGTCGCCGGCGTCGCCCGCCGCCATCTGCCCCTGGGCCCGGCCGCGACGCAACACCTGTACGCGAAAGCCGCAGCGTGGTACGCCGAGCACGGGCACCTCGTCCCGGCCCTCCACTCGTACGGCAGATCTGGTGTCGCCGAGGCTGCGGCGCTGGTCCTCGACGGCCACGGCGCGGAGCTGATCGCCTCGGGCGGCGCCGAGGCCGTCGTCGACGCCTACCAGGCCCTACCCGAGCACGCCCGGTCCGACGGGCTGCGGCTGCTCTACGGGGAGGCGCTTCAGATGCGTGGCGACTTCGACGCCGCACTCGCCGTGTACGCCACGTTGGACGATCGGCGGAAGGCCCTCCCGGCCGGACTCGCCTGGCAGTACGGCCTCGTGCACTACCTGCGCGGCGAACCGCAGACCGCGCTCGACGTCTTCCAGCGCGGTCAGCTCGACCCCCACCCGTCCACCGACAACGTGCGGCTGCTCGCCTGGACCGCCTCGGCGCAGTGGACGACCGGGAACGCCGAGGCGTGCCGGCACAACGCCGAACGCGCGCTCGCGGCAGCGACAGCCGTCGGCGGCGACGCCGCACTCGCGGCCGCGCACACCGCCCTCGCCCTCGACGCCAAACTGCGTGGTGATCGGCCGGCCGCCGACGAGCACCACGAGAAGGCGCTGCGGGCCGCCGAGGCGGCGCGGGACACCATCCAGGTGACCCGCATCCGCGCCAACCGCGCGTCCGCCCTGGTCGGCGAGGGCCAATACCTCGAAGCGCTGGCCGAGGTACGGCCCGCTGTGGAGTTGGCCCACCGCAACGGGCACGCCGCGATGCTCGCGTTGGCGCTCTGCAACGAGGGCTCGGCCTACTTCCGCCTCGGTCAGCTCGCCGAGGCCGCCGAGTGCTACGAACGCGCCGTGCCGCTGTTGCAGCGCATGGGCTCCCGCAAGGTGGCGTACCCCCTGGTGGGGATCGGCGACGTGCACGCGCTGCGGGGCCGCACCAACCTGGCGCGTGCGGCGTACGAGGAGGCGCTACGTGCCAGCGAGCCCGTCGACGACCACCAGATCCAGGTGCCGGCGCTCGCCGGCCTGGCCCGGGTGTTGGCCGCCGAGGACGGCGCCACGGCGTTCGCCCTGGCCCAACGCGCCGTCGAGCTGGAACGCGGCCCCGATTCGGCGACCGCCCGACTCGCGCTCGGCTGGGTGGCGCTGGAGATCGGCGACCACGAGCGGGCCGCCACTGTGGCGCTGATGGCGTCCACCGCCGCCCGGCTGCACCGGGACCGCGCGGCGCTCGCCGAGGCGTTGGAGCTTCGCGGGGCCGCCGCCGTGGACGCCGACGACACCCGCCAGGCTTGGCGGGAGGCGGCGGCGACCCTGCGCGACATCAGGTCGGCCGTGGCCGCGGACCGACTCGTGGTGCTGCTCAGCCGGCTGCCCGGCGCCGATCCCCAGGAACGCGTCGACGCCCTGCTCGCCGCCGAGCGGCTGACCGCTGCCGGCGTACCGCCTCCGACTCTCAGCCGTCATGGCCCGTGCCGCGTCGCACAGGTCACCGTCCGCACCCTCGGACGCTTCGAGGTGTACGTGGACGGCTCGCAGGTGCTGGCCACCGCATGGCAGTCACGTAAGGCACGGGACCTGCTGCGGATCCTCGCCTCCCGGCGGGGTCGCGCGGTGCCCCGGGAGCAGCTCGGCGAGATGCTCTGGCCCGCCCAGGACCCGGAGCGGGTCAGCCACCGGCTGTCCGTGGCCCTGTCCACCCTCCGCGGCGTCCTCGACCCGGAGCGCCGTACGTCGACTGACCACTTCATCATCGCCGCGCACCCCAGCCTGGCGCTCGACGTCGATCACGTCGAGCTGGATGTCGAGGAGTTCCTCACCGAAGCCGCACACGGCTTCCGGCTGGCAGAGCATGGTGAGACCGATGACGCGCGCGCCACGCTCCTTTTCGCCGAGCAGCGCTACCGGGGTGACTTCCTGGAGGACGAGCCGTACGACGACTGGTCCCGTCCGACCCGCGAGGAGGCACGTCGGGTCTACCTGCGCGTCGTACGCAAGCTGGCCTCGCTGGCCCACGGTGTCGACGAGACCGTCCGCCACCTCGGTCGCGCCCTGGAATTGGAGCCCTACGACGAGGGTGTGCACGGCGAGTTCGTCCGGACGTTGACGGCCGCGGGACGGCACGGCGAGGCCGCCCAGGCGTACCGACGCTACGTGGAGGCGATGTCCTCGATCGGCGTACCGGCTCAGGCGCGAAGCAGACTCTGCGGCGCACAGCCATGAAGGGTGGCGGTAGCTCTCAGTTCCGGCGCAAGATCCGTTCCCACCTACCAGCCTGCGTGCTCGCGTATTCACTTAGAGTAGCCGAGCGGCGCAGCCACGCGCCTCGGCGTCGGCAACAGATGCCCCTCGCTCGACGTGCCGGTAGCATGACTTTGGGGAGTATTGCCAGGTAAAGCGCTTGATCGCTGATCAAGACCCAATATTGTGGACGGTCAGACATCTACATTCGCCCCTCGCCACGGATAGTAATTAGCTAGCCGGGGACGACGAGGGGAAACGATGAACGAAACGGTGGCGACGGCCATCTCCGATCACGGAGCGTTGGCCTTGGTGCTGGCCATCGCCGGGACGACGGCAGGGTTGGTACGCGCATACGTCTCGCACCGAACACGCCTGCACGAGGAACGTGAGGCGTCGGCACGAACCGCCGCCCGGGCCACCTGGCTGACCAGGTTGGCGGAGGCCGACCACGACGTCGTGCGGATCGTGGAGCGCGACCGGGACGGGCATCGCGAGGTGGAGCTGGGCAGCCGCGACTCGGCGCGACGCGACGCGACCAGGGAGGCCGCGTGACCGGGGTGGAGGGCACCGCGGCCCTGACACCTGAGCCGGTCGACGGTCAGGCGGCGCGCAGGGCGGAGGCCGCGCGCCTCAAGGCCGATCACGACCAGGAGTTCGCCACCTTCGCCGAGGGCAGCTACCACACTGTGGAGCGGATTCTCCGAGCGGCGTGCTGGGACCGCGAGGTGGTCCAGGACGCTCTCAACGAGGCGTACCTGCACGGGCACGTCCAGTGGTCCAAGATCCGCACCTACACCGAGCCGATCGGCTGGGTGATCATCACGGCCCGCAACAAGATCCGTAAGGAGCTGCATCGCCGCCAGCGTGAAGCCGCGTTCGCGCCGGAGGACCTGCCGCCGGCACCGCACACGGACATCGCCGACGCGTGGGAAGCCCAGGAGACGCTGCGCACCTGGTTGCACCACCTGCCGTCGCGCCAGGCCGAGGTGTTCCAGATGTCTCGCGAGGGGTTCTCCAACCAGGACATCGCGCGCATTCTCGGCCTGGCCGAGAACAGTGTCCGCTCCTACAAGCTCGCTGCCCGCAAACGCCTGCGGGAGCTGGCCGAGGAGGCCGGCTACACGAACTCGGAAGGCCGACGGCGTCAGGGAGGCAGCCGTGGACCTCGATGACATTCTGGCGTTGGCCGAGACCAGCCAACCCAGTCCGCTGGAACTCGCCCGTGCCCGCCGCGTGGCACGGGCCGCGCAGAGCGAGTACGACCTGGCCGTCGCCAACGGATACGAGATCATCGTCGATTCCGACCTCGTCGACCCGCTGACCTCGGCCGTCGACGAGGCGACCAGAGTCGCTCGCGCCGCGCAGCTCGCACAGCTCGGCACGATCACCTGGACGATCGGCGACTCCGGGCGTCTCTCCTGGTCGGACGAGATGGCGATGATTTTCGGGCACGCGCCGGGGACCCTGCGCCTCACCCCCGAAACACTCGCCCACCTCGTCCACCATGCGGACGTGGACCGCGTTCGCGAGGTCGTGCGAACGGCATGGCAACGCCGCCACCCCGACGAGGTCACCTTCAGGGTGATCCAGCCGAGCGGCGCTGTGCGCCACGTGCACTGCCACATCGAAATCCTCACCGCCGATGGCGCACCGTCGGGAATCATCGCCACCGGCGCGGACACCACAGCGCTCGAACTCGCCCGGCAGGAACGTCGCCGGCTCGCCACCCGTACCGACATGCTGTGTGCCGACCTGGGGGCGCTGGACGTCGTCAGCGGGCTGCCGACCCGCAGCTACCTGACCGACGAGGTCGACCGCGCCCGCCGCACCACTGGCGGCGCACTCATCGTCGTGGCAACCGAACCCACCACCCGGCTGCCCGAGGCGCTCACCGACGAGAACCGCGACCAACTGACGGCGGACGTCGCACGACACCTGCGAACGATCGTCGGCGACGAGGTGACCTGTGGCCTGGTCGGCTCTGGTCTCTGGGGCGTACTCCTCGCTCCGACCGCAGCGCACGCCGAGCCTCCCGAGACCCTGGCGGCCCGGGTCGTCGACACCTTCCGACGCCACCTGTTCAGCGTTCAGCAGCGGACGGTGCGGCTCAACACGTGGGCGGGCCTCGTACTCTTCGGAAGCGACATCGCGGCGACCGGGTTCGACCTGCTCATCGACGGCGAACACGCGGCGCGCGAGGCGCGCCGCAACGGCGTCCCGACCCGCGTCCTGACCGAACCCGCGGCGACCGACGACCGGACAGACAGATGCCGTTCGCAGGTACGGCAGGCAGTGTCCACCAACAGGTTCGCCCTCTACGCCCAGCCCATCGTCGACCTACGACTCAACGAGGTCACCCGCCACGAGATCCTGCTGCGAGTCCGCAGCGACACGGGCGAGTCCGTGGCACCGTGGGCCTTCCTCGACATGGCCGAGCGCGTCGGCGAGATCCTCACCGTGGACAAGTGGGTCATCGACCACGCCCTCGAACTGATCGGCCGAGGGGCGCAGACCTCCCACTACCAGGTCAACATCTCCGGCAAGTCGCTCGCCGACCCGGGCCTGCTCACCTACGTGACCGAGGCGATCCGCCGACACGGGGTGAAGCCGGAATGCCTGACCTTCGAGATCACCGAAACCGCCCTCATCGAGAACGGCAACGAAGCCCTCGCCTTCGCAACCGGGATCAGAGAGATCGGCTGTCACCTCGCCCTTGACGACTTCGGTACGGGCTACGGCGCGCTCGCTCACCTGAAGTACCTTCCGGTGGACCTGGTGAAGATCGACGGCGTGTTCATCGTCGATCTTTGCCGGTCGCCGGCCGACCAGGCCGTCGTCTCGATGCTGGTGAAACTCTGCCAGACGCTCGGCATCCGCGTTGCCGCCGAATACGTCCAGGACGAGGAGACGCTGGACTTTCTGAAGAGCTGCGGGGTCGACTTCGCCCAGGGCTACAAGACCGGACGACCCGAACCACTCGACATCAGCCCCGAGAAGGCGGTGCGGACGATCGAGTTCGAACTGCGACTCCCGCCGCAGCACAGCGCCATGGGCTGACCAGCGGACCGCCTACGCCCCCTGGCGGACCGGCTGGTCAGCGGTTGGTGAAGCCGGGATAGGCATCAACCACCCCGTTGGCCCTCTGCACCAGGAGGTTGTCGTCCTCGACCCAGATGATCTCGCCAGGGTGCACGAGGACTGGTTGGTCCAGGACGAAGTGATGCCACCGATCGAGCAGTGTGAGGCGGTCAGCTAGTTCACGGCGGACGGGAGGACGCTTGAACGTGACCGACTCGGCGGGCGACCGCGTCAACGTCTTCAGATTGTCGTACGCCGCCGACAGCCGCGCCAGGTCGCGACTCGACTCCAGGAACAGCTCGCCCGCCAGGGTTCCGATGTAGCCCAGTGGCGGCTCGTCCTGCTCGAAGCTGAGCAGGACGAAGCCACTGCTGTCGGCCAGGTGAGCACCGGCTTCGAAGCGCAGCACCTGGATCGTCACGTTCGGCAGCCGACTCTGCGCCACCAGGTGGTCGCGCTGCTCACGCAGAACGTCCGGCCCGCCGACCTCGGTACGCAGCGACGCCTCTGGCCGTCACCAGGCACCAAAGCGCCACCAGCGGTAAGGCCTGGCAATAGTTGCCGGAAGGGCAGACAGGCTCACACATGCCTGCCCTTCCGGTGCGCGCCGAGCCAATCCATCGACGTACGCGATTGAGGCCTTCTCGATCAGTGTCATACCGGGTTGATGGACCAGTTTCCATCGGCGGTAACCTGCACCAGAGCTGGCGCTTCCAATGGACGGGTGCCCGAATACCCGCCGATTTCATTGACGAGTAGCCCACCCTCCCCCGTCTCCAAGTTGTAGGCGTGAACCGCGAAGTTCCCCTGCCCCTTCGAATGGGTGATCTTGGCCGTCTCGGCGTCGCCACCCAACACAATCACGTCGTCGCCCCGGCCCGACGCCTTCCCGCTGGCAGCCTGTGTCGCCATCTGCCCAACCGAACCGATCGTCAGGGTCCACTTACCGCTGGTCTCCACCTCGAACTGGGTGGTGAGCGAGTCTTCCTCAAGATTGATCCAGCGCTTGCCTGTGTAGGCGCCGATCTCATTCACGAGCAGGCCGTCCGGTCCGTCCGACTTGAGAACTGTGTTGCTAGTACATCTAGGGCAGGAGAATTTGACGACCGCGAGGTCAGTGAGATTGCCGACCTTGATGACGTCGTCGCCGCGGCCGGTATAGACCTTCGGCTTCGGCGCCGGCGGGGACGGGGACGGGGGCGGTGGGGCGGCGCTTGTGGGCGGCGGCGCTGGACTGGTCGTGGGCGCGACGGCCGGTGCGGCGACGGCCGAACTGGATACGCTGGGCCGAGGCGTCGCGCTGGCGCTGCTATCGACCGGCTTCTCACCTCCCTGCGAGGTCAGCGCGCCGACGATTCCTATCCCACAGCAAAGGACGAGGACGGCGGCAATTCCGCTGAGGATCCACAGCAGCGGCTTTGTCTTCCGAGACGCCGCGACGGGCGGGCCAAGCGCTGGCCCCGTCTGCGACGCCCCTCCTGGCTGGTAATACTGCTGCGCAGTTGCGTCGTCGGGCCCAGGTTGCTGCGGATATGTCAATGGTGGCTCCCTGACTCATCGGGGTTTCGTCGATCGTGATCGCTGCAATCGCCCCAGTCAGCGCGTTGTCGATTTGGTGACAGGTGTTCCATCTGCTCGGTGAGCGAGCGGTGGCACGATGGCCGAATCAGCCCGACCGGTTGGCTCGCTGGCCGCCAGTGGCGAAGTGCGGCACGGGCCCGAATGGTCACTTGGAAGCGGTCACTTAGTGGCGACGCATCGGACGTGCGATGGCCCGACCACCGTAAAGTCGACCGATCTGGGTGATGACAGAGTGCGCGTACGCCAGCACGGCGTGTTTTTCGCTGGCCTCTGCGTCCCACCGACCTGCCCTGCGTCGAACCAGAGGTGGAAAGGCCACGGACCGCTGGCCAACCGGAGGGACGACCTGGTTCCCGCGATAGCTGGCAGTCGGTCGTCGCAGGACGTCAGCTCGCCGTGCCGGGCCAGACCGTCACGCGGATCTTCCACCCGCCACTCATGGGTTCGACGAACTCGACGAGGGCGACATGCAGGTCACCTCGCGTGCGGACGCAGTACCGACTCCCCTTGATGTATCGGGAGTCGGTCGTCGCGAAGCTGCTCAGTAACGAGGTGCAGTCCTGCCGTTGCGGTGTGCCGGGCCGATCCCACTTCGCCAGACCCGACCAGACCGGGTAACTCTGCACCGAGTTGCCGCCGTCGTAGATGTCGATGCTCGGGTCCGGGCCCGTGGCGACCGTCGGTGGATCCGTGTCGAGGTCGACACCGTTGTTGTTGAACAGCACCTCGTAGGGGCCCGCGCTTGTGCTCTGCTCCGGACCGGCCTGCGTCGGCGTTGTCGGGGCAACAGCCGTGCCCGCCGAACTGGGCGCCGTGCTTGGCGCAGCGGCACCCTGCTGACCGTCGGCCGCGCCGAAGCCGCCGACCTGATAGACGAAGGCTGCGACGCCTACGATCGCGGTGACCAGGCCCGCGATGGCGGTGAGCATGCCGACCATCGATTCCCAGAACGGTGCGCGCAGTCCGGAGCGGTGCTGCGGATCGCTCACACTCTTCCTCCCGCCACGGGCTTTCGGGCTGATCATCGCACGACCCGACCACTCGGCACCGACCACTCAGCCCGACCCTGTGAGCGACACCTTCGGTGTGCCGGACATCGACGGTCGTAGACTGCCCGCCGTGGGATATTCGGTGTGGCCCTCCGGCCGTCTGCACCTACCGGAGTCGGACGACCTCGCGGCGGCCGCCGCTGCCAAAGCCGCCATGGCCGAACGGGGTGGTTGGTACAAACCCGATGAGTCCCGATCGGATGAGACGCTTGTCGATCTGGCGTGCGAGGCACGAGCGTCCATCACCCGCGACGGAGACTGGATCGAGTTCGATCATGACGACGAGGGTGACCCCAAGTGGTCGAAACAGGCCATCGCCTTCTACGTCGCGATCGCGCCGTTCGTCCGCTCCGGGGTCGTCCACCTCGAAGGCGAAGACGGCGCTCGCTGGTCCTACGCCTATGAAGCTGGGCAGATGACTCAACAGGGTTGGAGCGGTTGGGACGGATCTGTCGAGCCGTTCGGCACATACGTGGATCTCCCTGATCAGGACCACCCATAGGTGCCGCTACTCCGGCGTATACCGGAGAGTCATATTCATACCTCTGAGGTATATCCCTCAGCGGAGCGGCACCGTCCGCCTGGACACGGAGCGGTGACGAGGACGGCGGTGGACAGGTCGGCCCTATGCTTCCGGCATGGCATTGGGGCATGGGTTCATCGACCTGGATCAGAGAGAGGGTGACCCCGCCGGATCGGATGCGAGTTCAGGTGAGCGCATGCCGTCCAGACAACGTGTGGCGTTGTGCTCGCCGCTACCTTCGCTCTCGGTGCGGCGCTGGCGGTGTCGGTGTTGCCACGTTCCAGGAACGCCGCCAACAAACAGGCAGAGTCGCCCACGATCGCGCTCAGCGCTCTGTAACGCCTCGACCATGGCGACGGGGGTGACAGGCGGCACCCAGGAAGTAGGAGAAAAGGTTGGTGGGGCGGGCGGGACTCGAACCCGCGACCGAGGGATTATGAGTCCCCTGCTCTAACCGGCTGAGCTACCGCCCCTCACACCGCGCCGGATCTTATCCCGACCGGTGGATCACGGGCCAGCAGCGTTCCGGCCCCACCTCATCACCGCCGTCGTCGCTTCAGCAGCACGATGGGCAACGCGAGGATAACAGTGAGCACCCACCCGACCACGATGACGCCCCAGAACCACGTGTCCTCCTCCGAGCCTTCCTCGGCGACGAACATGCCGATGGTGAGCAGCAGGAAGACACCGCCCATGAGCAGGGTGCCGAGCCCGCTGAGCACCATCACCGGGACCTCCCACCAGGAGCGCCTGGCGGGTTCGGGCTGGCGCTCGATGGGCCTGGGCTGCGGGATCTGGTCGGCGCTGCGGGCCGGCATGGTGACGTGCCGGTCGGCCGGCACACCGGCGTCGATGGCCTGGATCGTTCCCGGGGGCAGGCCGAGCATGGTCGGCTCGATGTGCAGCACGATGGCGTCCGCGCCGATGAGTTGGCGCGCTCCGTCGGGCCAGGCGAGCATGGCGGCGCAGTCGGCGTAGCGGACGGTCAGGGGCCCGTCCGTCTGGAGGTACGTGACACCGTCGACGCCGAGGCGGATGCCACCGGCACCTTCCCGGGCGCGGTAGGTGGGGCCGTCGACGGTGTCGGCGGAGTGGGTGGGTGCGGCGGTGAAGCCGGCCCAGTCGGCGGTGTGACCGCCGGGCACCATGAGCAGCGCCGAGGCCATCACCTCGCCGGCCACGTCGTGCAGGTCGGCGATGCTCACGGCCTTCAGCTCGGCCCGGTACTCGTCGAGGGTGAGGTTCGGCTGCCCGGTCAGCAGGTTGAGGGCGTACCCGGGTAGTCGTGCGGCGTCCACCTCGGTGGTGGCCAGGAGGTCTTCCCGCTTGGCGATGGTGGCGTCCAGGTCCGCCTGTTCGATCCGGCCGACCCGCATCTTCGCGAGTACGTCGATGAAGCCGCCGAGCACGGCGTCCTGCTTCTCCGCCAGCGCGTCGGCGAGCGCCCGCAGTGTGGCGTACCCGTCGCCGCGCGGCTCGTACCCGGTGGTGGTGGTGTAGGACAGGCCGGCGTCCTGGCGCAGCGACCGGTACAGCTCCCGTTCCAGTACGCCGGCGAAGGTGCTGGCGGCGGTGGTGCGGCGTACCACCGAGTCGAGCACCACGGCGCGGGCGCCGCTGACGAAGTACGCGGGGGTGGTCGGCAGCGCCGACGACGCCACCGGCACCGGCTGGCGGACCCCGCTGGGCAGGGTGAGCCGCAGCCCGGCGGGCACCCGGTCACCGGCGATCCAGAGCACGGCGTTCTCCGTGGTGAACCAGCGGGCCACCCATTGCCGCAGGTCATCGGCGGTGAGAGCGCTCAGGCCCCATTCCGGGTAGCTGCTCAGGCCGAAGTCGCGGGCCCCGTAGCGCCACAGCGGGATGTCGTCGACGGCGGCGGAGCCTCGGCTGCTCCATTCGGTGCGCAGGATCTCCTTCTCGACGTCGAGCCGCGCGACCGGCAGGTCGGAGAGGTGCCCGCAGACGGCGGTGAGGAACGCCGCGATGTCCGCCTCGGAGCCCTGCGTGTGGAACGTGGTGTACGCGGGGGCTGTCGCGCCGTTGACGTGGTAGTCGGCCAGGCCGAGCGGGGCGAGCGCGAGGTGTTCGATGAGGTGGGTGATACCGGCGCGGGCGAGCGTCTCGTCCGCGGTGCCGACCCGGAAGGTCAGCCCGGCGTGCATCGGCCCGCCGGTGGGGGCGAGCAGCGTGGGCACCCCGTCCACGTCCAGGTGCTGGATCACGAACGACCACCCTTCGCGTACGCCTTGGCGCGGTACTTGGTGAAGCCCTCTGCGTCGTCCACATAGGCCCAGGGGTATTCGCTGCCGAGGTTGCCGAGGGCGGTGAACTGGCTCGCGGCGGCGGGCCACTGCTCGGTCAGGCTGAACATCAGCGCGAACGTCGAACGGACCCAGACCCAGTCCGCCTTGTCGACGTAGTCGGGGTGCAGCACCGACCGTTGGCCGCACCGCATGATCTCGTCCACGACGGGGGTGCTTCGCAGGTACTCCGTGCGCTCCCGTTCGGTGTCGAAGTCCAGCCAGCGTTCCAGGTGCGCCTCGGCGACGAGCGCGGCGTTGGGTGCCCCGTCCGGCGCGGCCTGGGCGCATTCGCGGGCGAAGCCGAAGGCCCGGTCCCAGTCGCCGCTCCACTTCGGGCAGAGCTGTTGGAGCAGGCTGGCCTGCGCGGGCAGGTGGTGGGGTTCGTGCCGGGCGAGCCGGTCGTAGCGGCGACGCGCCTCGTTCTGGCCGAGTTGCAGGCCCCGGGCGAGGGTGATCCGCTGTGTCCAGGCCGCCGCGTCGTCCTCGTGCCGGGCGGTGACATCGATCAACACCTGCTCAGCTCGCCGCAGGTGGTCGTGGAACTGGTCGAACTGGCTGCGGCTGACGTGCTGGGCCCGGGCGGCACTGCGGATCCGCCAGCCGGTGCGGATGAGGCAGTTGCCGAGCAACGTGCCGGCGAGGGCGTCGGTGGGGTCGTCGTCGTACACCCGCCGTAGGAACGGCTCGGTCCCTTCCTGGTCCCCGGCGGCGGAGACCAGCAGCGTCCGATGGGCGGGCTCGCGGTCGGCGAACAGCGCGCGGACGGCGGGCCAGTCGGCGGCGTCGAGCGCCTTGCGGAGATCGTTGACCTCGGGGTACGCGGCACCAGCATCGAAGGTGGGGGCTGGCAGAGGGGCGGGCATGGCGGGGATCATAGGTGATCAACAAGGGCGGCGTGGCCCCCGTTTCGAGCCGGGCTCAGCCCGCGCGCAACTCCTTCAGCACCGCTCCGGCGGCACGCCAGCCGCTGGCGAGGGCACCCTGGATGGACGGGCTGTCCCGGTGGTCACCGGCCACGAACAGCCCCTCCCCCATCGACACGGGTTTGCGCAGCCGACCCTGCGGTGGTGGCGCGGCGGGTAGCGCCTGCGGCACGGCGACAGTGGTGAGGTGTGTCCAGTCGGCGGTGGACTGACCGTACAGCCGGGTCAACTCGGCCCGGATGGTCGGCTCGGGCGGGGCGGTCGGGCCGACCACGGAGGTGGCGATCAGGTGCCGTCCGGCCGGCGCGTACGTCGGTGCGGCGTTGCTGAGCACGACAGTGTTCGCCACGATCTCGCGCCGGTCGCCGTCGACGAGCAGGATCGGTTCGGCGAGCGGCGGCTCGGGAGCGCTGTGGTAGTAGGTGGTGTAGCTGTGCATGCGTACCGCCGTCAGGGCCGGCACCAGCGCGGGCGCGGCGGGTGGGTCGACGGCGACCACGACGGCCCGGCAGCGGATGTCACCGGCCTGGGTGCGCACCCGGCCGGGGGCGACCTCGGCGACCGGGGTGTCCAGGTCGAGCAGGTCGGCGGGGAGCGGGTCGGCGACGGCCCGGGGCAGCGCGGCCATGCCCTCGGCGGGCAGGCCGATGCGGCCGCGGGCGAAGGAGCGCACCACCATCGCGAGTACGTGGCTGGAGGTGGCCAACTCCCGGTCGATGAACACACCGGACAGGAACGGCCGCAGCAACTCCTCGATGATCGCGTCGGAGAGGCCCGCCCGCCGTAGTGCCGTCTCGGCGCTGGTCTCCGGTGCGGCGAGGAGCCGGGCCACGGGCAGCGTGGCGCAGCCGGCGGCGAGCGCGGCGAACCGCAGCCGGTCGCGCAGCGAGCCGACGCCGGCGAGCGCGGTACCCGGGGCGCCGGCCGGTTCGCGCAGCGGGTTGACCAGCCGCAACAGGTCGTCGCCCTTGCGGACCAGCACGCCGGAGGTGAAGTAGCGCAGGTCGAGGCGGTCGGTGTCGAGCAGCGTGCCGAGCCGTGGGTACGCGGTGTTGAGCACCTGGAAGCCCCGGTCGATGAGGTAGCCGTCGACGACGTCGGTGGCGACCCGGCCGCCGAGCCGACCGCTGGCCTCCAGCAACCGCCAGGGCACCCCGGCGCGGTGCAGCCGGCGGGCGGCGGCGAGCCCGGCCAGGCCTCCGCCGACGACGACCACGTCGGTCTCAGCCAGCATCGCGTGCCTCCCGCTCACCGTTCGTCCGGGACAACCGGCCCGGCCACCAGATCTTCGGCCCGATGTCGTACGCCAGTGCGGGCACCAGCAACGACCGGACGACGATGGTGTCGATCAGTACCCCGATCGCGACCGCCGTACCCAACTCGACCAACACCACGAGCGGCAGGACGGCGAGGGCGGAGAACGTCGCGGCGAGCACGATGCCGGCGGAGGTGATCACCCCGCCGGTGACGGCGAGGCCGGCGAGCACACCGGCGCGGGTGCCCCGCCGGACCGACTCCTCGCGGACCCGGCTCATGAGGAAGATGTTGTAGTCGATCCCCAGGGCGACCAGGAACACGAACGCGAACAGCGGGAACGACGAATCCACGCCTGGGAAGTCGAAGACGTGGCGGAACAGCAGCGCGCAGAGGCCGAGGGTCGCGGCGAAGCTGAGCAGCACTGTGGCGATCAGCAGCACCGGGGCGAGCAGCGCCCGCAGCAGC
The DNA here is from genome assembly GCF_027460215.1 of Micromonospora sp. WMMC250. NCBI lineage: Bacteria > Bacillati > Actinomycetota > Actinomycetes > Micromonosporales > Micromonosporaceae > Micromonospora > Micromonospora sp. WMMC250. Next base: position 6,487,092 of record NZ_JAPZBJ010000002.1, on the reverse strand, counting down.
AGGGCCAGGATCACCGCGATGACCACCAGCACCACCGGGATGATGACGTTCTGGTCGCGCTTCGCGGCGTCCGAGGTGTCCACGTTGATCGCGGTGAATCCACCGACCACGGCGTCCGCGCCGGGCACCTGGTGTACGGCGACGCGCAGCTCGCGGATGGTCCGCTCGGCGCCGTCGCTGTCGGGTGGGTCGGTGAGGGTGGCCTCCAGCTGTACCCGCCCGTCGACGACCTTCGGTGCGGCGTTCGGGTCCGGCGGGCCGGTCTGCGGGCCGGCGGTAAGGGGGCGGACGTCGGCGACGCCCCGCACGCCCTGTGCCACCTGGGCGACCTGCCGGGCGGTCTGTTCGGTGGTGAAGATGGTGGCCGGGCTGCCCGTGCCCGCCGGGTAGTGCCGGGAGATCACCTCCTGGCCGTCGACCGAGTCGACGCGTTGGGTGAACAGGTCGGACTGGCCGAGGGTGGTCGCGCCGAGCTGGGTGAGCCCGAGCGTGAGGAGAGCCAGCACCACTGCGGTGCTCAGCCAGATCGGTCGGGCGTGCCGGGCCACGAAGCCGGCGATGCGACTCCAGATGCCGTGCTCCAGGCGTGGGTCGGCCTGGTCCTCGCGGGGTCGCCGGGGCCAGAACGCCCACCGACCGCCGAGCACCAGCAGCGCGGGCAGGAAGGTGAGCATCACCAGCAGGGTGGCGGCGATGCCGATGGCGGCGACCGGACCGAGCGCCCGGTTGGAGTTGAGGCTGGACAGCAGCAGGCAGAGCAGGCTGACGATGACAGTGCCGCCGGACGCGATGATGGCCGGCGCGGCACCCTTCCAGGCGGCGCGCATAGCGGCCCACGTCCGGTCGTGGCGGTGCAGCTCCTCGCGATAGCGGGCGATGAGCAGCAACGCGTAGTCGGTGCCGGCGCCGAAGACCAGCACGGTGAGGATGCCCTGGGCCTGCCCGTTGAGCTTGAGCACGTCAGCGTCGGCCAGCAGGTAGACGAAGACCGAGGCCAGGGCGTACGACATCCCGGCGGCCAGCAGCGGGAAGATCCAGAGCACCGGGCTGCGGTAGACGACCAACAGGATGATCAGCACCACGACCAGGGTGACCAGCAGCAGTGGCCCGTCGATGGCGGAGAACACCTCGATCAGGTCGGCGAGCAGACCGGCCGGGCCGGAGACGTCGACGGCGAGGCCGTCCCGGTCCCCGCCGGCGATGTCGCGCAGTCGTTCGACGACGGTGCCGATCTCCTCCCCCTCGGCGTCGTCCACGGGTACGACGACCTGGAGGGCCTGACCGTCCGCGCTGGGGATGGGCGGTGGTAGCGGCGTGACCACCCCGGGCACCTGGGCGAACCGGGCCGCGTCGGCGCCCACCCGCTGCCGGTCCGCGTCGGTGATCCCGGAAGGGCGCTCGTAAACGACCAGAGCCGGGATGGTCTGCCTGTCGACGAACTGGCCGACGAGGTCCTGGGCCCGGGTCGCCTCGGCGTCGGCGGGCAGGAAGGCGGCGTTGTCGTTGGTGGCGACCTCGCTGAGCCGTCCGGCGTACGGGCCGGCCACACCACCGATCACCAGCCAGGCCAGCACGACCGCCACCGCGACCAGCGTGGCCCTGCCACCTCGTCCGGACATGCGTACCCACCCCAAGGATCAGCGCGTCGATCGACGCAGCGGAAGCCTGGGTCGACATCGACCATCCTGCCGGCCGGGCAGCCACAAAGCAGCCTAAAACTCACATTCCGCCGCGCCCCGCGCCCCGCGCCCCGCGCCCCGCGCCCCGCGCCCCGCGCCCCGCGCCCCGCGCCCCGCGCCCCGCGCCCCGCGCCCCGCGCCCCGCGCCCAAGATCGTCACAACATCGGGGATGTTGCGGCCTCCGACACGCAGGAAGCAGCAACTTCGGGGATGTTGCGGCCTCAGGCACTCGGGTGACAGCAATATCCCCGACGTTGCTGTCACGGGGCGCCAGGCGCGGCGGGCGGCGGGCGGCTACACACCGGGCGCACGAAAACGCCCGCCGGCATCAGGCCGACGGGCGCTTGGTGGAGAAGCTCCCCCGATTGGACTCGAACCAATAACCTGCCGGTTAACAGCCGGCTGCTCTGCCAATTGAGCTACAGGGGATCGTGCACCGCCCGGAATCGGATCTCGCCGACGCCGTGCGACGGGACAAGAGTACAGGACTTTCCCCGGTGGCGGTCCAGTGGGTTCCACCCCGACAGCTGATGATCAAGACGCGCAGGTCAGCATCCCTGACGCATCGACAAACGGGGTAAATCGCCATCCCGGCCCAGACATGCTTGAGCGGGGAGCAGGATGGGTAGTTAGCTGCGGACAGAGGACGCAGGCGCGAACAGGTCGCCTTCCGACGGGGCAACTCGCCGGAGGCGACGGCGCGTCAGGTACGGAAGGAGCCGCCATGCGCGGAAAGATCATGTTTCTTGGCGGGCTGGCTGCGGGATTCGTCCTGGGCGCCCGTGCCGGCCGGGAGAAGTACGAAGAGCTGGTGGTTCGGGGCCGCAAGGTGCTCGACCACCCGACCGTCCAGGAGGCGGCCGGGGTCGCGCAGGCCCAGGCGAACAAGCTCTACAGCGAGGGCAAGGACAAGCTCGGCCAGACCAAGCTGGGCGAGAAGCTGGGCAACGGCAACGGCAGCACCGGCAAGCAGGAGCTGACCGCCGCCGACGACGCGTTCGCCGGCACGCCCGCCACGGTGGGTGCCAAGGCGGGCACCAGCACGGTCGGCACGACCTCCGGGTCGCCGTCGTCCACGAACCCCCGCACCAAGCCGTCCGGCTCGGGCACGAACGCCAGCACGCTCTGACCCACCGCACCTCGACGGGCCGGTCGCCGCAGGGCGACCGGCCCGTGGTCTGTCCGAGGTGTGATCAGTCCTTGCTGCTGAACGCCGCGTCGAAGGCGGCGCTCGGAGCGTCGAAGGCGAGCCGGCGGACGAACTGCAACGCCTCCGGGGCACCGACGAGCCGGTCCATCCCGGCGTCCTCCCACTCGACCGAGATCGGGCCGTCGTAGCCGATCGCGTTCAACGCCCGGAAGCAGTCCTCCCAGGGCACGTCGCCGTGCCCGGTGGAGACGAAGTCCCACCCGCGGCGCAGGTCGGCCCAGGGCAGGTGCGAGGCGAGACGGCCACGCCGGCCGTCCCCAGTGCGCACCTTCGCGTCCTTGCAGTCCACGTGGTAGATCCGGTCGGCGAAGTCGAAGATGAAGTTCACCGGGTCGAGCTCCTGCCACACGAAGTGCGACGGGTCCCAGTTCAGCCCGAACGCGGGCCGGTTGCCGATGGCCTCCAGCGTCCGCTTCGTCGTCCAGTAGTCGTACGCGATCTCGCTCGGGTGCACCTCGTGCGCGAACCGCACCCCGACCTCGTCGAACACGTCGAGGATCGGGTTCCACCGGTCGGCGAAGTCCTGGTAGCCGCGCTCGATCATCGACGGCGGCACCGGCGGGAACATCGCCAGGGTGTGCCAGATCGACGAGCCGGTGAAGCCGACGACGGTGTTCACCCCGAGCTTCGCGGCCGCCCGCGCAGTGTCCTTGATCTCCTCGGCGGCCCGCTGACGGACCCCCTCGGGCTCGCCGTCGCCCCAGATCCGGGCGGGCAGGATGTCCTGGTGCCGCTCGTCGATCGGGTGGTCACAGACCGCCTGACCGACCAGGTGGTTGGAGATCGTGAAGACCTGGAGGTTGTGCTTCGCCAGGGTCTCCTTCTTGCGCTCGACGTAGGAGTCGTCGGCGAGTGCCTTGTCGACCTCGAAGTGGTCGCCCCAGCAGGCGATCTCCAGACCGTCGTAGCCCCACTCGGAGGCGAGTCGGCAAACCTCCTCGAAAGGAAGGTCGGCCCACTGGCCGGTGAAGAGCGTGATGGGTCGCGCCATTGTTCTTCTCCCCTGATGTGATGGGGATTCCTTGTGCGGACCGGGGCGAGGTGACCGGACGTACGTGACGCCGGGCGGTCACCGGTGGGTGCGGTACACACCTGAGCCCGGCGGGTTGCGCCTCCCACCGGGTCACCGGCCACCAGCACGGTCGCCGACCCCACCCTATTTCCGCAGTGCCTCATCGGGGAAGCCCCGCAGTCGGCCGATCATCCGATCATTTCCTCGGGCGCGGGCAGGACAACCCGTACAGTGAAGCCGCCACCGGCACGCGGACCGGCGGAGAACGTGCCGCCGAGCCGCTCGGCGCGTCTGCGTACCCCGAGCAGGCCCTGCCCGGTGGGGTGGGCGCTCGCTGCGGACGGCGCCGGTGCGGCGCCCTCGTCGCGTACCTCGATGGTGATGCCCGTGGCGTCGTAGCGCAGGCGGACCGCGACCGGCGCGCCCGGAGCGTGCCGGCAGGCGTTCGTCAGCGCCTCCTCGATGATCCGGTACGCCACGACGTCGACCGGGCCGGGCAGCGGCCGAGGGTATCCGGCGAGGCTCCAGCGCACCGGCTGGCCTGCGGCGAAGCCCTCCACCAGCGCGTCGAGACGGTTCAGGCTGGGCGCCGGCCCGGTCGACGGATCGGGCGCCTCGGCCCCGTGCAGCAGCCGGTGCCCGTGCTCCTGCACCATCCGGCGCCACTGCGCCATACGCCCCATGCTGGTCAAGGTACGGCAGTGCGCTGGGAGCCCGGCCCCGGGCGGTGCCCGCCGGGAGGGGTGTAACGGCGTGAGCGTCACACCTGCCCGTCGTGGGTGTGACGAGCAGGTGTGACGCTCACCGGGGCACTGCCTCGGGGGAGGCCGCCGTCAGGTCGGGACGGCGGCTCCTCCCGGCTCAGTCGGTCAGGGCAGGGTCCACTTCTGGTTGGCCGCGTTCAGGCAGGTCCAGAGGTGCACGACGGTGCTGTCCGCCGAGTTGTTGCCGGAGACGTCCAGGCACTTGCCCGACGACGGGTTGCGCAGGGTGCCGTCGGACGCCGCCGCCCAGTTCTGCGCCCCGCTGCCGTTGCAGGTCCAGAGCTGGATCTTGGTGCCGTTGGCGGTGCCGCTGCCGTTGACGTCCAGGCACTTACCGAGTGCCTTGATCGTCGAGTTCGGCGTCACGGTCCAGGTCTGCGCCGCGCTGCCGTTGCAGGTGTAGATCTGGATCTGGGTGCCGTCGGCGGTGGCGCCGTTGCGCACGTCCAGGCACTTACCGGCGAGGCCCTTGATCGGGCCCACCCCGTTCGTGCCTCCGCTGCCCTTGACGAGCGTGAAGTCGTCCAGGTCGAAGAGCCCTGTGCCGCTACCGGTGAAGGTGAGGTAGAGGTTCTGGGTGCTGGACGGGACGTTCGACAACGCGGTGGTGACGTTGGCGTAGGTGTCCCAGCTACCGGTGTTGGGCACCGCGACCGAGCCGAGCACCGGGCCGGTGGCCGAGCCGGTGCGCACCTGGATGGTGCCGCCCGCTCCGCCGGAGACGACCCGGGCGGTGAACGAGGTGATCCCGGCCAGGTTGACCCCGTTGTACGCGGCCCAGTCGCCCGGCTCGATGTAGCCGAGGGTCTGCCCACCGTTGGCGCCCGCCTTGGTGAACGCGGAGACCCCGTTGGCCGAGCTGAACGCCTCGGCCTGGATCGTGGTGTTCCCGGTCGGCGGTGGCGTGGTGCCCAACTCCTTGATCCGGATGTTGCGGAAGTAGGCGTCGTCACCGGTGCCGTGGTTCTGGATGCCGATGTGGCCGGCCAGGGAGCGGACCGGGTTGGTGTTGGTGAAGTCGTTGATCTTCACCCCGTTGAGGAAGATCTGTAGCCGCTCACCCTCGACCAACAGCTCGTAGGTGTTCCACTCCCCCGGCGCGTTCAACGCCGCGTCACGGGCGGCGATGTCGGCCGACTTGAACGTGTAGACCGCCCCGGTGGTGCGGTCGGTCGCGTCGGTCGCGTCGATCTGGATCTCGTAGCCGTTGTCCACCGCCGACCACGGATCACTGGACGGTGGGAAGCCGATGAAGATGCCGGAGTTGTCGTCCCCGGCCAGCTTCCAGTCCAGCTTCAGCGAGTAGTTGGTGAACTGCTTGGCGTTGTACCAGAACAGGCCCATGCCACCGACCGAGGTCAGGGTGGCGTCGGAGTTGGTGAAGTTGCCCGGACCGGCCTGCGACCAACCGGTCGTCGAGCCGTTGTAGATCGGGGTGTAGCCCGTTTCGGGCCGGCAGTCGGCCTTGCTCCGGCCGGAGGCGTACCGGATGCCGCCGAGCAGGTGGTTGCGGAAACCCGACTCGGCGTACGACGCCTGGGTGTGCCCGGCGCCGGTGTAGAAGGACCGGCCGCCGTTGTAGCTCTTGCACCAGCTCAGCGGGTGGTCCGCGCCCATTCCGCCACCGGAGTACGACGACTCGTCGAGGGTGGCGAGCACGTGCGCGGTGGACCGGGGGTTGGTGCGGTAGTTGTACCACTCGTCGGTGCGGGTCCAGGTTTGCGGCAGGTGTCCGGTAGCGGCGTGCCCGCGGTCCTCCACCTTGATGTTGGCCTGCTGGATCGCCGGGTGCGAGTTGAACCACGCGCCCACCAGGTTGCCGTAGAACGGCCAGTCGTACTCGGTGTCGGCGGCCGCGTGCACACCGACATAGCCGCGCCCGGAGGCGATGTACGACTCGAAGGCGGTCTGCTGGCTGGCGTTGAGCACGTCGCCGGTGGTGTTGAGGAAGACGACCGCCTCGTACTGGTTGAGGTTGCTGGTGGTGAACGCGGCGGCGTCCTCGGTGGCGGTGACTGTGAAGTTGTTCGCCGCGCCCAGGTCGCGGATGGTCTGGATGCCGACCGGGATCGCGTCGTGCCGGAAGCCGGCGGTCTTGGAGAACACCAGGACGTCGTAGGGGGCGTCGGCGGCGCTGGCCGGGGTGGCCGGTGTCGTACAGGCGATGACGGCGAGTGCGGCCATGGCCGCACTCAGGACGGGTCGTAGGCGTCTGCGCATATCGCTCTCCTAATCGCGGTTAGGAGGGGCCCCAAGCCCAAGACTAGGCGTTGGCCGGGGGCCCCTCCCGCCAGCTCAGGGCAGGGTCCACTTTTGGTTGGCGGCACCGCTGACGCAGGTCCACAGGTGGACCGCGGTGCTGTCGGCGGAGTTGTTGCCGGAGACGTCGAGGCACTTGCCGGACGCCGGGCTGCGCAGCGTGCCGTCGGCCTGGGCCGACCAGTTCTGCGCGGCGGTCCCGTTGCAGGTGTAGAGCTGGATCTTGGTGCCGTCCGCGGTGCCGGCACCCGAGACGTCCAGGCACTTACCCAACGACTTGATCGTCGAGTTCGGGGTGACCGCCCAGGTCTGCGCCGCGCTGCCGTTGCAGGTGTAGATCTGGATCTGCGTGCCGTCGGCGGTGGCGCCGTTGCGCACGTCCAGACACTTGCCGCCCAGACCCTTGATCGCCCCGGTCCCGCCGCCACCGCTGGAGGTGCCGGTGACGAAGGTGAAGGCGTCCAGGTCGAAGAGCGCCCCGGTGCCCGACCCGGCGAAGGTCAGGTAGAGCGTGGTCGTGCCGGTCGGCGGGTTGGTGATCGTCCCGTTCACCGTGGTGAAGGTTTCCCAGCCGCCGGTCACCGGGACCGTGGCCGAGCCCAGCACCGTGCCGGTGGCCGAGCCGGCCCGGACCTGGAGGGTGCCACCGGCCCCCGCCGAGGAGACCCGGGCGTTGAACGAGGTCACGTTGCCCAGGCGGTACGGCTGGAACGCGATCCAGTCACCGTTGTTGATGTCGCCGACGGTCTTGCCGCCTTCGGCCGGGGTCTTGCTGAACACGTTGATCCCGGACGAGGTGGCGTAGAACTCGGCCTGCCGGTGGCGCGGGGGCAGCGTGTGCTGGGTGTGCGTGGTCAGGCCACCGGCGTCGGTGTACTCGGCGTCGAAGATCGCGAAGATGTTCGCCGCGTCGTCGTGCTCACCGTCGACCGGGATGGTGATCGTGCCCGAGCACCCGTTCTGCGAGGTGATCTGGTGCCCGTGCTGGTCGTGGCCGAGCACGTAGGTCATCTTGACCTTCGAGCAGTCGATCGTGCCGTCCTCCGGGTCGGTCACCGTGATGCTGAACGGCACGGTGTCGCCGAAGCTGAACAGCTGACCGTTGCCCGGGTTGTTGATCGTCACCGTGGGCGCGGTGTTGCCGACGTTGATCTGCACGCTGCTGCTGCCGGTGGCGCCCTGCGGGTCCCGTACCGTCAGCGTGGCGGTGTAGGTGCCGTTGGCGCTGTAGGTCTTCGTCGGGTTGGCAGCGGTCGAGGTGGTGCCGTCGCCGAAGGCCCACGAGTAGGTCAACGTGCCACCCTCGGGGTCGGACGAGCCGGCCGAGGAGAAGGTCACCGCGAGCGGGGCCGCGCCGGAGGTGCGGTTGGCACTTGCCTTCGCGGTGGGCGCCCGGTTGCCGCTGCCGACGTAGTCGAAGCGGTAGAGCGCCGAGTTGGCGTCACCGTTGAAGTAGCCGGTGCCGTAGTCGAGCACGTAGTACGCGCCGTCCGGACCGAACGCCGAATCCATCACCTGCTTGCCGACCCAGGGGAAGGTGTCGATGGCACCCCGGGAGCCGTCGGAGTTGACGTGGATCGGCTTGATCCAGCCGCGGCCGAACTCGGTGGCGAAGAACTGCCCGTCGAAGGACTGCGGGAACTTCGTGGTGGAGGTCGACGACGCGTTGTACCGGTAGACCGGGCCGCCCATGGGCGACTCGGAGCCACCGCCGAACTCGGTCGGGGTGCCGGCGTCGCCGGCGTACCGGATCCAGGCCGGCTGGGCCGGCGGCAGGGTGGTCCGGCCGGTGTTGCGGAACGAGTTGTTGGTCGGCCCGCCGGCGCAGTTGTACTTCGCTCCGCTGGCGTTGGTGGCGAAGTCCCACTCGTTGTACGTCTCGGTGGTGGTGTTGGTGCCGGTGCAGTACGGCCAGCCGTAGTTGCCCGGCGCGGCGACCCGGTTGAACTCCACCTGGCCGGACGGCCCCCGGGTGGAGCTGGTGGAGCCGGCGTCCGGCCCGTAGTCACCGACGTAGACGACACCGGTGGCCTTGTCCACGCTGATCCGGAACGGGTTGCGGAAGCCCATCGCGTAGATCTCCGGGCGCGTCTGGGCCGTGCCGGGCGCGAACAGGTTGCCCGACGGGATGGAGTACGTGCCGTTCGCGTTCACCTTGATCCGCAGGATCTTGCCCCGCAGGTCGTTGGTGTTGCCGGCGCTGCGCTGGGCGTCGTACGCCGGGTTGCGGTTGGTCCGCTCGTCCAGCGGCGAGTAGCCGGCGGACTCGAACGGGTTGGTGTCGTCACCGGTCGACAGGTAGAGGTTGCCGGCCGCGTCGAAGTCGATGTCCCCACCGACGTGGCAGCACATGCCCCGGTTGGCCGGGACGTCGAGCACGTCGACCTTGCTGGACTGGTTGAGCGTGAAGTCGGAGTTGAGCGTGAACCGGGAGAGGCGGTTCACACCGTTCCAGGCGGAGAAGTCGGTGGCGGTGGCCGGCGCGTCGCCGGCGGGGGTGGAGAGCGGCGGGGCGTAGTAGAGGTAGATCTGCCGGTTGCTGGCGAAGCCCGGGTCGACGCCGACGCCCTGCAACCCCTCCTCGTCGTGGGTGTAGACCGACAGGGTGCCGATCACCGAGGTGGTGCCGTTCGCGTCGGTGCGGCGGAGGGTGCCGTTGCGGGCGGTGTGCAGGACGGAACGGTCCGGCAGCACCGCCAGCGACATCGGCTCGCCCATGTCGCTCACCCCTCGGGCGAGTTCGACCTGCTGGAAGTCGGTGGCGACGATCGTGTGCGCCTGCGCAGGGGCCGTGCCGACGGCGAGGGAGACGGCGCCGGTGGTGGCCGCCAACAGCAGCGCCGATCCGGCGGAGAACCATCGTCGGGACCGTTGTCGTGGAGCGTCCTTCATGGACATGGGTGCTGCCCCTTCCTGACGAGTGACTGCCAGGCCGGGCGCGCGCCGTCGCGCCGGATGCCGTAGCGGTGGTGGGGGGTCGATGGGTTACCGCGCCGCCGGTTCACCTCGACGAAACATTGTCGTGTTGGTCACGACACTAAGTTGAAGGTGTCGATGTGTCCATACCTTCCGGCGGTTCAGCATCAACTTTTGTCGATCTCGCCGAAAGTTGTGGGTCAGGCGCGGCGATCGATCACCTGGCCGGCGAGCGCGACGAGCGCCGAGCGCGCCTCGTCGGCCACCGCGGCGGCCCGCAGGGCCACGAGCGCGGCCTCGGTCCGCACCCGGATCATCTGCTCGATCCGCTCCCGGGCACCCGTCGTCTCGATGATGGCGCGAAGCTCCGCGGCGCCGTCGGCGTCCAACGCCGGATTGCCGAACAGCTCCCGCAGCCGGGCGGTCTGTGACCGGTCCGCCTCGCTGCGGGCCAGCGCCATCATCACGGTGGGCTTGCCCTCACGCAGGTCGTCCAGGATGGACTTTCCGGTCACCGCCGGGTCTCCGAAGACGCCCAGCACGTCGTCGCGGAGCTGGAACGCGTCGCCCAGCGGGTCACCGAACTCCTCCAGCGCGGCGAGCAGCTCCGGGCCCGCGCCGGCCAGGGCCGCGCCGATCTGCAACGGCCGGGTGACCGTGTACCGGGCCGCCTTCATCCGGATCACGGTGAGCGCGCTCGCCACCGAGCCGTCACCCACGCCCGAGACCAGGTCCAGGTACTCCCCCGCGATCACCTCGGTACGCATCAGCGCGAACACGCCGTACCCCCGGTGCACCTGCTCGGTGCTCAGCCCGCACTCGTGGAACATCTGGTCCGACCAGGCCGCGCAGAGGTCCCCGCAGAGCAGCGCGGTGTTGCGACCGTACGCCTCCGGGTCACCGCGCCACGACGACCGGGCGTGCAGGTCGGCGAAGAGGCGGTGCACCGACGGCTCACCCCGGCGGCGGTCACTGCCGTCCAGGATGTCGTCGTGGATCAGCGCGAACGCGTGGAACAGCTCCAGGGCAGCCGCGGCCACCACGATCGGGGTGCCGTCGGCGGCGCCCGCGCCACGCCAACCCCAGTAGCAGAAGAGCGGACGCAGTCGCTTCCCACCGGCGAGCACGAACCGTTGCAGCGCGGTGAACACACCGCGTGGCGCGCCGTCGGGCCAGTCCGGGCCCTGCCGTTCCAGGAACCCGGCCAGCTCCGCGTCGAACCGGGCCCGCAGTCCGCTCGTGTCGGTGGGCGCGACGGTGACGGTCACGTCCCCTCCCCCGACCCGTCGACACGCAACCCGGCCAACTCCAGTAACAGGGCCTTGACCTCGGTGGCCGCGATCCGGTCCCGGGCCGCCGTCGGGTCGGAGCAGAGCAGCACCGGGGCGTCGGCCGGGTCGTCCGGCAGCCGCCCGTGCGAGCCGCGCACCGCCCGCGCACCGGCGTCCAGGCCGACAGCGCTCATCAGGTAACGCATGCCGAGCTTCTTGCGGGCCAGCGCCACCCCGGCGCGGGCCTTCGCGGCACCGGGGTTGGCCGGGTCGAAGAACAGCTCCGCCGGGTCGTACCCCGGCTTGCGGTGGATTTCCACGAGCCGGGCGAAGTCCGGCGCCCGGTCGTCGTCCAGCCAGTAGTAGTACGTGAACCAGGCGTCCGGCTCGGCCACCAGCACCAGCTCACCCGCGCGCGGATGGTCCAGCCCGTGCGCGGCCTTGCCCTCGGCGTCGAGCACCTCGGCCACCCCGGGCAGGTTGGCGCAGAGCTTCGCGACCGCCGGCACGTCGGCCGGGTCCTTGACGTAGACGTGGGCGACCTGGTGGTCGGCGACCGCGAACGCCTTCGACGTCCACGGGTCGAGGTACTCCATGCCCGCCTGGGTGTGCACCCGCAGCAGCCCCTCGGAGCGCAGCAGCCGGTTGACGTCCACCGGCCGGGACACGTCGGTGATGCCGTATTCCGACAGGACCACCACTGTCGCGTCCCGGGCCCGGGCGGCGTCCAACAGTGGGCCGAGCACCGCGTCCAACTCGGCCGCCGCGGCGGCGGCCTGGGCGGACGACGGGCCGAACCGTTGCAGGTCGTAGTCCAGGTGCGGCACGTAGACCAGGGTCAGGTCGGGTGACACGTCGGCGAGGATCTGCTCGGCCGCCTGGCAGATCCACTTCGACGACGGCAGGCCCGCCGTCGGCCCCCAGTAGGTGAACAGCGGGAACGTGCCCAGCCGGCCGGTGAGCGCGTCGTGCAGCTCCGGCGGGTCGGTGTAGCAGTCGGGTTCCTTGCGCCCGTCGGCGTAGTAGACGGGACGCGGGGTGACCGTCCAGTCGACGTCGGCGCCCATGGCGTACCACCAGCAGACGTTGGCGACGGTGTAGCCGGGCTCGGCCCGGCGGGCCGCCTGCCAGAGCTTCTCCCCGCCGACCAGCGCGTTGTGCTGCCGCCACAGCAGCACCTCACCCAGCTCCCGGAAATACCACCCGTTGCCGACGATCCCGTGCCCGCTGGGTGGTTCGCCGGTGAGGAAGGTGGACTGCACCGAGCAGGTCACCGCGGGCAGCACGGTGCCCAGCTCGGCCCGGAAGCCGCCGTCGGCGACCTCTCTCAGTCGGGGCATGTGCGCCAGCAGTCGGGGGGTCAGCCCCACGACGTCGAGCACCACCAGTCGGCGGCTCATCGCGTTCCTCCCATCGTCACGGATCGCTGCGCGGTCAGACCGAGGCCGACCAGTTCGTCCCGGGCGAAGGCCAGCTCCGCGGCGATGCCGGCGGCCAGCTCCGCGTCGGTGCGGGGCCGCCGTGCTGCCGGCAGCACCCCCCAGGTGTACGTTTCGACGTCCAGGTGGTCGCAGCCGGCGGTCGGGCCGTCGAAGAGCGCTCTCAGGGCTGCGCGCAGAACCGGCAGGGTCGAGCCGAGCGGCTCCTCGGGTGGGGCGTGCAGGGGCACGTGGTAGTGCACCCGCCACGGTCCGGGCAGCGCCCGGTCCAACGCCTCGTCGAGGTCGTCCGCCGCGTACGACGGGTCGGCCGGGTCGGGCAGGCCCGCACAGCCGGCGCCCCGGGTCTGGTGCAGGAAGCGCGGCTCCACCCAGCGGCGCAACGCGTCGGCCCCGCCGGCCGGGTCGGCCGCCTCGACGGCGGCGGAGACCTGCACCTTCACCACGGGCAACCCGGCCGCCCGCAGTCGTCCGAGTGCCTCGGCCGGGTCCTCCCAGGCGCACGCCAGGTGGGCCAGGTCGAGGCAGACGCCCATCCGGTCGGTGTCCATCCCGGACAGCAGCGCGGCGGCCTGGCTGCTGCTCTCCACCACGCAGCCGGGCTCCGGCTCGAAGGCGACCCGTACCTCGCGGCCGGTGTCGCGCTGCACCTCGGCCAGGCCGGCGGCGAGCTGGTCCAGCCGGCGGCGGGCCGCGTCGGCCCGTCCGAAGTCCCACGGCTGCCGCCAGGCCAGCGGCAGGGTGGAGATCGACCCCCGGGCGGCGTCGTCGGGCAGCAGGTCGGCGAGCACCCGGGCCAGGTTCAACGTGTACGTCAGACGCTGCTCGGTGGTCCAGTCGGGGTGGTACACGTCCTGCTTCACCACCGGGGCCTGGAAGGCCGCGTACGGGAAGCCGTTGAGGGTGACGACCTCCAGCCCTCGCGCGTCCAGCTCGGCGCGCAGCCGACGACGCAACCCCGCGTCCGCGGCCAGCTCGGCGGCGACCGGGGCGGCCAGCCACAGGCCCAGCCCGAGCAGGTCACTGCCGAGCGCCGCACGGACCGGCAGGGCGTACGTGTCCAGTTGACCGAGGATGCCGGCGAGATCCTCGGCGGGGTGCACGTTCGTGCAGTAGCCCAGGTGGACGGTCTCGCCGCCGGCATGTCGCAGACGCATCAGCTGCCGCCGCGCAGGATCGAGTTGCCGGTCTCCGGGTCCACGGCGGCGGGGTCCTCCAGGTCGCTGAGGTCGAGTCGCCCCGACTGCCCGTAGAACTCCACCGGGTTGCGCCACAGCACCCTGTCGACGTCGTCGTCGCTGAACCCGGCCTCCAGCATCGCCTCGCCGGTGGCCCGGGTCAGCAGCGGGTCGGAACGCCCCCAGTCGGCGGCCGAGTTGACCAGCATCCGTTCCGTGCCGTACTCGCGCAGCAGCTCGACCATCCGCGACGGCGTCATCTTCGTGTCCGGGTAGATGGAGAAACCCAGCCAGCAGCCACTGTCCCGGACCAGCTTGACGGTCACCTCGTTGAGGTGGTCGACCACCACGCGACCGGCGTCGATGCCGGATTCGGCGACCACCGCCAGGGTGCGTTCGCAGCCGCGCGCCTTGTCCCGGTGCGGGGTGTGCACCAGCGCCGGCAGCTCGTACGCCACGGCGAGGGCGAGCTGCGCCGCGAACGCCTCGTCCTCCTCCGGCGTCATCGAGTCGTACCCGATCTCGCCGACCGCCACCACCGCGTCCTTGTCCAGGTAGCGGGGCAGCAGGTCCAGCACCGGGCGGCACCGCGGGTCGTTGGCCTCCTTGGGGTTGAGCGCGATCGTGGCGAAGTGGCGCACCCCGAACTGACCGGCCCGGAAGGGCTCCCACCCGATCAGCGAGTCGAAGTAGTCGGTGAACGACGCGGGGCTGGTCCGCGGTTGGCCCAACCAGAACGCCGGCTCGACCAGCGCGCGTACCCCGGCGGCGGCCATCCGTTCGTAGTCGTCGGTGGTGCGCGAGGTCATGTGGATGTGTGGGTCGAAGATGCGCATTCACGCCTCCCGGGGCAGTGCGGCGGTGAGCCGGTCGAGCAGGTCGGTGGCGTCGGCGGGCAGGTCCCGGCCGGCGGCGTGCCGTTCGGCGGCGAGCGCGGCCAGCATGGCGGCGAGTTCCCCGTCGGCCCGGGCGTCCAGGTCGGCGACCGCGGCGAGGGGAACACCGCTGAACACGCACTTGAGCACCGCCTGCCGCCACGCGGCCGGGTCGAGGTGCCGGGCGTACGGGCCGAGCGCGGCGGCGACCAGGCGGGTGTCGTTGGTGCGGATCGCGTCGTGCAGCAGCGGCACGCCGGCGGCGTCGATCGGCAGCAGCGGCAGCGCCCGCAGCACCGCTCGCCGTTCGGCCGCGTCACCGTGCCGGTAGAGGCTCTCGGCGTACGCGGCGTGGTCGCGCGGCAGCGCGGTGAGCAGCAGCACCCGGGCCGCGTCGTCGGCGGTCCAGTCGGGTGCGTCGGGCAGCGCGCCTCGACCGCAGCGCCGGCCGGCGGCGGGGAAGAGCCGGGTGATATCGGTGGGCTCGGCCGCGACCCGGCGCAGCGCCGTGTCCAACCAATCGGGATCGGGTACGCCTCGCAGCGCGGCCCGTAGTGAATCCGGTGTCATCCCGTCTCCTCCCCTTGTAGCTACGCCGGCACCCCGGTGCCCTTTGCTCTGCACCTACATGTGCACCGGGGTGTCGTCGGCGGATGCCGCCTCGGCAGGTTTTGCCTCGACGGATGCCGCGTCGGCTGGTGTCGCCTCGGCGGGTGCAGAGCAAAGGGTGCGAGCACTGTCACTGGCGCTGGCCGCGGCGGCCCGCAGGAACTCGATCGACCGGGCGGCCACGGCGGGTGCGGCGTGCGAGTCGCGGGGCAGCTCCACGGCGACCAGCCCGCGATAGCCGGCCGCCGCCAGGGCCGCCAGCACCGGCGGGAAGTCGATCTCGCCGACGCCGAACTCCAGGTGTTCGTGCACACCCCGGCGCATGTCGTCGATCTGCACGTTGACCAGGTGCGCCGCCACCTCGGCGACGCACTGCGGCACCGGCCAGGGCTCCAGGCAGCGGCAGTGGCCGATGTCGAGGGTGATGCCGAACCGGGCCGGGTCACCGAGCGCGGCGCGCAGCCGACGCCAGTCGGCGATGTCCTGCACCAGCATGCCCGGTTCCGGTTCGAAGCCGAGGGTGACGCCGGCGGTGTCGGCCGCGTCGACCACCGTGGCGCAGCCGGCCACCAGCCGGTCCCAGGCACACTGCGGCGACACCGTCTCGGGCCGGACGCCGGCCCAGAACGAGACCGCCTCGGCGCCCAGGTCGGCGCCGATCCGGACGGCCCGGCGCAGAAACTCGATCCGTCGGGTCGGGTCGTCGTGCAGCAACGTCGGCGCGTGTTTGTGCCACGGGTCGAGCAGGTACCGGGCCCCGGTCTCGATCACCACGGCGAGCCCCAGCTCGTCCAGCCGTCGACTGACGGCGGCGACCCGACGGGTGAGGCCGGGCGCGAACGGGTCCAGGTAGTCGTGGTCGAGGGTGAGCGCCACCCCGTCGTAGCCGAGGTCGGCGATGACGGCCAGCGCGTCGTCGAGGCGGTGGTTGTTGAAGCCGTTCGTGCCGTACCCGAGTCGCAGCGTCGTGGCGTCACCGGCCGGTGACGCGGGTCGGGGCTGGGGCACTGTCATGTCGGGGAGACCTTCCGGGCCAACCGTCGACCCAGCGGCGCCGCCGCCGCGACGGCCAACCCGAGCAGGCCGGCTCCAGCGCGAGCGGTCAGTGCGCCCTGGAGGGCGGGCAGGCCGGTGATCCCGGCGCCGACGGCGGCGCGGACCCGCCCGGCCGACGGGTCGCGGACGACCTCGACCTGGGCCGCCCCGTAGCGGGCCGCGTACCACCCGGCCAGCGCGGCGGGCAGGACGGCCGCGACGGCGGCCCTCCGAGAACGGTCGGGGTGCGCACCGCTCGGGGCCTCCGGACGGGTGATCGCGCGTCGGACGCCGGGGACGGCGGCGCTGGCGGCCACCACCGCGGTGCCGGCGAGGGTGCGCACCGGCAGGGTGGCCTCCGCGCCGGTGACCTCCCGGCGGGACAGCGCGGTCACCGTCCAGGTGTGCGCGGCGACGGTCGCCGCCGCCGGCAACGCCCGGGTCAACCGGCCACCGGACGCGCCGAGCAGCACGTCCAGCCCTCGACAGGCGGCCATCACGGCCGGGCCGGCGGCCGTGTTCTTGGCCAGCAGGTCGTACCCCCAGATGGTGGCGGCCAGCGGCACGGCGAGCGCGGCGGCGCGGCGACCGCCCACGGCGGCGGCCAGGCCGACGCCGGCGGCCGTGAGGCCCGCCGCGAGACCGACAGCGGCGGCCGGGGTGATCCGCCCGCTGGGGATGGGCCGCTCGGGCCGTTCCTCGGCGTCCAGGCCGCGGTCGGCCCAGTCGTTGGCGGCCATGCCGGCCCAGTAGAGCAGCACCGAGGCGCCGGCCAGCGCAGGGGTACGCGGGCCGAGCGCACCGGCGGCGGCCGCTCCGGCGACCACGTCACCGGGCACCGAGAGCGCGGCCGGCGCCCGAACCAACTCGGCGAGGTCAGCCAACGTTGTCATGATCACCGTCCCCGCCGGCGTGCAGGTGTCGGGTGAAGTCGCTCAACCGGGCCCACTGCTCGCCGAGCGAGTGGGTGGGCGCGCCGATCGGGTCCTTGAAGAAGAAGCCCAGCTCGGTCAGCGGTCCCACCAACCCGGCGGCGTGCGCGGCGGCGGTGAGCCGGGCCAGGTCGAGCACCAGCGGCGCGGCCAACGCGGAGTCGCAGCCGTGCCAGGTGAACTCCATCCTCATGCCGGTGCCGAGGAACCCGGCGAAGGTGATCAGGTCCCAGGCGGTCTTGAAGTCGCCCAGCTCCTCGACGTACTCGATGCGCGTGCCGCCCTGCGGGACGTAGCCCAGCGTCTCGCCGAGCACCCGCTGCTTGCTCTGCACCTTCGCCGCGTTGGCGGCCGGATCGGCCAGGGTGGCGCCGTCACCACCACCGAGCAGGTTGAACCCGGACCAGGAGCGCACGTCCAGGTTGCGCATCGCGAACATCGGCGCGAGCACCGACTTGACCAGGGTTTCCCCGGTCTTGCCGTCGTGCCCGGCGTACGGCAGGCGGGCCTCCTCGGCCAGCGCCGCCAGGGCCGGCAACCGCAGCCCGGTCGACGGGGTGAAGTCGACGTACGGGCAGCCGGCGAGCACTGCCGCGTACGCGTAGAGGGAGCTGACCGGCAGCACCTCGTCGGGCCCGGTGAGAGCGGCGCTCAGGGCGGCCGGGTCGGCGTGCCCGGGGTGCGGTTGCGGGGCCGGCTCGGTGGCGGAGACGTTGACCACCACCACCCGGTCCAGGTCGTGCCGCTCGCGGAAGGCGGTGAGGTCACGGACCACGGCGGCGGCACGATCGGCCTGGGTCGCACCGACCGGTGCGGGGCGCAGCTCCTGCTCGACCACGCCCAGCTCGTCGCGGAGCGCGGCGACCAGCCGCCAGGGGATGACACCGGCGTCGGCGAGCGCCTCGGCGCGCTTGCACAGCGGGGTGGTGGCCACGTCGTGTCCGCCGAAGACCAGGTCGGCGAAGGCCGGTAGGGCCGGGCCGCGCAGTTCGGGAAGCTCGGTGACGCAGCCGGTCGGCCCGGCCAGGCCGGCCCGCAGCGCGAGCCCCCCGACGATGCTGGTGGTCGCGACGGATCCGCGCGCTCCTACCAGCCAGACACCTGTACGCATGGTGCTCCTTCCCCGTTCACGAGGAACCGTCGGTACCGCTAAATATAGGAATATCAGAATATGTTTCGGAAAGATACGGCCTTGGTCGAGGGGCCCCGTCCGCCCTCCCCGCACCGGATCGGCACCGGATTCCGACGTCGGCGTCGGCGGCGACGACGCCGGACCGGATCCCGGCCCGGGTACAGGCAGACGGGGCTTGGTAGACAGGGTCGGGTCGGCGTCTCGACCCTGTCTCCCCCGCATCCGACCAGTCGGGGCGTTGGCATGCCCCGGCCGGGCGTCTCAGGCCGCCGCGCCCACCAGGTCACCGAACGGAGCACCACCCGGCGGACGTCGGCGAGTGCATGCGGTACGGGTGGGGGCAACGGCGGGCGGTCTGGTCAGGTCCTGCGGTGTCCACCGATGGTGGCGGTCCTCCGGTGCGGCCGGGGAATCCCGGTCCGGTCGCACCGGACGACCGTCCTGCTCGTGCGCCACCGGGCCGTCAGGCCCGGCCGCACGCTCTCCGACGCCGACCTCGTCCCGGCCGCGGGGCGCAATCCGCGGCCGGTCCTCGCCGGTCGGCTTCGGGAAGCCGGTCAGGCGACGGCGGTGCGAACACCGCCGTCGCGGATGGTCGATGGTCAGACGGTCGCCGCGGTCAGCGCCGGTTCGACCTCGGTCCAGGAGGAGCCGAGTTCCGCCGAACGGGCCACCGCGTCCAGCACCAGCTGGACCTGCAACGCGTCGGCGAACGAGGGAGTCGGGTCGACACCGGTGGCGACCGCCTCGATGAAGTCGCGCATCTCGTGCGTGAACGAGTGCTCGTAGCCGATGATGTGGCCCGGGGGCCACCACGCCGACATGTACGGGTGCTCGCCCTCGGTCACCAGGATGCGGCTGAAACCCTGCTCCGCGGTGGGCCTGGTGGCGTCGTAGAACTCCAGCTCGTTGAGCCGCTCCAGGTCGAAGACCACGCTGCCCAACGAACCGTTGATCTCGACGCGCAGCGCGTTCTTGCGACCGGTGGCGAACCGGCTCGCCTCGTACGTGGCCAGCGCGCCACCGTCGAGCCGGGCCACGAACACGGCGGCGTCGTCGACGGTCACCGGCCCGGTGGGCGCCGTACCGCCGTCCACGGTGGCCGCGAGACCACTCGACTCGGCCGGCAACGGACGCTCCTTGACGAAGGTCTCGGTGACCGCGCTGACCCCACTGATCCGCTGACCCGTGACGAACTGGGTCAGGTCGATGATGTGGGCACCGATGTCACCGAGCGCGCCGGAGCCCGCCCTGTCTTTCTGCAACCGCCAGACCAGCGGGAACTGCGGGTCCACGATCCAGTCCTGCAGGTACGTCGCACGGACGTGTCGAATCACCCCGAGCCGTCCGTCGGCGACCAACTGCCGCATCATCGTGACCGCGGGGACCCGGCGGTAGTTGAACCCGCACATGGACCGCACTCCGGCGGCCCGGGCGACCTCCGCCGCAGCGGTCATCGCCCGCGCCTCCTCCACCGAGTTGGCCAGCGGCTTCTCGCACAGGACGTGCTTGCCGGCGGCCAACGCGGCGAGGGCGATCTCGGCGTGGCTGTCGCCCGGGGTGCACACATCGATCACGTCGATGTCGTCCCGGTTGATCAGATCACGCCAGTCCGTGGTGTACGCCTCCCAGCCGAGTCGGTCGGCGGCGTCGGCCACCTTCCCTGTGTCTCGACCGCAGATCAGCGCCATCCGGGCCCGCGTCGGCAGGTCGAACACGCGGTTCACGGTGCGCCACGCCTGTGAGTGCGCGGCGCCCATGAACGCGTAGCCGACCATGCCGACCCGCAGTTCTTTGTCTGTCGTGGACAAGGTGGGTCTCCCCCCGGTATGTCAGAACCCGAGCTTGTCGTAGCTGCTCGCGTTCTCCTTGGTGATCGTCTCGGAGGCCAGGGTCACTTCCTTGGGCACCTGGAGCTCCGTCAGGTCGCCCAGGCCACGCCCCTGCGCGATGAGCCGCGCCAGCGAGACGGCCGAGGAGGCCATCGACGGGTTGTAGGTGACCGTCGCCTTGAGCACGGTGTTGTCGGCCTTGATCGCGTCGATCGCGAGCTTGGAGCCGGCGCCGCCGACCATGAAGAACTCGGAACGGTTGGCCTGCTTGATGGCGGCCAGCACGCCGATGCCCTGGTCGTCGTCGTGGTTCCAGATCGCGTCGATCTTCGGCAGCGCCTGGAGCAGCTGGGACGCCTCGCGCTGACCGCTGTCCGAGGTGAACTCGGCCGAGCGACGGTTGCGCACCGTGAAGCCGTAGGTCGCCAGGGCTGCCTTGAAGCCCTCGCTGCGCTCGACGGTCAGCGGGATCTCCAGACCGGCGATCTCACCGATGACCGGGTTGGCGACGCCCTTGTCCTTGAGCATCTTGCCGATGAAGTGCCCGGCCGAGACGCCCATGCCGTAGTTGTCACCCTTGATGACCAGCCGCGACGCGAGCGCGTCGGGGAAGGCACGGTCCAGGTTGACGATCGGGATGCCGGCCTGCATGGCCTGGAGGGCAACGGCGTTGACCTCCTTGCCGTCGTGCGGCAGCACGACGATGATGTCCGGCTTCTGGGCGATCAGGGTGCCGAGCGTGGAGCGCTGGGCCTCGGAGTTCGACCCACCGTCGACCTCCTTGAACTCGACGTCCGAGTAGGCCGCCGCCTGGGCCTTGGCGTTGGCGTGGATGGCGCCCATCCAGCCGTGGTCGGCGGCCGGCGCGGAGAAGCCGATGACGACCTTCTTGCCGGGGGCGTTGTTGCCCTCGCCGCCGCCCGCGGCCTTGGTCTGGGTGCTGGCGGCCGGAGTCTCGTTGCTGGTGCAGGCGGTCAGCAGGGTGGCAGCGCCGACTGCGGCTCCGCCGAAGAGCAACCGGCGGCGCGACAGGTCGCGACTGTGCTGGGTCATGAACGACCTCCTGGAAGCGGTATCTGACTGAATGAGGGTGTGCGGGGCCCTGCCCACGTCGAAAGTTTCGACGTGGCCAGGGACAACGGTGCGGTGCGTCAGGCGGTGGTGACCCTGTTCCGCGCGAGGAGCCGAGTGACTGACTTGTACTGGAACTGCTGGATCAGGACGGCGGCGACGATGATGCCGCCCTTGACCATGTTCTGCGCCTCGATGGAGAGGCCGTTGATGGCGAAGAGGTTCGTGATCGTGGCGAAGATGATGACGCCGAGCAGCGAGCCGACGATCGTGCCGCGACCCCCGCTGAGCAGCGTCCCACCGATGATCGCCGCGGCGATCGCGTCCAGCTCGTACAGGTTGGCCATCGCCGCCTGCGCCGAGGTGGCCTGCGAGGTGAGCATGATGGCGGCGATGCCGCAGCAGAGACCGGAGAGCGCGTAGAGGAGCATGGTGTGCCGCCGGACGTTGATGCCGGCCAGCCGTGCCGCCTCCGGGTTGCCGCCGACGGCGATGGTCCGCCGGCCGAAGGTCGTCCGGTTGAGCAGCACCCACCCGGCCAGGACCACCGCGCCGAGGATGTAGACGAGGATCGGGATCCCGATCACCTTGCGAGCCGCGATGTCGTTGATGAAGGTGCTGCTCGACACCTGGGTCTGCTTGTTGGAGATCGACGCCGCGAGCCCTCGCGCGGCCACCAGCATCGCGAGCGTCGCGATGAAGGGGACCAACCGGCCGTACGAGATGAGCACACCGTTGACCAGGCCGACGCAGATGCCGACCACCAGGGCGGTGAAGATCATGCCGCCGGCGCCGAAGTTCTGGGTGGCGACGGTGGTGCACCAGACGCCGGCCAGCGCGACGATCGCGCCTACCGACAGGTCGATGCCGCCACCGATGATCACGAAGGTCATCCCGACGGTGACCACACCGACGACCGAGGCGAGCTGGAGGATGGCCAGGACGTTGTTCCACACCCAGTTCGGGTCGCCGTACAGGTCCGGCTTCGTGATCGCGCCGACCACGATGAGCGCCACCAGCACCCCGATCAGACCGAGGTTGCGCTTGGCGCCGTCGCCGCCGTCCCCCCGCCACCAGGACAGCCGGCCCGAAGTTGCTTTATCGCTGGCCACCGCCGTCTCCGCCGGGTCCACCGGCGGCGACTGTGCCGGAAGCTGCGGGCGCTCCGGTGTCGCGGTGGGAGTGGGAGTCGCGTCGCTCATGCCGGTGCGCCTTCCATCAAGGACCCCGCCATCACGAGGTCGAGCACAGTGTTCTCGTCGAGTTCGCCGGCCGCGGCTTCGCGGACGACACGCCCTTCCCGCATCACCAGCACGCGGTCGGCCAGACCCAGCACCTCGGGCACCTCGCTGGAGACCAGCAACACCCCGACGCCCTGCGCGGCCAACGACCGGATGACCTGGTAGAGCTCAGCCCGGGCGCCCACGTCCACGCCCCGGGTGGGCTCGTCGAGCAGCAACAGCTTGGTGCCGCCGAGCAACCACCGCCCGACCACCACCTTCTGCTGGTTGCCGCCGGACAGCGTGCGTACCGGCCGGTCGACGTCCCGGGGCCGCAGCTCCAGGGTCTCGGCGATCCGGTCCGCCTCGGCGCGTTCCTTGGCGGCGTCGGTGAAACCGAGCCGCGCGTACCGGCCGAAGGTGGCCAGCGTGACGTTGCGGTAAATCGGTTCACCGAGCAGCAGAGCCTGGCTCTTGCGCTCCTCCGGCGCCATCCCCATGCCGGCCCGAACCGCCGAGCCGACGCCGGGACGCAGCACCTGCCCGTTCATCCGGACCTGACCGGCCTCGGGAAGGCGGGCACCGTAGATCGTCTCCAGCAGCTCGGACCGACCGGAGCCGACCAGCCCCGCGATGCCGACGATCTCCCCGGCCCGCACGCTCAGCGAGACGTCGGCGAACTCGCCGGTGCGGGTCAGCCCCTCCACCTGGAGCAGGTCGTCGCCGACGCCGTCGTCGGTCGGCCGGTCCGGGAAGACGTACTCGATGGTCCGGCCGGTCATCCGGCTGACCAGGTCGCGGGTCGGGGTGTCGCGCGCGGGCAGGTTCGCCGCCGTGGTCCGACCGTCCTTGAGTACGGTGACCCGGTCGCCGATCTCGCGGATCTCCTCGAGCCGGTGCGAGATGTAGATGACGGCGATGCCCTGCGCGGTCAGCTCCCGGATGATCCGGAACAGGTTGCCGACCTCGTCGTGGGCGAGCACCGCGCTCGGCTCGTCCATGATGATCAGTCGG
This sequence comes from Micromonospora sp. WMMC250, assembly GCF_027460215.1. Classification (NCBI taxonomy): domain Bacteria; kingdom Bacillati; phylum Actinomycetota; class Actinomycetes; order Micromonosporales; family Micromonosporaceae; genus Micromonospora; species Micromonospora sp. WMMC250. The sequence continues at coordinate 6,463,643 of NZ_JAPZBJ010000002.1, read as the reverse complement.
GCCTCGTGCGACAGCGCACGGGCCATGCTGACGATCTGCTTGCCCGCCGCCGGCAGCGACCGGACCATCCGTCCGGGCGGAATCTCGGCGTGGCCGAGCCGGCCGAGGATCTGCCGGGTGTGCCGGGCCATCCGACCGCGCTGGACGAACCCGAAGTTGCGGTACTCGTGGCCGAGGAAGGCGTTCTCCGCCACCGACAGGTCCTCGACGAGGTCGAGCTCCTGGTAGATGGTGGCGATGCCGGCCTTCATGGCGGCCTGCGGGTTGGCGAAGGTCGCCGGTTCACCGCGCCACTCCACCTGCCCCGAATCCGGCTGGTGCACGCCGGCGAGCACCTTGATCAGGGTGGACTTGCCAGCGCCGTTCTGCCCGAGCAGGCAGTGCACCTCGCCGGCACGCACCTCCAGCTGCACACCGTCCAGTGCGCGTACGCCGGGAAAGGTCTTGACCAGATCGGTGAGGCGCAGGACCACCTCGCCCGCGACGGTGTCGGCGGGAGCCTCGACCAGCGGTGCCTCGGCGACGGCCTCGGCCGACACGGTGCCGGCTGCGGCGGCCTCGGCCGACGCGGTGGCGGGGTCATCCTCGGGCAGAGCCACAGTCTCCTCCTCGCTCACGACAGGATCTCGGTCAACTTCATGCGGCTTCCGCGAAGGCGACGTCGCTTGCCAGCACTGCCGCTCCGGCGACGCCGGCTCGGCCACCGAGCTCGGACAGCACGACGGGCAGGTTGCCGGTGGCCAACGGCAGCGAACGGCGGTAGACCACGCTGCGGATCTCGGCGAGCAGGATGTGCCCGAGCTGGGCGAGCCCGCCGCCGATCACGATCATCGACGGATTGGTGAAGCTGACCAGGCCGGCGAGCACGCCGCCGACCCGCCGTCCGCCGTCACGGATCAGCTGGATGCAGGTCACGTCCCCCTCGACGGCACCCTCGGCGACGTCGAGGGCGGTCACCACACCGCGCAGGGACATCCGCTCGGCCAGCGCCGGCGACGCCCCACTGCGGGCCGCGGCGGTGGCGTCCTTGGCCAACGCGGCACCGCTGAACAGAGCTTCCAGGCAGCCGATGTTGCCGCACGAACACATCGGACCGTGCGAGTCGACCTGGATGTGGCCGATGTCGCCGGCGCAGCCGTCCGTGCCCCGGTAGACCTCGCCGGTGAGGTAGATGCCACACCCGATGCCGGTGCCGATCTTCACGAAGAGGAAGTCGTCCACCGAGTGGGCGACCCCACCGTGCCGCTCACCGATCGCCATGATGTTGACGTCGTTGTCGACCACCGCCGGGCAGCCGTGCTCCCGGCTGAGCAGCTCACGCACCGGGTACCGGTCCCAGCCCGGCATGATCGGCGGCGAGACCGGGACGCCGTCCCGGAAACTGACCGGGCCGGGTACGCCGATGCCTACCGCGTCCAGCCGCTCGTACGCCCCGTCGACCCGGGCCTTGTGCAGCAACTCGTTGACCCGCTGCAGGGTCACCTTCGGACCGTTACGGATGTCGGCGGCCTCGCCGTAGTGGGCCACCGGTTCGAGGCGGCCGTTGACCACCTCGATGTCCATCGAGCTGGCACCGAGGTCGACGGCGGCGAAGCGCAGCTTCGGGTTCAGCTCGACCAGCGTCGAGCGACGCCCACCCCGGGAGGCGGCGAGCCCGGCCTCGGCGACGTAACCCAGGGCGACCAGGCGATCGAGTTCGGCCAGCATGCGAGGGCGCGGCATCTGGAGCCGGTCGCCCAGTTCGGCCCGCGACACGGCGCCCTCGTCGCGGAGCAACCGCAACAGTCGCACGTGTAGGGGGTCGACCGTTCGCACCGAAAGCCGCCTCTGCATTGGCATCGTTCACATCGACGCAATGCCGATGTGTTGTGTCCGACACAGTAGGAGCGCTCGCATCACCTGTCCAGAGCTTCGGCTGTTCCGACGCTAACTTTTGCTCAAACGGACAGAAGTTTTGGTCGTACCTGCGGAGGATGCACCAGCGACGGCGTGCATCACTCCCGTTGCGCCCCACGCGCCCCGCGCCGTCCCGCGCCCCCCGCACCCCGCGCCCCCGCCCCGCGCCGTCCCGCGCCCCCCGCACCCCGCGTCCCCGCCCCGCGCCCCCCGCGCCGTCCCGCGCCCCGCGCCCGCCGGCCCGCCCGGAAGCGCGGAAAGATCCGCGCAGTATCGGGGAAAGTGCTGCCTCCTCGCGCAGGGAGGCAGCAACATCCCCGATACTGCGCGGATCTTGAGGACGAGCGGTCGGCGCGGGCGCAGACAGGGCGGGCCTCGACCCAGCGCGGGTCGGGCGAATCCGATGGAGTCAGGTCGTGCGGAACTCCAGTGGTGTCGGGCGGTCTCGCGGCGTCGGTGCCAGACCCCGCCCAAGCAGCGAATGCGCCAGCGGAGAGCACGCTGAACAACCCGTGTCCAGCACCACAACAATTGCAAAGGACGTTGACAGTCGTCTACGTCACCGATAGCGTCCTCAGACATCGACAGCCATCGGGTCGAATCGCGCACCGCAATTACCCAATCGCGATGAAACGCCGCTCTGTCGTGCCCGAAAACCCCGACGGGAAGGACCCCAATGAATCGACCGACGCGATTTATCGCGGCCGTGTCCGCAGCGACCTTCTTCGCATTCCTGGTGCCATCGGCGGCCCAGGCGGCACCAGCTTCGACGGGCTCCGCCGTCGCGGCAACGGTCGCCGCGCCCGTCCAGCAGGCCACTTCCAACCCCGCTGGCTCGGACTTCGTCCCGCTCGGCAACTGCACCGCCGGCATCTTCTGCGGTGAGGTGAAGAACCGGCTGGGTCGATCCGTGAAGCTTTCAGGCAACTGGCCGACCAACAGCAAGACGATGTGGCTGCCGGCCGGCCAGGGCAGCGCCTCCGATTCGCGGTACTACTACGAATTCCGCGACACCGACGGTTTCCAGGTGCCCAGCGGATACATTTACTACGACAGCGTGGGTAACAAATATTACCCCGGCTGGCACAAGGTGAACGACCTCCAAGTAGTCACGCTCAATGGCTGGTGCCTCACCTCAGCCTGTAGCTGACAATCGGCTCCACAATTGCGCAGGTCAGTGGCTACCGGGTCCAGAAATGGCCTGGTAGCCACTGACGCGTCGTCTCAGTCGACCGAACCCCGCTGGTTGCGCTTCTTGCGGAGTTTGCGATCGTCGCGCAGCTCGACGTACGGCTCGTCGTCCGCGGCGTGACCCGCCGCGATGGCACGGCCGCGCTCCAACTCCGCGTCGAACTCGGCGCCCAGCAGGATCGCGATGTTGCTGAGCCAGAGCCAGACCAAGAAGATGATCACGCCGGCCAGCGTCCCGTACGTCTTGTCGTACGAACCGAAGTTGCTCACGTAGAAGGCGAACAGTCCGGAGATCACCAGCCAGATCACCACGGCCAGCACACCGCCGGGGCTGACCCAGCGGAAACCACCGTGGCGGGCGTTCGGCGAGGCCCAGTAGAGGATCGCGAACATCAGACTGACCAGGACCAGCAGCACTGGCCATTTGGCGATGTCCCACACCGCGACCGCCGTCGAGCCGACCCCGATCACGTCGCCGACCGACTCGGCCAGGCGACCGGTGAACACCACGATCACCGCGCTGGCCAGCAGCAGCACACCGATCACCGCCGTCACGCCGAGCCGGATCGGCAGCGTCTTCCAGATCGGCCGCCCCTCCGGCACGTCGTAGATCGTGTTCGAGGCACGCATGAACGCTCCGACGTAGCCGGAGGCGGACCAGAACGCCGCCACCAGACCGATGATCGCGGCGATGCTGGCGAGGCCACCGTTCTTGTCCGCGGTATCGATCGCGCCCTCGATGATCTTTTGGATGCTGTCGTTCGGCACCGCCTGGTTGACGGTGTCCTTGACACCCTCGGTGGCGCTCTCACCGAGCAGACCGAGCAGCGAGATGAGCACCAGCACGCCGGGGAAGATGGACAGCACCCCGTAGTAGGTGAGCGCCGCCGCCCAGTCGGTCAGGCTGTCGTCCTGGAACTCGCTGATCGTCCGACGTAGGGCCGCCTTCCATCCACTGCCGGGCAGGTCGGTGGGGCTGTCCGGGCCCGCGTCGGGACCAACCGGCGCGCTGGCGGGAGCACGCTCCTGCTCCCGCTGGGCGGGAGACTCGTTCGAGGCCATCGCCCCTCCTCATCGTCGGCGGTGTCACCTCCGGACATGCCCCGTCGACGGTCGCCCATAACCCCTACTTGTAGAGCAACCTGCCCATCCGCCGCGAGGCCACCAGCAGGCCGACCGCCATCACCACCAGCAGGTAGAACGCATCGAGCAGCCAGAGCCACCCGCCGCTGCCCAACGTGACCCCGCGGATCAGGTGCACCGAGCGGTAGAGCGGAGTGATCTCGACCAGCCAGCGCAGCACCGTCGGGTAGGCCTGCGCCGGCACGAAGGTGCCGGAGAACAGGAAGAGGGTGAACAGGGCGGAGTTCACCAGGTCGAAGTCCTGCCAGCTGCGCATGACGGTGGAGACCGCCATGCCGAGCGCCCCGAACGCGAACCCGACGAGCACCGCCGCCGGGAGGGCGGTCAGCGCCCGGGGCACACTGGTCAGGTCCAGAGCGACCATCACGCCGAGGAACGCCGCCGAGTAGGCGCTGCCCCGCAGCATCGCCCAACCCAACTCGCCCACGGCGATCTCGAACGGCCGTACTGGGGTGGCGATCATCCCGTCGTACAGCTTCATGTACTTCATCTTGCCGAAGAAGTTGAACGTGGTCTCCGCGATCGCCCCGGTCATCGCCGAGGAGGCGAGCATCGCCGGGGCCACGAATGCGGCGTACGAGACCAGCCGCCCATCGGGCAGCGGCAGATCGCCGACCAGCGCGCCGACGCCCAGCCCGATGGAGAGCAGGTAGAGCAGCGGCTCCACGAAGCCGGAGAGCAACAGCAGCCAGTAGGCCGGCTTGAGCGCCGCGACGTTGCGCTCGACAACCGACGCCGACCGCCGGGACGCGACGGAGACGTCGACCAGCCGGGGCAGGATCAGCGTGACCACGACAAGCCTTCCTAGACGACGAGCTTGCGACGGAACGCGCGCACCGCCAACAACCAACCGGCGGCGGCCCAGGCACCCAGGTAGAGCACGTGCCCGACGATCGACCACTGCGGGGCGACGCCCAGCGTGGCCGCGCGGCAGAGGTCGACGGCGTGCCACAGCGGCGTCACGTACGCCAGCCACCGCAGCGCGTCGGGCAGTGACTCGACAGGGAAGAACACCCCGGCGAAGAGTGCCATGGGAATGACCGCGAACCGGAACAGCATCGCCAGCCAGTTGTCGCTGGACACCGACGCCGCGTACGCGAAGGTCGGCGCGGCAACGGCCAGCCCGAGCAACGCGACCACCGGCAGGGTGACCAGGGCCCACGGCGAGCGCAACGCCCCGAACAACCCGGTGACCAGCAGGAACGCCGCGATCGTGGTGAGCACCCGGAACAACACGAAGGCCAGGTGCCCGGCCACGATGTCGCCCACCCGCAGCGGCGAGGCAGCCTGCGAGAAGTAGATCTTGACCCACTGGAAGTTGCTGAACACCGGCCAGGTGGAGTCACCGACCGTCACCTGGAGCGCGGTCGAGGCGATCAGCCCGGGGACCAGCCAGTCGAGGTAGGGCACCCCGCCGACACCCTGGTCGATGTAGGCCCCCACGCCGAACCCGAAGCCGAGCACCGTCAGCACCGGCAACAGGAACGAGGAGAACACCCCCGCCCGCCAGGTGCGCCGCAGACCGACAAGGTAGTGCTCGAACACCGAATACGCCGGCACCCAGGGGAACCGCGCCGATCCCGCCACACTCACACGACCACCCCGCCCACCGCGTCGGCACCACGACCTGTCTACCCCGGGGGTACGACAGACCGTCGGTCACCCTACGGCGACGCGGTCGACGTGTCGCTCGGGTTTCACCGGCCTCGACCGAAGCACCAACCTCGGTCGACGCCCCCGCCGCCCTGATGGACGCCCCCGCCGCCCTGATCGACGCCCCCGCGCCCTGATCGACTCGGGTTGCAGGACGTCGGGGTATCAGTCGCCACTGGATACCCCGTTCTTCAGAAATCCGAGTCGATCTGACGCAACGCGGCGGCCTTGCCGCGCCGGGACATGCCCAACCGCCGCGACGACCCGCGCCACATCGGCGACATGTCGGCATCGCCGCGCCCGGACACCCCAACCGCCGCGACTACCCACTCCACAACGGCGATGTGGCGGTATCACCACGCCGGGACACCCCTATATCACCGACCTGGAGTCGATCACGCCGAGCGAACCGGATCGGACCCGACGAACGTGCGCCACGCCTCGGGCGTGAAGACGAGCACCGGCCCGGCCGGGTCCTTGGAGTCGCGGACGGCCACCAGCCCAGACAGGTTGTCGGCAACCTCCACACAGTTGCCGCCGTCCGGGCCACTACGAGTGCTCTTGCGCCACCGGGCGCCGGTCACATCCATGTCTCCGCCACTTCCGCCATGAGATCGAGGGACTGCCCGTGCGATAGTGCCTCACCACGGATCGACTCCCACACCTCGACCATCTGTCGCACGTAGTCCGATCGGTCGATGACCTGACCGTGACGCTGGCCGGCAAGGTAGACGAGGTCCTCCCCCTGCGTCGAGCTAGCGATCACGAAGGGCCCTCCGAGCCCGACGTAAGCACCGGCAGAGGTTGGCACCACCTGGATTCGGACCCGGGGGAAGGCCGAACCAAGTTTCACCAGGTGCTGAATCTGCTCGCGCATAACCTCCGGCCCGCCGACAGTTCGGCGCAGCACGTGCTCGTCGATCACGGCCGTGAGAAGCGGAGGCCGGTCACGCGTGAGCAGCGCCTGCCGGTCCAGCCTTGTCGTCACCTGTTGCTCGATCTCGTCCGACCCGAAAAGCCCGCCGCCGGTCAGTAGTGCGCGCGCGTAGCCCTCGGTCTGCAACAAACCGGGCACGCAGAGCGGCTCGAACCACCGCAGCGCTGTGGTCTCCTGTTCGATGCCGGCCCAGTCGCGGAACCACGGCACCACGGCTTCCCGGCTGATCCGCCGTTGGATGCGCTCGAATCGTCCGTCGGCCTGGAACACGGCGTCACACCGACGCGCGAAGTCCAGGCTCGGCCGGCGCTCGGATGTCTCCACCTTGGCGACCAGGGCCCCGGAATAGCTCAACACCTCGGCCAGCGCCGCCTGCGACATCCCAGTGCTGGCGCGAGCCAGCCGCAGTTCCTCGGCGAAGTGCTCCAGCATGGACGAGCCTTCCACGGACAACCCCCGTACATCTTCGTACCGTGCTGGGCCAGTCGCCGTACGCCCTGGTCGTCGGCGTGCGGGACCTCCCACCGTAGTCGGGTCCTCACCAGACTGTCACGCAGCGGAACCGCTCACGGGATCGGACGACGGGCGGAACCAGGCCGGGAGCGTCCCGCGACCCCCGATCCGGGGCGCTCCCACCCACCCGTTGGAGGTTCCTTCGTGCGACGCACCTGGTCGACTCATGACAGACGCACCTGGTCGGCTGATGACGGTGGCGGCCACTGATGCCCCGGTACCGTCCACACGTGGCGGCGCGCCCGTCCTGGCGCTGCCGGGTCTGCGGCGCGGCGTGGCCCTGCTCGCCGGCTCGCCTGTCGCTGCTCGGCGAGTACCGGGAGGACCGGGTCGGTCTGCTCGTCTACCTCGCGGCGTTGCTCTACGAGGCGGCGGGGGACCTCGCCGGCCAGGCCGGTCACGACCGGCTGAGCGACCGATTCATCACCTGGGCCCGTGCCCGTTGAAGCGGTGCGTGGGCAGTTGGTCAGGTCGGTCGGTACGCGCGGACCAGTGCCTGCACGGCGTAACCGAGCAGCAGCAGTCCCGCGCCGACGCCGACCACCAGGCCGGCGGAGACCGCCGAGGCGAGACCGGTGACGAGCCCTGCCGCCGCGACCAGGCACAGTGCGCCGCCGAGGGGACGAAGCAGCGGATCCCGCAGGAGCGGGGCGAGCGGGAAGAAGTGCAGGCCGACCACCAGGCAGACCAGCACCGGCACGTACTCGGACCGGCCGGCGGCGATCAGCACGGCGGCACCCAGCCCGGCGGCGGCGAACTCGGCGACGACGATGAGCAGGTACGGGCGGTCGGCTGCCCGGTCCCGGGGGTTGCCGGCCCCTCGGAGGCGGGCGGACAGCACACCGCCCAACACGGCGGTGAGCAGTGCGGCGATGCTGCCCACCACGAGCAGGGCCCGCAGCGGTTGCTCTGCCGCCGGCACACTGAACCAGACCATCGCGAAGATGCCCAGGTAGAGGGCGGTGAGCCCGGCCTGACGTCGGTTGGCGGTCAGCAGATCGGACATGACACCCCCGTGATCGGAAGCCTTCCTCGGCCGGCCGATGGTACGCGCAAGATCAAAAGCAGTCGACCGTGATCGTGGACGGTCAGTCGACGAGGGTGCGACCGGTCAGGTGCAGGAAGACGTCCTCCAGGCCGCTGCGCCGAACCAGCACGTTGGCCGGGTTGAGCCCCAACGCGGTGACCTCGGCGACCGCCGCGTCGCCGTCCGGCACGTAGAGCAGTATCCGGTCGGGCAGCACCTCGACCCGCTCCCCCAGCCCGGCGAGCTTGCCCGCGAACGGCTCCTGAGACTCGGCGGCGAAGCGCAGCTCGACCACCTCACGGGTGGAGTGCTGCTCGATCAGGGCGCGGGGTGAGCCCTCCGCGACGATCCGCCCGCCGTCCATCACCACGAGGCGGTCGCAGAGCTGCTCGGCCTCGTCCATGTAGTGCGTGGTGAGCACCAGCGTGACGCCCTGCTGCTTGAGCCGGAACAGCCGCTCCCACACCAGGTGTCGGGCCTGCGGGTCGAGCCCGGTGGTCGGCTCGTCCAGCAGCACGATCTCCGGCTCGTTGACCAGGGCGCGGGCGATGGTCAGCCGACGCTTCATGCCGCCGGACAGCGGCTCGACCTTGCTGTCGGCCCGCTCGGTGAGCTGGACGAAGTCGAGCAGCTCGGCCGCGCGGGCCCGGGCGGCCCGGCGGGAGATGCCGAAGTAGCGGGCGTAGACGGTCAGGTTCTCCCGGACGGTCAACTCCGGATCGAGATTGTCCAGCTGCGGGCACACACCCAGCCGCGCTCGGATCGCCGGCCCGTCGGCCACCGGGTCGAGGTCGAGAATGCGCAGCTCGCCGGCGCTGGGCGGGGAGATGCAGCCGACCATCCGCATGGTGGAGGACTTGCCGGCGCCGTTGGGCCCGAGGAAACCGAACGCCTCACCCGAGCGGACGTCGACGTCGATGCCGGCCACTGCGGTGAAGTCACCGAACCGCTTCACCAGCCCGCGAGCCTGAATCAGTGGTCGCCCCAAAGTCACCGCCCGACCCTAACCGCCGGGTCCGACAGCCCTCCACGCAAATATCCGCCGCGACCGGCCGTCGCACCACCACCCCGCAGAACCACCGCCGCGCCACCGCCGACCCTCTCCGCCGAAACGCCGACCGATGCCCCGCCCGCCGACCGATCGACGTGTATCGTCCCTCTGTGTCGCCCATCAGTACGCCCGATGGTTCGTCGCCCCCTGCCCGACCAGCCGATTCTCTCGCCGGCGAGCCCACGGCCAGCACCGACCGTGCGGCACCCCGACCGCGCCCGACGCCCGAGCCCGACGGCGACCACCCGATCCAACCGGCCACCGGCCCGGCCGAGCCGGACCAGAGCGGGAACGAGGCATCCAAGCCCGACCCGAGCGGCAACGAAGCATCCGAGCCCGACCTGACCGGCAACGAAGCGCCCAAGCCCGACCTGAGCGACGCGACCACGCCGCACCCCAGCGCGGTCCGCCTGAGCACACCCGACCCCACTGGTTCCGCCGACGCCGGCTCGGCGGCCGAACGGGCCACCCGCGACCTCGCCGCCCAGTTCGAGGACGAGAAGCCGGGTCGCGTGTTGACCGGGCCGCTGGGCCTGATCCTCACCGGGGTGTCGCTGGCGGTCGGCGCACTGGCTCTCTGGCAGGTGTTCCGCCCGCTGTCGCAGGGCAGCAAGTATTACTTGATCATCTTCCTGGCCGGCGTACTCCCTCTTGTCTTCCTTGCCTACCCGGCCGACCTCCGGCTGCCGGCCCGCTTCCGCGCCCGGCGACGGCGCAGCGACAACGGCAGCAGCGACAGCGACAGCACCGGCCGCAGCCGGACGCCCACGTCGACTCGGCCCACCGCCACTGACTGGGTGCTGGTCGCGCTGGCGGCGGCAGCCTGTCTCTACCCCGTCCTGCCGATCCCGATCGGTACGGGTGGCGGCGGCTACAACGCCTTCCTCGACCGGCAGGGCCTGCTGGCGCCGGTGGACCTGGTGCTGGGCACCGTCCTGCTGCTTCTGCTGCTGGAGGCGTGCCGGCGCACCACCGGGTGGATCCTGCCGGCGGTCTGCCTGCTGTTCCTCGGTTACGGCTACTACGGCGGGTTGCTGCCGCAGTCCTGGCCGGTCGCCCACGCCGGCCTCGACTTCAGCCAACTGGTGGACGCGTTCTACAACTCCGACAGCGGTTTCTACGGCACTCCCCTGGACGTGGCCGCCTCGTACATCGTGCTGTTCACCATCTACGGCGCGGTGCTGGAGCTGTCCGGGGCCGGGCGGTTCTTCGTCGAGTTGTCGGCCGCCGCGTTCCGCCGCTCGCGCACCGCCGCCGGTCGCACGGCGGTGGCCTCCGGTTTCCTGCTCGGCACCGTCTCCGGCTCCGGGGCGGCGACGACGGTGAGCATCGGCGCGGTCACCTGGCCGCTGCTGCGCCGCGCCGGCTATCCCCCGGAGCGGGCCGGTGGCATGTTGGCGGCGGCCGGGGTGGGCGCGATCCTCTCCCCGCCGACCCTGGGCGCCGCCGCGTTCATCATCGCCGAGTACCTGGGCGTCTCGTACCTCCAGGTGCTGGGCTGGGCGACGGTGCCCACGGTGCTCTATTACCTGGGCATTCTGCTCTCGGTGGAGATCGACGCGCGCCGTTCCGGTGTGCGACCGGTCGTGATCGACGTCGGCTCGCCGTGGCGTCTGCTGGCCCGCTTCGGCTATCACTTCGCCTCGCTGATCGCCATCATCGTGTTCCTGGCGGTCGGTGTCTCCGCGACGAAAGCTGTCGTCTTCGCCATCGTCCTCGCCGTCGCGCTGTCGTTCCTGGCCCCGAAGAGCGACAGTGCCCACCGGCTCACCCCGGCCCGGCTGGCGACCGCGCTCGTCACCGGGGTACGCGGCGTGCTCGCGGTGACGGCGGTCTGCGCCGCCGCCGGCATCATCACGGCGACCACCACGAAGACCGGCCTCGGACCGCAGGCGGCGGCACTGCTGATCGGCGGGGCGCAGGCGGCCACCTCCGACCCGACACTGGTGCTGGTTCTCACCGCGCTGCTCGCCGCCGTCGCGCTCAGCCTGCTGGGCCTGGCCGTGCCGGTCACCGCCTCGTTCGTGATCGGTTGGGTGATCGTCGGCCCGGCCCTGCTCGACCTGGGCGTGGCCGCGCCCGCCGCGGCGATGTTCGTCTTCTACTTCGCGGTCCTGTCCGAGGTGTCGCCGCCGACCGCGCTCGCCGCGGTTGCCGCCGCCGCGGTCACCGGGGGTCGGCTGGTGCCGACCATGTGGCAGACCCTGCGGTACGCGCTGCCGGCGTACCTGACCCCGATCGCGTTCGTCATCACGCCGGCCGGGCTGGGTCTGCTCGGCATCGGCGGCGTCCAGCGGATCGCGTTCGCCGCAGTGGTCACCGCGCTCAGCGTCGCGGTGCTCGCCGTCGCCGCCGGTGGCTGGCTGCCCGGTGTGGGCCCGGCCGGCGTGCCGGAACGGGTGCTGGGCGCGCTCGCCGGCGTCACACTGCTCTGGCTCGAACCCGTGCCGGTCGCCGTCGGCACGGCGCTGGCCGCCGTGGCGGCGGTCGGCGTCCTCGTCCGACGCGGATCCGCCGGCCGACCATTGTCCGACCCTGTGGAGGAGAAACTGTGAGACGAATCGACGTACGGCTCGCGGTGGGCCTGAGCGTGCTCGCCCTCGTCGCGGGTTGCGGAGGTCAGCAGGGCGGCGCGGCCACCGACGACACGGCCAGCGAGGTCACCTGCGAGGTGAGCAAGGAGACCCGCGTCGGCATCGCCACCGGCAACGCGACAGGCGTCTACTACGCGGTCGGCAACGCCCTGGCGGGGCAGCTGTCCGGGACGACCGGCGGCAAGCTCACCGGCACCGCCGCCGAGACCGGCGCTTCGGTGCAGAACGTCGAACAGCTCGTCGGTGGCCAGTACGACGTGGCGTTCTCGCTGTTCGACACGGCTGTGAACGCGGTCGAGGGCAAGGGCAGCTTCACCGCGCCGCAGCCGGTGCAGGCACTGGCCCGCATCTACGACAACTACACGCAGGTGGTGGTCCGCAACGACTCCGGGATCAAGTCGGTGGCCGACATGCGCGGCAAGCGGATCTCCACCGGTTCACCGAAGTCCGGCACGGAGGTGATCGCCAACCGGCTGCTGGAGGCCGCCGGTCTCGACCCGGCCAAGGACGTCCGGGCGCAGCGCCTCGACCTCACCAAGACGGTCGAGGGCATCAAGGACGGCAGTGTCGACGGGTTCTTCTGGTCGGGCGGTCTGCCCACCGGGGGTCTGACCGACCTGTTCACCACGGCCGGCGACACGGTGACGTTCATCGACCTGGCACCGCTGCTGCCGAAGATGGCCTCGCTGAGCCCCGGCTACCAGGAAGGCACGATCGGGCGGGACGTGTACAAGACGGCGGCCGACACCCCGACGATCGTCGTACCCAATGTGTTGCTGGTGCGCAAGGACCTGGACGCCAACGTCGCCTGCGCGATCACCCGGACCGTGTTCGACAAGCGCGACGCCCTGGCGCAGGCCAACCCGGCGGCCAAGGGGATCTCGCTGGACAAGGCCCGCCGGACCCTGCCGGTGCCCCTGCACCGGGGCGCCGACAAGGCGCTGAAGGACCTCGGGGCGAACTGACCCGACCGGTCAGAGGTCGGCGGGCGCGGTCGCGGCGCGGGCCACACCGACCAGGCGGTCGGTTTCGGCGAGCACCGTCTCGTCGTCCGCCGGTGTGCCGGGGTCGAGTCGGACCGTCCAGGTCAGACCGTCGGCCCCGGCCGTCCGGCGGGCCGCGACCCGCGCCGCGCCGCCGGGCACCGGCTGGTGCTCGGTGTACGCGACGGAGCGGGTCACCCGCGCCCGCACCTGGTGCGGCAGCTCACGCGGGTCGAGGAGGAAGTACGTCTCGGCCGGGCCGTCGGCGACCACCGTGTAGCCGTCGCGGTCGCTGACGGTCTCGGCGGGTGTGACTGTCAGCTCCCGGCCGGACCAGACGGCCTTGAGGATGTCGTGCCAGCCGAGCCGGTGCCCCCGCCCGGGCAGCCACAGCCCGAGGTTGGTGGCGACCACCACGCCGTCGCCCTCGCCGTTGCCGACCGCCGCCCAGGCCAGCACGCGCTCGTCGGCGGCCAGCGGGGGCCGGTCGGCCGGTGGCAGTTTCGGCTTGCGGCTGAACAGTCCCACCTAGAGCCCTCCCGCAGCCTGCTCGCGGAGCGCCCGGGCGTGCTGCTCCAGGGACAGCAGCTCACCGAAGGCCGCGAAGTACTCGTCCTTGTTGTTGACCGGGTTGATCCGCTGGATGCGCGACTTGAGGTCGCGGATCCGGGCGGTCACCGACCCGAACTGCACCCGCGCCATGGTGATCGACACGTAGCGTGGGTCCGCCTCCCCGTCGATGCGCAGCGGCTCCACCGCCAACTCGCCGACCAGCGCCGCCGCCGCCAGGTCGTCGCAGGCGTCGCGGACCGATTCGATCCAGACCGCGCCGCCGGTCGCCGACGCGGCGCCACCGGCAGCCGCGATGGCGGTACGCACCGCGATGTGCACCGGGTGGCGGTATTCCGACGCCTCGACCGCGTCGAACATCGGCCCGGCCAGGACCGGCTGTTGGAGGGCGAGCTTCAGCGCCTCCCGCTCGACCATCGACTGCGGGCTGTCCACCTCCGGGTCGGGGCGGGCCGGCGCGGGGCGGGCGGCGGGTGCGGCGTCGCGGGTGCCGGGCGGCGGGGTGTTGGCGGCGGCGAGCACCGCCCGCTGCACCGGCTCGATCTCCATGCCGAGGTCCATGGCGAGCTTGCGGACGTACTCCGGGCGCTTCTCCCGGTCCTTGAGGCGCGCGACCAGCGGCGCGGCGTGGCGCATGGCCTCGACCCGGCCGTCGACGGTGTCCAGGTCGAAGCGGCCGATCACGTGTCGCAGCGCGAAGTCGACGAGCGGCTCGCGGCGTGCGACCAGGTCCCGTACCGCCAGGTCGCCCTTGGCCAGCCGCAGGTCGCACGGGTCCATGTTGTCCGGGCTGACGGCGATGAACGTGCGGCCGACGAAACGCTGGTCGTCCTCGAAGGCGCGCAGTGCCGCCTTCTGACCGGCGGCGTCACCGTCGAAGGTGAAGATGATCTCGCCAGCCACCTCGTCGCTGTCGAACAGGAGGCGGCGCAGCACAGCGATGTGGTCCGCGGCGAAGGCGGTGCCGCAGGTCGCCACGGCAGTCGTCACCCCGGCCAGGTGGCAGGCCATCACGTCGGTGTAACCCTCGACGATCACCGCCCGCCCCTGCTTGGCGATCTCCCGTTTGGCCTGGTCGACGCCGTAGAGCACCTGCGACTTCTTGTAGATCGGCGTCTCGGGGGTGTTCAGGTACTTCGGGCCGTCGTCGTCGTCGAAGAGCTTGCGCGCGCCGAAGCCGATCACGTCGCCGGCGAGGTCGCGGATCGGCCAGAGCAGCCGACGGCGGAACCTGTCGATCAGACTGCCGGACCGGGCCTCCCGGGACAGCCCGGCCGTGACCAGCTCCTGATGGGTGAAACCCTGCTGGCGCAGGTGCTTGGTGAGCAGGTCCCAGCCGTCCGGCGCGAAGCCACAGCCGTAACGCTCGGCGGCCGCCCGGTCGAACCCGCGCTTGGCCAGGAACTCCCGGGCCGGTCGGGCGCCCGCCGTGCCGAGCTGCGCCCGGTAGAACTCGACAGCCGCGGCGTGCGCGGCGACGAGGCGCTGACGCTGGCCCTGCTGCGGTCGAGGGCGCGGGGTGCCCTTGTCGTCCTCGATGTAGCGCAGCTGGATGCCGGCACGGCCGGCCAGCCGCTCGACGGACTCGACGAAGCTGAGGTGGTCGGCGTCCATCAGGAACTTGATCGCGTCGCCGCCGGCCCCGCAGCCGAAGCAATACCAGACGTTGCGGGCCGGCGAGACGTTGAACGACGGGCTCTTCTCGTCGTGGAACGGACACAGACCCTTGAGGTTGCCGCCGCCGGCGGACTTCAGAGTGACGGTCTCGGAGATCACATCCCCGATCGAGGTGCGTTCCCGGACCAGTGCGATGTCCTCGTCCCGGATCCGCCCAGCCATGCGCCACCCCCTCCCCGTACATCCTGCCCTGCCGGACCGACGACACGGCGGCCGGGGGACGCCGGTGTGGCGACCACCGCTGCCGGCTGGGCGGTTCCGGCCCGCGGGCCGGGTCCGCCCGGGGACCATGACCAGATGCGCAGGGTACGCACCGCCGGCCCCCACCTGCCCCGACGGGTGGCCGCGTGGATGGGGTTGGGCGGACAGACCCCGCAGGAGGACGAGGCCGGTCACCGCCACGCCACCTGGCTGGAACTCTTCCTCGACCTCATCTTCGTGTACGCGCTGGCGGCCGTCGTGCGCCGACTGGGAGACGATCCGACACCGTCGCCGACGGCGGTGCTGGCGGTGATCGGGCTCTTCGTGGTGATCCAGTGGGCCTGGATGGGACAGGTCTACTACGACACCCGGTTCGATCCGGACGACGCGCTGCACCGGCTGCTGGTGCTCGTCGCCCTGGTCGGGGCGGGCGCGATCACGCTCGGCGTCGACGAGGTGCCGGAGAGCGTGCTCCTGCCGGTCGGGTACCTGATCGTGCGGGGGGTGCTGCTCCTGCTGTACCTGCGTGCCCGCCCGACCAGTCCGATGGCCCGCGTGGTGACGACCGTCTACCTGATCGGCTTCGGGTCGGGCTGGCTGATCTGGTTGGCGTCGCTGGCAGCTCCCACCGAGCTGCGCCCGGTCCTGTGGGTCGTCGCGATGGTCATCGAACTGGCCACACCCTGGGTCGGTGCGCGCTGGCTCAACAACTGGCCGGTCGACAACAGGCACCTGCCGGAACGGATCGGGCAGTTCACCATCATCGTGCTGGGTAGCGCGCTGGCCAACCTGCTCTTCGCCGTGCCGGACCACCCCCCGCCGCCCATGATCCTCACCGCCGCGATGGCGTTCCTGATCCCGGCAGCCGTGTGGTGGGTCTACACCACGTTCGTCACCACCCGCCTGCTCCAGACTCAGCTCCGCGGGGGGCAGGCGTACAGCTACCTGCACATCCCGCTCGGCGGCGCGCTGCTGCTGCTCGGTTGGGCGCTGGGGCAGGTGGTCCGGCTGGTGGACGACAACGCGACCCACCTGCCGCTGGAGTTACGGCTGCTGCTGGGCGCGTCGATGGTGGTGTGGACGCTCTGCGGTCTCGCCCTGTACTGGCTGTGGACCCGGCCGAGCGCCGCCCGGTTGGCCATCGCCGCCTACGGGGTGGTGTCGGTCAGTGTGATCACCACGACGGTGCACCAGCCGAGGCTGATGCTGGCCCTGCTCGCGGCCGCGGTCGTCGGGTACGCGGTGCTGATCAGCCGTCGACTCGCCAGGGCCGGCGCGGCCAACCGCACACCCGAGGGATGAGCGACCCTCAGGCCGCCCTGGCCCCCTCGACGGGTGTCTCCTCCTCGGCCGCCACCTGCCGGTTCCAGTCCGCCTTGGTGGAGCGCCAACCCTCGTCGTCCATGCCACGCCGCCAGTAACCCGAGATGGAGAGCCGGTCGAGCGGCACACCCCGCTCGCCGCGCAGCAGCCGGCGCAGGTGCCGGACGAAGGCCGCCTCACCGTGCACGAAGGCGTGCACCTGCCCGGCCGGGAACTCCAACGCCCGCACCGCCTCGACCAGCGCCTCGCCCACCGGGCGCTCGCCACGGTGCAACCAGGTCAGCTCGACCGCCCCCGGGCTGAGCAGCTTCTGCTCCTCCTCCGGGTCGGCGATCTCCACGAAGACGTGGGCCGGTGCGCCCAGGGGCAGCCGCTCCAGCGCGGCGGCGATCGCCGGCAGGGCGCTCTCGTCGCCGACCAACAGGTGCCAGTCCGCGTCCGGGCTCGGCGCGTACGCCCCACCGGGGCCGACGAAGTGCACGGGATCGCCCGGGCGCAGCGCGGCTGCCCAGGGACCGGCCAGCCCCTCGTCGCCGTGGTACACGACGTCGACAGTCAACTCCTGCGCCAGCGGATCCCAGCGCCGCACCGTGTACGCGCGCTGCCGGGGCCACTGCTCCCGGGGGAGGTCCCGACGGATCGCGGCGAGGTCCAACGGCTGCGGGTACGCGACACCCGGCTGCGGAAACACCACCTTGATGTAGTGGTCGGTGAACTCGCCCACCGGCAGACCGGTCAGCTCGTCCCCACCGAGGACGAGCCGGATCAGATGCGGGGTGGGCCGCTCGGTGCGCAGCACCCGGGCCGTGGTGACGTTCCTGGGGCGTTCCGTCATGCCAGTTAGGCTAGCCTAAGCTGTCCCGTCGTGAGTCGGCGGTGCGCCTCCGCCCGCGAGGCGGGTGTGCCAGGTCACGGCCGCCGGGTCGGTGAGCGAGGCCACCTGGTCGACCACCACCCGCAGTCGGGCAGCGTCGTCCGGGGCCGCTCGCCACAGCGCCGCGAAGATCGGGTCGAGCCCGTCCGGCGCGCGCCGGACCAACGCGGCGACCAACTCGGCCAGCATCGTCCGCTGCCGCTCGTAGCGGCCCCGGAAGCCGGAACGGCGCATCACGTACCGCAACGCGATGCCCTTGAGCAGGGCGCACTGCGCCCGGACCAGCCGGGGCACCACCAGGTCGGCGGCGTACCGGCGGTGCGGCCCAGGCCCGAAACGCTCCTCGGTGGCGGCCACCGCGGCGGACACGAACCTCCCGGTCACCCCGCTGGTGGTCGCTTTCAACGCGACCTGCGCCCGGTGGCTGCCGTCGTAACCTGCCAGCGGGGCGAGCAGCGGGTCGGCCAGCAACCCGACCAGCACCTCGGCGAGGTCGTCGGCGGACTCCCCCGAGTACGCGAGCGCCACGTCGGCGCAGAGCGCGGCCCGCTCGTCGGAGTCGGTCAGCAACGGGCGCAGCGTCACGTACCCGCCGTGGATGCCGTCCTCCACGTCGTGCACCGAGTACGCGACGTCGTCGGCCCAGTCCATCACCTGCGCCTCCAGGCAGCGCCGGTCCCCGGGCGCGCCGTCCCGGATCCAGGCGAAGACCTCCGCGTCGTCCGCGTACACCCCGAACTTGCGCTCGCCGGGACGACGCGGCCAGGGATACTTGCCGATCGCGTCGAGCGACGCCCGGGTCAGGTTGAGCCCGGCGGACGAACCGTCCGGGGCGAGCACCTTCGCCTCCAGACGGGTCAACACCCGCAGGGTCTGCGCGTTGCCCTCGAACCCGCCGCACGGCGTGGCCAGCAGATCCAGGGCCGCCTCCCCGTTGTGCCCGAACGGCGGGTGCCCGAGGTCGTGGGCGAGCCCGGCCACGTCCACCACATCCGGGTCACACCCCAACCGGGCACCCATCTCCCGGGCGATCTGGGCCACCTCCAGCGAGTGGGTCAGCCGCGTACGCAGGAAGTCGTCGGTGCCGGCGGTGTGCACCTGCGTCTTGGTGGCCAACCGCCGGAACGCCGCGGAGTGCAGCACCCGGGCGCGGTCACGCTCGTACGGTGAGCGGCGGTGCCCGGTGTCCTTGGGCGACTCCTCGACCAGCCGGGCGTCCGCCGCAGCGGGCTTACTGCTCACGCAGCCGCCGCTGTTCGTGACCGTGGGGCTCGCAAAATCGGCTCACTTTCCACGCAGAACGCAGAACTCGTTGCCCTCCGGGTCGGCGAGCACCGTCCACTCGACGTCGCCCTGGCCGATGTCGACGTGCCGGGCGCCCATGTCGACCAGCCGCTCGACCTCGGCCTCCTGGTCCGCGGGGCGAAGATCGATGTGCAGCCGGTTCTTGCGGTCCTTGGCGTCCGTCACGGGCACGAAGACCAGGCCGGGCAGGCGGTCTGCGGACTGGCGGATCTCCACCTCGTCCGGACTCTCGGTGACGACCTGGTAGCCGAGCGCCTCGGCCCACCAACGGGCCAGTCGCGCCGGATCGCGGGCATCGACGGTGAGGTTCTCCCAGACGCTGGTCATTCAGTCACCTTTCCCGTTCGACGGCCTCCGCAATCGGCCGTGTGCGAGCGAGCCAAGATTACGCCCGCCACCGCTGCTCGACCCGCCCACGACGCATCGACGATGGGCCCACAACCGCCGATTGGCCTGGAGTTGCCATCCGATCGCCGACGGTTATGGGCTCGCGGGCGGAGGTGGCTGCCGGTAGCGTTCCCGGCGCGGAACGTGACCAGCCGATCGACATGCGACTCCCGACCGGTAAGGGGAAAGATCGTGGACGCAGACACGGTGGTGGGAACGGAACTACGCGGGCTACGCCGTCGTCGACCCGAGATCACCGGCACGGTCCTGGCCGGCACCGACGGGCTGCTCATCTCCAGCGACCTGCCCAGCACCGACGCCACCCACCTCGCCGCTCTCGCCGCGGCCAGCTTCGGGCTCGGTCACCGGGTGGCCGACACCGTCCGATGTGGCGAGTTCCGGGAGTCGGTTGTGCGCACGACCACCGGGTGCGTGGTGACCTACCCGGCTGGGCGTTCCGCCCTGCTGACCCTGGTCACCGTGTCTCCCGGCGAGGATCTCGAAGCGCTGCACGAGGAGGCCCGCGCCGTGGCCCGCCGGGCCGGCACGATGATGGACCGGCGCGGCGGGGGTGTCGGCGCCACCGCCGTTCCGGAGGCACACGGGCAGCTGGCCGTGCGTACGCCGATGGCGACCCTGCCCGCGCAGTTGCGCCGCCCGTCCCGACCCACCTGGCGTCGCCCGCCGATTTGAGGGCCGGCGGCGGACCGGTCGTCCGGTCCGCCGCCGACCGGCGTCAGCGGCTGTCCGACCCGCCGGTCTCCACCACCGCGCGGCCGGCCTCCAACCGGGCCACCGGCACCCGGAACGGCGAGCAGGACACGTAGTCCAGGCCGACCTCGTGGAAGAAGTGCACCGAGTCCGGGTCTCCGCCGTGCTCACCGCAGACGCCGAGCTTCAGGCCGGGCCGGGCAGCTCGACCCTCCTCGGAGGCGATGCGCACCAGTCGACCGACGCCGTCGCGGTCGATCGACTCGAACGGCGAGATGCCGAAGATGCCCAGCTCCAGGTAACGCCAGAAGAACGCCCCCTCGACGTCGTCGCGGGAGAAGCCCCAGCCCATCTGGGTCAGGTCGTTGGTGCCGAAGGAGAAGAACTCGGCGGCCTCGGCGATCTGCCCGGCGGTCAGCGCCGCCCGGGGCACCTCGATCATGGTGCCGATCAGCACCTCGACCGCCTTCTCCCGGGTCACCTCCTCGATGATCTTCTCGGCCTCGGCGCGTACCGTCTCCAGCTCCTGGACCGCGCCGACCAGCGGGACCATGATTTCCGGCTTGGGGTCGCCACCGCGTTGGGCGCACTCGACCGCGGCCTCGACGATGGCCCGGACCTGCATCGCGAAGAGACCCGGGATGACCAGGCCGAGGCGGACGCCCCGCAGCCCGAGCATCGGGTTCTCCTCGTGCATCCGCCGGACGGCAGCGAGCAGCGCCTCCTCCTTGGCGACGTCCTCGCCACGCTCCTGGGCGACCGCCACGTTCACCGCGAGCTGCTCCAGCGGCGGCAGGAACTCGTGCAGCGGCGGGTCGATCAGCCGGACGGTGACCGGCAGCCCGTCCATCTCGCGGAAGATCTCCACGAAGTCGGCCCGCTGCAACGGCAGCAGCGCCTCCAACGCCGCCTCCCGCCCGTCCGCGTCGCGGGCCAGGATCAGGCGCTCGACCAGCTCCCGCCGGTCACCGAGGAACATGTGCTCGGTGCGGCACAGGCCGATGCCCTCGGCGCCGAAGCGCCGGGCCCGGGCGGCGTCCGCGCCGGTGTCGGCGTTCGTGCGGACCGCGAGCCGCCGCCTGCCGTCGGCGTGCGTCATGATCCGGTGTACGGCCCGAACCAGGGCGTTGTCGACGTGCTCGGCGTCCAGGCTGCCCTCGAAGTACTGCACCACCTCCGACGGCATGACCGGCACCTCGCCCAGGTAGACCTTGCCCGTGGTGCCGTCGATGGACACGACGTCGCCCTCGTTGACGGTCTGCCCGGCCACGACGAAGCGCTTCGCCGGGACGTTCACCTCGATCTCGTCCGCCCCGGAGACGCAGGTCTTGCCCATGCCCCGGGCCACCACCGCGGCGTGACTGGTCTTGCCGCCCCGCGAGGTGAGGATGCCCTTCGCGGCGATCATGCCGTTCAGGTCGTCCGGGTTGGTCTCCCGCCGGACCAGGATCACCGACTCCCCCTCGGCGGCCAGCTCGACGGCCCGCGCGGAGGTGAAGACGACCTTTCCGGACGCCGCGCCGGGCGAGGCCCCGATGCCCTTGGCGACCGCCTCGAACTCGTGGTCGAGCTGGAAGCGGGGGAACATCAGCTGCGCGAGCTGCGCGCCGTTGACCCGGTGCAGCGCCTCGTCCAGGTCGATCAGGCCCTCGTCAACGAGCTGGCCGGCGATGACGAACGCGGCGGCGGCGGTGCGCTTGCCGACCCGGGTCTGCAACATCCACAGTTTGCCGCGCTCGATGGTGAACTCGATGTCGCAGAGGTCCTTGTAGTGCTCCTCCAACCGGGCCATGATGCCGAGCAGCTCGTCGTAGGAGGCCTTGTCGAGCTGCTCCAACTCCTGCAGCGGCACTGTGTTGCGGATGCCCGCGACGACGTCCTCACCCTGGGCGTTGGCCAGGTAGTCGCCGTAGATGCCCTGCGCCCCACTGGCCGGGTCCCGGGTGAACGCCACACCGGTGCCGGAGTCCGGGCCGAGGTTGCCGAAGACCATCGTCACCACGTTGACAGCGGTGCCGAGGTCGGCCGGGATCCGCTCCTGGCGACGGTAGAGCACGGCGCGCTCGGCGTTCCACGACTCGAAGACCGCCCGGATGGCGAGGTCAAGCTGTTCGCGCGGCTGCTGCGGGAACTCCCGACCGGTGTGCTTCAAGAAGATCTTCTTGTACGCGTCGACCAGCCCCCGCAGGTCGTCGGCGTCCAGATCCAGGTCGTTGTGGGTGCCCTTGGCGTTCTTGATCTCGTCCAGCGCATGCTCGAACTCCTCGCCCGGCACCTCGCACACGGTTTTGCCGAACATCTGGATGAGGCGGCGGTAGGAGTCCCAGGCGAACCTGTCGTTCTGTCCGGCCTGCGCGGAGAGGCCGACCACGCTCTGGTCGTTGAGACCGACGTTGAGAACGGTCTCCATCATGCCGGGCATGGAGAACTTGGCACCGGAGCGGACCGACACCAGCAGGGGATCCCGCGGGTCGCCGAGGCGCTTGCCCATCGCCCGCTCCAGCGACTCGAGGTGCGCCTCGATCTGCCCGGCGAGCCCGTCCGGCTCCCGCCCCGTGGCGAGGTACGCCTGGCAGGCCTCGGTGGTGATGGTGAAGCCCGGCGGAACGGGCAGGCCGAGGTTGGTCATCTCGGCGAGGTTGGCGCCCTTGCCCCCGAGCAGGTCCTTGAGGTCCTTGTTGCCCTCGGAGAAGTCGTAGACGTACTTGTGATCGACGGTCTCTTGCGCTGCCACCAGAGCCTCCACAACACACGGGCCGGATTGACACTTAACGAAGGTTCAGTTTTCTGTACCCCGAGGCGGACCACCGGTAATCCCGGGTCGACGCCGATCGGTGGGCGAAGGTTAAGCGAACATCGAGCGACCTGGGACCGTTCGGTGACAATTGGCACAGCCATCACGACTATCCGTGTTCGTACCGTTTTCTGGGAACGCTTCCATGCGCACCAACACGCACCTCCGCCGAGCGTCGTACGCTGGATGGCACGCCAACCGGTGAACCTCACTTTTGCCATAACCGACGCGAATACACCCCCCGGAGTCGCCGCCGTGTCGACCGCCCACTCCCCCAGCCCCGCCACCACCCCCGCGCCGTTGTCGGCGGAGGAACCGGGCGCGGCAACGCTGGCCCGCACGGCCGAGCAGGCCGCCCGCACCGCGCTCACCCCGGCGGCCCCGCACCGGTTGGCCGACGTCGTCCCCGCCCCCCAGCAGGTCCAGCCGGACCCGACCGGAGACTGGACACTGCCGGCCGAAGCGGTCATCGTGGCCAGCGCCGACGCCGCCGCGCTGGCCGTCGCCGAGCAGCTCGCCGATCTGCTGCGCCCGGCCACCGGCTACCCGCTGCCGGTCACCGACGCCGCTACGCCGGCACCGGTCGACGGCATCGCCCTGGTGCTGGACGAGACCGCCGCCGACCTCGGTGCGGAGGGCTACCGGCTCGACGTCACCACCGACGGGGTACGCGTCACCGCCGGCACCGCCGCCGGCCTCTTCCACGGCGTGCAGACGCTGCGCCAACTGTTTCCGGCGGCCATCGAGAGCCCGACCCCGGTCACCGAGCGGTGGGCGCTGCCCGGCGGCACCATCAGCGACGTGCCCCGGTTCCCGTACCGGGGCGCGATGCTCGACGTCGCCCGGCACTTCTTCGCCGTGGAGGACGTCCTGCGGGTGGTCGACCACCTGGCCCGGTACAAGCTCAACCACCTGCACCTGCACCTCACCGACGACCAAGGTTGGCGGATCGCCGTCGACTCCTGGCCGAAGCTGACCACAGTCGGCGGGGCGACCGCTGTCGGTGGCGGTCCCGGCGGGTTCTACACGAAGGCCGACTACACGCGGATCGTCTCCTACGCCGCTGCCCGGCACATCACCGTCGTCCCGGAGATCGACCTCCCTGGGCACACCAACTCGGCGCTGGTCGCCTACCCAGAGCTGGCACCGGACAAGATCGCGCCGCAGCCGTACAGCGGCACCGAGGTGGGTTTCAGCTACGTCGACCCGGCCGACGACCGGACGTACGACTTCATCGCGGACGTGCTGGGCGAACTGGCCGCGATCACACCCGGCCCCTGGCTGCACATCGGCGGCGACGAGGCGTTCAAGGTGAAGGGCGAGGTCTACACCGGTTTCGTCGAGCGGGTCCAACGCATCGTCGCCGGCCTCGGCAAGACCGTCGTCGGCTGGCACCAGCTCGCGCCGGCCGCCCCCGTCGACGGGCGGGTCCTGCAGTGGTGGGGCACGGACGGCGAAGACCCCACCACCGTCGAGGCCGTACGCCAGGGCGCCCGACTGATCGTCTCCCCGGGCAACCACGCCTACCTGGACATGAAGTACGCCGCAGACACCCCGATCGGGCACGACTGGGCCGGCCTGATCGACGTGCGGAAGGCGTACGACTGGGATCCGGGCACGCACGTCGCAGGTGTGCCCTCCACGGCGGTCATCGGTGTGGAGGCCCCGCTCTGGACGGAGTCGGTCACCTCGCTGACCGATATCGAGTTCCTGCTCCTGCCCCGGCTCCCCGCCATCGCCGAGCTGGGCTGGTCGCCCCGGGAGACGCACGACTGGGCCGGTTTCCGCGACCGCCTGGCCGGCCACGGCCCACGCTGGGACGCCGCCGGGATCGCCTTCCACCGCGCGCCCGAGATCCCCTGGCCGAGCGGACCGACCATCCCCGCACAGCGCGACCCGGCCGCCTCCACCCAGCCTGACACCACCCGAGAGGGCGCCAACCTCGCCTAGGCCACCGCCTCGGCGACAAACTGAGATCGCCGAGGTGGTGGCATCCTCCGACCCGAACACGCCCGTATCGCCGACCCGGCGTGAGTCACCCGCGCCAGGTGTCCGTTATCGGGAGTTTCGTCCCGTGATCGGGGCCACTCGTGTCGTGGAATCGGGGGCCGGGCGGGGTCGTTATACCTGGCACGCCACCGCGACTGTCGGTCGTCGGTGCGGGGCAGCCGCAGCCGCCGGGAACACCGGCCGGGCCGCCCCGGTTACATCCCCCGCACAGCCGAACAGCACGGGCCCAGGAGCCCGGCGGAATGATCCGCCGCCCCACCTGGTTACACCCGTCTCCCGACGCCGGCCCCACGGGCCGCCGGGCATCTGGCTTTCCCCGCACGGCCGTCCCCCGGTGAGCCGTGCGGTATCCCCCGAATGAAGCAGAGGAGCACGCCATCATGCGTACCGATCTGATTCGTAAGACCGCTCTGACCGCCGCTGGCCTCGCGTTCACCGGTGGTGCCATCGTCGGCCCCGTCACGACCGCGTTCGCCGCCCCCAACACCAGCAAGCCCGCGTCGCAGACCCAGACCGACCGCAAGGGTCATGGTGAGCGGGAGCTGGGCGTGCGCTACGAAGCCCAGCCGAACTTCTACTACTGCGGCCCCGCCGCCGCCCGTAACGCCCTGTCCGTGCAGGGCAAGGACATCAGCGTGGACGCCATGGCCAAGGAGATGGGCACCACCGAGGCCGGCACCAACTCCATCAACGACATCACCCCGGTGCTGAACAAGGAGACCGGCAAGAACGACGCCTACCACTCCGTCGAGATCAGCACCCCGAAGGCCGACGACAAGCAGACCGACACCCTGCGCGCCGACGTCGTCAAGACCGTCGACGACGGCCGGGCAGTGGTCGCCAACATCGCCGGCACCACCACCGACACCGACGGTGGCATCCACTCCTTCGAGGGCGGGCACTACATCAGCGTCGTCGGCTACCGCGACAACGGCACCATCGTCACCATCGCCGACTCCGCCGACCCGAACACCGCCTCCTACCAGGTCACCATCGAGCACCTCGCCGACTGGATCGCCACCCGCGGCTACGCCACCAGCTAAGCCACCACAGCACGACGAACGACGAAGGGCCGGACCCCACCACGGGGCCCGGCCCTTCACCATGCCCAGGTCAACGCACCGCGCACCGCGCACCGCGCACCGCGCACCGCGCCCAAGATCGTCACAACATCGGGGATGCTGCTGCCTCCGACACGCAGGAGACAGCAACATCCCCGATATTGCGCGGATCTCGTGCCGCAACCCTGTCCGACCCCTGCGGCCGGCGGGGCCAGGTCGGCAACCCGGCAGGGACGCGCCCCCGACGGCGAGCCGTCGCGGACCAGGCTCAGCCGCCGGAGTCGTCCATCTCGGCGCCCTCGGGGACGGTGTCGTCGTCCCGGCTGGCCAACCAGCCGTCCGGCAGGGCGACCTTGCCGGGCGAGTTGGTGCGCCCGCGCGGCTGGCCCAGGGCGGTCACCGGGAACGGCTCCGCCGGGTCGAGCTTGCCGAGCAGGTCGTCGAGCTGGGCCAGGCTCTCGATCATCGCCAGTGAGCGGCGCAGTTCGCCGCCGACCGGGAAACCCTTGAGGTACCAGGCGACGTGCTTGCGGAAGTCGGTGCAGCCGTCGCGTTCGCCTCGGGCCGGGTTGCGGGCGCCCGCCACGAACTGGTCCACCAGCAGCTCGGCGTGCCGGCGCATGGTCGCCGCCACCTCGCCGAGGCTGGGCAGTCGCCGTTCCGGCCGGCCGTTGAAGGCGGCTTCCAGGTCGGCGAAGAGCCACGGCCGGCCCAGACAGCCGCGACCGACGACCACGCCGTCCACGCCGGTGTGCGCGACCATCCGCAGCGCGTCGTCGGCCTCCCAGATGTCGCCGTTGCCGAGCACCGGCACGTCGAGGGCCTGCTTCAGGGTGGCGATCGCGTCCCAGTCGGCGGTGCCCGAGTACCGCTGCGACGCGGTCCGCCCGTGCAGGGCCACCGCGGCCACGCCGGCCTCCTGGGCGGCGAGCCCCGCTTCGACGTACGTCAGGTGGTCGTCGTCGATGCCCTTGCGCATCTTGACCGTGACCGGCACCCCGGACGGTGCCGCGGCATCCACGGCGGCCCGCACCAGTCGGGCGAAGAGCCGACGCCGCCACGGCAACGCCGCACCGCCGCCGCGCCTGGTGACCTTCGGGACCGGGCAGCCGAAGTTGAGGTCGATGTGATCGGCCAGGTTGCGCTCGACCACGATCCGGACGGCGGCTGCGGTGATCTCCGGGTCGGTGCCGTAGAGCTGGAGGCTGCGCGGCTTCTCGTCGTCGCCGAAAGCGATCATGCGCAGCGTCTTCGGGTTGCGCTCGACCAGCGCACGCGTGGTGATCATCTCGCAGACGTAGATGCCGCCGCCCTGCTCCCGGCAGAGCCGGCGGAACCCGACGTTGGTGATCCCGGCCATCGGGGCGAGCACCACCGGCGGCCACACCTGGTACGGCCCGAGAGTCAACGGCCGCAGCACGGGCATGGTCGAGGCAGTCACCGCACAAGTGTACGGGGCCCCGACCGGCGCTCATCGCGTCGGCCGAGGCCCCGTGCGCAGCGTCTCAGCAGCCCGGAAGGCGCTCGATCAGGTAGCGCTCGACCTGGTCCAGCGACACCCGCTCCTGGGCCATGGTGTCCCGGTTGCGCACCGTCACGGCGTTGTCGTCCAGCGTGTCGAAGTCGACGGTCACGCAGAACGGGGTGCCGATCTCGTCCTGCCGGCGGTAGCGGCGGCCGATCGCCTGCGAGTCGTCGAACTCCACCACCCAGCGCTTGCGCAGCAGGGTCGCGAGGTCCTTGGCCTTCGGCGACAGAGCCTCGTTGCGGGACAGCGGCAGCACCGCCACCTTGACCGGGGCGAGCCGCGGGTCGAAACGCATCACGGTGCGCTTGTCCACGCCACCCTTGGTGTTCGGCGCCTCGTCCTCGTCGTACGCCTCCAGCAGGAAGGCCAGCACGGCGCGGGTCAAACCCGCGGCCGGCTCGATGACGTACGGCATCCAGCGCTCACTCTTGCTCTGGTCGAAGTACGACAGGTCGACGCCCGAGTGCTTGCTGTGCGTGGAGAGGTCGAAGTCGGTGCGGTTGGCGATGCCCTCCAACTCAGCGAACTCAGTACCACCGAACTGGAAGCGGTACTCGATGTCCACCGTCCGCTTCGAGTAGTGCGAGAGCTTCTCCTTGGGGTGCTCGAAGAGGCGCAGGTTGTCAGCCGACAGGCCGAGGTCGAGGTACCAGTTCCAGCGCTCCTGGAGCCAGTACTCGTGCCACTGCTCGTCGGTGCCCGGCTCGACGAAGAACTCCATCTCCATCTGCTCGAACTCGCGCGTACGGAAGATGAAGTTGCCCGGGGTGATCTCGTTGCGGAACGACTTACCGGTCTGCGCGATGCCGAACGGGGGCTTCTTGCGGGCGACCGTCTCGACGTTCTTGTAGTTCACGAAGATGCCCTGCGCGGTCTCCGGACGCAGGTAGTGCATACCCTCGTCGCTCTCCACCGGGCCCAGGTAGGTCTTCATCAGGCCGTTGAACATCTTCGGCTCGGTGAAGGTGCCCTTGTTGCCGCAGTTGGGGCAGTTCAGCTCGGACAGCGAGGTCAGCGGCTTGCCGTGCTTCTCGGCGTACGCCTCCTCCAGGTGGTCCGCCCGGAAACGCTTGTGGCAGAACTGGCACTCGGTCAGCGGGTCGACGAACTCGGCGATGTGGCCGGACGCCTCCCACACCTTGCGGGCCAGGATGACGGCGGAGTCGAGGCCGACGACGTCGTCGCGCTGCTGGACCATGGTCTTCCACCACTGCCGGCGGACGTTCTCCTTGAGCTCCACGCCGAGCGGACCGTAGTCCCACGCCGATCGGGTGCCCCCGTAGATCTCACTGGAGGGGAAGACGAAGCCTCGGCGCTTGGCGAGGCTGACGACGGCGTCGATACGGTCGGCTGGCATGTTTTCCTCCTACGCCGGCTGGCGGTCGGCGGGGGCGAGATGTGGATGGAACGGTCAGTTCGGAACCACGGTACGACCACCGGGGCCCTGAGCCCAGCAGAATACCGGGGGCGGGTCAGCTGACCCCGCAGACCTCCACGCCCCCGGTCTGCCCGTCCTGGCCGAGGCTGACCTGCTGCTGCTCCCGGTCGCCGCCGGCGAGCGTCACGTCGACCGGGACGGTCAGGTTGGTGGTGTCCACCTCACCGACCCGGAACGCCGCGACCTGCGGTTCGGCGGCAGCACGCCGTTCGAACTCGGGCCGGGACTCACGCCGTTGCGCGTCGTCGCAGAGCTGGTCGTACGCCCGCCCGTAGTTGCGCTCGACGAGCGCCTGGTAGTAGTCGCCGGTCACGGTGCGGGCCTGCTCCCGGATCGCCTGCACGCCGCTGACAGCCAGGCCGACGACGGCGGTGCCGCCTCCACCACAGCAGAGCACCACGGCGAGCGCGCCGACGCCGAGGCCGAGCCAGAGCCGGGTGCGGCGGCCCTCGGTGGGCGGCGCGGCGAACGGCGGAGCCACCCCGGGTCCGGGTGGCGGGGCGGGTGCGGTCATAGGAGCAGCGTAGTGTCCGCCGGCTCAGCGGTAAGGACCCGCAGCCCGATCACTCTCGGCGACGACCACCGCTCCCCCGGGCGCCGCGACGGCCAGCGCCTCGTACGCGGAGGGTTCGTCGACCGACTCGGCGAGCAGCGGCACGGCGCTGACCTTGACGTCGAAGGCGCCGAGCGCCCGCCGGTAGGTGCCGACGGACTCCCATTCGGTGACCAGCGACCAGTAGCGGGGGTCGTCGAGCGCCCGGACCAGTTGACCGCGCAGGTAGCCGGGGCGGGCGGCCAGGGCGGTGAGGGCGGCGTGCGCCCGTTCGGTGAAGTCGTCGGCGGCATCGACGTCGACCACGAACCGGTTGGTCACCAGCAACGGGGTCCCCTCCTCGTAGAGTCTGTGGGATGCAGCGTACGCAGCGCCCTCTGCTCGCCCGGTTGGCCGGGGCGAACCCGACGTCGGTGTTCCTGCTCACCCTGGTGGTGGTGCTGGTGGCGTTCTTCACGCCCGGGGTGATCGGCGGGCTGCTGACGCTGGCGCTCGCCGCGGGTCTGATCGCCCTGTTGGCGACGACCTGGGCGGTTCAGGCGCCGCAGACCCGCCTGATCCGGCTGCTGATGCTGACCCTGCTCGTGACGGTGGGCCTCGCCAAGCTGCTCTGACATGCAATCATGCGTTCATGCGTTTTTGACAATCATTATCGTTGCCACGGACAGTTGATGACATGAACAACCGCGCCCCGTACCGTGTCCTGGCCGCCGCGACCGCCCTGCTCGCCCTGGGCGCCGGCGCCGGCTGCTCCACCGGCGACTCCGCCGGCGCCGACCCGAAGAGAGTCGACGTGGTGGCCGCGTTCTACCCACTCCAGTTCCTGTCCGAGCGAATCGGCGGCGACGCCGTCCGGGTGACCAACCTGGCCAAGCCCGGTGCCGAGCCGCACGACCTGGAGCTCAACCCGAGCCAGGTCGGCCAGGTCAGTGACGCGGAGCTGATCGTCTACCTCAAGGGTTTCCAGCCTGCGGTGGACGACGCCGTCGCGCAGAACGGCGGCGACCGGGCCTTCGACGTGACGAGCGTGCAGCCGCTGCTGGACGCCTCCGCCGGCGGGCACGACCACGAGGGCGAGGAGGGTCACACCGAGGAGAGCGGCGGCAAGGACCCGCACGTCTGGCTCGACCCCACCCGGCTGGCCGGCATCGGCGACCAGCTCGCCCAGCGGCTCGGCACTGCCGACCCGGACCACGCCGCCGACTACACCGCCCGCGCCGCGGCGCTACGCGCCGACCTGACGGCCCTGGACGGCGAGTTCAAGACCGGTCTGGCGACCTGCCAGCGGCGGGAGATCGTGACGAGTCACGCGGCGTTCGGTTACCTCGCCGACAGGTACCAGCTCGACCAGGTCGGCATCACCGGGCTGAGCCCGGACGTCGAGCCCTCGCCGCAGCGGCTCGCGCACGTGATCGAGGAGGCGAAGGAGCACCAGGCCACCACGATCTTCTTCGAGACGCTGGTCAGCCCGAAGGTCGCCGAGACCATCGCCGGCCAGGTCGGCGCGAAGACCGCCGTGCTGGACCCGATCGAAGGGCTCGCCGCCGGCAGCAACGGGGACTACCTTTCGGTGATGCGTACCAACCTGCAGACCCTGCAGACGGCCTTGAGCTGCTCGTGACCGCACCTGTCATCACCGTCGAGCACGGGGTGGTCGGCTACGACGGCCGCCCCGTGCTCCGGGACATCTCGCTCACCGTGACCGCCGGCGAGGTCGTCGCGGTGCTCGGCGCCAACGGGTCCGGCAAGTCCACCCTGATCCGCGCCGTACTCGGGCTGGTGCCGCTGAGCGCCGGCTCGGTCACCCTCTTCGACCGGCCGCTGCGGCGCTTCCGGCAGTGGGCCCGCATCGGGTACGTCCCGCAGCGCCTGGGCGCCGGTGGAGGCGTGCCGGCCACCGTCCGCGAGGTGGTGGCCTCCGGCCGGCTGGCCCGCCGGGGAGTGCTCCGCCCACCGGGTCGCGCCGACCGCGCCGCCGTCGACGCCGCGCTGGTCGCGGTCGGGCTCGCCGACCGGGCCGGTGACCCCGTCGCCACGCTCTCCGGCGGCCAGCAGCAGCGCACCCTGATCGCCCGTGCCCTGGCCGGCAAACCGGAGCTGCTGGTCCTCGACGAGCCCACCGCCGGAGTGGACGCGGCCAGCCAGGAGGCGTTCGCCGGCGCGCTGCGCGACTTCGTGGGCGACGGCGGGACGGTGCTGCTGGTCGCGCACGAGCTGGGCCCCCTACGGCCGGTGATCAGCCGGGCGGTCGTCGTCCACGAGGGTCGTATCGCCCACGACGGCGCGGTGCCGGACCCGGCCGGGCACCACGCTGCGCCCGACCACGACCACGTGCACCCGCACTGCTACGACGAGCCCGCCGGGCTGTGGAGCAACTGACCCATGGAACTCTTCCAGTACCCCTACATGCAGCGTGCCCTGATCGGCGCTCTGGTGATCGGCCTGGCCGCCCCGGCGCTCGGCATCTACCTGGTGCAGCGCCGGCTGGCGTTGATCGGTGACGGTGTCGGGCACGTGGCGTTGACCGGCGTCGGGGCCGGTCTCCTGCTCAACCGCTCGCCGGTCCTGGTCGCGGTGATCGCCGCCACCATCGGCGCGGTCGCCATCGAGTTGGTGCGCGCCCGAGGGCGTACCTCCGGTGACCTTGCCCTGGCCCTGCTCTTCTACGGCGGCATCGCGGGCGGTGTCCTGCTGGTCGGCCTCTCGGACGCGACCAGCGCGAACCTCAACGCCTACCTGTTCGGGTCACTGACCACCATCTCGCCCGCCGACCTGGTCACCATCGGGGTGCTCGGCGCCGCGATCCTGGTCACCATGATCGCGCTGCGGCCGGCGCTCTTCGCGGTCAGCCACGACGAGGAGTACGCCCGGGTCTCCGGTCTCCCGGTCCGCACGCTGAACCTGCTGATCGCGGTCGCCACAGCGGTCACCGTGACCATCGCGATGCGGGCCGTCGGGGTGCTCCTGATCAGCGCGCTGATGGTGGTGCCGGTGGCCACCGCCCAGCAGGTCACCCGGGGGTTCCGCAGCACGATGGCCGCCGCGATGGCGCTCGGACTCTTCGCCGCCGGCTCCGGTGTCTGGGTGGCGGCGACGGCGGACACCGCTCCTGGCGCCTCGGTGGTGCTGGTGGCGATCGCGTCCTTCCTGGTCGTAGCCGTGGCCGGCGGCGTCTGGCGGACGCTGCGCCGCCGGGCGACACCGGCCGCCGCACCAGCACCGGAACCGCACGAGGTCGTGCTGAGCTGATCCTGAGCAGCGGGACGTCGGTGGTATTGGTTACCGTTGCAAGATGACCAGCGCGACGGGTTACGACGGGTTCGACGGGGCCAGCGAGCTGCTCCGCGCCCTGTCCGCGCCGATCCGGCTGGCCATCGTCAGCGAGCTGGCCGATGGTGAACGATGCGTGCACGAGCTGGTGGAGAAACTGGGCGCCGCGCAGCCGCTGGTCTCCCAGCACCTGCGGGTGCTGCGCGGCGCGGGAGTGGTCCGCGGTTCCCGCCGTGGTCGGGAGATCGCCTACAGCCTCGTCGACGAGCACGTCGCACACATCGTGGCGGACGCGGTCAGCCACGCCGGGGAGGGATCATGAGCGAGAGCAGCGCCGCGGTGCGTAACACGCGGCAACGCTCGGCGGTGAGCGCGCTGCTGGGCGAGATGGAGGGCTTCCACAGCGCCCAGGACCTGCACGCCATGCTGCGGCAGCGCGGCGAGCGCGTCGGCCTGACCACCGTCTACCGCACCCTCCAGGGGCTCGCCGACGCCGGCGAGATCGACGTGATGCGTCCTCCGGGCGGCGAGCACCTCTACCGCCGGTGCAGCGAGGGGCACCACCACCACCTCGTCTGCCGGGCCTGCGGGCGCACCGTCGAGGTGGCCGGCCCGGCCGTGGAGAGCTGGGCCGACCGGGTCGCCGCGCAGCACGGCTACGCCGATGTCAGTCACACCCTGGAGATCTTCGGCACCTGCCCGACCTGCGTCCGCTGACTAACCTGTCCGCGTGACAGATCTTCAGTTCGGGCGGGTCCAGGCGGTGGGCAGCGACGCGACGACGCTCGACTGGCAACACATCCACAATCTGATCATCCCCACCGATCCGCTGTCGGCCGACGAGATCACCGTCCGCGCACAGCGGAACATCCTTGAGGTCGCATACGTCGACGGGGTGCCGGTGGGCTGTTCGACGGTGCGACCCCCGACGTCCGAGCCGGCGACCGTGATTGCGCGAGTGCTGCCCGAGAAGCGTCGCCAGGGCTTCGGGGCGCAGATCTACCAGCGCGGGCTGGCCAAGGCCCGGGAGCTGGGCGCGCAGGTCGTGCACACCGTCGTCCTGGCCTCCAACGACGACGGCCTCCGCTTCGCCCGCCACCAGGGCTTCGTCGAGATCGACCGATACGTCCTGCCGGGCGACACCATCGCGTTCGTGGACCTGCGGCTCGCCTGATCCACGACTCGTACGCCACGGCGTAGTGGGTGCCCCGGCCGTAGTTGATGCGCCGGCCGGCGCGGCGCTCGCGCGGTCCTGCTCGCCCGCGACACCGTCGGCTACCGCCCCACCGGCCGTGCAGGCCGGCCGCCGATCGACGGGTGCCGAGGCGTCGTCGTTCGTGGCACGCTGTCCGGCGTGAAAATCTATGCCGATCGGTTTCCGACCGCCGCCCGTCAGTTGCTCACCGACCTGCTCGTCGTCGCCTGGGTGTACGCGGCGATTCGGGGCGCGCTGTGGCTGCACGACCTGGTGCAGAAGCTCGCCGTACCGGGGCAGAAGCTGGAGGGCGCCGGCAGTGGCCTCGCCGACAATCTCGCCGACGCGGGCGGGAAGGTCCGTCGGGTCCCGCTGGTAGGTGACGAGCTGACCGCGCCCTTCCGGCAGGCCGCCGACGCCGCCCGAGGGCTCGCCGACGCCGGGCGGGACCAGCAACACCTGGTCGACCAGCTCGCCCTCGCCCTCGCCATCGCAGTGCTGATCTTCCCGCTCGGCCTGGTGCTCTTCGGATGGCTGCCGCTGCGGGTGCGCTGGATGCACCGGGCCGGGTCGGCCGCGAAACTGGCCGCCGGGCCGGCCGGCCGGGATTTGCTCGCCCTGCGCGCGCTGGCCACCCAGCCGCTGGGCCGGCTGACCCGGATCGCGCCGGACGTCGCCGAGGCGTGGCGGCGCGGCGACGACGCCACAGTCGACGCGCTGGCCGCGTTGGAGCTGCGCCAACTAGGCCTCCGCAGCCGGGACCGCTGAGCCTCCCCCGCCTTGAGCCACCCCCCGCGCCTCGTGCCACGGGTCACCACTGCGCCCCGCGCCACGGGTCACCGCCGCGCCCCGCGCCACGGGTCACCCAGTGCCTCGCGTCACGGGTCACCGCTGCGGCCCGCCTTGATCAGGTGATGAAAAGTAGGTCTCCGCGCTGTGTCCGAGCTACTTCTCATCACCTGATCAAGGGAAGGCGCGGTGGACCCGCTGGGCGTGTGCGCTGCGCCGACTCAGGCCGGCGCGGCCCGGGCCGCTAAGGTCTTCGGGTGTTCTACTTCCTCGTCGTCATCGCCGTCCTTCTGCTCGGCTACGCCGCCGTCCTGGTTGCCTTCCTCCGGCGGGGCAAGAAGATCCCGCCTGCGGCGTACCTCGCGCTGGCCGGGCTCAACGGCCTGATCCTGGCGGGCGTGCTGGCCTGGGCGGTTTCCCGCTGACCGCCGCTGCGGCGCACGCCTCCGCACTGCCTGCCGGTTGATCAACTCCAGGTCGGCGATGTAGGGCTATCGAGGCGGCGGGATACCACCACCTCGCCGATATGCAGTCGATCAAGCCGCACGACCCGGGCAAAACGTGCTCCCGCGCGCATCAGTCGGCCCGCGGAGGTCTGAGCGCGCACGAGACCAGCCCGCACGCCGCACGAGACCAGCCCGCACGAGACCGGCCCGCACGACACGGGTCACGGTTTCGGTGGGATCCGGCGGCGGACGTCCTCGGCGGTGGACGGGCCGGGAGTCCAGCCGGCGACCCAGGGCAGCTCGTCGGACGGGGTGATCACACCCTCCTCCAGACCCGCGTACCGGCCGGCGAGGATCCGCTTCGCGGCGATGGTGTCGACCGAGTCGGTGTTGTCCCACAGTGCGGCGAACAGGGCGTCGACCCGCACCCGCGCCTGCCGGCAGAACAGGTCGGCCAGCTCGACGTTCTCCGGTCGGGTGTCCCGTTCGGCGTAGGCCCGGACACAGACCGCCGACATCGCGAACAGCTCGGCGCCGATGTCCACCACACGACCGAGGAACGCCTGCTTGCGCTCCATCTTTCCCTGCCAGCGGGACATCGCGTAGAACGTCGACCGGGCCAGCTTGCGCGACGACCGCTCCACCTGGCGCAGGTGTGCGGCGAGCGGCCCGAACTCGGCGTACGCCGAAGGGCTCTGCCCCCGGCCCACGGCGAGCGTGGGCAGCCACTTCGCGTAGAAGGCGCCGGCGCGGGCGCCGGCTCTGGCCTTGCGGCCCAGCCCCGCGTCCGGGTCGATGATGTCGCCGGCCACCGACAGGTGGGCGTCGACCGCCTCCCGGGCGATCAGCAGGTGCATGATCTCGGTGGAGCCCTCGAAGATCCGGTTGATCCGCAGGTCGCGCATCATTTGTTCGACGGCGGCCGGGCGTTCGCCCCGGGCGGCCAGCGAGTCGGCCGTCTCGTAGCCGCGCCCGCCCCGGATCTGGATCAGCTCGTCGGCGATTGTCCAGGCCATCTCGCTGGCGTACAGCTTCACCAGCGCCGCCTCGATCCGGATGTCGTTACGGTCGTCGTCGGCGAGCAGGCAGCAGAGGTCGAGCATGGTCTCCATGCCGTACGTGGTGGCGGCGATGAAGGAGAGCTTCTGCGCGACCGCCTCGTGCTCGCCCACCGGCCGACCCCACTGAACCCGGTCGGCGGCCCAACCCCGGGCCACGTTCAGCGCCCACTTGCCTGCGCCCACACACATCGCCGGCAGCGACAGCCGGCCGGTGTTCAGCGTGGTCAGGGCGATCTTCAGCCCCTTGCCCTCGCCGCCGATGACGTTCTCGGCGGGTACGAACACGTCGTGGAACCGGGTGAGGCTGTTTTCCAGGCCGCGCAGGCCGATGAACTCGTTGCGCCGCTCGACGGTGATGCCTTCGCTGTCGCCTTCCACGACGAAGGCGGTGATCCCGCCTCGACGCCCCTCGCTGGCCGGCACCCGGGCCATCACCACCAGCAGGGTGGCCACGATGCCGTTGGTGGCCCACAGCTTCACCCCGTTGAGCCGGTAGCCGGTGCCGTCCTCGGTCGGCTCGGCGGTGGTGGCCAGCCGGGCCGGGTCGGAGCCGACGTCGGGCTCGGTGAGCAGGAACGCGGACACCTCGCCGGCGGCGAGGCGGGGCAGGAAGGTCTGCTTCTGCTCGGCGGTGCCGAACATCTTCAGCGGCTGCGGCACACCGATCGACTGGTGTGCGGAGAGCAGCGCGCCGATGGCCGGGCTGACCGAACCGGCGAGCATCAGCGCCCGGCAGTAGTGCAGGTTGCTGAGGCCGAGCCCGCCGTACTTCCGGTCGATCTTCATGCCGAACGCGCCGAGGTCGGCCAGGCCGTGGAACACCGAGTCCGGAATGGAGCCGTCGCGTTCGATGGCCGCGCCGTCCACCTCGGTGGTCAGGAAGGTGCGGAACCGGCCGAGGAAGTCCTCGGCGCGCGCCACGTCGCCCGGGTCGGATCGGGGCCACGGGTCGATCAGGTCGAGCCGGAACCGACCGAGGAACAGTTCCTTGCCGAAGCTGGGTCGGTCCCAGGTGGACTCGCGAGCGGCCTCGGCGACCTGCCGGGCCTCCTTCTCGGAGACCTGCCCGGCCTCTGCCGGTAGTGGCGCGGCGGCACCTGTGGTGGCTGTGGAGTCGGGATCGTCCGGTGCCGATCGGCCGTTCTGCGTCGTGGTCACGGCTGCCCCCTCGAAGCTCGATGCGGCTACCGCCACGCTACCCCCGGTTGTTACCCAGGGGTAGCGGTGCGTGCAGATCGGGGCGGTCAGCGACCGATGGTCGTGTCCGGATCATCGTCATCGTCGTCGATGTCGTCCTCACCCCAGTTGCGCCGGACGAACGGCAGGATCATCCAGAACACGAGGAACCAGATGCCGGTCAGGGCACTGAGCAGGAAGGCGATCGGCCGGTCCAGCACGAAGTCGGTGATCAGCAGCACCGCGCTGACCATGGCGATCAGCATGAAGGCGAGGCCACCGGTGGCCATCCGGTGCGCGAACCGCACCAACTCCGGCTTGCGCCCCTGGCGGAACAACGCCCGGTGGAACGCCACCGGCGAGATGATCAGTGCGGTGGCGGCGGCCGCCGCGAGCAGCGCGACGATGTAGACGTCTCGCTGAAACTCGCTGGTCCGGGTGAACCCGTTACTGAACGGCAGGGTGAGCAGGAAGGCGAAGAGGATCTGCACGCCGGTCTGCGCGACCCGCAACTCCTGGAGCAGGTCGGCGAAGTTGCGCTGCCAGCGCTGCTTCTCGGTCTCCTTGGACACGCGCTACCTCCGGTGAGACGCTACTGCCGGCGGTCCCGGCCGCCGGCAGCAACGCCAATGCCCCACCCGCCCGAGCGCGAAACAGGTTCACGACATATCCCGTTCACCTCGGGGACGCACCTCGGCCACAAGCGCCGGCCGAGCCGTCGCCGGCAGCCTCAGGACCCGCGCCGGATCCGACCCGCGTACCGGGCCTCCAACTCGGTGTTGTGCGCGTCGCCGTCCGGGATGTTCGCCGACAGGTAGACCGGCGGCCGCTCCCCTGCCGCCAGCAACCGCGCCACCACCTCCACGGTGACCTGCTGGGCGAGCAGGGCCGCGGTGATCGAGGAGACCGCGCCGACCGCGCCACCGCCGGGAAGGGGCAGTGTCGCGTCGCCGTACGGAGCTCCGTTGTCGAGCACCACGTCGGCGAGGTCGCTCAGCTTGCGCCCGGACGGGTGCCGGGAGGTCATTCGGCCGGAGTGCTGCGCCGAGGTGATCGCCACCAGCCCGTGGCCGCGCTCCTTGACCAGGCTGGCGAACTCCACCATCGCCCCGTTGACCCCGGAGTTGGAGGCGAGCACGAACACGTCGGTGGGCCGCACCGGGGCCAACTCGTAGAGGCGGTGCGCCACGCTCGGGTCCCGTTCCAGCATCGGACCGAGCCGGTCGGCGGGTTCACCGCCGAGCAGCACCAGGTCGCGCAGCGCGATCCGGTTGGTCGGCACCAGACCACCCGCCCGACCCGCGATCTCCATGGCGAGGGCCTCCGAGTGCCCCGTGCCGAACGCGTGCACCACACCGTCGGCGCGTACGGCCTCGGCGATCAGGTCGGCGGCCCGGCCCACCGCCTCCCGCTGGCTGGCGGCCACCCGGCCGATCGTCTCGGTCACCACGGCCAGGTAGTCGTCGGCACTCACCGTCATGCGTCCTCCGTCGTCCGATTGCGGGCCAACCAGTCAACCGCGCCCCCGCGGAGCACGTCGACCAGGGGTACCGACGGCCACCACCGGATCGACCCACCGCCACTCAGGCCGTTCCGCCGGCCCGGGCCAGGATCGCTTCGGCGAGTGGGCCCGGCGCCGCATCCGGGATCCAGTGGCTGACACCGGCCAACTGTACGAAGCGGTAGTCGCCGGTGACGTTCGCCGCGCACGCCTCGGCGGCGGGCCGGCCGATGGCGACGTCCCGGTCACTCCACACGTACGTGGTGGGCACCGCGACGGGGTCGACCGCGGCCAGGTCGGCGCGGGACATCGCCCGGTACCAGTTCAGCGCGGCGGTGAGCGCCCCCGGCTCGCGCATCGGGTCGGCGTAGCGGTCCACCCGGGTACGGTCGCCGACCCCGCTGAGCAGCTTGCGCAACGCGGTGGCATGCCACGCCAACAGCACCTTCTCCGCCTTGTCCGGCTTTCGGAACAGCGCGATGTACGACGACCGGGCCTTCTGCTGGCTGTCGTTGGTCAGGGCGTACGCCATGGCCGCCGGGTGTGGCACGGACACCGCGGTCAGGGTGCGGACCCGGTCGGCGTGCCGGGCGGCCACCGCCCAGGCCACCACCGCGCCCCAGTCGTGACCGACCAGGTGGACGGCGTCCAGGCCGAGGGCGTCGAGCACCGCCACCACGTCGGCGACCAACTCCGGGATGCGGTAGTCGGCCACCTCCGTGGGCCGCGCGCCCGGCGAGTAACCCCGCTGGTCCAGCGCGTAGGTGCGCAGGCCGGCGGCGTGCAGCGCCGGGACGACGTCGTCCCACTCACCGCTGTGCTGCGGGAAACCGTGCAGAAGCAGAACCGGTACGCCGTCCGGCGGACCACCGACGGTTACCTCGAACGTGAGACCTCGCGCGTCGACCCGCATGATCGTCAGCCTACCCACGGATCGGCGGAACCGCGTGCGGCGGCATTTGGCCCCTCATTACAGATGCGGGTGTGATATATGCGGCCATCACGCCTATGTGGCTCGGCGACCGAACGACCAAGCCTTCAAGCCGCACTAATCAACAGGGACCACCCTGTGTTTCCGCAACTCCGCACATCTTGTCGCTCGCAGCCCACCCGCCCTTCTCATCGGATCGATCGCAAGCATTGCCAAGCCAGCAGCCGTGTGGCAGCATTCACTCACATCAACGGCCAGAGTGACATTGCTGGCCCGCCTTTTACGGGGGATAAATGTCTCGACGCAAGTCTGCAATCATGGCGTTGGCCGCCCTCGCGGCAGCCGCCATAGCCATCCCAGGTCAGGCATCGGCCGCGCCACGTCCGGCCGAACCCGCGATCTCGAACGGAACAGAAGCGGACGTAAGTCCACTCGGTGTCACCGACGGGGACGTGACCAATCGGCTCCCTTCGAGCTACACGGTGAAGATCGCCGACCTCGGTGGCGGTTCCACCAGTTGCCCCACCTGGATCGCAACAGGTGCAAGCACCACCTACGCATGCACTACCTGGTGGCTACCATCAGGGCAATCCGACGACCAGATTCGCGGGTCCAACTTCGACACGGACGCCTTCATGGTCGAATCGGCCTACACTGTCAAGGAAAACCGGACCGGTGGCCGCACCTACAATGTTCCGGCTTTCAAATGGGTCAAGTTTAGCGACGGGCTTAACGTGAACTGCTCGGTAAGTTCAGGTAAGGCTCTCTGCACGATCGGTTAAGACTTGCCTTTATTTCGGCATCACCGTAAGGGGTCCCGCACTTCGCCGGGACCCCTTACGCTGCATTACCCATAACTGCGTTCCGACGCCCATTTAAGTGACAACGAGTCACCCATGCTAGCCTTCGGGAGACAACTTCACATCCGACAGGGGAGCGCACAGCGCTGAGAGTGCGGGCACGCCCGCAGACCCTCGAACCTGATCTGGGTAATGCCAGCGCAGGGAGTTCGGTCGACCTCCAGCCGCGCCGCAGTCCGGTGCCACCGGACGCGGCGTGCGTCTTCTCCTGGTTCGTTCACTGAACTGGGAGCACAGCATGGACAACACCACAAACCGTTGGCGCACCATCGACATCATCATCGCGTCGGTGTTCGGGGTCGCCTTCGGCGTCATCTTCTGGGCTTGGGGCCTGTTGTGGTCTGCGACAGAGGGGGCCTTCACCTTCTTCCCGCCGGCTCAGGCTCTGCTGTACGGCGTCTGGCTGCTGCCCGGCGTGCTGGGCGGCCTGGTGATCAGAAGACCCGGCGCGGCCTTCTACTGCGAGTTCCTCGCCGCCCTCGTGTCCGTACTCCTGGGCAGCCAATGGGGCCTGGTCGCCGTCATGCAGGGCGCCTTCCAGGGGGTCGGCGCCGAGCTGGGATTCGCTGCCTTCCGGTACCGATCGTTTCGCCTTCCCGCGCCCGTCCTTTCCGGCACGCTGGCCGGCCTGGCTGCCGCGATCTTCGATCAGGTTCGGTACTACAGCGAACTAGATTTTCTCAGCTTCCGGCTGCCCATCCTCGTCATCACGATCGTCAGCGCCACCGTGATCGCCGGCCTCGGCGGCTGGCTGCTCACCCGGGCCTTGGCCGACACCGGCGTCCTGGACCGCTTCCCGGCAGGCCGCAACCGCGCCCTCATCTGACCCGCCCACTCGCGTCGATCATGAGGTTGACAGGCGGATGGATCGCCAGAACCACGTCAACCTCATGATCGACCGTTCACAGGGTGGGGCACGGGGTTTAAGAGGGGCGGGTTCGGTGGTGGGCGGAGTACTGCTGCGGGGGTTCGGCTGGCGGCACGCTGGGCGGCGGGCCTGGGCTCTGCGTGGGGTCGACCTGCGGGTCGAGGTCGGCGAACGGGTTTTGCTGCTCGGCCCCTCGGGGGCCGGCAAGAGCACCCTGCTCAGCGCGCTGGCCGGGCTGCTCCCCGAAGACTCCGGTGAGCAGGAGGGCATCGTCGAGATCGACGGGCTCGACCCCCGCAAGGGACGGGAGCGCGTCGGCATCGTCTTCCAGGACCCGGAAACCCAACTGGTGATGGCGCGCTGCGGCGACGACGTCGCCTTCGGGCTGGAGAACCGGGGTGTGCCGACCGACGAGATCTGGCCCCGGGTGGACGAGGCGCTGCACCGCGTCGGCTTCCCGTACCCCCGGGACCGCAACACGGCAGCGCTCTCCGGCGGCGAGAAGCAACGCCTCGCCCTGGCCGGCGCGCTCGCCCTCCGCCCCGGCCTGCTGCTGCTCGACGAGCCGACCGCCAACCTCGACCCGGCCGGGGCCGAGCTGATCCGGCAGGCGGTGGCCGGCGCGCTGGACTCCGACACCACACTGATCCTGGTCGAGCACCGGGTCGCCGAGGCGCTGCCACTGGTCGACCGGGTGGTGGTCCTGGCACCCGGCGGCGGGGTCCGCGCGGACGGCACACCCGAAGCCGTCTTCGCCGCCCACGGCGCCGCCCTGGCCGCCGAAGGGGTGTGGGTGCCGGGTCACCCCGTCGCGCCCCGCCCGGCCACCGCCGCGGCCGGGGAGCTGTTGCTCACCGCCGACCGGCTCGGCCTGCCACCCCGGCTGGCCTCCACCGACCTTCGGGTACGCGCCGGCGAGGCGCTCGCCGTCCGCGGACCCAACGGCGTCGGCAAGTCCACCCTGGCGTTGCTGCTGGGCGGGCTGCTCCGGCCGGGCACGGGGCGGGTCACCGCGTCCGCCGAGTTGGCCGGCGCGGACCACCGCACTCCCCCGCACCGCTGGCGCGCCCCCGCCCTGGCCCGCCGGATCGGCTCGGTCTTCCAGGACCCGGAGCACCAGTTCGTCACGAGCACTGTCTTCGACGAGCTGGCGCTCGGCCCCCGCCGGACCGGTCAACCCGAGTCGGCCGTCAGGGAGACAGTGGCCGAACTGCTGGAACGGCTGCGGCTGGCCCGACTCGCCGCTGCCAACCCGTACACCCTCTCTGGTGGTGAGGCGCGGCGGCTGAGCGTGGCGACCGCCCTGGCCACCGCGCCCCGCCTGTTGATCTGCGACGAACCCACCTTCGGTCAGGACCGGCGGACCTGGCGGGAGCTGGTCGACCTCTTCGCCGACCTGCGCGACGCCGGACACGGCGTCGTCGCAGTCACCCACGACGCGGACTTCGTCGCCGCGCTCGCCGACCGCAGCGTCACCCTACGGGCGACCCCGGGCGACGACCGATGATCGGCATCGAGCCGGTCGCCGCGCCCGGTGCAACACTGGCCCGCCGTAACCCGGTGGCGAAGCTCGCCGCCGCCCTGATCTTCTCGTTCACCCTGCTGGCCACTCTGGACCCGGTGGCGCCGGCGATAGCCATCGCGCTCGAACTCGCCGTGCTGCCGCTGTTCGGCATCCGCTACCGGGTGCTGGCGCGACGGGCCTGGCCACTGCTCCTCAGCGCCGTCGGCATCCTGGTCACCCTGGTGCTCTTCGCCGCCGACCGGTCCGGCCGGGTCCTGCTGGACGCGGGACCGGTGTTCGTGAGCACCGGCGTGCTGCTCACCGCGCTCGGCCTGGTGCTGCGGGTCTTCGCGGTGGCCCTGCCCGGTGTGATCGTCTTCGCGACCACCGACCCCACCGACCTGGCCGACGCCTTGATCCAGAACGCGAAAGCGCCGGCCCGGTTCGCCATCGGAGCGCTCGCCGCGTTCCGGCTGGTGCCGCTGCTCGGTCAGGAGTGGCAGATGATCAGCATGGCGCGGCGGGCACGGGGCGTCGACGCGGGACGCAACCCTTTCGCCAAGCTGCGACTGTTCGCCTCCACCGCGTTCGCGCTGCTGGTCGGGGCGATCCGCCGGGGCACCCGGCTGGCAGT
The DNA here is from genome assembly GCF_027460215.1 of Micromonospora sp. WMMC250. Lineage (NCBI taxonomy): Bacteria > Bacillati > Actinomycetota > Actinomycetes > Micromonosporales > Micromonosporaceae > Micromonospora > Micromonospora sp. WMMC250. Next base: position 6,419,988 of record NZ_JAPZBJ010000002.1, on the reverse strand, counting down.
GGCGATGGACGCGCGTGGCTTCGACGCCGGTACGCCCCGAACCGTGGCCCGCCGCCAGCACTTCACCCGCACCGACTGGCTCCTCGTCGCCGGCGCGGCAGCCCTGGCCGGGGCGGCCCTGGCCACGAGCGTCCTCCTCGGCACCTTCCGCCCCCTGATCGGCTGAGCGCGCCGCTCCGCCGCCTGGGCGCCCGCCCGCCGCCCGCCCCGCCGCCCGCCGCTGGCCACCCGCCGCCAAGATCCGCGCAACAACAGGATGTAGTGGCCTCGTTGGCGGAGGAGGCCACTACATCCCTGATATTGCTGCCACGTCCTGGCGCCCCCGCTCCGTGGGGGGCGCCGGGACGTCCGATCAGCTGCGGCGGAAGGCGTAGCGGCGGGTCTGGCCGGCCTGTTGGCTGCGGCCGCCGCCCGAGCGACCGCCGCGGCCCTGGGGCGGTCCGGCCGTCGGTGCCGCCGGTCGCCCGGCAGACTTCGGCAGGTCTCCCACCGCCGGGGCGTCGACTGCCGCGGGCACGTCGATCGACGTCGTCAGCTCATCGAGCGCCGCCGCCGACTCGACCCGCACCGCCGGCTCCGCCGACATCGCCGGCTCGACCAGGACCGCAGGCAGCGTCGGCTCCGCCAGCACCGCCGGCAGCGTCGGCTCCGCCAGCACCGCCGGCAGCGTCGGCTCCGCCAGCACCGCCCGCGACGCCGAGTCGGCCGGCACTGCCCGCTCGGCGTGGACCGCCGGCTCGACCGCGAGGTCGACGTCGGGGCGGGTTGCTCGGGGACGGCCGTGCTCGGTCGTCGGGTTGGTGCCGAGCGGTGTTCTACGGGACTTTTTCGGATTGCGCCTGGCAGGCATGCGGGCCTCCTTCAATGCCGACCGGAACGGCCGGTCCCGCGCGCCGGCGGCCGGTCGGATCGGCTGGTGAACGTCGCAATGCGACGGCCGAACGGTGGAGGGACTGCTCGCCGGGATCGGACACAGCCAGCGCCGCCGAACGGCGGAGGGGACATGCGGACGCCCGCGAGCGCACGGACCGCGGCGCGGGGCGGCGGGCCGGCTCGGAAGAGGGGGCGTCAGTAACGCATGTCCGTACCCTAACGGCCGCCCGACGGGACGCGCACCCGATTTAATGGCACGATCGGCACATGCTGATCGCGTTCTCGATCACCCCGCTCGGTGGCGACGACTCCGTCGGTGACCTGGTCGCCGAGGCGGTGCGGGTGGTCCGGGCGTCCGGCCTGCCCAACCGGACCGATGCCATGTTCACCACCGTCGAGGGCGAGTGGGACGAGGTGATGGCGGTGGTGAAGCGCGCTGTCGACGTCGTCGCCGCACGGGCGCCCCGGGTGAGCGTGGTACTCAAGGCCGACGTCCGGCCCGGGGTCACCGACGCGCTCACCGGCAAGGTCGCCCGGGTCGAAGCCCGTCTCGCCGAGGGTTGACCGGTCACGCCGCCACCATCGGCAGCTTCGCGACCACCCCGCGTATCAGAGGGTGGATCACTGGTCCCGGATCGGCCCACATCACGATAGGTTCGGAACGCCAATAGTGGTGACGAGAGGTGGCGGCACGGATGGCTGAGCAGGCGAAGGCACAGATCGGTGTGACCGGGCTGGCGGTGATGGGTCGCAACGTGGCCCGCAACCTGGCCCGCAACGGCTTCACGGTGGCAGTGCACAACCGGTCGCCGGAGCGCACCCGCAGCCTGGTCGCGGAGCACGGCGACGAGGGCACCTTCGTGCCGGGCGAGACGATGGCCGACTTCGTGGCGTCACTGGAACGACCTCGCGCGGTCATCGTCATGGTCAAGGCCGGTGCGCCGACCGACGCGGTGATCGACGAGTTGGTGCCGCTGCTGGACGAGGGCGACATCATCGTCGACTGCGGCAACGCCCACTTCGCCGACACCCGCCGTCGAGAGGAGGCGCTGCGCGCGCAAGGGCTGCACTTCAGCGGCACCGGCGTCTCCGGTGGTGAGGAGGGCGCGCTGCTCGGCCCGAGCATCATGCCGGGCGGCTCCACCGAGTCGTATGCCAAGCTCGGGCCGATGTTCGAGAAGATCGCCGCGCAGGTGGACGGTGTGCCGTGCTGCATGCACGTCGGGCCGGACGGCGCCGGGCACTTCGTCAAGATGGTGCACAACGGCATCGAGTACGCCGACATGCAGCTCATCGCCGAGGCGTACGACCTGCTCCGCTCCGGTCTGGACGCCAAGCCGGCGGAGATCGCGGAGATCTTCCGCGACTGGAACGACGGCGAGTTGGGGTCGTTCCTCATCGAGATCACCGCCGACGTGCTCGCGCACACCGACGCGGAGACCGGCCGACCGTTCGTGGACATCGTGCAGGACCGGGCCGAGCAGAAGGGCACCGGTCGGTGGACCGTGCAGAGCGCCCTGGACCTGGGCATCCCGATCACCGGGATCGCCGAGGCCACCTTCGCCCGCTCGCTGTCCGGGCACGTCGACCAGCGGGAGGCGGCCCGCCGGGCATTCCCCGACGCGGGTGAGAAGTGGCAGGTCACCGACCGGGAGGCGTTCGTCGAGGACGTCCGTCGGGCGCTGCTCGCCTCAAAGATCGTCGCGTACGCGCAGGGCTTCGACCACATCCGGGCCGGCAGCCAGGAGTACGACTGGGACATCGACCTCGGCGGCACGGCGACGATCTGGCGGGGCGGCTGCATCATCCGGGCCCGCTTCCTCGACCGCATCCGCGAGGCGTACGACCAGCAGCCCGACCTGCCGACGCTGCTTGTCGCACCGTACTTCGCCGACGCCGTCGCCGCCGGTGTGCCGAGCTGGCGACGGGTGGTGGGCGACGCGACCCGGGCCGGTGTGCCGACGCCCGCGTTCTCGTCGTCGCTGGCGTACTTCGACGCGCTGCGCGCCGAGCGGCTGCCCGCCGCGCTGATCCAGGGCCTGCGGGACAACTTCGGCGCGCACACCTACCAGCGGGTGGACCGGGACGGCTCGTTCCACACCACCTGGGCCGCCGACCGCACCGAGTCGCCGGCGTAAACAAGCCCACGGCCCACGGCCCACGGCATGATCGTGCTCGATCCCTGATGTAGTGGCCTCCTGATGATGGGAGGCCACTACATCCATGTTCGAGCACGATCATGGGATCCACGCCAACGGTGGCCGCGCTGCCGCTCACCCGGCGAGCACGGCAGGCGAGCACGGCAGGCGAGGCAGCACGGCAGGCGACACGTGCGCATGCCCCCGGTCAGTTGATCGTGGCGTGCATCTCCCAGACGAGGATCTCGGCCGGTTCGTCGGCGGTGACGCGTCGGCCGCCGGTCATGGTCAGCCGGGCCGCGTCACCGGTGCCGAGTGGCCCGCTGCCCTCCAGGGTGACGGTGCCGTCGGGCACGTACAGGTGCACGAAGGGCGCGTCGGGGATGGTGACCTCGTCGCCGGGGGCGAGTCGGGCGGCGTGCAGCGTCGCGTACCGGTTGCGGATCCGGATCGCGGACGCGCCGTCGTAGCGGTCCATCCCGGAGGCGATCGGCACCAGGCCGCCACGGAGCAGCTCGTCCTCGATTTCCAGTTGCTCATAGCCGGGGTCGACGCCCTGCTCGTCCGGGAGCACCCACATCTGCACGAAGTGGACCGGATCGCTGTGCGGTTCCTGGTTGTTGAGCCGCCAGGCGTCGTTCTTCTCCGAGTGCAGGATCCCGGTGCCGGCGCTCATCCGCTGCGCCAGCCCCGGGTAGATCACCCCGGAGTGCCCGGTGGAGTCCTGGTGCACCAGGGAGCCGCGGAGCACCCAGGTGACGATCTCCATGTCCTCGTGCGGGTGGGTCTCGAAGCCGGCGCCCGGCCGGACCACGTCGTCGTTGTTGACCAGCAGCAGACCGTGGTGGGTGTTGGCCGGGTCGTAGTGCCGGGAGAACGAGAACGAGTGCTTCGAGTCCAGCCAGGAGATCTGGGTGGCAAAGCGGTCGTCGGCGCGACGGACGTCCACTGCGGGGGCTGGCGCGGTCACCAGGCACGCTGCCCGGCGTCGGGGGTCGACGGCGCCCAGGTCAGGGCCGGTTCTCCGGTGGCCAGTTCGGCGATCTCGCCGGTCCGGAGTTGCGGTGTGTGGCCGAACTCGGCGCAGTGCTGCTCGGCGATCTCGGCACAGATGTCAGCCACCTGCTCGCAGATCGGGTCACCCAGATCGGCCGCGTTCAACGCCATGATCATCTTGAACCGGAGATCCCGCATGCGCACTCCAACCGCCGTCGGCCCGCCACTTTCGGACCCTACCCGCCGCCAGTGCCCCGCATCCCGGAACAGCAGAGCAGCGCCCTCTGATCCACACGAGGTCGGCGATGTGGGGGTGTCACCTCACCGGGATACCCCCACATCGCCGACCCGGAGTAGATCACCGCTCCACCGCGCCGCCGCGCCGCCGCACCGACACAGCGCCGCACCGACACAGCGCCGCTCCAACGCGGCGCCGCACAGCAACGCAAGCGCCGCCCGCAGGATCGCGGGCGGCGCCAGGGGTGTCGGGGTCAGAAGAAACGGCGGCGCTTGGCCTGCTGGGGGCGGATCAGGTCGGCACCCTTGGTCAGGAGCCGGGTCGCTCCGGAGGGACCACGGCGGGCCTCCAGGGTGTGGCTGAGTCGGCGGGCACCGGCAGCCGCGAGTGGCACCGCGACCGCCATCACCGCCCACTGGGCAATGCGCTTCTGGATCATGTGGGTTCACCTCCGTCAGTAGCTTCTGACATCACTGATACCCAGTGTGACGTGCGGGTAAGCGCGTCAGCTCAGAACCGGGGCGACCGGGTTGGGCAGCGCCCCGCCGAAGCGGCGGTCCCGCTGCGCGAACAGCTCGCACGCGTACCAGAGGTGGCGGCGGTCGAAGTCGGGCCAGAGCGTGTCCAGGAAGACCAACTCGGCGTACGCGGTCTGCCAGAGCAGGAAGTTGGAAATCCGTTCCTCCCCGGAGGGGCGCAGGAACAGGTCCACCTCCGGGATCTCCGGGTGGTAGAGGTACTTCGCGACGGTCTTCTCGGTGACCTTCGCCGGGTCCAGTCGACCGGCAGCCACGTCCCGGGCGATCGCCGCGGCGGCGTCGCCGATCTCGGCCTGCCCGCCGTAGTTGACGCAGAACTGCAGGGTCAGCGTGGAGTTGCCCTGGGACATCTCCTCGGCGGTCTGCAACTCGGAGATGACGCTCTTCCACAACCGCCCGGGTCGACCCGACCAGACCACCCGGACGCCGAGGTCGACCAACTGGTCGCGGCGACGACGGATGACGTCCCGGTTGAACCCCATCAGGAACCGGACCTCGTCCGGCGAGCGCCGCCAGTTCTCGGTGGAGAACGCGTACGCCGACAGGTACGGGATGCCCATCTCGATGGCACCCTCGATGGTGTCGAAGAGGCTGTGCTCCCCCGCCTCGTGCCCCTTGGTGCGGGGCAGCCCGCGGTCCTTGGCCCACCGACCGTTGCCGTCCATCACCACCGCCACGTGCTTCGGCACCGCCCCGGCGGGCAGCGCCGGCGGCCGGGCGCCGGACGGGTGTGGGGTCGGCGGCGTCGGCTCGCGCCGGCTGGCCTTCTTCGATCGGATCACTCGGTCACTCCCTGTTCGCGCCGTCCGCCCCGGCCTCGACGTCGCCACGTGGCCGGAGCACCACGGCCCCGGCGCCTTCCGGTGGCGAGGCCGCGCCGGCCGCCGAGGGACCCCGGTCGACCAGCGGCAGCGAGCGTAGCGCGCGTTCCAGGTGCCACTGCAGGTGAGCCGCGACGAGCCCGCTGCACTCCCGGCGTACCCCGGTGTCGGTGGCGTCGGCGAGCACCCAGTCGCCGGTGGTCAGCGCGGACATCAGGTCGATGGTGGCCGGCGCGGGGTGGGCCGCGCCGGGTGGTCGACAGTCCGGGCAGACCGCGCCGCCGGCCGGCACCGAGAACGCCCGGTGCCGACCCGGCGTGCCGCAGACGGCGCAGGCGATCAGCGCCGGCGCCCAACCGGCGAGGGCCATCCCCCGCAGGAGGTACGCGTCGAGCACCAGGGTGGTGGCGTGCTCGCCCCGGGACAGCGCCTTCAGCGCGCCCAGGGTGAGCTGGAACAGCCGTAGCGACGGCTCCCGCTCCACCGGGGTCAACCGTTCGGCGGTCTCGGCGATCGCGCTGGCCGCCGTGTATCGCGGATAGTCCCCCAGGAACCGTTTGCCGTACAGATCGATGCCCTCGACCTGGCTGACGGTGTGCAGCGCGCTGCCGTGGTTGCCCTTCGGGTCACCGGCGAGCTGAAGGTCGACGTGGCCGAACGGTTCCAGCCGGGCGCCGAACTTGCTCATGGTGCGGCGGACCCCTCGGGCCACCGCCCGCAGCCGGCCGTGTCGACGGGTGAGCAGTGTGATGATCCGGTCGGACTCGCCGAGTTTCTGCACACGCAGCACCACCGCGTCGTCGCGGTAGAGCTGTCGGCGGTACCCGGCCATCGGGCCATTCTCCCTCGGGGTGTGAAATCAGGGTTGGTTCGGGGTGGATGCGCGGAGTAACCCCGATGCGCGCGGCTCTTCACCGGCCGTAGCGTGCTGGCCATGGCAATGCAACCGACCACCGGCGGTCTCCGTCGCCGCGTCACCGCCCCCGTCGCCCTGGGGCTGGCAACCACTCTCATCGTGCTTGCCGGGTGTGACAACCTGGCCATGCGTCGGCTCGACTACGACGACACCGAGCCGGTGCAGATCACCAGCATCCGGGTGCTGCCGGGTTCCGGCGACGTGGTCGTCCGGGGCACCGGCACGGCGGCGGAGGCGCGGATCAAGCGGGTGGTGCGCTACCAGGGTGGCGAGCCCCGGGCCCGGTACGAGATCAAGGGCAGCGAGCTGGTGCTGGACACCAACTGTGGCGACCGGTGCAGCGTCTCCTACGAGGTGACGGTGCCGGAGGGCGTGGCCCTCCAGGGCGAGTCCGGTTCCGGCGACGTGGAGCTGAGCAAGGTCGGTGCGGTGGAGCTTCGGCTGGGCTCGGGTGACGTGCGGGTCGTCGACGCGAGCGGCAAGGTCGAGGTGGAGACCGGTTCCGGAAACATCGACGTGAGCGAGGTCAGCGGGGCCGTCCGCCTGCGCGCCGGGTCCGGTGACATCACCGCACGGCGGCTCGGTGGCACGACGGATGCCGAGGCCGGCTCCGGCAATGTCACCGTCGAGCTGGACAAACCGGCTGCGGCGCGGGCGCACGCGTCCAGCGGCGACGTGATGTTGCTGGTGCCGCCGGGCAGTTACCGGGTGCGTTCCGGCGCGGACTCCGGTGACGCGCGGGTCACCGTCGCCGACGACCCGGCCGCGTCGCTGGTGCTCGACGGTTCGGCCGGCAGCGGCAACGTGACGATCAGCCAGCGTTGACGTCGACGGTGGCCTGCTCCCCGGCCGGCCGTTGGGCGGGCACCATCGCCGGTCGGCTCGGGCCACCGGGGATCACCTCCGGGCGACGGCGGGCGGCGACGTCCTCGACCCAGCCGACGGCGAGGGTGACCAGGCCGACCAGCGCGAAGACCAGCAACACCCGGATGGCCAGCCCCACCGGATCCTGGTGGGACCAGCCCACCACGTCGACCAGCGGAGTGAGCGCCACCACGAACGGCATGTGCCAGAGGTAGATGGTGAGCGCCCTCCGGTTGACCACCGTCACCGCCCGGTCGGCCAGCCGGCTCCGGCCCAGCCACTCCACCCCGGAGGGAGCCCGACCGAGGACGACCAGGATGAACGCGGCCGACCACAGGGCATTGCCCAGGTGGTTGTCGTTCAGGTCGTAGCCGCGGGGGCCCGGATGCCCGACGATCCAGGCGCCGCCGCCCACCGCGAGGGCGATCGCCGCCGGGTACAACACCCGGCCGGAGAGCCGGCGCAGCATCCCGGCGTGGTGGGCGAAGCCCAGCATCCACGCTCCGAAGTACAGCCCGAACTCGCGCAGCACCGGTGGCGCCGGGTAGATCCCCGCCTCGATCGCCACCAGGAGGAGGTACGGGGCGAGCAGGGTTGGCAGCGGGGCACGCCGGAAGAGCCAGAACGCGACAGGTGAGGCGAGCACGAACCACAGGTAGTCGCGGAGGTACCAGATGACGCTCAGGGCCAGGGCGCCCCAGTCGTTGGCCGGTGGGTCGGCGATCGGGAACAGCCACAGCAGCACCCGAGGGCTCACCGGCAACCCGCTGAGCAGCATCGCCGGCACGAAAACCGCCGCGAGCACCCACAGCGACGGCAGCAGCCGACGCAGCCGACGTCCGACCGCCGCCGGCCCGGAGCGGGTGAGCGACGCGGCCATCAACGAACCGGCCAGCGCGAACATCACCGACATGGCGGGGAAGACGAGGGTGAGGGTCGCCCACCCGGTGACGTGGTAGACGACCACTCGGACGATGGCCAGGAAACGGAGCACGTCGAGGTACCTGTTGCGCATCAGCCTGCATCTCGGTCGGGGACGCTTGGCGTAGTTCCCCTACCCTGCGCGGTGCCCGCGCGAAACGGACAACACCCCCGACCGAACGTGAATCTTTCCACCGACACGACCGAAGACGATCATGGGGTACGGCGACAGCCGTACCCCGTGATCGCCGGCCTGATCGGCCGGCTGGTTCGTGCGGTGGGATCAGAAGCCCAGCTTGCGCAGCTGCCTCGGGTCGCGTTGCCAGTCCTTCGCCACCCGTACGTGCAGGTCGAGATAGACCCGGCCGCCCAGCAGCTCCTCGATCTGCCGACGGGCGTTGGTGCCGACCTCCTTGAGCCGGCTCGCCTTGTGACCGAGAACGATGGCCTTCTGGCTGGGCCGCTCCACGTACAGGTCGGCGTAGATCTTCATGACCTGCCCCTCGGGGATCATCTCCTCGACCACCACGGCGATGGAGTGCGGCAGCTCGTCACGGACCCCCTCCAGCGCGGCCTCACGGATCAGCTCCGCGACGAGAACCTGCTCGGGGTCGTCGGTCAGCATGTCGTCCGGGTAGAGCTGCGGCGACGGCGGCAGATACTTCGTCATCACGTCGACCAGAGTGTCCACCTGGTGCCCGGCCACGGCGCTCACCGGCACGATCTCGGCGAAGTCTCCCATCTTGCTGACCGCGAGCAACTGCTCGGCCAACTGGCGCTTGTCCACCAGGTCGGTCTTGGTGACCACCGCCAGCACCGTCGCCTTCAACTCGGCCAACTCGCAGGTGATGAACTTGTCACCGCGTCCGACCGGCTCGTTCGCCGGGACGCAGAGGCCGATCACGTCGACCTCCGTCCAGGTGGACCGGACCAGGTCGTTGAGGCGTTCGCCGAGCAGCGTCCGAGGGCGGTGCAGGCCCGGGGTGTCGACCAGGACCAGCTGCGACTCCGGGCGGTGCAGCACGGCCCGGATGACGTGCCGGGTGGTCTGCGGCTTGTTCGAGGTGATCGCGATCTTGGTGCCGACGATGGCGTTGGTCAGCGTCGACTTGCCCGCGTTGGGCCGACCGACGAAACAACCGAAACCGGCCCGGTACGGCCGCGTCTCCGGGTCCTGCACGGGGCTCACTGGGTCACCGTGCCGAGGACCGTGCCGTCGGGTGCGGCAACGTGGATCGGGGCGTCGGCCGCGAGGTCGCGTACCGCCGCGTGACCGGCGCCGTCCAGCGTCGACGCCTCGGTCACCACCACCGCGGCCTCCAGCCGGCTCGCCCCGGCCGCCACCGCCGACGCGACCGCCAACTGCAACGCGGTGAGGGTCAGCGAGGGCAGCGCGACACTTGCCGCCGCGTACGTCCGCCCGTCCTGATCCCGGACCGCGGCGCCCTCCACGGCACCGACCCGCGCGCGGGCGCCCCGGGCCAGGACGACGAGCTTGCCGTCCTCGGCGCTCAACTCGGCCGCCGCGGTGGGAGTGGGTCGGGCGGTGGGCGCGGCGGGTGTGTCAGGCATCGGCGGATTGCCTCTCGTCGTCTCGGTAGTTGTCCGTGTCGTCCCCGGGGCCGGCGTGCTCGCGGCGCCCCGAGGTGTCCTTCTCATGCCGCCCCGCGCTGCCCTGCTCGCCGCGCCCCGCGGTGTCGTGTTCGTGCCGTCCCGCGATGTCGTGTTCGTGGCCCGGCTCGACCCTGCTGACCAGGACGGTGTCGATCCGGTTTCGCCGGCCGGTGGTGCCCTCGGCGACCAACCGGAGGCCGGCGACCTCGACCTCCGCGCCGGGGATCGGCACCCGCCCCAGCGACTGGGCGAGCAGGCCACCGACCGTCTCCACCTCGTCGGTGGGCAGGTCGGTGTCGAACATCTCGCCCAGGTTCTCCACCGGCAGGCGGGCGGTCACCCGCACCGAGGAGTCCGCCAGACGTTCGACGGGCGGGCGTTCGACATCGTACTCGTCGGTGATCTCACCGACGATCTCCTCCAGGATGTCCTCGATGGTGACCAGACCGCCGGTGCCGCCGTACTCGTCGACGACGATGACCAGGTGGTTGCGGGCCGCCTGCATCTCCGACAGCAGGTCGTCGACCGGCTTGGACTCCGGCACGAAGGTCGCCGGGCGCATCAACTCGGCCACCGGCAACTGCTCGGCCTGCGGGTCGCCGCCCCGGGAACGACGGATCAGGTCCTTGAGGTAGAGCACACCCAACACGTCGTCGACGCTCTCGCCGATCACCGGAATGCGGGAGAAACCGGAGCGTAGGAAGAGCACCAGCGCCTGCGCGAGCGTCTTGCCCTCCTCGATCCACACCATCTCCGTACGCGGCACCATCACCTCGCGGGCGATGGTGTCGCCGAGCGCGAAGACCGAGTGGATCATCTGACGTTCGCCGTGCTCGACCACGCCGCGCTGCTCGGCCAGGTCGACGAGCTCCCGCAGCTCCACCTGGGTGGCGAACGGCCCCTCCCGGAAGCCGCGCCCCGGGGTGACCGCGTTGCCGATCAGGATCAGCAACGACGCGAGCGGGTTGAGCGCCCGGCCCAGCCAGCGGACCATCGGCGCGACCGCTCGACCCACGGCGTACGCGTGCTGCCGGCCGATGGTGCGCGGCGCGACGCCGACCACCACGAAGCTGACCACCGTCATCGCGCCGGCGGTCACCAGTGCGGCCCGCCAGCCCGCGCCGAAGCTGTCGACCGCGACCAACGCGACGAGCGTGGTGGCGGTCAACTCGGCGAGCAGTCGCAGGAGCAGGAGCAGGTTGAGGTGCCGGACGACGTCGCCGGCGACGACCTGAAGGGTCTTGGCACCACGCACACCGTCGCGGGCCAGCTCGGCGGCCCGGGCCGGCGAGACCGCGGCGAGAGCCGCCTCGGTCATCGCGATCAGGCCGGCCAACACCACCAGGCCGGCCGCGAAGACGATCAGCTGCAGGTCAGGTAGGCCGGCGGTGGCACCGGCCGCGAGTAACGGAGGAGTGGACATCACTGGGTGCGGGTCGACCGCCAGCTGGCCAGCAGTCGGGCCTGGAGCCCGAACATCTCCCGCTCCTCCTCCGGCTCGGCGTGGTCGTAACCGAGCAGGTGCAGCACCCCGTGCACGGTGAGCAGGTGCAGCTCGTCGGCGGGCGTGTGCCCGGCCGTCGCCGCCTGCTTGGCCGCCACCTCGGGGCACAGCACGATGTCGCCGAGCAGGGCCGGCTCGCCACCGGCCGGCGCGGACTCACCCGGGCCGTGGTCGACGCTGCCCTCGTCCATGGGGAAGGCGAGCACGTCGGTCGGCCCGTCGCCGCCCATCCAGTGGTGGTTCAGCTCGGTCATGTATTCGACGTCGACCAGCAGCACGGACAGCTCGGCGAGGGGGTTGACCCCCATCTCGTCGAGGGCGTGCCGGGCGACGGCGAGCACGGCGTCGGTGTCGACGTCGACACCGGACTCGTTGGCGATCTCGATGGACAACTGCGTTCCTCTGCTTTAGCGGCGGCGGCCGGCCCGGCCGCCCTGGGCGGGTCGCCCGGGCACGGCGTGGACGCCCTGTGCCTGCTGGTTCTCCCGCTCGGCGTCCCAGCGGGCGTACGCGTCGACGATCTCCCCGACCAGCCGGTGGCGAACCACGTCGGAGCTGGACAACTGGGCGAAGTGCACGTCCTCGACGTTTTCCAGGATCTCGCGGACCACCCGCAGACCGCTGGTCGTCCCGCCGGGAAGGTCCACCTGGGTGACGTCGCCCGTGACGACGATCTTGGAGTTGAAGCCGAGTCGGGTGAGGAACATCTTCATCTGCTCGGGCGTGGTGTTCTGCGCCTCGTCCAGGATGATGAACGCGTCACTCAGCGTCCGACCACGCATGTAGGCCAACGGCGCGACCTCGATCGTCCCCTGGGCCATCAGCTTCGGGATCGTCTCCGGGTCGAGCATCTCGTGCAGCGCGTCGTAGAGCGGGCGCAGGTACGGGTCGATCTTCTCGTTGAGCGTGCCGGGCAGGAAGCCCAGCCGCTCCCCCGCCTCGACCGCCGGCCGGGTCAGGATGATCCGGTTGACCTGCTTGGCCTGCAACGCCTGGACGGCCTTCGCCATCGCCAGGTAGGTCTTGCCGGTGCCGGCCGGGCCGATGCCGAAGACGATGGTGTTCGAGTCGATGGCGTCGACGTAGCGCTTCTGACCGAGGGTCTTGGGTCGGATGGTGCGCCCGCGACGGGAGAGGATGTTGAGCGTCAGGACCTCGGCGGGCCGCTCGGCGCTGCCCTGCTCGAGCATGCCGACGGTACGCCGGACGGCGTCAGTGGTCAGGGTCTCGCCTTTCTCGATGAGTTCGAGCAGCTCGCTGAAGACCCGCTCGGCGAGGGCGTTGTCCGCGGGGTCACCGGTGATGGTGATCTCGTTGCCGCGGACGTGCACGTCACTGTTGACCGAGCGTTCGACGAGTCGGAGGATCTCGTCGCCTGCGCCGAGCAGATTGACCATGATCTTCGAGTCGGGCACGGTGATCCTGGTCTGCACCCGGGGCGGGCCGGGAGGTGGGGTGCCGGTCATAGGTCGGGCCGAAGGGCCCTGCGCCACCTGCTCTCGATCTCGGCGCCGACCTGCTGGCCGGCGTGCGGACGTTACACCCATCGTATCCGTTCGACGCGGGCCGCATCGCGCCCATTTCCGCTGGCCGCGATCAACGCCCGGCCCGGAAGTCGTACCGGTCGAAGGTCTCCTGGTGGCGGGTGAACCGGTACGTCGCCCAGTGCATCCGGACCACCACGCCGGCCTCGTCCCGGGTCAGTCGCAGCAGCTCGCCGACCTCCCGACCGGAGGCCGTGCGGAACACGTCCGGCTGCTCCGGTAGGGGCTCGAAAACCGCCGGCGGACGGCCGGCCGGGTCCCCCACCCCACGGGCCCGCAGGGATCCGTCGTGCCAGGAGAAGACGTACTCGGAACCCTCCCCCCACCAGCGGCCGAGCACGCCGCGCAGGGCCGCCGGCGCGGGCACCCCCGGCCGCCACGGCGCGATGTCGGCCGGGTCCCGCTCGACCGCCGCGCCGAGCAGCCGGTGCGTCAGGTCGAACAGTTCGGCCGCCGTACCGGACGAGCCGAGCACCGCGGCGCCCATCGCACCGGCCGTGCCGTCGCCTCCCCGCCGGCCGTAGACACCGGCGAGGAAACCGGGCATCGCCCCGTCGTGCCCCACGTGCACCACCCGTTCCCCCTGCGGGATCAGGATCAGCCCGAGCCCGAAGCCCGCGCCCCAGAGCGTCTCGTCGGTGGTGGTCACCGGCCAGCGCATCTCGTCCAGCGTCGCGGGGGCGAGCACCGCGCCGGCCGGGTCCAGCGCCACCGGGTCGGCCAGGAACGCCGCCCACCGCGCCATGTCGGTGGCGGTGCTCCAGAGCTGCGCGGCCGGGCCGACAGCGCCGAAGTCGGTCGGTGGCTCCGGGTGCGCCTCGTCGGAGTACGCGTCGACCAGGAACCCGGTGGCCGCCGTCGGCCGGGGGGTCACAGTGGTGTCGGTCAGCCCGAGCGGCGTCAGGATCCGCTCGGTGAGCGCCTGCGCCCAGCTCTCGCCGCGCAGCCGGGCGACGAGTTGGCCGAGCACGGCCATGCCCAGGTTGGAGTAGTGGAACCGGCGGCCCGTCGGCAGCACCCGCTCGGCCCGGACCAGCTCCGCCACCAACTGGTCGTCGTCCGGTGCGCGCAGGCTGTCCCACACGTCGCCGAACGGCTCGCGTTGCAGGCCGGCGGTGTGCGACAGCAACCGGCGCACGGTCAGCTCGCCGTATGCGGGCAGGTCCAGGTGCCGGCCGACCGGGTCGTCCAGGTCCAGCAGCCCGTCGTCGCGGCACTGGAGGGTGAGCGCCGCGGTGAAGGTCTTCGTCACCGAGCCGATCCGGAACTGGGTGTCCGGCGTCAACGGGCTGTCGGTCCCGGTCTCACCGACGGTGCAGGTCCAGAGCGGCCGGTCGGCCCGGTGCAGCGCCACCGACACCGCCGGCACCCGGGCGTCGGCCTGCACCTGCCGGACGAGTCGACCCAGGTGCTCGTGCACGCGCCTGTCGGGTTCGCTCACGCCGTCACTCCGCTTCGCTGCGTGCCGCCATGAGACACCTCCGCACCGAGCCCGATGATTCGCTCGCTGCGCTCGCTCATGCCAGGTCCCGGGCGAGCATCGGGCCGAGCGGCGCACCACCGAGCAGGTGCGCGTGCACGTGGAACACCTCCTGCCCGCCGTACGCGCCGGTGTTGAACATCAACCGGAAACCGTCGCCGAGCAGACCCTCGTCCTCGGCCACGGCGGCGGACGTCGCCAGCACGTCGGCGGCCAGCGCCGGGTCACCCTGCGCGAGGGTGGCGACGTCGGCGTAGTGCTCCTTCGGAATGACCAGGACGTGCACCGGCGCCTTCGGGTCGATGTCGCGGAAGGCGAGCGTGGTGTCGGTCTCCCGGACCACGGTGGCCGGGATCTCCCCGGCGACGATGCGGCAGAACAGGCAGTCGGATCCCATCGGGGCAGTGTAAGGACGAGCTCGCGGCTCGGGCAGGATGGCCGGCATGACGGATCGGGCGGTACTCGTGACCGGAGCCTCGCGCGGGATCGGCGCCGCCGTGGCGCGGGCGTTCGCGGAGAGCGGCGACCGGGTGGCCATCCACCACCGCGACTCCGCCGACGCGGCCGAGGAGGTGCGCGGGCGACTCCCCGGCGCGGGGCACGTGGTGGTCCGCGCGGACCTCACCGACCCGGACGCGGTCCGGGCCATGGTGGACCGGGCCGCCGAGGCGCTCGGCGGGTTGGACGTCCTGGTGAACAACGCCGGGACGTACGGCGACCGGGACGACCCGCACCCGATCTTCGGCGCCTCGTACGAGGAGTGGCAGAAGCGTTGGCGGCAGGTGCTGGAGACCAACCTGACCGGTGCCGGCAACGTCATCTGCTGCGCTGCCCAGCACATGCGCGACAGTGGCGGCCGGATCGTCAACGTCTCGTCCCGGGGCGCGTTCCGCGGCGAGCCGCACCAGCCGGCGTACGGTGCCAGCAAGGCGGGGCTGAACGCGTTGGGTCAGTCCCTCGCCGTGGCGCTCGCGCCGTACGGCATCAGTGTCGCCACGGTCGCGCCGGGCTTCGTGGCGACGGACATGGTCACCGAGTACCTGCACGGTGAGCAGGGCGCGGCGATCCGGGCGCAGAGCCCGTTCGACCGGGTGGGCCGACCGGAGGAGATCGCGGCCGCGGTGCACTGGCTGGCCTCGCCGCAGGCCGAGTGGACGTCCGGCACGATCGTCGACCTCAACGGCGCCTCCTACCTGCGCAGCTGATCCCGCGCTCGGCGGCACATCACCTGGCCGAACAGGTGGTTCGGGGTGCGCGGGCGGGTAAGGGCCTTCGACATGGCCGACTCCGCGTTGCTGGACCTCACTGCCGACTACCGGGTGGCCGACGGCCACGACGACGACCCCGTCCTACTCCGACCCGACGGGACGCCCGTCGAGACCTGGCGTGAGGACTACCCGTACGACGAACGGATGGACCGCGACGAGTACGACCGCGACAAGCGGCTGCTCCAGATCGAGCTGTTGAAGCTCCAGGACTGGATCAAGGAGTCCGGAGAGCGGCTGCTGATCATCTTCGAGGGCCGGGACGCGGCCGGCAAGGGCGGCACCATCAAGCGCTTCATGGAGCACCTCAACCCGCGCGGCGCGTCCGTGGTGGCACTCGCCAAGCCGGACGAACGGGAAGCCGGCCAGTGGTACTTCCAGCGGTGGCTGGCGCACCTGCCGGCGGCCGGTGAGATCGTGCTGTTCGACAGGTCCTGGTACAACAGGGCCGGCGTCGAGCGGGTGATGGGCTTCTGTGGTCGCAAGGAGTACCTGGAGTTCCTGCGTCAGGCCCCGGAGTTGGAGCGGATGCTGGTGCGCTCGGGCATCCGGTTGGTCAAGTTCTGGTTCTCCGTCTCCCAGAACGAGCAGCGCACCCGGTTCGCGATCCGCCAGGTCGACCCGGTCCGGCAGTGGAAGCTGTCCCCGATGGACATCGCCTCGCTGGACCGCTGGGACGACTACACGGAGGCCAAGGAGGCCATGTTCTTCTGGACCGACACGGCCGACGCGCCGTGGACTGTGGTGAAGAGCAACGACAAGAAGCGGGCCCGACTGGAGGCCATGCGACACGTGCTGAACCGCTTCGACTACGCCGGCAAGGATCCCGAGGTGGTCGGCACACCGGACCCGCAGATCATCGGAAACGCCGGGCTGGACCTGGGGCCGGAGGAGGAGGTCGTGCCGGTGTTCCCGAGGCCCTGAACGGTCACCAGCGGCCGAGGCGGGTGGCGAGCACGCTGAGCGCGGCCACGCCGGCGGTCGAGGTGCGCAGCACTGCCGGCCCGAGTCGCACCGCCCGGCCGCCGGCCTCGCGGAACGCGGTCAGCTCGGCCGGGGCGATGCCGCCCTCCGGGCCGACCACCAGGACGATCTCACCGGCGGTCGGCAGGTCGGCGGTGGTCAGCCGCTCGTCGGCCTCCTCGTGCAGCACGAACCCGGCGGCGGCACCGGCGATCCGACGGGCCACGGTGGCGGTCGACTCGTCGGGCGAGCCGGCCACCACCGGCAACCACGGCCGGCGGGCCTGCTTGGCTGCCTCCCGGGCGGTCGCCACCCACTTCTCCCGCGCGCGTACGCCCCGGTCACCGCGCCACTGGGTCACCGAGCGCGAGGCCGCCCACGGCACGATCTCGTCGACGCCGACCTCGGTCATCGCCTGCACCGCCAACTCGCCCCGGTCGCCCTTCGCGATGCCCTGCACGGTGACGATCCGGGGTACGGGCGCGTCCACGTACCCCCGGGAGGTGATGGTGACCTCCAGGCTGCCCCGGCCGACGGCGGTGACCACGGCGGCGGCGGTGCCGCCCCGCCCGTCGGCGAGCAGCAGCTCCTCCCCGACGCGCAGCCGCTGCACGGTGGCCGCGTGGTGCCCCTCCGGGCCGTCCAGGGTCAGCGCGTCGCCGGTGGGCAGCGCCTCGACCAGGAACAGCGGTGCGGACACCTCAGGCGTGCCCGTTGAACGCGTCGCGCATCCGGGAGAAGAAGCCGCCCTGCTTGGATAACTCGGCGACCTCCTCACCGCGGGTCTTGGCGAAGTCGCGCAGCATCTTCTCCTGGTCCGGGTCGAGCTTGGTCGGGGTCCGCACGTCCAGGTGCACGTAGAGGTCGCCCCGGCCGGTGCCGCGCAGGTGCGGTACGCCCCGGGCGCGCAGTCGCAGCGTGCTGGCCGGCTGGGTGCCGGCCTTGACGTCGACGGTCTCCTCGCTGTCCAGGGTCTTGATGGTCAGCCGGGTGCCCAGCGCCGCCGCGGTCATCGGCACGGTGACCCGGCAGTGCAGGTCGTCGCCCTTGCGGGAGTAGACGTCGTGCGGTCGCTCGTGGATCTCCACGTAGAGGTCGCCGGCGGTGCCGCCACCCGGGCCGACCTCGCCCTGCTGGGCCAGCCGGATCCGCATGCCGTCCTCGACACCGGCCGGGATCTTGACGGTCAGCGAGCGGCGGGTGCGCACCCGGCCGTCGCCGGCGCAGGTGGGGCAGGGGTGCGGGATGGTCGTGCCGTAGCCCTGGCACACCGTGCACGGCCGGGCGGAGACCACCTGGCCGAGGAAGGTGCGCTGCACCGACTGCACCTCGCCCCGACCGGCACACGCCTCGCAGGTCGCCAGGTGGGTGCCGGCGGCCGTGCCGGCGCCGGAGCAGGTGGTGCAGAGCACTGCGGTGTCGACGGTGATCGGCGCCTCGACGCCGAACGCCGTCTCGTGCAGGTCGAGTTCGAGTCGCAGGATGGCGTCGGCGCCCGGACGGGTACGCGGGCGCGGGCCACGGGCGTTGCCCCCGGCTCCGCCGAAGAACGCGTCCATGATGTCCTGGAAACCGACGAACGGGCCGGCGCCGCCGGGACCACCGGGGCCTCCCGCGCCACCGCCGCCCGGGGCGAGCGGGTCGCCACCCAGGTCGACGATCTGCCGCTTCCGGTCGTCCGAGAGGACCTCGTACGCGGCGTTGATGTCCTTGAACTTCTCCTGAGCCTCCGGGTCCGGATTGACGTCCGGGTGGAACTGGCGCGCCAGCTTGCGGTAGGCGCGCTTGATCTCGTCATCGGAGGCTTCCCGGCTCACACCGAGAATGCCGTAGTAGTCCCTGGCCACTGCGTTCCGTGTCCTCATGTTCGTCTCGCGTTGCGCCGATCCGGCAGCCGCCGGCCGTCGGCCCTGACTGGTCAGTTCTGGGCCAGCAACTCGCCCACGTAGCGTGCCACGGCGCGCACCGTGGCGATGTTGCCGGGGTAGTCCATCCGGGTGGGCCCCAGCACCCCCAGACCGCCGACGATCGTCGCGCCCGGGCCGTAGCCGGTGCTGACCACCGACGCGGCCCGCAGGTTGTCGAACTCGTTCTCGTCGCCGATCAGCACCCGGGTCGTGCTCGGCTCGGTCTCACCGATGAGCTTGAGGAGCACGACCTCCTCCTCCAGGGCCTCGAGGATCGGCCGCAGGGAACCCTGGAAGTCGAGCAGGCCACCCCGGGTGAGGTTCGCGGTGCCGGCCAGCGCGATGCGTTCCTCGTGCCGCTCGACGAGCGTCTCGAGCAACACCGTGGAGAGCATCGTCATCATCGGCCGCAGCTGGGCCGGTGCCTCCTCGACCAATGCCTGCACCAGTGGTGGCGTGTCGGACAGCCGGGCTCCGGCCAGCTTCTCGTTGACCAGCCGACGCAGGTCGGTGACGTCGTCGGCGGGCACCGGCCCGGGCAGCTCCACCAGCCGCTGCTCCACCCGCCCGGTGTCGGCGATCATGACGAGCATCAGCCGGGTGGTGGAGATCGGCACCAGCTCCAGGTGCCGCACCGAGGATCGGGCCAGCGACGGGTACTGCACGACGGCCACCTGCCGCGTCAACTGGGCGAGCAGCCGCACCGTGCGGTGCACCACGTCGTCGAGGTCCACCGCCCCGACCAGGAAGCGCTCGATGGCCCGGCGCTCGGCCGGGCTGAGCGGCTTGACCCGGGACAACCGGTCGACGAAGAGTCGGTAACCGCGGTCGGTGGGCACCCGGCCGGCACTCGTGTGCGGTTGCCGGATGTAACCCTCCTCCTCCAGCACGGCCATGTCGTTGCGGACCGTGGCCGGGGAGACCCCGAGCTGGTGCCGCTCGACCAGCGCCTTGCTGCCAACCGGCTCCTGGGTGGAGACGTAGTCCTCGACGATGGCGCGGAGCACGGCGAGTTTGCGGTCGTCGAGACCCATCCTCCGCACCTCCTGTCGCACGTCGGCCGCCGGCTTCCTGAGCCGGCCGGGCCGTCCTGGCACTCGACTGTAGCGAGTGCCAGTCTACGTCGAGGTACCCGTCGACGCGATGATCAACGGCGGCCCGTCGGTGCGGCCCGCGCCACCCCGCCGGACCCGAACGGCCCACACTGCCGGGAGGTGTTGCTCTGGTGCGGCGTTGCCAGATGCCCCTACCGTGACATCCATGACTGAACCTCCTCGCCCTCCCGGCGCGGGTGACCCCGGCAACTACCCGCCGGAGCCGACCTCCCCGGGTTCGTACCCGTCGGCCGAGCCACCCACCGCACCACTGTCCGGGGCACCCGGCCCGGGCGGCTATCCCCCGCCCGGTGGCTATCCGCCGCCCACCGGTGACCAACCGCCGTCAGGCGGCTACCCTCCGGCGGGCGGCTACCCTCCGCCCGGGGGCTATCCCCCGCCCGGCGGCTACCCGACCGGCGGCGCGTACGGCGGCCCCGGCGGCGGCTTCGCCAACAACGAGGACAAGACCTGGGCGCTCGTCGCGCACTTCGGCGGCGCCGCCGGCATGATCATCAGCGGCGGCGTGCTCGGCTGGATCGGCCCGCTGGTCGCCATGCTGGCCCGGGGCAACCAGTCCCCCACCGTGCGGACGCACGCCGTGGCGGCGCTGAACTTCCAGCTCATCTGGTCGATCGTCGGCCTGATCGGCTGGGTGCTGTCCTGCATCCTGATCGGCTTCATCGGGGTCGGCGCGGCCATCATCCTCGGTGCCGTGTTCGGCATCATCGCCGGCATCAAGGCCAACGAGGGACAGCTCTACCGCTACCCGCTCTCGGCGAGCTTCGTCAAGTGAGACCTCGGGCCGGCCGCTCCCCCGGCCGGCCCGCCCCGCTCAGGGCAGCAGGTCGCGCACGACGGCGTCGGCGAGCAGCCGCCCGCGCAACGTGAGCACGGCCCGGCCGGCCGCGTACTCGTCGGCGGCCAGCAGGCCGTCGGCCAGCGCCCGCTCGGCGCCCGCCCGGCCGGCGGCGTCGAGCACTGTCAACGGCAGTCCGCTGGCGAGGCGCAGCCGCAACATCACGTCCTCCATGTGCGCCTCGTCGGCAGTGAGCACCTCCCGGGCGAGGCCCGGAGACGCGCCGGCGGCCAGCCGCTGGGCGTACGCGGAGGGGTGTTTGACGTTCCACCACCGCACGCCGCCGACGTGGCTGTGTGCTCCCGGCCCCAGCCCCCACCAGTCCGCCCCGGTCCAGTAGAGCAGGTTGTGCCGGCACCGGGCCTCGTCGGTGGCCGCCCAGTTGGAGACCTCGTACCAGGAGAGTCCGGCCGCGTCGAGCGCGGCCTCCGCAGCCAGGTAGCGGTCCGCGGCCACGTCGTCACTGGGGTACGCCAGCTCGCCGCGCTTCATCCGGGCGGCGAGCCGGGTACCGTCCTCGACGATCAGCGCGTACGCGCTCACGTGGTCCACCCCGGCGGCCACCACCTGCTCCAACGAGGCGGCGAAGTCCTCGGCCCGCTCGCCCGGCGTCCCGTAGATCAGGTCCAGGTTCACGTGCTCGAACCCGGCGTCGCGGGCTTCCAGAGCGGCGGCGGTGGCCCGGCCGGCGCTGTGTTTGCGGTCCAGGATCGCCAGCACCCCCGGCGACGCGGACTGCATGCCCAGCGAGATCCGGGTGTAGCCGGCGGCCCGCAGCAGCTTCAACGATTCCGGCGTGACCGACTCCGGGTTCGCTTCGGTGGTCACCTCGGCGTCGGCGGCCAACCCCCAGGTGCGGTCGATGCCGTCGAGGATGCGGGCCAGGTCGTCGGCGGGGAGCAGGGTGGGCGTACCGCCGCCGACGAAGACGGTGTCGACCCGGGGCGGTGGGCTGTCGCCCAGCACCCGCGTGGCGAGCGCCAGCTCGGCCAGGACGGTGTCGGCGTACCCGTCGCGGCTCGCGCCGCCGCCGAGCTCGGCGGCCGTGTAGGTGTTGAAGTCGCAGTAGCCGCAGCGACTGGCGCAGAACGGCACGTGGACGTACACGCCGAAGCCGCGCGCGCCGACCGCCGTGGTGGCGGTGGCGGGCAGCGATCCGTCGACGGGGACGGTCTCACCATCTGGAAGGACGCCGGGCATGGCCACTAGTGTGCCCGGCATGACCTCTCCCGACGTCCTCGTGCGGGTCGCCACGGCCCGTGGGGTGACCACCCTCACCCTGGACAGCCCACACAACCGCAACGCGCTCTCCACAGCTCTCATGACCCAACTGCTGGCCGGGCTGGGCGACGCGGTCGCCGACGAGACGGTCCGGGCGATCGTGCTCGACCACACCGGCCCGGTCTTCTGCTCCGGCGCGGACCTGAAGGAGACGGCCGCCGCGTACGCCAGCGGGACGGTGCCGGCCGGCATGCTGGGTGACGTGCTCGCGGCGATCTGGGAGTGCCCGAAGCCGGTGCTGGCCCGGGTGGGTGGGCCGGCGCGGGCGGGCGGTCTGGGCCTGATCGCCGCCGCCGATCTGGCGGTCTGCGCCGACGAGGCGACGTTCGCGTTCACCGAGGTGCGGATCGGGGTGATCCCGGCGGTGATCTCGGCGACCGTGCTGCCCCGGTTGCACCCGCGTGCCGCGGCCGAGCTGTACCTGACCGGGGACACCTTCGACGGGCGGCGGGCCGCCCAGGTCGGCCTGGTCACGGCCTCCGTGCCCGCCGCCGAGCTGGACGCGGCGGTGCGGGGCTACTGCGACTCGCTGGTGCAGGGCGCTCCCGGCGCGTTGGCGGGCGCGAAGGAGTTGCTCCGTCGGCCGGGCACCGCCGAGCTGCGCGCCGACCTGGCCCGGCTGTCCGTCCTGTCGACGAGCTACTTCCTGTCCGACGAGGGGCGCGAGGGGGTCACCGCGTTCCGGGAGAAGAGATTGACTCGATGGGTGGCCGCTCTGGACGGCGGTTCCGCTGAGCAGGCCGGCTGACCCGGCCCGTCACCGGTGACCGTCGTGGGCGCCGCCGGGAGCGGCGGCACCCACACCTCGGTCACCACGCGGTCGCGCCGCCGTCGACCGGGTAGTTCGCGCCGGTGATGTAGGACGCCCGGTCGGAGGCCAGGAACACCACCAGTTCGGCGACCTCCTCGGGTTGGGCGAACCGCTTCAGCAGCGTCTTGCCGGTGATCGCGTCCCGGGCCGCCTGGTTGTCACCCAGATCGCGCTCACTCGCCGGGCTGATGATGGGCCCGGGGCTGACCGCTACCGCCCGGATGCCGTGCGGCGCGCCTTCGAGAGCGAGTTGTCGGGTCAGACCGATGACGCCGGCGTTAGCCGCGGTGTGGCCGACCATCGGGGGGACGTGCCCGGCGATCGTCCCCGCCATGGAGGCGGCGTTGATGATCACGCCACCACCGCGTCGCACCAGGTGCGGCCAGGCGAACTTCGACACGAAGTACGGAATGTCGAGTTCGCCGGTGATGGTGTACCGCCAGTCCTCGACCGAGAAGTCGGGCATCGGGCCGAAGCGCAGCGCCGCCGCGTTGTTGTAGACCACGTCGAGCCCGCCGTAGGCCGCGACGGCGTCCTCGACGAGTGTGCGCACCTGTTCCGGGTCGGTGAGGTCGACCGGCGCGATGCCCGTCATCTCACCGCCGGCGGCGCGAACGAGTTCGACGGTCTCGTTGTTGCCGTCGACCTGGATGTCGGCTCCGACGACCTTCGCGCCTTCCCGCGCGAAGATCTGCGCGGCGACGCGTCCCAGACCGCCGCCGGTGCCGGTGACGAGCACGACCTTGCCGTCGAGCGTTCCCATGGAACTCCTCCTTGCTCCGTGCCGATCCGGTCGCCTGGATCGACGATCGGGCGGACCAGCAATTGACATGTCAACTGAGGTAACCCCTTGATCGGTCAACCACTTCCCGCTCAACCGAGGCCGTGATCGGCGCGACAGGTCTGCCACGCGGCCACGCACAGTGCTGACGACGGACAGACAGGGCGGGCGCCAGATGACCCGATTATCGGCCGTTTCGGCAGGTGAGACCGGGGCCAAAGCGGGAATGCCCCGATCGGCACGCCTCGGCAGAGCCGGTCCCGAACCGCTCAGACGACCCGGAGAGGGCCCCGGGGGACGTACGCTTGTCGGACTGTCGATCTGGGGGTGTGGGTGCGAACTCGGGCAGCCGTGGCGGGTGGAGTGGTGCTCATCCTCGTCGCCGTGATCGCGATCTGGCTCGTCGTACGGCAGGTCGGTGACCGCCTCCAGTTGCCGCTGGCAACCCGGAAGTGCACGGTGCAGGCCGACGGCCGGGTCGCGCTCGACGCCGACCAGATGGCCAACGCGGCGACCATCGCGGCGATCGGCGCCCAGCGCAAGATGCCCGAGCGGGCCGTGGTGGTCGCGTTGGCCACCGCGTACCAGGAGTCGGGGCTGCGCAACCTCGCCGACGGCGACCGCGACTCGGTCGGCCTGTTCCAGCAGCGGCCGAGCCAGGGCTGGGGCACCCCGGCGCAGATCCGCGACCCGCGCTACGCCGCCAACCGGTTCTACGCGGCGCTCAAGAAGGTGCGCGGCTGGGAGAAGATGCGCGTCACCGACGCCGCCCAGCGCGTCCAGCGCTCCGCCTTCCCGGAGGCCTACCAGAAGTGGGCCGACGACTCCGAGGTGCTCAGCCGAGCCCTGCTGGGAGACGCCACCGGAGCGGTCGCCTGCACTGTGGGGCGTACCCCGGTGATGCACGGCGCGGCGGCGGCCGCGCAGTTGACCCGCAACCTGGTGCTGGACTGGGGGCTGAAGGGCACCGACCCGAGCGACCCGACCGGGTTGGCGGTCACGCCGGTCGACCAGCGCGACGGCTGGCGGTACGCGCACTGGCTGGTGTCGCACGCACAGGACCACGGGGTGAAGCGCGTCCGCTTCGGCGACCTGGAGTGGACCGCCCGAGCGGGCACCTGGGGTCGGGCGAACGGCGGGCAGAGCCCCGCCGGCCAGGTGGTCGCCGAGGTGTTCAACGAGGGCTGACCGACCCGGATCTCTTAACCGGCAGTCACCGCACAATCGGACAAGTGCCCATCAAAGGCTGTATCGATCACGAAGATCTCACTCTCCGCAGCTCTCCCGCTGCACGGGGTCCCGCCGCGGCCCACGCATCGAAGACCTCCTCCCCGAGGCCTTGTCCGTCGCGTTACGATCGGCGGCCTGTGCCAGAAAATGATTCACCTCATGGGGAGGGGTACGACGCGGTGTTCGATTACGGCGACCGGACCGGTTACGAACCGATCAGCGACACTGACCGCAAGGAGTTCCACGAGCAGGGCTTCCTCCTGCTGCGCAACGTCCTGACGGAGGACCACCGGGCGGCGCTGGAGGCGGCGGTCGACCGCGTCTACGCGGAGGAGCAGGCCAAGGGCACCACCAAGAAGGACGGCACCCTGCACCTGCTGGGCTTCCTGGAGCGCGACGAGCTCTTCGGCGAGCTGCTCACCCACCCGATCGCCTTCCCGTACATGTGGGGGCTGGCCGGCTGGAACATCTACACCCACCACAACCACCTCGACGTCACCCCGCCGGCCGCCGAGCCGGAGAAGCCGTACTGGGGTTGGCACCAGGACGGGTACCGGCAGAACTCCGACCCGGAGACGATGGACCCGAACCTGCCTCGGCCGATGTTCTCGCTGAAGGTCGCGTACGTGCTGTCGGACCTCTCCGAGACCGGCCGCGGCGCCACCAAGGTCATCCCGGGCAGCCACCTGTGGAACTCGCTGGACCGGCCCAAGGACCTCAGCGTGCACAACCCGGACCCGGAGGGCACTGTAGAGATCACCGCCAACCCGGGTGACGCCTTCATCTTCGACCGCCGGCAGTGGCACTCGCGGTCGACGAACCTGTCGACCATCACCCGCAAGATGCTCTTCGTCGGCTACACCTACCGGTGGATCCGTCCGCTGGACGAGCTGCACCCCGACGTGAACGGCGAGTGGTACCGCAACCGCACCCCGGTCCAGCGCCAGCTGATCGGTGAGGGCACCCACACCGCCAACTACTGGGGCATCAACTGGGACGGGTACGTCGACGACGAGATCCCGCTGCGCAAGGAGCTCAAGGAGCGCGGTCTGCTCGACCGCAACATCCCCTGGCTCCGCTGACCCGATCGCGCCCAGGGCCTGTTTCATAAGGGCGGTCGAGCCGAGGCGGAGTCCGGACGGCGACCCGGCAAGGCGCGGTTTCGTCCGGATACCGGTGTCGTATCCGGACGAAACCGCAACGCCGCCGGTCGTCGTCCGGGCCCGCCGCAGGCCGGCCAGTTCTTATGAAACAGGCCCTCAAGCCCCTGCCGTCCGCTGACGGCAGGGGCTTTCGTGTCTCAGCCCCGGGCGGCGAGGCGGCGGCGGGCCTTCTCCCGGATCGGCTCCGGCAGGTCCTCCGCCTGGAGCAGCCGAGGCAGCAGCTCCGGCTCCAGGCTGGTCGCCCGGAACACCTCGCCGATGGTCACACCGTGCGCCGGCCGTTCCACCACCTCGACCGGGTCGCCCGGGCCGACCTCCCCCTCGCGCAACACCCGCAGGTAGGCGCCGGGCAGCGCCCGGGCGGTGAACCGCTTGATCAGATCCGGTACGCCCCAGAACCCGGCAAAGGTGGTGCACGGCGTACGCGGCTTGGTGACCTGGAGCAGGGCGGAACCAACCAGCCACTGCTCGCCGATCACCGCGCCGGTCACGTCGACCGCGTAGGTGGACAGGTTCTCCCCGAAGCCGCCCGGTCGGACGTCGCGGCCCAGCTCCGTCGCCCACCAGGCAGCGTCCTCCTCCGCGTAGGCGTAGACCGCCTGGTCGGGGCCGCCGTGGTGGGCGCGCTCGCCGATGAAGTCGCCGACCACGCCGTCGACGCGGACCAGCACCGGGCCGCCCACCGGCCGCTTGTCGATGCCGCTGCGACCGCTCGCGTCGCCGGCCCACTCCGCCTCGGTCACCGCGCCGAGGTTCACCGCTGCCACCCTGCCCGTCATGACGGCCAGCCTAACCGCACGTCGTTGCCGGGAGGGGCCACCTCATGGCCGAATCGGAAAGTACTTGCCCAACTGGCAAGTGCCTGCTCTACTTGCCTGACAGGAAAGTTCTTTCCTTCTCTTCAGGAGCAGCCGTGACCGAGCCCGGCATCACCTCCGCAGCGGCCGCCGACGCGCTCGCCGAGATCCGAGCCCGCCGCGACCAAGCGGTCACGGCCTCCCTCGTTCCAGCCTGGTTCTGGCCCGCCGTGGCCGGGCTCATGGTGGCCTTCACCGCCACCGTGGAGAGCCACCGGCCGTGGCTGGTCGCGGTCGGGTCGGCGGCGTACGCGATCGGCCTGACCGCCGTCGTGGGCCTGCTGGTGGTGCGGCACCGCGCCCAGGTCCACGCCCACATCATCGGCGTACGGGGGGTTGGCGTCATCGCCGCCTACGTGCTCGCCCTGGTCGCGCTCGGCGTCTGCACCGGGTTCACCGCCGAGGCGGTCGGTCTGAGCTGGCCCGCGACGGTCGGCACGGCGACCGCCGGCGGCGCGATGACCGCTACCGGGGAGCCACTGATGCGCTACCTTCGCCGGATGATGACCACCCGACCGCTGGGCGGCGGCCGGTGAGCACCGCCCGGTTCGACGAGCTGATCCACGCGCCGACCCGGCTGTCCCTGGTGAGCCTGCTCGCGGCCACCGAATGGGCGGAGTTCCGCTACCTGCGCGAGCATCTCGGGCTCTCCGACTCGGCGCTGTCCAAACAGCTCACCACGCTGGAGCAGGCCGGCTACGTGGAGATCCGCAAGAGTTTCGTGGGCAAGCGCCCGCGTACCTCGGTGGCCCTGAGCAGGGCCGGCCGGGCGGCGTTCGACGGGCACGTGGCGGCATTACAGGAGATCGTCGCCCGGTCGGGGCTCACCGTCCTTCCCGGCGGTTGACCACCGCCCCGGCGGTCGTGCGCGGCGGCCGGTTTCAGCCCTTGACGGCGCCGGCCACCAGGCCGGAGACCATCCGGCGCTGCACCAGCAGGAAGAAGATGATCACCGGCAGGGTGAACAGGGTGGACGCGGCCATCACCGGCCCCCAGTTGGTGTCGTCGCGACCGAAGAAGAAGGTCATCGCCACCGGCAGCGTGTAGCTCCCCTGGTCGTTGATGAACGTCAACGCGAAGATCAGCTCGTTCCACGCCGTGATGAAGGAGAAGATGCTGGTGGCCACCAGGCCGGGCGCGACCAGTGGGAAGAGGACCCGCCGGAAGGTCTGGGCCCGACTCGCCCCGTCGATGGCCGCCGCCTCCTCCAACTCCTTGGGCACCGCCGCGACGAATCCGCGCAGCATCCAGACCGCGAACGGCAGCGAGAAGCCGAGGTACGTGAGGATCAGGCTGGGCAGGGTGTTGTAGAGCCCCAGCCGCTGGATCATCAGGAACAGCGGGATGACCAGCGCCTCCAACGGGATCATCTGCACCACCAACAGCATGATCAGGAAGCTGGTCCGCAGCTTGAAGCGGAACCGGGCCACCGCTGTCGCGGCCAGCAGGGCCACCAGGCCGCTGAGCACCACGGTGGAGACGGCGACCAGCGCGCTGTTGAGGAAGAAGTCGAGGAAGCTCACGCCGGGGATCAGGTTGCCGGTCAGGATCTCCCGGTAGTGCGCCAGCGTCGGGTGCGTCGGCACCGGCTGCGGAGTGGCCGAGAAGATCTCGTTGCTGGGCTTCAGCGACGTGGAGATCATCCAGTAGACCGGGAACGCCGCGAAGAGCGCGACCAACAGGCCTGCTGCGTTGAGGGCGACCTTCTTCACGACTCGTCCTCCTGCCTGAGCACCATCCGAACGTAGAAGCCGGTGACCACGAGCAGGATCAGCGTGAGGATCACCGCGATGGCCGCGCCGAGTCCGTACTTCGGCGGTGGAGAGAAGGCTTCGGCGTACGAGTAGATGGCGAGCATGAACGTAGGCCGGTCCTGGGTGCCGCCGGCCAGCACGAACTGCTGGGTGAAGACCTTGAAGTCCCAGATCGTGGAGAGAATGATCAGGATCCCGAAGACCGGGCGCAGCAACGGGAACGTGATCTTCCAGAAGACCCGCCACGGGCTCGCGCCGTCCACCCGGGCTGCCTCGTGCAGCTCGCTCGGTACGCTCTTGAGACCGGCCAGCACGCTCACCGCGATGAACGGGAACGAGTGCCAGACCACCACCAGGGTGAGGATGGCGAAGAAGAGCAGCGGCGAGTTGAACCAGCCGTAGCCGGTCCAGTCGCTCCTCCCGAACAGGGCGTTCGAGAGCCCGTCCGGCAGGGCGTTGAACAGCCATGTGGCGAGGCCGCTCGTGTCGTCGAAGATCCACTTCCAGACGATGGTGCCGGTCAGCGCCGGGGTGGCCCAGGCGAGCATCACGCAACTGGCCACGAAGGTCGCCATCTTGCGGCCGAGCCGGTTGAGCAGGAGACCGACCAGGGTGCCGAGGACCATGGTGAGCAGCACGTTGGCAGCGGCGAACAGGACCGTGTTGCGCAACACGGTCAGGAAGAACGGGTCGGAGAGGATGTCGGCGTAGTTGCCCAGCCCCACCCAGGGCCACTCGCGGTCGCCGCGCAACTGCCGGACGTTGTTCAGCCGGTAGAAGGACATCACCACCACCTGGCCGAGCGGCCAGAGCAGCAACACCCCGATGATCACCAGCGCGGGCAGGAGCAGCAGGTAGGGCAGGCGGTCCACCCGGCGACGCCGCCGCGCGGGGGTCTCCCGCGCGGCGGACGTCTCGGGGTTTTTAGTCTGTGACCTCACTTGCTGTTCAAAATGCCTTCCATCTCGGCGGCCGCATCGGCGGTGGCCTTCTCGACCGTCTTCTGACCCTTCATGACCGAGCTGTTCATCGCCTGGGTCACCGTCTTGGTCCGGCTGACCTCCACCCACTTCGGGGTGAGCGGCGTGAGCTTGGTGTTCTGCATGGTGGTGGCGAACGCCGCCATGACCTTGTCGTTGGCGTAGGTGTCACCCGCGACCAGATCCTGGTAGACCGGGAAGAACCCGAGGCTGCTCGCGAAGCTCTGCGCGTTCTTCTTGTTCAGCAGCACGGTCAGGTAGTCCCAGGCCAGGTCCTGCCGCTCGCTGTCCTTCCAGATCGCCACGTCCGAGCCACCGGCGAAGCCGGGTGCCGCCTTGCCGTCCGGGCCGGGGATCGGGAACGTACCCCAGACCTTCTCGATCTCGGGGTTGTCCTTCTTGATGGCGCCCTGCTGCCAGCTTCCGGCGAAGGCCATCGCCGCCTTGCCGGTGGCGAACTGGGTCCGCGCGTCGATCTCGTTCCAGCCGGCCGCGGCGGGCGGGGCCACCTTGTGCACGGTGACCAGGTCGGTCCAGTACTTGACAGCCTTCTGCGCCTCCGGCGTGGTGTAGCCGGACTTCCAGGTGCCGCCCTGGTTGTTGGCGATCTCGCCGCCGGCGCCCCAAAGGAAGGAGTAGAAGGGCAGCTCGGAGTTGCCGGGAAGGGCGATGCCGTAGGTGCCCTTCTTCTTCGCCTGCACGGCCTTGGCCACGGTGACCAGGTCGTCCCAGGTCTTCGGGGGCTGCACGCCGGCCTCGGCGAACCAGTCGGTGCGGTAGTAGATGGCGCGCACCCCGGCGTACCAGGGAACGCCGTACTGCTTGCCGTCGAGCTGCGCGTTGCGGACCAGGTCGGGCAGCAGGTCCTTGCCGTCGGCCCAGCCACCCATCCGACCACTCACGTCGGCGAGCGCCTCCTGCGCCGCCCAGCCCTGGGTCTCGGTGTTGCCCAGCTCGGTGATGTCCGGGCCCTCACCGCCGGCGAGCGCCGCCTGGAACTTCTTGGGCGCCTCCAGCCAGGGGATGTACTGCACCACCACATCGGTGTCGGGGTGCTTCTGGCGGAACTCCGTCTCGACGGAGTCGAGAAAGGTGTTCTGCGCCTCGCCACCCTCGCCCATCATCCAGACCGTGAGCTTGCTGTCGTCGGCAGCATCCTCGCCGGAGCCCCCACAGCCGGTCAGCACCATCGCGGCCGAGGCCACCATGGCGGTGACCGGGGCCAGCCGCTTCCACCTGTTCACGCCACTTCTCCCCTCGCGCCGCCTGGAACTAACCTTCTCCGCCGCACCCTAGTACGGAGAATTCCTTTACGACAGTGGGCGGGGCTGGCCGAAGCGTGGCGACCGTACCGCAGCGGCCCGACCAACGCCCCTGCGGCACCGGGTCGAAGTCGGGCACATCCGCACGAAAGAGCGCCCGGCCGAGGCCGGGCGCTCTTTCGATTGGTGCTGTCCTGTCAGTGCTGTCCTGCCAGGTGATGCACTGTCGTTATCGGGTGACGCGGCGACGTCGTTATCGGGTGACGCGGCGACGCCCGCCGACACCAGCCACCAGCGCGACCGCGATCGCCGCGACAACCACCTGAACCAGCAACTCCGTCCAGTCCACACCAGCGGTCTCCGTCGCGATACCCATCGCCCGCGCCAACACCGTACCCAGCAGCGCCGCACCCACACCGATCAACAGGTGCAGCCAGATCGGCATGTTCTGCCGACCCGGAACCACCAGGCGGCCGAGCGCGCCGACAATGAGACCAACAACGATCGCAGTGATGATGCCCCACACGGTGAGCTCCACGGCCACCCTCCCTCAAAGAATGTCTGACACACGATGTGTGTGCTTTCTGTCGTGACCCCTAAGTGCCCGACCCGCCGAAAATCCAAACCGACTTCGACCACCAAACGATCACGAGGTGGCCGACCAGGACACGTTCCACCAAGCCTGCTGGCCGGTCAGGACCCCACTGCCACCACCACCAACCAGACCGACTGGGCCGCGCTCGGTCGCGCTCGGCCGCGCTTGGCCGGCGAGACCGCGCTCAGCCGACCGGGCCGCACTCGGCCGGCAAGACCGCACTCAGCCGACCGGGCCGCACTCAGCCGGCGAGACCGCACTCGGCCGACCGGGCGAATGGGCGGCGAGGCTGCGCTCGGCCGGCGGGGCCGTGCTCTGCCAGGCTGGGCTGCGCTCTGCCACGCTCGGCAGGCTGGGCTGCGCTCTGCCGACTCGGCCGGCGGGACCGTACTGGGCCGCGCTGGGCCGACTGCCACGCTGGGCCGCCCTCCGCGCGCGATTGATCGACTCCACCTCGGCGATATTGCGGCATCCGGATAGCCAGAGGCCGCCAGATCGGCGATACGGAGTCGATCAGCGCCTCGGGCTCGACGTCCGAGTCGGCGTCGGCGTCAGCGTGGGCGTGGGCGTGGGCGTCGCATGATCGACACGAGGTCGCCGAAACAGGGGTATCCGCGGCACCGGGACAGCCCGACTTCGCCGAACCCGAGTCGATCAAGGCTGCTGTCGGCGGATCGGGCCGACGAACTGGGCTCGCGCGGCCACCACGCTCAGGAGAAACGCCGAGGGGCGCCCAGCTTGTCGGCTGGGCGCCCCTCGGAAGCGGTGTTTCGGAAGCGGTGTTACAGCAGTGCTGGTGTTATCGGGTAACGCGTCGACGCCCGCCGACACCAGCCACCAGCGCGACCGCGATCGCCGCGACAACCACCTGAACCAGCAACTCCGTCCAGTCCACACCAGCGGTCTCCGTCGCGATACCCATCGCCCGCGCCAACACCGTACCCAGCAGCGCCGCACCCACACCGATCAACAGGTGCAGCCAGATCGGCATGTTCTGCCGACCCGGAACCACCAGGCGGCCGAGCGCGCCGACAATGAGACCAACAACGATCGCAGTGATGATGCCCCACACGGTGAGCTCCACGGCCACCCTCCCTCAAAGAATGTCTGACACACGATCTGTGTGCTTCCTGTCGTGACGGTTAGATGCCCGAGCCAACGAAAATCCAAACCGACTCAGTCACAAACAAGTTGCCAGCATCGATGCCGATAGGTTGCGTCGATTGAGTTGGGCGCACGTCCACACAGGTCAGGCATCATGTTGCCCAGGGCGACTACCGGAAACCGAGCCCCAAAAAACCCACCCACACCCCGCCCACCCACACCCCCGGCCCACCCGCCGGTGATCAAGAGGTTTGCGTCAAAATCCGGGGCTCGGATGACGCAAACCTCTTGATCACCGGCGGCAGGCAGCAGCCGGCAGGCAGCAGCCGGCAGGCGGCAGGCGGCAGACAGCCGAACGCGGCGGGCGGCGGGCAGCCGAGGACGGGCAGCCCCAGGTGGGGTTACTTCTTGGGGGCCTTGTTGTCGCCGGAGTCGGAGGAGAGGGCGGCGATGAAGGCCTCCTGCGGGACCTCGACCCGGCCGACCATCTTCATCCGCTTCTTGCCTTCCTTCTGCTTCTCCAGCAGCTTGCGCTTACGGCTGATGTCACCGCCGTAGCACTTGGCGAGCACGTCCTTACGGATGGCACGGATGGTCTCCCGGGCGATGACCCGGCTGCCGATGGCCGCCTGGATCGGCACCTCGAACTGCTGGCGCGGGATCAGCGTACGGAGCTTGGCGGCGATGGTGACGCCGTAGTTGTACGCCTTGTCCTTGTGCACGATGGCGCTGAACGCGTCCACCGGCTCGCCGTGCAGCAGGATGTCGACCTTCACCAGGTCGGACGCCTGCTCGCCGGAGGGCTCGTAGTCCAGTGACGCGTAGCCCTTGGTGCGGCTCTTCAACTGGTCGAAGAAGTCGTAGATGATCTCCGCTAGGGGCAGCGTGTAGCGCAGCTCCACCCGGTCGGCGGAGAGGTAGTCCATGCCCAGCAGGGTGCCGCGCCGGCCCTGGCAGAGCTCCATCACCGCGCCCACGTAGTCGTTCGGGGTCAGTACGGTGGCCCGGACGACTGGCTCGTACACCTCGGCGATCTTGCCGGTGGGGTACTCGCTCGGGTTGGTCACGACGATCTCCGCGCCATCGTCGGTGATCGCCCGGTAGACGACGTTCGGGGCGGTGGAGATCAGGTCGAGGTTGTACTCACGCTCCAACCGCTCCCGGATGATCTCCAGGTGGAGCAGGCCGAGGAAGCCGCAGCGGAAGCCGAACCCGAGCGCGCCGGAGGTCTCCGGCTCGTAGTCCAGGGCGGCGTCGTTGAGCTTGAGCTTGTCCAGGGCCTCGCGCAGGTTCGGGTAGTCGGACCCGTCGATCGGGTAGAGGCCGGAGTAGACCATCGGCTTCGGGTCCTTGTAGCCACCGAGCGGCTCGGCCGCCGGTCGGCTGTTGATGGTGACGGTGTCACCGACCCGGGACTGCCGGACGTCCTTCACGCCGGTGATCAGGTAGCCGACCTCACCGACGCCGAGCGCCTCGGCCTTGACCATCTCGGGCGAGATGACGCCGATCTCCAGCAGCTCGTGCACGGCGCCGGTGGACATCATCTTGATGCGGTCGCGGGCGCTGATCCGGCCGTCGATGACCCGGACGTACGTGACGACGCCGCGATACACGTCGTACACCGAATCGAAGATCATCGCCCGGGCGGGCGCCTCGGCGTCACCGACCGGCGGAACGAACTGCCGGACGATCTCGTCGAGCAGGTGCGGGACGCCCTCGCCGGTCTTGCCGGAGACCCGGATGCAGTCGGCGGGATCACCGCCGATGAGGTGGGCCAACTCCTCGGCGTACTTCTCCGGCTGGGCGGCCGGCAGGTCGATCTTGTTGAGCACCGGGATGATGCGCAGGTCGTTCTCGAGCGCCAGGTAGAGGTTCGCCAGGGTCTGCGCCTCGATGCCCTGCGCGGCGTCGACCAGCAGCACGGCGCCCTCGCAGGCGGCGAGCGACCGGGACACCTCGTAGGTGAAGTCGACGTGCCCCGGGGTGTCGATCATGTTGAGCACCGCGCTCTCGCCAGCCCTCTCACCCTCACGGATGGTCCAGGGCATGCGGACGGCCTGGCTCTTGATGGTGATGCCGCGCTCGCGCTCGATGTCCATCCGGTCCAGGTACTGCGCGCGCATCTGGCGGGGGTCGACCACGCCGGTGAGCTGCAGCATCCGGTCGGCCAGGGTCGACTTCCCGTGGTCGATGTGGGCGATGATGCCGAAGTTCCGGATGCGACCGGGGTCGGTGGAACCAGGGGCGTTCGCGCCGGGATCGAGCTTCGGTGGCACAGCGGTCCGTTCTGGTCGGCTGACGTGAACAGGCCGGCGCGCCGCCGACCCCCTCTATGTTCCCACGCCGCCGGGGTGCGCCCACTGCGCGGGCGATGCATCGGTCCGCGGACGCCTCACTCCAGCGGCGGTTCGACGAAGAGCGCGGCCAACCGGGGCAACCGCCGACGCGCCTCCTCCTCGTCGTCGAAGTCCCAGAAGTCGTTCAGGTCCGGCGTCCGCACCGGGTCCCGGTCCGCGGGGAGTTCGGTGGCGGTGGCCTTGCGGTACGCGTCCCAGGGCACCGACAGCATCCGCTCCGCGGAGAACTCCTCGCCGCTGAGCGATGCCGCCCGCACCTGCGGCAGTTCGGCCAGGGAGTCCGGTTCGGCGACCGCGCGGGCGAAGACCGCCCGCCCCTGGGTCATCAGCCAGCCCCGGAAGTGCTCGAAGCCGTCGGCCGAGGCGCCACCGTTGATCAGGTACGCCGCGCCCCACAGGTCCGCCTTGTGCGAGGCGGCCAGCACCCGCGTCTGGTGCCGGGCGTACCCGACGATGTCCTCCGGATCCCGCTCGGCGAGCAGGGCGACGGCCCGCGCGGCGACCGGCTCGGGCTCTCCCCCGCCGCCGGCCCGAGCCTCGTCGATCAGCTGCCAGAAGTCCTCGGTCCTCATGGCTTGGCAGTCTGGCAGTGTCGCCGCGCGTCGCGCACGCACCCCGGGGCAGCATGGTGCGGTGTCCTCTCCCTCGTTGCCGCCGGTGCCGTACCACGCGAGCGCCCAGCGGCCGTCGTGGTCGACGTTGCCGGCGACGCTGCGGGCCGCGGTCGCCGACCGGCTCGGCGCGCCGGTGGTCACCGCCCGGGTCGCGGGCGCGGGCTTCACCCGCGGCTTCGCCGCAGTGCTCCACACCGCCGCCGGTGGCCGGGCCTTCGTGAAGGCGGCACCCGCCGCCGAGCAACCGCACCTGGTCGAGTGGTACGCCCGGGAAGCAGCGATCCTGGACCGGCTGCCGGCCGACCTTCCGGCGCCCCGCCCCCGGTGGACTCTGTACGAGGCCGGCTGGTTCGTGCTCTGCACCGACGCCGTCGACGGCCACACCCCACGCCTGCCCTGGGTGCCCGCCGAGCTGGACGCCACCCTCGCCGGGTACGCGGAGGTCGCCGCCGCACTGGCCGAGCCGTCGGCCGAGCTGACCGCCCTCGGCCTGCCACACCTGGCCGATCTGGCCCGCTCGGACATCCTCTGGTGGGAGGAGGTCGCCGCCGGTCGGGAACCCCCGCCCCCGCTGCCCTCGTCGGCAGTGGGCCGGTTGCCCGACCTGGTCGCGTTGGAGTCCCTCCTCCCCCGGTACGCCGCCGAGGCGACCGGCCTGATCCACGGGGACCTGCGGGTCGACAACGTGCTGATCGGCGCGGACGGCCGGGCCTGGTTCTGCGACTGGACCTGGGTGTGTTCCGGGCCGGCCTGGTTCGACCTGGCCGGTCTGCTCCTCACCGCGTACGCCAGTGGGCTCGACGCCGACCGGCTCTTCGCCACCCACCCGGCGACCGCCGACGCACCGCCCGACGCGTTGGACGCGACCCTGGCCGCGTTAGCCGGCTACTACCTCACCGGAGCGGCGGCGGCACCGGCGACGGCTTCGCCACACCTGCCCGCCCACCAGCGGTGGAGCGGCGAACAGTCGCTCGACTGGCTGGCCCGCCGCCAAGGCTGGCGCTGACAGCGTCCCGCCCACAACCCCAGCGGC
The DNA here is from genome assembly GCF_027460215.1 of Micromonospora sp. WMMC250. NCBI lineage: Bacteria > Bacillati > Actinomycetota > Actinomycetes > Micromonosporales > Micromonosporaceae > Micromonospora > Micromonospora sp. WMMC250. Next base: position 6,383,630 of record NZ_JAPZBJ010000002.1, on the reverse strand, counting down.
CCCGGCCACCATCCCCGCACACCAACGCGGTGATCAAGAGGTTTGCGTCAGAAGAAGGCCGCCTGGTGACGCAAACCTCTTGATCACCGGGGACAGCGCGGTGCTGTCAGCCACGGTTGGATGCCGCTGTTTTCCAGAAGCCGAGTGGGTCGAGCGGTCGAGCGTTCGGATAGGCTCCCCACCCAGGACGGAGCCCCGTTCGGGCCGAGCCGTTTTGGCTCGTCCCGGGCGACCTGGTAACCTGGCTCTTCGCGCGGCGGTGACGCATGTTCGTCATCGAGCGCACAAGCTGACCAACCCGAGCTATCAAGACGAGGCTGTCGCGTGGCGAACATCAAGTCCCAGATCAAGCGCAACCGGCAGAACGAAAAGGCCCGGCTGCGCAACAAGTCGGTCAAGTCGTCGCTGAAGACCGCCGTCCGGAAGTTCCACGAGGCTGCCGAGGCCGGTGACGTCGAGAAGGCGACCGCGCTCATGCTGGACGCCTCGCGCAAGCTGGACAAGGCCGTCAGCAAGGGCGTGATCCACTCCAACCAGGCCGCGAACCGCAAGTCCGCGATCGCGAAGCGCGTGGTGGCGCTCTCCGCCTGACGACTTCACCGTCAGACTGATTCGGAAAGCCCCGGGCCCAGGCCCGGGGCTTCCGTGTGTCCGCAGCCGGACTTGGCTGGTGGCCCGCTCCGGGTTGCGCAACCCGGAGGCGGTCCATCGAGCAGCAGTCGGGCCGGCAGTCTGGGCCTGACGGATCGTTTCCCGGCGGCCGGGCGCATGCTGACGGGGCTCAGTCCGACCGGTGGGCTCAGTCTGACGGGTGGGCTCAGTCTGACGGGTGGGCTCAGTCTGACGGGTAGGCGCGGCGTGGGGGTGGCACCGAATCCCCGGTGATCACCACGCCGGTGACACTGTGCGAGATCCACTCCACCTGGGCTCGCCCGACCGCCGGTTCCACTTGGCGGCGGAACCGGTCCCGTTCCTGCTCGGGCACGAGCGCCGCCGAGCGGACCACGATCGCGGCCACCATGTCGTTGAGCTTGACCATCGCCGCCACCACGACGGGCAGCACCAGCACCGCCCACCAGGTGACAAGTTCGGCGAGGGCGAGCAGCACCGCCAGGGCGATGGTGCCCTCGAAGAAGAGGAAGCACAGCACGCCGCCGGGGTTGACGAATCGCAGGCCGAGGATCCGGGCGTAGAGCGGCCGGTACCGCTCCTCGTCCACTCCGACGGTGGCCCACGCCGGGCGGTTAGCCCCCGTCACCTGGTGCTGCCCTGCCGGGCCGCCGCGACGGAGAAGACCGCCCGCTCCAGGGCGTACGCCCGGTCGTCTGATCCGCCCTTGACGGCCGCGTTGCACTCGGCGGCGACCTGCATGGCCCGGACCAGCCCCTCCGGGGTCCAACCGCGCCCCTGTCGCTGCGCCCGTTCGATCTTCCACGCGGGCATGCCGAGGCTGCTGGCCAGCTGGTACGGGCTGCCCCGCCCGGCAGACGCCACCCGGGCCACAGTGCGCACTCCGTCGGCCAGGGCATCGGCGATGGGTACCGGGTCGACCCCGACGTGCAGGGCCCAGCGCAGCGCCTCCAACGCCCCTGGCACGTCACCGACCATGGTGGCGTCCGCCACCGTGAAGCCGGTCACCTCGACCCGACCCCGGTAGTAGCGGGCGACAGTCTCGGCGCTGATCCGCCCGTCGGTGTCGGCGATCAGCTGGGAGCAGGCGGCGGCCAGTTCGCGGAGGTCGTTGCCGACGGCCGCGATGAGCGCCTCGGCGGCGTCGTCGGTGCACTTACCTCCGGCTCGGCGGATCTCGTCCCGGACGAAGGCCACCCGGTCGCGGTGTCCCTTGAGTTTGGCGGCCGGTACGACGGTCGCGCCGGCTGCCCGCAGCCCGTCGGCGAACGCCTTGCCCTTGGCGGCACCCAGGTGCAGCACCAGCAGTTGGACGTCCGGGTCGGGGTTCTTCGCGTACGCCAGCAGCGCGGCGACCAGGTCCTTGCGCGCGTCCTGACCGGAACGCAGGATCAGCAGCCGCCGCCCACCGAACAGCGACGGGCTGAGCATCTCGGCGATCTCGCCGACGGTGAGCGTTCCGGCCTGGTACTCGCGGACGTCCACCTCGGGGTCGACGCTGCGAACCTTGGCGACAGCTTCGGTGACCGCGCGCGTGGCGAGCAGCTCCTCGTCACCGAGGACGAGCAGAATGGGGGCGAGGCTGGCGGGGGTCACGCCGCCCATATTCGCACGCCCCGGCGTGGGATCGTGACTGCTCATCAGCTGCTCGGTCGGCGCAGCCCGCACACAACGCAAATCCCGACATCTGCCTCAATTGCCATTTGGTGCGCAATTCAGGCAAGGTCGGTTCGCCCGTCTCAGGCCTGCCGGCCCGGTGGCACCCCTCGGTGGGCCACTGCCAGGCCGTTCCTCGTCCGAACCGCTGCCAGGTCACCGTCGGTGTCGGTACGCAGCACCCGGGCACCGCCCCTGCCCAACCGACTGAGCAGCCCGGGGCTCGGATGCCCGTAGGTGTTGCCGGCGCCGACCGGCACGAGCGCGACGGCGGGCCGCACCGCGTCGAGGAATCCGAGATCCTGGTACGCCGAACCGTGGTGGGCGACTTTCAGCACGTCCGCCCGCAACTGGCCGGGCGTCGCCCTCGCCACCATCGCGTGCTGCTCCTCGGCCTCCGCGTCGCCGGGGAGCAGGATCCGCACCCCGGCCACCGTGGCGCGCAGCACCAACGAGTTGTTGTTCGGGTCGGACCTGGTGCCGGCCAGCGGGTACGGCGGGCCGAGCACCAGCAGCTCGACCCCACCCATGGGGTGTCGGGCGCCGGCCACTGTGGTCAGCAACGCGGCCCGCCCGCCGGTCGCCGCCGCCCGGACGAGGTCCCGGCCGCTCTCCGGGTCGGTCGACGACGGCGTCAGCACGGCACCGACCCGCCGTCCCCGGAACACCCCGGCCACCCCACCCACGTGGTCGGCATGGAAGTGACTGATCACCAGCAGTGGCACCTCCCGTACGCCGAGCCGCCGCAGGCAGCCGTCCACAGCACCCGGCTCCGGCCCGGCGTCCACCACCACGGCCCGGCCGGGTGCTACCGGCAGCACCACGGCGTCGCCCTGGCCCACGGCGCAGACCACCACCACCCAACCCGGCGGCGGCCAACCGGCGAAGACCAGCCGCACCGGCAGCGCACCCAGCACCGTGGCCACCCCGACGACCGCCACCAGCCGCCGTACGAGTGGTCGGCGCACCGCGACCAGCAGCGCGACGGTCAGCGCGGTCAACAGCAGAGCGCCGGGCAGCCCGCCCAACCACGGCACGGTGCCGCCCGGCAGCCGGGCGCCCTGCCGGGCGATGACCACCAACCACCAGGCCGGCCAGCTCGCCAGCCAGGCGAGGAACTCGGCGCCACCCGGCCAGACCGGCGACACCACGGCCGCCAACACACCCAGCACTGTCGCCGGCGCGATGGCCGGCACCGCCAGAAGGTTGGCCGGCACCGCCACCAGGCTGACCGTGCCGGAGATGCCGGCGACGACCGGGCCGCAGGCCAGTTGCGCCGCCGCCGGCACGGCCAGCGCCTCCGCCAGCCCGGCCGGTACGCCCCGGCGACGCAACCCGTCCCGCCAACGCGGCGCGAGCAGCAACAGGCCGCCGGTGGCCAGCACGGAGAGCGCGAACCCGGGATCACCGGCCAATTCGGGGTCGACCAGCACCAGCACGGTGACGGCGGCGGCAAGCGCGGGTAGCGCGGCTCGGGGCCGACCGGCGGCCAGCGCGGCGAGACCGATGGCTCCCATCGTCGCCGCCCGTACGACGCTGGGCGACGGACGGACCAGGATGACGAAGCCCACCAGTGCGACCCCGCAGAGCCCGACGGCGAGCCATGGCCCGGCCCGTGACCATCGGGCCAGCAGCAACACGGCGCCTACGACAATCGCGACATTGCTCCCCGACACGGCATTGAGGTGTGTCATTCCGGTTGCTTGGAAGTCCGCCTCGACGTCGGGCGGCAGCCGGCTGGTGTCCCCCACCACCAGCCCGGGCAGCAGCCCACCCGGATCGTCGGGCAGCGGGCCGCAGGCCCGTTGCAGGCCGGCTCGCAGCGACCCGGCGGCACGCTGCGCCCAGGACGACACACCGTGCCGCTGCGGCGGGCCGTCCGTGCTGAGCACGGCCGCGGTGAGGTCGCCACCGCGCGGAACGCCGAGCCGGCCGTCGGCGCTGAGGCGCTGCCCGGGCAGCAGGCCCTGCCAGGCCGGGTCGGTCGCCAGGACGAGCAGCCGCACCGACGCGTGGATCCGGCGGCCATCCGGGCCGGTGAGCCGGACCGACTCCGTCGACACCAGGAGCATGCCCGGTCGGCCGGCGCTCCGGATCGGACGCGGATCATCCCTCACCACCAGGTCGACGGTGACCGGAGCACGCTGTTCGGCCAGGGCCCGGATCGCCGGTGCGTCCCGAACGGCGAGCCGGGCAGCGGTGGCGGCACCACCGCAGACCACACCGAGGCCGACCGCCACGGCGACCCACCCGTAGCGTCGCACCACTGCTCGGGGACGACCGAGGCCGCCAAGCAGGTGCACACCGCCAAGCACCGTCAGAACCGCCGCCGTGCCGGTCACCAGCAGCGCGGCTCGGCTGCCGAGGTGCAGGGCAGCGAACGCGGTGAGCCAGGCCGCCACGGCGAGCCCGGCCAGTCGCAGATCCGGCGGCTCGGACCGCGCCCCGCCGGCCGTCGGCGCGTCGGCAAGCTCGCTCACACCGTCACCAGGTCCTTGAGCTGCTCGTAGCGAGCATCGCCGATCCCGTCGACCTGGCGCAGGTCACCAACAGACTTGAACCCGCCGTGCTGATCCCGGTGGGCGAGGATCCGCTGGGCGAGCACCGGCCCCACCCCGGGCAGCGCGTCGAGCTGCGCCAGGGTCGCGGTGTTGAGGTTCAGCGGCCCGGTGGCCGGGGCAGCCCCGCCGCCGGGCGGCGCGGCCGGGCCGCCCGGCGGCGGCGTCACCCCGACCACGATCAACTCGCCGTCGGTGACCTTGCGGGCGGGATTGAGCAACGCCACGTCGACCCCGGGCAGCGCGCCGCCGGCCGCCTGCACCGCGTCGGCGAGACGGGAACCGGCCGGCAGGCGCACCAAGCCGGGTTTTCGGACCTTGCCCGCGACCGTCACCACCAGCTCGCCGAAGCCGGACGCGCTGGGGTCACCCACCGATGCCGCCGCTGTGCTCTCGCTGACCGGCGGGGCGACCGGCTCCGACTGCGGCCGGGAACGCCAGGCCCAACCGGCGGCTACCAACACCACCACCACGGCGACGACCGCCAACGCCCGCACACCCCGTCGCCCGGGGTCGAACGCCCCTGGCCCGGGCAGCCGCGACCCGGGCGCAACCGCAGATTCGCCCGGCGTCGGCTCCGACGCCGGCGCGGCGGGTCGAGCGGACAACACGTCCGAGCCCACCGCAGTGGACGGCACACCAAACCGGGGTACGCCCCCGGGCTGCGCCTCGGGTCGGGGCGGTGGTGCGACAGCAGTCTCCGTCAGCCGGCGCAGGCGCTGGCGTACCTCTGTCTCCTCGTCGTGCGACACAGCGCGACGCTATGGCGGCGGCCGGGACGGTGGGGTGTGCCGGCACCGCCCTGTGGACAGCCAGCCGCGCTGTGGACAACTACCTGATCAAGCCTCGATCTGCTAAGGGACGCAGGGAGGTCCGGCAGGCGCAGACCGACGGACACCTCATCAACACCGCCGGCGCTGACTCAACGACGGGCGTCGGATCGTCCCGGCGGTCTCCACCATTGCGGCGCGTCCTCGTCGGGCAGTGGCCGCCCGGCCAGTAGACAGAGCACGGCGAGGATGACGAAGACACCCGGCAGGAGGATGAGGTAGCCCTGGCCGGTGTCGATTTCTTCGGGCAGGCGCGGATCGACCAGGCCCTCGGGATCCCGTACCACGACGACGCGTTGCCCGATGCCGCCTTCCGGGTTGTTCGAGGCGCCGATGCTGCTCCCCGGCCACATCCCCAGTTCCCCCGGAATACGCCGATCGCGCTGGTCGGCGAGGGTGTAGTAGAGGTGGCGGCCCTTCTCGCGGCCATCCCGTACGTCGATGACGGTGGCCACGACCCGCTCGCCGCGCTGCGTCAGGACCGTCGACCACAGCCCTCCGGCGGCCACGAACATGAGCAGCGGACTGACCAGCCAGGCCACCGACAGCATGAGCATCCGGGGTGGCGGCGACACCACCAGCCCGGCCACCATCAGCGCGACACACCACAACACCGTGCCCGGCACCGCCACCTTGTCGGCCCGGACCCAGGTCGTCGCCGCCAGGGCACCGAGCGCGCCGGTAACCGTGAACACCGCCAGATACACCGCGCCGAGCGGGTTGAGGAAACGACGACGACAACCGCGAGACCTCATGGGCAGCAGAGTAGATCCGCCGGGCAACGGCGTGACTGGGACTGCGCGCGCGGCGAAGCAGCCGTGGCACAGGTGTTTCGGATTAGGGCCAGGCCGATCACCGCCGGTCACCTTCGCCGGGGCGGACGCGATATCAAGCGCTATACCTCAGAGGCATGAATATGCCTCTGAGGTATAGCGCTCCCCAGCATGGCCAGCCAGCCGAGCCCACCAACCTTGCGTCGGGAATTACCCGTCTAGAGGTACGGCCGGGTGATGATCTCGATGGCGTGGCCGGCCGGGTCGAAGAAGTAGAAGCCGCGTCCGCCGTGTTCGGTGTTGATCTCCCCTTCCCGCTTCAGTTGCGGGTCGGCCCAGTACGTGATGCCTCGCCCCTCGATGAACGCCAGGCACCGCACGAACAGCTCGTCGTCGACGAGGAACGCGTAGTGCTGCATCTGGATGTCCACCGGCGGCTCGGCGAACTGGAGCAGCACGCCCTCGTCCAGCTGCACGTTGGTGAACGGCCCCCACGAAGGCGCCGCCGGCAGCTCGAACAGCTCCCGGTAGAACGCGGCCGATGCGCTCTTGTCCTTGCTGGCGATGATGGTGTGGTTGAACGTGACTGTCACGCGTACCGTCTTCTTCCCGGTCGATCCGAAGACCCGACCGGAAGCCCACAGCGTTCACCCAGCCACGCAGATGACGAAGCCCCGAGGGCGCCGACGCCCCGGATCCCGCACGAGAGACGCGTGGTTCGCGTCGATCTCGGCGTGGTGGCTGAAGTAGCCAGAACCTCCGGGGGGTAGGCCCATCTGGGGCGCGCACGGAGGCTAACACGGCGGGGCCAGCCGGTCAGTCGGCCGGACGACGATGGACGACCACACAGGCCAGACCCGGGCCGGCGTGGGCGGCGACGACCGCGCCGGCCTCGGAGACGTACGTGTCGTGCAGCCGGTCACCGAACCGCCCGGTCAGCGCGACGAGCAACGCCTCGGCTCGCTGCGGCGCGGCCAGGTGGTGCACCCCGAGGTCGACGTCGTCGTCCCCGGCCGCCTCGACGGCCAGGTCGACGAGCCGGGCCACTCCGCGGCTGGCGGTGCGGACCTTCTCCCGCAGCACGATCGCCCCGTCCGGCATGTGCATGATCGGCTTGACGGAGAGGGCGGTCCCGAGCAGCGCCTCGGCCGCGTTGATCCGGCCGCCTCGGCGGAGGAACTCGAGCGTGTCGACGTAGAACCAGACGGTGGTACGGGCGACGGCGGCGAGCGCGGCGTCGCGTACACCGGCGAGGTCGACGCCGGCTTCGGCGGCGGTGGCGGCCGCGATGGCCGGGAAGCCGAGACCCATGCCGGTCGAGCGACTGTCCACGACCTCGACGCGGCCGTCGAGGTCGGCGGCGGCCAGGCGGGCTGCCTCGACGGTGCCGGACAGGGCGGCGGAGATGTGCACCGAGACGATCCCGTCGGCGCCGTCGTCCAACAGACGGCGGTACGTCCTGGCGAACTGTTCCGGCGCCGGCCGGGAGGTCGTCGCGGTGACCCGGCGGGCGCTCAACGCCAGTGTGGCGTCGGCCGGCTGGGTCTCCACCCCCTCCAACCCCTCCGCACCGTTGAGGACGACTGTCAACGGCACGACGGTCAGCCGGTGCGCGTGCACCAGCTCGGGCGGGAGGTAGGCGGTGGAGTCGATGACGACCGCGACGGGCATGCCCGGCACGCTAGCCGATCGGGACGCCGAACGACGAAGCGCGATGGCGCCCGGCCGGGGCGAGGGTCGTGCTCAGACCGCGTCGACGGTGACCGGGGCGGTGATCAGGCCGACGTTGTGCGCCCGCAACTGCCAACCCCGGACGTCGTCGTGGCGCAGCTCGGTCCAGTGGCAGTTGGCGAGCGAACCGACGGCACGCAGCACTGTCGCGTCCCAGCCGAGGAGGTGACCGACGCCCTGCCGGGAGGCCCCGCCGTGGGTGGCGATCACCACGGTGCCGCCCGGTGCCGCGTGGGCGGCCTCCAGCAGCGCTGCGGCGACCCGTTCCCCGAGGTCGGGCAACGGTTCCACGTCGACCCCGGGAGCGGGGTCGCCGGCCTGCCAGCGGGCGTACTCATCGGGGAAGCGCTCGGCGACCTCGGTGAGGTGCAGCCCCTGCCACTGGCCGAAGTGCCGCTCGCGCAGCCGTGCGTCGGTGCGCACCGGCAGGCCGGTCAGCGCGACCAGCGCGGCGGCGGTCTCCGCGGCGCGGCCCAGGTCACTGGAGACGATGGCGTCGGGCCGCAGCGCCGCGAGCAACGGCGCGGCGGCGCGGGCCTGGTCGCGACCCAGCTCGTTCAGGGGTACGTCGGTCTGCCCCTGGACCCGGTTGGCGGCGTTCCAGTCGGTGTTGCCGTGCCGCCAGACGATCAGCTTGGTCATTCGGCTGCGGCGGACCCGCTGGCGTCGGCCTCGACCAGGTCGCGGTCGACGAACGGGATGGTGGGGCAGTCCTTCCAGAGCCGGTCGAGGGCGTAGAACTCGCGCTCCTCGGTGTGCTGGACGTGCACCACGATGTCGACGTAGTCGAGCAGCACCCAACGGCCACCGCGCTCGCCCTCGCGCCGTACCGGCTTCGCCTTGTCCGGAAGCTCCAGCAGGCTTTCCTCGATGGCGTCGACGATGGCCAGCACCTGACGCTCGTTGGGGGCGGCGGCGAGCACGAACGCGTCGGTGATGGCGAGCTGGTCGCCGACGTCGATGATCGTGATGTCCTGCGCCTTCTTGTCGGCGGCGGCCTGGGCGGCCGCGATAGCCAGCTCGTGAGCGCGTTCGGAAACTGTCACCGTTCTCCTTCGATCAGGCGTGCGATCCTCCAAGCGTCTCACACCCGTCGGCGGACCGACCGGGCAGTTCTGGTCGGTTTCAGGCAGTAACAGGGGCATACCGGGCGGGTTCAGCGCTGATAGAGGCTCCGCTTGGCGATGTACTGCACCACACCGTCGGGGACCAGGTACCAGACCGGTTCACCCCGGGCGACCCGAGCGCGGCAGTCGGTCGACGAGATGGACATCGCCGGCACCTGGATCAGACTGACGGTGTCCGCCGGAAGGTGCTTGTCGGTCAACGCGAACCCGGGCCGGGTCACACCGACGAAGTGGGCCAACTCGAAGATCTCGTCCAGGTCCTTCCAGGACAGGATGCGTTGCAGGGCGTCCGCTCCGGTGATGAAGAACAGCTGCACCTTGGGGCCGTACTCGGCCTGGAGGTCGCGCAGGGTGTCGACCGTGTACGTCGGCCCACTGCGGTCGATGTCGACCCGGCTGACCTGGAAGCGGGGGTTGGAGGCGGTCGCGATGACGGTCATCAGGTACCGGTCCTCGGCGGGGCTCACCGGTTCGTCGGCCTTCTGCCACGGCTGCCCGGTCGGGACGAAGACCACCTCGTCCAGGCCGAACCGGTCGGCCACCTCGCTGGCCGCGACGAGGTGCCCGTGGTGGATCGGGTCGAAGGTGCCACCCATGATCCCGATCCGCCGGATATCTTCCTCCACCCCGTGATCGTAGGCCGAACGCGTGAGCGTGCTGTTGCGGCCCGGGGCAGTTCCGGTCAGGGCGGTGGGTGTGGGGTGGCTCGTCGGCCACCCCACACCCGACGGCTCTCATGCCGACGCGGCCGCCACCGCCGTCCGGGCGACGAGCGCGCGGCGCAGGTCGTCGTCGGCGTCGGTCACCACCCGGCGCAGGCCGGGGGTCAGGTCGTCGCGGGCCAGCAACGCCGCGGCCGCCTCCCGGGTCGGCTGCGCCACGGCGTAGCGGGGGAACGCCAGGGCCGCCACCCGGTCGGCCGTCCAGGGGGTACGCCGACTCGCGGCGGCCGGCATCTCCGCGAAGTACCTGTCGGCGTACGCGGCGGTCAGCTCGGCCTGTTCGGGTTGCCAGAACCCCTCGGCTGTCGCCTCCAACAGCCGGTTGGACAGGTCGGTGTCCCGCACGATGATCTCCCAGGCAGCCTGCTTCGCCGCCGGGTCGGGCAGGGCTGCCCGGCAGTGGGCGGCCCGTTCCGCACCCGTGGCGCTGACGTCGGCGGCTGCCTCGATGGCGATCTCCGCCTCGCCGGCGGCGCCCAGCACCACCAGCCGGCGCAGCACCGCCCAGCGCAGCTCCGCGTCGACCTTCAGGCCGGCCGGCACGCCCCGCCCGGCCAGCCAGCCGACGAGCAGGTCGTCGTCGGTGGTCGCGGCGATCCAGCCCCGTGCGGCGGCGAGCTGCAACGACTCTCCGGCCGGTGCGCCGTCGAGCAGGCGCTGGCACGCCTCGGCGACCCGGGCCAGCGCCGCCGACCGGGTCAGCGGGTCGAGGTAGCGGTCGACGAGCGACCGGCTGAGAGTCAGCACGTCCTCCGCGATGATCACCTCGGTCTCGGCGGGCAGCGCGGCGACCATCAGGTCGACCAGGCCGGCGACCGGCCGCTCCCCGTCGGTAGCCGCGTCCAGTGCCTCGCCCCACAGCACAGCCCTGGCCAGCGGGTCGTTCAGAGCGGGCAGCACCAGCGGAACGGCCTCCGCCGACGCCGGGTCGAGGCGCACCTTGGCGAAGGTGAGGTCACCGTCGTTGAGCAGCAGCAGCCGGGCCGCCGGCAGGCCCTCCAGCTGACCCAGCACGGTCCGATCACCGTCGACGGCCGGGTCGATGTCCACCTCGTCGCGCAGGACGCTGCCGTCCGCCGAGTAGCGGCCCACCCCGATGCGGTGCGGACGCCGCACCGGGTGCGACTCGGGCGCGGTCTGCACCACCGCCACCTCGGTGTAGCGGCCGTCGGCGTCCACGGCGACCTCGGCGCGCAACGTGTTGACCTGCGGCCGACGCAACCACAGCTCGGCCCAGCCGGAGAGGTCCCGCCCGCTGGCGCTGGTGAGGCTGGCCAGCAGGTCGTCGAGGGTGGCGTTGCCGAAGCGGTGCGCGGCGAAGTGCGCGTTGAGGCCGGCCAGGAACGCCTCGTCGCCGAGCCACGCGACCAGCTGCCGCAGCACGCTGGCCCCCTTGGCGTACGAGATGCCGTCGAAGTTGAGCAGGCCCTCGTCGGCGTCGGCGACCTCCTCCGGGGCGATCGGGTGGGTGGAGGGGCGCTGGTCGGCGGCGTAACCCCACGCCTTGCGGCGCATCGCGAAGGTGGTCCACGCCTGGTCGAAACGGGTCGCCTCGGCGGTGACGCGGGTGCCCAGGTACTCCGCGAAGGACTCGTTCAACCACAGGTCGTCCCACCAGCGCATGGTGACCAGGTCACCGAACCACATGTGGGCCATCTCGTGGGCGATGGTGCTGGCCCGCTGCTCGCGCTGGGTGTCGGTGACCGCGGAGCGGAAGATGTAGTCGTCGCGGAAGGTGACGATGCCCGGATTTTCCATCGCGCCGGCGTTGAACTCGGGCACGAACGCCTGATCGTACTTGCCGAACGGGTAGCGCTCGGTGAAGAGCTCGTGGAACCGGTCCAGGCACTGCCGGGTGACGGTGAAGATCTCGTCGGCGTCGGCGTCCAGGTGCGCGGCCTGCGACCGGCGGCAGTAGATGCCCAGTGGCACACCGTCGTGCTCGGCCCGCCGGACGTGCCACGGCCCCGCGATGAGCGAGAAGAAGTACGTCGCGAGCGGCGCGCTCGGGGCGAACTCCCAGCGCCCGGGAGCCGGGTTGGCGGCCACCTCGGCATTGCCGGAGACCGTCCACTCCGGTGGCGCGGTCACCGAGAGGGTGAACGGGGCCTTGAGGTCAGGCTGGTCGAACGCGGCGAAGATGCGCTGCACGTTGTCGAGGAACGACACCGCGTAGAGGTAGGTCTCGCCGTCGGCCGGGTCGACGAAGCGGTGCATCCCCTCCCCGGTCTTGGAATACGCCATCTCCGCCTCGACGACGAGCGTGTTCTGCGCGTCGAGGTCGTCGAGCGGCAGCCGGTTGTCGGCGAGCAGGCCGGGGTCCAAGTCGCGGTCGTTGAGGCGTACACCCAGCAGGGTGGTGGGCTTGACCTCGGCGAAGGTCGCGGTGCCGGGGGTCGCCCGGAACCGGATCTCCACGCGGGACCGGAACAGCTCCGCGCCGCCGGTCAGGTCGAGGTCCACCTGATAGGACTCGACAGTAATCGCCGCGCCACGCGCGGTCGCCTCTACACGGGTCAGGCTCGGCATCCGCTTATCCTGCCCGATGGGGATCGGCACCCGGTCACCACACGACCCTCGGCACTGGAGGAAAGAACCATGGCGCAGCACCCCAAGGGCGACTTCGACCTCTCGCGGGCGGTCTGGCAGCGGGCCGAGGGGGACACCTCCGACAGCGCCGTTGAGGTCGCCTTCGTCGACGATCTGATCGGGATGCGCAACTCGGCGGAGCCGGAGGGACCGGTGCTGGTCTTCACCCAGGCCGAGTGGGACGCATTCGTGGCCGGCGCCCAGGACGGCGAGTTCGACCTGGACTGAACGCGCCGGCCGGTGTGCTGTGCCGGTGCCCGCCGTCGGGGCGCCGGCACGGAACTCTCCCCCACCGGAACGGTCGGCCGGGGCCGGTGGTCAACCATCGGCCCGGCCGGGGCCGTCGCCGTCGCCCCAGCCGAGGCCGCCCGGACCGGGGGCGTGGTGGAAGCCAGGATGGTCGGCGACGTCGACGCAGCGCTCGCCGTCCGGGCCGAACGCACCGCAGAACAGCCGCTCGGCCCGCTGCCAGGCGTCCGCCGGTGACAGGGCCGCCGCACCGAGGGCGACCTCCGCGCGGAGCAGGCTCAGCGCCTCCGCGTACGCCACCGCCAGTTCGCGGGCCTCGGCCGCGTCGGGCGCGGTGAAGCCCAGGTGCACGGTGAAGAACCGGCGTGGCCGGCTGGGCCGCCGGGGCGGCCCGATCAGTGACCGCCCGTCACGGCTCCCGCCCAGCGCCCCGAGCGCCCTCCGCTGCCGCCAGTGCGGTGATGTGTTGTCGCGCATCCGCCCTCCCGTGGTTGCCCCACCAGCAGCAAACCAGGTTCCGCCGCCCCTGGGAGGGGCCAGCCGGTGTGCCGTCCACGCGGGGATTCAGCTGCGGCGACCGGGGTAGACAGCCGGCCGGACCCCGTGTGAGGAGACCCGATGGCGAACATGCCGGCCGACCGCAGCCCGGACAGCACCCTCGCGCTGCTCCGCGCCGGCTACCGCTTCATCGGCGAACGCTGTGAGCGCTACGACAGCGACGTGTTCCGGACCCGGATCCTGCTCGCCCCGACCATCTGCCTCCGCGGCCGGCCGGCGACCGAGTTGTTCTACGACACCGAACGCTTCCAACGCGCCACCGCCATGCCACTGCGGGTGCAGCGGACCCTCACCGGTCGGGGTGGTGTGCAGGGACTCGACGGAACGGAACACGCCGGCCGCAAGGCCATGTTCATGTCGATCATGACGCCGGCCGCCATCCGGCAGCTCGGTCAGCTCTTCGACGACGAGTGGCGGTCCCGGATCCCCGCCTGGGAGGCCGCCGGGCCGGTGTCGCTCTACGACGAACTGGGCCGACTACTGACCCGGGTGGTGTACGCCTGGGTCGGGGCGCCGCTGCCCGCCTCGCAGGTCGCGGACCGCGCCGTCGAGCTGCACGCCATGATCGAGGCACCGGCGCTGGCCGGGCCCCGGCACTGGCGGGGACGGCTCGCCCGTCGCCGCGCCGAACGCCGGCTCGCCGCCCTGGTCGAACGGACCCGGACCGGTCTCGCTCCGGCCCCGGCCGGCAGCGCCCTGGCAGTGATCGCCGAACACCGGGACGGGCGGGGCAACCTGCTCCCCCGCCGGATCGCGGCGGTGGAGCTTTTGAACCTGCTGCGCCCGGTGGTCGCCGTCGACCAGTACATGACCTTCGCCGCACTCGCCCTGCACGACCATCCGGGCTGGTCGGGCCGGGTCCGCGACGACGACGAGGCCACCGAGCAGTTCGTCCAGGAGGTACGCCGCTACTACCCGTTCTTCCCCATGGCGGCGGCCCGGGTCCGACGCTCCTTCGAATGGCAGGGCCACCACTTCCCCGCCGGCCGTCGGGTGCTGCTCGACCTGTACGGCACCAACCACCACCCGACGCTCTGGCCGGAACCGGAGTTGTTCCGTCCGGAACGGTTCGCCGGACGACGCGTGGACCCGTTCGCGCTGATCCCGCAAGGCGGCGGCGACCACTGGGCCGGGCACCGATGCGCCGGTGAGTGGATCACCATCGACCTGATGAAACGGGCGGTCGCCAACCTGACCACCACCATGCGCTACGACGTACCGGTCCAGGACCTGACCCTGGACCTGCGCCGGATGCCGGCGCTGCCGTCCCTCGGCCTGACCATCACCAACATCCGCCGCACCGACTGATCGGACGACGCCCGTGCGCGATCAACCACGGCGTGCAGAGGTACGACGGGGGCCGGCTCCGCCGGTCCGCCTGCCGATGACGTACGTGCTGCCGCTGCGCTGGCACTCCGACAGCGGCTTGGCCGAGTTGACCGACTACCTGCGCTGGCTGGCCGACCGCGTCGACGTGCTCGTGGTCGACGGCTCGGCGCCGGACCTCTTCGCCCGGCACGCCGACGCCTGGGCGGGGCTGGTCCGACACCTCCCACCCGACACCACGGGCTCAGGGCTCAACGGGAAGGTGCTCGGCGTCCGCACCGGCGTCCGCGCGGCGGACCACGAACACGTGGTGATCGCCGACGACGACGTCCGGTACGACGAGGCCGGGCTGACCGCCGTACACCTCCTGCTCGACGAGGTCGACCTGGTCCGACCGCAGAACTACTTCGACCCGCTGCCCTGGCACGCCTGGTGGGACACCGGTCGGACGCTGCTCAACCGGGCCCTCGGCGCGGACTACCCGGGGACCCTCGCCGTGCGGCGCAGCACGTTCCTCGCCGTCGGTGGGTACGACCCGGACGTGCTCTTCGAGAACCTGGAACTGATCCGCACGATGCGCGCGTACGACCGCACCGAGGCGACGCCGGCCTGGCTGTACGTACGCCGGTTGCCTCCGGACGCCGCGCACTTCCGAAGCCAACGGGTCCGTCAGGCGTACGACGACCTGGCCCAGCCGGCGCGTCTGCTGGCCGCGCTCGCGGTCCTGCCGGCACTGGCCGCGGCGGTCGCGGCCCGGCGACCCGCGCTGGTGCTCGGCGCGGCGGCCGGCGCCGTCGCCCTCGCCGAGGCGGGTCGCCGCCGCGCGGGCGGCAGCGCGGTCTTCCCTCCGACGACGGTGCTGGCGGCGCCGGTCTGGCTGCTGGAACGCGGGGTGTGCGGCTGGCTCGCCGTCGCCCAGCGGTTCCTGCTCGGCGGCGTCCGGTACGGCGACGGTCGGATCCGCATGGCCACCCACCGGACCCGCGCCCTGCGCGCCCACCAGGGGCGGCGTCCGAGCCCCTGACAGCACGACAGCTCGCGGTCACCGGGGTGGCCGCGAGCTGTCGCAACGGTGATCGGCCCGATTCAGGGGCTGACCTGGTGCCGGGCCTGCTGGGCCTGGTCCTTGACGTCGTGCGCGGCGGTCCTCGTGTCGTCCTTGACCGCGTGCACCGCGTCCTGAGCGGTGGACTTCACCGACTCGGCAGCCTGCTGGGCCGGCTCGCGCAGCTCTTCCTTGAGCTCGTTCGCCACCGCGCTCAGCTTCTCCGTCACCGCGCCACTGTGCTCGCTGACCCGCTCCTTGAGCTGGGTCGCGGCCTGCTGCTCACGGCGGGAGGCCGGGATCAGCGACGAGGCCAGCCAGCCGACGCCGAACGCGATCAGACCGGCGGCGAGGGGGTTGCCCTGGGACTTCTGCCGGATCACCCGCGGGGCGCTGTGGGCGGCGTCGCTGACCGTGGCAGCCGCCGACTGCGCGGCGTCACTGACGCTGGAGGCCGCCGACGAGGCGCGGTCGCCCACCGAGTGGGCGGCGTGGCCGGTGCCGTGGCCGAGGTCAGACGCGGTTCCCATGACCTTGTCCCTCACATTCTGCAGAGCGGAACGGGCCCGCTGCTTGCGGTCGTCGACGATGCGGCTCGGGCTGACCTTGTACGCCAACGCGTCCACGTCGGAGCTGAGGCTGTTACGGGTGGCTTCGATCTCCCGGCGGATCTGATCGGGATCGGTGCTCATCGGGTGACTCCCTCCGGGTGTGGCTTGAGCGCGTCGGGGATCCGCTGCACGCTGTCGTTGGTCTTCTTGAGCCCGCGTACGTGCTGGGCGTTCTTCTTGGCCATGGAGTAGAGGACGGCGGCGACCGCGGCCCAGATCACGGCCACGATCAGCGCGGCCAGGCCGGAGTCCATGACGTTGTCCAGGAACTGCCACACGGCGATGGACACGAAGAGCGCCACCATGTAGCCGCCGAAGCCGGCGCCGCCGAAGAGCCCGGCGGCCTTGCCGG
Source organism: Micromonospora sp. WMMC250 (assembly GCF_027460215.1). NCBI lineage: Bacteria > Bacillati > Actinomycetota > Actinomycetes > Micromonosporales > Micromonosporaceae > Micromonospora > Micromonospora sp. WMMC250. Next base: position 6,366,873 of record NZ_JAPZBJ010000002.1, on the reverse strand, counting down.
CCTTCTTGCCCTCCTGGCGGATCTCCGCCTTGGCCAGTTCGACCTCCTGGCGCATCAGCGTCGACAGGTCGGTGGTGACCTGACGCATCAGGTCACCCAACGAGCTGTTGCGCACCTCGTCGGCGGTGTGCGGGGCACCCGCGTCGGGGTGGTAGCCGGAGCCCGGTCCGGGCCCCTGCGTCGGCATGGTCATGCCGTCGCCTCCCTTCGGATGACTCGGTGGCTCACGGACGAGGGCTGCCGGTGGACGGCACGCCCGGCAGCGGGTCGGTCTGGGTCACCGGCGGCAGCGGCTGGCCGGTGCCGGAGTGCTGCGGGTAGTCGCCCCGGGTGGGCTCGGCGTAGCTGCCCGGCGTCGGGTCGGTGTAGCCGCCCGGAGCCGTGTCGGCGTAGCCACCGGACGTCGGGGCGGTGTAACCGCCCTGCGGGACCGCGTCCGGCGTGGTGCGCGGCGCCGGGGGTGGCGTCGGGATCACGGCGGTCTGCTCCGGGTCGTACGCCCCGGCACCCCGGAAGGTCGAGGATCCGTTGCCGGAGTCGTCGCCGGCGGCGGAGATGCTGCGGGTCAGTCGGCCGGCGAGCACACCGAGGACCGCCGCGCCGACCAGGAAGGTGCCCGGGTTGCGCCGTGCGTAGTCGCGGACCTCGGTGATCAGGTCACCGGGCTCGCGCTCCTCCAGCCAGCCGGCCACACCGTGCACCCGGTCAGCGGCCTGGCGGGCCAGCTCGGTCACCGGGCCGGCCTGGCCACCCTGCTCGGCCATCGAGCGCATCTCGTCGGCCAGTGAACGCAGCCCGCCGGCGGCCTTGCGCTGCTGCTCACCGGTCTGGCTGGCGAGCTGGGTGCGGGCCTCGCCGTACAGGTTGCGGGCCTGCCGGGCCGCCTCACGGCCGACCTCGGTGCCCTGCTCCTTGGCGGTCTGTGCGACAGCGCCGCCGGCGTGCGCGGCCTCGGAACCAACCTGGCGCGCCTGTTCGCGGACGCCACCGCCGTTGGCCGACTCCTGCCCGTACGTGGAAGACGTAGGTGAAACTTCGTAAGACATGATTTCCCTTCCGCTCGGAAAGTCGTAGCGGTTGTACTGGGGGGATGCGATCGCGTCGCCACGACCGCTGACCATTCACCTACCCTGCGTTTCGGCTTCCATACCTCTTCATGCATTCCTCTGCGCGGCCGGCCGGATCGACTTCAAAATGGAGGATCGTCGGGCTGCGTCACCACGCCGCTGCGGACAGCGAGGTTCGCGAGGCTGGCAGATCCACGGAGGGGGCAGCGATGGCACGAGACGCGCGAGGTGGCCGAGCGGCTGCCCCCCGGCCCCGGGTCCAGGTGGCCGCGTTGGCCGTCGCCGGCGTCTTCCTGCTGATCGGCGTCCTCGGCTTCATCCCCGGCATCACCACCGACTACGGCGACCTGAGGTTCGGCGGGCACCACTCGCACGCCAAGCTGCTCGGGCTGTTCCAGGTGTCGATCCTGCACAACGCGGTGCACCTGATCTTCGGGCTGGCCGGCCTGGCGCTGGCCCGCAGCGTCGCCGGCGCCCGCGTGTTCCTGGCCGCCGGCGGTGCGATCTACCTGGCACTCTGGCTCTACGGGCTGGTGATCGAGGCCGTCAACCCGGAGGGCGGGGCGAACATCCTGCCGGTCAACGACGCCGACAACTGGCTGCACCTGGCGCTCGGCTTCGGGATGCTCGCGCTCGGGCTGCTGCTGTCGAACCACGCCGGCACCGGCGGCCGTCTCGACAGCCCCGCCGACCGCCACTGACCTGGCGCTACGGGTTTCGCGGTCACGCCGGCAGGGGTAATCGGCCAGCGAAGGAGGTACGACATGCCTCGCTGGCTCCGCGACAACGCGCTGGCCGTCGCCATGATCGGCGCGTTCCTGGTCTTCCTCGTGCTGCAGAGCGTCTTCGGGTGGCAGACCCACAACGAGGAGTTGACCGGGTTCGGGGCCGCGCCGCTGAGCTGGCCGGCGTACCTGACCAGCGGGCACTTCGTCGAAGCCGTCTTCGAGAACTGGGAGTCCGAGTTCCTCCAGATGGGCGGGTACGTGCTGCTCACCGCGTACCTGGTGCAGCGGGGCTCGGCCGAGTCGAAGCCGGTGGACCAGAACGACCGGCCGCAGGACGACGAGCGCCGGGCCACCCCGCAGTCACCGTGGCCGGTACGCGTCGGTGGCCTGCCGCTGGTGGTCTACCGCAACAGCCTCTCCCTCGCCCTGCTGCTGATCTTCGCCGGCTCGTTCGTCGGTCACCTGCTCGGCGGCACCGCCGCGTACAACCAGGAGCAGGCACTACAGAGCGGCGCACCGCCGATCGGGGTGTGGGAGTTCCTGGGCACCAGCGACTTCTGGTTCCAGTCCATGCAGAACTGGCAGAGCGAGTTCCTCGCCGTCGGCGCGCTCATCCTGCTGAGCATCGTGCTGCGCCAACACGGCTCGCCGGAGTCGAAGCCGGTGACCGTCGAGCACGCCAGCACCGGCGCCTGAGCGGAGACCCGGCGGTCAGGCCGCGACCGGCAGACGCTTGGCGAAACAGACGCTGTACGGGTTGTCCACGTACTCGCCGTACACCGGGATCGGGTCGTAGCCGCACGAGGTGTACAACCCGATGGCCGCCGGCAGGTAGGTGCCGGTCTCCAGGCAGACCACCGAATGCCCCTGCCGGAACGCGCACTCCTCCAGCGCGGCCAGCAACTGGCGGGCGATGCCCCGCCCCCGGTACGCGGGCCGGACGTACATCCGCTTGACCTCGCCGGTCTCGGCGTCGAGCGCTTGGAGCCCCCCGCAGGCGACCGCCCGACCGTTGACCACCACCGCCAGGTAGCGGACGTCGTCGTGCGGCACGAAGACCTGCCCGTCCAACCCGCCGTCGGCCTCGCGCAGCTCACGCTGCTGCGCGACGACGAGGGCGGCGATCTCCGGATCGGTGGCAGGCCGGGACTCGATCAGCATCACCCCACGCTAGGACCGGTGGATTTCGCGGAGGTTTCCGGAAATCAACCCGATCACGGAGCGCAACGGACTACTCGGCGTCGTCCTCGTCGATGTCGTCGGACGCGTCCGCGCCCACCTCGTCCTCGGACCGCACCCGGCGGGCCTTCCGAGCGGCGAGCCGCTCCGCGGCGGAGGCCCGGTTCGACTTCTCCTCCAGGCGGACGTCGGTGCCCCGGTTACCGGGTACGAACTCCACGCCGGCGAAGAGCGTCGGCTGCCAGTCGAACTCGCGCTGACCGATCCGGACCAGGTCACCGGGCTGCGCGCCGGCCTTGGCCAGCTTGTCCTCCACCCCGAGCCGGGCCAGCCGGTCGGCCAGGTAGCCGACCGCCTCGTCGTTGTCGAAGTTGGTCTGCTTGACCCAGCGCTCCGGCCGGACGCCGTGAACGGTGAACGAGCCGTCCGCCTCGGCGGTGATGGTGAACCCGGCGTCGTCCACCGCCATCGGGCGGATCACGACCCGGGTCGGCTCGGCGGGCGGCGCGGCCTTGCGCTCCGCCTCGACCAGCTCGGCCATCGCGTAGGTCAGCTCCTTGAGCCCTTCCCGGGTGGCTGCGGAGACCTCGAACACCCGGTAACCGCGCTCCTCCAGGTCCGGGCGCACGATCTCGGCGAGGTCCCGGCCGTCCGGCACGTCGACCTTGTTCACGGCCACCAGTCGGGGGCGCTCGGTCAGCCCGCCGTACTGGGTCAGCTCGGCCTCGATGGCGTCGATGTCGGCGACCGGGTCGCGTCCGGGCTCCAGGGTCGCCGAGTCGATGACGTGCACCAGCACCGCGCAGCGCTCGATGTGCCGGAGGAACTCCAGACCCAGCCCCTTGCCGGTGGCCGCGCCGGGGATCAGACCCGGCACGTCGGCGACGGTGAAGGTGTGGTTGTCCAGTCGGACCACGCCGAGGTTCGGCACGAGGGTGGTGAACGGGTAGTCGGCGATCTTCGGCTTGGCCGCGGAGATCACCGAGATCAGCGACGACTTGCCGGCCGACGGGAAGCCCACCAGACCGACGTCGGCGACGCTCTTCAGCTCCAGCACGATGTCGAGCTGGTCGCCGGGCTCGCCCAGCTCGGCGAAGCCCGGAGCCTTGCGCTTGGCGTTGGCCAGCGAGGCGTTGCCCCGCCCGCCGCGCCCGCCGCGCGCGATCTCGAAGGTGGTGCCGGCACCCACCATGTCGGCGAGCACCGTGCCGTCCGTGCTCTGCACGACGGTGCCGTTGGGCACCTTCAGCACCAGGTTGTGGCCGTTGGCCCCGTCCCGGTTCGAGCCGGCGCCGCCCTTGCCGTTGTCGGCCTTGACGTGCGGGTGGAAGTGGAAGTCGAGCAGCGTGGTCACCTGCGGGTCGACCACCAGCGAGACGCTGCCGCCGTGCCCGCCGTTGCCGCCGTCCGGCCCACCGAAGGGCTTGAACTTCTCGCGGTGGATCGAGACACAACCGTGCCCACCATCGCCGGCCTGCAGATGCAAGACGACCCGGTCAACGAACGTCGCCACGGTGTCAATCCTTCCAGCGAGGTCCGACCCCGCACTTCGAAAAAGGCTAAGCGGGCCGGGACCCGTAGGTCCGCGGCCCGCTTGAGCGAAGAGAACTACTGCTGCGGAACGATGCTGACGGTCTTGCGACCACGCTTCGTGCCGAACAGGACCGCACCGGCGGACAGCGCGAACAGCGTGTCGTCGCCGCCACGGCCGACCAGGTCACCGGGGTGGAACTTGGTGCCACGCTGCCGGATGATGATCTCACCGGCGCTGACGACCTGACCACCGAAGCGCTTCACGCCGAGTCGCTGGGCCGCGGAGTCACGACCGTTACGCGAGCTGGACGCACCCTTTTTGTGAGCCATTGGAGGACGACCTACTTCCCGCTGGAGATGCCGGTCACCTTGACCTGGGTCAACGGCTGACGGTGACCCTGGCGCTTGTGGTAGCCAGTCTTGTTCTTGAACTTGTGGATCCGAATCTTCGGGCCCTTGGTGTGCGCGGCAATTTCGCCGGACACCGCGACCTCGGCAAGCTTTGCCGCGTCGGTCACCAGGTCGTCACCGTCGACGAGGAGCACCGCGGTGAGCTTCACCGCGTCACCGGGAGCACCGGTGAGCTTCTCGACCTCGATCACGTCGCCCTCGGCGACCTTGTACTGCTTGCCGCCGGTCTTGACGATCGCGTACATCGGAGGCGGACTCCCTGTCGTTGAGGCTGCTGGCGGTCGTTCCCGCGGCGGCTCGCCGGGTAGCAGTGCACGGCAGCGCGGGCACACGGGAACTCGGCACACCAAAAGTGCGCCGCAGGCAAGAGTACGCCATTGCCGGCCCGGACCCCAAACCGGCCCGCCCTGGTCAGCGGGCGCAGAGCTGGTCGAGACGCTGCTGGAGCCGGTCCAGCTCGGTCTCGTCGATCGACTCCACGTCGGCGCGGAGCGCGGCCACCTCGGTGCCGAGGTCGGTCAGCATGGTCTTGAGCTGCGGATCGCTGGCCCGCTCCGACTGCTCCCGTAGCTCGGTCCGCCAGCCGTCCAGAGCCGCCTCGGCCCGCCCCCGGGCAACCTCAGCCGCGGTGCTGTCGCCGGCGCCCACCGCCGCGACCATCCGGCCCAGCTCCGCCACGTACGTCCGGACGGCGGTGGTGCTGGCCCGCTGGGCGGCGGCGCAGACCTGTTCGGCGTCGCCCGCCGCCGCGCTACTGGCCGGCCCGGACGCCGGGCTCTGGGTGGCCACCCTCGTCACATCCGGCCCGACGTTCCCAGACCGGTCGGTGGAGCATCCGACCGCGCCGGATAGCACGGTGACCACCGCGGTGACGGCGAGCAGACGACGCATCTTCTTCTCCTGACGCGGGTCGACCGGTCCCGGGCCGGGGTGGCCGGAACGGCGAGGTCCCTCCCCCGTCACTTTGCCGGGGAAGGGACCTCGTCAAACACTGCGCCGGTCAGGCGGTCAGGGGCGCGTCCGGCGACGGGTGCCACCCCGGCGTGAACGACGTCGGCCGCCGCCACCCTCGTTGGTCTCCTCGTCGCCGTCACCGTCGGCGAGCGCGTCCGGGTCGTCCGCCGCGGCCAGCCGGGCCGACTCACCCTGCTGGCTGTCGGAGACCGCCGGAGCGGCAGCGGTGTCCGACTCGTACCGGGACAGGTCGTAGCCCATGGTGTCCTGGTAGTCGGCGTCCGCTTCGGCGCTGGTGTCGGTGTCGACGACCTCGACGACGGTCCGCTCGGCCGGGGCGTTCTTGCGTGCCCGACGGCGGGACGAGGTCGTGCCCTGCTCGACGGCCGGAGCGGCGGGCGCCGACGAGGCGACAGCCTTGACCTTCTCCCCCGCGCCGGCGGCGCGCGGCTTCTCCGGCACCGGCTCGGTGTGGATGATCACGCCCCGGCCCTTGCAGCACTCGCAGGTCTCGCTGAACGCCTCCAGCAGGCCCGCGCCGATCCGCTTACGGGTCATCTGCACCAGGCCGAGCGAGGTGATCTCGGTGACCTGGTGCTTGGTGCGGTCCCGGCCGAGGCACTCGGTGAGTCGGCGCAACACCAGCTCCCGGTTCGACTCCAACACCATGTCGATGAAGTCGATCACCACGATGCCGCCGATGTCGCGGAGCCGGAGCTGACGGACGATCTCCTCCGCCGCCTCCAGGTTGTTACGGGTGACGGTCTCCTCCAGGTTGCCCCCGGAGCCGGTGTACTTACCGGTGTTGACGTCGACGACAGTCATCGCCTCGGTGCGGTCGATCACCAACGAGCCACCGGAGGGCAGGAAGACCTTACGGTCCAGACCCTTGATGATCTGCTCGTCGATCCGGTACTCGGCGAAGACGTCGCTCGTGCCGACGTGCCGACGCACCCGGTCCACCAGGTCCGGAGAGACGTGCGACAGGTACGACTCGACCATCTCGTACGACTGCTCGCCCTCGATGACCAGCTCGCGGAAGTCCTCGTTGAACAGGTCGCGGACCACCCGGATGACCAGGTCGGGCTCCCCGTAGAGCAGCACCGGAGCGCCACCCTCGGCGGCCTTGGCCTGGATGTCCTCCCACTGCGCCTGCAGACGCTTCACGTCACGGGCCAGTTCGTCCTCGGTGGCGCCCTCGGCGGCCGTACGGACGATAACGCCCGCGCCGTCCGGAACCAGCTTCTTGAGCACGTCCCGCAGCCGCTTGCGCTCGTTGTCCGGCAGCTTGCGGCTGATCCCCGACGCGTTGCCGTTGGGCACGTAGACCAGGTGCCGACCGGAGAGCGCGATGTGGCTCGTCAACCGGGCACCCTTGTGCCCGATCGGGTCCTTGGTGACCTGGACCAGCACCGAGTCCCCGGAGCGCAGCGCCTGCTCGATCGAGCGGGCCCGCCCCTCCAGGCCGGACGTGTCCCAGTTGACCTCGCCGGCGTACAGCACCGCGTTGCGGCCCCGGCCGACGTCGACGAATGCCGCCTCCATGCTCGGCAGCACGTTCTGCACCTTGCCCAGGTACACGTTGCCGGCCATCGTGCCGGAGGAGTTACGGGTGACGTAGTGCTCGACCAGGACGCCGTCCTCCAGGACCGCGATCTGGGTGCGGTCACCGCGCTGGCGGACCGCCATCACCCGGTCGACGGCTTCCCGGCGCGCCAGGAACTCCGACTCGCTCAGGATCGGCGGCCGGGTACGCCGCTGCTCCCGGCCGTCCCGGCGGCGCTGACGCTTGGCCTCCAGTCGGGTCGAGCCGGAGACGCCCTGCACCTCGTCGACCGTGCGGCGCGGCTCGCGGATCTTCACCACGGTCGGGACACCGTCGTCGGCGGCGCCCTCCGTGTCGCCCGCGCCCCGACGGCGACGCCGCCGGCGGCGACGGGTCAGGCCATCGCCACCCTCGGCCTCCTCGTCCTCGTCGCCCTCGGACTCGGCTTCGGCGGTCTCTTCCTCGTCGGCCTGCGCCGCCTCCTCGGACTCCTCGTCCTCGGCGTCGTCGGCCCCGCCCTTGCCCCGGCCACGGCCGCGGCGACCACGCCGGCGGCGACGGCGCGCGGCGGCGCTGTCCTCGTCGTCCTCATCCGCCTCGGTGGCCTCCTCGGCCTCCTCGACCGGCGCCTCCTCGGCCTCGACCGCCTCGATCGGCTCAACCGGCTCGGCGTCGCGGCGACCGCGCCGGCGGCGGCGGGACGGCTCGACGGCCTCCTCGACGGCCGGCTCCTCGGCGACCGGAGCGGACTCCACCGGCCGGGTCACCGGCACGGCGTCGGGCTGGGGCGCCATGAACAGCACGGTGGGCGCGGAGAGGGCAGCCCTCCGACGACGGGTACGCGGCTGCTCCGGCTCGACCTCGGCGGGCTCGTTCGGCTCGTCGCCCACACCGGGAACTGCCACACCCGGCGGGACCTCGCCCGAGCGGTCCTGAGCCCCGCTGGTCCAGGCCAGCTCGGCGGCGGTCGCACTCGGAGGGGTTTCCGTGTCGCCCAGCTCGGCCTCGGCCTCGCGCAGGTCGGACTCGGCGGGCTCCTCGGCGACCACCGGCTCCTCGGTCGCCGGCGGCTCCTCGGCGGCGGCTGGCTGCTCGGTCGCGGGAGGCTCCTCGACGGCGACTGGCTGCTCGGTCGCCGGCGGCTCCTCGACGGCGGCCGGCGTGGCCTTCTTACGCCGCGTCCGGGTCACCTTGACCGGCGGAACCACCTCGGCCGACGCCGCCTCCGCCGAGGCGGCGACCAAAGGCTCCTCGGCGGTGGTCTCGACGGGAGTGGCCTTGCGGCGGCGTCGGGGGGTCTTCGGGGCGACGTCCAGGTCACCGGAGACCGGAGCGAAGACCTCCGCCTGCGGTGACTCGACACTGCCGGCCCCACCGGTGGTCGCCTCGACCGGCGCGTCGGTCTGCTCCGGCTGGTTGAGCGGGGCGGCCCGGCGGCGGGTCGCCCGCGTGCGCCGCACCGGGGCGGCGGGCTCGACACTCTCCGCGCCGGCGGCGTCCGGCGGCCCCACCGGAGCCGAACCGACTGCCGTGGTGCTGTCATCGGCGGTCTCGTCGGCCGGCTGTGAACCGGTCCGTTCGCCGCCCTCGGGCTCGTTCTCGAGCATGGACGTTCTCCAGTTCTGGCTACCCCGGGCGCGGGTGAGCGCTGCCACGCAGGGTCGCCGCAAAAGTGTTTCCGCCGGGCGCGCGAGGTGCGCGACCGCCGAAGTCTGCCTGCCAGAGCACCGACCGTCGGTCAGTGCCCAACGATGGCTGCCCCGTCGCGGTCCGCATCCAACGGATCCACGATCGCACCCTGCGCGGTCAACGTGCCCTGAGCCAGCCGGGTCACCCTCGGCGAAACCGGCGGCTCCAGGTCGGCCACCACGCGGAGGCCGGAAAGGACGTCATCGGGCCGTACGGACGGGGTGACCTGCCGCACGACCAGTTCGAGTATCGCACACGGGACGTCCGGTGCCCCGGAAGGCGTCGGCGTCGGTGCCGATGCATCGATCGATATCACCGCCGCGCGGGCGTCGAACGTCCGTCGGCCCTGCTTGGTCATCCGCTCCACCAACACCTCGTCGGCGGCGACGAAGGCATCCACAGCGGCGCGCAGCACCGCCGGGTCCACCTCGGGCATCTCGATGTGCCAGAGGGACGCCTCGATCCGGTCCGGGAGATTGCCACCCTCGGCGATCACGGCGTCCAGGACGTCCAGCCCCGGCGAGAGAGCGGCGTCCAGCGCGGCCCGCAGCGCCTCCGGGTCGACCGGCGCCTGGAGGCCGATCTCCAGGTACTCCGCCTCGCTCGCCACCCCGGTGGGCGCGGCGCTGGCGTAGGAGATCTTCGGGTGCGGGGTGAAACCCTGGGAGAAGGCGATCGGCACGGCGGCCCGGCGGAGCGCGCGTTCGAACGCCCGGGCGAAGTCCCGGTGCGACGTGAACCGCAGCGGCCCGCGCTTGGCGTAGCGGATGCGGACGCGCTGGACGACCGGCGCCTGGCCGCCCTCGGGTTGAGGCTTTCTGGCGATCGTGTGCTCCTCGGGGGTACCTGCGTGTCCACCCATCCTGGCGCAGGCGTCGTGACGGTACGCGACCGGGGCGGTCGGTTGGCGTCGACGGACTGCGGCAAACCGGTCGCCAGGGACGTTACCGCCGCCACGAAGGCCGATGGCCGGCCAGCGACGCGGAGGTCACCAGCCGGCCGTCACGTGGTTACCGCCGGGTCGGCGGCGGGGGCGGCGGACCGCCCGGCGGGCCGTAGTTCGAGGGCGGGGCGTACCCCGGCGGAGGCGCGTACCCGGAGGGCGGAGGGGCGTAACCGGGCGGCGGGGCGTAACCCGCCTCCGGCGACGGGTACGCGCCCGGATCCGCCTGGTCGAGCAGGTGGTCCGGGATGTCGGCCGCCCGTGCGGCATCCCGACGGTAGCGACGGCGGTTCCAGATCAGGAACACCGCCAGCCCCAGCAGCAACACCAGCACCACGGCGATCCCGATGCCCACCACCATGACCTGCTGGTCGGTGGGGCCACCGCGGTCGCCGTGCTGGGTGACGTCGAACTCCTCGTCCGCGCCCCCGGTGCGGGCCGGACCCGGGTCGGTGGCCGCGGCCGGGTCGAGCAGCGGGTTGGCGGTGACCGGCGGCACGTCCGCGGTCAGCGCCTTCACCGGGTCGATCATCCCGAAGCCGTACTGCGGGTCCCGCCCGGCCGGGCCGGCGTCCCGCGCCGTCCGGATGATCCGGTTGATCACGCTCGGAGCGTTCAGGTCCGGGTACTTCGCCCGAATCAGCGCGGCGAGACCGGAGACGATCGCACTGGAGTCGGAGGTGCCGTCGCCCCAGCCGTACCCACCCTCGTTGGTGGCGTTGTAGACACGATCGCCGGGAGCGGCGACAACCGCCTCCGGCCCCTGCACGGAGCCGGACCAGAAGCTGCCGCCTCGGGCCGTTCCGGTCACCGCGATCACACCGGGGCTGTTGGCCGGGCTGATGACGGCGGTGTCGCCGGCCGCCTTGTTGCCGGCGGACGCGACCAGGACGACATCGCGATCCAGCGCGTACTGGATCGCGCTCTTCTCCTCCGCGCTGGCAGCGCCGGGGCTGCCGATCGACATGTTGATCACCTTGGCGCCGCCGTCGACGGCCATCCGGATGCCGAGAGCGATCGCCGCGTCGGTGTTCGACCCGCCGTCCTTGCTCACTTTGATGGGCAGGATCTTCGCCCCGGGGGCAATGCCGTCCACACCGTCCTGGCTGGCCTTCGCGGCGATGATGCCGGCCATGTGCGTGCCGTGGCCGTTCTCGTCGGATCGGGCGTCGCCGGAAGCGCCGTAGCTGCGACCACCGGCCAGCACCCGACCGCGCAGGTCCGGGTGGCTGGCCTCGACGCCGGTGTCGAGCACGGCCACGACCACGCCCTGCCCGGTCGAGATGTCGTGCGCCCGGTCGATGCGGAGCTCGTCCAGATACCACTGCTCGGCCCGCCGCGGGGCGGCGGCTGCCGGCTGGGCGGCCCCCACCACCAGGAACCCGGCCAGCAGGCCGGCGATCACCGGTCGGAGGCTTCCGACGTTCACAGTCATCAGTCCGTCCTCAACGAAGGACACCCGGGGACGCCCCGTCACCGGGACCCCACGGATCGTCGTCCTCAGTCAACCACGACGAGTGCTCGGAGCCGCCACCGCCGCCGTGCCCGGCCCCGCCCGCGCCGCCCATCATGCCGCCGCCCATCATCCCGGCACCGCCGATGCCGCCGGCGCCACGCGCGCCGCCCGGCATCCCGGCACCGCTCGCGCCGGCAGCGGTGCGGAGTGCGTTCGCCGCACTGGTCATCGGTGGCACCTTGCCGTTGCCGCCACCCACCATGCCGGGGATGCCGCCGACGCCGATCCCGCCCGCGCCCAGCCCACCACCGGCGCCGATCCCACCGGCCGAGCCCACGCCGGGCCCGCCCCCGAAACCACCGCCGGCGCCACCGAGACCGGCGCTACCGACCCCGGTGCCACCGAGGCCACCACCGAGGCCGCCGATGCTGCTCGGGCTGGCACCGGCCAGGCCGCTGCTGTAGCCGTCGTCGCCATCCGGATAGCCGGATCCGGTCGACGGGGGCGTGAACTGACCGGTGCCGGGAGGCGAACCGTCGCCGATCCCGCCGGGCTTGGTCGGCGAGAACGGGTCGACGCCGGACGTCGGACCGCCCACCTCGCCGATGCCCGGTGGCCTGCTGCCGATCGAGGGGCCGCCACCGCCGATGTCGGGCTTCCCGCCGAACTCGCCACCACCGACGTCGGGCCGCCCGGTCGGCGGGACACGGGGGTCGCGTTCGACCTCGCCTCTGGTGATGTCCGGGCCGTTCACCTTGAGCTTCGGACGCTCGGTGTAGACCGCCTGCGGCAACGGCGACATCGCCGCGTTCGCCGCCTGCTGGTTGTCCCGGTACCAGTTGTCCAGGTGGGACTTGGTGTCCCACCACCCGCCGCGCTTCTGGTCGCCGGCCTGACCGTCGACCTTCATCGTCGCTTCCAGGTCGTCGGCCTTGTCGCGGAACGCGCCGTCGGCGTACGACGCCGGGTTGTTCTGGTAGTCCTGGCGCAGGGCGGCGAGGAACCCCGACGAGCTCTCACCGTCGCGGGCGTCGTCGAGCTCGGTGCCGTTGGGCAGGCTCCACTCGTTGATGCCGAAGTCGTCCATCAGCGGGATCGGGATGGTGGTGACCGACTTGCGGATGTCGCCCTCGATCCGGATCAGGGCACCACTGACGTTCGTCGCGTCGGTGATCAGATCCTCGATCTGCTTGCCGATCGTGCTCAGGTGCTCGCGGTACGCGTCACCACCGCTGCCCTTCCAACCGGCGAGCATCCCGGGCAGACCGCCGACGTGCGGGCGTTCCTGACCCGTGGCGACCGGCCCGACGAACGATCGGCCGACCAGCGCGTCGCGCAGGTGTTGCAGGCCGGTGGAGAGGTTGTTCCACCCCGCTCCGACCGAACCGACGGTTTCCGGATCCGCGGACAGCGTCACCTCACGGACGCACCGCTCCCAGGTTCCTCCAGCCATGACCGTCCCCCTCAGGCCGTGTACGGGTAGGTGGGCGTGCCGCCGGCGGTGGGCGGCGGCGCGGCGGACTCCAGCAGTCGCTCGATCTCCTTGCCGTTGGCGGCGTTACGCGCCTCGGCGTCGCGGAAGGCCTTGGCGATCTCCTCGGTGCCCTGCTTCAGCGCGGCGAGCTTCTGCGCGAGCGTCGTGAGGTGCGCCTCCATGTTGCCCGTGGAGGTGGTCAGTGCCGCCCACTGCATGCGGGCGTCCTCGTACGCGCCGAACGGGGTGCCGTTCGGAACGGTCTGGGCGTTGTTGCTGTCGCCCTTCATCCGTTCCTTGATGCGCTCCATCTCGTATTTGAGGGTGTCCTCGACGTACTCCTTCAGCCGTTCGACGTACTCGGCCGCGGCGTCCAGGTCCTCGACGCTGACGTGCAGATCGCCGGTGCTCGGCGGCGGGATGCTCCCCATGCGATTCCTCCCCCGTTCCCGACCCGCCGGGTCGGTCCATGTCGGACGCAGCGTATCGAAGTCTGACCACGTCGGGGCAGCCCCCGTTCGCCGTCGGCGCACACCGACAGACGTCGATGCGATGGAACCGCGACGTGGTGTGCGACCCGGCCAACGCCAACGGGCCCGCGAGACGCGGACCCGTCGGGTGACATCGGAAGTGGAGAGTAGTGGGCGACGCCACCCGGCGCTGCCCCGATGGCGAGGTCAGGCGGAGTGGTCGCTGGCCGGCACCTTCATGCCGTTGCCACCCAGCGGGGTGAGCGGCAGCAGCTTCTTGCCGGTGGGGCCGATCTGGATCTCGGTGTCCATCGACGGGCAGACGCCACAGTCGAAGCAGGGCGTCCACCGGCAGTCGTCCTGCTCGAACCCGCTGACCGAGTCCTGCCAGTCCTGCCAGAGCCAGTCCTTGTCCAGCCCGGAGTCGAGGTGGTCCCAGGGCAGGACCTCCAGCTCCTCGCGCTGCCGGGTGGTGTACCAGTCGAGGTCCACCCCGAATGCGGGCAGCGTCTCGGCCGCCGCGTCCACCCAGCGCTGGTAGGAGAAGTGCTCGCTCCACCCGTCGAACCGGCCGCCGTTCTCCCACACCTTGCGGATGACCGAACCGACCCGTCGGTCGCCCCGGGACAGCAGCCCTTCGATCAGCGACGGCTCGCCGTCGTGGTAGCGGTAGCCGATGGCGCGGCCCAACGAGCGGTCCGAGTTGATCGCCTGCTTGAGGATCTTGAGCCGGTGGTCGATGACCTCGGGACGCTCCATGGCGGCCCACTGGAACGGGGTGTGCGGCTTCGGCACGAACCCGCCGATCGAGACGGTGCAGCGGATGTCCTTGGAACCGGTGGCGGCCCGACCGGCCCTGATCACCTCGTGCGCCATCTCCGCGATCTCGAGGACGTCCTCGTCGGTCTCGGTGGGCAGGCCGCACATGAAGTAGAGCTTCACCTGCCGCCAGCCGTTGCTGTAGGCGGTGACGACGGTGCGGATCAGGTCTTCCTTCGACACCATCTTGTTGATGACCTTGCGAATCCGCTCGGACCCGCCCTCCGGGGCGAAGGTCAGACCGGTACGCCGCCCGTTGCGGGACAGCTCCTGCGCGAGGTCGATGTTGAAGGCGTCCACCCGGGTCGAGGGCAGCGACAGCGAGACGTTGGTGCCCTCGTACTGCTGGGCGAGGCCCGAGCACATGTCGCCGATCTCCGAGTGGTCCGCCGAGGAGAGCGACAGCAGGCCCACCTCGGAGAAGCCGGAGAACTCCAGGCCCTCGCGGACCATCTGCCCGACCGTGGTGATCGACCGCTCCCGCACCGGACGGGTGATCATGCCCGCCTGGCAGAACCGGCAGCCCCGGGTGCAGCCCCGGAAGATCTCCACCGCGTACCGCTCGTGCACCGTCTCGGCCAGCGGCACGAGGGGCTTCTTCGGGTACGGCCAGGCGTCCAGGTCCATCGTCGTGCGCTTGTGCACCCGGAACGGCACGTCCGCCCGGTTCGGCACGACCCGCTGGATCCGCCCGTCCGGCAGGTAGTCGACGTCGTAGAAGCGCGGCACGTAGACGCTCTCGGTGCGGGCGAGCCGCAGCAACAGCTCGTCACGCCCACCCGGGGAGCCCTCGGCCTTCCACTCCCGGACGATCGCGGTGATCTCCAGAACCGCTTCCTCGCCGTCACCGAGCACTGCGGCGTCGATGAAGTCGGCGATCGGCTCCGGGTTGAACGCCGCGTGCCCGCCGGCCACGATCACCGGGTCGGCGTCGGTGCGGTCGGCGGCCAGCAGCGGAATGCCGGCCAGGTCGATCGCGGTGAGCATGTTGGTGTAGCCCAGCTCGGTCGAGAAGGAGAGACCGAACACGTCGAAGTTCCGTACCGACCGGTGCGCGTCGACGGTGAACTGGGGCACCCCGTGCGTACGCATCAGGTTCTCCAGGTCCGGCCAGACCGCGTACGTCCGCTCGGCGAGGGTGTCGGGCAGCTCGTTGAGCACCTCGTAGAGGATCTGCACGCCCTGGTTGGGCAGGCCCACCTCGTACGCGTCGGGATACATCAACGCCCAGCGCACGGCTGCCGCGTCCCAGTCCTTGGTGACCGCGCCCAACTCGCCCCCGACGTACTGGATGGGCTTGGAGACCTGGGGCAGCAGCGGCTCGAGCTGGGGCCAGACCGAATTGGTCGCGGCCGCGCGCGGCGTCAAGGACGGGGCACTCATGATGCCCAAGGGTACGCGCCCGTCCGGCGGTGGCGACGCGGTACTAACCTCGGACCGGCGCGAGAGGAGATTGCCGCGATGCCCGAGCCTCAGCCGGGAGCACGGCCGGCCGACGGGAGCACCCCGGGCACACCGCCGGACCGCGATCCGGCGGCCGCCGACAAGCCGACCTCCCCACCCGTACCGTCGGCCCAGCCTGAACCCTCGACGCAGCCCACGGCTGCCGAACCCTCGACGCAGCCCACGGCTGCCGAACCGTCGACGCAGCCCACGGCTGCCGACCAACCGGAGCCGTCGGACCAGCCGGAGGCCACCGCCACCGAGGATGTCCCCGCGCCCAAGTGGAGCGGTTCGGCCTCGGTGCCGCCCCCGTTGCCGCGCCGACCCGCCTGGGGTGAGTCGGCCGAGCCGACGCCGCCGCAAGCCGTGCCCGTCGGGCTGCCGGAGCACCAGACCCCGGTCGACCCGTGGGCCGGGGTGGACACCGGCGGCTGGGACCTGCCCTCCGCCGAGTTGCCTCCGCTGCCCCCGACGACGCCCTACCCGGTGCCGCCCGCGACCCGGCAGTGGTCCGGTCCGCCCGCTCCCCCGGTCGGGTCGCACCCGGTGCCGCCGGCCGCCCCGGTGCCGCCGCCGGTCGCTCCGGCGTCGCCGCCGGCCGCCCGGCCCACGATGCCGAGCCGGCCGATGTCGCCGCCGCCACCGCCGCCCGCACCGGCCAGACCTCCGAAGCAGCGCCGCGGCGGCCGGCCCAGCACCCCACCGGCGGCGCCCCCGCCGGGGCGGCAGACCCCCAAGGGGTACGCGCCGGCCCGTCGGCGCCGCCGCTGGCCGTGGCTGCTGCTGCTCACGCTGGCGTGCTGCTGTGGTTGTCCCGCCTACTACGGCTTCCCGATCTCAGCCCAGTACCCGGCCCGCGCCGCGCTGCCAGAGCAGATCGAGGACCTCACCCTGCGTCAGGACAACCGGAGCGCGGAGACCGCGAAGCAACTGGAGAACGAGGTACGCAACGAGCACCTGCTGGCCGAGGACACGTTCGCCGGCGTCTACTCCACGACGAACGGCAAGCGGGTGACCCTCTTCGGCGGCACCGGGTTCCGGCTGACGCCGGAGGCGGACGCGGAGGCCGAGATCAGCCGACTCGCCGACCGGTACGCGTTGGCGACGGCCGAGACCGTCGACACCGGTGTCCGTGGCCGGCACGAGCGTTGCGCCGTCGGCCGGGCCGACGGCAGCGACGTGGTGGTCTGCACCTCGGTCGACCACGGCAGCATCGCCACCGGGGTGTTCACCCGGCTGTCAGTCACGGACAGCGCCACGCTGCTGAACACTCTGCGTATCCAGATCGTCCAACCCGAGCGAGGCTGAACCACACCCCGGGCGGCCGACCAGGGCCGCCGGGGTTCCGGCGGTGACGTCCGTGACGCCGCGTGGGAACGACAGACCTCATCGAGCGATATACCTCTGAGTCATATTTATGACTCAGAGGTATATCGCCTCCTGGACCGGGTGTGGCCGAACGCTGGCCACCGAGCGCGAGCGGCCGACCGCAGGTGGTCGGGCCGCCGACGAGTCACGCGTCCCGGGTCGGGTCCGGGTGCGCGCGGGGCGGGGCGTAGCGGGGCACGTACTCCTGGCCGGTGAGCTTCTGGATCTCGCTCATCATCTCGTCGGTCATCTGCCGCAGCGAGGTGCGGTCGTCCGGCCGGCCCGTGAAGTCCAACGGCTTGCCGAACCGGACGGTGATCTTGGCAGTGCCGGGGCGGGGCACCCGGGCGCCGATCGGCTGCGCCTTGTCCGTGCCGATCATGCCGACCGGGATGATCGGCACGCCTGCGGCGATCGCCAGCCGGGCCGCACCGGTGCGTCCGCGATAGAGCCTGCCGTCCGGCGAACGGGTGCCCTCCGGGTAGACCACCACCAGGTCACCGCCCTTGAGCGCCGGGATCGCCGCGTCGAACGCGGACAACGCGGCACGGCCGCCGGCCCGCTCGACGGGAATGGCGCCCAGGCCGGTGAGGACGAACTTGGAGATCGCGCCCTTCACCCCGGTGCCGTTGAAATACTCCGACTTGGCCCAGAACGCCAGGTGTCGGGGCACGACCGTGCCGAGGAACAGCTCGTCGGCCACCGAGAGGTGGTTGCCGGCGAAGATCGCGCCGCCGGTCTCCGGCACGTGTTCCAGACCCTCCACGGTCGGGCGGAACGCCACCCGCAGCGTGGGGCCCACGGTCAGCTTGCCGATGGTGTAGAGCAGCGGCACTGGTCCTCCGGCAGATGAAATGCGAGCAGGCGGTGTCACCGTAGCGGACGCCTCCACACCCCGCAGACGGAGGTGTGGAGGCGTCCGCGTCCGCGCGCTACGACCGGCGGACGGTGACCGTGATCTGCTCGCCCTCGCCGACCTCACCAACGAAGCCGTCGAGGCCCTCGGCGAAGTCCACCGAGTCGGCCAGCACCTCGCCGGAGACGAAGTCGACATACGCCGACACCGCCGCACGAACCTCCTCGGAGGCCGACACCGACACCACGATCCGGTCCGACACGTCCAGGTCGGCGTCCCGACGGGCCTGCTGCACCACCCGCACCACGTCGCGGGCCAACCCCTCGGCGGCCAACTCCGGCGTCACCTCGGTGTCCAGCACCACCACACCCTCACCGCCCGGCAGGGGCGCGGAGTGCTCGGCGTCGGCGGCGACCAGCCGCAGCTCGTACTCGCCCTCGGCGAGGGTGACGCCGGCGGCCACCGGGGCGCCGTCGACCAGCTCCCAGTCGCCCGCCTTGACCGCCTTGATCACCTGCTGCACCTGCTTGCCGACCCGCGGGCCGAGCGCCCGGGGCACCACCGTCAACACCTGCTCGCAGTACGCGGACAGCTCCGCGCTGAACTCCACCGCCTTCACGTTGACCTCGTCGGCGACCAGGTCGGCGAACGGTCGCAGCTGCTCCGCCACCGGCGAGGCCACTGTCAACGTCGACAGCGGCAGCCGCACCCGCAGCCCCTTGGCCTTGCGCAACGACAGCGCCGCCGACGCGACCGCCCGTACGTTGTCCATCGCCGCCACGAGATCGTGGTCGGCGGGGAACTCCTCCGCCGAAGGCCAGTCGGTCAGGTGCACCGACCGTTCTCCGGTCAGCCCGCGCCAGATCTCCTCCGCGGTCAGCGGCGCGAGCGGCGCCACCACCCGGCAGAGCGTCTCCAACACCGTCCAGAGCGTGTCGAACGCGTTCACGTCACCGGACCAGAACCGGTCCCGGGAGCGGCGCACGTACCAGTTGGTGAGCGCGTCCAGGTAGGACCGGACGGTGGCGCAGGCGCCGGAGATGTCGTACGCGTCCATCTGCGCGCTGACGGTCGACACCAGCTCGTTCGTCTTGGCCAGCACGTACCTGTCGAGCAGATGGGTCGAGTCGGTGCGGCGACGCGCCTGGTGCCCGTCGGCGTTGGCGTAGAGCGTGAAGAAGTACCAGACGTTCCACAGCGGCAGCAGCACCTGCCGGACCGCGTCGCGGATGAGCGTCTCGGTCACCGCCATGTCGCCGCCGCGCAGCACCGGTGACGACATCAGCATCCACCGCATCGCGTCCGACCCGTACGAGTCGAACACGTGGTAGACGTCCGGGTAGTTGCGCAGGCTCTTGGACATCTTGCGCCCGTCCGAGCCGAGCAGGATGCCGTGGCTGAGGCAGTTGCGGAACGCCGGCCTGTCGAACAGCGCGGTGGCCAGCACGTGCATCGTGTAGAACCAGCCACGGGTCTGCCCGATGTACTCGACGATGAAGTCACCCGGGTAGTGGTGCTCGAACCAGTCCGCGTTCTCGAACGGGTAGTGCACCTGGGCGAACGGCATGGACCCGGACTCGAACCAGCAGTCCAGCACCTCCGGCACCCGACGCATCATCGACTGACCGGTGGGGTCGTCCGGGTTGGGGCGGACCAGGTCGTCCACCACCGGCCGGTGCAGGTCGGTCAGGCGTACCCCGAAGTCCCGCTCGATGTCGGCCAGCGAGCCGTAGACGTCCAGTCGCGGGTAGTTCGGGTCGTCGGACTTCCACACCGGGATGGGCGAGCCCCAGAACCGGTTGCGGCTGATCGACCAGTCCCGGGCGTTGGCCAGCCACTTACCGAACGAGCCGTCCTTGATGTGCCCCGGCGTCCAGTTGATCTCCTGGTTCAGCTCGACCATCCGGTCCCGGAACTGGGTCACCGCGACGAACCACGACGACACCGCCTTGTAGACCAGCGGGGTGTCGCAGCGCCAGCAGTGCGGGTACGAGTGGGTGTAGGTGTCCTGCTTCAGCACCACCCCCCGGTCCTTCAGCTCCCGGATCACCGGCTTGTTGACGTCGAAGACCTGCTCACCCTGGTACGGCGGCACCAGCGCGGTGAACCGGGTGTGATCGTCGACGGTGACGATGGTGGGGATGCCGGCGGCGTTGCAGACGTTCTGGTCGTCCTCGCCGAACGCCGGGGCCAGGTGCACGATCCCGGTGCCGTCCTCGGTGGTGACGAACTCCGCGCCGAGCACCTGGTAGGCGTTGTCGCCGGCCTGCTCGACGAGGAAGTCGAACAGCGGCGTGTAGCGGCGTCCGACCAGGTCCCGGCCGTACACCGTGCCGACCTGCTCGTACCCGTCCAGTTCCTTGGCGTACGCGGCCAGCCGCGCCGCGCCGACGACGTACCGCTGACCCTCGCGCTCGAGCACCGCGTACTCGATGTCGGGGCCGACGGCGAGCGCCAGGTTCGACGGCAGGGTCCACGGCGTGGTGGTCCAGACACCCAGCTTGACCGGCCCACGCACCAGCTCCGGGGCGGAGTCGTCGGCGGTCAGCCCGAACCACACCGACAGCGTCGGGTCGTGCCGGTCCCGGTAGACGTCGTCCATCCGGGTCTCGGTGTTCGACAGCGGCGTCTCGCACCGCCAGCAGTACGCCAGCACCCGGAAGCCCTCGTAGATCAGACCCTTGTCGTGCAGGGTCTTGAAGGCCCACATGACGCTTTCCATGTAGTCCAGGTCGAGGGTCTTGTAGTCGTTGGCGAAGTCGACCCAGCGGGCCTGCCGGTTGATGTACCGCTCCCAGTCCTGGGTGAACTCCAGCACGGAGGTGCGGCAGGCCTCGTTGAACCGGGCCACGCCCAGGTCGATGATCTCCGCCTTGCTGGTGATGCCGAGCTGCTTCTCCGCGACCACCTCGGCGGGCAGGCCGTGGCAGTCCCACCCGAAGCGCCGCTCGACGTGCCGCCCACGCATGGTCTGGTAGCGCGGCACCACGTCCTTGACGTACCCGGTGAACAGGTGCCCGTAGTGCGGCAGGCCGTTGGCGAACGGCGGGCCGTCGTAGAAGACGTACTCGTTCTTACCGTCGGTTCCGGCGGGACGAGCCTCGACGCTGGCCTCGAAGGTCTTGTCGGCCGTCCAGTGCTCCAGCACCCGGCGCTCGACCGCGGGCAGGTCCGGGCTCGCCGGGACACCGGCGGCGGTCGGGTCGTGCAACGGATAGGCCATCGGGGGTCGCTCTCCTCGCAGCTCACTCTTCGTGGGTCTGCGAGGACGAAACCCTCCGGGGTACGCCTCGAACGACGCTCCCCGGGTGGCCCGCGGTACCACCCCGCTTGGCGGTCAGGATCGACCGCCCGCTCATTACCGGCTGTGACGGGCCGCACCCGTCCGGTTCTACTGAGCCGGTCGCCCGGCCGTTCTTCCGGAGGCTCACCGGTGATGGCCGGGTCATCGCCTTACGGCTGTCCACGATACAAGACCCATCGGCCGGCCCGCCGCCGAGTAATCCCCTCACCAACCCGGGATCCGCTGGCTTGACCCGAATGGCGCGCTCGCGCAAACTTCGCCGGTGCGTTCGCTTCGGTACGACGAATTCCAAGCCATGCGTCGATTCCCCGCCCTGGACGGGCTGCGGGCGCTGGCCGCTGTCATGGTCATCGCCTTCCATTACGGTGGCCCGTCCTGGAAATGGCTGACCGGCTGGATCGGCGTACACCTGTTCTTCGTGCTCTCCGGCTTCCTGATCACGACGCTGCTGCTGCGCGAGGAGCACCGTTACGGCCGGGTCTCGCTGCGCGCCTTCTATCTGCGGCGGTTCTTCCGGATTCTGCCGGTCTACTTCCTGGTGCTGTTCCTGTACTGGGGGCTGGCCCGGATCAACGGCACCGCCGAGTCGATCGAGCGCGGCATGAAGTACTACCTGCTGTTCCTCAACGAGCTGCTGGAGCCGAACGCACCGTTCCTGCACTCCTGGACGATCGGCATCGAGCAGAAGTTCTACCTGTTCTGGCCGGCCATCGCCTTCGTGGCGGTCGCCGGCCTGTTCCGTCGCCGCCTGCTGGTGACGCTCTGCCTCCTGGTGCTCTTCATTGCGGTGATCCCACCGGACATCGCCTGGTTGAGCTGGCCGATCCACTACGTGGCGATCCTGCTCGGCTGCCTCACCGCGATCGTCATGCACAACCCCCGGGGCTTCGCCCTGGTCCGACCACTGACCCATCCGGTGTTCGCCACCGTCGTCATCCTGGCGTTCGTCGTGGTGCAGGTGTGCGTGCAGTTCTGGCCCACCCGCTTCGGCCAGGAAGCGTTGATCGGCAGCTACGCCGCCGCGACGGCGGTACTGCTACCGGCTCTGCTCTCCCGCAGCCCGCTCGCCCGCGGGCTCGGGGTGCGGCCACTGGTCTTCGTCGGCGAACGCTCGTACTCGCTGTATCTCGTCCAGGCCATCGCGGCGCGGGCGGCGGCCGGGCTGGTGCCCGCGATCGCGGGCAAGAGCACCGCGTTCTTCCTGGCGGCGACGGTGGTGGGGCTGGTCATCGCGGACGTGCTCTACCGCTGGATCGAGCTGCCCATGATCGAGGTGGGCCGCCGGCTGGCCGCCCGGGTGAGCCGCCCCGGCCCACGCGACGGCGACGGAACGGCGCCGGCCCCGGCGCAGGCGCCCGTCGAGAACGTCCAGATCCCCCGTCCCCGCGAGGTGCTGCCCGACACCGTGCCGGCCGCCCGCGGCTGACCCCGCTCGGGCCGTCCGACACCGGTCCCCGCTCCGCCCCGGGCATGAGCGAGGTCACATCCGCGACTGTCACAGCACGCCCCGGCCGAACGTCGTGACCGTGTCGGACCGATCAGGGAGGTAGTCATGCAGCGGATGAACGCGGCCGAGGTCGCGCCACAGGGGTACCAGGCCGTCCTGGGGCTGGAGAAGTACGTCCGGGCGAACGTCGACCACACCGTGCTGGAGCTGGTCAAGCTGCGGGCGTCGATGATCAACGGGTGTGCGTTCTGCGTCGACATGCACAGCCGGGACGCGCTCGGCGCCGGCGAGTCGAGTCGGCGGCTCTTCGCGGTGGCCGCCTGGCGGGAGGCGCCGTTCTTCGACGAGCGGGAGCGGGCCGCGTTGGCGCTCACCGACGCGGTCACCAAGCTCGGTGAGCACGGCGTGCCGGACGACGTGTGGGACACCGCCGCGAAGGTCTGGTCGGAGAAGGAACTCGCCGACCTGATCCTGGCCATTGCCACAATCAACGTGTGGAACCGAATCGCCGTGACGACGCGCTCGGAGCCTCCGGCGCAGGTGTGACGACCGAAGCGGGGCAGGCGGCCGGTGCGCTCCAGGCGCACCGGCCGATGCTGCTCGGGCTCGCGTACCGCCTCCTCGGCAGCCGTCACGACGCCGAGGACGTGCTCCAGGAGGCGTACCTGCGCTGGTTGGGCGTGGACCGGTCGACGGTGGCCGACCCACGCCGCTACCTGTCCCGGGTCGTCACCCGGCTGGCCCTGGACCGACTGCGGGCGCGGCAGGCGAGCCGCGAGACGTACGTCGGGCCGTGGCTGCCCGAGCCGGTACCGACCGAGCCCTCCCCGTTCGGGCCGCTGGACCGCGCCGAGCTGCGCGACTCGCTCTCCACAGCGCTGCTGCACGTCCTGGAACGGCTCACCCCGCCGGAGCGTGCCGTGTACGTCCTACACACCGCCTTCGACCTGCCGTACGCGGAGATCGCCGAGATCCTGGGCCGGACCCCGGAGGACTGCCGGCAGCTGCACCACCGGGCGGCTTCCCGGGTGCGCCAGGAGCAACGTCGGTTCACCGCCAGCCGCTCCGAGCGGGAGCGCCTGCTGGACGCGTTCCTCGCCGCCGCCCGAGACGGTGACCTGGCGACGTTGACCAGCCTGGTCGCCGCGGACGCCACCGCGTGGAACGACGGCGGTGGCCGGGCGCGGGCCGCCCGCAACCCGGTCAACGGGGCGGAACGGATCGCCCGCTTCTTCGCCGGGATCTACGGCCCCGCCCGGGAATGGTCGTTTCGCCGGCTGGAGCTGAATGGCGAACCCGCCGCCCTGCTCACCCGCGCCGACGGCAGCCGTTACGCGCTGACCGTCGCCGCGGCCGACGGCCGAATTACCGGCATCTACGTGGTGGGCAACCCGGCGAAGCTGCCGCCGACCAGCTGACGGTGAGCGTCAGCCCAGCTCGGGGAACCAGAGGGCGATCTCGCGCTTGGCGCTGTCCGTCGAGTCGGAGGCGTGCACCAGGTTCTCCCGGTTCGACAGCGACAGGTCGCCCCGGATGGTGCCGGCGGCGGCCTTCCGGCCGTCGGTCGCGCCGACCAACCCGCGGACCACGTCGATGACCTGGTCGCCGGAGAGCACCAGGGCGACCAGCGGGCCGCCGGTCATGAAGTCCTTCAACGGCGGGTAGAACGCCTTGTCGACGTGCTCGGCGTAGTGCTCGTCGGCGAGCGCCGCGTCCATCGTCCGGTGCGCCATCGCGTCGATCCGCAGCCCCTTGCGCTCGAAGCGGGAGAGGACCTCGCCGACCAGGCCGCGGCGTACCGCGTCGGGCTTGATCAGAACGAGGGTGCGCTCATCCGGGCTGTTGCTGGACACGCTGGGTTCCTCCTGTACGCGTTGAACGCTCGAGATCGGTACGGTCAGCCTAGCGACCCGGTCCCGGCGCCGGCGCGGCGGCCGGTCTTTCCCCCGGCGGCCGATCCGGCCTAGCCTGGCCCTGACCCCCGGGAGGTCCACTGTGGCGAATGGCGGGAACCGGCCCATCGCGCCGGTACGCAAACTGATCGGCACGGTGCTGGGCACCGTGGCCACCTTCGTCGTCCTCTTCGGGCTGGGCATGACCAGCTGGGCCATCGTGGCTCTCGGGGTCGCCCTGCTGGTGCTGGCCATCGCCCTGGCGACCGTGCGCGGCGGCGGACGCACGTGGGTGGTCGGCGTCGGGCACGTGCACAGCGCCTCCGAACCACCCACCCAGTACGCGTTCGGCCGATGTGAACTCCAACTGGTCATCGACGCGCCCGGCCTGCCACCGCGATCCAAGAAGATCATCGAACCTCGGGTGCCCGTCTCCAAGTGGCCGTCGCTGGGCCAGACCCTGCCGATCCGGGTCGCCTTGGACGACCAGCGGCACGTCAAGGTCCTCTGGGACGAGGTGCCGACCCACGCCGAGACGGCCGCCGCCGTCGCCGACCTCCCGCCGGAGTTCGCCGACGTCGACGCGTTGGACGAGGTGTTGATCCAGCAGGACGCCCCGCCGTGGGCCGACCGCGCGCCGGACGACGACTTCCGGGACGACTTCCGCGACCCGCACGGTGATCCCTTCCGCGACCCGCACGGCGACCCCTTCCGCGATCCGCACGGCGACCCGGTACGCCCCGATCCCCTGCGCGCCGATCCCCTGCGGGACGACCCGGCCGTCGCATCCGAGGAGCGCGAGCCGGTGGTCGTGCACCAGACCCCGGGCGGTCCGGTGTTGGAGGGTGTCCTCGTCGAGCCCCAGGCCAGCGGTCTGCCCCGGAGGGCCACCCCGGCGCCACGCACCGCCCCCGAGGAGCGCTTCGACGAGCCCGACGCCGACCGTTACGACCCCCCGCGGGACAACCTGTCGACAGCAGGACCCGTCGACCCGCCGCCCGCGCAGCGCGCGGACCCTGTCAGCGCGCAGCGCTCCGATCCACTCAGCGCGCAGCGCGCCGACCCGCCGCCCGCGCAGCGGTCCGGAACGGGCGCGACCGACCCGTTGGATCCACTCGATCTGCCGCTGGACGACCCCTCCACGGCTCGGGCGGGCCGCGAGACCGTGAGCGACGAGGACCTGGACCGGGCGATCTTCGGGTTCGACACGGCGTCGGCCACGGATCCGACCGCGCCGATCAGCGGGGTCGGGCTCACCCTGCTGGTGACCGACCTGTCCCGGTCGCTCGGCTTCTACCGCGACATGCTCGGTTTCAGCGAGGTCGACCAGGGTGCCCACAACGCCGTACTCGCCTCCGGCACGACCCGGCTCGTCCTCCGCGAGGTCACCGGGGCGGCACCGATCAGCCGCCGGCTGGTGCACGTCAACCTCGAGGTGAACGACATCGAAGCGGCGTACGAGCGGCTCCGCGAATCGGGCGTCCGCTTCACCTACGCGCCCCGGGTGGTCAACCGGGGCACCAAACTGGAGGTGTGGGCGGCGGCGTTCCGTGACCCCGACGGCCACGGCATCGCCCTCACCCAGTGGCGCGAACGCGCCGACGCCTGAACCGGCCGCGCTCGCCTCGGCTGACCCGGCCGCGTCAGCCGAGGATGACCCGACGAACGTGCAGCGCGTACGCCCAGACCAGGGCGAAGATGATGCCCAGCCCGAACAGCGACCAGTGCAGCAGACCTCCCAGGATCAGCAGGCCCTGGAGGACGGTGCCGGCGTTCCAGGCCCACGGTCGCCGCATCATGCCGGCGAGCACGACGGCGGCCACCGCCAGTGCCACCACCACACCGATCGCGGCGCCGCTCAGGTCACCGCCGACCACTCGTACCGGCTGGATCGCCAGCAACAGCACCAACGCCTCCAGGGCGAGGGTCCCCGCGCCCAGACCGCGTACCGCCGCCTCCGGGTTGCGCAACCCGGAGCGGCGCGGCTGCCCCGCGACGGGCTCCTCCACCGGCTGGTCAGCGGGAGCGCCCGGCCCGGTCGGGTCGTCGGTGGCGTGCGGGTCCCGCTCCGGACCGCTCATCGCTTCAGCAACCGGCGGGCGTCCGCGACAGTGACCACCGACCCGGTGACGAGGACCCCGACGCCGCTGAGCTCACCGGGGACGTCCTCCTCGGCCAACGCCACCGCGAGCTCGATCGCGTCCGGTATCTCCTCGGCCGACTCCACCCGCTCCTCGCCGAACACCTCGGCGGCCAGCGCGGCGAGTTCCGCCACCGGCATCGCCCGTGGCGAGCTGTTGCGGGTGACCACCACCAGGTCGGCCACCGGCTCCAGCAGCTCGAGCAGGGCCTCCGCGTCCTTGTCGGCGAGGACGCCGACCACCGCCACCAGCTTGCTGAACGCGAACTCCTCCTGCAGGGCGTTGACGGTCGCGGCCATGCCGTGCGGGTTGTGCGCGCCGTCCAGCAGGACGGTCGGGGCGCTACGAACCCGCTCCAGCCGCCCCGGGGAACTGGCCGAGGCGAAGCCCTCCCGGACCGCCTCGATGTCGAGCTGCCGGCGAGCCCCGGCACCCAGGAACGCCTCCACCGCCGCGAGTGCCACCGCGGCGTTCTGCGCCTGGTGGGCGCCGTGCAGCGGAACGAACACGTCGTCGTACACACCGCCGAGGCCCTGGATGCTGAGCACCTGGCCGCCGACCGCGACCGCGCGACTCAGGACGCCGAACTCGGCGCCTTCCCGAGCGATGGTGGCCCCGACCTCGGCACAACGATCCAGGAGTGGACGCGCCGCCTCCTCCTCCTGGGCGGCAGCGATCACGGTGGCGCCCGGGTGGATGATGCCGGCCTTCGCCAGCGCGATGTCCTGGAGTGTGTCGCCGAGCCACTCGGTGTGGTCCAGCCCGATCGGGGTGATCACGCAGACGCCCGCCTGGATCACGTTGGTGGCGTCCTCGGCGCCGCCGAGCCCCACCTCGACCACAGCGATGTCGACAGGCGCGTCGGCGAACGTGGCGAACGCCAGCGCCGTGGTCATGTCGAAGTACGTCAGCGGCTCGTCCGACCGCGCGTCGACCAACTCGGCCAGCGGCTTGATCTCGCGGTAGACCGACGCGAACCGGTCCTCGCTGACCGGCTCCCCGTCCAGGCTGATCCGCTCCCGCACGGTCTCCAGGTGCGGGCTGGTGTAGCGGCCGGTGTGCAGCCCGAACGCCCGCAGCAGCGAGTCGATCATCCGCGCGGTGGAGGTCTTGCCGTTGGTGCCGGTCAGGTGGATCGCCGGGTACGCCCGCTGTGGGCTGCCGAGCAGGTCCAGCAGCGACTCGATCCGGTCCAGCTCGAAGACCATGCGGGTGAAACCACGGGCGTTCAGCTCCGCCTCGACGGCGGCGAAATCGGTACGGTCGGTCACGAGGACAGTGTCTCCAGAGCAGCGTCGATCCGGACCAGGTCGGCCTCGGCGGTGGCGAGCCGGTCGCGGATCTTCGCGACCACCGGCTCGGGGGCCTTACCGATGAAGGCGGGGTTGTCGAGCTTCGCCCGCGCCTGCGCCGCCTCCTTCTCGGCCGCCGCGCGGTCCTTGGTCAGCCGGGCCCGCTCGGCGGCCACGTCGATCGACCCCCGGGTGTCCAACGCGACACCTACCGCGCCGGGCATGGCCAGCGTGGCGCTGGCCTGGAAGTCGTCACCGGCCGGGTCCAGCCGGACCAGCGAACGGATCAGCGGCTCGTGGGCGGCGATGCCCGCACCGGCCAGCCCGTCCAGGCGGGCTGCCACCCGCTGCGTCGGACGCAGCCCCTGGTCGGAGCGGAACCGACGGATCTCGGTGACCACCCGCTGCACGCTCACCAGCTCGGCCTCGGCGGCGTCGTCGACCAGCGCCCGGTCGGCCACCGGCCAGGAGGCGGCCTGCACCGTCTCGCCGCCGGTCAGCGCGAGCCACAGCTCCTCGGTGACGAACGGGATGACCGGGTGCAGCAGCCGCAGCAGCTGGTCGAGCACGTGCCCGAGCACCCGGCGGCTGACCTCCGCCCGCTCACCGCCCTCGGCGAGCACCGGCTTGCTCAGCTCCACGTACCAGTCGCAGACGTCGTCCCAGGCGAAGTGGTAGAGCAGGTCGCACACCTTCGCGAACTCGTACGCCTCGAACTGCTCGTCGACCTCGGCGGTGACGTGCGCCAGCCGGGACAGGATCCACCTGTCGACGGTGGAGAGCTGCTCGACGGGCGGCAGGTCACCGGTGGTGTGCGCGCCGTTCATCAGCGCGAACCGGGTGGCGTTCCAGAGCTTGTTGCAGAAGTTGCGGGAGCCCTGGCACCACTCCTCGCTGACCGGGACGTCCTGGCCGGGGTTCGCGCCCCGCGCCAGGGTGAACCGGGTGGCGTCGGCACCGTAACGGTCGATCCAGTCCAGCGGGTCGACCACGTTGCCGAACGACTTCGACATCTTCTTGCCGAACTGGTCGCGGACCATCCCGTGCAGCGCGACCACGTCGAAGGGCGGCCGGCCGTCCATCGCGTAGAGGCCGAACATCATCATCCGGGCGACCCAGAAGAACAGGATGTCGTACCCGGTGACCAGCACACTGGTCGGGTAAAACTTCGCCAGGTCCGGGGTCTGCTCTGGCCAGCCCAGGGTGGAGAACGGCCACAGGCCGCTGGAGAACCAGGTGTCCAGGACGTCCTCGTCCTGGTGCCAGCCCTCGCCGGTCGGCGGCGCCTCGTCCGGGCCGACGCACACGATCTCGCCCGCCGGGCCGTACCAGACGGGGATGCGGTGCCCCCACCAGAGCTGGCGGGAGATGCACCAGTCGTGCATGTTGTCGACCCAGGCGAAGTACCGCTTGGCCAACTCGGCCGGCTCGATGCGGACCCGGCCGTCGCGCACCGCGTCACCGGCGGCCTGCGCCAGCGGGGCGGTGTTGACGAACCACTGCAACGACAGCCGCGGCTCCACGGTCGTCTTGCAGCGCGAACAGTGACCGACCGCGTGCACGTACGGCCGCTTCTCGGCGACGATCAGACCCTGCTCACGCAACGCCGCGACGATCGCGGGCCGCGCCTCGAACCGGTCCAGCCCCTCGAACGGGCCGGGAACGGTGATGACGCCGCGCTCGTCCATGACGGTCAGCGAGGGCAGGTCGTGCCGCTGCCCGATCTCGAAGTCGTTCGGGTCGTGCGCGGGTGTCACCTTGACCATGCCGGTGCCGAAGGACGGGTCGACGTGCGCGTCGGCGACGATCGGGATCCGTCGGCCGGTGAGCGGAAGCTCGACCTCGGTGCCGATCAGGTGCTGGTAGCGCTCGTCGTCGGGGTGCACCGCCACGGCGGTGTCCCCGAGCATCGTCTCGGCCCGGGTGGTGGCCACCACGACCTCGTCGCTGTAGCGGATCGAG
Source organism: Micromonospora sp. WMMC250 (assembly GCF_027460215.1). NCBI lineage: Bacteria > Bacillati > Actinomycetota > Actinomycetes > Micromonosporales > Micromonosporaceae > Micromonospora > Micromonospora sp. WMMC250. Next base: position 6,336,899 of record NZ_JAPZBJ010000002.1, on the reverse strand, counting down.
ATCAGCTCGCCGTCGTCATCGGTGTGCTCGACCTCGATGTCCGAGAGCGCGGTCAGGCAGCGTGGACACCAGTTGATGATCCGGTTGGCCCGGTAGATGAGGCCGTCGTCGAAGAGCTTCTTGAAGATCGTCTGGACGGCACGGCTCAGGCCGGCGTCCATGGTGAAGCGCTCCCGGTCCCAGTCGACGGAGTCCCCCAGGCGGCGCATCTGGCCGAGGATCTTGCCGCCGGACTCGGCCTTCCACTGCCAGACCCGCTCGACGAACTTCTCCCGGCCGAGGTCGTGCCGGGACAAACCCTCGCCGGCGAGCTGACGCTCGACCAGGTTCTGGGTCGCGATGCCGGCGTGGTCCATGCCGGGCAGCCACAGCGCCTCGAAGCCCTGCATCCGCTTACGCCGGGTCAACGCGTCCATGAGGGTGTGCTCGAAAGCATGGCCCATGTGCAGCGAGCCGGTGACGTTCGGCGGCGGAATGACGATGGTGAAGGGGGGCTTGTCGCTGTCGGCGGAGGCCCGGAAGTGCCCGCCGGCTACCCACTGCTCGTACCGTCGCTGCTCTACCTCACCCGGCTGGTACTGGCCGGCAAGGGTCGGGGCGTCGGGGCGGTGGGCATCCAGTCTCTCGGTCACCTGACAAGTCTACGGAGGGCTTCTCCGGACCTGACGTGCGCCACCTCTCGTTCGCGTACGGTGTCGGCTATGTCCGACGCACATCTCACCGACCGGTCGCTCGACGGCAGTCACGAGCCGGTCGAGCTGAGCGAGGAGCCGATCCAGCTCAGCACCCGCGACTCCGGGGGCGACCCCGACGAGCGTTCCGGCGGCTGGTCCCGGCGCCGCAAGATCGGTTGGGCGATCGCGCTGGTGGTCGGCCTCGCGGGCGCCGGTGTGCTGGGCGTCGGCGGATGGCGGGTGGCGCAGCAGAAGGACACCCAACTGACCTCACCCGATCGGGTGGCGGGCCTGACCCGCGACGACAGCGAGCGTGCCACGAGCACCGCCGACTACCTGCGCAGTGGCCTGGCCGCCAACATCGAGCTGGACCGCAGTTTCGGCACTGTCTACCGCGACCCGGCCGACGACAAGCGCTCGGTGCTCATCTTCGGGGGCACCACACTGCTGTGGCAGCCGGAACGGGACCTCGACAGCCTCTTCCGCCTCATGTCGGACGAGACCGGCTCGGTGAACGGCCTGCGCGAGTCACCCGCCGGCGATCTTGGCGGCGTGATGAAGTGCGGCAGCACCAGTGGAGAAGGCGGCGACTTCGCGGTGTGCGGTTGGGCGGACCACGGCAGCGTCGTGATGGCCATGTTCCCGGGTCGGTCGGTCAGCGACGCCGGCGGCCTGATGCGCAACCTCCGCAGCGAGATGCAGACCCGGGGCTGATCCGAGACCCAGCGCCCGTCATATCACCGCCCTGACCCGGGGCGCTTCCTGGCACCCTGCGGCGGCGTCGGCACCGTACGCGCCTCCTGCACGCGGATCTCGGCCCGGAACCGGGGCGCGGCGGGATGCCACATCTCCTCGAACGGGCCCATGACCTCACCACCGATGCCACGGCGGCGTACCCGAGCTCCCAGCCACGTGAGGATCCCCAGGATCGCCGCCACGCAGGCTGCCACCACCAGAGCGATCAGAACGTCATCCACGCGTCCAACGTAGCCGCGCCGAGCCTCCCGCGCGGTGATCGACTTCGTTTCGCCGATATGGCGGTATCCGCAGCGGGAAATACCGCCGGATCGGCGACCTGGAGTGGATCACACCAAGAGTGCGCCGTGACGCAGCAACGGCAGTACAGGAACGCAGAAAAGGCCACCCCTGTCAGGGGTGGCCTTTTCTGGAAGATTGTCCGGCGGCGTCCTACTCTCCCACACCCTCACGAGTGCAGTACCATCGGCGCTGGAGGGCTTAGCTTCCGGGTTCGGAATGTAACCGGGCGTTTCCCCTCCGCCATGACCGCCGTAACTCTATGAACATATCAAACAACCCCGGCACGGACCTCACGTGGGTGTTCGCTTGTTCAGAGTTGCACAGTGGACGCGTAGCAGCTTAGTAGTCAAGTCCTCGGCCTATTAGTACCGGTCAACTGAACCCGTTACCGGGCTTACATTTCCGGCCTATCAACCCAGTCGTCTAGCTGGGGGCCTTACCCCACCAAGGTGGGTGGGATACCTCATCTTGAAGCAGGCTTCCCGCTTAGATGCTTTCAGCGGTTATCCCTTCCGAACGTAGCTAACCAGCCGTGCCCTTGGCAGGACAACTGGCACACCAGAGGTTCGTCCGTCCCGGTCCTCTCGTACTAGGGACAGCCCTTCTCAAGTATCCTACGCGCACGGCGGATAGGGACCGAACTGTCTCACGACGTTCTAAACCCAGCTCGCGTACCGCTTTAATGGGCGAACAGCCCAACCCTTGGGACCTGCTACAGCCCCAGGATGCGACGAGCCGACATCGAGGTGCCAAACCATCCCGTCGATATGGACTCTTGGGGAAGATCAGCCTGTTATCCCCGGGGTACCTTTTATCCGTTGAGCGACACCGCTTCCACTCGCAAGTGCCGGATCACTAGTCCCGACTTTCGTCCCTGCTCGACCTGTCAGTCTCACAGTCAAGCTCCCTTGTGTACTTGCACTCAACACCTGATTGCCAACCAGGCTGAGGGAACCTTTGGGCGCCTCCGTTACCTTTTAGGAGGCAACCGCCCCAGTTAAACTACCCACCAGACACTGTCCCTGAACCGGATAACGGTCCGAAGTTAGATACCCAAATCAACCAGAGTGGTATTTCAAGATTGCCTCCACCCATACTGGCGTATGGACTTCACCGGCTCCCACCTATCCTACACAAGCTAATTCGAGTACCAATGTCAAGCTATAGTAAAGGTCCCGGGGTCTTTCCGTCCTGCCGCGCGTAACGAGCATCTTTACTCGTACTGCAATTTCGCCGGGCCTGTGGTTGAGACAGTGGGGAAGTCGTTACGCCATTCGTGCAGGTCGGAACTTACCCGACAAGGAATTTCGCTACCTTAGGATGGTTATAGTTACCACCGCCGTTTACTGGCGCTTAAGTTCTCCGCTTCGCCCCGAAGAGCTAACAGGTCCCCTTAACGTTCCAGCACCGGGCAGGCGTCAGTCCATATACATCGAATTACTTCTTCGCATGGACCTGTGTTTTTAGTAAACAGTCGCTTCCCCCTGCTCTCTGCGGCCATACAACGCTCCACCCGCGCGGGGCTTCACGTCTCCGGCCCCCCTTCTCCCTAAGTTACGGGGGCAATTTGCCGAGTTCCTTAACCACAGTTCGCCCGATCGCCTCGGTATTCTCTACCTGACCACCTGTGTCGGTTTGGGGTACGGGCCGCTAAGAACTCGCTAGAGGCTTTTCTCGGCAGCATAGGATCACTGACTTCACCTGAATCGGCTCGGCATCACGTCTCAGCCCTCATGTGGTGCGGATTTGCCTACACCACGGCCTACACGCTTACCCCGGCACAACCACCGGCCGGGCTCAGCTACCTTCCTGCGTCACCCCATCGCTTGACTACTACCCGCCAGGTTCCCACGCTCCCCACCATCCGTCCGAAGACATCAGGCAGTTCGGGTGGTTAGCACAACGAGGTTCATCAGGGACGCTCTTTCGCGGGTACGGGAATATCAACCCGTTGTCCATCGACTACGCCTCTCGGCCTCGCCTTAGGTCCCGACTCACCCAGGGCGGATTAGCCTGGCCCTGGAACCCTTGGTCATCCGGCGGAAGGGTTTCTCACCCTTCTTTCGCTACTCATGCCTGCATTCTCACTCGTGCCGCGTCCACAACTGGGTCACCCCGCTGCTTCACTCGCGGCACGACGCTCCCCTACCCATCCACACACCTGCACAAGGAATCAAGTCCAAGCGAGGATAAAATGTGAATGCCACAGCTTCGGCGGTGTGCTTGAGCCCCGCTACATTGTCGGCGCGGAACCACTTGACCAGTGAGCTATTACGCACTCTTTAAAGGGTGGCTGCTTCTAAGCCAACCTCCTGGTTGTCTATGCGACCCCACATCCTTTTCCACTTAGCACACGCTTAGGGGCCTTAGCTGGTGATCTGGGCTGTTTCCCTCTCGACTACGAAGCTTATCCCCCGCAGTCTCACTGCCGCGCTCTCACTTACCGGCATTCGGAGTTTGGCTGATTTCGGTAAGCTTGTGGGCCCCCTAGACCATCCAGTGCTCTACCTCCGGCAAGAAACACGCGACGCTGCACCTAAATGCATTTCGGGGAGAACCAGCTATCACGGAGTTTGATTGGCCTTTCACCCCTAACCACAGGTCATCCCCCAATTTTTCAACATTGGTGGGTTCGGCCCTCCACGCGGTCTTACCCGCGCTTCAGCCTGCCCATGGCTAGATCACTCCGCTTCGGGTCTAGGACACGCGACTGAATCGCCCTATTCAGACTCGCTTTCGCTACGGCTCCCCCACACGGGTTAACCTCGCCACATGCCACTAACTCGCAGGCTCATTCTTCAAAAGGCACGCCGTCACCCCGCAAGGCTCCGACGGATTGTAGGCGAACGGTTTCAGGTACTATTTCACTCCCCTCCCGGGGTACTTTTCACCATTCCCTCACGGTACTCGTCCGCTATCGGTCACCAGGAAGTATTTAGGCTTACCAGGTGGTCCTGGCAGATTCACGGCAGATTTCAGGGGTCCGCCGCTACTCGGGAACACCCACAGAAGGTCAGCAACTTTCACCTACCGGACTTTCACCGTCTACGGTCAGCCATTCCAGACTGTTCGACTAGCCACTAACTTTGTAACTCCTCGAACAAGTGTCAGCTTGTTCAGTAGGGTCCCACAACCCCGACCACGCAACCCCTGACAGGTATCACACGCAGCCGGTTTAGCCTCGATCCGCTTTCGCTCGCCACTACTCACGGAATCACTATTTGTTTTCTCTTCCTACGGGTACTGAGATGTTTCACTTCCCCGCGTTCCCTCCACACACCCTATGTGTTCAGGTGTGGGTGACACCACATGACTGGTGCCAGGTTTCCCCATTCGGACACCCTGGGATCACAGCTTGGTTGACAGCTCCCCCAGGCCTATCGCGGCCTCCCACGTCCTTCATCGGCTCCTGGTGCCAAGGCATTCACCGTTCGCCCTTGACAACTTGACCACAAAGATGCTCGCGTCCACTGTGCAATTCTCAACAAACGACCAACCCACAACCCCAACAGCCCCACACCAAACCCAACACCAGTTGGCGGTATGTGAGGCCAGGCCATGCCTGGCAACCTCGCGTGATCTTCAGACCACGCACAAGGCTCTGAAACAACAACACCATGGTTGTTCTTTCAGGACCCAACAGGGTGCTCACATTCTCCCCCAGCCGCACCAGAAGCCACCGTTCCCACCACCCCGAAGGATCGCTGTACTAGGCGCCGCCGGCCGTTGCCAGGGCAAAACTTGCCAGTGTCTCCGCCATTCGAGCACCCCACCACCACATTCGGGCAGTGCGGGCTCCTTACCGACTTTCGTCGGAAGGTGCTCCTTAGAAAGGAGGTGATCCAGCCGCACCTTCCGGTACGGCTACCTTGTTACGACTTCGTCCCAATCGCCAGCCCCACCTTCGACGGCTCCCTCCACAAGGGTTGGGCCACCGGCTTCGGGTGTTGCCGACTTTCGTGACGTGACGGGCGGTGTGTACAAGGCCCGGGAACGTATTCACCGCAGCGTTGCTGATCTGCGATTACTAGCGACTCCGACTTCACGGGGTCGAGTTGCAGACCCCGATCCGAACTGAGACCGGCTTTTTGGGATTCGCTCCACCTCACGGTATCGCAGCCCATTGTACCGGCCATTGTAGCATGCGTGAAGCCCTGGACATAAGGGGCATGATGACTTGACGTCATCCCCACCTTCCTCCGAGTTGACCCCGGCAGTCTTCGATGAGTCCCCGCCATAACGCGCTGGCAACATCGAACGAGGGTTGCGCTCGTTGCGGGACTTAACCCAACATCTCACGACACGAGCTGACGACAGCCATGCACCACCTGTGACCGCCCCCGAAGGACCCCCCATCTCTGGAGGTTTTGCGGCCATGTCAAACCCAGGTAAGGTTCTTCGCGTTGCATCGAATTAATCCGCATGCTCCGCCGCTTGTGCGGGCCCCCGTCAATTCCTTTGAGTTTTAGCCTTGCGGCCGTACTCCCCAGGCGGGGCGCTTAATGCGTTAGCTGCGGCACAGGGAACCGGAGAGGCCCCCCACACCTAGCGCCCAACGTTTACAGCGTGGACTACCAGGGTATCTAATCCTGTTCGCTCCCCACGCTTTCGCTCCTCAGCGTCAGTATCGGCCCAGAGACCCGCCTTCGCCACCGGTGTTCCTCCTGATATCTGCGCATTTCACCGCTACACCAGGAATTCCAGTCTCCCCTACCGAACTCTAGCCTGCCCGTATCGACCGCAGGCTTGGGGTTGAGCCCCAAGTTTTCACGGTCGACGCGACAAGCCGCCTACGAGCTCTTTACGCCCAATAAATCCGGACAACGCTCGCACCCTACGTCTTACCGCGGCTGCTGGCACGTAGTTGGCCGGTGCTTCTTCTGCAGGTACCGTCACTCTCGCTTCGTCCCTGCTGAAAGAGGTTTACAACCCGAAGGCCGTCATCCCTCACGCGGCGTCGCTGCATCAGGCTTCCGCCCATTGTGCAATATTCCCCACTGCTGCCTCCCGTAGGAGTCTGGGCCGTGTCTCAGTCCCAGTGTGGCCGGTCGCCCTCTCAGGCCGGCTACCCGTCGTCGCCTTGGTAGGCCATCACCCCACCAACAAGCTGATAGGCCGCGAGCCCATCCCAAGCCGAAAAACTTTCCACCACCAGCCATGCGACCAGCAGTAATATTCGGTATTAGCCCCCGTTTCCGAGGGTTATCCCAAAGCTTGGGGCAGGTTGCTCACGTGTTACTCACCCGTTCGCCGCTCGAGTACCCCGAAGGGCCTTTCCGCTCGACTTGCATGTGTTAAGCACGCCGCCAGCGTTCGTCCTGAGCCAGGATCAAACTCTCCAACAAAAAATTAGTTGAACAGCTATCCCGGCAACAAACAAATTGTTGCCAAAGGAATCCCAACCAGCCAGCAAAAACTGACCAGTCCGGGGTATAAATCATCATTGGCACTGGCTTTACAAGCACCCTGTTGAGTTCTCAAAGAACAACCACACACCGACCAGAAGCCCCACACTCAGTGGAACCCCGTATCGGGGCAACCGCTCAAACTTACTTGGTCGAACTTTCATTGTCAACCTCGTGTTCGAGGCGATCAATGTGGCTCGTCCGATTCCACGATGACGCACGCCGTACCCGGCGGTCGCTACTGTCGTGGGAAGCCGCAGACCGGCCGATCGCCGCTTCGCGGCTCTCCGCCCGGCTCCTGCCGGCTTCAGAACTCTACCCGGTCGGCTTCGCGTTCGCAACTCCGTATCCGGAGTGTTCCGCACCGCCCGATCCTCGGTCTCGCTCGGCGTCACCGCCACGAGCCCGGCGCCCGTTGTCAGCCGGTTTGTCCGGCCTCCCCCGTGCAGAGAGAAAGTTACGCGGACGGCCCGGAGAAGGCAAATCAGGGTTCATCACTGGTTTGGCCGAACGGCTCGCGCAGCCTCGGACGCAGCTCAGGCGACAGTCCCTCGCCCAGCCGGGGGACGCGGGCTGCGCCGACGTGCCAGAGTGTCAGGCATGGATGAGTCCGGGCGCGGGACCAGGGTGTTCGCCGAGGAGGCGCTGCTCGGTCTCCTCCTGCCGTTCTGGCAGGTGGTGATCGGCGCGATCGTGCTCGTCGTCCTTGTGCTGTCGGTCGGACGGCTCGCCCGGCGGGGCAGGTCCCGGATGACAACGGCGCTGTTGGTCACCGCTGCGGCGATCGCCGGCTTCGCGGTGATCGGCGTCCTGCTGGAGGGCTGAGGCTCTACAGCCGACGGTTCGCCAGGCTGGGCAGCTCGGCCCGGATCGTGGCGAGGCGGTCGAGGTCCAGGTCGACGACCGACACACCAGGGCCGTCCGGTAGCTGCGTGAGGACCGTCCCCCACGGGTCGACCACCATGCTGCGGCCGAAGCAGGTGCGCCCTGGTTCGTGGTCGCCGGTCTGACCGGCCGCTGCCACGAAGCACTGGTTCTCGATCGCCCGGGCCCGCAGCAGAACCTCCCAGTGGTCCCGCCCGGTGTGCATCATGAATGCCGCCGGCACCACCAGCAGGTGCGCTCCCCCATCGGTGGCGAGCAGCCGGTACAGCTCCGGGAAGCGCAGGTCGTAGCAGATCGACAGACCGACCCGCAGACCCTCGACGTCCACCACCACCGGTTGGACCCCGGGCGCGACGGTTGCGGACTCCAGATAGGAGACCCGACCGGGGATCTCGACGTCGTACAGATGGATCTTTCGGTAGCTGGCGGCCAGGCTGCCGGTGCGGTCGAAGACCAGCGACGTGTTCCAGGTGTGCTCCGGGTCGGGACCGGCCTCGTGGAACGAGCCGGCCACCAACCAGATCCCGAGCCGGCGGGCGATTCCGGCGAAGAAGCTGCCGACCTCTCCGTCCACGGGCTCCGGGTCGGGCAACCCGGCGGCCGGGCCGAGGTAGTCGACGTACTCAGGTAGGACGGCCAGGTCCGCGCCACCCGCCGCCGCACGTTCCAGCAGGACCTCCGCGGCGGCCAGGTTGGCCTTGCGGTCGTCCCGGGCGTTCAGCTGGCAGACGGCGACACGCATGAGCACAGGGTACGACCGGAAGGGCCGGCCTGGACAGGTTCAGAGGCTGGCCAACACCAGAGCCCCGGCGGCGAACCCGAGCCCGGCGACCTGGACCGGGCGCAGTCGCTCCCGGTCGACGGCCAACGCCAGCAGGACGGTGCTGGCCGGGTAGAGCGCGGCGATCGCCGCGACGATGCTCAGGTGACCCCGGGCAGCCGCGGCCAGGAACAGCCCGTTGGCGGCACTGTCCAGCAGACCGGCGACCGCCGCCCAGCCCAGCACCCGTCGTTCGAGTCGCAGGCGCACGCCGGTGCCGGCGGCCAGCGCGAGGCCGACGGCGATCGAGCTGGCCCGTACCGCCGCCACCGGCCACATCCCGGCGCTCTCGTCGGCCTGGCCGAGGAGGGTGAAGAAGACACCGAAGAGCGCGCCGGCGGCGAGGGCGAGCCCGACGAGGCGTGCCGGGACACCCTTCCCTCCGCCGCTCTCCCCCAGGCTGACCAGGGCGATAGCCAGCACCGCGAGACCCGCGCCGGTGAGCGCCAGGGCACCGGGGAAGGACGCGGTGAACAGGCCGGCGATGATCGGCACCACTGCGGCGGTGATGGCGGTGACCGGCGCCACGACGGCCATCATCCCGCCCGCGAGGGCTCGGTAGAGCAGCATGACCCCGCCGGCGCCAGCCACCCCGGCGAGCAGACCCCAGGCGATGTCACCTGCGGTCGGGGTGCCGGGAACCGCCACCACGAGTACGACCAGCAGTGGAACGCTCAGGAGTTGGGAGACGACGGTGACGGCGATCGGGTTGGCACGACGGGACGCCTTGCCGCCGGAGAAGTCGGCGATGCCGAACGCGACGGCGGCCACCGTTGCCAGGACAATGGGGAGCATGCCACTGTCGTACCATAATAGTGACCGTGAGGGATAGTTTAATGACCGAGACGGGAGCGGATCGGGTGGGCGCGGTGACCGCCGCGGTGGCCCGACAGGTACGCGACCTACGGGCCGCCCGAGGCTGGTCCTTCGAGGAGTTGGCCGGCCGGTCCGGGGTGAGCAAGGGAATGCTCGTGCAGATCGAGGGCGCGCGCACCAACCCGAGCGTCGGCACGCTGTGCCGGGTCGCGGACGCCTTCGGCGTCAACATCGCCCAACTCCTGGAGCCGGCCGAGGAACAGGCCGTGAAGATCACCTCGGCGGCCCAGGCGCCGGTGCTCTGGCAGGGTGAGCACGGCGGCACGGCCCGCCTGCTGAGCGGCCTGGGCGAGCCGGACCTCGTCGAACTGTGGGACTGGCAGCTCGCGCCGGGCGAGGATCACCGGTCCGCCGACCACCCGCGCGGCACACGGGAGGTGCTGCACGTGCTCACCGGCACTGTGGTCGTCCGCGTCGACGGGCAGGACCACGGCGTACGGGCTGGGGAGACCATCGAGTTCCACGCCGACCGGGAACACGGCTATCGCAACGACACCACCGAGCCGGCTCGGCTGATGATGGTGACCGTCACCCCGTCGGGCGAGTGGGACCGCCGAACGCGATCACGCCGGCCGCGTCAGGACTGAGCGGCCGGCGTGTGGCGGGGAGGATCAGGCCGACTTCTCCTCGCGCTCGCGCCGGGCCCGTCGTCCGGTGAACTCGCGCGGCACGATCGTCGGGTTGACGTTTTCCAGAACGACCTCGCGGGTGATCAGCACCCGGGCGGCGTCCGGGTTGCTCGGCACCTCGTACATCGCGGAGAGCAGGACCTCCTCGATGATGGCCCGCAGACCACGGGCACCGGTGCCCCGCAGCATGGCCTGGTCGGCGATCGCCTCCAACGCCGGCTCGTCGAACTCCAGCTCGACGCCGTCCAGCTCGAACAGGCGCTGATATTGCCGGACCAGCGCGTTGCGTGGCTCGGTGAGGATGCGCACCAGGGCGCTGCGGTCGAGGCTGCGCACGTTGGTGATCACCGGGAGCCGGCCGACGAACTCCGGGATCAACCCGAACTTGAGCATGTCTTCCGGCATGACCTGGCTGAAGATGTCATCGGTCGACCGCTCCGACACCGACCGGAGCCGGGCACCGAAGCCGGTGCCGCCCTGCCCGGTGCGGGACTCGATGATCTGATCCAGACCGGCGAACGCACCACCGCAGATGAACAGCACGTTCGTCGTGTCGATCTGGATGAACTCCTGGTGCGGGTGCTTGCGCCCACCCTGCGGTGGCACGTTGGCCACGGTGCCCTCGAGCATCTTGAGCAGCGCCTGCTGCACGCCCTCGCCGGAGACGTCGCGTGTGATCGACGGGTTCTCCGACTTACGGGCGATCTTGTCGACCTCGTCGATGTAGATGATGCCGGTCTCGGCGCGCTTGATGTCGTAGTCCGCGGCCTGGATCAGCTTGAGCAGGATGTTCTCGACGTCCTCGCCCACGTAGCCCGCCTCGGTCAGCGCCGTGGCGTCGGCGATGGCGAACGGGACGTTCAACATGCGGGCGAGGGTCTGCGCCAGGTGGGTCTTGCCGCACCCGGTCGGGCCGAGCAGCAGGATGTTGGACTTGGCCAGCTCGACGGCATCACTGCCGGAGCCGGGAGCGTTGGCCGCCTCGGCCTGGATCCGCTTGTAGTGGTTGTAGACCGCCACCGCGAGGGCCTTCTTGGCCTGATCCTGCCCCACGACGTAGTTGTCGAGGAACTGGCAGATCTCCATCGGCTTGGGAAGCTCTTCCCACTTCACCTCGCCGGACTCGGCCAGCTCCTCTTCGATGATCTCGTTGCAGAGATCGATGCACTCGTCGCAGATGTAGACCCCTGGGCCCGCGATGAGCTTCTTGACCTGCTTCTGCGACTTGCCGCAGAAGGAGCATTTCAGTAGGTCGCCGCCGTCACCGATCCGTGCCACCTACGTTCTCCCTGCACTCATCGGCCGGAACCCCGGCCCCTGACCTGCTGACGCTGCGCGCCGCCCGGCTGGTTCACCCCACCGGCCCGACCGGCGAAGCGGTACGGACCCGACGTTACCCGCTGCCGGGGCAATCTCCGACCCCCAAAACGGGTGTGTCAGAGGTCGGCCGGGAACTTCACGCCCCGGCCAACCTCTGACCCGGTACTGCTCAGCTGGCGGCCTGCGCGGCCAGCAAGCCCTTCTTGCGGCTGGTCAGGATCGTGTCGACCAGCCCGTACTCCTTGGACTCCTCGGCCGTCATGATCTTGTCACGGTCGATGTCCTTGCGAACCTGCTCGATCGGCCGGTTGCAGTGGCGGGACAGCATGTCCTCCAGCTGCGTCCGCATCCGCAGGATCTCCCGAGCCTGGATCTCGATGTCCGAGCCCTGCCCGTAGCCGCCCTCGGTGGCCGGCTGGTGGATGATGATCCGCGAGTTCGGAAGCGCCATCCGCTTACCCGGGGTGCCCGCCGACAGCAGCACCGCCGCCGCGCTGGCGGCCTGCCCGAGGCAGACCGTCTGGATGTCCGGACGGACGTACTGCATGGTGTCGTAGATCGCCGTCATAGCGGTGAACGAGCCACCCGGCGAGTTGATGTACATGATGATGTCGCGGTCCGGGTCGGTGCCCTCCAGCGTCAGCAGCTGGGCCATCACGTCGTTGGCCGACGCGTCGTCCACCTGGACGCCGAGGAAGATGATCCGGTCCTCGAAGAGCTTGTTGTACGGGTTGGACTCCTTGACCCCGTACGACGTGCGCTCGACGAACGACGGCAACACGTAACGGTTGTGCACGGCCGCGAACTGGGGCGGCAGGCTCAGATCAGTCATCGTCAGCTCCTCAGCTCAGGGTCCCGGCGCCATCCGGAACCTGAGCGGCCCCGATGATCACCTTGTCGATGAAGCCGTAGTCCATGGCCTCCTGGGCGGTGAACCAACGGTCCCGGTCCGAGTCCGCCTCGATCTGCGACTGGTCTTGGCCGGTGTGGTGCGCGACCCGCTCCTGGAACATCCGCTTCGTGTAGAGCATCTGCTCCGCCTGGATGGCGATGTCGGACGCCGTGCCGCCCAGGCCGCCGGACGGCTGGTGCATCATGATCCGGGCGTGCGGCAGGGCGTAACGCTTGCCCTTGGTGCCCGCGCAGAGCAGCAGCTGGCCCATCGAGGCCGCCATGCCCATCGCCACGGTCGACACGTCGTTGTCGATGAACTGCATGGTGTCGTAGATCGCCATGCCGGAGTAGACCGAGCCACCCGGCGAGTTGATCCACAGGTTGATGTCGCGGTCCGGGTCCTCCGCGGCGAGCAGCAGAAGCTGCGCGCAGATGCGGTTGGCGACCTGGTCGGTCACCTCACTGCCCAGGAAGATGATGCGTTCCTTGAGCAACCGGTTGTAGACCGAGTCGTCGAGGTTGCCAATGGAGTCGCCACCGCGCGCGTCAATCGCCCGGAGCGACTTCTTGGGGATGTGCATGTCGGTCATGGCAGCCCTTCGCTCTCCGTACCGTCTTTCCCGACACTAACCGGTGTGCGGGGCGGCAGAGTCCCGGTCGGGGCACTGTTCGCTCTCAGCGCAGCTGTGTCGGGCACACCCGCGGCGCGGGCTCCCGGCGTACCCGGGGAAAGGATTCGGCCGCCGTCCACCGCACAGCGGCGGACGGCGGCCGCACCCGACGATCAGTGCTGGTGGTTGTGCTCGGCCTCGTTGGCGGCGCGCAACGCGTCAAGGGTGATGCCGTTGCCGGCCGCGTCCTTGATCGTGATCCGCTCCATGACGGCGGCGAGCGCCTTGCCCCGCCGCACGTCGCCGAAGACGGCGGCGGCCGCGCCGGAGCGCACCAGCTGGTCGTAGTACTGCTGCGGGGCCATGCCGGCGCGCTGCGCCCGGTGCACGATCTCGTGCCCGAACTCGTCGTCGGAGACCTGCACGTCCTCGGCGTCGGCCAGCGTGTCCAGCAGGAGCTGGACCTTGACGCCCTCGGTCGCCGCCTCGGTCAGCTCGGCGTCGATCTGCTCCTCGGTCTTGTCCTCGGCCGCGAGGTACTCCTCCATCGAGGCGCCGATCCGTTCCAGCTGGTCGACCATCGCCTGCTTGCGGCTCTCGACCTCCTCGCGGACGACACCCTCCGGGGCCGGGATCTCGGCGGCCTCGACCAGCTGCGCCAGGGCCTTGTCCCGAGCGGCGTAAATCTGCTCGACCTGCTTGCCCTGGGTGACCCGCGAACGCAGGTCGCCGCGCAGCTCCTCGATCGTGTCGAACTCGCTCGCCATCTGGGCGAACTCGTCGTTCAGCTCGGGCAGCTCCTTCTCCTTGACCGTGCGCACGGTCACCGCCACCTCGGCGTCGCGGCCGGCGAAGTCGCCGCCGACCAGCTGGGTGGTGAAGGTGGTGTCGTCGCCGGCGGCGAGGCCGACAACGGCCTCGTCGAGGCCCGGGAGGAGCTGCTTGCTGCCCACCTCGTGGGAGATGTTGCTGGCCTGGCCGCCCGGCACGTCCTCGCCGTCGACGGTGGCGTTGAGGTCGATCTGGACGTAGTCACCCTCGGCGGCGGCCCGCTCGACCGTCTTGAGGGTGGCGAAACGCTCCCGCAGGTTCTTCACCTGCTCGTCGATCTCGCTCTCGTCGATCTGCAGCTCGTCGACGACCACCTCGATCGTCGACGCGTCCGGGATGGTGATCTCCGGGCGGACGTCGACCTCGGCGGTGAAGTTCAGCGAGTCACCGTCGTTGAACTCGGTGATCTCGACCTCGGGACGCCCCAGCGTCTTGAGGTCGTGCTCGCGCACCGCGGCGAGGATGTTCTCCGGGATGGCCTCCTGGACCGCCTCGTTGAGGACGGTGCCCCGGCCGACCCGCTGGTCGATCACGGCGGTCGGCACCTTGCCCCGGCGGAAGCCCGGAACCTGGACCTGCGAACCGATCTCCCGGTACGCCTTCTTGAGGCTCGGCTCGAGCTCGACGAACGGCACCTCGATGGCGAGCCGCACGCGCGTCGGGCTCAGAGTCTCGACGGTGCTCTTCACAGGCGTACTCCTTGACGGATCTCAGTTGAGTCTGGGCGTGATTCAGCCCATCGAGTGTAGGCGAGCCGGCCTGACGCTCCGGCATCGCCCGGGGACCGCACTGGGCGGCACCCGGGTCGGCCCGGCCGCGGACGACAGTCGGGGTGGCGGGATTTGAACCCACGGCCCCTCGCTCCCAAAGCGAGTGCGCTACCAAGCTGCGCCACACCCCGTGGCGACGAGCAGTCTATGCCGTCGTCGCGCCCCAGGCGGTGCCGGGGCATCCGCCACCCGGACACATCTCCCGAAAGGGCGCACACCGCCCACTTGTGAATCGCACGCTGCCGCGCTGCAGGTTGATCCACTCCGTTTCGGCGAAGGCGGGGTATCCCGGGCGCTCGGATACCGCGATATCGGCGAACCCGAGTGGATCAAGACGGCGCCGTCGCCGATGGGCGGGCCTCACGCCGTGCCCGGGCACGGCGAGGCGGTGGCGCGGTTACGCGTCGGGAGTCGCCATTGGTACGCTGTCGGTGCGCCTCGTTCCGGCGGGGTGCACGCGGGCGTAGCTCAATGGTAGAGCTTCAGTCTTCCAAACTGACTACGCGAGTTCGATTCTCGTCGCCCGCTCCAACGGCCACCGGCCCAGGTCAGACGCTTCGCCCCCGGGTCGGTCGACCACTCCCCTGTCACGCAGTGCTCACGGGCGGACCGGCCCCGTCCGAAGCGACTGCCGACCGGGCTGCGCTGTCCGGCCGCCTGCGGCGTCGCACACTGATGATCAAGACGACCCGTCAAATTGACGAAGGCCCAGGTGGACCGCATGGTCGCGGCACCTGGGCCCACCCGGGGCGACCGGGTCACCGTGTCACTTCAGGTGGAACCGCTCGTCGGTCGCGAGGGCCGCCAGTTGTGGCACTGAGAACGGCAGCTTCGTCAACTCCGGCCGAAGCTCGTCGAGCTTCTTGCCCTGCGCCACGTACACCACCACGCCGTCCGGATGCCGGTACGCCGACCACTGGTCCAGCCGCTCGTCCCTGCCGGGTCGAACCACCACGCCGACCTGCGCCGCTCCCACTGTCTCGACCTGACATTCGCCCTCCATGCCCCAGAACGTCTGGGCCAGGGCACACGGTTCGGTGGGCAGTTCGCGGATGCCCGCCTCCTGCACCTCGACGATGACGCGCCCGGTGGCCTCGCCCTGCGCCACGGCCACGGAGGTCATGTAACTCCACCTGTCGACACCGTCCACGGTGTCCTCGAACTGCGCCTGGTGCGTCCGCAGGGTCCGCTGGTCGTAGAGGGTGTTCGGGGGGTCGTCCGGGGTGCTGTAGCCGGTGGGCATGATCGCGACGACATCTCGGAGCAGTTTGGCCCCCTGGTCGTACCTGGTGCCGGCCCGCGCCGTCCGGTCCTCCTGCGGTCGACCGTCGGGACCGGTCGGCCACGGCTTCGCGGTGTCGCCCGACGCATCCGGCGCGACCTGCGGACCAGGACCCGCGGGTTGGTAGACAGGGCCGTCCGGTGTGGCGACGGCCGCGAAGCCGGTGACCGCCAACACGACGGCCGCAGTCCCGACCGACGCCCACACCGCGCGGTGGCGGACGTTCGCCCGCCGGGCCACGCCGAGCGTGGCCGCCGTACTCAATGGTGGTGGCGGGGTGAGGCTCGCCATCTCCCCGCGCAACCCCGCACGCAACTCGTCCTCGTTCATCGCTCCCCCATACCGATCTCGTCGTAGGTGGGTGCCAGGAGGCCACGCAACGTGTCGAGCCCGCGTGCCGCCTGGCTCTTCACCGTCCCTGGAGAGCACTCCAGCAGCGCCGCGACGTCCTCGACCGACAGGTCCTCCCAGTAGCGGAGGACCAGCACGGCGCGTTGGCGCGGAGCCACGCACGCCAGTGCCTGGAGCAGCAGCAGCCGGCTCTCCGGTGAGTCCGGCGGGGCCACCTGCTCGGCGTCCTCGCCTCCCACCCGTTCGCGCCGCCACCAGCCACGCCGTCGCTCGTCGAGGAATGTGCGGATCAGGATCTGG
This sequence comes from Micromonospora sp. WMMC250, assembly GCF_027460215.1. Classification (NCBI taxonomy): domain Bacteria; kingdom Bacillati; phylum Actinomycetota; class Actinomycetes; order Micromonosporales; family Micromonosporaceae; genus Micromonospora; species Micromonospora sp. WMMC250. Next base: position 6,320,213 of record NZ_JAPZBJ010000002.1, on the reverse strand, counting down.
CGTACGTAGCTGTCGAGCACCTCGTGCCGGGAGATCCGGTTCCAGACCCGGTAGAGCTTGACGAACGCGGTCTGGACCAGGTCCTCGGCACGGTGCCAGTCGCCGCACAGCAGGTACGCGGTGCCGCGCATGGCACCCGACCGAGCCGCGAAGTACTCGGCGAACGCCGTGTCGCGGTCGCTCATTCAGGCCTCCGATCCCCGTTTCGAGGTAGTCACGCGGGGTCGGGCGCAGCGGGTTGCTCCAGAACTCGCACTCGTTTCAGGAGAGTCAACGACCGACTGCCGTGTTCAGCGGCTCGGGCGGATCAAACGTCGGGTACGGCACGCACAACCTTGACAGGTGTCGATCTGTGGACTGGTGTAAGGACCAGAGACATCGACATCCGTCAGGAGGGCACATGATCGTCCGACGACGGTGGACAGCTGCCGCCACCACAGCGATCCTGTTCAGCGCAGTGTTGTCCCACCCCGCACCGGGAACCGCGGCACCAGCCGATTCGGCCCCACCGATCACACTGAGCGCCACCGAAACCGCACTCGTCCGGGTGCAGCTACGCGATCAGGCGCAGCTCGACCGGCTGGTCGCCACCGGCGCGGACCTGGCCAACCGGCCCCGCACGCGGGACGGGCGGATCCTCGCCGACCTCGTGCTGAGCGGCGCACAACTCGCCGACCTGACCGCGCAGGGCGCCACGGCCGTGCAGATCGTGCAGCGTGCCGGGGACGGCAGCCGAAACTACGCCGAGAGCGTCCGCGCGGCGCAGGCCCGCACCGCCACCGGACTGCGCGCTCCGGCCGGCCAGCGCACCGCCACCAACACCGACACCCTCCAGGTCCAGCAGGCGTACTGGTGGACCACTACCGGCCAGACGTTCCTCCAGGCGCAGGTGGCGACCACCGCCACCGACGACCCGGACGTGGAGATCACCGTCAGCTGGCGGACGGCGGACGGGGCGACCGGCTCGTTCCCGCTCTACCGCTTCGAGGACTCCGGCGAGTACCAGTACCACTATGCGCTCCCCCAGCCGGTGCCCGGTCGACCGGTGCAGCTGACCGCCGCCTCCAGCCTCGGCGGGGTCAGTCGGGCGGTCACGCCGACGCTCTGGCCCAACGCCGCCCCGCCACCGCTGCCGACCGGCTACCAGAAGGACTTCATCGACGCGTACCTGACGCCGGTGGACATCCAGTCACGGATCAAGCGGCTGGCCCGCCAGTACCGGGACCTGGTCGACGTGATCGACCTGCCGAACACAACCCAGGGGTACCGACGTACCGCCGCCGCCTACCTCGGTGACCCGGCCGTGGCCGCCGTGGTCGTGGACTCGGTGCGCTTCGGCGACCAGGGTATGAACGGTGTGCAGGTGCGCACCGTCGACCCGGGTCGTCCGAACCGGCCGCTGACCGTCGGCTACCGCGACCGCGTCCTGACCGTGTCGCTGGCCACCGACACCGGGGGCAAGACGGTGAGCACCACCGACGAGGTCGCCGCGGCGATCAACGCGCGCCAACCGGACCGGTTCCGGGCCACCGTCGAGGACGGCTCGACCGGGCTTCCGATGCCCGTCGCCGGTCCGGTCCGACTCGACGACGGTCTGCAGGGCACCGAGGTGCCGGCCCGGCCGTGGACGGTGCAGGCGCTGCGCCTCGGCGTACACCGGGACGGCTCCCGGGTGGGTGTGCTCGCGTACTCCCAGGAGCATGCCCGGGAGTGGGCCACCCCGCTGGTGACGTTGGAGTTCGCCGAGCGGATGCTGGCCAACGCCCGGACCGACCCGGCCACCCGTGAGCTGCTGGAGCAGGTCGACATCTTCGTCATCCCGACGGTCAACCCCGACGGCGCGAACTACTCGTTCAACGACTACAACTTCCAGCGCAAGAACCTGGTCAACCACTGCACCGGGCCGGCCCGCGACCCGAAGAACCGCACCTCGTGGGGCGTCGACATCAACCGCAACTACACGGTCGGCTCGTACTTCGACGGCTACGTCGGCGCCAGCGCCAACTGCCTCTCCGGCAACTACGCGGGCACGGCCGAACTGTCCGAGGCGGAGAGCCGCAATGTGATCGCGCTCGCGCAGGACCACCCGAACATCAGGTTCGCGATGAACGTGCACTCCTACGGCGGGTACTTCATGTGGCCGCCGGGGGCGTACCGGGCCGACGGCCGGGTCACACTGCCCCGGCCGTCGATCGACGAGTCGACGCTGTTCCTCGACAGCGCCCGGCGGATCGTCGGCGCCATCGCCCAGGAGCGCGGCACTGTCACCTGGCCGTCGCAGACCGGGCCGGTGGCCGACGTGCTCTACTCGGCCGCCGGCAACTCGGCCGACCAGCTCTACTACGAGCTGGGCATCTTCGCCTGGGACTTCGAGGTCGGCAACGACCGGTGGAACCCGGCCACCGGCCAGTGGGAGGGCGTCGGCTTCCAGCCGCCGTTCGACGAGGCGCACGGCGAGTCACAGGAGTACGCGGGCGGGCTTGTCGAGATGGTGCGGGTGGCCCGCGACTACGCCGCCGCCGAGGGGCACGGCGGAACCCACTGACCGCCGCACCGGCGGGCGGCCCGAACGAGGTACCAGACCGACCGGCCGGCCACGGATGAACCGTGGCCGGCCGGGTAAGCAGCGACAGTGCCTGGTGGGGAGACGACCGGCGTCGCGGGGTGCCGCGACCGGGCGTACGGGCGGGTCGGCCCCCGGGGTCGACCCGCCCGTACGCGCTCCGAATCAGTTCGAGGAGATCCAGTTCCAGGCGGAGACGACCCACGCCGTCTGCTGGAGCCACGCCACGCCGAGGCCGGCGAGGAACACCGCCGTCGCCAGGTGCGCCCCTCGGGCGCTGCGCCGGACCCGACCCAGCTGCCGTTCCAGCACCACCCTGCCGACCAGCCGGGACAGCGAGAACAGGCCGACCGCCACCAGCGCGCTGAGCACCAGCACCAGCAGCGGGCCGCTGAGGTCACCCTGACCGGAGAGTGCCCAGATCCCCCAGCAGACGAACGCGAAGAGCCCGGCCGCCGCACTCCACTCACCGCCGCGACGCAGCTGCGCCATCCGGGAGCTCAGCGACTGGCGAGGGACCGGCCCACCGGGCCAGCCGGTGCCGGTCGGCTCCTGCTCGACCACCGGGAACGGCTCGGTCCGCGGGGTGCGCGGCTGACCGACCGGCGCGACGCCGCGGCGGAACGCGTCCCGCTGCTGCGGCACCCCGACGCCGGCCTGCGGCGGCACCTCCACGGTCCGCTCCGCCCACGGCTGCGTCTGGTCTGCCATCTTGTCCTCCCCCTGACCGACGGCATCACCACCGCCTGATTCCGAGGGTAGCCACCCGGCAAATCGGTCGCCGACCCCGCCCGAGACACGGGACGGCCCGACGGTGCCGGATCCACCGGCGGGCAGGGTACGGTCGGCTGATGGGCGACCCGGACCGACGGCGGCGACGGCTACGCCACCACCCCGACTCCGACACGGCCGGACGCGGCGCGGACACCCCGACGGCCAGCACCGCCGGGGTGCACGACGGGGACGACCCGCCGCCGCGCCGCAGGGGCCCGGGCGGCGACGACCGTGACGGCGAGCGGGGCCTACGCGGGCTGGTCGGTTCCGGCTCGTCCCAGGTGGGGCTGAGCGCCGCCCTGCGAGCCCGGGACGCGGCCCGACCGACCGAGGACGACCTGGCCGAGGCGGAGGCCCGGGTGGTGGTCGTCCGACGTAACTGGGTGCCCCGCGAGGAGCTGCCCCGCTCGCCGCGCTGACCGCCCGGCTCAGGGCAGGTCGGGCAGCTGCCGGGTCTGCTCGTACTCGGCCACCTGGGCGATCCGACGGGCGTGCCGCTCGTTGCCGGAGAACGGCGTGTTCAGGAACGCCTCGACGATGCCGGTGGCCTCGTCCAGCGTGTGCTGCCGGGCGCCGACCGCCACCACGTTGGCGTCGTTGTGCTGGCGGGCCAGCTGAGCGGTCTCCACGCTCCAGGCCAGCGCGGCCCGGACCCCGGCGACCTTGTTCGCGGCGATCTGCTCACCGTTGCCGGACCCGCCGATGACCACGCCGAGGCCCGTCTCGTCGGCCACCACCTGGGTGCCCGTGTGCAGGCAGAACGTCGGGTAGTCGTCGTCCGGGTCGTAGACGTGCGGGCCGACGTCGATCACCTCGTACCCCTGCTTGGCCAGGTGATTGGCCAGGTGCACCTTCAACTCGAAACCGGCGTGATCGGATCCCAGGTAGACGCGCATACCGGGCAGTCTGTCAGGCCGCGCTCTCCGACGTCGCAGCGGCGGCGTCGGAGAGCCGGGTTCGTCACACGGTCGTGCGGTGGACCACTTCAGTGGGGCAGCTCGGCGACGACCAGACCGCCGCGCGCCTTCGGGGTGAACCAGGTGCTCTTGCGCGGCATCTTCTCCCGGGCCAGGTTCACCGCGACGAAGTCCTCAACGGTCACCGGCGCGATCAGGATGGCCAGCTCGGCCCGGCCGGCGTCGACCTCACCGGTGAGCCAGCTCGCCGGGTAGTCACCGCCGACGTAGGTGATCCGCTTGTCGCCCGGGTCCAGACCGAGCGCGTCGCGCAGCAGCAGCCGCTCGACCAGGGCGTGGTCGAGGTTCTCCAGACGGGCGGAGGCCGTGGCCGGCAGGCGCACCGCGTACCCCTGGCCGTCGAGGCGGAGGTGCACGGTGCCGCCGCCCGTCGGGACCTCGACCGGGCCGTCGATCGGCTCGACAGCGGCGCCCGCGGCCCGCAGCCGGTCGAGCAGCTCGGCCGGCGTCGTGGTCAGCTCGCTGACCAGCCGGTTGTACGGCTGGATGGCCACCGACGCGGGGGTGGTGACCACGGCCAGGAAGCGGGACAGCCCGCCGGTCTGGGCGGCCAGGCTGCGGTGGTTGCCGTCGGCGACGACCAGCTCTCCGCCACCGGCGAGAGCGGTCAACGCCGTCTGCTCCGGGCCGGGGCCGAGCAACCAGATGGCGTGCGTGCGGCCGGCCTGGTCGGTGTCCGTCGCGGCCGGCGCGCCGGCCGTCTCGGTCGCCGTCGCGAGCGCGGCGTGCAGCTCGTCGCCACGCCCGGTCTGCAGCAGGAGTACGGGTGAGAGCAGGTGACCCAGCGCCTCGGCCAGTGCCACCCGCTCGCGCACCTTGGCGATGAACACGTCCTCGTTGCGGATGACCAGGCCCGGCTCGTCGGCCCGGGTGGAGATCTGGTCGGTGTCCACCATCGCGAAGAGCCCGTAGGCGGGCGCCTCGCCCGCTGCGGTGATCCGGTAGAGAACCACCACCTGCTCGGCGGGGGTGTAGCTGCCGTCCGCCTTGGCCTCGGCGAGGCGGGCGACCGCGTCCGGCAACGCGTCGAGGAACGGCTTGCCCAGGCTCTGCGGAGCGCGGTGCGGCATCTCGATGCCGAGGGCACTGTGCGGGTTCGACTCGATGATCGCGGTGATCTCCGCGTCGTCGGCGAACTCGTCGTAGTTCTGTGCGCCGGTGCCACCAGTGGTGACCCACGCCCGGGAGATCGGATGCACGACCGTCATACCCGTGACGCTACCGGCGACGATGTCGCCGCCGACGGGGACCCGCAGGGCGTCCACCAGATGAAAGCACCAGGCCCGGCGCGGTGGTCAGCCGGCGCGGTCGGACATGCCCCGACGGTGTCGGCCCGCGCTCACCGGCCCGTTGTTGCCCCGTCGGACGGTTCCGATGGGGCCGCTGTTCACGCTGCGGCGGGGCGAGGCGGGGGGGCCCGGCACGGGACGGTCCGGGGGCGGCGACGGGACGGGCCGCGGGTTCAGCGGCGGCGTCGGCACCGGGCGCGGCGCGGCCGGCGCCGGGGGTGGAGGCGCGGGTTCCGCCGGCGCCGCCAGGGCCGGCAGATCCGGCAGGGCTGGCCGATCCAGCAGATCCGGGTCGGCGGCTGCCGGCAGCGGGTCGGCCGGGGCGGGCGGTGTGAGCCGGGAGGTCACCGGCACCCGGGCCACGCCGACCACGATGGGCGGCGCGAGCAGATCGACCAGGTGGGCGGGCAGGTCCGGACGGACCGCCGGCCAGCGGGAGTCGTCGACGGACCAGTAGGCCGCTCCGGAATTGTCGATCACCCCCGGCCGGGTCAGCTGATCGTCACCGGACGCACGGTGCTTGGCCATCGGGAATGCCTCCACGGACTGCGGCTTGCGACCCTGCGGGTCGCTGCGGCGGACATGCAGGCCAACGAGCGCGGCGGTCTCCCGGTGACGGCACGGGCAGGGCCGCGACCCGACACGCCGTGCGGCGTACGCGGAAGGGCCCCGGTCCGCGCCGGGGCCCTTCCGCCCCACTCAGTCGAAGATCGGGCCCTGCTCGCGGGTGCGCTTCAGCTCGTAGAAGCCGGGCGTGCCGGCGACCAGCAGGACGCCGTCCCAGAGCCGACCGGCGGCCTCCCCCTTCGGGGCCGGGGTGATCACCGGACCGAAGAACGCGACCGGGCTGCCGTCCGGGCCGGGCGCGTGCACGACCGGGGTACCGACGTCCTGGCCGACCGGGCGCATGCCGGCCTCGTGGCTGGCCCGCAACGCCTCGTCGAAGTCGGTGCTGTCGGCGGCGTCGGCCAAGGCCGGGTCCAGGCCGGCGTCGGTCAGCGCGGCGACGTAGAGCTCACGCTGCCGCTCCTCCTTGCCGAGGTGGATCCGGGTGCCGAGCGCGGTGTAGAGCGGGCGCAGGACGTCGTTGCCGTACCGCTGCTCGGCGGCGATGCAGACCCGGACCGGGCCCCAGGCGGTGCGAAGGAAGGACTTGTACTCCTCGGACAGCTCGTCCCGACCGTCGTTGAGCACAGCGAGGCTCATCACGTGGAAACGGATGTCCACGTCCCGGACCTGCTCGACCTCGAGAAGCCAGCGGGACGTGATCCACGCCCACGGGCAGGCCGGGTCGAACCACATGTCGGCGGTGACGCGATCGGTCACGGTGAGGTCCCTTCTCAACAGGGGCGCCGGCGCTCCGGCGTCTCATCGGAATCCTCACCCCACGGCGCGTCGATCGGCACCCGAATGAGAGCGTGACCTCGGCCACCGCGGGCTGCCCGTACGTGGAAGACTCGAATCGGGCCAGCCGTCACGAGTGGCTGGGAGACGGACGCCGCCGGGCGTCGGCGTGATGTGGGATGGAGACGAACAGTGCCGGGAGTGCGCAACCTGACGCAGGTGGAGGCGACCGAGCGGGCCCGCCTGCTCAACGTGACGGGGTACGACATCAGGCTGGACCTGTCGAGCGCCGTACTGGCGGCGGACGGCCGTACGTTCCGGTCCGTCACCGAGGTTCGTTTCCGCTGTTCAGAACCAGGTGCGAGCACGTTCATCGAGTTGGCCGCCGACTCGGTGCGGTCCGCGACGCTGAACGGCGCCCCGGTCGACCTCTCCGAGTGGTCGGCCGAGAAGGGCCTGGTGCTGTCCGGATTGGACAGCGACAACACGCTGGTGGTCGACGCCGACTTCGCCTACTCCAACAGTGGTCAGGGGCTGCACCGCACCGTCGACCCGGTGGACGGCGAGACGTACCTCTACAGCCAGTTCGAGACCGCCGACGCGCAGCGGGTGTTCGCCTGCTTCGACCAGCCCGACCTGAAGAGCGTCTACACCTGGCACGCCACCGTGCCGGCGCACTGGCGGGCGGTGTCCAACATGCCGGTGCAGCGGGAGGAGCCGGCGGGTGAGGCGCTCAAGACGCTGCACTTCGCCGAGTCGCCGCGGATGAGCACCTACATCACGGCGATGTGCGCCGGGCCGTACCACGAGGTGCGGGACAGCCACGACGGCATCGACCTGGGCGTGTTCTGCCGCGCGTCGATGGCGCGTTACCTCGACTCCGACGACCTGTTCCTGATCACCAAGCAGGGCTTCGACTTCTTCCACGAGAAGTTCGGTGTGCGCTACCCGCTGCCGAAGTACGACCAGCTCTGGGTCCCCGACTTCAACGCCGGCGCGATGGAGAACTTCGGCTGCGTCACGCACGCCGAGTCGCACTACCTGTTCCGCTCACAGGTCACCGACTTCGAGTACGAGCAGCGGGCCAACACGATCCTGCACGAGCTGGCCCACATGTGGTTCGGTGACCTGGTCACCATGCGCTGGTGGAACGACCTGTGGCTCAACGAGTCGTTCGCCGAGTGGGCCAGCCACTGGTGCAACACCAACGCCACCCGGTTCACCGAGGCGTGGACGACGTTCCTGTCCATCCGGAAGAACTGGGGCTACCGGCAGGACCAGCTCTCCTCCACGCACCCGGTCTACACCGAGATGCCGGACATGGAGGCCGTCGAGGTCAACTTCGACGGCATCACGTACGCCAAGGGCGCGAGCGTGCTCAAGCAGCTCGTCGCGTACGTGGGTGAGGAGCCGTTCGTCGCCGGGTTGCGGGCCTACTTCGGCAAGCACGCCTGGGGCAACGCCACCTTCGACGACCTGCTCACCGAGCTGGAGGCGGCCTCCGGCCGGGAGCTGCGCAAGTTCGCGGCGCAGTGGCTGGAGACCGCGCAGGTCAACACGTTGCGCCCCGAGGTGACCATCGGCGCGGACGGCACGTACGAGCAGGTGGCGGTCCTGCAGGAGGCGCCGACCGCGTACCCGACGCTGCGGACGCACCGGATCGGTGTGGGTCTCTACGACCTGACCGACGGGCGGCTGGTCCGCCGTGAGCGGTACGAGGTGGACGTGACCGGTGAGCGGACGGACCTCGCCGAGCTGCGCGGTGTGCGCGCCGCCGATGTGCTGCTGCTCAACGACGACGACCTGAGCTACACCAAGTTGCGCCTCGACGAGCGTTCGATGGCGACTGTGGTGCAGCACATCGGTGGCTTCGAGTCGTCGCTGGCCCGGGCGCTGTGCTGGACCGCCGCGTGGGACATGACCCGCGACGCGGAGCTGTCCGCCCGCGACTACGTGGCGCTGACGCTGAGCGGGCTGCCCGCCGAGACCGACATCAACCTGGTCACCGCCACCCTGCGGCAGGCGACCACCACGCTCACCGTGTACGCCGACCCGGCGTGGGCGCCGACCGGCTGGGCCGACCTGGCCCGGACCGCCCGGGACGCGCTCGCCAACGCCGAGCCGGGCAGCGGTTTCCAGATCGCCTGGGCTCGCGCGTTCACCTCGGCGGCGCGCTCCGACGAGGACCTGGCCACGTTGCGGGGTTGGTTGGACGGCACCGGCATCCCGGCCGGGCTGACCGTGGACACCGAGTTGCGGTGGTCGGTCCTCGCCGCTCTGGTGGCGAACGGCGCGGCGGGTGCCGCCGAGATCGAGGCGGAGCTGGCCGGCGACCGCACCGCCAGCGGTGAGCGGGAGGCCGCGTACGCCCAGGCTCTGGTGCCGACGGCGGAGAACAAGGCCGCCCTGTGGGCGCTGCTGACCGGCCCCGACGCGTTGCCGAACTGGCGGCACCGGGCGCTGTTGCAGGGCTTCGCGCACCCGACGCAGGTGGAGCTGGTCGCCCCGTACCGGGAGCGGTACTTCGCGACCGTCGCACAGGTGTGGGCCACTCGGGACAGCGAGCCGGCGCAGGAGTTCGCGCAGTTGGCGTACCCGACCTACCTGGTGGAGGACGACACTGTGGCGGCCACCGACGCGTGGCTGGCCGGCGACGGGCACCCGGGCCCGCTGCGCCGGTTGGTCGCGGAGGGTCGCGACGGTGTGGTGCGGGCGTTGAAGGCCCGCGCGAAGGATGCCCAGAGCGTCTGACCAGCGGTGTCCGGCCCGGGGCCGGCGTGGGTGGGAGCCCGCGCCGGCCCCGGGCCGTTGTCGGTGTCGCGTCCGAAGATCCGGCTTTGATCGGGTCTGCGCGGACTAATAACACGCGCCCATCGGCATTGATATAGATCGACGGAAGTTTCGGCGTCGTCGAGAAAAGATCCGAATGGTTGTCACGCGTAAAGTAATCGACGTGTGACGATCCCGTGCGTTGCCGCCACCAACACACGGGGAGGGAAACCGTGGCCCTACGCCACCGCGCGTTCTGGACACTACTGGCCGTCACCGCATCGGTCCTCACAGTACCGGCGCCATCCGCCGCCGCACTCACTCGGCCGGAGTCCGCCACCGCCCGCACCGCACCCGCACAACCCGGTTCACCCGGCTCATCCAGCACGATCGCGCTGGGCCCGTCGAGCGCGCCGGTCGGCATGCTCGCCGGCCCGATCTCGGTACCGGTCGGCACCGGATCGGTGCGCAACGGCTCGTTCACCAGCTTCGCGTTGACCGACCGGGTGACCGCCGAGGTCAACACCGGCTCCGGCAACCTCCTCATCCGCACCACCGACCTGGTGCTGCCGGGCATCGCCCGCGACCTCGTGATCGGATCCGCCTACAACAGCCTGTTCACCGGAAGCGGGCTGGCGACCGGGTCACTCGGTCACGGCTGGCGGACCCGCTCCGGCGTGGACGTCAAACTGATCAAGGCCGACGACAACTCGGTCACCTACGTCGCCTCCGACGGGGTGGTCGGCCGGTTCACGCCCAACGGGTCCGCATACAACACCCCGAACGAGTTCAAGGCCACCCTCGCCACCGACAACGGCGGGTGGAAGCTGACCGAGCACGAGAGCGGCCGGCGGCTCCACTTCACCTCGTCCGGGCTGCTGGACCGCAGCCTGGACCGCAACGACAACGTCACCGACTACGCCTACGACGGCAACGGCCGACTCACCACGATCACGTCGGACCGGGGCAGCCAGGCCGTCCGCACGGCCACTGTGGTCTACGGCTCCCACGGTTACATCTCCAAGATCGAGCAGCACGGTGACGGCGGCCTGTACCGGCGCATCGAGTACGCGTACAACTCCAACGGCGACCTCACCGAGATCTGCTCGCTGACCGAGGACGACATCCGCTTCTCCTACGACTCGTCGCACCGGATCACGAAGATCTCCAGCGGGATCAGGGGTTCCGACCCGGGATCGGTCGCCACCCTCACCTACGACTCCGCGCACCGGGTCACCTCGATCCAGCGGGTCGTCGACGAGGTGGAGGCACCGGGAGCGACCGCCGTCACCCGATGGGCCTACCCGTCGGCCACGCAGACGCTCGTCGCGGACGCCAACACCAACCAGTCGCAGCCGGTCACCTCGGTGCCACGCACCACGTACACGATCAACTCCGACAAGCGGGTCACCAAGGCGGTCGACCCGGAGGGCAAGACCCGGGAGAACTCGTACACGCCGTACAACGACGTGCTCACCTCGACGAACGGCACGGGCGGCGTCACCAGCAACGGCTACGCGGCCAACAACGGGCAGTCGCTGACCGCCTCGGCCGCGCCGACCGGCGCGGACATCGCCTACGCGTACGCGAACTCCGCCACCACCAGCAACCCGACGGCAAACTTCCAACCGTCGTCCAGCTCGGACGCCCAGGGCAACACCAGCACCTACACGTACAACGGGGCGGGCAACCGACTGTCCTCGAAGGACGCCCAGGCCGCCGAAGCGAAGATCGAGTACAACAGTGACGGCACCGTGAAGTCCTCGACCGACCCGGGCAACGGCACGAACAAGACCACCTACCAGTACGACTCGAACAAGCAGCTGATCTCCGTGACCCCACCGAGCGGCACCTCACTCGGCGTACGCACGATCAACTACGACGAGTTCGGCCGGGTGCACGAGGCCACCGACGGCGCGGGACGGACCACGCACTTCGACTACGACCTGAACGACCGGGTCACGACGATCAGCTACTCGGACGCGACGCACGACGTCTCGTACACCTACGACGCCGCCGGCAACGTCTACGCCCGCGAGGACGGCAACGGCTACCAGAACTTCGCGCACGACCGGCTCAACCGGCTGGTCGGCCGGCAGGCCACCAACGAGTACGTCTACGACCCGGTCGGCAACCTCATCGAGCTGCGGGACCAGCGGGGCAGCTCGTTGTACACGTACAACGCCCGCAACCTGCTCACCAAGCTGGTCGCCGCGACCGGCACCTACACCTTCGAGTACGACGACGACGGACGGCGGACCGCCACCAGACTCGCCGTCTCCTCGGTGACGGTGGCCGAGACGGTCAACGCCTTCGACCAGTCCGGCCGAATCACCCGCACCACGAGCAAGCGCTGGCAGTCCGGCGCCGCCAGCACCATCTTCGACGTGTCCTACTGCTACGCCAAGCGGGTCGGCACCGCCGCCTGCTCCACCGCCAAGACCGACGACACCGGCCTACGGCAGTGGCAGACGGATCACCACCGTGGCGGCGCGGTGAGCGTCTACACCTACGACCAGGGCAACCGGCTGACCAAGGCCACCAGCATCGACGGCAAGACCTACGACTATGCGTACGACAGCAACGGCAACCGCACGTCGGTCAAGGTGGACGGTGCCACCACGCAGACGTTGACGTACAACGCCGGTAACCAGATCACCAGCTCCGGCTACAGCTACGACGCGGCCGGCAACCAGAAGTCCGGCTCGGCGGCCCGTTCCTTCGTCTACAACGCCGCCGGGCAGTTGACCAGCGGGAAGGACTCGACGAACGCGTCCGTCACCTGGGAGTACAGCGGACCCGACCAGATCGAGCTGGGCTGGAAGACCACCCCGTCGTTCGAACACCGCTACCTCTACGGGTTGGACGACCAGAACGGCCAGCCGATGCTGCAGAGCTACACGGTGCCCAGCTCGTACAGCAGGCACTACGTGGAGCGCGACCAGCTCGGTGCCCCGCTGGGCTTCCGGGCGAAGACGAACGGTGTCTTCCACCACTACTTCTACGTCCTCGACGGGCTCGGCTCGGTGGTGGCGCTGGTGAAGCACGACGGATCGCTGGCCGCGTCCTACACGTACGACCCGTACGGCAAGGTGGTCAAGACCGTCGACAACGGCGACGAGACCGAGGAGAACGCCATCGGGTTCGCCGGCGGCCTGCGCAGCGACGACCTGACCAAGTTCGGCCGCCGCTGGTACGACCCGGCGACGGGTCGCTTCACGCAGCAGGACAGCCTCGCGTTCATCGGTGACCCGGCCACCGGCAACCGGTACGCGTACGCCGGCGCGAACCCGGTCAACTACCTCGACCCGACGGGCCTGGCCATCGACTACGGCGAGTCCTGCGCGATCGGTGCCGCCGGCGGCCTCGTCACCGGGGCCATCGGTGGGGCGACCGGAGGGGTCGCCGGCGCCCTCGCCGGCGGTGCCCTCGGCGCGGTGGGAGGCTGCGTCGGTGGCGTCGTCACCAAGTACCTGACCGACGAGGCCGACAAGGACTGACGCCGCCAGCCGAACGATGCTGGCCGACACCGTGACGAAGGAGGACACGCGGATGAGAACGTCGCTACGACCGGTGCTCGCGACGTCGTTGGGGCTGCTGCCGGTGTGCGTCCTACTGGCGGTGCTCAACGACGGTCCGATCTGGGTCGGCCTGGTCGGCTGGGTCGCCGCCACCGCGGTGATCGTTCCGCTCGGCCTCGCGCTCAACCGGCTCCGGTCGCGGAGCGGCTCACGCTGACGACGTGAGCAGTGCTCCGCACACGACGAACCCCGGCCCGCACAGAGCGGACCGGGGTTCGTCGTGTGTCTGGATCAGCCCTTGCCGGCGTGGCTGGCGAGCTGGTCGAGGCCGTTGATGATGCCTCCGGCCAGGTCGCCCCCGCTGAACGCGCCGGCCATGGAGAGCGCGGCCAGCTTCGCGTACGTGTCCGGGATGCGCTTGCGGGCGTACCGCCCGGTGATGATCTCCAGCTGACGCTGGTTGGGTGACACCGCGATCAGCACCGACTTGTCGGGGTCGGCGAGCTGGCGGTGCAGCCGCTGGGCGTGCTCCCGCACGGGCTCGTCGAGACCACCGACGAAGACCGAGAAGACCAGGCCGGTGCCCTGGTCGGCGAGGCGCAACGCCTCGTCGATGCGCAGCAACTGGCGGGTCGAGAAGGGCCCGTCCAGCACCTCGGGCGGATTCTCCGACCCGGTCTGCTTCTCACCAACGGTCACTTGCGCCTCCGGTTCCACCGGCCGGCGCCTCGACGCTGGCCTGCTCAAGCTTGCGGCTGGTCAGCGCGGGCGCCTGCGCCCCCGCCGTCAGCGCGGTGCCGGCCGAGTCGGCCAGCTGCTCCGGACGGCCCAGGAACCAGACCGGAGTGAAGTCGAAGGGCCGGCCCGGGCGGTAGCGCTTGTGGCCACCCCCGCCGGTGGTGGCACCACCACGGCTGCCGGCGTAGGTGAGACCGGTGATGACCAGCACCGCGGCCAGCGGGATGCCGACGAAGACCAGCAACGTCTCGGTAACAGACAATCCCAACGCCCCCAGGCGGAAGAAGGACGACCTCGAACAGCCGGGTCGAATGGACGATCATGATGCCGACCACCCGACGCCGTCACCATTCACGTTAGCGGAGTCGGCGGCCCGCCAGATTGCGGGGTGCCGATCCCATCCGTCACTGAAGTTCTCCAGTTGCGCAGCGGTCGCGATCAGCCGCGCGTCGTCACCGTACCGGCCCGTGAGCAGCACCCCGACGGGCAGTCCGTCGGTCGTATTGCCCACCGGCAGGGAGACGGAGGGATCGCCGGTGACGTTGAAGACGGCGCAGTAGGGCGAGAAGCGGCGTTGCCTGTCGAAGTCGGCCGCCGGGTCACCATCGGCGGTGAACCAGCCCACCGGTGCCTGCGGGGCGGCCAGGGTGGGACAGAGCAGCAGGTCGACCCCGGCCGTGCGGCGGGTGCCGAGGCGGACCTGCGCCTGCAACTCCCCCAGGGTGGCGGCGAGCGTGCCGGCGCTGATCTCGGCACCCCGGGCGCGCATCAGCCGCGTCAACGGCAGCAGCTCCGCCTCCCGTTGCGGCGGCACCGGGGCGAGCGCCAACACGTACCAGAGGATCTCGAACAGCGGCCACACCGCCGGCGTGAGCGGCGGCGGCACCTCGACCACCTCGTGCCCGGCCGCGGCGAGCAGCGCGGCGGCGGTGTCCACGGCGGCCACGCAGTCGGGGTGCACCGGCTCGTCGGCGAGCATCGGCGTGGTGAACCGGCCGATCCGCAGCGGGCCGGGCTCGGCCCGGCGCGCCACGCCCAGATAGCCCTCCGGCGGCGCGGTCGGCGAAAGGTAGGGTTCGCCGGGCACCGGCACGGCCATGACGTCGAGCAGCGCGGCGACGTCGGTGACGGTCCTCCCGAGCGGGCCACCGGTGGGCAGGCCGAACGCGCCGGAGCCGACCGGCCCGCCGGAGACCAGGCCACGACTGGGCTTGTAGCCGACCAGGCCGCAGAGCGACGCCGGGATGCGCAGCGAGCCACCACCGTCGGAGCCCTGGGCGACCGGGACCAGCCCGGCGGCCACCGCCGCCGCCGCGCCGCCGCTGGACCCACCAGCGGTGTACGCCAACTGCCACGGGTTGCGGGCGGGCGGCGCGACCCGACCCTCCGAGTAGAGCGAGCAGCCCAACTCGGAGGTGGTCGTCTTGCCCAGGCTGACCAGGCCGGCGGCCTTGATGAACCGGACCACGTCGGCGTCGACCGGCGGGACGAAGTCGAGGAAGGCGGCCGAACCGAAGGTGGTGCGGACCCCGGCGGTGAGGGTCAGGTCCTTGATGGCGGTCGGCACGCCGTGCAGCGGGCCACGCGCCTCGACCGGCACTGCGTCGGCGGCACGGGCAGCCTGCCGGGCCAGGTCCGGTGTGACGGTGACGAACGCCCCCACGGTGTCGCCGAGCGCGGCCACCCGGCCCAGGCAATGCTCGACCAGCTCGACGCTGGTCAGCTCACCGCGCGCGATCGCGGCGGCCTGCTCCAACGCGGTCAGGTCGTGCGGCTCGGCCATCCCGCCATCCTGCCGGTCGCCGGCCCTCGGCGCAGCCGACACGCGCTGCCGGCCGAAATCGGACCAACCGGACCTCGGGACAGCTCTCCTCGCAGGGGCGCCGTGGCTTCAGCCGTGCAGGAAACGCAGGGCGTTGGCGGATTGGATCTTGTCGCGTTGGGCGTCGGTGAGGAAGTCGGCGTCGCGAACCACCGCGCCGGCCGGCCGTTCGCCCAGGGGGTACGGGTAGTCGCTGCCCACCAGCACCCGGTCCTCCCCCATCGTGTCGACCAGCAGCCGCAGCGCGGGCGCCGCGAAGACCACCGAGTCGACGCTGAACCGGTCGACGTAGCTGCTGGGCGGGGCGACGGACGCGCCCCGCACCAGGTCACCCCGGCGGTGCCAGGCGTTGTCGGCGCGGCCGAGCCAGAACGGGAAGCTGCCACCGCCGTGCGCGAAGCAGATCCGCAGCGACTCGGGCACCCGGTCGAACACACCGCCCAGGATCATCGCCAGCACCGACAGGTGCGTCTCGGCGGGCATCCCGGTGAGCCAGCGGGCCATCCAGCGGCCCAGCCGCGGACCGTCCGGCATGTCCCACGGGTGGACGAAGACGGGTGCCCCCACCTCGGCGCAGTGCTGGAGGAAGGTCACCACACCGGCGTCGTCCAGATCCCGGTCGCCGACGTGGTTGCCGATCTCCACACCCACGTGGCCGGCGGCGAGGCTGCGATCCAGCTCCGCGCAGGCGGCGTCCGGGTCCTGCAGCGGCACCTGACAGAACGGCACCAGCCGGTCGCCGCCGGCGGCGGTGACCTCCAGGGTCAGGTCGTTGAAGATCCGGGCGACCTTCACCGCCTGGTCGGCCGGACGGTCGTAGCTGAAGAACACCGGCGTGGGCGAGACCACCTGCACGTCCACCCCGTCGGCGTCCATGTCGGCCAGCCGCTGGGACGCGTCCCAGCACTCGGCGCCGACCGGGCGGAACTCCGTCTCCCCCACCATGATCATGGCAGCGCGCTCGGAGTCGACCCGCAGCCACGGCCAGTCGGACCCCCCGCACGCCGCGCCGAGGTCGGGCCATCCCTTCGGTACGACGTGCGTGTGCACGTCGACCACACCTGCGGGCATCAGCCCTTGCCCGGGTGCAGGGTGCCGCAGTCGGCGCAGGTACGCGCCGCCTCGTCGGCGTAGAACGTCTGGAACACCGGCGGGAGGTCGGCGGCGATGTCGCGGACCTGCAACTCCACCTCGTGCACCTTGTTGCCGCACTCCGGGCAGTACCACTGGAAGGTCTCCAGCGTGCCCTCCTCACGGACCCGCTCGACGACCACACCGATCGAGCCGGCCTCCGGCCGCTGCGGGGAGTGCGGGGTGTTGCGCGGCAGCATCCACATCTGACCCTCGCGCACGTGCACCGTACGCGGCCCCTCCGGGGTCATCAGGTTGATGTGCATGTTGCCCTTGACCTGGTAGAAGAACTCCTCGTACGGGTCCACGTGGAAGTCGGTGCGCTGGTTGGGCCCGCCCACCACCATCACGATGAAGTCGTCGCCGCCGGGGAACATCTCCTTGTTGCCCACCGGCGGCTTCAACAGGTGCTGGTTGTCAGCGATCCAGCCCGGGAAGCTGAACGGTTCGGCGATCTCACTCACGACTGACCTCCTGAGGGAAGAAGGGCCACGGCCTGGATCTCGATGAGCAGGTGCGGATGCGGCAACTGGTGCACCGCGACTGTCGTACGGGTCGGCCCGGACGCGTCGAAGAACTCCGCCCAGACCTCGTTGTAACCACCGAAGTCGTTCATGTTGACCAGGTACGACGTCACCTGGACGAGGTCGGCGAGGTCCGCGCCGACCGAGCGCAGCAGATCCCGCACGTTCTCGATGACGGCCCGCGTCTGGGCCCGGATGTCCAGGTTGGTGGTGCCGAGATCGTCCACCTCGACACCGGCGAAACTGTTGTCCGGCCGCCGCGACGACGTACCCGAGACGAAGACGAACCCGCCCGCCACCTTGACGTGCGGGAAGGCCCCGCGAGGGACGGCCTTTCCCGCGACGACCCGCGCGGTCACGACGACGCCCGCAACGACGCGGTGCCGAGCTTCTCGACGACGGCGCGGACGTGTGCGCCGGGACGCAGCGGAACGGCTGCGGTCGCGGCGCCGGCCAGGAAGACCCAGCCGGACTCCAACCGCACCCCGTGCCGCCCGGCCAGCCGGATGCCCTCGTCGAGCGCCCGGCGCGGGTCACCGAGGATCGCGGCCGTCGAGCCGACCTGCGCCACCCGGCCGTCGACCTCCAGCAGCACGCCCAGGTTGTCCAGGCCGGCCGGCACCGGCGACCACGCCCCGATCACGAACGCGGCGGCGGAGGTGTTGTCGGCGATCACGTCCGGCAGCGAGAAGCGGAAGTCCGCGTACCGGGAGTCGATCAGCTCGATGGCCGGGGCGACCGCGCGGACCGCGTCGGCGAAGTCACCGACCGGCTCGCCCGGCTCGGGCAACCGGTCCAGCAGGAACGCCACCTCCGGCTCGACCCGGGGGTGGATGTACGCGGCCGGGTCCACCACGCCACCGTCGGGCACCCGCATCGCGTCGGTGAGCCGCCCCCAGATCACCTCGTCCACGCCGACCTGGGCCATCTTCGCCCTGCTGGTCAGCCCCATCTTCAGACCGACCAGCCGCTGACCGGCGTCGACCCGGCGCTGGAGCAGCGCGGCCTGCACGGCGTACGCGGCGTCCACGTCCAGGCCGGTCTCGGCGGCGAGCTGCGGGATCGCGGTGGCCGTGTCGGCCGCCGTTCCCAACGTCTCGGCGATCCCCACGATGTCCGGTCCGATCATGCTGCGTCATCCTCCGTCCGCGACCGCGGGTCACGCGAACGCTCCGTGCCGGCCAGGTCGAGCGCGACGTCCACGATCATGTCCTCCTGGCCGCCGACCATCCGACGCCGGCCCAGCTCGACCAGGATCGACCGGACGTCCACGCCGTACTTCGCGGAGGCCCGCTCGGCGTGCCGCAGGAAGCTGGAGTAGACACCCGCGTACCCCAGGGAGAGCGTCTCCCGGTCCACCTGGACCGGCCGGTCCTGCAACGGGCGGACGATGTCGTCGGCCGCGTCCATCAGCGCGAACACGTCGCAGCCGTGCTTCCAGCCGTGCAGCTCGGCGACCGCGACGAAGACCTCCAGCGGCGCGTTGCCGGCGCCCGCGCCCATGCCGGCGAGGGACGCGTCGACGCGGACGGTCCGGCCGTGGGGTGCGTCGGGACCGACCGGCGCGGAGCCGGTGACCCGGCCGTGTTCGACGGCGAGCACGCTGTTGGCGACCCCGAGCGACAGGTTGTGGTGCGCGTGGATGCCGATCTGCGTCTCCGGGGCGAGGACCTGCCGGTACGCGTCGACCCGCTGCGCCACGTCGGACATCAGCAGCCGACCGCCGGAGTCGGTGACGTAGACGCAGTGCGCCCCGTACGACTCCATCAGCTTGGCCTGCCCGGCCAACCCGGCCGGATCGTTCATGTGCGACATCATCAGGAACCCTGCGACGTCCATGCCGTTCTCCCGGGCCCACGAGATGTGCTGGGCGCTGATGTCCGCCTCGGTGCAGTGCGTGGCGATGCGCACGCTGGTCACCCCGAGCGCCTTCGCCGCCTTCAGGTCGGCGATGGTGCCGATGCCGGGCAGCAGCAGCGTGGTCAGCTTCGCCGTGGTCAGCACCTCGGCGGCGGCGGAGATCCACTCGGCGTCGCTGGCCGCGCCGTGGCCGTAGTTGACGCTGGAACCGGCGAGCCCGTCACCATGCGCCACCTCGATGGCGGCCACCCCGGCGGCGTCCAGCGCGGCGGCGATCGTCCGCACCTGGTCGACCGTGTACCGGTGGGCGATGGCGTGCATGCCGTCGCGCAACGTCACGTCCTGGATGTACAGGTCGGTCATGCCACCGCTCCCGTCGACCGCAGGGCGACCAGCCGCTCCGCGGTACGCAGCGCGGCGGAGGTCATGATGTCCAGGTTGCCGGCGTACGCGGGCAGGTAGTGCCCGGCGCCGGAGACCTCCAGGAAGACCGACACCTGTAGGGCGGTGAGCTGACGCCCGAGCGTCGGCAGGTACGCCTCGACCCTGTCGAACTGCACGTCCTGCTTGAGCCGGTAACCGGGGACGTACTCCTGCACCGTCGCCACCATGTCCGCCACCGAGGCGGCGATGGCGGCGGTGTCCGCGTCGGCGTCCGGGCAGAGGCAGTAGACGGTGTCCCGCATGAGCAGCGGCGGGTCCGCCGGGTTCAGCACGATGATCGCCTTGCCCCGCTCGGCTCCGCCGACCACCTCGATGGCCCGGGCCGTGGTCTCGGTGAACTCGTCGATGTTGGCCCGGGTGCCCGGGCCGGCGGACTTCGACGCGATCGACGCGACGATCTCCCCGTACGCCACCGGGGTGACCCGGCGGACGGCGGCGACGATCGGCACCGTTGCCTGCCCGCCGCAGGTCACCATGTTGACGTTCCGCTCGTGCAGGTGCTCGTCGAGGTTGACCGGCGGCACCACGTACGGGCCGAGCGCGGCCGGGGTCAGGTCGACCACCGTGCGGCCGTGGGCGCGCAGCACCTCGTCGTGGCGTCGGTGCGCGCCCGCCGAGGTGGCGTCGAAGACCAGCTCGACGTCGGCGAACTCGGGCATCGCGACGAGCCCGTCCACGCCGTCGGCGGTGGTGGCGACGCCGAGCCGGCGGGCCCGCGCCAGGCCGTCGGAGGCGCTGTCGATGCCGGCCATCGCCACCATCCGCAGGCTGTCACTCAGCCGCAACACCTTGATCATCAGGTCGGTCCCGATGTTTCCCGATCCCAGCACCGCCACGCCGACGCTCATGCCGAAACCTCCTTGCTGAAGCAGGTGCGCACCGAGCCGAGCCCGGAGATCCGGGCCTCGTACGCGGCACCGGGGGTGACCGGCACCATCGGGCCGAGCGCCCCGGAGAGCACCACGTCCCCGGCCCGCAGCGGGTCACCGGCGCGGGCGAGGGTGTCGGCCAGCCAGAGCAGGGCGTGCAGCGGATTGCCGAGGCAGGCCGCGCCCGCGCCGACCGAGACCGGCTCACCGGCGTGCTCCAGCACCATTCCGCACAGCCGCAGGTCGACGTCGGCGAGCCGGCGCGGGGTGGTGCCGAGCACGAAGAGCCCGCTGGAGGCGTTGTCGGCGACGGTGTCCACTATGGAGATGTCCCAGGCGGCGATCCGCGAGTCGACGATCTCGATCGCCGGCAGCACGTGGTCGACAGCCCGGATCAGGTCGACCGTGGTGATCTGCGGGTCCGGGAGGTCCTTGTCGAGCACGAACGCGATCTCCGCCTCGACCCGGGGCTGGAGCAGCCGGTCGATGGGCACCTCGACCCCGTCGCCGACCGCCATGGCGTCGGTCAGCATGCCGAAGTCCGGTTGGAACACCCCGAAGGTCTCCTGCACCGCCCGGGAGGTCAGCCCGATCTTCGCGCCGACCCGGCGTTCGCCCCGGCCCTGCCAGGCCCGCGCCTGGAGCTGCTGAACGCGGTACGCGGACTCGACGTCGCCCTCCGGCAGCAGCCGCCCGCGCAGTGGTGGGCACGGCTTGCCGGTGCTGCGCGCGTCGGCCAGCTCCCGGTTGGCGGCCTCGATGTCAGCTTCCATGCCCGCTCCCTCGCTACTGCTCACGACAGGTCCACGCAGACGTTCGTGAGTTCGGAGTAGAAGTTCAGCGAGTGCACGCCGCCCTCCCGACCGATGCCGGACGCCTTCACCCCGCCGAACGGGGTACGCAGGTCACGCAGGAACCAGGTGTTGACCCAGACGATGCCGGCGTCCAGCCGGGCACCGGCCCGGTGCGCGACACCCACGTCCCGGGTCCACACGGTCGCCGCGAGGCCGTACTCGGTGCCGTTCGCGAGGGCGTACGCCTCGTCCTCGGTGTCGAACGGCGCGACGTGCACCACCGGGCCGAAGATCTCCTCACGGTTGGTGCGGGCGTCCGGGCCGAGCCCGGTGAGCACCGTCGGCTGCACGTACGACCCGCCGTCGCGGGCGTCGCCGAAGGTGGGCGAGCCGCCGCCGGTCAGCACCTCGGCGCCCTCGGCCCGAGCCAGGTCGTACGCGCCGAGCACCTTCGCCCGATGCTGGTGGGAGATCAGCGGCATGGTGGCGGTCGCCTCGTCGGTCGGCCAGCCGTACGCCAGCTCGCCGGCCCGCTTCGCCAGCCGGGCGGTGAACTCCTCGAAGACCGGGCGCTGCACGTAGATGCGCTCGGTGCAGAGGCACACCTGACCGCCGTTGGTGAAGCTGGACCGCACCGAGCCGGCCACGGCGGCGTCCAGGTCGGCGTCGGCGAAGACCAGGCCGGCGTTCTTGCCACCCAGCTCGAAGCTCACCGCCTTCACGCCGTCGGCGGCGGCCCGCATGATCGCGCCGCCGGTGGCCGACTCGCCGGTGAAGGTGATGGCGTCCACGCCCGGGTGGCGGGTGAGGAACTCCCCCGCCGAGTCCGGCCCGAACCCGTGCACCAGGTTGAACACGCCCTCCGGTACGCCCGCGGCGGCCATCACCTCGGCGAGCACCGTCGCCGAGGCGGGCGTCTCCTCGCTGGGCTTGACCACCACGGCGTTGCCGCACGCCAACGCCGGCGCCACCTTCCAGGTGAGCAGCAGCAGCGGCAGGTTCCACGGCACGATGACAGCGACAACGCCCACCGGCTTCCGCAGCGCGTAGTTGAGCGCCCGGCCGCCGGTCGGGGTGACTGTCGTGAACGACTCGGTGGGCGCGGTCGCCACGATCTCCGCGAACGCCCGGAAGTTCGCCGCCCCACGGGGGATGTCCAGCGTGCGGGCCTGCGAGACGGACTTGCCGGTGTCGGCGACCTCGGCGGTGACCAGGTCGTCGAAGCGGCGCTCCAGCTCGTCGGCGACCCGGCGCAGCACCTCGGCGCGTTCCCGTTCGCCCATCCGGCCCCACGGCCCGTGTAGCGCCGCCCGGGCGGCGGCCACCGCGTCGTCGACAGTGGACTTCGACGCCTCGACCACCTCGAAGACCTGCTCGCCGGTCACCGGGCTGACCTTCGTGAACGTCGGCCCCCCGTCGACGAACTCACCGGCGACGAAGTTGCGCAGCCGCTGCGGGTCACCGTGCCCGTGACCGGTCATCAGTCGCGGATCCCAGTTGCCGGTCATGCTCGCCTCCCTCGACTCAGTGCCGCGCCGATCGCGCCGACCAGCAGCACCGCGGCTCCGCCGACGACCGCGCCGAGCACCCGGTGCTGTCGGCGCACCCGGCGGCGCACCTCCGCGTACGGGGTGGTGGAGAACGACACCAGTTCGTACTGCGAAACGTACCGGCCGGGCAGGGCCCGTTCCAACGCGTGCTCCACCCGCCGCCGGGCCTGGAAGACCGGCGAGGCGACCCTGTCCCGCATCTCCACGAAGTTGGTCAGCGCCATCGTCGCGATGGCCTCGGCGTTCTCCTGCCGGCGTCGCTGGAACAACGGCAGCGCCGCCGCCCAGTCGTCGGCGCACTCGTCCAGGCAGCGGTCCAGCTCGACCACGTCCTCGAACGCGCAGTTGGCGCCCTGACCGTAGAAGGGCACTATCGCGTGCGCCGCGTCTCCCAGCAGACCGACAGTCCCGTTGACCTGCCAGGGCGTGCAGCGGACCGTGCCGAGCACGCCCACCGGGTTCTGCTGGTAGTCGTCGACCAGGTTCGGGGCCAGCGGAACGACGTCCGGGTAGTGCTCGGCGAAGTGCCGCTCGATCTCCGCCGGGCCGGTCAGCGAGGCGAAGCTGCCGGCACCGTCGTTGGGCCAGAACAGCGTGCAGGTGAAGGAGCGGTCCGGGTTCGGCAACGCGATCATCATCGAGGTGCCCCGCGGCCAGATGTGCAGGGCGTCCGGGTCCAGGGCGAAGTCACCACCCAGCGGCGGGATCGTCAACTCCTTGTAGCCGTAGTCGAGGAAGTCCACGCTCTCGTTTAGCAGCCCGTACGCGAGCAACTGCCCCCGCACCGCGGAGCCGGCACCGTCGGCGCCCAGCACCACCGACGCCTTGGCCGCGACGGTGCCCTGCGGGGTGTCGAAGCTCAGCGAGCCGTCGGTCGGGTCGAGCCCGACGAGCCGGTGGTCGAAGACGACCCGCACACCGGGCAGCGCGGCGGCCTCGTCCAGCAGGGCGTTGTTCAACGCGCCCCGACTGATCGAGTTGATCGCCCGGTCACCGGCGGCACTGTACGACTGGAACTGCTGCTCCCCCTCGACCGGGTGGATCATCCGGCCGCGCATCGGCAGCGCGTCGGTCATGACCTGCTCGGCGAGCCCGATCCGACGCAACGCGTCCAGGCCGCGCTCGGAGAGCGCCAGGTTGATCGAACGGCCCCGCTCCGCCGTGCCGCCGCGTGGGTCGGAGCGGCGCTCGTAGAGCGCCACCGGGTAACCCCGCCGGGCCAGGAAGCAGGCGGCCAGACAGCCGGCCAGCCCGGCGCCGATGATCGCGACCTCGTCGCGTCGCGCGGTCATGCTGAGCCGCCTTTCGTTCGCGACTGCGGGGCTCGCAAACCCGGCTCACTCCTCGCGCTCACAGAGGTCACCGGCCCGACGGTTGCGGCGAGCGCGGTGGCGGCACGCCAGCAGTCGAGGTACGTGGAGTAGAGCGGGACCGGGGCGAACCGGACGATGTCCGGTTCACGGGCGTCGGCGATGACGCCGTGCTCGTACCGCAGGCGTTTGGTCAGCTCGGCGGCGCTGCCGGCGCCGATACGCACCGAGAGTTGGCAGCCACGCCGGGCCGGGTCGCGCGGGGTGACCACGCGCAGCGGCCGGTCGACGACGACCTCGTCCAGCAGCGACTCCAACCAGCCGGTGAGTCGCAGGCTGCGGGCCCGCAACGCCGGCATCCCGACGGTGTCGAACAGCTCCAGCGACGTGCGCACCGGGCCCATCGCGAAGATCGGCGGGTTGGAGATCTGCCACGCCTCCACGGTGGCCGGTGGCCGGGAGACCGGCGTCATCTCGAACCGGGTGGCCGCCGCGGTGCTCCACCACCCCTCGAAGCGGGGCAGGTCCGGATCGCCGAGGTGCCGCTCGTGCACGAAGACACCCGCCAGGGCGCCCGGGCCGGAGTTCAGGTACTTGTAGGAGCACCAGGCGGCGAAGTCGACGTCCCAGTCGTGCAGGGCCAGCGGCACGTTGCCGACCGCGTGGGCCAGGTCCCACCCCACCACCGCGCCGGCGGCCCGCCCGGCCGCCGTGATCGCCGGGATGTCCAGCAGCTCACCGGTGAGGTAGTTGACCCCGCCGAGCAGCACCACTGCCACCCGGTCGCCCTCGGCGGCCAGGTAGTCGGTCACGTCCTCGGTGCGCAGCGACGTCTCGCCGTCGCGCGGGCGCAGCCGGACCACTGTGTCGTCCGGGTCCAGGCCGTGGAACCGGGCCTGGCTGCGCACCGCGTAGCTGTCCGAGGGGAACGCGGCGTCCTCGATGACGATGCGGGTGCGGGCGCCGGCCGGGCGGTAGAAACTCACCATCAGCAGGTGCAGGTTGACGGTGAGCGAGTTCATCACCACGGTCTCCGCGGGCCGGCCGCCGACCAGTCGCGCGGCCGGCGCGGTCAACAGTTCGTGGTACGGCAACCAGGCGCGCTCCGCCTCCAGGTGCCCCTCGACACCGAGCCGCCCCCAGGCGTCCAGGTCGGCGAGGAGTTCGTCGCGGGTGGCCCGGGGTTGCAGGCCGAGCGAGTTGCCGGCGAGGTACGCCGCCTCGCTGTGGTCGCCGCCGTCGGCGGGCGGCACGTGGAACAGGTGCCGGTGGCCCGGGTCGGCCTCGTCCAGGCGCTGCGCTTCTTGTACAGGGGTGTGCATGTCTCGCTCTCCGGTCACATCGCGGTACGGGCCGACCACAGCTCCGGGAAGACCACCCGGGCCATGCTGCGTTGCAGCCACGCCAGGCCGGCGGAGCCTCCGCTGCCGACCTTCGCACCCATCGTCCGCTGCACCGCCTTGACGTGGTTCCAGCGCCAGTCGCCGAACTCCTCGGCCACCGCGCTCAGCGCCTCGCCGAGCATCCGCAGGTGGTTGTCCGGGGCGGCGTCGTCGTAGATCCGCACCCAGGCCGCCTCGACCGACGGCTGGGGATCGTGTTCGACGGCCACGTCCCGGTCCAGCAGGTCGGCGGGGAGGTCGAAGCCACGCCGGGCGAGCAGCGCGACCACGTCGTCCCAGAGGCTCGGGGCGGCCAGCGCGGTGGTCAACGCGGCGTACACCTCGGTCTGCCGACGGAACGGTCGGATCAGCGTCGGGTCGCGTAGCCCGAGGAGGAACTCCAACTGCCGGTACATGGCCGACTGGAAGCCGGAGGCCTCGCCGAGCAGGTTGCGGAACCGGTTGAAGTCGGCCGGGCTCATCCAGCGCAGGCCCTGCCAGGCGGCGTTGAGCCCTTCCAGGTGCAGCTTGGCCCGACGCAACGGGGTCATCGCCTCCCAGACCTGGTCGGCGCGGATCAACCGTTGGGTCTCCCGCAGCTCGTGGCAGGTCAACCCGAAGTACAGCTCCATGATCTGACTGACCATGAGGAAGGACATCTCGCCCGGGTCGCTGCTGAGCGGGTGCTGCATCTGGTGCAGGGCGCTGGCCTGCACGTACGCGTCGTACGGCACCATGTCGGCGAACTCCAGCGTCGGCTCGCCGCCGGTGCGTTCCGCCTGCTGCGCACGCTGCACAGGGGTTACCGGTCGCACCGTGGCGCGGCGGTTCGGCGCCCGCCGCTCCGTCTGATCCACCATCTCGTCTCCCTCCCCCGGACTGGCCGACGTCATGATCCCGCGGTCGGAACGGCCTGTGGAATGCCGAATCAACGGCTCTCGCCGCCATCTCCTGGCGAACCAAAGGCAACTAGGCGAAGTCGGTTCACGAAAGTAAGGTCTGAGCGTGGACGACATGGACTGGGCACTGCTGCGCGAGTTGCAGGCCGACGCGCGGCTCTCCTTCAGCGAGCTGTCCCGGCGGGTGCACCTGTCGCCACCGTCCGTCGCGGAGCGGGTCCGACGGCTGGAGGAGTCCGGCGTCATCACCGGCTACCACGCCCACGTCGACCTGAGCCGGGCCGGTCGCACTGTCGTCGCTCTGATCCGGATGTCCTGCTACGGCGCGCGGTGCATCCTGCACGACTCGTCCGTCGCCGGGTGGCCGGAGATCCTGGAGATCCACCGGATCACCGGCGACGCGTGCAGCGTGCTGAAGGTGGCCGCCGGATCGATCGGCGCGTTCGAGGGAGTGATCGACCGGCTCGCCCCGTACGGCCAGCCGTCCAGCACGATGGTCCTCTCCTCCCCGCTGGGCTGGCAGCCGATCACCCCGCTCCCCTCGGCCCCGGCCACCCCTCGCCAACGCTGACCCCACCCCTGCCCGCCTGCGGGTTTGCCCCCGCGCCAGCGGGAAAGCAGCGCGCGTGCCCAGGGGAGGGTTCCGGCGGTCGTCGCCGGTTGGGGGGTAATCATGCAGGGAATCCGCACTGTCAACCGCGCGCTCTCGTCCGTACTGACACTGCTGGGGCTGATCGGGGCGTTCGTCCTGATCTCGGCCGCCCCCGCACGTGCCGGTGAGAACACCTTCGTCGAGGTGACACCGAACAGCGCCCAAGCCGGCAGTCGGGTCACCGTCCGGGCGAACTGCGACAACGACAACAACAGCCGGCAGTCCAGCGTCCACTCCGACGCGTTCGGGTCGGTCACGCTCAGGCCGGACAAGGGCTTCCTGACCGCGCAGGCCTCCATTCCGCGGGACAAGCAGGCCGGTGACTACCCGGTCGACCTGCGCTGCGAGAACGGGCAGACGGCCTCGACCACCCTGACCGTGCTGAACATGGCCTCGCCCAGCAAGGGACCGGCGACCGGGGGCGGCGGGACGGCCGGCGGTCGCGGCACCGGCTCGCTGCTGGTGCTCGGCGGCGTGGCGCTGGTGGGCACCGCCATCGCGCTCGGCATGGCCGGCGGTCGGCGTCGGACCGGAGCCGGCTCCTGAGCCGGACGACCAATGACCCGCAGATCCGCGCGGGCGCGGCCGAACCGCCGCGCCCGCCTCCGGGCCGGACCGGCGCTGCGCGCGTCCGGCCGGCTGGTGGCCCGTGCCTCCCGCCGACTGCAACGGGTCGCCGGGCAGGCCGGGTTGGCCAGCGTCACCACCACCGATCCGGCCGCCCAGCCGCTGCCACCGAGGCGTCCGGCCGGAACACCGTCGCCGTTGACCCGACGCCGCTTCGGTACGGGCCCGGGGCTGCCGGTGCTTGCCGTCGCCACCCTGATGGTGCTGATCGTGGCGATGCTCGGCGTCGAGCAGGTGACCGGCATGAGTCTGTTGCCGGACCGGATCAGCGCCGGCCTGCGCCAGCCGCCGAAGAAGTTCCCGGTGCTGTCGTCGAGCCGTCCGACCAGCCTCGCCATCGAGAAGATCGACCTGCGGGCGCCGGTGCACGACGTGGGCATCGCCCCGGACGGCACCATCGCCGTACCGGACGCGACCCGCGCGCAGGAGGCCGGCTGGTACGACCAGGGACCCACCCCTGGCCAGTACGGCCCGGCGGTGATCGTCGGACACGTCGACACCACCAGCGGGCCGGCGGTCTTCCACCAGCTCCGCGAACTGCGCTCCGGTGACCAGATCGAGGTCACCCGCACCGACCAGAGCGTGGCGGTCTTCGAGGTGGATTCGGTGGAACGGTTCGACAAGGGTCGACTGCCGGTGGACGAGGTGTACGGCGACTTCAGCCGCCCGAGCCTGCGGCTGATCACCTGCGGCGGTCAGTGGGTCGGCGGTGAGACCGGCTACTCGGACAACGTGGTGGTCTTCGCGTCGCTGGTCAAGGCACGGAATGGCTGAGGCCCGCCGTCGAGGTAGTCGGCGAGCCGTCCGGCGCCGGTGAGCATGGCCTGACCGCGCTCGGTGAGTCGTTTCCGCCACTGGCTCAGCGATCCGGCGAGTGCCTCGGTGCCGCCGGCTTCGCGTACCCGACGCAGCACTGTGGCGATGTGGTCGAGCCGGTAGCCGCCCCTGCGGAGCAGGTGGGCGAGTTCCGCGTCGCGGACGTCGTCGGGTGCGTAGACGCGGTGCCGGCTCCCGGGGTCGCGCTGCGGACGCAGAACTCCGGCCAGCTCCCACTTGCGCAGGGTCGCGGGTCGCAGACCGAGCCGGTGTGCCACCACGCTGATCGGTACGGCAGCTCGACTCTGCGGTGGGGACTCTGCCCCGACGAGCGTCGCGACCGCCGTCTCGACCGCGTCCAGGGTTTCCCGGTCCCGGTGCAGCAGGCGATGACTCTGGTCGATCGTGCGCAGAGCCGTGTCGATCTCGCCCCGGTTGACGGCGCGCATGATGTCGCCGCTCGCCGCATGACCGTGGCCCGCGATCAGCGCCAGGTAGGCGCTCAACGCCTTGGCGTGCGCCTCCGTGAACCGGCGGTAGCCGTTCGGGGTGCGTTCGGCGGGCGGCAGGACGCCCTCCCGCTCGTAGTTGCGGACCGCCTGCGCGGAGAGTCCGTGCCGACGCGCCAGGTCGACCGGCCGGTACATCGTGCCGTTTGAGGGTTCGTCAGCCTCCACCGCGCTCCTTCGCTGGAAAGCTTAAACGGGTGGTTCAACGATACGGTTGATGCAATGACCACCCTTCTCGACCTGCTCGTCGGGTCACCGTCCCTGCTGGCGCTCGGCGAGCCGACGCACGGCGAGTCCGCCTTCCTCCAGCTGCGCAACGAGGCCTTCCTGACGCTGGCCGAGCATGGCTACCGGTCCATCGCGCTGGAGAGCGACCGGGCGGCGGGACTGGTCGCTGACGAGTTCGTCCAGGGCGCGGACGTGCCGCTCGACCGGGCGCTCACCGAGGGTTTCAGCCACGGGTTCGGCAGCGCACCGGCCAACCGTGACCTGCTGCTGCGCATGCGCGAGTGGAACGCCGGGCGGCCGGACCGTGAGCGTCTGAGGTTCCACGGCTTCGACGCCCCGCTGGAGATCGAGGGCGCCCCGAGTCCGCGACGCCACCTCACCCGGGTGTGCCACTTCCTCGGTATCGACCGGGAACAGGAGATCGATGCCCTCGTCGGGGACGAGGCGCGGTGGAGCGACACTGCCGCGATCTGGGAGCCGGGCAGGTCGGTCGGGCGCTCGACCGACGCCCAGCGGCTGCGGGTGATCGCCGACGACCTGCTGACCGAGCTGTACCTCCAGGCGCCCCGGCGAGCCGAGGGCTGGCGGGCCGCATTCGTCCACGCCACGTCCGCGGTCGCCCTGCTGCGCTACCACGCCACGGCTGCCGCGCCACTGCCGCCGGGGGAGCGCTTCGCCCGCCTGGCCGGGGTGCGGGACGCGCTGATGGCCGAGAACCTGCTCGCGATCCGGGCGGCCGAGGCAGACCGTGGGCCGACGCTGGTCTTCGCGCACAACACGCACCTCCAGCGTCACGGAAGCACGATGACGATGGGCGGAACGGAGATGTCGTGGGCGGGTGCCGGGGCGATCGTCGCGTCGCTGCTGGGTGACCGGTACGCGGTGATCGTCGGCAGCGTCGGCGTGAGCCCCGCGCTCGACATCGCGGCACCCGCCGCGTCGACCTACGAGGGCAGGCTCCAGCAGACGGTCGGCCTCCCCGGCTATGTCCGAGCCTCCGACATCGGTCCAGCGGAACGGCGGGAGCACGACTACCGCTACTTCCCACTGGATCAGGCAGCCGTCGAGAACGCCGACGCCGTCCTGCACATCCCGACCGGCGTCGACCCGAGCGTGCTGGCCGCTCGCATCCTCGCGCTCCCCGGCGCCGAGCAGGTGGTGGCGAGCGAGGAGAACGGCTCGCCGGAGGGCGCCTGGGGCGACCGGTTCTTCTACGTCGGTCCGGACCGACGTCAGCCGTTCGCCACCATCGTCGAGCACGACGTGCCCGGCTTCGACGAGGCCTCCGAGCTGGACCGACCGGGGGTCTTCCGGCTCAACCTGGACCTGGGTCGGGCCGAGTTCGAGCGGCTGTTCGGCTTTCCGCCCAAGGCGTTCGAGGACCACCGGGACGCGTTCGACTTCGCCCGGCTGGACACCCTCCTGCCGCACCCCTCCTACGCCCTGTACGCCTTCGGCAGCGTCGTCATGCCCGGCCCGCAGATGCTGCCCGAGATCGACCGGCTGCTCGCCGTCGCGCACGCCCGCGCGGCAGAGCGGCACGAACGCGCGGCACGCCGGACGGTCGACCGGCAGGAGTGAGCCGGTGGGTATTCGCTTCGATCCGGGCCGCGACGAGGGATCAGGCGGCGGCTTCGGGCTCGCGCAGGTCGAGCCAGTCGGCCCAGCGGGGGTCGGGCGCGCGGTGCCCGAGGACCCGCCAGGCGGTGCCCTTCGGCGCGGCCGGCAACGCGTGTAACCGCCAACCCATCTCGGCCGGGGTCTTGTCACCCTTGGTGTGGTTGCAGCGGGCGCACGCTGCCACCACGTTCTCCCAGGCGTGCCGGCCACCCCGGCTGCGCGGGAAGACGTGGTCGATGGTCTCTGCCGGACCTCGGCAGTAGGCGCACCGCCACCCGTCCCGGGCGAAGATCGCACGTCGCGACAGCCCGACGTGCGTGCGGTAGGGCACCCGGACGAAGCGCGTCAACCGGACCACTGACGGCACCGGCAGCGCGTCGCGGGCGCTGTGCAGGATGCCGTCGCCGTCGGCGACGCAGACTGCCTTGGCGGAGAGGACGAGGATCGCGGCGCGGCGCACCGACACGACACACAGCGGCTCGTAGGTGGCGTTGAGGACCAACGCGCCGGAGCCCACCGTGGGTCGTATGTCAGGCATCGCGATCACCCTCCCGGTTCAGCGGCTGCTGGGAACCGCCGCCGACCGGGGCAGGGCACAACGGCCCAACCGGTCGACGTCGGGCCGATCACCGACGTCCGTTGCGCCAATAGTCCCTGATCGGACCCCGGATTGCACGTACTAATCCCGCATGAGGTATGAGGATCATCCGCGTTGGACCCCATCGCCACGCCGACCTGGGAGAAGTCCGGCGTTGCCGGGTACTTTCCGAGACCGTGGTCAGCCTCCGTACCGCCGGATCCACGCCCGACGGCCGTCGCCGACCACTCCCCTCCTGGCTGGCCGGCGGTGTTCGCGACAGCGGCCGCATGCCGAGCACTGCGACAGGTCACCCGGCCGGTGGGTCGGCGGCGGACCCTCCGACCCCTTGCGGTACGAAGACAGGGTGAGTGCCGCCAGCGTGACGCCCCTTGCCCTGTCCGACACCGTTTCGGTGAACTGCCAGGGCAGTTCCTCCTGCGAGTTCCTGTACGAGTTGACCAGGTCGGCGTGGTTCGCCGAGGGCAGTTACTGGATCCTGCTCAAGCCGCTACGGGTGCTGCTGATCCTGGCGCTGGCGATGGTGGCCCGCTGGGCGGTGCACCGGACGATCAACCGGCTGGTCCGGACGACCACCGACGGCGCGGTGCCGACGATGCTGCGCCCGCTGCGCGAACGGGTGCCCAGCGCGGCGGTCGACCCGGCCGAGTTCGTGCCCGAACGGCGACGGCAGCGGGCCGAGGCGATCGGATCCGTGCTGCGCAGTCTGACCACCGCGTTCGTCTTCGGCATCGCCCTGTTGATGATCCTGCGCGAGTTCAGCTTCGACCTGGCTCCGTTGCTGGCCAGCGCGGGGATCGCCGGCGTGGCACTGGGCTTCGGCGCGCAGAGCCTGGTGAAGGACCTGATCGCCGGCCTCTTCATGCTGATCGAGGACCAGTACGGCGTGGGCGACAACGTCGACCTGGGTGAGGCGATGGGCGTGGTCGAGGCGGTCGGTCTGCGCGTCACCACCGTCCGCGACGGTCGCGGGGTGCTCTGGTACATCCGCAACGGCGAGATCATCCGGGTGGGCAACAAGAGCCAGGGCTGGGCCCTGGTGGTGGTGGACCTGCCGATCGGGTTCAACAGCACCGAGGAGGCGACCGCCGTCCTGCGGACCGCCGCGGCCTCGGTCGCGGTGGACCCGGAGCTCTCGCCGGAGATCGTCGAGGCGCCGGAGGTGCTGGGTGTCGAGCAGGTGACCGTCGACGGGGCGGTGATCCGGACGGTGGTGAAGACGACAGCGGACGGGCAGTTCGCGGTGGGCCGGGAGCTGCGTCGGCGGCTCGCGGAGGCGCTGGAGAACTCGGGGATCACCGCGCAGATCGCCGCCGCCCGCATCTTTCCCGGGCTGCCGACCCGGCCGTTGTCCGACAACGAGACCGGTCAGGGCGGCGCCACCTGACCCAGGCGACACTGGCCGCCGATGCAGGGGTCGCGAGCCGCCTGGCCCCTCAGGTATCGTCCGTTCGTTCAGTCGGGGAAGCGACGATCGATCCGTTCGCCCTAGCTAGTTGTCAGACGATCGGGCAGAATCCGGGGCACGCGTTCCCGCCGGGGCGTGATCACATCCTCGCTGATCCGCAGATCTGACGAGTGCTTCCGGCCGGGCTGCCACGAGCGGCCGACCGGGGCCGATGGAGGCGACGGTGCCCGACGAGCGACCTTCCGCGGAAGGCCCCGCCACATTTCGCGAGGTGTTCGCCCAGCACGAGTTTCGGGCCGTCTTCGTTGCTGGCGCGCTCTCCTGGGTCGGCGACTACGTCGCGAAGGCGGCCGTCACCCTGCTGGTCTACCAGCAGACCCGGTCCGTCGCGCTCTCCGCGACCGCCTTCGCCGTCAGTTTCCTGCCCTGGTTGCTCGGTGGTCCCGTGCTCGCCGCGCTCGCGGAGCGATACCCGTACCGACGGGTGATGGTGACGTGTGACGTCATCCGGATGGCGTTGATGCTGCTCATCGCCATCCCCGCCCTGCCCTACCAGGTGGTGCTGGCGCTGATCTTCGCGGCGACGTTGGCCAATCCGCCGAGCCAGGCGGCGAAGTCCGCCCTGATGCCGCAGATGCTCAGCGGTGACCGGCTGGTGCTCGGGCTGTCCCTCAACAGCAGCATCGGGCAGGCCGCCCAGGTCGTCGGGTACGTGTTCGGCGCCGCCGTCGCCTCGATCGACCCGGAGGTCGCGTTGCTGTTCAACGCGGCGACGTTCGCGCTGTCGGCGCTGCTGGTGCGCCTCGGCGTTCGGGACCGGCCGGCGTCCATGGCCCCCGCACACCGCACCCATCTGCTGCGGGAGACCCGCCAGGGTTTCACCATCGTGTTCGGCACTCCGGTGCTGCGGTCGATCGCGGTGCTGGTGTTCAGCGCCATGCTCTTCTCGATCGTCCCCGAGGGCCTCGCCGCAGCCTGGGCCAACGAGGGTGCCAAGGGTGGTCTGAGCACGGGTGCGGCCCAAGCGGTGATCATGGTGGCCAACCCGGTCGGTTTCATCCTCGGCGGGTTGCTGGTGAGCCGGCTCTTCGGGCCGACACGCCGGATGAAGCTGATGCGGCCGCTCGCGGTCTTCGCCCCGCTGGCGCTGGTGCCGGCGCTGTTGAACCCGCCACCGCTGGTGGTGGCGTTGCTGGCCGCCCTCTGCGGCTTCGCGGTCGCCGGCATGCTGCCGATGGCCAACGGGCTGTTCGTCCAGGCACTGCCCAATGGCTTCCGCGCCCGCGCCTTCGGTGTGATGGCCACCGGCGTGCAGGTCATCCAAGGTTTCGCGGTGCTGGCCACCGGGCTGCTCGCCGATCGGTTCCCCATCCCGGTGGTGGTCGGGCTCTGGAGTGCGGCCGGCGTCGTGCTCATGGCGGTGGCCACACTGAGGTGGCCGGACCGGCAGACCGTGGACGACGCGATCGCCGAGGCGTCGGCGGCCAACACCGAAGCACCTCACAGCACGGGGCGCCCCGGCGACGGTGGCACGGCCGGCGCTCCCGAGCCGCGTTCCGGCGACGGACACCGCCGCCACGCGGTCACCTGATTCGCCGGGCCGACGCGACCCGGCCGGGCCAGCAGTCCAGGGCATCCGGGTCCGTCGACCCGGCGTGATCCGACGCACGCCGTGCGGGTCGGGTCGGCTCGGAGCGCACCTGGCAGGATGGAACGGTGAACCCCGCAGGTGAATCCGACCGTCCTGGTGCGTCGATGACCCTCTTCGAAGCGGTCGGCGGCGAGCCCACCTTCCGCAGGCTGGTCGACGAGTTCTACGCCGGTATCGCCACCGATCCCCTGCTGCGGCCCATGTATCCGGAGGAAGACCTGGGGCCGGCCGCGGATCGGATGACCCTGTTCCTGATGCAGTACTGGGGCGGCCCCAACACGTACTCCGCACAGCGCGGCCACCCGCGGCTACGGATGCGGCACGCGCCCTTCCGGATCGGCGCGGCCGAGCGGGACGCCTGGTTGCGGAACATGCGCCGCGCGGTGGACCGGCTCGACCTGGAGCCGGAGATCGACGCCACGCTCTGGGACTACCTGGAGCGGGCCGCGTACTTCATGGTCAACGTCGAGGACGACCCGGCGAACGGCGTCTGACCCGGCCGGCGCGCCCGCTCCGTCAGAGCAGCGCGCCCTCGTCGTGCAGCCAGTCCACGAAGCTGGTGGCCACCGCCGCGCCGCAGTCGAGCATCTCGACCAACAGCGCGTCGTGGGTGCCGGCACCGAGCGGCACCTGGAGCTCGGCGTAGATCGGCAGCTGCCCCCGCTCGGTCGGGTCGCCGATGTACGCCTTGCAGAACCGGCGGGTGTGGTTCCACTCGTTCACCACCCGGTACGCCCGGTCAGCCCAGTCCGGCGGAACCGTGGCGTGCGGGCGTGCCCGCATGACCAGGATCTCGTCCTCCGGCCCTTCGAGGGTGACCAGCACGGCGTGCCGCTCCCACATGGCCAGCAGGTTGCCGTCGCCGTCGGCCAGATAGCGCACGTCGAGCAGGTCGAGTGCGTCGCAGACCCGGCGCAGACTCACCGGCTCGACGGTGGCGGGCATCTCGGTCAGTAGGGGCCGCTCGTTGGCCGGGCAGTCGTCGCCCGGTTGGCGAGGGCTGGGCGGCCCGATTCGGACCGCGCTTTCCATCGTGATCCCGCTTCGGGTTTCCGGATCGCCGCCGTCGGCGGGACCGGGGCGCCATGACCACCACGGCATCGCTCGCGCACCTCACTCCCCAGCGGATCCAGCCGCCTACGGTGCGTTGGATCCGAGGATGGACGGTACCCGGACAGCCGAGTTGAGGCACCCCCCCAACGACCGCCCCAGCCCAGAAGAATGACCAGGGGTCATCCGTTCGGACGAGTACTCAGGGGTGTTACGGCAAGATCCGTGGCCTTCTGCGACCATGCGGCTCCGTATGGTCCCACCAGCCCGACCCAGCGACCCGCCACCCGCACCTGAACGTTGGGCTCGCCGGAACCGGCGGACGGGCCGTCAGCGGCGCCGAGGAAGCCCATCCGAACCACCGCCTGCACCAGCCGCTGCGGCACCTCCACCGGGACGGCGGGTGCGTCTTCCGGAGTGACCACCACCGCCACATGGTCGAGCAGCGCGTCGCGTAGGGCACGCTGGCCCACCGCGCGGCCCGCGACCCCCTGCTCGCTGGCCGTCCGCAGGGTGCCCGCCGCCGCCTGCGCGATCCGGCGCAGCTCGCCGACGGGCAGCACCTCCACCTGCCTGCTCCGCGCCGGGGGCAGCGGCCACCGCCACTGCGCGTCCCGACGCGTCGGCAGAGCCGCGCCACCACGCTCCAGCTCGGCCAGCAACTCGGCGGCGGCCACCGTGACGTCCTCGGCCGGCCCGCCGGTCACCGTGCGGACCACCAGGACCTGCCAGGGCAGCCGGGCCCAGAGGGCGACCCGGTCCGGGCCGCCGGCCGGCCGCAGCCGGACCGGTGCGAGCGGATCCAAGCGGACCAGACGAGCCAGAAAGGCGCCGGCGTCCGCCACCCCGGCGACCCCGTGTGTCGGAGTCACCCCCGCCCGGCCCGGCTCCGCCGTGCCCGGCCGGGTCACACCGGACCTCCGCCCTGCGGGGCGTACGTGAGCAGGAAGTCCCGCTCCTCCGG
Source organism: Micromonospora sp. WMMC250 (assembly GCF_027460215.1). Classification (NCBI taxonomy): domain Bacteria; kingdom Bacillati; phylum Actinomycetota; class Actinomycetes; order Micromonosporales; family Micromonosporaceae; genus Micromonospora; species Micromonospora sp. WMMC250. The sequence continues at coordinate 6,283,530 of NZ_JAPZBJ010000002.1, read as the reverse complement.
AGTGATCCGCCGGGGCACCTGTCGGGTCAGGTCGAACGGCACCAGCACCGAGCGGGCACGGCTGGCCAGCACCTCACCGTCGTACAGCTCGTAGGCGACGGTGAACCGGGAGGCCCGGATCTCCTCCACCCACAGCTCGATCCGGACGGTCGGCGCGGCCTCGGCCGTGGCCCGACCCAACGCGTAGTCGACCGGGCGCAGGTAGTCGACCTCGTGCCGACGGATCACCACCCCGTCGGCGAACGAGCCGACCCCCCAGGCCCGGCCGCCGGCGAACATCAACGCCACCCGCGCCTCCTCGTACAGGGTGAGGAAGCGCGAGTTGTTGACGTGGCCGTACGCGTCCAGGTCGGACCAGCGCAGCGTGCAGTGGTAGACGAACCGGTCGGACACCGTTTCCGCCGGTCAGTCGCGGGTCAGCTTGCGGTAGGTCACCCGGTGCGGCCGGGCGGCCTCCGCGCCGAGGCGGTCGATCTTGTTCTTCTCGTACGCCTCGAAGTTGCCCTCGAACCAGAACCACCTGGAGGGGTCCTGGTCGTCGCCCTCCCAGGCCAGGATGTGCGTGGCGACGCGGTCCAGGAACATCCGGTCGTGCGAGATGACCACGGCGCAGCCGGGGAACTCCAGCAGGGCGTTCTCCAGGCTGGACAGCGTCTCCACGTCCAGGTCGTTCGTCGGCTCGTCGAGCAGGATCACGTTGCCGCCGATCTTCAGGGTCAGCGCCAGGTTGAGCCGGTTGCGCTCACCACCGGAGAGCACCTTCGTCGGCTTCTGCTGGTCCGGTCCCTTGAAGCCGAACGCGGCGATGTACGCCCGCGACGGCATCTCGACCTTGCCCACCATCAGGTAGTCCAGCCCGTCGGAGACGACCTCCCAGACGGTCTTGTCGCCGTTGAGGCCCTCACGGTTCTGGTCGACGTACGACAGCGACACGGTGGGGCCGACCCGGACCTGGCCGCTGGTCGGCTCCTCCAGCCCGACGATGGTCTTGAACAGCGTGGTCTTACCGACGCCGTTGGGGCCGATGATGCCGACGATGCCGTTGCGCGGCAGCGAGAACGACAGGTTGTCGATCAGCAGCCGGTCGCCGAAGCCCTTGCTGAGGTTCTGCGCCTCGATCACCGTGCTGCCCAGGCGCGGGCCCGGCGGGATCTGGATCTCCTCGAAGTCGAGCTTGCGGGTCTTCTCCGCCTCGGTGGCCATCTCGTCGTACCGGTCGAGGCGGGCCTTCGACTTGGTCTGCCGGGCCTTGGCGTTGGAGCGGACCCACTCCAGTTCCTCGGTGAGGCGCTTCTTCATCTTGGCGTCGCGGCGGCCCTCGACGGCCAGGCGGGCGGCCTTCTTCTCCAGGTAGGTGGAGTAGTTGCCCTCGTACGGGTAGGTCCGGCCACGGTCCAGCTCGAGGATCCAGTTGGCCACGTTGTCGAGGAAGTACCGGTCGTGGGTGATCGCCATGACGGTGCCCGCGTACTTCGCCAGGTGCTGCTCCAGCCAGGAGACGCTCTCCGCGTCCAGGTGGTTGGTGGGCTCGTCGAGCAGCAGCAGGTCGGGCGCCTCCAGGAGCAGCTTGCAGAGGGCGACCCGGCGACGCTCACCGCCGGAGAGCTGGGTCACGTCGGCGTCCGGCGGCGGGCAGCGCAGCGCGTCCATGGCCAGTTCGAGCTTGGAGTCGACGTCCCAGGCGTCGAGGTGGTCGAGCTCCTCCTGGAGCTTGCCCATCTCCTCCATCAGCTCGTCGGAGTAGTCGGTCGCCATCTGCTCGGCGATCTTGTTGAACCGCTCCAGCTTGGCCTTGGTCTCGGCGACCGCCTCCTCGACGTTGCCGAGCACGGTCTTCGCCTCGTTGAGCGGGGGCTCCTGGGCGAGCATGCCGACGGTGTAGCCGGGCATGAGCCGGGCCTCGCCGTTGCTCGGCTTGTCCAACCCTGCCATGATCTTGAGAAGGCTGGACTTACCGGCGCCGTTCGGACCGAGCACACCGATCTTGGCCCCCGGCAGGAAGCTCAACGTCACGTTGTCGAGCACGACCTTGTCGCCGTGCGCCTTGCGCGCCTTTTCCAGGACGTAGATGTACTGGGCCACGGTGCGGGCTACCTCCGTCGGTTGCTGTCGCTGATCGGCGGCGCGGCGCGGGCTGCGAGGACCGCCCGCCGCCGCCGGCCGGGAGCCGGCCGCGCGCACGCCATCGTCAATCCTGACAGGTACGACGCGCTTCGCCCACATCACCCCGCCCCGGGAGTACGCAGGCGCGCCTCCTTGCCCGGCCCGGTATCACCAACTAGCGTTTCGAGTATGACCAAGAAGATCGCCATCAGCGTTCCAGATGACGTGGCCGAGCGACTGGCCGAGGAAGCCAACGTCTCCGCCTTCATCGCCGACTCCGTTCGTCAGCGGATGGCCAGCGAGCGCACACGACGGGCGCTTCGACAGGTGGGCTTCCGGCTTACCGACGAAGGCCTCGCCGAGGCGGGCAGAAAGCTCGACGAGGCACACGCGAAGATCACCCCTGAACTGCGCTCCAAGGCGGCCGCCCTGCTGGCCGAGGCGTCTCGCGGACAGATGGTCATTCGTGACTGATGCCGGCCTCGTCCTCGACACCGGATGTCTCCTCGCCTACTCGGAAGGCACGGAGGCGGTCGGGGAGCAGATCGCGAAAGTCGCGGACAAGGGGCAGCGCGTGATCATCCCGGCGCTGTGCCTGGCAGCCGCGTACCGCCAGGTCACCAGCGACGGCTGGCCACTGCTCGACATCCTCGGCGACCTGGGGCAGGTCCTGGTCACTCCGGTGGAACACGACATGTGCGCCATCCTGGGCGGCTGGTCGCGGACCCTGGGCGGCATGGATCTGGCCCAGGCCGCGATGGAGGCGGCTCGGGCACTGACGCCGATCATGACGGATCGGCGGGAACTGCTGGGCGAGGTGCTGCCGAAGGAATGGCCGATCATCGACCTCTGACCAGCTCGGCTGTCGAGAAGATCACCTTAGGGGTTCGGTCAGACGGAGGCGGGTAGGAGACTCCGGCACTAGGCACAAGACGCCGCAGCTACGCTCAGTACGCTCATCGCGGTGGACCCGTCAGTACCTGGAGGTGGCCGATCGTGACCGTCCGTAGCTCCTTTGTCGTAGTGGCGAACCGTCTGCCGGTCGACGAGGTGAGCACACCCGAGGGACGGCAGTGGCGGCGTAGCCCTGGTGGGCTGGTCACCGCCCTGCATCCCGTACTCGCCGAGCACCAGGGCACCTGGGTCGGCTGGGCCGGCGGCACCGGCCCGGCCCCCGACCCGTTCGACCTGGAGGGGATCCGGCTGCACCCGGTTCCGCTCAGCGCCGAGGAGCTGGAGCGCTACTACGAGGGCCAGTCCAACGCGACGATCTGGCCGCTCTACCACGACGCGGTGGAGACACCTGCCTACAAGCGCCGGTGGCGGGAGGCGTACCGCCTGGTCAACGCCCGGTTCGCGGAGGCCGCGGCGGACGTCGCGGCCGAGGGCGCCACGGTGTGGGTGCAGGACTACCAGCTGCAACTGGTCCCGGCGATGCTCCGTGAGCTGCGTCCGGACCTGCGGATCGGGTTCTTCCTGCACATCCCGTTCCCGCCGATCGAACTGTTCATGCAGATGCCGTTCCGTACCGAGATCCTGCGCGGCCTGCTCGGCGCCGACCTGGTCGGCTTCCAGCAGCGGTTGGCCGCGCAGAACTTCGTCCGGCTGGCCCGGCACCTGCTCGGGCTGCGCTACGAGGGGCAGATGATCCAGGTCGACGGTCGGCAGGTGAAGGCCGGCGCCTTCCCCATCTCGATCGACACCCAGGAGATGGAGCGGATGGCCGCCGACCCGGCCATCCAGGCGCGGGCCAAGCAGATCCGCGCCGAGCTGGGCGACCCGAAGACGATCATCCTCGGGGTGGACCGGCTGGACTACACCAAGGGCATCGAGTTGCGACTCAAGGCCTTCCGCGAGCTGCTGGCTGACGGAAAGTTGACAGTCCCCGACGCGGTCATGGTCCAGGTGGCCACACCCAGTCGCGAGCGCGTGGAGCACTACCAGGCACTTCGCGTGAAGGTGGAACGCGAGGTCGGTCGCATCAACGGCGAGTTCGGCAGGGTCGGCGTGCCGGCCGTGCATTACCTGCATCAGTCGTACAGTCGCAGTGAACTGGCCGCGATGTATGTTGCTGCCGACGTCATGATGGTGACCCCGCTGCGAGACGGGATGAACCTCGTGGCGAAGGAATACGTAGCATCACGTGCCGACCAGGGTGGCGCGCTCGTGCTCAGTGAGTTCGCCGGCGCCGCCACCGAGCTTCGCCAGGCATTTTTGTGCAACCCGCACGACCCGGACGCGGTCAAAGACGCCCTGCTCCGGGCAGTGCACGTGGAGAAAACCGAGGCGCGCCGCCGGATGCGGACAATGCAACGTCACCTGCGTACCCACGACGTGGGCCACTGGGCCAAGTCCTTCCTCTCCGAGCTCGGAGTTCCGGAGGCGGAGGCCGAGTGAACACGTCCGTCAACGATGGGGCGGCGATCGCCACCGGGGTGATGGACCCCGAGCTGCGCGCCGCCATCGGGCGGATCGCCCGGGTCCCCCAACTCCTGGTCGCCTGCGACTACGACGGCACACTCGCGCCGATCGTGGAGGACCCGAGCACCGCCGTCCCACTGCCCGAGGCGGTCGCCGCCGTCCGCGCGCTGGCCGCGCTGCCGCAGACCACCGTGGCGGTGGTCTCCGGCCGGGCACTGCGCGACCTGGCCGCGCTCTCCCGGCTGCCCAGCGAGGTGCACCTCGTCGGCAGCCACGGCTCCGAGTTCGACATCGGCTTCGTCGAGCGGCTCTCCCCCGAGCTGGTCGCGGTGCGTACCCGGGTCCGCAACGCGCTCCGCGACATCGCCGCCGACCACCCGGGCATCCGGTTGGAACGCAAACCCGCAAGCGTCGCGATGCACACCCGCGGCATCGACCCGGAGGTGGCCGCCGCCGCCATCGAGGCGGTCCGCAACGGCCCGGCCACCTTCGACGGTGTCACGGTTACCCAGGGCAAGGAGGTCATCGAGCTCTCCGTCGTGGCCACCCACAAGGGCACCGCCGTCGACCAGCTACGCACCCAGCTCGCCGCCAGCGCGGTGCTGTTCATCGGTGACGACATCACCGACGAGAACGCGTTCGGCCACCTGCACGGCCCCGACCTCGGCATCAAGATCGGCCCCGGGGACACCCAGGCCGGTTACCGGGTCGGCGACCCGCTGGAGGCCGCGCGGGCGTTGGCGCTGCTGCTGGAGACCCGACGGCACTGGCTGTTCGGCGAACGGGCGGTGCCGATCGAACGGCACTCGATGCTGTCCAACGGTCGTACCGTCGCCCTGCTCACCCCCGAAGCCAAGGTGAGCTGGCTCTGCCACCCCAAGCCGGACTCGGCGGCGATCTTCGCCGACCTGGTCGGCGGCAGCCCGGCCGGTCACTTCAGCGTCGCCCCGGAACGCGGCGGCATCCCGCTGGGCCAGCGCTACCGCTCCGGCACGATGACGGTGGAGACCCGGTGGTCCGGGCTCACCGTCACCGACTGGCTGGACAAGCCGGCCCGGGAGACCACCCCGGACGACAGCCCGGCGGTCATCACCGGCGACTCGACACTGGTCCGTGTGCTCACCGGCAGCGGCAAGGCGCGTGTCGAGTTCGCACCGCGGCCCGAGTTCGGTCAGGTCGCCGTGCAGTTGCAGCCGATCGGCGACGGTCTGCTGGTGCTCGGCTCCAACGAGCCGGTCGCGCTCTACGCGCCCGGCCTGCAGTGGGAGGTCCGCAACGACGGTGGGTACGAGACCGCCAAGGCGGTCGTCGACCTCTCCGCCGCCGGCGGGCAGGTCGTGCTGGAGCTGCGCTTCGGCACGCACAGCCTGGAGCACCACCGGGTTCCGATCCACGAGCGGCAGGCCGCCGCCGAACAGCCGTGGAAGGACTGGGTGGCCTCGCTGCGGCTGCCGTCCACCTCCCGCGAGCTGGTCGCGCGCAGCGCCCTCACCCTGCGCGGGCTCTGCCACGAGGCCACCGGCTCGATCCTGGCCGCGGCGACCACCTCGCTCCCCGAGGAGCTGGGCGGCGTCCGCAACTGGGACTACCGCTACTGCTGGCTGCGCGACGCCGCGCTGACCGCCCGCTCACTCGTCGACCTGGGCTCCATCGAGGAGGCCGAGGCGTTCCTGCGCTGGGTCGACGGCTGCATCGAGCGCACCGGCGGTCACCCCGAACGGCTGCACCCGCTCTACACCATCGACGGGTACGAGCTGGGCGCGGAAGCGGTCATCGACACGCTGCCCGGGTACGCCGGCTCCCGGCCGGTCCGGGTCGGCAACCTCGCCAACCACCAGCTCCAACTGGACGTCTTCGGGCCGATCGCCGACCTGATCGCGGCCGTCGCCGACGCTCGTGGCTCGGTACGCGACGACGAGTGGCGCGTCCTGGAGAACATGGTCGAGGCGGTCCGTCGGCGCTGGCACGAACCCGACCACGGCATCTGGGAGGCGCGGCTGCCACCCCGGCACCATGTCTTCTCCAAGGTGATGTGCTGGATGACTGTCGACCGCGCGTTGCACGTGATGCGCGAGCACGGTGGCGAGGACCGGCCCGAGTGGAAGGACCTGCGCGACCGGATCGGCGCCAACGTGCTGGAGCACGGCTGGCACGAAGACGTCGAGGCGTACAGCGTCGCGTACGGGGACGAGGACATGGACGCCTCGTCGCTCTGGATCGGGCTCTCCGGCCTGCTCCCGGGTGACGACCCGCGCTTCCTGTCCACGGTCCTGCGGATCGAGGCGGACCTTCGCAGCGGCCCGGTCGTCTACCGCTACCACTGGGACGACGGCCTGCCCGGCCGCGAGGGCGGCTTCCACATCTGCACGGCGTGGCTGATCGAGGCGTACCTGCGCACCGGCCGCCGCACCGACGCCGAGGAGTTGTTCGCGCAGATGGTGCTCACCGCCGGGCCGACCGGCCTGCTCCCCGAGCAGTACGACCCGCTCGCCGAGCGCGGCCTGGGCAACCACCCGCAGGCGTACAGCCACCTTGGGCTGATCCGGTGTGCCCTGCTGCTGGACAACATGCTCAAGCAGTAGTTCGCCGTACGCGTGACGGACGGGGCCGGAGCGCAAGCGCTCCGGCCCCTTGTCGCTTCGGCTCCGCCAGTCCGTGGCTTCACCGGCTGGAACCTGCGACCCGAGCGGGCTGCCGCTACGTCGCAAGCCTCCAGATAAGCCAGAGTTTGGCGTCAAGCTGGGTCGGCCGATCCTCGTCCCCGAGCCCGTCATCCAAGACGCATCGGCCGGCTGAGGTCCAACGGGCACACCCTGCGCGCCATCGGTGACCAGTTCAACGTCGATTGGGTGCCGACCGTCCACAGGGGGCGACCGCTGGCACAGCTCAACGGTCCGAGGCGTTCTCAGCCGGCTCGGAGGCGACCCACGCGCCCAGGGACAACATGCGGGGCGGCCCGTCTATACGGCTTAGGCTGGGAACCCTCGTCCGCCCCGATTGCCCGCCCGTCACGGGTGCCGGGGCCGACCGCAGTCCGGCCTTCATGACGAAGATTGATCGGCGGGCCACCGCGTCGCCCTTCTTATTGATCTCGTATCCGTCGAGCCAGACCCACCCGTCGTAGGTAATCCAGTCGAGCACGCGGATCACGCGGAATCTGATCGGGTGGATGAACTGCACGCTGGCCTCTCGGGTGACGTAGAGCAAGTCACCCGCTTTCACGGCAGCCACCCCACGAACCTCCGATGCAGCAGCCCTGCGGGGGCCCAGCCCATGTCCTGCGAAGCAGAGACCAGACACGAACTCATGTAGAGAACCAAGGACACGGGGGCTCGGTCGTACTCGGCTTGCAGCTCAGCGCGACGGGTACGACATGGCCAAGGCGCACCACACCCGCCACAGGTCCAGATCGGCAGAATCGGCCCATGGGTGGTCACGAATTCTCTCCCGGCCAATGGCCCCGGTTGATCGGGATCTTGTGTTTCGCCCGGCACGGCAGTTCGTTCCCGCATTGGCAGACGTTCCGCCATCTCTGCCACGACCACACCCGGCGATGTCGTCTTGCCAGGGTCAGAGCTGCTGCCATGACGTACTCGTCGTAGGTAACGCGCCTGCGCATCCGCCCCTCCTCGCGTGAGGGGCATGGCAGCCGGGCCACGCACGGTCATCCGGCCACCACACCCAACGTCATCGTTTACTCGCAGCGAGAAAGATGCAATATTACATTTTGGATGAAACGCAAGAGCAGGTTTCATCTTGATAGATTCCGTTGCTAAGCGTGGCCGACAGGTGTTACATATCGAGCGCAGGTTCCGCCCGGTATGTAGTCACGGAGAGGAAGTAGTCAGTGACGACTGACACCGGCTCGACAGTTCCGAGGCGGCAACTCGGGCGGCATCTGCGGCAGCTCCGCGAGGAAGCGCGCATGACCGTCAAGGCAGCAGCCGACTCGCTGGAGTGGTCGACCCCGAAGATTTGGCGCATCGAGACCGGCGCTACTTCGATGCGGTCGCTCGACGTGGAGGCGATGTGCAAGGTCTACAGAGCGTCACCAGAACTGACCGAGGCTCTGATGGGTCTTGCCAAGGAGACCAAGGGGCGGGGCTGGTGGCACTCCTACGGCGACGCCATCCCCGAGTGGTTCGAGCTGTACGTCGGACTCGAAGCCGCCGCGACTCGTCTGCGGAAGTACGAAGCGCAGTTGATTCCGGGCCTGGTTCAGACGAAGGCTTACGCCACCCGCGTCTACCAGGTCGCACGGCCCGACATGACCGCCGAAGAGGTTGACCGAGGCGTCGCGGTGCGACTTGGCCGGCAAGCGCTGTTGACCCGCACCACACCCCGCGCGCCCCAAGTCGACATCATGCTTGACGAGGCTGTCCTACGCCGAGGAGTGGACGCTGAACAGTTCGGCCACCTGGTGACGGTCAGCCGTCAGCCCAACGTGTCGCTGCGGGTGGTGCCGTTCAGCGTCGACCTGCACCGTGCCAGCATGACCAACGGGGCGTTCACGATCCTCGACTTCGACGGGGGCAGTGAGCCATCGATCATCTACTCCGACGGACTGACCGGTGCCCTCTACCTCGACAAGCCTGCGGAGGTCGAGGCGTACGGAGACGTATGGTCCGCCACCGAAGAGAAAGCCCTCAGCGAGGCGCAGTCTCGCAAGCTCATCGCATCAATCGCAGAGGAACAGACATGACCACGCTCGACTGGAAGAAGAGCACGCGGAGCAACGGGGGCGGAGATTGCGTCGAGGTCGCCGCCCCGCCCCAGGTCGTCATGGTCCGCGACAGCAAAGACCGGCAGGGACCGGTGCTGTCCTTCAACGCCGACCAGTGGGCCGGCTTCGTTCGCGGCGTCAAGGCCGGCAAGTTCGACGCCTGAACATCGGTGCCGGGTGTGGTGACCGTCAGTGACCACACCCGGCTCTCGTGGACGTCCGTTGGCTGTCAGGGCGCACGGCGGAACCATGACCCGATGCGGAACAGTTCCCCGAGCGCCTTCAGTACCGCCGGAAGTCGCTCCGGCGGGATCTTGAACAGTGCAACCACGGCCACGATTAGCCTCGGCACGGCGTACACCAAGGCAAGGATTACCAGCGCCCAAGGCCCCGCGGCTAGAACAGGCTCAAGGATTGAGAGCCCCACGATTCTCTGCCCCTCACTCCGGTCGAGTGAGGCACGCAGGGCTCAGCTCGACCAGTACGCAATGACTGGTGAAGCTGAGTTCCTGCACCGACTGCACAAGATCTCAGGTGTTACTGAGTGCCTTCAGGGCACCCGATGTATCGCTTTGACCACCTTGAGAACGGCGAACAGGCTTAGTTAGGTGAGCGTCCGTCGGCGACTCCCACCCCAGGGCTTCCAGCTTCCAAAATTGCATTTACACATTTAGGGAAGGCCCTGTGCCCTACTGCCGGTTGCAACCGGCGGCAAGACCTGCACAGAGTAACCGATCCACGCAGCGTGAGGCCAACGCGAACACGTCTCAGATCGCTCCACAGGCGCGGACGCGGCCCGGCGTTAGTGGGGGTACCAATCGAACCCCATCACATCTGTCTTGGAAGATGTGGTCGTCTTCCTGGCGTCGTGCAGGGGTTGGAGCATCATCCCTTCCGAACCTGAGAATGGCTGCGCCAGAGGCACGACCTCATCCTCGCTGGAGTAGCGCCGAAGCCCGCCCGCCCCTCAGCCGTCGAGCGCGTTCACCACATTGCCAAGCACGACTACGGCGGGTGGGCGTAGGTCGGCCGCGAGCACGTCGGCGGCCACCGCGCCCAGCGTGGACCGTAGGACCCGCTGGGTGCCCGTCGTGGCCTCCTGCACCACCGCGGCCGGCGTCTGCGGCGGCCGGCCGTGGGCGACCAGGGTCTCGCTGATGGCGGCGAGGTTCTTCAACCCCATCAGGATCACCAACGTGCCGCGTAGACCGGCGAGGGCGTCCCAGCGCACCAGCGACGCCGGCGCTTCGGGTGCCAGGTGCCCGGAGACCACAGTGAACTCGTGCGCCACCCCCCGGTGGGTGACCGGGATCCCGGCCGCCGCCGGGGCGGCGATCGAGCTGGTCACCCCGGGCACGACGGTCACCGGCACGCCGGCTTCCGCGCAGGCCAGCAGCTCCTCACCGCCCCGACCGAAGACGTACGGGTCGCCGCCCTTGAGCCGCACCACGAAGGCGCCCGCCAGGGCACGGTCGACCAGGATCTGGTTGATCTCCTCCTGGGCCCGCGACGGCCCATAGGGGATCTTCGAGGCGTCCACCAGCTCCACGTCGGGGCGCAACTCGTCCAGGAGCAGCCCGGGCACCAGCCGGTCGGCGACCACCACGTCGGCCTCGGTGAGCAGCCGCCAGCCCCGCACGGTGATCAACTCCGGATCACCCGGCCCCGATCCGACCAACGCCACCCGGCCGACAGAACCAGCGGTCGCCGCCCCGCCACCAGCCGTGTCGGACGCCAGAGCGGCGGCACCGGCTCCGCCCGGCGTCAGAGCCTCGCCACCAGCACCGCCCGCCGTCGAAGCGGCGGCACCGAGCCCGCCGAACGTCGGGGCGTCGGCAGCAGGCCGGTCGGGCGTCGGGGTCGCGGCGGCAGGCGACAGGCGGGCGGCGAGCAGGTCGCGGATCGCGTCGCGGACGGTCATCGCCCGGCGGGGGTCTCCGCCGCCGAGCACCGCGACAGTGACCGGGCCGTGGCGGGTCACCGCCGGAGTCCAGGCGGTGGCGGCCGACCGGTCGTCGGCCCGGACGCAGAAGATCCGTCGCTCGGCGGCGAGGGCGCTCACCGAGGCCGCCGCGATCGGGTCGTCGATGGCGACCTGGACCAGCCAGGCGCCGTCCAGGTCCTCGGGCGCGAACCGGCGCGGCACCCAGTGCAGCCGACCCGCGTCGGCCCGGGCGCGCAGCGCCGGGGTCAGCTCCGGTGCCACCAGCAGGACGTCCGCACCGGCGTCCAGCAGCGCGGGTACGCGCCGGGTGGCGACCGCGCCACCACCCACCACGACCACCCGCCGCCCGTCGAGCCGCAGACCGAGGGGGTACGGGTTGGAGGTCACGCCACACCACCGAGGCGGGCGGCTCGTTCGCTGCGCGTCGTCACTTCTCGGCCACACCGGCGGAGTCGAAGGTGGCGACCTCGTGCAGCACCCGGACGGCACCGGTGACCACTGGCAACGCCAGTAGCGCGCCGGTGCCCTCGCCGAGGCGCAGCCCCAGGTCGACGAGGGGTACGAGGCCCAGGTGCCGCAGTGCGACTGTCGCACCCGGTTCGGCCGAACGGTGGCCGGCGACCATGGCACCGACCGCGTCCGGGGCGAACGCGGCGGCGGCCAGCGCGGCGGACACCGCGATCACGCCGTCCAGCAGCACCGGGGTACGGCGGGCCGCCGCACCCAGGATCAGCCCGGCCAGGGCGGCGTGCTCCAGGCCGCCGACAGCGGCCAGGACACCGAGCGGGTCGCTCGGGTCGGGTGCGTGTCGGGCCAACGCCGCGCGCACCACTCCCACCTTGTGGGCGTACGTCGGGTCGTCGACCCCGGTGCCCCGACCGGTGGCGTCCAGCGCGTCGACACCTGTGAACGCGGCGATCAGGGCGGCGGCCGGGGTGGTGTTGCCGATACCCATGTCACCGGTGAGCAGGATTCGGGCACCCGCGTCGATCAGCTCGTCCGCGATCCGGATGCCGGTCTGCACCGCCGCCAGCGCCTCGTCCCGGGTCAGCGCGGCGGTCACCGCGAGGTCGCGGGTGCCTCGGCGGACCGACGCGACGACCAACCGGGGCACGGCCGGGTCCAGCACGGCCGGGTTGGGCACCGGTCCGGCGGACAGCGGGGTGGCCACCCCGACGTCGACAACTGTGACCGACGCGCCGGCCTGCCGGGCGAACGCGTTGACCACTGCCCCGCCGGCCAGGAAGTTGCCGATCATCTGCGCGGTGACCTCCTGCGGCCACGGGCTGACCCCTTGGGCGTGCACCCCGTGGTCACCGGCGAAGATCGCCACCGCGGCCGGCTCGGGCAACGGCGGCGGGCAGGCTCCGGCCAGGCCGGCGAGGCGTACCGAGAGGTCCTCCAAGGCCCCCAGCGAGCCCGCCGGTTTGGTGAGCCGGCCGTGCAGCTCGCGGGCGGCGGCCATGGCCGTCTCGTCAGCCGGGCGGATCGCCGCGATCGTGGTTTCCAACATCATGCCTCCATGATCTCGCGCAGCACCTCGGTGAAAGCGTCGGTGGTGTTTCGGTCCCGTACCGCCACCCGCAACCAGTCCGGCCCGAGGCCGGGGAACGTGTCGCCTCGGCGGACCGCCCAGCCGCGCTCACGCAGGGCGGCTCGGACCGCGCTCGCGCCCGGCAGGTGCAGCAGGACGAACGCGCTGGCGGGACGGCCGACGACGCGTACACCGGGCAGGTCTTCCAGGCGGGCGACCAGGTGGTCGCGGTCGGCGGCGAGGTCGGCGGCGATCGCGCGTTCGGCCTGGACCGCGACGGTGGTGGCGCAGGCCGACGCGGCGGCCAACGCCGGTGTGGAGACGGCCCAGAGCGGCTGGACGGCGGCCAGCCGGGACAGCAGCTCCGGCGCGCCGAGCAGGTAGCCGATCCGGAGGCCGGCCAGGCCCCACGTCTTGGTGAGGCTGCGCAGCACGAGCAGCCCCGGCAGGTCGCGCCGCTCGGCCAACGACTCCGGTTCGCCCGGGTGCCCGGCGGCGATGGTGGTGTCGGCGAACGCCTCGTCGACGACCAGCACCCGGCCGGGGCGGGCCAGCGCTGCGAGCGTCTGCGCGGGGTGCAGCACCGAGGTCGGATTCGTCGGGTTGCCGATCATCACCAGGTCCGCGTCGGCGGGCACCCGGGACGGGTCGAGCCGGAAGTCGTCGGCGGAGTCCAGCACGACGCGCTCGACCGGGTGCCCGGCGGCCCGCAGTGCCGCCTCCGGCTCGGTGAACTGGGGGTGCACCACCACCGGCCGCCGTACGCCACGAAGTGCCTGCGCGATCAGTACGAAGCCCTCGGCGGCCCCGGCGGTGAGCAGCACCTCGTTCGGGTGACGGCGGTGTCGGGCGGCGACCGCGGCCCGGGCCGGCCCCGGGTCCGGGTAGCGGGCCAGGTCGGACAGGGTGGCCGCGATCGGGGCGGCCAGCCAGGTGGGCGGCCGTGCCTGGCGGACGTTGACGGCGAGGTCGATCAGGCCGTCGCCGACCTCGACGTCACCGTGGTGCGCCAGGTCGGGCTCGGAAGCGGCGATCGGCTCGGACATGACCGCGATCCTTCCGGGAAGGCGGCCGGTGGGACAGACGATCTCGACGTAAGCCACGTCACCACTCGTCGGTTTATGAGTTCTTCTCAGGTACGAATCGGAAATGTCATAACTTGGCCATGTGAGTAACCGACCCCTTACTGCCGCAGGTCGACTCGTCCCTCTTCTCCGCGCCGGGCTGATCGCCGGAATCGTGATCGCCGCCGCCGCGTACCCACTGGTCGCCGTCACCGGGCTCGGCGCGAAGGCCACCGCGCACGCCGTGGAGCAGAAGACCAAGATCCTCACCACCGCCCTGCCCGCCGAGACCTCGTACGTCTACGCGCCGGACGGCAAGACCGTGCTGACCATGTTCTACGAGGAGTACCGGCAGTACACCAAGCTGTCGGACATGTCGCCGAACATCCTCCAGGCGATCGTCGCCGCCGAGGACAACCGCTTCTACCAACACCACGGCGTCGACCCGAAGGGCGTGGCACGCGCCTTCGTGGCGAACGCCCGGTCCAGCGGCGTCTCCCAGGGCGCGTCCACCCTGACCATGCAGTACGTCCGGATGGCCCTGCGCGACAGCGCGACCACCCCCAAGGAGGTCCAGGAGGCCACCCAGCAGACCAGCCTGCGCAAGGTCAAGGAAATGCGGATGGCGCTGGACCTGGAGAAGGAGATGAGCAAGGACCAGATCCTGGAGCGCTACCTGAACTCGGCGTACTTCGGGCACCGGGCGTACGGCATCTACGCGGCCAGCGAGATCTTCTTCTCCAAGACCCCGAAGAACCTCACCCCGGTCGAGGCCGCCACCCTCGCCGGCCTGGTCAAGTCCCCGTCCGAGTACGACCCGGCGGACTCCGACCAGAAGGAGGCCACCGGGCGACGCAACTACGTGCTGGACCAGATGAGCCGACTCGGGTACCTCTCCCCCGACTCGGCCGCCGCGGCCAAGTCCGAGCCCATCCGGCTGAAGCTGACGACCCCGCCGCACGACTGCGCCGCCGTGTCGGAGAAGTACAACAGCTGGGGCTTCGCCTGCGACTACCTGAAGAACTGGTGGAGCGCGCAGCCCGCGTTCGGTGCGAACCGACTCGAACGGATGGACAAGCTCCGTCGGGGCGGCTACCGGATCGTGCTCAGCCTCGACCCGAAGATCCAGGCGGCGGCGGAGAAGAACGTCGGGGCCAAGGAGGCCACCGGCAGCCCGTTCGCCAACGGGATCGTGGTCTCCGAGCCGGGCACCGGGCGGGTCAAGGCAATGGCGGTGAACCGGACGTACTCACTGGACCTGGCCGAGAACCCACCCAGCTCCAACCCCGAGGCCGGGCCGAAGGTGAAGGCCAACTACCCGAACACTGTGGCCCCGCTGCTCGGCGGCGGTGACCTGGCTGGCTACCAGGCGGGGTCGACGTTCAAGATGTTCCCGATGCTCGCCGCGCTCGACGCGGGAATGCCGCTCTCCACCACGTTCAACGCCCCGCACCGCTACCGGTCCGAGGTCTACGACGGCTGGTCGCCCTCCAACGCCAGCGGCGCGATGACCGGCCAGCAGACCATGTGGTCCGGCTTCGGCAAGTCGGTCAACACGTACTTCGTGTGGCTGGAGGAGAAGGTCGGCGCGGACCGGGCGGTCCGGTTGGCCGAGCAACTCGGGCTGCGCTGGCGTACCGACGTGGACCGGGACCACGCGTCCCCGGACAAGGCGAAGAAGTGGGGTGCGTTCACCCTGGGCGTCTCCGACGCCACACCGCTGGAGATGGCGAACGCGTACGCCGCCATCGCGGCCGACGGCCGCTACTGCGAGGCGATCCCCGTCTCGGCGATCATGAACCGGGACGGCACACCGGCCACGTACGCCACCCCGGGCGGTATCCACCGTGAGGTGGCCAAGCCACGGTGCCGGCAGGTGGTCAGCGCGGACGCCGCCCGGGCGGCCACCGACGCGGCCCGCTGTCCCACCGGGGACACCCCGGCGCGCGGAAGCTGCGGCGGCTGGTCCACCGCCGACAGCGTGCGGGGCACCGTCGGACGCCCGGTGGCCGGCAAGACCGGTACCACTGACAGCACCCGGTCCGCCTGGTTCGTCGGCTACACCCCGGAGTTGGCCGCGGCGAGCTTCATCTCCGACCCGGACAACCCGTTCAACGCGGTCGGTGACGGGCAGTCCCAGATCCCCATCGCGGCGGTCGCCGAGACCCTGCGTGACGGTCTGAAGGGCACACCGACCCGCCAGTTCACCCCACCGTCGGACGCGATCGTCGGCTGACCGACCACGCGCGGGCCGGCGCAGGTCAGCGCAGGTCAGCGCAGGTCAGATCGAGTCAGCGCAGGTCGGCGGCGACGAACGACCAGAGTTCGAGGTCCACGCGGCTGCCGCCGACCAGCCCGGCGTTCCGCAGCAGACCCTCGTAGCTGAACCCGGCCTTCTCGGCGACCCGACGCGAGGCCAGGTTGCCGGGCGCCACCCGCAGCTCCACCCGCTGGAACCCGTGCTCCAGGATCAGCGCGATGGCCACCGCGTCGACGGCCTCGGCGGCGAAGCCGAAGCCCCGCGCGTGCGGCGCCATCGCGTACGAGATCTCGGTGAGACGGGCACCCCAATCGGTACGCCGAGTCCAGAGCGAACCCACCATCTGGTCGTCCTCGCGGCGGAGCACCGCGTAGTGGTCACCGTCGCCACTGTCCCGCCGCTGTCGGGCCAACTCCGTGCACCACGCGTGGCCGTCGATCGGGCCGGAGTCGTCGGGCAACGGCAACCAACGCCGGGTCAGCTTGTCGGCGAAGATCTCCCCGGCCGCCTCCGCGTCCGCTGCGGTGAGCCCACGCACCTCGGTGCGCGGCGTCGAAACGGTCAACGCCGGAAAGCGGCGTACCGCCACCTGACCGATCACACCGGCACCCCGGGTTGCGCGGGCACCGCCTCGGCCGTCGGATCGGCCGCAGCGGCGGCGACCAACCGCGCCGCCGTCGCCGGGTGAGCCGCCCAGTGCAGAGTGAGCTGTGAGGCGTGCACGTTGCGCCAGACGAACCCCTCGGGCGTGCCGCCGTCCCAACTCCACGCCGGGCGCTGACCAGCGCGCGGAGTGAGGACCGCCCGGTGCGCCTTGTGACCCACCAGCACCGTGCCCTGGGCGGCGACCACGCTGTCGGTCTGGGCGGTGGCCTCCCGGTAGCCGGCCACCAGGCCGTCCCGGCTGACGCCCACCGCGTCCAGGACGCCGCACATCGGCAACCCGTCCAACTCCCGGGCCAGCCACAGCAGGCCGGCGCCCTCGGCGACCACCGGCCGCCCGGTCCGCGCCAACTCGGCCACCGCGATGCAGAGCCGCCGGTTGGCCGACAACTGCTCGGCATACGCCTCGGGAAGCGCGCCACCGACGACCAGCGCGCGGGTGCCGACCGGCAACGCCTCGTCGCGCAGTGGATCGACGACGACGACCTCGGCACCGGCGGCCCGCAGCAACTCGGCGGTCTCCGGGTGGCTGAAGCTGCCGCCCGGTCCACCGGCCAACGCCACCAGCGGACGGTCCATCGGGGCGGTGAACGCACCGAGGGCCTCCTCGGGAGACCAGGCCGGGGCGGGTAGCGGCGGAGCGGAACGGGCCAGCCCGAGCAGACGTTCCAGGTCGACGGTGGCGGCGACCGCCTCGCCCAGCCGACGGACCGCACGAGCGGCATCGGCGGAGCCGTCCACCACCGGCGCCACACCGTGCCGACGCGACGGCAACACCGCCGGCAGGTCCTGACGGCGCAACGCCCCGTAGACCGGCACCCCCACGTCGTCCAACGCCTCGCGCAACAACGCTTCGTGCCGCGACGACGCCACCCGGTTGAGGATCACCCCACCGAGCCACAACTGCTCGTCGTACGAGCGGAAACCGTGCACCAGGGCCGCCACCGACTGACCCATGGCGGCCACGTCGACGACGAGCACGACCGGGCTGCGCAGCGCGGCGGCGGCAGCGGCGGTGGACTCCTGCTCGGGGCGACCGCCGACCGCGTCGTACAGCCCCATGCTGCCCTGGACCACGGCGAGCCCGGCACCGGCGGCGCCGTGCGCCACCAGCGGGGCGAGTCGGTCCACGCCGACCAGGCGGGGGTCGATCACCCGACCCGGGCGACCGGCGGCGAGACCGAGGTACGCGGCGTCGACGGGGTCCGGCCCGAGCTTGAACCCGGCGACGTCGACCCCACGCTCGGCCAGGGCGGCGAGCAGCCCGATCGCCAGCGCGTTCTTACCGTGCCCGGAGGACGGCGCGCTGAGCACCAGGCGCGGCACGACGGTCATCATCGACTCCTCGCGAGCGGCGGCGGGTACGCGACGGGACGACCGGGGCCGATCCGTCGGCGTGACGATACCCGCCCGGCTGCGGACGCGAGCACCGCCAACCGGGGCCGGCGACGCGACCGTGCCGCCGATCCGGCCCGGTGCAGGTCAGTGGCGTCCGTCATACGGGTAGCCTCGGTGCCGTGTACCGGTTCCTGCTGAGCCCACGCTGGCTGGGCGCTCTCGCGCTGACCCTGGTCGCGGCCGCCGTCATGGTGTTCCTCGGCAACTGGCAGCTGGACCGCTACCGGGGGCGTACCGAGGTCAACGAGCGCATCGACGCGGGCCAGCGGATGGCTCCGAGGCCGCTCGCCGACGCATTGTCCGCCCCCACCGGCGGGGCGGGGACGGTCGGCCCGGCCCCCGCCGAGGAGAAGGTCTGGACCCGGGTCACCGTCACCGGCAGGTACGACCCGGCGAACACCGTGCTGGTCCGCGGCCGGACGGTGGACAGCCGGGTCGGCTTCGAGGTGCTCACCCCGTTGGTGCTCGCCGACGGCACGGCGCTGCTGGTGGACCAGGGTTGGATCCCCCCGGCGCCGGGTGGGGCGGCCACCGCCCAGCCGACGGTGCCGGCGGTGCCGACCGGCGACGTGACTGTCGTCGGCCGAGTGCACGAGACCGAGAGCGGGGCCCGCGCCGCCGAGCGGCGTGACGGGCGACTGGAGATCCGACGGATCGGGGTGTCCCGGCTGGCCGCCGAGCTGCCCTACCCGGTCTACGGTGCATACCTGCTGCTGGACGAGCAGACGCCGGCGGCCGACCCGGTGTTCAAGGCGGTGCCGGTCGGGCACGCCAACAACTGGCAGAACTTCGGCTACGTCGTGCAGTGGTGGCTCTTCGCGGTGATGGCCCTGTTCGGCTACGGCTGGGTGGCCCGCCGCGAGGCACGTCGAGCCGCCGGTCTCGGCGCTCCCGAGGCACCGCTGGACCGGGCGGCCGAGCCCGCGCCGAGCGCGTCCGTCTGACCGGGCCCGCGCCGGCGTCTCGACCGGACCCTCGGGGGCACCCGGGACACCACGGCAGCCGGTAGTCTCCGCCGGGTGATCACGTCACGTTGGGGGTGCCGATGAGCGTGGATCCCACGGCACCACTGCCCGAGCCGGTTCCGGGTCACCAGACGCAGCCGCCGACCGACCCGTGGGCCGCCGAGCAGCCGACCGCGCCGTTCGCCACGCCACCGCCCACGACGCCGTTCCCCGCCGCGCCGCTGTCCGGGCCACCCGCGCCGTTCTCCGGGCCACCAGCGCCGCTCTCCGGGCCTCCCGCGCAGCCGGCTGGGGCGTGGCCGGCGGTCGGGCCGTACCCACCGACCCCGATGGCCCCGAACCCGGCCCTGGCCGCCTACCCGGGCGGGGCGGAGGTGGTGGCGGTGCAGATCGCCGAGATCGCCGTGTGCCCACCGGTCATCCGCACCCCGGCCGGGGTGCTGCCGTTGGCCGGCGCCACCTGGCACGTGGCCGACTACTGGCAGCGCGAGGAGAAGGTGGCGACCTGGGCGCTGGTCTGCGCCATCGTCGGTTTCTTCTGCCTGGCCTTCTTCAGTCTCCTGTTCCTGCTGGTGAAGGAGACCCGGCACCACGGCATGGTGCAGGTGACGGTCACCAACGGCGCGCAGCAGTACGTGGCGCGGATCGCGGTCAGCGACCAGACGCAGGTGCAGCACCTGAACAACCAGGTGAACTACGCGAGGTCGCTGTCCGTCAGGTGAACCGGGTGGGCGTGGTCGGTCAACCGGTGGGACGGCCGGCATGGATGGCCCTTACGGCGTCGATGGTGTCCGCCTCGGCGGCGGACTTGTCGTCGCGGTAGCGCACCACCCGGGCGAAGCGCAGCGCCATGCCGCCGGGATAGCGGGAGCTGGTCTGCACCCCGTCGAAGGCGATCTCCACAACCTGCTCGGGTCGGACCCGCACCACCCAGTCGCCGCGCTCCACCGCCAGGTCGAGGAAGCGCTCGGTCTGCCAGCGCAGCACCTCGTCGGTGAGCCCCTTGAACGTCTTGCCGAGCATGACGAAGCCGCCGGTCTGCGGGTCGCGTGCGCCCAGGTGCAGGTTGGACAACCATCCCTTGCGCCGGCCGCTGCCCCACTCGACGGCGAGCACCACCAGGTCGAGGGTGTGCCGGGGCTTGACCTTGACCCAGGCGGCACCACGCCGACCGGCGTCGTAGGGGGCGTCCGGGGCCTTGACCACCACGCCCTCCTGCCCGGCGTCGAGTGCGGCGGCGAACGCGGCGGCGGCCTGCTCGGGGCCGTCGACCTCCATCCGGCCGACCAGCAGTGACGAGTCCACCGCCCCGGCGAGGGCAGCCCACCGCTCCCGACCGGGCAGGTCGATCAGATCCTCGCCGTCGAGGTGCAGCAGGTCGAAGAAGTACGGGGTGAGCACCGTCGCGCCGGTGGTGGCGGCTGCCGCGAGCACCGCCGGGGCGACAGGTGTGCGCCCGGTGGTGCTGGGGGTGGTGCGTCGGGCGGCCCGGCTCGACGTCTGCTGGAACGGCAGCGGCCGGCCCGTATCGTCCAGGCCGATCGCCTCGCCGTCGAGCACCAACTCGCGGCCCGGCAGGGCACGGACCGCGGCGACCACCTCGGGCACCCGGGCGGTGATCTCGTCGAGGCTGCGGGTGAAGACGGCGATGTCGGCGCCGGAACGGTGCACCTGGATGCGGATGCCGTCGAGCTTCACGTCGACCACCGCCGGCGTGCCGGTCGCGGCGAGCGCCTCGTCGACCGAGGAGGCGCTCTGCGCGAGCATCGGTGCCAGCGGACGGCCGACCTGGAGGCCGAACCCGGCCAACTCGGCGGCTCCTCCGGTGAGCGCGGCCACCGCGACGACGCGCAGGTCACCGGCGAGCAGCAGGGCCCGCCGGACGGTCGCCACCGGCACGTCGGCGGCCCGGGCCACCGCGTCGGCGAGCAGCCCCGCCTGGGCGCCCTGGCGCAGCTCACCGCTGAACAGACCGGTGAGCAGTCGCTGCTCGTCGGCGGTCGCCGCCGCGTAGAGAGCCCCGAGCAGCGCCCGCCGCCGGGACTGCGAACCCGATCCCCGCGCGGCGGAGATCTGCTCGATGGCCGCGTCCACGCCCGCCACCGTCAACGTCGGCTCGGCGGCCGGTGCCGGCAGGTCACGCAGGCTCGCGTAGCCCACCCCGGTCTGCCGTTGGCGCAACTCACCGGCGAGATAGCCGGCACCGGGCTCGACCTCACCCGGGTCGAGCCGGCGCAGCGCATCAGCGAGCAGCTCCACCTTGGCGCGCCGGCCGCTGGTGGCGGCGACGGCGGCGGAGGTGGCTGCCAGGTCGAGGAACCGCACGCAGCTCATCCTGCCAGTCACCTCCGACACCGCCCGGGCATTGCCGTGCCCGGGCGGTGTCGGGAGGGTGCCGTCCGCGCGCGCGGACGACGATCAGTGCCTGTTTCCCGAGGGCGATCGAGCCGAGGCGGAGTCCGGGCGGCGATCCGGCAAGGGGCGGTCCGTCCGGATACAACACCGGGTATCCGGACGGACCGCAACGCCGCCGGTCGTCGTCCGGACCCGCCACTCCTCTTGGAACAGGCCCTACGCGGAGACGGGCTCCTCGATGCGCAACCCCCGGGCGCGGACCTCGCCGGCGACGCGGGAGAGCACCGAGTCGAGGGCGACCAGTGCGGCGGAGAGCTCACCGAGCTGTTCGTTGAGCGTGTCCTCGGACCATGCGGAGACATCGACGTCCCCCAGTGCGCTGACAGCGGCCCCCAACCGGGCCATCACCTCGTTCGTACTCATGTTCGAAACGCTATAACAGATGACCGTCCGACACGCCGTAAAGCGCCAGATCAGGCGCAAAGTTGCCGTGTCGGTACCCAACTGCCCCCGCGCGGAGCGCCCCACCCAGCCCCACCCCGCCCCGCCGCCAAGATCCGCGCAACAACACTGTTGTCGGTGCCTCCCGCTCGTCGGAGGCAGCACCATCCGGGACGTTGCGCGGATCTTGGGTGTGTGCCGGCCTAACGGCCCGCGTCTGCCGCAGCGGCGACGTTGCCCAACAGCAGGGCCTCGGCGAGGCAGACCCGGGCGAACTCCCCCAGGTGCAGGCTCTCGTTCGGACCGTGTGCGCGGGCGTGCGGGTCCTCCACACCGGTCACCAGGATCGCCGCCTTCGGGAACATCTCCTGGAACGTGGCGATGAACGGGATCGAACCACCGATGCCGATGTCCACCGGGTCGGTGCCGTCCCAGGCCGTCCGGAAGGCCGAACGGGCGGCGTCGAACATCGGCCCGGACGCGTCGATCACACACGGGTTGCCGTCGTGTTCGAAGCTGACCGTCACCTGGGCGCCCCACGGCGCGTGCTTCTCCAGGTGCGCGCGCACCGCCGCGTACGCCCGCTTGGGGTCGTCGCCCGGGGCCAGGCGGATGCTGAGCTTTGCCTTCGCGGCCGGCACCAGGGCGTTCGGCGCCTCGCCGGTGGACGGCGCGTCGATGCCGAGCACCGCCAGCGCGGGCTTGGTCCAGATCCGGTCGGTGATCCGGCCGGTGCCGATGAACTGCACGCCGTCGGCCAGCCCGGCCTCGGCCCGCACCCGGTCCTCGGGGTAGTCGACGGTGGCGCCCACCTTGGCGACCAGCCCCTCCACGGCCACGTCACCGGCGTCGTCGTGCAGGGTCGCCAGGAGCCGGACCAGCGCGGTGAGCGCGTCCGGCACCGCACCGCCGAACATGCCGCTGTGC
This sequence comes from Micromonospora sp. WMMC250, assembly GCF_027460215.1. NCBI lineage: Bacteria > Bacillati > Actinomycetota > Actinomycetes > Micromonosporales > Micromonosporaceae > Micromonospora > Micromonospora sp. WMMC250. The sequence goes on along the minus strand of NZ_JAPZBJ010000002.1, from coordinate 6,260,731 downwards.
ACGGCGTGGTCCAGCGTGCGCACCTCGACGAAGCAGTTGACGATGCCGCGCAGCGAGGTGGTCAACGCCGGTACGCCGATGTCCCAGTTGCCGGAGTCGGCGATCACGATGACGTCCGACGCGATCTCGTCGCGGTGATCGATCAACAGTTGTTCCAGCGAGTCGGAGCCGTACTCCTCCTCACCCTCGATGAAGAGCACCACGCCGACCGGCAGCGCGTCCCCGTACGCCCGCAGTGCGGCGACGTGCGCCATGATGCCGGCCTTGTCGTCGGCCGCGCCCCGGCCGTAGAGCCGGCCGTCGCGCTCCACCGGCTCGAACGGGTCGGACTCCCACAGCGACCGGTCGCCGACGGGCTGCACGTCGTGGTGGGCGTAGAGCAGGACGGTGGGCGCTCCGGGCGGGGCCGCCCGACGGCCGATCACCGCGGGCTGGCCGCCGGAACGCACGATCTCGACGTCCAGGCCGCAGCCGCGCAGCAGCTCGGCGACGGCCTCGGCGGAACGTTCCACGTGCGAGTGGTCGAAACCCTCGAAGGCGATGCCGGGAATGCGGACGAGGCGTTCCAGGTCGGCGCGTACCCCGGGCATCTCCCGCTCGACGGCGGCCCGCACCTCGGACTCGGACATGATCGGTGAGGTCATGACCGGCATCGTATGCCGGCCTTACCGAGGTGCGCCGCCGGAGCCGGTACCGTCACCGCCACCTGTCGTCCCGGTTCCTGCCCGCGCGCCGGGGGCGGCCCGGCCGGCGCGGTGTGCGCGGCCGGCGGCCTCGGTGGCGGCGTCCATCCACGAGCGGGCCCGCCCGGCGGTGCCGCCCACCCACTCCCCGACGTCGCTGGCGCCGTCGCCGAGCCGGCGCAGCAACCCGACCAGCGGGTCGGTGGATCGGCTGAACTCCTCCCGGTACGAATCGGCAGCCGCCTTGATCTCCTCGGTGAGGCTTGTCGAGTCGTCGTCGGCGCGGCGCGGATAGTCCCCGGCCAGCACCTGCCCGTACGCACCGGAGTCGATCCACTGCCGCAGCTGCGCCGCCCGGGCCACCGGCGCCGGGTGGGTGCTCCACGCCGTCATCCGGATCTTGTGCAGGCTGTCGCGCAGGTCGCCGCCACCGGCGTATTCGGCGGCCTGTTCCAGGAACGCTGTCGTGTCGACCTGAGACAGGTCACCGCCGCCGGCGAGCTTCATCAGCAGCCGCAGCGCGGCGGCCGGGTCCTGCCCGGCGAGCAGACCGGCGCGGTCGGCGGAGAGTTCCGCCTTGCGCCACCACTCCAGCATCGCCGCGATGATCGCCCGCAACGCGATCGCGCCCACCGGCAACCAGCTCAGGTTGGCCGCCCACCGGGTCAGGATCATGAGCATGGTCTTGTAGACAGCGTGCCCGCTGCCCACGTGCCCCAGCTCGTGGCCGAGCAGGCAGCGCAGCTCGTCCTCGTCGAGTTGCTGCACGCACGCGGAGTTCAGCACGATGAACGGCCGTTCCAGGCCGACCGCCTCGGCACCCAACCAGGGCGACTGGGTCACGTACAGCTCGGGCAGTTCGGCCACGTCCAATGCCGCCGCGGCCTCGGTGTAGCGCTGCCACACCGCCGGGTACTGCCGGTGGTCGACCCGGATCCCCGAGGCCAGGACGGACAGTCGGAAGCCCCGCTCGTTCCACATGCCGAAGAACGACCGCAGCACGTCGTCGAAGCCGCGCAGCTCCCGCAACGCGACCAGGGCGCCCCGGTCGGCGGGATGCTCCCAGGCCCGCGAGCTGATGCCGGTGAGAGTGATCCGGCGCCGCGCGGGCGTGTCCGTTGCCGACATGATGAGTCCCCCGATCGCCGTGCCCTGGGTGTTCCCGCGCCGCGCCCACCGGGCCGTGCCGATGGCGGCCATCTCGCATCGTGCCGTAGCCGATGGCGGACGTCCATGCCCCGCTCAGCGAACGCGCACGTAGTACCGGTCCGCGTCGTGCGGCAACGCCGGCGCGCCGTCCACCAGCAGGTCCGCCCGGGAAGCCGTGTCGTCGGCGGCGAAGTGCGCCCGCTCCCCGGCGTGCCACCGACGTAGCTCGGGCAGGATCTCCGGCCCGTCCCGGGCTACCGCGCGAGCCAGCCGCAACGGCGCGGGCGCGGTGACGAAGACGGCCAGGGTCAGCTCCGGCCGGATCACCGCCCGCGCGGCGCTGACCCCCTCCAGCACCAACACCGGCGCCACCGGAACCGGAACCGGCCGCGGCAGGAACCGGTGCCGCACCCAGCTGTACCGCTGGTAGGCCCCCGACCTACCGGCCCGCAGCGGGGACAGCACCCACTCGTCGAGCCGGGGCCAGAAGGTGACCTGGTCGTCCCACCCGTCGAGCAGGTCGTCCGTGTGCACCACCGGCGGCCGGCCGCCGGGCAGCACCGCCAGGGCGTCCGCGAGGCGCGCGGCGAACCGGCTCTTGCCCGCGCCGCTCGGCCCGTCGACAGCGACCAGCCGGGTCCGCCCCAACCGCGCCGGGCCCGCGAGAACCCGACGGGCCAGTTCGGCGTACGCCTCGACAACTGCCACGGTCGGCCGGCCAGTTTCCGGGTTCAGCGCGGCCTCGCGTGGCGAAGCCCCGGGTTGTGCGGCGTCGCGTGGTGCATGTGCGCAGTATGCCGTCACGGCCGTTGGGCAGGAGGATCGACTCCGAATCATCGAAGTCGCGGCATCCCTCTCGCCGGGGCACCGCGATGACCGTGGATTCCGGGTGGATCATGCGGTGTTCGGGGCCTGGGAGCCCAGACTGACACGTCCGGCTGACCGCCCCTGACCGGCCACCGTCACGTCCGGGGGAATTGGGGCGGCGACGGGTGACGGGCGGCCCGTTCGCCGTCGTGGCTGCTACCGAATCGGCATCATCGGGTGGTGCTCCGAGACGTGATGAGCCCCGGTATCGACGCCCTGCTCGAACAGGCCCGAGCCGGGCTGCACCGACTGACTCCGCAGCAGACCGTCGAGGCGGTCCGCGGCGGCGCGCTGCTGGTCGACACCCGCACCGAACCGCAGCGCCGCGAACAGGGCGACCTGCCGGGCGCGGTCGTCATCGACCGAACCGTGTTGGAATGGCGACTCGATCCGGCCAGTGCCTGGCGGATCCCCGAGGCCACCGGCTACGACCGGGAGATCGTGCTGGTGTGCCGGCAGGGCTACAGCTCCAGCCTGGCCGCCGCCAGCCTCCAGACCCTCGGGCTGCGCCGCGCCACCGACATGATCGGCGGTGTCGACGCCTGGCTCGCCGCCGGTCTCCCGACGACCGACCGCCCCGCCGACGTCCGCCCCTGATTCCGCTACCCCGCCCAGCCGGTCGGATCCACGGCGCGACCGGGTCAACATCTGCTCGATCCAGGAAAGAGTCCCCTCCCGTTGCCGACGAGGCCACTACAACAAGGATCGAGCACGATCATGCCGCGCTGCCCCACCTCACACTCCACATAGGACGGGGCGCCCCCAGAACGGCGGCAAGCCGGACGGGACAGCGGGCCGCCAGGATCGTGCACGGCCGGGAGGAACGAATTCCTTCAAGGCCGCGGCCGGGCCGGGCGGGACGGAATGCCCTCAAGACCGCGGCCGGGCCGCGCTGGACAGCGCGCGGTCAGGTCGGTGGCGGGCCTGGTGGGACGAACGGGAGCCCTGCGGGTGGACCGGTCTCGATGAGGTGCCAGAGCGCGTCGGTGTCCAGGTGTTCCTCGACCAGGTCACCGAGCAGGTCGAGTGAGCGTTCCCGGGCGGCGGCGAAGCTGGTGGCCGGTGCGACCCGGAAGCCGGTGCGGCCGGCGAGGCGGGCCGCCTCGGTAAGGAACCACCGGCGGAACCCGTCGGACTCGAACGCCCCGTGCCAGTGTGTGCCGTGCACAGTGCCGAGCACAGCACCTTCGCCGACACCGTCGTCGCCGGTCAGCAGCGGGGTCAGGGCGGGGTCGGTCTGCGAGACGTACCCGTGGTGGATCTCGTAGCCGCGTACCGGGATGCCGCCGTGCGCGGTACCCACGGACTGCCGGACGGTCTTGCGCGGATCGAAGGTAATCTCGATCGGCAGCAGACCGAGCCCCGGCACACTGCCCCGCCGGCTCTCCACCTGGTCGTGGATGGCCCGGCCAAGCATCTGGAAGCCGCCACAGAGGCCGAGCACCGGTTTGCCGGCCACCACGTGCGCGGTCACCGCGTCGGCGAGGCCGGTCTCCCGCAGCCAGGCGAGGTCGGCGACGGTGGACTTCGAGCCGGGCAGGACGACCAGGTCAGCGGCGGCGAGTTCGGCTGGTTCGATGGTGAGGCGTACGCGGACACCCGGCTCGGTGGCCAACGCCTCGACGTCGGTGGCGTTGCTGATTCGGGGCAGTCGGACGACGGCCACGTCCAGCCAGTCGGTGCCGTGGGGGGCGGCGGGACGGCCGAGCACCCGGCCGTAGGCGAGGGAGTCCTCCGCGTCGAGCCACAGGTCCAGTGCCCAGGGCACCACCCCGTACGTCGGTCGGCCGGTGACGTGCCGCAGCATGTCCAGCCCGGGCTGGAGCAGCCCGCTGTCACCCCGGAACTTGTTGATCACGAATCCGGCGATCAGCGCCTGGTCGGCGGGGTCGAGCAGTGCCACGGTGCCGAACATCGAGGCGAAGACACCGCCCCGATCGATGTCGCCGACCACGATGGTGGGCAGGTTGGCGTGCCGGGCCAGCCCCATGTTGACGTAGTCACCGGCCCGCAGGTTGATCTCGGCGGGGCTGCCGGCGCCTTCGCAGATCACCACGTCGTACGTGTCCCGTAGCTCGGCCAGCGCCGCGTACGCGGTCTCGGCGAGGCGGGGACGCAGGTGCCGGAACGTGCCGGCGGTGATGGTGTCGACGGCCTCGCCGAGGAGCACCACCTGACTGGCCAGGTCACTGCCCGGCTTGAGCAGCACCGGGTTGAACCGCAGGTCGGGTGCGAGCCCGCAGGCTGCGGCCTGCATGGCCTGGGCGCGCCCGATCTCGCCGCCGCGTCCGTCCGGCCCGACGACCACCGCCGAGTTGTTCGACATGTTCTGCGCCTTGTACGGGGCGACCTTCACGCCTTGCCGGTGCAGCCAGCGGCAGATCCCGGCGGTGAGCACGCTCTTGCCGGCGTCGGAGGTCGTGCCGGCGACCAGCAGGCCGCCGCTCACCGCCCGCTCCCGTGATCGGCCACGGCGGCCGACCCGCGCCGACCCGCGACATCGAAGCCGTGTCGCCGCACGGCCCGAAGCCCGTGCCGGCCGAGCGCTGCGGCCAGACGGCCGACGGTCACCGGGTACGCGGCGGCCAGCCCGACCGCCGCCAGCCCGACCGCGCCGGAGATCCGGGCGGCGCGCTTCAGGTGTCGTGCCTCCGGACGGGGGCCGTCGCCGAGGAACGGCCGCACCTCGGAGTGCCCGAAGTAGACGTTGCGGCCACCGAGGCGGACGCCGAGCGCTCCGGCCATCGCCGCCTCGCACTGCCCGGCGTTGGGACTCGGGTGGTCGTTGCGGTCTCGCCGCCACACCCGCCAGGCCCGCTGCCGATCCCCGTGCGCGACGGGCGCGACGGCGATGGTGAGCAGCCCGGTCAGCCGGGACGGCACCAGGTTGAGCACGTCGTCCAGGCGCGCGGCCGGGGTGCCGAACCGCGCGTAGCGCGCCGACCGGTGCCCGACCATCGCGTCGAGGGTGTTCGCCGCGCGGTAGCCCAGCAGCCCGGGTAGGCCGGCGACCGCACCCCAGACCAGCGGGGCGACGACAGCGTCGGAGGTGTTCTCGGCGACCGACTCGACAGTGGCGCGGGCCAGCTCGGACTCGTCCAGCGTCGACGGGTCGCGCCCGCAGAGGTGACCGAGACGTCGGCGCGCGGCGGGCAGGTCACCGGCGCGCAGCGTCCGACCCATGACGGTGGCTTCGTGGCGCAGCGTGCGCCCACCCAGCACGCTCCACGTGCCGGCGGCCACGAGCACCGCGCGGGTCACCGGCCGATGCCGGGTAGCCGCTACGGCAGCGGCACCGAGCAGAACCGGAGCACCGACGGCCAGCGCGGTGAACGCCGTACCCGCCGTTCGGTCCGGTCGGTAGAGGCGACGCTCCAGCGCGCTGGCAGCCTGACCGAAGCCGGCCACCGGGTGCCACCGGCGCGGGTCACCGAGCAGCCGGTCCAGCGCGTACCCGGCCACCAGCCCCACCGCGTTCGCCACCGGCGCTGTCCGTCGCACCCGCACCACCTCCGGCCGGCCAGCCTAGACGAGCACCCCGTGAACCAGCCCGGCCCACGATGCTTCACCACCCCGAGCGGCCGTGCAGCGCCGAAGCCGGATCAGCTTCGCGGCTGCCGCCACGCGGGGTGACGACGCCGCTCACGCCGCCACCCCGCCCCCGTCGTGCCGCGCGCCCGCCAGCCGGTCAGGCCGGCTGCGGCACCCGACCCCGGCCACGCCGCCCCCGACCGGTCTGCGCCGGCTGGCCCTCGTCGGGTGCCGAGCCCAACTCGTCGTCCGAGTCGTCGTCGGTGTGGTCGTCGTCCTCTCCCGGCGGAGGGGCGAACTCGTCGTCGAGATCCGGTGGGGCCTGCCCGATCTGGCCGCCGTTCAGGGCGACATCGGCGTCGAGGAACGGGCTGGTGCGCACCGCTACGTAGTCGGGCAGCTCGAACTCGTCGTCCAGCGCACGGTCGTCGGGCAGCACTGGTGCCTGCTCGGTCGGCACCGGCTCGGTCGGTTCGCCGTGCACCCGGCTCTCGGCCTCCGCGTCTTCCACGGTGCTGGTCGTGACGCTGGGCCGGTTGCGCAGGAACCGGGCCCGACCTCGGGACAGGTCATGGCCGACGGCGACCGCCTCCAACTCGTAGAGGGTGCGGTGGTTGCCGGCGTCGTCGGTCCAGTCGCGGGTGTAGAGCCGGCCGCAGACCACCACCGGATCGCCGACCATGACCGAGGCGGCCACCCCTTCGGCGAGTTTGCGCCAGCAGTTGACGCGGACGCGCAGCGAATTGCCGTCCACCCACCGGCCGGTGTCGCGGTCGAGCCGCCGGGCGGTCGAGGCGACCTTGAAGTTGGCCACCAGTGTGTTGCTCTGGGTCGTGCGCCGCCATTCGGGCACGGTCAGCACATTACCGACGATAGTTACATAAGTGTCGAACATCGTCCCTCCAGGGGGATCGGGGCCTGCCAGCGCGAGTCGACTCGACACCGAGCCTGTGCGCTCGGGACGGCCGCCGCCAGCGCGCATCTACGACCTGTGGACGACGAACGCACCTGTGGACAACGCCCTGATCATGGCCGGATGTGGTACGGCCGACCCGCCCGAATGAACGTCGGCGGTTTCCGGGGCTGCCCGAACTGGGTATGGATTTGATCAACGCACCACCGACAGCTCCACGTCGACGAGAGGTCAGCGCCATGATGATCACTACCATCGGCTCCGCGAACGCTTCCGAGGCGCGGCGATGAGCGCCGTGGCCAACCCCGCCACCGTGGCCGAGTGCCTGCGGGTCGGTGCCGGGTTCTCGCAGGGCGACCGCAACTGGATCGCCGAGCAGTTCGCCACCCTCGACGCCCGGCTGGCCGGCTTCCACGCTGACGCCACCGAACTGGAGGTGTCGGTCAAGGACCGGGAGGCACGTGGCCAGAAGGTCACCCTGGAGTGCTGGATCGCCGGCCGACAGAAGATCGTCACCACCTCCGCCGAGGAGGACCTGCACGCCGCGCTCAACGACGTCCGCGACGACCTGCGCCGCCGGCTCAACGACGCGAAGACCCGCCAGGAGCCCCGGCACAACAAGCACCTGCGCGACATCCCGCAGCCGCAGAGCGAGCTGAACCCGGCCGACGACGAGGAGCAGATTCCCGCCGCCGATCCGAGCCGCGCCGACGCGGAAACGGTCTGACCCCACCCCATCGAGTCGATCATGGACTCGTGGTGAGCGCTAAATCCGTAAGAATCCCTTTTGCGGGTCACCACAACTCCATGATCGACCGGGGAGGGGGCGACGGGCGCGGAGACGCGGGCTACCGCTGGGTAGGTTGGCGGCGTAGCGTCGCGCTCGTGGAACCGGACGTGTTGGGGCCGCCGTACGAGCGGCAGACAATCGACCTGGGCACCGACGACGAGGGCCCGGTCGTCGCGACAGTGGTCCGGCGGCGCGCCGAGCGCCCCACCGGACGGGCCGTGCTCTACGTGCACGGGTTCGTCGACTACTTCTTCCAGACCCACCTGGCTGACTTCTTCGCCGAGCGCGGCTGGGATTTCTACGCGCTCGACCTGCGCAAATACGGTCGCAGTCTGCTCCCCGGCCAGACCCCGAACTTCTGCCGCGACATCAGCGACTACTTCCCCGAGCTGGACGCCGCCGCCGAGATCATCCGCAAGGACGACGGCCACGACACCCTGTTGGCGATGGGCCACTCCACCGGCGGCCTGATCCTCTCGCTCTGGGCGGACGCCCGCCGCGACTCCGGCACCGTCGACGGCCTGGTCCTCAACAGCCCCTTCTTCGACCTGAACGCACCCTGGGCGGTCCGTCGACCCCTCGCGGCCGCCGTCTCCCGGCTGGGCCGCAGGGCGCCGCACCGCATCCTGCCGTTCGGGCTCGGCACTGTGTACGGCGAGAGCCTCCACTCCGACCACCGCGGCGAGTGGACCTATGACCTGGCGTGGAAGCCCCTCGCCGGTTTCCCGGTCCGGGCCGGCTGGCTGAACGCGATCCGCACCGGTCAACGCCGCCTCCGCGCCGGTCTGGACATCCAGGTGCCGGTGCTGCTGGCCTGCTCGACCCGCTCCTTCCGGGGCACCCGCTGGCACGACAACGCGACACTGGCCGACGCCGTGCTGGACGTCGAACACATGGTCAGGTACGCGCCCCGTCTCGGCCGCCACGTCACCCTCGCCCGCTTCGACGGCGGGCTGCACGACCTCACCCTCTCCGGCCCCGCCGTACGGAAAAAGGTCTTCGACGAGGTGGGCCGCTGGGCCGAGGCGTTCCTCGCCGCCGGCCCCACCGCCCCGGCCACCACTGACCCGGCCACCACTGACCCGGCCACCACTGACCCGGCAGCCGCTGACCCGGCAGCCGCTGACCCGGCGGGCACGACAACGCCCGGCGGCTGACCGGGCTGACCGGCGTTACGAGTCGCGGCTCAGACGTCGCCCGGTGTCACCGGGAGGACCGCGCGGATCCGGTCGAAGGTCGCCACCGGGTGACCGTCGACGCCGGGTAGCACCAGCCCGAGGCAGTACGGCGAGACCTCCCCCGTCGCGTCGGGCTGGACGACGAAGACCGGCGCGCCGACGTACCCAGGTGGCAGTTCGGTAGTGATCCGCACGGCGTCGGCATCGCGGACGACACGCTCGATCGCGACCTCGAGCGGCCGGGAGCCGTCTTCGCGTACCCCAAGGGCCAGCACGAAAGCGGAACCGGCGTCGGCGCCGAGGCGGGCGACCACCTCGGGCCCGGCGGCGATCCCCGCCGGCACCGGCTGGACGCGCCAGCGCCAGCCGCCGTCGCCGGCGTAGCGGTGCAGGCCGCCGGTCGGCAGTACCGCGACCCCGTCACCCGGGAAACGGGCCCAACCGGGCACGATCTCGGCCTCGGACACGACCGCCGGGGCGACCCCCGCCGGCTCGGTGACGCTCGCCCGCAACCCCAGCTCACCACCCGACGCGCCCACCAGGTCGGCCGCCGTCAGCAGCGACTCCCCCACCGGGTCGTCGCCGTCCCGGAAGAAGAAGGCGGTGCCGAAGGCGTCGCCCGACCGGTACGGCAGGATGGCGCGGCCGACGACCTGGCACAGCTCGTAGGCGACGTCGCTCTCGGAGTCAGGATCCAGCAACACGAGGCAACGGTACGGTCCACGGTCACGTCGGTTCCGGGTAACCCGGATGCCCACCGCACGGCCGACGTGAGACCCTGCTCGGCAACGTGGACGCGGGCACCCTTTACGCCGCCGGGCAGCCGGACGGCGGTACCCTCTGGGCGCGACACCCACGCCACACGCGCCCGTAGCTCAGCGGATAGAGCAGGGGACTTCTAATCCCAAGGCCGCAGGTTCGAATCCTGCCGGGCGCACAGGCAACTTCCTCAGCGCGGGAGCCCGTGGGATGCGCGTGCGGCCACCCCGACAGTTCCCACCCGGAGAGAAGGTTTCGTCAATGGCATGCCGTATCAGTGAACTCGTGCTCAAGTGCCGCGACCCCGAGGTGCTGGCGCGGTTCTGGTGCGAGGTCCTGGACTTCGTCGAACTCGATCGCGAAGCGGATGTCTACATCGAGATCGGTCCGCGCGAAGGGTTCGGCGGCGCGCAGCCGACGATCTTCCTCATCCGCGACGACGAGCCGAAGAACGGTCCTGCCCGGCTGCACATCGACGTCAACGCCACCGACCGCGATCAGGACGCCGAACTGGAGCGCCTCCTGGCTGCCGGGGCCAAGCCGGTCGACATCGGTCAGCCCGCGGACGCGTCCTGGCACGTCCTCGCCGATCCCGAAGGCAACGAGTTCTGCCTCCTCAGGCGTCGCCTCGCCCCGCTCTGACGGCCGTCAGTCACCGCCGTCGGGGCGGACACGGGAATCAGCGGTATACCTGAGAGTCATAATTATGACTCTCAGGTATACCGCTCAACTCACACATGCCGTCGAGCTGCGACAGGAGTTGGCGTCCGTAACCGACGCGGGAACTTCGCTGTGGATGTCTACGCGCCGGTTGGCCTACGGCGTTGATAGGGCGTGACGTTCGAGGAGTACGCGTTCGCTCGCACTTCGGCGCTGGTGCGGCTCGCCCGACTGCTGACCGATGACGAGCACCGGGCCGAGGACCTGGTCCAGGAGGTCCTCGCCAAGGCGTACGCCCGCTGGGGGCGGATCTCCCGGACGGACCGGCCCGACGCGTACGTCCGTCGGATGCTCGTCAACGCCCACCACTCGTGGTGGCGGCGGCGGAGCAGTCGGGAGGTCTCGGTCGCGGCGGTGACCGACCGGGCCGGCGCGGAGGACGAGGCGGCGGTGGTGGCCGAGCGCGACGCGTTGTGGCGACTCGTCAGTGAGCTGCCGAGGAGCCAGCGCACGGTGATCGTTCTGCGCTACTACGAGGATCTCGACGACTCGTCGATCGCGGAGATCCTCGCCTGTTCGGCCGGCACCGTCCGCACGCACGCGAAGCGTGCCCTGGCGACGCTGCGCAAGCGGCAGGAAGCACTGACCCTGGCACGGACAGGAGACTTCTGATGTTCAGCGATCTCGATCAGCAGCTCACCGCGACTCTCCAGCACCGCGCGGGCGGCGACGTCGACCCGACGCCGATCGTGGAGCAGGCCCGTCATCGCGGTCGCCGCCTCAGGATGCGTCGGCGTGGGTTGATCGCCGGGGGCGTGGCGGCGGCGTGTGTCGCCGTCACCTCGGTCGTCCTGGCGTTCCCTACCGGTCGGGGCAGCGACGATCCGATCATGCCGGCGGCGGCGCTCATGTTGCCCGAGGCGTCGGAGCAGAGCGGTGCCATCGCACGCCCCGACGACGTCGGCGTCGATCCGGCAACTGTGCACTTCTCGACCGAGGCCCTGGTCGACGGCGCCGAGTGGGCGACCTGGAACGCCGGGCGCGGCACCGAGAGCGTCGAGTTCCGGGGCCCGAAGGGGCAGGCCCGTTTCGCCTTGGCGCGCAGCACGACGGCGCTGGACGGGTTACAGCAGACGTTGTCCTCGGCCGGGCGACCGCAGCCACGCACCAACGTCCACGTCGGCGACCGTCCGGGGGTTGCCTGGTTCGATCCGTCCGGTGACCGGAAGCTGTGGTTCGTGCGGTGGCAACCCGCCGACGGGCTCTGGGCCCAGTTGGACATCTACGCGACCACCCAGGACGAGGCGACCGGCACCGCCGCCCGGGTCCGGTTCGACGGCGCACACCGCTGCGTCGTGCCGTTCCGCCTGGGGTCACTGCCGCCCGGTGGACGGCTGCTCGGATGCTCGGTCACGCTCGGCCGCTCGCGGGACAGTCGCTTCGTGGACGGTGCACTCGTGGTCGGCGACGACGCCGGCCGCTGGCTGACCGTGCGGGCGCAACGTGCGCCGGACGGCTACGAAGCCAGATCCGGTGACCTCGTCGCGGGCCCCTACCGGGCCCGCAGGCAGGGCAGCGACGTGCTGGAGATGGGCGTCAAACCCTGCGTGGTGGAGGCGTTCCGGGACGGTTGGGGCAACGGCTACACCGAGGCGGAGGGCCTGACGATCCTCGGCGGTTACCAACCGACAGGCGACGTCGACCGCCCAGACACCTGGTGACACCGCAATCAGGCGGAGGCTGCCGCCACGCAGAACTCGTTGCCCTCCGGGTCGGCCATCACCACGTGGTGCAGGTCGTCCTCCCGGAGCACTGTCCCGCCGGCCTGCACCAGGCGATCGGCCTCGGCAGTGATCCGCGCCCACCGCTCGTCGGGGCTGCCGTGCCCCGGCACCCGGATGTCGATGTGCAGCCGGTTCTTCGCGGTCTTGGGCTCCGGGACGTTGAGGATGGAGAGGTACGGGCCGACACCGTCCGGGTCACACAGCCACGCCCCGTCCTCGGGTACGTCGTCCTCGGGTAGGTCGTACTGCGCCAGCCACTCCTCGCGCGTGGCGAAGGGCGGTGGTGGTGGCTCGTCGATGTAGCCCAGGGCGGTCTTCCAGAACGCGGCGAGCACCTGGGCGTCGGTGGAGTCGAGGGTCAGGGAGATTCGAGCTGCCATGAACGGGACGCTAGCGCGACCCTCCGACTGTCAGAGCGGCCCCAGCAGCTTGGCCAGCGCGTCGTCGCCCTGACCGAGCTGCGCCCCACCGGTCGGGAGCGTGACCAGGAAACGCCGGCAGCCGTCGAGTTCCACGTACCGCTCGGGTCCCTCGGTGGTCCCGTCGAGCGGGCGCAGCACCGCGAACCGGGTCGCCGGGGTGGCGCAGTCGGCCACCGCCCGACGGTTGGACAGGCCCCGGAGCACACCCGCCTGACGCTCGGCGGGTAGCGGCCCGCCGTACACGAAATCTCCCGCCGGCTTGCCCCCGCCCTGTTCCGACGCGGGCACCTCGTAGACGCAGAGGCGCAGCGGCCCGGCGGCCGGCGGCACGGCCGACGCGGGCGGCTTGGGACCTCCGTTGCGGGTCTCGACCCACACCATGTCCGACCACCGCTGTGCGCATCCGGCGGCGTCGGCCGCCGGGGATTCGATCTGCCCGACGGTACGGGTGGCCACCGTCTTCCACTGCAGCCCGGCCAGTGCGGCGGTCACCTCGGTACGCGGTTTGCGGCAGGAGTCCGTCGGCAGGTACGGGCGCAGCCAGCGGCCCTGCTCGTCGACGAGGGCCAACCAGGGCGGGATGACCATGTCGAGGGTGCAGGCGTGCTCCCCGTCGGCCTGCTGGTTGGGCAGCCGTAGCGCGGTGAGCAGCGCGTCGATGTCCTCGGCGCGCCGCTCGGTCGCGGTCTGGTCCTGGCCTCCGTTGGTACGCGGCCGGATCTCCCGCCCACAGAGCACCACGGCGACCGGTGTGAACGCCGGGTCGATGCGCCCGATTCTCGGCTCGGGCACGGTCGGCGCCGATGTCTGCGTGTTCGGCACGGTGATCACCTCGCCGGCCCGCGGTGCCGCCTCGGCGCAGGAGGTCCACTCATCGACGATCTCGGCCGGGCCGGGATCCTCGCCCCCGCCCGGTGGCGTTGTCGTGCCACCGCAGCCAGCCAGGGCCACGCCGAGCAACGCGACCGCCAGTGCCGTCCGGGACGAGCGCATCCGGCTCACCACCTCTCCACCCGAGGATGGGACGGCCGACGGGCACGCTCGGTTCCGCCGACCACCAACGGAACCGACGGCAACCGTCGGCCGTCACAGCGGAATGGACCGACTGCGTGCCGCGACCCTCACCGTGACGGCGCTCCTTGCCACGGCGGGGTGCACCGAGGCAGGCGTTCCCCCGCCGCCGCCGAGTCCCGCCGTGTCGCTGAGCCCGGACGCCTCGGCCGTGCGCCTCGTAAGGACGGACCAGGCGAACCTGCACCTCTGGGTGAGCAACCAGTCGTTCACCGACGACCTGGTCGCCCTCACCGTCAGCATCGACGGCACGACGGTCGTCGATCGGCTCTTCGCGGTCGGAACCCAGCACAACTGGGTCCTGTTCCCGGTGCGGGTCGCTCCAGGCCACCATGTGGTGCGCATCGTCGCGGGCACGGGGGTCGAGAAGCAGGCGAGCTTCACGATGCCCGAGACCGGGCGTCAGTACGCGGCCGTCGACTACGGCAACGCCATGGACGAGCGTCAGCGGCACGTCAACTGGTTCATTCGGTCCACCCCGATCGGGTTCGCCTGACGAGCGGCAGGGTGACGCGGGCGAGCGCGGTCGACCGGCGGCGTGACGTGAGCGACCGGGGGGCATGCCGCCGGTCGGGCCCGCGACGCCCGCCGTCATGATGTCCGAATGGCACATCTGGGACTTGTCACGCTGCTGGTCACCGAGTACGACGAGGCGATCGACTTCTACGTCGGCGGCCTCGGTTTCGAGTTGGTGGAGGACACCGCCCGGCCGGACGGTTCTCGGTGGGTGGTGGTCCGGCCGGCGGGTGCCCGGGAGACGGCGTTGTTGCTGGCCCGGGCGAGCACCGCCGAGCAGCAGGCTCGGGTCGGCGACCAGACCGGCGGCCGGGTCGGGCTGTTCCTGTACACCGAGGACTTCGCCCGGGACCACGCCCGGATGGTGGCCGCCGGGGTGCGTTTCGTGGAGGAGCCGCGCCACGAGGCGTACGGATCCGTAGCGGTGTTCGTCGATCTCTACGGGAACCGTTGGGACCTACTCCAACCCCGCAGCACAGAGTGACACATTAGCGACACTATGCACTCAAGTGGTCGGCGCTCGCAGTAAAGCATGCTATTGTCCGATGTCGATCTCCGCCCGCGCGGACCCGGACCGGGTCGTTGTCGGAAGGACACTTCCCGATGACGGGCACTGCCACTTCTTCCGTGCCGCCGACCACGCTGGACAACCCGGCCGGCGGGGCGCTCGGCCTCATCTTCACCACGTTGCCGGCGATCCTGCGGCTGACCTGCGGGCTGGTCGGCGCGGCTGTGGCCCTCTCGGTGCAGACCCCGCCGGTCGAGCCGGCCGTGCTGCTGCCCGGTGTGGCAGCGCTGACCGGCTGGTCGATCTGGTACGCGCACCGCGCGCTACGCCACGGCATCGGCCCGAACCTGGTCGCCGGTGACGTGGCCGTCACCGCGCTGACCTGCCTCTTCATCCCCGTCCTGGTGGCACCCGGCGTGCTGCCCGGCGAAGGCAGTTGGATCGCCGTGCTGGCCAGCACCACGGTGATCAACACGCAGGCCACCGCCCCGGCGCGCTGGTCCATCCCGGCCGGGCTGCTCGTCGTCGCCACGTACGTCACGGGCGCGCAGGCGGCCGGCAATCCGACCGAAGCCCGGGCGCACGCCGCCACCCTGCTGATGCAGACCCTCTGCACCGCCATGATGGCGGGGGTGATGCGCCGACGGATCGGCCGAGCGGACCGTGCCTTCGTCGAGCACCAGCTGTTGACCCGGGAGTCGTTGGTCGCGCGAGCCGCCCGCGACGCCGAACGCCAGCAGAACCGCGACCTGCACGACACAGTGCTCGGCACGTTGACCATGGTGGGGCTGGGCGCGGTGCCCGGCCCCTCGTCCGCGTTCCGTGAACGGTGTGCCGCCGACCTGCGTACCCTCGTCGCGCTCACCGACGTCAGCCCGGTGGCCGGCGACGGCCCGGTGCCCCTCGACGGCCGGTTGCGGGCGGTGCTCAGCCGCCTGCCCGAGCTTCCGGTGCGCCTGGCCCTGGAGTCGTACGCGGTCCCGGCGGGGGTTGCCGACGCGATCAGCGAGAGCGCCTACGCAGCGCTGTCCAACGTGGTCCGTCACGCGCCGGGCGCGCAGGTCACGGTGGGGATGAGCCGGGACGCGGTGGGCGTCGTGGTCGAGGTAGCCGACGACGGTCCCGGCTTCGACCCGGCCACCGTCCCACCCCACCGGTACGGGTTACGCGAGTCGATCCGCGGCCGGATGGTGGCGATCGGCGGGCGGGCCGACGTGCACTCGGCACCCGGCGCGGGTACCCGGATCCGACTGGAGTGGCCCGGTGTCGGCTGACCTCGGCGCGCCGACGCAGACCACCGGCGAACCGGAGGCACCGGACCGGACCAGCGTGCCGGCACCCCGGGAGCCGGTCGCCGCCGAAGGGCCGGCCGCGCCGGCGGCCGTCGCGCGCGCGTCCGACCGGGGTGCCCGGATCGCCGCCGTCGCCATCGCGCTGGTGTGGCACGTCGCGATCGGGTTGCCAGCGGTGGTGGCCGCCCGCTCCGAGTTCGCCGCTCCGGCCGCGGTGGTCGGCGCGTGGGTGCTGGTCGCGGTCGTCGGCGCGGCGGCCGGGGTGCGCCTGTTGCGTGGCTCGCCGCTGCCGTCATGGCCGTTGGCCGGCTTCTTCCTCGTCGTCGACGCGGCTGTCTTCGCCGCCGCCGGCGAGGGGCAGTTGTTCACCGCCGCCAACTGGGTGTGGGGCACACTCGGCTGGTTCTTCGTGCTGGCCGTATGGGGGCGGCGGGTCGTCGGGCTGATCGCGTTGCTGAGCACGCATGCGGTGATCGCGTTGGTCGCCGTGCTCGGGCACGGGGCCGATCCGACCGACATCGCCCGCTACGTGATGTACGTCTACGGCACGTTCTCCCTGCCGGTGGCGGTGTTCGTGGGCAGCACCGCGATCGTCGCCCTGGCTCGGGAACGGGCCGCCGTCTCGGCTGCCGGCCATGCGCTGGCGGCCGAGCGCGACGCCGCGGAACGTGGCCGCCGGGACCGCCGGGACCGGCTCGCGCTGGTCAGCTCGGCAGCCGGGCGGGTGCTCGGGGAGTTGGCCTCCGGTAAGGCCGATCCGAACGACCCGGAGGTGCAACGCCGCAGCGTGTTGGCTGCCGCCCGGCTACGCCGGCTGATCGCCGAGTCCGACGACGTGCCCGACCCGCTGCTGCACGAGTTGCGGGCCGCCGCCGACCTGGCCGAACGGAACGGCCTACCGATCGACCTGGTCACCATCGGGAACCCTCCGCCGCTGCCGGTCGAGATCCGACGTCGGCTGGCCGACCCGCTCACCGCCACCCTCGCCGACGCCCACGGCTGGGCCCGGCTGACAGTGGTCTCCGGGCCGAACGAGGTGGTGGTCAGCCTGGTCACCCCGGACCGGGAGGGGCCGGAGGCGACCGGGCCGCCGCTCGCGGAACACGACGGCGGGCCGGTGGAGCACCTCTACGAACGGGACGGGGACATCAGATGGGCGCAGACCCGGTGGCGGCGATGACCGGCGAACGGCCGATCGGAGTGGCTATCGTCGACGACCACCCGGTCGTGGTCGAGGGGGTCCGGGCCTGGCTCGCCACCGAACCACGGCTGACCGTGCTGGCCACCGGCGACGACCCGGACGCGGTGCTGCGGGCCGCGCCGGACGCCGACGTCGTCCTGCTCGACCTGCGACTGCACGGGCGGATGGCGCTGGACAAGTTGGCCGAGCTGAGCGCCGCCGGGCGGCGGGTGGTGGTCTACTCGGAGCACACCGACCCGCAGACCATGCTCGCCGCGCTGGACGCCGGGGCGGCGGCGTTCCTGGCCAAGCACGAGGGACGGGAGCACTGCGTGGCGACAGTGCTGGCCGCGGCGAGTGACCGGCCGTACGTGCCACCGGCGTTGGCCGGGGCGATGGTCGGCGACCCACGGCCGGATCGGCCCATGCTGTCCGACAAGGAACGTGAGGCGCTGCTGCTCTGGTTCCAGTCCATGTCCAAGGCGTCGGTGGCCCGCCGGATGCAGATCAGCGAGCACACGGTGAAGCAGTACGTCGACCGTGCGCGGATCAAGTACACCCGGGCGGGGCGGCCGGCCGCCACAAAGGCGGCACTACTCGCCCGCGCGATCGAGGACGGCCTCGTCCGCCCGGAGGAGATCGGCATCTACCGGTCACAGGCGACGCACGACCGGCCGACCCCCTAACAGGCGTCATGACAGCCGGCCTCCGATCCGACAGGCTTCTCATCACAGCCAGTCGAACGGGAGGTCGTGACGATGCACGCCGACGCGTCCCCCTTTTTCATCGGTCCCCACCGGTTCGACGCGCACGACGACGATGTGGGGCCGATCCTGGATCGTCGTTACAGCCTGCGTCCGGTCCCCGGCGAGCGGGTCCTCGGCCACCACCGCCTGCTGGTGGCGGGTTACCTGCTCGGGCCGAGCGAGGCGCGGCGCCGGTGGCAGCTACCGGAGCCGGTCGCGGTGACCATCACCGACCAGCGGATCTGCTGGGTGGGCAGCGGGTCGCACCTGTCGCTGGTCGTGGCCGACACGACCCGGGCACGGCTGCCCGCCCGCCCCAACGGTCTGATGAGCGGCCAGATCCGCTGGCAGTGGCCGTCCCGGTTGGAGCTGCCGGCGGCCGAGCAGGGCACACCCTCGCAGTTGCTGATCGTCTGCGACGCGTTGCGCACCATCCAACAGCCGGCGTTGGCTCTCGGTGGGTCACCGGCCGAGGTCGCGGCACTGGCTCAGCAGATCCGCCGGGCGGTGGCCATGTTCCGGCTCACCCATCCTCAACTGGTCGACCTGTCGGCGCAGGAGCGCGACGTGCTGCTGCTGCGGGCCGGCCCCGCCCTCGTCGCCGGGGAAACCCGAGTCACGCTGCCCGGCTCGCTGCCGGTGGAGTTCCACTCCCGCGACGACTACTACCGTTCGGGGCCGGAGCCGACCTCGTGGGGCGGGCTCGCAGGCGGCGCAGCATCCGGGCATCGCTGAAGCCGACGGTCCGCGCTGCG
Source organism: Micromonospora sp. WMMC250 (assembly GCF_027460215.1). Classification (NCBI taxonomy): domain Bacteria; kingdom Bacillati; phylum Actinomycetota; class Actinomycetes; order Micromonosporales; family Micromonosporaceae; genus Micromonospora; species Micromonospora sp. WMMC250. Next base: position 6,241,927 of record NZ_JAPZBJ010000002.1, on the reverse strand, counting down.
GCCTCCACCGTCGCGCCGTGCCCGATCAGGTGCTCGGCACGTTCCACCCGCAGCAGTTGCTGGTAGCCGAGCGGAGTGAGCCCGGTGGCCGCCCGGAACAGCCGGGTCAGCGTCCGCTCCGCGAGGCCTCCGGCGGCGGCCAGGTCCGCCAGAGGCAGTGTCTCGGCGTACCGGCTGTCGATCAGGTCCTGCACCCGGTGCACGGAGTCGGACAGGTGGGAGCGGTGCCGCATCATCGCGCTGGCCTGCTGCTCGTGCCCATGGCGGCGGGCGTACACGACGAGCGTGCGGGCGATCTTCGCGGCGGCCCCGGGCCCGTGCCGGGTGGCGACAAGGTGCAGTGCCACGTCGATGCCACTGGCGATGCCGGCCGAGGTGACCACCCGCTCGTCGACCACGTACAGCACGTCGCGGACCACCTGGGCCGCCGGGTGACGGCGGGCCAGGTCGTCCTGCACCTCGTGGTGGGTGGTGCACCGTCGGCCGTCGAGCAGCCCGGCGCGGCCGAGGGCGTACGCACCGGCGCAGACACTGGCGACCGTGCCGCCGGCCGCGTGGTGATCGGCCAGCCGCCGCAGGTCAACGGGCGACACCGGCCCCTCCGGTCCGTGCGCCGCCGGCCGCCAACCCGGCACGATCACCAGGTCGTCCGGGGTCAGCTCGGGCCACCGGGTCTCGGCGACCAGGGGTACGCCCTGCACGGTCGGCACCTGCTCCCGCTCGGCGACGTAGTGCAGGCGGTAGTCGAATCCGAGGTCGGCGGCGCTGGAGAAGACCTGGGCCGGCCCGGCGAGGTCCAGCAGGTGCACCTGCGGGACCAGCAGGAAGACGACCCGGGTCATCGCGTCAGCCCCGGGCACCGGCGAGGGTCGCGCCGGTCACCTCGTCCACGGTGCGGATGGTCGCGAAGCGGCCAGCCAGCGCGTACTCGGTGCGGGTGACGATCTCCTCGTTGGTCAGGGTGCGCGGGTCGGCGAGGATGTCCGCGACCGTGGCGGTCTCCGGGAGGTCCCGGTGTGGGATGGGGAAGGTCAACGTGGCGTCGGTGACGAAGGTCATCCGGTAGCCGAGGTCCGCGCCGACCCGGGTGGTGGTCTCCACGCACTGCTCGGTGCGGATGCCGCAGACGGTGAGGTCGTGGATGCCGGCCTGGGTGAGCACCTGCTGAAGGTTCGTGGTGGTGAACGCGTTGTGCGCCGTCTTGACCAGCGTCGGCTCACCGTCGACCGGGACGAGCCCGTCGATCAGCCGCACGTGCCCAAGGTCGGGGTCGAACAGCCCACCCGTGCCGGGCTCGGAGTGCAGGACCCAGACCACCAGGTCGCCGCGCTCTCGGGCTGCGGCGACCAGTCGTTCGACCTGCCGGACCAGGTCGGGGTTCGAGCCGTACGCCCAGATCGGGCGTTGACGGAAGGATTCCTGGACGTCGATCACGACGAGTGCTGCTCTGCTCATGACTGAATCCTGACCGGATGACGACCACACCGGGAGTCACCATCATGCCCAGGTGCGGAACGATCCGGCCACGTCGGCGTCAGGCGCTGGGAGTGCTGTGCTCGGCGGCGTCGTCCAGGGCGGCGGCCTCCTCCGGCGTGGGCGCGGTGCCGCCCAGGTGCGCCGGCTGCCACCAGGAGTCCTCCGGGCCGGCCGGCTTCTCCGGATAGTCCCGCTGGGCCCGGTCGACGAGAGCGCTGAGCCGGGTGGTCAGCTCGGCGGCCAGCACGTTCGGGTCCGGGAAGTCCGCCGGGCTGATCGGCTCACCGATCAGGATCGTGATCGGCGTGTGCCGGCGCGTCAACGTGCGGGGCCGGCCCTTGGTCCAGAGCCGCTGGGTGCCCCAGAGCGCGACCGGCAACACCGGCACCTTCGCCGAGCGGGCCATCCGGACCGTGCCGCTCTTGAGTTCCTTGACGGTGAACGACCGGCTGATCGTCGCCTCCGGGAAGACGCCGACGACCTCCCCCTGCTTGAGTGCGCTCACGGCGGCACGGAACGAGGCCGCGCCGGCCTGCCGGTCCACCGGGATGTGCCGCATGCCGCGCATCAGCGGGCCGGAGATCCGGTGCGTGAAGACCGAGTCCTTGGCCATGAACCGGACCAGCCGACCCGACGCGTTCGCGCCCAGACCGGCGAAGATGAAGTCGAGGTAGCTGACGTGGTTGCTGGCCAACACCGCCCCGCCCGTGCGGGGCACGTGGTGGGCGCCCTCGATGGTGATCTTCAGGTCGAGGAGACGGAACATCGTCTTGGCGGTGGCGATAACGGGCGGGTACACGAGCTCCGGCATCCGCAGAATCTACCCTGACCGGCCGCGGTTCGGCTCGGTGGCGAACCGGCGGCGACACGACCCGCGTGCCACCGCCGGTTCGTCGGCCGTTTCCTCAGCCGTCGAGGTTGTCCAGGTCCAGTCGGCCGCGGGCGAACGCGTCCACCCGACCCCACCGACCCGGGATGTCCAGCACCTCGATCCGCCCCATGCCCACCGGCAGCCGTGGCTCGACCGCCAGGTGCCCCTCGTGCGGCTCCAGACCGAGCATGGTGCGCAACAACAGCAGCGGCGTACCGGTGGACCAGGCCTGCGGGCTGCACGCCGTCGGATACTCCACCGGGAACTTCGTCAGCTCCCTCGGGTAGCCGCCGAACGCCTCCGGCAACCGGCCGTCGAAGTACGTGGCCGCGTCCAGGATGCCGTTCGCGATGGTGGCAGCCTCCTCGGCGAATCCGTACCGACGCAGACCCCAGGCGATGAAGGAGTTGTCGAACGGCCAGATCGTGCCGTTGTGGTAGCCGATCGGGTTGTACCTGGTCTCCCCCTCGGCCAGGGTGCGTACGCCCCAACCGGAGAACAGTCGCGGCCCCACCAGGTGCTCGGCGAGCTTCTCCGCCCGCTCGGCGTCCACGATCCCGCTCCACAGCAGGTGGCCGATGTTGGAGCTGAGGATGTCGCACTGCCGGCCGTCCGGGTCCAGGGCCAGGGCGAAGTAGCCGCCGTCCTCCACCCACCAGTCCCGGTTGAACCGTTCCTTCAGCTCTGCCGCCTCCCGCTCCAACTGGTCGGCGAACTCCGGGTCACCCCAGAACTCGCGGGCCAACCGTGCCCCGCGGACCTTCGCGTCGTACGCGTACCCCTGCACCTCGCAGGTGGCGCGCGGGAACGGCGGAAGGGTGCCGTCGGAGTACGAGATCGAGTCCCAGGAGTCCTTCCAGCACTGGTTCTCCAGACCGGTGTCGGTGTTGCGCCGCTCGTACCAGATGTAGCCGTTGCCCACCAGGTCGGCGTAGTTGTCGATCCACTTCAGCGCCGCCCGGGACTCCTGCTCCAACTCCTTGACCAGCGCGACGTCCCCGCTCCACCGCTCGTACTCGTCGAGCAGGATGACGAACAGCGGCGTCGCGTCCACCGAGCCGTAGTACGGCGAGTGCGGCTGCTCCTCGAACGCCGCCGTCTCGCCGTAGCGCATCTCGTGCAGGATGCGACCCGGGTCCTCGTCCCGGAAGTCGTCGAACCGGCTGCCCTGGAGCGAAGCCAGGATGCGCAGCGTCGTCTTCGACAGCTGCGGGGTGAACGGCAGCGTCTGGAGGCAGGTCAGGATGCTGTCGCGCCCGAACATGGTCATGAACCAGGGCAGACCCGCGGCCGGCAGGGTGGCCCCACCCAGCGACAGCGGCGAGAAGCGCAGCGCGGCCAGGTCGATAAGGCTGCGCCGGTACGTGCTGGCCACCCGACCGTGCTCGCTGTTGACCTTCGGAGCGTCGGCGATCCACTGCTCCAGGTCGTGCTGGAGGGCGAGCCGCTCGGTGTCGCGCATGCGCAGCCCGAAACGCAGGTCGCGGCCACCGGGCCCGACCGCGTGCGTCTCGACGTGGATCGAGGCCTCCCACTGCTCGTTGGGCTCCAGGTGCACGGTGTACGTGAGCCCCTTGCTGTCGTACCGGGGTGACATCGACGAGGAGATGGTGGTCTCCCGCCGGAAGTTGCCCCGCCGGTACCCCAGCCGCAGCCGGTCCGACTCGACCTCGGTGTAGATCTCGCCCTTCTTGTTCAGGATCTCGTCCTTGACCTGGAACAGGTCGGCGAAGTCCGACGCCGCGTCCATCCGTACTTCCAGGTCGACCGGCTTCTCGTCGTGGTTGAGGATGGTGAGCTGCTCCCGGAAGCTGCTTCCCACCGCCCGCTCCCGGATGATCGACAGCTTCGCGTCCACGTAGTGCGTGGCCATGCCCGGCACCAGGAAGAACCGCGACTCGAAGTACTGCAGGTCGTCGAAGGACAGCGAGTTGAGGCGCTCACCGTTGACGGTCAGCACCCACGTCGACAGGAACCGGGTGTCGATGGAGAAGAGCCCGGTCGGCTCGCTCGGCGTCGCCTCGATGTCGCCGGTGTCCTCGCAGACGACGAACGTGTTGCCGTCCAGGATCCGGATCGTGTTGCTCTGCCCCATCAGTGCACCTCCCCGACGAAGCGGCGGCGGGGCCCACGGGCGTCCGGGGAACCCGGGAAGATCCGCTCGACCTGTACGACCAGCCGAGCGTCACCCGACACGGTCATGTCCCCCCGCAACAACGCGGCCAGGCCGTGCTCACGCCCGGCGGCGATGTCGTCGAACAGGACCGGATCGGCGCCGATGACGGTGTCGGCCTCCTGGTCCTCCTGGCTCACGTTCAACCGGCCGTGGTCGATCCTCAGCAGCCAGTGCCGGGTCTGCGCCCCCTCGTGCAGGTCGATACGCAGTGTCCCGGAGGTCTTCGCCAGCAGAGGCTCGTACCCCCGCCGGTCCAGGTCCTCGAAGAACCTCGTGGTCGCGTCCACCATCGGGTCCACTCCTCCCAGTTGCCGGGCCCGGGATCCCACCCACCGCGCTCACCTCGCGCGGACGGCCGGCGTCGAACGTCCCCGCACGGGTCCCCGCACCACCCCCACCCAACCTCGCCCAAAAAGGGTGAACCCCACCCCACCCCACCCTCTCCCCCTCCCCGGTCCCCGCCTCCCCCGGTGATCAAGAGGTTTGCGTCACGACACGCCGGGCGGGCTGACGCAAACCTCTTGATCACCAGCGCGGGGCGGGGCGCGGGGCGGGGGGGGGCAGGGCCGGGCGGGGCGGGGGGCAGCGCAGCGCCGGCCCTTCCCCTCTTGGGGAAGGGCCGGCGCGCCCGCGGCGGACGGTCAGTTGTTCGGATCGTCGGCGCTGATGTCCGCGAGCACCGACTGCGGTTCGCGTTCGACCGCGAGGTCACCCATCGAGACCAGACCGACCAGACGCCCGTCGTCGATGACCGGCAGTCGGCGTACGGCGTACGTACGCATCAGGTCCGCGGCGGCCACCGCGTCGTCGTACTGGCTCACCGTGATCACGTCACGGGTGGTGATCTGGTTCAGCCGGGTCGAGCCCGCGTCCATGTTCTCCGCGACACCCCGGACCGTGATGTCCCGGTCCGTGACGATGCCGACCACGCTGTCTCCGTCGGTCACCACCACGTCACCGATCGCGCTGTCGCGCATCTCCTGCGCGGCCGCGGTGAGCGTGTCGTTGCCGTCCATCGTCACCAACCGGGTCGTCATGAACTCTCCGACCGTTGTCATGGTGCTCCCCTCTCGGTGTCGGCACGGCCCGTCTACCCGCCGCCCGGGAGGGGGTAACGCGTACTGCTCGCCGGGCTGTCCGTGCGGGTGTCGCAGCCGTCGCGGCGCCCATCGCGTACCCCGTCCCGGCTGGCCCGCGCGGCGAAGCAGGCACGGGAGGGCGGCATGCCCGTCGGCCACCGCGGCACCCGGCCGAAGCGGACGCGGGTCGGCGTCGGCCGGGTGGGGTGCACCAACCGGGTGGCGGGCGCGTCAGCCCCGGGGCGGCATCCCGTAGACGCGCTCCACGTGCAGACGCAGCACCAGCCGCCCCTCGTCGACCATGGCCTGCCGGTATTCGGCCCAGTCGGGGTGTTCGCCGCGCAGTGCCCGGTAGAGACCCACCAGTTCCTCGACACTGGCATCGCCGGGCTCGGTGGCGGGCGGGGTCAGCTCGGCGCGCCCCTCGACCACCGCGTACGCCCAGCCGTCCTCGCTGCTCACGTGGAAGCTGGCCCGCGGGTCCCGGCGCAGGTTGGCGGTCTTGGCCCGGCCCTCGGTGACGGAAACTCGGATCAGCCCGGCGTCGGAGTCGAACGAGTAGACCACTGTGGACATCTGTGGCCGCCCGTCCCGCTTGATCGTCGCCAGCACGCCCATCGAGCGGCCGGCGATCAGGTCGGTCAACGCCTGCTGGTTGCGGTCGTCCGGCACGGTTTCCTCCAGGTGGACGTCGGCTTGGTCCATCCAAGCATGCCCGGTCGGCCACCGCCCGGAACGCGACCGAGCCCCCGCCGGCGACCGGCGAGGGCTCGGGGTGACGCGACGGTCAGCGGCGCTCGGCGGCGACCAGCTCGGCGAGCTGCACCGCGTTCAGTGCGGCGCCCTTGCGCAGGTTGTCGTTGGAGCAGAACAGGGCGAGCCCGTACTCAACGGTCTCGTCGGCGCGGATCCGCCCGACGTAGGTCGGGTCCTGCCCGGCTGCCTGCAACGGCGTCGGCACGTCGGTCAGTGCCACGCCGGGCGCGTCGGCCAGCAGCTCGTGCGCGCGTTGCGGGGTGAGCGGCCGGGCGAACCGGGCATTGATCTGCAGTGAGTGGCCGGTGAAGACCGGCACCCGGACGCACGTCCCGGACACCTTCAGGTCGGGGATCTCCAAGATCTTGCGGCTCTCGTTGCGGAGCTTCTGCTCCTCGTCGGTCTCGAACGAACCGTCGTCGACTATCGAACCGGCCAGCGGGAGGACGTTGAAGGCGATCGGCTCGGCGAACGACCGCGGCGCGGGGAACTCCACCGCCGACCCGTCGAACGCCAGCCCAGCGGCGTGCTCGGCGACCTTGCGGACCTGCTCGTCCAGCTCGGCGACGCCGGCCAGCCCGGCGCCGGAGACCGCCTGGTAGGTGGAGACGACAAGGCTCACCAGGCCCGCCTCGGCGTGCAGCGGACGCAACACCGGCATCGCGGCCATCGTGGTGCAGTTCGGGTTGGCGATGATGCCCTTCGGGCGGTCGAGGGCGGCGTGCGGGTTGACCTCGGCGACCACGAGCGGCACCTGCGGGTCCATGCGGAACGCCGACGAGTTGTCGATCACCACGGCGCCGGCCTCGGCGACCCGGGGAGCCAACTCCCGTGCCGTGCCCTTACCGGCCGAGAAGAGCACGATGTCCAGTCCGGAGTAGTCCGCTGTCGCGGCGTCCTCCACGGTCACTTCGCCGTCGCGCCACGGCAGCGTACGCCCGGCGGACCGCGCCGAGGCGAACAACCGCACCTGCTCCGCCGGGAACTCCCGCTCCGCCAGCACCTGCCGCATCACGCCACCGACCTGGCCGGTGGACCCCACAATGCCGATCCTCATGCCCGGAGGCTACCCAGCCCACCCCGGAAACCGTGAGCCCTTTCCCACCCCCCGGGTCCCGCATCACACCCACCGGAGCCGCCCTCCCCCGTTGATCATGATGTTGTCGCCGCGACATCTCGTGGCGGGTGACGACAACCTCATGATCGACGGAGGCGAGCACAGCGGGGGGTCAGGCGATCAGGTCGCCCAGGTTCGCTGCCGTCAGTTCGTCGCGGATGACGGCGGCGTCACCTTCGATGACCAGGGTCAACGCTTCCGGGTGCAGGTGGTTGGCCGCCGCTGCGGAGACCTGGTCGACGTCCGCGGCCAGCAGCGACTCCCGCAGCCGGGCGTGATAGTCGTCCGGCAGATCGTGCACGACGAGCGTGGTCAACGCGGAGGCGATCGCCCGGGGGCTCTGCAACTCGACGGAGAGCTGCCCCGCCCGCCAGGACCGGGCCACCTCCAGCTCGTCCTCGGTGACCCCGGTGGCCTGGGTACGGGTGATCTCACCCACCGCCTCCACCAGGGCCGGCGCGGTGACCGCCGTCTGCACGCCGGAGCTGACGGCGAACCGCCCGAACCGCCGGGACGACGCGAACTCACCCCGGATGCCGTACGTGTAGCCGTGCACCTCGCGGAGCAGATGGTTGAGCCGCGACGTGAACGCCCCGCCGAGCACCGTGCCGGCGAGCGACATGGGCACGTGGTCGGGGTGCGCCCGGTACGGCGCCGGGTGGCCGAGTCGCAGCGTGGACTGCACCGAACCGGGACGGTCCACCAGGATGATCCGCCGACCGGTGTGCAGAGGCACCTCGATCGGGCCGCCCCGCTCGGCCGGCCCTCCCCCCGTGCCGGCGAACGCCGCGGCGGCCAACGCGTCCAGGTCGATCCGGTCCAGGTCCCCGGCGACGACCAGGGTGCCGGGGCGCAGGAACCACTCGGAGTGGAAGACCGTGACGTCCTCCACGTCCAACCCGGCAACCGATTCCGGGTCGCCGTGCATGGGACGTCCCCAGCGGTTCTCCGCGCCGAACAGGTCGGCGCGCAGCGCCGCGTCGGCGCGCGGTCCCGGGTTGGCCCAGTCCATCCGCAACGCGGTCGCCTCGTCGTCGCGGACCCGGCGCACGTCGGCGGGGTCCAGTCGGGGCGTCCGGACGGCCTCGGCGAGCAGTTCCACGGCCGCGCTGAGCCGGTCCACCGGGATCACCACGCTGGCCTGGAACGAGTCCCAGTCCAGTCCGGTCGTCAACGCGGTGCCGAGCCCTTCGACAGCGAGCGCGTACGCGGCGGCATCCCGCTGCGCGGTCCCCTCTTCGAGGGCCTTGGCCAGCACACCGGACAGGCCCTCCTTGCCGACCGGCTCCCGGCCCGCACCCACGTCGAGCAGCAGCAGGGCCACGGCGAGGTTCTGCCCCGGCAGGTGCGCGGCGACGACCTGACCACCGGCCACGGAGCGGCGGACCACCGCCGGGAACCGGTACGGGCGGGCGGCGCCCGGGCCGGGACGGTCGGCGATCAACGTCATGAGGTCTCCTCGGGCAGGTAGGTCAGGATGACCCGGTCGGTGGCGAGCACCTCGGCGGCGGCCTCGGCGATCTGCTCGGCGGTCACCGCGAGCAGGCCCGGCAACTGGTCGGCGACGCGGGCCGGGTCACCGAACTGGGTGGCGTACCGGCCGAGCAGGTCCGCCCGGCCGTCCACCGTGGACAGCTGACGCCACCACCCGGTGCTCAGCAGCGCCTTGGCCCGGTCGAGTTCGGCGGCGGTGACCGGCACGGTGGCCAGTTCGTCGACGACCTCGGCCAGCCCTTCGGCGAGCCGCTCGCCACTCACCCCGGGTCGGGCGGTCGCGGTGGCGATCAGCGGTGCCGGGGCGTGCGCGAGGTCCACCCCGTACGCCCCGACCAGGTCCGGCTGGGCGATCCGCTCACCGTCGGCGAGCCGCTGGTAGAGCCGGCTGCCCCGGCCGCTGCCGAGGACGGTGGCGAGCACGGTGATCACGTTGTACTCCGCGCTGCCGAACGGGTAGCTGCGGTGGGCGATGTACACCCGGGGCGCCGGCACGTCCGCGCTCACCGACTCGACCGCCGTCTGCCCGGTGGCCGGGACACTGCGCCCGTCCGGGGCCGGCGGGATGTCGTCGCGCGGGGGCAGCGCCCCGAAGTACTTGTCGGCCAACGCGAACACGTCCGAGGCGGTGGCGTCGCCGACCACTGTGAGCACCGCGTTGTTGGGCGCGTAGTAGGTCTGGTGGAACGCCTGGAAGGTGGCGAGGTCGGCGGCGTTCAGGTCGGCCATCGAGCCGATCGTCGCGTGATGGTAGGGGTGCCCCGGCGGGTAGAGCAGCGGCAGCAACCGCAGCCAGGCGTCCCCGTACGGGACGTTCTCGTAGCGTTGCCGGCGCTCGTTCTTGACCACGTCGCGCTGGTTGTCCAGCGTCTCCTGGGTGAGCGCCGGGACCAGGCCGCCCATCCGGTCGGCCTCCAACCAGAGCGCCAACTCCAGGTGCTCGGCCGGGACCGTCTCGAAGTAGTTCGTCCGGTCCGGGTTGGTGGTGGCGTTGAGCGAGCCGCCGGAGCCCTGGATCAACTTCATGTGCTCGGTCTTCGCCACGTTGACCGAGCCCTCGAACATCAGGTGCTCGAAGAGGTGGGCGAAGCCGGTCTGCCCGGCCGGCTCGTGCCGGGAGCCGACGTCGTACCAGAGGTTGACGGCCACGGCCGGCGCGGTGCGGTCCTCACTCACCACCACGCGCAGGCCGTTGTCCAGTCGGGACGTCTCAATGGGCCAGGGGTAACCGCTGTCGGGCATGCCCCGACGCTATCCGATCTCCCGGGCGGAAAGGTGACGTGCGGCCCGTCGGCGAGCCGACCCGCCGCATCAGGGAGGCCGCCCGGGGTATCGGAGGGCAATGACCGTCACCCCGCCCCCGTCCCGGCTCGCCACCGCCGTCGAACGCGCCAGCGCCGCGCTCGGCCGACGCCGCGGCCGGTTGCTGCATCCGGCCGGTCGCTCCTTCACCGGCGAACTGATGATCTGGGGTACGCCCGGACCACCCACCGGGGCCGGTCTGCTCGACGACCCGGGCCGGTACCGGGCGACCGTCCGGCTCTCCAAGGGCACACCGACGCCCGGCGGTTGGCCGGACGTGCTCGGCCTCGCGGTACGCCTGCACCGCGAGGACGGCCATCCGTTCGACCTGCTGGTCAGTTCCAGTGGCGCGGCCCCGCTGCTGCGTAACCTGCCGCTGCCCCGGCGCGACTTCACCGGGACGTACACCTCGATCATGTGTTTCCGCGTGGGTCCCCGCCGGATCTGGCTGGCCGCGCTGGCCGACCCCGACTCGGTCGGCCTCGGACGCAGCCTGAACGCGGCGGCCGCCGCGACCCGGACGGACAAGCCGCGACTGGTGCTCGCTGTCGCGTCCGCCGTGGGGCCGTGGCGGCCGGTGGGGCAGATCAGCATCGGCGCCCAACTCGACGCCGAGGAGGATGCCGCGCTCGCGTTCGACCCGGTGCGCAACCTGCCACCCGACCTGCGGGTGGCAGGTCCTCTGGCCTGGCTGCGGGAGCAGACCTACCGGGGGTCACGCCGGGCTCGCGGGGCGGACGCTCAGTCGGGGGGTTCGACCGCGACCACCGTCTGATCCGAGGTACGTCGTTCCAGCACCGTGTCCGGTGCCGCGTTCTGGTCCTCCTCGCGGATGTCCGACTCGGCGAGGATGGCCTCCGCCTGTGCCTCCGGGTCGTCGCTGCCCACGGCCTTCTCCTCGGGCAGGAGGTGGTGGGCTCGGGACTCCACCCGGTCGTGATCGCTCTGCTCGTCAGTCATGGCACCCCTGTTACCCCGCCGTGGACCGTGACACGCGATGTTCACTCCGCATCTTGGGACGACCCGGTGGGCTTCCGCATCGGGTCGGGTACGCTGGGCGACGTGACGCGTTCGTATCGATGGTTTAGGCAGCCGGCTCGCACGCCGGTGACTTCACCATGATCTGACGTCACCGCAGACCGAGCCGGCTGGGCAGGAGCTTTCGTTCCTGCCCTTTTGTGTACGAGCAGCCGGCTCGACCCGGGCACCGGCCCCGGGCGCGGTCGGCGGAAGGATTCCCCACCGTGACGACCCCGGAGACCGATCGGGTCAGCGATCAGCGGATCGACCGCGTCGTGCCGCTGACCACGCCCGCCCTGCTGCATCACGAGTTACCCCTGGACGAATCGCTCGCCGCAGCCGTGCTGAACGGCCGGCGCGCCGTGGGTCGAGTGCTCGACCGCGAGGACGACCGCCTGCTGGTGGTGGTCGGCCCCTGCTCGGTACACGACCCGGCCGCCGCCCTCGAGTACGCCGAGCGCCTGCGCGGCACCGCCGATCGGCTGGCCGACGACCTCCTGATCGTCATGCGGGTCTACTTCGAGAAGCCCCGTTCCACTGTCGGCTGGAAGGGCCTGATCAACGACCCGGGCCTGGACGGCAGCGGGGACGTCAACACCGGCCTGCGGCTGGCCCGGGCGCTGCTTCTGGACGTGCTGCGCCTCGGCCTGCCGGTGGGTTGCGAGTTCCTGGACCCGATCACCCCGCAGTACATCGCGGACACGGTGGCCTGGGGCGCGATCGGCGCCCGCACCGTGGAGAGCCAGGTGCACAGGCAGCTCGCGTCCGGCCTGTCCATGCCGATCGGCATGAAGAACCGGCCCGACGGCAGCATCGGCACCGCCGTGGACGCGATCCGCGCGGCCGGCGTACCGCACGTCTTCCCCGGCATCGACTTCTCCGGCACCCCGGCGATCATGCACACCCGGGGCAACACGGACGGGCACCTGGTGCTGCGCGGCGGGGGCGGGCGGCCCAACTACGACGCGGAGTCGGTCGCCGGCGCGATCGACCTGCTCCGTGCGGCGGGGCTGCCGGAGCGCCTGGTGATCGACGCCAGTCACGCCAACAGCGGCAAGGACCACCGCAACCAGCCGCTGGTCGCCGCGGACGTGGCCGCCCAGATGGCCGCCGGGCAGCGTGGGATCACCGGCGTGATGTTGGAGTCGTTCCTGCTGCCCGGCCGGCAGGACCTCGACCCGACCCGGGAGCTGGAGTACGGCCGTTCGGTCACCGATGCCTGCCTCGGTTGGGACGACACGGCCGAGGTGCTCGATCACCTGGCCTCGGCCGTGCGGGCGCGGCGGGCCACCCTTCCGACGACGGTGTGACGGCTGACACCAGAAGGCGCGGAACACGAGTGGGGGTCGGCTCGTTGACCGAGGTGTCGGTGTGCCCAGTGTCCCCGGGCCTCACCTAAATAGCCTTCGCGGAATACCGTCCGGCTGGAGCCGCGTAGCGCCACTCGCCGAGAGGCGACCTGCACACCGACACCAGCGCCGCCCCCGGCCCACAAGGCCGGGGGCGGCGCTGTCTGTGCCCCCGAACCCCACCAGATTGAGCAGCCGAGACTGCCGCGACGGCCCAGGCAGACACGACGCCGCCAGCGACCGCAGCGGGCCGGCCCGCCGCGACGAGCGCGACGAAGTATCCGCCGCCGCCTTTGCTCTGCACCCACCGATGCGACGCACACCGTCCGTAACTGGTGCACGGATGGGTGCAGAGCAAAGGCGGCGCAGGAGGTCATCGGTCGGCGGCGCAGGCGGCCCGCTGGCGTGACGTTTGACCGATTCCGGCCCGGGTAGCTGATCGAGGTGACCGACGACGCATCAGTGTCCGGCGAGCCGGACACCCGGGCCCTCGACGACCTGCTCGACGATGTCTTCCGGGCGCAGGAGCGGGTCGACCAGGGCGAGATCTACCGCCGGGCGGTGGCTGCCGAGCTTCCGGCGGACCTCCTCGCCCGAGTCGACGCACTGCCCGAGGGCGAGTACTCGGTGGACGAGGCCAGCGACCTGCTCGGCGGCTCCGTCGCGTGAGCGACCTCACCGGCTCCGTCGCGTGAGCCACCGTAGAAGGGACACCGACATGAACCACCACGAGGACCACGACGAGAAGGTTCCGGCGCTCGGTCAACCGCCGAAGGGCATGGACACCACCCCCGAGCCGGACTTCGCCAACGAGCACGACAAGACGGCGGTGGACCGGGACATCATCACCGGCGCGGACGAGGACGAGCGGGAGCCGGAGTCGCCGCACGGCTGGTCCGGCATGCAGCGCTGACACTCAAGTACGACAGAAGGGGCCGGCAGCAGCGCCGGCCCCTTCCGTTTGTGCTCGTCAGTCGTCGTCGTGCCCGCCCTCGGCGGCCTGCTGCGCCGTCGCGTACGCCATCTGGAGGAAGTCGGACGCGGCGACCGCGGTCAGCGCGGTGGCCACCAGCCGGGTCAGCCGGGGCGCGAGCACCAGGCCGCCGGTCAGCCCGGTGGCCACCCAGACCGCCAGGCAGAACGGGCAGCTCAGCAACTCGCCGATGGCGTGCCGGGTGGGGCTGCCCGAGTCACGGACCTGCTCCATCACCTCGCCGCTGCCGATCGGGCGGTCATAACGGGTGAACGGCGCCCGCAGAGGGCTCGTCACCGCGTCCTTGGACAGCAGCCGACTCAACTTGTGGGTGGCGATGGAGAGCAGCACCACGTCGGACGGCGCGGGACGCTCCGGCACCGGTCGACCGGTCACCTTGACCAGACCGGCGAGTGCGCCGGTCACCCCGGCGTAGGCGCCCATTGCCACCAGGTAGCCGCCGAGCGGCCGGTGTTCGTGCGGCGCGTACGCCCGCCGCAACCGCGCCGCCTTGTCGCGCAGGCCGGTGTCGCTCACCCGTTCTCCTCCCATGTCGTGGTGGTGCGGGACCGGGCGTCCCGCGTGCCCGCTCAGCCGGCCTGGAGGTTGTCGGCAACCTCGCGTGCCAGGTTGGTGAGTGCCTCGTCGGCCAGCTGGTCCGGGCCGGGGTCGCCCGACCCGTCGGCCAGGTCGAGCTGGATCCGGGCGCCGCCGGCATCGGCCGGCTCCACCCGGATCTCGGCGGACCAGTCGTCGCCGTCGCCCCAGCGTGCGCGCAGTTCCGCGCCGTCGATCTCGGAGGCGGGGCTTCCGTCGCCGCGCAGCGGCTCCGGCAGCCAGGCCGAGGCGCGGTTCGGGTCGGTGGCCGTGTTGAAGACCACCTCGGGTGGCGCGGACATGCCGCGCACGGCGCGCGCCGGCATCAGGCGTCCCGCAGGCGGCTGGGGTCGACCTCCCGGCCCGGGTGGCGGGCCAGGTATTCGGTCTCGAGTTCCGCGGTACGCCGCAGGTGGTTGGCGAGCGCGGAGTCCGCCGCGTGCCGCAGGGTGTCGAGGCGGGTGCGGTGCAGGCTGTGCATCTCGCGGATCAGATCCTCGTCGGTCAACTCCGTCGGGTCGACGCCGGGCAGATCGCCGTCGAGGCCCGCGGTGCCGGCCCGGTCGGCCAGGTCGTCGCCGCCCCACTCGGGCACCCGCTGCTCCGGGCTCATCTCGGTGTTGCCGTTGGACGCGAAGCCGTCCTCACGTACCGATCCGGTCATGATCGCCCCCCTTGATCTCGTTTGGGCTGGCGTCTAGACGATTGCCCAGGCGTCGTGCGGCCAAACCACGGCCGCGACGCGACAACTACGACACGGTGTCGGAGATCGGAGCCGCCCCCGGTACCCTCGATGCCATGAGGCGGCTCTGGACCCCGGCGTGGATCGTGCGCCACGTGGCCATGGTCGTGCTGACCGCGGGCTTCCTGGGGCTGGGCTGGTGGCAGGTCAGCCGGGCCGCGGCCGGCAACAGCCTGAGCTGGGGGTACGCGGTCGAGTGGCCGATCTTCGCCGGCTTCGTGGTCTACGTCTGGTGGCGCGAGGTGAAGCTCGCCCGCCGCCGGGGGGCGGAGGCCGAAGCGCCGTCGCCGGACCCGGCCGTCGAGCCGACGCCGACGGTCGACGCCGGCTCCCGACCGGCGGTCCGCCGACCGGTGCGGGTGTCCCGGGCACCGGCCACCGGCGGCGACGCGGTCGAGGACACCGACCTGGCCGCCTACAACCGCTACCTGTCATGGTTGAACGCCAATCCGGGCGCCCGGCCCGGTGACTATCCCGGCTGAGCCGGGCTCGGAAGGACGGACGAAGGTGGGCGCTGCCCTAACCCGGTACCGCGTGATCGCCTGGATCGTGGGCGTGGTCCTGATCCTGCTGGTCGTGATCGGCATGCCGCTCAAGTACGCGTTCGACAACCCGGTCGTGGTCGAGACGATCGGCCCGGCGCACGGCTTCCTCTACATGATCTACCTGGTGGCCGCGTTCGACCTGAGCCGCCGTGCCGACTGGCCGCTGAAGCGGATGCTGCTGGTGATGCTGGCGGGCACCGTGCCGTTCGTCTCCTTCTACGCCGAGCGCCGGGTCAGCGCCTGGGTGGCCGCGCCGCAGGAGCAGCGGGCACCGGAGCCGGTTTCCAGCTGAGCGGCCGGTGGGCCGACGCCGGGTCGGCGCCGGCCCACCGTCGGGTCAACGGTTCGGCCGCCACGGTTCGGCCGAGGCGAGGGGGTCGACCCACCCGCCGTACCGGTTGACCTCCCGGGCCCGCAGCAGGGCTCGCGTGACCTGGCCGAACTGCCGCTCGTCGTCGGCGCTGAACAGCAGCACCTCGGCTCCCCGGTACCACCCCCACAGCTCGTAGGGCGGTGGACGCCAACGATCTCCGACCATCGCCAGCACGGCCGGTAGCAGGAAGACCGCACCGAGAATGAGGTACGCCCCGGCGGTCAGGCGGTGCAGACCACCGGTGAAGCCGAGGAGCAGCCCGACACCGCCGAGCATGGTGGTGGTGACGACGACGGCCCGGACGGCGATCCGGTCGTGCGGGCCTCGGGTGGTACGCAGGTGGGTCAGGTCGGCCACCTGGTAGCTGGTTCGACCGGCGGTGAACCGGTCGACGGTCACGATGATGCCGGGCCGCGCGTACAGCAGGGTCGACCGGGTGCCCGGCGCCGTTCGCGGCGGCCGCGTTCCTGCGCCTTCACGTTCCACGGTTCCTCCCGCGGGAGACGGTTTGGCCGAGGTGGGCCCGAACAGGCATCGCTACCTGTCGACGGGATTCCCGGCTCCGTTCATTGTGTTGCGGCGCCGCCAGCTGACCTGTGTATTTGTCGACTCTCGACCGTTCCCCCAACCGGTGACATCGCCGAGAAACAGCATCCATTTCAGGTTTTATCGGTTATGGCGACCAGATATCCGGCGGCATACGCCCGGAACGACGAAAGTCGTATATCCGTCAATACCTCGCTCAACGGACCGTTCGCCCCTCTTTTCAGGCGTCATCAGTCACGATGACGCCACCCGACGCAGTGCTACGCCCGGCCACTTCGCCAACATTCGCCCCTGCTTCAACTGCGAGCGACAGCCGTCCCGGGTTAGGTTGGGCGAGCCGGTCCGGCCCAGTGCCGTCCGCCCGGGTGGCCCCGGCCGGTGTCGCCGAGGGCGTCAGCAGCCCCGGCGGCCGTGGGAGAGGGGCCTTCCGCTCTTGTCATCCCTGAAAAACCTGCTGCGCACCATGGCGCTCGCCGGCATGTCGGCCGCGCTGATCGCCCCGACGGCGGTGGCCTACGCCGAGCCGTCCCCCGCCGACCTGACCCGCCGGATCGAGGCGTCCTCGACCGAGTTGGAGCGGGTCGTCGAGTCGTACAACAAATTGCGTGAGGAGATCAAGACAAACGAAGCCGCAGTGGCCCGATTACAGGCCCGCATCGGCCCGCTGGAACAGCAGGCCAAGCAGAGCCAGGCTGATGTGGCCGAGTTGGCCAGCACCGCGTACAAGAGCGGCGGTCTGCGGACCGCCGACGCCCTGCTGGGTTCCGAGGGCGCCACAGCCCTGCTGGACCGCCTCGGCACACTGGACCAGCTGACCCGCCAGCGGCAGGAGCGCATCTCCGGCTACACGGCCGACCAGCGACGGCTGCTGGACGAGAAGGCCCGGCTGGACGCCACACTGACCAAGCAGGCCGCGCAGGCCCGCCAGCTCGCGACGGCCAAGAAGCAGATCGAGCAGGATCTGACCAAGCTGTACGAGATGCGTCGGCAGGCGTACGGGGCGGCCACCGAGCGACCCGAACCCAAGGCCCCGGCAGCCGAGGCCAAGAACGTGCCAGCGGTGGCCGGTGACGCTGGCGCCGCGGTGCGCTACGCGTTCGGCGCGCTGGGCAAGCCGTACGTGTGGGCCGGCGACGGGCCGAACGGCTACGACTGTTCCGGGCTCACCTCGGCGGCCTGGCGGGCGGCCGGTCGGTCGCTGCCGCACAACACGCGGATGCAGTGGAGCGCGGTCGCCCACATCGGTCGAAGTGACCTACGGCCGGGTGACCTGGTGTTCTACAGCGGGCTGGGGCACGTCGCCCTGTACGTGGGCGACGGTCAGGTGATCGACGCGCCGAGCGCCGGCCGCAACGTGCTCAAGCGGGGCATGAACATGATGCCCATCCAGGGCTACGGTCGGGTCCGCTAGACGCCCGAAGACGGTGAACGGCCGGCGTCCCCCTATCGGACGCCGGCCGTTCGCCGTCATTACTACCAGGTCAGGCCGCCTGTAGCCCCTCTGCCCGGG
This sequence comes from Micromonospora sp. WMMC250, assembly GCF_027460215.1. Taxonomy (NCBI): domain Bacteria; kingdom Bacillati; phylum Actinomycetota; class Actinomycetes; order Micromonosporales; family Micromonosporaceae; genus Micromonospora; species Micromonospora sp. WMMC250. Next base: position 6,224,001 of record NZ_JAPZBJ010000002.1, on the reverse strand, counting down.
CCAGCTCACGCAGCCGGCCGAGCGCCTGGATCTCCAGCTGTCGGATCCGCTCGCGGGACAACGAGAACCGTGAGGCGACCTCGGTGAGCGAGTGCTCCCGGCCGTCCTCCAGCCCGTAGCGGGCCCGCATGATGCCGGCGGACCGGTCGTCGAGGTGGTTGAGCAGCCCCTCGATGCGCTGCCGCTCCAGACCGCTGAGGACGATGTCCTCCGGCGACGGGGCGTCACTGTCGGCGACCAGGTCACCGAGGTTGGTGTCGCCGTCGTCGCCCACCGGGGTGTCCAGCGAGACGGTGTCCTGCGACCAGCGGCGCAACTCGTTGACCCGCTCGACGGTGACGCCGAGCGCTGCCGCGATCTGCTCCGGCTCCGGGTCGCTGCCCAACTCACGGGTCAGCTGCCGGGCCACGTTGCGCATCCGGTTGACGTCCTCCACCAGGTGCACCGGCAGACGGACGGTGCGCTCCTGCTGGGCGATCGCCCGGCTGATCGCCTGGCGGATCCACCACGTCGCGTAGGTGGAGAACTTGTAGCCGCGCTCGTAGTCGAACTTCTCGACCGCCCGGACCAGGCCGGTGTTGCCCTCCTGGATCAGGTCCAGCATGGGCATGCCCGAACGCACGTAACGGCGGGCGATCGACACGACCAGTCGCAGGTTGGCGCGGATGAAGAGGTCCTTCGCGCGCTCCCCCTCGACGACCAGCCATTCCAGGTCGGCCCGGTCGACACCGGCGGGAACGGCATCCTCACCGAGCAGGTGCTCGGCGTAGAGGCCGGCCTCGATCGCCTTGGAGAGATCGACCTCCTTGGCGGCGTCCAGCAGTGGCGTCCGGGAGATCTCGTGCAGGTAGACGCCGACCAGGTCGCGCTCCTCGGCAACCTCGTCGGTTCGCATGCCGATGTTCTTGTCCACGTTGCCCACGGTCCCCTCGCTCGCGCCGGTTGCCCGGTTCCTTGCCATTCCCCACGTCCGTCAACCCCTGGTAACTTCTGCTGTGCCCAGCGGTGCTGACACCTACACAACAGATGAGACGTGTCGGGGATTCCGTCTCGTGAGTCGAAAGTGTCACGAATGCCTGAGTACTAGCTGAGAGCACGGTCCATATTTGCTGTCAGCACCCCGTCGGGCGGCTCTCCGTTGGGCACCACGCACGGGTCACCGCACCATGGCAACACCGCCAGCCGTGGGGGCACAGCGACCCGGGTCACCACCACGCTGCGATCCTGGTCACTGGCAGATACGCAGCGGCGGACCGGTCGGTTCATCCATCGGGAGTGTTATTACCCCCCGGCCAGATGAACAATCCGAGGGGCCTTTCGCTTCCCGTTCCCGGGAGCGGGCGTCAGCGGGCGAGCAGGGCGAGGGCGCCGCGTACCTGGTGGGCGGAGCGGGCGAGCGCGGCCCGGGCGGCGTCGACCTCGGCTCCGGAGACCAGGGAGACGAGCGCCGTCTTCAGGTCACCGCCGGCCTCGGCGAGGGCTTTCTGGGAGACCTGCTCGGAGCAGCCGGTGGCCTCGACCAGAATCGAGATCAATCGTCCGCGGAGCTTCGCGTTGGTGGCGACCATATCGATCATGAGGTTCGAGTAGACCCGCCCCAGTCGCACCATGACGGCTGTCGAGAACGCGTTGAGCACCAACTTCTGCGCCGTGCCCGCCTTCATCCGGGTCGACCCGGTGACCACCTCGGGTCCGGTGTCCACCCCGATGAACACGTCGACCGACCGGGCGGCCTCCGCCTCCGGATTGGCGCAGAGCAGCATCGTCGAAGCACCCTTGGCGCGGGCCGCGGCGAGCGCCCCGAGGACGTACGGGGTGCGTCCGCTGGCCGCCAGGCCGACAGCGAGGTCACCGGCGCGTACGCAACTGGCGGCCTCGACCGCTCCGCCCCGGTCGTCGTCCTCGGCGTCCTCGACGGCCCGCCACATGGCGTCGGGGCCACCGGCGAGGTGGGCGCAGAACCAGTGCCGGGGCGAGTTGAAGGTGGGGGCCAGTTCGGCGGCGTCGAGCACACCGAGGCGGCCGGAGGTGCCGGCCCCGAAGTAGTGCACCCGGTGACCGCCGCGCAGGGCCTCGACTGCCAGGTCGACGGTGGCGGCGATCTCGTCGAGGACCGCGGCGACCGCCGCCGGCACCCGCCGGTCCGCCTCGTTGATCACGGTGAGGACGTCGCGGGTCGACATCAGGTCGAGGTCGACGCTGAGGGGGTTGCGCCGCTCGGTGGGGGCGCCCACCCGGACGGCGGGGCGGGCGGATGGCGCTGGCATGTCCTTGTCCGGCTCCACCGCGCCGGCCGTCATGCCCGCCTCCGGTTGGCACCCACCCGGTGCGACTGGACCGCCTCGGCGGTGGCCTCGAGTGCCTTACGGGCCCGGGCTCGGTTGCGGGCCGCCACGCCGACGAAGAGGCAGTCGACCACCGTGAGCTGGGCCAGTCGGCTGGCTGTCGCGCCGGAGCGGTAGGTGGTCTCGCGGGCCGCCGTGGTCAACACGAAGTCCGCCACCTCGGTGATCGGTGACCGGGGGAAGTTGGTCAGCGCCACTGTGACGGCTCCCCGCGTACGGGCCTGCTCCAGCACCTCGATCACGTCGGAGGTGGTGCCGGTGTGCGAGATGCCGATCGCCACGTCTCCCCGGCCGAGGAGGGCCGCGGAGGTCAGCGCGGTGTGCACGTCCGGGAAGTAGAAGGCGATCCGGCCGATGCGGTGCAGTTTCTGCTGGAAGTCCGAGGCGACGAACCCACTGGCGCCGGCGCCGTAGATGTCGATCCGGCCGGCGCCACTGATCGCCTCGACCACCTGCTCGCAGACGGCGGGGTCGAGTTGCTCGGCGGTCTCCTCGACCGCTCGGGCGTCGTTGAACGCGATGGTGGCGATGATCTGGGCGAGGTCGGCACCGGGCGGGATGTCACCGCCGACCACCCGGGCGTCCGGCGGCTCGATCCGGCGGGCGGCCTCGGCGGCGAGGCGGATGCGCAGTTGGGGGTAACCATCCATGCCGACGGAACGGCAGAACCGGATGACTGTCGCCTCGGATGTCTCCGCTGCGGTGGCGAGGTCGGTGATGGTCCGCCGCGCGGCGGCAGCCGGGTCGGACACGACCAGCCGGGCAACCCGCTGCTCGGCGGGCGACAGCGACGGCAACAGCCCGCTGATGTGGACGATAAGCCCACCGGGCTCCTGACTCGCAGAAATCTTCGGACTCTTCGCCACGGATGAAACTTACTTTCACCAGGCGTGAGCGTCAACTATGACTGTCCGGGTGGGGGAAAGTGTCGACAGCCGGGATCACCGGTCCCGCACAGCCTGCCACTCCCGCAGCACCACCGCCTCATCCGCCGGGTCGAGACCACTCTGCCGTACGGCGTCCGGCTGTGCTGCCATCCAGGATGCGGTCGCCCGAACGGTGTCGGACAACGGACGGACCGCCAACCCCGCCGCCAGAGCCGGTCGAGCGTCGCGGGCCATCAGGCCACCGGACTCCGGCAGTCGCACCCAGAGCGGCAGAGCCCGCTCCCCCGACCACTCGCGTACGTCGTGGGAGGCCAGGAAGTCCTGATCGACCCAGGTCAGGGCGGGGTCGGCCACGTCCAGCCCGGCGGCCACCCCGGCCAGGAAATCGGCCCGGGTCATCGCCGGCCCGATGCCGTCGTACGTGCCGGCGAGGCGGGTGCTGGCGGCGTGCAGTAGCCAGCTCGCCAGATCGGCGACGTCCACGAACTGCACACTGTCGGTCGGGCGTCCGGGCGCGAGGATCTCGCCACCGGCCGCCAGCCGCCGCACCCAGTACGGGAAGCGGTCGCTCGGGTCCTCGACGCCGACGATCAGCCCCGCCCGGCAGATGAACGACCGGTCGACGCCCACCCGCTGCCCAACCGCCTGCTCGATGCTGACCTTGCACTCGCCGTACCAGCGGTGGTCCGGGCCGACCGGTCCGTCCACCTCCGGCGGGGCCGCCGGAAGCACCGGCGCATCGACAGCGGCCTGGCCCGGGGTGGTGTTGTCGGCGTACACCGAGATCGTCGAGACGAACGACCAGTGGCCGACGTGGTCGGCGAGCGCGGCGAGCGCGTGCCGCGCGTGGCTGACCTGGCGGGCCACGTCGACCACGGCGTCGAAGCCGTCGCCGGCGAGCGGCACCAGCGCGTCCGGGTCGTCCCGGTCGACCGGCACCAACCTGGCCCCGGCCGGAACGGCGCCGGACACACCACGAGCGGCGCACGTGACGTCGTGCCCCTGCGCGACGGCGAGCTGCGCCACCGCCCGACCGAGGAACCGGGTGCCACCGAGAATCAGAATCCGCATCCGCCGATCCTGCGCCCCCAACCGCCCGGCAAGCCAACCAGTCTGCCCACGGCAGACGATCATGACGTTGTCACCACCCAGGTCGGCGGGTCACGGCGACAACGTCATGATCGACGGGGCGGGGTGGGTGGGAGAGGGGCGGGTGGGGGCGCCGGGGTGGGGTGAGGGTTAGCGTGGGCGCATGGTGGGGCGGAGTGTTCTGGTTACCGGCGGGAGCGGCGGGCTCGGCGGGGCGGTCGTCACCGCGTTCGTCGAGGCGGGCTGGCGGGTGGTCGTACCGAAGCGGGATGCCCGGCCCGGGTCGGAGCCGGCGGCCGGTGTGGTCCGGCTGGTCGCGGACCTGAGCGATCCGGTGGATGTGACGCGGGCGGTCCATGTCGCCGCCGGTGAACCCACGGCGCCGCTGCGGGCCGTGGTCAACCTCGTCGGCGGGTACGCCAGCGGTGGCCTGGTGCACGAGACGCCGATCGACGTCTTCGAGCGGATGCTCACCGTCAACCTGCGGCCGACCTACCTGGTCACCCAGGCCGCGCTGCCGCACCTGATGTCGAGCGGTGCGGGCGCGGTGGTCTGCGTCTCGGCCCGCGCGGCGGTCGCGCCGTTCCCCGGCGCGGCCGGCTACGTGACGGCCAAGGCGGCGGTGCTGGCCTTCGCCAACGCGGTGGCGGTGGAGTACCGGCACCGTGGGGTGCGCTGCAACACAGTGCTGCCCAGCGTCATCGACACCCCGGCCAACCGGGCCGCGCAGCCCGACGCCGACCACTCGCGCTGGGTGACGCCGGCGGAGATCGCCCCGGTGATCCGTTTCCTCGCCTCGGCGGAGTCCGCCCCGACCAGCGGCGCCACGGTGCCGGTCTACGGGCGGGCCTGAGTCGCCAGCGGGCCCACGTCGCGCGGCTGGTCGGAGGAGAGCGGCAGCCAGGTCTCCAGGTGCGCCTGGATCTGCTCGCTCACCTCCTCGGCGGGGCGGCCCGCGTCCACGAGCACGAAACTCGGATATTCGGGGAGGGTCCGGTAGGCGGTGTCGGCGGCGGTCAGCCAGCCCATCGTCTCGTGGTCGGTGCCGCGTTCCTCGATCCGCCGGTACGCCTCCGCCGGGTCGACGGCGAGCAGGAAGGTCACCTGCGGCGTCGGGAACAGCCGGTAACCGGCCCGCGCCAGCCGCTCCCAGCGTTGCCCGCCGTGCGCGCGGATGCTCGCGTACTGGCAGGCCGAGTAGCGGTCCATCACCGCTGTCCGGCCGGTGAGCAGGCAGCTGATCAGAGCGACGGCGATCGCGAGCCAGCGCAGCACGGACTCCACCGCCAGTACGCCGTCGCGCCCGACGAGCCGCTGGGCGTCGGGACGTCCGAGGCGGTTGGCGAGCCGGCCGAGCCATCGCCGTCCGCTGGCGTTGCGCCGGTAGGTCGCCGGGCGGCCGGCCGCGGTCAGCGCGTCGGCCAGTCGGTGCGCCTGGGTGGTCTTGCCGGAGCCGTCGATCCCGATCAGGGCGACGGTGCGCAACCGGGCCCTGCGTCGACGCATCCCCGATGATCTGGCCACCTTCCACAGGTTATCCGACCCACGCACCGTCGCCGCGACGTTTGTAACGGTTCATCCCTGTTGACGCCTGACCGCGACGCCAGCAGGTGTGGCCGACCGGAATGCCGGGTACCGGAGTTCGAAATCCAACCGCCGGTCCACCTACACGACGACGGGAGAACCAGATGGCTGAGCGCGGGGACGAGAGTCTGGTGCACACCCTGAAAAAGGTCGCCGCCGTGCTCAAGCAGTCCGAGATTCCGTTCGCCCTGGGCGGCAGCTTCGCCGTCTACGCCCACGGAGGTCACTCAAGCGATCACGACGTCGACTTCCTGATCCGGGAGACCGACGTGGAACAGGCGTTGGACGCCCTGGTGGCCGCCGGGTTCGTGGCCGAGCGCCCGCCGGAGGACTGGTTGGTCAAGGTCTTCGACGACGGCCGCATGGTGGACCTGATCCACCGGCCGATCGAGACGCCGGTGACCGAGGAGACGTTCGCCGACACGGTCATCCGGCCGGTGGACGCGATCCACATGCCGGTCCTGTCCGCCACCCAACTGATGGTGCACAAGCTGCTCAGCTTCTCCCAGCACTACTGCGACTTCGCCCGTGGCCTGCCGCTGGCCCGGTCGCTGCGGGAGCAGATCGACTGGGAACGGGTACGCAAGGAGACGCAGCACTCGCCGTACGCCGAGGCGTTCCTCGTGCTGCTGGACCGGCTGGAGGTGGTGCCGGACACCGGCACCACGACCGGAGAGGGGACATCGTGACCCACCATCGCGACATCGACGCCGGGCCACCGGACGAGTACGTCGAAGCGGAGATCCAACGGCTCCTCGCCGAGGACCCCGCCGTCGCCGAACAAGGGATCACCGTGGTCCGCCGGGAACGCGCCATCGTGCTGAACGGCGAGGTGGAGAGCCCGCACCGGCGGGAGGAGATCCTGCGCCGGGTGTCCGAGCGTTTCCCGGACGTGCCGATCACCAGCGACATCGGGGTGATCCGAACGCACGCGCCCACGGAGATCGAGCAACTGCCCTGAGGGAGGTTCCATGGTGATCCGGATCGCCGCCGTGGGCGACGTACATCTGGACGAGGACGTGGTCGGACGGTTCCGCCCCGCGCTGGAGGAGCTGCCGGACTGCGCCGACGTGCTGCTGCTGGCCGGTGACCTGACCCGGCACGGCACCGAGGCCGAGGCGCGCTGCGTGGCGGAGGAGTTCGGCGGCCTGGCCGTGCCGGTGGTGACAGTGCTCGGCAACCACGACCACCAGTGCGACCAGGTGCCGCAGGTGGTCAAGGTGCTGGAGGACGCGGGCATCACAGTGCTGGAGGGCAACGGCGTCGTGCTGGACTGCGCCGGCGGCCGGCTCGGCATCGCCGGCGTGAAGGGCTTCGGCGGCGGGTTCGCCGGGCGCTGCGCGAGCGACTTCGGTGAGCCGGAGATGAAGGCGTTCGTCCGGACCACCAACGAGAGCGCCGAGAGCCTCGGCACGGCGCTCCGTTCACTGGACTGCGACATGCTCGTCGCGCTCACCCACTACTCACCGGTACCGGACACGTTGGTCGGCGAACCGCTGGAGATCTACCCGTTCCTGGGGTCGTACCAGTTGGGGCAGGCGATCGACTCGGCCCCCACGGCGTTGGCCCTGCACGGGCACGCGCACGCCGGCACCGAGCGCGGCACGACCCCCGGTGGCGTACGCGTCCGCAACGTCGCGCACCCGGTGATCAAGCAGGCGTACAGCGTCTTCCACGTCGGCGATCAACTTGATACCGACCAGGTTTCCCCGATCGGCCAGTCGGGTAGTCAGAGGTCATGGAGCTGATTCTCTGGATTCTCGCAGTCGTACTCGTGGTCGCCGGCATCCTCGCGCTGTTCCGCCGGCAGATCCTGTGGGGCATCGTCCTCATCGTTGTCGGGCTGTTGGTCGGCCCGGGTGGTGTCAGCATCTTCAATTGACGCGCTTACTTCCTAACACCGGGACCCGCCGGGGTCGCCGCGACCGGAGCTCCGTCCTCCCGACAGGAGCACCGGTTGCGGCGATCCCGGCGCTTTCTTGTCCGGGCGGTTTGATCCGGCGCGGTGCGGAAACATCTTGACTATGGAGACATCTCGGGACGCTCCGACGGCCTCGGGCCGGCGACAGTGGTGGGCCCTGGTCGGCTTCGCGGCGGCCGTCTTCGTGGCGGCGGCGATCGGCGGGCTGGGCGTGCAGGGCACCACCGACGAGTACACGAGCCTGCGGCAGCCCGGCTGGGCGCCGCCCTCGTGGCTGTTCGGCCCGGTCTGGTCTCTGCTGTACGCCCTGATCGCGGTTGCCGGTTGGCTGGTGTGGCGGCGGGTGGGCTTCTCCCCCGCCCTCTGGGCGTGGACCGCCCAGCTGGTGCTCAACGCCATCTGGACGCCGCTGTTCTTCGGCGCGGGGCAGTACGGGCTGGCGTTCGCCGAGATCGTGCTGATGTGGTTGGCGATCGGCCTCACCGTGGTGCTGTTCGCCCGGGTGTCCCGGGTCGCCACCGCGCTGCTGCTGCCCTACTGGGCCTGGGTCACCTTCGCCGCCGCGTTGAACCTGTCGATCTGGCGGCTGAACGGCTGACCCGGGGGTCTCCGACGGGCGCCGCGCCCGCCGGAGGCCGTCATCCGGTCATCCTCAGCAGCGTGGGATGCCAGGGATGTAGCCGTCGTACCCGGTGTACACGTACGCGTCGGCGATGAACCGGCCGGAGCCGATCCGGTCCCAGATCGAGCTGGTGCCGTACGTGCCGGTGACAGTGGTGCCGCTGGTCTGGCAGGCGATCGTCACCCGGGTGCCGTCGGCGACGGTGCCCACCGAGGCGTACCCGGTGCCGGGGCCGGAGCGGACGGTCAGCGGGGTGCCGCTGGTGTCGACGGTGGCGTTGCCGCTGCCTGAGGAGCACCCGTTGCCACTGGTGTAGCTCTTGGTGCCCCAGTACAGGGCCAGGGTGCCGTTGAACCGCACCTGGATGTCGGCACCGTTGAGGCGCTGCTCGTAGTGCAGGTGCGGGCCGGTCGAGCCACCGGTGCTGCCGACCCAGCCGATCACCTTGCCGTAGCCGACGGTCTGGCCGACCGAGACGTTGAAGCCGCTGAGGTGCGCGTAGTACGTGCTGTAACCGCCCCCGTGGTTGATTCGGACATATTTGCCATAACTGGTGCCGCCGAGGTCGGTCACCCGGTCGACGGTGCCGGGGGCGCTGGCGACCACCGGGTCGCCCTGGTCGTCGGTGCGGTTGAAGTCGACGGCGTACGCCGGGCTGTGGTCCGACCGGGTCTGCCCGGACCAGGACTGGCCGCACGGGAACGGCACCCGGAAGGTCGGTGCGGCCAGCGCCGGGCTCGCCGGCGTCAGCACGCCTCCGACGAGCAGACCCGTCACCAGCAGGCTCATCCACCGCTTACGCATACAGCTCCTCCTATGTCGAAAACCTTCGATGAGGTGGCCATAGCCTGACAGATATCGTCAATCTTCGAAAGAGCCCGAGATCCATGCCGGGAGCGCGCCCACCAGGCAGCCCGCAGGTTTCCGGATTGTTACTCGCTCGTGTCTGACAGGGGGTGGACCGCGCCGGATGCAAGCGCTTACATGTGTGCACGCCCAATCGGACCGGCGACGGGTCACCAGCACGACCGCGCCGGCTAGGAAGGAGGACGGCATGGCGGTCTTTACCAGACCACGCCAGGCCTTCGTGATCGCCGGCGTACTCGGGCTGGCGCTCAGCGCCACCGCCTGCGGCACCGGCGACGACAAGAAGAGCAGCAACGCGGGCTCCGCGGAGTGCGCGGCATACGAGAAGTACGAGGGCCACGACGGCAAGAAGGTCTCGATCTACGCGTCCATCCGCGACGCCGAGGCCGACCTGCTGGAGCGCTCCTGGTCGCAGTTCACCGACTGCACCGGCATCGAGATCGCGTACGAGGGCAGCGGCGAGTTCGAAGCGCAGCTCCCCGTCCGGGTCGACGGTGGCAACGCCCCCGACATCGCCTTCGTGCCGCAGCCCGGCCTCGTGAAGCGGTTCGCGGACGCCGGCAAGCTGAAGTCCCTGAGCGCCGACACCAAGGCCCTCGCCGAGCAGAACATGCCGGCCGACTGGCTGAAGTACGGCACCGTCAACGGAACGCTCTACGGCGTGCCGCTCGGCGCCAACGTGAAGTCCTTCGTCTGGTACTCGCCGAAGACGTTCAAGGAGAAGGGCTGGGAGGTTCCGACCACCTGGGACCAGCTCATCGCCCTGAGCGACAAGATCGCCGGAAGCGGCATGAAGCCGTGGTGCGTGGGCGTCGAGTCCGGTGACGCCACCGGCTGGCCGGCCACCGACTGGATCGAGGACGTGATCCTGCGGACGCAGGGCCCCGAGGTCTACGACCAGTGGACCACCCACGGCATCCCGTTCAACGACCCGAAGATCGTCGACGCGGTCGACCGCGCCGGCAGCATCCTCAAGAACGAGAAGTACGTCAACGGCGGCTTCGGCGGCGTCAAGAGCATCACCACCACCTCCTTCCAGGAGGCGGGCGTGCCGGTGACCACCGGCAAGTGCGCGATGCACCGCCAGGCGTCGTTCTACGCCAACCAGTTCCCCGAGGGCACCAAGGTGGCCGAGGACGGCGACGCGTTCGCCTTCTACTTCCCGGCCATCGACCCGGCCAAGGGCAAGCCGGTGCTGGGCGCTGGCGAGTTCGTCGTCGCGTACGCCGACCGTCCCGAGGTCCAGGCGGTGCAGACCTACCTCGCCTCCGCCGAGTACGTCAACAGCCGGGCGAAGCTCGGCAACTGGGTCACGGCGAACAACAAGCTGGACATCGCCAACGTGGCCAGCCCGATCGACAAGCTCTCCGTGCAGATCCTGCAGGACAAGACCGGCACCTTCCGCTTCGACGGATCCGACCTGATGCCGGCCGCCGTCGGCGCGGGAACGTTCTGGAAGGGCATGGTCGAGTGGCTGAACGGCAAGCAGACCGCCCCGGTGCTCCAGGGCATCGAAAGCAGCTGGCCTAAGTGATCCCGGCGGTGGCCCGGCCCGCGTTCGCGGGCCGGGCCACCGGCCGAGGTGGACCCGAGAGGGAGGGTTGATGGGGTTCGACTTCGCCGATGAGCAGCCGAAGCTCCTCATGCTGATGTACGGGCTGGTCGCCTTCGTGGTGGTGGTGGGCGGTCTGCTCCTGCTGCTCGACGTCGTGCCGGCCTGGTTCGCCCGGAGACGGGAGGCGCAGCTCGTCGCCGCCTCGGCGAGTGGGGCTCCGCTCCCCCGCCGGACCAAGCCGCGGGAGGGCCTCTTCGCCCTCTTCTTCCTGCTGCCGACGCTGTTGCTGCTCCTCATCGGCCTGGTCGTGCCGGCCATCCGCACCATGCTGCTCTCCCTGATGGACGGGAGCAGCACCAACTGGGTGGGGCTGCGCAACTACGGCTGGATGTTCTCCGACGACTCGATCGTCCGAGTCCTGATCAACACCCTGGTCTGGGTGCTCCTCGTTCCCCTGGTCGCGACCGGCTTCGGCCTGCTCTACGCCGTGATGGTGGACAAGGCCCGGTTCGAGGCGGTGGCCAAGTCACTGATCTTCCTGCCGATGGCCATCTCCTTCGTCGGCGCCAGCATCATCTGGAAGTTCGTCTACGCCTACCGCGGCGAGGGCGACCAGATCGGTCTGCTCAACCAGATCGTGGTCAGCCTCGGTGGTGAGCCGAAGCAGTGGCTCCTCGAATCACCACTGAACACGATCCTGCTCATCGTCATCATGGTCTGGATCCAGGCCGGTTTCGCCATGGTGGTGCTCTCCGCGGCGATCAAGGCGATCCCCGGCGACATCGTGGAGGCCGCCCGCCTCGACGGGGTCAGCCCCTGGCAGATGTTCTGGCAGATCACCATGCCGAGCATCCGGCCGGCGCTGATCGTCGTGGTGGTGACCCTCACGATCGCCACGCTCAAGGTCTTCGACATCGTCCGGACCTCGACCAACGGCAACTACGACACCAGCGTGATCGCCAGCGAGATGTACAACCAGGCCTTCCGGTACGGCCAGAACGGGCAGGGTTCCGCGCTGGCGGTCTTCCTGTTCATCCTGGTCATCCCGGTCGTGATCTACCAGATCCGCAACCTCCGTCAGCAGCGGGAGGGCTGAGATGACCACCGCAACGCCCACCGTCGCCGCCGGCACACAGAAGACCGCCGGCACCCCGTCCACCACGGCCGGCCGGGTCCGCAAGCGGCTCAACAGCCGCACCGCGACGCTCGTCTCGATCGTCATCGCGGTGGTCTGGACCGTCCCCACCTTCGGGCTGTTCATCTCCTCCCTCCGGCCCGAGGACGAGATCAAGACGACCGGCTGGTGGACCGCGTTCACCAACCCGCAGTTCACTCTGGAGAACTACGAGCAGGTCCTGTTCGGACGGTCGTCGTCCTCCGGGCAGCTCGCCAGCTACTTCATCAACTCACTGGCCATCACCATCCCGTCGGTGCTCTTCCCGCTCGCGTTCGCGGCCCTCGCCGCGTACGCGCTGGCATGGATCAACTTCCGCGGCCGGGACTGGCTCTACATCGCGATCTTCGCCTTGCAGATCGTCCCGTTGCAGATGGCCCTGGTGCCGCTGCTGAAGTTCTTCTCCACCGGCGTCAGCCTCGGCGGCGTCACACTGATGCCGGCCTGGGACCTGGTCGACGAACAGAAGTTCGCCCAGGTGTGGTTCGCGCACACCTGCTTCGCGCTCCCGTTCGCCGTCTTCCTGCTGCACAACTTCGTCTCGCAACTGCCCGGGGACCTGATGGAGGCGGCCCGCGTCGACGGCGCCACCCACCCGAAGATCTTCCGGACCATCGTGCTGCCGCTGATCACCCCGGCGCTGGCGGCGTTCGGCATCTTCCAGTTCCTCTGGGTCTGGAACGACCTGCTGGTGGCGCTGATCTTCGCCGGTGGCGGCAACGAGACCGCCCCGCTCACCGTCCGGCTGGCCGAGATGGCCGGAACCCGGGGCAACGAGTGGCAGCGACTCACCGCCGGCGCGTTCGTCTCCATCGTCGTACCGCTCATCGTTTTCCTGTCCCTGCAGCGCTTCTTCGTGCGAGGTCTGCTCGCCGGCAGCGTCAAGGGCTGACCCGCTTGCCCGCCGCCGCCTGGCCCCTCGGGCGGCGGCGGGCGCGCCGGGCACCGAGCGGGGGAAACCGTGACGAAGATTGATGATGTGGCCCGGCTGGCCGGCGTGTCCACGGCCACCGTCTCGCGGGCCCTGCGTGGGCTGCCGACGGTCTCGGCCGCCACCCGACGCCGGGTGCTCGCCGCCGCCGAGCAGCTCGACTACGAGGTGTCACCGAGCGCGTCGCGGCTCGCCGGTGGCCGGACCGGCACCGTCGCCGTGGTGGTACCCCGGATCACCCGCTGGTTCTTCAGCACCATCGTGGAGGCGGTCGAGGAGTACCTCCACCAGTCCGGCTACGACCTGCTGCTCTACAACCTGGGTGGTCGGGAACAGGTCCGCCAGCGGGTCCTGCGGACCGCCAACCTGCACAAGCGGGTGGACGCCATCATGCTGGTCGCCACCCCACTGCGGCCGGCCGACCTGACCGCGCTGGCCGCCCTGGAACTGCCCGGCGTGACCATCAGCTCGGGAAGCAGGGTGCCCAACTGGCCGTGCGTACGCATCGACGACGTGGCCGCCGCGCGGGCTGCCACCCGACACCTGATCGACCTCGGCCACCACCGGATCGCGCACATCTCCGGTGACCCGGACGACGAGTTGGCGTTCACCACCCACCTCGACCGACGCCGGGGCTACCAGGCGGAGTTGCGGGCCGCCGGCCTGCGGCCCGATCCGAGCCTCGACGTCGAGTCCACCTTCACGATCGACGGCGGCACCCGGGCCACCGTCGAGTTGCTGGCCCGCGGTGAGCCGCCGACCGCCATCGTCGCCGCCTGCGACGAGATGGCGATGGGCGCGATGACAGCGCTGCGCGACGCCGGACTGCGGGTGCCACAGGACGTCAGCGTCATCGGCATCGACGACCATGACCTGGCCGGCATGCTCGGGCTCAGCACCATCGCCCAGCCCGCCGCCGAGCAGGGCCGACTGGCCGCCCGGATGCTGCTCGACCCGCTCGAAGCCCGGCCCCCGGGACCCATCCCGGGTCAGCAGAACGCCGACTGCGAGACATCGGTGATCCTGCCCACTCGACTGGTGGTCCGGGAGTCGACGGCACCACCCCGGGCACACTGAAAACCTAACCACAGCGCGACACGGGAGAAGACCCTGAACACCGATCCGACGCAGCAGACCCCCTCCGGTCACCCGGTCACCGGCTGGTGGACCGAGGCGACCATCTACCAGATCTATCCCCGCTCGTTCGCCGACTCCGACGGCGACGGCATCGGTGACCTTCCCGGCATCACGGCCCGCCTCGACCACCTGGTCGAGCTGGGCGTGGACGCGGTGTGGCTCTCCCCGTTCTACCCGTCGCCACAGGCCGACGCCGGCTACGACGTGGCCGACTACCGCGACGTCGACCCGCTGTTCGGGAGCCTCGCCGACGCGGACAAGCTGATCGCCGAGGCCCGGTCCCGCGGCCTGCGGGTGATCGTGGACCTGGTGCCGAACCACACCTCCTCGGCGCACCGCTGGTTCCAGGAGGCCCTGCCCACCCCGCCCGGCAGCCCGGAACGGTCCCGGTACATCTTCCGCGACGGTCTCGGCCCCGACGGTGAGCAGCCGCCGAACGACTGGCAGAGCGTCTTCGGCGGCCCCGCCTGGACCCGCACGGTGGACCCGGACGGGCAGCCCGGCCAGTGGTACCTGCACCTGTTCGACACCGGTCAGCCGGACCTCAACTGGGACAACCCGGAGGTGCACGCGGAGTTCCTGGACGTGCTGCGGTTCTGGTTGGACCGTGGGGTGGACGGCTTCCGGGTCGACGTGGCGCACGGCCTGGTCAAGCAGGCCGACCTGGCCGACTGGCAGGAACCGCAGGAGATCCTCTCCGGCAACGAGATCGACAAGCCGCGTCCGCCGATGTGGGACCAGGAGGGTGTGCACGAGATCTACCGGCAGTGGCGGCAGGTCCTGGACAGCTACCCGGGCGAGCGGGTGCTGGTCGCCGAGGCGTGGGTGGAACCGGCCGAGCGGCTGGCCCGCTACGTGCGGTCGGACGAGATGCACCAGGCGTTCAACTTCGAGTACCTGCTCGCCGCGTGGACCGCACCGGCCCAGTACGCGGTGATCACCCGCTCGTTGGAGGCGACCGACTCGGTCGGCGCGCCGACCACCTGGGTGCTGTCCAACCACGACGTGGTGCGGCACGCGTCCCGTCTCGGCCTGGCGATCGGCGGTGGCCGCCCCAACGGCATCGGCATCGGCGACCCGCAGCCGGACGCCGCGCTCGGCCTGCGCCGGGCCCGGGCGGCCACGCTGCTGATGCTCGCCCTGCCCGGCTCCGCGTACCTCTACCAGGGCGAGGAGCTGGGTCTCCCCGAGCACACCACGCTGCCGGACGAGGCCCGGCAGGACCCGACCTGGGCACGCACCGGGCACACCCAGCGCGGCCGGGACGGCTGCCGGGTGCCGATCCCGTGGGAGGCCGACGCGCCGTCGTACGGCTTCGGGCCCACCGACGCGAGCTGGCTGCCGCAGCCGTCGCTCTGGGCGGAGTACGCGCTGGACCGCCAGCGCGACGTGCCCGGTTCGACGTACGAGCTGTACCGCACGGCGCTGCGGCTGCGCCGCGCCCACGGGCTGGGTCGCGGCACCCTTGAATGGTTGTCCTCCGGCGACGAGGTGCTGACCTTCCGCAACGGCGAGCTGACAGTGCTGACCAACTTCGGCGAGACGCCGGTGCCGGTCCCGACCGGAGCCGAGGTGCTAGCGAGCAGCGCTCCCTTGGAAGACGACGACGCGGTCCCCACCGACGTGACGGTCTGGCTGCGCACCGCCTGACCCAAGCAGGAGGGGCCAACATCAGGGATGTTGGCCCCTCCTGCTCACCCGTGGCAGCGCTTCCCCTTGATGTTGCGCGGATCTTGACGCGCGGGACGCGCGGGCGGGGCGCGTGGGGTCAGAGGCGGTCGGCTCGGGTGTGCAGCAGGTCGTGGACGTTCTCGATGTCCTCCGGCGAGGTTCGCGACGCCAACCAGTACATGACACCCGTGGGAATGAAGAAGAGCTGGAACGCGGCCAGCCCGACGGCGAAGTTCAACGGCGGCGGGAATGCCGCGCGCAGCCCCTGGAACGCCACCCCGACCAGCCCGTTGCCGGCCGCCCGACCGACCCCGTTGACCAGGTTGCCCAGGCTGTAGACAGTGCCCCGGTGCTCCGGCGGGTTCACGTCGGCGATCAGCGCGAACCAGTTCGGCGAGTTGGCCGAGGTCAGCGCCAGCGCCACGATCGCGGTCAGCAGGCTCAACCCCACCGACGGCTCGGTGAAGACGCTGGACAGCACCGCGCCGACCACCGCGCCGCCGCTCGCGCCGTCCGGCACATCGATCGTCACCGGGACGAAGAACAACACCAGGTAGAACGGCAACGCGGCGAGGATGCCGACAGCGGCGACCAGGGCGCGACCTCTCGGCGTACGCCGTTGCAGCGCGTCGCCGACCAGCCCACCGACGATGGACAGCACCCCGCCGAGCTGGAACAGCGTGGCGAAGACGCTGCCCACCACCACCGCCGTGGACGACGAGTAGCCCTGGGCCTCGGCTCGTTCGGCGAAGAGCACCGGCAACCACACCAGGGACCCGAAGGCGGCCTGCGCGGTGAGTCCCTGCAGGATCAGCCACCGGTTGGTGCGTCGGGCCAGGATGCGCGGCAGGTCGGCGCGACTGATCCGGTAGTCGTACTCGGCGCCGGCGTCCAGCCGGTCGGCCAACTCCGGTTCGCTCTGGCCGCGCCGGATGTCGTACGTGAACAGGTAGGCCACCGTGGCGATCAGGCCGACGCCGGTCAGGATCAGAAACGGCCGCCGCCAGTCCGTCGCGCCGAGCAGCCCTCCGACGAGGGTGCCAGCGAGGGTACCGACCCCCTGGGAGAGCCCCCAGAAGCTCATCACCAGCCCGCGTCGGGTCGGTGAGATCAGGTCGGTGACCACCGAGAAGCCGACCGAGCCGACCGCACCGAGGCCGACCGCGGCGACCAGTTGCCCGGTGAAGAACGTCAGGTAGCCGCCGGCGAACGCGCTACCGCCGGTGCCCGCCGCCCACAACAGAGTGCCCACCATGAGCAGCGGCTTACGGTTGGTCCGGTCACCGACGTACGCCCAGCCGACCGCTGCCACCGCGCTGACCAGGAAGCTGACGGCGGTGACCAGACCGAGCAGCCGCCCCGACACGTCGAAGGCGTCGGAGATCGGGCCGTACAGCGGCGGGACCAGCCCGATCGCCACGTTGTCCAGTGAGGCGAGCAGCACGAACACCACGATGCTGTACAGCCGGTGCGCCGGGCCGCCGCCCCGGGCGTGCGGGCGTCGGCCGGGCTGCTGCCCGCCCCGGCCCGGCCCGCCACTGGTCACCGTCATGACCGGCAGCCAACCAGACGCGGCTGAGGAGGTCGTCACGCGGGTGGGTGCCGGTCAGCGTTCCCGGGCACCCACCCGCGTCGATCCCGACGGTCAGCGGCGGTCGAGAACCAGTCCACGAGCCGCCGCGTACTGCTCACGAACGGCGGGGACGGGCTCGCCCGCGTACTCCTCGGTGCCCTCGACCGCCCAGACCGGCGGCCTCGGACCACCCAGGGCGACCCAGGCGGCCTGCCGGGCTGCGCCGTCGGCGACGTACTCCCCCGCCGGCGGGACGACGACCGGGCAGCCGAAGACCTGCGGAGCGATCCGACGCACCGCGGCCGACCGGGCCCCGCCGCCGACCAGGATGACCCGGCGGGCCGTGGCACCCTGCGCGGTCAGCGCGTCCAGACCGTCGGCGAGAGCACAGAGCATGCCCTCCACGGCGGCCCGCGCCAGGTGCGCGGGCGTCGACGTACGCAGGGTCAGGCCGTGCACCGCCCCGGTGGCGAGCGGCCGGTTGGGTGTCCGCTCACCTTCCAGATAGGGCACCATGACCAGCCCGTCCGCCCCGGCCGGCGCGGAGAGCGCCAACTCGGCCAACTCGTCCAGGCTGACACCGAGCATCGCGGCGGCCGCGTCCAGCACCCGGGCCGCGTTGAGCGTGGCGACCAGCGGAAGGAAACGACCGGACGCGTCGGCGAAGCCCGCCACCGCGCCGCTCTCGTCGCCGGCCGGCACGTCGGCGACGCTGAACACGGTGCCGGAGGTGCCGATGGAGACGATCACGTCACCCGGGCCGGCGCCGACGCCGAGCGCTGCGGCGGCGTTGTCGCCGGTGCCCGCACCGAGCAACGCACCCCCACCGAGCTCGTCGGCGAGCTTCCCCGCCGAGTCCGCCGGGCCGAGCACCTCCGGGACGATCAGTCGCCGCCCGAAGCCCTGCTCCAACAGGTCCAGCCGATATTCGCCACTGGCCGGCGACCAGTAGCTGGTGCCGCTCGCATCCCCCCGGTCGGTACGCAGCGCGCCCAACCCCGGCGCGCCGGCCAACCGCCAGGTCAGCCAGTCGTGTGGCAGGCACACGGCGGCCACCCGGGCGGCCTGCTCCGGCTCGTGCCGGGCCAGCCAGCGCAGCTTCGTGAGGGTGAAGCTGGCCACCGGCACGCTGCCGGTGGCCTCGGCCCAGAACCGACGCCCGGCCGCACCGCCGCCGGCCTCTTCGACGAGGTCGGCGGCGGCGTCGGCGGACCGGGTGTCGTTCCACAGCAGCGCCGGGCGGACCACCCGGCCGTCCTCGTCGAGGCACACCATGCCGTGTTGCTGGCCGGCGACGGAGATCGCGGCCACGTCGGCCAACCCGCCGGCCTGGTCGGCAGCGCTACGCAGCGCCTGCCACCAGGCCTCCGGGTCGACCTCGGTGCCATCCGGATGTGCGGCCCGACCCTGCCGGAGCAGGGCACCGGTCTCCGCGTCCCGGATGACCACCTTGCAGGACTGGGTGGACGAGTCGACGCCCGCGACCAACGGCATGGCGGGGCCTCAGCGGGCGCCGAGCAGGTGCTCGACGGCGAGCTGGTTGAGCCGGACGAAGGCGAAGCCCCGGGCGGCCACCGCGTCCACGTCGACGTCCTCGAACGCGGACCGGTCGGCCAGGAACTCCTCGTAACCCTCGCCGTCGTTGAGCGTCGGCGTGTTCAGGTCGCCGACCTTGCTGGCGGCCAGCGCCTCGACCACCTCGGGGTCGGCGCGGAACGCCGCCGCGCGCTCCTTGAGCAGCAGGTAGGTGCTCATGTTGGCCGCCGCGGAGGCCCAGACGCCGTCCATGTCCTCGGTGCGGGAGGGCTTGTAGTCGAAGTGCCGTGGGCCGTCGTAGGCCGGCCCGCCGTTGGGGCCGCCGTTCTCCAGGAGATCCACCAGGGCGAACGCGTTCATCAGGTCGCCGTGGCCGAAGACCAGGTCCTGGTCGTACTTGATGCCGCGCTGGCCGTTGAGGTCGAGGTGGAACAGCTTGCCCTGCCAGAGCGCCTGGGCGATGCCGTGCGCGTAGTTGAGCCCGGCCATCTGCTCGTGCCCGACCTCCGGGTTGAGGCCGACCAGCTCCGGGTGCTCCAGTTGGGAGATGAAGCCGAGCGCGTGCCCGATGGTGGGCAGCAGGATGTCGCCGCGCGGCTCGTTGGGCTTGGGCTCCAGGGCGAACCGCAGGTTGTAGCCCTTGTCGATGGAGTACTGGGTGAGCAGGTTCACCGCCTCGCGGTAGCGGTCCAGGGCGGCGCGGACGTCCTTGGCGAGGTCGTACTCGGAGCCCTCGCGGCCACCCCACATGACGAAGGTGCTGGCGCCGAGCTCGGCGGCCAGGTCGACCTGCCGCAGCACCTTGCGCAGCGCGTAGCGGCGGACGTCGCGGTCGTTGCTGGTGAAGCCGCCGTCCTTGAAGATCGGGTGGGTGAACAGGTTGGTGGTCACCATCGGCACCACCAGGCCCGTCTCGTCGAGGGCCTTGCGGAACCGCGCGATGTGCTGGTCGCGGGTGGCGGCGTCGACGCCGAACGGGATCAGGTCGTCGTCGTGGAAGGTGATGCCGTACGCGCCCAGCTCGGCGAGCCGGTGCACTGCCTCGACCGCGTCGAGCTCGGGACGCGTGGCGTCACCGAACGGGTCGCGGGCCTGCCAACCCACGGTCCAGAGCCCGAAGGAGAACTTGTCGGCGGGAGTGGGACGGGGTGCCATGAGCAACCTCCGGGGTGGTGTTGTCGGCTATTTGTTCAGCCATTGAATTATTTGCCCGCCCTATGGCAGTGTCAAGGGGTGAGCCTCACCCACGCCCCGGCCGGCGCAGTCCGTCAGGGCAGTCTGCGCGAGCTCAACCTCGCCCTGGTGCTCGGCCGCATCGCCGCGGCCGAACGCCCCCCGTCCCGAGCCGACCTGGCGACCGCGACCGGCCTCACCAGAGCAACAGTGTCCGCGGTGGTCGAGGACCTGCTCGCGGGCCGTCTGGTCAGCGAGTCCGACCCGGCTCCCCGCTCCGGCGCCGGCCGTCCGGCGCGCGGGCTGGTCCTGGCCGATCAGGGGCCGGCCGGGCTCGGCCTGGAGGTCAACGTCGACTACCTGGCGGTCTGCGTGGTGGACCTCGCGGGTGAGGTCCGGCACCGCACCGTACACCGGGCCGACCTGCGTCCGGTGGCCCCCGCCGACGCGTTGGCACAGCTGGTCGAGATGGCCGGGGCCGCCCGCGACGACGCCGCCGACCAGGGCCTCACACTGGTCGGGGCCGCGCTCGCGGTGCCCGGCCTGGTGGACGACGCCGGTCTGGTCCGGCTCGCGCCGAACCTCGGCTGGCACGACGTGCCGGTGCCCGCGCTGCTCGCCGAGCACCCGCCGCTGGTCGAGCAGGTCCCCGGCGTGCCCGGCCTGGTGGTCGACAACGAGGCCAACCTCGCCGCGCTCGGCGAGCTGCACTCCCGACCACCCGCCCCGGCCAGCTTCCTGCACATCTCCGGAGAGGTGGGCATCGGCGCGGGCATCGTGCTGGACGGCGCGCTGTTCCGCGGCGTCCGCGGTTGGAGCGGCGAGATCGGGCACCTCCCGGTGCACCCCGAGGGTCGTCCGTGCCGCTGCGGCGGGCAGGGCTGCCTGGAGCAGTACGCCGGCCAGGAGGCGATCGTGACCGCCGCCGGGCTGGCGCGGGCGGAGCTTCCGGCCGACACCGCGACGGCACGGCTCGCCGAGCTGGCCGAGGCCGGCGACGCCGACGCGCTGCGGGCGCTGAACGATGCGGGGACGGCCCTCGGCGTGGCGGTGGCCGGCGTCGTCAACCTGCTCGACCTGGACACCGTGGTGCTCGGCGGCGGTTACGCGGCCCTGGCGCCCTGGCTGTGCCCTCCGGTGCTCGCCGAGATCGCCGACCGGGTGCTGACCGCCGCCTGGTCACCGGTCACGGTCCGGCCGTCCACGCTCGGCGCGGAGGCCGCGGCGGTAGGGGCCGCCGGCTCGGTCGTCCGCCGGATCGTCGCCCAGCCCGCCGGTTGGCTGGCCCGCTAGGAGCCTGTATCAAGGTCCTCGGTCGAGCCGAGGGCTTTGACACGGACCCCAGGGCTGACCGTGACCACGCTGTGGGTGTCTGTCGGAGAGGGTCGCTATCCTTGCCCCACAGCAACGATGCCGGGTGAGGAGTCGAGAAGCAGCATGCGCAGGAGTCGCCAGTCGCGGGCCGGCGTCCGGCGGTGACCACGACCCGGCAACCCAGCGGCACCCCGCTGCCCGCCGACGCGCCGTTGGCCCGCGAGCTGCTCGACGGGCTCGCCGAAGCGATCCTGACCACCGACGAGACCGGCCGGGTCACCCTGCTCAACGCCATGGCGGCGCGACTGCTCCCGGAGATCACCGTCGGCACCGAGTTGTCCCGATGCCCGGTGGCGGCAGTGGCCGACGCGGTCACCACGGATGCCGACCGCTTCGACGCCGACCATCACGGCCGACGGCTGCGCGGTGCCCGGCGGCAACTCGCCGGTCCCCGTTTCGCGTGGTACGTCCGCGACGTCACCGAGGAGCACGACCGCGCCGACGCGCTACGTGCCGAACGATCCCGCACCGCCTTCCTCGCCGAGGCGGGCAACCAACTCGGAATGTCCCTGCACCGAGACCAGGTGCTCCTGTCCACCACCACACTGGCCGTGCCGTACCTGGCCGACGCCGCCGTGGTGCTGCCCCGACCGGCCGCGCCGGCCGAGCCGCACGCCCGTTGGATCCGGTACGCCGACGGCGAACCCGCCCCGACCGACGGGCTGGCCCCGCTGACGCTGACCAGCACCGTGCCCGTGCTGGCCGAGGCGCTGGCCGGCGACCCCGCCGACCCGATCCCCTGCGGGGGCACCGAGTTCACCGACCTGGCCACGATGCTGCCGCCCGGGTTCGGCTCGCCGGGCACCGTGCTGGTCTGCCCGATGCCCGGCGCCGACGGCTCGGCCGGTGCTCTGCTGCTCGTCCGACGCACCGGGCGGCCCGGCTTCGACGAGCGCGAGACCGAGCTCGCCCGGGAGTTCGCCGCCCGGGCGGGCGCCGCGCTGGCTACCGCGGATCTCCACGACGAGCAGGCCCACCTGGCTCGGGTGCTCCAGGCCAGCCTGCTCCCGCCCGAGCTGCCCACGGTCCCCGGCGTGACAGTGGCCGGCGGTTACCGCGCCGCCGGGGACACGCTGCGCATCGGCGGCGACTTCTACGAGGTGTTCCCGCACCCACGCGGGGCCCTGTTCGCACTCGGTGACGTGTGCGGCCGGGGCGTGAGCGCGGCGGTGCTGACCGGCCGGGTCCGCCAGTGCCTGCAGACGCTACGGCTCGTCGAGCAACGCCCACTGGAGCTGATCCACCTGCTCAACCGGGCGTTGTTCGACGCCCCGGGCGCGGCGCGGCGCAGCCAGTTCACCACGCTGCTGCTCGGCTCTCTGGACCGCGGCCCCGCCGGTGTGGACGTCACGATCGCCGGTGGAGGTCACCCGTCGCCCCTGCTGGTCACCGCCGACGGCACGGTCACCCCCGTCCCGGTGGGCGGCACGGCGGTCGGGGCGCTGACCACCGCACGGTTCGCCCAGACCCGGGTTCACCTCGACCCCGGCGACGTGCTGCTCGCGTACACCGATGGGGTCACCGAGGCGCACGGGCCGCGCGACGCGGAGATATTCGGCGAGGCCCGACTGCACGCCGCGCTGGCGTCGGCGGCCGGGCAGCCGCCCGCGGCGCTGATCGACCGGGTGCTCCGGGCCGTCGACGACTGGCTGGACGGGCAGGCCCACGACGACGTCGCGATGCTGGCCATCCGCGCCTCGGTGCCGACGTGATCGGCGGCCAGGGCGCAGCGGCGGCACCGCGGACGGTGACGACGAGCCGGCACCGCTCGATCAGGCGGTCCGCGCCACCGGCCCGCCGGTCGGCCACTCCCGGGTGGCGCCGACCGACCGCTCCGGGGCGCCCGACGAATCAGTCCACCGCGTGCGGGTCGGCCCGCTCCGGTCCGGCGGCCCGCCTGGCCCACCCGGCCCGTCCGGGTCGCCCGGCCACTCCTCTTCCTCCACCGACTCGCCCGCCAGTGTGGTGTCCTGCTGCCGGCGAGCGACCTCGTCGAACTCCCGCATTCCGCTCAGCAGCGCGTCGCGACCCGCCGGGGTCATCCCGGCCAGCACGGCGGCGAGCTGTGCCTGACGGTCGGCCCGCAGCTCGGCGAGGAGCCGGCGGGCCTCCGGGGTGAGGTGCAGCGAGATCTCCCGCCGGTCGAAGCGGCCCGGCTCACGCTCCAGCATGCCGGCGGCGACCAGCCGGTCGCAGAGGCGGCTGGCGGAGCTGAGCAGCATGTCGAGCTGGGTGGCGAGCCGGCGCAGGTTGATGCCGTCGGCCTGCTCCACCACCATCACCGCCCGTAGCTGCGCGCCGGAGACACGGTTGGCGGTCCCCTCCCGGGCGGATTCCCAGATGCCCAGCAGGGAAGCAGCCGCCGCGTCCAGCGCGGCAGCCATACTCGTCTCGGGGTCCGTCGGACCGTTCAGTTCGGCCATGGTGGCCCGAGACTACTCCGAACCCACAGGTGGTCGAGCTTCAGCGAGGGAGCCAGCATGAACGAACCGGTCAATGAGGCACGACACGCACTGATTGCGACACCGGCCGACCGGGTCGTGGGTGGTGTCGGGGACGTGCTGGCCCGGTCGTACGGGATCACCGACGTCGAGCTGTACCAGGTCGACTACCGCCTCGCCGAGCTTCTCCCGCTCACCGACGGCGACCCGATCACCAGCCCGGGGCACCCGGCCTGGCGCGCCTTCGACCACCAGTCACCGATCCTCTCCGACGGCAGCGCCTGGATTCCGGTCTCGATGCGCGGGGAGCGCCGGGGCGTCCTGCTCCTGTCGCCCGTTCCGGACGACCCGGACGTCGTCGCCGCGCTGACCGACATCGCCACAGCGCTCGCGCACGAGTTGGCGGCGGTCTCCGCCGGCACCGACGTCTACCGGGCGGCGCGGCGTGCCCAGCGCCTCACCCTGGCCGCCGAGATGCAGTGGGACCTCCTCCCCGGGCGCAGCCGGATCCGACCGTCGTTCAGCCTGGCCGGGCAGTTGGAACCGGCGTACGCGGTACGCGGGGACAGCTTCGACTGGTCCGACGACGGGCAGCAGCTCTGGTTGTCCACCGTCAACGGCAGCGGCGAGGGCGTCGCCGCGTCCCTGCTCACCTCGTTGGCCACCCACGCGCTGCGCAACGCGCGCCGTGCCGGGCTGAGCCTGGCCGACCAGGCCGCCCTCGCCGACCAGGCCCTCTACGACCTGTACCGGGGCGAGCAGCACCTCTCCGCACTGCTGATGCAGCTGGATCTGCGTTCCGGGATGATGACGGTGGTCGACGCGGGTTCACCCCGGCTGGTCATCCTGCGCGACGGGAAGGTCATCGAGCAGCCTCTGGAGGCGCAGTTCCCGCTCGGCATGTTCGAGGCGACCGACTACCACGAGCAGAGGTTCCCCCTGGAGGTCGGCGACCGGATCTTCGTCATCGGCGACGGGGTGCTGGAGGCCGCCGGGCAGCACGCACGCTACGGCGAAACGGCGCTGGACCGCTTCCTGCGCCGGACGGGGTCGATGGAGCCACTGGACGCCGTCCGGTCGCTGATCGGTGACCTGCGCGCGTTCGTGGCCGGTGACCTGGTCGACGACGCTGTGGTCGTCTGCCTGGACTGGACGGGCCCGCAACCGTGACCGGCGGGGTCAGTACGCGCCGCGGCCGTTCAGGACCGCGCCGACGGTCTTCCAGAGGATGGTGAGGTCGGCCGCGAGCGACCAGTTCTCCACGTAGTAGAGATCGAGTCGGATGCCGTCCTCCCAGCTCAGGTCGGAACGCCCACTGACCTGCCAGAGGCCGGTCATGCCTGGTTTGACCAACAGCCGCCGGGCCACGTCGCCGTCGTAGCGGGCCACCTCCGAGGGCAGCGGTGGGCGGGGCCCGACCAGGCTCATCTGACCCAACAGGACGTTGACCAGTTGCGGCAGCTCGTCCAGCGACCACTTGCGCAGCAACCGACCGACGCGGGTGACCCGAGGGTCCCGGCGCATCTTGAACATCAGACCGTCGGTCTCGTTGCTGGCGGTCAACTCGGCGAGCATGGCGTCGGCGTTGACCACCATGGTGCGGAACTTGAACACGTCGAACTCCTGCCCGCCCCGGCCGACGCGGACCTGTCGGAACAGCACCGGCCCCCGACTGTCCAGTTTGATGGCCAGGGCGACGAACGCGATCAGCGGCAGCAGCAGCGCCAACGCCAACGACGAGGCGGACCGGTCGACGAGGCCCTTCACCAGCTTTCGAGCGCCGCGGAACTCGGGGGCCTCGACGTGGATCAGCGGCAGCCCGGCAACCGGGCGGGTGTGGATCCGCGGGCCGGCGACGTCGGTCAGCGCGGGCGCCACGACCAGGTCGACACCGGTGCCCTCCAGTTGCCAGCCGAGGCGACGCAGCCGGGTCGCGGTCAGCTCACCGGACGCGGTCACCGCGACGGTGTCCGCGCCGATCGCGGTGGCGGCCTCCGGAATGCCCCGGAAGGACCCCACCACCGGCACGTCACCCAGCCGCTGCGCCACCGGCGCGAGCAGGGCGTCCGGAATGCACGCGCCCACCACCTGGTACCCGGCGTACGGCTCGCGGCGCAGCGTGTGCACCAACTCCAGCACGTGCGCGGTGTCGCCGACCACCAGCACCTTTCGCGACCAGCCGGCGCCCAGCGAACGAGCCCGGTGCAGGCGCTTACGGGCGGCGAACCGCGCCACCTCCAACCCGACGGTGCCCACCGCGAAGGTGATGCCGAGGAAACCCCGGGAGACACCGACATCGGCGACGTAGCCGACGATCGCGATCGCACCAGCCAGCCGCAGACTGGCGGAACTGACCCGCCGGTACTCGTCCGCCCCGTAGCCGATCACCCGGTCGTCGTAGCAGCCGAGTGCCTTGAGGGAGATCAGCCAGGCCAGCACCAACCCGGGGGCGACCAACACGTACGGGACCTCCGAGCCGGTCGGCTCGTCGTCACCGAAGCGGGTGACGTACCCGATGAGCAGCGCGATGATGATGATGGTGGTGTCCAGGACAACCAGAACCCGGACGTAGGACCGTTCGTCGGCCCGGGCCACCAGCCCGGCAGGACGGCCGTCCGACTCCGCCGACGTGGCGGGGGTCAACAGTGTCGCCGCGCTCACCGGCCCTCCCACTCTGTTCAGGATGGCCCCGGCTGACGGGTCGGACCGGAGGCGGACCGACCATGCCGGAACAGTCGACATCCTGCCTTGACAACTATGACTGCCGATTGCTTCCGACGTATTGCCGTCACTTTTCTTCAACCCGGCGGCCAAAAAGGGCCTGCCACACCGATTGCCGGTACGGCAGGCCCCCTGGCGTCTGAGCGTCGGATCAGCGCGGTGCCGGTGGACGCCGTGCGATGGCGCTGAGGAAGATGCTGCCGATCTCGCTCGGGTCCTTGGTGACGAAGACGTCGCCACCGGTCACCTTCGTGATCGACTCCAGCTCGGCCTTGCTGACGCCCTCGCCGATACCGATCATGATGACCTGGACCGGTCGCTCCGGGTCGGCGAGCTGCTTGAGCTTGGCGAGCAACTGCTGCTGGCTGACGCCCTCGTCGTCCTCGTTCTTGCCGTCGGTGAACAGCACGATCGAGTTGACCCGGCCGGGCTGCCAGTCCTCCTGCACGGCCTGGTACGCGGCGAGCATGGTGTCGTAGAGGCCGGTGTCGCCGCTGGACGGCTTGACGGTGGCGAGCGCGCCCTCCAACTGGGCCCGCTGGGCGGAGAGCGGCCCGATGGGCACCAGCTGCCGGTAGTCCCGACTGCCGACCAGCTTCGTGGAGAAGGTCCACAGGCCGATCGACCAGGAGTCGTCGAAGAGGCCGAGGCCACGGCGTGCCGCGTCCACGGTGACCTCCTCCCGGCTGCGGTTGTTGGCGCTCGGCACCGGGTCCTTCATCGAGCCGGACACGTCGATGACGGCCAGCATCCGACCGGACTGGGTGGCGATCGACCAGCTGGAGACGACCCGCTGGATGGCTGCCGGGTCCAGGCCGCCGGCCGCGCTACCGCCGTTCGCCGGTGCGGTGGGCGCACCGCCGGACGGGCTGGGGGCACCCTGCGGCGCCTTGAAGCCGTCGCCCCAGTTGCCGTCCGGCCCGCGCAGCGACTGCGCCGCGAGCCGGTCGCGGAACGAGGGGCTGGTGAGCAGCTCGAACAGCACCCGGGCGGCCGACGCCTTGCTCGGTTCGATGCCGGGCAGCACCGCGTACGGGTAGTCCAGCGGCATCGGCGCCGGCTCCATGTAGAGCGCGGCGAGCGACACCGGCGGCTTCTTGCTGTTGTACGCGATCACGTCTTCTTCGGACAGGGCCGCCGCGCCGAGGCCGCTGGCGATGGACGTTGCGTCGTTGGCGGTCGGGAACCGGGCCAGCAGATCGTTACGCAGCGACGAGCGGCCGGTGGCCAGCGCCCGGAGCGCGCCGACGGTGTTGCGCTGGGCATCCCCGCCGGCGCCGTTGGCGGCCGCGGTCAGCGAGAGCAGCCCGGACAGCCCCGCCGCGTCGCGGGTCGGCTCGACGATCCCGGTCCGCAGGGGCGCGCTGGAGTTGTTGACCTGCTTGAGCAGGTCGGTCCAGTTGAACTTCTTGTCCGGCCAGCCCAGGCGCATGGCGATCGGCTCGGGCATCGCGACGACGATGGGGCTGCGCGCGATGGACGCGCCGTTGGTCGGGGCGAACGCCGTGGCGTCCTTCTTCAACCGCAGCAACCAGGTCGAGGAGTCGGGGACCCACACGTCGGGGCTGACGGCGGTGCCGCTGGCCTGTCCCACGCCAGCCAGGACCGCTCCGTGCTTCGCCGCCACCACGGCAGCCACGTCGACCGGGTCGGACGCCGAGACGTCGACCCGGATGCAGGTCGGGCCCACCGCCGCGCCGTCCTTGACCCACTGGGAGGCGGCGGCGTCCACCGCTGGCGCGAGCTCGGAGGCGACCGCCACAGCCAGGCGAATCTCCCCTGAGCAGCTCGGTTTGATCAACTCCTGGTAGCCGAACCACGCGCCCGTCGTTACGACGAGCACACCCGCCGTCGCGGCGGCGGCTGCTAGGTGGAGTTTCGAACGCATGCGATGGCGGCCTGCTGACACGGTGACCATCTTGCGTACAAGGTGCCGTCTCTGCCACATCCGTTCGGACTAAAGTTACGCAGGAGAAACAGTTGACCACTTTTTAGCAACACAGAGTGACGCAGCAGTCCCGTGGCGTTGCCTAAGTTGTGCCGTCCTCACATCTCGGCTCTGTCGCTCACGGCAGCACACAGGTCGGGCTCGGCACCGGCACCGGTTCGCCGACCGCCTCCGGAACACCGGTGTCGGCGTCGCGCCGGAAGACCCGGACCATGTCCGCCCGCTCGTCGGCAACATAGAGGTGCGCCCCGATCAGCGCGAAGTGCCGGGGCCACTCACCACCGGTGTCCACCTCGGCCACCAACTCGGGCAGGTCCCCGGCCAGGGCGAAAACCGCAACCGTCCCCACCCCGCGATTGCCGACATAGAGGAAGCGCCCGTCCGGGGAGACCGCTACCTCCGACGGCTGGACATGACCGGACCGCCCGCTCGCCTCGACCCGACCGTGCTGGTGCAACGCACCGTCGTCGGTGAGCTCGTACGCGGTGACGGAGGCGTCCAGCTCACCGACGAGGAAGCAACGCCGTCCGTCCGGGTGGCGGGCGAGGTGCCGCGGCCCGGTGCCGGCCGTCGTGCGGATCCTCGGCGCGCGGGGCACCAGCCGTCCGGTCGCGGCGTCCAGGTCGTAGCGGTAGACCGAGTCGGTGCCGAGGTCGACCGCGAAGATCGGCCCACGGCCGGAACCCGGGGAGACCATGTGGGCGTGGGCGTGGTCCTGACGATCCGGGTCGGGGCCGTGCCCCTCGTGCACCACCAGGTCGGTGCGCTCGCCGGGCACGCCCTGCGCGTCCAGCGGGAAGACCGCGACGCTGCCGCTGCCGTAGTTGGCCGCCAGCAGGTGGCCGCCGTCAGGCAGCACCGCCAGGTGGCACGGCTCGGCGCCGCCGGTGGACTGGCTGCCGAGCGGAGCCAGTGCACCCTCCGGCCCGACCCGCCAGGCGCTGATCTCGCCGTCCGTCAACTCGTTGACCGCGTAGAGCACCGGTTGGGAGGGGTGCCTCGCCAGGAAGGAGGGCGACGCGGTGACCGCCACCGTGCCGAGCGGGGTCAGCGCCCCGGTTGTCGGGTCGCGGCGCGCCGCGACGATGCCGCTGCCCCGACCACCGCTCTGGGCGGTGTATCCGCCGATGTGGACAACCTCATCCTGACCACTCACGTCCGACTCCTCCGCTGGCGTCCTCCGCTGATCCAACCAGAGGCTGCCCGCGACGCCCTGCCGTTAACCGGCTTTCCGGCCCGGATCTCAGGCCGTCGGCACCGGCTCCCCGCGTTGCCGGGCCACATGCTCCACCAGTGAGATCAACACCATCTTCCCGGACTGCCGGTCCCGAGCGTCGCAGAGCACCATCGGCACGTCCGGGTCCAGGTCGAGGGCTCGGCGTACGGTCTCCAGGTTGAAGCGGCGGGAGTCGTCGAAGCAGTTGACGCCCACGACGAACGGGATGCCCCGCTGCTCGAAGTAGTCGATGGAGGGGAAGCAGTCGGCCAGTCGACGGGTGTCGGCGAGCACCACAGCGCCGAGGGCCCCGAAGGCCAACTCGTCCCAGAGGAACCAGAACCGGTCCTGACCCGGGGTGCCGAACAGGTAGACCTGAAGGTCGTCGTTGATGGTGATCCGGCCGAAGTCCATCGCCACCGTGGTGGTCGACTTGCCCTCCACTCCGGAGATGTCATCGGTGCCGATCCCGGCGCCGGTCAACACCTCCTCGGTCTGCAACGGACGAACCTCGCTCAGGGCGCTCACCAACGTCGTCTTGCCAGCCCCGAAGCCCCCCGCGATGAGGATCTTCAGTGCCAGCGGGATGGTGGTGCTGGTGCCCACATGGTCATAGCGCACGGAGTCCACTGACCACCGCCTTGAGAATGTCGTCGTTGGGAAGGATGCCGGCGGCCGGCGGCTCGTGCACCGCTACCAGGCCCTCGGCCAGGAGATCACCGAGCAGGACCCGGACCACACCGACAGCGAGGTCCAGCTCTGCTGCCAACTCGGCCACCGACACCGGCCGGCCGGACAACGCGACCAGCCGTCGATGCTCCGGAAGCAGGTGCGGGTGACTCGCCGCGTCGACGTCCGATCCGGCCAGCACGAACGCGACCAGGTTGAAACCGTCGACGGCGGAGCGTACCCGTCCCCCGGTGAGGGTGTACGGGCGCACTACCGGCCCGGCATCGCCGTCCAGCCACTCGTGCTGCGGCCCGGGCGGCTCAGTCCGCATCACCGGCTCCCGCCGACGATCGGGCCGGCGCGGAGAGGCTCTCCCCCACCCGGATGACAAGCATCGCCATCTCGTACGCGACCAGCCCGATGTCCGCGTCGGCGTCGCTGACCACCGCCAGGCAGGCGCCCTGACCGGCGGCGGTCACGAAGAGGTACGCGGACTCCATCTCCACCACGGTCTGTCGGACCGGACCGCCGTCCACGTGCCGGCTGGCACCCCGGGCCAGGCTGGAAAAACCAGCGGCGAGTGCACACAGGTGCTCGGCGTCGGAACGCTCCAACTCGGCCGAACAGCCGAGGAGCAGGCCGTCGGCGGAGAGCACCACCGCCTCCCGGGCGGCCGGAACCCGCTGCACCAGCTCGTCGAGCAGCCAGTCGAGGCCGGCGCTCTGCTTCGTCGAATGCTGCACTAGGCGTCCCTCTCAGTCGCGGTCGGGTGTTCGGGGGTGGGCTGGGGATCAGCGGGCGCAGCCGGGCTCGCGGGACCTGTCGGCGCCGCTGGCGCCTTCGCCGTCGGGGTGACCGGCGCCGTCGGGGTGATCACGGTGGCGCGGCCACGCGCGGTGCCGGCCTGGAGGGCGGCCATCACTCGGCGGACCTCCTCCGGCGACCGGGGTGACGGCGTGTCCGTGACGGTCGACCGGGGTTGCGCGGTGGGAGTGCGGCGTCGCACCCGGCGCGGGAGGCCGTCCAGCTCGTCGTCGACCGTTTCGCCGGGCGTCGTCGACCCGGCTTCACCGCCCCCGTTCGCGGGCGACGTGTCCGAGGTCGACACTCCCGCCCCGGACGCGGGCCGCGCGGCGACAGCGGCCGACGGAGCCGCGACAGCGGCCGAAGCCGACGGAGCCGCGACAGCGGACAGGGCCGCTGTCGGGCGGGTGCGGGCGCGGGGCACGGTGTCCCGGCGTGCCGGGCGGGTCAGCCGTCGGCCGGCGTCGGCCGAGGCGGCATCCAGCGTGGCACGGTCGGGGCCGGCGGGGGGTTCGGTGGTGACGAGGTCGCCGGGGATCAGCACCACGGCGGTCACCCCGCCGTCGCCGGAGGGCCGCAACCGCACCCGTACGTTGTGCCGGGCCGCGAGCCGGGCCACCACGAACAGCCCGAGGCGGGCGCTCTGCGCCGGGTCGAACTCCGGTGAGCTGGCCAGCCGGGTGTTGGCGGTCTCCAGCGCCACGCCGGACATCCCCAGCCCCTGATCGGTGATCTCCAGGGCGTACCCGTTGGCCACCTGTTCCCCGACGACCGTGACGCGGGTGTCCGGCGGGGAGAAGGCGGTGGCGTTCTCGACCAGCTCGGCGAGCAGGTGGATGATGTCGCCGACCGCTCGGCCCAGCACTCCGGCCGGCTGCACGGCGGCGATGTCCACCCGGTCGTACGCCTCGACCTCGGAGATCGCGCCGCGGATCAGGTCGACCATCGCGACGGGGTTCCGCCAACCGCGGCCGGGCGCGGAGCCGGCGAGGATGACCAGGTCCTCGGCGTGCCGACGGAGCCGGGTGGCCAGGTGGTCGACCTGGAACAGCTGGGCCAACTCGTCCGGGTCCTCCGCGCGGCGCTCCATCCGGTCCAGCAGGTGCAGCTGGCGATGGACCAGGCTCTGGCTGCGTCGGGCGATGTTGAGGAAGACCTCGTTGAGCCCGCGACGCAGGGTGACCTCGTCCACCGCGGCCTGGACGGCGGTGCGCTGCACCTCGGTGAAGGCGCGCCCGACCTCGCCGATCTCGTCGTGGCCGTACTCCAGGGGCGGCGCCTCCCGGGCGACGTCCACCTGCTCACCCCGGCGCAGCCGGGCCACCACGTCCGGCAGACGGTGCTCGGCCAGGTCGAGCGCGGCGGTGCGGACGCTGCTGAGCCGCCGGACCAGGGTGCGACCGACCCGCAACGCCACCAGCACCGAGACCACCACGGCGACGAGCCCGAGCACCCCGGCGGCGGCCAACCGGGCCAGGATTCCGACCGCCATCGGCACCGAGCGGTCGGCGAGGTTGTCGGCCTCGTCCAGCTCGAAGTCGCGCAGCTGCTGTTGGACGGCGTCGTGGCCGGCCTGCCAGCTCGCCGCGTCCACCGGCGGTCGGCCCGACCTGTTGGCCCCGATCAACGCGTCCTGCATGGCGCGCACGCTGGTGAAGTCCGGGCTCTCGCTCAGCCGCTGGTACGCCGCGCGCCCCGCCTCGGGCAGGTCGGCCACCGCGCTCTCGGTGAGCCACCGCTGGTTGCCGATCATCTGTACGAGTTGGGCATGCTCACCCGCGGCGAACCGGCCGGTGGTCAGCACCCCGGCCAGCATGGCGTCGGTCTGGCCGAGCAGCTCTCGGGATCGGCCCAGCGCGGTGAGCGCCAGAGCCTGCCTGTTGATGGCGGGATCGGTCAGGTTCGCCATCGCGGAGAACGCCTGGAAGGCCGCGGAGACCATCCCGCTGTAGAGGCCGACCACGCCGGTGCGGTCCATCAGGCGGCCGTCGATGAAGCCGCGACCGGTCGGCAGCGCCGACAGGGCGGTGACCAGCCGGTCGACCCGGTCCTCCAACAGGTCGTCGGCGGCGTCGCGCAACGCCTCCCCGTCGACCCGGCGGCGAAGCTCGGCGATCGCCCGGTCGGTGCGCTGACGCTGCTCGGTCAGCGCCGGCAGTTCGGTGGTCCCGGCGAGCTGCACCACCGACAGCCGGCGTTCGCGTTGCAGTTCGGTGACCACCGCCTCGCCGGGACGACCCAGGTCGTACAGCAGCGTGCGCGCGGAGAGCAGGTTCAGCGCGGGACCGAAGGTCAGCGTCGTAGCGAAGATCCACAGGGCCAGCAGCGCGGTCACCGGCGCGACGACCAGTGCGGTCAGCTTGGAGCGGATCGGCCAGTCGCGGGTTCTCATCAGACCTCGCCCGTGCAGGGGTGGCAGGAGGGGCGCCGGCACCGCCGGGCAACGCGCCGGCCGGGTGCGTTGCCCGGCGTCGAAGCCGGGCACCGGCGCGGGCGCCTTGGGCAGGATACGTAATCGAGGGCCTTTGCACTACCGCCCGTCGTGCCGACATCGACGCTCCGAAATGCGGCCGACCGGGTAACGGCGAACGCCCCGCTGCGGGCGGCGGGGCGTCGTCGCGCGGCGGATCGGATCAGGCGTCGTCGGCGATGCCGAGCCCTTCGGCGACCCGCCGACCGTAGGCGTCGTCGCACTGGCTGAGGTGCCAGACCATCTTCTCCTGGACCTGTTTGTCGCACTGAGCCAACAGGTTGGTCAGGTTCGTCACCAGGTCGTCGCGTTCCCACTGCGGCATGGTCCGGAAGCGCTCACCCGCCTGGCCGTAGTTGTTCTGCCGCTCGATCGGCGCCCGCATGACCCGGCCCGAGACGAACGGTCGGTACTCCCGGTACGACTCGTCAGCCTGTTGGAGACCGGCCACCGAGGACGGCTCGAAGTTGATGTGCGGGTTGCCGCCGCGACCGTCCACCGCGTACGCCATCGGGCCACCGTCCTGGTTGGTGTTGACCTGGACGTCCTGGCGGGGCGCATTGATCGGCAACTGGAGGTAGTTCGGGCCGACCCGGTAGCGCTGCGTGTCCGAGTAGGAGAATGTCCGCCCGACCAGCATCTTGTCGTCGGAGAAGTCCAACCCGTCGACCAGAACGCCGGTGCCGAACGCGATCTGCTCGTTCTCGTTGTGGAAGTTGCTGATGTTGCGGTGCAGCGTCATCATGCCGACCGGGCGCAGGGGAAAGGCGTCCTCCGGCCAGGTCTTGGTGTCGTCCAGGGGGTCGAAGTCGAGCTCCGGGTGCTCCTCGTCGCTCATGATCTGGACGTTCAGCTCCCACTGCGGGTGCTCGCCGCGCTCGATCGCCTCGTAGAGGTCCTTGGAGGCGTGCCCCAGCTCGTACGCCTGGATGGCGGCGGCCTGCTCCTCGGTCAGCGACTCGATGCCCTGCTGCGACTTCCAGTGGTACTTGACCAGCACACCCTCGCCCGCGGCGTTGACCATCCGGTACGTGTTGACACCGAAGCCGTCCTGCGTCCGGTAGTTGGCGGGGATGCCACGCGGGCTGAACAGCCAGGTCAGCATGTGCATCGACTCGGGGGTGTTGGACATGAAGTCGAAGACGCGGTTCGGTTCCTGGCGGAAGGTCACCGGGTCCGGCTTCAGCGCGTGGATGACGTCGGGGAACTTGACAGCGTCCCGGATGAAGAAGACCGGCAGGTTGTTGCCGACCAGGTCCCAGTTGCCGTCCTCGGTGCGGAACTTGACGGCGAAACCGCGCGGGTCGCGGGTGGCCTCGGAGGAGTCCCGTCCGCCGATGACCGTGGAGAAGCGGAGGGTCACCGGGGTCTTCCCGCCCCTGGTCTGGAACAGCTTGGCCCGGGTGTAGGTCGCTGCCGGCTCGTCGCCGATGGTCCCGTACGCCTCGAACTCGCCGTGCGCGACGAAACCACGCGCGTGCACGACCCGCTCGGGGATCCGCTCCCGGTCGAAGTGGCTGATCTTCTCCAGGAAGTGGTAGTTCTCCAGCGTCGCGGGCCCTCGCGAGCCGACCGTCCGCTGCTGCTGGTTGTTGTGCACTGGGTGGCCCTGCCGGGTGGTCAGGGTCGGCTTGCTGGCCGGTGGGTGCATCACCCCACCAAAGCGCCTTTTCTGGAACCAGTCAAGTTTCAGCGGCGCGGCGGTTGCTGCGCCCTCCTCGGCGGGGGCGAGCTGCGTCCCTCGTCAGGAAAGTGTCCCGGATCGGGATTGGCGATCAGTGTGCGGAGGGAATACCAGATGACGAAGGAGGAGCCCATGTCGCCCACTCAGGTAATCGTCATCGTGCTCGTCGTGCTGGTGGTCGTCGCGGCGCTGGCCGTGGCCGTCCGGTCGCTGGGCCGCCGTCGCGCGTTGCGCGACCGTTTCGGGCCGGAGTACGACCGGGTGGTGGCCGAGCAGGACAGCCGGTCCGCCGCGGAGCGCGAGCTGCGCGATCGGGAACGCCGGCACGCCGAACTCTCGCTCACCCCGCTCAGCCCGGAGTCCCGGGCTCGCTACAGCGCCGCCTGGGAGGAGCTCCAGGTCCGCTTCATCGACTCGCCCGGCGAGACGGTGGGCGACGCCGACGAACTGGTCACCCGGCTCATCGAGGAGCGGGGCTACCCGACCGGGGACTTCTCCGACCAGATCGCGCACCTCTCCGTCGAGCACGCGCGCACGCTGACCAACTACCGGGACGCGCACGACATCCACCTGCGCAACACCCGGGGCGAGGCGAGCACCGAGGAGCTTCGGCAGGCGGTCGTGCACTACCGGGCGCTCTTCGCCGACCTGCTCGGCGAGGAACCGCTCGGCCACCGTACGCCCGAACAGCGCCACCACCCGGACCACGACGCCACGAGCCGCTGAGGAGGCCACCGATGCGCCAGGAAGAGCAGCAGGTGAGCAACGACCACCCGGAGGCGGTTCGCTCCGCGCCCGTGCCGGTACCCCCGGCCGGCGATCGGGTCGGCCGCTCCGACGTCCCGGAGGACGCCCTCGACGAGCGGGGCACCTTCGACGACCAGGGCACCGACCACGACCGGACCACCGACCACGACGGGACCACCGACGCGGAGCGGACGAACGGCACCGAACGGGACACCGCTGACGATCTGGCCGGCGAGGAGCGGAATCCGCGCCACCGGCGCGACGACCGGTCCACCGACGCGGAAGAGTTCCACGAGCCGGGGCCGCTGCCGACGACGTTCGGCGCGACCACTGTGGCCGACGCGGTGGCCGCGTCCGCGCTGGCCAGCCCGCGTCCACAGGACCAGCCGGATCCCCGCGCGGAGCGGACGGCCCAGCCCGGCGACGGCGCCGAGGACGGCGAGCGGGAGGGCCTGCGCGCCGACCCGACCGCCGAGCTGCACCGCCGCGACACCGGCGTCGACGACGCACGGCCCGACGCGGACGCGGCCGGCTACGGCAGTGCGACACCGGAGATGGTCGACCCGGACGCGGACGGCGAAACGGTCCACACCGAGGACAACGGCACCTCGCTGGAATCCGCCGGGACGTCGCGCCCCGCCGGGTCGACAGTCGCCACCGCGGCGGCCACGCTGTTGGACACGGACACCGCCCAGGGCTTCCGGGACCGCTGGCGCGACGTGCAGTTGCGTTTCGTCGACGATCCGCACGCGGCGGCCGGCGAGGCGCAGTCGCTGGTGGAGGAGGCCATCCAGGCCCTCTCCTCGGCGCTGGCCGCGCAGAAGACCACGCTGGGCGGGTGGCAGGACGCCGGCTCGACCGACACCGAACAACTGCGGGTGGCGGTGCGCAACTACCGGGACTTCCTGGACCGCGTACTGGGCCGCTGATCCACACGACCAACGGGGGCGCCTCGGCCGAATTCGGCCGAGGCGCCCCCGTGTTGTCGGAGCGCCCGATCGGCCCGTAACTCACCGGATTCGTCCACCGGGTGTGAAACCGCGCGGACGGGGTAATAGGCGGCGCGGTAAATCGGCGTGGAGGTCCGGACGAGGAGTGACGGCATGGACGGCGACGGTCTTCGGCTGAACATGAACGGGCTGGACTACCTGATTCTCGCCCTGTATTTCGTGACCGTCCTCGGCGTCGGCTTCGCCGCCCGCCGGGCGATCCGGACCAGCGTCGACTTCTTCCTCTCCGGTCGGTCCCTGCCGGCCTGGGTGACCGGTCTCGCCTTCGTCTCGGCGAACCTGGGCGCGCTGGAGATCATCGGTATGGCGGCCAACGGCGCCCAGTACGGCGTGATGACGGTCCACTACTACTGGATCGGCGCGGTGCCGGCGATGGTCTTCCTGGGCATCGTGATGATGCCCTTCTACTACGGCTCGAAGGTGCGCAGCGTCCCGGAGTACCTGCGGTTGCGGTTCAACCGCCCCACCCACCTGCTGAACGCGCTCAGCTTCGCCGTCGCCCAGGTGTTGATCGCCGGGGTGAACCTCTACGCGCTGGCCCTGGTCATGCAGGCGCTGCTCGGCTGGCCACTCTGGACGGCGATCGTGGTCGGCGCGGCGATCGTGCTGGCGTACATCACCATCGGCGGGCTCTCCGGGGCGATCTACAACGAGGTGCTTCAGTTCTTCGTCATCCTCGCCGGCCTCATCCCGGTCACCGTGATCGGCCTGGTCAAGGTCGGCGGCTGGAACGGCCTGATGGACGCGGTCGCCGACTCCAAGCTCGGTGAGGCCGGCCTGCACGCGTGGCAGGACACCGGCAGCACGGCCAACCCCCTGGGCGCACACTGGATCGGCATCGTCTTCGGCCTCGGCTTCGTGCTCTCGTTCGGCTACTGGACGACGAACTTCGCCGAGGTGCAACGGGCCCTCTCGGCGAAGAACATGAGCGCCGCCCGGCGTACGCCGATCATCGCCGCGTACCCGAAGCTGTTCATTCCCCTGGTCACGGTGATCCCCGGCCTGGTGGCCCTGGTCACGGTGAAGGGGCTCGGCGCGGAGAGCGGCGACCTGCAGTACAACAACGCCATACCACTGCTGATGCGCGACCTGCTCCCCAACGGCGTGCTCGGGGTCGCGGTCACCGGCCTGCTCGCCTCGTTCATGGCCGGCATGGCGGCCAACGTGAGCGGCTTCAACACCGTCTTCACCTACGACATCTGGCAGGCGTACGTCCGTCGCGACCGCTCGGACGAGTACTACCTGCGCGTCGGCCGGTGGGCGACGGTCGCCGCCGTGGTGATCGGCATCGGCACCGCGTTCATCGCGGCCGGGTTCAGCAACATCATGAACTACATCCAGGCGCTCTTCTCCGTCTTCAACGCGCCGCTGTTCGCCACCTTCATCATCGGCATGTTCTGGAAGCGGATGACCGCGCTGGCCGGCTTCTGGTCGCTGCTGCTGGGCACCCTGGTGTCGCTCAGCCTCTACCTGCTCTACAAGGGTGGAGTGATCCACTTCAACTCGGACCTGGAGGAGAGCTTCTGGGGCGCCGGTCTCGCGTTCGTCACGGCGGTGGTGGTCGCGGCGATCATCACCCCGCTCACCGCCCCGAAGCGCGACGAGGAACTGCGGGGGCTGGTGTACGGCATCGGCGGCGTCGACCTCAAGGGTGACGTGCTCGCCGGAGACGCTGTCTGGTACCGCTCCCCGGTGCTGCTCGGCGTGATCGCGGTCGCGCTGGCCGCTCTCTTCTACATCCCGGTCTTCTAGGAAAGGGGTTGGGCTGATGAGCAACGACGGCCAGCCGGCGAAGGACCCGCTGATCGACGAGACGCAGGCGGAGCAGCGGCGTTCCGCAGCCGCCCGACTGTTCGACATCCGCCGGGTGATCGGTGGCCTCTTCGTCGCCTACGGGGTGATCGTGACGCTGATCGGCGTCTTCGACAGTCGGGCCGAGATCGACAAGGCCGA
The DNA here is from genome assembly GCF_027460215.1 of Micromonospora sp. WMMC250. NCBI lineage: Bacteria > Bacillati > Actinomycetota > Actinomycetes > Micromonosporales > Micromonosporaceae > Micromonospora > Micromonospora sp. WMMC250. The sequence goes on along the minus strand of NZ_JAPZBJ010000002.1, from coordinate 6,184,899 downwards.
AGGTGTCCGGATCAACCTGTGGGCTGGGCTGGCGATGCTCGCCTTCGGCCTGCTCATGCTGCTCTGGCAGTGGTTGCGCCCGGCGGAGCCGCCGGCCCCCAACGAGCAGCAGCCCGGCAGCTGACCGCCGGCCGGGGCGGCATGAGGGCGGCACGAGGGGGTACGCGAGGGAATCAGGCACCGTGTCGGACACAGGAGGCAGCACCATGACCGATCGCGATCGCCAACCGCCGTTGGAGGAGAGCCCGGAGGTGGCCTCGGCGGTGGACGACGACATCACCGTCACGCAGCTGCGGACCGGAGGCGGCCCGGACCAGGACAACCCGTCCTTCGCCGAACCTCACAGCCGGCCGGACGACCTCGCGCCGGACACCGACGACCTGATCGGCGACCCGTACGCCGCCGGCACCGGGGCGACCGGGACGGGCACCGGCGCCGGCGGGGACAACATCCGCACCGGGGCGGAGCAGCAGTGGGAGCCGGAGGACCTGGTGCTGGCCCGTGGACAGGACCTCACCCCGGCGAACCTGGACAAGGCGCGCCGCGACCTGGCCGAGCAGGGCCAGGCGGCGATCGAGCGCACCGTGCCCTGACCTGAGCACGAAGGGGGGTCCCCGACCCGACCAGAGCGGTCGGGCCGGGGACCCGGGGGGAACCAGCCGCCGGCAGTGCCTCACCTACTGCCGGTGGCGGGTTGGTGTGGAAGCGTTCCGGTCAGAGAGCCGGGTACGCGTTGCGCATGAGCTCCTGGAACTGGGCGGAGAACCACGCACCGGAGATCGGCGCGTCGGCCAGGGCACCCGACGGGTTGTTGCCGTTGCGGGCGTTGCCGCCGTAGGTCGGGTCGCACATCCGGTCGAAGCCCTTGCCCTCGTTGTTCGGGATCTCCTTGCTGGAGCCGTCCGACTCGCCCGGAGGCTTCACCCAGACGTAGGCGTCGATGCCCGTGGCCGGGGCCACCCGAGGCCGCTCACCGAGACCGGCGCCGGCCTGGTTGCACCAGTTGCCGAGGTGCGCCCGACGGTCGATGCGGCCACCGTTGACGTACGTGTCGACGCTCGTCGTCGCACCCGGGCCGGTGGGCCGGGCGGAGCCGCCCCAACCGTTGCGGGAGGTGTCGATGAGCATGCCGATGTTGGAGTTGAAGCCCAACGAGACCAGCTTGGTCCGGAACGCCTGGGCGAACGACAGCTCGTCGACGTAGTAGTTCCAGTCGACCCACTTGGACTGCCGCACCGTCTGGCCGTTCACGTTGTCGGTGACCTTGAAGTACGGCTCCTGCAGCGCCGAGTAGTTGGCGGTGTTGGTGATGAAGCCGTGCACGTTGTTGACGGTGCTGCCGGAGGCCACAGCGGCGGTCTTCAGGATCTCGGCGGACGGGTTGAAGTTGCTGTCCCAACCGAGCCAACCGTGGTGCCCGGAGTCGATGTAGTTGTAGACGTTGCCGATCGCGCCCAGCTTGGCGAGGGCGTAGCCGACGCCGTTGACGTAGGCGCCGTTGGCCTTGACCGTGTCGCACATGACCGTGCCGCCGGGCTGACCGGAGGTGTTGGTCACGAGGTTCGGCAGCGAGTCGATCTCGATGATGTTGATGATCCGCAGGCTGCTGTACTTCGACTGACCCTGGATCGCGGCGATCGGGTCGATGTACTCGGCCTTGTACCTCGGCAGTTCGTCCGGCCCCAGCTCACCGTTGGAGGCGAGCGCCGAGCAGTCCCGGCCGGGCAGGTTGTAGATGACGAACTGGATGTAGCCGGCACCCTGGCGAAGCGCCTCGTCCAGGTGCTCCTTCACCCCGAAGGCACCGTTTGAGCTGCTGTCCGGCGTGCCGTTGATCGCGGCGATCCGGTCCAGCCAGACGGCGGTGGGGTTGTTGGAGACCCGGCTTCCGCCGGGCTCGGCGTCCGCCTTGGCCTTCCACTCCGGGTTCACGTAGCCGCGCACCCCGGCGTACGGGTTGTCGACCTTGGTGCCGGGCGGCGGGGTGGTCGTGGGCGGCGGGTCGGTCGGCGGCGGGTCGGTGGGCGGCGGGTCGGTCGGCGGGGGCGTCGTGGTCGGCGGGGTGGTGGTGCCACCGTTGCAGACCACGCCGTTCAGGGTGAACGAGGTCGGCTTCGGGTTGCTGCCGCTCCACGCGCCGTTGAAGCCCAGGGTCGTCGACGCCCCGGTGCCGAGGTTGCCGTTGTAGGACATGCTCCGGGCGGTCACCTGGCTGCCGGACTGGGTGTACGTGGCCGACCAGCCCTGCTGTACCCGCTGGCTGGAGTTGGGGAAGGTCCAGCCCAGGGTCCAGCCGTTGACCGGGTCACCGAGGTTCTTGATGGTGATGTTCGCGGTGAAGCCGCCCTGCCAGTCGTTGGTCGTGTACGCGATGTCGCACTGCGTCGCGGCCTGCGCCGCGGTAACCGGAATCGTCACCAGCCCACCGGCGACCAGGGCGCCCGCGCCCGCGAGCGCAAGGGCCCGGCGTGGGCCGGTCAGCCTTCTCCACACATTCATGCCACTGATCTCCTTGGGCGAGACCGGGCTCTGGTACGGCCCGGCGAGACGGCCCGGTGAGCGTCCTGTGACGGACGGCCGCCGGCGCCAACGGGATTTCGGGGGTGCCCGGCCCGGACGGGCGAGGGTGGTGGTGGTGCGTGACCGACCGGTGCAGCGGCCGATCCTTCGGCGGGACGTCGCCCGGCGAACCGGTGCCCTCGACTCCCTGCCTGCGCGGTGTGGCTCTCCGAACCGCGTTCGCCGATTCTTACATGGGAGCGCTTCCATGGCAATGGCTCGATGCGTCGGGGCGGAGATCAGCGCTGTTGCCGTTTCGGACGATACCCCCGGACCCTCTCGCTCGGCACCTGACGGGACGGTGCCTGGCGGTACCGGACGACGAGCGATGGCGGACCACGCCGAGCCCCAGACACCGCGCTGCGCCCGGGACGGACCTCCGGGGCCTGAGGCGGCACTCAGAGCGGCGAAGGCCGCTTACCCCCTGTTCAGCGCCTACCTGGAGCAAAAGCCAAAACGCGAATCTTTCACTTCATAAGTCATGAAACGGTCTAACGTCGGTCTTAGCTCGGTTGTCGCCGGGCTCAGGACAACAGGGATGGAGTGACGCAGGTCATGGCTAAGAAGATGCTCGGGAAGGTCGTAGCGGGCGCCGCGCTCGGCGGCGCGTCGCTCCTGGTGTTCGCGCCGGGGATCGCGTTCGCCGACGGTCACCACGACGGCGGCAAGGACCGCGACGGCAAGGTCTACGCCAAGCCGCACGTGGTCAAGGCCGGCGAAGAGGTCAAGCTCCTCGAGATCTGCCCGGATCGGCAGGAGCACGCGTACGTGTGGTCCAAGGTCACCGGCAAGGTCAATCTCAAGCCGGTGCGTGACGACCGGGGCGAGGACCGCGAGTGGGGCGAGGAGGAGGACTCCCGCGACCACGACAAGGGCAAGGACGAGCACGGCAAGGACGACAAGGGCAAGGACCACGAGGGCAAGGACGAAAACGGCAAGGACGAGCACGGTAAGGACGACAAGGGCAAGGACGAGCACGGCAAGGACGACAAGGGCAAGGACCACGAGGGCAAGGACGAGAACGGCAAGGACAAGCCGCAGCCCGGCGGCCAGGGTGGCGGCGCTGCCGCCGACGCTCTCGGCGACGAGGGTGGCAAGGACTGGAAGGGTGAGGAGCACGGCCAGGACGCGGACGACAGCCGCGACAAGAAGGACTGGGAGTCCAAGGACGAAGGCAAGAAGGACTGGGAGTCCAACGGCCACGGCTCCGACGAGTACGGCTCGGACAAGGGCTGGGAGAACAAGGGCCACGGCTCCGACGAATACGGCTCGGACAAGGGCGGCAGCTACGGCTCCGACGAGCGCGGCTCCGACGAGTACGGCTCCGACGAGTACGGCTCCGACAAGGGCTGGGAGAACAAGGGCCACGGCTCCGACGAATACGGCTCGGACAAGGGCGGCAGCTACGGCTCCGACGAGCGCGGCTCCGACGAGTACGGCTCCGACAAGGGCTGGGACTCCGAGGACCGTGGCTCGGACGAGCGCAGCTGGGACAAGGAGCGCGAGTTCGTCTACTACGGCGAGGCCAAGGTCGACAAGGACGCCAAGCCGGGTCGCTACGAGCTCAAGGGCTCGTGCGGCGAGGGCGAGCTCGTCGTGCTGCCGCACGGCGGTGTCGACGGTGGTGACGGTGGCGCCAGCACCGGCACCGACCGTGGCCTGGCCACCGGCGGGGCGGGCCTGCTCGGCGCTGCCGCGCTGGGCGGGATCGTGCTAATGCGTCGTCGGCGGACCGATGGTTCGCTCGTCTGACGTGACGACGACACGGGCCGGCGGCCGTCACGGGAAACCGTGGCGTGCCGCCGGCGCGGCCGTCGTCGTCACCATGGCCATGATCGGCGCCGGCATGATCGGCGCTTCCCTGAAGACCACGCCCGCTCCCCGACCGCCGCAGCCGTTGGCCCAGGCCGGCCCCGACGCCTCCCGACCGGCGACCACCCCGGACGCCCCGACCGACGGGCAGCCGGTCGGGGACGCCCCGGCCGGGCTGGCACGTTCCGCGCCGACCACCATCGAGATTCCCCGGATCGGCGTCAACGCGACGATCATGTCGTTGGGCACCAACCCGGACGGCACCGTCCAGGTCCCCCCGCTGGACCAGGCCGACAAAGCCGGTTGGTACGAGCCGGGCGCCAGCCCGGGCGAGACAGGTAACGCGGTGATCGTCGGGCACGTGGACTCGGCGGTGCTCGGCCCGGCCGTCTTCTTCGACCTCGGCGCCCTCGTCCAGGGCGACACCATCACGGTGCGACGGACCGACGGCGTGCCCGCCACCTTCACCGTGGACTCGGTGACGTCGTACCCGAAGACGGCCTTCCCCACCGAGTTGGTGTACGGACCCAGCGACCGGCCCAGCCTGCGGGTGGTCACCTGCGGCGGTCAGTTCGACGAGGTCGCCAAGAGCTACCCGGACAACATCGTCGTCTTCGCCACCCTGGCGGCGTGACCAGCGACGAACGAGAGCGGTCCGGCCGATCGGGGCGACCCGATCGGCCGGACCGCGTCCGGCGTACCTGACTCAGGCGGCTGCGGAGGTCCGCACCAGGGTGCGGATCTGGCGCAGCAGCACCGAGAGGGCGGCGAGATCCGCCCGCGACTCGTCGAACTCCCCCATCGCGCGACGGGCGCGGTGGATCGAGGTCGCGTTCGACTGCTCCCACTGCTGCACCCGCTCGTGCGGCGGCAGGTCGTCCGGGGTGGAGTCGAGCACCTCGGCGGTGAGAGCGGCCAGCGCGGCGTACAGGTCGTAGCGCAGCGCCATCCGGGCGAGCGTCTGCCAGCGGTCCTCCCGAGGCAGCAGGGAGATCTTCGACAGCAGGGAGTCCACCCGGAAGAGGTCGGACAGCACGAAGTAGACCGAGGCCACCTCGCTGACATCCCGACCGCTGGAGTTGGCGGTCTCCACCACGTCCATCAGACCGAAGCTGTACATCAGCCGGGTCGCCCGCTCGGCCAGCTCGCGGGGCAGCCCACGCTCGGTCATCGAGTCCATGTGCGCGGCGATGCCCTGCCGCTCGTTGCCGTAGAACAGCTCCTCGAGCCCCGGCAACAGCCGCGTGACACCGTCGCGCAGCCGGGAGATCTCGGCCGGCACGTCGATCGGCGAGCGCCGGTTGGAGACCAGCCACCGCACCGCACGGTCGAGCAGCCGACGGGTGTCCAGGTAGACACTCGTCTGCAACTCGGGCGCCACCTTGTTGTCCAGCGCCTCGACCGCGTCCCACAGGTCGCGCAGGCCGAACACCTCGCTGACCACCACGTACGCCCGGATCACGTCGGCGGCGCTGGCCGCGGTCTCCTCGACCACCCGGAAGATGAACGAGATGCCGCCCCGGTTGATCGCCTCGTTGACGAGCACAGTGGTGACGATGTCCCGGCGCAGCCGGTGCCGGCCCATCCGCTCGGCGAACCGCTCACGCATCGGCGTCGGGAAGTAGTTGACCAAGACCTCGGTCGTCCACTCCTCGTCCGCCAACCCCTCGGTGAGGATCTCCCGCTCCAGGACGATCTTCACGTACGCGAGCAGCACCGCGAACTCCGGCGCGGTCAGCCCGGACTCGCTGCGCACCGCCAACTCCTCGTCCGGCGGCAGTGCCTCCAGCGCCCGGTCCAACCCACCCGAACGCTCCAACTCGTTGATCATCCGGCGGTGCACCGGGAGCAGCGAGGCGGCCTGGGCCTGGGCGTTGTTGATCGCCCGAGCCTGGTCGTAGTTGTCCCGCAGCACCAGCTCCGCGACCTCGTCGGTCATCCCGGCGAGCAGCTCGTCCCGGTCGGCCATGGTCAACTCGCCGTCGGCAACGGCGGTGTTCAGCAGGATCTTGATGTTCACCTCGTGGTCGGAGGTGTCCACCCCGGCGGCGTTGTCGATGAAGTCCGTGTAGATCCGGCCACCGGTCAACGCGTACTCGATCCGGCCGAGCTGGGTCCAGCCCAGGTTTCCGCCCTCGCCCGCCACCCGGCAGCGCAGGTCGCGCCCGTCCACCCGGATCGCGTCGTTGGACTTGTCGCCCACCTCGGCGTTGGTCTGGCTCGACGCCTTGACGTAGGTGCCGATGCCGCCGTTCCAGAAGAGATCCACCGGAGCGGTGACGATCGCCTTCATCAGGTCCTGTGGCGACATCTGCGTGACGTCGTCGCCCAGGCCGATCGCCGCCCGGACCTGCGGCGTGATCGGGATCGACTTCGCGGTACGCGGGAAGATGCCGCCACCGGCCGAGATCAGCTCCGGGTTGTAGTCCTCCCAGGAGGAACGGGGCAGCTCGAACAGCCGCCGCCGTTCCGCGTACGAGGTGGCCGCGTCCGGCTCCGGGTCGAGGAAGATGTGCCGGTGGTCGAAGGCGGCCACCAGCCGGATGTGCTCGGACAGCAGCATCCCGTTGCCGAACACGTCGCCGGACATGTCGCCGACGCCGACCACTGTGAAGTCCTGGGTCTGGGTGTCCAGGCCCAGCTCCCGGAAGTGCCGCTTGACCGACTCCCAGGCGCCGCGGGCGGTGATGCCCATCTTCTTGTGGTCGTAGCCGGCCGAACCGCCGGAGGCGAACGCGTCGCCCATCCAGAAGTTGTGGGCCTTGGAGATCTCGTTGGCGATGTCGGAGAACGTCGCCGTGCCCTTGTCGGCCGCCACCACCAGGTACGGATCGTCGCCGTCGTGCCGGACGACGTCCTCGGGCGGCACGATCTGCCCGCTGGCGATGTTGTCGGTGACGTCCAGCATCGCGCCGACGAACTCCTGGTAGCAGGCGACGGCCTCGTCCCGGTCACCCGGCTTCTGCTTCAACACGAAGCCGCCCTTGGCGCCCACCGGCACGATCACGGTGTTCTTCACCATCTGCGCCTTGACCAGGCCGAGCACCTCGGTCCGGAAGTCCTCCCGACGGTCCGACCAGCGCAACCCGCCCCGGGCCACCGGCCCGAACCGCAGGTGCACACCCTCGAAGCGCGGCGAGTAGACGAAGATCTCGAACTTCGGTCGCGGCGCCGGCAGGTCCGGAATGGCCTGCGGGTCCAGCTTGAACGCCACGTACGCCTTGGGACGCCCGTCGGCGCGCTTCTGGTAGAAGCTGGTCCGCAGGGTCGCCTCGATCACCGTCAGGTACGAGCGCAGGATCCGGTCCTGGTCGAGGCTGGCCACGTCGTCCAGCGCGCCCCGGATCGTCTCCACCAGCTCACCGCTGCGCTGCTGCCGCTGCTCGTTGGTCTGCTCGCCCGGCGCGAACCGGGTCTCGAACAGCTCCACCAGCAACGCGGCGAGCTTCGGGTACGCGATGAAGGTCTGCTCCATGTAGTCCTGCGAGAAGACCGTGCCGGCCTGCCGCAGGTACTTCGCGTACGCCCGCAGCACCACCACCTGCCGCCAGGTCAGACCGCCGCGCAGCACCAGCTCGTTGAACCGGTCCACCTCGGCCTCGCCGCGCCAGGCCGCCGCGAACGCGTTCTCCACGTGCGGGCGCACCTCGGCCAGCTCGTGGTGCCCCTCGGGCAGCATGAGGCCGAAGTCGTACAGGTAGACCCGACCGTCGATCCGGTCCACCTCGTACGGGTGCTCGTCGACCACGCGTACGCCGAGCGAGTGCAGCACGGGCAGCACGGCGGAGAGCATCATCGGTTCGCCGTACCGGTAGACCTTGAACCGGACGTCCATGGCCTCGGCGAGGTCCGCACCGGGCACCCGCGTGCCCGGCCGGGGCGCGAGCTGCTTGCGGAACAGGTGCATCTCCAGCTGGCCGGGCTCCTCCAGCAGCTCCAGCTTCGCCAGGTCCTTCATCGCCTCGTACGGCGTGTGCCCGTCCTTGTAACCCTCCGGGAACGCGTCGGCGTACCGGGTGAACAGGTGCTTGGCCTGCTCGTCGCCGAGCTTGCGCTCCAGCACCAACCGGTAGTCGTCGTCCCAGAGCCGCGTCGCGTCGGCCAACTCCTCGGCCAGCAGATCGGCGTCGATGTCGCCCGGCGGTCGGGTCGGGTCGGTGCGGACGATGAAGTGCACCCGAGCGAGCATCGACTCGGTGACCCGGGTGGTGTAGTCCACGCCGACGCCGTTCAGCTCGCGCAACAGGATGTCCTGCATGCGCAGCCGGTTCTGGGTGGTGAACCGGTCCCGGGGCAGGTAGATCAGGCAGGAGATGAACCGCCCGTACGCGTCCCGACGCAGGAACACCCGCAACTGCCGACGCCCGGCCATGCGCAGCACGCCGATCACCGCGTGGTACAGGTCGTCGGTCTTGATCTGGAACAGCTCGTCGCGCGGGTACGTCTCCAGGATCTGGATCAGATCCTTGCCGGAGTGGCTGCGCTGGCTGAGGCCGGAGCGGTCCAGCACCTCGGCCACCTTGCGGCGTACCACCGGCAGTTCCCGGACGCTGGTCCGGTACGCGGCCGTGGAGAACAGGCCCAGGAAACGCCGCTCGCCGATCACCTCGCCGGCCGCGTTGAAGATCTTGAAGCCGATGTAGTCGAGGTAGGCCGAGCGGTGCACCGTCGCCCGCGAGTTGGCCTTGGTGATGATGAGCAGGCGCTTCTCCAGCACCTTCTCGTGCGCCTCGGGCGTCATCGACGACAGTGACCGCGCGTCCGGCGAATCGGAGCGCAGGATGCCCAGGCCGGTGCCGAGCACCGCCTCCAGCGCCTTGCCGTCGACCGGGTCGGTTGTGTCACCCCCGGGGGCGTCCACCAACCGGTACTCGCGGTAGCCGAGGAAGGTGAAGTGGTCGTGGGCGAGCCACCGCAGCAACTCCACCGAGTCGGTGATGTCCTTCTCCGGCACCGGCGGACGGTTGTCGGAGGTGCGGGTCGACGCCAGCTCGTCGGCGAGCGCGAGGGCACGCTGACGCATCTTCGGCCAGTCCTCGACGGCCTCCCGCACGTCGGTGAGCACCCGCTGCAGCTCACGGCGCAGCCGCTCCCGCTCGGACACGTCCCGGACCGGGTCGATCTCGATCCGCATCCAGCTCTCGATGATGTCGCCGGCGATCGCGTCGTCCGGCTCCACGTCCGCGGAGACCTCGGTGAGTCGGCCCAGCGGCTCACGCCGGACCACCACGAGCGGGTGCACCAGCAGGTGCACATCGAGGTGGTAGGAGTTGAGCAGCGCGGTCACCGAGTCGACCAGGAACGGCATGTCGTCGGTGACGATCTCGACGACCGTGTGGTGCTGGTCGGCATGCGGTTCGTGGATCCGCAGCTTCAACTCGCCCGGAACCCGCTGCTGGGCGAGGTCCCGGTGCGCCCGGGCCGCGTCGAGCATCTCCTCGGCCGTGAACCCGACCAACTCCTCATCCGGCGCGAAGCGCCAGAAACGGCCGACAAGTGTCGCCGCGTCGTGATCGTCCCCCGCGAGCGCGACAGCCTGGGCCACCAGACGCTCCGCGTTGGGAACGGGCTCGTCGAGCTCGGCGTCCTCCACGTCGTCGGCCAACACCTCAGTCGGTAGGCCCAGATCGTAGATGGTGTCGATGCTCGACCCGGTCAGCCCCGTCACTCCCACGTCGAGCCGGCCGTAGCCGTCCCCGTCGGTCGCCGAATCGAAGCTGTCGTCGTCCCGGCCAGAGTCATCCTGCCGGAGGTCGGGTTCCGGTTTGATCGCCGGACGCCGGTCCATCGGTGCCACTCCCCTCGACCCACCGCGTTGTGGGTCACTCTGCCGCCCAGCCTAGGCCCTGCCGTTCTGCGCCTTCGTCGGCGGACCACTAGCCAGACGTCCGGATCGGGACTTTGTCCTTTCACCCGTTGCGGGTCCGAGGTTGGCCGGCTGCGGGATACCCCGCCACGCGATGTTCATCACACGGGCTCGGCCCGTCTTTGGCCGCGCCCGCGCTCCTGCGGGACGTTGGGGACGGCGCTCGCGTATTACCGTGCGGGGGCACTCTGAGATCGGAAGGACCAGCTCCATGCCGTTGTCGTACCCCCGGCCCCACCGGCCGAACCACGCCCGCCGTCTGATTGCCGCCCTCACCACCGCGGCGCTCACGGCGGGTGTCCTGGCCGGCTGCTCGGGTGACGACGGGCCGGAGCGCACCGTCGACGCGTTCCTCTCCGGCTGGCGCAGCGGTGACCTCCAGGCGGTCGGCCTGATCGACCCGACCGGCAGCAAGCTGCCGTCGGCCGAGGTGACACGCGAGATCAAGGAGCTCTCCGGTGAGTTGGCGGCCACCCCGCCGAAACTGACGCGCCGCGGCGAGCCGAAGGTCACGGCAGACATCGCGACCGCTACCGTCCAGGTGGAGTGGACCCTGCCGGGTGACACCCGCTGGACGTACGACCGGGAGGTACGCCTCGCCCAGGGCGACGGCGACCAGTGGCAGGTGATCTGGGAGCCACGGGTGATGCACGAGCAGCTCACCAAGGGTGACCGGATGGCTTTGCGCCGCGACGCCAGTGCCCGGGCCGGTGTGCTGGACAGCGCCGGGAACCCGATCGTGACTCCCCGCCCGGTGGTGCGGGTCGGTGTGCAGCCCAACGGGGTCGCCGACATCAAGGCCCTCGTCAAGGAGCTCGACGCCGCGTTCAAGGCGATCCGTCCGGCGTTGGTTCCCGCAGTCGACCTGAGCGACCTGCCCAAGCGGGTGGCCGAGGCCGAGCCGGGCGCCTTCGTCGAGGTGGTGTCGCTGCGCGAGGAGGCGTACCGGCAGATCAAGCCCCGGATCTACGACCTGCCCGGCACCAAGTTCATCTCCGGCAAGGTCGACCTGGCACCGACCCGGGAGTTCGCCCGGGCGGTGCTCGGCACTGTCGACCCGGCGCAGGCGGACGACCTCGCCGCACACCCGGACCGGTACGTCGCCGGTGACCTGGTCGGGCACGGCGGGTTGCAGGGGCGCTACGACGAACGGCTACGGGGCGGCCCGGGGCTGACCGTGGTGGTCGAGCGTCCCATCGAGGGCGGCAAGCTGGAGCCGACCGGCGCGGAGCTGTTCCGTCGGGAGCCGCAGCCCGGCCAGCCGCTGAAGACCACGCTGGACACCGCGGTCCAGAACGCGGCCGACGGTTCCCTGCGTGCCGAGTCCCGCCGATCCGCTCTGGTGGCCGTCCGGATCAGCGACGGCGCGGTGCTCGCCGCGGCGAACGGTCCCGGGCCGGCCGGTGAGAACCTCGCCTTCAACGCCCAGGTGCCGCCGGGCTCCACGTTCAAGATGGTCAGCACACTGGGCCTGCTGGATCGGGGCGCGGTCACTCTGGACGGGCCGGTGGCCTGCCCGAAGACCTTCACCGTGGACGGTCGGTCCTTCAAGAACTCCGACAACTTCGAGCTCGGCTCGGTGCCGTTCCGCACCGACTTCGCCAAGTCCTGCAACACCGCGTTCGCCTCGCTCGCCCCGAAGCTCGGCGGCGACGGGCTGGCCGCCGCCGGCCGCTCGCTGGGCCTGGAGGGTCAGTGGGACATCGGCGCGGACGCCTTCACCGGCAAGGTGTCGACGGGCGGCAGCCTCGCCGAGCAGGCCGCCGCCTCGTTCGGGCAGGGCACCACGCTGGTCAGCCCGTTGGCCATGGCCGGTGCCACAGCTGCCGTCGCCCGAGGCCGCTTCGAACAGCCGAAGCTGGTGCTCGATCCGGCGCCGGCCAAGCCCGCCCCGGCGGGCGAGCAGCTCAAGCCGGAATCGGTCACCGCGCTGAAGTCGATGATGCGCGAGGTGGTCACCTCCGGCACGGGCAGCGCCCTCAAGGATGTGCCGGGTGAGGTCTACGGCAAGACCGGCACCGCCGAGTACGACGACAACCCGGCCCACACCCACGCGTGGTTCGTGGGGTGGCGGGGCGATGTCGCCTTCGCCGTGTTCGTGGAGAAGGGCGGCGCCAGCACGGCGTCGGCCGTGCCGATCGCCGAGCGCTTCCTCCGCGCTCTCCCGGCGGCCTGACCTCGACCGCGCCCCGGCGCGCCGAGCGGTGGCCCTCGGCGCAGTGATCAACACGAGATCGGCGATGTGGCGGTTTCCAACGACGGGGACACCCCCACATCGCCGATGTCGTGTCGATCAACCCGGCCGCGAGTCGATCAGCGCCGTGCGGACCGCGAGCGAGTCAGGCTGTGTCGGCTTTGTGCAAATCTGCACCGTTTTCGCTGGCAGAGTTCGGGCCCGAAGAGTCCTGAGCGGGGGTCGAGGTTCGCCGGAGCAGCCCCGGGCCGGCCGAAGCGGGCGGGCCGACCGGTTCGCGCTCGACCGTAGCCGGGAGCACGGCGGCCACCCCGGACGGCTCGGCGTAGGCAGGTCCAGGAATGCCCGACCGCTCCACCTCGACCGTGCCGTCCCTGCCGGCATCAGCCATCCCGTTACCGGAGCCGTCCACGGCGGCAAGACCCACAGCGCCGAGCCCGTCCAGCCGCTCCACACCGCCGGCCCGCTCCACACCGCCGGCCCGCTCCACACGGTCGGTGGAAGCGGCCCGCCGTGGGCTGGGCGTCGGTCGGGCCGACAGCAGTCGGGGAGGCACCGCCTCCGGGGCGGTGACCGGGGCCAGGCCGGCGACCACCGTGTTGACGATCTCGGCGGCGTACGAGCCGTCCGGGTCGTAGTCGGGGTCGAAGACGGTCAGCTCGACGCCGAGGCAGTGCGGGGTGTCGACCAGGCCGGCGAGGAGGATCTCCAGCTCGGCGAAGGCGATACCGCCCGGGTCGGGGGCGTCCACGGCGGGCATCACCGCGGGGTCGAGCACGTCCACGTCGATGTGCACCCAGTAGCCCGCGCAGTCGGCGAGCTGCTCGTGCGCCCACTGGGCCGTGCGGGCGGCGCCTTCGGCCCGTAGCGCGGGCACCGGGCGGGTGGTGATCCCGGCGGCCTGGAGGTCGAGCCGGTACTCGTCCTGAGCGCGGATGCCGAGCACCACCACGTCGATGTCGCGGAAGTAGGGGCGGCGTCCCTCCAGCGCGGCCAGGTCGGCCTGCCCCCGCCCGGTGACGAGGGCGAGGTCCTCGCCGGCGGCGGCACCGACGTAGGAGGCGTTGCCGGGATGCCGGAAGTCGGAGTGCCCGTCGACGAAGACCAGCCCGATCCGCCCGCCGACGGCCTCGCCGAGGCGGTGCATGGCCAGCGCCGAGCCGAGCAGCACCGAGCAGTCGCCACCCAGCACCACGGGGAACTCTCCCCGGTCGATGATCGAGCCGATCCGTTCGGCGAGCGCCAGCGAGTAGTCGGCGATCTCCCGGGCGTGGCAGACCCCGTCGCCGGGCCGCCAGTCGCCCGGGTCGTAGCGGGGTGGGGTGACGCAGCCGGCGTCGCGGGCCCGCAGCCGGGGTAGCAGGTCGTGGTCGCGCAGAGCGCCGGGCGCCTTGGCGCAGCCGGGGACGGACGTGGACGTCGGCGGCCGCAGGCCAAGGTTTGTCGGCGCGTCGAGGACGGCGATCCGGCGCATCATGAGCTCCCGTCCTCGGTGGTCGGGCGGGCCGGCCGGAGCGCCGGCCCGCGCTGGCGTGCTACGAACTCAGAACAGGGCGCTGGCCAGGGCCCGACGCGCCGAGGCGACCGCCGGATCGTCCGGGCCGGCGATGGAGAAGAGTGAGACCAGGTGCTGGCGCACCGTCTCGCGGTCCTCGCCGGCGGTGCGCCGGACCAGACCGACGAGCCGGGAGTATGCCTGCTCGGCGAGGCCGCTGAGCACCTCGATGTCGGCGGCCAGCAGCTGGGCGGCCACGTCGTCGGGGGCGCTCTCGGCGGCGGCCAGGGCGGCGGCGGGGTCCGCTCCGGCCACCCGGCGGGCCACCCCGACCTGGGCCAGACCGGCCGTCGCCGCCGCGTCCGCCGGCGCGTCCGCGAGGATCTTGCGGTACGCCTGCTCGGCGGCGTCGAGGTCACCGCTCATCAGCGCGTCGTCCGCCTCGTCGAGGCGGGGGTCCTCCGGCTCGGCGACCGTCACGCCGCCGGCCTTGAGCACGGCCTGGAGCCACTGCCGCAGCTGCGCCTCGGGCACGACCCCGGAGAAGGCGTCGACCGGCTGGCCGCCGACGACCGCGTAGACCATGGGGATGCCCTGGACCCGGAACATCTGGGCGATGCGCGGATTTTCCTGCACGTCGACCCGTGCCAGCACCCAGCTGCCGCCGCCCTCGGCGTTCAGTCGCTCCAACACCGGGGCGAACTCGTCGCTCTCCGGGAAGCCGGCGGCGCCGAAGAACACGACGACGGGCATGGCCATCGACCGTTCGAGCACGTCGGACTGGATGGTCGCCTCGGTGACGTCGACGATGGCGGTGGTACCGCCGGCGGCGGGCGCGCCGTTGGACGGGCCGCCCTGTGGGGGCGTGCCGGGGCGGGAGCTGGCTGGTGCGGGGCCGCGCAGTGTGCTGAGGTCGACCGCGCCGCGGGTGAAGATCGACGAGGTGATCCGTGGGTCGCTCATGGTTACCTAGTCTCGCACGTGAGCCCGAATTCTCAGCTCACCCGCAACCCCGACGTTGCAACTCTCACGCCCCGCCGCACACCCCCGCGATCGTGCGCTTGAGGAGGGGGAATACGCGCCGTTCGCCGTATTCATCCCACCGGAAACGCACGATCGACGGAGGGGTGCCGGTCAGAAGCGGGCCGGCTCGCGGTAGGTGCCCCACTCGGCGCGGAGCGCGTCGCAGATCTCGCCCAGGGTCGCCTCGGCGCGAACCGCGTCCAGCATCGCGGGGATCATGTTCCCGTCGGTGCGGCTGACCTCGACCATCCGGCTCACCGCCGCGCGGACCGCCGCCTCGTCCCGGGCGCTCTTGCGCTCGGCGAGCACACGGCGCTGCTCCAGCTCCACCTCGTGCGAGATGCGCAGGATCTCCAGCTCCTTGGCGACAGTGCCGGTGTGGCAGTTGACCCCGACGATCTTCTTGTCGCCCTTCTCCAGGGCCTGCTGGTAGACGAAGGCCGACTCGGCGATGTGACCGGTGAACCAGCCGTCCTCGATGCCGCGCAGGATGCCCGAGGTCATCGGGCCGATCTGGTGCGGCCCCTCCCCGCCGAGCTGCCGGATCCGGGCGAAGATCTCCTCCGCCTCGGCCTCGATCTTGTCGGTCAGCGCCTCGACGTACCAGGAGCCGCCCAGCGGGTCGGCGACGTTGACCACGCCGGTCTCCTCCATCAGCACCTGCTGCGTACGCAGGGCGATCTCGGCGGACTCGTCGGTGGGCAGCGCCAGCGTCTCGTCCAGCGCGTTGGTGTGCAGCGAGTTGGTGCCGCCGAGCACCGCCGCGAGAGCCTCGACGGCGGTCCGTACGACGTTGTTGACCGGCTGCTGCGCGGTCAGCGACACACCGGCGGTCTGCGTGTGGAACCGCAGCCAGAGCGCCTTCTCGCTGGTCGCGCCGTAGACGTCGCGCAGCCACCGGGCCCAGATCCGGCGGGCGGCGCGGAACTTGGCGATCTCCTCGAAGAAGTCGACGTGCGAGTCGAAGAAGAAGCTCAGCCCCGGCGCGAACACGTTGACGTCCAGCCCGCGCGAGAGACCCAGTTCCACGTAGCCGAAACCGTCGGCCAGGGTGTACGCCAACTCCTGTGCGGCGGTCGAGCCGGCCTCGCGGATGTGGTAACCGGAGACCGACAGCGGCTTGTAGCGCGGGATCTCGGCGGCGCAGTATTCCATCAGGTCGCCGATCAGGCGCAGGTGCGGCTCGGGGTCGAAGAGCCACTCCTTCTGCGCGATGTACTCCTTGAAGATGTCGGTCTGGAGCGTGCCGTCCAGCGCGGACAGGTCGGCGCCCTGCCGCTCGGCGGCGACCAGGTACATGCAGAACACCGGCACGGCCGGGCCGGAGATCGTCATCGAGGTGGTGACACCGGCCAGGTCGATGCCGTCGAAGAGCGCCTCCATGTCGGTGGCGGTGTCGATGGCGACGCCGCAGTGCCCGACCTCGCCGAGCGCCTGCGGGTCGTCCGAGTCGCGGCCCATCAGCGTGGGCATGTCGAACGCGACCGAGAGGCCGCCACCACCCGCGCCGAGGATCATCTTGTAGCGCTCGTTGGTCTGCTGGGCGTTGCCGAAGCCGGCGAACTGCCGGATCGTCCAGGTCCGTCCGCGATAGCCGGTCGGATACAGACCCCGGGTGTACGGGTACTCGCCCGGCCAGCCGATCCGCTCGAAGCCCGGGTAGGTGGCGCCTTCCGGCGGCCCGTAGACCGGGTCCACCGGCATCCCGGAGAGCGTGGTGAAGTCGGCGTCCCGCTTGCGCGCGGCGTCGTAACGGGCCTGCCAGCGCGCCCGTCCGGCGTCGATCTCGTCGGCGTCCATGAGCAGGGCTCCTCCTCGGGTCCTCGACTGCACGTCGAGTGTAGAGCCCTCACCTGAACGATCGCTAAGTCACCGCCTACCGGCGGGTAAGTCGGCTGCCGCCTACGCGGTGGAATCGCCCATCGCCACGTCGTCGACTCGGATGTTGACCTCGTCGACCCGCAACCCGTACGCCTCGACCGCCGCCGTCACCTGGGCGCGCACCTCGCCGGTGATCTCCGGCACCGGGCGACCGCCCTCGATCACTAGCACCAGGTTGATCACGGCGGCGTCTCCGGTCACATAGGCGGAGCAGCCCCGCCGGGCGTCGCCCAACTGGTCCAGCCCGACCCGGTCGAACACCGCGTTGAAGAACCGGGCGACGTCCCCGCCCAGCTCGACCACGCCGGGCACCGCCCTGGCCGCCGCGACGGCGATCTTCTCGACCACCTCGTCCGCGACCTTCGTCGTTCCGCCGACCGTCATCGACGCCACGGTCAGCTCCTGCGTCACCTCGTGGTCCACCACCGCTCCCCTTCCTCGCGTCACCGCGCCGAGACACCGCCCGGCCTCCACCTCGGTGGGGCGGTGCGAGCCTACAAGCCCGACGTGCCGCCGGAGTGTCTTCGGTGGACCGGTTACGGGCGGCTCGGGATGCGCCGCCCAACCGCTACGCCTCAGGCTCCGGCCGCCCCTGGCTGGTTCAGCTCGATGTCGTCGACAGTGATGTTGACCTGGGTGACCGTCAGGCCGTACTTCTCCACCGCCTCGATCACGGCGACCCGCACGGCCTCGGTCACATCCGCGACGACGTGCCCGGCGTCGATCACCAGGACCATGTTGATGACGGCCGACGCACCCTTCACCTCGGCCGAAACACCCCGGCTGGCGTCGCCCACCTCGTCCAGGCCGACCTTGTCCAGCACACTGTTGAAGAACCGGGCCACGTCACCACCGAGATCGGCGACACCGGGCACCGCACGGGCGGCGGTTCCGGCGATCTTCTCCACGACCTCGTCGGAAACCGACGTGACGCCCCGCGCCGCACCCGTCGCGGCCGGCACCGTACCGCCGGCGTTCTCCACCGCGTCCGTCATGATCACATCTCCCCTGGTGCGACGCATTGTGGACCGACCGTCCTGTCAGCCCGCCGCGGGCCAGCCTCGCTCCCGGCCACGCGCCGCGAGCCTACTAAAACCGGAGCGACCTTCGCTTCCGGGCGCGCGCGCCGCCGAGGGACCACGCAGGCTGATCTTGCCGACTAGGGTGCGAATCAGCACGTCCACGTTGGACGCCCGTAGGCACCATGATTGAGGTCTGTTTAATGCGCAGGAAGTTGTTGAGTTTCGCCACGGCGGTCACCCTGTCGGTCGGCGCGCTGCTCGGCGCGGCCAGCCCGGCCCAGGCGGCCGAGTCGCCCAGCGCCCTCTGCGGCTCCGGGTACTACGTCATCGACAGTCACGGGCTGCCCGGCGCGACGGTGTACCTGCTCTACAAGTCCAACGGCTACAACTGCGTGGTCACCATCAAGACCGCAGACCGGGGCAAGGCCACCATGGTCGGCGCATACCTGATCCTGTCGAACGACCTTGGCGCCTTCGACGAGGACCCCTACAAGTACTACGCGGGGCCGGTGCGGGCCGCGGCCGCCGGAAAGTGCATCCAGTTCGGCGGACTCAGCCGGGGCACCGTGTGGACCAGCCCCTGGGGCCACTGCGGCTAGACCGAGCTGACGCGGGGCCGTCGCCGGTGATCGGCGTCGGCCCCGTCGCGCTACCGGCTCAGCGGGCGAGCTGGGCGAGCAGGTCGTCCGCCGCCGTGTACGGGTCGGTCGCGCCCTCGGCGACCTTGGTCGCGAGCGTGGCCAACTCCGTACCGTCGCGCAGTGAGCCGATCCGGGCGCGGAGGATGCCGAGCGCGATGGCCTCGATCTCGGCGGCGGCCCGCGCCTCCTGACGGCGGCGCAGCTCGCCGTGCTCGACCAGCCAGCCGCGGTGCTTGTCGATCGCGGCGGCGATGTCGTCGATGCCCTCGCCGCGGGCGGCGATCGAGCGGACCACCTGCGGTCGCCACTGCCCGGGACCGCGCTCACCGAGGGCGATCATGCCCTGGATGTCGCGGACGGTGGCGTCGACGCCGTCCCGGTCGGCCTTGTTGACCACGAAGACGTCGGCGATCTCCAGGATGCCGGCCTTGACCGCCTGGATCGCGTCGCCCATCCCCGGCGCGAGCAGCACCAGCGTGGTGTCGGCCAGCGAGGCGACCTCGACCTCGGCCTGCCCGACGCCGACGGTCTCCACCAGCACCACGTCACAGCCGGCGCCCTCCAGCACCCGGACCGCCTGCGGCGTCGCCGCGGCCAGCCCACCGAGGTGACCCCGGCTGGACATGGACCGGATGTAGACGCCCGGATCGGTGGCGTGGTCCTGCATGCGCACCCGGTCGCCGAGGATCGCGCCGCCGGTGAACGGGCTGGACGGGTCGACAGCCAGCACGCCGACCCGATGCCCGCGCGCCCGCAGCGCCCGGACCAGCTCGTTCGTGGTGGTCGACTTGCCCACCCCAGGCGAGCCGGTCAACCCGACCACCTGGGCCTGCCCGGCGTACGGTGCCAGCGCCGCGGCGATCTCCGGCAGCAGCGTGTCGCCGTTCTCCACCAATGTGATCAGCCGGGCCACCGCGCGGGGGTCACCCGCGCGGGCCCGTTCCACCAGCAGCGGTACGTCCCGACTGCGGCGCACCGACGTGGTGCCCGCCGCCGGCGCGTGCTCGGCCGCTCCGCTCACTGGCCCGGCACGTGGATGATCAGCGCGTCGCCCTGGCCACCGCCGCCGCAGAGGGCCGCCGCGCCGGTGCCACCGCCGCGCCGCTTGAGCTCCAGGGCGAGCGTGAGGACGAGACGCGCGCCGGACATGCCGATCGGGTGCCCGAGCGCGATCGCGCCGCCGTTGACGTTGACCTTGTCCGGGCTGATGCCCAGGTCACGGGTGGACTGGATGCCGACCTGGGCGAACGCCTCGTTGATCTCGATGAGGTCCAGGTCCGCGACGCTCAGGCCACCCTTCTTCAGGGCGTGGTTGATCGCGTTCGACGGCTGCGAGTGCAGGGAGTTGTCGGGGCCCGCCACGTTGCCGTGCGCCCCGATCTCGGCCAGCCAGGTCAGCCCCAGCTCGGTGGCCTTGGCCTTGCTCATCACGAGCACTGCGGCAGCGCCGTCGGAGATCGGCGACGAACTGCCGGCGGTGATGGTGCCGTCCTTGGCGAAGGCCGGACGCAGCTTGGCCAGCGACTCGACGGTGGTGTCCGGGCGGATGCCCTCGTCCTCGCTGATCACCAGCGGGTCACCCTTGCGCTGCGGGATCACCACCGGGGTGATCTCGTCGGCGAAGTGGCCGTTCTTCTGCGCGGCGGCGGCCCGCTGGTGGCTGGCCGCCGCGAAGGCGTCCTGCTCGGTACGGGAGATGCCGTGCTTGCCGCCGAGCCGCTCGGTGGACTCGCCCATCGAGCAGCAGTCCCAGGCGTCGCTGAGCCCGTCGTGCGCCATGTGGTCCTTGACCACCACGTCGCCGTACTTGTAGCCGGTGCGCTGGCCCATCAGCAGGTGCGGGGCGTTGGTCATCGACTCCATGCCGCCGGCCACCACGATGTCGAACTCGCCGGCGCGGATCAGCTGGTCGGCCAGGGCGATGGCGTCCAGGCCGGAGAGGCAGACCTTGTTGATGGTCAGCGCCGGCACCGACATCGGCACACCGGCCTCCACCGCCGCCTGCCGCGCCGGGATCTGACCGGCGCCGGCCTGCAACACCTGCCCCATGATCACGTACTGGACCTGGTCCGGGCTGACGCCGGCACGCTCCAACGCCGCCTTGATGGCGATACCGCCGAGCTTCGTGGCCGGGAGGTCCTTGAGGTTGCCCAGCAGGCGCCCCATCGGGGTCCGCGCGCCGCTGACGATCACCGAAGCCATGCCTGCCTCCGAAGGGGGTGCCGAACTGTTCAAGGGGGGTGCCTAGCTGTACGCCTTAACGATTATTCGGTCAGACTAACGCCATGGCTGAGAACTCCCCCGCCGAGCCCGGTGCGGACTACGTCACAGACATCGGGCTTCGCAAGATTGACCACGTCGGGATCGCCGTGGCCGACCTGGACGCCGCTATCGACTTCTACCAGCGGACGTTCGGGATGCGCTGCGTGCACGTCGAGACGAACGAGGAGCAGGGCGTTCGCGAGGCGATGCTGTCGGTCGGCCCGACCACCGACGGCGGCTGCGTGCAACTGCTCGCACCGCTGACCCCGGAGTCGACGATCGCCAAGTTCCTGGACCGGAGCGGGCCGGGCGTGCAGCAGGTCGCGTACACCGTGGTAGACGTCGACGCGGCCTGCGCGGCACTGCGCGAGCGGGGAATGCGACTTCTCTTCGAGACCCCGCGACGCGGCACCGCGGACAGCCGGATCAACTTCGTCCACCCGAAGGACGCCGGCGGCGTCCTCGTCGAACTGGTGGAGCCCGCCCCCACCCCCCACTGACCCACCCTGCCCTGCCCTTGCCCCACCCTGCCCTGCCCCACCCCGCGTCGCGTCGCGTCGCGTCATGATCCACACAACGTCGGGGATGGTGCTGCCTCCTTCGCGCCTGAGGCAGCACCATCCCCGACGTTGCTGTCACCACGGGCGAGTCGAGGGGGTGGATTCCGTTCACGCGCACGTCAGTGCGCGGTTGGCGGGCTGGTCGGACACCTTCACGCATCGGCGGATGCAGTTTTTCACAGATGACTTCCGGGCCTAGCTACCGTTCAGTAACGTCCGGCCCCACCGGAGCGCGACTGGTGCTGGATGTGTCGAATGCCGACATGGCGGTCGTGTCCACCGGCGCCGACGATGGCAGCACCCGGGCCCGTGCGGGTGCGGATGAACCGGAGGTCACCGTGCAGGACATCCTCGAAGCGATCATGGCGGCGGAGGAATCGAACGATCCGGACCGCGAGCTCGCCGGCGTCGCCGGGCTGCCCGTACCGGAGAGCTACCGGGGCGTGGTGGTCCGCGCCGAAGAGTCCCGGATGTTCGACGGCATGGCCACCCGCGACAAGGACCCGCGCAAGGCGCTGCACGTGCAGGAGGTGCCGACGCCGGAGCTGGCGCCTGGCGAGGCACTGGTCGCGGTGATGGCCAGCGCGATCAACTACAACACCGTGTGGACCAGCATCTTCGAGCCGCTGCCCACCTTCAAGTTCCTCCAGCGCTACGGCCGGGTCTCCGAGCTGACCCGTCGGCACGACCTGCCGTACCACGTGGTCGGCTCGGACGCCGCCGGCGTGGTGCTGCGCGTCGGCCCCGGGGTGACCCGCTGGGCGCCCGGCGACGAGGTGGTCGCGCACTGCCTCTCCGTCGAGCTGGAGGACGCAGCCGGGCACGACGACACCATGCTCGACCCGCAGCAGCGGATCTGGGGTTTCGAGACCAACTTCGGTGGGCTGGCCGAGATGGCGGTGGTCAAGGCCAACCAGCTGATGCCGAAGCCCCGGCACCTGAGCTGGGAGGAGGCGGCCAGCCCCGGGCTGGTCAACTCCACCGCGTACCGGCAGCTCGTCTCGCACCACGGGGCCAACATGAAGCAGGGTGACGTGGTGCTGATCTGGGGCGCCTCCGGCGGCCTCGGCGGCTACGCCACCCAGATGGCGCTCAACGGCGGCGCGATCCCGGTCTGCGTCGTCTCCTCGCCGGAGAAGGCCGAGCTGTGCCGCCGGATGGGCGCGGAGCTGGTCATCGACCGGGCCGCCGAGGGTTTCCGCTTCTGGAAGGACGAGGAGACCCAGGACCCGGACGAGTGGCGGCGCTTCGGCGAGCGGATCCGCGAGCTGACCGGCGGCGAGGACCCGGACATCGTCTTCGAGCACCCGGGTCGGGAGACGTTCGGCGCCAGCGTCTTCGTGGCCCGACGCGGCGGCACCATCGTCACCTGCGCGTCCACAAGCGGCTTCCAACACCAGTACGACAACCGCTACCTGTGGATGCACCTCAAGCGGATCGTCGGCAGCCACTTCGCCAACTACCACGAGGCGTGGCAGGCCAACCGTCTGGTCGCGCTCGGCAAGGTGCACCCGACGGTCTCCCGCACCTATCCGCTGGAGCGGACCGGCCAGGCCGCGTACGAGGTGCACCGCAACGCCCACCAGGGCAAGGTCGGGGTGCGGTGCCTCGCGCCCACCGACGGGCTGGGCGTACGCGACGGGGAGCTGCGCGCGCAGCACGAGGACGCGATCAACCGGTTCCGGGGGCACTGAGCCGACGCCGTCGGCTGCACGGCGTTGAGCCGGGCATGCCGGCTGGACGGCACTGACCTGGTCACCGGCCGGACGGATGAGCACCGGGTGGCCATTGTGGTGCTCGGCATTGTTCTTCCATCCCATTAGCGCAAGGCCAGCCTGGGAACCAAGAAAGGGCCTCGGGGTTACCTCGGGGCCCTTTTCCGGATCACACCGCATGGCGTCCGTCCCGCCCGGGACCTGCCAAGATCGCCGGTTGGTCCGGCCCTGCCGAACGCGGAAGTTGACCATGCAAAGAGGGCATGAAAGCTCCGCACCGCTCTTGCGAACCACCCTGGGGCGTCTGCCAGTATGTCCCAATGCCCCAGCAGCAGTCCTCCCCTCTCGCGTTCTTCGATAACGCGAACTCGCAGCCAGATTTCACCGTGGGCCTGCGCGGATACAACACTCACCAGGTCGACGACTTCCTCGGCCGGATGACCGCCGCGCTCACCCAGTCCGAGCAGGCCCGTGCCGAGGCCGAGCAGCGGATGAACGACGCCCAGCGTCGGCTCCGCCAGGCAGAACAGCGCATGAGCGCGCTGGAGCAGAAGCTCACCGACACGAACAAGCAGCTCGAAGAGAACAACCGGCCCACCCTCTCCGGGCTCGGCACCCGCGTCGAGCAGATCCTCCGGCTCGCCGAGGAGCAGGCCAACGACCACCGCAACGAGGCCAAGCGCGAGTCCGAGGGCATCCTCTCCGCCGCCCGCCTCGAGGCTCGCGAGATCACCGACAAGGCACGCGCCGAGGCCGCCGCCATGAAGGCGAGCGCCGAGCGTGAGGCGGGCAACCTGCGCACGGCCGCCGAGCGCGAGGCCGCCGAGGTTCGGGTGCAGGCCCGCCGTGAGGCCGACACGCTGCGCGCGGACGCCGACCGCGAGACCAAGCAGCTGCGCACCGTCACCGCGCACGAGGTGGCCGAGCTGAAGTCGACCGTCGAGCGGGAGGTGGCCACCCTCCGGGCCACCGCCGAGCGCGAGATCACCCAGCAGCGGGCGAAGGCCGCCCGCGAGGCCGAGGAGAAGCGCGCCGAGGCGACCAAGCTGCTGACCGACGCACGGGACAAGCGCGACAAGGACCTCCAGGCTCTGGAGCTTCAGCTCGCCGAGCGGCGCGAGAAGGCCGAGCGCGAGGAGTCCGAGCGCCACGCCGCCCAGGTCGCGCAGACCCAGAAGCTGGTCAGCGAGGCCGAGCAGCGTGCCCGGGCCGCGCAGGAGCGCGCCAAGGAGATCGAGCAGCGCGCCGAGGCTCGCCGGATCGAGTCGGAGCGCAACGCCGCCGAGACGGTGGACAAGGCCAAGGCGCACTCGGAGAAGACGCTCAACGAGGCCAAGGCCGAGTCGCAGCGCCTGCTCACCGAGGCTCGCACGGAGGCGGAGCTGACCACGCAGGCCGCCCGCCGCGAGGTCGAGGACCTCACCCGGCAGAAGGACGCGGTCACCTCGCAGCTGGGCCAGATGCTCTCCGGGCTCGCCGGCATCGTTCCGGGAGTGCCGGCTGCGGCGGCTCCGGCGGCCAAGCCGGAGGCCAAGAAGACCGACGGCGGTCAGGACCGGGTTCCCGCGGAGACCGCTGGCTGACGCGTGGCGTAGGTCGGGGCATCGACGGCGCGAGGTGACACCGGGTGACCGGTCGCACCTCGCGCCGTATGCGTTTCCCAGTTCGTGGAATCCGCCGCCCCAAACGGAGTGAAGTAGCTCGCACAAGGCCCGTCCGTATCGCCCCAGCAGGGTCCGATGCGTGTGAGGATGGGGGCATGTCGCACGGCGAGGAACTGTTCGCTCTCGGCGGGGACGTGACGACGGAGCCCAGCTTCGAGTCCGCCCTGCGGGGGTATGAACGGAAACAGGTCGACCGGTATGTCGCACGTGCCGAGCACGAGATCGCGACCCTCGCCGCCGAACGAGAACAGGCGTACACACAGATCCACAAGCTCGCCGGCCAGGTCGAGGTGCTCCAACGTGACCTGACCCAGATCCGCAAGCAGATGAACGTGGTGGACAAGGCCTCGTTCAAGCACCTGGGGCCGCTCGTCGACTCGATCCTCAGCCAGGCCGAGGAGCTGGCCGAGCAGATCGTCGCCGACGCCAACGTGGAGATCGAGGCCCGTCGCGCCGCCGCCGAGCACATCATCGAGGAGGCCCGCGAGCAGGCCGACCGGGCACTGAAAGACTTCGAGATCGCCCTCGCCGCGCGGCGCGCGGAGGAGGAGCGGCACAGCGCCGCCCAGCGGGCCGAGGCGGAGAAGACCCTGCGGTCGGCCCGGGACGAGTCGGCGCAGCTGCGCAAGGCGGCGCAGGACGCGCTGGCCAAGGCTCAGCAGGAGGCCACCCAGCTCCGGGACACCGCCAAGGAGATCCACACCCGGGCCCAGCAGGAGTCGACCAAGCTGCGCGAGACGGCTCGCGAGACGTTGGCCAACGCCCGGCAGGAGGCCAACGACCTGCGCGAGGCGGCCAAGGAGGTGCACGCCAAGGCCCTACAGGAGGCCAAGCGGCTCACCGACACCGCCACCGAGGCGGGCCGGGCCACGCACGCCAAGGCGCAGCAGGAGGCCAAGCAGATCATCGACGACGCGTCGATGGCGGGCCGGGCCACCCGCGCCAAGGCGCAGCAGGAGGCGGAGCGGCTGATCACGCAGGCGTCCGAGTCGGCCAAGCGCAACCGCGCCGAGACCGAGGCGTACGTGCAGCGGATGCGCACCGAGACCGAGGCGTACGTCAAGCACACCCGGGAGCAGACCCAGCAGGAACTGGGCGCGTGGCGGGCCGGGGTGGAGCAGGAGGTCAACTCCCGGCGGGAGGCTGCCGACCGGGAGCTGGAGCAGCGACGGGCCGCGGCCGAGCAGGAGTACGCCAAGCACCGCGACGAGCTGGACAAGCAGCACACGTCCCGCCAGCAGGAGCTGGAGACCGGGTTCACCAGCCGTCAGCAGGAACTGGAGGCGGGCTTCACCGGCCGCCGCGACGAGCTGGAGACCGAGTACACCAGCCGTAAGAACGAGCTGGAGACCACGTACACCACTCGTCGGGACGAGCTGGAGACCGAATACACGGCCCGCAAGAACGAGATCGAGCAGGGCGCGGCGGGGGTCCTCCAGGCGGCCGAGCAGGACGCGGCGGCTCTGCGTGAGCGGGCGGAGGCGGAGGCCACCGAGCTGCTGAGCCGGGCCACGACCGAGGCCGACGACAAGCGCCGCGAGGCCGACGAGCATGTCGCGTCCTCGCGTCGGCAGTTCGAGGAGTACGCGGCCACCACCCAGCAGCACCTGGCCACCACGCAGCAGCACCTGGCAGCCACCCAGCAGGAGGCGGCGGCAGGTCGGCAGCAGCTCGCCCAGGTGATGTTGGATATCGCCCAGGCCCAGCAGCAACTGGCGGACCTGCGGCAGGAGACCTGGAAGGCCCGGCAGGAGTCCGACGACCTCCAGCGGCAGATGGCCGAGCTGCGGTTGCAGAACGTCGCCGGCCCGATCGACGGTCCGACCGCGCCGACGCCCGACGACGCCGCGAGCAGCAGCGCAGCCGGCGGTGGCGACGACGGCGTGGCCGTCTCCGGCTCGACACCCGTCGACCCCGGCACGCCGGCCGGGTCGGGTGCGGCCACCAGTCTCAAGGCCGAGCCCGCCGACACCAGGCAGCCGGTGAACGCCACTGCGGAGGACGCCGGCCAACCGGCGACTCGTCCGGTGGCCGAACCGGTGACCACCGTCGACGGTGGCACGGCCAGCGCCGGGGTGGACGGTGAGCCGACCGTCGCCGCCGTCCCGGGCGTGGGCGGCCGGGACGCCAAACCGACCAAGATCACCAGCACCGGTGAGAACGGTAAGCGGCCCACCAAGCCGACCACCGACGAGCGCAGCGCCAAGCCCAGCAAGGTCACCATCGAAAAGGACTGAGCCTGGGCGCGAGCTTCGAGATCCACACGAGTTCGGCGAAGTCGGGGTGTCCTGCTGCCAGGACACCCCGATTTCCTGAATGGCGAGTGGATCACTCCTGCTCGGATTCGTGGTCAGGAGGTGGGTCGATGATCGGGCGGCGGAACGGCCCCCACGCCACGAAGCGTTCGAACAGCTCCCGAGGTGCCGGCCCGTCGTAGGGATTGAGCTGGTACAGGTCGTGCGCCGCCTCGTGGTAGAGCCCGGCGAGGTAGATGGTCAGCGCGGCCGGATCGCTGTCGAACTCCGCCTTGAGCAGCAGCCGGGCGTCCGCGCAGGGCCACGGCAGGCCGTCGGCTCGGCAGCACCACATGGGTCGCAGCGGGGTGTGCGGCGTCCGAGCGCCGCAGGGTCGCGGGAACGCGGGGTACGGCCCAAGCCGCGGCTGGGGCAGCCCCGACACCGGGGTACGTGCCCTGCCCCGAGAGCGGGAACCCGGCGGCGTGCGGCCGGTGGACAGCCGGGACGCCGAGGTGATGGCGACGGGCAGCGACCGACCGGCGGGGCGCGATATGGAGATGGGCATAGCGATGCCTCCTCAACTAGGGCACGGTCGCGCCGAGGTGCAGACGGCAGGCCCGCGCGGTGGGATCGGGGTGGTCCGGGAGCGACCAGGTACGTGACAGTGTGCTGAGGACACCACTACGGTCGGAAGGCATCGCTGGCCCCCACGTCAGCCTGCACGTCATTCCGGCAGAGACGGGGCTGCACGTCGGCCTGTCGGGACCGTTCAACCTGGCCCGAGGCGCGGACGGCGGTTGGGTGGGGCACATGGAGCACCAGATTGACGGTCTCGTGGTCGATGGCGACCATGAGGTAGCTACGCTGCTGGCGCGCTGGGAAATGATCAGAAACCGCGCTCTCCCCCGTCGGCAGTCGATCGACCTGATGAAGGAAGTTGTGACGGAATGGACCTGACCGGCGCGCACTGGCGCACGTCGAGCCGAAGCGGCAACGGCGAGTGCGTCGAGGTGGCGGACAATCTGCCCGGGGTGGTGGGCGTTCGGGACAGCAAGGACCCGAGCGGTCCCGTCCTGGTCTTCGC
The DNA here is from genome assembly GCF_027460215.1 of Micromonospora sp. WMMC250. Taxonomy (NCBI): domain Bacteria; kingdom Bacillati; phylum Actinomycetota; class Actinomycetes; order Micromonosporales; family Micromonosporaceae; genus Micromonospora; species Micromonospora sp. WMMC250. The sequence goes on along the minus strand of NZ_JAPZBJ010000002.1, from coordinate 6,156,884 downwards.
GCCGGCCTCCTGGCGGGCGTTCGTCGCCCTAGCCGGCCGACCCACCGCCTGACCCGGGAGGTCCTGGTGCCGCAGCGAGGCCCTTCAGCCGGTGACCCGGACAAGCCAGCCGGTCGCCCGTCAGCCGGTGACCCGGACAAGCCGACCGATCCCCCGGACAAGCCAGCCGAGGTGCCGCCTCCGGTGCCGGTCCCCGCGCCGGGAATCGACCCGGACGAGCCGCCGGCTGTCCCGTCCGGGAAGTTCGGCACCCCGGGGCGCCCGTTGCGCCGCAGCAGCTTCCTGATCGGCTTCACGGGTGCGTTGGGCGTGCTGCTGGCGTACACCCTCTATCTGGGGATTCGCAACGCTGGCGGCATTCTGGTGCTGGTGGTGATCGCGCTCTTCCTCGCGGTCGGTCTCAACCCGGCGGTGGTCCGACTACGTCGCTGGGGTGTGCCGCACGGCCTGGCGGTGGCGCTCGTGGCGTTGACTGTGGTGCTGCTGCTCTGCGGCGGAGTTGTCGCGCTGGTCCCGCCGATCGTCACCCAGTCGGGGCAGTTCATCGACCAGATCCCGAGCCTGCTCGACGAGTTGCGCCGCAATCCGACGGTCAACGACCTGGTGGAGCGGTACGACGTGGTGGAGCGCGTCCAGGGCGCTGCGAACGCGGAGACTGTCGGCCGGGCGTTGGGCGGGGTGCTCGGTGGGGCTCAACTGATCTTCGGCACGGTGTTCCGGACGCTTACCGTGCTGGTGCTGACGATCTACTTCCTGGCCTACTTCAACAAGCTGCGTGCCCTGGGCTACTCGCTGGTGCCCCGCTCGCGACGGGAGCGGGTGCAGCTGATCGGCGACGAGATCCTCGCCAAGGTGGGCGCCTACATGGTCGGCGCGTTGAGCATCGCGGTGTTGGCCGGGGCGACCACCTTCGTGTTCGCGCTGATCGTCGGGCTGCCGTACCCGTTCGCGTTGGCGGTGGTGGTCGCGGTGACCGACCTGATCCCGCAGATCGGCGCGACACTGGGCGCGGTGATCGTGAGCCTGGTCGGCTTCGCCGCCGACCTGCCCACCGGCATCGCCTGCGCGGTGTTCTTCCTGATCTACCAGCAGGTGGAGAACTACCTGATCTACCCGAAGGTGATGCGGCGCTCGGTCGAGGTCAACGAGGTGGCGGCCCTGCTCGCCGCGCTGCTCGGAGTGGCGCTGCTGGGTGTGGTGGGCGCGCTGATCGCCATCCCCACGGTGGCCGCGCTGCAACTGATCCTGCGCGAGGTGGTGCTGCCCCGCCAGGAGAGAGGGTGACCGTCAGTCGCCCGGCTGCGGCACGGGCGTGTCCGCGAACGACGCCACCGTCCGGTCGGCGTACGCGCTGACGTCGCCGGCCTCCATCGGGCCGTCCCAGGTCGTCGGCAGTGGCACCTCGACGGCGGGGTTGACCCGCCGGACGATCTCGTCGAGCACCGTCTCCGCGTCACCCACCCAGAGGTGCTTGGCACCGGGCACCCCGACCACCTCGGCCTGCGGCACCGCACCGAACCGCTCCCGCGCCTCGGTCGGCCGCAGGTAGTCGTCGAACTCGGGCACGAGCGCGGTCAACGGCCGACCCGAGGCGGCCCAGGTGGCCAGGTCGTCCGGGGCCGAGAAGCGCAGCGGCGGGGAGAGCAGGATCGCCCCGGCGATCGCCGGGTCACAGCCGTACTTGAGGGCCAGGTCGGTGCCGAACGACCAGCCGACGAGCCAGATGTTGGGCAGCTCGGCGAACTCGGCGTACTCGATGGCGGCGGCCACGTCGTACCGCTCGCCCACAGCACCGTCGAACTCGCCCTCGCTGGTGCCGCGCAGGCTGCTGGTGCCCCGGGTGTTGAACCGCAGCACCGCCAGGTCGGCCAGCGCGGGCAACCGCCAGGCCGCCTTGCGGAAGACGTGGCTGTCCATCATCCCGCCGTGGGTGGGCAGCGGGTGCAGGCAGACCAGGGTGGCCACCGGCGGGCGGTCGGCCGGCAGCGCCAACTCGCCGACCAGTCGCAGACCGTCGGCGGTGTGCAGCTCGATGTTCTCCCGGCGGCCGGGCAGGATCGACGACGCGCGGATCGCTGTGCTCACCGCCCAAGTCTGTCGCGAAACCGCCGCCGCCGCCCACCCAGGCACGAACAGGGTGATCCAGGTCGCTCAGTAGCGCGGTGTGCCCCGGCCGCGCTGCACCGCCGGGCCGCGTCGGTCCCGGGCGCGCCAGCAGCCGCTGTGCCAGTGCCGCCGATCGGTCAGGTCGCCCAGGCCGTCCGCCGGCCAGGCCACCAGGTGCGCCACCCCGGGTCGGATCTCCTGGTCACAGCCGGGGCAACGGTACGTCTTGACCGACGCGCCCGCGCCGATCCCGCGTACCTGCCAGGCGCCGTCGGTCCACTGCTGCACCGAGGCGACGCCCTGCCGGACCCGATCGGCGTCCAGGTTGGCGTTCTCGTCCCGGCGAGGGCGATTGCGACGGGGGCTCACAGTCACCAAGCGTACGGTCCGTTCCGCGCGACGGCCCGGGGCGGTCACCAGGTCGCGGGCTGGTCCAGGTGTTCGGCGACCCGCGCACCGAGGAGCACCGTCGTCGCCTCCGCCTCGCTGAAGCTCTGCTCGTAGTTGAACGCGACGGACAACTGGGCCCGAGGGATGTCCAGGAGTTCCAGCCGTTCGCCGGCCGGGTCGAGATACGCGGGTCTGCCACCGATCGTCCGGTTCGCGGGTGGGTCGGCAATCATCGTGGTGTTTGCGTACTGAAGCTCGACACTCGCTCCTACGCTCCGGTGGTCGTCGTTCACGTGCAGTATCACCGCGTACGCGGCCGGGAAGGCGCTCACTACCATCCAACAGCGGCTGAACTCGGCACCCGCCGGCAACTCGGTCAACCGCAGCGGACCGGCGCAGGCGTAGGCCCGATCGAGCCGTAACGCCGCGTCCACGTCGTGCAGCGGTTCCTTGTCCGGACCGGACACGCTGGCTCCGGCGTACACGCCGGGGGCCGGCTGCCAGTAGCGCCGCCATGTCGGCACGCCGTCGAGGCCGTCCTCGCGGACCACGGCACCGTCGTAGCTGTTGCCAAGCGGACCTTCCAGCGGCGGCATGTTCACCGGGCTCACGGATCGCAGGACATCTGCCGAGGTCAGATCGAAGGTGACTGTCCGGCCACCCACCTCGAGCTTCGCGGACTCGATGCCGCCCGCCACGTTCCACTCCAGGAACCGGGGGCCGCCCGGGGCGAGGCCGATGTGCAGCAGGGCGGGGTCCCTACCGATCTGGTCGGGGCGGGCCGCCGCGCCCGGAGCGCCGTCGACCGACGGCGGCAGGAAGGCGACGGTGGTCTCGGCCAGGCCGGGTGTGACAGCGTGATCGAGGCCGGGCAGGCGACCCATCGGCCCGACGGCCACGCCGGCGCCGATCAGCGCGACCACGCTCAGGGTGGCACCAGCGGCGACCCGCCGCCGACGCACCCGGGTACGCCCCCGACGCACCGCACAGACCAGCAGCCGGTCGCCGTCCACCGGCCCCTCGGCGTGTTCCCGCAGCGTCAGGACGATGCGCTCGTCGAGGTCTGTCATGGTCGGCTCCCGTTCGTGGCCGGGGCACCGCAGCGCTCCCGCAGGTTGGCGAGCGCCCGCATCGCGTGGGTGCGGACGGTGACCGGCGAGCAGTCCAGGATCTGGGCGATCGTCGTGTCGTCGAGGTCCTCGTAGTAGCGCAGCACCAGCACCGCGCGCTGGCGGTCGGGCAGGTCGACGATCAGCCGCCACATCTCGTCCCGGTCCGCCGCCTCGCGGCCGAGGTCGCCGCGGTGCGGCCGGTCGGCGAAGGTGTCGACGACCAGCTCGCGGTTCGACCGCCGACGCCACCAGGAGATGTTGGCGTTGACCAGCATGCGGCGCACGTAAACGTCGGGTCGGTCGGCGCGGGCGATCCGACGCCACTGCACGTACGCCTGGGACAGCACCTCCTGGGTGAGGTCCTCGGCCCGGTGTGCGTCACCGGTCAGCAACCGGGCGAGCCGGACCAGCGCCGGACCCCGGCTGCTGACGTACTCCTCGAAGGTCACACCTTGCAGACGCCGTCGGCACCCTCCGGCGTTGACCGGTCAGCGGTGCGAGTGGTCGCGGAAACCCCGGCGGGTCTTGCGGCCCAGGTAGCCGGCGGTGACCAGGTGTTCCAGCAGCGGCGCGGGCGCGAAGCCGGGTTCGCGCAGCTCCAGGTACAGCTCGCGCTGGATGGCCAGCGAGACGTCCAACCCGACCACGTCGAGCAGCTCGAACGGGCCCATCGGGTAGCCGCAGCCCAACTTCATCGCGTGGTCGATATCGTCGGCCGTCGAGTAGCTGGCCTCCAACATCTTCACCGCGTCGTTGAGGTACGGGAAGAGCAGCGCGTTGACGATGAACCCGGACCGGTCGCCGCAGACCACGCCGGTCTTGCCGAGCGCGGCGGAGACCGCGCGGGCGGTGGCGGTGGTCTCCGGTGAGGTGCGGATGGTGCGGACCACCTCGACCAGCGGCATGACCGGCGCCGGGTTGAAGAAGTGCAGCCCCACCACGTCGGCCGGCCGCTGCGTGGCCATCGCCACGTCGATCACCGGCAGCGAGGAGGTGGTGGTCGCCAGCACGACGCCCGGCTTGCAGATCTCGTCGAGGCTCGCGAAGAGGGCTTTCTTGACGCTCAGCTCCTCGATCACCGCCTCGACCACGAGGTCGACGTCGGCGAGGTGGTCCAGCGTGGCGGACCAGGTGATCCGGCCGAGCGCCGCGTCCCGGTCGTCCTCGGCGAGTTTGCCCCGTACCACGCCCTTGTTCAGCGAGGTCTTCACGGCCTCGCACACCGTCGCGGACTTTTCGACGCCACGGGTCACCGACACGACCTCGTAGCCGGCCTTCGCGAAGACCTCGATGATCCCGATGGCCATCGTCCCGGAACCCACAATGCCGATCTTGGTCACGGCGCGCGCGCCGTCGGCGAGCGCCGCGTCCGTGGCCAGCGGCGTCGTCTCATCGGGTACGACCTTCGGCGAACCGGGCCGCTCGTAGGTGTAGAAGCCCCGACCCGACTTCCGGCCGAGGAGCCCCGCCGTCACCATCTGCTTGAGCAGTGGCACCGGGGCGTGTCGGCGGTCCCGGCCGCCGCGCCGGTACATCGTGTCCAGGATCTCGTACGCGGTGTCCAGACCGATCAGGTCCATCAGCGCCAGCGGGCCCATCGGCAGGCCGCAGCCGAGCTTCATGGCGGCGTCGATGTCCTCCCGCGTCGCGTAGTGCGACTCGAACATGCCGACGGCGTGGTTGAGGTAGCCGAAGAGCAGCGCGTTCGCGATGAAGCCGGCCCGGTCGTTGATGGTGACGTCGACCTTGCCGAGCCGGGCGCAGAGCGCCTCGACGTCGGCGACCACCTCGGGCGAGGTGACGACGGTGCGGACCACCTCGACCAGCTTCATCACCGGTGCCGGGTTGAAGAAGTGGATGCCGATGACCTGGTTGGGCCGACTGGTGGCCACGGAGATCTCGGTGACGCTCAACGAGGAGGTGTTGGTGGCGAGGATGGTCTCCGGCCGGCAGACCCGGTCCAGCTCCGCGAAGATCCGCTGCTTGAGGTCCAGGTGCTCGGGCACCGCCTCGATGACCAGGTCGACGGAGTGCAGGGCGTCCAGCCCGACCGCGAAGTGCACCCGCTCGTGCAGGGCGTCGCGGTCCGCCGCGGCGAGCTTGCCCTTGGCCACCGCGCGGTCGGTGGAGCCGGTGAGGGTGGCCCGGCCGCGCTCCAGCGCCGGCTCGGAGATCTCGACGGCCACGACGTCGATGCCGTTGCGGGCGAAGACCTCGACGATGCCGGCACCCATGGTGCCCAGCCCCACCACGCCCACGGTGCTGAAATCGCGCGCCACGACCGGCCTCCCCAGAGACTCCGCACGGCCACTGAACGGCCGCTAAGGTTATGCGCGCGAGTCTGCCACGTGACGGTGTGTTGTCGAGACGCCGTGGCATATTTCACCCACGACGTCGTGCCCGTCAGGTGGCGGGCACCGTGGCCAGGGCGAGCAGCTCCGCGACGAACTCCGCCGGACGTTCCAGGTGCGGGCTGTGACCACAGCCGGGCAGCACCACCTCGTGGTACGCCCCGCCTTCCGCCGCGTACCGCTCCAGCACCGCGCGGGTCTGTCCGACCATCGGCTGCGGTGGACAGACCTCCTCGCCCGGCCAGCCGGGCACCACACCCAGCGAACCCAGGTACGCCAGGTCGAACAGCGAGGTGTCCGAGACGATGACGTCGGCGTCTCCGCGTACCCAGGCGATCGGGGGCTTCTCGGCGACGGCCACCAGGTCGTCGGCGACCCGGAACCAGGTCGGCGCGAGCGCGTTGAGCACACCACGCTCCCCGGGCGCGGTGCCGGGCCAGTTGTCCGAGGGCACCGCCGTGCCCGGGTAGTTGTCGTCCCCGGTGGCGGTGGAGAGCACGGTGTCCAGCAGCAGGTCCTCGTCGGTGCCGAGCGAGGCGGGATCGGCCACATAGGTGGCTCGCAGCACGGCACGGGGGCTGGCCGGCGCGTCCACGCCCCGGTCACCGGCCGCGAGCCGGGCGACGAAGTCCGGGTTCGCGGTGCCGGCGCCGGTGCCGGCGAAGTCCGGGGTGGTCGGCGTGCCGATCAGGTCACGGGTGCCGCCGAAACCGTACGGGGAGACCGGCGCCGCGAGCAGCAGTGCGCTGACCCGGTGCGGATGGTCGACCAGCAGACGCATCGCCACTCCGCCACCGAGGGAGTGCCCGACCACCACCGGGCGGGCGTCGGCGCCGAAGAGCGTCGGGTCGTCCAGCAGGGCGGCCACGTCGTCGGCGAAGTCACCGAGCCCACGGGTGGCGTCCACCGGGGCCGTCTCGGAGTCGCCGTACCCGCGCAGGTCGGGGGCGACCACCCGCAACGTCGGTGGCAGGCGGCGGACCAGCGGCTCCCAGAACAGCGCCGATGAGCAGTTGCCGTGGATCAGCAGCACCGGCGTGCCGTCGGTGGGGCCGGCCACGCGTACCGCCTGGGTGATGCCGTTCGCGGTCACGGTCCGCTGCTCGGTCTCCATCCGCGGCATGCTGCCACGCTCGACCCCGACAATCCAGGGGTCCGGGAACCATCCGGGGACCGCCCCGGGTGTGGGCCGCGCTTACCGTCGGCCCGGTGGTGTCGCCAGCGGCAGCGGCAGTGTCGGTCGGACGTCGCGCCGGGACGGGCCGAAGCTGAGACCCACCGGATCGGTGAGCGCCACCCCGGGGTCGAAGAGGCGCAGTTCGGTACGGCCGAGCCGGATCACGTCGCCGTCGGAGAGCAACTCCACCTGGGTGATCCGACGGTCGTTGAGCCAGGTGCCGTTGGTGGAGCCCAGATCCCGCAGGGACAGGCCCTCCGGGGCCAGCCACACCTCGGCGTGGCGACGACTCAGGTGCGGGTCGTTGATGACCACGTGACCGGTCGGCGCTCGGCCGATCACCTGCGGTTCGGTGCGCACTCGGAAGCTCGCCCCGCGCATCGGCCCACCCGCGACCGTCAACAGCGGCATCAGTTCCGGATGTTCCTCCATGGACAGTCAGCCCTCCACCCCACACCGTTACTCCGCGCGTCAGCCTGCCATCAGACGGTAATCGTCAATACCGACCGGCCGGTCAGCCTCTCGTCACCTCCCGGCCACCTGCCGTTCGACGATTCGGGCGAGAGGTTTTCGACACCAACGCCCTGACCTGCACTGATCAACGATCGGTCGGGGCTGCGCGACTCCCGTCGGGACTCCTCGAATCGTGAGCTACCAGCGAGTAATTTTCGGGTCTAGACTTCCGCCATGACGGCTGTGCATGTCCCGGGCATCCCGATCATCGAGGCGGGCCAACTGGTGTCGACCAGTCCGGCCACCGGCGTCGAGGCCGGTCGCTTCCCCGTCGCCACCGACGCCGACGTGCGCCAGGCCGTCGAACACGCCCGCGTCGCCGGCGAGTGGTGGGCCGGGCTCGGCTTCACCGGCCGCCGCGACCGGCTGCTGCGGTGGCGCGCCCTGCTCGCCAAGCGGATCGAGCAGTTGGCCGAGGTGGTGCACGTCGAGGGCGGAAAGCCGGTCGCCGACGCGATCGTCGAGATCGTCACCGCGATCGAGCACATCGACTGGGCCGCCCGCAACGCCGCCCGCGTGCTCGGCCCGCGCCGGGTGCGCTCCCGGCTCATCCTCGCCGAGTTCTCCGGGCACCTCGAATACCAGCCGCACGGCGTGGTCGGCGTGATCGGGCCGTGGAACTATCCCGTCTTCACGCCGATCGGCTCCGCCGCGTACGCCCTCGCGGCCGGCAACGCCGTGGTGCTCAAGCCGAGCGAGTACACGCCCGCCGTCGGCCAGTGGCTGGTGGACAGCTTCGCCGAGGTGGTGCCCGAGCAGCAGGTGTTCACCGCCGTGCACGGCCTGGGCGACGTCGGTGCCGCCCTGTGCCGCTCCGGGGTCGACAAGCTGGCCTTCACCGGGTCCACCGCTACCGCCCGGAAGGTCATGGCCGCCTGCGCCGAGACGCTGACCCCGGTGCTCATCGAGGGTGGCGGCAAGGACGCCATGATCGTCGACAGCGACGCCGACCTGGACGCCGCCGCCGAGGCGTGCGTCTGGGGCGGCATGACCAACGCGGGGCAGACCTGCATCGGCATCGAGCGGGTGTACGCGGTCGACTCCGTCTTCGACACCTTCGTCGACAAGGTGGTGACCCGCGCCGGTCGACTGACCGTCGGATCCGAGGGCGCCGACATCGGCCCGATCACCATGCCGAAACAGATCGACGTGATCCGCCGGCACATCGACTCCGCGATCGCCTCCGGCGGACGTGCCGCACTCGGCGGCTCGAATGCGGTGCAGCCGCCGTACGTCCACCCGACGGTGCTCGTGGACGTCCCGGAGGATTCCGCCGCCGTCCGGGAGGAGACCTTCGGCCCCACGTTGACCATCAACCGGGTCCGCGACGCCGACGAGGCCGTCACACGCGCCAACGCCCTGCCGTACGGCCTGGGCGGTTCGGTCTTCGGCCGACGACGCGCGGTGGCCATCGCGCGGCGGCTGCGCTCCGGAATGGCCTCGGTCAACTCCACCCTGACCTTCGCGGGCATGTCCACACTGCCGTTCGGCGGGGTGGGTGACTCCGGCTTCGGGCGGATCCACGGCGAGGACGGGCTGCGCGAGTTCGGCCGGGCCAAGGCGATCACCCGACGTCGCGCCCGGTCGCTGCTGCCCTCGATGACCTTCGAACGGACGCCGACCGACATGGCCCGACTCGTCAAGGCGATCAAGGTGATGTACGGCAGGTGAGTGTCGGATAACCGATCTTCAGCAAAGATCGGCGTATCCACATGTTTATGACGCGTGGCTACGGCGGTACATTGCGTTAAATGGCCCCCAATCGATTGCGCTACCGCCTTGTCGACAGTGACCAGTCGTGGAGCGCCCGTCGGCGTCGGCACCGCTCCGACTGGCTGGCCCGCACCTTCCCCGACCTCGGGGACATGCACGTGGTCGATCTCGGCGGCCGGCTCGGCACCTGGCACCGCGCCACCGTCCGGCCGGCACGCGTGACGGTCGTCAACCTGGAACAGCCCCCGTCCATCGTTCCGGAATGGGCCCACGTCGAACAGGCCGACGCCTGCGACCTGCCGGAGCACGTCATGAGGGGCAGCTACGACATGGTCTTCTCGAACTCGGTGCTGGAGCACGTGGGCGGGCACGAACGGCGGTTGCGCTTCGCGGCTTCCGTCCGCTCGCTGGCCGACCGGCACTGGGTGCAGACGCCGTACCGCTACTTCCCCATCGAGCCGCACTGGATCGCGCCGGGAATGCAGTTCCTACCGGTACGACTGCGCACCGCGCTCGCCCAACGCTGGCCGCTGGGGCACAAGCCGACCCGCAGCCACGACGCCGCCATCCACCAGGTGCTCTGGACCGAGTTGCTGGACCGCTCGCAGATGCGCCACTACTTCCCCGACTCGACGATGCTCGTCGAGCGGGTCTTCGGCCTGCCCAAGTCGTTGATCGCGGTGCGTACCGGGAGCTGAGCGGCCGATCAGAACAGCGTCAGCTCGTCCTTCTCGATGCCCCGCAGCTTGTCGTAGTTCACGACCACGCACCGGATGCCCCGGTCGGTGGCGAGCACCCGGGCCTGCGGCTTGATCTCCTGAGCGGCGAAGACCCCGGCAACCGGGCTGAGCAGCGGGTCACGGTTCATCAACTCGAGATAGCGGGTCAACTGCTCCACGCCGTCGATGTCGCCGCGCCGCTTGACCTCGACGGCGACGGCGCCGGAGTTGGCGTCCCGGCACAGCAGGTCGACCGGGCCGATCGCCGTCATGTACTCGCGGCGGACCAGCGTGAAGCCCTCCCCCAGCGTCTCGGGGTTGGCGGCCAGCAACTCCTGCAGGTGCGCCTCCACGCCGTCCTTGCGCAGGCCTGGGTCCACGCCCAGCTCGTACGACGTGTCCTGGAAGATCTCCTCCAGGGTGATCCGCAACTCCTCGCCGGCCTTGTTGACGACCCGCCACACACCGGGGGCCTCCTCCAACCGACACGGCGGGCTCATCCAGTTCAACGGCTTGTACGCCCGGTCGTCGGCATGGATCGACACCGACCCGTCCGCCTTCACCATCAGCAACCGAGTGGCCGGCGGCAGGTGAGCCGAGAGCCGTCCGACGTAGTCCACCGAGCACTTCGCAATGACCAACCGCACCCGACGAGGGTAGCCGAGCACCCGCCGGTCGCCAGCGAGCGGCACTGGCGCGTCGATGCGATGCTGAGACCGTGTTCGAAGTTCTCACCGGCACCGGTCTCGCCGCCTCGGCAGGACTGAACGCCTACATACCCCTGCTCATCCTCGGTCTCCTCGGCCGCTACACCGACCTGATCGACCTGCCCAGCGGCTGGACCTGGCTCGGCAACGGCTGGGTCATCCTCATCATGGCCGTGCTGCTGGCCGTGGAGATGGTGGCGGACAAGGTGCCCGTCGTCGACCACATCAACGACGTGGTGCAGACGGTGGTCCGGCCGACAGCCGGCGGCCTGGCCTTCGGCGCCGGCTCCTCGTCCGAGACGGTGACGGTCAGCGACCCGGGCAGCTTCTTCTCGACCCACCAGTGGGTGCCGGTCGTCACCGGCGTACTGCTGGCGCTGGGCGTGCACCTGCTCAAGTCCGCGGCTCGCCCGGTGATCAACGCGACCACCGCCGGCTTCGGCGCCCCGGTCGCGAGCACCGCCGAGGACGCGACGAGCGTCGTGGTCTCCCTGGTGGCGGTCCTCCTGCCGGTGTTGGTGCTCGTCTTCCTGGTCGGCCTGGCGTTCTTCGTCTACTGGTTCTTCCGGCGACGTTCGGAACGCCGCCGGGAACGTGACGCGGCCCGCGCCGCCGGCTTCCGGGTCTGACGTCCAGGGCGAGCCTGGTCAGGGCAGGTCGTTGGCACGACGGATGACCGTCACCAGGTCGTCGATGATGTCGGTGAGGGCGAAGTCCTTCGGGGTGAACACCCGGGCCACCCCGGCGGCCCGAAGGGTGTCCGCGTCGCCGGCCGGGATGATGCCGCCCACCACCACCGGCAGGTCCGCCCGGCCGGCGGCGCGCAGCCCGTCGAGCACCGCGGGCACGGCGGCCAGGTGCGACCCGGAGAGCACCGACAGCCCGACCAGGTCGACGTCCTCCTCGACGGCGGCGGCCACGATCTGCGCGGCGGTCAGCCGGATGCCCTGGTAGACGACCTCGAAACCGGCGTCGCGGGCGCGTACCGCGATCTGCTCCGCGCCGTTGGAGTGCCCGTCCAGGCCGGGTTTGCCGACCAGCAGCCGCAGCCGGCCGCTGCCCAGCTCACGGGCGGTGGCGGTGACCCGTGCCCGGACGGCCGCGAGCCCCGGGTCGCCGCCGCTGCCGGTGGCGCCGGCCAGGCCGGTCGGTGCGCGGTACTCGCCGAAGACCTGACGCAGCGCGCCGGCCCACTCGCCGGTGGTGACCCCGGCCCGCACACAGTCCAGGGTCGCCGGCATCAGGTTGGCGGTGCTCGCGGCGTCCGCGCGGAGCCGGGCGAGAGCCGCGTCCACGGCCGCGCCGTCCCGATCGGCACGCCATCGGCGTACGCGGTCGACGGCGGCTGCCTCGACGGCCGGGTCGACCTGCTCGACGGCGTCCGCCCCGGCGGCGGTGAGCGGGGACGGTTCGGTCTCGGCGTACCTGTTGACCCCGACCACCACGTCGGCGCCGGACTCCATCCGGCGGCGGCGCTCGGCCAGCGAGGCGACCAGCGCGCTCTTGAGGTACCCGGTCTCCACGGCGGCGACCACGCCGCCCAGTTCGAGGACCTTGTCCAGCTCGACCCGCGCCCCGGTGACGATCTCGTCGACGAGCGCGGTCATCACGTGCGAGCCGGCGAAGAGGTCGGGATATTCGAGCAGGTCAGACTCGTACGCCAGGACCTGCTGCATCCGCAGCGACCACTGCTGGTCCCACGGGCGGGGCAGGCCGAGCGCCTCGTTCCAGGCGGGCAGTTGCACGGCGCGGGCCCGCGCGTCGCGGGACATCGTGACGCCGAGCATCTCCAGCACGATGCGCTGAATGTTGTTCTCCGGCTGCGCCTCGGTGAGGCCGAGCGAGTTGACCTGCACTCCGTACCGGAACCGCCGTTGCCTGGCCTCCGTGACCCCGTACCGCTCCCGGGTGATCTCGTCCCAGAGCTCGCCGAAGGCGCGCATCTTGGCGATCTCCTCGACGAAACGCACCCCGGCGTTGACGAAGAACGACACCCGCTGCACGACGTCGCCCATCCGTTCGGCGGGCACCTGACCGGAGTCGCGGACCGCGTCGAGCACGGCGACCGCGGTGGCCAGCGCGAAGCCGACCTCCTGCACGGGCGTGGCACCGGCCTCCTGGAGGTGGTACGAGCAGATGTTGACCGGGTTCCAGCGCGGCATCTCCCGCAGCGTGTACGCCACCACGTCGGCGGTGAGCCGCAGCGACGCGGCCGGCGGGAAGATGTACGTACCCCGGGACAGGTACTCCTTGATGATGTCGTTCTGCGTGGTGCCCGCGCAGCGGGTCAACTCGGCGTCCTGCTCCGACGCCACACCGGCGTAGAGGGCGAGCAACCACATCGCCGGCGCGTTGATGGTCATCGAGGTGTTCATCTCGGCGAGCGGGATGCCGTCGAACAGCGCCCGCATGTCGTCGAGGTGGGCCACCGGCACGCCGACCCGGCCGACCTCACCGGAGGCCAGCTCGTGGTCCGGGTCGTACCCGGTCTGGGTGGGCAGGTCGAAGGCGACCGACAGGCCGGTCTGCCCCTTCGCCAGGTTGCGGCGGAAGAGGGCGTTGGTCGCGGCCGCCGACGAGTGGCCGGCGTAGGTGCGCATCACCCACGGGCGGTCCCGCTCGGGCAGCCGCCCCGGAAATGCCGTCTCGTCCATGGCCGGAGTTTAAGTTACCGCCCAGTAAAAAGGGCTGTGGAAAACCACACAGGTCCATGTCGAGGACGACCGGGCGTTAAGCACCCGCAGTGGCGCGCATCGCCACACCCCGGGCACCCGCCCGTTGCTGCCAGGACGCACACTGGACGGCATGGATGACGAGCTGGCCATCTCCGTCCGGGGGCTGCGTAAGGCGTACGGCGACAACGTGGCGGTGGCGGGCGTGGACCTCGACGTGCACCGCGGCGAGGTGTTCGCGTTGCTCGGCCCGAACGGCGCCGGCAAGACCACCACGGTGGAGATCCTCGAGGGTTACCGGCGGCGGGATGCCGGCGAGGTCTCCGTGCTCGGCGCGGACCCGGCGAACCCCGACGCCGGTTGGCGGTCCCGCGTCGGCATCGTGCTCCAGGGCACCGGCGAGTTCGACGAGCTGACGGTGGCCGAGGTGGTCCGGCACTTCTCGGGCTTCTACCTCGACGCCGACGACCCGGCGAAGGTGATCGAGCGGGTCGGGCTGGCCGGCAAGGCCAAGGCCCGCACACACACCCTCTCCGGCGGGCAGAAGCGCCGCCTGGACGTGGCACTGGGCATTGTTGGTCGGCCGGAGCTGCTCTTCCTCGACGAGCCGACCACCGGCTTCGACCCGGAGGCGCGTCGCGAGTTCTGGGAGCTGATCCGCGACCTGGCCGCCGCCGGCACCACCATCGTGCTCACCACCCACTACCTGGACGAGGCGGAGGCGCTCGCCGACCGGGTCGGCGTGATCGCCGGCGGCCGGCTGGTGGAGGTGGCCGCCCCGAACCGGCTGGGCAACCGGCAGGAGGCCCTCGCGACGGTCTCCTGGCGTACCCCGGACGGGGCACTGGAGAGCGTGCAGAGCGCGACGCCGACGGCCCTGGTCGCCGACCTGGCCGCGCGTCACGGCGGCGAGGTCCCCGGGCTCACCGTGACCCGGCCGACCCTGGAGGACGTCTACCTCACCATGATCGGACACGCGCGATGACGACCACGACGAAGCCGGCGACGCCGGTCACCGCGACTCGCGGGCGGAGGCCGGGGGCCGGCGCGCTCGCGCTGCGCCAGGGCCGGCTGGAGATCACCCAGTTCCTGCGCAGCCGGGAGTCAGTGGTCTTCACGATGGGCTTCCCCATCATCATGATCCTGATCTTCGCGTCGATCTTCGACGGGACGATCGGCGGCGGGGTCAAGTTCACCCAGTACTTCATCACCGGCATGATCGCGACCGGCCTGATGACGGTGAGCTTCCAGAACCTCGGCATCTGGATCCCGGTCGAGCGGGACCGTGGGGTGCTCAAGCGGTACCGGGGCACGCCGATGCCGAAGTGGGTCTGGTTCGCCGGCAAGGTGATCATGGTGGTGGCGATCGGCATCGCGGAGACCGTGCTGCTGCTGGCCGTCGCGGTGGCGCTGTTCGACCTCGACCTGCCGGGCACCGCCGGCAAGTGGTTCACCTTCGGCTGGGTCTCCGTGCTCGGCGTGACCGCGTGCACCCTGTGCGGCATCGCCATCTCGTCGCTGGCCCGCACCGCGCGCAGCGGCTCCGCCGTGGTCACCCCGGTCGCCCTGGTGCTCCAGTTCATCTCCGGGGTGTTCTTCGTCTTCACCGAGCTGCCCACCTGGATGCAGCAGGTCGCGGCGCTGTTCCCGCTCAAGTGGATGTGCCAGGGGCTACGCGCGGTCTTCCTGCCGGAGAGCTTCGGCGCGCAGGAGCCCGGCGGCTCGTTCGAGCTGGGACGGGTCGCGCTGGTGCTGGTCCTGTGGTGCGTGATCGGCGTGGTGCTCTGCCTGACGAGCTTCCGCTGGACCACCAAGCGCGACGGCTGAGCGGCCGACCGGGGCGGACGTCCCGCCCCGGTCGCCACACTCAGTACGTGTAGAAACCCTTGCCGGTCTTGCGGCCGAGGTCGCCGGCGGTGACCATCCGCTGGAGCAGCTCCGGCGGGAAGAACTTCTCGTCGGCGGTGTCGGTGTAGATGTTCTTCGAGGCGTGCAGCAGCACGTCCACGCCGGTCAGGTCGGTGGTGGCGAGCGGGCCCATCGCGTGCCCGAAGCCCAGCCGGCAGGCGGTGTCCAGGTCCTCCGCGGACACCACGCCGGACTCCACCAGCTTGACGGCCTCCATCACCAGGGCGGAGATCAGCCGGGTGGTGACGAAGCCGGCGATGTCCCGGTTGACCACCACGACCGTCTTGCCGATCTCCTCGGCGAAGACCCGCGCGGTGTCCAGCGTGGCGTCGCTGGTCTTGTAGCCACGGACCAGCTCGCAGAGCTGCATCATCGGCACCGGGGAGAAGAAGTGCGTGCCGACGACCGCCTCGGGCCGCTCGGTCACCGCGGCGATCTGGGTGACCGGGATAGCCGACGTGTTGGTGGCGAGCACCGCGTCCGACTTGCAGATCTTGTCCAGGGCGCGGAACACCTCGTGCTTGATCTCCAGGCGCTCGAATACCGCCTCGACCACGATGTCCGCGTCCGCCGCCGCCTCCAGGTCGGTGGTCGGGGTGATCCGAGCCAGCGTCACCTCGACCTCGGACGCCTCGATCTTGCCCTTCTCGGCGAACTTCTCCAGTGACTTCCGAATACCGCCCAGACCCCGGGTGGTGGCCGCGTCGTCCAGGTCGCGCAGCGTCACCTGCCAGCCCGCCTGCGCCGCCACCTGGGCGATGCCGGAACCCATCAACCCGGCCCCGACGACCGCGAGTCGACCCGCCATCTGCTTCTCCCTCGCTGCGATTGAGTGCCTGACTGCACCCTAGTCGGCGAGACTGAACGATGACTAAGTGGCGTCGCGGGGCGGCCTCAGATCTCCAGCGACGGCTCCTCCGGCGTGGTGCCCCGCTCGACCGCCACTCCGAGCGCGCGCAGGTCGGCCACGAAGTCCGGGTAGCCCCGGTCGACGTGGTGCACGTGGGAGACCTCGGTGACCCCCTCCGCGCAGAGCCCGGCGATGATCAGCCCGGCACCGGCGCGGATGTCGGTGGCCCGTACCGGTGCGCCGGAGAGACGGTCCCGTCCACGGACCACCGCGTGATGCCCGTCGGTCTTGATGTCCGCGCCGAGCCGCATCATCTCGTTGGCGAACATGAACCGGCCGTCGAAGATGTTCTCGGTGATCAGGGAGGCGCCGTCGCTGACCGCCGCCAGCCCGATCGCCATCGGCAGGAGGTCGGTGGCGAAGCCGGGGTACGGCAGCGTCACCACGTCCACCGCCCGGGGCCGGTCGTCCATCCGTACCCGGAAGCCGTCCCCCCGGGTCTCCACCAGGCCGCCGGCCGCTACCACCTTGTCCAGCGCGACCTCCAGGTACGCCGGGTCCAGCCCGGTCACCGTCACGTCTCCCCGGGTCATCGCCGCCCCGAACGCCCAGGTGCCCGCGACGATCCGATCCCCCACCGTGGCGTGTCGGACCGGACGCAGACCGGGTACCCCGGTGATCCGCAACGTGGACGTGCCCGCACCGGCGATCCGCGCGCCCATCTGGTTGAGCATCGTGCAGATGTCGACGATCTCCGGCTCCCGGGCCGCGTTGTCGATCATCGTGGTGCCCTGGGCCAGCACGGCCGCCATCACCAGGTTCTCGGTCGCGCCGACGCTGGGGAAGTCCAACACGATGTCAGCACCGCGCAACCCGTGCGGGGCCGACGCGATGACGAACCCGTGTTCACCGGAGATCTCCGCGCCCATCCGGGTCAGACCGGAGATGTGCATGTCCAGCCCACGGGAGCCGATGGCGTCCCCGCCGGGGTGCGCCACCCGCACGTACCCCCGACGGGCCAGCAGTGGGCCGAGCACGCAGATCGACGCGCGCAACCGACGGACCAGGTCGTAGTCGGCGTCGGCGCCCGGCTGCTCGGGCACGTCGATGGTCACCGAACGGGACCGGGCGATCCCGCCCTGCGCGACCATCGGATCCACCGGATCGTCCGCGTCGAACTGGACGTCACAGCCCAGCCGACGCAGCACCTCCCCCATGATCGCGATGTCGGTGATCCGCGGGACGTTCGTGATCACACTGCGGCCGGGCGCGAGCAGCGCGGCGGCCATCAGCTTCAACGCCGAGTTCTTGGCACCCACCACGTGCACGGTGCCGGCCAGCCGGGCGTCACCGTGCACCCGGATGACGTCGACGTCGTTGACCGCCGGGTCGCCCGCGTCGCCGGGGCCCACCACCACCGGCCAACTGGGAGTGCTGTCCGGCCGCGCCGGGATCGTCAGGTCGGGAATCCGTAGGCTGTGCGTCATGGCCGTCCACCTCACGCGCATCTACACCAAGGCCGGCGACGCCGGCATGACCAGGCTGAGCAACAACGAGCAGGTGCCGAAGACCGATCCGCGCATCGCCGCGTACGCGGATGTCGACGAGTGCAACGCGGCGATCGGCGTCGCGATCGCCCTGGGCCACCTCGACGAGGAACTGCGGGGCGTGCTGGCGTCGGTGCAGAACGATTTGTTCGACGTCGGCGCCGACCTGTCCACCCCCGTCGAGCCGGAGCCGAAGTACCCACCGCTGCGGGTGACCGAGGAGTACGTCGAGCGCCTGGAGGGCTGGTGCGACGAGTACAACGCACGCCTGAGCAAGCTCGACTCCTTCATCCTGCCGGGCGGCACCGCCGGCGCGGCACTGCTGCACGTGGCACGGACCATCGCCCGGCGGGCCGAACGGGCGGCCTGGGCGCTGGTCAGCCACGATCCGGAACGAACCAGCACGCTCCCGGCAAAGTATCTCAACCGGCTCTCCGATCTGCTCTTTATCCTGTCAAGAACGGCAAATCCGGCTGGAGACGTGCTATGGGTGCCGGGCGGCAAGCGCTGAACGTCGGCGCCGGGCACCACGCCGAGGTGTGGGTTCCCACTCTGGCCGCTGCCACGCGTCGTCGACGCGTGACTCCTGGACCTGCCAGGCCAACCAGCGCTTTGATCAGTCGACCGGCACCGACCGGCCGACCAACGCCATGATCAACTCCGGTTTCTTGATGTCGGGGTGTCCCCTGGCCGGGACACCCCGACATCAAGAAAGCCGAGCCAATCAACCCATCCTGGGACGGCAAAACGAGGAAAGCCGACCAAACCGGTAACGGCAGGTGACAAGAGACCACGCCGGAACGACGCACGGCGCGGCGGACGGGTTTCCAGGGCAGCCTGCCCGGCGCAGAGATCAAGCCTGACCGCCCGGAGCCGGGCGGGCTGCCCCGGAAACCCCAAGCGCAACCACAGAAGACCCGGCGGCAACCCCCGGAACCCCAAGCGCAACAGCTTTAGGCAGCCGGCCAGTCCTGGGAGGCCATACGCGGCGAGACCGCCCCCGGAGGGGCGGCCTCGAGCCAGGAGAGAAAGCCGGTGACTGTCGATCGCGCCATGGCGATCTCCACCGGTGCGTGGTGACTGGTACAGCGGAGGATCACCCAGTCGGCCGGCATGGAGAGCCGTTCCTGACCTTCGGGCAACCGTCGGCGCTCGACCGCCAGCCCTTTGCGCGACAGCACCCGCTTGGGTCGGATCGCGAAGCTGAACATCCGGTACCACCGCAGCTCGTCGCCGACGAAGCGGCCGAAACCGGGCGACCAGCCGCGGCCGTCCAGTACGGTGGTGACCCGGACGCTGAGCCGGATGATGCCACCGCTACGGGTGACCAGAGCTCGCCGGACGAAGAGGATCAGAAGCGCGACGAGGATGACGACAACGCCGATCCCGAATCCCTCGACGATCTCCATCCCCGGTCTGACTCAGCGGCTCTGCGCGGAAACCGGGGTTGCGCTCTCGGCCAGCACGGTGACACCGTCGGCGCTCACCGAGAGGAAACCGCCGGCGACCTCGTAGGAGACCTGCTCGCCACCAGCGAGCTTGATGCGCACCTGGCCGGGCTCGGCGAGCTGGCCGAGCAGCGGCGCGTGGCCCGGCAGGACACCGAGCTCGCCCTCGGTCGTCCGGGCGACGACCATCTCGGCCTCACCCGACCAGACCTTCTCCTCGACGGCGACGAGCTCGACGTGAAGCTGCTGTGCCACGCTGTCTCCTTGCTGCGGCTACGGATTGCCGAAAGTCTAGCCTGACGCCGGGGCGCGCCCCACGCGGGTGGGGGACATCGGCGTCACGACTACTTCGTCTTGTTCACGAATTCGGGGTGCTCCAACAGGAACGGATCGAGCTGCTCGTTGTGCAGTGCGGTGAAGAAGTCCGGGACCCCCTCCTGGAACTGCTCACCCAGGTACCTCTTGCCGTCGTACACCCCGCCACCCGGAAGCTTGATCATCTCGATGGTGTTCGGACGGATGTCCTTCAGGGCGAGCCCGAAGTCGACCACGCTGTTGCCCCGACCGTTGAAGATCAGCGACTGACCGGCGGCGCGGAGCACCTTGTCCAGCTTGACCGGGTTGGAAACCACGTCGGCGCTGAACGCCTGGCCGACCATCGCCTTGACGAACTGCTGCTGGTGACGCTGCCGGCCGTAGTCCGAATCCGGAACGCCGTTCTTCGGGTAACGCTGCCGCACGTAGTCCAGCGCCTGCCACCCACTGAGGTGCTGGTTGCCCTTCTTGTACAACGCCTGCGGGCCGACGTAGCCCTCACCGCGGGTGTTGCCCGGGCGCGCCTTACCGTCCGGCTGCTTGTGCTCGGACCGCACGTCCCGCTCGATGTACATGTTGACGCCGCCCATGGCGTCGACGATCTTCTGGAAACCGCTGAAGTTGATGATCGCGCCGGCGTCGAAGCGTTTGATGCCCGTCACGTTCTGCACCGTCGTCGCCAGCAACTCGAAGCCCCGGGCCGCGTCGGGGTTCGCCCCCGGGACCTTGCTGCCGTGCGACATGGCAGCGTTGATCTTCGTGGTCTCGCCCAGGAACTCGGCCTTCTTGAACGGCGGGATACGCACGTAGAGGTCCCGAGGCATCGAGAACAGGTAGGCGCGATCCATCGACGCCGGCACGTGCAGCACCATGATCGAGTCGGCCAGTGGCGCCGCCGTCGGCGTACGCGGGTCGATGCCGACCAGCAGGATGTTGAGCGGCCCCTTGATGTCGCTCTTCTTCGCCTGAGCGCCCGCCGCCTGGTCACCGAACAGGTCCGCCTTGCCGACGGCACCCTCGTAGCGCGCCATCAGCACCTCGGAGCCGACCAGCACCGCCCCACTGAGCACTGTCAGCACGGTGCCGAACACCGTGCAGATCTTGGCCCACCGTGGCACACCCCGCCAGACGGACGACCTGCGGCCACTCTTGCCGGCCTTACCCACGAGCATCTCCGTTCGTTACGCCCACGGGTTAAAGACGGGCGCACGTCGCCGAAAGGTTGCAAGGATCAACGCTCGTTCGGGTGAGCGCGGAACGACCGTATCTCGGGTGCCGTGGAACCGACGACCACCGCTAACGGACCGCGACGATGATAGGACGCGAACATGAACAAAAGACTGCCCCGGCGTTGCCGGGGCAGTCTTTTTGTTGCGGATCTGATCGGGCTGGTCAGCCCTTCATCAGCTCCTCAGCCTTCTTCTCCAGGTCGTCGAGACCGCCGCACATGAAGAACGCCTGCTCGGGGAAGTGATCGTACTCACCCTCGCTGATCTTACGGAACGCCTCGATGGTCTCCTTGATCGGAACCGTCGAGCCCGGCACACCGGTGAACTGCTCCGCGGCGTACGTGTTCTGCGACAGGAAGCGCTCGATCCGCCGGGCCCGGGCCACGGTGATCTTGTCTTCCTCGGAGAGCTCCTCGATACCGAGGATGGCGATGATGTCCTGCAGGTCCTTGTAGCGCTGCAGGATCCGCTTCACCTCGGTGGCGACCTGGAAGTGATCCTGGCCGACGAACTCCGGGGCGAGGATCCGGGACGAGGACGCCAGCGGGTCCACGGCCGGGTAGATGCCCTTGTCGGAGATCGACCGCTCCAGGTTGGTGGTCGCGTCCAGGTGGGCGAACGTGGTGGCCGGGGCGGGGTCGGTGTAGTCGTCCGCCGGCACGTAGATCGCCTGCATCGAGGTGATGGCCTGGCCCCGGACGGAGGTGATCCGCTCCTGGAGTTCGCCCATCTCGTCGGCCAGGGTCGGCTGGTAACCCACGGCGCTCGGCATACGGCCGAGCAGGGTGGAGACCTCCGAACCGGCCTGGGTGAAGCGGAAGATGTTGTCGATGAAGAGCAGCACCTCCTGCTTCTTCACGTCCCGGAAGTACTCCGCCATGGTCAGCGCGGAGAGCGCCACCCGCAGACGGGTGCCCGGCGGCTCGTCCATCTGGCCGTAGACCAGCGCGGTCTTGTCGATGACGCCGGACTCGGTCATCTCGGCGATGAGGTCGTTGCCCTCACGGGTGCGCTCACCCACGCCGGCGAAGACCGAGGTACCACCGAAGTTACGGGCAACACGGGTGATCATCTCCTGGATGAGCACCGTCTTGCCCACGCCCGCGCCACCGAACAGGCCGATCTTGCCGCCCTTGACGTACGGGGCGAGCAGGTCGATGACCTTGATGCCGGTCTCCAGCATCTCGGTCTTCGGCTCCAGGTCCGCGAAGGCCGGGGCCTTGCGGTGGATACCCCAGTGGTCGTCCGGGGTGAGGGTCTCGCCCTCCTTGAGGTTGAGCACCTCGCCGATCGCGTTGAACACGTGGCCCTTGACCGCGTCGCCCACCGGAACGGTGATCGGCGAACCGGAGTCACGAACCTCCGCACCGCGAACCAGACCGTCCGTCGGCTGCATCGAGATCGCGCGGACCAGGTTGTCACCCAGGTGCTGGGCGACCTCCAGGGTCAGCGTCTTCTCACCGCCGGACAGGCTCACGGTGACGTTCAGGGCGTTGAACAGGGCCGGCATGGCGTCGCGCGGGAACTCGGCGTCGACGACCGGGCCGATGACCCGGACCACGCGACCCGTGGCCGTCTTGGTCTCTACTGGGGCAGTCATCACACTTCACTTCCCGACGCGGCCAGCGCGTTGGCGCCGCCGACGATCTCGCTGATCTCCTGGGTGATCCCGGCCTGACGGGCCGAGTTCATCTCACGCGTGTACTTCTCGATCATCTCTTCGGCGTTGTCGGTGGCGCTCTTCATCGCCCGCCGCCGTGCCGCCGACTCACTCGCCGCCGACTCGAGCAACGCCGCGTAGATCCGCGTGTTGATGTACCTCGGCAGGAGCGCGTCGAGCAGCGCCTCCGCCTCCGGCTCGAACTCGTACGCCGGCAGCAGCCCCTCGGAGCGCGGCCGGTCCTCCACCTGCATCGGACCGATGATCTTGGTAACCGGGTTCTGGGTCATCAGCGAGTGGAACTCGGTGTAGACGATGTGCAACTCGTCGACGCCGAGCACCCCGTCCGCGCCAGCGCCGCCGTCGACGTCGTCCGCACCGGCCGTGAACGCCTTGATCAGCGTCTCACCCACGGCACGGGCGTCCTCGAACGACGGCTGCTCGCTGAACCCGGTCCAGTTCGCCTCGATCGGCCGGTCACGGAAGCGGTAGAACCCGACACCCTTACGTCCGATGACGTAGAGCACCGGCTCCTTGCCGTCCGCCTTGAGGCGCGCGATCAGCGACTCGGCCATCCTGATCGCGTTGGAGCTGTAGCCGCCGGCCAGGCCACGGTCGCTGGTGACCAACAGGACGCCCGCCCGCCGCACCCGCTCGCGCGGGGTGAGCAACGGGTGGTCGATCCGCGCGTTGGACGCCAGCGCCGTGAGCACGCCGGTGATGGCCTGGGCGTACGGCAGGGACGCCTGCACCCGGGCCTGAGCCTTGGCGATCCGGCTCGTCGCCACGAGCTCCATCGCCTTGGTGATCTTCTTCATCGACTTCGCCGAGCGGATTCGTTGACGAAGAACGCGTACCTGGGCCGCCATGGGATCAGCTCTCGGCCGGGCGGTCGGTCGCGCCGTCGCGGAAGCGGGTCACCGTCTCGCGGTTCTCGTCGCCCTCGAGCGGAGCGGCCGGCGCGTCGTTGACCTTGCGCTCGTCCTCCTTGTTGAGGAAGACCTGCTTGAACTCGGTGATGGCCGTGTCCAGCGAGTTGACGATGTCGTCGCCCCACTGGTTGTCGGCGATCCCGGCCAGCACACCCTCGTGCTTGTGCCGCAGGTACTGGAGGAACTCGGCCTCGAAGCGCCGGATGTCACCCACCGGGATGTCGTCCAGCTTGCCCTCGGTGCCGGCCCAGACCGAGACGACCTCTTCCTGCACCGGGTACGGCGAGTAGTTCGGCTGCTTGAGCAGCTCGACCAGCCGGACACCACGGTCCAGCTGGGCCCGCGACGCCTTGTCCAGGTCGGAGGCGAAGGCGGCGAACGCCTCCAGCTCGCGGTACTGGGCCAGGTTGAGCCGCAGCGAACCGGCGACCTTACGCATCGGCTTCACCTGGGCGGCGCCGCCGACCCGGGAGACCGAGGTGCCGACGTTGATCGCCGGACGAACGCCCTGGTTGAACAGGTCGGTCTCCAGGAAGATCTGGCCGTCGGTGATCGAGATGACGTTGGTCGGGATGAAGGCCGAGATGTCGTTGGCCTTCGTCTCGATGATCGGCAGACCGGTCATCGAGCCGCCACCCAGCTCGTCGGAGAGCTTCGCGCAGCGCTCCAGCAGACGCGAGTGCAGGTAGAAGACGTCACCCGGGTACGCCTCACGGCCCGGCGGGCGACGCAGCAGCAGCGACACGGCCCGGTACGCCTCGGCCTGCTTGCTCAGGTCGTCGAAGACGATCAGGACGTGCTTGCCGCCGTACATCCAGTGCTGCCCGATGGACGAGCCGGTGTACGGAGCCAGGTACTTGAAGCCGGCCGGGTCGGACGCCGGCGAGGCGACGATGGTCGTGTACTCCAGCGCGCCCGCCTCCTCCAGCTGCCCCTTGATCGAGGCGATGGTGGAGGCCTTCTGGCCGATGGCGACGTAGATGCAGCGGACCTGCTTCTTCGGGTCGCCGGTGCGCCAGTTGTCCCGCTGGTTGAGGATGGCGTCCAGCGCGACGGTGGTCTTGCCGGTCTTCCGGTCACCGATGATCAGCTGCCGCTGGCCCCGACCGATCGGGGTCATGGCGTCGATGGCCTTGATGCCGGTCTGCAGCGGCTCGAACACCGACTGCCGGGCCATCACGTTCGGAGCCTGCAGCTCCAGCTCGCGGTAGCCCTCTTCGGCGATGTCGCCGAGGCCGTCGATCGGCTGGCCGAGCGCGTTGACCACGCGGCCGAGGAAGGCGTCACCAACCGGAACCGAGAGCACGCGGTCGGTGCGCTTGACCCGCTGCCCCTCCTCCAGCTTGGCGGAGTCACCGAGGACGACGACGCCGATCTCCCGCACGTCGAGGTTCAACGCCACGCCGAGCGTGCCGTCCTCGAACTCCAGGAGCTCGTTGGTCTTGGTCGAGGGCAGGCCCTCGACGTGGGCGATACCGTCACCGGTGTCGGCGACGGTGCCGACCTCCTCGCGGGAGACGTCGGACGAGTAGGAGGAGACGTAGCGCTCCAGGGCGCCGCGAATCTCCTCCGTCGAGATGGTCAGCTCGGCCATCCTCTGCTTCCTTAAAATTCAGGGGCCCGGGATACCTAGTACCAACCGGTCCGAATGGCGTCTGTCAATCCGGGCGCTGGGCGGCGGAGCCGCCCAGATGCTGGGCGACACAACCGCCCCGACACTGGGAGGCGAAGCCGCTCAGTGTGTGAGCGGCCGAGCCGCTCAGCGCTTCGCGAGCGCGTTGCGGGTCTCGTTGAGGCGGCGCAGGATGGTGCCGTCGTACAGGTCGGAACCGACCCGGACGCTCACGCCACCGAGAACGGCGGGGTCGACCGTCTGCTTGACGGACACCTCTCGACCGTATATCGCGGTGAGGCTCGCACCCAGTCGACGCTCGTCCTCGTCACTCAACGGGGCCGCGACGGTCACGTACGCCACCTGCCGGTCACGCCGGTCGGCGGCCAACTCGACCAGCCGGGTGAGCGCCCCACTGAAGGAGCGTCCCCCGAACCCGCCGATCGCTGCCTCGACGAGGCGGACGGTGACCGGGCGGGCCTTGTCGGCGAGCAGCTCGCGGGCCAGGGTGGCCCGCTGCTCGACCGGGGCGACCGGATCGGCGAGCGCGTTGCTCAGCGCCGTCTGGCCGGTCACCACCTGACCGAAGCGGAACAGCTCGTCCTCGACCTCGCCCAGCTCGCCGGCCTTGTCGGCGCTGGCGAGCAGCGCCTCCACGCCGAGGCGCTCGGCGCCGTCGAGCAACTCCGACGGTGCCGACCACCGGCCGGCGACCAGCGAGACGAGCAGGTCGAGCGCGTCGGCGCCGATCCGCCCACCCAGCATGTCGCCGAGCAGCGCCCCGCGGTCCTCACCGGAACGAGCCGGCTCGGACAACGCCCGGCGCAGCCGCGGCTCACGCCGCAGCAGGGTCGCCACGGAGAGGATGGCGTCGGCGGTGGAGGCCACCGCCGACGGCTCCGCGCCGCGGACGTACGCGTCGAGGCGCTCGGCCGCGACCTTGTACGACTCCCGGCTGGCGGCCTGCATCAGCGGGCCCCCGTGCTCTCGAGACCGCTCAGGAACCGGTCGACGGTGCCCTTACGCCGTGCCTCGTCGGCCAGCGACTCGCCGACGATCTTGCTGGCCAGGTCCACCGCGATCGTGCCGACCTCCGCGCGCAGCTCGCGCACGATGGTGGCCCGCTCGGCGGCGAGCGCGTCCTTGCCCGCCTGGATGACCCGGTCGGACTCCTCCCGCGCCTTGGCGAGGATGTCCTGCCGGATGCCCTCGGCGTCGGCCCGCGCGTCGTCACGGATCTTGGCGGCGTCGGTCCGGGCCTCGGCGAGCTGGGCACGGTACTGCTCGAGCAGCTGGTTCGCCTCGGCCTGGGCGGCCTCGGCGCGCTTGATGCCGCCCTCGATCGCGTCGACCCGAGCCTGGAACGTCTGTTCCATGCGCGGGAAGACGAACTTCATCAGCACGAAGCAGAGCACGATGAAGGCCACCGAACCGACCACGACCTCCTGCCAGAGCGGGATGATCGGGTTGTGGGTGGACTCACCACCCTCAGCGGCGAGGAAGTACATGAGTGACCTCCCGGTCGACGAGCGGGATTAGAGCTGGCCCTGCCAGATGAAGCCGAAGGCGATGCCGAGCAGCGCCAGCGCCTCGATGACGGCGAAGCCGATCCAGACGTAGGGCAGGGTCATCCGGGACGACTCCGGCTGGCGGGCGGTCGACTGGATGTAGGCGGCGAAGACCAGGCCGACGCCGATACCCGGACCGATGGCCGCGAGGCCGTAGCCGATGGCGGCGGTGCTGCCAACGACACCTTCTGCGGCGGCGACGTAATCCATTAGTGGTTCCTCCTGGTTATCACGCGTGTCTCTCACGCGGGACGACAACGGTTGGTGCGGTGGATCAGTGCTCGTCGGCGAGCGCGCCCTGCACGTAGCTGGCGGTCAGGACGGTGAAGACGTAGGCCTGCAGGCAGATCACCAGGAACTCGAGGAAGGTGAGCGCGATGGTCATCACCCAGGAGAGCACCGAAACCGGGGCCAGCCAGGCGTTGGCGCTCAGCATGGCGAAGCCGCCGAGCGTGAAGACCAGCAGGAGCATGTGCCCCGCGAACATGTTCGCGAAGAGACGAACGGCCAGCGAGAACGGCCGGACGATGAAGGTCGAGAACAACTCGATCGGGATCAGCAGCGGCAGGATGAACCAGGGCGCCGGCGGAACGAGCGAGTTCTTGAAGTACTTGACGAAGCCGTGCTTCTTGATGCCGACGTAGTTGAACAGCACATAGCTGATGATCGCCAGGAACGCCGGGAAGGCGATGTGCGAGTTCGGCGAGATCTGGAAGAACGGCACGATCGCGAAGAAGTTCGTCAGCAGGACGAAGCAGAAGAGCGTCGTGAAGTAGGGCGCGAACCGCACACCCTGGTGCCCGATCATGTCGACCGAGATGTTGTTGCGCACGAAGCCGTAGATCGACTCGGCGAGCCACTGCTTCTTGGTCGGCACCAGCTGCGGGTTCCGATAGGTCGCCAGGAAGAAGATGATCAGGACGCCGACCGCGATCCAGACCATTGCCGTGATCTTGGTGAACCAGTAGGAGTCGTGCGCACCCCAGGGCACGATCGCGGGCAGGTAGAAGTCTTCCACGCTGGGTGGGAATGCCGCCTGGCCCGCTGCCAGAACGTTCGCCTGTCCGAACACCGCGTCCCTTCCTAAGTAGGCGTGCCGAGCCGGCGAACGACCAGGATGATCCCCCCGGCCATACCGAGCACGACTCCGATGCCGGTGGCGATGCCACCGGTGTCGAGCCATTGGTCAACCAGCCAGCCGATGAAGCCCCACACGAGCATCCCTCCGATGAGGTAGCTGAGCGCGGTCCAACCCTGACCGGCGCCGGACGGATAATCGTCCGGTTCACCGGCGGGACGGGGGGTTTGGTCACCAGCCATGACGGGGCGAACGATATCAGCCGGGAAGACGAGGCTGTGCCTCACCCCCCGCACAACCGTCGTTGTGTGGGCTTCTCGTGGGCGCCGTCGTCTGTGGGCACGCTACTCCCCTTCCGCCCGTCGGAAAATGACCGGAGGCCGACACATTGCGGCGCGTCCAAAAAGTGGGACGACCCGACGGGTCAGCGGTGCGCCCGGCGAGCGTGCACGGTCGTCAGCCACCAGATGTGCACCGCCGTCCACACTGCCACCCCGGCGACGATGCCGAGGCAGAGCGGGATCAACCCCGCCCAACCGGTGGACGCCACCGCCACCAGCACCCCACCCAGCAGGCTGAACTTCAGCACGTACAGGCCCACGCCGAGCGGGAGCAGCAGCTGAGGGTTGACCTGGTCGGCCCGGGCCAGCACCACCGTGGTCAGCGTGTAGCTGAGCACCGTGACGCCCACCCCGGCCGCCGCGCCGACCGCCGCCGTCGCACCGCCGGTCACCGCCCCGACGACCGCGGCGACCACGGCGAGCGCCACCGACGCGGCCAACAACACCGGCAGGTGCCGCAGCCGCCACCGCCGGTCGCTGTCGGGCTCGACCACCCCGGGCTCAGCCACGGGGGTACGCCGGAAACGCCGCGACCAGCTCGGCGACCTCGGCACCCAGCCGGGTCAGCTCGTCGGCGCCTCCCGGCGCCCCGGGATCGGTGCGTACCGCCCGCGCAATCAACGTGGCCACCTGTCGCAGCTCCCCCTCGCGCATCCCCTGAGTGGTGACGCTCGGCGTGCCCACCCGGATGCCGGAGGCCACCATCGGCGGCTGCGGATCGTACGGGATGGCGTTCTTGTTCAGGGTGATCGACGCGGCGTCGCAGCGGCGCTCGGCGTCCGCGCCGGTCACGCCCAGCTCCCGCAGGTCGATCAGCGCGAGATGGGTGTCGGTGCCACCGGACACCGGGCGCATCCCCTCGTCGGCCAGCCCGGCGGCGAGCGCCTGGGCGTTGCGGACGACCTGGCTGGCGTACGTCTGGAACTCCGGTTGCGCGGCCTCGCGCAGCGCGACCGCCTTCGCCGCGACGGCGTGCATCAGCGGGCCGCCCTGGGTGAACGGGAAGACCGCCTTGTCGATCCGCTGGGCCAGCGCCTCGCGGCACAGGATCATGCCGCCGCGCGGGCCGCGCAGCACCTTGTGGGTGGTGGCGCAGACGACGTCGGCGTACGGCACCGGGGATGGGATCGCGCGGCCGGCGACCAGGCCGATGAAGTGCGCGGCGTCCACCATCAGGTACGCGCCGACCTCGTCGGCGATCTCCCGGAACCGCGCGAAGTCGATCAGGCGCGGGTATGCGGTGGCACCACAGATGATCAGCTTGGGCCGGTGCGCCCGCGCGAGGTCCCGGACCTCGTCGTAGTCGATCAGCTCAGTGTCCGGCCGGACCGGGTAGCCCACCGGGTGGAACCACTTGCCCGAGAAGTTCACCCGACTGCCGTGGGTGAGGTGCCCGCCGTGCGGCAGGTCCATCGCCAGCACCGTGTCACCCGGCTGCACCAGCGCGGCGTACGCGGCCAGGTTGGCGCTCGCCCCGGAGTGCGGCTGGAGGTTGGCGTGCTCCGCGCCGAAGAGTTCCTTGGCGCGGGCGATGCCGATCTCCTCCGCCCGGTCCACCTCGGCGCAGCCGCCGTAGTAGCGCCGGCCCGGGTAGCCCTCAGCGTACTTGTTGGTGAGCGTCGAACCGAGCGCGGCCAGCACCGCCGGCGAGGTCAGGTTCTCGCTCGCGATCAGCTGCAGGCCGCCCCGCAACCGCTCCAGCTCGCCGAGGACCACCCCGGCGATCTCCGGATCGGTGGCCCTGAGCTGCGCGAAATCCGGCCCCCAGAAGGTGCTCGTCTCGGTCTCCACAGCGAAGGAGTCTAGGGCCTGCTGCACAAGGGCGGCCGAGCCGCAGGCCGGCCAGTTCTTGTGCAGCGGGCCCTGGGGGGCCGCAGACTGGGACCCGTGAGATGCCTCGTCACCGGAGCCACCGGATACATCGGCGGGCGGCTGACGCCCCTGCTGCTCGCCAACGGGCACACCGTCCGCTGCCTCGCCCGCAAGGCGGTGCGGCTGCGGGACGTGCCCTGGTCCGGCGCGGCCGAGATCGTCGAGGGCGACCTCAGCAGACCGGAGACGCTTCCGGCCGCGTTCGCCGACGTGGACGTCGCCTACTTCCTGGTCCATTCGCTGGGTCGGCCCGACTTCGAGCAGGTCGACCGGACGGCGGCCACCAACTTCGCGACGGCGGCCCGCGCTGCCGGCGTACGCCGGATCGTGTACCTGGGCGGGCCGGAGCCGGCCGCCGACGAGGAGGTCCCCTCCCCGCACCTGCGCTCCCGCGCCGAAGTGGGCCGGATCCTGCTGTCCAGCGGGGTGCCCACGGCGGTGCTGCGCGCCGCGGTGATCATCGGGTCCGGTTCGGCGTCGTTCGAGATGCTGCGCTACCTGACCGAGCGGCTGCCCGCGATGATCACCCCGCGCTGGGTCCGCAACCGGATCCAACCGATCGCGGTGCGCGACGTGCTGCACTACCTGGCCGGCTGCGTCGAGCTGCCGTCGGAGGTCAACCGGGGCTTCGACGTCGGCGGGCCGGACGTGCTGACCTTCCTCGACATGATGCAGCGCTACGCCCGGGTGGCCGGGCTGCGCCGACGGATCATCCTGCCGGTCCGCCCGCTCACCCCGTCGCTCTCCTCGCACTGGGTCGGCCTGATCACCCCGGTGCCGAACGCGATCGCCCGTCCCCTGGTGGAGAGCCTGATCCACGAGGCGGTCGCCCACGAACACGACATCGCCAGGTACGTTCCCGACCCACCCGGCGGGCTGACCGGCTTCGACGAGGCGGTGGCGCTGGCCCTGGCCAAGGTGCGCGACGCCCAGGTGGAGACCCGCTGGTCGACGGCGAGCGGCCCGGACGCCCCCGCGGAGCCGCTGCCCAGCGACCCGGAATGGTCCGGTGGCACCTCGTACACCGACGTCCGGGAGCGGGCGGTGGACGCGTCGCCGGCGGCGCTCTGGCGGGTCGTCGAAGGTGTCGGCGGCGAACACGGCTGGTACTCGTTTCCGCTCGCCTGGTCCATCCGGGGCTGGCTGGACCGCCTGGTCGGCGGGGTCGGGCTGCGTCGGGGCCGACGCGACCCGCACCGCCTACAGGTCGGCGAGGCGTTGGACTTCTGGCGGGTCGAGGAGATCGTCCCAGGCGAGCTGCTGCGACTGCGCGCCGAGATGCGGCTGCCCGGCCGGGCCTGGCTGGAGATGCGGGTGCTGCCGGCCGACGACGGCCGCAGCCGGTACCAGCAACGTGCCGTCTTCCTGCCCCGGGGCCTGGCCGGACACGCCTACTGGGGGTCGGTGGCCCCGTTCCACGCTGTGGTCTTCGGCGGAATGGCCCGCAACATAGCCCGCAACGCCGAACAATCCCCCTGACCCGACCCCGGCTCAGTTGCCGGTGCGGGGGCCGGTGAGTTGGAGGGCGGTTCGTTCGCTGGGCGGGACGAAGTCGCGTACCGGCTGGTCGCGCAGGCCGACGACGAGCACCTTGCCGACCGCGTCCACCATCCGGGCCTGCACCGCCTGACCGACCGCGTCCCGGGGGTCGTCCGGGTTCGCCGCCATCGACGCGACCGCCAACTGCGGCGTGAACGCCACCACCGTCTCCGTCTCGTACCGCTCCGAGCTTCCGGTCTTACCCGCCACCGGACGGCCGACCTGCGCGCGCAGTCCGGGCGCTGTCGCGCCGTCGCATCGCCCGTACATCGACTGGTCCCCGACCGGGCAGCGCGAGGCGTCGGTGGCCGCCCTGGCCACGTCGGCGTCGAGCACCTGCCGGCAGTCCGGCTTGGCGGCGTCGACCGGGCGACCGCCCGAGTCGCTGATCGAGACCACCGGCAGCGGGGCGCACCAGGTCCCCTCGGCCGCCACCGTGGCGTACGCGGTGGCCAGGTCCAGCGGGGTGGTGGCGGCCACGCCCAGGGTGAACGGACCCCAGTTCTTCGCGCCGTGCCGGGCCAGGTTGGCATCGGAGTCGGCCCGCAGCACGATGCCGAGCCGCTCGGCCATCTCCACCACCCGGTCGGCGCCGACCTTCTCGGTGAGCCAGGCGAAGTACGTGTTCACCGAGCGGCCGAACGCGCTCCACATGGTGCGGGGGCCGTCCATCGACGACGGACTCGCGTTCGACGGACACCAGCGGCCGTCGCAGCTCGCCTGCCCGGTGACCGGGAACCGGGTCAGCAGTTGGGTGGGCGCCACGAACTCGGTCGACAGCGGCAGGCCGGACTCCAACGCGGCCAGCATGGTGAAGAGCTTGAACGTCGAGCCGCCCTGGTATCCCTCGATCGCCCCACCACCGGCGACCAGTTGGTTGACGGTGTTCGGGCGGTTCTTCTGCCCGACCGGGTTGTCCTGCACGCTGTAGGCGCGGTTCACCGACATGGCCAGCACCCGTCCGGTGCCCGGCTGCACCACGGCGGTCGGCACGGCCTCCGCATCCGTCGGTCGGTAGATCTTCAGCACCTGCTCGGTGGTGGTCTGCTGCACCACCGGGTCCAGCGACGACACGATGGAGAACCCGCCCCGGCGCAGCGTGCGCTGGCGCTCGTCGGCACTCGCCCCGAATGCGGCCTGGCTGCTCCACCAGCGGGTGAACCAGTCGCAGAAGAAGCCCCAGTCGTTGTGCGTCTCGGGCACCCCCGTGCAGTCGTTCGGGGTCTCGCTGGGTTGCAGCTGCAACGGCTCGGCCCGCGCCGCCGCCGCCACGTCCACCGGCACCTGTCCCGACTCCACCAGCCGCTCCAACACGTACGCCCGCCGCTCCAACGCGCTGTCGGCGTCGCCGTTGATCGGATCGTCGCTGTCCGGCGACCGGACCAGGCCGGCCAGCAGCGCCGCCTGGGCCAGGGTCAGGTCCGCCGGAGACCGGGAGAAGTAGCGCTTGCTGGCCGCCGCGATGCCGTACGCCCCGGCGCCGAAGTACGCGATGTTGAGGTAGCGGGTGAGGATCTCCTCCTTGTCGAGTTCCCGTTCCAGCGCGAGCGCGTACCGCATCTCCTGGAGTTTGCGCACGGTGGTGACCTCGGTGGCGGCCACCCGCTGCGCCTCGGTCAGCCGCGGATCACTGCTGAGCACGTTGCGGACGTACTGCATGGTGAGCGTGCTCGCGCCCTGCCGGGTCTGGCCGTCGCGCTTGTTGACGGTGAACGCGCGCACCACGCCCCGCAGGTCGACGCCGCTGTGCTGGTAGAACCGGACGTCCTCGGCGGCGATGATCGCCTGCTGCATCACCGGGGCCACCTCGTGCAACGGCACGTCCACCCGGTCCTCCTGGTAGAAGGAGGTGATCAGGGTGGTCCCGTCGTTGGCGTAGAGGTTGGAGCGCTGCGCCGTCGGCGGCGTGCGGAGCGTGTTCGGCAGCTCCGAGTACGGCGTGGACAGGTTGCTGAAGCCGATCCCGAAGACCAGGGCCGCCGGCAGGGCGGCTGCGGCCAGTACCAACCCGGCCAGCACTCCGGCGATCACCACGGTCAGCAGTTTGTCGAGATGGGCCCGGATCATCAGCTCTCCCCGCAGGAGCCGGTCACGCTAGGACCCGTTCAGAATGACCCGGAATGCCCCTTTAGCCCCTGGTTTTCCCCAAACCCGGAGGAAACTCGCACCGCGCTCAGGGCAGCAGCGCGCCGGCCAGCGGGTGCACCGTCTCCTCGATCTCGTCGGCGACCCGGCTGAAGCACTGGTCGCCGCGACCCCACGGGTCGTCCAGATCGTCGGTGGGCAGCGCCGACGCCCCCAACCGGGCGTCGTGAGCCGCAGCCACCAACGCCACACCCCGGGCGTACACCGCCTCCGGGGTCGACTCGGCAGACGGCAGTGCGGTGACGTCCACGGCGGCCAACAGCCGGCCGAACTCACCCAGCACGAACGTACGGGCCGCCGCGTCCGGACGCAGCGCCACCACGTACTCCTGCTGGTCGGCGGTCGCGGTCAGGACCAGGTCGGCGGCATCGATGTGGTCCGAGCGCAACTTGCGGGCCGCGAACCCCTCGACGTCACCACCACGGCCGGTCACCTGTCGTGCCGCCGGCGGGTTCATCTCCTCGCCCGCGTGCCAACCACCAGTCCCCGCGCTGTGGCTATGCACCATCTCCTCGGCCTGGGCCGGGTCCTCCGCACGCCGCGTCAGACGCTCCCGCACCGCCAGAGCGAGCAACCGCTCCGCCATCGGCGAGCGGCAGATGTTGCCCATGCAGACGTGCAGAACCGTGAACGGGGGCACTCAGACCCCCCGACCGTCGACGAGATCCGGCACGACGTCCCGCAGCTTCTCCAACGGGATCGCCCCCGCCCGCAGCAACTGCGGCACCTCACCGGTCAGGTCCACGATCGTGCTGGGCACCGGGTCCGGGCAGGGCCCCGCCTCCAGGTAGGCCCGCACCGAGTAGCTGAGCTGGTCACGCGCCTCCTCGGCGGTCACCGCGGCGGGCTGCCCGGTCTTGTTGGCCGACGACACCGCCATCGGACCGGTCTCGCGCAGCACCTCCAGCGCCACCGGGTGCAGCGGCATCCGCACCGCCACAGTGCCCGTCTTGTCGCCCAGGTCCCACTGCAGGCTCGGCGAGTGCTCGATCACGATCGTCAGAGCACCCGGCCAGAACGCCTCGACGAGATCACGAGCGGCAGTGGGCAGCGAGAAGACCAACCCGTCCAGGGTGTGCCGCGAGCCGATCAACACCGGCGGCGGCATCTGCCGACCCCGGCCCTTGGCATCGAGCAGCGCCTTGACCGCATACGGGGTGAACGCGTCCGCGCCGATCCCGTACACGGTGTCGGTCGGGAGGACGACCAGCTCGCCGTTCTTGACCGCCTCGATCGCCGCAGCGATGCCGCGGTCCCGGTCGGCGGGCGACCGGCAGTCGTAGAGCATCACGAGGAGTCAGTCTGCCACGCCGCCCCGATCGGGGCGTCCTGGCCGTCCGCCCGTCGGGACGCGGTGGCGAAGCGGGGGCGCCCGGCGAGGTCCCGGTGCTCCGTGACGTCACTGAAACCGCCGTCCTCGGCGAGCAGCCCGGGCACCGCCGAACCGTGCGTGTCGTCGTGTTCGACACCGAACGCGCCACCGGGGCGCAGCAGCGTCGCCGCCCGCGTGACGACCGGCCGGATCACCGCCAGACCGTCCGCGCCACCGAAAACCGCCTCCGCCGGGTCGTGTCCGGCCACCTCCGGCGGAACCACCACGGCGTCCGGCACGTACGGCGGGTTGCAGAGCAGCACGTCCACCCGGCCCACCAGGTCCGCCAACAGATCCGGAGCGGTCACGTCGGCCTCGACCACCTCGATCGGCCGGTCCCCCGCCCCCGCCCGCTCCGCCGCGTTGCGCCGCAACCAGGCCAACGCCCCCGGGGACCGCTCCACAGCGATCACCCGCGCCTGCGGCAGCTCCTGGGCCACCGCCAGCGCGATCGCTCCCGAGCCGCTGCACAGGTCGACCACCACCGGGTCGGGCCGCCCTCGCGCCTGCTCGACGCCCCATCCGGCGAGCAGCTCGGTCTCTGGCCGGGGCACGAAGACACCCGGACCGACCGACAGTTCGAGATGCCGGAAGCCCGCCCGGCCGGTCAGATGCTGCAACGGCTCCCGCCCGGCCCGACGGCGCGTCAACTCGTCCAGCCGCGCCACCTGGTCGACATCGAGATCGTCGGCGAGCGCCAGCCGACCCCGGGGCACCCCGAGCACGTACGCGGCCAGCAACTCCGCCTCCGCCCGCGCCGAGCCGATCCCGGCGGCGGCGAGCACCCGGGCCGCCCGGGCCACCGCGGCGGACGGCCGGATGGGACCTGTCCCTTCGGGGGGGTGTTGCGGCAAAGTACTCACGACATAATCATGAAGCGTCGCGGGCGACGTGACGAACGGGTGCGCCAAGGGCGCACGGCAGGAGGTTGGCGGGTGGGCTGGCTCGACCGGGTCGATGACCAGGTTGATGCGCTCACGCGCGCCCGGGCATTGCAGGAGGCCAGCCGTTCCGCGGAGGCGTACGTCCTCCTGGAGCGTGTGATCCGCACCACCTCCGACCCGGCGGCCCGAGCGGACGCCATGGTGCAGCGCCTCTCCGCGCTGATCAATCTCGGTCGGACCGCGGAGTTCACCCGCGCGATCGAGGAGGCGTCCTCGGCGGTCCGCGACCTCGCCGAGCCGTACCTGCACGGGCATCTCAACGCGCTGGCCGCTCTCGCCGCCCACCACCAGGGCGCCCTCGACCGCTGCGTCATGCACCTCGTCAGGGCCGCCCGCGCCCTCGGCGCCGTGGAGGACCCGGACCGGGACACCGCGTGGGGCTGGCACGACCTGGCGATGGCCTACAGCTACCTCAGCTTCCACGGGTACGCCCTGGGCGCCATCGAGCGGGCCCGGCAGCTCGGGGTGACCGCTGGAATCCCGGAGGAGACGTTCGCCGCGCCGGGCATCCGGTTGCGCAACGCGGTGGCACTGGACCACAACGGCGACAGCGACGGCTGCCTGCGGGTGCTCCGGGACGTGGCGTCCGACCTGGCCCGATTCGTCCGCACCGGGCGGGCCGGACAGCTCCGCCCCAGCAGCCTCGCCGCGTACGGCTACGCGGCGGCCCGGCAGGCGGCGCTCGGCGACCACGTGGAGACCAGCGGGGACGCCCAGCCGGCCCGGTTGATCAGCCACGGTGGGGACAGCGCCCGCGCGCGCGACATGCGCCAACTCGGCCAGGTGTGCCTCGCGGTGGCCGACGGGCGGCCGATCGAGGCCGTCACCCGGTTGGACACCGTCCAGGTGTCCAACGAGACGCTCGGGGCAGCCGAGCCGGCCCGGCTGCGCAGCATCGCGCTGACCCGTGCCGGCGACCACCTGGCGGCGCACCGGGCCGACCGCCTGGCGTTCCGGCTCGCCGCCCAGCGCAACGACCGGCTGCGGGACGTCTACATCGACGGCATCGCCGCTCGGATCGACCACGAGGAGATGCGCCGCGAGGCGGCCCGCTTCGAGGGCGAGGCACTGACCGACCCGCTGACCGGGCTGCCCAACCGACGTCGGCTGGAGCGGTACATCACCGCCGTGGTCACCCGGGGCGAGCGGGTGGTCATCGGCGTCTGCGACCTGGACGGCTTCAAGGCGGTCAACACCCGGCACGGGCACCACTCCGGCGATCTGGTGCTCCAACGCATCGCCGGCGTCATCAACAGGGTGATGCGCCGGGGCGACTTCGTCGCCCGCTACGGCGGTGACGAGTTCGTGGTCGTGCTGCCGGACACCAACATGGCCGAGGCCGCCGAGGTGGCCCGCCGGATCGAGGCCGCGGTCCGCCTGGAGGACTGGGAGTCGCTGGTGCCGGGGACGCCGGTCGGGGTGAGCATCGGCTTCGCGGAGGTCTCCGGCGGCAGCGGGTTACGCGACGCGCTCAGCGTCGCCTTCGAGCTGGCCGACCGGGAGATGCTCCGCGCCAAGTCCCGCCCCCGCGCGAGCTGATCACCCGCGCGGTCCGCGGGTCAGCTCGGTCGCGGTCAGCGGCGGGTCAGCTCGGCCGCGGTCAGCGGCGGGTCAGCTCGGTGTCGCCGGCGAGCCGGGCGGCGCGGTCGGCCTCGGTGAGGGCGTCCAGCACCCCGTCCAGTTCGCCGGCGAGCGCCAGGTCCAGGTTGTACGCCGTGTAGCCGATCCGGTGGTCGGTGATCCGGTTCTGCGGGAAGTTGTAGGTGCGGATCCGCTCCGAGCGGTCCACCGTCCGCACCTGCGCCTTGCGGGCGTCCGAGGCGGCGGCGTCGGCCTGCTCCTGGGCGTTGGCGAGCAGTCGGGCCCGCAGGATCCGCATCGCCTGCTCCCGGTTCTGCAACTGGGACTTCTCGTTCTGGCAGGAGACGACGATGCCGGTCGGCAGGTGGGTGATCCGCACCGCCGAGTCGGTGGTGTTGACCGACTGGCCGCCCGGTCCGGACGAACGGAACACGTCTATGCGCAGGTCGTTCTGGTCGATAGTGACGTCGACGTCCTCGGCCTCGGGCAGCACCAGCACCCCGGCGGCACTGGTGTGGATGCGGCCCTGCGACTCGGTCACCGGGACGCGCTGCACCCGGTGCACGCCGCCCTCCCACTTGAGTCGCGACCACACGCCGTTGCCGCCGTCCGGCACACCCTTGGTCTTGATCGCCAGGGAGACGTCCTTGACCCCGCCGAGGTCCGAGTCCTGTGCGTCGATCACCTCGGTGACCCAGCCGTGCCGCTCGGCGTACCGGGTGTACATCCGGAGCAGGTCACCGGCGAACAGCGCCGACTCCTCACCGCCCTCGCCCGCCTTGATCTCGACGATGACGTCCTTGGCGTCGTGCGGGTCGCGGGGAATGAGCAGCTCGGCGAGGCGTTCCTCCAGCACCGGCAGGGACGCGGCGATGGACTCCGCCTCACCCGCGAAGGAGGCGTCCTCGGCGGCCAGCTCGCGAGCCGCCACGAGGTCGGCGCGAGCCTGTTCCAGCTCAGCGGCAGCCTTGTGCAGCGGCACCAACTCGGCGTACCGGCGGCCGACCCTGCGGGCGGTGGCCTGGTCGGCGTGGATGGCCGGATCGGCCAGCCGCTTCTCCAGCTCCGCGTACTCGTCGAGGAGGCCGGCCAGACGCTCGCTGCTCATGCTGCGGATGCTCCTTCGAAGGCGCGCGGCGGGCCGGACTGGCCGGCGGCCGGGCGGAAACTGGGTGAAACACGGACGGCGCCCGTGTCCGGCGGAAAACCGGACACGGGCGCCGAACGAGGAGCTACTTGGCCTTCTTGGCCTGAACCTTGGCGTACTTCTGCTGGAACTTCGCGACCCGGCCGGCGGTGTCGAGAACGCGCTGCTTACCGGTGTAGAACGGGTGGCAGGCGCTGCAGGTCTCGACGTGGATCGCCCCGCCCTTGGCGGTGCTACGGGTCGTGAACGTGTTGCCACAGGAGCAGCTGACCTCGGTGGTCGTGTACTCCGGGTGGATGTTTGCCTTCATCTCGCCTCGGTCCTCTCGTTGGTGGTCGCCGGGTCGCCGTCATCGCTCGTCGCGCCGTACGCGACGGGCTCGGGCGTGAACCGGAACCGGTGGCCGATTGACCAGTGTGCCATGGGCCTGAGCCGACCCGGTAATCGGGCCGCACACCTCGTCCGGCATCGTCAACACGTGCCTCCCCATCCGCATTCCCGCCGCCCGACGGGGCATTCGCCCAGCCGGCGGACCGCCGCTGGGTACCCCTACCGGGGTACGCCCGCCGAGCCGGAGGTGCGCCGATGACCCGCCTGATCGCCACCCGAGGACTGCCCGCATCGGGCAAGACGACGTTCGCCCGTACCCTCCAGCCGTCAGTTCTCCGGGTCAACCGCGACGACCTGCGCCGGATGCTGCACGGGGAGCGGCTCTTCACCCAGTGGGCCGAGGCCCAGGTGACAGTCGTACAGCGGGCTCAGGTCGAGGCGCTGCTGCGGGCCCGGGCGGACGTCTGCGTGGACGACACCAACCTGCGCGCGCGGACGCTGCGGGGCTGGGCCGATCTGGCCGCCCGCTACGGCGCGGACTTCGAGGTGCACGACTTCACCGACGTGCCGCTGGCCGAGTGCCTGCGGCGGGACGCCGCTCGGCCGGCAGCCGACCAGGTCGGCGCGGAGGCGATTCGCCGGCTGCACGAGCGCTACCTGGAGGGGCGGACGCTGCCGTTGCCGGTGCCACAGGCCCGCACCGGACGCCCCGCAGTGGTCCATCCGCCGTCGACCGAACCAGCGGAGATCGTCCTGGTGGACATCGACGGCACCGTCGCGCTGGCCGTGTCCCGCAGCCCGTACGACATGACCCGGGTCGGCGAGGACGAGCCGAACACGGCGGTGATCGCTGCGGTCCGGGCGATGCACGCCGCCGGCTACGGGGTGGTTTTCTGTTCGGGGAGGGACGACTCCGCCCGTGCGGCCACCGAGGCGTGGCTGGCCCGGCACGTCCGAGTCCCCCACCTCGGCCTGCACATGCGGGCAGTCGGTGACACCCGTAAGGACTCGATCGTCAAGCGGGAGATCTACGACCGGGAGATCCGGGACCGCTACCGGGTGGCCGGCGTCTTCGACGATCGCGTCCAGGTGGTCCAGATGTGGCGGGCCCTCGGCCTCACCGTATTCCAGGTCGCCGACGGCGACTTCTGAGACGGCACGGACTCGCCGCGGCCGCCCCCGCCGAGGTCGAGGCCGCCGAGGCCGACGAGGCCGCCGAGGCCGACGAGGCCGACGAGGCCGACGAGGCCGACGAGGCCGACGAGGCCGACGAGGCCGACGAGGCCGACGAGGCCGACCCACCCCGCCACCCGCCTTTGCTCTGCTTATGCGGACGCACCACCCTCACGGTCCACACTGGTGCCTCCGCATAAGCAGAGCAAAGGATGCGCGGGAGGCCTGGTGGGGTCAGGCTCCTCGACGGCCGATCGACACGCGGACGGCACATGACGAAAGGGCACGGCCATGACGGCCGTGCCCTTTCGTCGTCGGTCACGCGGGGATGACTACTCCCCCGGCGTCGACTTCGCGATCTGCATCAGGAACTCGATGTTGGTGCGGGACTGCTTGAGCCGGTCCAGCAGCAGGTCCATGGCGGCCTGCGAGTCCAGCGAGTGCAGCACCTTCCGAAGCTTGTGGATGATGGCCAGCTCTTCGGGTGCGAGCAGGACTTCTTCCTTACGCGTACCGGACGGGTTGATGTCGATGGCCGGGAAGGTCCGCTTGTCGGCGATCTTCCGGTCCAGCTTCAGCTCCGCGTTACCGGTGCCCTTGAACTCCTCGAAGATGACCGTGTCCGCCATGGACCCGGTCTCCACCAGTGCCGTGGCGATGATGGTCAACGACCCGCCGTTCTCGATGTTGCGGGCCGCACCGAGGAAGCGCTTCGGCGGGTAGAGCGCGGTGGAGTCGATACCACCCGACATGATCCGGCCACTGGCCGGAGCCGCCAGGTTGTACGACCGACCGAGCCGGGTCACCGAGTCGAGCAGCACGACCACGTCGTGCCCGAGCTCGACCAGGCGCTTGGCCCGCTCGATGGCCAACTCGGCCACCGTGGTGTGGTCCTGCGGCGGACGGTCGAACGTGGCCGCGATGACCTCGCCCTTGATCGACCGCTGCATGTCGGTGACCTCTTCGGGCCGCTCGTCAACCAGCACGACCATCAGGTGGCACTCCGGGTTGTTGCGGGTGATCGCGTTGGCGATCGCCTGCAGCACCATCGTCTTACCCGCCTTCGGCGGCGACTGGATGAGTGCCCGCTGGCCCTTGCCGATCGGCATGACCAGGTCGATGACCCGGGTGGTCAGGATGTGCGGCTCGGTCTCCAGGCGCAGGCGCTCCTGCGGGTAGAGCGGAGTGAGCTTGTAGAACTCCGGCCGGCGCCGGGCCTCATCCGGCTCCATCCCGTTGATCGTGTCCAGCCGCATCAGCGGGTTGTACTTGTCCCGCCGCTGGTCGCCGCTGTTGCCGCCCTCGCGGGCGGCCCGCACCGCACCGGTGATCGCGTCACCGCGACGCAGACCGTACTTCTTGATCTGGGACATCGAGACGTACACGTCGTTCGGGCCGGCCAGGTAACCGGTCGTCCGCACGAAGGCGTAGTTGTCGAGCACGTCGATGATGCCAGCCACCGGGACGAGCACGTCGTCCTCGTTGACCTGCGGCTCACGCCCACCGGTGTCAGCACCGGTCTCGGCGCGGTCGCCGCGTCCCCGGCGACGGTCCCGGAAGCGGCTGCGCCGGCCGCGCCGGCCACCGCCCTCGCCGTCGTCGTCGTCGCTGTCCCGCTCGGCACGCTGGCCGCGGTCGTTGCGGTCGCCCCGGTCCGAACGGTCGTTACGGTCCGAACGGTCGTTGCGGTCGCCCCGCTCGGCACGCTCACCACGGTCGTTGCGGTCGGCCCGCTCACCACGGTCGGCACGCTCGCCCCGCTCGTTACGCTCGGCCCGCTCACCACGGTCCGCGCGCTCACCACGGTCGGCACGCTCACCACGGTCGGCGCGCTCACCACGGTCGGCGCGCTCGCCCCGCTCGGCACGATCCGCACGCTCGGCACGATCCGCACGCTCGGCACGATCCGCACGCTCGGGACGCTCGCGGCGGGTCTCGCCGCGGTCGGTCCGCTCGGTGGCTTCCGCCTCGTCGGTACGCGACTCCGCCGCACGCGACTCGGCCGGACGCGACTCAGCCGCACGCGACTCAGCCGCACGCGACTCGGCCGCTGCGGACCGGGTCCGCCGGGTGCGACCACGGCCCTCGGTTTCGGCTGCCGGCTCGGCCGACGCCTGCTCGGCGCCACGCCCTTCGGCTGCCGGCCGGTCGGCGGACTCCCGCACCTCGGCACGGACACCCTCACGGGTGGGAGCGGCCGCGGCCGCGACCTCGGCCCGCGGTCGAGGGGTCCCGGCGGCGTTGCCGCCCTGCCGCTCGGAGATCGCGGCGATCAGCTCGCCCTTGCGCATGCGAGCCGTGCCGGAGATGCCGAGCGACGCGGCCAGGCTCTGCAGCTCTGGCAGCAGCATCGCCGACAGACCGGTGCCGCTACGCCGACGACGGGCGGGAGCGGCTGCGGTGGCATCGCCAGCGACGTTGGAAACATCCGACGTCACGTCGGTGGTGTCGCTCAATGGATTCCTTCCCTCGATAAGGCCGGGACTGCCCGGAGTCGGAACTCAGGTGGCCGGGCGGCCTCGGTGCACCCGCCTCGCAAGGACGCGTCGCGGGAGTCTGTGACACAGCAGCCGGTGGTATCCCGACTCACCAACGTCGGTGAGCAGGTCTCGCCGTCTGCGGCGACCTGTGGAAACTGCGGCGCGGCGTGGGCCTTGGCAGGGGTTGACGGGCTGACCGCCGAGAGCTTCGGGGGTGCGCCGCCCCGCAGGAGATCGCGTGCTTCGCGGCTGTGCTAGGTCTAGAGCGTAATCAACTCTTCCGACCTGCGGCAACAGGGTCCCGCTCGGCGTGTCCCAGTCTACCCCGAGCAACCCGAGCGCCGCTGACGTCTATCGGTAACTGCCAGATCTCCCAGTCTGTTCCCGGCTGAACGCTCGGCGGAGGCTCGCTGAGCGCCAGCACAGTCGGGCCGGCCCCACTGACCACAGCCGCCACGCCTGCCGCTCGCAACGCGCTGACCAGGGAAGACGTGGCAGGCATTCCAGCTGCGCGGTAATCCTGGTGGAGCCGGTCGACGGTGGCCGGCAGCAGCAGGGTCGGGTCGGTGGTGAGCGCGTGCACCAGCAACGCGGCCCGCCCGGCGGTCAACGCGGCGTCGCCGTGCGGGACGGAGACCGGCAGCGCGGCCCGCGCGGTGGCGGTCAATCCGC
Source organism: Micromonospora sp. WMMC250 (assembly GCF_027460215.1). Lineage (NCBI taxonomy): Bacteria > Bacillati > Actinomycetota > Actinomycetes > Micromonosporales > Micromonosporaceae > Micromonospora > Micromonospora sp. WMMC250. The sequence continues at coordinate 6,113,681 of NZ_JAPZBJ010000002.1, read as the reverse complement.
GTTCCGCCGGCACGAAGACGACCGGCCGCACCCCGTCGGCGACCGGCAGGGACACCGCCCGGGCGCCTGTCGACTCGGACCAGGCCACTGTGAAGCCCCCGAGCAGGCAGGGTGCGACGTTGTCGGGGTGGCCCTCGATCTCGGCTGCCAGCCGGAGGACGCCGGCCTCGTCCAGCCGGTGGTCCCCGTCGGTGACGAGCGCGCGGGCCAGCAACACCCCGGCGACGATCGCGGCGGACGAGGAGCCGAGCCCGCGCGCCTGGGGGATCCGGTTGACGCACTCCACGCTCAACCCCTCGGGCTGGACGCCGAGCGCGTCGAAGCCCGCGCGCATGGCCCGCACCACCAGGTGCCGGTCGTCGTCGGGCAGCTCACCGGCGCCCTGTCCGGTCACCGTCACCCGCACCCCACCCGACGTGACCTCGGCGGCCAGGTCGTCGTAGAGCCCGAGGGCGAGACCCAACGCGTCGAAGCCCGGGCCCAGGTTGGCGCTGGTCGCGGGGACACGGACACGGACCGGCCCGGCGGTGAAGTTCGTCGGCACGCGCTCATGCTAGGGCCCGGCACCGACGATCCGGTCGCGCGTCCGCAGCCTGGGAACCCGCCGCCGCTGCCGCACACCTCGTTCGGCGCCCGGCAGAGCAGCCCCGTAGCCGGGGCGTGCCGGGTTCAGCCGGCGGCGCCCGGAACCGGTTCGGTGGCCGGGTCGGTGAGCGAGAGTCGACGCGTGGCGATCCGCCAGCCGACGGCGTAGACGACGGTGATCAGCCCGCAGCCGGCGAGCACGACCCGCTCGTCGACCACGTCGACCACCATGGCCACCGCCAGTTGGCTCACCGAGATCGCCAGCGTCGCGAGCATCATGTCGGTGGCGAAGACGCGCCCACGCAGGTGGTCCGGGACCTCACCCTGGAGGGCGAAGTTGGAGATCACCCAGTTGCTGCCGCCCGCGAAGTGCGCCACGAAGACCAGCAGCAGCACCAACGGGAACCATCGGACCACGGACGCGCCCAGGTAGGACAGGCCGTAGAACGACATGGACAGCGCGAGCCCGGGCAGCAGCCAGGCTCGCTTGGTCAGCACCCGACGCATCAGGATCGGGCCCACCAAGGCCCCTGCTCCGCGTACGGCGAAGAGCAGACCGGCGCCGAGCGGGCCCACGCCGTACACGCCGGCCAGCAACGGGAACACGGTCAGGACGCCGTTGCCCAGGCCGACGGCCGACTTCACGGTGACCAGCGCGAGGACCCGAGGCCGGTGCCCGATGTAGCCGAGCGCCTCGCGGACCGCCGCCCAGGTCCGCTGGACCGGCCGGTTGGCGTCCCGGGGCGCCTGGAGGGGCCGGCGGATCCGGGTGGCGAGGCCCGCGGCCATTGCCAGGCCCACCGCCGCCACCCAGAAGCAGGCGTACGGGCCGGCGACAGTGCTGAGCACCCCGCCGAGTGAAGCGCCGACGACTGTCATGGTGCCCCAGGCGGACCCGGCCACGGCGTTACCGGCGGCCAACTCGTGCGGCTCCAGCACGTTGGGCAGCGCGGCCTGGGCGGCCGGCGAGTAGAACGCCTTGGCGACCGCCACCACACCGATCGCGACGAGCGCCAACCAGGCGGTGCCGGCGCCCCGGACGCCGAGCAGCAGCAGTACGCCCGCGAGCGCGGCCACATTCGCCGCGATCATGATCTTCCGCCGGTCGAAGCGGTCGGCGATCGTGCCGGTGTAGGGCAGCAGGAGCGCCACGATGCCGGTGTCCACCGCCAACACCAGTGCGCCCCAGACTCCGCTGCCGGTCAGGTGCGGCAGCAGGACCAGCAGCGGCACCATGACGAACCAGTCGGCGCCGAAGACCACCAACTCGGCGAGGAAGAGATTGCGGAAGCTCCGATTGCCGGTCAGAACCGAGAGGGTGGACGCCACGGAGCGGCACCCTACCCGGTCGGGGTGGGCGGCACGCCTGCTCCCAGCAGGGCAGAGACGGTGACGAAGGTGTAGCCACGCGCCCGCAGCCCGTTGATCATGTCGGCGAGGCCACGCAGCGCGACCAGCCGCCGCGATGCGCCGACATCGTGACCGAGCACGATCGTTCCCGGTCGGACATCGTCCACGATGCGTCGGGCGTGGCCGGCGGGATCGTGGGGGAACTCACGCTCCACCATCTGCAGCGTCCAGAGCACCAGCCGGTAGTCCAGCCGGGCGGCCGCGTGCAGCACCGCCCCGCCCAGGTGGCCGTACGGAGGGCGGAGCAGGCGGGGTGGCGTGCCTGTCACGTCGGCGATGGCGTCGTGGCTGCGGCGCAGATCGTCGTACGCCTCGGTGGTGTCCAGTGCGGCCAGGTCCCGGTGATCCCAGCTGTGGTTCCCCACCTCGTGCCCGGCGAGCCGGTCCCGGATGACGTCGGCATGCCGCCGGACCTGCGCCCCGACCAGGAAGAAGGTGGCCGGAACCCGGTGTTGGTCGAGGGTGTCGAGCACCATCGGCGTCCATTGTGGTGCGGGGCCGTCGTCGAAGGTGAGGGCCACCAGTCGCTCCTGGGTCGGCCCCGACCAGACCACCTCCAACCTGCCGGCGCCGACGTCCTGGTGCCGGTTGCCGGCGGTGGCGCTGGCGGGGCCGGCGGCAAGTGGTGCCCCCCGGTGGGTGCTCCACCACAGTTCGGAGGCCCCCGCGCCGACCGCCACACCGCCGGCGACCAGCACGCCGCGGCGCAGCAGGTCACGCCGCCCCCACCCGCGCGCACCCTCGGCCGTCTGCCCGTCCTGCGTCACCCGCACCCTCCACGTATTACTTGGAGTATGCAAGACGTGACAGGCCGTACAGGCACGGTCGGATCGGAGTGTCGTGGCCGGCGAAGCCGGAAACGCCCCCGGCAGATCCATGCCGGGGGCGTTCCGTGTTGCGGTCGGATTTACTCGGTCGGCTCCGACGGAGGCAGCGGCGAGGTACGACTACGGGGCAGCCGCAGCACCTCGAACTGGTCCGTGCCCTCCACCAAGGCACCCGACGGGGCGGGACGCGGGGCCGGCGGCGTACCCTCGGTCGCCGCCGGGGCGGGCGCGCCGCTGGGCACCGCGACCTGGTTCGGGGCGGCCGCCTCGTCGGCCTCCGCTCCGTCCACCACCGGCTCGCCGGACCGCCGCCGATCACGCCGGTTCCGCAGCGACTCCTTGGTGTGCTCCACCATCGTGTACAGCGTCGGCACCAGGAGCAACGTGAGCACCGTCGAGCTGAGCAGACCACCGATCACCACGACCGCCAGCGGCTGCGAGATGAAGCCGCCCTCGCCGGTCAACCCGAGCGCCATCGGCAGCAACGCGAAGATGGTTGCCACCGCGGTCATCAAGATGGGACGCAGCCGGCGTCGGCCGCCCTCGACCACCGCCTCCTGGACCCCCATGCCCTGCGCGCGGTACTGGTTGATCAAGTCGAGCAGGACGATCGCGTTCGTCACCACGATGCCGACCAGCATCAGCACACCGATGAGCGCCGGTACGCCGAGCGGCGTCCCGGTGATCAGCAGTAGGCCGATCGCGCCGGTCGACGCGAACGGGATGGAGATCAGCAGGATCAGTGACTGGGTGAGGCTACGGAACGTGGCCACCATGATCAGGAAGACGATCGCGATGGCGGCCAGCACCGCCAGGCCCAGGTCACCGAACGCGTCGGCCTGATCCGCGCTGACGCCACCGATGGTGAAGCTGGCACCCGGGACGTCGATGCCGTCCAGGCGCTTCTGCAACTCCTTGCTCGTCGCGCCCAGGTTCGACCCGGTCGCCGTGCCGGTCACCGACACGCTGCGCTCACCGTCGATCCGGGTGACCTGCTGCGGCCCCTCGCCCTGCGTGACGTCAGCGATGTCGTCCAGCTTGACCGGGCCCACCGGCAGTGCCCGCAGTTCCTCCACCGTCACCGGCGGCTTCGTGCCCAGCCGCAGCACCACGTTCTGCTGCTGGCCGTCGAGCGCGACCTGCCCGAGCGGCGCACCCCGGAACGCCTGCGACACCAACTGCCCGACAGCGGCCTCGGTGAGCCCGACCCGCCCGGCGGCGACCCGGTCGACGGTCACGTCGACCCTCGGCACCCGCTCGGCCAGGCTGGTGGAGACGTCCTCGACGTCCGGCACACCGGCCATCGCCGCCCGCGCCTCCTCGGCCGCCCGGGTCAGCACCTCCGGGTCGCTGGCCTGGACGATGACCTCGAGCTGACTGGTCGACGCCTCCTGCCCACCACCGAAGCTGATCTCGCCCACGCTCGTGCCGAGCTTGTCGAACTCCTTACGCAGCACCTCGCGCATCTGCTTGGCGTCGGTGTCACCGTTGAGCGCCAGCGACCAGTTCGCGACGTTGTTGCCACCGCCGCCCGCCCAGGGGTTGTCCCCGGCGCCAGCGGTCACCTGGTACGTCTCGACGCCCTTCGTGCGGGACAGCACCGACTCGACCTGCTTGGCCGCCTCGTCGGTGGCCGCCAGCCCACTGCCGGCCGGGAGCTCCTGGCTGATGTTCAGGGTGTCCTGGCCGGAGTCGTCCAGGAAGTTGGTCTCCAGCTTCTGCGCCAGACCGAAGGTGCCGAAGAGCACCAGCAGACCAAGCCCGACGGTGATCCAGCGGGTCGACCGCTTGCGGGTGGCGAAGCCGATCACCGGCAGGTACGCCCGCTGCAACGGGCTGCGCAGCTCCTTCTCCTCCGCGCCGCGCCGCACCGCCTCGTCGTCCGCGGTGCCGCCGCGCGGCTTGAGGAACCAGTACGCGAGCACCGGGATCACGGTCAGCGACACCAGCAGCGACGCGAGCAGGGCCACCGTCACGGTGATCGCGAACGGCGCGAAGAGCTGACCGACGAACCCGCCGACCAGCGCGATCGGCGCGAACACCGCCACCGTGGTGAGGGTGGACGCGGTCACCGCGCCGGCCACCTCGCGGACGCCGGTGATGATGGCGTGCCGCTTCTCCTCGCCGTACTCCAGATGGCGTTTGATGTTCTCCAACACCACGATCGAGTCGTCCACCACCCGGCCCACCGCGATGGTCAACGCGCCGAGGGTGAGCAGGTTGAGCGAGTAGTCACCGATCCACAGGACGATCAGCGCCACCAGCACGGAGAGCGGGATGGAGACGGCGGTGACCACCGTCGAGCGCACCGACAGCAGGAACACCAGGATGACGATGACCGCCATCACCAGGCCCAGCAGACCCTCGGTGGTCAGCGACTCGATCGACTTCTCGACGAACGGCGCCTGGTCGAAGACGACTGTCAAATCCGCGCCGGAGGCGTCCTTCAGGTCGGCGAGCCGGTCGCGGATCTCGTGCGAGATCTGCACGGCGTTGCCGTCCGGCGAGGCGGTGACCGCGATACCGAGGCTGTCCTTGCCGTTGGTACGGGTGATCGCGGTGGCCGGCGCGAGCTGCTGCTCGACAGTCGCCACGTCGCTGAGCCGCACGGGTGCCGCGCCCGGGGCGACGACGATGCCGCGCAGGTCCTCGATGGTGCCGATCGGCGAGCCGACCTGAACCGGGAGGGCCAACGCCCCGCTGGTCACCGCGCCGGCCGGAACCGCCACGCCGTTGGTCTTCAACGCCGCGCCGATCGCCGTCGGCTGGATCTTCGCGGCGGCCAGCTTCGCCGGGTCCGGGGTGACCACCACGACGTCGTCGCGGGTGCCGGTCACCTCGACGGTGCGTACCCCCTCGATGCCCTCCAGCTCGGGCACGACCGTCGCGCGCAGCTTCTCGGCGAGCGCCCGCCCGTCGGCAGTGCCGGCGGCGGCCAGCACCACCGCCGGGAGGTCGTCGGTGCTACCCGCGATGACCTGCGGGTCGACGCTCTCCGGCAGCTGGGCGTCGATCCGGCTCAACGCGGTCTGCATCTTGTTGACCACATCGTCCAGGTCGGTGCCGAACTCGTACGTCACCTGGACGGTGGCCGACCCCTCGCGGGACGTGGAGGTGATCTTGTCGAGCCCCGGGATGCCCTGGAGGGCGTTCTCGATCGGCTCGGTCACCTGCGACTCGACGATCTCGGGACCGGCACCGGGGTAGGCGGCCACGATGAACGCGGCCGGGAACTCGAGCGACGGCAGCAGTTGCTGCTTCAGCGACGGTACGGCGAACGCTCCGAACACCGTGGTCACCACCGCGATGAGGGCGATCAGCCCTCGGTTGGCGAGGCTGAATCTGGCGAGCAGCGACATCGGCCTGGTTCACTCCTGAACGAGAATGCGGGCGGGGATACGTGAAAGTGTGCCGGACTCGATCACCGGAACCCCCGCCGCCCCCGGGGGCGGCCCACCGTCGCCGGTGCCGTGCTCAGGCCAGGTCGAGAGCCCGGGCCGCCGCCATCGGGTCGTTCGCGATGGTCAACGGGGCCGGCGCCGTGGAGATCGCCCACTCCGGGTCCTTCAGGCCGTGGCCGGTCACGGTGCAGACGACAGTCGAACCGGGTGGCACCGCGCCCGCCGCGGCCTGCTGGAGCAGGCCGGCGACGCTCGCCGCGCTGCCCAGCTCGACGAAGACCCCGACCTCCCGGGCGAGCAGCCGGTACGCGGAGAGGATCTCCCGGTCGGTCACGGAAGCGATCAGCCCACCGGAGGTGTCCCGAGCGTCCAGCGCCTTGGTCCAGCTCGCCGGGTTGCCGATCCGGATCGCCGTGGCGATGGTCGACGGCTCCGGCACCACCTTGCCGGTGACGATCGGGGCCGCCCCGGCGGCCTGGAAGCCGTACATCTTCGGCGTGCGGGTGGTGGTGCCGGCGTCCCGCTCCTCGGAATAGCCCATCCAGTAGGCGGAGATGTTGCCGGCGTTACCGACCGGTAGGCAGTGGATGTCGGGTGCGTCGCCGAGCGCCTCGACGATCTCGAAGGCGGCGGTCTTCTGGCCGTGCAGTCGGTCGATGTTGACCGAGTTGACCAGGGCGACCGGGTGGTCCTGGGCCAGCTTCGCCGCGAGCGAGAGGCAGTCGTCGAAGTTGCCACTCACCTGGAGGAGCTTCGCGCCGTGCACCAGCGCCTGGGCGAGCTTGCCCAGTGCGATCTTGCCCTGCGGCACCAGCACCGCGCAGGTCAGCCCGGCCCGCGCCGCGTACGCCGCAGCGGAGGCGCTGGTGTTGCCGGTGGAGGCGCAGATGATCGCCTTGTTGCCGGCCTCGACCGCCTTGGACACCGCCACGGTCATGCCCCGGTCCTTGAACGAGCCGGTCGGGTTGGCGCCCTCCACCTTGAGGTGCACGTCGCAGCCGATCCGGGCGGACAGCACCGGCGCGGGCAACAGCGGGGTGTTCCCCTCGTGCAGCGTGACGACCGGCGTGGCCTCGGTGACCGGCAGCCGATCCCGGTACGCCTCGATCAGACCCCGCCACATGTCGCTCTCCTCGCCTCTGGCACCGTGCGCCGACCTCGTCGGGGCCACCTTGGACCACGTTGCCCGAGCTGTCGAGGGCAGACCCGGGCTTACCCACCTGGCGGGACGCGCGAGCAGCCCCGTCGATGGTCCAACGACTCAGGCGCCGCCCTCGACCCGCAGCACACTCGTCACCGACCGCACGATGTCCAGACCGCGCAGCTCACCCACCGTCGCGGCGAGCGCGGCGTCCGGTGCCACGTGGGTGACGATGACCAGCTCCGCGTCGCCGTCCCGGCCGGGAGCCCCACCCGCGGAGCCCTGCCGCACTGTCGCGATCGACACGTCGTGCCGGGCGAACACACCCGCCACCGCGGCCAGCACACCCGGACGGTCGGCCACGTCGAGGCTGACGTGGTAACGGGTCAACGCCTCGCCCATCGGCCGCACCGACAGGTCCGCGTACGCGCTCTCGCTGGCCGCGCGCACCCCGGCGAGCCGGTTGCGGGACACCGCGACCACGTCGCCGAGCACCGCGCTCGCGGTCGGCGCGCCCCCGGCCCCCCGGCCGTAGAACATCAACTGCCCGGCGGCGTCCGCCTCCACGAAGACCGCGTTGAACGCGTCACCCACGCTGGCCAGTGGGTGGCTGCGCGGGATCATCGCCGGGTGCACCCGGACGCTGACGGTCTCCCGGCCGCCTGCGTCGACACCCCGGGCCGCGATGCAGAGCAGCTTGATCGTGCAGCCCATCGCCTGGGCGCTGGCCATGTCCGCGGCGGTCACCTCGGTGATGCCCTCACGGTGCACGTCCGCCGCGCCGACCCGGGTGTGGAACGCCAGCGACGCGAGGATCGCCGCCTTCGCCGCCGCGTCGAAGCCCTCGACGTCGGCGGTCGGGTCGGCCTCCGCGTACCCCAGTGCGGTTGCCTCTTCCAGTGCCTCGGCGAAACCGGCGCCGGTGGCGTCCATCGCGGAGAGGATGAAGTTGGTGGTGCCGTTGACGATGCCGGTGACCCGGTTGATCCGGTCACCGTGCAGCGACTCGCGCAGCGGACGCAGCAGCGGGATGGCCCCGGCCACGGACGCCTCGTAGTAGAGGTCGCCGCCGCCCTCGGCCGCCGCCTCGTGCAGGGCGACGCCGTCCTCGGCGAGCAGCGCCTTGTTGGCGGTGACCACGCTCTTGCCCGCGCGCAGCGCCTCGACCAGCCAGCTTCGGGCCGGCTCGATGCCGCCGACCACCTCGACCACCACGTCCACGTCGTCGCGCTTGATCAGCCCGAGCGCGTCGGTGGTGAACAGGCTCTCGTCGACCGGCAGGTCACCCCGGTCGCGGCCGAGCCGCCGTACGGCGATGCCGGCGATCTTCAGCGGAGCGCCGACCCGGGCGGCCAGGTCGGCCGACTGCTCGTGCAGCAGGCGGACCACCTCCTGGCCGACAGTGCCGCAGCCGAGCAGCGCCAAGCGCACAGGTGACGTCATCCAACATCCAATGCGAGCAGGTCCTCTTCGGTTTCCCGCCGGACGATCAGGCGTGCCTGGCCGTCGCGTACCGCGATCACCGGTGGACGCGGCACATGGTTGTAGTTGCTGGCCATGCTGCGGCAGTACGCACCGGTGCCGGGAACCGCGACAAGATCTCCGGGCTGCACGTCGGCGGGCAGGAATTCATCCTTCACCACGATGTCCCCGGACTCACAGTGCTTTCCCACCACGCGGGCGAGCAACGGCTGGGCGGTCGAGGCCCGCGAGGCCAGCGTGGCCGAGTACGACGCGTCGTACAGGGCGGTACGGATGTTGTCGCTCATCCCGCCGTCGACGCTGACGTACGTCCTGATGCCGTCGAGGGTCTTGACCGTGCCGACCTCGTAGAGGGTGAACACGGCCGGCCCGACGATGGCCCGGCCCGGCTCGATCGACAGGTGGGGCACGGCCAGGTTCTCCGCCGCGCACTCCGAGTCGACGATCTTGCGCAGCCGCTTGGCCAGGTCCTGCGGGGTGGCCGGGTCGTCCTGCGTCGTGTACGCGATGCCGAAGCCGCCGCCCAGGTCCAACTCGGGAAGCTCCACCCCGCGCGCGTCGCGGATCTGCGCCTGAAGGGCGAGCACCCGGCGGGCGGAAACCTCGAAGCCGCTGGCGTCGAAGATCTGCGAACCGATGTGCGAGTGCAGGCCACGCAGCTCCAGCACACCCTCGTCGAGGATCTTGAAGGCGGCGTTCGCGGCGGCGCCGCCAGCGAGGGAGAAGCCGAACTTCTGGTCCTCGTGGGCGGTGGCGATGAACTCGTGGGTGTGCGCCTCGACGCCCACCGTCACCCGGACCAGCACCCGGGGCCGCACCCCGCGCTCGCGGGCCAACGCGGTGAGCCTGTCGATCTCGGTGAACGAGTCGACGATGATCCGGCCCACTCCGGCGTCCAACGCCCGGCCCAGCTCGGCGACCGACTTGTTGTTGCCGTGGAAGCCGATCCGCTCCGGCGGCATCCCGGCCGAGAGCGCGGTGGCCAGCTCACCACCGCTGCAGACGTCCAGGTGCAGGCCCTCCTCGGCGATCATCCGGACCACCGCCCGGCAGAGGAACGCCTTGCCGGCGTAGAAGACGTCCTCGGTCGGGAAGGCCGCCCGGAAGTCACGGCAACGCGACCGCAGGTCGTCCTCGTCGAGGACGTACACCGGGGTGCCGAACTCGGCCGCGATGTCGCGGACGCTCAGGCCCGCGACGGCGACCGCGCCGTCCGCGCCGCGCGTCACGCTGCGCGGCCACAGCGTGGGCAGCAGGGCGTTCACGTCCTCCGGGGTACGCAGCCACGCCGGCCCCCGGTTGCTGATGTCAGCGTGCAGCGCACCCGCCTCGTGAGCCCGCATCGTGCTACATCCTCTCCGGGGCGGAGACGCCGAGCAGGTACAGGCCGTTGGCGACGACCGTGCGGGTGGCGTCGTTGAGCCACAACCGCGCCCGGTGCAGGTCGGTGATCTCCTCGTCGCCGCGCGGCAGGACCCGGCATTCGTCGTAGAACCGGTGGTAGGACGGCGCGATGTCCTCCTCCAGGTAGCGGGCCATTCGGTGCGGGTCGCGCAGCTCGGCGGCGGTGGCGACCACCGCCGGGAACTGGGCGAGCGCCTTGAGCAGCGCGTTCTCCTTCTCGTGCGCGAGCAGCTCGGGGCGGAACGCGTCGGCGTCGCCCCGAACCAGCCCCACGTCGGCGGCGTTGCGGGCCACGCCCGCCGTCCGGGCGGCCACGTACTGCACCTTGTAGACCGGGTTGTCGTTCTTGGCCCTGGTCCACAGCTCGATGTCGATGTCGATCGGGGAGTCGCTGGAGTAGCGGGCCAACGCGTACCGGGCGGCGTCCACGCCGATCGCGTCGACCAGGTCCTCCAGGGTGATCACCGTGCCGGCCCGCTTGCTCATCCGCAGCGGAGCGCCGTCGCGCAGCAGGTTGACCAGCTGCCCGATGAGGATCTCCAGGTTGCGCTCCGGGTCGTCGCCGAAGCACGCGGCCATGGCCTTCATCCGGCCGATGTAGCCGTGGTGGTCGGCGCCCAGCATGATCACGACCCGCTCGAAGCCGCGCTCCCGCTTGTCCAGGTAGTAGGCGCAGTCCGCGGCGAAGTACGTCCACTCGCCGTTGGACTTGCGCAGCACCCGGTCCTTGTCGTCGCCGAAGTCGGTGGTGCGCAACCAGGTCGCGCCCTCGGACTCGTAGAGGTGCCCCTGCGCGCGCAGCCGGTTCAGCGCCAGGTCGAGTTCGCCCCGGTCGTGCAGGTCCTTCTCGTTGAAGTAGGTGTCGAACTCCACCCCGAAGTCGCGCAGCGAGGACCGGATCTCGTCGAACATCAGCGCGACACCCTCGACCCGGAAGACCTCCTGGGCGGCGTCGTCGTCGAGCGAGCGCACCTCCGGCCGGCGGGCCTGCACCTCGGTGGCGATCTCGGCGATGTACGCCCCGCCGTAGCCGTCCTCCGGCGCTGGCTCACCCTTGGCGGCGGCCAGCAGCGACCGGGCGAACCTGTCGATCTGCGAACCGGCGTCGTTGAAGTAGTACTCCGTGCCGACGTCGGCCCCGGTGGCCCGCAGCAGCCGGCTCAACGCGTCGCCGACGGCCGCCCAACGGACCCCGCCGATGTGCACCGGGCCGGTCGGGTTGGCCGAGACAAACTCCAGGTTGATCTTCTCGCCGGCCAGGCGGTCGCTGCGGCCGTACTCCGCGCCGGCCTCGACGATCACCCGGGCGAGCTGACCGGCGGCGGCCGCGTCGAGCCGGATGTTCAGGAAGCCCGGCCCGGCGATTTCCACCGATTTGACACCCGCTGCCCGACCCAACTCCTCGGCCAGGGCCATCGCCAACTCCCGGGGCGGAACGCCCACCTTCTTGCTCAACTGCAGAGCGAGCGTCGAGGCGTAATCGCCGTGCTCGGGGTTGCGCGGTCGCTCCACCACAGTGCTCGTCGGCAACGCGGCGCGGTCGAGCCCACGCTGCTCGAAGACGGCGTGGGCGGCGGCAAGGACGACCGAGGCTAGTTCTGCAGGAGTCACCCAACCATGTTATCGGGGGTAGACTCGGGCACTCGGCGGCTCCCCTGCGCGTCATCCGGCCCGCCACTCCCCTGACCGACCGACTTGACGAGGCACGATGAGCATCAGCACCCCGGGTGGCCCGGAGCGCCGCCCGACCGTGGTCAGCACCGGCAAGAAGCCGGCAGCGGGCCGGCCTGCGTCCGGCGCCAAGGCCGGTTCCGGCAAACCGGCGGGCTCCCCGCGGGCCGGAGGCAAGGGCCCCCGCAAGCCGGTCACCCCGGTCAAGGTGACCCAGGGCCGCGCCTGGGGGCCGATCGCGCTCTTCGTCGCGGTCGGCGTGCTGGCAGCCGGCATCATCGGGTACGGCGCCTGGGCGTCGTTCCAGGGCTCCAAGCCGTGGGACAAGCGGGCCAACGCCATCGACGGCATCGCCAACATCCGCAAGTCCGACCCCGACAGTCTCAAGTACGAGTCGCACAAGTCGGGCCCGCTGACCTGGAACTACTCGCCGCCGGTGGGCGGGGTGCACAACGCCGCCTGGCAGAACTGCATGGGCGACGTCTACGACGCCCCGATCGCCAACGAGCACGCGGTGCACAGCCTGGAGCACGGCGCCGTCTGGATCACCTACCGGCCCGACCTCCCCAAGGACCAGGTCGACAAGCTCGCCGGCAAGGTGCGCGGCGTCGAGAAGACCTTCATGAGCCCGTACGAGGGTCTGGACAAGCCGATCTCCCTCCAGGCGTGGGGCTACCAGCTCAAGGTCGACAACGCCGACGACTCGCGGATCGACGAGTTCATCAAGGACCTGCGTGTCAACGCCTCGGTCGAAGGCCCCACGGCGCTGTGCAACACCGGCATCACCGCCACCGGCACCACGCCGCGTGAGCTCCAGCAGCAGCCCACCCAGTAAGGACCCCGATGACCGCCCCCACCACCACCGACAGCGAGTACGACGACATCCCGGCCGCCCCGGACGAGGGCGGCCGGGCCCAGCCGGCGCGTTACGGCGTGGTGGCGCTCGCCATCATGGTGGTGGTGGGGTTGCTCCTCGGGTACGCGGGCGGCCTGCTCACCCCCCGACTCACCCGGCCCGGTGACTCGTCGGTCGAGGCGGGCTTCGCCCGGGACATGACGACCCACCACGCGCAGGCGGTCGAGATGAGCCTGATCGCGTACCGGTCGGCCACCCTCCCCGAGGTTCGGCAGATCGCCGTCGACATCGCCACCGGGCAGCAGGGCGAGATCGGCGCCATGCAGACCTGGCTCCGCGAGTGGGGCCTGAGCCCCACCGGCTCCCAGCCGCCGATGTCGTGGATGTCCGACGGCGCCACCGTCAAGGACGGCCTGATGCCGGGCATGGCCACGCCGGCGCAGATGGCCTCCCTGCGGGACGCCCGGGGCATCGAGGTCGACAGGCAGTTCCTGAGCCTGATGTACGCCCACCACCTGGGCGGCATCCACATGATCGACGCGGCCCTCGGTGAGACCGACAACGACGAGGTGCTGCGGGTGGCGAAGACCATGAAGGCCACCCAGCAGACCGAACTGAACAACCTCCGGCAGCTCCAGGCGCAGGCAGCCAAGGGCTGATCCGACCGGCCGAGGCACCACCGGCCCGCGTCGTCCGGAGGCCGATCTCGTCGAGTTCCGCAAGATCCACACAAGGTCGCCGATGTGGCGGTGTTCCGGGCGTCCGGACACCGCCACATCGCCGATCTGCCAGGAGCCGCGAGCCACGGGGCACGATCGTCCAGCCCACCGCGCCTGATCCCACCCCCGCCCAGTTCGGCCCCACCCCGCCGCCCGGCCCCGCCGGCCCCCGGGCCCGGCCTGACGCCGCCTGCCCCCGCCTGACCCCGGGCCCCGCCCCGCCTGGCCTGATGATCGACTCGCCTTTCAGGAAACCGGGGCATCAACGCGACAGGACGCCCCGGCTTTCAGGAACCCGAGTCGATCAGGGTCCGATCCGATGATTCGCACCCACTCTGAGGCCGAGCAGCGAGCACGGGGCGTGGGCACCGGCACAGGGCGTGGGGCACCGAGCAGGGGCGCGAGCATCGCGCAGGGGCGCGAGCACCGAGCACCAGGGCGGCGCTTTGATCAACTCGTGTTTCGGGAAACCGGCCAATCACCGCAACGAGACACCCCGTTTGCCGCGAAGACGAGTCGATCAAGGTGCCGTCACGCACCTACTCGCCCCTTCTTGACCACTTATGTCCGCCTTGGGTGATTCGAGTGGTCCAGGCGATTACGTTGCTTAGAGAGTTTTCTCCACACATATCGTGACCAGTTGCGATTCGGGCTCGTTGCCCAAGACGTGGGGGTTGCACTCAGAGACGCACGGCGTTCGGTCACCAGTTGGTGCCGACGCCACACCATCGGTGGTGACGGGGCGGTGGCAGCCGTCCGTCGCGGACAGCGGCAGGGCGAGCCGGGAATGCTCAGCCGCGAACAGGAACTCGAACTGATCGACGCGCTGCGGGGCGTCCACCCGGACGAGTTCGGGCTGGACGAGGAGCTGTGGACGAGGCAGAGCCTCACCACGCTCATCCAGCGGCGCTTCGACCTGCCGCTGGACACTGGCGCCGTCGGGGCGTACCTGCGGGCCTGGGGGTTGGGTCCGCGCGAGCCGCGCGAGCGCGCCTGCGGGCTCTGCGTCAGTGCGGTGGAGCGCTGGGTTCGCAGCGAGTACCCGGCGATCACCCGGGCCGCCCAGGAGCACCTCGCGGAGGTCTACTGGATCGGCCGGGTCCGGCTGCGCGGCACGATGCCGGCCGCGGACGTGATCTCGGCGGTCTCGTCCCGCGGTCGGGTGCGCTTCATGATCACCACACCGACGGTGGATCCGCCGCTCCCCCGCGACTTCGTGCTGCGGCTCAGCGGCGAGGAGCAGCGCACCGTGCATCTGATCGTGGACGGCTCCTGGCCGCGCAACGAGTGGCCGCGCCGGCTCCCGCGCCGGATCGTCCTGCACCCGCTCCCCAGTTGCGGCCGGGCGGTAGCGGCCTGACCGCCGGGTGGTACGGCCTGACCGCCGGGTGGGCCGGTCGTCGACACGATCGGCTCACCCGATACCGATTGGGTGTACGGAGGGGAGGTTTGCTAGTCTTCTCCAGTCGCTGAGCCCCCGTAGCTCAGGGGATAGAGCACCGCCCTCCGGAGGCGGGGGCGCAGGTTCGAATCCTGCCGGGGGCACACTTGCTAGGAAAGCTCCACCAGCACCAGAAGGCCTTTGACCAGGGGAAACCCGGTCAGGGGCCTTACTCGTATGTCCGGCCGCGAAGCGCCCTCGGCGAGGCGGGCGCCTCCTGAGGAGGCGCAGCTTCCCGGTTCTTGCATCTGCGACCCGGCAAGATCAAGATTTCGTCATGCTGTTTCTCGGACTGATCCTCGCCGCACTGGCCGGCACCGTCGCCGCGACGATCCTCGCCGTCCGTGGGCTCAGAGCGGTGTTCCGGAGGCAGCCGGGGCGGCTGCGGGCCGCAGCGCTCCTCGTCGGCGCGGGGGCCGTCGCCGTGTACGCATGGGGCCTGCTCAACCTCGGCTACGCGGTGATGCGCGCCGAGGACGGCGGAACCGGCGCCACCCCGATCGAACCCTGCCGGGAGGTCGGGCCGCAGGTGGCGAGCATGGTCGACGGGTACGGCGTCAGCCTCTTTCCGATGCACTTCGAGTGCCACCTCACCGGCGGCGGGTCGTACGTCACCTCGTCGGTGCCCGGATATGTCACCCCGGCCACTGTCGCCCTCGGGCTGATTGCCGTCATCTGCGCAGCCCTCGCTACCAGGAAGGCAGACGAGACAGGACCGCCTGTCGCCTGAACCGCGGACCGGCAGCCGCAGAGCCGGAACGGGAGACAGGCCCGGACCAGGTCGTCAGCCGCCGACGTACGCCGCCAGGTGCTCGCCGGTGAGGGTGGACCGGTCGGCGACGAGGTCGGCGGGGGTGCCCTCGAAGACGATCTGACCACCGTCGTGGCCGGCGCCGGGACCGAGGTCGATGATCCAGTCGGCGTGCGCCATGACCGCCTGGTGGTGCTCGATGACGATCACCGACTTGCCGGAGTCGACGAGGCGGTCCAGCAGACCGAGCAGTTGTTCGACGTCGGCCAGGTGCAGGCCGGTGGTCGGCTCGTCGAGGACGTAGACGCCGCCCTTCTCGGCCATGTGCGTGGCCAGCTTGAGTCGTTGCCGCTCGCCGCCGGACAGGGTGGTGAGCGGTTGACCCAGGCTGAGGTAGCCGAGCCCGACGTCGGCGAGCCGGTCGAGGATGGCGTGCGCGGCCGGCGTACGGGCGTCACCGGCGCCGAAGAACTTCTCCGCCTCCGTCACTGACATCGCGAGCACCTCACTGATGTCGCGACCGCCGAGGCGGTATTCCAGCACCGACGCCTGGAACCGCTTGCCCTCGCAGTCCTCGCAGGGTGCGGCGACGCCGGCCATCATCCCCAGGTCGGTGTAGATGACACCGGCGCCGTTGCAGCTCGGGCAGGCACCCTCGGAGTTGGCGCTGAACAGCGCCGGCTTCACGCCGTTGGCCTTCGCGAACGCCTTGCGGATCGGGTCCAACAGCCCGGTGTACGTGGCCGGGTTGCTGCGCCGCGAGCCACGGATCGCGCCCTGGTCGATCGACACCACGCCCGCGCCGGGAGGGATGGACCCGTGCACCAGGGAACTCTTGCCGGAGCCGGCGACGCCTGTCACGACGACGAGCACTCCGAGGGGCACGTCGACGTCGACGTTCCGGAGGTTGTTGGCCGTCGCGCCACGGATCTCCAGTTTGCCGGTGGGCGTGCGTACCTGGTCCTTGAGGGCTGCCCGGTCGTCGAGGTGGCGGCCGGTGATGGTGCCGCTGGCGCGTAGGCCCTCCAGGCTGCCCTCGTAGCAGACGGTGCCGCCGTCGGTGCCCGCGCCGGGCCCGAGGTCGACGACGTGGTCGGCGATGGCGATGGCTTCCGGCTTGTGCTCCACGACCAGCACGGTGTTGCCCTTGTCGCGCAGTTGGAGCAGCAACTCGTTCATGCGCTGGATGTCGTGTGGGTGCAGCCCGATCGTCGGCTCGTCGAAGACGTAGGTGACGTCGGTGAGCGACGAGCCGAGGTGGCGGATCATCTTGGTGCGCTGCGCCTCGCCGCCGGAGAGGGTGCCCGAGGGTCGGTCCAGCGAGAGGTAACCCAACCCGATCTCCTCGAACGAGTCGAGGAGATGTTGCAGCCCGGCCAGCAGCGGGGCCACCGACGGCTCGTCGATGCCGCGTACCCAGGCGGCCAGGTCGCTGATCTGCATCGCGCACGCGTCGGCGATGTTCTTGCCCTGGATCTTCGACGACCTGGCCTCCTGGCTGAGCCGGGTGCCGGCGCACTCCGGGCAGGTCGTGAAGGTCACCGCCCGCTCCACGAAGGCGCGGATGTGCGGCTGCAACGTGTCGATGTCCTTGGAGAGGAAGGACTTCTGGATCGATGGGATGAGGCCGGCGTACGTCAGGTTGATGCCGTCGATCTTGATTTTGGTCGGCTCGCGGTGGAGCAGGTCGTGCTGCTCCCGCTTGGTGAACTTACCGATCGGCTTGTCCGGGTCGAAGTAGCCGCAGCCACGGAAGATCCGGCCGTACCAGCCCTCCATGCTGTAGCCCGGGATCGTGATCGCGCCCTCGTTGAGCGAGAGGCTGTCGTCGTACAGCGCGGACAGGTCGATGTCGGTGACCGCGCCCATGCCCTCACACCGTGGGCACATGCCGCCGAGCCGGGTGAAGGTCGCCTTCTCGGTCTTCGTCTTGCCGGCACCGCGCTCGACGGTGATCGCGCCGGTCGCCTTCACCGACGGGACGTTGAAGGAGTACGCGTTGGGCGAGCCGATGTGCGGCTGCCCGAGCCGGCTGAACAGGATGCGCAGCATCGCGTTGGCGTCGGTGGCGGTGCCCACTGTGGACCGGGAGTTGGCCCCCATCCGCTCCTGGTCCACGATGATCGCCGTCGTCAGACCGTCCAGCAGGTCGACCTCGGGGCGTGCCAGCGTCGGCATGAAACCCTGCACGAACGCGCTGTAGGTCTCGTTGATCATCCGCTGCGACTCGGCGGCGATGGTGCCGAACACCAGCGAGCTCTTGCCGGAGCCGGAGACACCCGTGAACACCGTCAGCCGCCGCTTCGGGATCTCGACGCTGACGTCCCTGAGGTTGTTGACCCGCGCGCCCTGCACACGGATCAGGTCATGGCTGTCGGCAACGTGCGGCGCGGACGGCTGGGGGGCCGTGCTCATCGTGTCTCCATCTGTCGGAACGGACGGCTCAGCGCACTTCCTGGATGCGGATCATATTGCCCGCGGGGTCCCGGAAAGCGCAGTCGCGTACGCCGTACGGCTGCTCGGTCGGCTCCTGGACGACCTCGGCGTCGCTGCCCTCCAGCTTGGCGAAGGTGGCGTCCAGGTCGGAGGTGGCCAGGTTGACCCCGAAGTAGCTGCCCTTGGCCATCAGTTCGAGGATGGTCTGCCGCTCGGCGTCGGTGATGCCGGGATTGGCGGCCGGTGGGTGCAGGACGATGGCGGTGCTGGGCTGGCCGACCGGCCCGACCGTGATCCAGCGCATGCCCTCGTATCCGACGTCGAGGCGGACCTCGAAGCCGAGGGTGTCACGGTAGAAGGCCAGCGAGGCCTCCGGATCGGTGTGCGGAAGGAAGCTCGAGTGAATGGTGATGTCCATGGCGATCACGCTAGTTGCGGGGCCGTGACCCGCGCTTCTTGATTCCTGACCGGTCTGGTCACCTGTTTCGCCACGCACGACGGCATCCCCGCGGTCGCCTGCGCCGCCTGCCGCCGGTAGACACTCGGCGGCACGCCCACCAGCTCGGCGAAGCGGGTGCTGAAGGTGCCCAACGACGAACAACCGACAGCGAAACAGACCTCGGTGACGCTCAGGTCGCCACGGCGCAGCAGGGCCATCGCCCGCTCGATGCGCCGCGTCATGAGGTAGCTGTAGGGGGATTCGCCGTAGGCGAGCCGGAACTCGCGGCTGAGGTGCCCCGCCGACATGTGCGCGCCCCGGGCGAGCGCCTCGACGTCCAGGGGAGACGCGTACTCCCTGTCGATCCGGTCGCGAACCCGGCGCAGCCGCGCCAGGTCGGCGAGGCGCTGCGTCGCGTCGGGTTTGCTGCTCACCTGGGAAATCGTGCCACAACCCACCGACAATCAGCCGCCCCGACGGGCCCGAGCGGGGGCCGACGAGCCGGTCAGCCGGCCTCGCGCCGGGCGCGGGCCCGGCGCTTCCCCTCGTGCATGGCCTGCACCCGGGCCACCGGGATGGTCCGGCCCTCGGCGATCAGGTCGGCGGGGAGGGACTGCGGGGCCGGCATCAGCGCGGCCCAGGGGTCGCCGTCGGCGAGCAGCGTCGGCGCGGTCCGGATGGTGAAGTCGGCGGGGGTCACATCGGTCAGGTCGGCCCAGTCGACCGGGAACGAGACCGGCATCCCGGGCCGTAGCCGAGGGCTGTACGCGGCGGCCACCGTCGCACCGCCCGCCCGGGTGGCGTCGACGAAGACCCGGCCGCCCCGGTCCTCCTTGATGTACGCCATGGTGGCCAACGCCGGGTCGAGCCGCTCGGCGCGGACGGCGAGCGCCCGGGTGGCGGCGGCCAACTCCTCCGCCGTGGATTCGTCGGTCACCGGGACGAAGACGTGCACGCCCTTGGCTCCGCTGGTCTTGACCGCGCCGGCCAGGCCGGCATCGGCGAGCGCCTGGCGGACCAGCAGGGCCGCGCCGACGGCCGCGCGGAACCCGTCGCCCTCCGGCGGGTCCAGGTCGAGCACCAGGTGGGTCGGACGGTGCAGGTCGGCCGTGGTCGCCAGCGTCGGGTGGTACTCCACCGCCCGCTGGTTGGCGAACCAGAGCAGGGTGCGCCGGTCGTCGCAGAGGGCGTACGAGATCTCGCGGTGGGAGGCCTCCGCCCACACCGGTGCCCGACGCACCCAGTCGGGGGTGTAGCGGGGCAGGTTCTTCTGCATGAACGGTGGCTGGCCGGGGCGGACCCGGATCACCGACAGCGGCCGGCCCCGCAGGTGCGGGAGGATGCGATCGTGGACCGCGTCGAGGTAGTCGACCAGGTCACGCTTCGTCGCGTCGTCGCGGTCGGACAACGGCTGGTCCAGGTTGGTCAGGGCCACGCCGTCCCGCGTCTCGTCAGCCTTGGTCACCCGACCACCCTCCCGGCCCCGGTGCCGCCGGTCAACCGGACCTGCCGATCGTCGTCGGTGCTCGTCGTGGCCGGGCCCGACGGTTCGGCCTGCGGTGACGACCCGGCCGGGCCCGACGGTTCGGCGTCCGGCGACGACCCGGCCGGGCGTCGGGGCAGTGTCGCCAACGCCACCAGCAGCGCGGCGACCACCAGCCCGGCGGCCACGGCGAACGCGGTCCGGTAGCCGCCGGCGAGCGCGGCGGTCTCGGCCCAACCGGCGGCCCGGAGGCCGTCGCTACGACTGGCCGCCAGGGTGGCCAGCACGGCCAGGCCGACCGCGCCGCCGACCTGCTGGGTGGTGTTGGCGAGGCCGGAGGCGAGCCCGGCGTCCGCGTCGGTAGCGCCGGCCATGGCCACCGTCGTGACCGCCGGCAGGGTCAGTCCACCGGCCAGACCGAAGATCAACATCGCGGGGAGTACGTCCACCGCGTAGGCGCCGTCGACCGGGAGCCGGGCGAGCAGCAGGAAACCGACCGTCGCCAGGCCGAGCCCGGTCAGGAGCACGGCCCGGGCGCCCCAGCGGGCGATCAGCCGACCGGCCAGCCCGAGCGACACCACAGCGATCATCACCGGGGTGGGCAGGAAGGCCCAGCCGGTGGCCGACGCGCCCAGCCCGAGCACCACCTGCAACTCCACGGCGAGCAGGAACTGGAAGCCGAAGTACGCGCAGACCATGAGGAACTGCACCGCGTTCGCCGCCACCAGACCCGGTACGCGCAGCACCCGGGGCGGCAGCAGCGGGGTGGCCGCCATCCGCTGACGTACGGCGAACCCGCCGAGCAGCAGCGCCGCCAGCACTGCCGTGGCGAGGGTGCGGGCGCTGGTCCAGCCGTGCTCGGCGGTGCCCACGATGCCCAGCACGGCTGCCATCAGACCGGCGGTGGCGAGCAGCGCGCCGGGCACGTCCAGGCCGGCGCGCAGACCGATCCCCCGTTCGGCGGGGAGCCGGCGGACGGCGGCGAGCAGGATGACCGCGCCGATCGGCAGGTTGACCAGGAAGATCGACCGCCAGCCGGCCACGTCGGTGAGCACCCCTCCGGCGACGGTGCCGACCGACGCGCCGGCCGCGCCGGTGAAGCTGAAAACGGCGATGGCACGGGCCCGCTCGGCCGGCTCGGGATACAGCCGCACGATCATGCCGAGGCTGACCGCCATGGCCAGGGCGCCACCCACGCCCTGCCCGAAGCGTGCGCCGACCAGCACCGCGGGTCCGGTGGCGACCGCGCACGCGAGCGAGGACAGTGTGAACAGCGCGATGCCGGCGAGGAAGACCGTCCGCCGGCCGAGCAGGTCGCCGAGGCGTCCGGCGAGCAGCAGCAGCCCGCCGAACGCGACCAGGTAGGCGTTGACCACCCAGGCCAGGCCGGCGGCGGTGAAACCCAGATCCCGTTGTACGGCGGGCAGCGCCACCGCGACGACTGTGCCATCCAGAATGATCATCAGGCTGCCGGCGCAGAGAATGAGCAGGGCCAGCCAGCGGGACGGGACGACTCGGTCCACGACACTCCTCCTTGGTGCACGGTTTGTTACCGAGGTCATCGTCTGTGACCATGAGCCGGAGCGGAAGGAGGCACTGTTGTGTCCCAGAGGAACAGCGATGTGTCCGAGCCTGTCGCGGCCGAGGTGACCTGCACGGCCGACAACGTGCCGTTCACCCCGGGCCAGGCCCGGGCGTGCACCGTCCGCGAGGTGCTCGACCGGGTCGGCGGCAAATGGAGCATCAGCATCCTGGTGTCCGCCTCGCACGGGCCGGTGCGCTTCACCGAGTTGGAGCGGCACGTCGAGGGGATCAGTCGGCGGATGCTCACGCTGACGCTGCGCAACCTGGAACGGGACGGGCTGCTGCACCGCACCGTCTATCCGACCGTCCCGCCCAAGGTCGAGTACACGGCCACCCCGATGGCGCTGGAGCTGTACGAGTCGCTGGTGGCACTCACCAGCTGGGCCGAGCGGCACCGCCGGGCCATCGCCGAGGCGCGGACCAGGTACGACGCCGAGCACGGCGGCTAAACGCGGGCGAGGTGTGGTGAACGCCACCGCTTCGGTCTGACCGATCGGTCAGGGTCTGACCGATCGGTCAGGCATGCTGGTTCACGGAGGTGGACCAGTGATGGCACGAGCGGTGTCCGAGACGCACGGCGAGATCCTCGCCGCGGCGGCGCGGCGGTTCACGGTGACCGGCTACCGGGGCACCTCGCTCCAGGACATCGCCCGCGAGGTCGGCTGCTCCAAGGCCACCGTGCTCTACCACTTCGCCAACAAGGAAGCCCTGCTCGCCGAGCTGATGGCCCCGGCGATCGGTGTGCTGCGGGACCTCGACGACCGACTCGGCGGCCTCACCGCGGCGGCAGCTCAGGAGGTCGCCGCGCAGGGCTTCGTCGACCTCGCGGTCCGGTTCCGGCGCGAGATCGCTGTGCTCCGCGGCGAATTCCCGGAACTGCTCTGCCAGCCGGCCTTCGCGCACATCCAGGAGATCTCCGACCGGCTACGCGACGCGTTGGCCGGTCACTCCGACCGGCCGAGCGCCCGGATCGCGGCGCTCGTCCTCCTCGCCGGCATCTCCGAGGCGTGCGCCGAGTTTGTGGACATCCCCGACGACGAACTGCGCTCCGCCCTGCTCACCCTCGTCCGACGGGCCGTCGAGCCCGTCGCCGTTTCCCTGCCCCAACCACCCACGACCGAGGACAAGGACTCCTGATGGCCACCCTGCTCTACCGGCTCGGCCGGGGCGCGTTGCGCCGGCGACGGCTCGTCGTCGCGCTCTGGCTCGTCGTACTCGTCGTCGCCGGCCTGGCCGCGGCGACCCTGCGCGGCCCGACGGCGAGCAACTTCACCATGCCCGGCACCGAGAGCCAACGCGCCCTCGACCTGCTCGCCGAGCAGTTCCCCGCCGCCAGCGGCGCCACCGGCACCATCACGGTCAAGGCGCCGGCCGACGGCCAACTGGCCACACCGCAGGGCCAGGCCGTGGTGCGGGAGTTGGTCCAGCAGGCCTCCACACTGCCCGGCGTGGTCGGCGCCGTCGACCCGTTCCAGGTCGGCGCGGTCACACCCAACGGCCGGTACGCGCTGGTCCAGGTCCAGTTCGCGACCGGCGGGGACGAGGTGACCGACGAGCAGCGCACCGCGTACGAGGAGGTGGGCGCGGCGGCGAAGGCACAGGGTTGGCAGGTCGCCCCGGGCGGCGAGGTGCTCGGCGGTGAGCCCGAGATCGGCTCCACCGAGGCGCTCGGCGTACTGGTCGCCGCGATCGTCCTGATCATCACGTTCGGTTCCCTGGTCGCCGCCGGCATGACCATGCTCAACGCGTTGATCGGTGTGGGCGTCGGTATGGCCGGCCTGTTCGCGCTCAGCGGCGTCATCGAGTTGACCAGCACCGCCCCGATCCTGGCGCTGATGCTCGGCCTGGCGGTCGGCATCGACTACTCGCTGTTCATCACCTCCCGGCACCGACAGAACCTGCTCGAAGGCCTGTCCCCGGAGGAGGCGGTCGGCCGTGCGGTGGGTACCGCCGGTTCCGCAGTCGTCTTCGCCGGTGCCACCGTCGTCATCGCGCTCGCCGGGCTCGCCGTGGTGAACATCCCGTTCCTCACCGTGATGGGTCTCGCCGCCGCCGGCACTGTCACCGTCGCGGTACTCGTCGCGATCACCCTCCAGCCGGCGCTGCTCGGCTTCGCCGGCCGTCGGGTACTCCCCCGCCGGCTGCGCTCCACTGTCGACGCCGCCGGACCGGGCGAGCCCTCGGGCGAGGAGACGCTGCCGGTCGAGGACCGCTCCGGGTTCGGCTTCCGCTGGGCGCGGTTCGTCATCCGCTTCCGGGTGCCGGTCATCCTGGTCTCGCTGCTCGGCCTGGGGCTGCTCGCGCTGCCCACGCCAGACATGCGACTGGCCCTGCCGGACGCCAGCACGGCGACGGTGGGCTCACCGGCCCGGGTGGCGAGCGACCTGACCACCGAGGGCTTCGGTCCCGGTTTCACCGGCCGGCTCGCGGTGGTCGTAGCGGGCGACGACGCGCAGGCGACAGCGGCTGCGGTGCCGCAGGTGGCCGCAATGATCCAACGCACCGAGAACGTCCTCGCGGTGGCGCCGCCGCAGCTGAGCCCGGACGGCCGGACCGCGCTGCTCGGCGTGGTGCCGAAGACCGGCCCGACCGACGAGGCCACCGAGACCCTTGTGCACGACGTCCGCGGCGCGGTCAGCGGGGTCAAGGGCGCCGAGGTGCTGCTCACCGGTGCCACGGCGATCGGCATCGACGTCTCGGAGAAGCTCTCGGACGCGCTGCCGATCTACCTGCTGCTGGTCGTCGGACTCTCGGTGCTGCTGCTGATGCTGGTGTTCCGCTCGCTGCTGGTGCCGCTCAAGGCGGCGCTGGGCTTCCTGCTCACCGTGGCCGCCACGTTCGGCATCACGGTGGCGATCTTCCAGCAGGGTCATCTTGCCGACCTGGTCGGCCTGGACAGCCCGGCCCCGCTGGTCAGCTTCCTGCCCATCCTGCTGATCGGCATCCTGTTCGGGTTGGCCATGGACTACGAGGTGTTCCTGGTCTCCCGGATGCGGGAGGACTTCGTGCACGGCGACACCGCGCGTGAGGCCACGATCAGCGGCATGGGCCACGGTGCCCGGGTGGTCACGGCCGCCGCGCTGATCATGATGTCCGTCTTCGGCGGCTTCGTGTTCCTCGAAGACCCGATCATCAAGTCGATGGGCTTCGCGCTCGCCATCGGCGTGGCCATCGACGCGTTCGTGGTCCGGATGACCATCGTTCCGGCGGTGATGTCACTGCTCGGCGACCGCGCCTGGTGGCTCCCCCGCTGGCTGAACCGGGCCCTGCCCAACGTGGACATCGAGGGCGAGGGCCTCCGCGAGCACCTGGAGGACCGGGTTCCCGCGAGGGTCTAACCGTTACTTGGTTGATCATGGAGTTGTGGTGCCCGTCGTGCCCCGATCAGAGGCCTTCGTCCAGCACCACAACTCCATGATCGGCGAACGAGTGCCGGTCAGACGCCCGCCGGGTACGTCTGCATCTCGCCGGGGGCTGTCGGGACCGGCAGCGGGTGCAGGGCCGTGGTGTCGTCGCACCAGATGAAGGCGTCGTAACGGTCACCCAGACGGGTCGGAACGTAGTTGCCCCAGGACTCGAACGACGGGTCGTAGACGACCCCGATCGCCCGGTGGTCCGCGGTGTCGGTGACCCAGCCCGGCTGGTCGTCACCACCGAAGATCAATACCGCCCGCTCCGGCATCAGCTCGTGCAACCGCCGCTCGATCGACCCTTCCCGGGCCGGCGGCACCACCAACGCCTCGGGCGGTGAGCCCCAGCGCGGAGCGGCGATCACCGTGCCCCGGTAGCTACCGAAGCCGATCAGCGCCACGTCGTCGTCGCCGTGCCGTTCCCGGGCCAACTGGCCGATGTTGATCATCCCGTCGGCGGCCATGTCGGTGGCCCGGGCATCCCCGACGTGCGTGTTGTGCGCCCAGACGATCCCCCGGGCGTCCGGCCCGTACCGGTCCAGCAGCCGGTCCAGGGTGTCCTGCATGTGCGTGTCGCGGATGTTCCACGAGTCCGGCCCACCGGCCACCATCGCCCGGTAGTAACGCTCCGCGCCGGCCACGACCTCCGCGTTCTGCCAGGCCGAGAAACGGTCCGGACCGTCGGAGAGGGCGTGCTCGCGGGTCCGGGCGAGGAGCCGGACCACCTCGTCCTCGCACCGGGCGGAGACGAACCTGGAGGCCGCGCCGTACTCCTCGACCCTCTTGCCGTACGGCTCGAAGCAGCGGTACGCGTCCTGCGCCGCCTCCAACGACTTCGGGTCCTCCTCCCCCAGATAGTCGAAGATCGCCTGCATCGACTCCCAGAGGCTGTACACGTCGAGCCCGTGGAATCCGGCCCGTTCATCCTCCGGCCGCTCCATGTTCCAGGCCCGCAACCAACGGGTGAACCGGGCGACCTCGGCATTGGCCCACATCCAGGTCGGCCACCGCTCAAACTGGTCGAGAGCGAGCTGCGGTTCGAGTGCGCCACCCGGCGCGCCGGTCACCGAGCGGTGCACCCGGTCACAATCCGGCCAGTCACCCTCGACCGCCACGAAGGAGAAACCGCACTCGGCGATCAACCGACGGGTGAGCTGCTCACGCAACCGGTAGTAGTCGTAAGTGCCGTGGGTGGACTCGCCGATCATCACGACCCGGGCGTCCCGGACGCGCTCCAGCAACGGGTCGAAGTCGCTCGGCGCGCCGAGCCGCTGAACCAGCATGCCAGCGGCTACCCGGCCGCCACTGCGACAAACCGCAACCCCACCCCCACCCCACCCCACCCCCACCCCCACCCCACCCCCGCCGACCCCCCACCCCCGCCGACCCTCGGTGATCAAGAGGTTTGCGTCACGACACGCCGTGCCGTATGACGCAAACCTCTTGATCACCGCAGCGTTGGGCGGGGCCGGGGGCGGGGGTGGGGGTTGGGGGTGGGGGTGGGGGTGGGGGGTTAGGCGGGGAGGGGGACGGTGCGGGATTCGGTGCGGGCGGTTTCGGCGGCGGCGATGATCTCGACGACCTCGCGGCCGAAGCGGACGTCGCAGCGGTGGTCCCGCGTACCGGCCCGCACCTGCTCGACCAGTTGGTCGATGGCGACGCCGAACGCCGTGGCGGCGTCGTTCTCGCCGAACGGGACGTTCTCGTTGCCGTTCTCGCCGTAGAAGACGAACTCCCGGGTCATCGACTCGGTCGGGGCGTCCAGGGAGAGCGAGGCGCTGCTCGTGGCACCGCCCTCGTGGGTGAGCAGCAGGTGCACCATGCCGCTCGGCCCGTCCATCGCCGCCACCTGGGTCACCCGACCCAGGACGGGCAGGAGGATGGACAGCGCGTGCGGGGCGATGTCCCAGAGCGCGCCGTGCTCCCGACGCCACAACGAACCGCCGTACGGGCTGCCGTCCTGGAAGATCGAGGCGAACGCTGTGGTCCGGCCGTGCTGCCAACCCCCGGCGGCGGCGGTGGCGGCGAGGAACGCTGTGACGTTCGGCTGGAAGCGCTGGGTGAAGAAGACGACCGAGGCGACCCCGGACTCCTCGGCGGCGGCCACCACCCGGTCGGCGTCGGCCACGCTGAGCGCCAGCGGCTTGTCCAGCAGCAGGTGCCGCCCGGCGGAGGCGGCCCGGACCGCGATGTCGGCCTGGACGTCCGGCGGCAGGGCGACGGCGACCGCCTCGCACTGCTCGATGAGCGCGTCGACGTCGGCGTAGGCGGGCACGCCGTACCGCTCGGCCAGCGCCGAGGCCCGCTCCGGGTTACGGCCCCACACCCCGACCAACTCCGCGTCCGGGTGGGCGTGCAACGCCTTCCCGTGCGTCTCGATCGCCCAGTGACCGGTGCCGAACAACCCGAACCGCAGCACGTGTGCCTCCGCTTTCCCCCGCCGTGGCGACGCCACGGACGTGATCCACGCTAGTCGCCCCACCAGGCACGACGGCGGCGGGTTCGACCAATCGAAGCGGCCCACTCCGCGTTTTCGACGGCCCCAACGCCAGGTCCGTTTGCCGCCAGACACACCGGGTTCGGCGAGACAGCCTCGACGGCATGCCGAACACGAACTCACCGTCGACCAGCGGCCCGGTCACCTTCGCCCACTGGTACGACTTCGCCGAGGGCGGGCCCGTGCACCAGGGCCTGCTGCCGTTCCCGGCGAGCGCGCCCGCACCGTTCGAGGTCGCTCGCTGGTCGGTGGCCCCGAACACCTCCAACGACCTCGATGTCCATCGCTCCCGCGAAGTGTGGATCATCGTGTCCGGCACCGGAACCCTGACCTTCGGCGACCGGACGAGCGTGCTGCGGGCCGGGGACGTCGCGGCGTTCGACAGCAGGGTGCCGCACCAGATCCGGAACGACGGGCCGGACCCGCTCCTCGCCGTCTCCGTGTACTGGTTGCAGGGCAGCGACTGAAGGCGCACGCGAGCCGAGGCGGGTTCAGCCGTTTACTACGACGGTTAGTAGGCTGTGCCGGTGACCGAGGCAACGACCGGGTGGGGCCGGTGACCAGCGTGAGCACCGACTCACCGGTGGACGGGATCGTCGCGACGGTGTCGATCGTGCTGTCGCTGCTCGTCGCGGCGTGGGCGCTGGTCGTGGCGGTACGCCAACGACCGCCGGACCGGGCCCAGTTCGTCGGTCTGGCCGTACTCGAGGTGTCGTTGCTCGTGCTGGGCGTGCTGGCGCTCGTCGCGGTGGGCGGCGGCGATCGGCCCGGCGAGCCCGGCGCCTTCTTCGGTTACCTGGTCACGCTGGTCTGCCTGCCGCCGCTGGCCTGGGTGCTGGCCCGGATGGAGCCGACCCGATGGGGTTCGGCCATCGTGTGCGCGGTCTGCCTGGTGACCCCGGTGGTGGTGGTCCGGTTGCAGCAGACCTGGGAGGTGCTCGGTGGTTGAGACCGAAACGGCTCGGCGCCGCACGAACTCCGGCCCCGGCCGGCTGCTGATCGCGGTCTACCTGCTCTTCGCCATCGCCGCGACGAGCCGGGCCGGCTTGCAGATCGCCACCAAGTTCGACGAGGCCCCGGTGGCGTACCTGCTGTCCGCGCTGGCCGCGCTCATCTACATCGTGGCGGCGGTGGGGTTGGCCCGGGCCGGACACACCGGCCGGCGGGTGGCGTTGGCCTGCTGCTCGGTGGAGTTGGTCGGTGTGGTCGCGGTCGGCATCCTGAGCCTGGTCGACAAGGAGCTGTTCCCGGACGAGACGGTCTGGTCGCAGTTCGGCAGCGGGTACGGCTACATCCCGCTGGTGCTGCCGGTGCTCGGCCTGATCTGGCTCTGGCGCACCCGCCGCGACCCCGCCTGACGCGGATCGGAGCGGTCTTCGCTGCGGCCTCGGCGACCGGCGACGGGGCCACCCCTTCGCGAAGGAGCGGCCCCGTCGGGAGTACGGGTCAGTCCCGTGGCCCGCCGGCCACGTAGATGACCTGGCCGGAGACGAAACCGGCACCCTCGCTGGTCAGGAACGAGATGGTGTGCGCGACGTCCTCCGGGAACCCTGGGCGGCGCACCGGGATCTCGGCCGACGCGTGCTTCTTGAAGTCCTCGAAGTCGACCTTCATGCGTGCGGCGGTGGCCGCCGTCATGTCGGTGACGATGAAGCCGGGCGCGACAGCGTTGACCGTCACTCCGAACGGCCCCAGCTCGATGGCGAGCGTCTTGGTGAAGCCCTGGAGGCCGGCCTTGGCGGCGGCGTAGTTCGCCTGGCCCCGGTTGCCCAGGGCGGAGGTGCTGGAGAGGTTGACGATCCGCCCCCACTTGCGGTCCACCATGTGCTTCTGCGCGGCCTGGCTGAACAGGAACGCGCCACGCAGGTGCACGCCCATCACAGTGTCCCAGTCGGCGTTGGTCATCTTGAAGAGCAGGTTGTCGCGCAGCACGCCGGCGTTGTTGACCAGGACGGTGGGTGCGCCCAACTCGGTGGCGATCCGTTCCACGGCCGCCTCCACCTGGTCCCGGTCGGACACGTCGGCGCCCACGCCGAGCGCCCGCCCGCCGTCGGCCGCGATGGCGTCGACCGTCTCCTTGGTGGCCGACTCCTCGATGTCGACCACGGCGACGGCCATCCCGTCAGCGGCCAACCGCCGGGCGGTGGCCGCGCCGATACCGCGCGCGGCTCCGGTGACGATGGCGACGCGGGGCTCCTCCGACATGACTACCTCCGAGTAACTTGGGGTGATCGGTGGAGCCTATCGTCAGAACCCCCGACCCCGGCATAGGCGAATCCACCGGTATCCGTGCCCGGACACCTTCACCGCGCCGAGCTTGCCCAGCTCGCCGTAGCCCCGGTCGGCGAGCACGTCGATCGGCAGGTCGGCCTCCGGTTCGAGGCTGCTCAGGTCCACCTCGACGTCGTCGGTGCCCAGGTTGTGCAGGAACACCATGGTCCCGGTCGGGCCGTCCGCCCGGTGCGCGAGCACGCCGGCCGGCATCGCCACGTCGATGTGGGTGGTCGAGCCGGAGCCGATCTCGGGAGCCTCGCGCAGCGTACGGATCATGCGCTCGAACCAGGCGAGCAGCGACTTCGAGTCGTTGCGCTGGGCCGTGACGTTGACGTTCTGGTAGCCGAACTCGCCCTTGTCGATCACCGGACGGACCAGCTTCTCCGGGTCCGCCGTGGAGAAGCCGGCATTCGGCTGGTACGACCACTGCATCGGGGTACGGATCGCCTCCCTACCGGGGAGCGACAGGTCCTCGCCCATCCCGATTTCCTCGCCGTAGCGCAGCACCGGCGTACCGCGCATCGAGAACTGCAGGGCGTACGCCAACTCCAGGTGCCGCCGGTCGTTGCCGAGCATCGGGGCGAACCGGCGACGGATGCCCCGGTCGTAGATGCGCATGTTCTCGTCCGGGCCGAACTGCTCGTACACCTGGTTGCGTTGTTCGGTGGTGAGCCGGGACAGGTCGATCTCGTCGTGGTTGCGCAGGAAGGTGGCCCACTGCCCGCCGACCGGCAGCTTCGGGGTGTCGCGCAGCGCCTCGATCAGGGACTCCGGGTCCTGGCGGGCCAGGGCGAGCATGAGCCGACCGTTGAGCATGAAGTCGAACAGCATGTGGATCCGGTTGCCGGAGCCACTGGCGTCGCCGAAGAACGTGGGTAGCTGGTCGGGCTCGACGTTCGCCTCGGCCAGCAGGACGGCGTCGCCGCGACGCCACTGCACGTGTTGGCGCATCTCGGTGAGGAACTCGAAGTCCTTCGGCGAGTTCGGGTTGCCCGGCTCGGTCAGCTCGATGATGAACGGCACCGCGTCCATCCGGAAGCCGGAGACGCCGAGCTGGAGCCAGAACGACATGATCTTCTTGACCTCGGCCCGGACCTCCGGGTTGGCGAAGTTGAGGTCCGGCTGGAACTTGTAGAACCGGTGGTAGAACCACGCCTTGGCGGTCCGGTCGTAACTCCAGGTCTCCTTCTGCTCACCGGGGAAGACCATGCCCTGGTGCCGGTCGTCCGGCTCGGTGTCGGACCAGACGAACCAGTCCCGGTACGGCGAGTCCGGCGAGGAGCGGGCGGACTGGAACCACGGGTGCTCGTCAGAGGTGTGGTTGACCACCAGGTCGATGATCACGCGGATGCCCCGGTTCTGCGCCTGGTGCAGCAGCTCGGCGAAGTCGCCCAGGGTGCCGAAGCGCGGGTCCACGTTGTAGAAGTCGGTGACGTCGTAGCCGTCGTCACGGTTGGGCGACGGGTGGATGGGGTGCAGCCACAGGCAGGTCACCCCGAGACGGGCCAGATAGTCCAGTCTCCCGATCAGCCCGCGGATGTCACCGACACCGTCGCCGTCGGAGTCGGCGTAGGTGTCGATGTCGAGGCAGTAGACGACGGCTTCGGAATACCAACGGTCACCCATGCCGGAGGAACATCTCCGAACGATCAGCGCGGCAAACCCTTGGCTATCGTGCCGGTCATGGGAAACGACCTCGTGCCGCCGAGCGCACCGATGGACTGGTCCGAGGGCAGGTGGCTGCACCCGCCGGTACGCGTCGAGGAGGGTCCGGCCGGTGAGCTGGTCGTCGAACCGGCCGCCGGGAGCGACCTGTGGCGGCGGACCAGTTACGGATTCGTCCACGACGACGCTCCGGCGCTGCTGGCGCCTCTTCCGGTGGGCGAGGCCATGGAGGTGAGTTTCCGGCTCGATTTCTCGGCCCAGTTCGACCAGGCCGGCGTGCTCGTCCGGGTCGACGAGCGGACCTGGACCAAGGCCGGCGTCGAGATGAGCGACGGCGAGTCGCAACTGGGCGCGGTGGTGACCCGGGAGTTCTCCGACTGGTCGGTGGCGCCGGTGCCGCAGTGGTCGGGCCGGGAGGTGACGGTGCGGGTCAGCCGCGCCGGCGACGCGCTGACCGTGCGGGCCCGGGCCGGCGACGAGCCGTGGCGACTGGTCCGGCTCACCCCGCTGGACCCGACGGTGGAGGCGGTCGCCGGTCCGTTCTGCTGCGCGCCGTCCCGCGCTGGCCTGACAGTGGTGTTCAGTGGTTGGCGGCGGGGGCCGGCGGACACCGCGCTGCACCCCGAGGTGTAACGACCGCCCCGGTGGGTATGACCGTACGATCCCGAGCACCGACGCGGAAGGACGACAATGGCGTACGCCCAGAGTGGCGACCCGTCCGAGTTCACCGGGCTGACCGGGTGGGTGGCCACCGTGATCGAGGCGATGGGCCCGGTCGGCGTGGCGCTGCTGGTGGCGTTGGAGAGCATCGTCCCGCCCATCCCCAGCGAGATCGTGTTGGCGATGGCCGGCTTCCTGGCTCACGAGGGCCAGTTCAACCTGGTGGTCGTGGTGGTGGCCGCGACTGTCGGTTCCCTCATCGGTGCGCTGGTGCTCTACTGGCTCGGCGCGGCGCTCGGCGAGGATCGACTCAAGCGCTGGCTGGACCGTATCCCGCTGGTGGACAGCGACGACTTGGAGAGGGCCGACCGCTGGTTCGAGCGGCACGGCCGGTGGGCGGTGTTGATCGGCCGGGTGGTGCCGGTGGTCCGCAGCCTGGTCTCCGTGCCGGCCGGCGCCAACCGGATGCCGCTGGGCGAGTTCATCCTGTTCACCACGATCGGCAGTGGGGTGTGGAACGGCCTCGTCGTGGGTGCCGGCTATGCGCTGGGCAGCCGGTGGCAGGACGTCGAGCGCTACAGCGACTGGTTCAACTACGCGATCGTCGCGGTCTTCGTGGTGATGGTGGCCGCCTGGGTCATCCGCAAGGTCCGGCGACGCCGGGACCGCGACGACCGGCGGTCGGTGACCGCCGGTCGCTGATCCGCGCTATCGGTTACCGCCGGCACCCTGCACGGACGCCGGCCAGGACCGTCAGGGCAGGGTGTCCAGGTGCGGGGCCACCGTGCGGGCGAAGGTGTTGCCGTTGCTGACGTCCCAGTTCACCGACCAGGTCATCGCGCCGCGGATGCCGGGGTAGGTGCGCGGCGGGCGGAAGCTGCCGCAGTTGGTGCCCCGGGCCAGGCAGTCCAGTGCGGCGTTGACCACGCTGGGCGCGACGATGCCACCGCCGGCCGCCCCCGGTCCGGCGGGCAGACCGAGGCCGACCTGGTCGGGGCGGAGCCCGGCTTCCAGTTGGATGCAGGCCAGCGCGACGATGAAGTTCACGGTGCCCTGGCCGTACGCGGCGTTCTGGTCGCAGCCGAGCATCGCCCCGGAGTTGTAGAACTGGGTGTTGACGACGGTGAGGATGTCCTTGATGTCGAGCGCCAGCTTGAAGTAGCCGCCGGCCGGGTTCTGCATGTCGATCGTCTGCGGCGCCATCGCGATGATCAGGCTCGACCCGATCTTGGCCCGCAGCGCGCGGAGCGCCTGCGCCATGTAGGTCGGGTTGAGGCCGTTCTCCAGGTCGATGTCGATGCCGTCGAATCCGTAGCGGGCGATCAGCGCGGCGGCCGTGTCGGCGAACACGGTGGCCGACGCGGCGTCGTTGACGGTGACCCGGCCGGTCTCGCCGCCGACCGAGAGGATCACCTTCTTGCCCCGGCTGTGCAGGGTACGTACGTCGTTGGTGAAGTCCGCGTCGGTGTAACCGCCGAGCGACGCGGCGAGCCCGGGGTCGATGCCGAAGGTGAGCGCGCCGGGTGTCGAGGTGGCCTCGGCGAAGGCGACGGCCACCAGGTCGTACTCGGTGGGGACGTCGCGCAGCCGCAGCTCGACGGCCGGGTTGTCGAAGTTGTGCCAGTAACCGGTGAGCAGGTGCCTGGGCAGGTCACCGGTGGGCGGGTCCGTCGGCGGCGGCGTGGTGGGCGGTGGGGTCGTCGGCGGCGGAGTCGTGGGCGGTGGCGTGGTGGGCGGGGTGCCGCCGCCGCACGACGCGCCGTTGAGCTGGCAGCCGCTGGGCGAGCCGGAGCCGCTGGCCAGGAAGCCGAAGGAGACCGAGGCGCCCGGGGCGATGGCGCCGTTCCAGGACCGGTTGGTGAAGGTGTGCCGCTGGCCGGCGGAGGTGAGCAGCGCGTCCCAGTAGCTGCCGAGGGTGGTGCCCGACGGCAGGTCGAAGGCGAGGCTCCAGCCGGTGATGGTCGAGGTGCCACCGTTGGTGATGGTGTACTTCCCCTCCCAACCGGAGCCCCAGTCGGCGGTCTTGACGAAGCTGGCGGTGGGCCCGGCGGCGTACGCGGGCAGCGCCACCCAGGCCGCGCCGAGCGTGGCGGCGAGCGCGGTGACCAGGGACAGGACAAGTGATCTGGAGCGTTTCATGCGGCCCTCCGCGCCCAGCTCGGGCATCCATGGACGTCGACGTTCCGCTTATTATTAAGACAGTTAACTGTTTCTGTCCAGCTGTCGACGCGGAGGGCACCGATCTACTCGGCGCTCGCTGGCACCGCCTGCGGCCGACGGAGCACCGCCTGCTCGGCCGCCGACCACACACTCGTGGTCACCAGGTAGATCACCGCGGCGAGCGGCAGCACCAGCGCCACCAGCACAGTCGTGAACGGCAGCAGGGGCAGCAGCCGACCGAGCACGGCCGCCCCCGGTCCCTCGGTGGGCGTACCGGCCACCGTTCCGACCGCCGCCGAAGCCCGACGGGCCCGCCGCGACGACCACCAGGCCACCGCCACCAACACCGCCAGCAACACGGCGAAGAGCGGACCCGCCGCCCCGGTCAGCCCGTCGGTGAGGTGGTGGCCCAGGGGCACCCCCGCAAGGCGCTCCTCCAGCAGCCCGGTGCCACCCTCGCTGGTGGTGAACAGTCGGTACAGGACCAGCAGGAACGGCGCCTGGAGCAGCAACGGCAGGCAGCCGGCGATCGGGTTCGCCCCCGCCTCCCGATACAACGCGAACACCTCGCGCTGAAGCGTGGCCGGGTCGTCGGCGTACCGCCGCTGGAGATCACGCACCTGCGGGGCGAGGGCCGCGCGGCGTCGCTCCCCGCGGACCTGCACCACGGTGAGGGGCGAGATCAGCAGGCGGATGGCGATGGTGAAGAGCACGATGGCGGCGGCGGTCGCCATGCCGCCGGCCAGCGGTTCGAGCAGATCGGTGAGCCAGGACAGCGCGGTGCCGGCAGCGCCGACAACGCCGTGCAGTGGTGCGAAGGCAAGCATGGGAAACCCCTCGGTCCGATTCCGGTGAGGTCCTCCCCTCCGGCGGCGTCCGCTCAGCAGGGGGACCGGTGACGGCGGGATCGGCCGCGCGACGGCGTGGCGCTACGCGGCCGAGGGGTGACCGGGAGCGCGGGGACGGGGTCGACCGGCGGCGTCCGGGTCGATCTGCCGGGGCATCCGACGACCACGGGAACGGGCCCGCAGCCCGGCCCAACGGGGCCCGCCGCCGGGTGCGCCCGAGCGGTCGCGTCCCCGCGCCGCCACCGTCACGGCGAGCAGCACCAGCGCGGTCAGCGCGGCGCCCGCGAGCAGGTCGACCGGCCGGTCCGCGAGGACTGTGAGCTGGGCGAACGCGTACGCCCACGCGAACCCGAGGAACCCCAGCGGCACCGGCACGGGCTCAGCATAGGACGCCGTGTCACGTCGTCCGGCCGGATCGCCGGCACGCGCGGTAAGAGGTACCGCCGCCACGTTTCCCGGCATCGCCACGTTGGGTAACCAAGCGACGGACCGACGCGGACGGACCGCGAACGGTAGGAACGGACGGTGGTGTCGATGACCGGCCAGGTGGCGGAGGCGCCCAGCGGAACGGCTGCGGCGACCGAATTGCTCACCGTGGGCGTCGAGGAGGAGTTCCTGCTCGTTGACCCCCACACCGGGGCTGCGGTCCCGGCCGTCGACCTGGTCATGGAGCAGGTGCCGGCGGAGTTGCGCGGGCAGGTCGAGCGGGAGTTCCAGACCAGTCAGATCGAGATCGGCAGCCCGCCCGGTGTGGAGCTCTCCTCGATCCGGCACTCCCTCGGCGTGCTGCGTCGGGCGCTCGCCGACGCCGCCGAGCGGGCCGGCGTACGCCTGCTCGCCATCGGCACCGGTCCGGTGGACGGCCCGGTGCCGCCGGTGGTGGACAAGCCCCGGTTCGACCGGATGATCGAGCGGTTCCAGCTGCTCGTCCCCGGTCCCGGCAACAACGGCATGCACGTGCACGTGGGCGTGCCCGACCCGGAGACCGGCGTACAGGTGCTCAACCACGTCCGGCCGTGGCTGCCACTGCTGCACGCGGTGACCACCAACTCGCCGTTCGCCCGTGGGGCGGACACCGGCTACGCCAGTTGGCGGTCGGTGGAGTGGGAGCGCTGGCCCTCGGTGGCCCCGACGCCGTGGCTGGATTCGCACGAGCACTACCAGCGGCTGATCCGCCAGTTGATCTCCAGCGGGGTGATGCTCGACGAGGGGATGCTCTACTGGTACGCCCGCCTGTCGGCGAAGTACCCGACCGTGGAGCTGCGGATCGGCGACGTCTGCCCGTCGGTCGACGACGCGGTGCTGGTCGCCGCGCTGGTCCGGGCCCTGGTGTCCACCGCGATGGCGGACGTCGAGGCCGACCGACCGGCGTTGCGGACCGATCATCACCTGCTGGTCGGGGCGCACTGGCGGGCCGCCCACGACGGTCTGGAAGGCCAGGCCGTCGACGTCACCACCGGCGAGCTGGCGACCGCCTGGGAGCTGTTGGACCGGTTCGTGGAGCGGATGCGGCCGGCGCTGGAGCAGCACGGCGACTGGGCCGAGGTGACCGACCTGCTGGGTGGGTTGCGCCGGCAGGGCAGCGGGGCGGCGCGGCAACGCGCGGTGTACGCGCGCACCGGCCGACTCACCGACGTGGTGCAGGACGTCGCGCGACAGACCCGCGGCTGAACACCTCGTGACAGGATGATCCGGTGGCCCAACGGTTGATCGTCATCGGCGGGGACGCCGCCGGCATGTCGGCGGCGTCCCAGGCCCGTCGCCGCCGCGGCCGCGACGACCTGGAGATCGTGGTCTTCGAACGCGGCCACTTCACCTCCTACTCGGCGTGCGGCATCCCGTACTGGATCAGTGGTCTGGTGCCCGGCCCGGACGCGCTGATCGCCCGGGAGCCAGAGACGTTCCGCACCGAGTACGCGATGGACGTGCGGATGCGGCACGAGGTCACGGCCATCGACCTGGAGCGCCGCGAGGTGGTGGCCCAGGACCTGGAAGGCGGCGGCGAGGTCCGCGAGCGTTTCGACGAGCTGATGTACGCCACCGGCGCGGTACCGGTGAAGCCAGCGTGGGCGGCCACCGACGCGGGTGGCGTGTTCGGCATGCAGACCCTGGACGACGGGGCGGCGCTGCGCGAGTGGCTGGACGCCGAGCCGCGACCGCGCCGGGCCGTGGTGGTCGGCGGCGGCTACATCGGCGTCGAGATCGCCGAGGCCCTGATCCAACGCGGCCTCTCGGTGACCCTGGTCGAGGCGGGCAGCCAGCCCATGTCGACGGTGGACCCCGACATGGGCGAGCTGGTGGCCGAGGCCATGCGCGGCCTCGGCATCACGATCCGCGCCGGCCTGCCGGTGACCGGTCTGGAAGAGCGGGACGGCCGGGTGTCCGCGGTGGTCACGGCCGAGGGGCCGATGCCGACCGACGTCGTGGTCCTGGGCCTGGGTGTACGCCCCAACTCCGCGCTCGCCGCGACTGCCGGGCTGCCGATCGGCACCACCGGTGGGGTCCGGGTGGACCGCCGGATGCGGGTGCCGGGGATGCCCGGCATCTGGGCGGGCGGCGACTGTGTGGAGACGCTGCACCGGGTCAGCGGGATGCCCGTGCACGTGCCGCTGGGCACGCACGCCAACAAGCAGGGCCGGGTCGCCGGAATCAACATCGGCGGCGGGTACGCCACGTTCGCCGGGGTGATCGGCACGGCGGTGACCAAGGTCTGTGACCTGGAGGTGGGCCGGACGGGCCTGCGCGAGGGCGAGGCCGAAGCGGCCGGCTTCGACTTCGTCTCGGTGATCGCCGAGTCGACCAACCGGGCCGGCTACTACCCGGGCGCCCGCCCGATGACAGTGAAGCTGATCGCCGAACGTCCCAACGGTCGGCTGCTCGGCGCGCAGATCGTCGGCTGGTCGGAGGCGGCGAAACGGATCGACGCACTTGCCGTCGCACTGTGGAACGGCATGACGGTGGACGATATGACAGCACTGGACCTGGGCTACGCTCCGCCGTACGCGCCGGTGTGGGATCCGGTGCTCATCGCCGCCCGAAAAGCGGTCGATGCGCTCTCCGCGCTCGACCGCTGACCCGCGTTCGCCGTGGAGGACCACCCCGTGACCCAGACCCCGACCCGGCCGACGGTGCGCCGACGCCCGACGATGGTCGACGTGGCCCGACGTGCCGACGTCAGCCTGAAGACGGTCTCCCGTGTGGTCAACGACGAGCCGGTGGGGCAGGAACTGGTCAGCCGGGTGCTGGCCGCCATCGCCGAGCTGGGCTTCCGGCGCAACGACATCGCGCGCAACCTGCGCTCCCGGCAGCTCAACGCCACCGTCGGGTTGCTCATCGAGGAGATCGCCAACCCGTTCTACGCGACGATCGCCAGCGTCGCCGCCGAGATCGCCGCCGCCCACGGCACCATGCTGATCACCGCCTCGTCCGAGGAGGACCCGGAGCGGGAACGCGCACTGCTCCAGGACTTCACCCAACGCCGGGTGGACGGGCTCCTGGTGGTGCCGGCGGGCCTGGACCATTCGTTCCTGCGTCGCGAGGTCGAGCTGGGGATGCCCGTCGTGTTCCTGGACCGGCCGCCGCAGGGGCTACAGGCCGACGCGGTGCTGCTGGACAACCGGGGCGGCAGCCACGCCGGGGTGGGCGCGCTGCTCGACGAGGGGCACCGCCGGGTCGGCCTCCTGCTGGGCGCGCCGAGCGTGCCCACGATGCGCGAGCGGCTGGCCGGGGCGCGGGCGGCGTTGGACGCCGCCGGGGTCGAGCCGGACGAGTCGCTGGTCCGCGAGAGGCTGATCGCGCCGGAGGAGGCCGGGCGGGCGGTCGGCGAACTTCTCGACCTGGCGGATCCGCCCACCGCCTTCTTCTGCGCCAACAACCGTCTCACCGTCGGCGCGCTTCAGGAGCTGCACCGGCGTGGCAACGACGCGGCGCTGGTCGGCTTCGACGACTTCGAGCTGGCCCACCTGATGCCCCGGCCGCTGACCGTCGTCGCCTACGACACCCGGGAGCTGGCCCGGGTCGCCACCGAGCGGCTGTTCGGCCGGATAGCCGGCGACGACTCGCCGCCCGCCACCACAGTCCTCCCCACCCACCTGCGGCCCCGAGGCCTGGCCTAACAGCCCTGCCCCGCCCTCTCCCCCGCCCACGTCGCGCAGGGTGAGGGCGGGTGATCCACTCCAGATCGGCGATGTGGCGATGTCCGGGCGCTCGGACACCCCCATATCGACGGCGTGGAGTGGATCACCGGTGCCGCGTCCCGGCAGTCCGGCGCGCCACGGCGCCGACCCGCGTCTGGGTCAGGTCTGCGGGGTCAGCAGGGCTTCGACCTCGTCGCGGCGGGGCGGGTCGGCACCTCGGCGACCACAGGTCAGCGCGGCCACCGTGGCAGCCTGCCGGAGCACCGCGTCCCACTGCTGCTCGGTCACCGCGGCGAGGCGGTCGGCCGGTCGGTCCCCGAGCGCGTCGAGGTCGGCCAGCGCGGCGAGCAGGCCACCGGTGAACGAGTCGCCGGCGCCGACGGTGTCGACAACCGTGGTGCGTACCGCCGTCGCCTCGTGCAGGGTGCCGTTCGGGGCCAGCAGCCAGGCGCCCTCACCGCCCCGGGTCACCACCGCGCAGGACACCCCGACCTCACGCCACTCGGCCATCACGTCGGCCACCGACCGGTCCGGATACAGCCAGGCCAGGTCCTCGTCACTTGCCTTGACGAGGTGCGCGAGGGGCACCTGCCGGCGCACCCGGGCCTGCTCCGCCTCCCGGTCGGTGACGATGCTCGGCCGCAGGTTGAGGTCGATCGAGAGGGTGAGCCCGTCCCGGCGGCGTTCGCGGGCGAGCAGGTCCTCGAACACCTGCGCGCCGGGGGCCAGCGCGAGCGCGAGCGACCCCGTGTGGAACGCGACTGCCGGCGACCCGGCCAGCTCGGGCAACTCCTGCGGCGTCCACTGCCAGTCCGCCGCGCCGGCCAGCCGGAACTCGTAGCTGGCCTGCCCGGTGGCGTTCAACGTGGCCACCGCAACCGAGGTGGGCTCCTCGGCGCGGACCGCCCACTCCAGGTCGACCTGGTTGGTCCTCAGGTGCTCGGCGACCTGCCGGCCGTAGTCGTCGGTGCCGAGCCGGGCCAGCAGTCGTACCGGCTGGTCGAGCCGGGCCAGGGTGACCGACACGTTCGCCGGGGAGCCGCCCGGCACGGCCCGTTCCCCGTCGGGGGTGACCACCAGGTCGATCAACGCCTCGCCCGCGACCACGATCACGCGGTCACCTCGCCCGGTGCGAGCGGGCCGGCGCCGCCGAGCCCTTCCGCCGAACGGGACAGCAGCACCGCCTGGTACGCGTGGTAGACGTCAGGCCGGCCGTGCCAGACCGTGTCGGAGGGCAGGTTCTGCGCGTCCAGCTCGTGCCGCCATCCGGTGCCGTCGATGAGGTTGCGCCGGGCGTACGCCCAGAAGACCCGGTACCAGTCGGCGTAGACCTCGTCCCCGGTGCGCCGGTGCAGGGTGATGGCCGCACCGACCGCCTCGGCGAGCACCCAGTGCATCCGGGAGCGGACCACCGGCCGGTCGTCCCAGTCGATCGTGTAGACGAAGCCGTCGGCCCCGTCGACCGCCCATCCACGCCGTACGGACGCGGCGAACAGGGCGCGGGCGTCGCTGAGCAGCCAGCGTGGTGGCTGCGGAAGGACAGCCTCCAGCTCCAGCAGCAGGCGGGCCCATTCGAGCCAGTGGCCGATGGTGGAGCCGTACGGGCGGAACGGGTCGGCGGGCTGGTCGGAGTTGTAGTCGGGCAGCGGCGTCCAGTCGGCGGTGAAGTGTTCGGGGAGCCGCCAGTCGTGCCGTGCGGCCTCGCCGTGCACCAGATGGGTGGCGATCCGCAGGGCCCGGTCGGCCCAGGTCGGGTCGCCGGTCGCGGCGGTGGCGGCGAGGAACGCCTCGACCATGTGCATGCTGCTGTTGGCGCCCCGGTAGTCCTCGGTGACGGTCCAGTCCCGGTTCCACGACTCGCGGACCGCGCCGACCTCGTCGTCCCAGAACCGGTCCCGCACCACGGCCAACGCGTCGGCGAGCAACTGCTCCGCGCCCGGCCGACCGGCACGCGCGGCGCTGGACGCGGCGAGCACCACGAACGCGTGGTCGTAGCCGGCCTTGCGATCGTTCACGGGTACGCCCTGCTGGTCGACAGCGCTGAACCAGCCGCCGTACCGGTCGTCGCGCAGCAGTGTGCTGAGCGCGGCGACGCCGTGGTCGACGAGGGCGGCGGCGTCCGGGTCGCCGCCGCGGTGGGCGAGGGCGGCCACGTGGGTCATCCGGCAGGTGATCCAGGTGAACACCGGTTCGCCCCGGTCCGGGGTGCGGTCGTCGGTGAGCCACCAGAAGCCGCCCTCGGGCCGGACCGACCGGCCGGCGGTGTCGAGCAGTGTGCGGGTCTGGTCGGCGAGGAACTCGTCCAGGTCGGGCAGTTCGGGTGACCCGCCGGGAGCGGGGGTCGGGGCGGCGTCGGGTCGGGGCAGGTCGGTCATCTCAGCTGGTCACCGTCGGGTAGGGAAGGGACATACGGCCAGGATCGGCGGGCGGACCGGGTCCGTGCCGGGAAACCGTCAACAGGACACCACGAACCGGCTGGCCGAACCGGTTGCGCAGGCGGAAGGACGATTTCTCCCTCCCTGTCCGTTGACATCGTTGTCACTCTGCAACCCTGCTCCGGTGGCAGGTCAACTGTCAATTCCGGTTGCGTCACACCGCGCCGGCCAGCCGTGCCCTCGCCGCGCCGGGCAGCCGTGCCCGCGCCGCGCCGGCCAGCCGTGCCCTCGCCGCGCCGGCCAGCCGTGCCCTCGCCGCGCCGGGCAGTCGTGTCCGCGCCGGGCGGGTCGCCGGCGTCCTCGACGGCGAGACGGCGAACCATCCCGACCGCCTGGCCTCCGGTCAGGATCGCGTCCGGAACGGGGCGAGCGTGGCACGGATCTGGTCGGCCGCGCCCCAGTCGTCGTCGAACTGGGCCAGCACGGCGAGGTGTTGTCGCAGCTGGACGATCGGCATCCGGGCCTGCCAGTCGCCATCGAGGGAGGTCAGCTCCGCGTAGACCGCGAAGAACCGTTGCGCCTCGGGCGGGGCCGCTGTCGACCACACGTGGGCGAGGTCCACCTCGGCCCACAGGTAGGACACCGCCGGGTCGATCAACGCGGGCTGGCCGTCCGCCGTGGACAGGATGTTCTGTGCCCACAGGTCGCCGTGCGTCAGGCATGCCGGCCGGTCCGGCAGCAGGTCGGGCAGCCGGTCGCAGAGCCGCTCCAGCGCCGCCCGATCGCTCCGGTCGAGTGCCGCCTCGACGCGGGGCTCCCCCAGCCACCGGAGCAGCCGGTGCTGGGCGAAGAACGTGAAGCCGTCGTCGTGCCACCCGTTGGTCTGCCGGCGGCGGCCCAGCCAGTTGTCCCGGTGCCAACCGAAGCGCGGATGCGTCGTGCTCAGGTGCAGGTGGGCGAGCATGTGCGCGAACCGCTCCCAGAAGGCGTCGCTGCGCGGTCTCGGTCGCAGCACCGACAACACGAGCAGTTCCCGGTCGACCAGGATCACCTCGGGTGTCACCACGCCGCCCAGCTCACGCAGCGCGGCCAGCCCTTCGGCCTCCGCCACGAACACGTCGTCGTCCGGAGCTTCGGCGAAGGCCTTCACGAACACCGACGGCGCCTCTCGGCGGGTAGCTATGCCCGCGAGCGCCGCGAGCCCACCCGTGGCGGGCTCGACAGTGACGACATCGCTGATCCCGGCTCGGCCCAGGCGGTCCAGGAGGAACGGCGCCGATCGCATCAGCACAGGATCCTTCATGTCCGGGCGCGTGTTCAAGGTCCGACCCGCCAGGCAGGATGGCGGCACGGATGATCGACTCCACATCGGCGAGGTGGTGCCATCCTGCGGCGACGACACCGCCACATCGGCGATCTGGAGTCGATCAGGCCCGCAGGATCAGGCGGGCTGGCAGGTACGACACCAGTAGAGGTTGCGCCCGGCCAGCTCGCCGCGACTGACCTCGGTGCCGCAGACGTGGCAAGGTGCGCCGGGGCGGCGGTAGACGTACACCTCGCCGCCGTGCCGGTCCACCCGCGCCGGCCGGCCCATCGCCTCCGGCAGGTGCGTGTCGCGCACGGTGTCGATCCGGCCGTGCTCGACAGCGAGCCGCATCAGCCCGACCAGGTCCGCCCAGAGCGCGTCCCAGTCGGCGCGGCTCAACGCTCGGCCGGGCATCCTCGGTGGCAGCCCGGCCCGGAACAGCGCCTCGGTCACGAAGATGAGCCCCGTGCCGGCCACCACCGACTGGTCCAACAGCAGCGCGGCCAGCGGCGTCGGGCTGCGCGAGATCCGGGCGTACGCCCGCTCGGGGTCGGCGTCGACGCGCAGCGGGTCGGGCCCGAGGCGGTCCCGCAGGGCGGCCACCTCGGGTGGGGTGAGCAGGTCACAGGCGGTGGGCCCGCGCAGGTCCAGCCAGTGCCGGTCGCTGGCCAGCCGCAGCCGCACCTGACCGACCGGCTCGGGCGGCTCTCCCGGCCCGTCGGTGAACTTGCCGTACAACCCGAGGTGTACGTGCAGCGTCAGCTCGCCGGCGTAGTGGTGC
Organism: Micromonospora sp. WMMC250; assembly: GCF_027460215.1. Taxonomy (NCBI): domain Bacteria; kingdom Bacillati; phylum Actinomycetota; class Actinomycetes; order Micromonosporales; family Micromonosporaceae; genus Micromonospora; species Micromonospora sp. WMMC250. The sequence continues at coordinate 6,069,939 of NZ_JAPZBJ010000002.1, read as the reverse complement.
AGCAGGTGCTTGCCGTACGCCTCCGTGCCCTCCAGAACGGTCCCGGAGAGCCGGGCAGCGCCCTCGGCGAAGCGGCCCTGCGGGCTGGCGGCGTGCAGCTTGTCCCCGGCGAACAACTCGGCGTGCCGGGCCGCAAGGCGGTGGATCGTGTGTCCCTCTGGCACGGGTACCAAGGATAGCCAGGCGCCCCGAGGTGCCGAGGGCGGCGCGGTCAGCGCAGGCGCTGCTCCTTCACGCCGTCGACGAACGCGGCCCAGGTGGCGGTGGCGAAGACCAGCGCGGCGCCGGTCGGGTCCTTGCTGTCCCGTGCGCCCACGACGCCGGGCAGGTTGTCGGCCACCTCGACGCAGTTGCCGCCACTCCCGCCGCTGCGGGTGCTCTTTCGCCAGGTGGCACCGGCAAGGTCAGTCATGATGCTCCTCGATGATCGAAGTGATCATTTTCTCTGATTCTGCCTCACTCGACGCGAGCGTCTCCAGGTCCGACCAGACATGTTCGAAGGCGGCAACCTCGGCCGGCTTGTCCAGGTAGAGCGCACCGGTGATGTTCTCCAGGTAGACGGTGGTCGGCTCGGTCGACGCCCGGCCGACCGCCTGCGGGAAATCCAGCAGGACGAAGGTGCCGGTCTCGCTGGCCAGCGGCGGACCGGCGGCGAGCGGCAACACCCGCAGACTCACTGTCGGCAGCGCGGCCACGTCCAGCAGGTGTCGCAACTGCTGGGTCATCGCCCGGTGGTCGGGGATGGTGCGCCGCAGCACCGCCTCGCTCAGGACGACCCGCACTGTGGGCGCGGCGGGCAGCCGGCGGACGAGGATGCCCTGCCGCTGCAACCGCACCTGCACCAACTTCTCCCGCTCGTCGGCGGTCATCGTCGGATTCTTCCGACGGAACAACTCGGTGGCGTACTCGCGGGTTTGCAGAAGGCCGGGAATCAGCTCCGCGTCATATTGGCGCAGCCCGCACGCGGACGATTCCAGGCCGACGTAGAGCGAGAACCACGACGGCACCACATCACCGTACGAATGCCACCAACCCTTGGCACGGGTCTCCTTCGCGAGGCCGGCGACAATGTCCCCCATCGCGGCCGGCACGCGATACAGAGCACACATCGCGCGGGCGTCCACCACCCGCACCGGAACCAGCCCTCTCTCGATGCGCCACACCTTCTGCCGCGAGCAGTCCAGGGCATCCGCTGCGGCGTCCAGCGTCACCGAGGCTTCCTCCCGGAGCTGGGTGAGCAACCTCCCGAGCTGCCGCCGAGGGACCGTCGACCCGCTTGTTTCATCCGTCATGCAACATCACCGCTCTCCTCGTGCAACACGGAATGTTTCACCACGCGCGCATTTCCATTCCATTCCTCGTGCGTCATTTCGGCCTGAGATTAGGGCGGGGAAGAACATTGCACAAGGTGGCCAGCGTGGAACATGCTGTCACGCGTCAGGGGAGCCCAGAAGTGACGTCGGAAATGGCGTCGGCGATAGCGCGCCCGCAGCACGGCCCGCGCTGTTTCTCGGAAGGAACGCCACCATGCGCGTGTCGTACAACGAATACCTCTTGGTCACCGCGCTGACCCTCGCCCGTCGACACCGGCCGGTCTGGAACTGGGCGCGCTGGCGCACTGTGTGCCGGTGCGGCGCGGACCTGCCCTGCCGGGCCCGTCACCGCATCCCTATCAACCGTGCGCACTGGCCCACATGACCGACCTGAAGCCCGGCGACCTGCTGCTGATCGGCGAGGCGTGCTCGGTGCAGTTCGCCGACGACCGGGAGCTGCGCCTCCGCCTGGTGAGCGTCGATCCACGCCCGACGTACGAGGGATGGGTCTGGCTCACGGGCTACGTGCTCAACGACAAGGGACTGGCCGTCGACAAGCGCGAGGTGTTCGTGCAACAGGCCGGGCTGCGGGTGCTGCGCGCCGCGCCCGCGCTCACGCCCGCCCCCCGCACCCGCGCCCCCCGCAGCGCGCCCGCACCCGCACCCGCACCCGCACCCGGCAAGTCGCCCACACCGGACAGGTCGGCGTCGGTCAGCGCGGCCACGCCGGGCAAGTCGACCCGGTCCGCCGCTGATCGACGCGCGTTCAAGGAAACCGGGGTGTCTACGTAGGCGGGACACCCTGACTTCCAAGAAACCGAGTCGATCAAGGCCGATTTCGGCGGCCGTACCCGGAATTGGTGTCAGGAAACGTGCAGCGGGGTACTTCAGGGCTGTACCGCGTGGGTGCCACCCTCTTCCGACGGCCACCACGCATTCATCAGGAGGTGTGTAGTGGTCAGGATTCCTTCGCTGTCCCGCCGGTCCGAGCCGGCACCGACGCGGGACGAGAACCTCGACGGCCGCGTGGACGGCCGCGACACCCGAGTCACCGAGACCGGTCAGTCCGACGACAGCGCCGGTCGCCCGGTGGTCACCGACCGGGACGCCGACCAGACGACGTACCGCAGCGCCGGCGCGACCGGTGGCCAGACCAGCGAGGCCGAGCGGCGGGCCAACGAGCGGGCGGCGGTGGCCCGAGCCGCCACCGCGCGACCGGCGGAGACCGAGCCGCGGGGCACCGCCCGCCCGGTCACGCCTGAGCCCGTGAACGGCACGGCCCGCCCCGTCGCACCCGAACCCTCGAACGGCACGGCCCGCCCGGTCACGCCCGAGCCGCGCACCGGCACCGCCCACACGGTGGAGACCGAATCCCGGCCCACCGTCGCGCCGACCACGGCGCGCACCGCCGAGCGGGACGCGGACCTCGACAGCGCGACCCGGCGAACCGACACGACGGACCGGGTCACCACCGACCGGCCGGCTGCCCCGACCGCAAGCCCGACCGCGCCCGAGGCGCCGGTGACGCGTGGCCCGAAGCCGCGGGCGAGCCTGCTGGCCACCCTCGGTCTGATCGTCTCCGTCGCCGGTGCGCTGTTCGTGCTGACCGGGACCCTGGCCGGGTACGGCATCGGGCTCGGCGCGTTCGGCGCGGTGCTCGCGGTGCTCGGCCTGATGGCCACCCGTCGTCGGCACGTCGCCGGCACCACCGACGCGCTGTTCGGCGTGCTGATCGGACTGGCCGCGGTGGTCATCGGGGTGCTCGCGATGACCGGTCAGTTCGACTGGCCGACCACCGACGGCGACTGGGTGCAGCGCTTCCGCGAGTGGCTTGACTCACAGTTTGTCGATCGTTTCTAGCGGGCACTGTTCCGCTCGCCGGTGATGCACCGGCAAACGCCGGCGGTTCGCCGGCAGCCCGAACACCCGGTGGTTCACCGGTCGGGCAGACACCCTTTCAGGGGCGGCGGTTCGCCGCCCCTGAAGTGTTTTCTCGGCGTGATCGACTCGGCTTCGGCGGAGTCGGGGTGTCCCGGTCGCTCCGATACCGCACTTTCCCGGAACCCGAGTCGATCACGCGCGCACCCGATCACGCGCGCACCCGGCCACGGCCACACACCCCGATCACGGCCCGTGAACTCCGACCACGGCCACACACCCCGATCACGGCCCGTGAACTCCGGTCACGACCCGTTCGCCGGGCGCGACACGCACTGGCGCAACGAATCACCCCCAGCAGTCGTCTAGACGCAACGAATCTTCGGTCTGCGCAACTCTCAGTGGTGGATCCTGCCGCTGAAGCCGCATAACGTTGAGCAACGGCGCCAGCCCGTGGGCCACGGTGGCCGGGCGCGCCCGACCCCTGGGAGCAGGACAATGACGATGGACGCCACCAGCCAGCGCCTATTGATGTGCCGGCCGACGTACTTCGCCGTCGACTACGCGATCAACCCCTGGATGGACCCGACCGCGCCGGTGGACCCCGCGCTGGCCGTCCGGCAGTGGGAGCAGCTGCGCCAGACGTACCGCGACCTGGGCCACACCGTCGAGGAAATCACTCCGGTGCCCGGTCTGCCCGACATGGTCTTCGCCGCCAACGGCGGCACGGTGATCGACGGCAAGGCGATGGCCGTACAGTTCCGCGACCCGCAGCGCGCCGACGAGGCACCCGCCTACCGGGCCTGGTTCGAGGACGCCGGCTTCGAGATGTACGACCCCAAGCACGTCAACGAGGGCGAAGGCGACGTCCTGCTGGCCGGCGACCACCTGCTGGCCGGCACCGGCTTCCGCACGGCGCACGCCTCGCACGCCCAGTTGCAGGAGGTCTTCGGCTACCCGGTGATCACCATGCAGCTCGTCGACCCGCGCTTCTACCACCTGGACACCGCGCTGACAGTGCTCGACGAGCAGACCGTGGCGTACCTGCCGGAGGCGTTCTCCCCCGGCAGCCAGGCGGTGCTGCGCCGGCTCTTCCCCGACGCCGTGCACGCCACCATGGCCGACGCCGAGGTGCTGGGTCTGAACGCGGTGAGCGACGGCCGGCACGTGGTGCTGCCGGCCCAGGCCACCGACCTGGCCGCCAAGCTGCGCGACCGGGGCTACGAGACCATCGGTGTCGACCTGTCCGAACTCCGTAAGGCCGGCGGCGGACCGAAGTGCTGCACGCTGCGACTCCGTCAGGGAAAGGCAAGCAAGTGATCGATGACATGCTGCGTACGCCGGGAGCGGTCCGGGACGCCGAGCGCTGGACGGCGCACAACTACCACCCGCTGCCGGTGGTGATCTCGTCCGCCGAGGGCGCCTGGCTCACCGATGTGGACGGCAAGCGCTACCTGGACTGCCTGGCCGGCTACTCCGCGCTGAACTTCGGCCACCGCCACCCGCAACTGATCGCCGCCGCGCACGCGCAACTGGACCGGCTCACGCTGACCAGCCGCGCGTTCATCCACGACCAGTTCGCCGACTTCTGCCGGGAGCTGGCCGAGCTTTGCGGCAAGGACCTGGTGCTGCCGATGAACACCGGCGCCGAGGCCGTCGAGACCGGGATCAAGGTGGCCCGCAAGTGGGGCTACCAGGTCAAGGGCGTGCCCGCCGGTCAGGCCACCATCGTGGTCGCCGACGGCAACTTCCACGGCCGTACCACCACCATCGTGAGCTTCTCCACCGACGAGGACGCCCGCGCCGACTTCGGGCCGTACACCCCGGGCTTCAAGATCGTGCCGTACGGCGACCTGGACGCGCTGGCCGCCGCAATCGACGAGAACACCGTCGCGGTCCTGCTGGAGCCGATCCAGGGCGAGCAGGGCGTGGTGGTGCCGCCGGAGGGCTACCTGCCCGGCGTGCGACAGGTCTGCACCGAGCGCGACGTGCTCTTCATCGCCGACGAGATCCAGTCGGGTCTGGGGCGTACCGGCGCGACCTTCGCCTGTGACCACGAGGGCGTCGTGCCGGACATGTACCTGCTCGGCAAGGCCCTCGGCGGCGGCATCGTGCCGGTGTCCGCGGTGGCCGCGAACGCCGACGTGCTCGGCGTGCTCAAGCCTGGCCAGCACGGCTCGACCTTCGGCGGCAACCCGCTCGCCTGCGCGGTCGCCGTCGAGGTGGTGCGGCTGCTGGCGACCGGCGAGTTCCAGCGCCGCTCGGCGGAGCTGGGTGAGCGGCTGCGGGCCGGCCTGGAAGGGCTGGTCGGCAAGGGGTTGGTCGGGGTGCGCGTACGCGGTCTGTGGGCCGGCGTGGACATCGACCCGGCGCTGATGAGCGGTCGGGAGGCGTGCGAGCGCCTGATGGAGCGCGGCGTGCTGGCCAAGGACACCCACGGCTCCACCATCCGGCTCGCCCCGCCGCTGGTGATCACCGAGAAGGAGATCGACCTGGCGGTGGCCGCGCTCGCCGAGGTGCTCGCCGCCTGACGGACCGCACCGGCCACGATCTGCGCAACTACAGGGAAAGTGCTGCCTCGACGCCAACTGAGGCAGCACTTTCCCTGTTTTGCGCGGATCTCGCGGCGCCGCGCCGGCGCCGCGCCGGGGCGGGGCGGGGCGGCGTCAGGGGCGGGGTAGGCGCATCGCCATCGTCGGAGCCTCGGCCATGACCGAGGTGGGGGTGAACGGGGCACCGGTCGGCAACTCCTCGGCGCGGCCGATCTGCACGCCCGGGTACAGCTCGATCATGTCGTTCTCGCCCAGCACCCGGGACTGCTGCGGGGCCAGGGGGATCCGGTCCGCCTCGTTCATCGACCCGGCCGGGCGGATGCCGGAGCCGTTGGTGCTGACGTCGGTCACGATGACCTCGCCGACCCGCAGCTCGAAGCGGACGTGACCACGGCTGATCCACCGCCGGGCCTCGTCGTTGAGCCACTGCCCGAGCATGATCCCGCCGTCCTGCTCGGGGGCCCGACCAGCCACCAACGGCTGCTCCTCACTCAGCACGAACCGCCGCCGCACCAGGCCGCCGACGCGCACCGCGAGCACCTCAGTACGCGGACGCGGGCCGGCGTCACCGAGCCGGGCACCGTGCCGGGGGCAGGTCGGTACGCCGTTGCGCAGCGCGGACGGCGGCTGCGCGGCCGGGCTGCGGTCGGCACCCCCGGCCAGGTCGGCGAACGCGCCACCCCCACCACCGCCGCCGAACAACGCGCAACCCGACTCCGGGCAGCGCCACTGGCGGGCCAGCAGCTTCACACCGGTCGGCGAGCGCTTGCCGGCCACGGGCGAGTGGCCGCCGCCGACGTGCGCGATGAACACCGGCCCGCCGGCGCCCGGCACCGGTGCGACCACTCGACCGGGCTGCTCGACCAGCCACGGGAACCGACCGCGCAACCCGTCGAAGCGGACCCGGCTGAGCACCGGCAACCCGAGCAGGTCGGCGACCTCCAACATCCGGTCGCCCGGGTTGTCGAGCACCTCGACGAGGCCGTCGTCGGCCCAGCGGCGGACAACCATCCGCTCGTTCGAGGTGAGGTCGGCGTCGGAGAGCAACGCCCGGTGCACCACCGCGTAGACCTGGACGCTGTCCTCCTCCAGCTCGCGGGAGAGCGCGTCGATGACCATGCCGAGGCGGAGCAGGCTGGCCGGCCGGCCGCCATCGATGTCCTGGTAGCGGATGATCTCGGCCAGGTCGACCACGGCCCGAGCCAGTGACGGGTCCGTGCAGACCCGACCCTCGATGGCATCCAGAACCTTGCTGATCTCGAATCTCATGCCGCACTCCGGACGATGTCGTCAATGCGCCGGGCCAGCTCGACGTCCCGGTGGGTGACCCCACCGGCCGAGTGCGTGACACAGCGGAAGGTCAGGGTCCGCCACCGGATGTCGATGTCGGGATGGTGGTCAAGCTCCTCGGCCACCGTCGCCACCCGGTCCACCACCGCGATGGCGGCCGGGAAACTGCCGAGCTGAACCGTACGACCGATGCCCGTCGGGTCACCCGACCAGTCGGTCAACCCGCTCAGCTCTTCTCGCACCGCGTCAGCGGTGAGCAGGTCTGCCATGAGCAGACCCTACCGGTGGCGCGTCCAGCGAGGCGGACGCGCCACCGGTCGTGCCGCTCAACCACGCAGCGGCCGGCCCACCTCGTGCAGGTGACCGAGCGCCTGCCGGTACGACTCGACCAGCCCGGTCTCCGCGTACGGGATGCCCTGCTCCACGCAGTAGGCGCGGACGATCGGCTGGGCCCGGCGCAGGTTGGCGCGCGGCATGTTCGGGAAGAGGTGGTGCTCGATCTGGTAGTTGAGCCCACCCAGCGCGGTGTCCACGAACCGGCCGCCCCGCACGTTGCGGGAGGTCAGCACCTGCTTCCGCAGGAAGTCCAGCTCGTCCTCCGCGGTCGGCATGGGCATGCCCTTGTGGTTCGGCGCGAACGAGCAACCCATGTACAGGCCCCACAGCGCCTGGTGCACGACGGCGAACAGCAGCGCCTTGACCGGCGACATGACCGCCAACAGCAGCGCCACGTAGCCGACGGTGTGCACGACGAGCAGCAGCCCCTCCACCGCCCGGCGCCGCATCGGGGTGCTGTACCGACCGTCCGACTCCCGCCCGACGATCGCCCGGATGCTCGCCACGTGCAGGTTCAGACCCTCCAGCAGCAGCATCGGGAAGAAGAGGAACGCCTGACGCTGCGCCAGCCACCGGCCGAACCCACGGGTCTCCAACGCCTGCTCGGGAGTCCACACCAGGGCGCCCGCGCCGACGTCCGGATCCTCGTCCTCGTGGTTCGGGTTGGCGTGGTGACGGTTGTGCTTGTCGACCCACCAGCCGTAGCTGAGCCCCACCGCCAGGTTGCCCGCGAACAGCCCGACCATCTCGCTGGGCCCGCGCCGCCGGAACATCTGCCGGTGCCCGGCGTCGTGACCGAGGAACGCGACCTGGGTGGTGGCCACCGCCATCACGGCCGCGAGCGGCAACTGCCACCAGGAGTCGCCGAGCAGGAACACGGCCACCCAGCCGGCCACGAACGCGCCGAGGGTGAGCACGATGCGGGCGACGTACCAGCCCGGGCGGCGCTCCAGCAGCCCAGCCTGACTGATCCGTCGCGACAACTGTGCGTAGTCACTGCCTCGCCGCCGCACCGGCGGTTCCGCCACCGCTCCGAGCGCCATCCCTGCCCCCGATCAGCCAGCACCCGCTCCACGGTGGTTCGGGCTTGTGGTCAAGTCTCCCGATCGCGGTAGCGCTGAGTAACCCCGACAGCCCCCGAATGGGGGGTAGGGCAGGCCCTACCCCTACTGGTTCGGCTCAGGTCAGTCGGCCCACCGCAGAGCGCAGTCTCGCCAGTTCACGTCGCCGCCGCTCGTAGGTGGCGGCCAACGCGACCAGGGCGAGCCCACCGACACCCAGGTAGATCCACCGGGGCAGCAGATCCCAGCCTCGGGCCACCTCGTGCAGCGCCAACAGCGCCAGCACCCCACCACCGAGCAGCACCGGCGCCTGCCAGCGGCGGGTCGCGCCGGCCAGCACCGCGCCGAGCGCCGCCGCGCCGAGGAGCAGTCGCCGCCACGGCTGCGGATCCGGCCCGATCAACACCGACACGAGGCTCGGCGCGAGCGCCGCGACCAGCCCCGGGCCGAGGGCCGGCCAGCTGGTCAGCCCGGGTCGGGTCCGCAGCGCCAGCAGGCCCGCGCCGATGGCGAGCCCCGCCGCCGGCACCGTGTAAGCCTCCAGCACTGTCACCCCGCCGGCGGCCAACAGCACCCACGCTGCCAGCAACTCGCTGCCGGCGGCGACCGTGGCGAACGCCCATCGCCGGGCGGTCGACTCGCCCCGGCGCAGCAGCCGCACCGCGACGGCGACCCCCCAGAGCACGCAGATCGTGGCGAGGTGTTGCGCCACCTCGACGGCGAGGACCGCCGCCACCAGCGCCACCGCCTGCGCGGCAGCGTCCAGCACCCGACCGACCAGCGCCCGCGCCGGCGTCGCCGCGGCGACGGCCAGCACCAGGGCGGCCACCGCCAACAGTGGGTACGCGGCCTCCCGCAACGGCAGCCCGGCGGCCAGCGAGGCGGTCACCGCCAGCGCGGACGCCGCACCCACCGCCGCGAGGCAACCGGTGACACGCACCCCGACAGTGCGTCCCCCGGCGGCGACGACCACCGCCGCGACCAGCAGCGCGCCCTCGGCGGCGAGCGACCCGGCCCGGGTGGCCAGCAGCCCCGCCACCCCGGAGGCGGCCAGCACCACACCCAGGGGTACGACGACCGGTGCGAGCGTCGGGCGAGGCCCGGCCAGAGCGGCGAGGAGCAACGCGGCCAACCCGGCGAGCAGGACCGCGGCCGGTAGCACCGGCCACGGCGTGCCGACCGCGACGAGCAGCACCGGCAGCGCCGCAGCGGCGAAGGGCAGTGCGGGCAGCACCGCCGGGCGGACCGCCCGACCACTGGTGAGCACCGCGGCCACCGCCAGCACCACCAACGCCAGCCCGACGGGCAACGACGCCGGATCGGCGACGACGGTGGGAACCCCCGACCAGACCCGTGCCGGACCGTCGTACGGCAGCACGAGCGCGGTCAACACCCTCGGCAGGGCCGCCAGGACAGCGACCAGCCCGAGCGCGCCACCCACCACCAGCACCGGGCCCGACCGGGTGATCGCCGGCGGCCCCCCGACCGCCGACGACCCCCCGACCGCCGGCCCCCCGACCGGCAGCCCCACAACCGCCGGCCCCCCGACCGGCAGCTCCCCGACCGCCGGCTCGTCCGCCCGCGCCGGCTGGTCGGCGACCGGCACCGGCACCGGCACCGGCCGATCCCAACGGGCGACGAACGCCACGCCCAACGCCGCCAGGGCCGCGTACAGCGCGATCGGCTCGTCGCCCGCCACGAACAGCGGTGCCAGCCCGGGCACGATGACGGCGACCACGGCACCGGTCACCGCGTACCCCGTCAGCTCCACCCGGTGGCGACGCGCCGCGAGCACCGCGACCAGCGCGAGCCCGGCGGCCACCAGCGCGAGCCGCGCCTGCCACCACGTCGGCGCGCCCCCGGCGAACAGCGCCACCACTGCGACGCCGGGCAGCGCGAGCTGCGCGACCAGCAGACCCACCCCGGCCACCCGCCGGTACGCCCCGGTGCCCCGCCGGACGACGAGCGCCAGCCCGACCGCGACGATCACGCCGAGTGCCACCAGGACACCGACCGGGGCGGCCAGAGCGACCAGCAGCCCGTGCCCGAGCAGGACGGCACCACCCAGCGCGCAGGTGAGCAGGACGGCCGGACGGGTCGCCGGACGGGCCAGTACGGCGATCAGCAGCGCAACCCCTCCGACCAGGCCGACGGCCACCACCGCCGGCCAGGAGGCCGCCCAGCCGGCGGGCAGGGCGAGCAGCACCGCCACCGCGCCGGCCGTGGCGAGCACCGTCTGCGCCTTCCGGGGCAGCAGCAGCGCCGTAGCGGCGACCGCCAACGCCACGGCCGGCGCCAACTGCCAGCCCCAGTCCAGGTCCGGTCCCAGCCCTGCCCCGCCCCACGGTGGCAGCGAGCGGCCCACGGCGGCGACCGCCAACACGGCGGTGGCCAGTACTACCACCTGCGCCGTGCCGCCCGCGACCAGCAACGCCCCCGCACGCGGGCCGGTCCGCCAACCGCCGACACCGGCCGCGTCCCCGCCGGTCGCGACCGGGAGCCTCCACACCGCGACCGCCAGCCCGAGCGCCACCGTCGCCGCCGCGATCAGCAGCATCGACGGCCGCAGCTCGGCCACCGGGCGCAGCACGGCGAGGGCGAGCACCGGCACCAGCAGCCCGCCGGCCACCCCCCGCAGCGCCCGTCCGCCGACCAGCCAGGCCGCGCCGAGACCCGTCACCGCGACCAGCAGCAGCGGCACCCCGGCCAGCAGTGGCGAACCGCCCGCCCGCCCGACAGCCAGCGGCACCAGCGCGGATGCGGCGGCGGCGACGAGCGCGCCGACGTGTCCGATCCCCGCCAGCACCCGGCCGACGACAGGCGCCGCCCCGTCCCGGCCGCGCAGCCCGACCAGCACCACCAGATTCCCCAGCGCCACCCCGAGCAGGACCAGCGTCCAACCGGCCGGACCCGGTTCGACAGCGACGGCGAGCAGCGGCAACACCGGCTGCGCGGCCACCAGCCCGGCGAACCACGGCCCGGTCAACCCGCTCCACCGGCCGTACGCCACGGCGACCGCCGCGCTGACCCCCCCGACCAGCGCGGCGTACCGGCTGCCCGGCCAGCCGGCCACCCCGGCCAGGTCAACCGACCAGGCCGCGTAACCGTCCAGCACCACCAGCAGCAACCCCACTGCGGCGAAGGTCTCCGCCGTGCCCCGCAACCCCCGGCGCACCGCCAGCAGCGGAACGGCCAGCGCGAGCGCGGTGAACGCCGCCAGGATCAACGCTCGCCCGGCGACCCCCACCGCCGCCCAGGCCACCGCCGTGAACACGACCGCCGCGGTGCCGAGCAGAAGTCCACCGAGGACGAAGAGCACGCCCTGGACCGTCCGGGTCGACGTCTCGGCCACACCCGGCGCCGCACTCACCGTGGCGACCGGGGCCGGGCCACGAGCAGGGGCCGACGGCAACACGGCCGGCACCGCCAACCCCGCCCGGACGACCGCCGCCAACTCGGCCCGCCGCCGCGACAGGGCCGACAGGCGCCCGGCCAGCTCGGTGTACGTGTGGCGGGCCCGCTCCACCTCCGGCTCCAACTGGGCGATCTGTCGACCCAGACCGACCACCTCGGCGGCGACGGGATCGGGCGCACGCCGACAGCCGGGGCAGCCGGCGCTCAGATCGGCAGGTGCGCCGCACGCGGGGCAGGGATAGCGGGTGTCGTCCACCCGGCCATCATTCAAAAGCGACAGGGGCGCGGCCCAGAGTGCGCGTACTCAGGGCCGGGTGTGCTCGTGCACCCAGGTGGCGTACGCCGGGTCGCCACTCTCCACCGTGGACACCAGGATCTCCGGCACCTCGTATGGGTGGCTGACCCGGATCTGGTCCACCAACGCGGTCAGCCGGTCCGGTGCGGTCTTGAACTGCACCGACCACTCGGTGCTGGTCTCCACTCCGGACCTCCACCAGTAGGTGCTGTCCACCTGACCACCCACCTGGGCGCAGGCGGCGAGCCTGCCGGCGACGGCCGCGGCCGCCAGCACGTCCGCGACCGAACGCGCATCCACCACCGTCGTCACGACGCAGATCTGCTCCACGACCGCACCCTACGCGGCACGACGCCGCCGAGCCCGCCTTTCGTCCGCGACCACTACGCTCCGCGTCACCACGCTCACCGAAAGCGTCTCTCGCTCGCGACTGCGGAGCTAACGATTGGCGGCGATCCAGGTGTCGATCTGCGCCCACCAGTCGAAGAGCCAGTCGATGCGTTGCTGCCGCCCGACCGGGATGTCCTCCGGCGGCACGGACCAGAACCGCATCACGATCCGCTTGTCCATCGGGAGTTCCCGCCAGACGTCCGCCACCGTGAGCATCCGGTCCAACCCGGTGTGGGCGACGAAGATGACCCCGGCGTCGGGGGCGGCGTCCAGCGCGGCCAGCATTCCGCCGGGCTGCGGGGCGAGTACGTGACGCATCCGCTCGGCGCGCAGTGCCATCCGTTCCAGCCCGAGCGAGCGCAGCCGGGCGATGGCACGCAGCCGTCGCTTGGGGGTGAAGTTGCCGCCCTCCGGGAAGATCACGAACGCGTCGTTGTCGTCCAGGCCCGCGGCCAGGTGTCCGACCTGGCGTACCGTCTCCTCGCCGCGCTCCGGCGTCGGCGCGATGAACCGGTTGGGCAGCCTGTTGAGCAACACGTCGATCGCCGGGTCCCACTGGAGGCTGTCCTTGAGGACGATGCGTGGCTCCCGTTTGAACCAGTTGACCAGCCCGTGGATCAGGATGAACGAGTCGCCCGGCCCGGCGTGCCGGCACAGCACCAACTCGGGCCGGCCGGGCAGCGCGGTGTCCGGATCGGTGCCCACCACGTCGATGCTCAGCCGCAGTGTCCACCGTGCCTGCCAGAACAGCACCCGCAGGAACCAGCCGGCCAGCACGTAGTGCGCGCGTTGGAAGGTCGGGGACCGGGTCCGCCAGCCGAAGCCGGAGGCGACCCAGAGCAGGAACAGCGCGACCAGCGCGGCGGCGTCCCAGACCAGGTAGACGCACCCGATCCAGAGCAGCCGCAGCGGCCGCAACCGACCCGGGACCAGCGGAGACGCGGCGGCGGCGAGCAGCGCCCAGACCGGCAGGGTGGTGACCACCACGAACGCCAGCCCGACCACGGCGGGGGCGAACAGCAACCGACGCAGCCACCTGGGGGGCAGCGGCATCATCGCTCCTGGTGGGTGGCGAGGTAGCGGCGGGAGGCGGTGTAGGCCCGGCTGATCCGCCGCCCCACGGCCGCCATGTCCCGGTACGCCCACGGCGTGTCGTCGCGGGGGTTGAGCCCACCGGTCGGCAGGACGTGCACCTCCACCCCCTCGGGTAGCGCCGCCAGCTCGCGGAAGAACCGGTGTCGGCGGGAGATCTCGAACGCGACCTGGGCGATCTCCCACGGCCGTCGGGGCGGCGTCAACTCCCGTTCGATGCGGCCCACCTGGAGGACGTAGATCCGACGTGCGCCGACGGCCACGGCCTCGCCGATCGGGATGGAGTTGACGATGCCCCCGTCCACGTAGTGCGCGCCGTCGATCTCCATGGGCGGGAGCAGACCGGGCACCGAGGCCGACGCCAGCACCGCCGGCACCACCGGACCGCTGTCGAACCAGTGCTCGGCCGCCCGCTCGATGTGCGCGGCGCAGCAGCGGAAGGGCACCCGCAGGTCGGCGAAGGTGGTGTCCACCCCCAGTTCGGTCTCCAGCAACCGGCGCAGTGGGCGAGGTGAGTGCAGATGGGTACGGGCGGCGAAGCGGCGCAACTGCCGGGCGACGGAGTCCCCGTACACCTCACTCGCCTCCGGCGAGGCCCAGAGCCGGACCAGCCGGTCGGTCACCGCCTCCGACGGGTCGGCGGCGACCAGCGCGCCGTTCACCGCGCCGATCGAGGTGCCGAGCACCATGTCGGGTTTGATGCCGGCGCGGAACAACGCGCGCAACATGCCCACCTCGACCGCGCCGAGCACGCCCCCGCCGCCGAGAACGAATGCCACAGGTCCCCCCGCCATGCCCCTCATCCTGGCACGGGCGCGCAGCCGGCCGGCCGGCCACCGTCGCCGGGCGGTCGGCGCACACCAGGCACCGCCCGCCGAGCGGGGCGGCGACGGCGTTGACAGGCAGGACACATTCGCGCAACCTGATACCGCTCCCACCCCTGAGGCAGGTGCGATCTGTGAAGGCAGCACTGCATCCGGGCCGGTTGCTGGCCCGCAGATATCGACTTCTCGACCAGATCGGCGCCGGCGGCATGTCGGTCATCTGGCGTGCCCGGGACGAGGTGCTGGACCGGCTGGTCGCCCTCAAGGTCCTCGCTCCTTCGCTGGCCGCCGACGCGCGTTTCCGGGGCATGGTGCGCGAGGAGGCCCGGGCCGCCGCCCAGTTGGTGCACCCACACCTGACCTCGGTGCACGACTACGGCGAGACTGTCGATCCGGACGGTTCGATCACCTCGTTCGTGGTGATGGAACTGCTCGACGGCGAGGAGTTGGAGCTGCGCCTCACCGAGGGGCCGTTGCCGTGGGCCGAGGCGGTCCAGGTGGGCGCGCAGGTCGCGGAGGCACTGGCCGCGGCGCACCGGCTCGGCATCGTGCACCGGGACATCACCCCGGCCAACGTGATGATGACCGGGACGGGCGTCAAGGTGCTCGACTTCGGCATCGCCACCCGGATCGGCGCACCGGACGAGGACGAGGACGGCGAGACCTTCGGCACGCCCGCGTACGTCGCACCGGAACGCCTGGACGGCGCGCCGGCCCAGCCGTCCACCGACGTGTACTCACTCGGCGTGCTGCTGTACGAGGCGCTCACCGGTCGGGTCCCGTACCCGGCCGACACCTGGGAGCAGCTCAGCGCCGCACTGGCCGACGGCCCGCCACCGACGCTCGCCGAGCTGCCGGAGCTGCCCCCGCCGGTGGCCCGGATCTGCCTGCGCAGTCTCGCCCGGGATCCGGCCGACCGGCCGACCGCCCGGCAAATCGCCACCGTGTTGCGCGGCCATCTGCTGCCGCCCGACCCCCCGGCCGCGACCATCCGGGTGCCCACCCGGCCTCTGCCGCCACAGCCGGTCGACCTGCCGCCGGTCGACCTCCCGCCGGCGGCCGAAGGGGCGGCGGCCGACTCGGGTTGGTCCCGACGCCGGCTGGCGCTGCTGCTCGTCCTGGCCGTCGGTGTGGCACTGGCCGGCGTGGCCCTGCTGCCCGAGCAGCGGCCGACGCCCCGCACGCAGCCCTCGGTGGGCCCGACGACGACCTCACCGAGCGATCCGCCAGTCCCGCCGTCGTCCGAGCCGACCACGCCCTCGCCGACGACGCCGAGCACCGGCAGCACGCCCACGTCACGTCCGGGGAGCCTGGTCGAGGCCGCCAGCCGGGTCGACGGGCTGATCACCGCGGGCCTGAACGCCGGGGAGATCCGTGACGACGTGGGTCTCGACCTGCGCAACGAGCTGCGCAACCTGACCGCCGCGGTCAGTTCCGGCCGCGACGAGCTGGCGCCGCCGGTGGCCCGGCTGCGGGAAAAGGTCGCGGTGCGCCTCGGCGAGGGTGGCATCAGTCCGGGGTACGCGTCCCAGCTCGACGCCGCCATCGCCGACCTGGGGGCAGCCCGGGTCTAGACGAGTGGGTCCGAAGTCTGGTCGGTGGTCGCCATCCGCTTCGGCTGGCCCACCGTGCCGATGTGCTGTTGAGCGATATACCTCAGAGTCATAAATATGACCCTGAGGTATATCGCGCACCGTCGCATCCGCCCTGACGGAGGTTACCGACGGTCACCGCCGGCCGCGCCCACAGACCGGGGCAGGTCAGCGGACCGGCACCCGGGCCGATTCGCGGAGGTCGTACCCCCTGGCGGCGAAACCTCGGTAGACGTCGACGTAGTCGTTCGCCATCCGCTCGACCGAGAAGTTCTCCGCGACGTGCGCCACGCAGTCCTCCGGGTCGAGCTGCTCGACGGCGAGCACCGCGGCGGGCAGCTCCTCCGGCCGTTCGCACACCAGCCCGGTCAGCCCGGGACGCACCAGCTCCGGCACCGCGCCCCGGTTGAGCGCCACCACAGGCGTGCCGGTCGCCATCGCCTCCAGCATCACCATGCCGAACGGCTCGTCCCACTGGATCGGCATGATCAGACAGCGGGCGTCGACGAGCATCCGCAGCGTCTCCGCGCGGTCGGCGTTGAGCACGACAGTCACGTCCTCGTCGACCAGCGGCGCGACGACCTGCTCGTAGTAGCGACGCTCGGCCGGCTCGTTGCACTTGCCGGCCAGCAGCAGGGGCAACCCGGCCTCCCGGCAGGCCCGGATGGCGACCTCCGGGCCCTTGTCCGGGCTGAACCGGGCCAGCCACAGCACCGGCCCCCGGCCGGGCGCGTTCTTCCGCGGGAAACCACGGATGTCCAGTGCGTTGTGCACGGTGCCGGCCCAGGGCAGGTCGGTGTTCAACCGACGTTGGGCGTGCGAGATGGCCACCAGGGCGACGCCCTGGTCGACGTCGCTCAGCACGTCGCCGTACTCCCCCACGGGGTTGCCGTGCACGGTCGCGACCGTCGGCACCGCCCGGCGGCCGGCGACCAGCGGGCCGATCGTGGTGTGGTCGTGGATCACGTCGAAGTCGGCGGCCGTGATCAGCCGGTTCACCCGGGCCAGGTGGGCCAGTTCCGGCAGTGACTCGCCGAGCCGCTCGTACTGGACCTCGGGAACTGTGGAGACGAAGCCGTCGGCCGCCGTGCCGTGGTCGCTGCCCGCGCCGAACAGCGTGACCGCGTGGCCCTGGACGCTGAGGGCGTCCACCAGTGCGGCGACGACCTGTTCGAGGCCGCCGTAGCCGGGAGGCGGCACTGACAACCATGGCGGGACCACCATCGCGATACGCAACGACCGCCCTGTCGGCCGGTCCGCGGGCGGGTGGATCAGGGCCACGAGTCCTCCCCGTTGGTCCCCGGTGCGGCGCCACCGGCGGTCGGAACGGTCGGCGGCGAGTTCCCAGGGATCCCCCGGGTAAACCGGACAAGTCGGATGCTCACCCGCCGACCAGGAGTTGGTCGTGCACCACCCGTACGCCCGGCGCGGACCAGGCCACCCGCTCGACCTGGTCGCGTTCCCACCAGGACCGGACCACCCCGGCCAAGACGAGCGTGTCGCCGTCCACCTCGACGGTCACCCGCTCGGCCCCGATGGTGCGCGCCAGCGCCCGCTGCACGTCCCGACGCAGCAGCTCGGCCGGTGGCGTCGGCGGTCGCACCTCGATCAGGTTGGTGATCCCCCGTACGCCGTCGAGCCGGCGCACCGCCCCCTCGGCGGCACGCCGCTGCCACCCGAACTCGACCTCACCGCGGAGCATCAGCCACCCGTTGGCCACCGTCACGTCCAGCCGCTCGGCGGGCACGAAACTGTCCCACTCCAGCGCGCGGGCGGCGGCGATGGCGACCTCGCCGTCGGTACGCCCCGGTGTGCCCGGCAGCCGCACCTCGATCTCGTCGGCCACCGCCCGGACGCCGCGAACCCGCTGCGCGCAGCGGATCGCCGCCCAACCGCGGGCGGCACCGTCCACGAAGCCGGTCAGCGTGACCACACCCTCGTCGACGCTCACACCGATCTCGTTCGGTTGCAACTGGGCGTCCCAGGCGAGCTGCGCCAGGACGTCGCGTTGGATCCGCTGGTCGTCGCGGACATCCACCACGTCGGTCACGACACCCACCCCCGGTTCCGGTCGCCGAGACTCGTCGGCCCCGAACGTGCCGGAGAACCGGGTGACGGCGGTTCACCCGGATCGGGTGAACCGCCGTCACGGGCGGAAAAGAGCGGCGGGTGACGGAGCCGACCCCCTCGGCTCCGCCACCCGCCGCCGGAGGGAGGCAGGTTCAGATGTGTGTCACTGCGTCTCGGCGAGCGTCACGGTCACCGTCTTCTCGTCGCCGTTGCGCTTGAACTGCACCTCGACCCGGTCGCCGACCTTGCCGGCCTGCACAGCGCCGACCAGGTCGTCGGAGTCGTTGACCGGCTTGTCGCCGAACCGCGTGACGACGTCGCCGCGCTGCAGGCCGGCCTTCTCGGCCGGGCTGCCCGGGGTGACCGACGCGACGAGCGCGCCGCCGCCCTCGGCCTGGTTGACGCCGACCCCGAGCGACGGGTGACTGACCTTCTCGCCGCGCTGGAGCTTGCCCGCGACGTCCTTGGCCTTGTTGCTGGGGATGGCGAAGCCGACGCCGATGTTGCCGGTGCTCTGGCCGGAGGTCGCGATGGCGGTGTTCACGCCGATCACCTCGCCCCGGGTGTTGACCAGCGCGCCGCCGGAGTTGCCGGGGTTGATCGGGGCGTCGGTCTGGAGCAGGCCGGAGATCGAGCTGACGGTCTGGCTCTGCTGCTGGGTCGGGTCCTGCGGCTGACCCTCGCCGGCCCGGATGGTGCGGTCACGGGCGCTGAGGATGCCCGACGTCACCGAACCTTGCAGGCCGAGCGGGCTGCCCAACGCCAGCACCTGGTCACCGACCTGCATGGCGTCGCTGTCACCGAACTTGGCCGCCTTGAGGTCGCTCACGCCGTTGGCCTTGACCACGGCGAGGTCGGTCTTCGGGTCGGTGCCGATGACCTTCGCCTCGGCCTTCTTGCCGTCGGCGAAGATCACCAGCACGTTGCCACCGGCGGCGGAGGCGACCACGTGGTTGTTGGTCAGCACGTACCCGTCGGCGCTGAGCACCACCCCGGAGCCCTCACCGCTGTCGGTGGTGATCGAGACGACGCTGTCCTGCACGGACGCGGCGATCTTCGGCAGGTCCGCGCCGTTGATCACCGGTGCTGCCGAGTAGGTGCGGGTGACACCGCCGCCGTCACCGTCGAGGGCCAGGGCGAGCGCGCCACCGGCGACGCCCGACCCGAGCATCAGGGCGAACACCGCGACGCCGGCCCCGGCGAACTTGGCGATCCGACCCGGCCGAGGGCCGCTGCCGGGCGGTGCGACCTGCGGACCCCACGGCGGGACCGGCTGGCCCGGGTGCTGGGGGTGCTGCCCGGGGTGCTGCGCGTGCTGCTGGTGCTGACCCGGGTACGCCATGCCCGGCTGGCCCCCGCCGGCCCAGCCGGACTGCTGGCCCGGGTACCAGGGAGCACCGGGGTACTGACCGGCGTTCTGCTGCGGGTAGCCGGACTGGCCGTGCGGCGGGTAGCCGGAGACCGGGTACGGCGGCGCGGACGGGGTGGCAGCCGAGGGCTGGTAGGCGGTCGGCGGCTCGTACCCGGTCGGCTGGTGGGCGGGCGCGGACGGGCCGGCCGGCGCGGGCGGCGCGGACGGGGGCACGGCGCTCGTCGGCGTGTCGTCGCCGCTGGTGGAGACGACCTCGATGGGAGTGGTCGGGGAGTCGGACTGCGCGCGCTCGTCGCGCGGCAGCTCGGCGGTGGGGTGCGACGGCTCGGCGTCGGTGGGGGCCGGCCGGCGCTGCGGGTCGGACTCGAACTCGGTCATGGCACTACCTTCCCCCCCAGCTCTGCGATCAAGCTGGAACCGTCCTGGAAGTTGGCTGAAAGTCACTCGCCGGCGTCGTCGACCTGTGGCAGCAGCGGAAGCCGGACCCGGAAGGTCGCCCCGCCACCGGGCGTCTCGGCCACCTCGACCGAACCGTGGTGAGCAGCGACCAACGCCGCCACGATGGCCAGGCCGAGGCCGGTGCCGGTGTTGCCGTCAGCCCGCCGGGTCCGTGCCGCGTCCGCCCGGTAGAACCGCTCGAAGACCCGTTCGGCCTGCTCCGGGGAGAGGCCCGGGCCGGTGTCGGCCACCTCCACCACGGCGAAGCCGCCCGGTTCGCTGTGCAACAGCACACGGATCTCGGCGTCGGTCGGAGTGTGGGTCAACGCGTTGGTGACCAGGTTGCCGATCACCTGGCGCAGCCGCGCGTCGTCGGCGGAGACCACGAGCGGGCCCGCATCGGGCGCGATCTCCAACTCGATGCGCCGATCCGGGGCGATCGCCCGGGCCGCGTGCACCGCGTCGGAGGCGAGCACCGGCAGCTCCACCGGAGTCAGCGAGAGCGGCCGTTCCCGGTCCAGGCGGGCGAGCAGCAGCAGGTCCTCCACCAGCAGTCCCATCCGCGCCGCCTCGTCCTCGATGCGGCGCAGCAGGCCGGCGGTCTGCTCGGGCGCGCGGGAGGCGCCCTGCCGGTACAGCTCGGCGAAACCACGGATGGTGGTCAGCGGGGTCCGTAGCTCGTGCGAGGCGTCCGCGACGAACTGCCGCATCCGTTCCTCCGAGCGCCGGGCCCGCGCCTCGGACGCCTGGGCGGAGGCCGCCGCGTCCCGGGCGGCATTCTCCGCCCACCGCGCCGCGGACTCCGAGGCGGCTCGGGCGGTGAACGCCACCTCGATCTGGGTGAGCATCGCGTTCAGCGCGCGGGAGAGCCGCCCCAGCTCGGAGGTGGGATGCTCCTGCCCCTGCTCCGGATCGGGCACCCGGCGGGTCAGGTCACCCCCGGCGATGGCGGCGGCCGTGCGTTCGATCTCCACCAGCGGTTTGAGGCTGGTACGGACGATCGCCGCGCCGACCGAGGCCAGCATGATCAGCACTGCTCCGCCGACCAGCAGGTCGATCCAGGCCAGTCGTTTGACGGCAAGGTCGACATCCGTCAGGTGCTGGCCGATCACGGCCATCTGGCCGTTGGGCAGCTCGGTGTAGAGCATCCGCCAGCGCACCGAGCTGTCCCGGGCCCGAACGGTGAACGGGTTTCCGTCGCGGGCCTCGTCCTGCGCCTGGAAACCGCTCGCGTCGCTCGGCCACGGCGGCAGATCGTCCACGCCGAAGCGGGACGAGTCGTACGAGGGCACCTGCACCTTGCCGGTCCGCACGTCGGTCAGCACGACCACGTAGTCGGTGGGCAGCGACACGGTGTTCGTCGACGGCGTGACCGACTGGATTCCCTTGGCCGTGATGGACTGGATTCCCTTGGCGGATCCACGTAGCTCCAGGTCGATCTGGTCGACCAGGTAGTTGTGCAGGAAGTACGCGGTCGAGACGCTGATCACCAGCAGCGCGACGGCGACCAGCGCCAGCACCGAGGTGACCAGCTTGATCCGCAGTGGAACGCCGCGCACCCGTTCCTTCGCCTGCTGGACCGGGTTCACGCCGCCGGCTTGCGCAGGACGTACCCGACGCCACGGAGGGTGTGGATCAGCCGAGGCTGGGTGGTGTCGACCTTGCGCCGCAGGTACGAGATGTAGGACTCGACGATGTTGTCGTCACCACGGAAGTCGTAGTTCCAGACGTGGTCGAGGATCTGCGCCTTGGACAGCACCCGGTTGGCGTTGAGCATCAGGTACCGCAGCAGCTTGAACTCCGTCGGCGAGAGCTGCACGCGCTGCCCGGCCCGGTGCACCTCGTGGGTCTCCTCGTCCAACTCCAGGTCGGCGAAGGTGAGCCGGGAGGGTGCCTGCTCGCCGGTCGTGGTGCGGCGCAGCACGGCGCGGATCCGGGCGGTCAACTCCTCCAGGCTGAACGGCTTGGTGACGTAGTCGTCGCCGCCCAGGGTGAGGCCGCGGATCTTGTCGTCGGTGGCGTCCCGGGCGGTCAGGAAGACCACCGGGGTACGCGTGCCGCCCTCCCGGAGCATGCGGATGACCTCGAAGCCGTCCAGGTCCGGCAGCATCACGTCGAGCACCACCAGGTCGGGCCGGTGGTCCTTGGCGGCGTTGAGCGCCGCGCTCCCACTTGTCGCGGTGGCCACGTCGAAGCCCGCGAACCGCAGGCTCGCGGAGAGCAGTTCGAGGATGTTGGGGTCGTCCTCGACCACGAGGAGTCGCGCCTCGGTCTGGGTAGCGGGCATGGGCCCATCATCGGTGACGTCACTGCGTCGGCGCTGGACGGTTCCTGCAAAAACCCTGTGAGTCGCGCCGACTGATTTTCCGACTCAGCGCAACAGGCGGCGCAGCCCGTCCAGGGCGCCGTCGAGCAACCTGATCGCGGTACGGAGTTGCGTCTCGCTGAACCGTCGGACGCGCACGAGTTGACCCACCTCGGACGTGAACGCGGCCAGCCGCTCGTCGAACTCGTCGAGCAGCGCGGCGGGCGGCCCGGCGGCCGACGCCGGCCGGGGCGGCGGTGTGGGCGTATCCCACCGGGTACGCCGGGTCTGCCGGGTGGCCTCGCTCAGCTCCCGCTTGAGGTCGCGTACCGACCCGCGTACCTCGCTGCGGATCTCGCCGGCCAGGCTGGAGAGGTCGGCCACCGAGGCGGCGATGTCCGCTTCCAGCTCGGTCAACTCGCCGGCCCGCTGGTGCAGCTCGGCACGACCGGCGTCGGTGATGTCGTACGTCTTGCGGCCACCGGCTGCGGTGTGGCTGACCAGGCCCTCGGCCTCCAACCGTTGGAGGCGGGGGTAGATGGTGCCGGCGCTGGGCGCGTAGAGCCCGAGGAACCGGTCCTCCAGGAGGCGGATCAGCTCGTACCCGTGCTTCGGACCGTCGTCGAGGAGCTTGAGCAGGTAGAGCCGGAGCCGTCCGTGGCTGAACACGGCGGTCACGGCAACTCCTCCCCATCGTCGTCGACGGCTCGGGCGAGCAGGGCGATGCTCCCCGAGGTCGCGGAAGCCCAGAGCTTACCTTCGCCCGCGCCGAGCACCCCTTCGCTGCTGCGCAGTGGGAACGTCGAGGTGCGGATCTGCGGAAAGCCGCTGGTGATCCGGCCCGAGGCGGTCTGCAGTTGCACGGCGAGGTCGCTGTCCTCGCGGACCCGGACGGTGATGCCCCCCGAGATGGTGGTCAGCCGGATCTCGCTGCGTCGGGGGTTCTCCACCAGGTCGCAGGTGATCGCGCCGGAGACGGTCTGCGCCCGCACCCGGTCGGCGGCGCTGTCGGCGAGGATCACCTCGCCGGAGACCGTCTCCATCGAGAGGTCGCCACGGATGCCGAGCGCCTCCACCGGCCCGGACGTGATGGTCGCGGAGGTGTTGCCGCGCAGGCCCATCAGGGTGATCTGGCCGGAGACGACGTGCACAGTGGTCTGCCGGCGCAGGCCGGAGGCGACCAACGAGCCCGCGACCAGACCCAGATCGGCGAGGACGTCGGCGGGCACGGCGACGGAGACGTCCACCCGCGGGTAGCGGTGGATCATCCGAAACCACCGCAGGACGTCCGACCAGCTCCGGCCGCGCTCCTGGCGGATGCTGAGCCGGCCGTCGGAGTGGTCGATCAGGACCGGCCGGCGACCGACCTGGGTGACGTCGATCCGGGTCGGGCCGTCGGTGGCGACCACGTTGAGCCGTCCGCTCACCAGCCGGACGTCCAGCCGGGTGACCGGACCGTCCACGGTGAGCCGCTGCGGACTCTCGACCGTCCATCCGGCCATGGCGTCCCCCTCTCGACGATGCGACACGCCCACACGCGCCACACAGGGAGACACTAACGCGATACATCGCGACATCACAAGATAGGTCGCGAGCCGCCCGTCCGCCGTCGTCGACCTCCGCCCACCAAGATCCGCACAACTTCCCGGATGTTGCTGCCTCCGGCGTCCGGGAGGCACCAACATCCCCGATGTTGCGCGGATCTTGGTGGCGATCCCCGCGGCGGGGGCCGCGGGCCGGGAGGCGGGCGAGGGCGGGGGCGAGGCGGGGCGAGGGCGGGGACGGCGAGGGCTCAGGCCGCCAGGTCCAGCTCGCTGCCTGTGACCGGCGTCGGGACGGGGACCGCCGGGGCCACCGTGGGAACCGCACACAAGCGGGTCCGCGTCGCCGCGTCCGATGCGGGCAGCAGGTGTACGGCCGACTCGGCGGCCCGGGCCAGCAACCGCCGGTCGGCGTCACGGGCGGGGTGCAGCGCGGCGGCGATCGTCACCGAGACCACGATCTCCCGCGCCGCGACCACCCGGGCCACCGACCGCAGCAGGGTGTCCGCGCCGAGGAAGGCGGTCGCCGTGGTCGCGGAGCCGGTCGCGTCGCAGCGGTAGGCGAGCCGCAGCGGCACCACCGGGCTGCCCGCGTCGACGGCCGCCTGGAACGTCGCGGGCCGGAAACCACCACCGGGGCGACAGTCGGCGGTACCGTCACCAGCACACCAGGTCGTACCCTCCGGGAAGACCGCCACCGACCGGCCGGCGCGCAACGCGTCCGCGATCCGGCCGACGGTGTTCGGCAGCGCCGTCGGGCGGGACCGGTCCACGAAGACAGTGCCCGCCGCCGCTGCCAGCAGCCCGACCACCGGCCAGGAGCGGATCTCCCGTTTCGCGACCATCCGGGTGGGCGCGACGGCCAGGACCGCGAGGATGTCCAGCCACGAGACATGGTTGGCGACCAGCAGCGCCCGCCGCCGAGGCAGCCGGCCCCGGATCACCAGCCGGACTCCGAAGGCGCGAATGGTGGCCCGGGCCCAGCCGCGTACCGCCGCCTGCCGTTCCCGGGTTGGAAGCACCGGCAGCAGCAGCACCAGGCCGACCCCGGCGACCAGCATGCCGACCGCCGCCGCCAGGCGCAGCACCCGACGGGCCACCGGCACCGTGGGCACCTCACCGGCAGCCGGCAGGCAGTCGTCGTCGCAGCCCGAGGAGGGCCGCCACAGGTCGTGCGCCACGGCGGTCACCGCTGCTCCCCGCCCAGGAAGTGCCGCAGGTAACGCGGGTTCATCCGGTCCAGCGAGAAGAGCACGTAGAAGTCCGCGCACCCGAAGTCGCTGTCGTACGCGGGTTCGCCGCAGATCCACGCGCCGAGCCGGAGGTAGCCCCGTAGCAGCGGCGGCACGACGACGCGCCCGGCCGGTTCGGCGGCGGTCACCGGGGCGGCGGCGGCCGGCTCGGCGAACCAGGGTCGGAGCGGACGGACCCGCAGCGGCGGCGGTGACAGGTGCCGCGCCTGGGCCTGGGCCCAGACCTCGGTGACCGTCCGCCCACCGTCGTCCACCGGCACCGAGGCGCAGCCGCCGAGCCAGCGGGAGCCGCGCAGGTGCAGGTAGCGGGTGAGGCCCGCCCACATCAGGTTGATCACCGCGCCGGAGCGGTGGTCCGGATGCACACAGGACCGGCCCGTCTCCACCAGGTCGTCGCGGAGGGAGTCGAGCGCCGTGAGGTCGAACTCGCCCTCGGCGTACCGGCGGGGGGTCCGGCCGGGCGGCAGCAGCCGGTAGGTGCCGACCACCGCGCCGGTGCTGTCCTCACGGACGATCAGATGGTCGCAGTACGCGTCGAAGGGATCCACGTCCAGCCCGGCCTGGCCGGGACGGAGGGTGGCGCCGAGCTCGGTGGCGAACACCTCGTGGCGCAGGCGTTGCGCGGCCGCGACCTGGGTGGGGTCGTCGGCGATCAGCAGGGTGTATCCGCTGGTCTTCAGGGGTGCGCCAGCGGCATGCAGAACGGCCATGGGATCTGTGTAGGTGCCCGGGTTGCCATTCACGGGGACCACTGGTGTCGATCGGATGAACGCCGGCAGGCGAGACCGCGAGCACCACAGGGTTCCGCCCGTGCGAGGCTGCCGGGACGGCCGGCGAGGACGCTGGTACGCCACCTGGAGGTCGACGATGCGCATCGAGTCCCGCTACAACGGGCCCACCGGCTCCGGCAACGGCGGATGGAGCGCGGGGGTGTTCGCCGCCGAGGCGGGCGGCACCGGGCCGGTCGAGGTGACACTGCGCCGGCCACCGCCGCTGGAGACCGAGCTGCGGCTGGTCGACGGCGAGGTTCGGAACCCGGCGGGGGAACTCGTGGCCGAGGTACGCCCGGTCGACGCGGTCGATGCCGTCGTACCCCCGGTCGACCTGGAGACCGCGGTGGCCGCCGCGACCCGCTACCCGGGGCTGGTCGAACATCCGTTCCCCGGCTGTTACGTCTGTGGGCCGCAGCGGGCCGACGGGCTGCGGATCTTCCCCGGTCGGTTGCCGGACGGGCGGACCGCCGCGCCGTTCCGGGCCCCCGAACAGGTCAGCGAGGCCACGGTCTGGGCGGCGTTGGACTGTCCCGGCGGGTGGACGGTGCTCGCGCCGGGACGCCCGTACCTGCTGGGCCGGATCGCCGCCGAGGTCGCCGCGCTGCCGGCGCCGGGCGACGAGTGCGTGGTGACCGGGGCGCTGCTCGGCGTCGACGGGCGAAAGGCGGTCGTGCACACCAGCCTGTACGGCCCGGGCGGCGCGCTGCTGGGCGCGGCACGGGCGACCTGGATCGCCCGCTGATCCCGGTCGTCAACCGTAGGGAGGACCCGCCTCCACCCTGAGAGGGATCAGGACATACGGACCGCGCCTGATTGACCTTGTTGCATTGGGCCGTCACGCTGTGCCACGGCGTACCTCGACGCCACGCACGGGAGGAGAACGATGACTGACGGGCAGAGAAGCCCCACCAGCGACGGTCAGATCGCGGTGTCCGGTCTGACGAAGCAGTACAAGAACGTCCGGGCGGTGAACAACCTGTCCTTCACCGTGGCGCCGGGGCGGGTGACCGGCTTCCTCGGCCCGAACGGCGCTGGTAAGACCACCACGCTGCGCATGTTGCTGAACCTGGTCACGCCGACCGCCGGCACGGCCACCATCAGCGGCAGCCGGTACGCCGACCTCGCCGACCCGCTGCGGCACGTCGGCGCGGTGCTGGAGGCCTCCAGCGCGCACAAGGGCCGCACCGGCATCAACCACCTGCGGGTGATCTGCGCGGCGGCCGGGCTGCCCAAGCAGCGGGCCGACGAGGTGCTGGAACTGGTCGGGTTGACCCCGGCGGCGAAGCGCAAGTTCAAGGGTTACTCGCTGGGCATGAAGCAGCGGCTCGGCATCGCCGCGGCGATGCTCGGTGACCCCCGGGTGCTGATCCTCGACGAGCCGGCCAACGGGCTGGACCCGGAGGGCATCCGGTGGATGCGTGGGTTCCTCAAGAACCTCGCCCACGAGGGTCGTACGGTGCTGGTCTCCAGCCACCTGCTGTCCGAGATGCAGCTGCTCGCCGACGACGTGGTGATCATCGCCGCCGGCCAGTTGATCCGGCAGGGCCCGGTCGACCAGGTACTCGGGTCGATGGCACAGGGCGCGCAGGTCCGGGTGCGTACGCCGCAGGCCGAGGCGCTGACCACGGCGCTCAAGGCGCAGTCGGCGACGGTGAACGTCGACGAGCAGGGCGTGCTGCTGGTCACCGGGGTGGACGCGCCGACCATCGGCCGCGCCGCCCTCGCGGCCGGCGTGGAACTGCACGAACTGACCACCGAACGGCCCGACCTGGAACGGGTCTTCCTGGAGCTGACGGCCGGAAAGGCGGGCATCCGATGAACCTGGTCCGATCCGAGCTCCTCAAGATCCGTACCACCAACACCTGGTGGATCTTCGCGCTCATCTCGCTGCCGCTCTGGGCGCTCACCCTGTTGATCAACTGGTTGCAGGCCGACACCCTGACCAACGGCAACCTCGGCGAGGTGCCGGCCGACCAGGCCGACACCCTGGCGGCGGCGTCCAGCGCGGACGCGCTCTCCTCGAACCTGTTCACCACCGGGCAGTTCTTCGGCCTGCTGATCGTGATGCTGCTCGGCATCATCGTGGTGACCAGCGAGTTCTTCCACCAGACGGTCACCACCACGTTCCTCACCAACCCGCACCGCACCGCCGTGATGAGCGCCAAGCTGGTCGCGGCGGGCGTGCTGGCGCTGCTGTTCTGGCTGGTGACCACCGCGTTCAACCTGGTTGCCGGTTCGGCGGTGCTGAACGCCATCGGGCTCGACTCACAACTGGGCAACGAGGCCGCGTGGCGGGCGATCGGGTTGAACCTGCTCGCGTACCTGCTCTGGGCGGTGTTCGGAGTCGGCATCGGCGTGCTGCTGCGCAGCCAGATCGGTGCCACGGTGACCGGCATCCTGCTCTACCTGGGCGGCTCGATCGGCGCCATCTTCGTGATCGCCATCCTGGCCGACCGGTGGGGTGACTGGATCAACAACCTTCAGTTGCTGGTGCCGTCACTGGCCTCGTCGCTGATGGTCACCGGGGCCGACATCCCGGGCAACCCGCCGCGCTGGGCCGGGGCCGCCGTCCTGATCGGGTACGCGGTGGTGACCGGCGTGGTCGGCACCCTGCTGATGCGTCGACGCGACATCTCCTGACCGGTGCCGGGGTGACGGCAGCGCCGCCGTCACCCCGGAACGCCGGCCCGGCTCACCCGCCGGGGCAGCCCCGGCCGCCGCTGCGCGGTATGCACTGGGTGACCGCCGGGGCGGGCTCGTCGTCGGCGGGCGTGTGGCCGATCAGGACGCCGGTGGCCATCCGGCCGACCAGGACGACCAGCAGATACACCACCACCATCCCGCCGACCGCCCACCGGAAGTGCCGGTGCCAGTCCGCCTCGCCGGCCAGCCACAGCCCGACGATCGGCAGCGCGTTGAGCAGGAGAGCGGCGATCAGCACGGCGTCCGTGCCGGCGCCGAACGCCTGCGCCGCCTCGTGGGTCGGCGCGTACGGCTGCGAGGTGCGCCGGATCAGGCCCACCACGAGCAGGAACGGCACCCCGTACAACCAGACGAAGAAGAGCCCTCCGAGGCCGAGCCGCCTCACGAGCGCCCCGCGTACACGGCCGCGCAGATCGTGACGGTGACCAGTGCGGACAGGGTGCCGGCGAGCACCGCCGAGGGCACCAGCCGGACGACCAGCGCGGTCACCAGCGCCGTCACGACGAGCAACCCGGCCAGCACCGGCCCACCCCACACCAGCATGACCAGCGCCAGGGACTCCCCCGGCGACAGGCAACTGAACCAGGCCGAGCAGTCCGTCGGCGGCGGGCTCGGCACACTCGCCAGGCCCACCGCCACGGCCGCGCCGACAGTCACGTACCAACCGGACGCCACCGCCACACTCCGGCCGTAGCGCCCCCGTACCCCGTTGTGATCCATGCGAAGGATCCTCACCGGACTCGCGGCACGGAGACATCGGCATCCGTACTCAGTTGCCTGCCGTTACGCTCCCGACGGCCCACCTAGCAGTTGGCGGCCGACCACGCAGCGGTTGGTGAACTTCTGGCATCTTCTGTGAAACCGGCCACGGGACCGAGGCGGAAATGCCTGCGGGATCCGCACGGCGTAGCCTGGGAACCGTCCAGTTCGCGCTCCCCTACCGGGCGCGAGGGACGCACCGCGTGCCACACAAACCCGCGTGAAAGAGGCGATTACCGGCCGTGTCGACCCAGCAGACTTCGCAGGAGAACCCACTAGCGGGTTTCGGCCCGAATGAGTGGATCGTCGAGGAGATGTACCAGCGTTACCTCGCCGACCCAACGAGCGTCGATTCGGCCTGGCACGACTTCTTCGCCGACTACCGGCCGGCGCCCGGAGCGGCGACCCCGCGTGGGGCCGAGTCGTCGGACAAGCCAGCCGCCGCTCCCGAGCCGGACGGCCAGCCCGAGGCGGCCGCCAAGGTCAGCCAGCCGAGCGCCCCGGCGAAGCCGGCGAGCGCGCCGGCCGACGCGAAGCCGGCCGCCGCCCAGTCGGCACCGGCCAAGCCCGCCGCCGCTGCTCCGGCCGCGCCCAAGGCCGCGACGGAGAAGGCCGCACCGGCCAAGCCGGCCGCCAAGGCCACCGCGCCGACCGCTGACGGTCCGCAGACCACGCCGCTGCGTGGCGTCGCCGCGAAGATCGTCCAGAACATGGACGCCTCGCTGAGCGTGCCCACCGCGACCAGCGTCCGCGCGGTCCCGGCGAAGCTGCTGGTGGACAACCGCATCGTGATCAACAACCACCTCGCCCGCGGGCGAGGTGGCAAGGTCAGCTTCACCCACCTGGTCGGCTACGCGCTGGTCCGGGCGCTGGTGGCGCACCCGGAGATGAACAACTCCTTCGCCGAGTCCAACGGCAAGCCGGCGATGGTCCGCCCGCCGCACGTCAATCTCGGCATCGCGATCGACCTGGCCAAGCCCGACGGCAGCCGCAACCTGGTGGTCCCCTCCATCAAGGGCTGCGAGCAGATGGACTTCCGGCAGTTCTGGCAGGCGTACGAGGACGTGGTCCGTCGGGCGCGGCGCAACGAGCTGACCATGGAGGACTACTCCGGCACCACGATCTCGCTGACGAACCCGGGCGGCATCGGCACCGTGCACTCGATGCCGCGGCTCATGCAGGGGCAGAGCGCGATCATCGGCGTCGGCGCGATGGAGTACCCGGCCCCCTACCAGGGGATGTCCGAGGCCACCCTGGCCGAGCTGGCCGTCAGCAAGATCATCACGCTGACCAGCACGTACGACCACCGGATCATCCAGGGCGCGCAGTCCGGCGAGTTCCTCAAGGTCATGCACGAGCTGATCCTGGGCGAGCACGGCTTCTACGACCAGATCTTCACCGCGCTGCGCATCCCGTACGAGCCGGTGCGCTGGATGCGCGACGTGGCGGTCAGCTCCGAGGGCCAGATCAACAAGACCGCCCGGGTGCACGAGCTGATCCACGCGTACCGGGTGCGCGGTCACCTGATGGCCGACACCGACCCGCTCGAGTTCAAGATCCGCAAGCACCCCGACCTGGACGTCCTCCAGCACGGGCTGACCCTCTGGGACCTGGACCGGGAGTTCCCGGTCAACGGCTTCGCCGGCCGCCAGCGGATGAAGCTGCGCGAGATCCTCGGCGTGCTGCGCGACTCGTACTGCCGCCGGGTCGGCATCGAGTACATGCACATCCAGGACCCGGAGGAGCGGCGCTGGGTCCAGGAGCGCATCGAGCGCAAGTACGAGAAGCCGTCGGCCGACGAGCAGAAGCACGTGCTCAACCGGCTCAACGCCGCCGAGGCGTTCGAGACCTTCCTGCAGACCAAGTACGTGGGCCAGAAGCGCTTCTCGTTGGAGGGCGGCGAGTCGCTGATCCCGCTGCTCGGCGAGGTCCTGGAGTCGTCCGCCGAGAACGGCCTGGACGAGGTCGTCATCGGCATGGCCCACCGGGGTCGGCTCAACGTGCTGGCCAACATCGTCGGCAAGCCGTACGAGAAGATCTTCTCGGAGTTCGAGGGTCACCTGGACCCGCGCTCGACGCAGGGCTCCGGCGACGTGAAGTACCACCTGGGCCAGAACGGCAAGTTCACCACCCCGGACGGCGAGCACGCGGTCAAGGTGTCGGTGGTGGCCAACCCGTCGCACCTGGAGGCCGTCGACCCGGTGCTGGAGGGCATCGTCCGGGCCAAGCAGGACCGGATCGACCTCAAGCTGGAGGGCTACACGGTTCTGCCGCTGGCGGTGCACGGTGACGCCGCGTTCGCCGGGCAGGGTGTGGTCGCCGAGACCCTCAACCTGTCGCAGCTGCGCGGTTACCGCACCGGTGGCACCGTGCACGTGGTCGTCAACAACCAGGTCGGCTTCACCACCGCCCCGGAATACAGCAGGTCCAGCCTCTACAGCACCGACGTGGCCCGGATGATCCAGGCGCCGATCTTCCACGTCAACGGCGACGACCCCGAGGCCGTGGTCCGGGTCGCCCGGCTGGCCTTCGAATACCGGCAGACGTTCAACAAGGACGTCGTGATCGACATGGTCTGCTACCGCCGGCGCGGGCACAACGAGGGCGACGACCCGTCGATGTCCAACCCGCAGATGTACAAGATCATTGACTCGAAGCGTTCGGTCCGCAAGCTCTACACCGAGGAGCTGATCGGTCGCGGCGACATCACCGTGGAGGACGCGGAAGAGCTGCTCCGCGACTACCAGGCCCAGCTGGAGAAGGTCTTCAAGGCCACCCGGGACGCCGCCTCGGCACCGCGCCAGCTCAACCGGCCGCGCCGCGAGGAGGAGCCGGAGCCGCAGGTCGACACGGCCACCGACGCGGCGGTCGTGAAGGCCATCGGCGAGGCGCACGTCAACCTGCCCGAGGGCTTCACGCCGCACAAGCGGATCCAGCAGCTGCTCGACCGGCGGGCCAAGATGTCCGTCGAGGGCAACATCGACTGGGGCTACGGCGAGATCATCGCGTTCGGGTCGCTGCTGCACGACGGGGTCACCGTCCGGCTCGCCGGTCAGGACTCCCGTCGCGGCACGTTCGTCCAGCGGCACGCCTCGGTGGTCGACTCCCGCACCGGGGACGACTACCTCCCGCTGAAGTCGCTCACCGGCGACGGCGAGCGCTCCCGGTTCTTCGTGCACGACTCGCTGCTCAGCGAGTACGCGGCGATGGGCTTCGAGTACGGCTACTCGGTGGAGAACATCAACGCCCTGGTCGCCTGGGAGGCCCAGTTCGGCGACTTCGTCAACGGCGCCCAGTCGGTGATCGACGAGTTCATCTCCTCGGGTGAGGTGAAGTGGGGCCAGCGCTCCGCTGTCACCCTGCTGCTGCCGCACGGCCACGAGGGCCAGGGCCCGGACCACACCTCCGGGCGGCCGGAGCGGTTCCTGCAAATGTGCGCCGAGGACAACATGCGGGTGGCCATCCCGACGACCCCGGCGAACTACTTCCACCTGCTGCGCCGTCAGGCCCTGTCGCCCAAGCGCAAGCCGCTGGTGGTGTTCACGCCGAAGTCGCTGCTGCGGCACAAGCTCTGCGTCTCCTCGGTGGAGGACTTCACCACCGGCACCTTCCAGCCGGTGCTGCGGGACACCGCCGCTCCGGCGCCGGAGGCGGTGAAGCGGGTGCTGCTCTGCTCGGGCAAGGTCTACTACGACCTGTTCCAGGCCCGGCAGGAGCGCGGCGTCACCGACACGGCGATCCTCCGGATCGAGCAGCTGTACCCGCTGCCGGTGGAGGAGATCCGGGCCGCGCTGGCGCAGTACCCGAACGCGGAGGACTTCGCCTGGGTGCAGGAGGAGCCGGCCAACCAGGGCGCCTGGTCGTTCGTCGCGCTCAACCTGCTGGAGCACCTGACCAACGTGCGCCTGCGGCGGATCTCCCGCCCGGCCGCGGCCGCCCCGGCGGTCGGCTCGGCCAAGACCCACGAGGTCGAGCAGACCGCGCTGATCGAGGCGGCTCTCCCCCGCCCGTGACCTGACCGCACCACGCGAGCCGGGGCAGGGCCGTTTCCCACGGTCCTGCCCCGGCTCGCGTCGGTCCACCCGCCCGGCCACCCGCCGGGCCGAGCACGAGGAAGCACGCATGTACTTCACCGACCGTGGCATCGAGGAACTTGTCGAGCGCCGGGGCGACGAGCAGGTCACCCTGGAGTGGCTCGGCGAACGCCTGCGCGACTTCGTCGACCTCAACCCCGACTTCGAAACCCCCATCGAACGCCTCGCCACGTACCTGGCCCGCCTGGACGACCCCGACGACGACGACGCGTGATTCCGTTCCACCCCCGGTGATCAAGAACTTTCGGTCACCATTGGGGCCGGAACTGACGCGAACGTCTTGATCACCGAGTGTGGGGTGGGGGTGGGGTTGTGGCTCGGAGTGTGTACCTGACCAGCGTCGGTTCCGGTGGGGGGAAGTCGACTGTCGCCCTTGGGCTGGCCGAACTGTTGTCCCGGCAGGTGGGGCGGATCGGCGTCTTTCGTCCACTGGTGGCGTCCAGCGGCGCGGACCCGATCCTCGCCCTGCTCAGCGAGCGGTACCGGGTCGAGGTGCCCCTCGCCGAACTGGCCGGGGCCACGTACGCCGAGGCGGCGACGCTGGTCGCCGACGGCCGGCGTGAGGAACTGATCTCCGCCGTCGTCGAGCGGTACCGGGCGGTGGAGCGGCAGTGCCCGGCGGTCGTCGTGGTGGGCAGCGACTTCGACGACCCGGGCGACCCGGCCCACCCTCGGGAGCTGGCCTTCAACGCCCGGCTGGCCATCGAGTTCGGCAGTGTCGTGGTGCCGGTGGTGGACGGCTACGAGCAGGAGCCGGCGGCCGTCGCGGCGGCCATGCGCGGGGCGTACCACGACCTGGCCGACCTGGGCGCGACAGTGCTCGCGGTGATCGCCAACCGGGTGACCGAGCCGATGACGTTGCCCGACCTGCCGGTCCCCGCGTACGCCATCCCGGAGGTGCCGAGCGTGTCGGCGCCGACGGTGGCCGAGGTGGCGGCGGCGCTCGGCGCCACCCTGCTGGCCGGGGACGACGCCGCCCTCGGCCGGGACGTGCTGGACTTCGTGGTCGGTGCCGCGCACGTACCGACCCTGCTGGACCACCTCACCGAAGGCGCCCTGGTGATCACCCCCGGGGACCGGGCCGACCTGCTCGTCGCCGCGAGCGCCGCGCACGTGGCCGGGCAGGTGTCGGTTGCCGGGCTGGTGCTCACCCTCGGCGAGCAGCCCGACCCCCGGGTCATGCGGTTGGTGGAGGGTCTGAACACCGGGCTGGCGGTGCTCTCGGTGGGCAGCGACAGTTACGACACGGTGGCCGCGTCCAGCCGGATCGAGGGCCGGCCCAGCGCGGCCAATCCGCGCAAGGTGGAGGCGGCGCTGGGCGCGTTCGAGCGCTGCGTGGACACCGACGACCTGGCCCGTCGACTGCGGGTCAGCCGCTCGGCGCGGGTCACCCCGCTGATGTTCGAGAACGAGCTGATCGACCGGGCCCGTTCGCACCGTCGGCACCTGGTGCTACCGGAGGGTGCCGAGGACCGGATCCTGCGGGCGGCGGAGATCCTGCTGCGGCGTGGAGTGGCCGAGCTGACCCTGCTGGGCCGGCCGGACGACATCGCCCGCCGGACCCGTGAGCTAGGCGTCGACCTCGGCGACGCGAACGTGGTCGACCCCGTCACCAGCGGCTGGCGGGACGAGTTCGCTGTCGAGTACGCGCGGCTGCGCGCCCACCGGGGCGTGACCGCCGAGCTGGCGCACGACATCGTGGCGCAACCCAACTACTTCGGCACGCTGATGGTGGCGACCGGACGAGCCGACGGAATGGTCTCCGGCGCCACGCACACCACCGCCGCGACCATCCGACCGGCATTCGAGATCATCCGTACGGTGCCGGAGGTTTCGGTGGCCTCCAGCGTCTTCTTCATGCTGCTCGCGGACCGGGTGCTGGTCTACGGCGACTGTGCCGTCAACCGCGACCCGGACGCCGCGCAGCTCGCCGACATCGCGATCTCGTCGGCCGACACCGCCGCCCGGTTCGGCATCGAACCCCGGGTGGCCATGCTGTCGTACTCCACCGGCAGCTCCGGCGCCGGCGAGGACGTGGAGAAGGTCGCCGCGGCGACCGCCCTGGTCCGGGAACGTCGGCCCGACCTGCTGGTCGAAGGGCCGATCCAGTACGACGCGGCGATCGACCCGGCGGTGGCGGCGACGAAGCTGCCGGGCAGCCCGGTCGCCGGTCACGCGACGGTCTTCATCTTCCCGGACCTGAACACCGGCAACAACACCTACAAGGCCGTGCAGCGCTCCGCCGGGGCGGTCGCCGTGGGTCCGGTGATGCAGGGCCTGCGGCGGCCGGTGAACGACCTGTCCCGGGGCGCGGGCGTGCCGGACATCGTCAACACGGTGGCGATCACGGCCATCCAGGCGGCCACCGAGGAGGCGTCGTGAGTCAGGTGCTGGTGCTCAACTGCGGTTCGTCGTCGGTCAAGTGGCGACGGTACGACGGTGACCGGACGCTCGACCACGGCACCGTCGAGCGGGTCGGTGAACCCGGTGGCGGCCCGGCGGACCACGCCACCGCCGTCCGGCGGATCCTCGACGGCCTCGACCTCGGCGGGCTGGCCGCGGTGGGGCACCGGGTGGTGCACGGCGGCCGGATGTTCAGCGCCCCGGTGCTGGTCGACGACGCGGTCCTGGCGGCGATCAGAGACCTGGTGCCGCTCGCCCCGCTGCACAACCCGGCGAACCTGGCGGGCATCGAGGTGGCCCGGGCGGCGCTGCCGGACGTCCCGCAGGTCGCCGTCTTCGACACCGCGTTCCACCACACCCTGCCGGAGGCCGTCGCGACGTACGCGATCGACCGGGACGTCGCCGAGCGGTACGACATCCGCCGGTACGGCTTCCACGGCACCTCGCACGCGTACGTGTCCCGCCGCACCGCCGAACTGCTGGGCCGCCCGTACGACGAGCTGAACACGATCACCCTGCACCTGGGCAACGGGGCCAGCGCCTGCGCGGTGTCGAGCGGTCGCAGCGTCGCCACCTCGATGGGCATGTCACCCCTTCAGGGGCTGGTGATGGGCACCCGCAGCGGCGACCTGGACCCGACCGTCATCTTCCACCTGCGCCGGGAGGGTGGGTTGTCGGTCGACGAGATCGACGACCTGCTCAACCACCGCAGCGGCCTGCTCGGGCTGACCGGCGTCAACGACATGCGCGAGGTGCTGCAACGCCGGGCGGCCGGCGACCCGGCGGCGACGTTGGCGTTCGACGTGTACTGCCGGCGCATCACCGGCTACGTCGGGGCGTACTACGCCCTGCTCGGCCACGTCGACGCGATCGCCTTCACCGCCGGGGTGGGCGAGCACGCCGCGCCGGTGCGGGCCGCCGCGCTGGCCGGTCTGGACCGCCTCGGCATCAGCGTCGACGACACCCGCAACGACGGCGAGGGCGACCGGGTGATCTCGCCCCCCGGGGCCGAGGTGAGCGTCTGCGTCATCCGCACCGACGAGGAGCGGGAGATCGCCCGGCAGACCCGGGGCGTGGTGGAGGGCAACTGACCTGGTCAGGTGCGCTTCGGTCAGCTCAGCGCGAACCAGGCGACGGCGGCCACCACCAGCACGACGACGGCCGCGCCCACGATCAGGGGAAGCCGGGACGGGGCCTCCGTCGGGGCTGCGGCCTCCGGCGTCTGGGAGAAGGCACGGAACGCCTCGGTGTTGCCGCTGGGGTCGGTGTAGTTCTCAGCCATGCCGGTGACCCTAGCGAAGCTGGTCACGCGGCACCGTCCCCGGTCCGCGTCGTCCCAAGCCGGATCCGGCTGGTTGACGTGACCCGACCGGGTGGCGGGCACAGCCGGGCCGGACGGTGGGGTGGCTACGCCCGCCCAGCCACCTACCGTAAAAGGATGGGGGCGGGGCGGCTGATCGCCGTGCTGATGACGGCGTTGCTGGCGGGTTGCGCGTCGGCGACGCCCGAGGCCGACCAGGGTGAAGCGCCGGCGTCAGCACGTCGAGCGCCCGAGGGGTCGTACGCCGTCGGCGTGCGTACGCTCACCCTCGATCCGCGCTCGGCGCGCCCACTGCCGGTGACCATCTGGTACCCGGTGTCGACCGACGGGGTGGCGGCCGGGCGGTTCCCGGTGGTGATCTACAGCCACGGGCTGCACAGCCGACCCGATCTGCACGCCGGGCTGACCACCCGCTGGGCGGCGGCCGGGTTCGTGGTCGCGGCGCCCGCGTACCCGCACACCCGGCAGGGTGCCGCCCAGTTCAGCAGGGCCGACGTCCGCAACCAGCCCGCCGACGCCTGGCGGTTGGTCCGGCACCTGGGCCGGCTCGACCGACGTCGCGACGACCCGCTCGCCGGGCACCTGGACCTGACGGCGGTCGCCGCCGCCGGGCACTCGGCGGGTGGCTTCACCACCTCCGGGATGTTCAGCGAGGGGCACCCGGCCCGGTTGCGCGCCGGGATCGTGATCGCCGGCGGTGGGCTGCCCGGCAGCTTCGCGGGGCTGGCCGCGCCGGTGCTCTTCGTGCACGGCACCGCCGACGCGGTGGTGCCACTGACGGTCGGCCGGGCCGCGTACGGGCGCACCCGAGGGCCGGCCGCGTTCCTCAGCCTGCTGGGGCAGGACCACGGCGCGTACCTGACGCCGGGCCACCCGGGTTTCGCCGCTGTCGTCGCCACCACCACCGACTTCCTCCGCTGGACCCTCTACGGTGACCGGGCCGCCGGTGCGCGGCTGCCCGCCGGCGCCCGCTCCCCCCTGACCCGCTACGAATCCCGCCCGGCCCCGTGACGCCGCCGGAGCTCGCTGGGCGGACCGCACCCGCCGGTACGGTGGGGCCGGTGCACGGGCTGACGCGCCGCCAGTTGGCGAGCATCGCCGAGGTGGTCGGGCTTGCCGGGGCAGCCGGCATCCCGGTGTGGCTGCGTGGCGGCTGGGCGATGGACTTCCAGCTCGGCGCGGTGACGCGTCCGCACGTCGACGTCGACTGGTACTGCTGGCACGAGGACGCGAACCGACTGGCGACTCTGCTGCTGGCCCGTGACTGGCGGCTCGACCCGCGCATGCCGGTGACGACGCAACTCGACCTGTTCTCCGCCGACGTGGAGGCCAGCTTCGCCTATCTGGGTCGGGACAGCGACGGACGACCGACGGTGGGTGGCGGGCCGTGGGCCGGCACCCCGCTCCCGGCCGGAATGCTGGACGCGCCACCCGGTCGGATCGGCGCGCTCACCGTGCCGACGATCTCGGTGGCAGCTCAGATCGAGTTCAAGCAGATGTACCCGGTGTGGATGCCGGAACGTCCCCGCCGACCGAAGGACGTGGACGATCTGGCCCTGCTGCGTGCCGTTTCTGGTCGATCAGGTCCTCGTACACCCCGACCTTGAAGGTGATCAGGTCCAGGCACTGGGTGAGCCGACCGAGCTGGGTGGTGACGCGCCCGTGGTGCTCCTGGAGGAGCGCGAGACGTTCCTCCTCGTTGCCCGCGCCCGCACGAACGAGGTCGGCGTAACGGCGCAGCGCGGGCAGAGGCATGCCGGAGGCGCGAAGGATGATGCAGACGGTCAGCCAGTCGACGTCGTCCTGGCTGTAGCTACGACGCCCGCCAGCAGCACGGCGGATCGGGCTGACGAAGACACCCTGCTGCTCGTAGAAGCGGAGCGCGTGCACGCTCAGACCGGTGCGCTCGGCGACCTGCCCGATGCTCAGACTCGCTGTGTTGTCAGCCATGCCGAGCAGGGTAACGAGGGTTGACCTAGAGCCGACTCTAGCTCCTAGGGTGCCACGTGATCGTCACTGAAGCGCCAAAGGAGCATCGACATGCGTTACCGCACTCTCGGCGGCACCGGCATCGACGTGAGCACCCACTGCCTCGGGACCATGATGTTCGGTGCCGTCGGCAACCCCGACCACGACGACTGCGTCCGCATCATCCACACCGCCCTCGACCAGGGCATCAACGTCGTCGACACCGCCGACATGTACGGCCGGGGAGAGTCCGAGGAGATCGTGGGCAAGGCGCTGCGCGGTCGCCGCGACGACGTCGTGCTCGCCACCAAGGTGCATTTTCCGATGGGCGAGGGCCCCAACCAGGGCGGCAACTCCCGGCGTTGGATCCTCAAGGCGGTCGAAGGGAGCCTCCGGCGGTTGGACACCGACTGGATCGACCTCTATCAGATCCACCGTCCCGACCCGTCGACCGACATCGAGGAGACGCTCTCGGTGCTCACCGACCTGGTACGCGAGGGAAAGATCCGCGCTTTCGGTTGCTCGACCTTCCCGGCCGAGGAGATCGTCGAGGCACACCAGGTCTCCGAACGTCGCGGTCTCGGGCGCCTGCGCAGCGAGCAGCCCCCGTACTCGATCCTGGCCCGTGGGGTCGAGGCCTCCACCCTGCCGGTCTGCCGGCGTTACGGCATGGGGGTGCTGGTCTGGAGCCCTCTCGCCTTCGGGTTTCTGAGCGGTAGGTACCGCAAGAACCAGCCCGTCGACCTCTCGACCGGGCGTGCCGTGCTCCGGCCGGCACAGTTCGATCCCACGATCGCCGAGAACGCCGCCAAGCTCGACATCGTCGAGCAGCTCGTCGACCTGGCGGCGAGCATCGGCTGCACGCTCCCCCAGCTCGCCATCGCCTTCACCGTGGCCCATCCGGCCGTCACGTCGGCGATCATCGGGCCGCGAACCCTGCCGCAGCTGGAGGACCTGCTCAAGGGCGCCACGCTCACCCTGGACGACGCCACCCTGGATCGGATCGACGAGATCGTGCCGCCGGGGACGAACCGGTACAACCCCAACGCCGCCTTCCCGCCACGCGCGCTGACGGACACCGCCATGAGACGGCGTCCCCTCAGCGAGCGGGCGGCAGCCTGACGCGCGGTGACCGGGCGGGCACACCCCGCCCAAGCCGTGCGGGCGGCACCGCCGGACAGGGCACAATTGGGTTCATGCCCCGTCGCGTGACTCCCGCACTGATGGCCAGCACCGTGCTCGTCGCCGGCCTGATCGGCTGCTCGGCGGACACCCGCCCGAGTGCCGGCGGGCAGACACCGCCGGCGCAGCCGAGACCCGTCGCCACGCCGACGCCGCAGGTGCCCGCCGGGTCCGCCCCGAAGACCACCTTCGCGGTCGGCGTACGCCAACTGGAGCTGAACCGGGACGGCCGGGCGCTGCCGACGACGCTGTGGTACCCGGCGGCCGGGCAGTCCGGCGGCACGGCCAAGCGGTCCGCGACCGCGGCGGAGGGCCGGTTCCCGGTGGTGATGTTCAGTCACGGGCTGGGTGGGCGGCCGGACGACTACGCCAAACTGCTGACCCGGTGGGCGGCGGCCGGTTTCGTGGTGGCCGCGCCGACGTTCCCGCACACCTCCAAGGGCGCCGACAACAACGTCCTCGACGTGCTCAACCAGCCGGCTGACGTGTCGTACGCCCTCGACCAGGTGCTGGCGCTGGACGGCACCGCCGGCGACGCGCTGCGCGGCCGGTTGGACGGCGAGCGGGTGGCCGCGGCCGGGCACTCGGCGGGCGGGGTGACCACCATCGGTCTGTTCACCACGGGTCGGGACGAGCGGCTGGACGCGGGTGTGGTGTTCGCCGGCACGGCACTCGGCGTGGGTACGGCGTTCGCCGGTGCGGCCGCGCCGCAACTGTTCGTGCACGGCGAGTTGGACGAGGTGGTCGAGTACGCGGCGGGCAAGGCCGCCTACGACAAGGTGCCCTGGCCGAAGGCGATGCTCAGCCTGCCCAAGGGCGACCACGGGCGGGCGTTGCTCGGCGACAGCGCGACACTGCGGCTGGTCTCGGACACGTCCGTCGAGTTCCTCCGCTGGTCGCTCTACGGCGACCCGGAGGCCAAGAAGCGCATTTCCACCGACGCCACGCGCGGCGACCTGGCCACCTTCGACGACCACCTCTGACCCCGCCGCGCCGCGCCGCGCGCCCCCAAGATCCGCGCAACATCCGGGATGTTGCTCCCTCAAGACGCCGGGAGGCAGCAGTTTCCCCGATGTTGCGCGGATCTTGACGGGCGCCGCAGGGCCGGGGGTCAGGCCTCGTGGTCAATGACGACCTTGCCGAAGGCGTCGCCGGAGTGCAGTCGGGCGAAGGCGTCCTCGACCCGGCTGAACGGGATGACGCTGTCCACCACCGGGCGCACCTCGTTCTCGGAGCAGAACTCCAGCAGCTCGTACAGCTCGCCGGGCGTGCCCATCGAGGTGCCCAGGATCTCCAACTGCATCGCGAAGACCCGGCGCAGGTTGACCGACGGCTCGTGCCCGGCGGTCGCCCCGGAGACCACGATCCGGGCCATCGGCGCGGCCGACTTCAGCGAGTGGTCGAAGGTGGCCGCGCCGACCGTCTCGATCACCACGTCGACCCGTTCCGGCAGCCGGGCGCCGGGCTCCACGGCGGTGGCGCCGAGGGCCGAGATCCGGTCGCGCTTGGCGGCGTCGCGGCTGGTCGCG
Organism: Micromonospora sp. WMMC250; assembly: GCF_027460215.1. Classification (NCBI taxonomy): domain Bacteria; kingdom Bacillati; phylum Actinomycetota; class Actinomycetes; order Micromonosporales; family Micromonosporaceae; genus Micromonospora; species Micromonospora sp. WMMC250. Next base: position 6,028,191 of record NZ_JAPZBJ010000002.1, on the reverse strand, counting down.
TACACCCGCTTGCCCATCGCGACGGCGAGCGCGACGGCCGCGGTGGCCACCCCGCCGCCAGCGCCCTGGACCAGCACGCTGTCGGCGTCCGCGACGCGGCCCTTGGTGGTCAGCATCCGCCACGCGGTCAGCCAGGCCGTGGGCAGGCACGCCGCGTCGGTCGCCGCCATGCCGTCGGGCAGCGGGATCAGGTTCGATCGGGGTACGGCCACCCGCTCGGCGAGCGTCCCGGGAAAGTGCTCGGAGAGGATGGAAACCCCACGCGGGTCACCCGGAGTGACGACCACCGGATACACGACCACCGGGCGGCCCTCCGGGTCCAACCCGACCGCGTCGCAGCCGAGGATCATCGGCAGCTGGGCCTCGGTGAGACCCACCCCGCGCAACGACCAGAGGTCGTGGTGGTTGAGCGAGGTGGCCCGCAACTGCACGGTCACCCAGTCGTCGGCCGGAGGTGTCGGCTCCGGCCGCTCGCCGACGGTGAGCGCGGCGAGCGGATCGGCGTCGTCGAAACGGGAGGCAAAGGCAGCACGCATGATCGGCACGGTAACAAGCTGAGCGTTCGTTAAGAAGCCGCGCGCACCGGCTCGTGCGCCGCTAGCGGCGGGCCACGCCGTCGCGGCGGGCGGCTTCGGCCACCGCCTCGGCCACGGCCGGCGCGACGCGCGGGTCGAGCGGAGACGGGACGATCGCGTCGGCGGTCAACGACTCCGCCACCACTCCGGCGATGGCGTCCGCCGCGGCGACCTTCATCGCCTCGGTGATCCGGGTGGCGCCGGCGTCCAGCGCGCCCCGGAACACCCCGGGGAAGGCCAGCACGTTGTTGATCTGGTTCGGGTAGTCGCTGCGACCGGTGGCCACCACCGCCACGTGCCGGGCGGCCACCTCCGGGTGCACCTCCGGCGTCGGGTTGGCCAGTGCGAACACGATCCCGTCGGGGGCCATCCCGGCCACCGCGGTCTCCGGGATCTGGCCTCCGGAGACCCCGATCAGGACGTCCGCGTCGCGCAGGGCCTCGGTGATGTCGCCCTGGCGACCGTCGGCGTTGGTGCTCGCCGCCAGCTCGGCCTTGCTGCCGGTCAGGTCGGTGCGGTGCCGACCGATGATCCCCTTGGAGTCGCAGACCACCACCTGGTCGGGGTCCACTCCCCCAGCGATCAGCATCTTCGTCACGGCCACCCCGGCCGCGCCCGCGCCACTCACCGCCACCCGCAGGTCACCGAGCTTGCGGTCGAGCAGGTTGGCGGCGTTACGCAGGGCGGCCAGCACCACGATCGCGGTGCCGTGCTGGTCGTCGTGGAAGACCGGGATGTCCAGCGCCTCGTCCAGGCGACGCTCCACCTCGAAGCAGCGCGGCGCGCTGATGTCCTCCAGGTTGATGCCGCCGAACGACGGCGCCAGCGCCCGCACCGCCGCGACGATCTCGTCGACGTCCTGCGTGTCCAGACAGATCGGCACCGCGTCCACCCCGGCGAACTGCTTGAACAGCACCGCCTTGCCCTCCATCACCGGCAGCGCGGCGCGCGGGCCGATGTTGCCGAGCCCGAGCACCGCAGTGCCGTCGGTGACCACCGCAACGGTGTGCGCCGCCCAGGTGTAGTCGTCGGCCAGGTCGGGGTCGGCGGCGATCGCCTCACACACCCGAGCCACCCCCGGGGTGTACGCCAGGGAGAGGTCCTCCCGGCTGGTGAGCGGCACGGTCGAGGCGACGGCCATCTTGCCGCCCCGGTGCAGCAGGAAGACGGGATCAGCGGGGTCCACGGTGGATGAAGACATGGCGGTGACTCCAGGATCTGTCGAGCAGATGTGAGGCGGCGGGCCCGGCCGCGAGGTGGGCGGCGAGCGGTGGCACGCGGCGCGGGGGGTCACCCGGCACTTTCCGAGCATAGTGTCGGCACTGCCCCTCGGATGTGAGCAGGGTCATATCGGCCGGGGAGGCACCCGTCCGGGACGTGGCCAGTAGCGGGCCACGACCCTCCCCCGCACGTCGGCCACCCCGTACGCCCGGGAGTCGTCGGTGATCAGGTCGTTGTCCCCGCGCAGCCACCAGCCGCCGTCCTGCGGCCGGACCGCCCGCTTCACCACCAGCAGTTCGGGACGGGTCCGGAAGACCGCGACCACCACGTCCCCGGGTCGGATCGGACGGCCGCCGGGGCGCACCAGCACCGCGTCGCCGTGCCGCAGCGTCGGCGCCATGGACGGACCGGTCACCAGGACGGCGGTCAGCGGTCTGCGCAACCGGGCCGCCCCAGCCGGGTGATCGGCCTGCACTGGTTTCACCTCCACCCGGTTCGGGGAGCATTCCCAGGAGTAATGTCGCCTTTGATCATCGCAAACTTCCCATGGAGGATCCCGATGCGACTTCCGCGCATCCTTGCGCCCCGCGTCACCGCGAGCGCTCACTGCGACCTGCCGTGCGGTGTCTACGACCCGGCTCAGGCCCGGATCGAGGCCGAGTCGGTCAAAATGATCTGCGAGAAGTACCAGTCGAACACCGACCCGGAGTTCCGCACCCGGGCCATCATCATCAAGGAGCAGCGCGCCGAGCTGGTCAAGCACCACCTGTGGGTGCTGTGGACCGACTACTTCAAGCCGCCGCACTTCGAGAAGTACCCGAACCTGCACAGCCTGTTCAACGAGGCCACCAAGCTCGCCGGCGCCGGCGGCGTCAAGGGCAGCCTGGACCCGGCCACCGCCGACAAGCTGCTCTCGAAGATCGACGAGATCTCGAAGATCTTCTGGGAGACCAAGAAGGCATGACCTCGTCGGTCATACCGACGATCCGGCCGGCACGTCCCGAGGACGTGCCGGCCGTCGTCGCCATGGTGCACGAGCTGGCGGAGTACGAACGCGCCCCCGAGCAGTGCCACCTCACCACCGAGCAACTGACCTCGGCCCTGTTCGGTGCCGGCCCGGCGTCGGAGGAACCGAGCGCTCCGGCGCTCTTCGGTCACGTCGCCGTGGACGAGCGTGACGAGCCGATCGGCTTCGCGCTGTGGTTCCTCAACTTCTCCACCTGGGCCGGCGTGCACGGCATCTACCTGGAAGACCTGTACGTCCGGCCGTCCGCGCGAGGCACCGGAGCAGGCCGGATGCTGCTCGCCACCCTGGCTGACATCTGCGTACGACGCGGCTACCGGCGGCTGGAGTGGTGGATGATCGACTGGAATCCGGCGGCCGGCTTCTACGCCTCGATCGGCGCGGAGCAGATGAGCGAGTGGGTGCCCTACCGGCTCAGCGGCGACGCCCTGCGCGAGTTGGCCACCCAGGCCACCACCGTCGGCACGCGTAGGGGCGACTGACCGGGTAGAGTCCCCGACCGGGGGGATGAGGCGTGACTCAACTGACTGGCCAACCAGCCACCGACGACGACGTGGTGCACCTCACGGTGCCTGCCGACGGTGGTTACCTCGGCGTGCTCCGCACCGCCACCGCCGGTCTGGCGGCCCGGTTGCAGTTCGCACTCGACGAGATCGAGGATCTGCGGATCGCCGTCGACGAGGCGTGCGCCATGCTGCTCGCCATCGCCACCCGCGACGCCGAGCTGGAGTGCCGCTTCGCCGTCACCGAGGACGCACTGACCGTCGAGGTGACAGTGCCGACCGTGCGGGGCGCCACGCTGCCCGCCGAGTCGTCGTTCGCCTGGAAGGTGCTCACCGCGCTGACCACCTCAGCGTCCGCCACGGCCGCCGACGGCCGGGCGACGATCGCGCTGCTCACCCGCCGCTCCGGCGGTTACTGACCCGCTGCTCCACCACCGGCCACCGGCCCGGCACTGCCACTGACCGGCCCGGCACCCGCCGGATCCGCCACGGTCACTGGATCCGGCACGGTCACTGGAACCCGGTCCGTCACTCGAAGCCGAGGGCCCGGGTCGTCGGAGGGCTGACCAGCAGCCAGCCCACGCCCAGGCCAAGCGCCATCAACGGCACGCCCAGCCAACCCAGCCCGCCCTGGATCATGAACCACCCGATCGGCAGCAGCATCAGCTGGAGCACGATCGCGGGGGCCCGTGCGCCCGCCTGACGGCGCAGCAGCGCCCGACCCAGCGCCCAGAGCGCCACCGCCGCCCCGATGGCGAACACGGTCACCAGCAACGCCGACAGGAGGTCGGTGGTGGTGGCCGTGAGGTCGGCCCAGATGAGCCAGAGCGCGATCAGCCCGACGACGGCCGCTTCCGCCCACAGCAGCCGCACCGCCCAGCGGAGCGTGACGGGAATCGGGGCCGAGTCGATGGTCACGCGCGCCACGATACCCGGGCGGCCGGGAGGTACAGTGCCGCCCATGCGGGCCGTCCTGGTGGTCAATCCAAAGGCCACCACCACCAGCGAACGCAGCCGGGACGTGCTTGTCCGGGCGCTGCGCAGCGAAGTCGACCTCAGCGTGCGCTACACCCGTCGGCGCGGGCACGCCGTGGCGCTGGCCCGGGAGGCCGCCGCCGAGGGGGTCGACCTCGTCGTCACCCTGGGTGGCGACGGCACTGTGAACGAGGTGGTGAACGGTCTGATGACGGCCGACCCGCCGAAACTCGGCGAGGACGCCTCGATGGCCGAGCGACTGCCCGCGCTGGCGACCGTTCCGGGTGGCAGCACCAATGTGTTCGCCCGCGCGGTGGGCCTGCCCCGGGAGTGGCCGGAGGCGACCAGCATGATCCTCGAAGGGCTGCGGCTGGGCCGGAGCCGGACGGTGGGGCTGGGACGTGCGGACGACCGCTACTTCACGTTCTGCGCCGGGTTCGGCCTGGACGCTGCGGTGATCCACCGGGTGGAGCAGGCTCGGCGCAAGGGACGGGTGTCCACGCCGACGCTGTACCTGCGCTCGATCATGAACCAGTACTTCTTCGCCTCGGACCGCCGGCATCCGGCGATCAGCCTGGAGCGTCCGGGCGAGCAGGCGGAGTCCGAGTTGGCCACCGTCATCATCCAGAACACGGCGCCCTGGACGTACCTGGGCGACCGGGAGGTCAACCCGAACCCGGCGGCGTCGTTCGACCTCGGGCTGGATGTGCTGGCCCTGCGTCAGCTCCGGGTGGCTAGCACAACACGGACAGTGACGCAGTTCCTGTCTCGGCAGCCGGATCCACGAGGTCGTCAGGTGTTACGACTCCATGACACGCCGGAGTTCACCCTGGTCTCCAGCCGTCCGCAGGCGTTCCAGCTGGACGGCGACTATCTCGGCGAGCGGGAGAAAGTCAGATTCACCTCCGTTCCGGCCGCACTGAGAGTAATCTGCTAGGTCTCGGGTACTGCCCTTGGTCGACACGGTGGCCACAACCGCATCGGCCGGTCGCCGCCACACCGAGGGGCAGGTGCCGGAAATGTCAGCAATGTCACGCGGACTGTACTATATTGATCCTCGACTGTGGCACGGCGGGTAACCAGGAAAGCACTGGAATCCGGACAAACAGGTTGTGGGCTTGCTCACCGCCCGGAGTTTTTCCGAGCGTCACCCTTGACATCACGAGCGTTCGTGAAAGTATTCACAAGCGAACTTGAGTTACCGGGACATTGCCTGGATATGCTCGTCAGGTTGAGCTGTTCCAGCAGGTCCCCGGCGCTGACCGCCTGCTCACGCACTGCCGAATGGTCGGACGCTAACTGTCACCACCGGCACTGCGGATGCATATAGGAAAAGCACGACAAGCAATTGTTTGCCACCCATCCAGAATGAGGAGTGTTGCCGCCATGGACTGGCGTCACCATGCTGTCTGCCGCGACGAGGACCCGGAGCTGTTCTTCCCGATCGGGACGTCCGGGCCGGCTCTCCTGCAGGTCGAGCAGGCCAAGGCCGTCTGCCGGCGCTGCTCCGTGACCGATCAGTGCCTGCAGTGGGCGCTCGAGTCCGGTCAGGACGCCGGCGTCTGGGGCGGAATGAGCGAGGAGGAGCGGCGCGCTGTGAAGCGGCGTGGCGGCCTCCGGGTGCTGCGCGCTCACTCCGCCTGATCCCCCAAACGACACAGCTGTACGCCCCGGTGGGTTCACCCACCGGGGCGTTCCGCTGTCCGGCACCTGCGACGTCGTGCCGGCACGGGTCACCCCGTCGAGGCAGGCACCGGCCGATCGTCGACCCGCCGCAACACCAACTCCACCAACTCCGGCGCGTTGGTCAGCGGTGCGGCGACCGAGACCGCCCCGGCCGCGCGGGCCGCCTCGGCCACCGCGTCGTGAAACAGGCCGGGCGCCAGGAAGTACGCGCACACCGCGACCCGCCGCGCGCCGGCAGCCCGGAGTCGGGACACCGCCACGCCGGCCGACGGCGGAGCCGCCGAGGCGTACGCCACCCGGCAGGGCACCTGGAACTCGTCGCCGAGCGCGTCCGCGACCCGACCCACCGAACAGCGCGCCCGCGCGTCGCGGGTGCCCGCCGCCGCCAGCACCAGCGCGTCGAAGCGGCCCGGACCCGCCTCGTCGAGCCGGCGACGCAACCCGCCCAGCAGCCCCGCGTCGACGGTCCCGTCCGCCGGACCGAGCACGTCGGTCACCCGCACCGCCAGCGGTGGCCCGGTCCGCGCCGCCGCGGCGACCGCCGCCGGGATGTCCACCCGACGGTGGTACGCGGCGGTCAGCAGCAGCGGCACCAGCACCGCCCGACGGTGACCGGCTGCGGCCAGGTCACGCAACACCGCTGTCGGCCCCGGCTCGGTGTGGTCCAGCCAGCTCGCCCACACCGGTGTGCCCGGACGGGCCGCCGACACGGCTCGGGCCAGCGCCTCGGTGGCCTCGGCCGCTCGCGGATCGCGGCTGCCGTGCGCGACCAGCACCACCGGGTCGGCCCCGCCGGCCGCACCGGGGCCGGTCGGGGTCGTCGCCGGTGAGGTCAGACGTGCAGGCCGCACTCGGTCTTCTCGAACATGGCCCACCGGCCGGCCCGCGCGTCCTCGCCGGCCTTGGTGCGGCGGGTGCACGGCCAGCAGCCGATCGACCCGTAACCCTGCTTGAACAGTTCGTTGACCGGCACGTTGAAACGGGCGATGTAGGCGTCCACGTCCCGCTGCGACCACGCCGCGATCGGGTTGACCTTGACCCTGCCGCGCCGGGCGTCGAAGGTCACCACGGGCGTGTTGGCCCGGGTCGGTGACTCGTCCCGACGCAGGCCCGCAGCCCAGGCGTCGTACCCGGTCAGCGCCCGCTCCAGCGGCTCCACCTTGCGCAGCTGGCAGCAGTCGTCCGGCGACTTGTTGAACAGCCGGGGGCCGTACTGGCCGTCCTGCTGACCGACGGTGAGCCGCGGCCGGATCGACCGCACGTTCACCGGGAGCGTCCGGGCGACCTCGTCGCGCACCCGCAGCGTCTCGGGGAAGTGCAGGCCGGTGTCGAGGAACACCACGTCCACGCCCGGCGCCACCCGGGACACCAGGTGGGCCAGCACGGCGTCGGCCATCGAACTGGTGACGCAGAACCGGTCACCGAAGGTCTGCGCCGCCCAGCGGGCGATCTCCAGGGCCGGTGCGCCCTCCAGGTCCCGGGCGGCCTGCTCGGCGAGGGCCCGCAGCTCGTCCGGGTCGCGCCGGGCCGGATCGGTCGGCGTCGGGCCACCCGGACCGACCAGGCGCAGACTCGCGGCGGAGACGAGGCTCATCGGGTCACCGCCCGCGAGAGCAGGCCGGTGAACTTCACCGAGAAGACTCGGGTGCAGGCGTGGCACTCCCACGCGCCGTGCCCCGCCTCGTGCGGCCGCAGGTCCTCCTCGCCGCAGTACGGGCAGTACAGGGGTGCCGCTCGGTTCTCGCTGCTCACCGCAGGTCCTCCTCGTCGACTCTGATCACCCAGTTGGCGAACGTCTCGCCCTCGCTCCGACCGGCCAGGTAGCGGCGGGCCAGCCGTTCCACGTACTCCGGAAGCTCGTCGGCGGTGGTCTTCAGGCCGCGCAGCTTGCGGCCGAAACCGGCGGTCTGGCCCTGCGCCATGCCCAGGCCGCCGCCCAGGTGCACCTGGAAGCCCTCCACCTGCCGACCGTCCGGGCCGACCACCAGTTGACCCTTGAGCCCGATGTCGGCGACCTGGGTGCGCGCGCAGGCGTTCGGGCAGCCGTTGATGTGGATCGAGATGTCCGCGTCGAAGTCGCGCAGCCGCTGCTCCAGCCGCGCCACCAGCTCCTCGCCGCGGGCCTTCGTCTCGACGATCGCGAGCTTGCAGTACTCGATGCCGGTGCACGCCATGGTGCCGCGCCGCCAGGCCGAGGGCCGGGCCTCCAGGCCGATCCCGCGCAACGCGTCGACCAGCGACTCCGTCCGCTCCGACGGCACGTCGAGCACCAGCAGCTTCTGGTACGGGGTGAGCCGCACCCGGTCGCTGCCGTGCGCCTCGACCACGTCGGCCAGTTGGCTCAGCTGCGCGCCGGAGACCCGTCCGACCACCGGGGCGGCGCCCACGTAGTGCCGCCCGTCGGCCTGCTCGTGCACGCCCACGTGGTCGATCGGCTTCGACGGCAGGGTCGGCGCCGGGCCGTCGAGCAACGTGCGACCGAGGTAGTCCTTCTCCAGGACCTCCCGGAAACGCTCCACACCCCAGTCGGCCACCAGGAACTTCAGCCGGGCCCGGTTGCGCAGCCGGCGGTAGCCGTAGTCGCGGAAGATGCCGACGACACCGGCCCACACGTCCGGTACCTCGGCCAGCGGCACCCAGACGCCGAGCCGCTGGGCGAGCATCGGGTTGGTGGAGAGGCCACCGCCGACCCAGACGTCGAAACCGGGGCCGTGCTCGGGGTGGTCGACACCGAGGAACGCGATGTCGTTCGACTCGTACGGGGTGTCGACCAGCCAGGAGATCGACGTCTTGAACTTGCGGGGCAGGTTGGAGAACTGCTTGTCGCCGACGTACCGGGAGACGATCTCGTCGATCGCCGGGGTGGGGTCGAGCACCTCGTCGCGGGCCACCCCGGCGACCGGGCTGCCCAGCACGATGCGCGGGCAGTCACCGCACGCCTCGGTGGTCTGCAGACCGACCGACTCCAGTCGGCGCCAGATCTCCGGCATGTCCTCGACCCGGATCCAGTGGTACTGGATGTTCTGCCGGTCGGTGATGTCGGCGGTGTCCCGCGCGAACTCCCGCGAGATGTCCGCGATCACCCGTAGCTGGGCCAGGCTGAGCTGGCCGCCGTCGATGCGGACCCGGAGCATGAAGAACTCGTCCTCCAGCTCGTGCGGCTCCAGCACGGCGGTGCGCCCGCCGTCGATGCCCGCCTTGCGCTGGGTGTAGAGGCCCCACCAGCGGAACCGTCCCCGCAGGTCCTGCGGGTCGATGGAGGCGAAGCCCCGGTGCGCGTAGATCGTCTCGATGCGGGCCCGGACGTTGAGCGGGTCGTCGTCCTTCTTGATCCGCTCGTTGGGGTTGAGCGGCTCACGGTGGCCGAGCGCCCACTGGCCCTCACCCCGTGGCCGGCGCGGCGCTCGGGTCGGGCGAGCCGTCGGGTCCTCGGAACGGGCCGGGATGCTGCTGACCGCCATCGCGGCGTCCTCCGTTGTCTGCTGTGCCTCGGTGTACGCGGGGCGCGGCGGCCGGCCCGCGAAGCGGGCGGGACAACGGTGTCTTCAGACAGCCGGCGCGGAGCGCGCCCGAGACGGATTGGTCGGGCGTCGTCAGTAGGCCGGACAGATCGCGCTGCGCACGCGGCCGTAATCGACGTGGCGACGTGCCACGAAGCGGCGGACGACTGCGGCGGTCATGGGCCCATGCTGCCACACGCCAAGGGGGCCGGCCAATGTCCGCGTGCTGGATCCCACATCACGGGCCGGCGGCTCGCCGAACGGCCTGGCGGCCACCGCCTGCCGCCAGCTGACACCCACGGGCGGCAGGGCCGTGGCAGGCTCGAACCGTGGGCGGATTGTCCGAGAAGTCGAGCGGGGCGGCGTGGGACCACCTGCGCCGCCCACCGGTCTGGCTCCCCCCGGCGCTGCTGACCCTGGCGGTGACGGTGACCGGCCTGGGCTCCGCCCAGCTCTGGCGCGACGAGCTGGCCACCTGGAGCGCGGCCACCCGGTCGCCCACCGACCTGGCCCGCCTGGCCGACACCATCGACGCCGCGACCGGCCCGTACTACCTGCTGATGCACATCTGGACCAGGATCGTCGGCGACTCCACCGTCGCCCTGCGCGTGCCGGCCGTGCTGGCGATGACAGTGGCCGCCGGGCTGCTCGCCGTGCTCGGCGCGCGGCTCGTCGACCGGCGCACCGGTCTCTTCGCCGGCCTGGTGTTCGCGGTGCTCCCCGGCACGTCGCGCTACGGCCAGGAGGCCCGCCCGTACGCGCTGGCCACCATGCTCGCGGTGCTCGCCACAGTGCTCCTGGTGACCGCGCTGCGGCGGCCGAGCTGGGCCCGTTGGGCCGGGTACGCCATCGCAGTCACCGCTCTCGGACTCATCCACCTGATCGCGCTGACGCTGCTCGCCGCGCACGCGCTGGTCGTCGTACTCGCCTGGTGGCGCGGGCCCGCCGATGCCGGTGTCGGCACTCCGGACCACACCACCGTCGAGCGGGACCGGCGGGTGTGGCGGTGGGTCATCGCCGTGGTGCCGGTCGTGCTGTTGGCCGGTCCGTTGCTGGTCAAGGCCCGGACCCAGCAGTCCCGGCAGTTGAACTGGGTGGGTCTGGCTCGGCTGGATGACCTGACCGCGCTGCCCGGCGGCGTGGCCCAGAGCAGTGTCGTGGGCGGACTGCTGCTCGGGGTGGCCGCGCTGGGCGCGGCACGGCTCGGACGCCGGGCACTGCTGCCGGTGAGCGCGGTGCTGCTGCCGGTGCTGCTGCTCTTCGCCGCCGGTGCCGTCGTACCCCTGTGGGTGCCCCGGTACCTGGTCTTCGTGGTGCCCTTCGCGTGCCTGCTGGCGGGCGCGGCCCTGGCCGCGGTGGCCGCGCCGGCCGCGCTCGTCGTGGTGGTCCTGGCCGGGCTGCTCGGCCTCCCCGACCAGGCCGCGCTGCGGCGGACCCACGAGTGGCCACGCAACGCGCCGGTGGACTACGCGGGCGCGGCAAGAGTGATCGGCGACGGTCAGCGGCCCGGTGACGCGGTGGTCTACTCGCCCCGACACAGCTGGCTCTTCCTCGACCTCGGCATCGAATACCACCTCCACGACCCGCCCCGCGACGTGCTGGTCACCGAGGACGAGGCCCGCCGGGGTGACCTGTGGGCCGCCGAGTGCCCCCAACCGGCGCAGTGCCTGGCCGGCACGCCACGGGTCTGGCTGGTCGTCAGCGGCCGGCACCCCGATCCGCTGGCCGCAGTGCCCGGCGCCAAGGGCGACGCGCTCCGCGCGCAGTTCACCGTCACCCAGGTCTGGCAGCGCCCCGGCCTGGCTGTCGCCCTGCTGACCCGCTCCGCCAACTGACCCGGCTCCGGCGCGCCCGCAGGTCGGCGGGCAGAGGGCGTGAGACGGCCTGGCAGCGGCGCCTTCCTCAAGGCGATATACCTCCGAGTCATAAATATGACCCAGAGGTATGTCGCTCAGAACAGTGGGACCGTCCCACCGGTACTCGTGGGCAGCGCCCGTCAAGCACGACCGGAACGGCAGGCGTGCGACCTCAGGCCTGTGAGCGACCGTCCGGGGCGTTACGCGCCAGCGGGACGACCAGCACGGCCTCGGTGCCGCCGTTGGCTCCGGCGCGCAGCTCGATGGTGCCGCGCAGTTCCCCGGTGACCAGGGCCCGGACGATCTGGAGGCCGAGCCGGCTGGCACGTTCGGCGTCGAAGTCCGGTGGCAGGCCGCGCCCGTTGTCGGCCACCGAGACGTGCAGCATCTTGCGGAACCGATGCGCCGAGACCACCACCTCGGGTCGCAGCTCCGGGTCGACCTCGGGTGCGGCGACCGGCACCATTCCGGAGGCGGCGGCGGTCAGGGGCTCGTCCTCCTCGTCGCTCGGCGGGAAGCCGTGCTCGACGGCGTTGAGCAGCAACTCGTTGAGGACCATCACCAGCGAGGTGGCGATCTCCGCCGGCAGCACTCCGAAACTGCCCCGCCGTCGCATGCCGACGCTCACCTCGGTCGCCGCGACCTCGGTCGCCGCGCTGGAGACCCGGTCGACGATGCCGTCGAACTCGACCGCCTCGTCACTGGACATGGAGAGCGTCTCGTGGACCAGGGCGATCGAGGCGACCCGGCGTACCGACTCCTCCAGTGCGACCCGCGCCTCCGGCATGGCCACCCGGCGGGCCTGCAATCGCAGCAGCGCGGCCACGGTCTGAAGGTTGTTCTTCACCCGGTGGTGGATCTCCCGGATGGTGGCGTCCTTGGTGATCAACGCCCGATCACGACGCCGTACCTCGGTGATGTCCCGGACCAGCACCAGCGCGCCGATCGGCACCCCGGCGGGCATCAGCGGCAACGCCCGGGTGAGCATCGTGGCCCCTCGGGCGTCGATCTCCCGTCGCGGCGGACCCTCGCCGCGCAGCGCGGCCAGGATGCCGTTCGCCGCCTCGGTGCCCTCCAACGGATCGCCGGCGAGCCGGCGGTGCAGCGCGGCCAGGTCCTCACCCACCAGATGGGAGGCGTAGCCCAGTCGGCGGTACGCGGACTGGGCGTTCGGGCTGGCGTAGGTGACCTTCCCGCCGGCGTCGAGCCGGACGAGGCCGTCGCCGACCCGGGGCGCGGAGGTGGTCTCGCCTGGATGCCGGGGCGGCGGGAACGTGCCGTCCGCGATCATCTGCGCCAGGTCGTCCGCCGTGGTCAGGTAGTTGAGTTCCAGTTGACTCGGCGTACGCGCGGTCGAGAGGTTGGTGTCCCGTCCCACGACGGCGATCACCTCACCGGCCTCCCCCTCGGCGGTGCGCAGCCGGACCGGGATCGCCTCGTGCCGGGCCGGCACGTCGCCGTACCAGACCGGGTCACCCTCCCGCCAGATCCGGCCCTGGGAGTACGCGACGCCCAGGTGTGCCACCTCCGACCCGCCGACGATGCGCCCCACCTGGTCGTCCTGATAGGCGGTGGGGGCGGTCGTCGGGCGGACCTGGGCGACGCAGAGGAACGTGCCGTCGGCGTCGACCGGCACCCAGAGCAGCAGGTCGGCGAAGGACAGATCGGAGAGCAGTTGCCAGTCGCCGGCGATGCGGTGCAGGTGGTCGATGTCGGCCGGACGGAGATGGGTGTGCTCCTCGGCGAGGTCGCGCAGCGTGGACACGGTGACCAGGGTGCCACGCCGCGCCTCACATCGTCGCGGTGACCTTCTTCAACCCGCGTGGCGCGTCCGGGTCCTCACCCCGGGTGAGGGCCAGGGCCAGCGCCAACCGCTGCAACGGCAGGATGTCCAGCAGTGGGGCGTACCGCTCGTCGACCTCGGGAACTGCCAGCCGGGTGGCCCCCGGCACCTCGGCGGAGCCGACCACCACCACGTCGGCGCGGCGTTCGCCGAGGCGGGGCAGCACCTCACCCATCGACCGTCCGCCCGGGCCGGAGCCGACCACGGCGAGCACCGGGACCTCCGGGTCGGTCATCGCGAGCGGACCGTGCAGCAGGTCGGCGCCGGAGAAGGCGAGCGCCGGCAGGTACGACGTCTCCATCAGCTTCAGCGCGGCCTCCCGGGCGGTCGGGTACGCGTAGCCCCGCCCGGTGGTGACCAGTTGCCGGGCGAACCGGTAACGCGGCGCGAGTCGGGCCGGAGTGTCGTCGGCGAGGGTGCGCGCGGCCAGTTCGGGCAGCGCGTCGAGGGCCTGCCGTTCGGCCGCCGGGAGCACGCCGTCGCCGGCCCGGATCCCCTCCACCAGCATCAGCAGGGCGAGAAGCTCGGCGGTGTACGTCTTGGTGGCGGCCACCGCCCGCTCGTGCCCGGCGGCGATGTCGACGCTCAGCTCGGCCACGTCGACCAGCGGCGAGTCGGGGGCGTTGGTCACCGCGAGGGTCAGCGCCCCGGAGGCGCGGGCGGCGCGCAGCACCTCGGCCAGGTCGGGGGAACCGCCGCTCTGGCTGACCCCGACGACAAGCGCGTCGGACAGGTCGGGTCGGGCCCCGAACAGGGTGACCACGCTGGGCGAGGCGAGCCCGGCGGGCAGGCCGAGCCGGATCTCGGTCAGGTACGCCCCGTAGAGGGCCGCGTGGTCGGAGGTGCCGCGGGCGGTGAAGACCACGTGCCGCGGGCGGCGTTCGGCGATGACCGCCGCGACCCGGGCGATCTCGGCGGCGTTGGCGGCGGAGAGCAGCCGCGCGTAGCCGGCCGGCTGCTCGTCGATGTCGGCGGCCATGCCAGCCCCTGCGCGTGTCACGGACACTCCTCCCCTGCGCGGTTCCCGCGCGTTTCCTGCTCAGTCTTGCACCTTTCCCCATATTCGAGCAATTGAACGAGCAGGAGTGCGCAGATGATCACCGAATGATCCCAATATCAACTACGCTTGGCCGGCTGCACACGGTCGAGGCTGCGACGAGAGGACGACGTGCCCGAGGGAACGGACGATGCCGCGCTCTCCGCCACGGAGGAGCTGGCGCTGGCCCGACTGGCACTGGACGAGGGCGACCTGCACCACGCCGCCGGTCACCTCGCCGGTGCGTTGGCGCGGGCCCCCACCCTGCCCGAGGTGCACGAGACACTGGCCCGACTCGCCGCGGTGAGCGACGGTGGCCTGGACCTGTTCCCGATCAACCACCACACGTTCGTGGGAGCCGTCGTCGCCCGCGCCCACCTGCTCGCCACCGCCGGGCGCCCCGCCGAAGGGCTGGAACTGCTGGCCGCGGCGACCACGTACGCGCCCGGCGCCCCGTGGGCCGAGGTGCCCTGGGTCACCGCACCCGAGCTGGCCGAACGACTGGACCCGGAACACATCGCCCGCGTCCTCATGCAGGTGTGCGCCGCCCTGCCCGACCCGGTGCCACGGCTCGGCCGGGCCGCCCTCACGCCGTACCTGACGCTGGCCCGCAACGCGGTCACCGTGCACCCCGAGCACAGCCTGCTGCTGGGAGCGGCGTCCGCGCTGGCCCGGCGCGTCGGCGAAGCCGCCCTGGCGGTCCGGTGGGCCGCCCGAGGGGTACGCGCACAGCAGTCGAAGATGGGCGAGGTCTGGCTCGGGTACGCGTACCGCAGCGCGGGCCGGACCCGCGACGGCCTCGCGGCTCTCGGTCGGGCTGTCGAGCTGGACCCCGACGACCTGGCGATCTACGCGGACATCGCCGGCACCCTGGCCGACATCGGCCGGCTCGACGAGGCGCTGGAGTGGACCGAGCGGGCGCTGGCACGCGACCCGTCGTTCGACTGCGCGGTGCACACCGCACACCGCCTGCGGCACCTGCGCGACGGCGACCTGGCTCACCTGGTCGCGCTCGCCGACTTCGTCCGGGACCATCCCGACGACACCCACGAGCACGGCGACCTGGCCCAATGCTGCCGGGCCCGACCCTGGCTCGGTCAGCTGACACCGGCCGACGGCCCGCTGGCCGACGCGGTGCGCCGGGCGGTGGCCGACGACGACAACGGCCTCGGCGGCGTCGTACACCTGACTGCCCCGGCCCCGCCGAGCGCCGTCCGGACGGCGACGTCGACAGCTCCCGGGCTGCGGATCGACGTCGTCGGGAGCGCGCTGGAACCGGACCCGCGCGAGCCGCGACGGGCGTCCGCCCAACAGCTGTGGCGGTACGCGGACGACGTACCCACGCCGGCCCTGCCGACGCCCTCGGCGACGGCTGTCGACCGGATCGGGCAGATCGCACACCCGGCGTGGCCACACCCGCCCGCCGCGTACGACGCGGCGGTGAGCCTGGCCGGTCTCGACGTGGCCGATCTGCTCGGTCTGCTGGTGCACCCGCCCGCGCCGCCGGCCAACGCGGTGGGTCGACTGCTGGCCGCCCACGACCCGTCGGTCTGGGTCCGGGGTGTGCAGGTGTGGGCCTGCCTGGGTCTGCTGCACCACCGCACCGACGAGCCATGGGAGGGCTCGACCCGCCGCCGGGTGCTGCTCGACCTGATCTGGGGGGTCGAGGACTGGGTCACCGAGGCGGCGCTGTTCGCCCTGGTCACCGCAGCCTGGGTGGATCCCTCGGTGCGCGCGGACGTGGCGCGGGTGGTGGCGGAGCGGCTCGCCGACGCGGCAGCCGTGGCGCGGACCCGGCCGGTCCCGATCGCCGGTTCGCTGGCCCATCTGGCGCTCGCCGCTCCGGAGTTGGACCCGGCCACCGCGGCGCTCGCCACCGACCTGCTCGGCACGCGTTCCGCTCGGGTCCCCCGCCCCCGCAATCCGCTACGCCGCCTCTGGCAACGCCTGCGCCGCCGGTAACTGTGCTTCGGCTGAAGACACACGCCGCGCCGCCCCGGACGGGACGACGCGGCGTGCGACGCGGATGTCGGATCAGGCGACGGGAGCCTTGCCGAGAGCGACCTCGGCCTCCTCCTCCGGGGTGGCCTGCGGCGGCGCCTCGTTGGCGGTCCGCAGCGGGATCTCCTTGATGAACCAGGCGAGCACCGGGATCACGATGGTGAACAACACCGCCCACAGGAACACGTGCGAGATCGCGTCGGAGAGACCGCCGAGCACCAGCTCGCGCGCCTGGGCGGGCAGTTCCTTGAGCTTCGCCAGGTCCATGCCGGCCCCGGCCTCGCCGCCGCCGAAGGCTCGGCCGCCCTCCGAATTGGCCAGCCGGTTGGCGAAGATCGCACCGAACAGCGAGATGCCGAACGAACCGCCGATCGACCGGAAGAACGTCGCCGCGCCGCTGGCCGCGCCGAGGTCCTTCTGCTCCACGCTGTTCTGCGCGATCAGCATCGACGTCTGCATGAGGAAGCCCATGCCGACGCCGAGCACGACCATGTAGAGCGAGGACGTCACCTTGCTGGTGTTGGTGTCGAGCATGGACAGCAGCGCCATGCCGGCGGTCATCACCACGCCACCGACGATCGGGTACGCCCGGTACTTACCGTTCTTGGTGATCGCCCGACCGATGACCAGCGAGACGACGAGCATGCCGAACATCAGGGGCAGCAGCAGCAGACCACTGTTGGTCGCCGACGCGCCCTGCACGGTCTGCTGGTAGAGCGGCAGGAAGTTCATCGCGCCGAACATCGCGAAGCCGAGCAGGAAGCCGATCACCGAGATCAAGGCGAAGTTGCGGTTGGCGAAGAGCCCCAAGGGCAGGATCGGTTCCTGGACCCGGCGCTCCACCAGGCCGAACGCCACCAACGCGAGCACGGCCAGGACGGCCAGGCCGAAGATCTGCGGGGACGTCCAGTCGTACTCGTTGCCACCCCAGGTGGTGATGAGCACGATCGCGGTGATGCCGACCGAGAGCAGACCCGCCCCGAGCCAGTCGATCCGGTGCTCGGTGCGGTACTTCGGCAGGTGCATGGTGGTGATCAGCACGAGCAACGCGACGCCGCCCAGCGGCAGGTTCACGTAGAACGCCCAGCGCCAGGAGAGGTGGTCGGTGATGAAGCCGCCGACCAGGGGGCCGGCGACCATGGCGATCGCCATGATGCCGGCGATCATGCCCTGGTAGCGCCCACGCTCGCGGGGCGGGACCAGGTCACCGATGATCGCCATCACGCCGACCATGAGGCCGCCGGCGCCGAGACCCTGCACGGCCCGGAAGGCGATCAGCTGCACCATGCCGTCCTGCGGGCCGCCGAGCATCCCGGAACCGGCCATACCGCAGAGGGCGGAGCCGACGAGGAAGATGACGACCGAGGTCAGGAAGACCGACTTGCGGCCGTAGAGGTCACCCAGCTTGCCCCAGATGGGGGTGGAGACGGTGGTGCCCAGGACGTACGCGGTGACCACCCAGGTGAAGTGGTTGAGGCCGCCGAACTCGCCGACGATCCGCGGTAACGCGGTGCTGACGATCATGTTGTCGAGCATCGCGAGCATCATCGCGATCATCAGCCCGAACAGCACGACCCTGATGTTGTTGGGTCGTGCGCCGGCCTGGGTTGCCTGTGTCATGGGTAAGCTCCCCCCGAGGATTGCCACACTTACTTGCCGCCCGGCTAGTCACCTTACTAGCCGCACGGTAAGTTGGGCACCAACTAGCGGTCAAGCCAATTGGGGGGCGTGGGTGAGGGAGAGCACAGGCGGCACGCGGGAGCGGATCAAGGCCGTCGCGCTCGAGCTCTTCACCGAGCAGGGGTACGAGAAGACCTCGCTTCGGGAGATCGCCGAGCGCCTCAACGTCACCAAGGCCGCGCTCTACTACCACTTCAAGAGCAAGGACGACATCGTCGCCAGCTTCGTCGAGGACCGGCTGGTGCAGATCGACGCGCTGACCGCCTGGGCCGAGTCGCAGCCCGCGACCCTGGACACCCGGCGCGAACTCGTCTCCCGCTACGCCGACACGATGTTCAGCGGCGAGATGCCATCGGTGATGCGGTTCTTCGAGCAGAACCAGACCGTGCTGAAGAGTCTCGCCGCCGGCCAGCAGATGCGCGGCCGGATGATGACGCTCGCCGACGCGTTGTGCCGTGGGGACGACTCCCCCGCCGCCCAACTGCGCGCCACCCTGTCCCTGTTCGCGGTGCACGGCAGCTGGTTCGCGCTCCGCGCCCCGCACATCAGCGACGACGAGCGCCGCAAGCTCGCCCTGGAGGTCGCCGACGAGTTGCTGGCCGCCATCGGCACCGACCCGACCCCGCCCGCTCCGCCTGCCCCGCCCGCTCCGCCTGCCCCGCCCGCTCCGCCTGCTCCGCCGGACGTGAGCGCGACCAGCCCGGCCTGATCGGCCGGGCGGTCAGCCGCGCGTGAGATCCAGCCGCAGACCGAGCAGGTCCACCCCCGGCGCCGGCGACCAGTCCTTCTCCGGCGCACGGGCGAAACCGAGCCGCGAATAGAGCCGGTGCGCCGACTGGGCCATGCCGGCCCGGACGCAGATCACCACCGCCACGCAGCCCAACTCGGTCGCGCGCGCGACGCACGCCTGCGCCAGCGCGGCACCCACGCCCCGCCCCTGGGCGCCCGGGTCGACCGCGAGCATCCGGAACTCCGCCTCACCCGGCCCGGACAGCTCCGCGAAGCGGGTGCCCGGCAGCACGAAGGTCACCGAGCCGAGCACCGCGTCGGTCGCCTCGTCCACAGCCACCAGCACCTCGCCACTGGCGGCCCGGGTCGACACGTCGGCCAGCACCGCGCCGTACCCGTGCTCGCCCTTGAGCTGACCGTCCGCCTCGTACGCGGCCACCGTCAGCCGGGCCACCGCCGGGAAGTCGGCCTGCTCGGCAGGACGGACCCGCAGCCCGGTCAAGCAATCACCGCGATCAGGTCGCCGTCCTGCACGACGTCGCCCTCGTGCACGGCGAGCTGCTGGATCACACCCTCGGACTCGGCGATGACCGGGATCTCCATCTTCATCGACTCGAGGATCACCAGGGTGTCGCCCTCGGCCACCGTGTCACCAGCCGTGGCGACGACCTTCCAGACGTTCGCCACCATCTCGGCGCGGATCTCCTCGGCCATGTCCGGGCCCTCCCTCTTCGCGATGTGCCTGCCGTCGTATCCAATCATGCGCCGGACGGCGGTGAGCGCACAGCGGCACAGCCGGATGGCACATCCGCCCTGGGGAAGGTGGCGGCTGTCGACAGCACTACCATCAGCGGGTCGGACCCGACGCCGGACGGCCGGTGGGTGCACCCGCTCCGAGGTCGTGCGCAGGACGGATCCGACCCATCACGAGGAGGTCAGCATGGCGAAGAAGTCCCGGAAGAAGAAGGCCCGTAAGAAGAGCGCCGCGAACCACGGCAAGCGTCCCAACTCCTGACCGAGTCGACGGGCCCGCGGCCCGTCACCGATCAGCCCCACCCGGCGGACGCCGGGCACACCGGTGGCCCGGGTCCACGTCGACCCGGGCCACCGGTGTTGGTCAGTCAGATGTGCTGGCGCTCAGTCGGCCAGCTCGCGGGAATCACTGGTCTCGAAGACCACCAACTCGGTGAGCTTGACCCGAAGCCGTTCGCGCAGCTCGTCCGGCGCGGTCTCGTTGCCGCAGCAACGCGCCACCAGCGCCCGCACCTCCTGCTCCAGCCCGTACTCGCGCAGGCAGGGCCCGCATTCGTCGAGGTGGTGCCGGATCAGCGAACGACGCTCGTCGGCGCACTCCAGATCCAGGTAGAGGTAGACCTCCGCGAGCACCTCGCGGCAGTCTGTCTCGTGCGGCTCCCCACAGCTCACGTCACACCTCCTGGCCGGCAGCGGCGGTGCTGGAGCCCTTGGACGAGCGGGCGGCACTGAAGCCCCGCTCCCCGGCGTAGCGCTCAAGCAGCTTGCGCAGATTACGACGGCCCCGGTGCAGACGCGACATCACGGTGCCGATCGGCGTGCCCATGATGTCCGCGACCTCCTTGTACGAGAAGCCCTCGACATCGGTCAGGTAGACGGCCAGGCGGAACTCCTCCGGCAACTGCTGGAGGGCCTCCTTCACGTCGCTGTCCGGAAGCCGGTCCAGTGCCTCGGTCTCCGCCGAGCGCAACCCGCTGGAGGTGTGCGACTCGGCCTCGGCGAGCTGCCAGTCGGTGATCTCCTCGGTCGGCGCCTGGATCGGTTGGCGCTGCCGCTTGCGGTAGGAGTTGATGTAGGTGTTGGTCAGGATCCGGTACAGCCAGGCCTTCAGGTTCGTGCCCTGCTCGAACTGGTGGAAGGCCGCGTACGCCTTCAGGTACGTCTCCTGGACCAGGTCCTCGGCATCCGCCGGGTTGCGTGTCATCCGCAGCCCAGCAGCGTAGAGCTGATCGACGAATGGCATCGCGTCCCGCTCGAATCGGGCCCTGCGCTCGTCCGTCTTCTCGGTGGTCAACCGCACATCCCCTCGCGTCGGATGCTTTCCCGCCGAGGATACGCGTACGGACCTGCCCGCAGATTCACTTCCGGCTGGTGTGCCCGTGCTCACCACACCAACCCCGCCCGGTCCCGCCGTCGCAGGCCACTCCGGACCATCCAGCAGCCGCTTCAGCTGCCGGGCGTCCCGCTCGTCCCGTTTCAGGCTCCGTGTCTCGGTCGGCACCGGTCACCCCCCTCGCAGAAAAGTCGTCCGGGGTTTGTAACGCGAGATGACCACTGGGGCATTCCGTCCGGGCCTCCCCGTTCCTGGTCCCGGCCCCGACGGCGGCCGGCGCTGGGACCAGGAAGGGCCTGGGAGGACTGGCGCCTCCGGCTCGAACCGGCCCGGTGGCACCATCCGATGCAACGACCCTTGCCCGGCACCGGAAACGGTCGTCGGGCACAGCCGCGCAGCCCGGGACGCCGGTCGCCGGGCACAGCAGCGCAGCCCGGGACGCCGGTCGCCGGGCACAGCAGCGCAGCCCGGCACCGGAACGGCCGCCGGGCTGAGCCGATCAGTCGGCCGCCCAGCCCTGGGCTCGCAGCCAGTCCCGCACGACGGTCGCCGTGCCCACCGGATCGCGCCGCAGGTCGTGCGTCTCCCCCGGACGGCTCACCACCCGCACGCCCTGCGCCGGCTCCGGCGTACCGAACGGGTCCCGGTCGCCGTTGACGACGAGCGTCGGCAGGCCGGTGGCCAGTTCGGTGGCGCGGGAACGCTCCGGCCGTCCGGGCGGGTGCAGCGGAAAGGCCAACGCGACCACGCCGGCCGCGCCCACCGCACGCGCCGTCCGACAGGCCACCCGGGCACCGCTGGAACGACCTCCGACCAGCACCGTCGGTGCGTCGACGTGCCGGTCGCGCAGCACGGCGAGCACCGCCGTCCAGGCCTCGTCGAGATGACCCGCAGGTGCGGGCGCACGTCGACCGGCGACCCGGTAGGGCTGGGTCACCCGGACGACCACCAGGCCGGCCGCGACCGACGCGTCCCGGACCGCGAGCAGGTCGGGTGCGTCGACGCTGCCGCCCGCCCCGTGACCGAGCACGAGCAGCGCGGTCGCCGGGCGGGTCGGCAGGTCGGTGGTGATCCCCGCTGGGCCGCGCGGGGTGTCTATCTGGTCGCTGGTTGGCACCGGCCCATTCTGCGCCGCGTGCTGGACGCCCGGTGGTGGACCGGGCCGCTGGTCAGCTGAGCGGCACCAGAGTGAGTAGTCGGTCCCGCACCGGCGGACCGGCGTCGTCGACGGCGTCCGGGTCAGGTTCGACCTCGCCCCGCCAGGCCACCAGCATCGCCCGCCGTTCGCGGGGCGTGGTCGCCCCCCAGACGCCATGGCAGTCACCGACGTCCAGGGCCCAGGCCAGGCAGGACCCCTGCACATCACAACTGCGGCACAGCGCGACGGCAGCATCCGCCGGCTCGTTCGGCGCCGGAAAGAATGTCTCCGGGTCGACGCTCTGACAGGTGCCTCTGGTGCGCCACGCGTCGTCTTGTCGTCGTTCCCGCAATGCCCGCAGCAGTCGCGGATCTCGCCGCGCCGCTGCCACCTCGTGCGGCCGGGGCATACGCGCCCGTGTCATCCACCCACCTCCCCCGTGGGACCGGCAAGATCGGTGGACGTCGTCCGCCCCGTGCGAATCGACAGCCACTACCGGCGCTGTGTTCTATCGCACTTCGTAACACCGGGACAAGGGTATGCCGGGAACATGACTGAACACTCGGGAGACGAATCGCGCGTAATGCTGTCAAATCGGTGCCCGACGATGTGCTGTCGCCTCAGAACAGCGTCAACTCCTGCGGCGCCACCGCCGGCGCGAGCGTCACCCGGTCGATCAGGTGCGGGCCGTCGTTACGGACGTCGCCCACCGCCGGCCCCACCGGTCGGATCTCCAAACCCGCCAACTGCTCGACCGACGCCGGGACGAGCAACCGCTCGGGCTCGTCGGTCGGCGTCAGCCACGACGACCAGGACCCGGGTGGCAGCAGCACCGGCATCCGGTCGTGCACCCCGGCCAGGTCGCCGAGCGCCGCGGTGGTCAGCACGCTGAAGGTGAGCCGGGAGTCGGCACCGGACTCCCAGAGCGACCAGATGCCGGCCAGGGCGAGCACCGACCCGTCGGTGGGCGTCATGTAGTAGGGCTGCCGCCCGCCGTCCGGCCGACGGACCCACTCGTACCAGCCGTCGGCCGGGACGAGGCAGCGGCGGCGAGCGAACGACCCGGCGTACGCCCGGCTGGTGGCCACCGTCTCCGCCCGCGCGTTGATCATGCGGGCGGCGCCGGCGGCGGACCGGGACCAGTGCGGCAGCAGACCCCAGCGGCCCACGCAGAGACTGCGATGCCCCTCCGGGCTGACCCGGACCAGCGGCACCCGATCGGTCGGCGCGACGTTGTGGTCCGGTCGGAGCAGGCCGTCGGTGTCGTCGGACGACTCGAACAGCGCGCTGAGCTCGCCGGAGCTCCGGGTCGTCGCGTACCTGCCGCACATGGGCACACGCTAACGCGTCGGAGGCCCTGCCGGCTGTCCCGCCAACCGGGAGTACGACCGCCGGCCCCCGCCGCCCAGCAGCGGACACGGCAGAATGTAACCGTGGGGAATCTAACCGCGACCCGGCCGTCGCAGCCGTGGACCGCACCGACCGCGTCCGACCCGGTGACGGCGACGCTGCGCCTGCCCGGTTCCAAGTCGATGACCGCGCGCGCCCTGGTGCTCAGCGCGCTGGCCGCCGGCCCGTCGACGCTGGCCCGGCCACTACGCGCCCGCGACACCGAGTTGATGGCCGCCGGCCTGCGCGGCATGGGCGCGCACGTGTCGATCAGCGACGACGAACGCTGGCTGGTCCGGCCGCACCCGCTGGTCGGCCCCGCCCACGTCGACGTGGGGCTGGCCGGCACCGTGATGCGGTTCGTGCCGCCGGTGGCGGGCCTGGCCGACGGGCAGGTCACCTTCGACGGCGACCCCTACGTCCGCACCCGTCCCCTCGGCCCGCTGATCGCCGCGCTGCGCTCGCTCGGCGTCCGGATCGACGTCACCGGCACCGGCAGTCTGCCGCTGACCGTGCTCGGCACCGGCCGGATCACCGGCGGCGAGGTGGTGATCGACGCGTCCGCCTCCAGCCAGCTGGTCTCCGGGTTGCTGTTGGCCGCCCCGCGCTTCGACAGGGGTGTCGTGGTGCGCCACGAGGGCCCGCCGGTGCCGTCCGCGCCGCACCTGCGGATGACCGTGCAGATGCTGCGGGCCGCCGGCGCGGCGGTCGACGACAGCACCCCCGACGTCTGGGCCGTCGAGCCCGGCCCGCTCACCGGGCGCGCCTGGGAGATCGAGCCGGACCTCTCCGGCGCGGTGCCGTTCTTCGCCGCCGCCCTGGTCACCGGCGGTGAGGTTACCCTCCAGGGCTGGCCGCACAGCAGCGCACAACCGGTCGAGCAGCTCCGCTCGCTGCTGCAACGGATGGGCGGCGAGGTCACCCTGTCGACCGACGGGCTGACCGTGCGGGGCACCGGCGTGGTGCACGGCCTGACCGCCGACCTGTCCGACGTCGGCGAGCTGACCCTGGTGCTGACCGCGCTGGCCATGCTGGCCGACTCGCCGTCGGTCTTCACCGGCGTCGGGCACATCCGCGGCCACGAGACCGACCGGCTCGCCGCGCTGGCGCGGGAGTTCAGCGGGCTCGGGGCGGACATCACCGAGACCCCGGACGGGTTGGAGGTCCGGCCCCGCCCCCTGCGCGGTGGGACCTTCCGCACCTACCAGGACCACCGCATGGCGCACGCCGCCGCGGTCACCGGGCTCGCCGTTCCCGGCATCGAGCTGGACGACGTGGGGTGCACCTCTAAAACGATGCCCGAGTTCCCGGCACTATGGTCAGCGATGGTGACCGGAAAGTGAGCGTCGGGTATCTGGACGCTCGCTGAGAGCTGACGCGAGAAGAGGACAGGTCCTGGCGACCAAACGGCGGGAGTACGACGAGGACGACGTACGGGTTCGGCCCGGAAAGTCGTCGCGTCCACGTACGCGCACCCGACCTCGGCACTCCGACGCCCTGGACGGCTTCGTCATCGCCGTCGACCGAGGGCGCTACACCTGCGTGCTGTCCGGCGCCGAACGCGGCGTGGTCGGGGCCGAACTGCCGACGGTGACCGCGATGCGCGCCCGCGAGCTGGGCCGCAAGTCGGTGGTGGTGGGCGACCGGGTCAGCCTGGTCGGTGACACGTCCGGCGCGGAGGGCGCCCTGGCCCGCATCGTCCGGATCGCCGACCGCCGCTCGGTGCTGCGCCGCACCGCCGACGACGACGAGACCACCGCCGAGGGCCGGTTGGAGCGGGTGGTGGTGGCCAACGCCGACCAGTTGGTGATCGTCAGCGCGTTGGCCGACCCGCCGCCGCGTACCGGGTTCATCGACCGCTGCCTGGTGGCCGCGTACGACGCGGACGTCGAGCCGCTGCTCTGCCTCACCAAGGCGGACCTGGCCGGGCCGGAGGAGGTGCTCGGCTACTACACCGAGTTGGATCTGCCGTACGTGCTGAACCGCCCGGACTCCGACCTCGACGCGCTCCGTGCGCTGCTGAGCGGCAAGGTGTCGGTGCTGGTCGGGCACTCCGGCGTGGGCAAGTCGACGCTGGTCAACCGCCTCGTCCCGGACGCCGCCCGCGCGGTCGGCGTGGTGAGTGCGATCGGCCGAGGTCGGCACACCTCCACCAGCGCGGTGGCCCTGCGACTGCCACCGGTGCCCGGGGTGGACACCGACCCGGGCTGGATCATCGACACCCCCGGCATCCGCAGCTTCGGGTTGGCCCACGTGTCCGCCGACAGCCTGCTGCACGGCTTCCCCGACCTGGTCGAAGGCACCGTCGACTGCCCGCCCAACTGCCAGCACACGGCGGACGAGACCGACTGCGCACTCGACGCCTGGGTGGCCTCCGGCAAGGCCGACCCACGCCGGCTGGCGTCGTACCGCCGGCTGCTGGCCTCCCGCGCCGGCGAGGGCGACGCGCGCGGTGAGAGCGACCAGCGCGGGCCGGGCGAGGGTGACCGGCGCGGGCCCGACGAGTGAGCCGGCGGGCGTCGGCTAGGTTGCCGGGATGACCGGGTACGCCGACGACCTCGCCCTCGCCCACCAGCTCGCCGACCGGGCCGACGCCATCTCCACGGCCCGGTTCCGGGCACTCGACCTGCGCGTCGAGGCGAAGCCCGACCTGACACCGGTCTCCGACGCGGACACCGCGGTGGAGCGGGAGATCCGCGCCCTGCTGACCGAGCACCGGCCGACGGACGGGTTGCTGGGTGAGGAGTACGGCGCCGGGCCGTCCACCGACCCGGCCGGCCGCCGTTGGATCATCGACCCGATCGACGGCACCAAGAACTTCGTCCGCGGTGTGCCGGTCTGGGCCACCCTGATCGCGCTCTACGACGGCGACCGGCCGGCGGTCGGCGTGGTGTCCGCGCCGGCGCTGGGGCGGCGCTGGTGGGCGAGTGCCGGCGCGGGCGCGTACGCCGGATCGGGCGCGACCGACGGTGAACGGATCGGGGTGTCGGCGGTACGCGCGGTGGCCGACGCCAGCGTCTGCTACTCCTCCCTGACCGGGTGGGAACGCGCCGGGCTGCTCGACGCGATGCTCGACCTGCTGCGCGACGGTTGGCGCAGCCGGGCGTACGGCGACTTCTACGGCTACATGCTGCTGGCCGAGGGAGCACTGGACGTGATGGTCGAGCCGGAGTTGTCGCTGTGGGACGTGGCGGCATTGGTGCCGATCATCACCGAGGCGGGTGGCACGGTGACGGATCTGGATGGTCGACCGGCTCCGGCCGGCGACCCCGGCACCGACAGCAGTGTGGTGGCCACCAACGGTGTGCTGCACGCCGACATCCTCGCCCGGCTCGATCGACCAGCCGAGCGCTGACACCCGGCAACCTCTATCCTCGCCAGGTGGTCTCCTCCGGTTGGTGCTTCCTCGCGACGATGATCGTCGCGTACGGCTTCGCCAACCTCCTCCAGTCGGTGGCCGCGGCCCGCACCACCGTCCACCACACGTTCGATCCGGGCCTGCTGCTGCGCCTCGCCGGGCACCGGACCTACCTGGTCGGCCTGGGCTGTCAGATCGCCGGCTTCGTGTTCGCCTTCCTGGCCCGGCGGGATCTCCCGCTGTTCCTGGTGCAGGCCAGCGTGGCGGCCGGGCTCGGGGTGACCGCGATCCTCGGCGTGCTGGTGCTGAAGTGGCGACTGCCGGCCGCGGAGGTGGTGCTGCTCGCGCTGCTCTTCGCCGGGATCACCGCGTTGGTGCTGTCCGCCCGTCCGGCGCCGTCGCGGCAGCTCGGCACGGCTGGCTCGATCGCCCTGCTGGTGGCTCTCGGCGTCATCGCGGTGCTCGGTGTCTTCGCCGTCCGGCTGCACGGGGCGCCGGGTTCGGTGGCCCTCGGCTCGCTGGCCGGTCTGGCGTTCAGCTCGGCTGCGGTCGCCGC
Organism: Micromonospora sp. WMMC250; assembly: GCF_027460215.1. Classification (NCBI taxonomy): domain Bacteria; kingdom Bacillati; phylum Actinomycetota; class Actinomycetes; order Micromonosporales; family Micromonosporaceae; genus Micromonospora; species Micromonospora sp. WMMC250. The sequence continues at coordinate 6,001,035 of NZ_JAPZBJ010000002.1, read as the reverse complement.
CCGGCCGCTGGCATCCGCGCCGTCGGCCGAGGCGTTCCTCACCGACCCGCTGTTCTACCTGCTGATCGTCCACTCGATCGTCGGTCAACTGCTGCTCGGCCTGGCCATGCAGCGCGGCTCGACGACCGCGGCGGTCGCCGCTATGGACGCCGCCGGCGCGGTGCCGGCCGCTATCGTCGGCCTGCTGCTGCTCAACGACAAGATCTGGCCGGGCCGGGAGTGGCTGGCGGCGGCCGGCTTCCTGGTCACCCTGACCGCGGTAATCGGGCTGACCCGGTACGCGGAGCCGCAGCAGCACCGCTCGGTGACACGCGGCCGGGACCGGGCCATGGTCGTCGCCACCCGCTCCGGCTGATCCGGCCCGGCGAGCGACCGCAGGTGTAGGCGCCGCCCGCGCCCCCGCGCCCCGCGCCCCCGCGCCCCGCGCCCCGCGCCCCGCGCCCCGCGCCCCGCGCCCAAGATCCTCGCAACATCGGCGATGGTGCTGCCTCCGGCTCGCGGGAAACAGCAACATCCCCGATGTTGCGCGGATCGTGACGACGAACGCGCGGGCAGCGCGGGCGTCGCGGCGTCGGTGTCCGGCCCCGGCGTCCTAGGCCTCGACCGGCTTGCGGCGGCTCACCACCCGCTCGTAGAGACGCTCCAACGCACCGGCGGTCCGCTCCCACGTGTAGCTGCTGCGGACCCGGTCCACAGCGGCGTGCCCGTAGGCGAACCGGCCGGCGTTGTCGGCGAGCAGCCGACGCAGCGAGATACCGAGTGCGCGCACGTCGCCGGGGGGCACCAGCCGGCCGGTGACCTCGTCGACGACGGCGTCGGCCAGGCCGCCCATGGCGTAGCCGATCACCGGTACGCCGCAGGCCATCGCCTCCAACGAAACCCGCCCGGCCGACGAGTAGTGCGGCGTGCAGGCGACCACGTCCGCCGACCTGTACCAGGTGGCCATCTGGTCGTGCGGCACCGCACCGACGAGCCGCACCTGGTCGGCGACGCCCACCTGCTCGGCGAGCTCACGCAGCCGTCGCGCCTCGGCGTGGTTGGCGAGTTGGTCGGTCGGCGGCCCACCGGCGATCACCAGTTCGGCGTCGCCGACCAGCCGCATCGCCCGGATCAGGTCCTCCTGGCCGTGCCCGGCCGAGAGTGAGCCCACCGAGAGGATGCGGGCCCGTTGTTCGCGGGGTGCCGCCTCGCCGTCGGGGTGGAACTGCTCGATGTCGACACCGGCCGGCACCAACGCGACGGAGCTGCGTTGCAGACCCATCCGGGTCAGCTCGTCGACCTCGTCGTTCGACTGGGCGACGGCGATGTCGACGGCCCGGGTCAGGGCCCGTTCCAGGGTGATCCGCTCCCCGGGCCCGTCGTAGTGGCCGCCCAGGTGTCGGAGTTGTTCGACGCCGAGCGAGTGGAACGTCTGCACCACCGGGATGTCGGTCTCCCGGACGGCGTGCGCGGCGGCCAGGCCACCGACCCAGTAGTGCCCGTGCACCACCTCGGGTCGCCAGGCGCCGGACCACTCGTCGGTCAACCAACGGCCGAACTCCGTCACGTGGGGGATCAGTTCGGCGGTGGAGAGGGGGGTGGGCGGGCCCGCCGGCACCCGGTGTACCTGATAGCCGTCGACGTCGACCGTCGCCGGCAGTCCTGGATCGTCAGTGCGGTCGTAGAGCCGGACGTCGTGGCCCCGTTCGGCCAACTCGGCGGCGACCCGAGCTATGTGCTGGCGGGTGCCGACCGGTGGGCCGTCGGCGTGGCGGTACGAGCTGGCGTGCGCGCAGACGAGGCCGACGCGCATGGGTCACCTCCCTGCGATCTTTTCCTCGGCGGTGGTCCTCCCGGTCAGAGCGTCCCATTAACCCCCGTACCCGGAGCCGAAACCTGGCAGATCAGGAAGAGTCGCGACGAGTGCCGCCGACACTTGCGCCACAGCAAGCACAAGTGGCACCCCAGTGACAGTTTGACGATGATCGACAACTGCTTGTTGGTATGACCAGGCCCGGGCGGGGGTACCGCCCAGGAATGCCGCTGACCCGCACCCTCGACGATTCGACCGTGGTGATCACCGGCGCGTCCAGCGGGATCGGCACGGCGACCGCGTACGCGTTGGCCCGCCGGGGTGCCGCCGTCGTCCTGGCCGCGCGCAGCGAGCCGGCCCTGCGACAGGTCGCACACCAGTGCTGGGAGTTGGGCGGCCGGGCGCTGGTCGTACCGACCGACGTGACCGATCTGGAGTCGGTGCGACGGTTGGCCGATCGGGCGGCGGCCGAGTTCGGCCGGATCGACGCCTGGGTGAACAACGCCGCGGTGAGCGCGGTCGGACTGTTCGACGAGATCCCGGTCGCCGAGTTCCGCCGGGTGCTGGAGGTCAACCTGCTCGGGACGGTGCACGGCATCAAGGCCGCGCTGCCCTACCTGGAGGCGGCCGGCGGAGGCGTGCTGGTCAACAACGCCTCGGTGTTGGCCGAGGTGGCGATGCCGTACCAGTCGGCGTACAACGCCACCAAGCACGGCATCCGCGGGTTGGCCGACACGGTCCGGCAGGAGTTGCGGGTCACCGGTCGTGGTCAGATCTCGGTCTGCACAGTGCTGCCGGCCACCATCGACACCCCGTTCTTCCGGCACGCGGCCAACCACACCGGCCGCGAACTGGTGCCACCTCCTCCGATCTACCCGCCGGAGGTGGTCGCCGAGACCATCGTCCGGCTGCTCCGTCGACCGCGCCGGGAGGCGTACGCCGGTGGCGCGGCCCGGCTGCTCGGCCTCCAGTGGCGAGTGGCACCGGCGCTGGTGGAGCGCACCCTCGGCTGGTACGCCCACCGCACCCAGTTCGGGCCGGGGGCCCGGGTGGACAGCACCGGCAACGTGTTCCACGCCGACGCCGGCGCCCGCCGGGACGGCGGCTGGCAGGGCCGACGGCGTCAGCTGGTGCGGATGACCGCGGCGTTCGGCCTCGCCGCGGCCGGGACGGCGGTCGGCACGATGGCGGCGATCAACCGTCGATCGCGGTCGGTGCGCTGATGACCGCGACCGAGCGTCCGAACGCGCGAGCGGCGACCGGCGCGCCCCGTGCGGCGATCACGGCGAACTGCCGCGTGGAGGTTGACGAGTCGTCGGCGGTGGTCCGGCTGACAGGTGTGCTCGACGAAGCCGGAGCCGAGGCGGTACGTCTGGCGCTGCTCTCCCGGCTCGTCGACCGGCCCGGTCCGGTGGTGGCCGACGTGACCGGGCTGCGGGTGGTCGATCCGACCGGGCGGGGCGTCTTCGCCGAGGTTCGCCGGGAGGTCGCCGACTGGCCGGCAGCGGATCTGCTGCTGTGTGATCCGGCGGTCGGTCGGCCCGACCGCACGGAGGCGGCGCTGCCGGCCGCACCGGCCGGAGAACCGGCCGCGCCGACACCGGTGGCCGGGTCCGCGACGGTGGCCGGGGTGCCGGCCTGGCCGACGGTGGACGGCGCCCTGGCAGCGGTCGCGGCGACGCCACTGGCGGCGGTGCTCACCGCCGACCTGGCCCCTGCGGTGGGAGCTGCCCGGCAGGCCCGCGAGCTGGTCACCGCCGGTTGCCGACGCTGGGGCGTGCCGATGTTGATCGACCCGGCGTGCATCGCGATCACCGAGATGGTCAACAACGTAGTGGCGCACGCCCGGACCCCGATGACGGTGCGGCTCGCGCCCCGGGACAGCAGCCTGCACCTGGCCGTCCGCGACCACTCGTCGCACCTGCCGACGTTCGCGGGCCTGTCCCCGCCGGACCGGGTCGGTGGCCGGGGCCTGCTGCTGATCGACACGGTCGCCCGCCGCTGGGGCAGCAGCCCCGCAGGGGACGGCAAGGTCGTCTGGTGCGTTCTGCACCCGGACGACGAGGTCGCCGACCGCGACTGACGGGACGTTCCGTCCCGGGTGCCGGTTTCCCCACCGCACGGCCTGCCGTGCTCCGGTTACGGCGGGAGGGCAGCGGGTAGTGATCAGACATGCGCGACAACGAGTACCCGACCCCCGTGTCCGACACCGAGGCGCAAGGCCTGCCCGACACCGCAGATGACGACTCGACCGCCAACGACGACGTGCTCACCGGGCGCGAGGCGGACGGCCCGGACCCGGCCCAGTTGCCCGGCGACCGGACACCGGTGGCGGTGGACCGGTTCGGGACGACCGCCGAGGAGCAGCTCGACGGGGAGTCACTGGACTACAAGCTCGGACGAGAGGTCTACGAGCGTCCGGCGGACGACCCGTTGGCCGGGACGATCGACCCGAAGATCGCCTTCGAGGCGGACAACCTGGAGGCCGCGGCGGAGGCGCAGTTGGACGCCGACGTGATGGATCCCGGGCCGACCTCGGACCCGAACTCACCGGTCTCCCTCTACGACCACGGTCAGCTCGGCACGGTCGCCGACGCCACGGTGGGACGGCTGGTGGAGCCGGACGAGGGGTCGCACACCGACCAGGAGACCGACTCGGTGGCGTACGACGCGGGCTCGGCCGGTGGCGGGGCGACCGCCGAGGAGTTGGCCATCCACGAGACGGAGCCGCCGCGCTCGGTCTGAGACGCCGTCCGTCGTGAGCGGTCAGTCGTCCAGGCCGCGTTCGATGGCGTAACGGGTCAGCTCGACCCGGTTGTGCAGTTGCAGCTTGCCCAGGGTGTTCTGCACGTGGTTCTGCACGGTGCGGTGCGACAACCCGAGCCGCTGTGCGATCTGCTTGTACGACAACCCCTTCGCCACCAACCGCAGCACCTCCGTCTCCCGGTCGGTGAGCCGGGGCGTGGCGGGCTCCGCGCCGCCGCTCGGGTCGGCCGCCTGACCCGGGCCGGCGGCCAGCCGGCGGTACTCGCCGAGGACGAGCCCGGCCAGGCCGGGGGTGAAGACAGTGTCGCCGGCCGCGGTGCGGCGGACCGCTTCGAGGAACTCGGCGGGCGCTGTCGACTTCACCAGGTAGCCGGTGGCCCCCGCCTTGACGGCGTCCAGCACGCTCTGCTGTTCGCCACTGGCGCTGAGCATCAACACCCGCACCTCGGGCACTGCCGCGCGCAGCCCCATGATCACCTCGACGCCGGAGATGTCCGGCAGTTGGAGGTCGAGGACGACGACGTCGGGCCGGGCGGCGGCGGCCACCCGGACGGCCTGCCGCCCCTCGCCGCTCGTCGCCACCACCAGGAAGCCCGCCTCGGTGAGGTCACGGGCGACGCCTTCCCGCCACATCGGATGGTCATCGACCACCATCACCCTCGTCGGGGTCACCGCTGCGCCCTCGGCACCGTCAACTCGATCTCGGTGCCGGCATCGGGAACGGACATGATCCGTACCGTCCCGCCCACGTCGGCCACCCGACCCTGGATCGACTGGGTCACGCCGAGGCGGCCCTGCGCGGCGGCCTCGGCCAGTCGGCCGGCCGGGATGCCCGGCCCCTCGTCGCGGATCGACACTGTCACCGTCGCCCCCTCGTCCTCGATCAACACCCAGGCTCTCCCGCCGGCGTGCCGCCCCACGTTGTCCAGGGCCGCGCCGGTCGCGGCGGCCAGCTCACCGGCCACCCGACGGGGCAGCGGCACCGGGGTGGCCGGTGCGGAGAGGGCCACCGCCGTCGAGGCGTACCGACCGAGCAGGGTCCGCAGGTCCACCGCCGCCGCCTCGACGCCGTCCGGGAGCGCGGCGGCGGTCGGGTCGGTGCCGGCGATCAGCGCCCGCAACGCGGCCTCCTGCTCACCCGCCAGCCGGGCCAGCTCGCCGGCCTCGCCGGGCAGGTCGGCGCCTCGCCGCTGCACCAGCGCCAGCACCTGGAGCACCGAGTCGTGGATGCCCCGGGCCAGCCTCTCCCGCTCCCGGGTGGCAGCCTCCAACTCCACGGCGCGTTGCAGCCGCTCCTCGGCGCCCACCGCGAGCCGGGCCACGTGCCCCACCACCACTCCGGCGAGCAGCATCAGGATCACCCCGGTGAACGAGGACTGGCCGATCCGCTCCCGGGTGGCCAGGTCCGCGCCAGCCACCAGCAGCGCGGCGATCGTGCCCCGCCGCCGCCCGCCGGAGACCGCCCAGGCCAGCACCGGGCCGGCCATCCAGGCGACCCCCATGGTGGGTACGCCGCCGGCGAGCGCCGCCCGACCGACCACCCACGGGGTGGCCAGCACGACGGCCAGCACCACTGCGAGGTCGGCCAGCAACAGTGGCCAGCGCCGCCAGGCCGGCCGGGCGTACCCGATCGCGGTCGCCGCCGTCCAGCCCGCCATCATCAGGACCAGGGCGCCGACGGCGTACGGGTGGTCGTACCGGTCGACGTCGCGCACCGCGAGCACGCAGACGTACGCCAGGGACGCCACCCGGAACACCGTGAGCGCACGCCACAGCGGCACCTCGAATTCACCTGGCGGCGACGGCATGGCGGTCAGGATGCCATACCCCGGCCGGCCGCATGGCAAGCAGCGAGTGCGGTTCGGGAAACCCTGACGTACGGTGGAAAAGCCGCGAAGTACTCCGAGATCCGCCGCCGGGACGGGCCCATGACCAACGCAGATCCACACGCACCGCGTACGGTTGTGCCCATCGAACCTGCCCTCCTGATCGCCGACGCCTTCAACCAGGCCCAGGTGACCGAGATTCGACACTCGGTCACCTCCTGCGCGCATGCCTGCGGTCTCACCGGTCAACGGCTGGACGATTTCGTGCTCGCGATCAACGAGTTGATCACCAACGCGGTCCGGCACGGTGGCGGACGCGGATGGTTGCGGCTCTGGCACGAGGCCGACGCGCTGATCTGCGAGGTGTCCGACCACGGGCACGGGATCAGCCCGCAGCGGCTGGGCGACCGCAGTCGGCCGGCCGCGGACACCGCCGGCGGCTGGGGTCTCTGGCTGGCCCGCGAGCTGACCGACGTCATGGAGGTGGTCACCAGCACCGCCGGCACCACCGTCCGTGTCAGCACCGGTCTCGTCAGCCCCGACCGCACCACGTACTGACCGCCCGCGAGGGTGCCGCGTGGCGCGGCTCAGCCGAAGAGCGCGGAGACGGACTCGCCGTTGTGGATCCGACGCATGGCCTCGGCCAGGGCGGGCGCTACGGACAGGACCTGTAACTCCGGCACCCGCTTGGCGGCCGGGATGGGCACCGTGTTGGTGCAGACGATCTCCAGGACGCCGTCCTGCTCGCTGAGCCGCCGCAGGGCGTCGTCGGAGAAGAGGCCGTGCGTGCAGGCGAGCCGGATCGACCGGACCTTCAGGCCACGCAGGTGCTCCATCAGCTCGACCACAGTGCTGCCCTTGGCGATCTCGTCGTCCAGCACGATGACATCCCGGTCGGTCACCTCGCCGATCACCGCGCTGATCTTGACCAGGTCGTCGCTGAACCGTTGCTTCGCCCCGGCCGCGACCGGCGTGCCGAGCAGCCGGGCGAAGGCCGCGGCCTCCTTGGCGTTGCCCAGGTCGGGTGAGACCACCACGGTGTTGCTCAGGTCGTAGCGCTGGAAGTGGGTGGCCAGCTCACGCAGCGCGTGCAGGTGATCCACTGGGACACTGAAGAAGCCGTGCACCTGCGGCGAGTGCAGCGTCATCGCGAGCACCCGGTCCGCCCCGGCCGACGTGAGCAGGTCGGCGACCAGCCGGGCGCCGATCGAGATCCGCGGCGCGTCCTTCTTGTCCGAGCGGGCGTACGCGTAGTGCGGCAGCACCACTGTGATCCGGCCGGCGGAGGCACCCCGCGCCGCGTCGATCATCAGCAGCAACTCGACCAGGTTCTCCTGCACCGGCGGCACCAGCGGCTGGATCAGGAAGACGTCCCGCTCGCGGCAGTTGGCCTGCAGTTGCACTTCCAGGCAGTCGTTCGCGAACCGGGAGACCCGCACCGGATGCAGCGGCACCCCCAGGTGGGCGCAGATCTCGGCAGCCAGGTCGGGATGGGCAGTTCCACTGAAAACGGCGATGTCGCGCACGTTCGCACATCGTAGGGGACGAGGAGGGCGGCGGACGGCGGTGGGCCACAACTGGAAGTGACGCAGCTCGCACCACACCCTCGGTCCGGGTACGGTGCTGCGGTGACCCCCCAGTACGTCGCCGCCATCGACCAGGGCACCACCTCCTCCCGGTGCATCGTCTTCGACCATGCCGGGGAGATCGTCGCCGTCGCGCAGCGCGAACACCGGCAGATCTTTCCCCGGCCCGGCTGGGTGGAGCACGACGCCGAGGAGATTTGGGACAACGTCCAGCAGGTCGTCTCCGAGGCGCTGCGGGCCGCCGGCACCGACGCGGCCGGCCTGGCGGCGATCGGCATCACCAACCAGCGGGAGACCACTGTCGTCTGGGACCGGTCCACCGGTCGCCCGGTGGCCAACGCCATCGTCTGGCAGGACACCCGCACCGGGCCGCTGCTGCGCGAGCTGGCCTCGGCGTACGGCGAGGAGCGGTTCCGGACTCGCACCGGCCTGCCGCTGGCGACCTACTTCGCCGGGCCGAAGCTGCGGTGGCTGCTGGACGAGGTCGACGGTCTGCGCGAGCGCGCCGAGCGCGGCGAGGTCCTCTTCGGCACCATGGACAGCTGGCTGATCTGGAAGTTGACCGGCGAGCACGTCACCGACGTGACGAACGCCAGCCGGACGATGCTGATGGACCTCACCACCCTCGACTGGGCCCCGGACCTTTTGGATGCGATGGGCGTTCCAGCGGCGATGCTGCCCGAGATCCGCTGCTCCGCCGAGGTGTACGGCCACGCCACCGGCGTACTCGCCGGGGTGCCGGTGGCCAGCGCGCTCGGCGACCAGCAGGCCGCCCTGTTCGGGCAGACCTGCTTCCAGCCGGGCGAGGCGAAGTGCACCTACGGCACCGGCAGCTTCCTGCTGCTCAACACCGGCGCCACCCCGGTCCCGTCGACGCACGGCCTGCTCACCACTGTCGCCTACCGGATCAAGGACCAACCCCCGGCGTACGCCCTGGAGGGCGCGATCGCCGTCACCGGCTCGCTGGTGCAGTGGCTGCGGGACAACCTCGGGTTGATCTCCACCGCCGCCGAGGTGGAGGAGTTGGCGCGCACCGTCGACGACAACGGCGGCTGCTACGTGGTGCCGGCGTTCTCCGGGCTGTTCGCCCCGCACTGGCGCAGCGACGCCCGTGGCGTGATCGCCGGCCTGACCGGCTACATCACCAAGGGGCACCTGGCGCGGGCCGCGCTGGAGGCGTCGGCCTGGCAGACCCGCGAGGTGGTCGACGCGATGGACGCCGACTCCGACGTGGCGCTGCGCCGGCTGCGGGTGGACGGTGGCATGACCGCCAACGGGCTGCTCATGCAGTTCCTCGCCGATGTCCTGGACGTGCCGGTGGTCCGGTCCCGGATCACCGAGACCACCTGCCTGGGCGCCGCGTACGCGGCTGGTCTGGCGGTCGGCTTCTGGCCGGACCTGGCCACCCTGCGGGCACAGTGGCGCTCCGACGCGCAGTGGGAGTCGACAATGACGCCGGAACTGCGTGAGCGGGAACTCGGCCAGTGGCGGAAGGCCGTGCGGCGCACCCTGGACTGGGTGGAGTGATCCCCGGCCCGGGGGTCACTCCCAGCGGTTGCCGGTGAGCTTCTCGTAGACGTCGACGTAGCGGGCCCGGGTCGCCTCGACCACCTCGTCCGGCACGTCCGGGGCCGGGGGCTGCTTGTCCCAGCCGCTGCCGGTGGCCCAGTCCCGCACGTACTGCTTGTCGTAGGAGAACTGCACCCGGCCCGGCTGGTACGACTCGGCTGGCCAGAACCGCGACGAGTCGGAGGTGAGCAACTCGTCGGCGAGGACCAGGGTGCCGTCCGGCGCCCAGCCCAGCTCGATCTTGGTGTCGGCGATCAGGACCCCCCGGTCGGCGGCCAGCTCGGCGCCGCGCCGGTAGATGTCGAGGGTGATCTGCCGCAGTCGCTCGGCGGTGGCCTCGCCCACCTTCGCCACCACGTCGTCGTACGTGATCGGCTCGTCGTGCTCCCCCGCCGGCGCCTTGCTCGACGGCGTGAAGATCGGCTCGGGCAGGATCGACGCCTCGGCGAGCCCGCGCGGCAGGCGTACGCCGGAGACGGCGCCGGTCTGCTCGTACTCCCGCAGCCCGCCGCCGGTGAGGTAGCCGCGGGCGACGCACTCGACCGGGACCATGTCCAGCCGCTGGCAGCGGATCGCCCGCCCGGCGAACTCGGCGGGCACGTCGGTGGCCGAGATGACGTGGTTCGGCACCAGGTCGGCGAGCTGCTCGAACCACCAGAGCGAGAGGGCGGTGAGCAGGCGACCCTTGTCCGGGATCGGCGTCGGCAACGCCACGTCGTAGATCGAGATCCGGTCCGAGGCCACCAGGATCAGGTCGTCGCCGTCGGCGTAGACGTCTCGGACCTTGCCCGAGTGCAGAAGTTCCACGCGCCCTAGTACACCATGCGGCGTCGGTCAGCCTGATTCGACCACCAGCGCGTGGGGGTGACCGGACGGACGTTGACACCCTCGTGCGCTGCCTGCGTGAATGGTCCGACCGCTGCCCTCGCAGGTCCAGGAGACCCCCGTGCCCGTTGTACGACCCCCGATCGATCGCCTCGGCGCCGACCCGGGCCGACGCCGACTGCTCGGCGCGCTGCTCGGCGCTCCCCTGCTCGCGTCAGGTGGGCTCGCCGGATGCAGCGACGGCGCCACCACCTCGACCGAGACGGGGCCAGTCGAGCTGTCGGTCTTCTGGTGGGGCACCGCCAAGCGGGCCGAGCTCACCGAGAAGGTGCTGCGGCTCTACTCGGATCGCAACCCTCGGGTCACCTTCCGGGTCACCTGGCAGGGCTCCGAGGGCTACTACGACCGCCTGGCCACCCAGGCGGCGGGTGGGAACGTACCCGACCTGATCCAGATCGACGACGCGATGCTGACCGAGTACGCCCAACGCCGGATCATCCTCGATCTCAGCGACCGGGTCGCCGACAACCACCTCGACCTGCGGGGTCTGCCGGAGGGGCTGATCCGGTACGGCACTGTCGAGGGGCGCACGATGGCGGTGGCCAGCGGGCAGACCCACGTGGGCGTGGTCTTCAACCGGGACCTGCTGCGGGATCTGAAGGTGCCGGAGCCACGCGGCGGGATGACCTGGGCCGAGTACTTCTCCTGGGCGGAGCAGGTCACCGACGCCAGCGACGGCCAGGTGGCCGGCACGATGGACGCGTCGGGCGACTACCGGGCGCTCTGGCTCTGGCTGCGATCGCAGGGCGGTGAGTTCTACCGGGGCAACCAGATCGGTTTCGGCGCGGACGAACTGATCGCGTGGTTCGAGCTGTGGCAGCGGGCCCGCGCCGGACGGGCCACCCCGGGCGGGGCGTTGGTCGAGCAGGCGGACAGCGCGGAGCCGGGTCGGCAACCGGTGGTCACCGGGCTGACCGCCGCGTCCTTCGCCTGGTCCCATCAGCTGCCGGAGCTTCAGCGACTCACCGACGCCGAGCTGGGCCTGACCGGCCTACCGGGGGCGCCGGGCGCACAGTGGGCGCGGGCGTCGATGTACTGGGCCGCGTTCCGCGGCACCCGCCACCCGGACGCCGTCGTCGACGTGATCAATTTCCTGACCACGAACGGCGAGGCCGGCACCGTTCTGGGCCACGAGCGCGGGCTGAACGCCAGCCTCGCCGTCCGCAGCTACGCCGAGGGCAGCATCACGAACCCGGCTCAGCGACGCGCCGCCGCGTTCGGCGCCAGCATCGCCGACCTGCTCGGGCCGGCGCCGGCGCCGCCGCCCCAGGGGCACGCCAAGGTGCGGACCCTGCTGGTCACCGCCGCCGAGCGCATCCGCGTCAGGCGGGACGGCACCCGGGAGGCCACCGCGCGTTTCCTGTCCGGGGCCATCGCGGCGCTCGCGGTGTGAGCACCGGCGGCCGGCCCCCGAGGCCGGCCGCCCGGAACGTGGCGTCGCCCGTGGCGGGTGGATCAGCGGGGCGGACCGCCCCGGCGGTTGCGCATGAGACGCAGCACCAGGAACACGACGATCGCCACCACCACCAGGCAGCAGAGCAGCGGGAGGATGCCGAAGCCGCTGCGACCCCGCCGCCTGGCGGCCTCCACCACCAGCTCGCCGGTGCCCGTGGACGCCCAGGCCGCGACGGGCACGAAGACCGCCAGCACGGCCCCACCGAGGACCGCGCTGAGCCGGCCCCACCACTTACCGAATGAAGACATGTGCCCATCCTCGCCGAAGGGCGCAACCTCGGCACGTCGGTCCACGCCGAATCACGGGACCGAGATCGCGGGCAACGTCTCCGCAACGCCCCGGCAACGATGATGATCTTTACATGAATCTCCGGAGGTGATCGGATCTCATCCATGGTCAACTCTGCGAACAGTGCGCGGATCTCTCGCACCCGAAGATCTGCGGCGGCAGCGGTAGGCGTCACCCTCGTCGCCGCTCTCCTCACCCCGACGGCCGCGCACGGCGCTCCACCGCCACCGGCGACACCCGCCGCCACCGGCACCGCCCACCGCGCACCTGTCACCGTCACCCTGATCACCGGCGACCGGGTGACGGTGACCCCGGGCGTCAACGGCGCGACCCCCTCGGTGGACGTCACACGCCCGCCCGGCGCCACCGGCGCCGTGCGCGTCGCCACCGAGGACGGGGACACCTATGTGTACCCCGACGAGGCGACGCCCTACCTCGCAACCGGCCGACTCGACAAGCAACTCTTCGACGTCACCCAGTTGATCGCGCAGGGCTTCGACGACGCGCGGACCAGCGAACTTCCCCTGATCGTCACCCGCGCCGCAGGCTCGGCCACCCGCCGGGCCAGCGCCACGCTGCCGGGCGCGCAGACCACGCTGGAGCTTCCCTCGGTCCGCGGCGAGGCGATCCGCACCCGCCGGTCACAGGCGACGGACTTCTGGTCGGCGCTCACCGGCGGTGGACAGTCGACGGCCGCCCGCCGTGCCGCCACCTCGGTCCCCTCCTTCACCGCGGGCGTCGACAGGGTGTGGCTCGACGGCAAGGCGAAGGCCGCCCTCGCCGACACCACAGCGCAGGTCGGCGCTCCGGCGGCCTGGGCGGCCGGAGGCACCGGCAGCGGGGTGCGGGTCGCCGTCCTGGACAGCGGCGTGGACACCACCCACCCCGACCTCGTGGACCAGGTGGTGGCGTCCCGGAGCTTCATTCCGGGCCAGGACGTCATCGACCACAATGGGCACGGAACCCACACCGCCTCCACCGTCGCCGGGACCGGCGCGGCCTCGGACGGTAAGGAACGGGGCGTCGCTCCCGACGCCGACCTGGTGATCGGCAAGGTCCTCGACGAGAACGGAAGCGGCTCGATCTCGGGGATCATCGCGGGCATGGAGTGGGCCGCGCGGACCGAGCGCGCCAAGGTGATCAACATGAGCCTCGGTGTCAGCGCGTGGCACACCGAGGACGACCCGCTGAGCCAGGCCGTGAACCAGCTGACCGCCGAGACGGGCGCGCTCTTCGTCGTCGCCGCCGGCAACAGCGGCCCCGACCCGTACACCCTCGGCGCGCCGGGCACCGCCGACGCCGCGCTCACCATCGGCGCGGTGGACACCTCCGACCACCTGGCCGACTTCTCCAGCGTCGGGCCGCGCGCCAACGACGAGGCCCTCAAACCCGACATGACCGCCCCCGGTGTCGACGTGCTGGCGGCACGCTCGCAGCACATCGGATGGGGTGAGGGCTACTACCGTCTGGACAGTGGCACCTCGATGGCCGCGCCGCACGTCGCCGGGGCGGCTGCCCTGCTGGTGCAGAAACACCCGACCTGGAGCGCGCGGCAGATCAAGGACGCCCTGATGAGCACCAGCGTCCGCACACCCGACTACACCGCGTACCAGGCCGGCAGTGGTCGACTGAACGTGGCCGCCGCCTACCACCAGGACCAGGTCGTCGCGACCGGCTCGGTGGACGCCGGCCTCGTCCGGTGGGCTCCCGGCACCGCACCACAGCCGATCACCCGGAAGATCACGTACACCAACACCACCGCCGCTCCGGTCACCCTGGCTCTCGCCGTCGAGCACGGGGCCTCCTCCGCACGGACGTTCACGGCGACGGTCGACAGCGTCACGGTGCCCGCTCACGGCGCCTCCACCGTCGACGTCGTGGTGGACCCGGAAGGCCTCGCGCCGGGGCGGTACTCCGCCCAGGTCACGGCCCGCTCCCCGACCGGGGAGGTCCACACGGCCGTCGGGGTCGCCGTCGAGTCCAAGAAGTACGACCTCACCATCCACCTGAAGGACCGCGCCGGTCGACCTGTGAGCGGCGAGGTCGAGGTCGTCAGCGCCGAGACGGGCTCCACCTTCATGTGGGTTCCGGACGGCAAGCTCACCAGCCGCCTGGCCCCCGGCTCGTACACCGTCGTCGCTGCGACGGACGTGGAGGGTGTGAACGGCCCCAGTTCCCTCGGCCTCGCGATGCTGACCGCCCCCGAGGTCGACCTGACGAGCGACCGGGTCGTGGAACTCGACGCCGCAGGGGCCCGCCAGGTGAAGGTGGCGACACCGCAGCCGACCGCCGTCGTCAACAGCCGGATCGACGTCTACCGGTCCTTCACCTCCGCCGAGCCGACGCCGACCGACTGGAGTGCCCTGAAGGAGACCTTCTGGCCCGGTGAGACCTACGACAGCCTGTGGGCGCTCCCGACCAAGGGCAAGGTCAGGAAGGGCAGCTTCGTCCTGACCACCCGGATCCGCGCCGCGCAGACGCCACTGGCGATCAGCTACGACGGCCGCGGCCTCGGCGACCCCCTCGCGCAGCCTGGCTCGTCGGCACTGCCCGCCGGCACGTCGCGCCTGGACGCCGTCTTCGCGGGCGTCGGCGCGGCTGCCGACTACGCGGGTGTGCCCGCCCGGGGCAGGGCCGTGGTCGTCCGCGGCACCGACTCCGTGACCCCCACCGACCAGGCAGCGGCGGCGTACGCCGCCGGTGCGGCGATGCTCCTCGTGGTCAACGACCGCGCCGGCCGCAAGAGTGACTGGTACGGCAACCCCGACGGCGTGACGACCGGTCAGATCCCGGTTGCCTCGGTGACCACGGACCAGGGCGAGGCGTTGATCCAGAAGATCACCGCCGGCCGCAAACCGGTACGGCTGGCCATCGTGGCCCACCCCTTCGCGACGTACCTGTACGACCTTGTCGACTACCACAGTGGCGGGGTGCCCACGGATCCCTCCGCCAAGACCGGTCCCCGCGACCTCGCACGGATCGATCTCACCTTCTCCCCTCCCCCGGGGAAGCAGTCCAGCGAGAGCCGGGTCGACTTCCCGCCGTACGAGTACGGTGCGGCACGCTCCTTCCCGTTCCAGCCGGTGGCGCCGGGTCGCCGTACCGACTGGGTCTCCGCGGGCGACGGCGTGAGGTGGATGCAGTACGCGGACGTCGCCGACTGGGCGCGGTCCAACACGGACGCGATCGCCTACCGGCCGGGCAGTGTGCAGAAGGACCGCTGGTTCGGGCCCATCACCCGGCCACGCATGCTCAGCACCGAGATCCCGTTCCGCGGTGAGACCGGCATGAGCGCCTACATCCAGGGGTTCGGTGATGCGGGGGCCGCGCACAGCGGCGGGGCCAGGATGTCCCAGGTCGCCACGTTCTACCAGGGTGACAAGCAGTTGACCCGGTTCGACGGCTGGCCGGAGATCGGCGCGGGTGAGTTGTCGCCGGAGAAGACGCCGTACCGGCTGGTCGTCGAGACCACCGGCAATCCGGAGTTCAGCCCGTACTCGACCGCCACGCACACCGAGTGGCGCTTCATCTCCGGCTGGAGCGGGGAGGTACAGGCCGTCCCGCTGGTCCAACTGGACTACGGCACGGATGTGGACGTCACGGGTCGGGCGAAGCGTGGGAGCGAATTCTCGATCACCCCCGTGGTGGAGGGCAGCACCGCGGCCCGGGACGGGGTGTCCTCGCTCCGACTGGAGGTCTCCTACGACGACGGGAAGACCTGGCAGCGGCAGGACCTGAAGGAGAAGCAGGGCACCTGGCGGGTGTCAGTGAACGCGCCGCAGCGGGCCGACTTCGTGTCGATCCGGGTCACCGCCGAACAGCGCAACGGTGGCGGCGTCACCCAGACCGTCACGCGGGCCTTCGGCCTTCGGTAGGACGCGGGGGGCCGGTGCCGGCGGCACCGGCCCCCCGCGCTGTCCTGCCCGCACGACGGGCACCAAAAAGCCCGACCCCAGGTGGGGTCGGGCTTTTCTCAGTTGTAGCGGGGACAGGATTTGAACCTGCGACCTCTGGGTTATGAGCCCAGCGAGCTACCGAGCTGCTCCACCCCGCGTCGGCCTGTTAAGACTAGCTCATCCGTGCCGACGATGATCAGCGGGGTCACCGAGCGGTGCCGGACGATGCCCGGAACGGTGAAAGCCCGCCTCCGGCGAACCGGAGACGGGCTTTCGTTCGTAGCGGGGACAGGATTTGAACCTGCGACCTCTGGGTTATGAGCCCAGCGAGCTACCGAGCTGCTCCACCCCGCGTCGGCTCGATAACCGTAGCGCACCACCCCCGGGCCCCGCAAAACGACATCCGAATCCGCCGAGGGAGCTTCCGGCCACGCCGACGTCAGTCGAGCCAGGCTCGGATGGCGGCGACCGCGCGGCGACTGTCCGCGTCGACCTGGGCGCGCTGGCTGGAGGTGTTCTCCCAGCCCTGCTCCCAGAGAATCGTCACCACGTCGCCGATCCGGATCGCCCGGACCAGCCGCACGTCCTCCACGCCGGTCGGATCGCCGTTGATGTCCTGACCTGGGCTGCGCACCTCGAACAGCACCGACTCGTCGCCGTACCCGCTGTCGGCAAGCAGCCGCTGAGTGCTCCGCGACGGTGTGTCGCCGCCCGGCCACTTCTGCTCGGGGCAGTTCCGCACCGCCTCCCGCAGCTCGTCCAGCACGTCGTCGGCGCGTCCGGCCCGATAGATGGTGATGGAGTGCGCGTAGGTGCCGTCCGGGACGTACCCCTCAGCGGGGTGCTGCGGCAGCTTGTAGATCAGGAGCCGGGTTCGGCGCTGCACCACCGCCTCGCTCGAAACGCGTGCGCCACACAGGCCCGGCAGCACGGCCAGGTCCCGGAATTCCGGCGCGATGCCCGTCTGGTTGGCCGGCGCGAGCGCGAAGAACGCCCGATCCGGGATGCTGGTCGGCGTACGAGGTGGTGCCGCGCTGGTGACCCTCGGCGATGCCGACGCCGTGCCCGGGGGGCGGCTCGGCGCCGTCGGCGGGACCGACGGCGACGGTGGAGCGGCCGTCGCGTCCGGCGTCGGCGAAACCGGGGGCGAGGGAACCGTCGGCGTGCCGGCCGGCGGGGGTACGGTCTTCGTCGCCGGGACGGCAACCACCTGGCTACCGATGACCACGCCGCCCGCCACCAACGCCACGGCCAGGGCGCCACCTGTCGCACGGAGACGGGCCCGACGGTCGGCCTGGTGCCGCAACACGTCCGGGACGGCCAGCGCACGGGTGTCCGCGTCGGCGGCGAGGGACCGATACATCTCTGACAGTTCACGCGACATCGCTGGCCTCCAGTTCCACGTCGGCGAGATCGGGCAGCAGGGCGGCGAGTCGGGACCGGCCGCGGGAGAGCCAGGACTTCACGGTGCCGACGGGTACGCCCACCTCACGGGCGATCTCGTCGACCGGCATGTCGAACAGGTAGTGCAGAGCCAACGCCTGCCGGTGGGTCGCCGGCACCTGACGCAGCGCCTGGACCAGCAGCACGCTGTCCTCGTTGGGCGGCGCGACCGACTGCGGGGGCCCGGCGGTCCGCAGCGCGCCGCGCAGGGTGCGCAGCCGCCGCCAACGGTCGGTCGCCAACCGGGCCACCACCAGCCGCAGCCAGGCCTCCGGCGCGGGATGCTCGGACAACCGCCCCCACTGTCGCCAGGCCCGGGTGTACGCCTCCTGCACCAGATCCTGTGCCTCGTTGTGGTCACCGGCGACCGCGTAGCCGTACCGCACCATCCGCCGCGCGGTGCTGCGGTAGAAGTCGTCGAAGCTCTGCGCATCCCTCACTGCTGCTCCCCCTCGTCCCCACCCCGTTGCAAATGAGGACGGTGGAGCGTTGTCCCAGGTTGCGGGCCTGCGGCAGCTGTCGGTGAGGTGACAGGCGGGGCGCGTCTCCGGACACGGCGGAGCCCCCGCCGTGCGGACCGTTGCGGTCCGACGACGGGGGCTCCGAGACGACTCCCGGTGGTGGATCAGCCGCCGGCGCTCGGGCTGCCACTCGGGGACGTGCCACCACCCGGGTTGGCGGCCTGCTGCGCCTGCTGGAACGCGGTCAGCGCCTCGTCCAACGCCTTGAGCGCACGCCCGTACCGCTCGAAGTCACCGGACGTCTGCGCCGCCCTCACCTCGCTGATCGCGGTCTGCACCCGGTCCGCCGCCGCGGCCAGGTCACCGGTCGGCGGCGGGGTGCCCGCGCTCGGCGTGGGCGTCGGCGTGGCGGCCCCGCTGGGCGTGGGCGTCGGCGTCGGGCTCGTCGGGTTGCCCCCGGGCGGCGGAGTCGGCGGGGCGCCCTGCCCGGCCTTCTTACCCTGCTCGACCAACTGCTTGATGCCGTCGTTGATGTTGTCGGCAAGCGCCACGAAGGAGCCACCGTCACCGTACGAGAGCAGCACCTTCTGCAACAGCGGGTACGCGTCCTGCTGGTTGCTCTTCACGTAGACCGGCTCGACGTAGAGCATGCCGTCGGCGAAAGGCAACGACAGCAGGTTGCCGTACTGCACCTGCGCCTGGTTGCTGGACAGCAGGTTGAGCTGCTGACGGATGTTGGCGTTGTTGGTCATCTGCTGGTGCACCTGGACCGGGCCGGAGATCCGGGTCTGGTCCGGCAGCTCCAGCACCTCCAGCCGGGGCTTCCCGTCGACGTACGACCCGGAGATCAGCGCGGCGAGGTTCTGCCGGCCGTTCGGGGTGACCGCCGAGGTGAGCTGGAACCGGGGGCTGTCCTGGCCCGGGAACTGGGTGAACAGGTAGTACGGCGGCTGCTTCTGCCCGCTGTCCGGAGCGTCCGGCACGTTGGGCACCTGCCAGAAGTCCTGTGCCGAGTAGAAGTCGCCCGGGTTGGTCACGTGGAACTTGGTGAGCAGGTTGCGCTGCACCTTGAACATGTCCGCCGGGTAGCGGAAGTGCTCGTTCAGCTCTACCGGGATGTCCGCCTTCGGCTGGATCAGGTCACCGCCGAACGCCTTGTTCCAGGCCTTGAGCACCGGGTCGGTGTCGTCGTACTCGTAGAGCGTCACGGTGCCGTCGTACGCGTCGACAGTCGCCTTCACCGAGTTACGCATGTAGTTCACGTTCTCCCGGGCCAGCTGGAACGTGCCCCGGTTGGTCAACTCGTCGGTCGTCTCGGTCTGCAGGTTGACCCGCTCGGCGTACGGGTAGCTGGCCGCCGTTGTGTAACCGTCGACGATCCACTGCACCCGACCGTCCACCACCGCCGGGTACGGGTCACCGTCCAGGGTGAGGAACGGCGCCACCTTCTCCACCCGGTCCCGGGGATTACGCACGTAGAGCAGCTTGGAGTCCTTGTTGACCGCCTCGGAGAGCAGGAAGTTCGACTCCTGCTCCTTGATGGCGTACAGCAGGCGCCGGGCGAAGGAGCCGATCTCGACACCGCCCTCGCCGGTGTAGGTGTAGGACTCGCCGCCACCCTCACCGACCGGCCTGTCGAACTCGGCCTTCTTGTTGGGGTCGGACTGCCCGACGATCGCGTAGTCGTCCGCCGCCATCCGCTCGCCGTAGTAGATCCGCGGCTGCTTGGCCGGGATCTGCTCGGTCTGGGAGGAGCACGCCTCCTGGGTCTTCTCGCCGAGGAAGCCGGAGACGAAGAACGGCTGCCCGCCGCAGACCACCTGGTTGGCGGGGGCGGCCACCAGCCCGTACCCGTGGGTGTACACGGTGTGCCTGTTGATCCAGGTGTTCTGCTGGTCGGTCAGCTCGCCGTAGTTGATCTCCCGGACGCCGACCACGTAGTCGGAGACCTTGCCGTTCACCCCGTACCTGTCGATGTCCAGCTTGGGGCCGAAGTCGTAGAAGCCACGCACCTGCTGGAGCTGGGTGTACGTCTCGCTGACCAGCTGCGGGTCGAGCAGCCGCACGTTCGGCACCACCGACGTGTCGGTGACCAGGCTCGCCGGTGGGGTGAGGTTGTTCGCCGCGTACGGGGTCGTCTCGGTGGCCCCCAGCCCGAACGCCGCCCGCGTCGCGTCGATGCTGCGTTGGATGTACGGCGCTTCCTTGTCCTTCGCGCTCGGCTTGACCTCGAAGGTCTGCACCGCCCAGGGGTAGATGCCGCCGATGGCCACCGCGGAGACGCCGAGCAGCGCCAGCGAGATGCCCGGCCAGACCAGGTTCCGCATCCAGGCGTTGGAGAAGACGATGATCGCGATCGCCACCACGATCGAGATGTAGGCCAGGATCTCCTTCGCCGGCAGCAGCGCGTTGACGTCGGCGTAGCCGGCGCCGTACAGCTTGACGCCCTCGTTGTACTCCAGCAGCATCGCCCGCCGGTCCAGCACGTACGCGATGGCCTTCAGCAACACGAAGACAGCGACCAGGCTGCTCAGGTGCGCGCGGGCGGCGTTGCTCATCCGGTCCCCGACGCCCTGGAGGCGGACCCCGCCGAACAGGTAGTGCACCGCGAGCGCGCCGATCACCGCCAGCACCACAGCGGTGAAGGCGACGCCGAGCAGGTAACGCCAGAACGGCAGCTGGAAGACGTAGAAGCCGATGTCCACCCCGAACTCCGGGTCCTTGATCCCGAAGTCACCGCCGTTGCGGAAGAGCATCCACTGGTTCCACCGGTTCTGCGCGGAGAGGCCGGCGAAGAGACCGACCACCGCGGCGGTCAACGCGATCCAGGTGCCGAGTCGCGGGCTGAGCACCATCCGGTAGCGCTCCAGGGTGGCCTGCTCCACCGAGTGCGGGCGCAGCCGCGGACGGAGCCGGTGGGCCAGCCACAGGTTGCCGCCGACGATCACCGCCATGCCGAGCCCGACGGCGAGGAACAGCACCAGCCGGGTGAGCAGGACTCCGGTGAAGACCTCGGTGTAGCTGACCTCGTCGAACCACAGCCAGTCGGTCCACGCCTGGACACCCCACCCGAGCAGGGTGAAGAGCACGAACACCCCGACCAGGACGGCGATGGTGACGCGCCCGCGCCGGCTCATCCTCGGAAGGGGGCTGCTGCTACGCATGACCACTGTTGGCTCCGCACGCTCGATGTGATCGGCTCCGACCAGGCACCCAGAGTACGGGGTGATCCTGAACGTGTCGGGGCACGGTCACGTCGGTCAGCAACGGGTCGGCTGGCCGCCCCCGCGCAACGTCTCCAGAGCGGTCAATGCCTCGTCCAACGAGCCCACCCGCAACAGCGGCAGATCCGGCTGGGGATTGCGGACCGCCTCGGCGCAGTTGTCCGCCGGAACCAGGAACACCTTCGCCCCGGCGCGCTTCGCGCCGACCAGCTTCTGGGCGATCCCACCGATCGGGCCGACCGCGCCCTCGTCGTCGATGGTGCCGGTGCCGGCGATGACCTGACCACCGGTGAGATCCGCCGGGGTCAGCTTGTCCACGATCCCCAGGGCGAACATCAGACCGGCGCTCGGGCCGCCGATGTCCTCCAGGTCGATGCCGAGGGTGAACGGGTGCGGCTGCTGCTGGTCGATCTCGACACCGATGCGCGGTCGGCCGTCCTGCTCCCGGCTCGTCACCGAGACGGTGGCCGGTACGCCGTCGCGGGTGTAGCCGATGGTCAACGCCGTGCCGACGGGCTTGGCCCGGACCAGCTCGGTCACCTTCGCGGCCACCGGCACCGGCTGACCGTCGACCGAGGTGATCACGTCGCCGGCCTTCAGCGCCCCGGCGGCCGGGCCGTCCCCGGCCACCGTCTTGATGACCACCTGCACCGGGAAGCCCAGCTCCCGCAGTGCGGCGGTCTCCGCGCTGGTCTGCGACGCCTTGAAGTCCTCGGCGTTACGCTGCTCGACCTGCTCCGTCGACTCCCCGGGCGGGTAGACCAGCTCCCGCGGCACCACCGCCTCGTCGTCGGAGAACCATCCCGCGATCGCTCCCCGCAGCCGCACCGTGGGCTGCACACCCACCGTGGTCAGCCGCAGCTGCCCGGCCGAGGTCGAGGTCTCCCGCCCGGAGATCTGGATGACCTCCTTGCCGTCGGCCGTGCCCAGGGTGTTGACCGTCGGACCGGGCCCGAGCACCACGTACGGGATCGGAACCCGGAGCACCCCGATGCTCAGCAGGGCGGTGAACAGGGCACCGAGCAGGACCGTCAGGCCGCGACGTCTCATGCCGCAGAGCGTACCGACCGGCCGGGCGCCGCCCACCGGATGCGCCACGCGACTTCGCCCTCAGCGCAACGCCAGCGGCGGCTACCAGGGGCGCGGCCCGCGTACCGTAGACGTCGTGCCTGATATTCCGTTCGGTTTCGCGCTCCCGGGTGGGCAACCACCAGACCCCAACGATCCCGCGCAGATGCAGCAGTTCATGTCGCAGATGCAGCACCTGCTCTCCTCGCCGGGCAGCGGGCCGGTCAACTGGGACCTGGCTCGGCAGGTAGCGGCCAGCCAGCTCGCGGCCGCCGGCGACCCGGCGGTGTCACCGTTTGAGCGCAACGCGGTCGAGGAGGCGTTGCGCCTGGCCGACCTGTGGTTGGAGCCGGCCTCGGCGTGGCCGTCGGGCATCCAGTCGCCGGTCGCCTGGAACCGCAACGAGTGGATTTTCAAGACGCTGGACGTGTGGCGCAAGCTCTGCGACCCGGTCGCCAGCCGGATGGTCGGCGCGATGGGCGACCTGGTGCCGCCCGAGGCCCGCGCCCAGCTCGGCCCGATGCAGTCGATGGTGGCCACCCTCGGTGGCGCGCTCTTCGGCGGCCAGCTCGGCCAGGCCCTCGGTTCGCTCGCCGCGGAGGTCCTCTCCGCCGGCGACATCGGGCTGCCGCTCGGCCCGGCCGGCACGGCCGCGCTGATCCCGGCCAACATCCGGGCGTACGGCGAGGGTCTGGAGCTTCCCGAGGACGAGGTCCGCCTCTACGTGGCGTTGCGTGAGGCCGCCCACCAGCGGCTCTTCCAGCACGTCCCGTGGCTGCGCGGGCACGTGCTCAGCGCTGTCGAGATGTACGCCTCGGGCATCCGGGTCAACCGGGAGGCGATCGAGGAGGCGATGGGCCGGGTCGACCCGACCGACCCGGAGTCGATGCAGGCGATCGCCCTGGAGGGGATCTTCACTCCGGAGGACAGCCCCGCCCAGAAGGCCTCGCTGGCCCGACTGGAGACCGCGCTCGCCCTGGTCGAGGGCTGGGTGTGCCACGTCGTGGACAGCGCCGCCAGCGACCGGCTGCCCAACGTCGTCCGGCTGGGCGAGGCCTTCCGCCGTCGCCGGGCCGCCGGCGGGCCCGCCGAGCAGACCTTCGCGGCGCTCGTCGGCCTGGAGTTGCGTCCGCGCCGGCTCCGCGAGGCCGCCGCGCTCTGGGCCGCGCTCACCCAGCACCGCGGCATCGAGGGTCGCGACGCCGTCTGGGGGCACCCGGACCTGCTCCCCTCGGACGACGACTTCGCCGACCCGGTCGCCTTCGCCATGAACGACATGGACCTCAGCGAGCTGGACAGCTTCGACTTCACCGCACCCGGTGGGGTCGAGGAGAAGGCCCCCGGCAAGCCCGACGAGACCGACGGCGACGGCGACACCAAGGCGTGAACCTGCTGAGCCCTGACGCCTGAGCGTCGACCCGGGCGTCCGCGCGTTGTGGCGGGCGCCCGGTGCGCATGTCACCGTCGAGGTCCGAACGCAGCCACGGCCGGCGGTGCCCGTCGGTCACCTCCGTCGGGGCGGCTGCGGTGATGACCGGTATACCTGAGAGTCATATTTATGCCTCTGCGGTATACCGCTCACCAGCACGTCGACATGGCAGGCCAGTCCCGTCCCGGCTTGCCGAGGGCTGACTGGTTGGTGTCAGGCGGGGCGGCCTGAGCCGGAGAGCAGGGCGCGGGTCGCCTCCCACCCTTCGAAAGCCGGGTCCAGCGTGGCCAGGTCGGCCGGACCGCGCAGCCGTCGCCAACCGGCGGTGACCGCGACGTCCCCGGGCCGGGGAGCACCGGACCGCACGTCCGCCGGCGTCGCCGTGTCCAGGTCCAGTGGGGGCACCCAGCCCGGCACGGGCAGCCGCACCGCCACACCGAGCAGACCCGGGCCACCGCCGTCGACCGGGGCCACCGCGACGGGTCGGGTGGTGAGCGGCCGCAGCAGCTTGCCGACGGTCAGTGCGGGCAGGTCCGGAACGTCGCCGACCAGCACCGCCGCCTGGTCGTAGCCCTCCAGCGCGGCGAACACCGCGTTCGGCGTCGGCTCGGCCACCTCGTACACGGTCGTCCCGGGCCAGACCAACGCGTCGGCCAGGGCCCGGTCGGCCGGGGTGACCGCGACCGCGATCTCCACCTCGTTGAGCGTGGCGAGCAGGTCGATGACGTCTTCCGCGAGAGCCGCCCGCCACTCCGCCAGGTCGACGCCCGGCGGCGACCACTGGACCGGCCCGAGCAACGCCACTACCACCCGTCGTGCCACCCACCGACCCTAGCGCCTCGCCCCGCAGTGCCACCTCGCTCGGTGCGAGCCGCCCCGACCATCGACCCGGACCATTCGGGCCGACCGGGGAGCACCCTGACGCGACTGGGCCGCGTGATCGACTCGGCTTTACTGAAGTCGCGGTACCGCGGCGCACGAAAGGCTCGACGGGGCGTCCCAAGGGCTCCGCGAGGGGCGGGGTCAGGTGGAGACGGGAGCGCAGGAGGCGGCGGCCACACCTTCGAGGTAGCCCCGCGCGCGCTCCGCCCTGGGGTAGCGGCCGACCAGCGCCCAGAAGCGGGCGTTGTGGCTGGGCACGATGAGGTGCGCCAACTCGTGCAGCAGCACGTAGTCGATCACCCAGTCGGGCATCTCCTGGACCCGGTGCGAAATCCGGATGCTGCGGTCGGCCGGCGTGCAGGACCCCCACCGACCGTTCTGGTTGGTCACCCAGCGGACGCTGGCCGGCACCGCCTTCGCGGCGTACTCGGCGAGGTGGAGGTCGATGAGCCGGGTGGCCCGGGCCAGCAGCTCGGCGTCGGAGCGGGCCAGGCGCCCCTCCCGGGCAGCGAGCCGGGCGAGCATCCGGTCGACCCACTCGCTCTCCTCGGCGCGGGAGAACTGGTCCGGGATGAGGACGACCACGCGCTCACCGTCACGGTACGCGGACACCGTGCGTCGTCGGCGCTGGCTGCGCCGCACCTCGACGACCGGCTTGCGCGTCCCCGCCATCACTGGCCCGCGCAGCCTCGGCTACGTGTCACGAAGGAAAGCTAATGCGTACTGACCAGGGGTCCGCAAGAGTCAACCGCACGACACGCGCCCAGAAAGTGGTGATTGGTCGCCAGGAGTCCGGAAAATTTCTTGACAGCGACGTCGCCGAGCCATCTCGTCACCCTTCGTGAACGCCGATGGCGGCCTTACGCGACGCCTTCTCACCGTAGGTGATCACCGTCCTGGATGCGGCCTCGGGGGCACCCGCACGGGTGGCTGTGAGGGTTTGGTCGGCGTGTCCCCGCCAAACTGACTTATCCGACCTATTTCGCCATGCACACTCTCGACGTCGACTAGCTCACAGTGTCGATGCACAGCTGACATGGAACTGCCCAGACCTGGGTAGGGTCCGCGGACCAGCGGTCACGAAGGTGGCCGCGGAGTGAGACCCAGCGCCGGCGCCCCGTGTGGCCCGCCGCCGGGCACCCCCGCCGGGACGGCATCGACCGGCGGACGAGACGAGGAGGGCACCGTGGCCGACCAGGCCCAGACGACCTACAACGGTTACTGCGTGAAGTGCAAGGAGAAGCGGGACTTCGAGGGGCACGTCGAGGTCTCGAAGACCGGAATGAACATGGCCAAGGGCAAGTGTCCGGTGTGCGGGACAACAGTGAACCGCATCCTGGGTAAGGCCAAGGTCTGACCCGTGCGACTGACGGGGGCGGGGTGGCCGACGGCCACCCCGCCCCCGTTGCCGTCCGAGGGTGCTCTCGTCCAGGTGTCGGGTGACTGACAGCCGCCCCGTCGGGCTGTGGAAAACCCGCCGAAGCCTGTGGATAACCCTGGACAGAGGGCCGGGTGCCTGTGGACAACGATCGACCGAACGCGAAGATGCGGTCACGATCAGCGACCATGAGTCGCACTCCACTGCCCCGCCCCACACTGCTGCCCGGCCTCAACCGGCTCTGGCGGGACCGGCACACCCTGCAACTCGGCGTCGGGCCGGGGCTTGCCGTGCTGCTGGAGCTGGCCAACCCCCGAGCCGCTCACCTGCTCGACCTCATCGACGGCACCCGCAGCGAGCGCACCGTGCTGGCGCAGGCGGCCACCGTCCAGGTCACCGCCCACGAGGCGCGTACGCTGCTCGACGCCCTGCGTACGGCCGGCCTGCTGGTGCCCGCGCACAGCCTGCTCCCCCGTGACCTCGCCGGCCCGGTTCGCGCCCGGCTGACGGCGGAGGCCGGAGCCCTGGCCCTGACCGCTGCCCGACTGCCCGGCACCCCCGCACAGGTCCTGCGGCGGAGGCGGACCGCCCGGGTCGCGCTCACCGGCGCCGGGGCGCTCGGTGCGCCGTTGGCGGTGGCGCTGGCCCAGGCCGGCGTCGGACAGGTGATCCCCCAGCTCACCGGCCCGGTACGCCCCGTCGACCTGGTCGGCACCGGCATCCCCGCCGTCGAGCTGGGCCACCCGCTGACACCTGCCGTACGCGACGCTGTCGACCGCGTCGCGCCGGGCACCGGCACCCGTCCGGTCCGGGGTGGCCGGGTGGACCTGGTGATCCAACTCGGCACGGACCGGCCACCCGCGCTGCTCGCCGCCGGTCACGCCCAGCGGCGGCAGGCACACCTCCTGGTCACTCTTCGCGAGGGCGTACCGGTCGTCGGGCCGCTGGTCCGCCCACCCGCCGGGCCCTGCCTGCACTGCGTCGAGCTGCACCGGGCCGACCGCGACCCGGACTGGCCGCGGCTCGCCGCTCAGCTCGCCGCCTCCGATCCGGTCGCCGCCGGTGCGACCAGCACGTTGCTCGCCGCCGTCGGGTACGCGCTGGCCGAGGCGCTGAGGCAGCTCGACGGCGGTCAGCCCGAAACGCTGGGTGGCGCCATGGAGATCACCGGTGCGGGCGGTTTCCGCCGCCGAGGGTGGCCGCCACATCCCGCGTGTGAGTGCTCGCGGGGCCGGGTGTCCGCACCAGCCCGGCCGCAGACCAGCAGCGGAGCCCTCCGGTCGGTAACAATGACCGTGTGACCGACATCCCGCGCCGCGCCGTGTCCCGCACCGCCAAGCTCGCCGCCCTACCGCTCGGCTTCGCCGGCCGGACAGTCCTCGGCATGGGAAAGCGCGTCACCGGGCTCGCCTCCGACGTGATCTCCGCGGAGATCCAACAGCGCACCGCCGAGCAGCTGTTCAGCGTGTTGGGCCAGCTCAAGGGCGGGGCGATGAAGTTCGGTCAGGCGCTGTCGGTGTTCGAAGCGGCGCTGCCGGAGGAAATTGCCGCGCCCTACCGTCAGGCGCTCACGAAGCTCCAGGAGGCGGCGCCACCGCTGCCGGCGGCAAGCGTGCACAAGGTGCTCGCCGAGCAGCTCGGCCCCGACTGGCGCGACCTGTTCGTCGAGTTCAACGACACTCCCGCCGCCGCCGCCAGCATCGGCCAGGTGCACCGGGCCCGGTGGCGGGAGCCGGGCTTCGACGAGTCCGGTACGCCGAACAGCCGCGACGTCGCCGTGAAGATCCAATATCCGGGTGCCGGCGACGCCCTGCTCGCCGACCTCAAGCAGCTCTCCCGCCTGGGCGGGATGTTCCGGGCCATCCAACCCGGCCTGGACGTCAAGCCGCTCCTGGCCGAGCTGCGCGAGCGGATCACCGAGGAACTGGACTACGAACTGGAGGCCGAGTCGCAGCGAGCCTTCGCGGCCGCGTACGCCGACGACCCGGAGATCTACATCCCGAAGGTGGTCAACGCGGCGCCCCGGGTGCTGGTCACCGAATGGGTGACGGGCACCCCGCTGGCCGACATCATCCGGGAGGGCACCGAGGAGGAGCGGGACGAGGCGGGCCGGTTGATGGCCACCCTGCACCTCTCCGCGCCGCAGCGTGCCGGGTTGTTGCACGCCGACCCGCACCCGGGCAACTTCCGGCTGCTGCCCGACGGCAGACTCGGGGTGATCGATTTCGGTGCGGTGGCCCGGATGCCGGAGGGCACGCCGGAGCCGATCGGCCGCATCGCCGCGACCGCCCTGCGCGGCGACGCCGACGAGGTGGTGGCGGGGCTTCGCTCGGAGGGCTTCATCGGCTCCGCCGAGGTGATCGACGCCGAGGGCGTGCTCGACTTCATCCGTCCGATGCTGGAGCCCATCGCGGCGGACGGGTTCCGGTTCACTCGGGCCTGGCTGCGGGCCGAGGCAGGCCGACTGGCCAGCCCTCGCTCCCCCACGTACCAGCTGAGCAGGCAGCTCAACCTGCCGCCGTCGTACCTGCTGATCCACCGGGTGACGCTCGGGTCGATCGGTGTGCTGTGCCAGTTGGAGGCGAAGGCCCCGTACCGCAGCATCCTGGAACGCTGGCTGCCCGGCTTCGCGCCGGTCGCCTGACGACGTGACGAAGGGCGGGTGCCGACCGGCACCCGCCCTTCTGCGTGGAGTGGTACTAGAGAACGCCCAGGTCGCGCGCCGTCTGGTTGCGGCTGTTCATGGCGACGGTACGGGCGGATCGGGTTGCCTCAGTGCTCGTGGTGGTACGACCGGCCTGAGGCCGGCGCATTCGAGCCCGGGACAACGCTTCGTTGAGTAGTTGCATCTCGAAGGCTCCACTCGGGACGTTGAACATCGTCTTCTCTCTCACTGCCGGTGTGACACCGGCGTAGTTGGTACGGAACGGGAACATGTCAGGCTGCCAGCCGGACCGCGCCACGCACGTCGGACAGCCCACTGGCCGCCAGTCGCGCCTCGGCCTCGACCCGAAGCTCGGCGTCACGGGCGACGTCCTCCTTACGCGGACGGCCACGGGGCCGCTTGCGCGGGACGACCGCGCCACGCTCGAAGATCTCGCCGCCCCAGACGCCCCACGGCTCCGCTCGCTCAACGGCTCCAGCCAGGCACTCGACACGCAGCGGGCAGTCCCCGCAGAGTGACTTGGCCAGCTCAAGCTCGGTGGGCGAGTCGGAGAACCACAGGTCGGGGTCGAACTTCCGGCAGGGCAGGTTCGCCTCCAACTCGACGCTCATGTCGAGGGGGGCCAACGCCAGACTCATCTCCCGGTCACCTCTCTCTCACTTCGATCTCGTGGATCGCATTCCGACGTACTTACGGCGGGCAAAAAATTGAGGCCGCGGATCCCGGTTACGGGTTCCGCGGCCTCGAGGTGAGCCGGTGTCTGATGGTCAGACCGGTTTACCTCGAGGTGGAACGCCGCGGACATCCATGCGCTTCTTGGCGACCCGGATGCCATTGCCCGTGAAGCCACTGGTCCCCTCGACTCCGACGGGCGCGACGGTCAGGGTCAGCTCGGCCTGAACCTGGTGCACCTGCGGAACCGACGGTCGTGCGGTGGCCGTGAGGGCCACCCGGACAGCCGACAGCGGAGCGTGGACAGACGGCATCGCCGCCAGACGCTCATAGGTGAAGATCTCCACGGGTGCCACCTCCCTCACGTTCCTCGACTCGACTGAACCAACCCCCGTGAGCAGCCGGAATGGCGCCGCTCGCGTGGTGTGTTCTGAGGCTATTCCTCGCGCCGGGGCGAGGGCAAACGAATTTACGACGAGATTTCGAAAGTTTTCTCCGGGCAGACGTCGTCCACCCCCGCGCCCCCCACCAGGGCCAGCACCGAATCTCCGTAAAGGCCCAGTTTGCGGGGGCCGATGCCGGCGATGGCGATCAGCTCCTCGGACCGTCCGGGCCGCCGCTCGGCCAGCGCGATGAGCGTCGCGTCGGTGAAGACCACGTACGCGGGCACCTTCTGCGCCGCGGCCACCCGCTGCCGCCACTCGCGCAGCCGTTCGTGCAGCTCGTCGTCGATGTCGGACGGGCAGGTGGGGCATCGACCCAGCTTGCGGTCCGGTCCGGCGAGCAGGGTGGCGCCACAGATCCGGCAGGAGACGATCTGCGTCCGCCGCCGTTCGGCCCGGCGGGTCGGACCGGTGCCACCCGCCGCCCGCTCGGTGCCGCCGGAGCGGTCCAACTGGGGCAGGAAACGCGACGGCCGCCGGGCCCGTCCGCCCGGCGAGCGTGCGGCGGCGTACGACAGCCAGAGCCACTCCCGCGCGCGGGTGATCCCGACGTAGAGCAGCCGACGCTCCTCCTCGACCTGTTCGACGGTCTTGGCGTACGTGGTGGGCAGGGTGCCCTCGGCGAGGCCGATCAGGAACACGGCGTCCCACTCCAGCCCTTTGGCCGAGTGCAGCGACGCGAGGGTCACCCCGTCCACCGTCGGTACGTGCTGCTGGGCCGCGCGGCGGGCCAGCTCCTCGGTGAAGTCGAAGAGGGTGACCTGGCGTTCCACCGACGCGGCCTCGCCGATCGGCACCACCTCGGGGCTGGCCGCGTACTCCTCGGAGAGCTGGACCAGCGCGGACAGCGCCTCCCAACGTTCTCGGGCGGCGCCGCCGGCCGGGGGCGCGTCCGGGGACCAGCCGACTGCGGTGAGCGCCTCGACGACGGCGGCCGGCAGCGGCGTCTCGCCGGGGATGGACCGCGTGGCGGCGCGCAACGCGACCATCGCCTGGCGTACCTCGGCCCGCTCGAAGAACCGCTCCGCGCCCTGTACGACGTACGGCACCGAGGCCTCGGTGAGCGCCTTCTCGTACGCCTCGGACTGCGCGTTGACCCGGAACAGCACGGCGATCTCCTTCGCCGGGGTGCCCGCGTCGATCAGCGCCCGGCAGCGGGCGGCCACGGCGTTCGCCTCGGCCGGCTCGTCGGTGAAGATCCGCAGGTCGGGTTCGGGGCCAGGTGGGCGCTGCCCGCTCAACTCCAGGCGCAGCCGCGCCTCGGTGCCTCGGGCCTGGGAGATCACCGCGTTGGCCAGCCCGACCACCTGCGGGGTGGAACGGTAGTCGCGAACCAGCCGCACGACAGTGGCGTTGCGGTGCCGGCGCGGGAAGTCGACCAGGTACGCCGAGGTCGCCCCGGTGAACGAGTAGATCGTCTGGCTGGCGTCGCCGACCACCGTCAGGTCGTCGCGACCGCCGAGCCAGGCGTCGAGCAGCCGCTGCTGGAGTGGGTTGACGTCCTGGTACTCGTCGACGACGAAGTGCCGGTACTGGCCGCGGACCTGCTCGCCGACGTCCGGGTGCTCCTCGATGCCCCACACCGCGGCACGCAGCATGTCCTCGAAGTCGATCACGCCGTTCGACCGCTTGAGCTGTTCGTACGCGGTGAACACGTCGGCCACCTTCGCCGGCTCGTGCGGGGTGTCGCGCAACGCCCGGGCGGCGGACACCACGTAGTCCGCCGGCTCGACCAGCGACGACTTCGCCCACTCGATCTCGCCGGCCAGGTCGCGGGCGGCGGCACGGTCGGCGCGCAGGCCGACCCGGGCTGCGGCGAGGGTGACGAGTCGCACCTTGCTGTCCAGCAGCTCGGGCATGGCGCGACCGGCCAGCAGTCGGGGTGCGAAGTACCGCACCTGCCGCAACGCGGCCGCGTGGAACGTCCGCGCCTGGACACCCTGCGCCCCGAGCAGAGTGAGACGGTGTCGCATCTCGGCGGCGGCGCGGGCGGTGAAGGTGACCGCGAGAACGTGCCGGGGGGATATCTGACCGCTGAGTGCCCGGTGGGCGATCCGGGAGGTGATCGCCCGGGTCTTGCCGGTGCCCGCGCCGGCCAGGATGCAGACCGGGCCGGCGGGAGCGGTCACGGCGGAGCGTTGCTCCGGGTCCAGCCCGGCGAGCACCTGTTCCGACGCTGAGTGAACCGCCACAACCAGGAATCATCTCAGCTACCCGCAGCGTTGCAGCGAACAGCCTCGGCTTGATCGGCAAGCCGCGGCCGGAGGAGTTGGAGGATCCGACGATGTTGACGATGTATTCCACCCCCTGGTGCGGCTACTGCCACCGGCTGAAGTCGCAGCTCGACCGGGAGGGCATCGGTTACGAGGTGGTCGACATCGAGCAGGACCCGAAGGCCGCGGAGTTCGTGATGAGCGTCAACGGCGGTAACCAGACGGTGCCGACCCTGCGCTTCGACGACGGCAGCGCCCTGACGAATCCCTCGATCAACCAGGTCAAGCAGCACCTCGAGTCCCTCTCCGCCTGACCGGTCAGACCATCGACGAGCGGCCGCTCCCTCCCCGGGGCGGCCGCTCGTCGTGTGCCCGGACGGGTCAGCGTGGCGAGGGCCGGTGGGCACCGGATCGACCGGCGGCGTCCTCGGCCGAACGGCGGGGCGCCGGGAGCACCGGACGGGTCGGCTCCGGTCGGCGACTGCCGGCCGGGGTGCTCAGGTGCCGGCCCCGCCAGAGGTACGTGCCGGCGACCAGGGTGGCCAGCCCGACCAGCGCGAACAGCACCCGGTAGTCCAGGAACCCGACCAGCAGTGCGCCCGCTCCGATGGAGAACGCCTGCGGCCCGCTGACCACCGCCTGGGTGGCCGCGGCGACCCGGCCGACAAGCGTGGGCGGGGTCCGACGCTGGATCAGTGTGTGCAGCCCGACCATCGTCAGCGGGATCGAGACGCCGGCCAGCAGCACGGCCGCGAACCCGAGCCGGATATCGGGGTACGCGAGCGCCAGCGCGGCCGGAGAGAAGAAGGCCACCCCGGCGGCCAGCGTGCCGACCTCGCCGAGCCTGCGGATCAGCGCCGGTGAGCAGAGCCCACCGAGCAGCCCGCCCACGCCCTGCACGGTGACCAGCACGCCGACGAACGCGGCGTCCCGGTTCAGCCCTTGGTCGACGTAGGCGAAGATGAGCGACTCGCTGAAGCCCATCACCAGTGAGCCCAGCCCGTACCCGAGCAGGGCCCGGCGCAGGGCCGGCTCGCCGGCCAGGTGCCGCAGACCGGCACCCAGCTCGGCCGGCCAGCGCAGCCGCACGGTCGACGGCGCGTGCCGTGGAGCGGGCAGGGCGGTGACCACCACCGCGGCGGTCAGAAATCCGACGACCCCGATCCCGGCCAACGCCCACCCGCCGAGCGCCGCGTAGAGCGCCGCGCCGGCCAGCGGGCCGATCAACCGCATCCCCTGGCGTACGGTCTGCAACAGGCCGTTCGCCTCGGCCAGCAGTTCGACCGGCACCAACTCCCGGATGAGGCCGCTGAGCGCCGCGCCGAGCGTGATGGACGACAGTCCGTACAGGGCGGCCACCAGGTAGACGACCCAGACGTCCCCCGCGTCCCGGACGGTGAACAGGGGGGTGAGCAGGGCGGCGGTGACCACGTTCGCGGCCACGAAGAACGGCCGGCGCGGGTACCTGTCGACGAACCAGCCGATCAGCGGCGCCAGCATCATCGGCGCGATGACGGCGAAGATGGTCGCGCCGGCCAGCCCGTTCGAGCCGGTCAGATCCTTGACCCAGATGGCGAGCGCGAGCAGCAGGATCGACTCGGCGGTCATGCTCGCCAGCAGGCCACCGAAGAGCAGGCGGAAGTCGGGTCGGCGCAGGACGGTGCGCATGGGGTCCCTCCGGCGGGATGGCGTGCCCAGGGTGGGCGAGGTCGACGGGCCGCGACCGCGGGTCCGTCGTCGTCTGGCATTCCCGTGGTCCGATTTTCGTAAGACACGCCCCCGCCGGGAACCTCCGACGTCGGCCGCGCCGTCCATACTGACCGTGGGGGGCGAATTTCATACAGTTACCGTCGCGTCTGCGGCGGTCGACGGGAAAGAGGACACTGTGCCTCCTGCCGCACCCAGCCCGATCCTGCGTCGTCGCCGGTTGGGCGTCGAGTTGCGTCGCCTGCGGGAAGCCGCGGGCCTCACCGGTGACCAGGTAATCGAGCGTATCGGTTGGGCCTCCGCATCCAAATTGTCGCGACTGGAGAATGGCCGCAGCCGACCGGACCCGCAGGACGTCGGCGACCTGCTTGATCTCTACGGCGCCGACCAGGCGGTGCACGACGAGTTGCTCGGCATCACCAGCGAGGCCGGCGACATGCGCGGCTGGCTGAAGAACTTCCCGGTGATGACGCAGCAGCAGCGCAGCTGGGCCGAGTTGGAGGCGGGCTGCGCGGAGATCTGCGAGTACAACCCGACGCTGGTGCCCGGCCTGCTGCAGACCCCGGGCTATGCCCAGGTCCGGATCGTCTCGGCCCGGCAGGTGGGCGAGGGCGCCGGCGAACCGGAGCCCGACGACGAGCCGGATACCGAGGTGCAGGCACGGCTGGCCCGCCAGTCGCTGCTGACCCGTGAGCCGTACGCGCCCCGTTACACGGCAGTACTGGAGGAGGCGGCCCTCGGCCGCCGCGCCGGGCCACCCGAGGTGCTGCACGAGCAGTTGCTCCAGCTCTGCGAGTTGGCCCTGCTGCCGAACGTCACGCTGCACGTGCTGCTGCGGGACACCCAGATCGGCAACTGGTACCTCCCGCCGACCGCGTTCTCGGTCTACCGGTTCGCCGACCCCCTCGATCCGGAGACGCTCGCGATCGAAGGTGGCTTCACTGATGTCATGTCGACCGAGGCAATCACGCTAAATCGCTATAAAGTGGTGTTCGAGTGGCTATGCACGGCGGCACTAAACGCCTCGGACACCCTCTCCTGGCTGATCGAGGCGACGGGACGGCTGACCGAGGCGGTGCCCCCATCCACAGTGGCGTTCGGGCCGGCAACGGCGCCGACCCAACGCCGCCGGGATTCGGGGCGGCTGACGGACCGGTGATCCACGGGGGACCCTCCGTCGGGACGTGCGGCACCACTCGTCCCATCGGATCGCTTCACATCAGGAGCAGAACCATGAACGACATCCACAACACGCCGTCCGTCACCGCCCACTCGTTGGCGGATGCCCCGTGGCGTACCAGCACGCGCAGCCAGACCTCCAACTGCGTGGAGGT
Organism: Micromonospora sp. WMMC250; assembly: GCF_027460215.1. NCBI lineage: Bacteria > Bacillati > Actinomycetota > Actinomycetes > Micromonosporales > Micromonosporaceae > Micromonospora > Micromonospora sp. WMMC250. Next base: position 5,966,052 of record NZ_JAPZBJ010000002.1, on the reverse strand, counting down.
CGCCCCGCTCGGCACCGGCCCGTCGGCCGTCGCGCTGCGGGACAGCAAGGACCGAGGCGGTCCGGTGCTGCTGTTCAACCGTGCGGGATGGCTCGGTTTCATCAGCGGTGCGAAGAAGGGACAGTTCGATCTGAACTGATCCGGTGACTGGTACGGGGCCGTCGGCGTGCTGCCGGCGGCCCCGTCGTCGTAGCGGTCCACGAGCCCGCTGAGCAGCATCCGCCGATCGGACGACGCTCGAAACCGATAGGCGCGTTTCAGTTGCTGGGACGAACACGGGGCGTAACATGGCCCTCGGGTACGTGGAACTTCCACACAAGCTCATTCGTCGCGGTTCATCCGGAGACCCTCATGCGGTTCCTGATCGTTCGCACCGACATCCGCGCCGTCGCCGACGGGGACATCGCCGCTGCCTGGGCAGACGGCCACCGACTTCGCGACGAGACGACCACGCCCGAGCCGCGACGGCAGATCGTGCACGCCGAAGACCGGGACGCCGCGCTCCTGCTGGCCCGCGCCCTCGCCACGGTCGGCGCGGTCCGCGCCGGTAAGCAACGGGTCAAGGTTCTGCCGCTGGCCGAACCCCGAGCCGCCTTCCGACACAGACCGGGGCCCACCGGCACCTGATTCGACAAGACGTCCGTCGTGGTCGGACCGGCTCCCCCGCCGCGTTTCTCGCACCCACCGACCACGACGGCACGTGTTCCCGGCCCGTGACCGTCGCGGCAACGGCGGCCACGGGTCGGGACCGCGCCTCACCTGTCGGCGTCCACCCAACCGTCCAGCCAGCGGTGGATGAGGAACAACGCGATCGACGACGGTGGCGGCAGGATCAACTGCGCACCGTCGCCCACGTCCACCGTCTTTCCGGCCAGGGCCGCCCCGATCTCGCGACGCGAGAACCACCTGGCGTACGCGATCTCGGACGGGTCGACCCGCACCGGATCATCAGGGTTGGCGGTGGCCAGGAAACCCAGCATCAGCGAGCCCGGGAACGGCCATGCCTGGCTGCCCACGTACCCGATGCGCTCGACCTCGATGCCCACCTCCTCGCGGACCTCGCGCAGGACGGCGGCCTCGGCCGACTCGCCCGGCTCGACATAACCGGCCAGGCAGGAGTAGCGCCGGCCGCCGGGAGTGCCCGGCCAACTGGCGTTGTTGCCAAGCAGACAACGCCCGTCCGGGCCGGTCACGTCGTCGTGCACCAGAACGATCATCGCCGGGTCGGTACGCGGCCAGATCCGCCCACCGTTGCGGTCCACCCGGGACCAACCGGCCTCGTCCATCGCGGTCGGCGCCCCGGTGCTCGTCGAGTAACCGTGCCGGGTGTGCCAGTTGAGCAGCGCCAACGCGGTGGTGAAGATGCCCGCCTCGCGGTCGGCCAGCAGGTGACCCACCTCGCGCAGGTTGACCGCCCGGGTCCCCGGTACCGCCGGCAGCGGGGCGTCGACAGCGAAGACCGGCACCCCGTCCGGCTCGACACCGAGGAACATCGCCGTCGACTCGGAACCGGCCGGCACATCGGCCGCACCGAACAGCACCAGAGCCGGAGGCGACGCGTCGGTGCGGGCCAGCGTCCGACCGTCGGCGGTCGAGTCGAGCAGCAACACCCGTGCACGCAGCCACGCCTCGGTCAGCCACTGCGCGTCACCCCGCCGGTGTGCCGCCCGGTCCAGCGTAGATCGCGCCAACGGCGGGGACGCCTCCCCGCTCACGCTGCCGGCTCGGTGTGGACAGTGGTCAGCGCGGCCAGACCCGGGGTCACCCGCTCCGCGTCACCGAGCACCACCACCGCCGCCCGCGCCGGTGCCAGGTACCTCGCGCCCACCCGCGCGACGTCGTCGATGCTCGCCTTCGCCAACCTCGCCGCGTACTCGGCGAGGAAGTCCAGGCGCAGCCCGTTGCCCGCGTACGCGCTGGTCAGCGCCGCCAATCCGGCCTGGGTGGACATGCCGAGCTGGAGGGTGCCCAGGGCGTACTGGCGCGCCTGCTCCAACTCCTCGGGCTTCGGCGGCAGTGACGCCAGCCGGCCCAACTCGTACGTGGTCTCCAGCAGGGCCGGGCCGGTGACCTCGGTGGCCACCTCGGCGGAGGCGACCAGCACCGACCCGGCCACGGAGTGCTCGATGCCCGAGTGCGGGCCGTACGTGTAGCCCTTGTCCTCGCGGATGTTCTCCACCCAGCGGGAGGAGAAGTAGCCGCCGAAGATCAGGTTGGCCAGTTGCAGCGCGGCGTGGTCGGGGTCGGTGCGGGACACCGCCGGAAGCGCGATCCGCAGCGAGGACTGCACCGAACCGGGCCGGTCGACCAGCAGCAGGGGCCCCGGCTCCAACGGTGGGGTGGCCGGCAGTTCGGCGATCCGCCCGGCGCCCGCCCAGCCGCCGAGCGCCCGCTCGGCCGCGTCCAACGCCTTCTCCGGCTGCACGTCGCCGACCAGCACCAACTGCGCGCCAGAAGGATGGACCCGCTCCGCGTGCAGGGTGCGCAGCGCCGCCGGTCGGACGGCTCGGATCTGCCCCGGTTCCGGGGTCTGCGTCGCGTACGGGTGCCGGCCGTAGACCCGCTTCAGCAGCGCCTCCCGGGCCAGGTGCGCCGGCTGACTCTGCGCCACCTGGATCCGGTCGACCAGTCGGTCCCGTTCGGTGGCGACCTCGTCGCTCGGGTAGTTGGCGCTGGTCAGCACGTCGGCCAGCAGCTCCAGCATCCGGTCGAGGCCGGTGACCAGCCCAGCGCCGGAGAGCATCAGCCGGTCCGGGTCGACGCCCGCGGACAGCCCGCCACCCACCTTCTGCAACTCGGCGGCGAGCTGCACGCTCGTCATCGACTCGGTGCCGGAGAGCATCGTCTGCGAGAGCATCGCCCCCCGGGCCAGGTGGACCCGCCCGAACGGCACCCAGAGCCGCAACTCGACCAGGGGCACGGCGGGCCGGCGTACGGCGATCACGGTGAGGCCGTTGCGCAGCGTGCGCTCGGCCTGCTTGGGCACCTTGAGCTTGCGGGTCGGCCCCAGCGGGGGCAACGTGCGCGGCGCGGCGGCGACAGTCCCGGTCATCGGGCACCACCGGCGATGACCTCGATCGCGGCGCGACGCTCCGGCCGCAGGGTGGCCGCGGCGGCCCGGACCTGCTCCTCGGTGACCTCGCCGACCAACCGTGGCAACTCGTTGAGCAGGCCCGGTTCGCCGCGCTGCTGTTCCAGCACGGCCATCCGCAGCGCGCGGCCGAGCACCGCGTCGGTGTCGCGCAACAGGTGCGTCGCCATACGGGCCTGGGTGCGGTCCAGCTCACCGTCGGTCAGCCCGTCGGTGGCCAGCCGGTCCAGCTCCTCGTCGATGGTGCGCAGCACCTTGTCCACGTCGCCTCCGGGCGGCAGGTGCGCCTGCAACAGCAGGGCGGTGGGGTCACGGACGTCGAACGGGTCGCCCATGAAGCCGAGGTATCCACCGAGGCTGGTCACCATGCGGTCGCGCTGCACGAGTCGTTCGACCAGCCGCGAGGCGTCGCCGTCGGTGAGCACCTCGGCCAGCACCACGTACGGCAGGTAGCCGGCGAAGTCGCTGATCGGATCGGGCACACGCCAGGCGCCGGCCACCGCAGGCAGCGGGGCGAGGGCATCGGTGTACGAGGTGCGCCGCTCCGTGGTCAGGTCGGGCTCGGTGAAGTCGGGTCGTCGCGGCGCCAGCCGGGCCGGCACGTCCCCGAAGTGCCTGGTGACCAGCTCGGTCGCCTCGGCCACGTCGATGTCGCCGCTGACGGCCAGGACCGCGTTGCCGCTGGCGTAGTAGCGGCGGAAGAAGTCCGCGGCGTCGGCGACGGTCGCCGACTCCAGGTCGTCGAAGGAGCCGTAGCCGTCGTGCGCGTTCGGGAACGTGTCGAACATGACCGGCGGGAGGGTCAGCCAGGGGAAACCGCCGTACGGCCGGTTGAGGACGTTGACCCGGATCTCCTCCTTGACCACGTCGACCTGGTTGCGCAGGTTCTCCTCGGTCAGCCGGGGGCCACGCATCCGGTCCGCCTCCAGGAACAGCGCCCGTTCCAACGCGTTGCTCGGCAGCGTCTCGAAGTAGTCGGTGTAGTCCAGGTGGGTGGACCCGTTGAAGGTGCCACCCGCACCCTGCACGTGCCGGAAGTGGGCCAGCTTCTCCAGGTTCTCCGAGCCCTGGAACATCAGGTGCTCGAAGAGGTGGGCGAAGCCGGTGCGGCCCTCCGGCTCGGAACGGATGCCGACGTCGTAGACGACCGCCACCCCGATCACCGGGGCGCTGCGATCAGGGGTGAGCACCACCCGCAGGCCGTTGTCGAGGGTGAACCGCTCGACCGGATACTTCGTCGCTGGAATTCTGGATCTCCGCGCCACGGGATCGACCCTAGCGCGTCGGCACCCCCACCACCTGCGACCTACCCGGAGCCGCCGCTACCGAAGCGGTGACCAGCGGCAGGACCTCGGCGCCGACCCGCTCGGCCTCCTCGCGGTGCGGCCAGCCGGAGAGGACGAACTCGTCGACGCCGAGCGACGCGTACTCGTCGATCCGGGCCGCCACCTCGGCGTAGCTGCCGACCAGCGCGGTGCCGGCGCCCTCGCGGACCAGGCCGACGCCGGCCCAGAGGTTCGGCGCGACGGTGAGCCCGTCGGTGCGGCCGGCGTTGAGCGCGGCCATCCGGGCCTGGCCCACCGAGTCCATCCGGCGGAACCGGGCCTGGGCGGCGGCGATCCGCTCCGGGCCCATCCCGGCCAGCAGCCGGTCGGCCTCGGCCCACGCCTCGGCGCTGGTGGGCCGGGCGATGACGTGCAGCCGCAGGCCGGTGCGCGGGGTGCGGCCGTGCTCGGCGGCGAGCGCCCTGATCCGGGCGGTCCGGGCCGCGACGGCCGCCGGCGGCTCGCCCCACATCAGGTACACGTCGGCCTGTCGGGCGGCCACCGTCTCGGCCGCCGGGGACGCGCCACCGAAGTAGACCGGAGGCGTCTCGGCGAGCGGGGTGGCCAGGCCACCGCCGTCGACGCGGTAGTGGCTTCCGGCGTAGTCGAAGGGCCGGCCGGCCCAGGCGCGGCGGAGCACCTCGATGAACTCGCCGGTGCGGGCGTAGCGGTCGTCGTGTCCGAGGAAGTCGCCGTACGCCCGCTGCTCGGTCGGGTCGCCGCCGGTCACGATGTTGAGCGACAGCCGGCCTCCGGAGACGGCCTGGAACGCCTCGGCCTGCTGGGCGATCAGGGTGGGCAGCGCGAAGCCGGCGCGGACGGCGACCAGCATGCCGAGCCGCTCGGTGTGCTGGGCGACCGCCGCGCAGACGATCCACGGGTCGGGGCAGCCGGCGCCGACGGGCGTGAGCACGGCGGTGAATCCGTGCGTCTCGGCGGCCCGGCCGACCTCGGCGAGGTAGGCCACTGTGGCGGCCCGGTCGTGTCGGGCGGCGCCTGCGGTGACGGTGGCGGCGCCGACCTGGTCGCCGTCGCCGGAGGTGGGCAGGAACCAGTGGAAGGTCATCGCGGAGTTGCCTCTCTGGTCGATCCCCGAGTGTCGGCTACCCTAGCAAACTGGTAGGAAATACCGACATAACTGAGACGCTGAATCCCGCCATGTGGATGGGTCTTGACGCTGACCGCAGCCTGCCCCAGTCTTCCTACCAACTAAGTAGGAATACTGCGGATTGGATGGACGATGACACGGTCCCCCCTGCGCCGGATGGTCACGCTGGCCACCCTCGCCGTGGTCGGCGCGGCGACCCTGGGCAGCACCGCCGCGTGCGGCGACGACGACAGCAAGGGCGCGAGCGGAAGCTCCGGCCCGGTGACGCTGCGCCTCGGCTACTTCCCCAACATCACCCACGCGCCGGCTGTCGTCGGCGTGGAAAAGGGCATCTTCGCCGAGAAGCTCGGCGCGAACGTCAAACTGGACCCGAAGACCTTCAACGCCGGGCCGGCCGCCATCGAGGCCGTCTTCTCCGGCGCGCTGGACGCCACCTACATCGGTCCGAACCCGACGGTGAACGCCTTCTCCAAGTCCAAGGGTGAGGCCGTCCGGGTCGTCTCCGGCGCGGCCTCCGGCGGCGTGGCCCTGGTGGTCAAGCCCGCCATCAGCGGCGTGCAGGACCTCAAGGGCAAGAAGATCGCCACCCCGCAGCTGGGCAACACCCAGGACGTGGCGATCCGCTACTGGCTGAAGCAGCAGGGGCTGACCACCACGAAGGAGGGTGGCGGCGACGTCAAGATCGTGCCGCAGGAGAACGCCCAGACGGTCGAGACGTTCAACAGCGGCGCGATCGACGGCGCCTGGGTGCCCGAGCCGTTCGTCTCCCGCCTCGTCAACGCCGGCGGCAAGGTGCTCGTCGACGAGCGCGACCTGTGGCCGGACAAGAAGTTCGTCATCACCAACCTGCTGGTCAGCACCAAGTTCCTCAAGGCGCACCCGGACGTCGTGCAGAAGCTGGTCGACGGCCAGGTCGCCGCGAACGAGTTCGTCAACAGCAAGCCCGAGGAGGCCCAGCAGGCCATCTCCGACGCGATCGGGAAGATCACCGGAAAGCCGCTGGACCTGAAGCTCATCAAGCAGGCGTGGCCGACGTTGGAGTTCACCAACGACCCGATCGCGACCTCGCTCAAGGCCGGTCTCGACCACGCCGTCGACGTCAAGCTGACCGAGCCGGTCGACCTCAACGGCCTGTACGACCTGAAGTACCTGAACAACGCGCTCAAGGCCGCCGGCAAGCCCGAGGTCGTCCAGCCATGACGTCGACCACGACGACGCCGCAGGGCGCGACCACAGCGGTCGCGCTCTCCGGCGTGACCAAGGTGTACGGGCGCGGGGCGAACGCCGTCCTGGCCCTCGACGGTGTGTCGCTGGACGTCGCACCCGGCGAGTTCGTCTGCCTGGTCGGTGCCTCCGGCTGCGGCAAGAGCACCCTGCTGAACCTGGTCGCCGGCCTGGACCGGCCCAGCGGCGGGCAGATCACGCTCCACGGTGACACCAACCCGGGGCTGATGTTCCAGGAGCCGGCGCTGTTTCCCTGGCTGACCGTCGACGGCAACGTGGAGGTGCCGCTGAAGCTGCGCCGACTGCCCCGGACCGAGCGGCGCGAGCGGATCGCCGAGCTCCTGCGTACGGTGCACCTGGCCGACTTCGGCCGCAAGCGCCCCCACGAGCTCTCCGGCGGAATGCGCCAACGCGTCGCGCTGGCCCGCACGCTGGCCCTGGACACCCCGGTGCTGCTGATGGACGAGCCGTTCGGCGCGTTGGACGCGATGACCCGGGACATCCTGCACGACGAGCTGGAACGCATCTGGTCCGAACGCAATCTCTCGGTGCTCTTCGTGACGCACAACGTCCGCGAGGCCGCCCGCCTGGCCGACCGCATCATCCTGCTCTCCAGCCGCCCCGGCCGGATCATCTACTCCACGAAGGTGGACATCCCGCGCCCCCGACGGATCGACTCCCCCGAGGTCGCCGCCATCGCCGCCGACGTCACCGAGCGGCTCCGTACGGAGGTGGGCCGCCATGGCCAATGACACGCTGACCAGTGCCGCGCGCACCGACGCGCAGATCTCCGGCCTGGACGCGCTGGAGATCGCCGGACGGGACACGGAGATCACCCGAGGTGCCCGGATCTGGGCGGCCACCTGGCCGAAGTTGGCGGCGCTGGCCATCGCCATCGCGGCCTGGCAGGTGGTGGTCTGGTCGGGCTGGAAGCCGCCGTACTCCCTGCCCGGGCCGCTGGAGGTCGGCCGTGAGCTGGTCGCCCAGGCCCAGGGCCCGCAGCTCTGGGAGGGTCTGCTCACCACCCTGCGCCGGGCCGCCGTCGGCTACGTCTTCTCGGTCGCGGTCGGCCTGCTGCTGGGGTTGGCGGTGGCCCGGTCGAAGGTGCTCCGCGCCGCCATCGGCTCGATGATCACGGCGTTGCAGACCATGCCGTCGATCGCGTGGTTCCCGCTGGCCATCCTGCTGTTCGAGCTGAGCGAGAAGGCGATCTTCTTCGTGGTGGTGCTCGGCGCCGCTCCGTCCATCGCCAACGGGGTGATCTCCGGTGTGGACTACGTGCCGCCACTGCTGCTGCGCGCCGGTCGCAACCTGGGCGCCCGGGGGCTCAACCTGTACCGGTACGTCATCGCTCCGGCCGCCCTGCCGGCGATCGTCGCCGGGCTCAAGCAGGGGTGGGCGTTCTCCTGGCGCAGCCTGATGGCCGGCGAACTGATCGTGGTCGGCATCTCGCAGACCTCGCTCGGCGCACAGCTGACCTACTCCAGAGAGTTGTCCGACGCGCCCTGGCTGCTCTCCACGATGATCGTCATCCTGGTGCTCGGGCTCGGCGTGGATGCCGCCTTCGGCGCGGCCGACAAGGCGATCCGGCGACGCTGGGGCGTGCTCGACCAGGCGGGCAACTGACCCGTGTACGTCTCCGCGCGCAGCGACTACGCGCTCCGGGCGATGCTCGCCGTCGCCAGTGGTGGCGGCGACGGCGAGCATGGTGAGCTGGTGAAGGCCGCCAGCCTGGCCGAGGCGCAGGACATCCCGCTCAGCTTCCTCCAGGGCATCCTGCTCGACCTGCGCCGGGCCGGTCTGCTGCACAGCCATCGCGGCGCCGACGGCGGGTACGCGTTGACCCGTCCGCCGCACGAGATCACGGTCGGGGACGTGTTACGGGCGGTGGGCGGCTCGCTCACCACGGTGCGCGGCCTGCCGGCCGAGCGCGCCGGCTACCACGGGGTGGCCGCCGGCCTGACCGACGTCTGGTTGGCGGTGCACGGGGCGATCGCCACCGTCGTCGACAGCACCAGCCTGGCCGACCTGCTCACCCACGCTCCCACGACCTCGTGAGCCAGGAAGGCGATGTGGTCGGGTCGGTGCCCCGCCGGCCCGACCACACCTCGTACCGATCCTGACCGGGCCTGCCCCTCCGCCGGCGCCGGTCGGCCGGTCGCTGCTCAACCCACGTGTGCGACAGCCGGGCCGGCGCCCTGGTCACCGGGGCCGCGCAGCTCCACCAGACCCGCGGGAGCGTTACCCGCCGAGGTGGCGTGCCAGGGCGCGAAGGCCGCAACCATGGCGAGCAGCAGCCCGGCGAGCGCCACCGCGACCACCAGGATCAGTTCCCGCAGTGCACCCGAGCCGGCTTCGCCCGCCATGGTCACCCCTCCCTGCCGGGCCCCCCGCCCGACATCCCCCGGTGGTCAGCCTCGACCACCCTCAGCCGGGACACAGTCGGCCAGCCGACCAAGGCGAGGCTGATTACCGACTCAGACGAGCGGTCGGACGGCGCGGCCGATCGGCCACCGCATCGTCCCCACTGAACCGGCCGCGACGCACCGGGACCACAGCGCCGTCCGCCGACCGCCGAGCGGTCCGACAAACAAGACCGACCCGCCCAGCCGAAGCGGGGCGGGTCGGTCGAGGCGCAGAAGATCAGACGGTACGGGGACGGCGCGGGCGGCGGGACCGGCCCGACGCCCGGTGCGCCGGGCGGGGCGCGCCATCGGTGGGCGTACCACCGTTGCCACGCCCCCGGGCGGCCGGTGCCGGCGGGGCGACGATGGTCACCGGCACACCGGACGGCTCGCGGGCACCGGTCACCCGGGCCAACGCCTCGCCGTCGGCGCGCACCTGGACCGACTCGGGCCGGATGCCGGCGGTGGCCATCAACCGGGACACGTCCCGGCGCTGCTCGGGCAGGACCAGGGTGACCACAGTGCCGGACTCACCGGCCCGGGCGGTACGACCGCCCCGGTGCAGGTAGTCCTTCGCCTCGGTCGGCGGGTCCACGTTGACCACCATGTCCAGGCCGTCCACGTGGATGCCCCGGGCCGCCACGTCGGTGGCGACCAGTGCGGTCACCTGGCCGTTGCGGAACTGCTCCAGGATCCGGGTGCGCTGCGGCTGCGACTTGCCGCCGTGCAACGCGGCCGCGCGTACCCCCTTGGACAGCAACTGGCGGGCCAGGCGGTCGGCGCGGTGCTTGGTGCCCATGAACAGGATGGTGCGGCCCTCGCGGGCGGCGATCCTGGTCAACGCGTCGGGCTTGTCCAGCGCGTCGACGTGCAGCACGTGGTGGGTCATCGCGGTGACGGTGGCGGTGCCCGGGTCGACCGAGTGGGTGACCGGGTTGCTCAGGAAGCGACGGACCAGCCGGTCGACGCCACCGTCCAGGGTGGCCGAGAAGAGCATCCGCTGCCCCTGCGGCGCGACCTGCTCCAACAGCTTGGTGACCTGCGGCAGGAAGCCCATGTCGGCCATCTGGTCGGCCTCGTCCAGCACGGTGATCTCGACCTGGTCGAGCCGGGCGTCGCCGCGGTTGATCAGGTCGTGCAGCCGGCCGGGGGTGGCGACGACAACCTCGGCGCCAGCACGCAGAGCATCCGCCTGCCGCTGCAACGACAGCCCGCCGACAACTGTGGCGCACCGCAGCCCGACGGCACGCGCGTACGGGGCGAGCGCCGTGGTGACCTGCTGGGCCAGTTCGCGGGTCGGCACCAGCACCAGGGCGAGCGGGCGGCCCGGACGGGCCTTACGGCCGGCGGTGCGGGACAGCAGCGGAAGCCCGAAGGCGAGGGTCTTGCCGGAGCCGGTACGACCCCGGCCCAGCACGTCCCGGCCGGCGAGCGAGTCGGGCAGCGTCGCCGACTGGATCGGGAACGGCTCGGTGATGCCCTGCGCGGTCAACGCGGTGAGCAACGCCGGAGCCAGGCCGGTATGTGCGAAAGAAGGAATAACTGTGGTCATGCGGAAGCCTTCCTCGACGCGGCACGTGTCGAGGGAGGGCGCCGACGTCGGCGCTGTCACCGGCGGCAGCAAGGCAGCCGGGACTCACAAGCACGAACCGATTGGAGTACGGGCCGGCCCGCCACCGGGCCGCCGCCTGCGTTGGCAGGCGGCGGCGAGGCGGGCCGGTCCCGTCACCGTCACACCCGGAGGGCGCGACAGGTAATGCTGACCGATCCGAAGATCAGAGCGGGCGGATGTTCTCCGCCTGCGGGCCCTTCTGGCCCTGGGTCACCTCGAACTCGACCCGCTGGTTCTCGTCCAGGCTCCGGTAGCCGGAGGACTGGATCGCCGAGAAGTGGGCGAAGACGTCAGCGCCGCCGCCGTCCGGGGTGATGAAGCCGAAGCCCTTGTCAGCGTTGAACCACTTCACGGTGCCAATAGCCATGTGTTTCGTCTCCTTGACGGAACGTCGGACCCGCACTTGTTGCGTGCCCGAAGAGGAGCGCTCCGCGCGGGGATGCGCGAATCGCCTGTCGCTTCTGGTCGCCCCGCCCGGAGAACTCCGGACACAACAAAGAGCGCCTGGGGCCACAATCCCGCCAGGCGCACACAGAGTCTCTGGTAACCAAAACTGCAACCCGGTCAACCTACCACGGATTTCGCCGCCATGGTCAATGTTGGGCGGAATCTTCGGGCAACTGGGTGATCATGGCCGTGAGCCCCGCCACGTCCAGCAGATCGGCAGGCCGGACCGTCACCCCGTGCCGGACGTAGTGGAACGCGGCACCCACCCGGTCGACCGGCACACCGGCCAACTCCGCCCAGGCCAGCCGGTAGACGGCCAACTGCACGGCGGCCACGTCCGCCGCCGGCCCGGTCGGCTGCGCGCCGGTCTTCCAGTCGACCACGTCGAACCGCCCACCCGGCCGGGCGAAGACCGCGTCCATCCGCCCCCGCACCACGACCCCGGCGATCACCGTGGCGAACGGCACCTCCACCTCCACCGGCGACCGGTCGGCCCACTCACTGGCCAGGAACCGCTCCTGGAGCTCGACCAGCGCCTCGTCGGGCGCGGCATCCGCGTCGGCCGCACCCGGCAACTCGTCCAGATCCAGCAGGCGGTCAGCGCCGAAGCGCTGCTCCAACCAGGCGTGGAAGGCGGTGCCTCGACGCGCGTACGGGTTGGGTTCGGTCGGAACGGGACGGCGCAGCGTACGGGCCAACCCCGCCGGGTCACGCCGCAACGCCACCAGCTGGGTGACGCTCAACTGCCCGGGCAGTGCCACCTCGACCGCGCCCGAGAGCCTGGTCAGCTCGGCCCGCTCGGCCAGCAGCAGATCCGCCTCGCGCTGCCAGCGCGCCACCTCCGGGTCCGGCTCCGGCTCCGCTTCCGGCTCCACCGACTCCGGCGACCCGGTGAGCGCCGACCCCACCGGCCCGGGCAGCACCGGCCCCACCGGCCCGGCGACCACCGCGCTCGGACCGTCGGTCATCAGGCGACGCACCAGCCCGGCCGCCTCCGCCAGCACCGGCCGACGGCCACCCAGCGGGTCGGCCGGCCACTCCGCGCGGAGCACCACCTCGGCCGTGGGGTTCGTCGCATCCGGGGTCGGCTCCGGCGCCCACACGTCGATCAGATGCCCCGGCCCACCGTCGAGGCACGCGTCGTACACCTCGCGGAGGAAGACCGACGGACCTCGCGGTCGCTTCGTGCCCTCCCCCCACCAGTAGCCGGAGCAGAGCAGCAGCCGGCGCGGCCGGGTGACCGCCACGTACGTCAGTCGGCGCTCCTCCCGCTCGTCGTGGGCCCGCCACGCGTCGGTGAAGTCGGTCACCGCCCGAGCGACAGCCCGCTGGTCGGCCGCCTCGTCGAGCGCCAGCTCGGGCAACCCGTCCGCGTCACCGCGCAGGGGGAACGGCAGCACACCCAGCCCACCCAGCCAGTGATCGGAGTTGCGGACCGGGCCCGGCCACAGCCCACGGCTCAGCCCGGCCACCGCCACCACGTCCCACTCCAGGCCCTTGGCGGCGTGCGCGGTGACCACCTGCACCGCGCCCTCCACCACCTCGACCTCGCCCGGTGCCAGGCCGCGCTCCTCGTCCTCGGCGGCGGCCAGGTACGACAGGAAACCGGAGAGCGTCGCGCCCGGGGTCTCCCCGCTGAAGCGGGCCGCCACATCCCCCAACGCGTCCAGGTGCCCCCGGGCCAGACCCGCGTCGCCGGCGCCGTCCCGGCCGGCCCGCACCGCGACCTCCACGTCCAGGCCGATGGTCCGCTCGATGTCCGCGATCAGGTCCGGCAGGGGCTGGTCCAGTCGGTAGCGCAGCAGTGCCAACTCCAGCCCGTACGCGCGCAACCGCGCGAAACCCTCCGCCGAGTACGCCTGCGCCGGGCCGAGATCGGCCAACGCCTCCACCAGTGTCGCCTCGTCCAGCAGGTCCGGGCTGATGTCCGAGGCGTCGTCAGCGGCGACCTGCCGACGGGAGTGGGCGATCGCCCGAGCCCGCCGGTGCAGCGCCACCAGGTCCCGTGGCCCGATCCGCCAACGAGCGCCGGTGAGCAACCGCAACAGCGCGGCACCGTCGGTCGGATCGGCGAGCACCCGCAGCGTGCAGACCACGTCACGGACCTCGGGAGTGTCCAGCAGGCCACCCAGCCCGACCACCTCCACCGGAAGGCCGCGCTCGCGCAACGCCGACTCGATCGCCGGGATCTGGCTGCGTACGCGGACCAGCACGGCCGTCGTGGGACGCTGCGCCACCGGGATGTGCTCGGGAGCCGTGCCCGGCATCCGGGCCGCACCACGCCAGGCGGCGAGCACGCTGTCCGCGATCCAGTCCGCCTCGTCGGCGTACGTCGACAGCATCGCGCAGTGCACGGTGCCCCCGGCCGCACCACCGGGGCTGCGGTGCGGGATCGGCTCCCGGACGGTCAACGCCGAGCGCAGCTCCGGCACCTGGGCGCCCGCCGCGCGTAGTGGAGTGGACAGCGCGTTCGCCACCCGGAGGATCTCCGGACGGTTACGCCAGCTCGTGGTGAGACCGAGCGCCTGGGCGGGTCGACCGTCGACGCGGGCGAACTCGGCGGGGAACCGGTCCAGGGTGCCGGCGCTGGCCCCCCGCCAGCCGTAGATGGACTGACACGGGTCGCCCACGGCCGTCACCGGGTGGTCGCCGCCGAACAGCGCGTTGAGCAGCACCACCTGGGCGTGGCTGGTGTCCTGGTACTCGTCGAGCAACACCACCCGGAAACGATCCCGCTCGATCTGGCCGACCGCCGGGTGGTCCCGGGCCACCCGGGCCGCCCGGGCGAGCTGGTCGGCGAAGTCCATCGCCTCGAAGTTCTCCTTGCGCCGGGCGTACGCCCGCACCAGGGGCAGCAGGCGCAGCCGGGTCTGTTGCAGGGCGAGCGCCTTGCGCACGTCGGCATACACGCGACCCGGCCGGGACTGCACCTCGGCGAAGAATCGTCCCGTCCAGGCCGCCAGCTGGTCCGGTGCCACCAGGTGCTCGTCCAGCTCGCCGGCGAGCGCCAACACCGCGTCGGTGATGGTGCTCGGCATCCGGTCCACCTCGGACATGTCACCGTCGTAGTTGCGCACCAGCAGGTCGACCAACTGCCACCGGGAGGCCTCGGTGAGCAGCCGGGTGGACGGCTCGTAACCGGCCCGCAGCCCGTGCTCGGTGACGATGCGCCCCGCGTAGGAGTGGTAGGTGGAGACGGTGGGCTCACCCGCGAGCGGGTCGTCCAGCGGATCCCGGCCCTGCCGGCCGACCCGGCGGATCAGTTGGTCGAGCCGGGTACGGACCCGGTGGGCCAGTTCGCCGGCCGCCTTGCGGGTGAAGGTCAGCCCGAGGATCTGCTCCGGGCGCACGTACGAGTTGGCCACCAACCAGACCACCCGCGCGGCCATCGTCTCGGTCTTGCCCGACCCGGCGCCCGCGACCACCAGCAGCGGCTCCACCGGGGCGGCGATGATCGCGGCCTGCTCCCGGGTGGGGGCCGGCAACCGCAGCAGCTTCGCCAGCTCCGTGGGCGTGTACCGGGGACCGGAGTCCGCCCGCCGGGGCGTCGGCGCGGGGCCCGCTCCGAACAGGGTGGGCTGGGTCATGGGTTCTCCGGGGGGCGGACGGTCGGGGGCTCGACCACCTGGCGTCCCTGCCCGGAGACCGGGCAGCTGGTCCGCACCGGGCAGACCCGGCACTTCGAGTTGGCCACCGCGGCGAACGTGGCGGCTGCCATCGTATCGGCGGTGCGCCGGACCAGTGCCGTCGCCCAGCCGGCCGCCGGTCCCTCGCCGGCCGCCGGCTGGTTCTGCTCCCGGGCGTCCTTCGCCGAGGTGCCGAGCTGCACCAGCGCGGCACCCCCCGACTCGTCCCCGAACTCGGCGAACGCCCCCGCCTCCACCGCCGCCTGGTAGGCGCCGAGCTGCGGATGTTCGGCCAGTTCGGCACCGGTGACGGCGGTGGACTTGCCGGTCTTCAGGTCGATCACCACGAGCCGACCGGCCTCGTCGATCTCCAACCGGTCGACCCGCCCGGCCAGGTCCACCGGCCGGTTCGGGTCGTCCAGACGGACGGCGAACTCGTGCTCGATGGCGAGCAGCCGCCGCGGGTTGGTGGCCAACCAACGCAGCAGCTTGTCGACCATCGCCTCGGCACGCTCGCGCTCCGGCCCGGCCATCCACCGGGCGGCCAACTCGATCGCGTCGAACCGGGCGGCCACGTAGTCGAGCAGAGCGCCCCGGTCGGCGCTGGCGTCCTCGGCGAGCATCGCGGCGGCGTGGACCAGGTTGCCCACGCCCTGCGCCGTGCTGGTCGGGCCGCTACCGCCGTGCCGTTCGAGCAACCACCGCAGGCTGCACCGCAGTGCGCTCTCCATCGCCGACGGGGTGACCCGAACCGGCTTACCCTCGTCGACCAGCGGCCGGTCGTCGGAGAGCGCGCGCAACCCCCACCAGTCGTCGGGGTGGGCGCCGGGCACCCCGGCTGCGGCGAGCCGCGCCAGCTCGGCCGCCGCGGCGCGCCGCCGGCCCGCCGGAGCGGCCGGGTCGGTGATGGCGGTACGCAGTTCCGCGACAAGTGCCGGCAGGGTGAGCGCCCGGGGTGGACGGGTCACCGGCAGCGCCCCGGGACGGTCCGCCCCCGCGTCGCCGTCATTCACGTCGCCGTCGGTCCCGCCGCCGCTCCCGCCGTCGGTTCCGCCGTCGGCGAGGGGCGTGCCGTCGTCGGAGGACGTACCGCCGGGCACACCGCCGGTGGAGCCTCCGCGCTGCGGACCGTTGCGCGGGCCGGGCGGTGCGGTCGGGTCGGCCGGTCCGGTGCCGTCCGGTGGTCGGGGCGGCGTGTGAGGGACCAGCTCGTGCAGGAACCGGCTCGGCTGTTCCTCGTGGTCGTCACCGCCGACGGCGGCCGACGCGACGGCGCTGACCAGCAACCGGTGCCGGGCCCGGCTGATGGCGACGTGGAAGAGCCGACGCTCCTCGTCCAGAAGGGCGGAGGTCTGACCCACCACGTTGGCCGCGGTGGCCCCGTCGACGGACCGACCGGCCAACACGTCGACCAGCCGCTCGGAACCGAGCAGACTGCCGCGCAGTCGAAGATCCGGCCAGATGCCCTCCTGTACGCCGGCCACCGCGACCAGGTCCCACTCCAGGCCCTTCGCGGCGTGCGCGGTGAGCAGGCGTACCGCAGCGCCCCGGTCGGCGGTCGGCGCGATGGTGTCGGCCGGCAGGTCCTGGGCGAGCACGTGGTCGAGGAAGACCTCGGTGCGGGCACCGGGTAGTCGGTCGGTGAACCGGGCCGCCGCGTCGAAGAGCACCAGCACGGCGTCCAGGTCGCGGTCGGCCGCCTCGGCCCGCCGCCGCCGGGCCAGGTCGCCCTCACCGGCCGCCGGCCGACCCTGGATGATCGCGCCCGCCCAGCGCTCGGCGAGGTTGCTGGCGTGCCAGACCGCCCAGAGCACGTCCTCGGCGGTCGACCCGGGTCGGGCGGCGGCGTCCCGCGCGCACGCCAGCAACCCGGCCACCGCCTGCGCCGGTTCGGCCCAGTGCCGGTCGATGTCGGCCAGTTCCGCGGGATCGCGCAGCGCCTCCACGATCAGCTCCCCGGACGGGCGTCGGTCACCGCCGGCCAACGCGAGCGCGCGGAGGCCCTGCCGCAGCCGCCGCTCGGCCAACGGGTCGGCGCCGCCCAGAGGCGAGTGCAGCAGCGCGACCGCCGCCTCCTCGTCCAGACTCTCCGGTTCGAGCGCGCACCGCAGCAGGAGGAGCAGCGGCGCGACCGCCGGTTGCAGGTGCAGGGGCAGGTCCTCGCCGTGCACCACAGTGGGTACGCCAGCCGCGTGCAGCGCCCGTCGCAGGGTGGGCAGCTGCAACGCGGTGGACCGCACCAGCACCGCCATCCGCGACCAGGGCACGCCGTCGAGCAGATGGGCCGAACGCAGCGAGTGGGCCAGCCACGCGGCCTCGCTGGTCGCGGAGCGGAACGTGTGCACCTCGACCGTCCCGGGCGGCGCGTCCGGCAGCGGGTGCAGCCGGCGGTGCGCCGCCGGACCGCGCAGCCGGCGGCCCAGCCGAGCGACAGCCGCGAGCAGATCCGGCCCGGCCCGGTATGACGTGGTCAGCAGCACCTGTGCTGCCGGCGCCCCGGAAGCGGTGCGGAAGCGGTGCGGGAACGTGGCAACCCCGGCCGGGTCGGCACCCCGGAAGGCGTACGTGGAGGAGTCCGGGTCGGCGAACGCGACGAGTGACGTGCCTCCGCCGGCGATGACCGAGAGCAGCTCCATCTGGGCGGGGTCGGTGTCGGCCAACTCGTCGAGGTAGACGTGGGCGAGGCGGCGGCGTTCGGCGGCCAGCAACTCCTCGTCGTCGCGGAGCAGCCCGGTGGCCGCCCGGACCAGCTCGGCCGGGTCGTACGCGATGGAGCCCCGGTTGCTGACGTCGCGCAGCGCGAGCACGCTGACGTACTCCCGGAGGAAGCGGGCGGCGGCCGGCCAGTCCTCGCGGCCGAGCTTCTCGCCCAGCCGGGCCAGGTCGACCGGGCCCACACCCCGCTCGGCGGCGCGCATGAGCAGGTCGCGTAGCTGACCGGCGAACGCCCGGGTACGCAGGGCGGGGCGCAGGTCGGTCGGCCAGCCGACGGGGTCGTCGTCGGGCTCCTCGCCCACCACGTCCAGCAGCTCGCGGATGATCAGATCCTGTTCGGGGCCGGTGAGCAGCCGGGGCGAGGGCTCACCCCGTTCGGCGGCGGCGCGGCGGAGCAACCCGAAGGCGTACGCCGGGAAGGTGCGCACCAGCGGCTCGCGCAACACCCGGTGGCCGTCCTGCGCGATCCGGGCCTCGATGCGCTGCCGCAGCGCGGTGGCCCCTCGACGGCCGAAGGTCAGCACCAGGATCCGTTCCGGGTCGACCCCCTCCGCCACCCGGGCGGCCACCGCCTCGACCAGGGAGCTGGTCTTGCCGGTGCCCGGGCCGCCGAGCACGAGCATCGGCCCGTCGGTGTGCCCGACCACCTCGGCCTGCACGGGGTCGACCCGTCGGCCGGGCGCGGTGACCATCTCACCGGGGCGGTCGATCAGGCCGGTGCCCCCGGCGACCGGGGTGCCGTGGTCGGAGAGCACGGTGCCGCCGGCGGCCACGGTGCTGCCACCAGGCCCGCCGTCGCCCTCCCGCGCCGGCCCACCGGACCGCCGCACCAACCGGTACGCCTGCATCAGCTCATCCCATCAAACCCATACGACACCCACCCCACCCCACACCCCACCCCATCCAGCCCCGTCGATCATGACGTTGGCGGCGCGACACGCCGACACCGGCACCGCCACCGTCATGATCAACAGAAGAGGGCGGCGGGAGCGGGCGGCGGGGGTCAGGTTAGGCGGGACTCCAGCGCGTCCAGGGCTTCCGGGACGGTGGTGGTCACCGTGAGGAGGTCGCGACCGGCGGTCTTCAGGAAGTTCTGCTCGGCCAGGCTGTCGAGCCAGTGCAGCAGGGGGCGGAAGAACCCGTCGGTGTCGATCAGCACCATCGGCTTGGCGTGCAGGGCGAGGGTCGCGGTGGTCCAGACCTCGAACAGCTCGTCCAGGGTGCCCAGCCCGCCGGGCAGGGTGAGGAAGGCGTCCGACTTCTCGATCATCAAGGTCTTGCGGCTGGCCATCGACTCGGTGACCAGCAGTTCGTCCGAGGCCAGGTCGGCGACCTCCAGATCGACGAGCGACTGGGGGATCACCCCGAGGGTGCGCCCACCGGCGGACCGCGCGCCGTCCGCCAGCGCTCCCATCATGCCGACGCAGCCCCCACCGCTGACCAGCGTGTGCCCGCGCCGGGCCAGCTCGGCGCCGGTCTCGGTGGCCAGGTCCAACCAGCGTTGGTCCAGGGTGCGGGACGAGGCGCAGAAGACGCAGATCGCCGCCATCAGTTGTCCCGCGGGTGCTCGGCGGCCTGTTCGGCTGCTGCCTGCTGGTCCGCCCCGGTACGGGCGACGACCTCGTCGCGGACCGCCTCCTGCTCGGCGGACAGTGCGGCCTCGGCCTCGACGATGTGCCGCACCGCCGCGTTGACGTCGTCGGTGAGACAGATCAGCTCCAGGTCGACCGGGCCGATCTTGCCGTCGGCAGCCATCGTGTCGCGCAGCCAGTCCAGCAGCCCCTGCCAGTACGCGACCCCCATCAGCACCACCGGGAACCGGGTGACCTTGCCGGTCTGCACCAGGGTGAGCGCCTCGAACAGCTCGTCCATCGTGCCGAAACCGCCGGGCAGCACGACGAACGCCTGGGCGTACTTGACGAACATGGTCTTGCGGGCGAAGAAGTAGCGGAAGTCGATGGCCAGGTCGACCCACTCGTTGATGCCCTGCTCGAACGGGAGCTCGATGCCGAGCCCGACGGAGAGCCCGCCGGCCTCGCTGGCCCCACGGTTGGCGGCCTCCATCACACCGGGCCCACCACCGGTGATCACCGCGTAGCCGGCCCGGGCGAGCGCGCCGCCCAACTGCTCGGCCAGCTGACACTCGGCGCTGTCCGGTCCGCTGCGCGCGGAGCCGAAGACGCTGACGGCCGGCGGCAGGTCGGCGAGGGTGTCGAAACCCTCGACGAACTCGGAGAGGATGCGCAGCGCGCGCCAGGCGTCCTTGGTCTTCCAGTCGCCCCGGCCCCGCGAATCCAGCAACCGCTGATCGGCCGTGCTGCTCGGGATCGCACCTCTGCGCAGCGTGACCGCGCCCCGGTGTCGCTCCTGTCCGGGACCGCGACCGGCCTCCCGCCCGTTGCTCTGGCTCATGGAGCAACCGTAGTGGAGCAGCACCCGCCGGGTGCGCGGGGCGGGGACGCCAGGAAATTGTTCGCGATCAAGGGCAACTATTCGGCTCTCCCGTACGTCTTACTATTCACATACCGGGTATGCCCCGGCGCGCGCCTTCGGGGGAGGAGACAGCGTGATCAGCAACAGCGAGATGGTCCGCATCCGTCGCCAGATGCAGCGACGGATCCGAGACGTCGTGGCCGAACGCCGCCGCACCCGGGACCTGAACCTCTCCCCCGCCTCTCCCGCACCAACCGGATCCGATCAAGAGGTTTGCGTCGCCGACAACGGGCCAGGCTGACGCAAACCTCTTGATCACCGGGGCGGGAGCCGTGCCGGGAGCCCTGCCGGGAGGCCCGCGACCGGTCAGGCCGGGGCCAGCCAGCGGTGCAGGGTGGCCGCGCCGTCGCGGATCTTGCTGATCTCGACGTGCTCGTCGGGGTGGTGGGCGAGGTTCGGGTCGCCGGGGCCGAAGTTCAGCGCGGGGATGCCCATCGCCGCGAACCGGGCCACGTCCGTCCAGCCCAACTTTCCGATCGGCGCGGCGCCCACCGCGGCCAGGAACTCCTTCGCCGGAGCCGCCTCCAAACCGGGGGCCGCGCCCGGAGCGATGTCGGTCACCTTCACCTCGAAACCGGCGAACACCTCCCGCAGGTGCGCCTCCGCCTCGGCGGGGCTGCGATCCGGGGCGAACCGGTAGTTGACCTCGATCTCGCAGTGGTCGGGGACCACGTTGCCTGCCACTCCACCGCCGATCCGCACCGCGTTCATGCCCTCGCGGTAGTCGCAGCCGTCGATCGTGACCCGACGCGCCTCGTACGTCTGGAGGCGTCGCAGCACCTCACCGGCGGCGTGGATGGCGTTCACCCCGTGCCAGGAGCGCGCCGAGTGGGCGCGTACCCCGGTCGTGGTGACCACCGAGCGCATGGTGCCCTGGCAGCCCGCCTCGACGATGCCGTACGTCGGCTCCAGCAGCACCGCGAAGTCCGCCTCCAGCCACTCCGGGTACGCCTGGGCGACCAGGTTCAGCCCGTTGTAGCGGGACTCGATCTCCTCGGCCTCGTAGAAGAAGTACGTCACGTCGTAGCGCGGGTCGGGCAGGGTCACCGCGAGGTGCAGCGCGTACGCGGTGCCCGACTTCATGTCGGAGGTGCCACAGCCGTACATCAGGTCGCCACGCATGGTGGACGGGAAGTTGTTGTTGAGCGGCACCGTGTCCAGGTGCCCGGCCAGCACGACGCGCTGCGACCGACCGAGGTCGGTGCGCGCCATCACGGTGTTGCCGTGCCGGTGGGTGCTCAGGTGCGGCACACCTCGCAGGACCTCTTCAACACAGTCGGCGATCGCCTTCTCGTTGAGGGACACGGACTCTATGTCGACCAGAGCGCGGGTCAGCTGTACCGGATCGGCGAGGACCTCGGGGGTCAGCGGGTTCTCCATGAATCGCACGGTACCTTCAGGGCTGTCAGCGTGAGCAGTGAGCTGAGGCCAGCCGGCCGCTACCGAGAGGTGTAACAGTGACGTCCGCAGATTCGGCCTGGGGCATCGGCCTGGCCACGGTCACCGCAGACGAGCAGGTGCTCGACACCTGGTACCCGACCGGCAAGCTGGGCCTGGGTGAGCTGCCGCTGGTCGCCGGCGAGGACAAGGCGGACGTGCTCGACCTGCCGCCGGCCGCGCTCGGCGACCGGTCGCTGCCTGGTCTGCGTACCGTCCAGGTGGTCACCGTGATCGGCTCGCTGGACGATCCGATCAAGGACGCGTCCGACGCGTACCTCCGTCTGCACCTGCTCTCGCACCGCCTGGTGCGACCCAACCAGCTCAACCTGGACGGCATCTTCGGCAAGCTGGCCAACGTGGCCTGGACGTCCGCTGGGCCGTGCCCACCGGAGCGGGTGGACGAGTTGCGGGTCATCGAGCGGGCGGCGGGCCGCCACCTGTCGGTGTACGGGGTGGACAAGTTCCCCCGGATGACCGACTACGTGGTGCCCTCCGGTGTGCGGATCGCCGACGCCGACCGGGTGCGCCTCGGCGCCCACCTGGCCGCCGGCACCACTGTGATGCACGAGGGCTTCGTCAACTTCAACGCCGGCACCGTCGGCACCTCGATGGTGGAGGGGCGGATCGTGCAGGGCGTGCTGGTCGGCGACGGCTCCGACATCGGCGGTGGCGCCTCGATCATGGGCACGCTCTCCGGCGGCGGCACCGAGAAGATCAGCATCGGTGAGCGGAGCCTGGTCGGCGCGAACGCCGGGGTCGGCATCACCCTCGGCGACGACTGTGTGGTCGAGGCCGGCTGCTACATCACCGCCGCGTCGAAGGTCACCCTTCCGGACGGCCGGGTGGTCAAGGCCCGCGAGCTGTCCGGCGTCGACGGCCTGCTGTTCTGGCGCAACTCGGTCTCCGGCGCGCTGGAGGCGAAGCCGCGCACCGGCCGGGGCATCGAGCTGAACGCCGCCCTGCACGCCAACGACTGACGTCCCCGCCGGGTCCGCGGCACTCGGCCACGGACCCGTCGGGGGTACGCCTCAGCGCAACCGGTACGCCTGGATGATCTTTCCGGTCACCGTGTTGCCGGCGGCGTCAGTGGCGGTGGCCCGCAGGGACGCGTAGCCAGGGCCGGCGGGATGCCGGACAGTTGCCGTCCAGCCCTGCCCGCCGTGCCGCACCCGGGCGGACTGCCAGGTCTTGCCTCCGTCGTAGGAGACGTCCACGGTCAACGTGGTCACCCGCGACCCGGCAGCACCGGGCTGACGCTGCACCTGCACCGGGATGACCAGACTCCGTCCGGCGGGAGCCGCGTTGTCCACGCTCAGCGGTGGCGTGAACCGGATGGCCGACACCGGCAGTAGACGGTAGTCGTCCCCGCCGACGTGCCGGGAACGGAACGTCCACGCCGTGCTGACCTCGGTGCTCAGGTCGGTGAAGCTCCGCTTGGCCGACACCTCCAACCGGTATTTGGCGTTGCCGGGCGGCACCGTGAACTGCGCGAATCCCGACTCCGCCGACTCACCGACCAGCTTGCCGTCGCGGTAGAGGGCGGTCCGGCCCTCGTCGGTGAACGAGAATCCGCCGTGCCCCTCGGCGTCGCCGTGCAGAGGAACTCCCACCTGGATCTCGTCACCGAGTCGACTGACGCTCTGACCGGGCCAGCGCGGCGCCGGGAAGGACGGCCCGTACGGCGCGCTGTTCCAGCTCTCCCTGGTGTGCCGCCCGGGCCGGTACGCCTTCGTGTCGGAGCCCAGATCCACCTTCAGGTCGAACCACCCCTCCTCGGTGACGACCCCGAACATCAGCTCCGAGGACCATCGCACCGCGTTGGTGCTGTAGTGCTCGACCCGCTGCCCCGGCACCGTGGTGGGCAGGCCGGCCGCCCAGCCACCGAGGTCGGGTTCGAGTTGCGGGAACACCACCCGCTCGGAGACCAGGCCCGGATAGCCGCCCCGGAACTGGTGGGTGACGCTCGCCAGGTCCCTGCTTCGGTAGGTCTTGTCGAAGCCCGTCGGCATCCGGCCGGGAATCGCCTCGGCGAGCGCGTACAGGAAGGGGCTGTTCTCCAACTCCGCTGTCGCCCACTGGCTGCTGATCGTCGAGACGAACCGTTTGCCGGACACCGCCCGGCCGAGATGCCCGGTGGCCAACCCGGTGAAGTCGAACGACAGCAGGCCGAACCCGAAGGCGTTGTCGCCCTCCAGGAACAGCGCCGAGATGTCCACGAGCACCGGCACAGCCGAGGGCTCCGGGACCGCCGTACGTACCGGCCGGGCCTTGCGGTTGTCGACGGTCACCGCGGTGTCGGCGTCCACGACCAGCTCCGGTTGGGCGAACTGGGTAGCCCCGTCCTCGAAGAAGAGGATGCTGACGAGCCCGTAACGGCCCTTGGGCAACCGGACGTCGACGGTGCCGTCCGGGTCGTACAGGTCGTAGGTCCGGAAGGTGTCCCGGTCGATCAACGTGGTGATGTGGTCGGTCGCGGGCGCTCCCGTGGAATCCAGGTGGCGCACCGTGACCTGGTAGCTCTCCACCTCCCGGTTGACAGCGATCGGGGTGACCGCGACGGTCTCCCCGGAGCGGGCCACGATCCGCCCGGTCCAGTAGCCGTCGGTGCCGACCCGGGTGTCCGCTGTGACAGTGGTGCCGGCGCTGCCGCCCGCGGGCACTGTGACCTGGGCCGCCGCCAGGGTGAACAGGCCGGCCGGTGCCGGCTGGCCCTCCGGGCCGGTCACCTCGAGGGTGAGGTCCAGGGTGATCGGGTCCGGCCCGTCGTTGCGCCAGTCGACGGTCCGGGTGACCGGGGTGTCGTCGTCGTGCGGCCAGGCCGGTTGCCCGAAGCCGACGCTGACCGGGTCGCTGACCACCCGCTGGGTGATCGCCCGGGCCACGTCGACCCGGCCGGCACCCTGCTGGAAGGAGGTCTGCTCCGGGTGCGGCTTCGCCGACGCCATCAGTGTCGCCTTGAGCTGGGCCGCCGCCCAGCCACTGTGCTGCTGGGCGATCAGCGCCACCGCGCCGGTGACGTGCGGGGCGGCCATCGAGGTGCCGGAGATGGTGACGTAGGAGTCGCCCACCGGATCACCGAGCAGCGTTCCCTCACCCCGGGCGGCGACGATGTCGACGCCGGGAGCCGTCAGGTCCGGCTTCAGCCCGCCGTCACCCACCCGGGGACCTCGGCTGGAGAAGTCGGCCAGGGCGTCGTCCCGGTCCACCGCGCCCACCGACAGCGCGGCGTCAGCCGTGCTCGGCGAGCTGACCGAGCCGTCGGTCCCGTCGTTGCCGGAGGAGATCACGAAGAGCGCGCCGGTCTGCGCGGTCAACGACTCGACGGCCGCCTCCAGGGGGTCGACGTCGGGCGTGTCCGTACCGCCCAGACTCATGTTGATCACGTCGGCGTCCTGGTCGACGGCGGCCCACTGCATGCCGGCCAGGATCGCCGAGTCCGGGCAGCCGAAGTCCTCGCAGACCTTGCCGTTGAGCAGCGTGGCGTCCGGTGCGACGCCCCGGTACTTGCCGCCCGAGGCAGCGCCACTGCCGGCGATGATCGAGGCGACGTGGGTGCCGTGGCCCACCGTGTCGCCGGCGTCGGTGGCCTCGGTGAAGTTGTGCGACTCGGCGACCCGGCCCGCCAGGTCGGGGTGGTCGGCGTCGATGCCGGTGTCCAGCACCGCGACGCGTACCCCCTGACCGGTGAAGCCTGCCTGGTGCGCGGCCGGCGCGCCGATCTGCGGCACGCTGTGGTCCAGCGTGACGTGTCGGCGGCCGTCGAGCCAGATTCGGTCGGCACCCCCCGCCGTGCCGACCCGGGCGTTCGCGCCGGTGAGCGCTGCCCAGACCGTCGAGACCTGCTTCTTGTCCGCCTTCGCGGCGACCCCGCCGATCGCGGGCAGCTGCGCGGTGACGGTCAGCCCGGTGGGCGCGGCGGCCCGCTGCCGAGCGCCCGCGCCGCCTGCGACGAGCACCGGAAGGTTGTCCCGCCGGGCGTCGTCGTAACCGGCGGCGATCAGGCCGGTCACATTGAACAGTCGCCGGTCGACCCGACCGGACCGGACGAGCGGCACGGCGTCCTGCGGCAGCACGGTGACCTGACCGCGGTCACGGGTGGTGACGAACCGCAGATGAGCCCGGCCCGGGCCGGGCCGGACGGCGGCCGACCCGGACGCGGTGACGGTGACCTGGTCACCAGTGAGCAGGGTGACGGTCTTCGTGGTGGAGACGCCGGCCGCGGCACGCGGGGTGGCGTCGGGTGCGGTGCTGGTGGGTGGGCTGGCCACGGCGAGCGCTGGAGTGCCCAGGACGAGGGCTGCGACCGCGGTGACGGCTGTGGTCATCTTTCTGCGTCGATGCAACGGATCCTCCTCGGTGGAGCGTCGATACCGATGACGGGATTCCATAGACCGAAGTCAGTATTACATACCCGGTATGCAGAAAAGGGGTCGAAAATATGACGGACCTGCCAACCCCCGAGCGGGATGGCAGGCATCATCGACCGGGTGACCTCCATGAAGGACCGCATGCTCACCGGCGAGCCGTACCTCGCTGACGATCCCGAGATCATCGCCGACCTGGACCGCGCCGCCCTGCTGATGGAACGCTTCAACACCAGTGCCGCCACCGATCCGCAGGCCCGCCTCGATGCGCTCCGCGCCCTCCTCGGCGAACTGGGCGAGGGCACCTGGATCCGCCCACCGTTCCACTGCGACTACGGCTGGCAGATCCGGATCGGGCCACGCAGCTTCGTCAACTACCAGGCTGTCTTCCTCGACGTCGCGCCCATCATCATCGGCGCCGACGTCCAGATCGGACCGAACGTCCAGCTCCTGACCCCGACACATCCGGTGGAGCCCGGCCCGCGCCGCGACAAGTGGGAAGCCGCCAAGCCGATCACCATTGAGGACAACGTGTGGCTCGGCGGCGGTGCCATCGTGCTCGCCGGCGTGACGATCGGCGCGAACACGGTTGTCGGCGCGGGCGCTGTGGTCACCCGGGACCTGCCGCCCAACGTGGTCGCCGTCGGCAACCCCGCCCGACCGATCCGAGAGCTGGACTGACGCTCGCCGCCCTCGATGAGCCGGTCAGACCGCCGGCGGCTCGGGGAGGCGGACCACCAGGTCGGCCCGCTCGGCGGTGGGCGTGATCAGTGCGGCGTTGGCCTCGTCACTGCCCAACGCCCACTCGCGGGCCTGCTCCGGCGACCGCCCGAACGCCTCGTGCCGGGCGGTCAGGCGCCGGTGGCGGATCTCCGCGTCCAGGTCCAGGAACCACGTCTCGTGCAACAGCGGCGGGATCTCCCACCACGGGTCGTCGTGCAGCAGCAGATAATTGCCCTCGGTCACCACCAGTCGCACCGATGGCTGCACCTCGATCGCCCCGGCGACCGGCTCCTCCAGCTCCCGCCGGAACTCCGGGGCGTAGACCGAGGTCGGCTCCAGGCGACGCAACCGGCGCAGCATCGAGACGTACCCGTTGGCGTCGAAGGTGTCCGCCGCGCCCTTACGGTCCGCGCGGCCCAGCCGGACCAGTTGCGACTGGGCCAGGTGGAAGCCGTCCATCGGCACCAGCCGGGCGGTCGGCCCGACCTCGGCGACGATCAACTCGGCCAGCGTGGACTTCCCGGCGCCCGGCGCGCCGGCGATGCCGAGCAGCTGTCGAGGCCCGGCCTCGGCCAACACCAGCGCCCGTTCGACCAACTCGTCAACGGACAGCACCTGGGCCGGTGGCATCAGTCGAGAACCGGGTCGCTGATGGTGAACCGCGCCTGCACCGCCGCCTGCACCGTCTGCGGCTGCGGGTCCAGCTCAAGCTCCGGCGCACCACCACCCGCGCCACCACCGGCGAACGCCGCGCGGGCGAACATCGGTCGGTCGGCCGGGCCGGCGTCGGCCAGCTCGATCAGCGCGGTGACCCGGGCGCCGAGCGCCTCCGCGTACTCCCGGGCGCGCAGCAGCGCGTCGCCGATCGCGGCGTGTCGGGCCTCCCGGTACGCGGGGCTGTCCGGGCGAAGCTCCCACCAGGGCCCGGCCACCTCGACCTGGTCCTGGTCGGCCAACCGGAGCATCAACTCACCCAGAGCGGTGAAGTCGGTGACGGTGACGGTGGTCGTCACGCTGCCGTGCCACGCGACCACCCGCTCGCCCGAACGCCGGGTCTCCGGCCGCACCCGCAGGTCGCCGGTCTCCCGCCGAGCCACAGTGGGCCCGGAACCGTCGAGCAGCACCCGGACGGCGGCAGCCCGCTCGGCCAACCGGGTCAGCGTCGCCTCCCGGTCCCGGTCACGCGCTGTCGCGGTGACCGCGAAGCGGGCCAGCTCGGGCGGCACTTCCCGGTACGCCTCGCCGCGCACCTGCACCACCGGACCGTCCGTCGCCATGCCCCTCAGCCTAGTCAGCCACCGGGAGCCGTGCAGTGTAGGAAACCGCCCCGGAGTCGACCTGACACCCGGTCAGGTGCCCGCCGACGTCACCCAGCCCGCGCAACCAGGCCACCTCGGCGGCACCGTCGCCGACGACCGGGAACTCCCGGGTCTCAGCGGTGAATCGCCGGTCCGCCAACGCGCAGCGGGCAGCCCTGGCCTCCGCGTAACGGGCGACCAGCGCCGGTGCGTCGTCGGCCCGCAGGGCGGCGGCCAGCCCGTCCAGGAAGGCGCGGACCTCGTCCAACTCGTGCAGGACCCGGTCACGGTTGCCGAGCAGCATGTTCGCGGTCCGCTCGGCCGGTGTGCCGGCGACCCGTGTGCCGTCGGAGAAACTGCCGGCGGCCAGCGTCAGTACGGCGTCGCGCAGCGGCGCCCGCTGCGTCGCACCGGCCAGCGCGCCGGCCAGCAGGTGTGGCACGTGCGAGGCGAGCGCCGCCGCCGAGTCGTGCGCCGGCGCCGACATCGGTACGACGCGGGCGGCGAACACCTCCACCAGCAGCCCGGTCAGCCAGCGGAAGGCCGCTGTCGCGGTGCCCGGCGACGGGCAGAGCACCCAGGCGGCGCCGGTCAGCAGCGTCGGCGAGGCGGCGGTCAGGCCGGCGGACTCCGCGCCGGCCATCGGGTGTCCGGGAACGAACCGGTCGGCAAGCCCGAGTCGATCGGCCGCCTCGGCCACCTCCACCTTGGTGCTGCCCACGTCGGTGAGCACACAGCCGGGCGCGGTCAGCTCGGCCACCCGGGCCACTGTGTGCGCAAGCGTGGGCAGCGGACCGCAGAGGAAGACCACATCCCGACCGGCCACGGCCTGCTCGACAGTGTCCGGGGCGACCACGCCCCGGAGTTGGGCCCGTTCGCGGGTGGCCGGGTCCGGATCCCATCCGACGACGTCCAGGCCGGCCTCGGCCAGGCGCAGCAGCACGGAGCCGCCGATCAGGCCGGTGCCGATCACGGCCGCGCGCACCCCGGCGTACCGCCCGGTCGTGCCGTCGGTCATCGCCGCGCGCCCGGGGTCAGGCCCGCAGCCGGCCGGCGACCGCCGCGACGTGCTCGTCGGACTCGGTCAGCGCGACCCGGACGTACTGCCCGGCGGAGGGGCCGTAGAACACGCCGGCCGCCACCAGGATGCCCCGCCGGGCCAGCCAGTCGACTGTCTCCCAGCAGTCCTCACCGCGGGTGAGCCACAGGTAGAGACCCGCCTCGGAGTGCTCGACGGTGAACCCGGCCTCGGTGAACGCCGCCCGGAGCACCTCACGCCGGGCGCGGTAGCGCTCCCGCTGCTCCTCGGCGTGTCGCTCGTCGTCCAGCGCGGCCACCATCGCCGCCTGCACGGGCGCGGGCACGATCATGCCCGCGTGCTTGCGCACCTTGAGCAGCTCGGCGACGAGCGCCGGGTCACCGGCGACGAAACCGGCCCGGTAGCCCGCCAGGTTGGACCGCTTGGACAGCGAGTGCAGGGCCAGCACCCCGTCGTAGCTGCCGCCGCTGACCTGCGGGGACAGCACGGAGACTGGCTCCGCCGACCAGCCCAGAGGCAGGTAGCACTCATCGCTGGCGACCACCGCGCCGCGCTCCCGGGCCCAGTCGACCACCTTGCGCAGGTGCGCTGCGGGCAGCACCCGCCCGGTCGGGTTGCCGGGCGAGTTGACCCAGACCAACCGGACCCGCGAGGTCGGCCCGACCGAGGTGAGCGAGTCGGTGCGCACGACCGTGGCACCGGCCAGCCGGGCACCGTCCTCGTACGTGGGGTACGCGATCGACGGCACCACCACCACATCACCCGGGCCGATGCCGAGCAGGGTGGGCAGCCACGCGACCAGCTCCTTGGAGCCGATCGTCGGCAGCACCCCGAGACCGTCGACACCTGCGCCACAGGCCCTTGACACCCACGCCGCGATCGCGGCCCGCAATGCCGGCGTACCGGCGGTCAGCGGGTAACCGGGAGCGTCGGACGCGTCAGCCAGGGCCTGACGGATCACCTCGGGCACCGGGTCGACCGGCGTACCCATGGAGAGGTTGATCAGGCCCTCCGGATGCGCCGCGGCCAGGGTGGCCGCGGCGTCCAGGGTGTCCCAGGTGAACTCGGGCAGCCGCGACGAGACCGGCGCGGGCCGGTTCAGTGGCCCTCGCCGCGCGGCGGCTGCGCGGCGACGAAGGTGGCGTCCTTCTCCACCTTGCCGACCTTCGAGGCGCCACCGGGCGAGCCCAGGTCCTCGAAGAACTCGTAGTTGGCGCCGGTGTAGTCCTTCCACTGCTCCGGGACGTCGTCCTCGTAGAAGATCGCCTCCACGGGGCAGACGGGCTCACAGGCACCACAGTCGACGCACTCGTCGGGGTGGATGTAGAGCATCCGGTTGCCCTCGTAAATGCAGTCGACCGGGCACTCCTCGATGCATGCCTTGTCGAGCACATCCACGCACGGCTCGGCGATGATGTAGGTCACCGGTCTTCTCCTCCGCAGACACGTCGCGATCTCCCGCGACGGTAAGAGCCTAGTATCTCGCCGGGGAGGGGGTCGATCGTGCTCCGACAGCAGGATGTGGGACACCGAATCGTGGTCCGCCGGATTGTGGGGATTCGCGAAGGCCGCCCGCTCTTCTCCGATGCCCTCGGCGAGCTGGTGGAGCTGAGCGAGACTCATCTCACGCTGGCCACCGCGAAAGGGCCGCTACGGGTACCGGTGGCACAGGTGCACCGCGCCAAACGCGTACCGGCGACCCGTCGACCGACCGCGGCGGCCGTAGTGGCGCTGGAGCGGGCCGCCGACGAGGCCTGGCCGGCGCCGACGCGCGGCCGGCTCGGCGACTGGCTGCTCCGGTCGGCGGACGGCTGGACCGGGCGGGCCAACTCCGCGCTGCCGATCGGCGACCCGGACCGCCCGCTGCCCGCTGCTGTGGACGCTGTCGAGCGCTGGTACGCCGAGCAGGGCCAGCCCGCGATGATCAACACGCCGCTGCCGCTCGCCGCGCCGGTCGGCACGGAACTGGACGGCCGCGGCTGGACCGCCCGACCGCCGACACTGGTGCAGACCGCCCCACTCCCCCTGCTGCCCGAGGGCCGGCCGGCCCCGCGACAGGGTGACGCCATCACCGCCGCGCCCGGCCTCGCCGGTGCGCAGCGCGGCGCGGTCGAAACGCCGGCCGCCGGTGCGCAGCGCGGCGCGGTCGAGGCGTCGGCCGCCGGTGCGCAGCACGGCGCGGTCGAGGCGCCGGCCGCTGGTGCCGCTGGCGAGGTGGGTACCGGCGTCGCCGAAGCGCCTGGCGCGGTCGAAGCGCCTGGCGCGGTCGAAGCGCCTGGCGCGGTCGTCGAGCTGGCCACCGCGCCGAGCGAGCAGTGGCTGGCCGTCGCCGCCGGACGCAAGGGCGGCCTACCGGAGGCCGCGCGGCACGTACTCACCGCCGTGGACCAGGTCCGCTTCGCCCACGTGTACGTCGACGGCGCGCTGGTGGCTGTCGGCCGGGGCACGGTGACCGGCCAGGGGCGCTGGTTGGGCCTCAGCCTCATCGAGGTGCTGCCCGAGGCCCGCCGGCAGGGGCTGGCCCGTCAGGTCATCCACGCACTGACCGCCTGGGGCGTGTCGGCCGGCGCGACACACGCGTTCCTCCAGGTCGAGCAGCACAACACGGCGGCGGTCACGCTCTACCGGCGGCTCGGCTTCACCACCCACCACACCTACCTGACCCGGGTCGCCCCGCGCTGAGCCGATCCGCCCCGCCCGGTGCTCGGTCCGGGCGGTGATCCACTCGCGTTCACGGAAACCGGGCCATCCGATGCGGCCTGACCCCGCGACTTCCTGAAATCCGAGTTGATCACCGCCGCAGCGCGCGGTCGATGCGGGTGGGCCCGCGCGCACACGGGCGGGTCAGCGCGCACGCGGGCGGGTCAGCGGCGGACGACCCGGCGGGGCTTGGCGGCCGTCACCTCGGCGTACCGCTTGAGCTGCTGCGACCGGTAGTCACGGCCGAGCGCGGTGAGCACCAGGTAGCCGATCAGCAATCCGGCACCGGTGGCGAGCAGGTAGAGCCAGATCTGGGCGAAGAACGTCTCCGGACCACCGGCGAACGGGTTGTGACCGATCAGCAGCGGCCCGACCAGCACCGTCAACACCATCGCCACCGGCACCACGAGGGCCATGTCGGCCGCCCAGCCGGCCAGCGGCCGACGGCTACCCCAGCGGAAGGCGACAACCGCCAGGATCAACCCGATCACCACGAACATCGCCAACGACACCCGGTCGGCGGCGGTGTCGTCACCCTCGAAGCCGAACCTGATGATCAGCCGGGCGACCACGTTCACCGCGAACAGGGCCGCAACGAGCACCCCGATGTCACGCCACCGCTTGTCCATCGCCGGACCTCCCGCCGTACGCCCCGTCGCGGGGCCACCATCTCTGGCAGGAATATCTACCACCCCTACCTGGGTGACGTCATCAGCCTCGGAGCGTGTGTGTCGGGGCGAGGATCTGCCGGAAACCCATCACGGCGAAGGTCATCGCTCCGGCCACGATCATGGCCAGGCCGACCCAGTTGTCGCCGGCCAGCAGCAGGTCGCCCTCGCTGGTCCGCACCGCGGCCAGGGCCATCAGCGCGAACCAGGGCACCGCCGGCAACACCACCGCCCACCTGCGGCCGACCGCTTCGTACGCGAACCAGCTCAGCACGATGTTGGCGCCGACGGCGATGAGTGCCGAGACCCCGATCAGATAGCCGCCGACGCGGACCGTGGCGAGCAGCAACTCCAGCACCCCGGTCAGCACCCCGGCGACCACCACGATGATCGCGCCGGCCACCCGTACGCCGAGGTCCAGCAGGCGCGGCGGCGGCCCCGCCGGGGGCGGGGCGGTCTGGTCGTCCACGACCGTCATCGACGCGGCGGGCGAGGTCACCGGAGACCAGCCGCCGCGACCGGCGACCGGTCCGGGGCGGTCTCCTCGGGCAGCCCGGCGAAGAGGTCGTCCTCCCAGCCGTACGGCCCGGTGCCCGGGCCCTTCTCGCCCACGGCGAGGGTGAAGTACTCCACACCCATGAACTCGCCGCCGAAGTTGCCGGCGATCGAGTAGAGCCAGGAATTGGCCGGAATCTGGGTGGCGTGCGCCCGCATCGCGGCTTCCTTGGCCAGGTGCTGGTCGGTGCCGTCGATCTGGGCGGCGATGTCGGCGTCCGGGGTGCCGAAGGGCAGGTCGGCGATGTCCTCGATCCCGCCGAACGGGTTGTCGGAGGATTCCGCGAACTGCGTCATCCCGGCCTCCAGCACGCTGAGCGGCATCGCCGTCCAGTAGACCTTGAGCGGGGCGCAGCCCTCGGCGGCGGCCAACTCGACGGCGCGCATCGCCACCCGGTGCGCCTGGATGTGGTCGGGGTGGCCGTAGAAGCCGTTCGGGTCGTACGTGACGAGCACCTGCGGGCGTACCTCCCGCATGATCTCGACCAGGTGCCCGGCGGCCTCGTCGAGGTCGGCCTGCCAGAAGGCGCGGGGGTGCTCGTTGGTGGCGAGCCCCATCATCCCCGAGTCGCGGTAGCGGCCGGCACCGCCGAGGAAGCGGTGGTCGCCGACGCCGAGTGCGGCGCACGCGGCGGCCAGCTCGGCGATCCGGTACCCGCCGAGCTGGTCGGCCTCGGCGGCGACGAGCTGGGACAGCGCGGGGACGTGCACCTCGCCCTCCTCGCCGAGGGTGCAGGTCACCAGCGTGACGTGCGCGCCCTGCGCGGCGTAGTGGGCCATCGTCGAGCCGGTGCCGATCGACTCGTCGTCGGGGTGCGCGTGGACCAGCAGCAGGCGGCGGTCGGGCAACATCGTCACGACGGTCACTCTAACCGGCGGTTCGTCCCGGCCGACGTCGACGCGTCCGCCCAGGTCGGCCACATCACCTCCGGTCCGGCTCTACGATTTGGCGTGTGGACTTTCCGGAGCTGGCCGCCCGCACCCACCGGTTCAGCCACGGCGCGCCACGCGCTGTCTCCGTGGCCGAGGACGGCTCCCGGGTGATCTTCCTGCGCTCCGCCGGTCCGGAGGACCCGGCGGACGCGCTCTGGCAGCTGGACGTGGCCACCGCCGAGGAGCGCCTGGTCGCCGATCCGGCAACACTGCTCGGCGAGGACGGGGACGTCAGGTCCCTCTCCCCCGGTGAACGCGCGCTGCGGGAACGGCTGCGGCTCAGCGCGGCCGGCATCGGCTCGTACGCGTTGGACGCCGCCGGTCGGGTCGCGGTGTTCGCGCTGGCCGGGCGGTTGTTCCGGGCCGATCTGGTGCACGGCGACGTGGTGGAGGTGGCGGCCGTCGGTCCGGTGCTGGACCCGCGTCCGGACCCGACCGGGCAGCGGCTGGCGTACGTGACCGACGCGGCCGAGGGGGTGCGCCGGGGCGAGCTGCGGGTGATCGAGGCGGACGGCACCGACACCCTGCTGGCGGGCGAGGACGCCGGTGTGAGTTGGGGATTGGCCGAACACATCGCGGCTGAGGAGTTCGGTCGGTACCGGGGCTACTGGTGGGCTCCGGACGGCCGGATGGTGCTCGCCGCCCGGGTCGACGAGTCCCGCCTGGAACGGTGGCACCTGCACGACCCGGCCCAGCCGGCCAGCCCACCGA
Source organism: Micromonospora sp. WMMC250 (assembly GCF_027460215.1). Lineage (NCBI taxonomy): Bacteria > Bacillati > Actinomycetota > Actinomycetes > Micromonosporales > Micromonosporaceae > Micromonospora > Micromonospora sp. WMMC250. The sequence continues at coordinate 5,931,575 of NZ_JAPZBJ010000002.1, read as the reverse complement.
CCGCCGTCGCGTACCCCCGGGCGGGTGGGCCGAACGCCGAGGTCAGCCTGCACCTGCTCGACCTGGACGACGGCTGGGTGGACGTGCACTGGGACCGGGAGACCTACCCGTACCTGACCGGGGTCAGCTGGATCGAGGGCAGCCCGTTGATCACCGTGCTGCGCCGGTCGCAGCAGCACGGGCTGGTGCTGGCGGTGGACCCCCGCACCGGTGAGACACAGGTGCACGCGGAGCTGGCCGACCCGCGGTGGGTCGAGCCGATCGCCGGCACCCCGGCGCACCTCCCGGACGGCCGCGTGCTGGTCGGCGGAGAGCTGGCCCACGACGGGTACGACGCGAGGTGCCTGTTCGCCGACGGCACCCTGCTCACCCCGCCGTCGCTGTACGTACGCCGGGTGGTGGGTCGACTGCCGGCCGCCTCCGGGCCGGCCGACCTGCTTGTCGAGGCGAGCGACGGCGAGCCGAGCGAGCGGCACCTCTTCCGGATCCGCACCACCATCGGCGGTGGGGTGGACGCGCGGCGACTCACCACCGACTCCGGCTGGTACACCGCCGCGGTGGGCGGCGACGTGCTGGCGGTGGGTGTCGCGTCGCTGGACCACGCCGGGGTGCGGTGGACCGTGCGGCGCGGCGACCAGGAGCTGGCCGAGCTGCGGTCGTTCGCCGCCAATCCGCCGTATTCGCCGCTGCCGCTGCTGGAACGGGTGACCGACCGGCGGTTGCCGGCGGCGGTGCTCTACCCGGACAACCACGTGACGGGTCGACGGTTGCCGGTGCTGCTGGACATCTACGGCGGGCCGGGGCACCAGGAGGTCGTGGCGGCGCGGGCCGCGTGGTTGGAGCGGCAGTGGTGGGCCGACGCCGGGTTCGCGGTGGTCACCATCGACAACCGGGGTACGCCGGGAGTGGCCCCCTCGTTCGAGAAGGCGATCCACCGCCGGGTGGCCGACGTGATCCTCACCGACCAGATCGACGCGTTGACGGCGCTGGCCGGCAAGCATCCCGACCTGGATCTGAGCCGGGTGGGGGTGCGCGGCTGGTCGTTCGGGGGGTGGCTGGCCGGGTTGGCGGTGCTGCGTCACCCGGAGCTGTTCCGGTGCGGCATCGCCGGTGCGCCGGTGACCGACTGGGCGCTGTACGACACCGCGTACACCGAGCGTTATCTGGGGTTGCCGGAGGACGGCACGGACGTCTACGCGCACCATTCGCTCGTCGAGTTGGCCGCCGAGCCGGTCACCACCCCGGACCAGGCCCGCCCGTTGCTGCTGGTGCACGGCCTGGCCGACGACAACGTGGTGGCCGCGCACACGCTCCGACTGTCGGCGGCGCTGCTGAGCACCGGCCGCCCGCACGCCGTGCTGCCGCTGACCGGCGCGACGCACATGGCCGCGAACGGCACCGCCGAGCGCCTGCTCCCGTTGGAACTGGAGTTCCTCCGTACCCACCTGTTGTGAGCAGCGTGGGATCGCGGGCCCGCGCCGGCATCCGGGCAGAGACAATGCAGCGGTGTCGGACTTCACGAAACCGCTCGGCTACCGCCTCATCACCGGGCCCGATGACGCTGAATTCTGCGCCCGCGTCAGTGCTCTTCTCGAGCAGGGCTATCGGCTGCACGGATCACCGGCGCTGACCTTCGACGGCGAACGCGTCATCGCCGCTCAGGCGTTGGTGCTGCCGCACCCGGTCAGCTCCGAGGCACCCCTGGCGAGCGTCACGTAGAGACGTTGCCGGCCGCGACTGCGGGAGGCTGACGATCACCAACCTTCCACGGGGTGTTCCCGCGGCCGTCGGCGATCACCCGTCGCGGCCGGAGGTGCCAGTCGCCGGGATAGTCGGTGTCTGCCGGGCCATCGATGTGTCGTCCACGACGCGGATCTAGGACGGAACCGGCCCCCTTCCGTAAGCGCTGTCGGAAGGGGGCCGGCCTGCCCAGTCCTGGAACGTGATGTTGGCGGTCAGCTCTTGGGGCTGGGGCCGAAACGGTTCGTGCCCGGCGTGCTGTCCAACACGAAGAACACGATGAGGACGATGAAGCCCACGAGCGGCACCAGCGCGATCAGCAACCACCATCCCGTGCGGTCGGTGTCGTGCAGGCGTCGCACCCCGACCGCCAGCGAAGGCAGCAGCAGCGCCAGGGAGGCGACGAGGCCGATCAAACCGGTGGTGGAGCCCTCGAAGTCCAGTCCCAGCGCACCATCCAGGATGGACGCGACGATGCTGACCAGGATTGTGAACAAGGCGAACCACCAGTACTCGGACCGGCGAGCGCGGCCCGTGAAGCCGACGTACTGACTGAAAACCGACTTGATTGCGTCAACGAAGGACATGACTATCTCCGGTCAATTAAGGGGCTATCAAGGTCATCGCGGAGGCAGCCAAACAGATCGACGCGGCGGGGTCAACGGCGAAGCAGCCGAGGCCCAGTAGCCGCAGTGCCCAAAACGGTCTGATCGATGCGGCAAGCACTACCAGCAGGCGAGGCCACCACCGGGTACGGCGACGAAAAGGAACCGCCGTGACGTCGACGGCAGCGTGCCCGAGACGGTGAATGCCTCGTATTGGTCGTCCGGCTCGACGAGAAGGACCACATCGTCGCCGAAGGTCAGGTGCAGTCGACCGTCCTCGCGGATCTCGACGGCGGTGACCTTCGCTTGGTGCCGGTCGAGCAATGGTGCCAGTGCTGCCGAAACTGACGGGTCGAACCGCTGCTCGGTGCCAGAAACGCCGTAGGAGAATTCGGTCTCGATGCGGATCTCGATCCGCGAGTCGATCACCAGCGTGAACGCATAGTCGACGCGCAACTGCGTCACGACACCGTCGTCGATCGGCAGCAGCCACTTGTCACTGCGCTCGGTCAGCCCGGTGTCGTCCACGCGCTCGGCCATGAGCCCATGCTGCCCTGAATCGATGTCGTTGTCGCCGAGTATCCGGGTCCGCCGTCGCTCGCGCTGACCTCCGTCCACCGTTGAAGAACGCCGGGGCGTGTGTCGAACTCGATCTCCTCGCGTGGCAGGGAGTTTCCGGTTGAGACGCCAGCGACCTTGTCAACGGGAGCAGACGTCAGGAGATCGACGGTGGCCAGCGGTGCGTACGCCACTCGTTCCACCTCGCGAACCCAGCCGGCGGGTCGTCGATGGGTTCGGTGCCGTCGAGTTCGCCCGGCGTCGGGACCTCGAAGATCGCAGCCCACTCGGCGAGTTCGTCGTCGGACATCGGCCACGTCGTGTGCGGCTCTTCCGCTTGGCGCTGATCGAGCCGTCTGCGCTGCTCGGCTTCGGTGAGCGCGAAGTAGTGCAACTCCACCGTCGCTCCGAGGTCCGCTGCTGCCTGCCGCAACGCGGTGCGCTCGTCCCGACTCCACAGGCCGTAGTCGATCACGACGTTGGTGCCGAGTTCGAGAGCGCGCAGCCCGATCTCGATGAGCCGTCCTTCGATCACGTCCTGAGCCGACGGCGGATTCTCCGGCCCGTAGAGAGCCTTCACCCACTCGTCCTTCGTCAGACGAAGAGCCTTCCGCTCGACTTCGATACGCCGAGCAGCAGTGGTCTTCCCGGTGCACGGAAGCCCCACCGTCAGGAACAGTGTCGTCATCCCGGCCTCCGAACTGACAGAACAGTGTTATCGACCTCAACGTGTGCGGCTCTCCCAGACCGGCTGCTGGGGCTCGTCATTGTGCACGACGACGTCGGCGTGATCGGTCGGCCGCACCTTGTCGAGGTAGAGCTGTTGGGAGGGGAGGTAACGCTCACGCCAGCGCCGCTCGACGTCGGCGCGGGATGACACCTGCCGCTCTCTGACCAGGGCACGATCCACGGTCTTCTCGGGCGCGGTAGACACGAAGACGCTCAGGTCCCACCGGTCGAGAAGTTCCGGGCGCAGGAGAAAGACGCCGTCGAACACCAGCACGGCGTCGGCGGGAGCGGTCATGGTCGGCGGGGACAGCACGGCGTCCGCGGTGCTGTCGTAGACCGCGGTCTGGAAGCGCCGGTCTCCGCCGGGGCCGAGCGGATCCAGCAGAACCCGGTTCAACGCGCCGTAGTCGTGTGCGTCGTAGTAGCAGCCTTCGGCCGAGTATTCGCCGCGCGGATACCGCCGCGCCCGTGGAACGAGGAAGTCGTCGATCGTCGCGCGGACGACGTAGCGTCCGCGTTCGCGCAGGACGACGGCCAGCTCGTCGGCGAGGGTCGTCTTGCCGGCGGCGGGCGGGCCGTCGACGGCAACCCGTACCGGATGGGCAAGAGCGACGGACCCGACCGCCTCAACCAGACGAGCGAGCATCTCGTTCCGGGTGCCGTGGCGCATGTCCTCCCCCGTCCTGGTCTCGCGGATGTCACCGTGTCGGGATGACCCTATGCGCACCAGCCTTTCGCGCCGGGTCCCCGACGAATACGAACGACGTGGACCGATCCGGTCGTCCGACACCTGAAGATGCGCGCGGACGATCGCATGGATCCACGAACACCAGGGCCCCGCGCACGGCGGCACATTGTCGCTTTTCTCGTTCGACTCACCGACCGCCCGACACGGAATCGAAGAAGTCGAGGAGGAGCCCGGCCGTCTGCTCAGGATCTTCGAGCATGGGCGAGTGACCGACACCGGGCATCGATTCGACTGTCGCACCAGCAACGCGGCGGTACTCGGCCGCCGATGAGGATCGCCACCTCTGGTCACGCTCACCGAAGATGACCAGCAGTGGCTTGCCGAGAATCGCGAGCCGGTCCGGAAGTTGTCGCTGGGTCAGGTAGTCGTCGGACGCCCGCGATGTCGCCGTGAGCGAGTGGTAGGTCATGCCCCGCGTGTCGTCCAGGAGCTGCTGCGGGACGTGGAAGCCTGGCGCGAACGCGGTGCCCAGCCCCCGGCGCAGAATCCCGTCGGTCCGAAGCCGCCACAGGAGGTGACCCAGCACGGGAACGAAGACGAGCTTGCCCACCGGCCCGTCCGAGATGAAGGCGTCCAGGCGCGGTCCCGTGTTGATGAGCGCCAGCGCGGTCACCAGGTCGCCGCGGTGTTCGGCGAGCGCGGTGGCGACGTACCCGCCGGTGGAATGGCCGATCACGATCGCCTGTTCGATGCCGAGTTGGTTCAGTGCCTGCCCGACTCGGCGGCCTTGCCGCGGGACGTCATAGCCGCCGCCGGTCGGTTTCGCGGACCGTCCATGTCCGAGCAGGTCGATTCGGATGACACGATGGGACGTTGCCAGCGCCGGGACTATCGACTTCCACCACTCGGTCGAGGCACCGAGCCCATGGATCAGCACGAGTGCCGGGGCATCGGGGGGGCCGTCCTGGCTGACGTTGATGTCGCCACCGTCGAGATGCAGGATCGAGTCTCCGGTGGCAGGGGCGGACTGCCAGTTCACCGATGCCGCGTTGGCCAGGAGCAGTCCGACGATCGTGAGCAGCGTCGTCGAGGCGATGACGCGCCGCCGGCGGGCACGACTTCGACGCGGTTGTTGGTCGGACGCGCGCGGGTCGGCCTCGTCGAACTGCTCTTTGCCAAGAGCTGGCGATGCCGTCATGAAGTCACTGTCGCTGCCCTGCGGTACCACTGGCTTGGACGAATGTTCCGGCAGAAAGGCGGAGTCGGCCAGGGTCCCGTCCCGACGACGCTGCCGTCCGACCACCGGTCGCCTTCGTCGACGGCGTGAGATCCGGTGATGGCGGCTCCGACGACGGCGGGGTCACGCGCGGGTGAACCGAGCAACCGCTCCCGATCGAGTCACGCTTGCCGGCGGTGAACACCGCGCCAGCGTATCGCCCCGATTTCGGTGGCATCTGCGTCAGCTGACAGCGATCGACGGTGGCTGTCGGCGCGCCGGGGCGAGGACTAGCCAACGGCTGAATCGTCTACGACGTCAGCTCCAAAGGAAGCATGCAGAACCACCCCTGCTGGGCCGCCGACCTCCCGGACCGGCCGAACGGCGCTCGCGATCGACGGACGGAGGGACGGCAAGGGCCCCCTCCCGACGACGCTGTCGGAAGGGGGCCCGGCCTGCCTGCGCTGTGACTACGGCTTGACGTGCGCGTTCACGAACGACGGGTAGCCGAAGACACTGGAGATGAAGATTCCGCCGGCCTTGGACCCGTGCACGTTGTAGGCCACGTCGACGTAGAGCGGCACCACCGGGGCGTGCTCCTTCATGATCCGCTCGTCGAGCTTCGCCCACTCCGGGCCCTGGTCGGCCGGGGCGAGCGCCAGGATGCGGTCCATCTCGGCGTTGATGGCCGGATCGTTGAAGTAGGACTGGTTGCTGTTGCCCTCGGCCTTGATGGTGCGGCCGTCGTAGAGCACCGGCAGGATCGACGCCCCGCTGGGCCAGTCCGCCGCCCAGTTACCGATGTACAGGTCCCATGGGTTGTTCTTCTTCTTGATCTCGTCGAGCTTGGCGTCGTCGGAGATGTTCCGCAGCGTGATCTTGAAGCCGGCCCGTTCCAGGTTGGCCTTCAGCTGCGCGCCCTGCTGCTGCTCGGTGGAGTTGTCGGCCACGCCGAGGACCAGCTCCGGCGTCTTTCCGCCGAGCAGTTCCTTGGCCTTGTCGACGTTGCCGTTGGCACCCGCCGGGTACGCCTCGTACGCCTTGTAGCCGATCGTGGCCGACGGCATCAGCGTGGTCAGCGGCGCGGCGACGGTCTGACCGCCGAGCGCCTTGATCATGCCTTCGCGGTCGATGGCGTAGTTGAGCGCCTGACGGACCTTCAGGTCGGTGACCCGCTGGTTGTTGATGACGAGCTGGTTGGCGCTCGGCGTCGGCGAGAGAAGCGTCCGGGACTTCAGCGTGGCATCACCGGCCACCTTGGCGACCAGCGAGGCGGGCACGGTGTTGAAGGCGAGCGCGCTCTGGTCGGCGCCGTTGTCGGCGATCACCCGGTTGTTGGCGGCGTCCGCGGTCGGGCCGAAGGTCCAGACGAACTGGTCCGGGTACTGGTGCCGCACCGGGTCGGTGTTGGGGTCCCAGTTGGGGTTGCGGTCCAGGGTGAGCTGGACGCCGACCTGGTTCTTGGCGACCTTGTACGGGCCGGACGAGAACGGCTGCTTGTCCACGTCGATGCCGGTGTCCTTGTCGGCGGGCAGCGGCGCGGTGGTCGGCAGCGAGGCGGCGAACGGCAGGTCGCAGCGGGGCTTGGCGAACTCGAAGCGAAGCGTCTTGGCGTCCGGCGTGCTCAGGCCCGGCGGCAGCGACGTCTTGTTCTTCTTGAAGTCCCACTTGGTGTCGAACTGCGCGGTGTCGGCCAGCCACTCCTGGATGTAGGTCGGGCCGCCGGACAGGTCGGGGTCGAAGGAGCGTGCGATGCCGTACGCGATCTCCTTGGAGGTGATCGGCCGGCCGTCCTCGAACTTCACCCCGTCCTTGACGGTGAACTCCCAGACCTTGCAGTCGTTGTTGACGTTCTTGCCCGGAGTCTCGGCCAGGTCACCGACCAGGACCAGGCCGCCCTTGCCGTCGTCCTTCCAGGTGGTCAGGTAGCGGGACCAGAGCGGGTTGGCCATCAGACCGGCGAACGAGTACGTCCGCTGCGGGTCGAGGTGGGAGATCGGCGACTCCCGGATGACGGAGAAGGTGCCGCCCTTCGCGGCGCCGCTCACCTCGGCCGCCGGCCCCTGCGAGTCCTTGGGGTCGGTCGCGATGACCCCGGTCTGCTTCCGGTCGGTGTCCACCGTCGTGCCCTCGCCCGTGTTCTTCGAGCACGCACCCAATGCCACAACCAGAGCGATCGCGCCGCCTGCGGCAACCGCCACGCGTGGTCGCATGAAGTACCTCCTTCAGCCATGTGCCGTGCGGATTCGTCGGGGCGAGAACCGCCGACGTCCCGAGGATCGTAAGGAAGAAAACCTACGAGTTGTGTAACAGTTGTCGATAAGTTTCGCCATCGGACACCGAGGCCACCGAGCAGCCGGTCAACGCAGCCGCACCCGGGGATCGATGGCCGCGTAGAGCAGGTCCACCAGCACGTTCGCCAGGACCACGAAGACCGCCGCGATCAACACGGTGGCCATGATGGTGGGCAGGTCACCCGAGCGCACCGCGTCCACCGCCGTACGCCCCAACCCCTGGATGCCGAACGTCGTCTCGGTGATCACCGTGCCGCCCAGCGCTCCGCCCACGTCCAGCCCCGCGATGGTCACCACCGGGGTGATCGCCGCGCGCAGCGCGTGTCGCCCGTACACCTTCGGTTTGGCCAGGCCCTTGGCCCGCGCGGTCCGGACGAAGTCCTCGGACAGCGTCTCCAACATCTGCGCCCGCGACAACCGGGCGTAGATGGCCGAGAAGAGGAAGGCCAGCGCCACCCAGGCGAGCACCAGCCCGCTGGCCCACTTCGCCGGGTTGTCGAAGAGGGAGGTGTAGCTGGGCACCGGCAGCCACCGCAGGTTGTAGACGAACACCAGCAGCAGCACCGCGCCCACGAAGTAGAGCTGCAACGAGGCGCCGGTCAGCGAGAAGCCGATGGCGGTCCGGTCCAGCCACGTGCCCCGCCGCAGCGCGGACACCATGCCGAGACCGACGCCGAGCAGCAACCACAGGATCGCCGCCGGGATCACGATGCTCAGCGTCACCGGCAGCACCCGGGCGATGGTGTCCGAGACGGCCTCGTTGGTGACATACGACCAGCCCAGGCAGGGCGCGTCGCAGCGGCCACCCTGGGCGCTACCCAGGTCGCGACCGGTCACGATGCCCTTCATGTAACCGGCGTACTGGCTGATCAACGGGTCGTTCAGGCCCAGGTCGTCGCGGACCCGCTCCAACCGCTCGGGGTTGCAGTTCTTCGAGCAGATGCTGCTGACCGGGTCGCGCGGCAGGGCGAAGAACATCAGGAAGGTCAGCACACTCACCGCGAACAGGGTCAGCGCGGCGGAGAAGAGTCGCTTGATCAGAAATCGCGCCATGGGGCACCCCCTACCGGGACGACTTCGGGTCGAGCGCGTCCCGCAACGCGTCGCCGAAGAGGTTGAAGGCGAACACCAGCGCGAAGATCGTGATGCCCGGGAAGAACACGTACGCCGGGTCGGTCTGGAGGAAGTCCAGACTGCGGTAGATCATCCGGCCGAAGCTCGGCGTCTCGTCGCTGAGGCCGACGCCGATGAACGAGAGCGCTGCCTCGCTGGTGATGAACTGCGGTACCGCCAGGGAGAACGACACCAGGATCGGTGCCCAGATGTTCGGCAGCAGTTGTCGGAAGAGCATGTGCCCCAGCCCGGCGCCGCTGGCCTTGGCCGCCTCCACGAACTCCCTCTCGCGCAACGCGATCACCTGCCCCCGCACCAGGCGAGCGGTGCTGGTCCAGCCGAAGATCGCGAAGACGCCGATCAGCACGCCCACCCCGAAGGCGGACGACACCTGACCCCGCTCGCCGTAGAAGCGCAACGTGATGGTGGGAGTGAGCGCCAACGCGATGATCAGGAACGGCATGGCCAGCGTCAGGTCGGTGATCCAGTTGATCACCGCGTCGAGCCAGCCACCGAGGTAGCCGGCGAGCGCACCCAGCACGACCCCGATCGTCGCCGTGATCAGGGCTGCCGCGAACGCGATGAACAGCGACGTCCGCAACCCGTAGATCAGCCGGATGAAGATGTCCCGGCCCAGCCCCGGCTCCAGACCGAACCAGTGCTCCCCGGTGACCCCACCGGCGTAGCCCAGTGGCATCCCGAAGCCGTCCAGCAGGTTCTGGAACTGCTCCCGCGGCCCGATCCCGTAGACCATCTCGATCAGCGGGGCGGACAAACCCAACACCATGAAGAACACCAGGAGTACGCCGCTGACCACCGCCGTACGGTCACGGCGCAGCCGCATCCACGCGAGCTGACCGGGCGAGCGACCGACGACGCCCTTCGCGGCGGGCCCGCCCGCGTCGGTGCCGGACTCGATCTCGGCCAGCGCCACACCCTCCACCGGGGAGAGACTCACGACGACACCTCCTCGTCGACCTGGGCAGCCACCTCGGCTTCCCCTTCGGGGCTCGGGCCGGCCGATTCCCCTCCGGGGCTCGTGCCGGCCGATTCCCCTTCGGGGAAGTGACACGCGGTGGCCTGGTTGCCGCCGTCCCGCGGGACCAGCGCCGGCTCCTCGGTCGCGCAGACGTCCTGCGCCTTCCAGCACCGGGTACGGAACCGGCAGCCCGACGGTGGGTCGAGTGGCGTGGGCACGTCACCGGTCAGCCGGATACGGCCCGCCGGGCCGAGCTGGGTGACGTCCGGGATCGCCGAGAGCAGAGCCCGGGTGTACGGGTGCTGCGGGCGCTCGTAGATGCTCTCCCGATCGCCGATCTCCACGATCCGGCCCAGGTACATGACGGCGACCCGCTGGCAGAAGTGCCGAACCACGGCCAGGTCGTGCGCGATGAACACGAACGCCAGACCGAGCTCCCGTTGCAGGTCACGCAGCAGGTTGACGACCTGCGCCTGGATCGAGACGTCCAGCGCGCTCACCGGCTCGTCCGCGACGATCAGCTTGGGCCGCAGGGCCAGCGCCCGGGCGATGCCGATGCGCTGGCGTTGACCGCCGGAGAACTCGTGCGGGTACCTGTTGTAGTGCTCCGGGTTCAACCCGACCAGCTCCAGCAACTCCTGCACCCGCGCCTTGATCCCACCCGGCGGCTTGATCCCGTTTACCTGCAACGGCATCGCCACGATCCGCCCGACGGTGTGCCGGGGGTTCAGCGACGCGTACGGGTCCTGGAAGATGATCTGGAGTTCCTGACGGAGCGGGCGCAGCTCGCGGCGGCCGGCGTGCGTGATGTCCCGCCCGCCGAACTCGATGCTCCCGCTCGTCGGCTCCAGCAGCCGCACCAGCATCCGACCGGTGGTGGTCTTGCCGCAGCCCGACTCCCCCACCAGCCCGAGCGTCTCGCCGGGGCGTACGTCGAAGTCGAGCCCGTCCACCGCCCGCACCAGGCCGGTGGAGCGCAGCCCCTCGCGTACCGGGAAGTGCTTGGTCAGGCCGCGTACCCGCAACAGGGGTTCGTCGGTCATCGGGCCACCCCCACGGATGCGACGTCCTCGGCGTAGAACGCGGCACGCTCCTCGGCGCTCAGATGACAGGCGACGAGGTGACCGTCGACCCCGGCCGCCCGCAGCTCTGGCACGTCGGTGCGGGAGCGGCTGCCGGCGCGGTCCGCGTACCGGCAACGCGGGTGGAACGCGCAGCCGGACGGCAGGTTGATCAGGCTCGGCGGGTTGCCGGGGATCGGCACCAGGTCCGCGTCCGCGTCGCCGTGCAGCGACGGCACGCTGGAGAGCAACCCCCAGGTGTACGGATGCTGCGGCGAACGGAGCACCTGCTCGACGCTGCCCCGCTCGACGGCGCGCCCGCCGTACATGACCAGCACGTCGTCGGCGACCTGGCCGACCACGCCGAGGTCGTGGGTGATCAGGATGATCGCGGAGTGGAACTCGGCCTGGAGGTCGGCCAACAGGTCCAGGATCTGCGCCTGCACCGTGACGTCCAGGGCGGTGGTCGGCTCGTCGGCGATCAGCAGCGCCGGGTCGTTGACCAGCGACATCGCGATCATCGCCCGTTGCCGCATGCCGCCGGAGAACTCGTGCGGGTACTGGTCGAAGCGGCGGGCCGGCTGTGGGATGCCGACCCGGTCCAGCATGTCGACGGCCCGCTGCCGGGCCTCGCGGCGGTTGGCCTTCGGGTGGTGCACCCGGTACGCCTCGGCGATCTGTCGACCCACCGTGTAGTACGGGTGCAACGCCGACAGCGGATCCTGGAAGATCATCGCCATGTCCCGGCCGCGCAGCCGGCGTACCTCCTCGTCGGGCAGACCGATCACCTGCCGGCCCCCGACGGAGATCTCGCCGGTGATGGTCGCCCGGTTGGGATCGTGCAGGCCGAGAATGGCCAGCGAGGTGACGCTCTTGCCGGAGCCGGACTCACCGACGATGCCCAGGGTGCGGCCCCGCTCGACGGCGAACGACACCCCGTCGACAGCGCGCACCACGCCGTCCTCGGTGTCGAACCGGACCCGCAGGTCACGCACCCGCAGGTAGGCGTCCTCGGTGCCGCGCTGCGTCGGCACGGCGGGATGGTCGTCCGGCTTCCCGGACGGCGCCGGATCCGAGCTGTCCACGGCAACCTCCCTCAGTGACGAAGAGAACTTACAACAAAGTCCCGAGGGTGAAAATAAGCTACAAAGTCGGCACGTGTCAGCGTGCCCGAGCGTAACGAGTCAGCATCGGCCCCGCAGTCCCGCCACCTCGCCATCGACGCCCGTTCCTGCAGAAACCGCACCTCAGGTGCGACCATGACAAGAGCAGCCAGCAGAGGATGCCCGTGGCACGAGGTGGAGATGACCCATGACCGCGGCGGTGTTCGATCACGAAGGTCCGTGGACCGAAGAGGAGTTCCTCGCCCTCGGCGAGACGCAGGATCGCGTCGAACTCTTCGACTGGAGCCTCCACGTGACCCCAGGACCCACCCCACGGCATCAACGCATCTCTCGTAAGCTCGGCAACATCCTGGAAGCAGCCGCAGAGGCAGCCAACGGTCACGTCCGCGCTGGTGGTGTAAGAGACGGCCATCGCGGGATCCGGTTTGATGTTAGGCGGCGATCGGGCTGGGATCGGCGTGGTCGGTGTCGTGTTGGTCCGGCTCGATGATGACGAGGCGGGCTTTGGCGAGGAGTTCCAGGCCCATGTAGCGGCGTCCTTCGGTCCACTCGTCGGTCTGCTCGGCCAGGACGGCGCCGACGAGGCGGATGATCGCCGCCCGGTTCGGGAAGATCCCGACGACGTCGGTGCGTCGGCGGATCTCCTTGTTTAGCCGTTCCTGCGGGTTGTTCGACCAGATCTGGCGCCAGATCTCACGCGGGAAGCCGGTGAAGGCCAAGAGGTCGTCGCGGGCGTCAGCGAGGTGCTCGGCCGCGGCCGGGAACTTCGCCTCGATCGTGGCGACGACCCGGTCGAACTGGGCGCGGACAGCGTCGGCGTCGGGCTGGTCGAAGATCGTCCGAACAAGGGTGGCGATCCACGGCTGGGCCGACTTCGGGACCTTCGTGAGCAGGTTGCGCAGGTAGTGGGTGCGGCAGCGTTGCCAGGCTGCTCCGGGCAGGGCGGCGCCGATCGCGGCGACGAGGCCGCGGTGAGCGTCGGAGATGACCAGTTGAACGCCGGACAGGCCCCGGGCGGTCAGCGATCGTAGGAACGCCAGCCATCCGGCGCCGTCCTCGTCGGAGGCGACGTCCAGACCGAGGACTTCACGTTGTCCATCGGCGTTGACGCCGACAGCGACCAAGGCGTGGACGTTGACCGTGCGCCCGTGCTCGCGGACCTTCATCGTCAACGCGTCCATCCACACGAAGGTGTAGTGCGCGGCGTCCAGAGGCCGGTTGCGAAACGCCTCGACCTGCGCGTCGAGGTGCGCCGCCATCTCTGACACCTGCGACTTGGACAGCTGCCGGACGCCGAGTTGCTCGACCAGTTTCTCCACCCGACGAGTCGAGACGCCGAGCAGATAGGAGGTAGCCACCACCGAGACGAGAGCTTGCTCGGCTCGCCGGCGGTGCGTCAGCAACCAATCCGGGAAGTAGCTGCCCTGCCGCAGTTTCGGCACCGCCAGGTCGATCGTTCCGGCACGGGTGTCCCACTCCCGCACCCGGTATCCATTGCGGGAGTTGACCCGCTCGTCGCTGCGCTGCCCATAGCCGGCACCGCAGATCACGTCGGCTTCGGCGGACATCACCGCCTGCGCGAACGTCTTGATCATCGCCTGCAACACGTCCGGCGACGCGCCCTCGATCTGCTCGCGCAGCAGGTCAACAGGGTTCACACTCTCAGATGCGGCCATCGCGTCCTCTCTTCCTTCTCTGACTTGGTCGTCTTGAAGGATCGACGCGATGGCCGTCTCTCATCTACACAACACGCCCATCACGGGCAAGTCGTACACCACTCCCGTGGACGCAACCCAGCCAAACCTTGAGCTGCTGGAGGCGGTGAACGTCCGGCTCCGGCCAGGTCGAATACCGATTCCTGATCTTGTCGTCACCAACGCAATCGATCTCGACGAACCCAACATCGAGTCGGCTGACGTCCGACTGGTCTGCGAAATCATCTCGCCGAGCAACGCGTCCACCGACAAAGTCCTCAAGATGCACTACTACGCCGCAGCCGGCATCGAGTGGCAGCTGCTGGTGGAGCAGGGGACAGGCGCAATGCGTCTTTACCAACGGCAGGGTGGGCACTACGTGGAGAGGGCATCAACGAAGCGCGGCGAGGTTCTGGAGCTGACGGAGCCGGTGCAGGCCACGATTCGACCGGAGGATCTCGTCCCCTGACGGGTGTCGGTCGCCTGGCCTAGGGTCGGTCCATGACCGAGTTCGACGCGGCCACCGCCGCCGTCCAGGCCGCCCTCGACGCGGGAGCGCGGTACGCCGACGCACGGGTGATGCATCGCCGCTACGAGTCGATGACCGCGCGCAACGGCGACGTGGAGGAGCTGACCCAGGACGAGAGCATCGGGCTCGGTGTCCGGGCGCTCGTCGGTGCGAGTTGGGGCTTCTACGCCGTACCCGATCTCTCCGACGCCGCCGCCCGCGACGCCGGCCGGCGCGCTACGCGTACCGCCATGGCGAGCGCGCGGGTGCCCGGCCCGCCGGTCGACCTGGTGCCCGCCGAGGCCGTCACCGCGAGCTGGGCCTCCGGTTGCCAGATCGACCCGCTCGGGGTGCCTCTGTCGGCCAAGGGTGACCTGCTGGTCGACGCGACCCGCGCGATGGTCGAGCACGGCGCGGATCTGGCCGAGGGCCTGTACCAGATCTGGGACACCGCCAAGTGGTTCGTCTCCAGCGAGGGCCACCGGATCGACCAGCGGATCCGCGAGTGCGGCGGGGGCATCTCCGCCACGTCCATCGGAGACGGCGAGACGCAGCGCCGGTCCTGGCCGAGCTACCGGGGGCAGTACGGCACCACCGGGTGGGAGCTGGTCGAGTCGCTCGACCTGGCCGCGCACGCCGCGCAGATCGCCGACGAGTCCCGGGCGCTGCTCACCGCGCCGCAGTGCCCGGCCGGCGAGACGGATCTGATCCTCGGCGGTGAACAGTTGGCGCTACAGATCCACGAGTCGGTCGGGCACGCCATCGAACTGGACCGGATCCTCGGCTGGGAGGCGGCGTTCGCCGGCACGTCCTGGCTGGACCTGGCCCAGCTCGGCTCGCTGCGCTACGGCTCGGAGCTGATGAACGTCACCATCGACCCGACCATCCCCGGCGCCCTGGGCAGCTTCGGATTCGACGACGAGGGCTCCCCGGCGGTCAAGCGGGATGCGGTCCGCGACGGCCGCTGGGTCGGTGTGCTCGCCGGTCGGGACTCGGCCGCCATGGCCAGCCTCGACTACGGCGGCAGCGTACGGGCCGACGGGTGGGCCCGGCTGCCGATGGTGCGGATGACCAACGTCGGCCTGGAACCCGGCCCGCACACCCTGGAGGAGATCATCGCGGCCACCGACGACGGCGTTCTGATGGACCTCAACCGGTCCTGGTCGATCGACGACAAGCGGCTCAACTTCCAGTTCGGCTGCGAGGTTGGCTGGGAGATCAAGAAGGGGCGGCGGGGGCGGATGCTGCGCAACCCCACGTACACGGGGATCGGCCCGCTCTTCTGGCGCTCGATGGACATGCTCTCCAACGAGACGATCTCCTGGGGCACGCCCAACTGCGGCAAGGGCCAGCCCGGCCAGATCGGCCACACCGGCCATCCGGCGGCACCGGCCCGGTTCCGCAACGTCCGCGTGGGGGTTTCCGCGTGAGCGCGAGGAGTGAGCCGGTCTTGCGAGCCCCGCAGTCGCGAACGAAAGGCGGCACCGCGTGAGCGCGAGGAGTGAGCCGGTCTTGCGAGCCCCGCAGTCGCGAACGAAAGGCGGCACCGCGTGAGCGCGAGGAGTGAGCCGGTCTTGCGAGCCCCGCAGTCGCGAACGAAAGGCGGCACCGCGTGAGCGCGAGGAGTGAATTGGAGCTGGCGGGGCAGGTTGTCGAGCTGGTCCGCAAGCTCGGCGGTCCGGCCGCGCAGGCCGACGCGGTGGTGACGCGGGCGGATCTGGCGCTGACCCGCTTCGCCAACTCAGCCATCCACCAGAACGTCGCGGAGTCGACGGTCGGGGTCCGGTTGCGGCTGCACGTGGACGGTCGGACCGCCGCCGGCAGTGGCAGCGTGGTCACCACCGACGGGCTGCGGGCGCTGGTGGAGCGGACCTTGGCCGCGGCACGTCTCTGCCCACCTGACGCGGGCTGGCCGGGGCTGACCGCGCCGACGCCCGTGCCGGACGCGCCGCCCGTGGACGAGGCGACCGCGTACGCCGAACCGGACCAGCGGGCCGACCGGGTGGGCGCGTTCGTGGCCGCCGCCGGGGGCTTGAGCACGGCGGGTTACTGCCGCACCGCGCATCGCTCGTCGGCGTTCGCGAACTCGGCCGGGCACACCGCGTCCGGCCGCTCGGCGGAGGCGGCGATGGACGGGATCGCCCGCCGCGACGGCGCGGACGGGGTGGCCCGGCGCAGTGCGGACCGGCTCTCCGACCTCGACGGTGCGGAGCTGGGCGCGCACGCCGCGGCGAAGGCGCAGGCCGCGGCGGACCCGGTCGAGTTGCCGCCGGGGCGCTACGAGGTGGTGTTCGAGCCGGCGGCCGTGGCGGACCTGTTGCAGAACCTGTCCTGGTACGGCTTCAACGGCAAGCGGTACGCCGAACGGCAGTCGTTCGCCGAGCCCGGCGTCGCCCAGTTCGACAGTGCGGTGACCCTGGTGGACGACCCGCTGGGCGCGTCGGGCCTGCCGTTCGACGCGGAGGGCACCGCCCGTCGGGCGTTGACACTGGTCGAGGCGGGCGTCACCCGGGCGGTGGCGCATGACCGGCGGACCGCCGCCGAGGCGGGCGCGCAGTCCACCGGGCACGCGGTCGCTGGTGGCGCGACGTGGGGTCCGATGGCCCGCACCATGCGGCTGTCCGGCGCGGCCGCGGGGCCGGCCGGCGCCAGCGGCCGGAGCACCACCGGCGCGGCGGCCGGGGCGGTCGTCGACGCGGACACGGCCGCGCTGGTCAGCGGTGTGGAGCGAGGGCTGCTGGTCAGCGATTTGTGGTACACGCGGGTGCTCGACCCGAAGAGCCTCGTCGTCACCGGGTTGACCCGCAACGGTGTCTGGTTGATCGAGGACGGCACCGTCGTGCGGGCGGTACGCGACCTGCGGTTCACCGAGTCGTACCCCCGGGCGCTCGGGCCGGGGGCGGTGCTCGGGTTGGGTGCGCGGCCGGTGCGCCAACCGGATCGGGTGGACGGTGCGTGGTGGACGGCGCCCTCGGTGCGGCTGGCGTCCTGGCACTTCACCGGAGGCGCCTCCGGCTGAGCCATCCAGAAGGCGGCTTTTCCGCAGGCCAGACACACGGGACGGTCCCTTGCGCGGACGGCTCGCAGAGATCGGCGTAACGTGTGTCACTTAGCTGCGTCGGTCGATCCGGCGTGGTCGTTGTGTGCGCAGGACGTGGCAGCGGGTGCCGTTCTCCGGTCCGCGTGCCGACCGGTGAAAGCCCAGCCCGCCTGTACGGGCCCGTCGAGGAGACGACTCGAATGACTTCAACGGCAACGAGGCCGCGGGGAGCGCGGGCGCGCGCCGCCATCGCGGCGAAGACGTTGCGTACCGACCGCTGGTGGTTCGCCCCGCTGATCACCGTGATCGGGCTCAGCGCCTGGGTCGTGTACGCGACGGTCCGGGTCTTCCAGCACGACAACTACTGGGTCAACGACTACCACTACCTGACCCCGTTCTACTCCCCGTGCGTGACCGACAGGTGTGTTGAGGCGGCCTCGCACTTCGGGCGGTTCCTGCCCGGCTGGTGGATCATCCCGGACGCCGCGCTGACCCTGCCGTTCCTGTTGCTGTTCCGGCTCACCTGCTACTACTACCGCAAGGCGTACTACCGGTCGTTCTGGCTGTCGCCGCCGGCCTGCGCCGTGCCGGACGGCCACAAGGAGTACGGCGGTGAGACGCGTTTCCCGCTGCTGGGTCAGAACCTGCACCGCTACTTCTTCTACGCCGCCGCGATCATCTCGCTGATCAACACCTGGGACGCGATTCTCGCCTTCCACTCCCCCATGGGCTTCGGCTTCGGGCTGGGCAACGTCATCCTGGTGCTCAACGTGGTGATGCTCTGGGCGTACACCATCTCCTGCCACTCCTGCCGGCACATCATCGGCGGCCGGTTGAAGCACTTCTCCAAGCACCCGGTGCGGTACAAGGCCTGGACGTTCGTCTCGGCGTTGAACGTCCGGCACATGCAGCTCGCCTGGATCACCCTCGGCACCCTGGCGCTGGCGGACTTCTACATCATGGCGCTCGCTGCCGGCTGGTTCTCCGACCTGCGGTTCATCAACTAAAGGGCCCCTGACATGACCACTACCACTCGCATCGAACGACACCACTACGACGTCGTCGTCATCGGGGCCGGCGGCGCCGGTCTGCGTGCCGCCATCGAGGCCCGGCTCGCCGGCAAGAAGACCGCGATCATCTCCAAGTCGCTGTTCGGTAAGGCGCACACGGTGATGGCCGAGGGCGGCGCGGCAGCCGCGATGGGCAACGTGAACAGCCGGGACAACTGGCAGGTGCACTTCCGCGACACCATGCGCGGCGGCAAGTTCCTGAACAACTTTCGGATGGCCGAGCTGCACGCGAAGGAGTCGCCGCAGCGGATCTGGGAGTTGGAGACGTACGGTGCGCTCTTCGACCGCACCAAGGACGGCAAGATCTCGCAGCGCAACTTCGGTGGCCACGAGTACCCGCGCCTGGCGCACGTGGGCGACCGGACCGGCCTGGAGCTGATCCGCACCCTCCAGCAGAAGATCGTCTCGCTTCAGCAGGACGACCACCGGGAGTTCGGCTCGTACGACGCCCGGATCAAGGTGTTCTCCGAGACCACCATCACCGAGCTGCTGCTCGACGGTGACCGGGTCGCGGGCGCGTTCGGCTACTACCGCGAGTCGGGCGAGTTCATCCTCTTCGAGGCGCCGGCCGTGGTGCTGGCGACCGGCGGTGTCGGACGCTCCTACAAGGTCACCTCGAACTCCTGGGAGTACACCGGGGACGGGCACGCGTTGGCGCTGCGCGCCGGGGCGACGCTGATCAACATGGAGTTCCTCCAGTTCCACCCGACCGGCATGGTCTGGCCGCCGTCGGTGAAGGGCATCCTGGTCACCGAGTCGGTCCGTGGCGACGGTGGTGTCCTGAAGAACTCCGAGGGCAAGCGGTTCATGTTCGACTACGTCCCCGACGTCTTCCGCAAGCAGTATGCGGAGACCGAGGAGGAGGCGGACCGCTGGTACACCGACCCGGACAACAACCGGCGTCCGCCGGAGCTGCTGCCCCGTGACGAGGTGGCCCGTGCGATCAACAGCGAGGTCAAGGCCGGTCGGGGCTCCCCCGCCGGTGGCGTCTTCCTGGACATCGCGAGCCGGCGTTCGGCCGACGAGATCCGTCGGCGGCTGCCGTCGATGTACCACCAGTTCAAGGAGCTGGCCGACGTCGACATCACCTCCGAGGCGATGGAGGTCGGGCCGACCTGCCACTACGTGATGGGCGGCGTCGAGGTCGACCCGGACTCGGGTGCCGCCTTCGGTCACGTACGCGGCCTGTTCGCCGCCGGTGAGGTCTCCGGTGGCATGCACGGCTCCAACCGGTTGGGCGGTAACTCCCTGTCCGACCTGCTGGTGTTCGGCAAGCGGGCGGGCGGGCACGCGGCCAGCTACGCCGACGGGCTGGCCGCCCGGCCGAAGGTGGCCGTGGACGCCGTCGAGGCCGCCGTGGAGACCGCGCTCGCTCCGCTGCAGCGCGACACCGGCGAGAGCCCGTACACCCTCCAGCAGGATCTTCAGGTGGTCATGGGTGACCTGGTCGGCATCATCCGCAGGGAGGGTGAGCTGGCCGACGCGTTGGTGCGGCTGGCCGAGCTGCGCGAGCGGGTCGCCAAGGTGAGCGCGGCCGGTGGCCGACGCTACAACCCGGGCTGGCATCTGGCCCTGGACCTGCGCAACATGCTGGTGGTCTCGGAGTGCACCGCGAAGGCGGCGCTGGAGCGGCAGGAGTCGCGCGGCGGGCACACCCGGGAGGACTACCCGGCGATGGAGCCGAAGTGGCGGCAGGTGAACCTGGTCTGCTCGCTGGACGGCGACACCGTGCGGCTGACCCGTAAGCCGCTGCCGAAGATGCGACCGGAGCTGATCGGCCTCTTCGACCGTGCGGAGCTGGCCAAGTACCTCACCGACGAGGAGCTGACCGACTTCGACGCCCTCGTCGCCGACGCTGGAGAGGCGGACAACCGATGAGCGCGAAGCGTCAGTTCCGGATCTGGCGGGGTGACGAGACCGGCGGGGACCTACAGGACTACATGGTGGAGGTGAACGAGGGCGAGGTCGTCCTCGACGTCATCCACCGCCTCCAGGCCACCGACGCGCCCGATCTGGCCTGCCGGTGGAACTGCAAGGCCGGCAAGTGCGGCTCCTGCTCCATGGAGATCAACGGCAAGCCGCGGCTGGGCTGCATGACCCGGATGTCGACCTTCGGCGACGACGAGACGGTCACTGTCACCCCGCTGCGGACCTTCCCGGTCATCCGGGACCTGGTCACCGACGTCTCGTTCAACTACGAGAAGGCACGGGAGACGCCGGCGTTCGCCCCGCCGGCCGACGTCGCGCCGGGTGACTACCGGATGCAGCAGGTCGACGTGCAGCGCTCGCAGGAGTTCCGCAAGTGCATCGAGTGCTTCCTGTGCCAGACGGTCTGCCACGTCATCCGTGACCACGACGAGAACAAGCAGGCGTTCTCCGGACCCCGGTACTTCATCCGGGCGGCCGAGCTGGACATGCACCCGCTGGACACCCGGACCGACCGCAAGGAGTACGCGCAGGCCGAACAGGGCCTCGGCTTCTGCAACATCACCAAGTGCTGCACCGAGGTCTGCCCCGAGCACATCAAGATCACCGACAACGGGATCATCCCCATGAAGGAACGGGTCGTCGACCGCAGGTACGATCCCCTTGTGTGGCTTGGTAGCAAGATCTTCCGCCGGGGCGAGACGCCCCAGACCAGCGTGACCACCGCCCGTCAGGGCTCGGCGACGCCGGGTTCAGCCCACGGTGGGCTGCACTCGCACGCGGGTGGTTCCCACGACTCCCGGGCCGAGGCGCAGGCTCAGAGCGGCGTCAACTGGGACCGGGAGGTGCCCCACCCGACCGCTCCGGCGGTGGACGACCGGGGCAAGCTGCCGCTGACCGAGCTCACCTTCGACCGGCCGGCCGCACCGTCGCCGTTCGGTGACGACGTGACCTTCCCGCTGCCTCCGGAGCACCTCAACTTCGCGCACCCGGACCAGGACAAGCACTGACCACCCGAACCAGACGGGGGCCGCGGCGACAGCCGCGGCCCCCGTCCCGTTCGCACCCCCAGGGCCTCAACCCCGGCGATCATGAAGTTATTGCGCTCGCGCGCGGCGTGTCATGGCAATAACTTCATGATCAACGAGGGCTGCGTAGGAGGACGGGGCGGAGGGCTGCGACGATGGGGGCGTCGGCGGGGAGCCAGGTGACCGAGTCCAGTTCGTCGGCGGTCAGCCACCGCAGCGCCTCGTGTTCCAGCGCCTGCGGCTCGTCCCCGTCGAGCAGACGGGCGGCGTACACCTTGAGCACCGAACGGCCGTGTGCCATCCGGACGTCGCGGCCGACCCGATCACCGATCTCGACGCGTACGGCCAACTCCTCGACGCACTCCCGAACGAGCGCGTCGACCTCGGCCTCGCCCGGCTCGACCTTCCCGCCGGGGAACTCCCACATCCCGGCCACCTCGGGCGGGGCGGAGCGCGCGCAGGCGAGCACCCGTCCGTCCCGGATTATCGCCGCGCCGACGATCACCTTCAGGGCCCGTCGTTCGGCCTGCCCGCCATCATTCGCCCGTTCGGTCCGCACGGGCGTCCAGGGTGCCAGATCAATCGGCGGTTTGGGTACCGGAACCGTCCGCTAGGCCAATAGAACACGGAAGTGTGGGCGTGGACACCCCTCCCGCGTGGGGAGAGACTAGGGGACACCGACAAGACACGGGATGGCGACGATTTGGCCACAAGCCGGCAACGGCGCTTGGGGGGTGCGGTGATGCGCGTGCTGTTCAGCAGCAGGTCGAAGCACGACTACCTTGCCGACGCGTTGACCTTGCTATCTGGTTGGACACGCGAAGGGGAGCAGATCCGACGGACGCTCGTGATCGACGATACCCAACACGCGGCGCTAACTGAACGAGTCAAGGTCGTCGCGGACGCGCTGCACCTGCGCCCGGAGATCAGCCGACGGTCCGACAGCACCCAGATCCGGGTCGGGCACGGCAACGGCGAGCCCCTGACCGAGGGCGAGGTCCTGCTGGCCGCCCGCATCGAGGACGCCTACCGGGCGGTCACGGAGTCCTGACGTCCACCTCGGCAGCCATCTCCACATCCTGCGGGTACCACCGCAACTCCACCACGTTGCCGTCCGGGTCGCTGACGTAGATCGAGGTCGCCGAACCACGGGCACCGAACCTGTCGACCGGCCCGGTCAGCACCGTGAAGACCCCCGACTCGACCACCCGCTCCCAGTCCAGCGGCGCCACCACCAGGCAGAAGTGGTCGACGTTCGTGCCCCGCCGGTCAGCGTGGGGAAGATCGCCACGCACCAGGTCGATGATGCATTCGGCGCTGAGCCGCACCGACGGGAACGGCACCCGTCCGGCCCGCCACTCGCCCACCCGGACCGGCGGCAGCCCGAGCTGACCGCAGTAGAAGGCCAGCGAGCGTTCCACGTCGGCGACGGTCAACACCAGGTGGTCGAAACCGGTCACCCGTACCGCGCTCGTGCCGGTGTGGTCGTTGTCGATGCTCATGTCGCTGCCCTTCGTCAGATGTTCCCTGCCGCGTTCACGATCCCCGCACGAGGGACGCCGACCAAGACCTCATGCCGCTACGATCGTTGCCCACAGGTCAACGGTGGGAGCGACGTGCTGGAGCGGTACGAGGTGGAGGCGTTCCTGACACTCGCCGAGGAGTTGCACTTCGGCCGGACCGCCGAGCGGTTGTCCGTCAGCACCGGTCGGGTCAGCCACATCGTGAAGAGGCTGGAGCGTCGGATCGGCGCGCCGCTGTTCGCCCGCACCAGTCGGGTCGTCCGGCTCACCCCGATCGGACGGCAACTCGCCGACGAGCTGGCCCCGTTGGTGGCCGGCATGGACGAGGCCGTCCGCCGGGCGGTCGACGCCGGCCGGGGCGTCACCGGGACGCTACGGGTGGCGTTCCTCGGTGAGTGGACGGCACCGGTGCTGCTGCGGGCCGTGGCCCTGTTCGGCGAACGGCATCCCGACTGCCGGGTGGAGGTGCACGAGGCACAGCTGTCCAACACCCGGTCGGGGCTGCTCGACGGCTCGACGGACGTGCTGATCGCCTCGTTCCCGTTCGACGGGATGGCCACCGGCCCGGCGCTGCTGTCCGAGGACCGGGCGTTGGCGGTGGCGGCGGGTCATCCGCTCACCCGGGAGGTGTCGGTGTCGCTGGAGGTCCTCGCCGACCACCCGGTGGTGCAGTACCCGGCGGTGACCTCGGCGGAGTTCAAGCGGGACCGCACCCCGGAGCGCACCCCGACCGGCCGGCCCATTCCCAAGGGGCCCTCCGGGAACACCTTCTCCGAGATGCTGTCGCTTGTCGCGCTGGGTCGAGGCGTACTGCCGGTGGGTGAGCACACGCGCCGCTACTACCCCCGCCCCGACGTCGCGTACGTGCCCATCCACGACGCACCACCGATCGAACGCGGGCCGGTGTGGCTGCCCAGCAACACCACCACCCGGGTACGCGAGTTCGTCCGCGCCGCGACCGACGCGAACGCGCCGTGAGGCACGGCGAGTTCCAGCATCCCCGCCTGGTCGAGGTCTACGACGCGGAGTGCCGGTGGGGGCCGGACGACGACTTCTTCCAGGCGGTGGTCGGCGAGACGCCGGCGGCCCGGGTGCTCGACCTCGGCTGCGGCACCGGCCGGTTGACCGTCGCCCTTGCCGCCTCGGGTCACACCGTCACCGGCGTCGACCCCGCTGGCGCGTCTCTGGCCGCCGCCCGCGCCCGGCCCGGTGGCGAACGGGTGACCTGGGTCGAGGGCACCTCGGCAGCGCTTCCGAGCGGGGTGTTCGACGTGGCGGTGCTGACCAGATTCGCAGCGCCGGATCACAGTGCCGGGCGGCGGCGAGGTCCGCGCGTGGACAGCAGTCACCGGGGTACGCGACGGAGTGGTCGACTTCACCCACCACTACCACTTCGCCGACGGCGAGCGGTTGGTCAGCTCGGCGACCCTGCGCTTCCGCACCGAGGCGGAGCTGCGCTCGTCTCTGACCACTGCCGGTTTCGTGGTGGACCGTGTGTACGGCGGTTGGCGGCAGGAGCCCGTCGGCCATGGCGACGGCGAGTTCGTGGTCCTCGCCCGGGCGGGCACTGTGGCACCGGGTTTCTAACCTGGGGCGCATGGCGAACATCGCGTACGACCGCAAAGAGCAGGTCCAGCAGATCGAGAGCGGCCTCCTCGAGGGTGAGCAGATCATCGCCGTCTACGACGCCGTCGGCACGGGCACCGGGTTCATCGGGCTGACCGACCGCCGCGTGATCATCCAGGACCGCTCCTTCGTCGGGAAGCGGTTCGCGATCACCAGCATCCCGTACTCGAAGATCACCAGCGTGAGCGTGGTCAGCAACAAGTCCTGGGGAGGATCGTTCTTCTCCACCGGCGCCATCGCGATCCACGTCGGCACGCACACCTACGAGGTGGAGTTCCGTGGTGCGCAGAAGAGCCACCACGTGCACAACGTGATCCTGCACCACATCTCCTGACCTGAAGTCCCGCTGCGGGCCCGGCCGGCGTAATTGCCTTGCCGGGCCCGCGCCGTCTCTGGTGTCCTCGGTCGACAGTCACGCGAAGGGAGCAGCGCCATGCCCGCTACGACGAAGTGCCTCCGACCCGACGTCAATCGCACCGAGGAATCGAGACTTCGTGAGCAGATCTGTTCCCCCGACCACGGCGCCGCCGCGCGCCACTGACACCAACCGCGGAGGCCGCTGATGTCGGTCTTCGACGATCCCGGCCTCTTCGGCCGACTGTGGGCCGCCGAATACGACGGCCCGGGCAACCCCGACCCGATGCCGGCGGTGGACTTCCTGGCCGATCTGGCCGACGGTGGTCCGGTTCTCGAACTGGCGATCGGCACCGGCCGGGTCGCTCTTCCGCTGGCCGAGCGTGGTCTGGCCGTGCACGGCGTTGAGGCGTCCGAGGAGATGGTGGCGCATCTGCGGGCCAAGCCCGGCGGCGACCGGATCCCGGTGGTCATCGCCGACATGGCCGACGTGCCGGTGGACGGTGAGTTCCGGCTCGCGTACCTGGTCTTCAACACGCTGTTCAACCTGGTCGACGCGGAGCGGCAGGCGGACTGCTTCCGCAACGTCGCCCGGGTGCTGTCGCCCGGTGGCGCGTTCGTCATCGAGACGTTCGTACCCGACCCGCGCAGCTTCGACAGGGACGAGCAGGTGCGGGTGTGGGACGTGACCGAGGACTCGGCGACGATCCGGCTGCACAAGTACGACCGGCCGGCGCAGCGGTTCATCAGGCAGACCATCACCTTCGACAGTGATGGCGTGCACCTGAAGCCGTTCGCCATGCGCTACGCCTGGCCGCACCAGATCGACGCGATGGCGCAGCAGGCGGGGCTTCGGCTGACCGAACGGTACGCCGACTGGCAACGGCGGCCGTTCCAGGCCGACAGCCCGTCGCACATCTCCGTCTACCGGGCGGAGTAGCGGTTGGTCGACTCGGGTTCCGGGAAGTCGGGGTGTCATCGCCACGACGACACCCCGACGTCAAGGAACCCGAGTCGATCTCCTCCGACGATCCAGGACCGACCCGGCAGTCGGTCTGAACCGCAAGGGCCTGCCGCCACAGCTCTACTGAGCCGTGGAGTGAGGCGCCACCGAAGAGATGGGGCACCCCACCCCGACGATCCGGCCGTCACCGAGATCAGTGCCCGTCGCTGATCTGGACGTCGTCCGGTGCCGGCCGGCCGCGCCCCGTCTCCACCAGCGCCTTGAGACTCATCAGGAAGGTCGCCCACTTGGTGCTGCACTGGTGCATCAGCTCGGTCGGCTCGCCCCAGCCCTCGTGTGTGAACTGGACGATCGTGTACCTGCCACGCTGTTCGAGACGCCAGTTGATCTCAGTGCCGATCCATTCCGCAGGGCCATCGGTGACCCGCCACCGTACCCGGCCGGCCGGGTCCGACTCCAGGATGTCCAGGTCGAAGCCACCGTCGTCGCTGAACCGGACGGCCAACCGTCCTCCGACCTCGCTCTTCCCGGCCGTGTCGACGGACCACCATCCGGCAACGCCCTCGGGAGTTGCCACCGCTCGGTGGACGTCGGCCAGCGGAGCGACGACGCCGACCTGGTGCAGAATGTTGACCATTGTCATGCTCCTTCGCTGTTGTCGCGGTCGCGTTCGATTGCCTCGGCGATCCGCTTGATCCGGCGTAGACGGGCATCCCAGGTCGCGCCCACCGCCGACAGTTGGGCGACCGCGCGGGCGAGCTGCGCCTCGTCGACCTGGTAGTGACGCTCCCGGCCGGCCGGCTCGCCGTGGATCAGCCCCACCCGGTCCAGGACGGCCAGGTGCTTCGCGACGGCCTGGCGGGTGACGGGCAGCCGTCTGCTCAGCGACGTTGCAGTGCCCGGTCCGTCGGCGAGAAGAAGATCGATCATGGTACGCCGGGTGGGGTCGCCGATCGCGGACCACAACTCGTCGTCGACTGCCGTACTCACGGGGTGGCGACCAGCCGCTCGACGTACGTGCCCAGCCTGGGCATGTAGTGGTCCCAGCCGTCCTCGTGGTCGCGGTACTGCTCCTCCAGGACGGCGACCTCCCACCCCATCTCGCGGAACCCCGTCTCGGTCATCCGGACCCGGGTGCCCGCACCGCTGGGCGCCAGGTCGAAGGTGACGAGCAGCGCCTCCCCGTTCCGGCCCTCGTCGGTGAAGCACCACCGGAAGGAGAATCGCTTTGGCGGGTCGACCTCGACCACGGCGAGGGCGACGGTCGTCGTCTCGCCGGTGTCGCTGTTGCGCCAGACCAGCTCGCCGGGCGCGCCAGCGACCGACTCGAACCGCGCGTCGTCCGGCCACCACTCCCGCATGTGCTCCGGCCGGCTGACCACCTCGAAGACCACCTCGGGTGCCGCGTCGACGTGGATGTCGCGCTCGATCGTTCCCTGTTCCATGCTCTCATCCTTTCGCAACCTTTGGTTGCACCTAACCTACGCCGACCACCTCCCTCACGCAACCTTTCGTTGCATGTCTCGGGATCGTCGTACCCGGGTCGGACAATGCCCGGCATGTCTGAGACGACTCCGCACCAGCACCACGCCATCGACTACGTCGAGTTCACGGTGACCGACCTCGCCGAGGCCAAGCGCTTCTACGCCGAGGCGTTCGGTTGGCAGTTCAACGACTACGGCCCGGGGTACGCGGGCATCCGCAACCCCCAGGGTGACTCCGAGGTCGGCGGTCTGCGCCTGGACGAGGCCGTACGCGCCCGCGGTCCGCTGGTGCTGCTCTTCTCGACCGACCTCGACACGTCGGTGCAGGCGGTCAAGGACGCTGGCGGCCAGGTGGTCGACGGGCCGTACGAGTTCCCCGGCGGCCGGCGGTTCCACTTCACCGACCCCAGCGGCAACGAGCTGGGTGTCTGGGCCGAGCAGTAGACCCCTGTCGGATGGCGGCCGGCCGGCTTGACCGGCCACCATACGATCCGCGCATGAGGCGTGCGGACATAGACGGGGTCACGGTCCTCCGACGCGACCTGCCGGGCGTGCTGGGCGCATCGTTGACCTTCGGCTGCGGCACCCGCGACGAGGAACTCGACTCCATCGGCCTGAACCATCTGGTGCACCATCTACTGGAACGGGCCGACCCGTACGTCGCGGACAAGTACGCGAACGACACCTGGGTGAACGAGACCTCGTTCGTCGCCGCCGGCACGCCCGAGCAGATCGCGGAACACTTCACCACTCTCTGCTCGACCATCAGCCATCTTCCGCCCACCGACCTGTCCGACGCGGTCGCCGACGTCGACGCGGACGACCGGGACGTGTCCGACATCGACGAGGGCGTGCTCGACCCGTGGGGATCACTGCTCGCGCGGCGGTTCGGGCCGCGCGGGCACGGCCTGGCGCGCTGGCCGGCAGTGGACTACCGACTCTTCACGGCCGACGAGATCAGACAGCATGTCGGCAGGTTCTTCACCAGCGGCAACGCCGTCCTCGCAACGACCGCCGAAGCACCTCCGTCGATGCGACTGCTACTGCCCGCCGGACCCCGCGCAGACCACGACACACGCCTCGCGAACCACCAGTCGGGCCCGGTCTGGTACGCCGATGAGGTGCACGGTGTGGCGCTGGTCGTCAGCTCCCCGCCCAGCGCCGAAGCCCTCCTGCTGATGGCCGCGCTGAGATCGCGCATCTTCCAGGCGGTGCAGCGGGCCGGGGTCGCCCGGTACGCCGAACTCATGGCCGAGGTCGTCGACGGCACGCGGCACGAACTCGGCATCAGGATCGACCCGACGAGCGCCCGGCGGTTCGACGCCGCGGTGGCGGCGGAACTGCTCTGGGCCGAGCTACGGAGACTGGTGCACGACGGGCTCGACCAGGCCGACATGGCGAACCTGGAAGCGAGTCGGACCGTGGCCATACCCGCCGACCTCGTGCCGACGTACGACGCGTTGGCGTGGATGCGGCCGATCCAACAGCTCGAATCCGCTGCCCACCGGGAGTTGCTCGGCACCACCGAGCACTACCTCACGGATCCGCTCACCGAACCGGACGGGCTCTCTCCGGCCGCGGCGCGGGACATCATGTCGGGATGGCTCTCCTCCGCCATGATCGTCGTGCCGTACGGATCTCGACCGGACCTCCCCGGCGTCACCGACGCCTCCTGCCCCCGAACTCGCTTCGTGCCGGCAGGTGACGTGGTCCGGCCGGCCTTCAGGAAGCGGTTCGGCAACAAGGGCTCGCTGGTGATCAGCACCGACGCGATCTCCACGGTGGACGGCGACGGCAACGTGCACACCGTTCCGCTGTCCCAGGCGCTCGTGGTCGAACGGGACGACGCGCTCTGGCTCGCCCACGTCGGCCACGGCTGCGTCACCACCATCTCGGACTTCGCCAGCGCCGCCGGCAAGCTCCGGTCCGTGCTACCCGCGCGGCGGATCCGTCGAGCGTCGAGGACCTGAGCCCGCAGGCGGGTTCCCAGCGGCCGTCACTGGCGCCGGGCGCGCAGCACGCCGGTCAGCATCGGCAGTGTGAACTCGCCCTCGGCGGTCTCCGGCCTGCTTCCGAGAAACGAACGGATCCGGCCGAGCAACGCCTCCCGGTCCGCCTCCGGCATGACCAGCATTCCCGCCCGGGTCGCGAGTGTCGCGACGAGGGACTCGGCGGTACGGCGCTGCCCGTGCGGAAACTCGGTCTGCTCCGACGACCCGAACCGGACAGCCGGACCGAGCATGTCCGCTGTCGCCGTCCGCCAGGCGCTCAAGGTGTCCCGCGGACCGATGGCCGCGCTCCCGCTGACCCGTTCGAGCTCGGCAACCCAGTCGATCCGGTCGTCCATGACGTTCCACAGACCAGCCAGGACGCCTCCGGGTGCGAGGACCCGGGCGATTTCCGGCCCCGCGACGGCCATGTCGAACCAGTGCAGGGCGTTGCCGGCCACCACGGCATCGACTGACGCGTCCGGCAACGGGATGACCTCGGCGCTGCCCGGCAGCGCACGGACGGCCGGCATCGCGCGGCGCAGCTCGGCGAGCATCGCCGGGTCGGGCTCGACCGCGACGACGTCCACGCCCACCGCGAGCAGTGTGGCGGACAGCTTGCCGGTGCCGGCGCCAAGGTCGAGCACGCGTTGGCCGGGCGCGACGTCGAGCGCCCATCGAACGGCGGCCTGCGCGTAGTCCGGGCGGTGCTCGGCGTACGCGGCAGCCGCCGCGCCGAACGACGATCGCAGCAGCTGTTCCGTCATGGGTTCAACCTACGTGTGCGATCCTGCCACCTGTCCGGTGGCACGACCATCCAGGGGAGACAAGCATGGAGATCACCTCTGGCGGTACGACGGGGCCCCGTCTTGCCGGCGGTCTAGCCGTTCTCGACAACAACGTCTACGGCCGCCTCCACCACGCGCCGAGGGCGCAGGATCTGGCCGAGATGTTCGTGCGGGCGGGTTGGCGTGCTCGCGCGAGCTCGTGGACCGACTACGAGGTCGGCCACGAATGGGTGCGCGTTGAACTGGTCGAGGCGTCGCCGGACGAACATCTCTTCAGCGGCGTCGTCGATCCGTCCCGCGTCGACGAACTCGCTGCCTTCTTCGCGGGACTGGGCCTGCGCTACTCGATCGAGCTGTGGAGCGACGACCAGACGGAACTTGTGCGAGAACTCGCTGGATGACCGGTTCGGTCTGAGGCTGCGTCCTGGCCCGTCCTCGCCGATCCCAAAGGCAACGAATTCCGCCTGCTCAGGCACCACCTCGACCCACTCTGACGGCCCTCGCCCCACCGATCGACGCAACCGTCACCGGGCACCCGCCGACAAGATCTCTGGCGACACCATCAATAGCTGAGGGCCGGACGGATGGCCGGACTCAGACGTTGAAGCGGAACTCCACGACGTCGCCGTCCTGCATGACGTACTCCTTGCCCTCGATGCGGACCTTGCCCGCCGCCTTGGCCGACGCCATCGAGCCGTGCTCGACCAGGTCGTGGTACGAGACGACCTCGGCCTTGATGAAGCCGCGCTGGAAGTCGCTGTGGATGACGCCCGCGGCCTCCGGCGCGGTGGCGCCGATCGGGACGGTCCAGGCGCGTGCCTCCTTGGGGCCGGCCGTGAGGTACGTCTGGAGGCCGAGGGTGCGGAAGCCGACGCGGACGAGTTGGTTGAGGCCCGGCTCGTTCTGGCCGATCGACTCCAGCAGCTCGCGGGCCTCATCCTCGGGCAGGTCGACCAGCTCAGATTCAATCTTGGCGTCCATGAAGACGGCCTCGGCGGGGGCGACCAGGGCCCGCAGTTCGTCGAGGAACGCCTCGTTGGCCAGCTCGGCCTCGTCGACGTTGAAGACGTACAGGAAGGGCTTGGTGGTGAGCAGGTGCAGCTCGCGCAGGTGCTCAAGCTCGATCTTGGCGGCGGCGGCCCCGGAGTAGAGGGTGGTGCCGCCGTCGAGCACCTCGATGGCGGCCTTCGCGGCGGCCACGGCGACGGCCCGGTCCTTGCGGAGCTTGGCCTCCTTCTCCAACCGGGGCAGCGCCTTGTCCAGGGTCTGCAGGTCGGCGAGGATCAGCTCGGTGTTGATCGTCTCGATGTCGTCGGCCGGGGAGATCTTGCCGTCGACGTGCACCACGTTCGGGTCGGAGAAGGCCCGGACGACCTGGCAGATCGCCGACGCGTCCCGGATGTTCGCCAGGAAGGCGTTGCCCCGGCCCTGCCCCTTCGACGCGCCGCGAACCAGGCCGGCGATGTCGACGAACGACACCGGGGCCGGCAGCACCTTCTGCGAGGAGAAGATCTCGGCCAGCTTGCCCAGCCGTTCGTCAGGAAGCCCGACCACGCCGACGTTGGGCTCGATGGTGGCGAACGGGTAGTTCGCCGCCAGCACGTCGTTCTTGGTCAACGCGTTGAAAAGCGTGCTCTTGCCGACGTTGGGCAGGCCGACGATGCCGATGGAGAGACTCACGACCAGCCAGCTTACGCGGGTGCCGACCGGGCCGACCCACGCGCCTCCGACTCTGCCCGACCGCCGCCGCTCAGCCGAGCAGGCGTGGGGCGATGACCGCCTCCCGGACGCTGCCGTCCACGCCGCGGCTGACCTCGTACGCCGAGACGCCCTCACGGTCCGCGACTGCCTCGACCAACCGGGTGCCCCGGTAGACCAGCCCGACCCCGTCGTCGGTGCAGTGGCTGGTCGGCAGCGTCTCGTCACCGACCAGCTCGTGCATGAGCGGGCGACGTTGGCCCTCGCTGTCGTAGTGCACCCCGTTGCCGTACGGCAGCCAGCCGAGGCCCTCGGTGAAGCCACGCAGCCGGGGGCCGAAGCTGTCGGTGGCACCGCCGGCGTGCCAGCAGATCGAGCCGGCGGAGACACCGGCCAGCACCACGCCGGCCTGCCAGCACTCGTGCAGGATCTCGTCGAGCCCGTGGACCCGCCAGACGGCGACCAGGTTGGCCACGCTGCCGCCGCCGACCCAGATCACGTCCTGGTCGAGCAGATGGGCGCGAACGTCCTCGACGTTCGGCATGGGGAACAGTGCGAGGTGCGACAGCCGGAACCGGGTGGCGGCGAACGCGCTGTAGACAGCGGTCAGCGAGGTGGGCTGGTCGCCGACGGCCTGCCCGAGGTAGCAGACCCGCGGGTGCGGACCAGCCTCGGCCAGCTCGGCCGCCAGGTCGAAGACCGGGCTGGGCCGCATGTCGTAGGGCCCTCGGTCACCCCGGGAGAAGCCCATGCTGGTGGCGATGATGGTCGGCTCGCTGGCGGGCATCGGGGCGTCCTTCCGTCGGGGCGTTGCCGTGCTAATCCTGCCTCAGCCGACACGACAAGCAGGCTCGACGGTCACCGGGACCCCTCGGGTCGTCGCTGGCGAGGCACCTCGACCTCGGGCCAGCAGGCGAGGGCGAGAGCCGGCCGGTCGGCCGGGGGCAGTTGCCCCGCGGCGGCTCGGGGCAGGGTGAACCGGTCGGCGGCGGCCGGACCTGCCGAGAAAGACTCGCGCAGCATCCAGCGCACCTCGTCGGCCGTCCAGCCCAAACCCGGCCGGCCGGCGATCTCGCGGACCAGCCGGCGGCCGACCCGGGTGTCGTCGTCGTAGAAGCGCATGCACCAGTGGTGCGTCCACATCCCGAGCGCCCGCAGACCGGCGTCGTCGAGGGAACCGGCCAACCGGCCACAGGCGGTGTCGGAGAAAGCCCGGTCGGGGTCGCCTGCCCGGTCCCGTTCGATGGCGCCCACGGCGGCCGGTGCGACCGCCCGCATCCGTCGGTAGAAGGCCTGCACCACAGCCCGGGGCAACGACGGGAACGCACCCGATGTCGACGCCGCCGCCCAACCCGCCACGCTCGCCATCCGCTGCACCCCTTCTTGAGTTGGTGGCCGGACGGTACCCGCCACGACCGACACTTCCGGGCCGAAAAAACCCCTCGGATCGCGGATAGCGACGATGACCTGGGGCGTCTGTAGGTGTGACAACGAAACGGGGGTGATGAGTGGACGAGGACGAGCGCGTGCGGCTGGCCGAGTTCGTCGCCAGCCGGACCCCAGCGCTGATGCGGGTCGCGTACCTCCTGACCGGGGACCGCAGTGCCGCCGAGGACCTGTTCCAGACCGCGCTGGCGCGGACCATCCCGAAGTGGGGAACCATCCGGCACGCCGACCCGGAGGGATATCTGCGCGTGGTGATGTACCGCGAGCAGATCAGCTGGTGGCGGCGACTGCGCCGGCGGCGGGAGACGCCCCTCAACCCGGCCGACGAACCGGTCCGCGCTGACCCGAGCGGCGGCTCCGACGTGCGGTTGGCGATGCGGGCCGCGCTCCGTCACCTGCCACCGGCGCAGCGGGCGGTGGTGGTCCTGCGCTACTACGAGGATCTGCCCGAAGCCCAGGTGGCCGAGCTTCTGGGCTGCACGGTGGGCACCGTACGCAGCCGGACCCACCGGGCGGTCAAGCGGCTGCGCGACCTGCTGCCGGAAATCGAAATGCTGGAGGTGCGGCAGTGACCGATCCCTTCGAGCACCTCATCCGCTCCACCCTCACCGACCTGGCCGAGGAGGCACCGATCGTGCAGGACCAGTTGAATCGAGCGGAACGGCGGGTTCGCAACCGACGCCGTGCCACGGTGACGATGGGGGCGGTGGGCACTCTCGCGGCAATTCTGATCGCGGCGCCGATCGCCCTGGCCGCCAGCAGGTCGGACGGGCCTCCCCCAGCCGTGCCGAGCCCAGCCGGCCCGGCAGCCGTAACCAGTCCACCGGTACCCACCCCGTCCGCGCCCACCCTGGTGCCGATCGAATCGAGCCCCGAGGCGGAGATGCCCCCGGGGAAGACGGTCGGCCCGCCCGGCGTACCGGGCCGGCCGACGGCCACGCCGAGCCCGTCGACTCCGCCGGGTGTGCCCGGCAGGCCGGGCGACCCGGTTACCAGTCCAGTCCCGTCGAGTCCGCCGGGCGTACCTGGGATGCCCGGCCCGCCGACGGCCACGCCGAGCCCGGTGCGTTGAGTAGGACCGGTCCGGCCGGCGGTTTCCCAACACCGGCCGGACCGGCCGTCCCACTTCCATCCCGTCTGTGGCCGGGCCAGGACGACGGTGACTCGGATCACCGGGTCGATCCGAGATCCCGGTCACTCTCCCGCCGCGCTCCCCCGTACCGGCGAGCGTCACGCGCCTCGGCGACGGTAGGCGCCGGCCCACGGAATTTGTCGAGCCCGGTGTGCCCGCTCATCCTTGGTCCATGACCAATCCCGGACACCCGAGGTACGAGCTGCGGGGGCACCGATGACCGCCGCGATGGCCCGGGTGCCCGACTCCCTGCGGGGACAGATCGTCACGCCCGGCGACCGCCGGTACGCGCAGCTGCGCTCGACGTACACCACCTCGGCGTCGCCGGCCGCCGTCCTGCTGCCGAAGACCACGGCTCAGGTGGTCGACGCCCTCCGCTACGCGCGGGAGCAGCGGCTGCCCATCGCCGTCCGCAGCGGTGGGCACGGCTTCTCCGGCGCCTCCTCGAACAACGGCGGGGTCGTCATCGACCTGTCCATGCTCAACCGGGTGCAGGTGCTCGACGAGCGGGCCGGGCTGGTCCGGGTCGAGGCCGGCGCCCGGTGGGCGAACGTGGCGAAGACACTGGCCCCGTACGGCCTGGTGGTCAGCTCGGGCGACCACGGCGGTGTCGGTGTCGGCGGCCTGGCCACCGGCGGAGGGATCGGCTGGCTGGTCCGCGCGCACGGCCTCACCATCGACCGCGTCCGGGCGGTCGAGGTGGTCCTCGCCGACGGGACGCTGGTACGCGCGGACGCCGACCACGAGCCGGAACTGTTCTGGCTGGTCCGGGGCGCGGGAGCGGGCGCGGGGATCGTGGTGGCCTTCGAGATCGAGGCCGCGGAGCAGCGCAACGTCGGCGTGGCGCAGGTGGTCGTCGAGGCGCGGCCGGACGGGCGCACGATCAGGGAGTGGACGAATTACCTCGCGCAGGCTCCACGGGAGCTGTCCGCAGCCGCCGTGGTGTACGCCGAGGGCCGCTCGGCACTCATGTCCATCACCGCCGTGGTGGCCGCCGAGAGCCTGCGCCGGGCCCGCCCCGCGGTGGAGCCGCTGCTCGCCATCGGCAGGGTGCTCGAACACCGGACCGACCTGCTGCCCTACCCGGCCCTGGTCCCGACCGCGCATCTGCACCCGAACGTCGGGCAGCAGCGCGGTACGACCACCAACGGTCTGTTCCGCGATCTGGACGACGCCGGCGCTCGGGCCGTGATGCGCGCGGTGACCGGGCCGGGGCGGGCGGTGGTCCAGCTCCGCTCGTTGGGCGGGGCGATCAACGACGTCGCTGCCGACGCGACCGCGTACCCCCATCGCCACCAGGACACGATGGTGGTCGCCTCGGTGTTCCCTCCACAGGGTGCGGGGGCGTTGGACGCCGCCTGGCGGGCGGTCGGCGCGCGGGCCGACGGGGCGTACGTCAACTTCGAGAGCCGGCCCGGCCCGGACGCGTTCGCCCGGATCTACCCGGGCGAGACCGGAGCCCGGGTGCGGCGGCTGTGGAAGCGGTACGACCCGGACGGCGTGTTCCGCCCGGCCCTGCTGACCGGCCAACCGCAACGCGCCGCACGACCGACCCGGTCCGCCCAGCCCACCGGATCCGGCCAGCCGCATCGGCGCCGTCGTCGCCCCCGTTGACGGCGGCCCTGGCCACCAGCACGCCCAGGTCCGATTTTCGCCAGCCGCTGCCCCGCCGGGCGGGGCATCATCGGGGACGTGGAGATGGACTTCGAGCGGTGTTACCGGGCCGTGGACAGCCGTGACCAGCGCTTCGACGGCTGGTTCTACACCGGCGTGACGTCCACCGGCATCTACTGCCGACCGTCCTGCCCCGCGATCACACCCAAGCGGCAGAACGTCCGGTTCTTTCCGTCGGCCGCGGCCGCGCAGGGCGCCGGGTTGCGCGCCTGCCGCCGCTGCCGGCCGGACGCCGCACCCGGCTCACCCCAGTGGGACGTCCGCGCGGACGTGGTCGGCCGAGCGATGCGGCTGATCGCCGACGGGGTGGTCGACCGCGCCGGCGTGCCAGGGCTGGCCTCGCGTCTCGGCTACACGGAGCGGCACCTGCACCGGATGCTGAGCGCCGAGATGGGCGCCGGCCCGCTCGCGCTGGCCCGGGCCCAGCGGGCGCAGACCGCCCGGATCCTGATCGAGACGACCGACCTCGGGATGGCCGAGATCGCGTTCGCCGCGGGCTTCGGCAGCGTGCGGCAGTTCAACGACACGCTCCGCGAGGTGTACGCGAGCGCGCCGTCGGACCTGCGGACGGCCCGTGGTCGCCAGCCGGCGGCGACCGGGGCGGGGACCATCACCCTGCGGTTGGCGTACCGCCCGCCGTTGCACGCCCGGGCGCTGCTGGACTTCCTCGCGGTGCGGGCGTTACCCGGGGTGGACGAGGTGCGCGACGGGACGTACCGCAGGGGTCTGCGGTTGCCGCACGGCACCGGCGAGGTGGCGCTGACCCCGGCGGACGGGCACGTGGCGGCGACGCTGCGGCTGACCGACCTGCGCGACCTGGCGCCCGCCGTGGCCCGGTGCCGTCGGCTGCTCGACCTGGACGCGGACCCGACGGCGATCGACGCCACCCTGGCGGCCGACCCGGCGCTGGCGCGGGCGGTCGCCACCGAACCCGGGGTCCGGCTCCCGCGCGCGGTGGACGGCTTCGAGATGGCGGTACGCGCCGTCGTAGGCCAACAGGTCTCGCTAGGAGCGGCAAGAAAAACTCTCACCCGCCTCCTCCTGACCCACCAGGTCGATCATGAGGTGGACGGGGCCGATGGAGATCGAACTCCAGGCCAACCTCATGATCAACCGGGTGCGGCGGCGGGGCCGCTGCGGGGGTTCTTGAGCGCGGAGGAGTTGTTGGGTCTGCCGGACTCGGGGTTCGGGATGCCTTCGGCGCGGCGGGAGAGCCTGCGCGGGTTGGCTCGGGCGGTGGTGGGCGGGGCTCTGGACCTCGCGCCGGGTGTGGATCGCGAGGAGGCCGTGCGGCGGCTGCTCGCACTGCCCGGCATCGGCCCGTGGACCGCCAACTACCTGGCCATGCGCGCCCTCGGCGACCCGGACATCCTGCTCAGCACCGACCTCGCGGTCCGGCGCGGCGCCGCCGCGCTCGGCCTGCCCGACACACAGAAGACCCTCGACGGGTACGCCGAGCGGTGGCGTCCCTGGCGGTCCTACGCCACGATCAGACTCTGGAGAGCCGCATGAGCATCGACAGCACCGTCCTGACCACACCGACCGGCCCGT
Organism: Micromonospora sp. WMMC250; assembly: GCF_027460215.1. Lineage (NCBI taxonomy): Bacteria > Bacillati > Actinomycetota > Actinomycetes > Micromonosporales > Micromonosporaceae > Micromonospora > Micromonospora sp. WMMC250. The sequence continues at coordinate 5,893,974 of NZ_JAPZBJ010000002.1, read as the reverse complement.
TGAGCATCCTCGCCGGCCCGGACGGTGACGTACGGGCCGCCGGCTTCACCCAGGACCCGGCGGCACTGCTGCCCCTGGTCCACCCGACCCTGCGAGCGCCGCTGCGACAGCGGGCCGACCTCGGTCCGGTGAGCGTCGCCGTGACGTCCTACCTCGACGGTGACCTCGCCGCGATCGACGCGGTGCCGGTCCGTCAGGTCACCGGCGGCGAGTTCATGGCGCACGCCTGGCAGGTGCTGCGCGAGGTGCCGCCGGGCACCCCGGTCACCTACACCGGGTACGCGGCACTGGCCGGCCGGCCACCGGCGGTGCGAGCAGCCGCGGCGGCCTGTGCCCGCAACGCCGTCGCGCTGTTCGTGCCCTGCCACCGGGTGCTCCGCACCGACGGATCGCTCGGCGGCTACCGCTGGGGGCTGGACGTGAAGAAGTGGCTTCTCGGTCATGAGCGGCGCTTGACGGCAAGCTGACAGAGGCATCGACACCTGTTAGACGCTACCGTCTGGTAGTGCCTGTGGAGAGCGACGGCGACCCGGCCGCGCGGGTCGCTGCCGGCACCAACTCCGTGCACAACCTCTGGCGGCTGCGCCCCTACCTGCGCCCGTACGCCGCCGAGTTCGCCTGGTTGCTCCTCGCCGGGCTCGCCGGCACGGCGGCCGGAATCGCCGTACCGCTGGTCGTGCAGCGGGTGGTGGACGGCCCGGTGGCCCGGCACGAACCCGGCGGTTTGCTCCAGCTCGGTGCCCTGGCACTGCTGCTCGGCGTGGTCGAGGCGGTGCTCATCTTCATCCGCCGGTGGGTGCAGTCCTCCTCGGCCGTCGGCATGGAGGCGGCGCTGCGCGCCGACGTCTACGCCCACCTGCAACGGTTGCCGACGAGTTTCCACGACCGCTGGCAGTCCGGTCAGCTGCTCTCCCGGATCACCAGCGACCTCTCGGTGATCCGCCGGTTCCTCTCCTTCGGCGTGTTCTTCCTGGTGCTCAACCTGACCACCTACGTGGTCGTGGTGGTGCTGCTGATCAGGCTGCACCCGGTGCTGGGGGCGCTGGTGGCGGCCAGCGCGGTGCCGCTGCTGCTGATCAGCCGCCGGTTCGGACGGCACTACCACGCCGCGTCCCGACGGATGCAGGACCAGCAGGGCGACGTGGCGACCCTGGTCGAGGAGACCGCGCAGGGTCTGCGCACCATGAAGGCGTACGGCCGGGGGCCCGAACTGGCCGCCCGTTTCGCCGGTGCCGCCCGGCGGCTGCACGACACCGGCGTCGGCAAGGGGCGGCTGCTGGCCAACACCTCGGCACTGCTCGACCTGGTGCCCAACGTGACACTGGGCGTGGTCCTGGTGGCCGGGGCAGCCGCCGCCGCGGAGGGTGTGCTCACCATCGGCGAGCTGGTCGCGTTCGTCAGCCTCCAACTGATGCTCATCTGGCCGGTGCAGTCCCTGGGATGGATCATCGCCAACGGCCAGGAGGCCGCCACCGCCGCCGACCGGATCCAGGAGGTGCTGGACACCCCACCCCGGATCGTGGACCGCCCGGGAGCGCTCGCTCTGCCCCGCCACGCGGTCCACGGTCAGCTCCGCTTCGAACGGGTCGCGTTCGGCTATCCGGGCGCCACCGCGCCGGTGCTGCGCGAGATCGACCTGACCATCGAGCCGGGCGAGACACTGGCCCTGGTCGGTGCCACCGGCTCCGGCAAGAGCACACTGCTGTCGCTGGTCCCCCGGCTGCACGACGTCACCGCCGGCCGGATCACACTGGACGGGCACGACCTGCGCGAGCTTCGGCTGGCGTCGCTACGCCGCCTCGTCGGGGTCGCGTTCGAGGAACCCACGCTGTTCTCCATGTCGGTCCGGGAGAACCTCACACTGGGTCACCCCGACGCCGGCGACCACGACGTCCGGGCAGCCCTGGCGCTGGCCCAGGCCGACTTCGCGTACGACCTGCCGTGGGGGTTGGCGACCCGCGTGGGCGAGCAGGGGCTGTCCCTCTCCGGCGGGCAACGGCAGCGGCTCGCGTTGGCGCGGGCGGTGCTCGGCCGGCCGGCGTTGCTGGTGTTGGACGATCCGTTGTCCGCGCTCGACGTGCACACCGAAGCGCTGGTCGAGGCGGCGCTGCGCCGGGTCCTGCGGGACACCACAGCGCTGCTGGTGGTACACCGGCCGTCGACCATCGCGCTGGCCGACCGGGTCGCCCTGCTCGAAGACGGGCGGATCACGGCGACCGGGCGGCACTCCGAACTGCTCGCCAGTGTGCCGGCGTACCGGGCGCTGCTCGCCGCCGAACCGCCCGCCGGGCACCCACCGCCGTCCGGCCCCTCCGGGTCCAGCCCGTCCGCTTCGGACGGCTGGGGGCTGGTGCGCTCGTGACAGTGCCGACGCAGGCCGACCCCCCGCCGGAGGAGGAACCGGAACTGACCCGCTGGCGCGGCACCGCCACCGACCCGGAAGCCGACCGAAGTCGGGCCGAGAACTCCGCGCCCGAGGCGGTGGCCCGACTGCGCGGGCTGAGCCGCGCCCTGCTGGCCGACCTGATCCGCCCACACCGCAGGCGACTCGCCGCCGCCATCGGCCTGCTGTTGGCCCAGAACGCCGCCGCGATGGCCGGCCCGTACCTGGTCATGATCGGCATCGACCGGGCCATCACGCCGCTGCGCGCCGGCGACCCCGGCCCGCTGATCGCCGTCGCCGGGGCGTTCGCGGTGGCCTCGGTGACGGAGTACGCGGCCCGCCGGGGGTTCCTCACCCTCTCCTCGCGGATCGGCCAGGCCGTCCTGCTGGACCTCCGGCAACGGGTGTTCGGACACTTCCTACGACTGTCGGTGGGCTTCCACGAGCGGTACACCTCCGGCCGGATGGTCTCCCGGCTCACCAGTGACCTGGACTCCATCGCCGAGCTGGTCGACGGTGGCATCGACAGCCTCGTGCTGGCCGGGCTGTCGATCCTGTCGGTGGCCGCCATCCTGCTCTGGCTGGACCTGCCACTGGCCGCCGTGACGCTGTTCGCCTTCCCGTTCCTGTTCTGGCTCTCCCGCTGGTTCGCCCGGTCGTCGGCCAGCGCGTACCGACGGACCCGGGACGCTGTCGCGCTGGTCATCGTGCACTTCGTGGAGTCGATGCGGGGCATCCGGGCGGTGCAGGCGTTCCGCCGCGAACCCCGCAACCAACGGATCTTCGTGGCGCTGGGCGACGACTACCGGCGCACCAGCCTGCACGCGTTCCGACTGATCGCCACGTACTCGCCCGCGATCAAACTGATCGGCAACGTCACCGTCGCTGTGGTGCTCTGCTACGGCGGTTGGCGGGTGCTCGGCGGGCAGACCGAGGTCGGTGTGCTCGCCGCGTTCCTGCTCTACCTGCGCCGCTTCTTCGAGCCGATGCAGGAGCTCAGCCAGTTCTACAACTCGCTCCAGTCGGCCACCGCCGCGCTGGAGAAACTGGCCGGGGTGCTCGACGAACGGCCGGCCGTCGCCGAACCGACCCGGCCCACACCGTTGCCGACCGGACCCGGTTGCGGCGAGGTGACCTTCCGGGCGGTCTCCTTCGGCTACCGGGCGGGCACCCCGATCCTCGGCGGGCTGGAACTGACCGTGGCGGCCGGGCAGACCGTGGCGCTGATCGGACCGACCGGCGCGGGAAAGTCGACGATCGCCAAGCTGGTGGCCCGCTTCCACGACCCCGACACCGGCACGGTCCGGCTCGACGGTGTCGACCTGCGCGACGTGACCGACGCCGACCTGCGCCGGGCGGTGGTGTTGGTGACACAGGAGAACCACCTGTTCAGCGGGACCGTCGCGGAGAACATCAGGTTCGGCCGCCCGGGCGCCGACGACGCCGAGGTCCAGGCCGCAGCGCGGGCGATCGGCGCGCACGACTTCATCGCCGCGCTACCCGAGGGGTACGCCACCCAGGTGCACCGACGCGGCGGTCGGCTCTCCGCCGGGCAGCGGCAACTCGTCGCGTTCGCGCGGGCGTTCCTGGCCGACCCGACAGTGTTGATCCTGGACGAGGCGACGTCGTCGCTGGACGTGCCGACCGAGCGGCTGGTGCAGCGGGCGCTCGGCACCATCCTGCGCGACCGCACCGCCCTGGTCATCGCGCACCGACTCTCCACCGTGGAGACGGCCGACCGGGTGCTCGTCATCGACGACGGCACCGTCGTCGAGGACGGCCCACCCGCCGAGCTGGCCGAGACCGACGGCCGGTACGCGGCCCTGCACCGGCAGTGGCGCGACTCGCTGATCTGACCAGCGATGCGTAACTGCGTGGTCCGACCCCCTGGTGGTGCCTACGATCGCTAGATGACCGATACGGCGAGGACGGCCCGCGCCGGCGTTCCCGAGCGTCCGACCCTGGACGGGCTCGAGGAGAGCTGGGCACGCCGCTGGCAGGAGGAGGGCACGTACGCGTTCGACCGCTCGAAGGCGACCGCTCCGGGTCGCGGCGCGGCGTCAGACGCGCCGAGCCGGAATGGTCGTAGTAAGGACGTGTACTCCATCGACACCCCTCCGCCGACCGTATCGGGCGAGTTGCACATGGGGCACGTCTTCTCGTACACGCACACCGACACCGTGGCCCGCTACCAGCGGATGCGCGGCAAGGCCGTCTTCTACCCGATGGGCTGGGACGACAACGGCCTGCCCACCGAGCGTCGCGTGCAGAACGTGTACGGGGTGCGCTGCGATCCGGCGTTGGCGTACGACCCGGTGTGGCGGCCACCGGCGGCCCCGGTGGACGACGCGGCCCGCCGAAACCCCACCCCGATCTCCCGGCGCAACTTCATCGAGCTGTGCGAGCGGCTGACGGTCACCGACGAGCAGGCCTTCGAGGCGCTGTGGCGGCGGCTGGGGCTCTCCGTGGACTGGTCGTTGACGTACACGACGATCGGCCGGATCGCCCGGGCCACCAGCCAGCGGGCGTTCGTGCGCAACGTGCTCCGCGGTGAGGCGTACCAGGCGGACGCGCCGACGCTGTGGGACGTCGGCTTCGCCACCGCTGTCGCCCAGGCCGAGTTGGAGGACCGGGAGCGTCCCGGCGCCTACCACCGGCTGCGGTTCACCGCGCCTGGCGGGCGTGAGGTGCTCATCGACACCACTCGTCCCGAGTTGCTGCCGGCCTGCGTGGCGCTGGTCTGCCACCCCGACGACGAGCGGTACGCCGATCTGGTGGGCGGCACCGCCCGCAGCCCGTTGTTCGACGTCGAGGTGCCGGTGTACGCCCACCCGCTCGCCGACCCCGCCAAGGGCACCGGCGTGGCGATGGTCTGCACGTTCGGCGACCTGACCGACGTGACCTGGTGGCGTGAGCTGGGGTTGGCCACGCGGGTGGTGATCGGGCGGGACGGGCGGCTGCTCCCCGAGCCGCCGGACGGGGTGCCGGCACAGCCGTACGCGGCGCTGGCCGGGCAGACCGTCAACGGCGCCCGCCGGGAGATCGTCGGCCTGCTGGCCGACGCGGGTGACCTGATCGGTGAGCCGCGCCAGATCACGCACCCGGTGAAGTTCTACGAGCGCGGCGACCGGCCACTGGAGATCGTCTCGACTCGCCAGTGGTATCTGCGCAACGGTGGCCGGGACGCCGAGCTGCGGGCGACGCTGCTGGCCCGGGGCGGTGAGCTGCACTGGGTGCCGGCGCACATGAAGCACCGCTACGACAACTGGGTGGGCGGCCTGACCGGTGACTGGCTGGTCAGCAGGCAGCGATTCTTCGGCGTGCCGGTGCCGGTCTGGTACCGGCTCGACGACGCTGGCGAACCGGACTGGTCCCACCCTCTCACGCCGGACGAGTCCGCGCTGCCGGTTGACCCGTCCAGCGACCCGGCGCCCGGCTACGACGAATCCCAGCGCGGTTACCCGGGCGGCTTCATCGGTGACCCGGACGTGCTGGACACCTGGGCCACCTCGTCGTTGACCCCGCAGATCGTCGGTGGTTGGGAGACCGACCCGGACCTGTTCGCCCAGATCTTCCCGATGGACCTCCGACCCCAGGGGCAGGAGATCATCCGGACCTGGCTGTTCGACAGCGTGGTCCGATCGCACTTCGAGCACGGGGTGCTCCCCTGGCGGGACACCGTGCTCTCGGGTTGGATCCTCGATCCGGACCGGAAGAAGATGGCCAAGTCCAAGGGCAACGTGGTCACCCCGTTGGCCCTGTTGGAGCAGCACGGCTCGGACGCGGTGCGCTACTGGGCGGCCAGCGGCAAACCCGGCACCGACCTGGCCTTCGACCCCGCGCAGATCAAGATCGGTCGGCGGTTGGCCACCAAGCTGCTCAACGCCTCCAAGTTCGCGCTCGGGCTGGGCGCGGCGGACGCGCTACGCGCCCGGGCGACGGCTCCACTGGACCGGGCCATGCTCGCCGAACTGGCCACGGTGGTCAGCGCCGCGAGCACCGCCTTCGACTCGTACGACCACACCGCCGCGTTGCAGGCGACCGAGGCGTTCTTCTGGCGGTTCTGCGACGACTACATCGAGCTGGTCAAGGAACGCGCGTACGGCACCGACGCGGCGGCCGACTCGGCACGGGCCGCGCTGGCGTCGGCGCTCTCGGTGCAGCTCCGACTGTTCGCCCCGGTGGTGCCGTACGTGACCGAGGAGATCTGGTCGTGGTGGCGGTACGGCTCGGTGCACCGTGCGCCGTGGCCGACCACGTACGAGGTGGCCCGGACGATCGAGGGGTCGGGTGAGCCGGCGCTGCTGCGGCTCGCCGGCGACGCGTTGAGTCAGGTCCGGCGGGCCAAGTCGGAGCGGAAGCTGTCGATGAAGGCTGAGGTGCCGCTGGCCGAGGCGCTGGGCCCGGCGGCGCTCCTGGAACAACTCACACTGGTCGCCGACGACCTGCGGTCGGCCGGCCGGATCGCCAAGCTCGACCTGCTTCCCGACCGCACCCCGGAGCTCGTCATCGCCTGCGCCTTCTGACCACACGTCCGCCGCCGCCCCCCTCGCGCGGCGGCGGACGCGTGGTCACCAGCCGCGTAGGAAGCGCAGCCCGAGCAGGAACGCGACCACCGAGGGCCCGACCAGCAGGGTGATCGCCTGGAGGCGGTACGGCATCCGGTGCCGGGTCAGCTCGCCCGCGTTGCCGAGGACGATGGCCCCGGCCAGCATCAGGAACGCACCCCACCAGCCGGTCCTGAGGTGGATCAGGTCCACCCGGATCAGTTGCAGGGTCAGGCCGAGCAACGCGCCGGTCAGCGCGAGCAGGGCCACCGCCCGGTGCAGACCACGGACCAGGGGGTGGGCCGCCCGCCACCCGTAGGTGCCGGCGACCGCCAGGCAGGGCAGCACCACCAGCAACGGCCAACCCCGGCCCATCACGCCGAACATGAGCAGCGCGCCGACCGCGAAGACGATCGTGCCGACGCAGGCGAGCATGTACCCGGCGAAGGCCCGACCACCGCCCCGAGCGAGCAGCGGGCCGCCGCTGGCCGCGATCAACGCGGCCGGGATCAGGATGAACACGGCCCACCAGTGGAACTGGCCACTGCCCTGGGCGGCCGTGGCGACCGTGGCGCAGGCCAGCCCGGCGACGGCCAGGCTGGTCAGCCACGGACGGCTGCTCCGGGAGTACGGCTCAGTCAACGACGTCTGCCTCGCTTCGACGCTCACACCAGACAGCCTGGCCCGAGGTGGTCCGGCCGGTCCATCCGGCCAGCCCTACCGCCGGGCGGGGGCTGGCCGGAACGGCGTTTCGCACCGGTGTCAGCTCGTCTCGCCGGCCACGCTGAACGAGCGCAGACGGTCGATGGCCAGCACCGTGAAACCGACGGCCACCAGCGCGGTCATCACCGACGCCACCGGCACCGACACGGTGGTCTCCAGCAGCCCGGTGGGGGCGATCCGGTCGGCGAGCGCGATCACGTACTGCTGGATGGAGAGCACCTTGGTGCCGCTGACGAAGTTGCCCAGCAGGCCCTCCCAGATCAACACGTAGACCAGGCCGAGCAGCACCGGCCGCCGGGTGACCAGGCTGAGCGCGAGGAAGAACGCCGAGTACGCCAGCGCGCCGAGCGCCGCCGCGACCGCCAACGCCAGTCCGAGGCGTACCGAGGCGGCCAGCACGCCCGCGACGTAGAGCGGCACCGCGACGGTGACGGCGGTGATCCCGGCGGCCACGGCGAGCTTCGGCAGCACGATCTGCCACCGCGGGAGCGGTTTGGTCAGGATGTGCACCACGGTGCCGTCGTCGATCTCGGCACCCAGCACGCCGGTGCCGATGATCAGCGCTACCACCGGCAGCACCACTGCCAATCCGAGGCCGACCAGCACCGGAGGCCCCCACTGACGGGGGTCGACGCCCAGGGACCGGCACAGCACGGCCAGCCCGAGCAGGACCAACGGCAGCGGGAGCAGCAGCAGGAACCGGCGGCGGCCGAACAGCCCACGGGCGGTGATCCAGGTAATCGTGGACATGTCATCTTCCTTCGTTCGTGACTGCGGGGCTCACTCGCTGCGCTCGTTCACTCCTCGCACTCACCGGTCAGGCCTCCACGAGGTAGGAGAAGACGCTTTCCAGGGACTCGTCCGACGGCACCAGTTGGCGCACCCGGATGCCGTGGCTGAGCGCGATCCGGGGTAGCGCCCGGGTGAAGGCGCCGTAGTCGCCGGCGCGCACGGTCAGACCGGTGGGGTCCAGCTCGACCCCGCTGACCGACGACTCGGCGATCAGCGCGACGGCCAACGCCCGGTCGTCGGTGGAGCGCACCGCGAAGACGTGCGGGCGGTTGGTCATCAGCCGTCGGATGGTCCGGAAGTCACCGGAGGCGGCCAGCCGGCCGGCCACCATCACCTGCACCGTCCCGGAGACCTGCTCGACCTCCTCCAGGATGTGCGAACTGAACAGGATCGTCCGCCCGGAGTCGCCCAGTTTGTGCAGCAGGTCCATCATGTGCAGCCGCTGCCGCGGGTCCATCCCGTTGAACGGCTCGTCGAGCAGCAGCACCTGCGGTTCGTGCACCAGCGCGGCGGCCACCCGGGCCCGCTGCCGCATGCCCTTGGAGTACGTGCCGATCCGCCGGTCCTGCGCCGACTCCAACTCGACCAGCTCGATCGCCCGCCGGGCGGCCGTCGCGGGATCGGCCAGTCGGTGCAGCTTCGCGCTGGCCAGCACGAACTCGTGCGCCGTGAGGTAGCTCTGCACCGCCTCCCGCTCGCTGACCAGCCCCAACCGCCGGTAGACGTCGGGGTTGCGCCAGGTCGGCTCGTCGTCCAGCGTGACGGTGCCGCGCGACGGGGCGAGGAACCCGGCCATCATGTGCAGCAGCGTGGTCTTGCCGGCACCGTTCGGGCCGAGCAGCCCGGTCACTCCCGGCCCCAGGGCCATGCTGATGTCGTTGACCGCGACCACGTTGCCGTACCACCGGGACACCCCGGTCAGGCTCAGCGTGCTCATCAGGAGGCAACCTTCCGGTAGCGGGCCAGCAGGAGGGCGGTGGCACCGGCGACCAACAGCACCGCGGCCAGGGCGTAGACCGGACCGAACCGGCCGACCCCGATGCCCTCCTGACCGTTCTCCACCAGCAGGTCGCCGAGGGACCAGATGCCCACTCCCTGCACCAGGGTGGAGGGCGAGGCGAGACCGGCCAGCTCGTTGGCGCTGCGCGACGGCAGGATGCTCAGCACCCCCACGATCGGCGTGGTCATCAGGAAGACGGCGACCACCCCACCGGCGGCGAAGGCGCGCTTGCCGGTCAGCGACGCGATCAGCAGACCGACCGAGGCGAAGACCACGGCCCACAGCCCCGCGTAGAGAAGGCCGGGCAGCAGGTCGAGCAGCTCGTTCCAGACCCCGCGCAGGCCCTGCTTGGTGGTGAACGCGGCACCCAGGAACATCAGCACCTGCGGGCCGCCGAGCAGCAGCCAGAGCCCCGTGACCAGGGCCAGCAGCTTGGCCAGCGCGTAGTCACCGCGCGGCAGCGGCCGGGAGAAGTAGAGCGGGAGGACGCCGCTTCGCAGGTCCCGCGAGACCAGTTCCGGCGCGGCCACCGCGACGAAGAAGAGGACCAGCCAGCTCATCGAGTCGGCGAACTGGGCGTACGTGGCGACCGGCTCGCCGATCTGGCTGCGGATCGCGGTCAGCGCCGCCGCGACCAGGGTGACGATGCCGATCACCAGCCACGGGAAGATCTTGGCTTTGGCGCTGCGCCCGAAGCCGAAGGTGGTACGCAGTCCGTGCACGTAGAGCGCGCCGAAGACGTGCCCCCGGCCCAGCCTCGGGCCTGCGTACCGCTGGTAGCCGATGTCGTGGATGACACCGGTCGGCGTGGACCGCAGCGCGGCGGAAGACGACTCAGGCATGGGTGAGCTCCCTCGTGGCGAAGAGTTCGGCCACCCGGTGCCGGCGCTGGTCCAGTCGGTGCAGTGGCAGGTCCAGTTCGGCGACCGCGCCGAGGATCAGGTCGTAGGTGCCGTCGTCGGCGAGTGGTACGAGCAGCAGTCGCCCGTCCCGCGCGACCGGCAGCTTCAACTCGGCCAGCCGGGCGGCGAGTTCCTCGGTGCCCTCGCTCACCTCCACGGCGAGCACGTCCGTCGCCGAGGTCATCGCGGAGATGTTGTCGGCGCGCAGCAACCGGCCGCCGTCGATGGCGATCAGGGTGTCGCAGATCCGCTCCACCTCGCCGAGTAGGTGCGAGCAGACCAGCACGGAGATGCCGAACTCGGTGCCGATCCGGTGCACCAGGGCCAACATGGCGTCCCGGCCGGCCGGGTCCAGGCCGTTCGTCGGCTCGTCGAGCAGCAGCAGGTCGGGGTCGTGCACCAGCGCCTGGGCGAGCTTGACGCGTTGCTTCATGCCGGTGGAGTAGCCGCCGACCGGGCGGTAACGCTCCTCGTACAGGCCGACGTGCCGCAGCGCCTCCGACGCCCGCTCGCGGGCGGCGGTGCGGGGCAGGCCACTCATCCGGCCGAGGTGGGTGACCAGTTCGGCGGCGGACAGGTCCGGTGGCAGGCAGTCGTGCTCGGGCATGTAGCCGACCCGGGCGCGGACCTGCGCCGGGTCGGCGGTCGGATCGATGCCGAGCACCGACACCTGACCGCTGGTCGGTGGGATCAGGCCGAGCAGAATCTTGATCAGCGTGGATTTGCCGGCGCCGTTCGCGCCCACCAGGCCGATGATCCCGGGCTCGACGGCGACGGTGAGGTCGGCGAGCGCGGTGACCCGACCTCCGTACGTCTTGGTGAGCGACTGGGTCGCGATCAGTGTCACGTTGCCCAGGGTAGGGAGTGGACGCCCGGCGCTGACACCGGCGCGCCCCCGGCGCTTCCCTGATCCTTGGCCTGGCGGACCCTTAGGGTCCCGCGGTCCGGCCGGTAGGACGCTTCTCCCCGTCCACGACCCCGTTGCGGAAAAGCCCTTCGGGGGTGGGACGATTCATCTTCCGTTCAGTGGGCAGCAATCCGTCGGGTGCCGACGACGGCGCGAAGTCTCGGACGGGCGGACGGCCGAGGTGCGCACGGGTGGGGCGGATCCGGCGTCGTTCCTGTCCGCCGGGGTCCTGGAGTGGCGCTCTCGACCGATCGGCGGTCGGCTGCGAAACTGTGTGCCGGTCAGCGAGTGGGGGGTGTGGATGAGCAACGGTTGGGTGCTGCCCGACGAGGTGCTGCGGGACGCACCGGCGTACACGCCGCGTCCGGGCGAGCTCGCGGATCTTGAGCTGCTGCTGACCGGCGCGTACGCCCCTCTGAACGGTTTCATGACCCGCGCCGACCTGGTCTCGGTCAGCCGACGCGGCCGGCTGGCCGACGGCGCGCCGTGGCAGGTCGCGGTGACGCTGCAGGTGCCGACCTCCCTGGCGCAGAGCTTCGATCCGCGTGACCCGGCCCGCCGGGCGCTGGTGCTCACCGACGGCGAGGGCGCCCCGGCGGCTGCCCTGGACGTGACGGACGTCTGGCAGGTGCGCGACGGCATCGCCGGGGTCGGTGGCCCGGTCCGGCGGTTGGGCGACGGTGGCCATGGCCCGTTCCAGCGGCTGCGCCGCAACCCGGAGGAGGTCCGGGCGCTGCTGCCACCGGGTCGGGTGCTCGGGGTGATCGCCGACCGACCACTGCACCGTCCGCAGCTCGCCCAGATCGCTCATGCCGCCCGCACCCTGGCCGCGCACCTGCTGGTGATGATCCCGGTCGGTGAGGGCGGCGTCGGCGGGCTCCCGCCGGAGGCGCTGGTCCGCACCATCTTCGCCGCCCGGGACCGGATGCCACCGGCAACGGTGGTCGCGGTGCCCCTGTCGCACCGGCGGGAGGAGATCAGCGACGCGCTGCTGCGCGCCCGGGTCTCCGCCTCGTACGGGGTGACCCACCTGCTCTCCACCGGGGAGATGCTCTCCGGTGCCGGGCTGCGGGTGCTGGTGCCCCGCGAACTCGCGTACGACAACCGGGACGGGCAGTGGCGCTGGCGGGAGGACATCCCACCGCGCAACCGCCGGCTCGCCCTGACCCAGCAGGAGATCGACGACCTGCTCGATCGGGGCTTCCCGCTGCCGGAGTGGCACACGCCTCCGGCCGTGGCGAGGGAGTTGGCCCGGGCCCGACCGCCGCGTCGGCACCGGGGGCTGGTGGTCTTCCTGACCGGCCTCTCCGGTTCGGGCAAGTCGACGATCGCCCGAGGGCTGGCGGACGCGCTGCGGGAGAGCGGCGACCGCACCGTGACCCTGCTCGACGGGGACGTGGTGCGCCGGGAGCTCTCCGCAGGGTTGGGCTTCAGCAAGGCCGACCGGGATCTCAACGTCCGACGGATCGGTTGGGTGGCCGCCGAGATCGCCCGGCACCGGGGGGTGGGCATCTGCTGCCCGATCGCCCCGTACGCGGCGGCCCGCGCCACGGCTCGGGAGATGGCCCTGGCCGCCGGGGCGGGCTTCGTGCTGGTGCATGTGGCCACCCCGCTCGAGGTGTGCGAGCGCCGGGACCGCAAGGGCCTGTACGCGCGGGCACGCGCGGGCCTGCTCACCGGGATGACCGGCATCGACGACCCGTACGAGGAGCCGACCGACGCCGACCTGGTGGTCGACACCACCGACCTGACCGTGGCGGACGCGGTGCAGGCGGTGCTTCACCACCTGACCGAGACTGGCTGGGTGGAGTTGAAGATCGCGTCTGCCTGAGGCGTCGGTCGTACCCCGTTCCTTCCACAGCTGCTCACGCGATAGTGTTCATTCTTGTTGGAACACGTTTGACCGCGTGAGAGTAGGGTGACCCCGGGAGGCACGGCAATGCTCGCTCAGCAGCGGCAGGCGGCCATCCTGGAGCGGGTCCGGGCGACCGGCGGCGTTCGGGTCAGCGAACTTGCCGGCGAGTTCGGCGTCTCCGACATGACCATCCGCCGCGACCTGGAGGCGCTGCACGAGCGCGGCCTGCTGGCCAAGGTGCACGGCGGCGCCACGACAGCCGAACCGAGCGCGACCGACGAGCCGGGCTTCCACGCAAAGTCGGTCCGTCAGTTGCCGGAGAAGGCCGCCATCGCTGACCACGCCGCCCGGCTGGTCCGTCCGGGCGCGGCGGTCGCCCTCTCCGCCGGCACCACCACCGCCGAGTTGGCCCGCAGGCTGGTGGACGTGCCCGGCCTGACCGTGGTGACCAACTCGCTGCCGGTGGCCGAGATCCTGCACGCCGGAGGTCGACCGGACCAGACTGTGGTGCTCACCGGGGGCGTCCGCACTCCGTCGGACGCGTTGGTCGGCCCCCTCGCGGTCGGGGCGGTCCGGTCGCTGCACCTGGACCTGCTCTTCCTGGGCGTCCACGGCATCACCGAGCGGGCCGGCTTCACCACCCCGAACCTCATGGAGGCGGAGACCGACCGGGCGCTCGTGGCCGCGGCGGACCGACTGGTGGTGCTCGCCGACCACACCAAGTGGGGCACCGTGGGCATCTCCTCGATCGTCGAGCTGGCCGCAGCACACGTACTGGTCAGCGACGACCGGTTGCCACCACCCGCTCGACGGGCACTCGGCGAACAGGTGGGCGAATTGATCATGGTGAAGGCGACAGGGGCGGGCCGCGCGACGCGCACGCCGACGAGTGAGGGGACGGCGTAGTGAAGCGCACCGCCATCGACCTGGCCGACGGCCGGGAGCTGATCTACTTCGACGAGCGCGACGACGCCGTCCGTGACCAGCCGGACCGCCGCGACCTCCCACCACCGCCTCCCGCGTCCCAGCTGCGCTACGACCCGCTGACCGACGAGTGGGTGGCTGTCGCCGTACACCGGCAGACCCGGATCTTCCTGCCGCCGGCGAACGAGTGCCCGCTCGACCCGTCGGTGGGCGACCGGCTGACCGAGATCCCCGCCCCCGACTACGACGTGGTGGTCTTCGAGAACCGGTTCCCGTCACTCAGCGGCCGGGTCGCCGACGAACCCGGGGCGATCACCCCGTTCACGTCCGTCCGGCCGGGCCTCGGGCGGTGCGAGGTCGTGTGCTTCACCTCGGACCACAACGCCTCCTTCGCCAGCCTGCCGCCGCGTCGGGTGCGCACCGTGCTGGACGCGCTCGCCGACCGCACCGAGGTGCTCGGGGAGCTGCCCGGCGTGGAGCAGGTCTTCTGCTTCGAGAACCGCGGCGTCGAGATCGGCGTCACCCTGCACCACCCGCACGGGCAGATCTACGCGTACCCCTTCGTGACGCCGCGCACCCGCGCGTTGCTGGCCGCCGCCCGCCGGCACGCCGAGCAGACCGGCGGGGGCAACCTGTACGCGGACGTGCTGGCCGCCGAGCGAGCCGCCGGTGAGCGGGTGGTCGCCGAGAACGAACACTGGACGGCGTTCGTCCCGGCGGCGGCCCGCTGGCCGTTCGAGGTGCACCTCGCACCGCGTCGGGTGGTGCCGGACATCCCGGCGCTCAGCGACAGCGAGCGGGACGCCTTCGGGCCGCTCTACCTGGACCTGCTGCGCCGCTTCGACGGCCTGTTCGACATGCCGATGCCGTACATCTCGGCGTGGCACCAGGCGCCGGTGCGGATCGACCGGGAGTTGGGCCACCTGCACCTGCAGCTGTTCAGCATCCGACGGGCCAAGGACAAGCTGAAGTACCTGGCGGGCTCCGAGTCCGGGATGGGCGTGTTCATCAACGACATCGCCCCGGAGCGCGCCGCCGAGTTGCTCCGCGCGGCTTGAGCCTGCGGGACTCGCGCGGCGGGGAAACAGGGCGCGGGGGGCCCGGGACAGGGCCCCCCGCAGGGAAGGGACGGCTGGCTGTGCACGGCACAGCCGGGAAGGCTGGCTGATCGGCGCACGGGTGCCGCGGGTCGACCGAGGTCAACCTTCCTGGACGCGACTGGCATCTCGTCCATCCTGGTCAACGAGGCGCGCCGAGCGGAGTGACGCCGATCGGCGCGGCACCGCCGGACACGCCGAAGCCCGCCGGCGGGTGGCCGGCGGGCTCCGATGACGCGGTACGCCTGGATCAGGCGGCGAGCTTGCGGGCCAGGTTCTCGTCGAGCGCGTTCATGAACTCGTCGGTGGTCAGCCACGGGGCGTCGCGCGAGATGAGCAGCGCCAGGTCCTTGGTCATCTGACCACCCTCGACGGTGTCGATGATGACCTGCTCCAGGGTGTTGGCGAACTCGGTGACCGCCGGGGTGCCGTCCAGCTTGCCCCGGTGGGCCAGGCCCCGGGTCCAGGCGTAGATCGACGCGATCGGGTTGGTCGAGGTCTTCTCGCCCTTCTGGTACTGCCGGTAGTGCCGGGTGACAGTGCCGTGGGCGGCCTCGGCCTCGACGGTACGGCCGTCCGGGGACAGCAGCACCGAGGTCATCAGACCCAGCGAGCCGAAGCCCTGCGCGACGGTGTCGGACTGCACGTCACCGTCGTAGTTCTTGCAGGCCCAGACGTAGCCGCCCTCCCACTTGAGCGCGGCGGCGACCATGTCGTCGATGAGCCGGTGCTCGTAGGTGAGGCCGGCGGCGTCGAACTCGGCCTTGAACTCGGCCTCGAACACCTCGGCGAAGATGTCCTTGAACCGGCCGTCGTACGCCTTGAGGATGGTGTTCTTCGTCGACATGTAGACCGGGTAGTTGCGGTCCAGGCCGTACCGGAACGAGGCGCGGGCGAAGTCCCGGATCGACTCGTCGTAGTTGTACATGCCCATGGCGATGCCGCCGCCGGGGAAGTTGGCGACCTCCATCTCCATCGGCGTGCCGCCGTCGGCCGGCGTGTAGGTGATGGTCACCGTGCCCGGACCGGGGACGACGAAGTCGGTGGCCTTGTACTGGTCACCGTGGGCGTGCCGGCCGATGATGATCGGCTTGGTCCAGCCGGGCACCAGGCGCGGCACGTTGGACATGATGATCGGCTCGCGGAAGACGACACCGCCGAGGATGTTGCGGATGGTGCCGTTCGGCGACCGCCACATCTTCTTCAGGCCGAACTCCTCGACCCGGGCCTCGTCCGGGGTGATGGTCGCGCACTTGACGCCGACGCCGTGCTCCTTGATGGCGTTGGCGGCGTCGATGGTGACCTGGTCGTCGGTCTCGTCGCGGTACTGGATCGACAGGTCGTAGTAGTGCAGGTCGACGTCGAGGTAGGGCAGGATCAGCTGCTCCCGGATCTGCTTCCAGATGATCCGGGTCATCTCGTCGCCGTCGAGCTCCACGACCGGGTTGTTTACCTTGATCTTCGCCATCGGCCGGCGCTCCTCTCGGGGGACACGTGCTCAAGCAGTACGAGCGTACTGCAATTGGGCCGGCGGCCCCCAGCCGGCCTCGACCGACCGGTGGAAACCGGGCTGCGCGGCGCAGAAACTGCCTGGATCATGACGCGATGCCACTGAGCCGCACCCTCGGGTCTATCACGGTCACCGCCCTCACCGACGGCGAGGGTGCCTTCTTCCAACCCCGCGCGGAGGCGTTTCCGCAGGCCACGGCGGCGCACTGGGCGGAGGCCGACCGGCGCGACCCCACCTCGGTCACCGCCGACGGGCAGTGGTGGCTACCGTTCCGCAGCTTCGCGATCCGCTCCGGCGACGGGCCGGTCACAGTGGTCGACGCGGGCATCGGCCCGGCCGACGCGCCGGCCGCGAGCTGGGCGCCGGTGCCCGGCCGGATGCCCGCCGAGCTGGCCGCCGCCGGCATCGACCCGGCCGACGTCGAGACGGTGGTGCTGACCCACCTGCACAGCGACCACATCGGCTGGGCCGTCACCGGCACGCCCGGCCGGCCGTACTTCCCGAACGCTAGCTACCTGGTGCAGCGCGCCGAGGTGGACGCGGCGCAGATCCTCAACCCCGGGCTGCCGGCCGGCCTGATCGCGCCGTTGCGCGCCGCCGGCCGGCTCCGGGTGGTCGACGGCGAGACGAGCCTCACCCCGGCGGTACGTCTGCTGCCCACTCCCGGCCACACCCCGGGCCACCAGTCGGTGCTCCTGACCTCGGCCGACGAACGGATGCTGCTCACTGGTGACCTCCTGGTGCACATGGTGCAGCTCGTCGACCCCGACCTGGCGTACGCCCACGAGGAGGACCCGGACGAAGCCCGCGCCTCCCGCCTGACCACCCTCCGAACCCACGCCCCCACAGTGCTGGCCACCCCCCACCTAGGCACCCCCTTCACCCCCACCCCCTGACCCGTCCTACCCCCGCCCCAGCGCCCCCCACCCCACCGTCCCCCACCCCCCACCGCCCCGGTGATCAAGAGGTTTGCGTCAAGAATCGGGGGCGCGGTGACGCGAACCTCTTGATCACCCGGGGGCGGGACGGGAGGGGCGGTGGGTGGGTGGGTGGGTGGGATGGCGAAGGGCCCGCCGGCTTGGCCGGCGGGCCCTTCGGGGTGAGTCTGGGTTTGGGCCTTACATGCTGGAGATGTCGCCCTGCTTCGCGCGGACGGCCTCGGCCGCCTCCAGGAGGCTGGCGCGCTCGTCGGCGTCCAGGTCGGTCTCGACGACCCGCTTGACGCCCTCGGCACCGATCTCGGCCTCGACGCCGAGGTAGACACCGGAGATGCCGTACTCGCCGTCGACCCAGGCGCAGACCGGCATGACCTCGCCGGAGTCCTCGGCGACAGCCTTCGCCATCCGGGCCGCGGCGGCCGACGGGGCGTAGTACGCCGAGCCGGTCTTGAGCAGCGCGACCACCTCGGCGCCACCGTTGCGGGTCTTGACGACCAACTCCTCGATCTGCTCGGCCGGCATCGCGTCGCGCAGCGGCTTGCCGTTGACGGTGCTCTTCGACGGCACCGGGACCATGGTGTCGCCGTGCGAGCCCAGGGTCAGGGTGCGTACCGACGCCACCGGCACGTTCAGCGCCTCGGCGACGAAGTTGCTGAACCGGGCGGTGTCGAGCATGCCGGCCTGCCCGAGCACCCGGTTCTTCGGGAACTGGGTGGCGAGCTGCGCCAGCGCGGTCATCTCGTCCAGCGGGTTGGAGACGACGATGACGACGGCGTTCGGGGCGTACTTGGCGACGTTCTCGGCGACCTGACGAACGATCTTGGCGTTGGTCTCCAGCAGGTCCATGCGGCTCATGCCGGGCTTGCGCGGCAGACCAGCGGTGATCACGACGACGTCGGAGCCCTCGATGCTCTCGTAGCCCTCACCGTTGGGGCCGGTGGTCACGCCGACGACCTTGGTCTCGAAGCCCTCGATGGCCCGCGACTGGTTGAGGTCGAGCGCGAGACCCGCGGGCTTGCCCTCCACGATGTCGGTGATCACTACGGTGTCGAAGACGTCGTACTCGGCCAGGCGCTGTGCGGTGGTAGAGCCGTAGAAGCCAGCCCCGACGACAGTGACCTTCTTACCCATGGTCGTCCCACTCCCTGATACCAGTCGGTTTTCCGGACCGTATCAGTCATCCTGGCACCGATCAGGCCAGGGGCGGCGGGCATCGCCGGGATGGGGCGAACGTCACCGGTGTCGCCGGCGCGCGGTTCAGCCGCGCTCCGCGCGCTCCACCACGTTGCTGAGCAGCATGGCCCGGGTCATCGGCCCGACACCGCCGGGCATCGGGACCAGCGCGCCGGCCGTCTCGGCCACCTCCGGGTCCACGTCGCCGGTGTAGCGGCCCTTGCCGTCCGCGCCGATCACCCGCGTGATGCCGACGTCCACGACGACCGCGCCCGGGTTGATCATGTCGGCGGTGAGCAGCCCCGGTACGCCGGCCGCGACGATGACGATGTCGGCGGCCCGGGTGTGCGAGGCGAGGTCGAGGGTGCCGGTGTGGCAGAGGGTGACTGTGGCGTTCTCGGAGCGCCTGGTGAGCAGCAGGCCGAGGGGGCGTCCGACGGTGTTGCCCCGGCCGACGACGGCGACGGTGGCGCCGCGCAGGGCCACGTCGTGGCGGCGGAGCAGTTCGACGATGCCGCGCGGGGTGCAGGGCAGCGGGCCGTCGTAGCCAAGGACCAGCCGACCCAGGTTGACCGGGTGCAGGCCGTCGGCGTCCTTGTCCGGGTCGATCAGCTCCAGCACGCGCTGGGTGTCGAGGTGGGCGGGCAGCGGCAGCTGGACGATGTAGCCGTGGCACGCCGGGTCGGCGTTCAGCTCGGCGATCACGTCGTCGACCTGCTGTTGGGTGGCGTCGGCCGGCAGCTCGCGGCGGATCGAGGCGATGCCCACCTCGGCGCAGTCACGGTGCTTGCCGTTGACGTACGCCTGACTGCCCGGGTCCGACCCGACCAGGACCGTGCCCAGCCCGGGGGTGATGCCGCGTTCCGCGAGTGCCTTCACCCGAATTCGCAGCTCGTCCTTGATCTCCGCCGCGGTTGCCTTGCCGTCCAGAAGCGTCGCCGTCACGCCCAGATCGTCTCACGACCTCCGCCCGGGGTTCCGACGACCTCGATCGGCCGACCCGTCGACCCCTTGATCACCGTTAGGAAAAGTGACGATCTGTGACGTGTCTCTAGTCACTCTGAGTGAACTTTTGTTCATTCGGTCACCATCGAACCAGACAGGCCGATCGTGGTGGACCAACAGGGGACGGGAGCTCCAGCAGGAGACAACGCGAGCCAGAGCGCCACGACAGGGCCCGAAGGTAGCGATGTTTTTGCAGCCAGATGAGGTTTCGCACGGTTTGACGTAGCAGTGGGGAAGCCCTTCGACAAGGGATTCGACCTCAGACCGTTACCCACCCGCAACCGCGTCGTTGTCGAAGCCTCGCCGCCGACCTACCGTTACCGCTTGTTGCGCAGCGTAAACCCAGCGTCGGGCCTGACTGCGCAGCGTGAGGAGATGAGGAGGCTCAATGCGAGTTCGTAGACTCGCCGCCTGGACCGCCCTCCCGCTCGCGGTGACGCTGGGCCTCGCGGCCTGCGGCAGCGGCGGCGACGGTGGTTCCGGTGGCAGCGACAGTTCGGTGGTCAGCATCCAGATCGCCGAGCCGAAGCACCTGGTTCCGACCAACACCACCGAGACGTCCGGCTCTCAGGTCATCGCCGGCCTGTTCAGCCCGCTCGTCGACTACGACGCCCAGAACAAGCCGTACGAGGTCGCGGCTGATTCGGTCACCTCGACCGACAACAAGGTCTGGACGATCAAGCTCAAGGACGGCTACACCTTCCACAACGGTGAGAAGGTCACGGCCGAGGACTACATCAACGCGTGGAACTACGGCGCGTACGCCCCCAACGGCCAGGACACCAACCCGTTCTTCGAGAAGATCGCCGGTTACGCGGACCTGCAGGGCAAGGAGCCGAAGGCCAAGGAGATGTCCGGACTGAAGAAGGTCGACGACCTCACCTTCACCGTGACGCTCAACGAGCCGTACATCGACTTCAAGACCACGTTGGGCTACAACGCGTTCTTCCCGATGCCGGACGCCGCGTTCTCGGCTCCGGGCGTGCTCAAGGACTCCTACGAGCAGGCTCCGATCGGGCAGGGGCCCTTCAAGATGAAGGGCACCTGGCAGCACGACAGCAAGATCGAGGTCGAGCGTTACGACGCCTTCCCGGGCGAGAAGCCCAAGGTGAAGAACGTCGAGTTCCGGATCTACCAGCAGCTCACCGCGGCGTACGCGGACGTCCTGGCGGACAACCTGGACGTGCTGCCGACGATCCCGACCGAGAGCCTGAGCACCGCGCCGAGCGACCTGGGCGACCGGTACAAGACCAGCCCGATGTCGTCGTTCCAGTTCCTGGCGTTCCCGACGTTCGACAAGGACTACAGCAACCCGGACGTCCGCAAGGCCATCTCGATGGCGATCGACCGTGACGAGATCACCAAGTCGGTCTTCAAGGGCTCGCAGACGCCGGCGCGCTCCTTCGTCTCGCCGGTCCTGCCGGGCTTCCGGGACGACACCACCGGCAAGTCGGGCGAGTTCAACCCGACCGAGGCCAAGAAGCTCTACCAGGCCGCCGGTGGTCCTGCGAAGATCGTCATCTCCTACAACGGCGACGGCGGTCACAAGGACTGGGTCGACGCCACGGTCAACCAGCTCAAGGCCAACCTGGGCGTGGACGCCGTCGGCTCGGCCGAGCCGAAGTTCGCCGACCTGCTCACCAAGGTCGAGAAGAAGACGCCGGTGGGTGCGTTCCGGATGGGTTGGGTCATGGACTACCCGACCATGGAGGACTACCTCGGCCCGCTGTACAGCACGAACGGCTCGTCGAACTACTACGGCTACAGCAACCCGGAGTTCGACAAGCTGGTCAAGGAGGGTTCCGCCGCCAAGACGCAGGACGAGGCGATCGCCAAGTACCAGCAGGCGGAGGACATCCTGGCCAAGGACATGCCGGTGATCCCGCTCCGCTTCGGCGAGAACGTGTTCGGCCACTCGTCCAAGGTCAAGAACGTGGAGATGGACCTGTTCCAGCGGGTCAACCTCGTCAAGATCGAAGCGGCCAGCTGAGCTGACCAGAGTGCGGGCCACCCGGGCGACGACGCCCGGGTGGCCCGGACCGCACCACCGGGGGCCGGACCGCAGCAGCGCGTCCGGCCCGGTGGTGCCGGCTCCCCCGGGCCGGACGGCACGTCTCCGACATTTCGGGTACGACCAGAGATGCCGTCCTGCGACCCTTTCGCACATTTCCGGAGAGACTGCTAAGCATGTTCCGCTACATCTTGCGGCGCCTACTGCAGATGGTCCTGGCGTTCTTCGGGACCACCCTGATCGTCTACGCGCTGACATTCGCCGGGCAGGGCGACCCGATCCAGGCGCTCGCCGGTGAGCGGCCGGTGACGCCAGCCCAACGGGCCTACCTGACCGAGAAGTACCACCTGGACGCCACCGGCGTCGGCGGCTTCTTCTACCGCTACTTCGACTACGTGAAGAACCTGCTCCAGGGCAACCTGGGCGAGTCGCTCACCGGTCGGAACATCGGCGACATCCTCGAACAGGCCTGGCCGGTCACCGTACGGCTCGCGCTCATCGCGCTCGCCGTGGCGATCATTTTCGGGGTCAGCGCCGGGGTGGTCGCCGGCATCCGCCGGGCCAGCATCTTCGACAACTCGACGCTGGTGCTGACCCTGCTGGTGCTGGGTATCCCGACCATCGTGCTGGCGCCGCTGGCGCAGTTCTTCCTGGGCGTCAAGTGGCAGCTCTTCCCTCCCACCGCCGGATCCGACCCCTCCTTCTACGCGCTCCTGCTGCCGGGCATCGTGCTCGGCTCACTGTCGCTGGCCACCGCGTTGCGCCTCACCCGCGCCTCGGTGGCGGAGAACCTGCGCGCGGACTACGTCCGGACCGCCCGGTCGAAGGGCCTGGTCAAGCGCCGCATCGTCATCGTCCACGTGCTGCGTAACTCGCTCATCCCGGTCATCACCTTCCTCGGTGTGGAGCTGGGCAACCTGATGAGCGGCGCGATCATCACCGAGGGCGTCTTCAACATCCCCGGCGTGGGCTTCAACCTCTTCCGCGGCATCCGCACCGAGGACGGCCCGCTGGTGGTGGGCATCGTCAGCGTGCTCGTCGTGGTCTACCTGATCTCGAACCTGGTGGTTGACGTCCTGTACGCCGTACTCGACCCGAGGATCCGCTATGAGTGAGCGCAGCGAACGAATCATCAGCGCAGCGCCTGGCCCTCATGCCGGCGCCGAGCGCAGCGAGGTGCGGGCATGAGTGAGCGCAGCGAACGAATCATCAACGCAGCGTGCCTGGCCCTCATGCCGGCGCCGAGCGCAGCGAGGTGCGGGCATGAGTGAGCGCAGCGAACGAATCATCAACGCAGCGTGCCTGGCCCTCATGCCGGCGCCGAGCGCAGCGAGGTGCGGGCATGAGTGACTTTGAGACGGTGGCGGCCAGCGAGAACCAGGCCGCACGGCGTGGCCCTTCGGGCGAGCCGGGCACACCCAACCAGGTCGGCGCTCCGAACAAGCCGCGCAGCCTGGCCGGAGACGCCTGGCGCGACCTGCGCCGCAACCCGATCTTCTGGATCTCGCTGGCGCTGGTCGTCATCTTCACGCTGATGGCGCTGTTCCCCGGCGTGTTCACCGCCAACAACCCGAACGACTGCCTGCTGTCCCGGCAGCACGCCGGGCCGTCCGGCGGGGCCATCTTCGGGTACGACTTCCAGGGGTGCGACACGTACTCCCGGGCGGTCTACGGCACCCGTGCCTCGCTGCTGGTCGGCGCGCTCGCCGCGCTCGGCACCGGGATCATCGCCCTGGTGATCGGCATGCTGGCCGGTTACTTCGGCAAGTGGGTCGACGCGGTGCTCTCCCGGGTGATCGACGTGGTGCTCGGCATTCCGCTGCTGTTGGCCGCGATCGTGCTGCTCAAGCGGGTGTCCAGCGACAGCCAGTGGGCTCGGATCGGCGCTGTCGTCTTCGTGCTGGCCCTCCTCGGCTGGACCACCGCCGCCCGCGTGGTCCGCTCCTCGGTGATCACCGCCAAGGAGCAGGACTACGTCGCGGCGGCCCGGATGCTCGGCGCCGGCAACAGCCGGATCATGTGGCGGCACATCCTGCCGAACTCGCTGGCCCCGGTCATCGTCGTGTTGACCATCGCGCTCGGCTCGTTCATCGCGGCCGAGGCGACGCTCTCCTTCCTGGGCATCGGCCTGAAGGCGCCGACCATCTCCTGGGGTCAGGACATCGACACCGGCCGGATCCACATGCGGGAGGCGGCCACCCCGTTGATCGTCCCGTCGGCGTTCCTCGCGCTGACCGTGCTGGCGTTCATCATGCTCGGCGACGCGATCCGTGACGCCTTCGACCCGAAGCTGCGGTGATTCTCATGCGAGCGCGAGGAGTGAGCGAAGCGAGCCCCGCAGTCGCGAGTGAAAGGCAGGCACAGTCATGACTGTCCAACCCACGCCGGCCTCCGCCACTCCCGAGGGCGGCCACCTGCTGGAGTTGCGGGACCTGCACGTCGAGTTCCGCACCAACGAGGGTGTCGCCCGGGTGATCAACGGCGTGTCGTACCACCTGGACGCCGGCGAGACGCTTGCCGTGCTCGGCGAGTCCGGCTCGGGCAAGTCGGTCACCGCCCAGGCGATCATGGGCATCCTGGACACCCCGCCCGCGTTCGTCCGCTCCGGCCAGATCCTCTACCAGGGTCAGGACCTGCTCACCCAATCCGAGGAGCAGCGTCGGCAGGTACGCGGCAAGGAGATCGCGATGATCTTCCAGGACGCGCTCTCCGCCCTGAACCCGGTGTTCCCGGTCGGCTGGCAGATCGGCGAGACGCTGCGCCAGCGTGCCGGCATGTCCCGGGCCGACGCCCGGCGGCGCGCCATCGAGTTGATGGACCTGGTCAAGATCCCGGGTGCCGCGAAGCGCATCGGCGACTATCCGCACCAGTTCTCCGGGGGCATGCGGCAGCGCGTCATGATCGCCATGGCGCTGGCGCTGGACCCGAAGGTGTTGATCGCCGACGAGCCCACCACGGCGCTCGACGTGACCGTCCAGGCCCAGATCATGGACCTGCTGGCCGACCTGCGCCGCGAACTCAACATGGCGATGATCCTGATCACCCACGACCTGGGTGTGGTCGCCGGTGTCGCGGACCGGATCGCCGTCATGTACGCCGGTCGGATCGTCGAGCACGCCGACGTCCACTCGCTCTACAAGGCGCCCGCCCACCCGTACACCAAGGGGTTGTTGGAGTCGATCCCGCGCCTGGACGTCCGTGGCGAGGAGCTGTCGACGATCAAGGGGTTGCCGCCGAACCTGATGCGCATCCCGTCCGGCTGCCCGTTCCACCCCCGATGCCCGTACGTCCAGCAGGTCTGCGTGGACGTCGTACCGCACGACCTGGTCCTCGGCGACGGCCGGACCAGCGCTTGCCACTTCGCGCAGGAGGTCCGTGATGACAGCGTCGCCCGCTAACCCCACCAAGGTCCGCGGCGAGGCCATCCTCTCCGTCGACAACCTGGTCAAGCACTTCCCGATCACCCAGGGCGTGCTGTTCCAGCGGCAGGTCGGCGCGGTCAAGGCCGTCGACGGGGTGAGCTTCGAGCTGCGTCGCGGCGAGACACTGGGTGTCGTCGGCGAGTCCGGCTGCGGCAAGTCCACCCTCGCCCGGCTGCTGATGCGGCTGGAGACGCCCACCTCGGGAAGTGCGACCCTGGAGGGTAGGGACCTGTTCAAGGCCTCCGGTGGCGAGCTGCGCCGGGTGCGCCGCAACATGCAGATGGTGATGCAGGACCCGTACACCTCGCTGAACCCGCGGATGACCGTCGGCGACATCATCGGCGAGCCGTTCGAGATCCACCCGGACGCCGCGCCCAAGGGCAGCAAGCAGCGGCGTGTCCAGGAGCTGTTGGACCTGGTCGGGCTCAACCCGGAGCACATCAACAGGTACCCGCACCAGTTCTCCGGCGGTCAGCGTCAGCGCATCGGCATCGCCCGCGCGCTCGCGCTGCGCCCCGACGTGATCGTCTGCGACGAGCCGGTGTCCGCGCTGGACGTCTCCATCCAGGCACAGGTGATCAACCTGCTCAAGCAGTTGCAGGACGAGCTGGGGCTGTCGTACATCTTCATCGCCCACGACCTGTCAGTGGTGCGGCACATCGCCGACCGGGTAGCGGTGATGTACCTCGGTCGGATCGTGGAGATCGGCACCGAGGACGAGATCTACGAGCGGGCCACCCACCCGTACACCCAGGCTCTGCTCTCCGCCGTGCCGGTGCCGGACCCGGCGGCCCGCGAGCAGCGCACGATGATCCGTCTGGTCGGGGACGTGCCCAGCCCGGCCGACCCGCCGAGCGGGTGCCACTTCCGGACCCGCTGCTGGAAGGCCCAGGACATCTGCGCGGTAGAGGACCCCGCAACGGTCCCAAGGGCGGCGGACCCCCACCCGTCCGCCTGCCACTTCGCCGAACTCCGCCCCACCCTCCCCACAGCCTGACGCACGCGCCTCCGCTGGTTGATCATGCGGTTATCGCCCTGCACGTCAGCGTGTCAGGGCGATAACTTCATGATCGACGCAGAGCTGACCGGGGTCAGTGGAAGAAGTGGCGGGTTCCGGTCAGGTACATCGTTACGTTGGCCTTGCGCGCGGCTTCGATGACCTCTTCGTCGCGGATCGAGCCACCGGGCTGCACGATGGCGCGCACGCCGGCGTCGATGAGGATCTGCGGACCGTCGGCGAACGGGAAGAACGCGTCCGACGCGGCCACCGAACCCCGGGCCCGGTCGGCGCCGGCCCGGCTCACCGCGAGCTGCGCCGAATCCACCCGGTTGACCTGACCCATGCCCACGCCGACGGTGGCACCGTCCTTGGCGAGCAGGATCGCGTTGCTCTTCACCGCGCGCACCGCCCGCCAGGCGAACGCCAGGTCACGCAGCAGTTCCTCGTCAGCGGCCTCGCCGGTCGCCAACTGCCAGTTCGACGGGTCGTCACCAGGGGCGTCCACCCGGTCCGCGACCTGGGTCAGCACGCCGCCGGTCACCGGCCGCCACTCGACAGTCGCCGGGGTCCAGGCCGGCGCGCGCAGCAGCCGGATGTTCTTCTTGCCCTGCAACACCTCGACCGCGCCCTCGTCGAAGCCGGGGGCGACGACCACCTCGGTGAAGATGTCCGCGACCTGCCGGGCCAGCTCGACCGAGACCGGGCGGTTGACAGCGATGACGCCGCCGAACGCCGACACCGGATCGCAGGCGTGCGCCCGGCGGTGCGCCTCGGCGACGTCCACGCCGACCGCGATGCCGCACGGGTTCGCGTGCTTGATGATCGCCACCGCCGGCTGGTCGGCGAAGTCGTTCGCGGCACGCCACGCGGCGTCCGCGTCGACGTAGTTGTTGTACGACATCTCCTTGCCGTGCAGCTGCTCGGCCTGGGCCAACCCCGCCGGGGCGTCCGGGTCGGTGTAGAGCGCGGCCGGCTGGTGCGGGTTCTCGCCGTAGCGCAGCACCGTCGACTTGCGCAGCGCCGACCCGGCGAACGCCGGCCACGTGTCGTCGGCCGGGGCCAGCTCCCGGGCGCACCACTGCGCGACGGCCACGTCGTACTCGGCGATGTCGGCGAACGCCCGGGCGGCCAGCGCACGGCGCTGAGCCAGGGTGAAACCGCCCTCGTCGAGCGCGCCGAGCAGCGCCGGGTAACCGGCCGGGTCGGTGAGCACCGCGACCGAGGCGTGGTTCTTGGCGGCGGCCCGCACCATGGCCGGGCCACCGATATCGATCTGCTCCACGCACTCCTCGACCCCGGCGCCGGAGGCGACGGTCGCCTGGAACGGGTAGAGGTTGGAGACCAGCAGGTCGAACGCCGCCACCCCCAGCTCGTCGAGCTGCGTGACGTGCGTGTCCTTGCGCAGGTCGGCCAGGAGGCCGGCGTGCACCTTCGGGTGCAGGGTCTTCACCCGGCCGTCGAGCACCTCCGGGAACCCGGTCACCGTCTCCACCGGCGTCACCGGCACACCGGCGGCGGCGATGGTGCCCGCCGTGCTGCCGGTGGACACGATCTCCACACCGGCGGTGTGCAGGGCCTGGGCCAACTCGACCAGCCCGGTCTTGTCGTAGACGCTGACCAGCGCCCGCCTGATCGGGCGGCGCCCGTCCTGAGTGGGACTCACGGAACCGTGACCTTCCTTCCGGTGATGGTCCAACCTTCGCGGACCAGACGGCCGACCTGCTCGACGAGCTGTCGCCGCTCGGCTTCCTTGATGCGCTCGGTGAGCGTGTCCACGTCGTCGTCGTCGAGCACCGGCACCGCCACCTGCGCGACGATCGGCCCGGTGTCCATACCGGCGTCGACGAAGAAGAGGGTGGCGCCGGTGAGCTTCACGCCGTAGGCGAGCGCGTCACGCGGGCCGTGGATGCCGGGAAACGCCGGCAGCAGAGTGTTGTGGGTGTTCAGGTAGCGGTCGCCGAAGGCCGCCAGGAAGTGCGGCCCGACCAGCTTGAGGAAACCGGCGGAGATGACCAGGTCGGGTTGGTGCTTCGCGACATGCGCGGTGAGCGCCCGGTCCCAGTCCTCCCGCGTGTCGTGGTCACGGACCCGCTCCACGAAGGTCGGCACCCCGGCGGCTTCGGCCCGGTCCAGGCCCGCGATGCCGTCGCGGTCCGCGCCGACCGCGACGACCTGTGCGCCGTACGCGGGGTCGGCGGCGGCGTCCAGCAGCGACTGGAGGTTGCTCCCGGAGCCGGAGACGAGGACGACGATGCGGGCGACAGGCGCGGGCTCGGTCACCGGGCCACCCTATCGGGCAGGTCAGGACGCCCTTCGGCTGGGCGGCGCGCGGATCTTTGACAGCGTCGGCGTGCATCGACCCGGTACGCTGCCGCTCGCTCGGCCGAAAGCAGCGCCGGTCCACGCCAGCACTGATCGGTCAACGGCAGTCGTCGATCGACAGCACCGTGGTGATGTCCTCGTGATCCCGCGCTGTGCATTCCGAGGAGTGACAGCGATCATGGGTGGAAACAACAGTGGTAACTGACGGAACCAGTTCAAGGAGCTTGTGAATGCAACCCGGTAACCCCGGCCAGGACCCGTACGGCCAGCAGCCCAACGACCCGACCGCGCCCCAGCCGCCGCAGAACCCGTACGGCCAGCCGCCGGCCGCCCCGTACGGTCAGCAGCCGACGTCCGGTCAGCCCTACGGCCAGCAGCAGCCGTACCAGGACCCGTACGGCCAGCAGCAGCCGCAGTACGGGGGCGGTCCGACGTACCCGAACGCCGGCTACCCGCAGGGCCAGGGGCAGAACAACACCCTCGGCCTGGTGGCGCTGATCCTCGGTATCGCGTCGATCCCGCTGGCCTGCTGCCCGTTGCTGGGCATCCCGGTCGGCATCGGTGGTGCGGTGACCGGCTACCTGGGCCGGCAGAAGGCGGCGCAGGGGCAGGCGAGCAACGCCGGGCAGGCCAAGGCCGGCCTGATCTGTGGCGCCGTCGGTGTCGCGCTCGGCATCATCTCGATCATCCTGAGCGTCGCGCTGAACGTCGGCCTGCCGACCAACCCCTGACGAATCCCGCAGCTACGGGGCGTTCCGGATTCCGTCCGGGGCGCCCCGGGCTCGTCTACTGGGCGGGTGAGCGGGTGAGCGCCCGGGTGGCGGCAGCGCCGAGCAGCGCGCCGACGGCGATGACGACGGCCGCCACCGCACCTACCTGCCAGCCCACCGGCCCGACCTCCGCCAGCCGTCCGGCGCCCAGCGGCCCGCCGGACACCGCGGCGACCAGCCCGAGCAGCACGCCGGCCACCGGCCCGGCCAATGCCGCCGGCATCAGCACCTCAGCCCAGCGCTGCGGGGCCCGCTCCGGCCCGGCGAGTCGGGCCACCCGGCGGGCCAGCAGACAGCCACCGACCATCCCGGCCAGCACCGGCACCGCGAGCAGGAGCGCGCCGAAGCCGTCCACCGGGCCGCGCGGCAGGCCGGCGAGCAGAGGCACTGCCGGCAACGCGCCGACCGACACCTCACTGGTACGAACCGCGGTGTCGGTGCCGACCGCGAAGCCCGGCCCGAGGAGATAGCTGGTCGACCAGATCGCCGCGTTCGGCGCGTACGCGACGCTGACCAGGGTGATCCCCGCCTGACCGGCGACCCCCGTCCGGTACGCCCCGATCATGTCCGCCGCGTCGCCACCGCCGGTGGCCACCGCCAGGCCGGCCGCACCGGCGCCCGCGCCGAGCAGCAGCAGCCCCGCCACCAGGCCGGTGCGAACGCCGTCCCGGACCGGGCCCGGCATCCGGGCGACGAGCACCCGGGTCACAGCGGTGATCCGGGTGGCGCCGACCAGGGCGGCGAGCGCGCCGACCACCGCGAACATGGCAGCCGCCCGGATCACTGACACGTCCGGCCCACCGGCGCCGACCAGCACCGCCGCGAGCACGCCGAGCAGCGCGTACGCGATGCCGACAGCACCCGCGGCGAGCAGCGCGCGGCGCGGTGAACGAGTGTCCCGGGCGCCGATCGCGCGACTGACGTGAACCCCGGCCCGGCTGAGTCGCCAGAGCGCGAGCACGGTCAACGCCAACGGGGCGAGCCCGAGCGGACCGGACTCGGTGTGCAGCGGCACCCCGTGACCGAGCAGCCAACCGGCCAGCGCCGTGCGCAGGGTGCCGGCCAGGGTGGTCGAGTCGGTGCCGAGCTGGACCAGACCGAGCACGATGGCGACCGGCAGGTAGGAGGTGAGGGCGGCCCAGCCGGCCGCCACCCCGGCGGCGACCGGCAACGGCGCACGTCCGCGCGGCGACCCACCCGCGCGCGGCGCGGGCACCCGCCGGGACGGCGCGGCACGGTTGACCGGCCGGTCGTCGGCGCTCACACCGCCGGGACGGCTGGGACGGTCAGGGGTGACGGGGGACATCCGCTCTACTCTGGCACGTCGCGCGGGCGGTGGCAGTCCGTTAACGCCTCCTAGGGCGCGTTTCATAAGGGGGATCGGGTCGAGGCGACGTTCGGCCACCATCCGGCAAGCCCTGCGCCCACCCGCCCGCGCCCAAGAACCGCGTGCGGGCGCGGGCGGGTGGGCGGCTGCGCTTACCGGCGTTGCGGTACCGAGGCGGCGAGTTCACCGAACCGGCGTCCGGGTCACCCGGTGCGGTCTAGCCTCGGCCCTGAGGGGGCGCGAGTCGCCGCCACCCGGGTCGGGCCCGCCGGTCGCGGCCCGGGTCGGTACACCGCCCACGACCGCCCGGAGGACGCTGTGACGACCGCATACCCGCCGCCCCCGCCCCCACCGGCACGGGGACGGGACCGGACGACCCTCTGGGGCGTGCTCGGCATCGTGCTGGGTCTGATCTGCTGCGGCATCCTCGGCATCATCTTCGGCTACCTGTCCATCCGCGACGCGCGGCGCAACGGGCAGTCGCCGGTGCTCGGCTACCTCGCCATCGTGTTCGGCGTGATCAACATCATCGGTGGCTCGATCCTGCGGCTCACCGGCAACTACCCGTTCTGGAACAACGACTGACTCTCCGCACGACGAAGGGGGTCGACCGGTTCCGGTCGACCCCCTTCGCTGTTGCCGTTCCGGCTCAGTTGCCGGACATGATCTCCCGCATGAGCTTGGCGGTCTCGGTCGGCGTCTTACCGACCTTGACGCCGACAGCCTCCAGCGCCGCCTGCTTCGCCTCGGCGGTGCCGGCCGAACCGGAGATGATCGCCCCGGCGTGGCCCATGGTCTTGCCGGGCGGAGCGGTGAAGCCGGCGATGTAGCCGACCACCGGCTTGGTGACGTTGCTCTTGATGAACTCGGCGGCCCGCTCCTCGGCGTCGCCACCGATCTCACCGATCATCACGATGGCGTCGGTGTCCGGGTCGGCCTCGAACGCCGCCA
The DNA here is from genome assembly GCF_027460215.1 of Micromonospora sp. WMMC250. Lineage (NCBI taxonomy): Bacteria > Bacillati > Actinomycetota > Actinomycetes > Micromonosporales > Micromonosporaceae > Micromonospora > Micromonospora sp. WMMC250. The sequence goes on along the minus strand of NZ_JAPZBJ010000002.1, from coordinate 5,862,415 downwards.
GGGCGTCGATGTGGGTGGTCCCGATGATCGGGTCACCGCCGATGCCGACACAGGTGGAGAAGCCGATGTCGCGCAGCTCGTACATCATCTGGTAGGTCAGCGTGCCGCTCTTGCTGACCAGGCCGATCCGACCGGAGCCGGTGATGTCGGCCGGGATGATGCCGGCGTTGGACGCGCCGGGCGATGCGATGCCCGGGCAGTTCGGCCCGATGATTCGGGTCCGCTCGCCCTGCGCCACGTTGTACGCCCAGAACGCGGCCGTGTCGTGCACCGGCACGCCCTCGGTGATCACCACAGCCAGCGGGATCGCGGCGTCGATCGCCTCGACCACGGCGGCCTTGGTGAACTGCGGCGGCACGAAGATGACAGTGACGTCGGCCCCGGTCTCGGCCATCGCGTCCGCGACGGACGCGAAGACCGGCAGCTCGGTGCCGTCGAAGTCGACAGTCTGACCCGCCTTGCGCGGGTTGACGCCGCCCACCACGTTGGTGCCTGCGGCGAGCATCCGCCGGGTGTGCTTGGAACCCTCGGAGCCGGTCATCCCCTGGACGATGACCTTCGAGTCCTTGGTCAGCCAGATAGCCATGATCAGACCCCCGCAGCTGCCAGCTCGGCGGCCCGCTCGGCCGCGCCGTCCATGGTGTCCACCCGCTGCACGAGCGGGTTGTTCGCGCTGTCCAGGATCGCCCGGCCAGCCTCCGCGTTGTTGCCGTCCAGACGGACGACGAGCGGCTTGCTGACCTGCTCGCCGCGCTGCTCCAGCAGGGCCAGCGCCTGGATGATGCCGTTCGCCACCTCGTCGCAGGCGGTGATGCCGCCGAAGACGTTGACGAAGACGCTCTTCACGGCCGGGTCGGAGAGCACGATCTCCAGCCCGTTCGCCATCACCGCGGCGCTCGCGCCACCGCCGATGTCGAGGAAGTTGGCCGGCTTGACGTTGCCGTGCCGCTCACCGGCGTACGCGACCACGTCGAGGGTCGACATGACCAGACCCGCACCGTTGCCGATGATGCCGACCTCGCCGTCGAGCTTGACGTAGTTGAGGTCCTTGGCCTTGGCGGCCTGCTCCAGCGGGTCCACGGCGGCCTGGTCGACGAGCGCCTCGTGGTCCGGGTGCCGGAACGCGGCGTTCTCGTCCAGGCTGATCTTGGCGTCGAGCAGCAGCATGCGGCCGTCGCCGTTCTTGGCGAGCGGGTTGACCTCGACCAGGGTGGCGTCCTCGGCGACGAACGCCTGCCACAGGCCGACGGCGATCTCGACCACCTGGTCGACGACCTCGGCCGGGAAGCCGGCGGCGGTCACGATCTCACGGGCCTTGGCCTCGTCCACGCCCTTCACGGCGTCGATCGGGGCCTTCACGACCTTGTCGGGGGTCTCGGCGGCAACCTGCTCGATGTCCATGCCGCCGGCGACGCTGGCGATGCAGAGGAAGGTGCGGTTCGCCCGGTCGAGCAGGTACGAGAAGTAGTACTCCTCGGCCACGTCCGCGGTCACCGTGATCATGACCTTGTGGACGGTGTGACCCTTGATGTCCATGCCGAGGATATCGGTGGCGCGGGCCACCGTCTCCTCGGCGCCCTCGGCCAGCTTCACGCCGCCGGCCTTACCTCGGCCACCGACCTTCACCTGCGCCTTGACGACCACGCGACCGCCGAGGCGTTCGGCGATCGCACGGGCCTCTTCCGGGGTAGTGGCGACGCCGCCGGCCAGCACGGGCAAGCCGTGCCGCTCGAACAGGTCCCGCCCCTGGTACTCGTACAGGTCCACGTTTGCGCGTCCCGTCCCGTCTCCGCGGCGCGCCGTCGCGCCGCCACCAGCGTTCAGAAAACAGTTTGACGCCTGTCATCAGTTGAAACAGGCCATTGGCCGCAGCCTAGCGAGGTCGGCACCACCGGCAACCGAGCGGGTGCGCGGTGTGCGGTAATGCACAACCGGACATCCGGCGGCCCGGTTTCGGCTCAGGACGCGGACGCCATCCACCGTCCGGGCGATGTTGCCCGGCTTGCGTAACCCGGCCGTGGGGGCGTCGTTGAGTCAGGTGTCGGAGCGCTGAACAGCGCGATGACGGGAGACGGCCGATGCCCTGTCGGTCGAGGGGTGGCGGCGGGGCATCGTGCATAGAGGGGCCGGACGTGTGAGGGGTGCGTCCGGCCCCTCCCCCGTGCCCGCATTCGGTCGCCGGCTCGTGAGTGAGCGTCGTGGCGTGCCTCAGGAAACCGGCTGCGCGACGTTCTGTCGGACCCACTCGACAATCGCCTGAGTGGTGGCGCCCGGCGTGAAGATCTTTGCGACGCCCAACTTTTCCAACTCGGGAATGTCGCCGTTCGGAATGATGCCGCCGCCGAACACGACGATGTCGCGGGCGTCCCGCTCACCGAGCAGTTCCAGCACCCGACGGAAGAGGGTCATGTGCGCGCCGGAGAGAACGGACAGCCCGACCGCGTCGGCGTCCTCCTGGATGGCGGTCTCCACGATCTGCTCGGGGGTCTGGTGCAGGCCGGTGTAGACGACCTCCATGCCGGCGTCCCGCAGGGCACGCGCGACGACCTTGGCGCCCCGGTCGTGGCCGTCCAGGCCGGGTTTGGCGACGACGACCCGAATACGAGAGCTCATCAGCGCACACCTTTCACCGGCTTCACGGGCCTTCACCTGAACGAACGGTAACCCGGCGGACCCGGCCCGGGAAATCCGGGCCGGATAGCCGGCTCGGTCACCGTTCGCCGCCTGCGCAGCGACCCGCCGTGAAGGTCCACGATCCGGGAAGGGTCGCCGACCGGCGAGGGCCACGCCCGGCGAGGGCTGCGCCCGGGACTACCCGCAGTGGCGATCCGAAACCGCCCGTAGTCAAGTCGGACGAGTCCGCCGGATCGGTCACGCTCGGCGACGAACGGGCAGCATCGAGGGCACCGTTCGGCGTCGCGATGCGTGACAATAATGGACGCAAACGGACAGAACGACACGCCAATTTGGCGCTCTAGCTTGTGACTCGCCTGGTGGTTGGCTAACGTGTCCACGGTTGTCATCAGGTCCATGGACGGGTGACGACGCGGTCAGCGGACGTTCACTTGAGCTTCACGAACGCCCACCGGCCGCCTCGGAACCCCGACAACGGAGGGTGTGCGTGCGCCAGCGCCTGTCGTCTGAGCCCGATCGATATCGCGGTCGTCGCCGTGTGCCCACCCCACCGCGCAGCCGTTACGCCGCGGTCGTCACCACCGCGTTCGTCGGGGCCGGCATCGTCGCCCTCGGCGCGAGCGCCCTCCCGGACGCCAAGGACGTCAGCCCGACGGTCCTCGACGAGCTCAAGCAGGCGTCGGTCACCAGCCAGGACGCCGCGGCCCGTGCGGACAACGCCGACCGCGCCTCCCGGGACAGCCGCAGCAAGGACAGCGCCGAGCCCGAGGTCTGGCTGCTGCCACTGCAGGGCTACGACTTCAACTCCCCCTACGGGGTGCGCTGGGGCAAGATGCACACCGGCGTCGACCTGGTCGCGGGCGAGGGCACTCCCTACGTCGCGATCCACGACGGGCTGGTCACCAAGGCCGGCTGGTTCGGCGGGTACGGCAACGCGGTGATCGTGCAGCACGCCGACGGCAGTGAGGCCATCTACGGCCACTCCTCCGCAGTGAGCGTGAAGGAAGGCCAGCAGGTCAAGGCCGGCGACCAGCTCGGCCTGGTGGGCCAGACCGGCCACGCGTACGGCACCCACCTGCACCTGGAGATCCATGTCAAGGGCCAGCCGATCGACCCGGTGCCCTACCTCCAGGAGCGCGGAGTGGACATCAAGCTGCAAGTCGAGGCAATTTACAGTGAGGTAGCCGCGTCCTGACGCTGCGTACCGACCGATGGCCGCCCGGATCGATCGATCTGGGCGGTTTTTCGTTGCGTTCGTGCGGCGGATGTGTGCCGGGTCACCATCACGACTGTGACCGGCGACACGCCTACCGATGATCACTTATCCGGACGCAGTACACCAGAACGGCTCATACATGGACGCTCACCACGTTGTCCACTGCCCGTGATCCGGTCCCCCGCGCCCACCCCAACGCGGCCCGACACCAGTATTTCGAGGTCAAGTGCCCCTCGACTGTGAAGGTCCGCCGTGCAGGAAGACAGCCCCGTCCAGAACGAGACCACCCCGGACACCGTCCAGGCCGAGCAGCCGCAGCGCGCCGGCCGGCGGAACCGCCTCATCGTGCTCAGCGCAGCCGCCCTGGTGGCCCTCGGCCTCGGTGGCATCGCCGTCGCCACCACCGGCAACGACCGCGCGGCACCGACCGCCGTCTCCCTCGACGCGCAGTCCCGGGCCGAGGCCGGCAGCCGGGCGGACCGCTCCGCCCGCGAGTCGAGCACGCCGGTCGCCCCCTCGGTCAGCCCCACGGCGAGCCCTTCGGCGGTCAGCGCCAGCCCGACACCCGCCAAGACGGCCACCGCCAAGGCCAAGCCGAAGCCGAAGCCGAAGCCGAAGAAGACCACCAAGCCCACGCCCGCCTGGGTCAACCCGATGCCGGGCGCAGGCGTCACGTCCTGCTACGGACAGCGCTGGGGCACCCTGCACGCCGGTATCGACCTGGCGCTGCCCTCCGGTACGCCGATCCACGCCGCAGCCGCCGGGACCGTGACCCAGGCCGGCGACGCCTCCGACGGGTACGGCAACTCCGTCTTCATCGACCACGGCAACGGCTACCTGACCCACTACGCCCACCAGAGCCGCATCGCGGTCACCGTCGGGCAGAAGGTCAAGGCCGGCCAGGTCATCGGTTACGAGGGCGCCACCGGCGATGCCACCGGCCCGCACCTGCACTTCGAGGTGCACCAGGGCATGTGGAACCAGATCGACCCGGCCCCGTTCATGCGGGCCCGGGGCGTCGACCTGGGCTGCTGAACGACCACCGCAGCCGGAAGGAGTGACCTGTGCCTAAGCGGAGGTCACTCCTTCCGTCACCTGCGCCGGAGTCAGAGCTTGTCGACCGGAGCGTGCCGTAGCACCAGCCACATGGTCTGGTCGCCGAAGTCGATCTGCGCGCGGGCGCCCGGGCCGTGCCCCTCGACGGCGAGCACCCGCCCCAACCCGTACCGCTGGTGGTTGACCCGGTCCCCGGCGGCCACCTTCGGCCCCTGCGGCAACTCGCTGGCAGTGGTCAGCCGGCTGGCGTCCACGCCGAGCCGCTGGGCCAACTGGGCCGCCTTCGGCGTACCCCCCGTGAAGTTGCCACGCGCGCCGGGCGCGCGGTCCGCGCGGCCGCCGACGCCGCCGCCACCGCCGGCCCAGGAGGTGTACGACCCCTCGGTGCGCTCCCAGTGGACCAATTCCGTCGGCAACTCCTCCAGGAACCGCGACGGCGGGTTGTAGGACGGTTGCCCCCAGGCCGAGCGGGTCACCGCCCGGGAGAGGTAGAGCCGCTGTCGGGCACGGGTGATGCCGACGTACGCCAGCCGGCGCTCCTCCTCCAACTCGCGGGTGTCGCCCAGCGAGCGCAGGTGCGGGAAGACGCCGTCCTCCAGCCCGGTCAGGAAGACCACCGGGAATTCCAGCCCCTTGGCGGTGTGCAGGGTCATCAGGGTGACCACGCCCTGGTGGTCGGGGTCGTCGGAGGGGATCTGGTCGGCGTCGGCGACCAGCGCCACCTGCTCCAGGAACCCGGCGAGGGTGGCGCGTTCCCCCTCCTCGCCCAGCGCCTCGATCCGCTCGGTGTACTCCCGGGCGACGCTGACCAGCTCCTGGAGGTTGTCCACCCGGCCGGCGTCCTGCGGGTCCAGGCTCTCCTCCAGCTCGGTGAGGTAGCCCGAGCGGGTCAGCAGGGCCTCCAGCACCTCCTCCGGGGTGCCGGTCTCGGCCAACTCCCGGGCGTCGTCGAGCAACGCGACGAAGTCGGCGATGCCGTTGGCAGCTCGGGTGGAGATGCCCGGCGCCTCCCGAGCCCGCCGCAGCGCCGCGCCGAACGAGATCCGGTCGCGGCTGGAGAGCGCTTCGACGCACGCCTCGGCGCGGTCGCCGATCCCCCGGCGAGGGGTGTTGAGCACCCGCCGCAGGCTCACCGTGTCGTCGTCGTTGACCACCGAACGCAGGTACGCGAGCGCGTCGCGGACCTCCTTGCGCTCGTAGAAGCGCACCCCGCCGACGACCTTGTAGGGCAGGCCGACGCGGATGAACACCTCTTCGAAGACACGGGACTGGGCGTTGGTGCGGTAGAAGACCGCGACGTCACCGGGGCGGGTCTCGTCGGCGTCGACCAGCCGGTCGATCTCCCGGGCCACCCAGTCGGCCTCGGCGTGCTCGGTGTCGGCAACGTAGCCGACGATCTGCTCGCCGGCGCCGGACTCGCTCCACAGCCGCTTGGGTTTGCGGGAGGTGTTGCGGTCGATCACCGCGTTGGCCGCGTTGAGGATGGTCTGGGTGGAGCGGTAGTTCTGCTCCAACAGGATCGTGCGCGCGTCGGTGAAGTCCCGTTCGAACTCCAGGATGTTGCGGATCGTCGCGCCCCGGAACGCGTAGATCGACTGGTCGGCGTCGCCGACCACGCACAGCTCGGCCGGTGCCAGCCCGTCGGTGCCGGAGACCAGCTCCTTGATCAGGACGTACTGGGCGTGGTTGGTGTCCTGGTATTCGTCCACCAGCACGTGCCGGAACCGCCGACGGTAGCTCTCCGCGACGTGCGGGTGGGACTGGAGCAGGTGCACCGTGGTCATGATCAGGTCGTCGAAGTCCAGTGCGTGCGCCTCGCGCAGCCGCCGCTGGTAGAGCGTGTACGCCTCCGCGAGGGCCCGCTCGTTGGGCCCGGTGGCCCGTGCGGCGAACTGCTCGGGGTCGACCAGCTCGTTCTTGAGGTTGGAGACCTGGGCGGCCAACCCGCGCGCCGGGTAGCGCTTCGGGTCCAGATCGAGCTCGCGGGCGACCAACTGCATCAGACGGCGGGAGTCGTCCGCGTCGTAGATCGAGAACGTCGACTTGAGACCGGCGTGTTCGTGCTCGGCGCGCAGGATCCGGACACACGCGGAGTGGAACGTCGACACCCACATCAGGCGGGCCCGGGGGCCCACCAACGCGGCGACGCGCTCCTTCATCTCGCCGGCGGCCTTGTTGGTGAAGGTGATCGCGATGATCTCGCCGGGGTGCACGTCCCGTGCGGCGAGCAGGTACGCGATCCGGTGCGTGAGCACCCGGGTCTTGCCGGACCCGGCGCCGGCCACGATCAACAGCGGCGAGCCGGCGTGGCTGACCGCGTCGCGCTGTGGCCCGTTCAGCCCGTCGAGCAGCTGCTGCGGATCGAGGCGGACGGCGGCGGGCCGGGGCCGGTCCGGGCGGGCCGGCGCGGACTCCGGCGCAGGCGGGGACGCGGGGATGTCGAAGAGAGGATGCATCGCCCGACAAGTCTATGCCGCCGGTCGGACACTGCGTCTCCGGCGCTCAGCAGCTCGTGCCCGACCGCGTGCTGCCACCGCACGGCGCGCCCCGTCGAAGAAAGATCCCCGGTGCACCGTCGAATGCTTGCGCGCCCGCCGCCGACGTGGGCATACTCGACGGCGTGATCGCTGCGCGCTACTACTTTTACTACGGCACCGGGAGTCCGGCTGCCGTAGGTCGCGCCTGATCGATTCAGACCTACGAAAGCCCCGGGCTCCTGGAGTCCGGGGCTTTTTCCGTCCCCGGTTCCGGGGCACAGGGCACCACAGTGCGAGAGGTACCCGATGATGACAGACGTGATGGAGCAGAGCGGCGGCCCGACCCGACCCGAGGCTGGGCAGCCCGCGGTCGACGGACGCGAGACGACGGCACCCGTGTCGCTGGCGGCGGAGCACACCGAGCAGTCCGAGGCGCAGACCGGCACCGAAGAGCCGTCCGCCGCCGCCCGAATCGTGGAGATCAGGGAACGGATCGACGAGATCGACAACGCGCTGATCGCACTCTGGCAGGAGCGGGCCGCGTTGTCCCAGGAGGTCGGGGCCACCCGGATGGCGTCCGGCGGAACCCGCCTGGTGCTCTCCCGGGAACGGGCGATCCTGGAGCGGTTCCGGGTCGCACTCGGCGCGGACGGCACCCAGTTGGCCCTGCTGCTGCTCCGCGCGGGCCGCGGGCCGCTGTAACCCCTCCACGCGGGCTGCGGCAGCTCTCCGTGGGCCGCTGCGGCCCGGGGCCTGGCCGACGACCGCCGGTCACCGGACAGACGAAACCGCCTGCCGTCGTCGTGAAGACGTCGGCAGGCGGTTTCGGTGACTCACGCCTCGTGGGTGGCGACGATCTCGCGTCGCTCCGCGAAGTGGCAGGCGCTCGGGTGGTCCGAGCCTCGCCGGATCTCCAGCAGCGGGACCTGCTCGGCGCAGACGTCCTGCGCCTTCCAGCAGCGGGTCCGGAACCGGCAGCCCGAGGGCGGGCTGATCGGCGACGGCACGTCACCCGTCAAACGGATGATCGTCTTGTTGTGCCGCTGGGTCGGGTCCGGCACCGGCACCGCGGAGAGCAGAGCCTGGGTGTACGGGTGGGTCGGCCGCTCGTAGATCTCGTCCTCGGTGCCGATCTCCACGATCTTGCCGAGGTACATCACCGCGACCCGGTCCGAGAGGTGGCGGACCACCGACAGGTCGTGCGCGATGAAGACGTACGACAGCCCGAACTCGCCCTGGAGCTGCTCCAGCAGGTTCATGACCTGTGCCTGGATGGAGACGTCCAGCGCCGACACCGGCTCGTCGCAGACGATGATCTCGGGCCGCAGCGCGAGCGCCCGGGCGATGCCGATGCGCTGACGCTGACCGCCGGAGAACTGGTGCGGGTACCGGTTGATGTGCTCCGGGTTGAGCCCGACCAGATCGAGCAGTTCGCGGACCTTGGCCCGGCGGCTGCCCTTCGGCGCGACCTCCGGGTGGATCTCGAACGGCTCGCCGAGCAGGTCACCGACGGTCATCCGCGGGTTCAGCGAGGTGTACGGGTCCTGCATGACCAGCTGGATCTGCCGGCGGAGACGTCGCAGCGCCCCACCGGACAGCTTGGAGATGTCCTGGCCCTTGTAGACCACGCTGCCGGCGGTCGGCTTCTCCAGGTTCATCAGCACCCGGGCGAGGGTCGACTTGCCGCAGCCGGACTCGCCGACGACGCCGAGGGTCTCACCGGCGCGCAGACCGAACGAGACCCCGTCGACCGCCTTGACCTGACCGACGGTCTTCTTGAACACCACGCCCTGGGTGACGGGGTAGTGCTTGACCAGGTCGTTGACCTCGAGGATGTTCTCAGACACGGTTCACCAGCTCCTCGGCGAAGTGGCAGGCGCTGGCCCGGCCGGTGCCCACCTGCAGCAGCGGCGGGACCTTCTCCCGGCACACCGGCTGAGCCATCGGGCAGCGCGGGTTGAAGGGGCAGCCCGGCGGAATGTTCATCAGGTTCGGCGGGAGACCCTTGATCGTCCGGAGCTGCTGCCCCTTCTCGTCGAGGCGCGGGATCGAGTCGATCAGACCCATCGTGTACGGGTGCGCCGGCTTGGCGTACAGGTCGTACACGTTCGCTTCCTCGACGATCCGGCCCGCGTACATGACCGCGATCCGGTCCGCGACGTCGGCGACCACGCCGAGGTCGTGGGTGATCAGGATCATGCCCATCTGCCGCTCACGCTGAAGCTCAGCGAGCAGGTCCATGATCTGGGCCTGCACGGTCACGTCGAGCGCCGTGGTGGGCTCGTCCGCGATCAGCACCTCCGGGTCGAGCGCCAGCGACATCGCGATCATCGCGCGCTGCCGCATACCGCCGGAGAACTGGTGCGGGTAGTTGTTGAACCGACCCTTGGCGTTCGGGATCTTGACCTGGTCGAGCATGTCGATCGCGCGCTTCTTGGCCTCCGCGCGACCCATGCCCCGTCGGACCCGGAACTGCTCGGCGATCTGGAACCCGACGGTGAAGACGGGGTTCAGAGCCGAGAGCGCGTCCTGGAAGATCATCGCGATGCCCTCGCCGCGGATGCGGCGGCGCTCCTCGGCGGACATGCGGAGCATGTCCTTGCCGTGGAAGCGGACCTGCCCACCGGTCACGAAGCCGGGCGGCGTGTCGAGGATGCCCATGATGGTCTGCGCGGTGACGCTCTTACCGGAGCCGGACTCGCCGAGCACGGCGAGGGTCTCCCCCGCGTCGACGTGGTAGTTGACCCCGTTGATGACCTTTGCGACGCCGTCCCGGGTGCGGAACTCCACCCGCAGGTCGTCGACCTCGAGCAGCCGGCCGGAGGGACGCCCGGACCCGCCGGATCCCGACGCTGACTGCTCGGACACGAGAATGTCGGACACTGGATATCCCCTAGCGGAGTTTCGGATCGAGGGCCTCGCGGACCGCCTCACCGAGCATCACGAAGCTCAGCACTGCGGTGACGAGGAACGCGGCGGGGAAGAACACCAGCCCTGGCGCGACCCGGACGAAATTCTGCCCGTCACTGATCATGATGCCCCAGGACACCACCGGCGACTTCAGACCGACGCCCAGGAACGACAGGGTGGCCTCGGCGCCGATGAACGAGCCGACCATGATCGTGCCGTAGACCAACAGCGGGGCCAGGCAGTTCGGCAGCAGGTGCTTGAGGATGATCCGGCCGGTGCCGGCACCCAGCGCGCGGGCCGCCACGATGTAGTCGGCCTCCTTGGTGGCGAGCACCGAGGAACGCATCAGCCGCATCACGACCGGCCAGCTCAGCACGATCAGTGACGCGGTCACCAGACCCATGATCTTGTTCTTGCTGTTGCCGGAGCCCGACCCGTTGAAGGTCGTCAGGATGACGATCGCGCCGAGCACGAAGGGCAGACCGAAGAAGACGTCCGCGATCCGGCTGAGCAGCGCGTCCACCCAGCCACCGCGGTAGCCGGAGATGATGCCCATCGTTCCGCCGATGAGCAGGGTGCCCAGCACGGACAGCACGGCGACCTGGATGGACGCACGCGCGCCGTAGATGACCCGGGCGTAGACGTCACGGCCCTGCACGTCGTAGCCGAACCAGCCATCCGCGCCCGGCTTGTTGAGGCTGCGGGCCAGCGCGCCGTTCTCCGGGTCGCCGCCCGGAGCGAACAGCTGCGGGAAGGCCGCCATCAGCAGGAAGACCACGATCAGCGTGGCCGAGATCCAGAACAGGGGCTTGCGCCGCAGGTCCCGCCACGCGTCACCGAGCAGACCGCGCGGCTTGTCGTTGCTCTGCGGCTGGCCCGCGGTGGCGGGGGCGGCGGAGTCGGTCGGGTGTGCGCCAGGGGTGCTGACGATCGATGCGGTACTGGGGTCACTCATAACGGATCCTCGGGTCCAGGGCGGCGTAGAGCAGGTCAACCAGCAGGTTCATCACGAGATAGACCAGCACCAGGACGACCACGATCCCTACCACCGTGGCACTTTCCTTGGTGATGATCGCCCGGAAGACCTGGCGGCCGATTCCGTTGATGCCGAAGATCCCCTCGGTGACGATCGCGCCGCCCATCAGGGCGCCGAGGTCGGTGCCGAGCAGGGTCACCACCGGGATGAGCGAGTTGCGCAGCAGGTGCACACCCACCACCCGGCGCATCGGCAGGCCCTTGGCGATAGCCGTACGCACGTAGTCGGCGCGGCGGTTCTCCGCGATGCTCGTTCTGGCCACCCGGGCGATGTACGCCACTGACGCGCTGCCGAGCACGAAGCCCGGCACGATCAGCTCGGACCACCGCATCTCGGAGGAGACGGTCGGCTTGATGATGCCCCACTGCACGCCCAGCAGCCACTGCAGCACGAAGCCGACCACGAAGACCGGCAGCGCGATCAGGAAGAGGGTGGAGACCAGGACCAGGTTATCCAGGAAACCGTTGCGCCGCAGACCGCTCAGCACGCCGGCGCCGAGGCCGATGATCGCCTCGATGGCGAGCGCCACGACGGCCAGCTTCAGCGTGTTCGGGTACGCGGTCAGGATGATGTCGCTGATCTCGCGTTGCTGGAACGTTTGACCGAAGTCGCCTTGGAGCAGGTTCTTCATGTAGTTGCCGTACTGCACGAAGACGTTCTGGTCGAGGTGGTACTTCTCGGTCATGAAGGCGATGTACTGGTCCGGGCAGCGACGCTCACCGCACTTGCCGGCGAACGGATCGCCCGGAACGGCCCAGACGAGCCAGTAGATCAGGAACGTCGTACCGATGAAGACCGGCACGAGTTGGAGCAGCCGTCTCAACAGATAACGGCCCATGGGGTGGTCCTCCAGACAGGGGGCGCGTCGGACGGCCGACACGGTGGTGACAACGTGCGAGTGGAGTGTTGTAACACCCAATCGCGGAACGGCCCCGGGTCGGGCTCACCGGATGTGGCGAGCCCGACCCGGGGTCAGACCGTTCGGATCAGAGCTCGACCGAGGTGATGTCGATCTCGCCGACGTTGTTCAGCTCGAGCTTCTTGATCTTCTCCGAGTGGCCGGACTGCTGGCCGTAGAAGTAGACCGGGATGCTCGGGACGTCCTGGTCGACCTTCTCGACGGCCTTGGCGAACGCCTCGTGCGAGGCCTCCAGGCTCGGCGCGCCGCTGGCCTGCTTGGCCAGCGCGTCGACCTCGGGGTTGCTGTACAGACCGTCGTTGGAGGAACCGCCGGTGATGAAGAGCGGGTTGACCCAGTTCTCCACGTCCGGGTAGTCCTGCTGCCAGGCGGCACGGTACGGGCCGGTCATCTTGTGGGCGTTGATGTTCTGGCGGAAGACCGCGAAGGTCGGCACGCCCTCGGCCCGAGCGTTGATGTTGAGGTTGGTCTTGATCTGCTGCGCGACGGCGTCCATCCAGTCCTTGTGGGCGGAGTCCGCGTTGTAGTAGAAGACCATCTCACCACTGAAGCCACCGGCCTCGGCGAGCAGCGTCTTGGCCGTCTCCGGGTCGAACTTGCAGGCGGTGCAGTTGCCCGGCTTGGCGCCCGGGGTCAGCGGGTTCGCCCAGCTGTCGGCCGGCTTGCGGGTGCCGAAGAAGATCTTGTCCGAGATCTCCTGCCGGTTCACGGCGAGGGACACGGCACGACGGAGCTTCGGGTTCTGGAAGCGCTTGTCGTAGATCGGGAACGCGATGAACGCGGTCGACGGCGTGACGGTCGAACGGCCCCGGTCACCGAGGTCGGTCTTCCACTTGTCACCGGCGAGCGCCGAGGTGGGAACGACCTCCATGAAGTCGAGGTTGTTCGCCAGCAGGTCGGCGTAGGCGGCGTTGTCGTCCTGGTACAGCTTGACGTCGACGTCCTTGACCTTCATCTTGTCGCGAAGGTTGTAGTCGTCGAAGCGCGTCAGCTTGATGAGGGCGTTGTCCTCCCACGACACGAACTTCACCGGGCCGTTGCCGATCGGCTTGCGGCCGAACTCCTCGGGCTTCTGGGTGAAGAACACGTCCGGCAGCGGCATGAAGGCGCTGTAGCCGAGCTTGGTCGGGAAGACCGCGGTCGGCGCTGCCAGGGTGACCTCGAAGGTCTGCTCGTCGATGACCTTCAGGCCGGACAGCTTGTCGGTGGTCGGCGTCGGGGCCTTCTTCGGGCCGTCCGCGCCGTCCGGGTCCGAGGTGTAGGTCTGGTCGAAGCCCGCGATGTCCGCGAAGAAGGTGCCGTTCTGCGCACCGTTCGGCGAGTAGGCGGCCCAGTTCCAGGCGTCGACGAAGTTCTTCGCCTTCACCTCGGTGCCGTCGTGGAACTTCGTGCCGGCCTTGATCTTGATCGTGAAGACCTTGGAGTCCGTGGTGTTGATCGACTCCGCCAGGGCGTTACGCGGGGCCCCACCGTCGTTCGGGTACTCGACCAGGCCGGTCCACATCCAGTCGATGATCTTGCCGCCGCCGGTCTCCGTGGTGTTCGACGGGACCAGCGGGTTCTCCGGCTGGACGCCGTGGACAACGATCGCGCCGTCCTTGCTCGCGGCAGCGTCGCCGTCGCCGTCGCTGCTCGAGCAACCGCTCGCGACAAGCGCGGCAGCCGCGCTGAGCGCGATGGCGCTCGTCGCCCGCTTCGAGACTCTCATTCCGAGGGGCCTCCTCTTTCTAACCAGGTTCCGTCGTGGGTTTCACGCACGTTTGGGGGTGACACCGCCCGACCACCCCGGGGCGCGGGTCGCCGGGACCACAGGGAAGTTGGGGACACCCCTGATGTACCGATCCGCCGGGCTCCCCCGCCAACGAGGCGCGACACGACGCAGGAGACACAGCCACGAACCGCCGCGAGCGGCGAGGACATGGTCGTGGGCCGTACGGAGTGCCACACACCGATGGTGAGGTGCTGCCACTGTGACACCCACTGGCCGCTTCCGTGAAGGTGCCGTTATCAAGCCGTTAGTTGCCCGCCATGTTGCCGATACTTGAAAAATGATCATAAAACGGTCGGCTCGGGCGGCACTGAGCAGGAAATGCGTTGCGCCACCCGCGCAGCGGCTCGCGGCGCGCGCGCCGGCCTCGGGCCACCGATGTCCGAATGGACGTCGGTCACCACTAACTTTTCGACCCGTCCGGACTAGGTCAGCTTCGGCTGCACGGACACGATCAGCGACTGGGTGGATGAGGGCGCCGAGATCGTTTCTCTGATCTTCGGCGCCGGGCGAGGGCCGATCAGACGAGGCGGCGGTCCGCCGCCCAGCGGGACAGCTCGTAACGGTTGGACATCTGCAGCTTGCGGAGCACGTTCGACACGTGCGTCTCCACCGTCTTGATGGAGATGAACAGCTCCTTGGCAATCTCCTTGTACGCGTACCCCCGGGCCAGGAGCCGCAGCACCTCGCGCTCGCGGTTGGTCAGCTGGTCCAGCTCGGGGTCGGCCACCGGGGCGTCCGGTCGGGCCGCGAAGGCGTCCAGCACGAAGCCGGCCAACCGGGGACTGAACACCGCGTCCCCGTCGGCCACCCGGCGGATCGCGGCGGCCAGCTCGTCCGGAGAGATGGTCTTGGTGACGTACCCCCGAGCACCTGCCCGGATCAACCCGATCACGTCCTCCGCCGCGTCGGAGACGCTCAACGCGAGGAACTTGACCTGCGGGTGGGTACGCCGCATCGCCTCCAGCACCGCCCGGCCACCACCGTCGGGCATGTGCACGTCGAGCAGCACCACGTCCGGCCCGACGGCGGCGATCCGGGTGACCGCCTCGGCCACCGTGCTCGCCTCGCCGACCACCTCGACGTGGGCGCCCAACTCGGCGCGCACCCCCGCCCGGAACATGGCGTGATCGTCCACCAGGAACACCCGCAGCCGCTCGGGGCGGGCATCCGCCGGGTCGAGGCGCTCGGTCGACTGCTCGGCCATGGTCATCTGTTCCTCTCCGCTGCGGACGAGTCCCGGGAGATCGGCAGGATCAACCGAACCTCGGTCCCCTCCCCCGGGCCGGACCGGATCTCGGCCCGTCCGCCGTGCCGCTTCATCCGCCCGATGATCGAGCCGCTCACGCCGTGCCGGTGGTCCTCCACGGTATCCGGATCGAAGCCCTTGCCCCGGTCCCGGACGAAGACGCTGACCTGATCGGGCTCCACCTCCGCGTAGAGGGAGACCGTCTGCACACCGGCGTGGCGTGCCGCGTTCACCAGCGCCTCCCGGGCGGCCGCGACCAGCGCCCCGACCTTCTCGTCGGTTTCCCGGTCACCGACCACCACCGCCTCCACCGTGATCGCGAAGGTGTCCTCCACCTCGGCGGCGGCCTGCTCCAGCGCGGCGGCGAAACGCTCACTCGGCGAGGCGGTGGGTTTGTAGAGCCAGTTGCGCAGGGAACGCTCCTGGCCACGGGCCAGCCGCTGCACCATCTTGACGTCGCCGGCGTTGCGCTGGATCAGGGCCAACGTGTGCAGCACCTGGTCGTGCACCATCGCGGCCAGCTCTGCTCGCTCCTGCTCCCGGATGCGGCCCTCGCGCTCCGAGCGGAGCTGACTGTACGTACGCCAGAGCACCGGCGCGGCGACCACGCCGACCCCGGCCAGCCCGACCAGCGCGAAGATCACGCCATTGATCACCGCGTCGAAGTTCTGCGCCGGCGAGTAGACCGCCGCGACGCCGATGATGCCGACCGCGACCAGCACTCCGCCGCCGATGAACCGGAGCACGAAGGCCCGTCGGTCACTCTCCTCGACGACCGCGCCGAGCCAGGGCACCGGCATCGTCTCGCCCCACTGCCGCCGCCGCTCGGGCGCGGACTGGTGCCAGATGACCCCGGCGCCGACCGCGATGATGGCCACCAGCCAGCCGGCGGTGCCCGCCGCGCCGACCGAGTCGAAGACCATCACCTGGATCAGCAGGACACCGAGCCCGATCCCCACGAACGGCAGGAGTTGCGCCACGTCGCGCCGGGGCGGCACCGCCGTGTCGCCGGGCCGCAGCGGGACCACGGCCCAGAAGGCCGCGTAGAGCAGCAGGCCGAGCCCGCTCAGCCCGAGCAGCACCATGAACGCGACGCGCACCCGCAGCACCGAGATGCCGAGATGGTCGGCGATACCGGCGGCGACGCCGGCGGCCATCCGGTGCTCCGGGGCGCGGTAGAGGCGCGGGGGCGTGGTGACGGTGCTGATCGGAGGCTCCCTGGTAGCGGTGGTGGGCTGGTCGAGGTCGGTGACTCGATCGTCACACGCTGCGGCGTCCACGACCACGGGGACGCCCCCGACATTCCGGCCGCCGGATCTCAGGGTGGGGTCAGGGTCGGGTCCTGAGGCCGTTCGGGTGCACCGGGCAGCAGGATCGAAGCATGACCGAGGAAGCTGCCCCGCCACCCCGCCCGGGGTCGGCACCGCCGGAGGGCTCGTCACCGCCCGCACCGGCCGCGACGCCCGGCGCCTGGACCGAACCCAGCACGCCCGGCCCGCACCCGGGCGCCGCGCCTACCGATCCGTACGGCTACCAGCCGCCCACCGGCGCGAGTCACGGCCCGCAGTTCGCGGACGGCACCGGTTACGGGCCTCCCGGCGCACCGCCCGGACCGGGCGGCGGCCACGGCCCGTCCGCGCCGCCACCGCCACTGGGCGGCACCGGCTTCACCTCCCGGTACGGGTTGGTCCGGCCGCGCGAGGGGCGCTATCTCGCCGGTGTCTGCGCGGCGATCGGACGGGCCACCAACACCGACCCGGTGCTGTGGCGGGTGTTGCTCGCGGTGCTCGGGTTCTTCGGGGGCATCGGCATCCTGGTGTACGTCGCAGCCTGGCTGATCATCCCGAACGAGGGCGACACCGCGTCCCCGATCGAGTCGATGCTCGGGCGCGGCCGTTCCAGCATGTCGCCGGTGACCGTGATCATCCTGGGCATCCTGGTCGCGGCCAGCTTCGGTTACATCGTCACCGACGCCTTCCGGGCCGTGCTGCTCGGCGCGGCCATCCTGGTCGCCGGCGCGCTGCTGCTCAACCGGGACAGCCGCAACCAGCCCGCCGGCACCCCCGGCGGGCCGATGCCGGCCGCACCGACCGGCACCCCACCGGGTCCGGTCCCACCGGTGACCTGGCCGGCGCCGTCGACCGGCGCCGTCCCGTCGACCGGCCCGACCACCACGACAGCAGCGCCGGGGGCGAGCGGCGACCCCGCCTACGCCACCGCGACGACCGGAGGGACACCCACCGTGGCGTACGACGTACCGCCGACCGGTGGTCCGCAGCCGCCCATCACCGCGCAGCCGGTGTCGGGCGTGGGCCCGGTGTCCGGGCAGCCGGGCGGCACGACGGCTGTCCAGCCCGGCTGGCCGGCACCGACGACGGCTTGGCCGAGCACCGCCGCACCTGGCGTCGGCTGGCCGTCGGCACCGGTGACCGGCGCGCCCACTGCTCCGTCCGGCTACCCGACCGCCACACCGCCGTCGGCCTACCGCCAGCCGTTCGCGCCGCACGGCCCGTACGCGTCGCCGACCCCGGCGCCGCCCCCGCCGACCAAGCCGCCGAAGCCACCGAAGCGCCCGAAGGAGCGGTCGCCACTGGGCGCGGTGACCTTCTCGCTGATCTTCCTGGTCCTCGGCATGGTCGCCCTGCTCGACCTGCTGGACGTCTTCTCCATCAGCGCCTCGGCGTACTTCGCGGCGGCGTTGGCCACCATCGCGCTGGGGCTGCTCGTCGGCACCTGGTTCGGGCGGGCCCGCTGGCTCATCGCGCTCGGCCTGGTCACCGCCGCGGCGCTGGGCACGGCGACGGTCGCCGAGTCCTACGACCGGATCCGCGGGGTCGACGGCGCGGTGACCTGGGCGCCCACCGACTACCGCGACCTCGCCGACCGGTACGAGAACAGTTTCGGTGACGCGGTGCTCGACCTGCGTGGTATCGACTTCTCGAAGCGGGACACGCAGGTCACCGTCGCCATCAACTTCGGCCAGGCCACAGTTGTCGTACCGCCGAACGTCGACGTCACCACGGTGGCCGACGTCAACGCGGGCGATGCCAACATCTTCGGCAACCGGTCCGGTGGGTTGGACGGCCGCCTGCGGGAGTTCACCGACGTCGGCGCCGACGGGCCCGGCGGCGGGACCCTGCGCCTCTACATCCACGTCAATGCCGGCAACCTGGAGGTGACCCGGTGAAGGCTCACCGTACGGATCTGGTGTCGTTCGCCTTCGGGCTCGTGTTCCTGGCGTTGTCCGGCTGGTGGCTGCTCGCCCAACTGCTCGGGCTCGCCCTGCCGGCGGTGGGCTGGTTCCTGGCCAGCGCACTCATCCTGATCGGCGTCTTCGGGCTGGTCGGCGCGCTGCGCTCGGGTAGGTCGCAGCGGCCGGAGGCGACCGCCGAGGCCACCGCACCGGTCTCCGGCGCGACCGCACCGGTCTCCGGAGCCGCAGCACCCGTCTCCGGAGCCGCGGTGTCGACCTCCGGCGCGCCTCTGCCGGTCTGGGAGGCCGAGAAGTCCACCTGGGACGCTCCCCCTTCGGCAACGACACCGGAGGCGCCGACTGCCGAGGTGATCCACCCGGCCTGGCTGGCTCATCCGCCGTCGGAGCCGCAGACGTCAGCGATTCCCGGCCAGCCCGACGACCGACACGAGGAGGCGACCCTCGGCCTCGGCACCGGACCGGCCCCCGTCGAGGGTGACGAGCCGACCCGGTCGGACCACCCGATCGAGGCCGTCGGCGACCAGGCGGACGACGAACGGGAGGGCCGGCGCGGGAAGGCCTGACCTCGGGCGTCGGCTGGCGGAGGCCCACTCGACCGCTACGGCGGTGCGGTTGGCGCGAACGGGCGCATATGCTGGCCGGTGGAGATCTCGCCCTCCGCCGGCCGGCCCGTCCCGCCATGGCGGCCCCGCCGCGATTCCCGTCTCTACCCCCGTCAGGAGCCCGCCCGACATGACCCAGTCCCCCGCCGTGCGTATCACCGGCCGGTCCGGTCCGATCCGCATCGGCGAGCGAGCCGCCCGTACGCTCGTCACCGAACTGGCCCGGATCAACGACCCCAAGACCGCCCTGCTGGTCGGGGCGGGGCCGGAGTCCGCGGTGCTGGCCGCGGCGATCGAGGCGCTGCTCCCCGGTGACCGGCTCACCGTGGTGCCCGCCGAACCGCTCGGCGCTGCCGCGCTCCGCGAGCACGTCACCGCCCAGGGCCGCTGGGTTGCCGACCGGGTGAGTGTCGTCGAATCGCTGACCGAGGCCGAGCCCGCCGGGGTCGTCATCGCCGGCGAGGTGTTCGCCGGCTCTGCCGAGGAGACCCGCGGCGGCATCGAAGGGCTGGTCAAGTACCTCGCCGACGGTGCGGTACTCAGCGTGGCGACCGTCGCCACGCCCGGCCGGACCACCGGCGCGGCTGCCGAGTTGGCTCGACAGGACGCGCTCTACGGTGTCGGCGCCGACCTGGTGTTGCGCAACTCGCCGCCGGTGCGGGTCTACCGACTGCGGTTCACCCCGGCCAGCCCGGCCTCGGCCGACCGGCTGGCCCCCGCGCACCGCCCGTCGAGTGTGCCGCTGACCCGCGGCATGCACATCGACTCCAACGGCGTGGCCGCGGCGGGCATCGCGCTGGGCCTCGCGGCGCTGGCCCGGGTGGCGCGTCCGTCGTCCAAGCTGTGGCTGCTGCCGGCGCTGGCCGCCGGGCCGGTTGCCGCGTTCTTCCGCGACCCGGAACGGGACGTGCCGGAGGACCCGTCCGCAGTGGTCGCCAGCGCGGACGGCAAGGTCCTCTCGGTGCAGCGACTGCACGACGAGCGTTTCGGCGACGGCGAGTGGCTTCGGGTCGCGGTCTTCCTGTCGGTGCTGGACGTGCACGTCAACCGTTCCCCGGTCGCCGGCAAGGTGGTGGACTACTTCGTCGCCGACGGCGGGTTCGTCAACGCGATGAAGCCCGACGCCGAACACAACGTGGCGGCGTACACCGTGCTGGACACCGCTCGCGGCACTGTGGTGGTCGCGCAGCGGACCGGGCTGATCGCCCGCCGGATCGTGCAGCGCGCGCCGATCGGCGCGCTGCTGGCCAAGGGCGAGCGCTTCGGTCTCATCCGGTTCGGCTCACGGACCGACGTCTACCTCCCGGCCGAGGCTGCGGACCCGCTGGTCGGTCCGGGCGACAAGGTCGTCGGCGGGTCGACCGTCATCGCCCGCTGGCGCTGACCAACAGAAACGTCATCGCCCGCTGGCGCTGACCGACAAACGCGAAACGGGGCGCCGCTGGCCAGCGGCGCCCCGTTTTTCGTCTGCTGTGGTCAGGCGGTGCGGCGCTGCCGCAGCCAGAGCACCGGCCCGCTCACCAGGTAACCCACCACGATCAGGGCGAACGTGATCCGGATGTCGATCAGCGCGCCGATCACCGGGGCCAGCCAGAGCCACGGGGGCAGCTTCACCAGGCGGGCGAGCTTGGCGTACGGGAAGCTCGACACCATCGCGAAGGCCAGCAGCGCCACGCCGGCGACCAGCACGGCGCCGGGCACCGGCAGGCCAATCGCCACGGTCACGGCGAGCACCGCCGCCGCCATGGTGGTGGGCACGCCGCAGAAGAACCTGCCGTCCTTCGGCGAGACGTTGAAGCGGGCCAGTCGAATCGCGGCGCACGCCGCGACGAGAGCGCAGGCCACCGCCGCCGCCGCTGTGGAGACGGAGCCGGCGAGCGAGGCGTAGACCACCACCGGTGCGGCGAGACCGAACGAGCACATGTCGGCCAGGGAGTCCATCTGCGCGCCGAACGGGCTGGCCACACCGAGTCGGCGGGCCAGTGCGCCGTCCAGACCATCGAAGGCGACGCAGGCGATCAGGCAGAGCGCGGCGACGCGGACCTCGCCCTGCATCGCCAGGAAGATGGCCAGCATGCCGAGCATCAGGCTGGCCAGGGTGCAGGCGTTGACCAGGCCGAACTTCATCCGCCGAGCCATGGTGCGCTCGCCAGGTAGCAGCGGGATCGAGCTGGCCGACGCCTCGTCGGCGTGCGCCATCGGCGGCATCGCCGGGCTGACCGGCATGACCGCTTCGATCTCCGCCCGACGGATACTTCCGGCCGGCCGGCTGAGCCGGTCCAGGCCGTAGCGGCGGCGCTGCCGGTCGGCGTACCGGTGCTCGGGCAACGTCACGTCGGTCGGGAGCAGGTCGCTGTCCCGGCGACCGACCCGGACCAACAGCACCTGGCGGGCGAACGTGCTGCTGCGGCGCAAGGAGCCCGCCCAGCGACGCCCAGCGGGGCGCGGACTGTCAGTAGTACGACGCCGGCGCCATGGGGCTCTCGGCACGTTTCCTCCATCACCGGATCGGCTGACCGCCGTGTGGCGGGCGTCCGGCTGTCTCGTGCCGGACCTTGCGTGGCCCGGCAGCCGTTTTGCGGAGTACACCATCGCATAGGGGAACATGGCTTGGCGATAGCTGCCGGCGGTACTTATATCTGGCTTAAACCGCTCGAACCGCTCGCTTGTTCCCATCCCGGGCTTCATCGCCCGTTTCCTCCACCATTCCCGCCTTTGACTGTACCGGAGGGTCACCATCTCGGCTCAGTGAGCGGCGTGCTATCGGCCACTCTGTCCGATTGCCGAGGCAGCGATGTCGCTCAACGGCAGGTCAGCAGCTTGGGCGCGGGTGAACCAGCCGGCCCTCGCTGTCGAACCTCCGGCGGATTCGGTGACCATCGCGTCGGTGGGTACGTCCACCAGCACCCGATAGATCACCCGTACGCCGTGCCAGTCCAAGGGGCGGCCCTCCGGGCCGAGTGCGGCCGGGTTGTGCAGGTTGTTCACCCCGAGGAGTTCCACCACCCGGCCGACCTGGCCGCCCTCCTCGACCAACTCCCGGAGCAGGCCGGTCGTTGGCTGCTCACCGTGATCCGTGCCTCCACCGGGCAGGTGCCACAGGCCGGCCCCCGGGTAGCCCTCGGCGATCTGGGTGAGCAGAATCCGTCCGGCCGGGTCGGTGACCAGCCCGTACGCCCCGAAGCGCAGCCGACGGTCGGGATGCGGCGAGGAGGGGTGTCCCTGCGGCCGGTGCGTTCCGGGCGGCAGTGGCGTGACCGGCAGGCCGAGCAGCTGGGAGGTGAACGGTGTCAGCGTCAACCGCGTCAGCTCGTCCAGGGTGAGCCAGCGAGCCTGCTCGACCGGGCCGCCCCCGCCGTCACGTGTCGTGCCGTCTTGCCCGGTGAGGTCGAACATCAACCGGTCGGTGTGCGTTGCGACACCATCCGCACAGTTGGTCACATCGGATGTGACAGTGCGTAGCTGACCCACGGTGACGGTCAGCCCGGTCTGCTCGCCGACAGTGCGGACGACAGCGCGCTCGGGGTGTTCGGCGTGCGCGACAGCACCACCCGGCAGCCGCCACACCCCGGGAAACTCACCATCCGCCCCGTCCCGAACCACCAGGACCCGGTCCGAGTCCCGCAGAAGCCCGTAACTCCCCACCCGCCGCGCGAACCGCACCCTCGCCCACTCCCCGCTTCGACCCGACCCATCGATCATGAAGGTAGCCCGTCCACCCCGAAGCAGTCGGATCCTGTCATGATCCACTCAGAATCGCGGAAGGCGCGGCATCCCGACGACCGGGACACCGCGCCTTTCCGGAGAACCGAGTTGATCAGGGGTTTTGCGCCGGCCACCGCCGCAGCGCCGCGACCAACGTCGCGGGCAGGGTCAGGTCAGTTGGGCCGCTTGGACCGCTTCGGCGGTCACCTCGGTGAGGCGGTCGGTGGGCAGGGCGCCCAGCTCCTCACGGCCGAACCAGCGCGCCTCGCAGGTGGAACCGCCGACGTCGGCCACGGTCAGCGGGTTGGGCTTGTCGACGACGACGCGGTAGAAGGCGCGTACGCCGTGCCAGTCGATCGGGTAGCCCTCGGGGCCGAGCGAGGCGGCGTCGCGGTGGCTGGCTACTCCGAGCAGCTCGACCAGGCGGCCGGTCTGCCCGGTCTCCTCGACCAACTCCCGGATGAGGGCAGCGCCGGGCTGCTCGCCGTAGTCGGTGCCGCCGCCGGGCAGGTGCCAGCAGCCCGCGCCGGGGTAGCCGTCGGAGACCCGGGTGAGCAGCACCCGCCCCGCCGGGTCGGTGCAGACCGCGTACGCGGCGAAGCGTTGCGCCCGGTGCAGCCCGTCCGGGCCGGGGACCGCGTAGAACGAGGGGAACTCCGGCGGCTCGTCGGGCACCACGTCGGCCGAGGAGGCGGGCAGCCCGAGGGCACGTGCGGTGAACGAGCGCAGCGGCAGCTTGCGCGCCTCGTCGAGGGTGTACCAGCGGGCCAGATCGGTGGGGCGCTCGCCGGCCCGGTCGGCCAGGGTGCCGCCGCGTACCGCCACCCGGTAGATCAGCCGGTCGGTGTGGATCGTGATGCCCCGATCGGGCAGCGCCCGCATGTCGGCGAGCACGTCGGCCAGGCCGGAGACGGCGACCGACAGGCCGGTCTCGGCGGCGGTCTCGCGGACGACTGTGTGGTTCGGGTCCTCGCCGTGGTCGACCGCCCCGCCGGGCAGCGACCACGTGCCGGGGGTGCCGGAGCGCTCCGATGCGCGGACCAGCAGAACTCGGCCTCTTGAATCAGCACAAACTGCGTATGCCGCGATCCTGCGGAGCGGCTCGAGCATGGTGGTCACGGGAGCAAATTCTCCCCGGGCCGGGTTACCGGAACGGAAAAGAGTCAGATTCCTGACTGTCGGACCCCGCTCAGGGATCGGTCAGGGTAAGGATCCGGGCAGTCACCGAGGGCGGGTCGAGCGGCAACGCGGACCGTGGTGGTATGACATCCACCGCCGCTCCCCACGCCCCGTACAAGCAGCTCCGACGCCCCACCACCGACCGCATGGTCGCGGGGGTCGCCAGTGGCGTCGGCCGCTACTTCGCCGTCGACCCCACACTCGTCCGGGTGGCCTTCGCGGTCACCGGCCTGCTCACCGGCGGGCTCGCGCTGTTCGCGTACCCGATCATGTGGTTCCTGATGCCGGAGGAGCCCACCGGCGCGCCGGCCTGGCCGCACCCGGCGGGCGTCGTCGCGCCGCAGGCCGGCCCGCCGCCCACCGCCGGGCCCGCGCCCGGCGGACCGCAGCCGGGGTACGCCCCGACGCCGCCCTACCCGCCGACGACCCCGTCGGACCCGCCGCCGGCCGCCTGACCGGCGCTCACTCCCACTCGATGGTGCCCGGCGGCTTGCTGGTCACGTCCAGGACCACCCGGTTCACCTCGGCGACCTCGTTGGTGATCCGGGTGGAGATCCGGGCCACCACCTCGTAGGGCAGTCGGGACCAGTCGGCAGTCATCGCGTCCTCGCTGGAGACCGGGCGCAGCACCACGGGATGCCCGTAGCTGCGCCCGTCTCCCTGCACACCGACGCTGCGTACGTCGGCGAGCAGCACCACCGGGAACTGCCACACGCCCCGGTCCAGGCCGGCGGCGGTCAGCTCCTCGCGGGCGATCAGGTCGGCCTCGCGGAGCAGGTCGAGGCGCTGCTGGTCGACGGCGCCGATGATCCGGATGGCCAGGCCGGGGCCCGGGAACGGGTGCCGCCAGACCATCGCCTCGGGCAGGCCCAGTTGCAGGCCGAGCGCCCGGACCTCGTCCTTGAAGAGCGTGCGCAGCGGCTCGACCAGGGCGAACTTCAGGTCCTCCGGCAGGCCGCCGACGTTGTGGTGGCTCTTGATGTTGGCAGTGCCGGTGCCGCCGCCGGACTCCACGACGTCGGGGTAGAGCGTGCCCTGGACGAGGAACTCCACGTCGCCGTGCGAGGCGATCTCGCGGGCGGCGGCCTCGAAGACCCGGATGAACTCCCGACCGATGATCTTGCGCTTCTGCTCCGGGTCGGTCACCCCGGCCAGCGCGCCGAGGAACCGGTCGGCGGCGTCGACCACCTTCAGCTTGATGCCGGTGGCGGCCACGTAGTCCTTCTCCACCTGCTCGGCCTCGCCGGCGCGCAGCAGACCGTGGTCGACGAAGACGCAGGTGAGCTGGTCACCGACCGCCTTGTGCACGAGCGCCGCGGCGACCGCCGAGTCCACCCCGCCGGACAGGCCGCAGATGACCTCCTTGTCGCCGACCTGGGCGCGGATCCGGGCAACCTGCTCGTCGATGATGTTCTCGGGCGTCCAGGTCGGCTCGATGCCGGCGATGTCGTAGAGGAAACGGGTCAACATCTCCTGGCCGTGCGCGGTGTGCCCGACCTCCGGGTGGAACTGCACCCCGGCACGCCGCCCGGCGAGGTCCTCGAACGCGGCCACCGGCGCGCCCGCCGACTCGGCGGTGACGGTGAAGCCCTCGGGGGCCTCGGTGACGGCGTCGCCGTGGCTCATCCACACCGGCAGGTCCGCGGGCAGGTCGCGCAGCAGCACACCGGGATCGAGGAGTCGGGGGCGCAGCGGCGTGCCGCCGTACTCGCGGTTGCCGGTCTTCGCCACGGTGCCGCCGAGCGCCTGGGCCATCGCCTGGAAGCCGTAGCAGATGCCGAAGACCGGCACGTCGGCGCTGAACACGCCAGCGTCGATCTGCGGCGCGTCGGGCGCGTAGACGCTGGCCGGACCACCGGAGAGGATGATCGCGGCGGGGTTCTTCGCCAGCATCTCGGCGATCGGCATCGAGTGCGGCACGATCTCGGAGTAGACCTTCGCCTCACGGACCCGGCGGGCGATGAGCTGGGCGTACTGGGCTCCGAAGTCCACCACGAGGACGGGGCGAGGCAGGCTCATGTGCACAAAGCCTACCGACAGTCACGGCCGCGCCCGGCACCGGCTCGCCCTGCGGCGTCGGCCGGGCTCACTGACGGAGCGCGCCCGGGGCGTCCGCCGGCACCGCCGGCTGGTTCGGGGGTACGGACGCCAGCCGACGGTACGCGGATCCGAGCGGCGGGCGTGGGTCCTCCTCGCCCTTGTTGGGCCAGAAGGACATCGCCCGTTCCGCCTGGGCGGTGATCGTCAGGGACGGGTTCACGCCGAGGTTGGCGGAGACCGCCGCCCCGTCGACGACGTGCAGCCCGGGGTGCCCGTACACCCGGTGCCAGGGGTCGATCACCCCGTCGGCCGGTGTCGCCCCGATGACCGCCCCGCCCAGGATGTGCGCGGTGATCGGGATGTCGAACGGCTCGGTGAGCGAGCCGCCCGGAGTGCCACCGATCTCCTCGGCGAGCAGTCGGGTAGCGGCATTGCCGGCCGGGATCCAGGTGGGGTTGGGGGTGCCGTGGCCGGGGCCGGTGACCAGTCGACTGCCGAACACGCCGCGCCGCCACCGGGTGGTCAGCGAGTTGTCCACCGACTGCATCACCAGGGCGATCACCGTCCGTTCCGACCAGCCACGGACCGACAGCATCCGGGCGGCCAGCCCGGGTTGCCGCACGATGCTGCCCAGCCACCGTCGCACCCGGCGTGGACCCCCGTCGACCAGCAGCGACTGGAGCAGGCCCATCGCGTTGGAGCCACGCCCGTAACGGACCGGCTCGACGTGGGTCTGCGGGTCCGGGTGGAACGAGCTGGTGATGGCCACCCCCTCGGTGTAGTCCAGCCGCTCGGACCGGGCCCGTCGGCGGGGCACCGAGGCGCCCAGGATCGCCTCCGAGTTGGTCCGGGTCAGCTCGCCGAGGCGGGGTGAGAGCCGAGGCAGCACGTCGTCGGCCCGCATGTCGTGCAGCAGTCGTTGGGTGCCGAGCGCACCGGCCGCGAACACCACCTGGTCGGCGTGGACGACCTGCCGACGCTTGCGCAGCCACGCGCCGGTGCGTTCGGCGTGCACGTCGTACCCGCCGTCGGCGGTCGGACGGACGGCGGTCACAGTGGTCAGCGGCAGCACCGTGACCCCGAGCCGTTCGGCGAGCCACAGGTAGTTCTTGACCAGCGTGTTCTTCGCGCCGTGCCGGCACCCGGTCATGCACGAGCCGCAGTGCAGGCAGCCGGTGCGCTCCGGGCCGGCACCCCCGAAGTACGGGTCGGCGACCCGCTGGCCGGGGCGGCCGATGTGCACGCCGACCGGGGTGGCGTGGAAGGTGTGACCCACCCCCATCCGCTCGGCCACCGCCCGCATGGCGCGGTCCGCGCCGGTGTCCAGCGGGTACGTGGTGACGCCGAGCATGCGTTTGGCCTGGTCGTAGTGGCGGGCCAACTCGTCCCGCCAGTCGGTGATGTCGCACCACTGCCGGTCGAGGTAAAAGGCGGGCAGCGGTTCGTAGAGGGTGTTCGCGTAGACCAGCGAACCACCGCCCACCCCGGCGCCGGAGAGCACCAGCACCCCGCTGCCGGCACCTCGGCGGGACGGGCGGAGCAGGGTGAGCCGCTGGATGCCGTAGCAGCCCAGCCTCGGCGCCCACAGGAACCGGCGGGCCCGCCAGGACGTCTGCGGGAACTCGTCGTCGGCGAAGCGCCGGCCGGCTTCCAGCACGGCGACCGAGTAACCCTTCTCGGCCAGCCGGAGCGCGGTGACGGCGCCGCCGAAGCCGGACCCGATGACGAGCACGTCGTACCGCATGGACGCATCATTACTCGCGAGTAGCGCTCGCGCCAGCGGCAGTTTTCGCGCGATCATGCTCCGGCCGACCGACCCGGCGCCTCCCGGCCGCAACCCGGAGCACCCGTCGGAACGTTGTTCACCAGACGGGTGGAAGGAATCCAAGATGATCCTCGGGTCGATGGCGCCGCGCCGACGGTGGCTGCTGCTGGGGTTGGCCGCCCTCGCCGCTGTCGCGCTGATCGCGGCCGGCGCGGTGGTGATCACCCGGCTGACCGGTGACAGCAAGCCGGGCGGTGGCCCGGTTGCCGGCTCGCCGACCCCGTCGCCGATCGGCACGCCCACCCCGAGCCCCAGCGGCCCACCGCCGGGCGCGGACATCACCGGCCCGCTCAACCTGCTGCTGGTCGGCGTGGACACCCGGGTCAGCGTGCCCGGGTGGGAACCGCACTCGGACGCCGTACTGGTGCTGCACGTGCCGAAGGGGTTGGGTCAGGCGTACCTCTTCTCGCTCCCCCGCGACCTGCTGGTGGACATCCCGGCGTTCCCGAAGGCCGGCTACAAGGGCGGTAAGACCAAGCTCACCCACGCGATGAGCTTCGGCAGCCGGGTGCCGGGCAAACCCAAGCAGCCGAACACCGCCCAGGGGTACGAGCTGCTGCGCAGCACTGTCAGCGGGTACACGGGGCTGCGCATCGACGCCGGCGCGGTGCTCACCTTCAACGGGTTCGACCGGCTGGTCAACGCACTCGGCGGGGTCGACATCTATGTCGACCAGCGGGTCGAGTCGCTGCACCGCCGACCGGACGGCAAGTACCGGGAGAGTGCGCCGGGCGGCTACACCGGGCCGCAGCAGGTCTACGAGAAGGGCGAGCAGCACCTCAACGGCTGGCAGGCGCTCGACTACGCGCGGCAGCGCTACATCACCGGCGGCGACTACGCCCGGCAGCGCCACCAGCAGCAGCTGATCAAGGCACTCACCCGCAAGATCCTGGACGAGAACCTGGCCCGCCAACCGGAGCGGGTCGACCAGGTGGTCGCCGCACTGGGAGACACGCTGATCTACGTGGGTGGGCGACGGATCGTCGACATCGCGTACGCCCTCAGCGGGGTGCCGGAGAACAAGTTCGTGCTGGTGGGCCTGCCCGGTGCCGGTGTCGGCAAGGGCAGCGCCTACCGTGGCGAACAGCTCACCAAGGTCGGCCGTGACTTCATCACCGAACTCCGTGCCGGTCGCGCCGACGCCTACCTGGCAGCCCACCCCACCCTGGTGGTCAAGAACTGATCTAGAGGGGCTTGGGCAGGGCCGGCTTCTTCGTGCCGTAGAGCCAGGCGTCGAAGAGCGGGCCCAGCTTCTTGCCGGAAACGCGTTCGGCGAGGGCGATGAACTCGGCGGTGGTGGCGGTGCCGTTGCGCTTCTCCGCGGCCCAGGTCTTGACGATCTCGAAGAACGCCTTGTCGCCCACTGCCACCCGCAGGGCGTGCAGGGTCATGCCGCCGCGCTGGTAGACCGACTCGCTGAACAACTGCTTCACACCCGGCTTGCCGGGCGGCGTCTTCCACACCCGCGCGGTCATCTCGGTGTACCGGATGTCGAACGCCTGCTTGGCCGTGTATTCCTTGGTGTGCTCGGCCCAGAGCCACTCGGCGTACGTCGCGAAGCCCTCGTTGAGCCAGATGTCCTCCCATTTGCCGATCGCAACGCTGTCACCGAACCACTGGTGCGCCAGCTCGTGGGCGACCACCTCGGTGTTCTCGCCCTGCCGGAAGAACCCGGCGGAGTAGACCGGCCGGCTCTGCGTCTCCAGGGCGTACGAGATCCGACTGTCCGAGACCACCACACCGCCGTACGCGTCGAACGGGTACGGCCCGAAGACGCTCTCCAGGTAGTCGGCCACCTTGACGGTCTGCGCGATCGACGTGTCCGCTGCGCCCTTCGCCACGTTGGTGGCGACCGCGTTGTACACCGGACGGCCCTTGTGTTCGCCGGTGGTGATCCGGAACTTGCCGATCACCAACGTGCTGAGGTAACTCGCCATCGGCGACTTCTCCGACCACTTCCAGGTGGTCCACCCGTCCGCGCTGGTCTTGCCACCGGGAACGCCGTTGCTGACGGCGGTCAGGCCGTCCGGGACGGTGACCTCGAAGTCGTACGCCGCCTTGTCCGAGGGGTGGTCGTTGACCGGGAACCAGGTGCTGGCCGACTCGGGCTGGCCCAGCGCGATGGCACCCTCGGCGGTGTGCAGGAAACCGCCCTCACCGAGGATCTCGTTCTTCAGCGGCTTCGGCACGCCCTCGTAGGTGACCTCGGCGACGAACCCGTTGCCGTTGATCAGGCCGGAGGCCGGTGTGATCACCAGTTCGTTCCGCTGGCGCGTGTGGGTCGCCGCCGCGCCGTCCACGGTGACCGCGGTGACGGTCAGGCCGGCCAGGTCGAGGTTGAACGAGGACAGGTCGGCGGTGGCCGTGCCCTGCACCGTGGTCGTACCGGTCAGCCGGTCCTTCGCCGGGTCGTAGCGCACCTTGACCGTGTACCGCCCGACGTCGTACCCGCCGTTGCCGTAGCTCGGGAAGTAGGCGTCGCCGACCCCCTCCGCGCCGGCGGTGAACGTCCGCGACGGGGTGGGGGACGCGCTCGGCGACGACGCCGCCTCCGGCGACGACGAGTCGCATCCGGACAGTGCGAGTGCCCCGGTCACCAGCAGGGCGACGCTCATCCGCAGTCTGTGCCGCGTCACCCGCATTCCACCCTCCCCCGTGTGGCGGCGACGGCCGACGCCGCTCCGCACGAGACGGCGGCTTTCCGCTGCTCGCAGGCGGGAGCATATCGACCGGTGATCACGGCTCCGTCACGGCAGTGTGGGGGCGGACCCACCCACCAACCAGGCGTCGAAGAGCGGCCGCAGCTGCCGGCCCGCCACCCGCTCGGCCAGCGTCACGAGGTCCGCTGTGGTCGCGTTGCCCGACGCCCGCTCGGAGGTCCAGGTCCGCAGGATGCGGAAGAACATGTCGTCACCGACGGTCCGGCGCAGCGCGTGCACGGCGAGGGCCCCGCGTTTGTAGACGGCGGTGCCGAACATCAGCTCCCGGCCCGGCTCCACCGACGGCTGCGACCAGTCGGTCTTGGCGTACTGGAGTTCGAAGTTGCGTTGGGCGGTCCGGCCGCCGTCGTGCTCCTCCCACAGCCACTCGGCGTAGCTGGCGAAGCCCTCGTTGAGCCAGATGTCGCCCCACCTGGTCAGCGACACGCTGTCACCGAACCACTGGTGGGCCAGCTCGTGCGCGACGACGCCCGGGTTGGGCCGGTCGTCGGCGAAGAAGGCGGGTCCGTAGACCGGACGCGACTGCGTCTCCAGCGCGTAACCGATGCGCTCGTCGGCGATCACTATCCCGCCGTACGAGTCGAACGGGTACGGCCCGAAGCGGGTGGCCAGGAAGTCGACGATCTCCCCGGTGCGGGCCAGTGAGCTGGCCGCGGCACCGGTCGCCGGCAGGCTCGCCGCCACCGCCGTGACCATCGGCCGGCCGGCGTGGGTGCCGGTCACCACCCGGTAGTCGCCGATCACGAGGGTGCTGAGGTAGCTCGCCATCGGCGTGCGCTCCGACCATCGCCAGGTGGTCCAGCCGTCGGCGCTGCTCTTCGGACCGGGCACCCCGTTGCTCAGTGCGGCCAGCCCGTCCGGGACGGTCACCGCGAGGTCGTAGCCGGCCTTGTCCGACGGGTGGTCGTTGACCGGGAACCAGGTGGCCGCCGAGTCGGGTTGCCCGAGCGCGACAGCGCCGTCGGCGGTGTGCAGGAAGCCGCCGCTGCCCAACGACCCGTCCTCGACGGCGGTGGGCACGCCCGCGTAGTCGACGGTCACCGTGAACTGCCGGCCACGTGGGAGACCGTCGCGTGGGGTCACCACGAGCTCACCGTCGCCGCGACGGTGGTCGGCCGGCGCGTCGCCCACCCGCACCGTGGCGACGTCCAGGCCGACCAGGTCCAGATTGAACCGGGACAGGTCCTGGGTGGCCGTGGCGGTGATGACGGCCCGCCCGGTCAGCCGGTCGGTTGGCGGGTCGTAGCGGACGTCGAGGCCGTAGTGCGTGACGTCGTAGCCGCCGTTGCCGTGCCCCGGCACGTACGGATCGCCGGCATCGGCGGCACCGGGCCGGAAACCGTCGCCGTCGCCCGTACAGCCGGCGGTGAGCAGCGCGACCACGCAGGTCAGCGCGGTCGCCGCGGCGGTCAGCCGACCGGCGGCAGGTGTCCGTCGGGTCCGGACCATGCACACTCCTCCTGCGGCGTCGCGGTCAGGACGAGCGTAGTCAGCGCCACCGGTCGCGCGGTCAATATCGACGATCATCAGTCACTTTCGTTGGAACAAACGAAAGTGACGATCGATCTTCACTTTCTTTCGACTTAGACCGACGTTAGTGTCTGGTCCCGACCACCGTCGCGAAAGGTGGAACCATGCCCGACCACACCGCACCCGACGCCACCCCCACCCCCCGGTTGAGCCGCCGGTCCCTGCTCGCCGCCTCCGCCGGAGCCGCCGCCGCGATCGGCGCGGCCGGCCTGCCGGTCCTCGCCACCGGCACCCCCGCACTCGCCAACCCCAACGCGAGCAAGCTGCGGGTCGAGCCGCTGATCCCGGCCCGCAACCGCGGCATCATCCTCTACAGCGTCCGCGACCGGATCACCGCCGCGCCCGACGACAGCGGGGTGCCCTACGGCTTCGAGCGCGTCCTCGCCCGACTCGCCGAGATCGGCTACAAGGAGATCGAGTTCGCCGGGTACACGCAGAGCACCGAGATCCTCGGCCGCCAGATCACCCCGGCCGAGATCCGCAAGATCCTGGACGACAACGGCCTGGTCGCCAACGGCACCCACGCCACGATCCAGCCGTCCACCTTCCAGCAGCAGCTGGACATCGCCGAGGAACTCGGCATGAAGAACATCGGCACCGGCAGCGACCCGACCAACAGCGCGTACAAGGCCGAGTGGGACGCCGCCGCGGACATCTGGAACGAGCTGGGCCGGCAGGCCAAGGCCCGGGGCATGCGGCTCTACACGCACAACCACGACGCCGCGTACAGCTTCCTCATCGACCGTGGCCCGCGCGACGCGCAGGGCCGGCAGACCCGGTCGTCCGGCATCCGCCGACTCGAATACTTCTTCGAGATCACCGACCCGCGGTACGTCTTCTTCGAGCTCGACATCTACTGGGCCTACGTGGCCCGCTACAAGCACCAGAAGTACGTCAACGCGGCCGGCCAGGAGGTCACGGACCTGTTCGACCCGATCCTCACCGTCGCCGACCGGACCACCCGGTTCCCGCTCTTCCACGCCAAGGACGGCGACCGGGACACCAGCGTCCCCAACGGCCACCAGATGGTCCCGCTCGGCGACGGCGACATCAACTTCCAGCAGTTCTTCCAGACCATCGGCGAGCGCAACTTCCACCACGCCAACTGGGAGATGGACACCGCCCCCGGAGGCGTCGACAACAAGGGCCAGTCGCTCGACTTCGCGGCGAGCAGCTACCGCAACATGTCCGACCTGACCATCTACGTCGAGAAGTGACACCAGGCTGAACACGACGAAGGCCGGCCCGTACGGGCCGGCCTTCGCACGTCGATCGGGAGGGTCAGCGGTCGAGGACCAGGCCGACCTTCTGGAACTCCTTCAGGTCGCGGTACCCGCACTTGGCCATCGCCCGACGCAGCCCACCGAACAGGTTGAGCTGACCGTCGGCCTCGTCCGCCGGCCCGAAGAGCAGCTCCTCCATCGACCCGAGCGGCTCACCGGCAACCTCGAACGCGCCACGCGGCAACGACGGGTGGCTCGCCGCCGAGTGCCACCAGGCACCACCGGCGGGCGCCTCGTCGCAGAGCGACAGCGGCTCACCGAGCATCACCGCGTCCGCGCCGCACCCGAGCGCCTTGGCGATGTCGCCCGAGGTCTGCATGTCACCGTCGGCGATCAGGTGCACGTACCGGCCACCGGTCTCGTCGAGATAGTCGCGACGGGCAGCCGCCGCGTCGGCGATCGCGGTGGCCATCGGCACCCGGATGCCCAGCACCGACTCGGTGGTCGACCACTCGTCGCCACCGATGCCCACGATCACACCGGCCGCGCCGGTACGCATCAGGTGCAGCGCCGTCTTGTAGTCCGTGCAACCGCCGACGATCACCGGCAGATCCAGGTCGGCGATGAACTCCTTGAGGTTCAACGGCTCGTCGGTGGTCGACACGTGCTCGGCCGAGACGATGGTGCCCTGGATGACCAGGATGTCCACCCCGGCGTCCAGGATCACCGGCGCCAGCGCCAGGGTGTGCTGCGGGGACACCCGCACCGCAACGGTGCCGCCGCCGGCCCGCAGCTCACGCACCCGCTCGGCGATCAGGTCCGGGCGGATCGGCTCGGCGTACACCTCCTGGAGCCGCTTGGTGGCGCGGGCGTCCTCGTCGAGGCCGGCCAGCTCCTCCAGCACCTTCGTCGGGTTCTCGTAGCGGGTCCAGAGCCCCTCGACGTTGAGCACGCCGAGGCCGCCGAGCTGACCGAGCCGCACCGCCGAGGCCGGGCTCATGGTGGCGTCGGAGGGGTGGCCGACGCACGGAATACCGAACGGGTACGCGTCGAGCTGCCAGGAGGTGGAGACGTCGTCGACGTCCCGGGTGCGGCGGCTCGGCACGATGGCGATGTCGTCCAGGTGGTAACCGCGCTGCGCGGTCTTGCCCAGCCCGATCTCGACCACGTCACGCATGGGGGACTCCAGGTGGTTGGGGGTGATGGGTCAGCGGGTGTGGTAGTTGGGCGCCTCGACGGTCATCTGGATGTCGTGCGGGTGGCTCTCCTTCAGACCGGCCGCGGTGATCCGGATGAGCTGGCCGCGGCGGTGCAGATCGGGGATGTTCTCCGCACCGGCGTACCCCATGGCCAGCCGCAGCCCGCCGACCAGCTGGTGGGCCACCCGGGACAGCGGCCCCCGGTAGGGAACCTGGCCCTCGACGCCCTCCGGGACGAGCTTGTCGTCGCTGAGCACGTCCTGCTGGAAGTAACGGTCCTTGCTGTACGACTTGGCCTGGCCACGGGACTGCATCGCGCCGAGCGACCCCATCCCGCGGTAGGTCTTGTACTGCTTGCCGTTGACGAAGATCAGCTCGCCGGGGCTCTCCTCGCAGCCGGCCAGCAGGCTGCCGAGCATCACCGTGTCGGCGCCGGCCACCAGGGCCTTGGCGATGTCGCCGGAGTATTGGATGCCGCCATCGCCGATCACCGGCACGCCGGCCGGACGGGCGGCCCGGGCCGCCTCCATGATCGCGGTCACCTGCGGCACGCCGACCCCGGCGACGATCCGGGTGGTGCAGATCGCGCCCGGCCCCACGCCCACCTTGACGCCGTCGGCGCCGGCGTCGACAAGCGCCTTCGCGCCGGCGTACGTGGCCACGTTGCCGCCCATGATGTCGACGGTGACGTCGGCCTTGAGCCTGCGGACCATGTCCAGTACGGCCCGCTGGTGGCCGTGCGCCGTGTCCACGATCAGCACGTCGACGCCCGCGTCGACGAGCGCACGGGCCCGCTTGTAGGCGTCCTCGCCGACGCCGATGGCGGCGGCCACCCGGAGGCGACCGGCGTCGTCCTTGCTGGCGTCCGGGTACTGCTCGCTCTTGGTGAAGTCCTTGACGGTGATCAGGCCACGCAGCCGACCCGAGTCGTCGACGATCGGCAGCTTCTCGACCTTGTGCTGACGCAGCAGCGCCAGCGCGTCGTCCTTGCTGACACCCACCCGGGCGGTGATCAGCGGGGTGTGGGTCATGATCTCGCGGACCGGGGTGTTCGGCTCGGAGACGAAACGCATGTCCCGGTTGGTGACGATGCCCACCAACTGGCCGTCGCCGTCCACCACCGGCACGCCGGAGATGCGGTAACGCCCGCACAACTCGTCGACCTCGCGCAGCGTGTCGTCCGGGCTGGCCGTCACCGGGTTGGTGATCATGCCGGACTCGGAGCGCTTGACCAGGTCGACCTGGAGCGCCTGGTCCTCCAGGGACAGGTTGCGGTGCAACACGCCGATGCCGCCCTGGCGGGCCATGGCGATCGCCATCCGGGCCTCGGTCACCGTGTCCATCGCGCTGGAGAGCAGCGGAATCGACAACTCGACGTTGCGGGTGAGCTTCGTCCGGGTGTTGACCCGGCTGGGCACCACGTCCGACTCGCCCGGCTGCAACAGCACGTCGTCGAAGGTGAGGCCGAGCGGAACCACCCGGGCGGAGCCGGCCGGCAGCTCGGGCAGGTGGCCGCCCAGGTCGGCGTGCTCGACGCCGGCCGGAAGATCGGTGCTGGGCGAATTTTCCACGATTGCTCCCCTGAGCTGCTCGGATGGGCTTCAGCGAGGTGGCGCGGGCGGGCACCGGAGCGCGCCACGGTGCCGGCACGTCGCCTCATCGTACCCAGTGAGCTGGGCGACCCGTCCGTGGCGGCCCGGCCCGGCGCGCGGCCGGGGGGCGGACGTCCGCGCCGCGTTGGGTCTACGGTGAAGGGGTGCACGACGAGCCCATCGACCCGTTCAACGGCGACCCGGCCGATCCCACGGCGGATCTGGACGACCCGGGCGATGACGCGACGCCTGATCCGCTGACCGACGTCGAGCGTCAGGACGTGCTGGAAGACCTCGCCGACCTGGAGATCTACCAGGCCCTGCTGGCCCCGATCGGGGTCCGCGGGCTGGTGATCGAATGCGAGGACTGTCGAGAGCCGCACTACTTCGACTGGGACCTGCTCCGGGGCAACCTGCGCCACCTGCTCAACTCGGGTCGCCCCCGGGTGCACGAGCCCGCCTACGACCCCGACCCGGATCACTACGTGACCTGGGACTACGCCCGGGGGTACGCCGACGGCGTGCACGACACCCTCTCCGAGGGCACCGAGGACGAGCCGGGCACCCCGACCGCCGCGCAATAACGCTGCCGTCCGTCGCGTACCTCACGGCGGTCGCCCCTCGGGGCGAGGCGGGCGGGTCAGGCGACCAGGCCGGCGCGGAAGCCCGCCGCCACCGCGTGCGCCCGGTCCCGCGCGCCGAGCTTGCGGAACAACCGCCGGGCGTGGGTCTTGACGGTGTCCTCCGAGACGAACAGCTCCCGGCCGATCTCCGCGTTGCTCTTGCCCTCGGCCATGCCCAGCAGCACCTGAAGCTCACGCTCGGTGAGGCCGATCGACGCACGGCTCGGGCGGGCGTTCGGGGCGGGGCGGGACGGATCGGTCTGGTCCGTCGACGACTCACCGGTGGCGGACTCAGCCTCGTCGTCACCCCGCTGCACCGGTACCGACGGCACTCCCGCCGCCCCGTCGCCGGGCGTGGCCGCCCAGCCGGGCTCGCCGGAGCCACGCGGCGACGGACCGGAGCGACCGGAACCGCCCACCGCCGCGGCGTTGCGCGCCGGGTCGGTGATGCGCTGCCGGGAGGCCCGACCGGGCGCGGTGAGCAGCAGCAGGGCCTTGGCCACCGCGCTGGTCAGGTCGTGGTCGACGTTCTGGATGAGGCCCCGGGCACCGGCGCTGATGGTGGCCGCCGCCGCCTCGGGCTCCTCGGTGCCGAGCAACAGCACCGCGGCCTGCGGCGCACGGGCCAGGACCCGACGAACGAAGCCGGCACTGTCCGGCCGCGTGAGGGCCGTGTCGGCCAACACCACGTCCGCCGGTCGCTCGGCCAACCGCAGCATCACCTCAGGATCGGAGACGGCGGTACGGACGATTGCTGACAACCCCAGCCGCGCGGCAGCAGAAGTAAGGTGCTGGGCCGCGAGTGGTGTCCGAACGCACACAAGGACGCTACGCACTGTGGTCTCCTCTCCGCCAACGAGCAGACCATGACGGGGTCGGCTGGGGAGGGGGTTCCCGGCAATCCTTCGAACTTTTCCGACAGATGGGGCAAAAGCCGCAATTTGCGGGACGTTTTCGATCACACACGTGTGAGGTGACGACGGCCCGGGTACCGGGGGGTCCAGGCCGGGAACGGTGCGCCTGCGCGGCCCGCCGCCCGGACACCGGCCACAAGGATTCTCGCGGAGCCGCGCGGGAGGAGGGGTGCTGATGTCGAACGTACGTAGACTGCCCGGACCCATCGTCGATCTCTGGGACTGGCAGCGGCTCGGTGCCTGCCGAGGGCGGGACAGCGCCCAGTTCTTCCACCCCGACGGCGAGCGGGGATCCTCCCGACTGCGCCGCGAGTCCGCCGCCAAGTCGGTGTGTCGCGCCTGCCCGGTCCGGGCCGAGTGCGCCGCGCACGCTCTGTCGGTTCGCGAACCGTACGGCGTGTGGGGCGGCTTCAGCGAGTCGGAGCGCCTGCGCCTGCTCGCCGTGGGCTGGGAGGACCTGGCAGACCGCCGCCACGCCCGGGTCGACGTCGCGCGGCTGGAGGCCCGGCTGGGCCACCCGCACAAGTCGACCATTCCGATCCAGCGCAACGTGGCCTGACCCTCACATAACCGACATACGGAGCGCGCCCCCGGTTCGGGGGCGCGTTTCGGCGTCTCCGAACCGGGGGCACTTGAGCCGCTCCTCGTGACAGAGTGAGGCGCGAGCGATGGGCGTCGTGTCCGGTCCGGTACGCCCCCGCGTCGTCACGGTGTGGCCCGTGAGCGATGGGCGTTGTGTCCGGTCGGGCGTGCCCCGACGTTGACCGGCCGGGCCGGATAGGGGGTTTCGTCCCGTGACCGGCCGCACCCGCGGGCCGGAATCATGGCCGGGTCGGAGTCGTTACATCCCCTGACGATCGCAGTACCAGGCCCGCCGGCCGAGTCCTCCGGGCTGGAATGCCGGCCACCGGGTGTTCGTTACACCCTCGGCGCCGCCTCCCGAGGGCGCCCGGGACATGACCCGGGAATCAGCCCCGGCCCCCGGTCGTTACACAGTGACCCGGCACCGCGAGCCACCGGCTGGCAGGTAGCCGATCCCGGCGTCACGGGCCTCCCGCCCGTCGATCGCCGACACCGCGCCGCGAGCCACCCCTGAGCCGCAGGCGCCGAGAACCTCCCCCTTTGTTGCAGCGCCGGACGAGGTGCTCACACCCGTGGCACGTGTGCGGGTGTCCTTACCCCCGAAGGAGCTTCCCCCATGAACACGATCATGCGTAAGAGCGTGCTGTCCGTTGCTGGTCTGGCGTTCGCCGGTGGTGTGTTCGCCGGCCCGATCGCCGCCCACAACGTCGTCGACACCAAGCCGGTCGCGGTAGCGGTGCAGGCTGACAAGCCGGACGCCGCCAAGCTGATCCCGCACGGCACCCAGGGCGACCAGTCGCACATCGACCTGAACGACGAGCAGACCGCCAACGTGAAGGCGATCATCGCCGCCACGAAGAAGGCCGGCCTCCCCGAGCGCGCCGCGGTGATCTCGATCGCGACGAGCCTGCAGGAGTCGAAGCTCGAGAACCTCGGCCACCTCGGCGACATGAACGACCACGACTCGCTGGGCCTGTTCCAGCAGCGGCCGAGCTCGGGTTGGGGCACGCCGGAGCAGATCACCGACCCGGCCTACTCCACGACCGCGTTCCTGAAGGGCCTGCGTCAGGTTGACGGGTGGCAGGACATGCCGCTGACCGAGGCCGCGCAGACCGTCCAGGTCTCCGCCTACCCCGACGCGTACGCCCAGTGGGAGCAGCAGGCCGCCGACCTGGTCGGCCAGTACTGGAACAGCTGACCCCACCAAGCACCGACCGCTGGCCGGCACCCCACCCCGGGGTGCCGGCCAGCGGCATGCCCAGACCGAGATGTCGCGGGTCGGACGGACGGCCCGGCGCAGGCCGGACCGGGCTGCCCGACCACCACGACGAGGGCGGACGCCCGGCGCTGGTTCGGGTGGGCAGGCGAACACCAGTGTGGCGGTCAGCGGACGGTGACGGTCACCGTGTGCCAGCCGGTCGCGCCGTCCGGGGCCACGCCCTGCGTACGCTCGGTCTGGGTCTCGCCGGTCGCGTCCGTCGCCCGGACCTGGAGGCGATGCTCGCCCGGCGTGGCGTTCCAACTCCACGACCACTGCACCCAGGTGTCCACCGACACTGTCGGAGCCAGTGTCGCCTCCTGCCAGGGCCCACCGTCGACGCGTACCTCGACACGGCGGATGCCCCGGTGCTGCGCCCACGCCACCCCCGCCACGGTGATCGGGCCGGGGGTCAACCGGTTGCGTCGGCGGGGCGCGTCGATCCGGGACTGGGTCTTGATCGGGCCCTGGGCGGACCAGCCGCGCGGCACCCAGTACGCGTCGAAGTCGGCGAAGCGGGTCAGCTCCAGCTCGGTCACCCACTTGCACGCCGACACGTAGCCGTAGAGGCCGGGCACCACCATCCGGACCGGGAAGCCGTGCTCGACCGGCAGCGGCTCGCCGTTCATGCCGACCGCCAGGAGGGCGTCCCGCCCGTCGCGCAGCGCGGCGGTGGGGGTGCCGCAGGTCCAGCCGTCGACCGACCGGCCGACGACCTGGTCGGCGTCCTCGTCCGGGTCCACCTCGTCGAGCAGTTCCCGAATGGGTACGCCGAGCCAGCGGGCGTTGCCGATCAGGTCACCGCCCACCTCGTTCGAGACGCACGCCAGCGTTACGTACCGCTCCACCAGCGGCCGGGCCAGCAGGTCGGCGTACGTGTAGGTGCGCTCGGTGCCGACCCGGCCGTGGATCCGCAGCCGCCAGGTGTCCGGGTCGACCTGCGGCACCACCAGCGCGGTGTCGATCCGGTAGAAGCCGAGGTTGGGGGTGACGTACGGCGCGAGTTGCGCCAGCGACAGGTCCGCGCCGGCCGGCACGGCCGGGGCGGGGGCGACCGGTGCGGGTAGGCGGATCGCGTCCCGGGCGGCGGAGACGCCCCGTCGTCCGGACAGCCAGCGCCCTCCGAGACCGGCCACCACTGCGGTGCCGAGCAGCACCCCGCTGCCGGTGAGGAACCGCCGCCGGGACTCGGGGTCGACGTCGGCGGGGCCGTCCGCACCGACGGGGGCCACCGGCACGGACTCGGCGGGTGTCACCGGCACGGGCTCGGCGGGCGGCTCGGTCGGGGTGGGTGGGGACCAGGGCCACGGGTCCAGTTCGAACGGCCCGTCGATGAACAACCATAGGACCAGGGCGCCGAGGCCGGCGCCGACCAGCGACGGCAGCGCGTCGAAGGCGTCCGCACCGGAGCGGGTCACCGCGGCGGCCACGCCGACGACCCCGAACGCGGCGATGCCGGCCAGGCCGAACGCCAACCGACGGACCGCCAGCACACCGAACAGCGCGGCGAACCCTGCCAGCAGCAGGCCCGTGCCGACCAGCAGTGCGATCTTGTCGGCGGTGCCGAAGACGTCGATGGCCAGTTGCTTCAGCGACTCGGGGACGGCGTCCACGACCACGCCGCCGACCGCTACCAGGGGCGCCGACCGGGGACCGGTCAGCACCGCCACCGGTTCGGCGATCCCGATCGCGACGGCGGCGGCGGTCACTCCGGCCAGCGCGGCGTAACGCCGCGACGTGGTGCTCATCGGCCCAGTGTGCGCGATCATCTCGCCCGGTCGCCAACAACGTCAGCGTTCGGTAATGACCTGACAAGCGCGAGAACGGACCGGGGCACACCGCCGTACGACGGTGTGCCCCGGAACAGATGTCGCTACCGGGTCAGAAGCCCGGACCGTGCTGGTGGCCGTGACCGTGGCCGTGCCCACCGGCGGCGGCCGGCTCGGCCTGCTCCGGCTTGTCCACCACGAGGCTCTCCGTGGTGAGCAGCAGACCGGCGATCGAGGCGGCGTTGGTGACCGCGTTGCGGGTCACCTTCACCGGGTCGATGATGCCGGCCTTGACCAGGTCGACGTACTCGCCCTTGGCGGCGTCGAGGCCGTTGCCCCAGTCGAGGTCGGCGACCTTCTGCGTCACGACGTAGCCGTCGTGACCGGCGTTCTGAGCGATCCAGCGCAGCGGCTCGACCAGCGCCTTGCGGACGACCGAGACACCGACCTTCTCGTCACCGGTGAAGCCCAGGTCGTCGTCGAGCACCGAGAGGATCTGCACCAGAGCGGCGCCGCCGCCGGGGACAGTGCCCTCCTCGACCGCTGCCTTGGTCGCCGCGATGGCGTCCTCGATGCGGTGCTTGCGCTCCTTCATCTCGACCTCGGTGGCGGCGCCGGCCTTGATGACGGCGATGCCACCGGAGAGCTTCGCCAGCCGCTCGGCCAGCTTCTCCCGGTCCCAGTCGGAGTCGGAGGCCTCGATCTCCTTGCGGATCTGGGCCACCCGGTCGGCGACGTCGGCCTTCTGGCCGCCGCCGTCGACGATCGTGGTGTTCTCCTTGTCGACCACGACGCGCCGAGCGGTGCCGAGCACCTCCAGGCCGACCTGGTCGAGCTTGTAGCCCAGCTCCGGGGCGACCAGCTCGGCACCCGTGGAGATCGCGATGTCCTGGAGCATCGCCTTGCGCCGGTCACCGAAGCCCGGGGCCTTGACCGCGCAGACCTTGAGGGTCTTGCGCAGCGAGTTGACCACCAGGGTGGAGAGCGCCTGGCCGTCCACGTCCTCGGCGATGATCAGCAGGGGCTTGCTGTTCTGCAGGACCTTCTCCAGCAGCGGCAGCAGCTCCTCGATCGCCGAGATCTTCTGGGTGGTGACCAGGATGTACGCGTCCTCGAGGACGGACTCCTGGCTCTCCAGGTCGGTGACGAAGTTCGGCGAGATGAAGCCCTTGTCGAACTGGAGACCCTCGGTCACGTCCAGCTCGGTGGTCAGCATGGAGCCTTCCTCGACGGTGATGACACCGTCGCGGCCGACCCGCTCCATCGCCTCGGCGATCAGGTCGCCGATCGTGGCGTCCTGCGCGGAGATCGTCGCCACGTTCGCGATCGACTCCTTGCTGGTGACCTCGGCGGCACGGCCGAGCAGCGCCTCGGAGACCTTGACGGCCGCCGCGTCGATGCCCCGCTTGAGGCCGGCCGGGTTGGTCCCGGCGGTCACGTTGCGCAGACCCTCGCGAACCATCGCCTGGGCCAGCACGGTCGCGGTGGTGGTCCCGTCGCCGGCGACGTCGTTGGTCTTGGTCGCCACCTCCTTGACCAGTTGCGCGCCAAGGTTCTCGTACGGGTTGGTGAGCTCGATCTCCTTGGCGATGGTCACACCATCGTTGGTGATCGTCGGCGCACCGAATTTCTTGTCCAGGACGACGTTGCGCCCGCGCGGGCCGAGGGTGACCTTGACCGCGTCCGCGAGGGCGTTGACACCGTGCTCCAGCAGGTGCCGGGCGTCGTCCGAGAAGCTCAGGATCTTCGCCATTAATGTCCCTTCGAAGCGCCATTGCCCCGGCCCGGCGAGCCGGACCGGGGCAATGGAACTGATCGGTTGCTTACTTCTCGATGACCGCGAGGACGTCGCGGGCGGAGAGCACCAGGTACTCCTCGCCGGCGTACTTGACCTCGGTGCCGCCGTACTTCGAGTAAAGGACGGTGTCGCCGACCTGCACGTCAACCGGAACCCGGTTGCCGTTGTCGTCGACGCGCCCCGGGCCCACAGCGAGGACGGTGCCCTCCTGCGGCTTCTCCTTGGCGGTGTCGGGGATCACGATGCCCGACGCCGTGGTGGTCTCAGCCTCGTTCGCCTGGACCACGATGCGGTCCTCGAGCGGCTTGATCGCAACCTTGGTCGCGGTAGTCACGGGCATACCCTCCTGGGGTACTGGTTTCGTTGCTGGCCGGCGGGGCCGACCAGCGTCAATCTGCCTCATGCCACCGGGCGGAGCCGTCGTCGCGGGTGCCGGTCCGCCTGGCGTTGCGCACCCGGGTCGTGAGACCCGGAAGCTGGCACCCTCAGGGTGAGAGTGCTAATCGCAGGTTATTCCGTGGCTAGCACTCCGTCAAGGAGAGTGCCAGCGCGTCGCGCCCCGCCAGCCAGGATTCCTGGTCCGACCGGGAGAATGACCGCGTGGATCTCGATCAACTGGCGGCGCTGCGTACTCCCGAGGGGTCGGCCGCGCTCACGGCGGCGGCCGGTCTTGCCGGCGGTGATCCACTGGTCGCGGCCTCGGCGTTGCGCGCCGCCGGAGTGCCGCCGACGCTGGCCGCCGCGGCGCTCACCCAGGCCGAGCTGCGCCACCGGGCGGTCGGCAAGTTCGGCCCGGCCGCCGCCGGGATGTTCCTCACCCGCCCCGGCCTGGAACAGGCCACCC
The DNA here is from genome assembly GCF_027460215.1 of Micromonospora sp. WMMC250. Lineage (NCBI taxonomy): Bacteria > Bacillati > Actinomycetota > Actinomycetes > Micromonosporales > Micromonosporaceae > Micromonospora > Micromonospora sp. WMMC250. The sequence goes on along the minus strand of NZ_JAPZBJ010000002.1, from coordinate 5,818,533 downwards.
GCCGGGTCGTCGCCGACCGTCGGGCCGCCCGCCTGCACGCCGCCGGAGTACGCACCCTGGCCGACCTCGGGTGCGGCCTCGGCGCCGACGCGCTGGCCGCCGCCCGCGCCGGCATCCGGGTGTACGGGGTGGAGGCCGACCCGGTCACCGCCGCGATGGCCGCCGCCAACGCCGCGGCGGCCGGACTGGCCGACCTGTTCACCGTCGAGTGCGGGGATGCCACGGCGTTCGACGTCTCCCGGGTCGACGGGGTCTTCTGCGACCCGGCCCGCCGCACGACCGGCACCGGCCGTCGGCTCTTCGACCCACGCGCCTACTCCCCGCCGTGGGACTTCGTCACGGGGTTGGCCGAGCGGGTGCCGCACACCGTCGTGAAGGTGGCACCGGGCCTGGACCACGGGCTCATTCCGGTGGGCGCGGAGGCGGAGTGGGTAGGTGTGGACGGCGATCTGGTCGAGGCCGCGCTCTGGTGCGGTGAGCTGGCCGAGGTGCCCCGCCGCGCCACGCTCTACCGGCAGCGGGGCGTCGAGACCCACCGCCACCAGCTCACCGGCTCCGGCGCCGACGAGGCGCCGGTCGGGCCGACGCGTCGCTACCTGTACGACCCGGACCCGGCGGTGGTACGGGCGCACCTCGTCGCCGAACTCGCCGCCGAACTGGACGCGACCCTCGGCGACCCGAGCATCGCCTACCTCTACGCCGACCGCCCCACCCCCACCCCGTACGCGCGCTGCCTGGAGATCACCGACGTGCTGCCGTTCTCGCTCAAGCGTCTGCGGGCGCTGCTGCGCGATCGCGGGGTGGGTCGGGTGGAGATCCTCAAGCGGGGTTCCGCGCTCACCCCGGAGCAGCTTCGGCGGGACCTGCGGCTGACCGGAGACGCCTCGGCCAGCCTGGTGCTCACCCGGGTCGCGAACGCACCGACGGTGCTGATCGGGCAGCCGGTGGTCTAGCGTCGTCAATGTGGCGGGACAGGGCACACCGGCGACGGCACTGTTGGTCAAGCGCGGGATCGCGCATCGCACCCACCCGTACCGGGTGTCGCCGGACGCCCCGAACTACGGCGCGTTGGTGGCGGTGGCGCTCGGCGTGGCACCGGAGCGCGTCTTCAAGTCGCTGGTGACCGCAGTCGACGGTGGGCTCACCGTCGCGGTCGTCCCGGTCACCGGTGAGTTGGACCTCAAGGCGCTCGCGGCGGCGGTCGGCGGCAAGCGGGCGACGCTGGCCGAGCGGGCGGTCGCCGAACGGGCCACCGGCTACGTACGCGGGGGGATCAGCCCGCTCGGGCAACGCCGCCGGTTGCCGACAGTGCTGGACGATTCCGCGCTGGATCTCCCGACGATCTACGTCTCGGCTGGTCGGCGTGGCCTGCAGCTCGAACTGGCCGCGGCCGATCTGGTGGCGCTGACGGACGCGCGCACCGCGCCGCTGCAGACCCGCTGACGACATTCATGACGGCCGACCCGTTCCGGGATGGCCGGGGAGTAACAGTCGCGTTGCTGAATTGTTATCGCTCCCAACAAACTTGGCACCTGCGCGGTCTTGTGGAGCCGGTGTGACGCGAAATACGTTGCCGGACACAACAAAACGACACCTCCCCCACCCGAAAGGACCCTGCACATGCGTAAGGGGATCCTCACCATCGCCGCCGTGGGCCTGCTCGCGACCGGTGGATTGACCGCCTGCGGCGACGACGCCGGCTCTGGTTCGACCGACTCCAAGAAGACCCCCAAGATCGGCGTGATCCTCCCGGACAGCAAGTCGTCCGTCCGCTGGGAGACCGCGGACCGTCGCTTCCTGGAAGAGGCGTTCAAGACCGCCGGGGTCCAGTACGACATCCAGAACGCCCAGAACGACAAGACCGCCTTCCAGACCATCGCCGACCAGATGATCACCAGCGGCGTCACCGTTCTGATGATCGTCAACCTGGACTCGGGCACCGGCAAGGCCGTGCTCGACAAGGCCAAGTCGCAGGGCGTCGCCACCATCGACTACGACCGGCTCACCCTCGGCGGCTCCGCCCAGTACTACGTCAGCTTCGACAACGAGGTCGTCGGCAAGCTCCAGGGCGAGGGCCTGTCGAAGTGCCTGACCGAAAAGGGCGCCAAGAACCCCGTCGTGTCGTACCTGAACGGCTCCCCCACCGACAACAACGCCACCCTGTTCAAGGCCGGCTACGACTCGGTGCTCAAGCCGAAGTTCGACTCCAAGGAATACGTCAAGGGCCCTGAGGACGCCGTGCCGGCGTGGGACAACGCGCAGGCCGCGACGATCTTCGAGCAGCAGCTGACGAAGGCCAACGGCAAGATCGACGGCGTGCTCGCCGCCAACGACGGTCTCGGCAACGCCGCTATCTCGATCCTCAAGAAGAACAAGCTCAACGGCAAGGTGCCGGTGACCGGGCAGGACGCCAGCACCGAGGGCCTGCAGAACATCCTCGCCGGTGACCAGTGCATGACCGTCTACAAGGCCGTCCGGGAAGAGGCCAAGGCCGCGTCCGACCTGGCCATCGCGCTCGCCAAGGGCGAGAAGAAGGACACCGGCCAGACGGTCAAGGACCCCGAGGGCAACCGCGACGTCCCGTCGGTGCTGCTCACCCCGAAGGCCATCTACAAGGACACCGTCAAGGACGTCATCGCCGACGGCTACGTGACCAAGGAAGAGGTCTGCGCCGGGGCGTACGCCAAGCTCTGCGCCGACGCCGGCATCAGCTGACCGACGCCGCAGTACCCGCCGGGACGACAACCGCCGCCCGGCACGGGAGCACCCCTCCCGTGCCGGGCGGCGCCCGCCGGACGGGCCCCGACCCTCCCTTAAGAAGGAGACCCCCGTGTCCGCGACCCCCCTGCTGGAACTCCGCGGGATCGACAAGAGCTTCGGTCCCGTCCAGGTGCTCCGCGACGTCGCCCTGACCGTCCACCCGGGCGAAGTCACCGCACTGGTCGGTGACAACGGCGCCGGCAAGTCGACCCTGGTGAAGTGCATCAGTGGCATCCACCCCACCGATGCCGGTGAGTTCCTGTTCAACGGTGAGCCAGTGCACATCGGCAGCCCCCGCGACGCCGCCGCGCTCGGCATCGAGGTCGTCTACCAGGACCTCGCGCTCTGCGACAACCTGGACATCGTGCAGAACATGTTCCTCGGCCGGGAGAAGCGCAGCGGCATCGTCCTCGACGAGCCGACCATGGAACAGCTCGCCGCCGAGACGCTGGCCGGGCTCTCCATCCGCACCGTCACCTCGCTGCGCCAGCACGTGTCCAGCCTCTCCGGCGGTCAGCGTCAGACAGTGGCCATCGCCAAGGCCGTGCTGTGGAACAGCAAGCTGGTCATCCTGGACGAGCCCACCGCGGCACTCGGCGTGGCACAGACCGCCCAGGTGCTCGAACTGGTCCGCCGTCTCGCCGACAACGGCCTGGCCGTGGTGCTCATCTCGCACAACATGAACGACGTCTTCGCCGTCTCCGACCGGATCGCCGCGCTGTACCTCGGCCAGATGGTCGCCCAGGTGAAGACCACCGACATCACCCACGCGCAGGTGGTCGAACTGATCACCGCCGGGCGCTCGGGCGGGCTCGGCATCGCCGCCGACCCGGGCAGCAACGGCGACGGCCCGCAGCCGGCCGACTCGATCTCAGGAGGCGCCCGATGACCACCACCGCCGTGCGGAAGGACGGCCCCGCGGCCGTCACACCGCCGCCGACCGTCGGCAGCCACGCCCGCAACTACCTGAGCCGGGTACGCGGCGGCGACGTCGGCGCGCTACCCGCGGTGCTCGGCCTCATCGTGCTCTGCACCGTCTTCGCGATCATGCAGCCGTCGTCGTTCCTGTCCGCCGGCAACTTCGCCAACCTCTTCACCCAGGGCGCGGCGGTCACGCTGATCGCGATGGGTCTGGTCTTCGTGCTGCTGCTCGGCGAGATCGACCTCTCCGCCGGATTCGCCAGCGGTGTCTGCGCGGCCGTACTGGCCAATGTGGTCACCGTCCTCGGCTACCCCTGGTGGGTTGCCGTGCTCGCCGGGATCGCCACCGGCCTGGTCATCGGCACCAGCCTCGGCCTGCTCGTCGCGAAGATCGGCATTCCGTCCTTCGTGGTCACCCTCGCCGGCTTCCTCGCCTTCCAGGGCATCGTGCTGCTGCTGGTGAAGGAGGGCACCAACATCTCCGTCCGCGACGAGGTGCTGGTCGCCATCGCCAACCGCAACCTCACCCCCACCCTGGGCTGGGCGCTGGCAGTGCTCGCGGTCGTCGGCTACGCGGCGGTGCAACTGCTGCGTCACCGCAACCGGGTGGCCCGCGGTCTGATCACCGATCCGATCGCGGTGGTGGCGCTGCGGATCGGCGGGCTCGCCGTCATCCTCGTCACCGCGGTGTACGTACTCAACCTCGAACGCAGCCGCAACGTCCTGATCAGCTCACTCAAGGGTGTGCCGATCGTGGTGCCGATCATCGCGGTGCTGCTGATCATGTGGACCTTCGTGCTCCAACGCACCAGCTACGGTCGACACATCTACGCCGTCGGCGGCAACCGGGAAGCGGCCCGCAGGGCCGGCATCGACGTCGACCGGATCCGGATCTCGGTCTTCATGATCTGCTCGTCGATGGCGGCCGTCGGTGGCATCGTCGCGGCCAGCCGGGCCAACTCGGTCGACCCGAACACGGGGGGCAGTAACGTACTCCTCTACGCGGTCGGCGCGGCGGTGATCGGCGGCACCAGCCTCTTCGGCGGCAAGGGCCGGGTCCTCGACGCAGTGCTCGGCGGCGCGGTCGTCGCGGTCATCGAAAACGGAATGGGCCTGATGGGGTACAGCGCAGGAGTCAAGTACGTGGTCACCGGCGTCGTCCTGCTGCTCGCTGCCAGCGTCGATGCCCTCTCCCGCCGCCGCGCGGCAGCCACCGGCACCCGCTGACCCCCGCGGGAGGTAGCACCACGATGCGCCCAGGACCTAGCCAGGAGGACGTCAGACGGCAGAACCTCGGTGCCCTGCTGAGACACGTGCACGTCCACGGGGCGACCACACGGGCCGAACTGACCACCACACTGGGCCTCAACCGCAGCACCATCGGTGCGCTCACCGCCGACCTGTCCGCGGTGGGGCTGGTCAGTGAGGGCGCGCCGAAGGAGACCGGCCGGGCCGGACGACCGTCACTTGTCGTCCGGCCCGAGTCGGCCCGGGTCTACGCGTACGCGTACTCGGTGGAGGTGGACCGGTTACGCGCCGCCCGGATCGGTCTGGGCGGCGCGGTCCTGGACCGCCGCGAACTGGACCGACCACGCGGTCTGCTGGCCGCCGAGGCCGCGCCGCTGTTGGCCGGCGCGGTCAAGGAGATGCAGCAGCTGGTCCCGGCCGACGCGATCTGCGTCGGCGCCGGTGTCGCCGTCTGCGGCATGGTCCGGCGGGACGACGGCCTGGTCCGGCTCGGTCCGACCACCGGCTGGGTGGACGAGCCGATCGGCGCGGCAGTCGCCGACGAGTTGGGCATCGACGTACCGGTCACGGTGGGCAACGTGGCCGACGTCGCCGCGTTCGCCGAACACGCCCGCGGTGTGGCGGCAGGCTGCGACAACGTCCTCTACCTGTACGGGGACGTCGGCGTGGGCGCCGGCATCATCGCCGGTGGGCGGCGGCTGACCGGGCACGGCGGGTACGGCGGCGAGGTCGGACACATGAAGGTGGTCCGCGACGGCAGGCCCTGCGAGTGCGGTGCCCGGGGCTGCTGGGAGACCGAGATCGGTGAGCACGGTCTGCTACGCGCCGCCGGACGGTCCGACGCCCGGGGCCGCGACGCCTTGCTGGAGGTCTTCGACGCCGCCGACCGGGGTGACGCCCGGGCACAGACGGCGGTCCGCCAGGCCGGCGACTGGCTCGGCTTCGGCGTCGCCAACCTGGTGAACGTCTTCAACCCCGAAATGGTCATCTTCGGCGGCACCATGCGCGACCTCTACCTCGCCGCCGCCGCCCAGATCCGGAGCCGGCTCAACTCCAACGCCCTCGGCGCCTGCCTGGAGCACGTCCGGCTGCGTACGCCCAAACTCGGCGAGGATGCACCGCTGATCGGGGCCGCCGAGCTGGCCTTCGAACGGCTCCTCGCCGACCCCCTCGACGTCGGCTGACCCGCGTACGCTGTCCGGCGTGGATGTCGAGTTGCGCGCGTCGGACGACGACCGTAACCGGGTGGTCGCCGAGTTGCACCGGCACACCGCGGCGGGGCGGCTGACCCTCGACGAATTCTCCGACCGGGCGGGTGCGGTGTGGACGGCACGCACCCTCGGCGACCTGGCCGCGCTGACCCGCGACCTTCCCGCCCTGTCCGACCCGGCCGCCGACAGCGACACAGTCGGGCACGGGCGTCGCGAGCTGCTGATGCTCTTCGCCGCCGCCGCGATCACTCTGCTGCTGCTCGGCGGCTTCCTCGCCATCACGCGCTGATCCACGTCGCCAACCGGTGAACTGATCACGCGATCGGTCCGTACCAGTGGGCGGACGGGCAGCCGGGAGCGTACGGCGGGCCGGTCCAGACGCGATCCGGTCCGGACCGAGGAGGCACCACAGACATGGCACCGCTCAGATCCGCCCACCGCCGACTGGGCAACCGGACCCACCGAGCGGCGATGCTGCTCATCGCGGTCATCGCGGGGGTCGGTGTCCTGCCCGGCGTGGCAGTCGCCGCGCCCGCCGGCGGCCAGCAGCTCAACGCCGCCGACATGACACTGCTCAACGGGGTACGGCTGGCCGGGCTGTGGGAGATGCCAGCCGGGCAGATGGCCGCCGAGAAGGGGCAGTCCGCCAAGGTCCGGGAGATCGGCGCGGGCATCGCCGGTGAGCACCAGAAGCTCGACGAACTCGTCGTCGAGGCGGCCAACAAGTTGGGCGCGACGATCCCCAGCGAGCCGACCGCCGAGCAGAAGGGCTGGCTGGCGGAGATGCAGAAGGCCTCCGGCGCCCGGTTCGACCAGATTTTCGTCACCCGGCTCCGGGTCGCCCACGGCAAGATCTTCCCGGTGATCGGGGCGGTGCGGGCCAGCACCCGGGACGCCACCGTCCGCAAGCTCTGCGAGGACGCCAACGGCTTCGTACAGCACCACATGCAGATGCTGGAGAGCACGGGCCTGGTCCGCTGGCCGGAACTGCCGCCGGCCGCGCTGCCCGCCCCCGGTGAGGACGGGCTGCTGGCCGCCGCCTCGGCCAACTCCGGCCCTCAGGTCGGCGTCAGCAGCACAGTCGTCTGGCTGGTCTTCCTCGCCGCGTTGGGCACCGGCGGCATCGCCACCTACCGGATGATGCGCCGCAGCTGACCTTGCCTTCGTTGGTGGCCCGGGTCAGCGGTCGACCTGGGTGAAGTCCCAGGAGTGCGGGGCGCGGGCCACCAGCAGGGCGGGCGGATCCGGCAACGGACGCGGGTTGCTGCGCCACTTCGAGATGACCACCACCCGATGGTCGGTGGAGGAGAAGACCTCGCTGGAGACGTACAGCGGGTCGTGTTCCAACTCGGGCAGGGCGGTGTCGCACACCCAGGTGATCAGATCCGCCACGCCGTACGCCTCGGCGCGCGCCTCCCACATCCGCACGATCATGTCCGCCGCGCCCGTCACACGCTGACCGTGGTCAACGGCAGCGCCGAGTCGGCCGGCAGGTCGAGTCGGCTCGGTGCGACCCCCGCGGCGACCAGGTGCGAACCGAGTGCGGCCACCATCGCGCCGTTGTCGGTGCACAGCTTGGGCCGGGGCACCCGGACCTGGATGCCGTACTTCTCGGCCCGTTGCTCGGCCATCGCCCGCAGCCGCGAGTTCGCCGCCACTCCCCCGCCGATCACCAGGGTCTCGATGCCCTGTGCACGGCAGGCCGCGAGTGCCTTGCTGGTCAGGACGTCACAGACCGCCTCCTGAAAGGACGCGGCAACGTCGGCCACCGGCACCGGCTCGCCGGCACGTTGACGGGCCTCGACCCACCGGGCCACCGCCGTCTTCAGTCCGGAGAACGAGAAGTCGTACCGGTGGGCGGCGAGATCCTTCGCGGCGGTCAGGCCACGCGGGAACGCGATCGAGGCGGCGTCACCGGCGCGGGCCTCCCGGTCGATGGGCGGGCCGCCCGGGAACGGCAGCCCGAGCAGCCGGGCGACCTTGTCGAACGCCTCGCCGGCCGCGTCGTCGATGGTGGCGCCCAATGGGGTGACGCCTCGGGCCAGGTCGTCGACGAGCAGCAGGGACGAGTGGCCACCGGACACCAGTAGCGCGATCGCGGGTTCGGGCAGGGGGCCGTGTTCGAGGGTGTCCACCGCGACGTGCGCGGCAAGGTGGTTCACGCCGTACACGGGCTTCTCGGCGGCGAGCGCGTACCCCTTGGCGGCGGCGACACCGACCAGCAGCGCGCCGGCCAGGCCGGGCCCGGAAGTGACCGCGATCGCGTCGATGTCGGCCAGGGTGACGCCGGCCTCGGTCAGGGCACGGTCCATGGTCGGCACGATGGCCTCCAGGTGCGCCCGGCTGGCCACCTCGGGGACCACACCCCCGAACCGGGCGTGTTCCTCGACGCTGGAGGCGAGCGCGTCGGCCAGCAGGGTGTGCCCCCGCACGATGCCGACGCCGGTCTCGTCGCAGGAGGTCTCGATACCCAGGATCAGCGGTTCGTCAGCCATTGTCGTGTGGTCCGTCCCCGGTCGGCTCGGCGTCGCGCCGCATGACCAGCGCGTCGGTGTTGCTCGGTTGGTAGTAGCCGCGCCGTACGCCGATCGGCTCGAACCCGTACGTCGCGTATAGCCGTTGGGCGGCGGCGTTGTCCACGGCGACCTCCAGCAGGGTGCTGCGGGTCTCGCGGCGGGCCGCCTCGGCGAGCAGGTCCTCCAGGAGGGCACGGCCCACACCGCGCCGCTGGGCGTCCCGGCGGACGGCGATGTTCTGCACCCACACCTCGTCCGGGGGAACTCCGGCGAGCCCGGCGTAACCGAGCACCGCGCCGTCCTCGTCGACGGCGACCCGGTAGTGGTGTCCGTTCGCCAACTCGCTCCAGAACATGCCGGGCGACCACTGTTCGGCCCCGAAGAGGTCCGCCTCGATCGGCAGCACGTCGTCGATGTGCCACCAGCGGAACGGGAGGAGCCGTACCGCCGTCATGGCAGGACCGGTTTACGGCCGGTCGCCGCCACCGCGTCGGGGCGGCGCAGGTAAAGCGGGGTGAGCCGCTCGCCGGGCGCCGCCGCCCGGATCCGCTCGGCGGCGAGCAGCGCCAGCACTGTGGCGTCCGGGTACCGGGGCTCGACCCGAACGGGCAGGTCCAGGGTCTCGGCGTACCGGTGCGCCCCGTCGCCGACCGCGACCGTCGCACCCAACTCCCGGGCGCGCACCGCGGCCACCGCCGGGGTCGACACCTCGGGCCCGACGATCCGCTGCCCGGCGCCGTCGTAGACCGCCCAGTAGAGCTCCTTGCGCCGGGCGTCGCTGGCGGCCAACACCGGCTCACCGGACGCCGCCGGGTAGCCGATGGCGTCCAGCGAGCAGACGCCGTACGTGGGGATGCCGAGCACCTGTCCCATCGTCGCGGCGGTGACCAGGCCGACCCGCAGCCCGGTGAATGGTCCTGGGCCGAGCCCGGCGACGATGGCGGTCAGGTCACGTGGGCGCGCGTCGGCGTCGGCGAGGACCGCGTCGACCTGGGGAGCGAGCAGTTCGCCGTGCGCGCGGGCATCGACAGTGCACCGGTGCGCCCGGGACACCACACCGTCCGCCGAGACATCCACCAGCGCTGCGGTCACCGCAGGGGTCGAGCTGTCCACCACGAGTACGAGCACGGTAAGCCAGCCTAGCCGCCCCCGCCGCAGCCCTCCGTCACGCCCCGCCCTCACCCGCCGCCCGGCCATGCCGCCCGGTCACCCCCGCGCGACGCCGCTGCCCCCAAGCACGCAGTCGCCCCCACGCACGCGGTCGCCCCCCACGCACGCGGTCGCCCCCACCGCGCGGGCGGTCGCCCCCACGGACACGGTCGCCCTGCGGGACGCCGCCAACGCCGCGCGGGCACGTCGCGCCCCGGTTGCCGGCCCGATCCGGCCCTGGCGGCACCTGCCACAACAGCCGATATACCTGTGAGTCATAAATATGACTCACAGGTATATCGCTCACCAGCGAACGGCTTCCCTGCCGGCAACGCCACCGTTCGCACGACGGATCTTCGAAGAAAGCCATCCAGTCGTGAATCCGGCTCTGCGGTAGCCGCTCCGGCCCAGCGTGATCCACCATGCCGGGATGCCGTCCACACGCCTGACCACCCTGCTCGCCAACATGATTCGAGAGCAACGGCACCTGCGCGAGCTGAGCCAGTGCGAGCTGGCTGACGCGGCCGGGATCAGCCAGGCTGCGGTGGCCCGCATCGAAAACGGCAACCGCACGCCAAGCATCGCCGTTCTCGAGGCGCTGCTCACCGCGATGGACGTGCAGTTGGTGGTCGGGGTCGAGCCGCTGGACGCGCACCTCGATGCCCGCATCGACGACCTGGCGGTGCGTCCCATCGCGGAGCGGATCGAGGAGCTCGGCCTGGACGAGCTGCTGGACCGGCTTCCCGACTTCCCGCAGGTGCTCACCGGAAGCACCGCCGCGTTGTTGCAGGGCGCGCCGGTGCCGGTCGACGCGCCGGAGATCGCCCTGCGCTGGCAGGACTCCAAGCTGTTCACCCGCTGGTTGGAGACGAACTACGGCCAGCGGTGGAACGCCCGCTGGAGTGAGTTCGGCGGAGTGTGGTTGGAGCCGGAGGAGCCGGGCGAGCACCGGTGGTCGACCACGTACGGCGAGATCAGGGCCACCATGTGCGACGAGCTGCCCGAGACGATCGAGGTGCGCCACGGTCGGCGGAGTTACCAGGTGGTGCCGCTGGTCGAGCTGGAGCTGACCGACGCCCCGGCAGCCGAGTTGCTGCGCCGCTATCGGGACCGCCAGCTGACCAGCGGCGGCTGAGCTCAGCCGGCGGTGCGCTCCCAGTCGATGGTGGGCAGGCCGGCATCGGCGAGAGCCTTGTTGGCCGCGCTGAACGGTCGGCTACCGAGAAAGCCGCGCGGGTTCATCGGGCTGGGGTGGCCGGCCTCCAGCACCACGTGCTGCGGGTTGGTGACCAGGGCGGCCTTCTTGCGGGCATAGCCACCCCAGAGCAGGAAGACAACCCGGTTCGGTGACGCGTCCAGCGCCCGGATGGTCGCGTCGGTGAACTCCTCCCAGCCGGCGTTGGCGTGCGAGCCCGGCGTGGCCTGGCGGACGGTCAGCACCGCGTTGAGGAGCAACACGCCCTGGGCAGCCCAACCGTCGAGGTTGCCGCTGCGCGGCTTGGGAACCCCGACGTCCTCGCCCAACTCCTTGAAGACGTTGCGCAACGACGGCGGCACCGTCACACCGTCGCGGACGCTGAAGCTCAACCCGTGTGCCTGCCCGGCCCGGTGGTAGGGATCCTGCCCGAGGATCAGCACCCGGGTGGCCTGCGGCGGGCACAGCCGGTAGGCCGAGAACAGGTCCTCCACCGGCGGGAAGACGGTCTGCGTCGCGTATTCGCGGGCGACGAACCCGCCCAGCGCGGCGGTGCGCGCCGCGTCCAGGTGCGGGGTGAGCACGGCACGCCACTGCTCCGGCAGCAGGGCCAACAGATCCAGGGCGGGGGCGTCGTCGGGCATCAGGAACCTCTCACAGCGCGGGTCGGTCCCCCGCACTCTAGGCATCGGGTACGACAGCGGCCGGCCCAGCCCGGTCCGGAGAGCGCCGACTAGCCCAGGTCGGCGAGCCGCCGAGCCCAGTCACCACCGACCGGGTCCAGCTCGACGACGCGGGTGTCGTCGTCGTGGCGGTCGATCCGAACCCGCAGGTGCGCGTCGACCAGCTGCTCGACCAGGCCCTCGCCCCACTCCACAACCGTCACCGAGTCGTCCACCGAAGCGTCGAGGTCCAGATCGTCGATCTCGGCGCGCGGATCGGTGGCAGCCCCCAACCGGTACGCGTCGGCGTGCACCAGCGCCACCCGACCGCCCCGGGCCGGATCGGGCCGGTGCACCCGGGCGATCACGAACGTCGGCGAGGTGACGTCTCCGAGCACACCGAGCCCGGCGCCGATGCCCTGCGTGAGCGCTGTCTTGCCGGCGCCCAGCGGGCCGGTCAACAGCACCAGGTCGCCGGCGCGCAGCAGCCCGGCCAGGCGGCGGCCGAACTCCCGGGTGTCCTCGACGGTCGGCAGTTTGACGACGTGACTCACCGTTCCTCCGGCTCTGCGATCGAATCGAGGAACCGCGCGAGGGCGGCGTTGACCTCGTCGGCGTGCTCCAGCATCACCACGTGACCACTGTCTTTGATCTTCACGAACTCGGCGTGCGGCAGCCGTCGGACGATCTCCTCGGAGTGGGTCACCGGAGTGATCATGTCCTTGTCGCCGACCACCACCAGGACCGGGGTCGCCGCCAGGGCCGCCAGCGCCGGGAAGCGCGAGTGGGTCGCCAGGGTACGCAGATAGCGGGTGACAGTGTCGGCCGACGTCCGGGAGTTCATCGTCTCCACGTAGGACACCAGCGCCGGGCTGGGCTTGCGGGTGCCGAAGCCGTACTTACGGGTCAGCAGCCAGGCCACGTTCGACGTCGACTTGCGGGCCTTGTCGATGACCGGTCCGCCGTACCTGGTGGCGTTGCTGACCATGTACAGCACCGGGCCGCCGACCCGGCCGAGCAGCGCGGGTGCGACCAGCTTGGTCTCCGCGACGAGCCCGCCCGACGTGGCCATCAGGACGGTGCCCACCACCCGGTCACCGAACAGCTCCGGGAACAGCTCGGCGAACGCCATGATGGTCATGCCGCCCATCGAGTGCCCGACCAGCACCAGCGGCCCCTCCGGCGCGGTCCGGTCGATCACCTGGCGCAGCGTCCGGCCGAGCACCGCGAGGTCGTACTCCCCGGTCTCCAACCGGCCGGAGCGGCCGTGACCGGGCTGGTCGTACGCCACGATCCGGTAGTCACCGCGCTCGGCGAGCATCTGTCGTTGGAAGTGGAACGTCCCCATGTTCAGACAGAAGCCGTGCACCAGCACCACTGTCGGGTGCCCCGACACCGGCCGGGTCGGCTCGACCACCTCGACGTGGATGTCAGTGCCGTCCGGCAGCTCCAGACGGAACGCCTCGTCGTACCGCTGCTCGCCGAACGTCTCGTGCGCGTAGCGGTCGGTCGGGTCGGCCTTGAAGCGGCGGACCAGTGTGCGTTCGGTCGCGACGCCGGCCGCCAGGCCCGCCGCGGCCACCCCCACCGCGGCGCCGACGATGCCGGCGACCCGACCCGCCGCGGTACGGGGGCGCGGGATGCGGTAGCTCATGGCCGTTCGCCGTCGTAGACCCGGGGCACCCGGGTGCCGCCGAAGCGGGTGACGATCTCGTAGTTGATCGTGCCGACCGCCTCGGCCCAGTCGTCGGCCGTCGGTTCGCCGTCGACGCCGCTGCCGAACAGGGTCGCCACGTCGCCGTCGGCCACCGGGTCGTCGCCGCAGTCGATCACGAACTGGTCCATGCAGACCCGCCCCGAGATGGTCCTTCGCGCCCCGGCGAGCTGCACCGGCCCGGTGTTGGACGCGTGTCGGGGAACCCCGTCGGCGTACCCGAGCGGGACGACGGCCAGGTTCGCGTCGGCCTCGGTGGTGTAGGTGTGCCCGTAGGAGACGCCGGTGCCGGCGGGCACCCGCTTGGTGAGCATGACCCGGGCCCGCGCGGTCATCGCCGGCCGCAGCCCGTACGTCTCGCCGGCGACCGGGGAGAGGCCGTAGATGGCGATGCCGGGGCGGACCAGGTCGAAGTGGGTGTCCGGGCGGGTCAGGGTGGCCGCCGAGTTGGCGAGGTGCCGCCAGCGCGGTCGCAGCCCGGCCCGCTCGACCATGGCCAATCCCTCGTGGAAGACGGCCAGCTGACGGTCGGTGGTGGGGTGGCCGGGCGAGTCCGCGTACACGAAGTGGCTCCACACACCGACCACCTCGATCAGGCCGTCGGCCTGCGCCTTCGCGGCGGCGTCCAGCAGCGCCGGCCAGTCGGCGACGGTCGCGCCGCCCCGGGACAACCCGGTGTCGATCTTGAGGTGCAAACGGGCGGGACGTCCGGCGAGCCGGCTCGCCTCGATCATCTCGTCCAGTTGCGGGAGGCTGGCCGCGCCCAGGTCCACCCCGGCGCTGATCCCCTCGTGCAGCGGCAGCCCCGGCGCGAGCAGCCAGGCCAGGACCGGCACCGTCACCCCGCCCCGGCGCAGCGTGAGCGCTTCGTCGAGGGTGCAGACACCGAGCCAGTCCGCACCGGCGTCGAGCGCCGCGCGGGCGGCCGGGAGCATGCCGTGGCCGTACCCGTCGGCCTTCACCACCGCCATCAGCTCGGCGGTGGTGCCGGAGCGGAGTCGGCTCACGTTCTCGCGGATGGCGTCAAGATCGACGCGTACCTCGGCCTGCCACATGTGCCCAGCCTACTTTCCGCCGTGATCACCGGGGGCGGCGACGCACGCGCGCGTGTGCCGACCCGGCTGGAACGGCACGATCAGCCCAGCCGGGCGACAACCGGGCGAAGCGCGGTGACCACGTCGGGCGCGGTCACCGGCCCACCCCGGGCCGCTTCCCGACCGGCGAGCCCGTGCAGGTACGCGGCCGAGGCCGCCGCCCGTTCGGCGGGCACTCCGGCGGCCAGCAGCGAACCGAGCAGCCCGGCCAGCACGTCGCCGGTGCCGCCGGTGGCCAGCGCGGGGGTGCCGGTCGGGTTGACGTACGCCCGACCGTCCGGGGTGCCGATCACCGTGCGATCCCCCTTGAGCAGCACCACCGCGTTCATCCAGGCGGCCAGCCGCAGCGCGGCGCCGACCCGGTCGGCGCCGGGCTCCTCCCCGCAGAGTCGGGTGAACTCCCGGTCGTGCGGAGTGACCACGATCGGCGCGTCCCGGCCCCGCAGCCGGTCGGCGAGCGAGCCGTCCACCAGCAGGGTCAGCGCGTCGGCGTCGAGCACCACCGGCACCGGGGCGGCCAGTACGGCACGCAGCTCGGCGGCCGCGTCCGTGCCGGTGCCCAGCCCGGAGCCGCAGACCCAGGCCTGTACCCGGCCCGCGTCGGCGACCCGGCCGCTGGCGATCACCGAGGGGTGCTGGTGCAGCACCTCGGCGCGGGCGCTGCCGGCGTAGCGGACCAGGCCGGTCGGCCCGGCCAGAGCCCCGCCGACGGAGAGCACCGCCGCACCCGGATAGGTCTCCGAGCCGGTGGCGACCCCCACCACACCGCGGGTGTACTTCTCCGACGCCGGTCCCAGCTCCGGCCACCACTCATCCAGGTCGGACCACTCGGTGACCCGTAGCGCAGGGGTGCCTCGTAGCCACGGCCGCAGCCCGATGTCGACCAACTCCACCTGCCCGGCCAGGGCGGCGGCCGGCCCGACCACAAGTGCGGGCTTCAGCGCGCCGAACGCCACCGTCACGTCGGCCCGCACGGCGGTCGGCCGGCCGGACGCGGACAGCGGAACGTGGCCGGTGTCCACCGCGACTCCGCTCGGCACGTCCACCGCCACGACAGTGGCCCGCTCACCGTCCCGCCCCCGCAGCTCACCGAGACGTTGGACCACCTCGTCCGCGTTCGCCCGCAGGCCACCGGTGCCACCGATGCCGACGATCCCGTCGAGGACCAGGTCGACCGGGCCGGTGGGCTGCGGCACCAGCCGACCGCCGGCCGCCCGCAGCGCCGCCAGCCCGGCGGCGTGCGCGCGCCCGGGGGTGAGCAGCAGGGCGGACACGTGGGCACCCCGGCGGGCCAACCGCTCCCCCGCGTACAGGGCGTCGCCGCCGTTGTCACCGGAGCCGACCAGCAGCAGCACCCGCCCGCCGTAGACCCCGCCGCGCTCGTCGAGCAGGAGCGCGGCCCGGCGGGCCAGCCCGGCGGCGGCACGCTGCATGAGCGTCCCCTCCGGCAGTGCGCCCATCAGCCCCGCTTCGGCCGCCCGTACGTCGGCAACCCGCCACACCGATCTCATGCCACCGTGTCCCATCCCGTTCGCGGGTGGGCCGGATCGGCCCGCCCAGCCGACGTCACCGTTCCGCGACCACCATCGCCGACGCGATCCCCCCGTCGTGCGACAACGACAGATGCCAGTGGTTGACTCCACGCGCCTCGGCCGCGGCGGCGACCGTGCCGGAGACGGCGAGCCGGGGGCGGCCGTCCGGGTCGGACACGATCTCGCAGTCGTGCCAGTTGAGCCCGGCCGGAGCACCGAGCGCCTTGGCCACCGCCTCCTTGGCGGCGAAGCGGGCGGCGAGCGACTCCGACGAGCGTGGGGCACCGGCGCGGGTGTGTCGCTCGGTAGTGGTGAAGAGCCGGTCGGCGAGCAGCGGCGTCCGGGTCAGCGCCCGGGCGAACCGGTCGACCAGGACCACGTCGATACCGACGGCGACGATCACCACATCACCCTACCGGCGGTCGGGGCCGCAGATTAGCCGTCGGGTCCGCGCTGGGCAACGCCTGTGGACAGGCCGGGGTACGCCTCACCGTCGGCTGTCCACAGGGCACGAGACGGCCACCGGTACGCGCCTAGCGTCAGCGCGTCGAAGTCGATCGTCCACGGGGGTGGAGTCATGACCGATGAGTCGTTCGTCGTCCGGCCGAAGGAGTTGCGGGCGGTCGCCGGCACGCTCGACGGCGAGGCGCACCGGCTGGCGCTGGGCCTCGCAGGGGCACCCGGGTTGCTGGTCGCGGCGCCCGAGTGGCGAGCCGGCGCGGCCCTGGCCGGGCTGGAGGTGGCCGCGCACGCCTGGCTATGCCGGCTCGGCGCCCGGGTGGCGGTGACCTCGCAGGGGGTGCGGGCGGCAGCCGAGGCGTACGAGACGGTGGACGACCGGGCCGCCGACCGCTTCGCCGCCCTGCCCCGGTGAGCAGCGTCGGTTACCGGCAACTGTGGGCGGCCGACCCGAGTGGGTGGCGGGCCGCCGGGGTGGCCTGGGCCGGGTTGACCGAGCCGGTCGACAGTCGCGCCGGTGAGCTGCGGGCGGCGGTCGGCCGGTTGCGGGACGGTTGGTCCGGCGCGGCGGCCGTTGCGGCGGGCTCCCGGCTCGTGGCTCTGCGAGACGAGCTGACGTCGGTCGCGCCCGCGCTGATCGAAGCCGATCAGGTTCTCGCCGAGCTGGCCGGGCGGCTGACGGTGGTGAAGGCGCGGCTCGCCGACGCGGTCGCCCAGGCGGAAGCGGCCGGCCTGGTGGTGGACCGCTCGGGCGGGGTGCACGTCGATCCCGCCCGACAACGGTCCACCGAGCGGGACGGCGTGGCGGCGGCCCGGGTGACGGCCGCCCTGCGGGACGCGCTCGACGCGGCGGGCGTCGCCGATCGGCTCGCCGCCGACCGGTTGGACGAGCTGGCCCGGGCCGCCGGCACCGGTTGGGCGTCCCCGCCACCGCCGGGCCGACCGGCACCGGATGCCACACCGACTCTGGTCCACGCCTGGTGGTCAGGCTTGACACCGGCGCAGCGACGGTGGCTGATCGGGCGCGAGCCGGCACTGGTCGGCCGGTGGGACGGCGTGCCGGCGGCCGACCGCGACCAGGCCAACCGGCTGCACCTGGGAGTGTGGCGGGAGGAGTTGCTCGCCGAGCGGCGAAACCTGCTGTCCCGGGTGCCGCCTCTGCCACTCACGTCGCTGCGGCTGCGCGGGGTCGCCGGCCGGTTGGCCGGCCTGGACGCGCTGGCCGGTCGGCTGGCGGCCGGTGGGGAGCCCCGGGCGTACCTGCTCGGGTTGGATCCGGCCGGTGAGGGTCGGGTGGTGATGGCGCTCGGCGACCCGGACCGGGCCGACCGGGTGCTGACCTACGTGCCGGGGATGACCGCCGGCCTGGACGACGCCCCCGGCGAGCTGGGCAGGGCGGCGCGGGTGCTGGACCGGTGCGCGGCGCTCGCCCCGGGTGACCGCAGCGCGGCGGTGCTCTGGTTGGACTACGACGCTCCGGACTTTCTGACCGAGGCTGCTTCGGCGGGTCAGGCGCGCGACGCCGGTCCGGCGCTGCACCGCTTCCAGGAAGGGTTGCGCACCACCCACGAGGGGCCACCGGCCCGGCAGACCGTGCTCGGGCACAGTTACGGGTCGCTGGTGGTGGGTGTGGCCGCCCGGGAGCACGGGCTGGCCGCCGACGCGTTGGTCTTCGTCGGCTCGCCCGGGGTCGGCGCGGCGCACGCCACCGAGCTGGGCGTGCCGCCCGGGGAGGTCTGGGCGAGCAGCGGTTCCGGCGACGTGATCCGCGCGGCCCGGTCGGCGGACGAGCTGGGGCGCCGCGCCCTGCTGGGTGCGGCACCGCTGGCCGCAGTGCTCGGTTGGCCGGACCGGACCGGGCATGAGCTGTGGTTCGGTCACGACCCGTCGGATCCGGGTTTCGGCGGCCGGGTCTTCGACGGCGGGCGGGGCGGCCACACCGGTTACTGGGACCCGGGCAATCCCGCACTGGACGGGATGGCCCGGGTCGTGTTGGGTCGCTGAGTGGCTACTCGACGGTGACCGACTTGGCCAGGTTGCGGGGCTGGTCCACGTCGTGCCCGCGAGCGGCGGCGATCTCGGCGGCGAGCACCTGCAACGGCACAGTGGTGACGAGCGGGGCCAGCAGCGTCGGCGTACGCGGCACGTAGATCAGGTGGTCGGCGTACCGCACGACGGCCTCGTCGCCCTCCTCGGCGATCACGATGGTCCGCGCACCGCGGGCCCGGACCTCCTGAATGTTGGAGACGACCTTGTCGTGCAGCATGCCCCGGCCGACCGGCGACGGCACCACGCAGATCACCGGGGTGCCCTTGTCGATCAGAGCGATCGGGCCGTGCTTCAGCTCGCCGGCTGCGAAGCCCTCGGCGTGCATGTACGCCAACTCCTTGAGCTTCAGCGCACCCTCCAGTGCCACCGGGTAGCCGACGTGCCGGCCGATGAACAACACCGTCGGCTCGGACTTCAGGTCCCGGGCCAGCTCGCGGACGGGCTCGATCCGGTCGAGCAGCTCACGCAGCTTGCCCGGGATCTCCTGCAACTGGGCGACGACCGCGCCCACCTCGTCGGCGAACTTGATGCCGCGCACCTGGGCCAGGTGCAGGCCGATCAGGTAGCAGGCGACGACCTGGGTGAGGAACGCCTTGGTGGAGGCGACGGCGATCTCCGGCCCGCCGTGGGTGTAGAGCACGGCGTCCGACTCGCGCGGGATGGTCGAGCCGTTGGTGTTGCAAATCGCCAACACGCGGGCCTTCTGGTCCTTGGCGTGGCGCAGCGCCATCAGGGTGTCCATCGTCTCGCCGGACTGCGAGATCACCACGATCAGCGTGGACCGGTCGAGCACCGGGTCGCGGTAGCGGAACTCGCTGGCCAGCTCCACCTCGCACGGGATCCGGGTCCAGTGCTCGATGGCGTACTTGGCGACCATCCCGGCGTGGTACGCCGTGCCGCACGCCACGATGAAGATCTTGTCGACGTCGCGAAGGTCCTGGTCGCTGAGGCGGACCTCGTCGAGAGCGATCTCACCGGTCTCGGTGAGCCGGCCGAGCAGCGTGTCGGCGATGGCCTGGGGCTGCTCCTCGATCTCCTTGAGCATGAACCAGTCGTAGCCGCCCTTCTCCGCGGCGGAGGAGTCCCAGTCGATGTGGAAGTCCTTGCCGGCGGCGGGCTGGCCCTCGAAGTCGGTGATCTCGATGCTGTCACCGGTGATCAGGACGATCTGGTCCTGACCCAGCTCGACCGCTTCCCGCGTGTGCTCGATGAAAGCGGCCACGTCACTGGCCAGGTAGTTCTCCCCGTCGCCCCGACCGACGACCAGCGGCGAGTTGCGCCGTGCGCCGACGACCGCGCCGGGCACTGCGGCATCCACAGCGAGCAGCGTGAACGCGCCCTCCAGTCGCTGGCAGACCACCCGCATGCCGGCGGCGAGCAGCTGCGGGCCGTCCGGCTGACCGGCGGCGCGCAGGTCGGCAAGGGCGGCGGCGAGCAGGTGGGCCGCGCACTCGGTGTCGGTGTCGCTGGTGAACTGGACCCCGTCGGCCTCCAGCTCGGCCCGCAGCTTGGCGAAGTTCTCGATGATGCCGTTGTGGATGACCGCGACCCGGCCGTCCGGTGCGACGTGCGGGTGGGCGTTGCGGTCGGTCGGGCCGCCGTGGGTGGCCCACCGGGTGTGGCCGATGCCGGTGGTGCCGTCACCGATGCCGATCGGGCTGGCCGCGCAGGAGGTCGGGTCGTCGGCGGCCCGCTCGGAGAGCACCTTCTCCAGGTTGGCCAGCTTGCCGGCCTTCTTCTCGGTCAGCAGTTGGTCGTCGCAGACGATCGCGACGCCCGCCGAGTCGTAGCCGCGGTATTCCAGCCGCCGCAGTCCGTCGAGCACGATGCCCAGTGCGGGGCGCGCGCCCGCATAACCCACGATTCCACACATGGCCCGCAGCCTAACCCAGTTTCACTCATGTTGGGTGCTCGAAAGTCGGGTTATCAATCACCGAATTTGAGCGATAGGTGGTTGGCGGGTAGCAACGGGACGAGCGTCACAGCCCGCTCCGGGACAGTCCGGGACAGACGGGGTTGCGGCACGCCTGCTGGTACGAAAGTCTCTCGGCGGGTTCCGCGCGCCTGTCCTTGGCCCGTTCGTCCCATACCCGATCCCGTCCGGAGCAGCCATGTCCGACGCGCCGCCGCCCGATCCGTCCCCCTCCTCCCCGTCGGATCCGGCTGCCAGCCCGCCACCGTCGGATCCGACGGCGCCACCGTCCTCGGCTTCGCTGCCGGCACCCGACCCGCTCGCCCCAGGCCAGCCGTGGGCGCCACCGGCCCCCTGGACCCCCGCGCCGTGGACGCCCCAACCGCCCACGACCGAGTGGACGCCGCAACCGTCCACCACCCAGTGGACGCCCGGATCACCAACCTCCCCCTGGATGCCGCCCCAGCCCGGCGCCTCGGACCCGACTCCTACCTCGGACCCGTCCCACGCCGGTTCGCCTTCGCCCGCCGGTTCGCCCCCGCACGCCGGCTGGCCCCCACACGCCGGCTGGCCGCCCCACGCCGGCTGGCCCCCGCCGCCCGGGGAGTCGCCGCAAGCGGGATGGCCACCGCACGCCGGCTGGCCAGTGCCTCCCGGTGATCCGCGGCAAGCCGGATGGCCACCGCACGCCGGCACGCCGCCCCACGCCGGGTGGCCCCCACCTCCGGGGGAGCCGCAAGCTGGATGGCCACCGCAGGCCGGGTGGCCACCCCACGGCTACCCGCCGCCGTACGCCTACCCCGGCCAGCCGCAGTCCAGCGCCAGCCAGGGCACGAGCGCCGGTCGGATCGTCGGAATCATCGTCGCGGCCTTCGTGGTGCTGGTCGTGCTCGTCTGCGGCTGCCTCTGCGCGGGTGGTTTCCTGCTCGACGAGCCCGGCTCGGACCCGGTCGCCGGCGAGCCGTGGGTCGTTCCGGACGACGGTTGGACCGCGCCCACCACACGTGCGCCCAGTCCGGAGCTACCCAGCCCCACGGCCCCGACTTCGAGCAAACAGCCGATCACCCGGCCGACGTCGGGGCCGGCCCCGGTGACAGTGGTCTACGAGGTCACGGGATCGGGCGAGGCCGACATCGCGTACTTCGACGCCGAGAGCGATCTCGTGCATGTCGACGGCGCGACGTTGCCGTGGCGCACCACCATTCGGACCAACGGCCAGACCAGGGTGATGGTCGAGGCCACCGGGCCCGACATCAACAACGCCACGCCAATCGACTGCACCGTCACGATCACCGGCGTCGGCAAGCCGGTGGTCATCAAGGAACAGGGGTACTACGGCATCTCCTGCGCACCCGAATGAGGCTGGGCGTGGCCGATCCCGCTTGATCGACACGAGATCAGCGAAGTCGCGGTATCCGGATGCCGTCGATACCCCGATATCGGCGATCTCGTGTCGATCAAGCGGGCGCGAGGACCGGCGCGGGCGCGAGGGCCGGCGCGGGCGCGAGGGCCGGCGCGGGCGCGAGGGCCGGCGCGGGCGCGAGGGCCGGCGCGGGCGCGAGGGCCGGCGCGGGCGCGAGGACCGGCGCGGGCGCGAGGACCGGCGCGGGCGCGAGGACCGGCGCGGGCGCGAGGACCGGCGCGGGCGCGAGGACCGGCGCGGGCGCGAGGGCCGGCGCGGGCGCGAGGGCGGACGTGGGCGTCAGCGGACGCGAATGAGCCCGACGGGTCTGGGGTTCGGCCCGTAGGTGGCCTTAGGCTGGCGTAGGTGACGAGCACCGATGTCGACCCGCTGGTGGCCCGGATGCGGCCGTTCGGCACGACGATCTTCGCTGAGATGTCCGCCCTCGCCGTGCGCACCGGGGCGGTCAACCTCGGCCAGGGGTTTCCCGACACCGACGGCCCACCGGAGATGTTGGCCGCCGCGGCCGAGGCGTTGCGCGGCGGGCACAACCAGTACCCGCCCGGCCCGGGTATCCCCGCCCTGCGCGCGGCGGTCGCGGCCCACCAGCAACGGTTCCAGAACCTGACGTACGACCCGGACGGCGAGGTCGTCATCACCACGGGAGCGACCGAGGCTGTCGCGGCGAGCATTCTCGCTCTCTGCGAACCGGGCGACGAGGTGGTGTGCTTCGAGCCGTACTACGACTCGTACGCCGCCTCGATCGCACTGGCCGGGGCGGTCCGGCGACCGGTGACCCTGCGCCCGACGGCCGACGGCCGGTACGCCTTCGACCCGGTGGCGCTTCGCGCGGCGTTCGGCCCGCGCACCCGGTTGGTGCTGCTCAACTCACCGCACAACCCGACCGGCAAGGTCTTCACCCCGGCCGAGTTGGCCATGGTGGCCGACCTGTGCCAGGAGTTCGACGCGTACGCGGTCACCGACGAGGTGTACGAGCACCTGGTGTTCACCGACGCGGGGAGCCCGCACGTGTCGCTGGCGACCCTGCCGGGGATGCGGGAGCGGACGCTGCGCATCTCGTCGGCCGGCAAGACGTTCTCCTGCACGGGCTGGAAGGTCGGCTGGGCGAGCGGTCCGGCGGCGCTGATCTCGGCGGTGGTGCGGGTGAAGCAGTTCCTGACGTACGTCAACGCCGCCCCGCTGCAACCGGCGGTGGCCGTGGCGCTGGCCCTGCCGGACGACTACTACACCGGCTTCCGGGACGGGCTCCAGCAACGACGTGACCAGCTCGTCGAGGGTCTCACCGACGCCGGGTTCGACGTGCTCAGCTCGGAGGGGACGTACTTCGTCACCGCCGACATCACCGCCCTCGGCGGCCGGGACGGGGTGGAGTTCTGCCGGTCCCTGCCGGAGCGTTGCGGTGTGGTGGCGGTGCCCACGCAGGTCTTCTACGACGACGTCGAAGCCGGCCGGCGGCTGGTCCGCTTCGCCTTCTGCAAGCGCCCCGAGGTGCTGACCGAGGCGGTTACCCGATTGCACGCGCTGCGGCGGTGACCCGGCGCTGGGGAGTTTGCGGCGCGGCGGGGAGCCTGTGGAGCTGATGTCGTGGACGATTCAGCTCCACAGCCTCCAACCGGCTCACTACGTGGCAGGGCTGGCGGTGCGGACCTGCTCGGCGATCCGTTCGGCGACCTCGCGGGCGGTCGCCTCGGTGGCGGCCTCGACCATCACGCGCACCAGCAGTTCCGTGCCCGACGGGCGCAGCAGCACCCGGCCGGTCTCACCCAGCTCGGCCTCGGCCCGCTCGGCCTCGGCGCGGACGGCGGGCGCGTTGGCGCCGACGGTCCGGTCGCCGACCGGCACGTTGATCAGCACCTGGGGCAGCTTGGTGACCACCGAGGCCAACTCGGCGAGGGACTGGCCGGTGGCTGCCATCCGGGCCATCAGGTGCAGGCCGGTGAGCACGCCGTCGCCGGTGGTGGCGTGTGCGGGCATCACGATGTGACCGCTCTGCTCACCGCCGAGCGCCAGGCCGGAGGCGCGCAGCTCCTCCAGCACGTACCGGTCGCCGACCTTGGTCTCGATCAGCCGGATGCCCTGCGCGGACATCGCGAGCCGTAGCCCGAGGTTGCTCATCACGGTGGCGACGAGGGTGTCCTGCGTGAGCGTGCCGGCCTCCCGCATGGCCAGCGCCAGGATCGCCATGACCTGGTCGCCGTCCACCTCGTCGCCGTCGGCGCTGACCGCCACGATGCGGTCGGCGTCGCCGTCGTGGGCGATGCCCAGGTGGGCGCCGTGTTGGACGACGGCCTCGCGCAGCGCCTCGATGTGGTTGGAGCCGCAGTCGTCGTTGATGTTCAGCCCGTCGGGCTCGGCGTTGATCGCCACGACCTCCGCGCCGGCCTCCCGGTAGGCGACGGGAGCGACCTCGCTCGCCGCGCCGTTGGCGCAGTCGACCACGACCTTGATTCCGTCCAGCCGGTGCGGCAGGGCGCCGACCAGGTGCTGGACGTAGTGGTCCGCACCGTCGAGCAGGTCGTGCACCCGGCCGACGCCGGCACCGATCGGCCGCTCCCAGGCGGTGGTGCTGTTCGTCTCGACGGCCGCCTCGATCTGCATCTCGATCTCGTCGGGCAGCTTGTGCCCACCGGCGGCGAAGAGCTTGATCCCGTTGTCCGGCATCGGGTTGTGCGACGCGGAGAGCACCACGCCGAGGTCAGCCTTGGCCTCGGCGGTGAGGAACGCCACCGCGGGGGTGGGCAGCACGCCGACCCGCACCACGTTGGCGCCCGCGCTGGTCAGGCCGGCCACCACGGCGGCCTCCAGCATCTCGCCGCTGGCCCGGGTGTCCCGACCGACGACAGCGAGTGGCGGGTGGCTGCGGTCCGTCTCGGCAAGTGTGTGCGCGGCGGCCACGGCGAGCGCCAACGCCAACTCGGGGGTGAGATCCGCGTTTGCCCGCCCGCGTACGCCGTCCGTGCCGAACAACCGACCCATACCCGCCAACCTCCGAATGAGCACAACAAGTGAGGAGAAAGCGGAACGGCCGACCCACCTCCCCGATTGGGGAGGCGGACCGGCCGTCCGTCAGAAGTACAACGCGCTGTGAAAGATCAGCGCTTCGAGTACTGAGGAGCCTTACGGGCCTTCTTGAGGCCGTACTTCTTGCTCTCCTTGACCCGGGCGTCCCGGGTGAGGAAGCCGGCCTTCTTCAGGGCCGGGCGGTCGTCCGGCTCGTTGACGATCAGCGCACGCGCGATGGCCAGCCGCAGCGCACCGGCCTGGCCGGTGGTGCCGCCGCCACGCAGGTTGGCGATGACGTCGAACGCCTCGGGCTTCTCGGCGGTGACCAGCGGGTCCTTGATGAGCTGCTGGTGCACCTTGCTCGGGAAGTAGGCCTCGAGGTCGCGACCGTTGCAGGTGATCTTGCCGGTGCCCGGGACGATGCGGACCCGGACGATGGCCTCCTTGCGCCGACCCACGGTCTGGATCGGGCGGTCACCACGCGGTGCGCGGGCAACGGGTGCCGGCGCCTCGGTGACCTCGGTGACCTCGGGGGCGACCTCGGTCTCGGTGATGTCGGTCATGCTGATTCCTTCGCCCGCGCTCACTGCGCGATCTGCTTGATCTCGAACGGCACCGGCTGCTGCGCGAGGTGCGGGTGCTCGGCACCGGCGTAGACCTTCAGCTTCTTGATCAGCTGACGGCCGAGCTTGTTGTGCGGGAGCATCCCCTTCACCGCGAGCTCGATGGCCCGCTCGGGGCGCTTGGTCAGCAGCTCGTCGTAGCCGACCTGCTTAAGACCACCCGGGTAACCGGAGTGGCGGTAAGCGACCTTGGTGTGGCGCTTGTTGCCGGTCAGCGCAACCTTGCCCGCGTTCACGATGACGACGAAGTCGCCCGTGTCGACGTGCGGCGCGAAAGTCGGCTTGTGCTTACCACGCAGCAACGTGGCGGCGTGGGTGGCCAGGCGGCCCAGCACGACATCAGAGGCGTCGATGACGTGCCACTGACGCTCGATCTCACCCGGCTTCGGGCTGTACGTACGCACAGGTCTACCTTGTCTCGTCGTCGGTCTGGGGTCGCGCGCCGAGGTGACCAGATCTTGCAGGCCGGACCAGCGCGCACGAACGACCAAGCGTACCTGATGGGGCACGCCTCTGGATGTCGTACAACAGCAGGCAACGATACCCGGCGCCCGGTACGCAGGTCAAAACGGGGGTACGGTCCCCCGCGTCGACCCGCCGTCCGTGGCCCAGCTCACACGTTGGCCAGCCGATTGGCCCGGGGCCGCAGGTAGACCACCCAGGTGACCGCGAAGCACAACGCGTACCAGCCGATGAAGGCCAGATAGGCGGCGTCGGCGTTGCCGGAGCCGAGGAACGACTGACGGAACGAGATGTTGACCAGCACGCCGCCGGACGCGCCGACAGCGCCTGCGATGCCGATCAACGAGCCGGTCATCCGCCGCGCCCACCGGGCGGCCGCCTCCGGGTCGCGGTGACCGGTGGCCACCGCGTCCGCCGCCCGGGCCCGGAAGATCGCCGGGATCATCTTGTAGGTGGAGCCGTTGCCGATGCCGGAGAAGACGAAGAGGGCGATGAACCCGGCGAGGTAGAGCCCGAACGAGCGTTCCCGGGCCGCGTACAGCACGGTGCCCGCGCCGGCCGCCATCGCGACGAAGTTCCAGAAGGTCACCCGGGCCCCGCCCAACCGGTCGGCCAGGTGCCCGCCCAGCGGGCGGATCAGCGAGCCGACGAGCGGACCGAGGAAGGTGAGCCAGGCGGCGTCGACCGGGGTGGGGAACCGCTCGGCGAACTGGAGCTGGAGGACCTGGCCGAAGGCGAAGCCGAAGCCGATGAACGAGCCGAAGGTGCCGATGTAGAGCAGTGACATGACCCAGGTGTGCGGGTCGCGGGCCGCCTCGCGCAGCGCGCCGGGCTCGTTGCGCGCGCCGGGCACGGTGTCCAACCAGCGGGCCGCCGCCAGCGCCGCCAGCACGATCAACGGCAGGTAGACCGCCGGAACCAGCCGGGGGTACGCGGCGCCGGCGGTGGCGAGGACCGCCAGCCCGACCAGTTGCACAGCGGGTACGCCCAGGTTGCCGCCGCCCGCGTTGAGCCCGAGGGCCCGGCCCTTGAGCCGCTCCGGGTAGAACAGGTTGATGTTCGCCATCGAGGAGGCGAAGTTGCCCCCGCCCACGCCGGTCAGGCAGGCGAGCACCATCAGGGTGGAGTAGGACACCCCGGGTTCCAGCAGCACCGTCATCGGCACCGTGGGCACCAGCAGCATGAGGGCGCTGATGATCGTCCAGCGCCGTCCGCCGAAGCGGGCCACCGCCAGCGTGTACGGCAGCCGCAGCACCGCGCCCAGCGCGGCGGGCACGGCGGTGAGCAGGAACTTCCCGGCCGGGTCGATGCCGTAGGCCGGGCCGAGGAAGAGCACCGTGACCGACCAGAGGCTCCACACCGAGAAGCCGACGTGCTCGGCGAAGATCGAGACCCAGAGGTTGCGCCGGGCGATCGGCGCGCCCGTCGCCCGCCAGAAGTCGGGGTCCTCGGGACGCCAGTCGTCGAGCCGGCGCGCACGGCCGGTGGTGGCCGGCGGCCCGGCGGCGACTGCGGTGCTGGTGAGAGTGCTCACGGCGACTCCTCCTCGTCGATGTGACGAGGAGGAACGCTAGGAACGCCGGGTTACCTGACAGTGCCCGTCGCGGGTCGGCCCGGAAACGGGGACCGCACCACGGGTCGGCGGCGGTGGTGAGGTGCCGCTCAGAGTTGCTGGAGGATGCGCAGCGCGCGGCCGACCCGGTGCATGGTGTCGGTGTCGGCGACGTCCACGCATTCGGTGAACCACTTCTTCATCGGCGAGGAGATGCGGTCGGGCATCACGACGAACCGGCCCATCGACACGGCGAGCGGCGAGTCGCGCAGCAGCGACTCCTCGACGACCTCGACCACTATCACGATGGGTACGTCGGTGGAGTTGTAGACGTCCGAGCTGACCACGAGCCCGAGGCGTTCCCGGGCGCCCTCGATGCGCCAGACCTCTCCCCTACGCAGCACGCGGCCGTCCGCCGGAGAGCAGGTCGTTGACCATGCCCACCTCGCGGGCGTCGGCGAGAGCGGCGGACTCCAGGTCGAGACCGGCTCGGCCCACGGCGGCGGCGTGCGCGGTGAAGACCTCACGCAGCGCCTTCTCGCGGGCGGCTTGGTCCATCCATGCGGAGAGCGACAGGCCCTCGCGCTTGGCGAACCGCCGGGCCTCCTCGATCGTCTCGTCGGTGAACGAGAGAGTCACCTTGGCAGTCATGCCGAGCAGACTACCCAGAGGTATGACCGACAGTCATCCCTGCGCTCTCCGGCTCGGCCCCCGACGTCGAAACGCACAAACCGGCTGTCTTCACGTGGCACGACCGCCGAACACCGCGAAACGCCACTCCTTGAAGTAGCAGTCGACGTCGACCAGGCCGGCCTCGGCGAGCCACCGGCACTGGTCGGTCACGGTCGCCGGCCGATCGTGGCGCATCCGCTCCCGGGAGGCGGCGATCTCGTCAGGGGACGCGCCCAGTTCGGTGATCTGCTCCATCCACACCTCGTCGTAGCGCCGGTCCAGCTCGGGGGTCGGGCCGGCGACCTGCTCGGCGTTGACGAACACCCCGCCCGGTGCCAGCGCGGCGGCGGCCCGCCGGTAGAGCGAGCGCTTGCCGGCGTCGTCCAGGTGGTGGATCGCCAGCGCGCTGACCACCGCGTCGTACCGGCCCGGCGGCAGCTCGTCGGCCAGGTCGGCGTGGACCGTCAGGTATGGCACGGACCGCGCGTCCAACTGGTCGCTGGCGCGGGCGAGCATGGCCGGCGCTCCGTCCACCAGGGTCAGCCGGACTCCGGGCACCGCCGCGGCGAGCAGCAACGAGAGCAGGCCGGTGCCCGCGCCCAGATCCAGAACCTCCGGGGTACGCCCCGCGGCGAGCGCGGCCCGCAACGGCGGCGCGGCCACCCGGACGGCGGTGCCGTAGAAGCTGTCGAAGCAGGGCACCAACCGCCGGCGCGCCTCGTCGTAAGTGCCGGCCACCGCGTCGAAAACGTCCGTCACGCTCATTGCCATCTCCCAAACTTCGAGACACTTTTCCCACATTATAAGCGCTGGACGGTGAGCGGACCTCATCCTGGACACACGAAAAGGCCCCCGGTTCCGTGGGACCTCCAGGGCACCGGGGGCGGTTGGTGCTGCGCGGGTCAGCCGACGGGGCCGATCACCTTCGCCAGGTCGACGAAGCCGGCCCATGCCGCCGGTTCGAAGGTCAGCGTCCCGCCGTCGCGGTCTTTGGTGTCGCGGACGAGGACGACGCCGGGAAGGTTGTCAGCGACCTCGACGCACGAGCCTCCGTTGTTTCCGCTCTTTGTGCTCTTACGCCACTGCGCGCCGGTCAGGTCCATGATCCCGCTGCTTTCCTGATCAGGTCGAGGGACTGTTGACGGGAAAGAGCTTCACTTCTGATGCGTTCCCACCTGTGATTGAGCGTAGCAACGTCCGCAGCTCCATTAAGGATCTGCGCCCGCACCTGGCTGTCGATATGCGCGACCTGCCCGCCGTCAGGCAGCTCCGCCACGATGAACCCCCCACCAAGGCCCGGATACATCCCGACGTCCTGTGGCACTACGAGCACCTGAACAGCGGGCAGTGCCGCGCATTGCGCAAGGTAGGCGACCTGCTCACGCATCAATGACCGGTCGCCATACGCCGATTGGTACAGAACCAGTTCGTGAACGACTGCGACCAGAAGGGGTGGACGTTCGCGGCGAAGGATGGCCTGTCGGTCGATGCGGGAGGCGACCACATCGTCAACTTCGTCAAGCGTCAACGCTTCGCCCGTCAACGTCGCCCGTGCATACGCGTCCGTCTGCAGAAGGCCGGGCACCCAGGTGTGCTCGAACCACCGGATCGCAACGGCTTCGCGTTCCCAGTCGACCCACTCGCGCAGCCATTGCGGCTCGCGCCGCTTGAGGACATCCGGCCAGAGGTCCCCAACGTCCCTCCCAAGGAGCGCGGCCAGCTTTGCGCGCCGACGGGGCTGCGGCACGCGTCCCGGGCTTATCCACCGCGCCGCCGTTTTCGGATCCACCCCCGTCTGAGCTGCAAGACTCTCGGCTGTCTCACCAGCTTCGGCCATGGCCACTTGAAGTGCATGGTTCATCCCGCCTCCACGAAGAACGTCCCGAACGTCCCCGGGAATAGAGCTACGTCGTGTACTGATCCCATCGCTCTCGGCAATGTAACCGGCAGACGGCGCGGCCGGTAGGGACCCGAGACCCGGCGGACGTGTTCGTGTCGGGGCCGCCCCTGGCCTGCCACAGATTTTGGACAGTTTCCGTTCTCGCGTAACGGAAACTGTCCAAGATCTCCACGGGTGAGCACCACGGGGCGGCCCCTTCCCACAGTGACGACCAGGGGAGAGAACGCCGTGCCGGATGAGCCGCGCCATCGGAGACCCGAGCCGAAGCCCACGCCACGGAGGCCGCACACGGGCGACGTCCTGTACCTGACCCGCGCGGCGAGTGTGCAGTTCATGCGCCCGATCGTCGTCCGGGTGATCCGCGTTCTCGACTGGCCGACGTACGACGGGTGGTTGTGGATCGACGCTTACGAGCTGGCCGCCAATGGTGACGCTGTCGCGCGCCGGTCCCTGTTCGTGATGCCCGCCGGCCTGGTCTGGCCGGACCCGCCCGCCCCTCGCCCGACCACCCGCACACCAGTGAAGCGCGGTCCGGTGCGGGTCGGATGAGCCGCCGACCTCGCCCGCACCAGCCGATGCGCCCGGCGTGGCTCTGCCGTAACTGCGCGGCGCCCTGGCCGTGTGCGCCGGCTCAGCTTCACCTCGCGACCGAGTTCTACGGCCATTCGATCGCTCTGGCGTTCTACCTGGCGGCGAACATGCAGGACGCGGTTCACGACCTGTACTCCCTGGGCGTTCACCCTGACCCGCGGGCACTCCACGCCCGGTTCCTCGGCTGGCTGTCACTGACCCGCCGACCACACCGCCACGACCTGCGCTGACCGCCCACGGGGTGACGTGCGCTGGCGCTATGGAGCTGATGTCGCAAACGAATCAACGTCGCAGACGAATCAACAGTCGATGTCGTAGACGATTCAGCTCCACAGGCTCCGACTCGCACCCTCCGACGCGTTCGCTGCCCCGGTGCGGTGTGAGCCCCACTTGACAGGACCGAAACAGAAGGGACCCGGACCGGAAACCGCTCGGCGGCACGCTTTCCCGACATGACAGACGGTGCACGGTCGGCAACTCCACCGGGGTCCACACCCCGGGAGGTGGCGACGCACTGCCCGTACTGCGCCTTGCAGTGCGGCATGACGCTGCGCGAGGACGACACCGGGGTGACGGTCCACCCCCGCCAGTTCCCCACCAACCGAGGCGGGCTGTGCCAGAAGGGTTGGACCGCCGCCGAACTGCTCGACCACCCGGAGCGGCTGACCACCCCGCTTCTGCGCGACCCCGCCAGCGGCGAGCTGCGCCCGGCGAGCTGGGACGCCGCACTTGACCGGATCGTCACCGGCATCCGCGCGATCCAGGACGACGCCGGCCCGGACGCGGTCGCCGTCTTCGGTGGCGGTGGCCTGACCAACGAGAAGGCGTACGCGTTGGGCAAGTTCGCCCGGATCGGGCTGCGCACCCGGCACATCGACTACAACGGACGGTTCTGTATGTCCTCGGCCGCGGCCGCCGGGATGCGCGCGTTCGGCATCGACCGGGGGCTGCCGTTCCCGCTCGCCGACCTGGGCCGGGCTGACACGCTGCTGCTGGTCGGTGCCAACCCGGCGGAGACCATGCCGCCGCTGGTGCGCTGGCTCACCGAACAGCGCCGCAACGGCGGCCAACTGATCGTCGTCGACCCCCGGGTCACCGCGACCGCCCGCCAGGCCGACCTGCACCTGCAACCGCTGCCCGGCACCGACCTCGCGGTGGCCAACGCACTGCTGCACATCGCGCTCACCGAGGGTTGGGTCGACCGCACCTACGTGGCCGAGCGCACCAGTGGTTTCGAGGCGGTCCGCCGGACCGTCGCCGCCTGGTGGCCGGCCCGCGCGGAACAGCTCTCCGGCGTGCCGGTGGCCGACCTGGAGGCCACCGCCCGCGCGTTGGGCACCGGCGGACGCGTGATCATCCTGACCGCGCGCGGCGCCGAGCAGCACGCGAAGGGCGTGGACACGGTCACCGCGTACGTCAATCTCGCTCTCGCCCTCGGTCTGCCCGGCCGGGACGGTTCGGGGTACGGCTGCCTCACCGGCCAGGGCAACGGCCAGGGCGGGCGGGAGCACGGGCAGAAGGCCGATCAGCTCCCCGGCTACCGGAAGATCGACGATCCGGCAGCCCGGGAACACCTCGCCCAGGTCTGGGGGGTGACAGCCGACGAGCTGCCCGGGCCGGGTGTGCCGGCCTACCAGTTGCTCGACTCGCTCGGCACTCCGGACGGCCCCCGGGCGTTGCTGGTCTTCGGCTCCAACCCGGTGGTCTCCGCGCCCCGGGCGACCCGGATCGAGCGGCGGTTGCGTGACCTCGACCTGCTGGTCGTCGCCGACCTGCTGCTCTCCGAGACGGCCGCGCTGGCCGACGTGGTGCTGCCCACCGCGCAGTGGGCCGAGGAGGACGGCACGATGACCAACCTGGAGGGTCGGGTGCTGCGTCGTCGCGCGCTGCGCAATCCTCCACCGGGCGTGCGCACCGACCTGGCCATCATCTCCGACCTCGCCGCCCGGCTGTCGGCCGCCGAGACGGCCGTCACGGGAACAGCCGGCGCCGGAGCACTCGATGCGCGGCCGGAAGCCGTTGCGGCAGCGCGGTTCCCGGCCGACCCGGCCACCGTCTTCGCCGAGCTGCGTCGCGCCTCCGCCGGTGGGGCGGCCGACTACGCCGGTATCAGTTGGGCGCGGATAGACGACCAGGACGGCGTCTACTGGCCCTGCGGCACCGAGGACGGGCCGGACACGCCACGACTCTTCGCCGAGGAGTTCGCGACCCCGGACGGGCGGGCCCGGTTCCACACCGTCGACCACCGGCCCGCCGCCGAGGAGGTCTGCGCGACATACCCGCTGCACTTCACCACCGGCCGGGTGCTGACCCAGTACCAGTCGGGCACCCAGACCCGTCGGGTGCCCGCGCTGCGGCGGGCCGCACCGGAGGCGTTCGTCGAGTTGCACCCCGATCTGGCCGCCCGCCTGGGCATCGACGACGGCGACCCGGTGAAGGTCACCTCGCGCCGGGGCGAGTTGTGCGCCCCGGCCCGGCTCAGCGTCGGGATCCGACCGGACACGGTGTTCGCCCCGTTCCACTACGCCGGGGCGGGACGGGCCAACTCGGTGACCAACGACGCGGTCGACCCGATCTCCGGGATGCCCGAGTTCAAGATCTGTGCGGTCCGGGTGGAGAAGGCATGACCGGCCGGGTGGTGATCGTCGGCAACGGCATGGCGGGCGCCCGCCTCGCGGGCGAACTGCACGCCCGGGAAGGGGACCGGAAGGTCACAGTGCTCGGGGCGGAGCCGCACCGCGCGTACAACCGGATCATGCTCTCCACGCTGCTGGCCGGCCGCATCGACGAGCCGGACGTGGAGCTGACCGAGGCCGCCGGGCACGGCATCGACCTGCGCACCGGCGTGCCGGTGACCGCCATCGACAGGTCCGCGCGGGAGGTCCACACCGCCGGCGGCGACCGCATCGGGTACGACCACCTGGTGCTGGCCACTGGCGCACGCGCGGTGGTGCCGCCACTGCCCGGCCTCGATCCGGCGGACCTCCCGGATCGGGTGGTTCCCTTCCGGACCCTGGACGACTGCCGGCGGATCCTCGCCGCGGCGGACGGCGCGCGCAGCGCCCTGGTGCTGGGCGGCGGTCTGCTCGGTCTGGAGGCCGCCCGGGGCCTGGCCAGCCGGGGGTTGGCCACCACTGTGGTGCACCCGAGGGAGCACCTGATGGAACGGCAACTCGACCCGGCGGCCGGTGCCGTGCTCGCCGGCACACTCGCCGGATTCGGCGTCACCGTGCAGCTCGCGGTGCAGGCGACCGGCGTGGCAGCCGACGCCGACGGCGTTCGCCTCGACCTCGCCGACGGCCGGACGTTGCACGCCGACCTGCTGGTGCTCTCCTGCGGCGTACGCCCGGACACCGCCCTGGCGCAGGCCGCCGGGCTGACCGTGCGGCGCGGGGTGGTGGTGGACGACCGGCTCCGCACCGACGACCGCTCCATCTCGGCGATCGGCGACTGCGCCGAGCACGACGGGGTGCTCAGTGGGTTGGTCGCGCCCGCCTGGGCCCAGGCGCGGGTGCTCGCGGACGTGCTGACCGGGACGGACCCGTTGGCGCGGTACCGGCCCCAGCCGGTGGTGACCCGGCTCAAGGCCGCCGGGATCGACCTCGCCTCGATGGGTGACCCGGTCAGCGGCGGGCCGGGCGAGGAGCTGACCTTCACCGACCCGGCCCGGGGCACGTACGCCCGGTTGCGGATCCGCGACGAGCGGCTGATCGGCGCGATCCTGCTCGGCGACAACCCGGCCGTCGGGACGGTGATCCAGCTCTTCGACCGTGGCCAACCGGTGCCGGCCGACCGACGGGCACTCCTGTTGGGCAGGGCCCTTGGCACGGCCGGCGCGACTCCGGCCGCGTCACCGGCGCTGATGCCGGACGCGGCCACTGTCTGCCAGTGCAACACGGTGAGCAAGGGCGCACTCGTACGCAGTTGGCGCTCCGGCGCCCGGACTGTCGACGCGGTGGTGGCGGCGACCCGGGCCGGCACCGGCTGCGGCGGGTGCCGGGACGCGGTGGGCGGCATCGTCGACTGGCTGAGCCAGGCGGAATCGGTGGAGGTGACGCGATGAACGGCGGCGATCTGGTCGTTATCGGCAACGGCATGGTCGGGCAGCGCTTCGTCGACGCGCTGCGCGCTCGCGACCCGGACTGTCGCTGGCGGGTGACGGTGCTGGCCGAGGAGCGACGCCCGGCGTACGACCGGGTGCGGCTCTCGGCGTACTTCGACGGGGTGAGCGAGAGCGAACTCAACCTGTACACGGCGCACGACGGGGTGCGGCTGCGGCTGGGCGAACCGGCCACCGCCATCGACCGGGCGCGGCGGGTGGTGACCACCGACGTCGGCGAATACCAGTACGACGCGCTGGTGCTGGCCACCGGGTCGTACGCGTTCGTGCCGCCGGTGCCCGGGGCGGAGCTGCCCGGGGTGTTCGTCTACCGGACGCTCGACGACCTGGCGGCGATCCGGTCGTACGCGGAGGGTCGGCGGGTCGGCGCGGTCATCGGTGGCGGGTTGCTCGGGTTGGAGGCGGCGAACGCGTTGCGGCTGCTCGGCCTGAGCACCGACGTGGTCGAGTTCGCGCCCCGGCTGATGCCGGTGCAGGTGGACCAGGCCGGCGGGGCGATGCTGCGGCGCTACGTCGACGAGTTGGGCGTACGGACCCATCTGGGGGTCGCGACCAGCGCGATCCGACCGGGCCCGGACGGCGCGGTGGCCGCTCTGGAGTTGTCCGACGGCGGCGCGCTCGACGCCGAGCTGGTGGTGGTGGCGGCCGGTATCCGGCCCCGCGACCAGCTGGCCCGGGACGCCGACCTGCCGCTGGGTCCGCGCGGCGGGGTGCTGGTCGACGAGACCTGCCGCAGCGCCGACGAGCGGATCTGGGCGATCGGTGAGTGCGCGGCGGTCGACGGCACCTGTCACGGGCTGGTGGCGCCGGGGTACGCGACGGCCGAGGTGGTGGCCGACCGACTGGTCGGTGGCGCGGCGACGTTCCCGGGCGCGGACACCGCCACCAAGCTCAAGTTGCTCGGGGTCGACGTGGCCTCGTTCGGCGACGCCCACGGTGTGACCCCCGGCTGCCTGGACGTCACCTTCACCGACCCGGCCACCCGGGTCTACGCGAAGCTGGTCCTCTCCGACGACGCGCACACCCTGCTCGGCGGCGTGCTGGTCGGTGACGCCAGCGCGTACCCGACGTTGCGGGCCAGTGTGGGCGGCCCGTTGCCGGCGGCGCCGCTGGCGCTGCTCGCCCCGGACGGCGGCGGGGCGGACGCCGGTGCCCTGCCCGCCGACGCGCAGGTCTGCTCCTGCAACGCGGTGACCCGGGGCGACGTGGACGCCGCCATCGCCGGCGGCTGCGCGGACGTGCCGGCGCTGAAGGCGTGCACCCGGGCCGGCACGAGCTGCGGTTCCTGCGTGCCGATGCTGAAGCAGCTCCTGGACGCGGCCGGGGTGGCGCAGTCCAGCGCGCTCTGCGAGCACTTCGACGTGAGCCGCCGGGAGCTGTTCGAGATCGTCCGCGTACGC
Organism: Micromonospora sp. WMMC250; assembly: GCF_027460215.1. Lineage (NCBI taxonomy): Bacteria > Bacillati > Actinomycetota > Actinomycetes > Micromonosporales > Micromonosporaceae > Micromonospora > Micromonospora sp. WMMC250. Next base: position 5,782,365 of record NZ_JAPZBJ010000002.1, on the reverse strand, counting down.
GGCATCCGCACGTTCTCCCGGCTGGTCGCCGAACACGGGCGGGGGCGCGGCTGCGACATCTGCAAGCCGGTGGTGGCGTCGATCCTCGCGTCGCTGGGCAGCGGGCACGTGCTCGACGGTGAGCAGGCGTCGTTGCAGGACACCAACGACCACTTCCTCGCCAACCTGCAACGCGACGGCAGCTACTCGGTGGTACCGCGCATCCCGGGCGGCGAAATCACCCCGGAGAAGCTCATCGTGATCGGCGAGGTCGCCCGGGACTTCCAGCTCTACACGAAGATCACCGGCGGGCAGCGCATCGACCTGTTCGGGGCGCGGGTCGAGCAGTTGCCGCAGATCTGGCGACGACTCGTGGACGCCGGCTTCGAGTCCGGGCACGCGTACGGCAAGGCGCTGCGGACGGTGAAGTCCTGTGTCGGCGAGACCTGGTGCCGGTACGGCGTACAGGACTCGGTGGGGTTGGCCGTCGCCCTGGAGCTGCGCTATCGGGGGCTGCGTGCCCCGCACAAGCTCAAGTCGGCGGTCTCCGGCTGCGCCCGCGAGTGCGCGGAGGCCCGCAGCAAGGACTTCGGCATCATCGCCACCGAGACCGGCTGGAACCTCTACGTCGGTGGCAACGGCGGCTTCCGGCCCCGGCACGCCGACCTGTTCGCCACCGACCTGTCCACGGAAACACTGGTCACGCTGATCGACAGATTCCTCATCTACTACATCCGCACGGCCGACCGGCTGCAACGCACCGCCGGCTGGATCGAGGCGATGGACGGCGGCCTGGACCACCTGCGCTCGGTGATCGTGGACGACTCGCTCGGGCTCTGCGCCGAACTGGACGCGGCGATGGCCCAGCACGTGTCGTCGTACTCCGACGAGTGGCGCGACGTCCTCGACGACCCGGACCGGCTGCGCCGCTACACCTCCTTCGTCAACGCCCCCGACGTACCCGACCCGTCGATCACCTTTGCCCTGGAGCGCGGCCAGCCGGTGCCGGCACGGGGCGACACCCCCGCCGACGGTCACCGCCGTCGGCCGGTCACCCTCGGCCTACCGGAGGTACGGCGATGAACCAGACCATCACGCTGAGCTGGACAGCTGTCTGCACCCTCGACCGCCTCGAACCGGACCGGGGGGTCGCCGCCCTGGTCGACGGCACACAGATCGCACTGTTCCGGACCGCGGACGGGCTGTTCGCGATCGACAACCGCGATCCGGTCTCCGGGGCGTACGTGCTGTCCCGGGGCATCGTCGGCAGCCGCGGCGGAGTGCCGACGGTCGCCTCGCCGCTGCACAAGCAGGTGTACGACCTGCGCAGCGGGCACTGCCTCGACCTGCCCGGGGTGGCCGTGGCCCGGCACGACGCACGGTGCCGCGACGGTCTGGTCGAGGTACGGCTGCGACAGGAGGGTTGATGCGGGAGGAACTGGCGGGCTTCACCATCGGGGTGACCGCCGACCGGCGGCGCGACGAGTTGGCCGCGTTGCTCGAACGGCGGGGCGCGCGGGTGGTGCTCGCCCCGGCGCTGCGGATCGTGCCGCTCTCCGACGACACCGAGCTGCGCGAGGCGACCCGTGCCTGCCTCGACCAACCGCCGGACATCCTGATGGCCAACACGGGCATCGGCATGCGGGGGTGGCTGGAGGCGGCCGAGGGCTGGGGGTTGGGCGAGCCACTGCGCTCGGTGCTGGCCAGCTCGTACGTGGTCGCCCGCGGCCCGAAGGCGCGCGGCGCGATCCGTGCGGCCGGGCTGCACGACCAGTGGTCGCCGGCCTCCGAGAGCTGCGACGAGGTGGTGGACCACCTGCGTCGGCGGGGCGTGGCCGGGCAGGTGATCGCCATGCAGTTGCACGGTGAGCGGCAACCCGACTGCACGATGGCACTGGAGGCGGCCGGCGCGACGGTGATCGAGGTGCCGGTCTACCGCTGGGCTCCGCCGACCGATCCGGCACCGCTGCACCGGTTGATCGACCTGATCGCCGGCCGGCTGGTGGACGCTGTCACCTTCACCTCGGCACCGGCGGCCGAGGCGCTGCTGCGCGCAGCCGGGGACCGTACCGACGCGCTGCTCTCCGCGTTCCGCAGTGACGTGCTCGCCAGCTGTGTCGGCGCCGTGACCGCCGAGCCGCTGCTCCGACGTGGGGTGCCGGTGAGCGCGCCGGGTCGGGCCCGGCTGGGGGCCCTGGTGCGGACCATCGTCGACGAGCTGCCCCGCCGGACCGTGACGTTCAAGGCGGGCGGGCACCTGTTGACGCTGCGCGGGCACGCCGCCGTGATCGACGGCGAACTGCGGCCGCTCGCCCCCGCGCCGATGGCGGTGCTACGGGCCCTGGCCCAGTCCCCCGGCCGGGTGCTGTCCCGCACGGCGTTGCTGCGCACGCTGCCCCGAGGGGCGGACGAGCACGCGGTGGAGATGGCTGTCGCCCGCCTGCGGGCCGGCCTGCACGCGCCCCGGGTGGTGCAGACCGTCGTGAAGCGCGGCTACCGCCTCCGGGTGGACTGACGCGTCACGGCCAGCCGGTGAAGACCGGCCGGCCGGGACACGACAGGTCAGCCGACCGGCGCGGCGAAGCCCCGCCCGTGCTCCGCCTCGAGGCGGAGCATGGCGTGCTCGACCACCGTCACCAGCACCTGCTTGACCGACTCCCGGTGCCGGGCGTCCGTCATCACCAGCGGCACCTGCGGCGAGATGGCCAGCGCCTCGCGGACCTCCTCCAGCTCGTACTGGGGGGCGCCATCGAACCGGTTCAGAGCCACCACGTACGGCAGGTTGCGGTTCTCGAAGTAGTCCAGCGGGGCGAACGCGTCGGTGATCCGGCGGGTGTCCACCAGCACGGCGGCACCCACCGCGCCTCGGATGATCTCGTCCCACATGAACCAGAAGCGGGTCTGACCGGGTGTACCGAAGAGGTACAGGATCAGGTCCTGGGCCATGGTGATACGGCCGAAGTCCATGGCGACCGTGGTGGTCTCCTTGCCCGGCACCTTGGACGGGTCGTCGATACCGACGCCCGCCGCGGTCATCAACGCCTCGGTGGTCAGCGGTGTGATCTCGGAGATCGCCCCGACCAGTGTCGTCTTACCGACGCCGAAGCCGCCCGCGACGACGATCTTCGCGGAGACGATTCCCCGGCCCGGCCGCCCCCCAGCGGGGTCATAGCCTGCGAAGTCCACTTAGCACCCTTCCAAGCAGTTCCATCCGCTCCTCGAACCCCTCGGCGGGAGCAGCAGTGTGTAACGTCAGCAGGCTCTCGGCCACCATGTCGGCGACCAACACCCGGGCGACGCCCAGCGGCATCCGGGTGTACGCGGCGATCTCCGCCAGCGACTGTGCTCGGCCCTCACAGACCGTGGCGATGCGGTGCTTGTCGTGCCCTGCGAAGCGGGACTCGGCGACCTGGGTGAGAGACGCGGTGAGGACGGCCTCGAGGGCGATGTCCTGCCGGGGCTCGGTACGACCGCGGGTGACCGCGTACGGGCGCACCAGCGCACCCCGCGGGTCAACGCGCCGTTGGTCCATCCCCGATCACCTCCTCGTCCCCCGTGGAGTCGGCGGATGCCGGCTCCGGTCTCTGGCTCGGCGCACCGATCGCGCGCCGACTGCCGCTGCTAGGAACGCACCGCGTCCCGCGGCAGCGGCACCAGCGCGGCGCCCACCCGCTCGACCAGCAGCGCCATCTCGTAGCCCACCTGGCCCACGTCGCAGCTCCGCGCGGCCAGGACGGCCATCGACGAGCCGTCGCTGATCGACATCAGGAAGAGGTACCCGCTGTCCATCTCGATGACTGTCTGCAACACCCCGCCCGCGCTGAACATCCGGGCCGCGCCCTCGGTCAGGCTCACCACGCCAGAGGTGATCGCGGCGAGCTGGTCGGCCCGGTCCCCCGGAAGATCCCGGGAGGACGCGAGCAGCAGCCCGTCGGCGGACACCGCCACCACGTGGGCGATACCCGCCACGCTGTCGGCGAAGTTGGTGAGCAGCCAACCCATGTCCTGCATGGCAGCTGGCCTGTTCATCGGCTCTCCTTGGTCGAGGTGCTGTTCAGGTCCGTTCCGGCCGTCCGACCGCGCTGTACGCCGCGGTGGTAGGCCGACAGCAGACCACGTACTTCATCCGGGGTCCGCCGGCTGCGGTCCCGGCCGCTCTTCGGTTCGATGCCGCCCGGCACGAGCTGTGCCTGTGGCACCCGCTTGGGCAACCCGGACCGGGTGGTCCCGGCCGGGGCCGGCTCGGCGGCCCGACTGGCCCGCGACCAGCCCTCGTCCGCAGCCGTCCGCCAGGCTTGCGGGTCCGCAGACGGCGCGCTGGGCGCTGCGGCCGGCTGGGCGGCCGGAGGCGGAGCGTACGACGGAGGTGCCGAGGGGGGCGTGCCATGCCCGCCCGTGCTCGCGCCGCCGAGACCCCCGCCGCCCGAGGCGGCGGCACCGTCGGTGTTGGACGTGCCCGGGGTACGGGTCGGCAGTTTCGGCCGGGCCGGCGCGGCGGCCGGCACGGGAGCGGCAGTCGGCCGGGCGTCGCCGCGCGTACGCGGGCCGGCGTCGGCCGAAGCCGCCGTGGTCGCCGGCGGCTCGTCGAAGTTCGGCCGGGTGAAGATCGCGGTGGCGTCGTCGCCGTGCGACCGGAACCAGACCGCCTCCATCTCCCGGAAGATCGGCGCTTCGGCGGGGAAGTCCGGACGGGTGCTGACCGGTGCGGCGGGCACCGACGGGGCGGCGGGCGGTGCCACCGCGCCGAGTCCGGCGACCGGCCCGACCGGCAGGCCCGGGTTGACGGCGCGCCCGTCCTCGGCGTCCGAGGTCGAGCCGCGCCGGGGCAACGGGTCGATCGTCGGGTAGGCCACCGTGGGACTGCCCGTCGAGGCGCCCAGCCCGTTGCCGTACGAGGGCCGTGCCGGCGGGAGCGGCGCCACGGGCGCCGGGGCTGCGGGTGCCGGCGGCACCGTCGAGCGCGTGCCGGCGTACCCACCGGCCTGCACCGCCGGAGTGGTGTCCCGCGAGTCCAGTGGGGACTGCCACTGCGGGGTTGCCGGCGTGCTCGTCCGCCACTGGTCCGGCAGCGTCGCCGCCGAGGTCGCGGCACCGGCGAACTGCTCGGCGTGACCGGCCGGCGTGAGCGGTGCCTGCTCAACGGCCATCGGCTGACGCGGGCGGGTGAGCGCCTGGTCGCGGCCCCGGCTGCTGGGCAGTACGACAGTGGCAGCGGGCAACGTCACCTGGGCGACGGTGCCGCCTTCCACGTTGCGACGCAGCTCCACCCGGATGCCGTAGCGGGAGGCGAGCCGGCTGACCACGGCCAGACCCATCAGCCGGAACGCGGCGACGTCGACGCTCGGCGGGGCGGCCAGCCGGCGGTTGAGCGAGTCGAGTTGCTCGTCGGTGAGGCCGAGCCCGCGGTCCTCGATCTGGATGAGGACGTAGTCGCGGATCCGGCGACCGTCGGCGACCACTGTGGTGTTCGGCGGCGAGAACCGGGTGGCGTTGTCGAGAAGCTCGGCGACGAGGCGTACCACGTCGTTGACCGCGTGCGCGGCCACCGAGATGTCGGTGTCCACAGTTCCGAACTCGATGCGGTTGTACAGCTCCACCTCGGACTGGGCGGCCCGCAGGACGTCGACCACCAGGGCGTCGTCGCGACGCGGTACGGCGGAGTCGGCACCGGCCAGAACCAGCAGGTTCTCGTCGTTGCGGCGCATTCGAGTGGCCAGGTGGTCCAGCTCGAAGAGCTGCGCGAGCCGCTTCGGGTCCTCCTCGCCACGCTCGATCGCGTCCAGCTCACCGATCATCCGGTCGACCAGGGTCTGACTACGGCGGGCCAGGTTGAGGAACATCGCCGAGACGCTGGTACGCAGCGCGGCCTGCTCGGCCGCGACCCGTACCGCCTCGCGGTGGACGACGTTGAAGGCCACCGCCACCTGACCGACCTCGTCGCGGCTGTTGAGCTGGATGGGGTCCCGGACCTGGCGGACGATCTCGTCCACCCCGCCGTCGCCCACGCTGCCCATGGTCTGCAACCGCTGCACGGCGTCCGGCAGGTCGTGGTTCGCCACCGAGAGGGCGCCCTCTCGCAGCCGGCGCAGCGAGTGGTTGAGCGAGCGGGCCAGCACCACGGCCAGCGTCACGGCGATGATCAGCGTCAGCAGCACCAGGACCGACTCGACGATGGCCTGCCGGATGACGTCCGAGCGCGCCTCGTCGGCCTGCTGGAGCAGTCGGTCCTGAAGTTGGATCTCGGCCCAGCGCATCAGGTCGTTCACGGCGCCGATGGCGGCGGTGGCGTCCTGCGCGCTGACCAGCGGGCGCTGCCCGACCGAGCGGGTGATGTCGGTGGCCACCCGGTCGGCCAGACCGACCGCGTCACCCGAGACGGTGCTGTCGACGAGTGCCCGCTGCACCGGGTCGGCGGCCAGGGAGAAGGCGACCAGGGACTCCTGCTGACTGGTCAGCGTCGCCACGAACGAGGAGAACTGCTCCGAGTCGAGCTGACCGGCCGTCAGCGCGGTGAAGGCGACCGCCTGCTCCTCGGCCACGGAAGCCTTGGCGCGGGCGAAGGCGGCGACCGCGCGGCGGCTGTCCGCCAGGCTTTCGGAGCCGGGCAACTGGGCCAGGCCGTCGCCGTACGCGACCAGGTCGGTGAGGATGACGCCGTAGCGGAGCACCGCCTCGGCGACCGCCATCTGCCGGCGGTCCAGGACCTCCTGGCGGGTGCCGTCCAGAGTGGCCAGGTGCTCGTCGATGACGGCGAGTCGCTCGCGCAGGGCCGCCGGCACCTCGCCGACCCGGCCCCGCTCGGCGCGGTACTCGTCCACCTGCTGCTGCGTCTGACGGACCCGCAGGTTGTACGCGTCCGCCGGCTGCTGCGGCGTGGCCAGGTAGGCCGCCGCGGCCATCCGCTCGCTCTGAAGATCCTGCGTGAGGGCGCTGACGTCGACGGCGAGGGCCGTCAACGAACGGGCTCGGGTGGCGTCGAGGGCACCCTCGCCGACGGTGATCAACCGGACCGTGGCCAGCGCGATCACCGCCGCCACCGGGACGACCAGGATCAGCGCCAGCTTGGACCGGATTCGTGCGTCCCGCAGTCTGGGCAACCGTCGGCTCGGACGCCGAGTGTTGTCGCCGAGTGTGGGCAGGGCCGTCGGTCCGGTGCTCACGACATCGCCTCCGTCGTTTCTTCCCCGCCTGACCCGCCGAGCCATGCCGTAAGCGGAGGGGACCACGCGCGGCACGGCCGCGATTTCATCAGAAGAGATCGGATTTGGGAAGCCGCAGTGAGGTAGGAAACGGTCGGACGGAGCGCATCCCGTGTTCCGGGCAACTGATACCTTCATTTCCGCAAGCCCCTGAACAGGGCATGTGACTCCAGAGTGGTCACGCGTGTGTGCAAAGTGAGCTTTTGCAAACATTGCGTTACCCCAGCATGTGGGATGACCGTCCCGAAAGCGATGCCGGGGTCCGCGCTTGACCACAGCGCCGGCCATTGGCAAGGTTTTGCAGGCTTCGCGCACACCGTACGGCAGAGAAGATCCCGCCCTCCACTGAGGACGGTTTAGCGGCGGTGACCGGGCAGCGCCCGCGCCCGCACCTGGAGGACTGAGTTGAGCCCCATCCGCTCCGCGACCATCGCGGCGCTCGCATCGGCCGTAGTGGCCACCACGCTCACCGGCTGCCAGTTCGGTGAAGCGGACACGGACACGAGTCCGATCGTGATCGCCGTCGACCTCGAACTGTCCGGCGCCGCGGCCCCCGTCGGCCGGACATACCAGCGAGCCCTCGAACTCAAGCGCGATCAGTTGAACTCCTCCGGAGCACTCAACGGCCGGAAGATTGAACTCAAGTTCAAGGACAACCGTTCCGACGCCGCCGAGTCGCTTCGCAACATCGCGGACTTCAGCAGCGATTCTCAGGTCAGCGCCATCATCATGGGCGGCTGCAACGAATGCGCGCTCGGTGCCGTGGGGACCATCAACGAGAAGCGGATTCCCACCATTGCGCTCGCCGCTTCCGGCGCGGTCGCCAGCCCGGTCGCCGAACGGCGCTACGTGTTCAAGCTGGGCCCCAACGCCGCCGACAGTGCCGCCGCACTCACCACCGAACTGCGACGTAACAACGTCCGCAAGGTGGGGGCGCTCGTCAGCGACGACGACTACGGCCGGGAGGGCATGGCCGCGCTCAAGAGCGAGTTGCAGAAGGCCAACATCGCGCTCCGCGAGCAGAAGGCCAAGATCACCGACACCGACGTGAACCAGCAGGTCCGGCTGCTCGCGTCGAACAAGCCGGACGCGCTCGTCTTCTGGACCCCGCCGGAGCAGGCGATGCTGGCCGCGACCAGCGCCCAGCAGACCACCTTCCGTGGGTCGCTGTTCTTGGACGCCGGGGCGGCCGGCGACCTCTTCCTCGGCGGCGCGGCCAAGGCCACCGAGCGTGCGACGCTGATCTTCACCCAGACGATGGCGATCGACGACGTGATCGCGACCACGCCGGCCAAGGCCGCGCGGCGGCAGTGGTTCCAGGACTACACGGCACGCTTCGGCGGCTACAACGGGGCGTCGTCCTTCGCCGCGGACGCCGTCCAGCTCATCGCCGACGCGGAACTGCGGGCCGGTGGTGAGATCGGCAAGGTGGACCGCGACGGCCTCCGGGACGTGCTCGAAACGTCGCAGATGGATGGCCTGTCCGGGCCGATCCGGATGACGCCCGACAACCACAGCGGCCTGATGCCGCAGGCACTCACCACTCTGGTCGCCCGCAACGGCCGCTGGCGGTTGGCGGGGTAACGCTCTCGGGCCTCTCGTGGCTGTCTGGTTCGTCGTACGCCAGGCCGGGGGTGTGGCCGACCGTCCCCGGCTCCGGGCGGTCAGGCTTGATCCCTCCGCCGGGTACGGTCGGCCACACCTGACTCGCCTGCGGCTTTGACGAAAGGGCCGGCCTCCCAGTGGGGGGCCGGCCCTTCGCGTTTCTTTGGGTTGATCTTGAGTTGGTCTCGGTCCGCGTCACGGTGCCGGTATTTGATCTCGCTCTTTGGTGTCAGCGGCTGCTGGTGGTTTCGCGGACCCAGGGCAGGGCCATCCGCTCGGTCAGCAGGAGCGCCGAGTAGAGCAGGATGCTCACCAGCGCCACCAGCATGATCGCCGCCCACGCGGTGGCGGTGTCGCCGACGCCGGCGTACTGCGTGATGACGAAGCCGAGGCCACTCTCGCCGGCCTGGAACTCACCGATCACGGCGCCGATCGCGGCCAACGGCATGGCCACCTTGAGCCCGACGAAGATCTGCGGCAGCGCGGCCGGGAAACGCACCTTGCGGAACGCCTGCCACCGGGACGCGTTCCAGGACCGCACCAGCTCGGCTAGGTCGGCCGGCGTGGTGGTCAGGCCGGTGGCGGTCGAGAGCACGATCGGGAAGAAGCAGAGCAGGAACACCATGGTGAGGATCGGCGTCTGACCCCAGCCGAACGCCACCACCAGCAGCGGGCCCAGCGTGATCTTCGGCACCGCGTTCACCGCGACCAGGAGCGGGGTGAACATCCGCTCGACAGTGCGGGAGCTGGCCAGGGAGAGTCCGAGCAGGACACCGGCGGCGACCGAGAGGGCGAACCCGTACAGGATCTCCAGCATCGTGTCCCAGGTGTGCTCCAGCATCTGGGCGGGCTTGTCGACGAACGCGGTGAGCACGTCGCCGGGCGGCGGCAGCGCCGCGGGGTGGATCAGCTCCAGCCGGGCGGTCAGCCACCACACCGCCAGAGCAATCAGGAGGCCGACCGCGGGCAGCGCCGCCCCGGCTCCGGCCCGGAGACCGGCACCTCGACCCGCACGCCCCGACTCGGGGCCGGCACCCGGGGTCGGGGTCGCCGCCACCGCCGGGTCCGCTGACCGGACGTCGGTCATCTTGTCCTCCTCGAAATCTCACGGCCCCGGTGGGGCCGACGAGCGACGGGGGTACGCCCCACCGGGATCGGCGGAACGTACCCCCTGGTGACGACCGGACGATCAGGCCTTCGGCGCGAGGCTGAAGTCGATGATCTGCTCGGGGGTGATGTTCTGCTTCAGCGCGCCCGCGCCCTGCAGGATGGCGATGCTCTTGGCCACCCGACCGCTGTCCAGGGTGCCGATCGCGGTGCCGGTGTTGCCGGAACGGACGTACGCGGCCATCAGCTCGAGCTCGGCGGCGGCGGCGACCGGGTTGGTGGCGTCGATGTTCTTCTTCAGGATGTCGCCGGCCTCCTTGGAGTTCGCCAGGCTGTACTCCAGGCCCTTGAGCAGCGCCGCGGTGAACCGCTTCACCATCTCGGGCTTCTCCTTGGCGATCTTCGAGGAGGTGATCAGCACGTTGCCGTAGAGGTCCTGCATCACGTTGCTGTACGGCAGCATGACGGCCTTCTTCTTGGCGACCGCCTCGATGGTCGGCTGGCCGACGACGAACTGGCCGATGCCGTCCACCGAGCCGGAGCCCAGCATGCCGATCAGGCCCTGCGCCTCACCGTTGACCCAGGTCACCTTGTTGACGTCCACACCGGCGAGCCGGGCGTACGTCGGGAACAGGTTGCGGACCACGGAACCGGGGGTGTCGGCGAGCTTCTTGCCCTCCAGGTCCTTCGGGGAGGCGATGTTCTTGCCCTCGACCGAGGCGATGCCGGCCATGGTGCGCTGCTGGATCGCGGCCACCACGGTGAAGTCCTTCGCCTGGCCGTTGCCGACCTGCAGCAGACTGCCGGTGAGGTCGACCGGGCCGAAGTCGGCCTGGCCACCCACGATGGTCTGGATCACGCCGCCGGTGCCCTGACCGGGCTTGATCTCGACGTCGAAGCCGGCCTCCTTGAAGAAGCCCTTCTCCTTCGCCACCCAGGCGTAGGAGTCACGGCCGAAGTTGCCGAAGGAGGTGAGGTAGGTCACCTTCTCCAGGCTCTTGCTGTCGCCACCCTTGGCGTCGTCGGCCGAGTCCGACCCGCTGCTGCAGGCGGAGACAAAGGCGAGGGCGGTGGCCAGCGCGGCCGTAGCGACCGTACGGGTCAGCCTTCTCATCAAAGCACCATGTCCTTTCCGACCGGGCCTGACAGGCACCGGAGGGGTTGTCATGACGGGCCGGCATGAGGGGCGGAAGCCGGCGCCGCCGTCGTGGGGGGACTCTTCGCGGGCACAGCGTACGAGAAACCCACACTTGCGACGCCAGGTGCATCGGGTTGCGGAACGGAAACAACCTGACGACCACCCCGGACGGTGCGATACACGAACCGGCGGGCTAGCCTTTGTCGGATTCCTGACCGTCCACTCAGCGGAGGCCGCCGGAGATGATCCGACTGTCCGGAGTGTCCCGTACCTTCGAAGGCCGGTCCGGCCGAGTGGAGGCGCTGCGCGGCATCGACCTCGACGTCGCCGAGGGTGAGTTCGTCGCGGTCGTCGGCCGCTCCGGCTGCGGAAAGTCCACGCTGCTGCGGCTGATCGCCGGGCTGCTCCCGCTGACCGCCGGCGAGATCACCGTTGCCGGTACGCCGATCGCCCGCCCGCGCCAGGACATCGCCATGCTGTTCCAGAAGCCGGCGCTGCTGCCCTGGCGCACGGTGCTGGACAACGTGCTGCTGCCGGTGGAGATCTTCGGCTGGAGCCGCGCCAAGCACCGCGAGCGGGCCCGGCAACTGCTCGACGTGGCCGGTCTCGCCGGGTTCGAGAAGCGCCTGCCGCACGAACTCTCCGGCGGCATGCAGCAGCGGGTGTCGCTGTGCCGGTCGTTGATCGGCGAACCCCGGGTGATGTTGATGGACGAGCCGTTCTCCGCGCTCGACGCGCTCACCCGCGAGGAACTCTCCGGCGAACTCCAGCGGGTGCACATGGAGAACAAGCCGACCATCGTCTTCGTCACCCACTCGATCGACGAGGCGGTGCTGCTCGCCGACCGGGTGGTCGTGCTGAGCCCTCGCCCCGGCCGGATCCGCAAGGTGCTCGACGTCGACATCCCCCGGCCCCGCACCCTGGGCCGCAACGCCCATCTGGCCGACGTCGCGCGCGTCAGCGCCGACCTCCACGAACTGCTGATGGAACGCGACGAGCCGGCCGCGGCCGGCGCGGAAGGACGATGAACATGCGGGTGTCGGTCTTCACCGAACCCCACCGGGGCGCCACCTACGACACCCAACTCCGGTTCGCCCGGCTGGTCGAGGCCTGCGGCTACGAGGGTTTCCTCCGCGCCGACCACTACCAGGCAATGGGCACCGACCCGGGCCTGCCCGGCCCGACGGACGCCTGGCTGACCCTCGCAGCGCTGGCCCGGGAGACCGAACGGATCCGGCTCGGCACCCTGGTGACGTCTGCCACCTTCCGGCTGCCCGGCCCGCTCGCGGTGATGGTCGCGCAGGTCGACCAGATGAGCGGCGGTCGCGTCGAGCTGGGCATCGGCGCCGGCTGGTACGAGCGCGAACACACGTCGTACGGCATTCCGTTCCCGGCGGTCGGCGAACGCTTCGACCGGCTGGCCGAGCAGCTTGAGGTGATCACCGGGCTGTGGGGAACCCCGTCCGGCGAGACCTACAGCTTCACCGGCGACCACTACCGGTTGGTGGACGCGCCCGCCCTGCCCAAGCCGGTGCAGGTGCCTGGGCCGCCGATCATCGTCGGCGGTCGCGGCCCCAAACGCACCCCGGAGCTGGCCGCCCGGTACGCCGACGAGTTCAACATGCCGTTCAAGTCCGTCGCGGAGACCGCCGAGGCCTACGACCGGGTACGGGAGGCGTGCGAGCGCACCGGGCGGACGGAGTCCGGGCGGGCACCGCTGGTGCTTTCCGCCGGGATCGTCGTGGCCGTCGGCCGGACCGACGAGGAGGCCCGCCGGCGGGCCGCACCCCTGCACGAGAAGAGCGCGCTGCCCCCGGAGGACCCGGTGGTCGGCTCACCCGCGCAGCTCGCACAGCGGATCGGCGAGTTCGCCGCGATCGGCGCCACCCGCGTACACCTCCGCCTGATCGACTTCGACGACCTCGACCACCTCGAACTGATCGCCGCCGAGGTGCTTCCCCAACTGGACGGAGAACGATGACCGACGTGATCGACGGGACCGAACTCGGCCCGGTGGGCCAGGAGATCGTGTTCGAGAACGACCGGGTCCGGGTCTGGCACATCCGCCTCGAACCCGGCGAGCGGCAGCCGCTGCACCGGCATGACCACCCTTACCTGGTGGTGGCGATCGAGGGCGCGAAGAACGTCGTACAGACCATCGACGGCACCCGGATCGACGCCGACGAGCCCACCGGCGGCGTGGTCTACCGCGACCCGGGCGCAGTACATATGCTCACCAATGTCGGAGACACGACTTACCTGGCCCGGCTGGTCGAACTCAAGTAGACCCGCCGAGCGCGAGCCGGCGCGCCGCGCGGCGCGCCGGTGGCGGTCGGGTGTACCAGGTGCGTAACGTGCCCGACATGGCCTTTCGGACCTGGGGCAGACTGCTGCTCACGGCGCTCGGCGTGAGCGTGCTGGCCGGGGCCGGCCAGCTCGGCGTCGCGTACGGTTTCGGCATCGTCCGGCTGACCGGCGCCTTCACCGGTACGACCGTCAACCAGTGGCCGACCCAGCTCGTCTGGGTCGGCTGGTTCGCTGCGAACGCCGCCGTCGTCGGCGCCGTCCTGACCGGACGCCTCGCTCGCCGCGACTCGCCGCCGCCCGGCACGGGCCGCCAGTTGGCGATCGGCGGTGCTGCGGCGCTCGGTGCCACAGTCATCGCTCCGCTCTGCATGCAGCCCGCCCGCGCCGCCGAGTTGATCTCGGTGGATCCGGTGTGGGCGGTGGGCATCTGTGCCGTCCTCGGCGCGGTGATCGGAGCGGGCGCGGCGATCGCTGTCCTGCTCCGGCCCGAGCTGGGCTGGAACATGGTGGCCGTCGCCGGCGCGGTCTGGCTGCTCGCACTGATCTCGGTGCTGCCGTCGCTCGGCACGACCGGCCCACTTCCGACGGTCCGGCTCGGCGTCCTCGAACCGAGCTGGCTGGACGACGCCGCCGCGCAACGGCTGGCGCTGCTCCTGCTGCCCATCGTGGCGCTGCTGGCCGGCGGGGCGACCGCCGGGCTGGCCCGTTGGCGCGGCCAGGCGCCACTGGTCAGCGGAGCCACCGGAGTCGCCGGGCCGGTGCTGGTGGCATTCGCGTACCTGACCGCAGGCCCGGGTGACGCGGTGGACCGCTATCAGGCCACCCCCTACTACGCCTCCTTGATCGCGATCCTCGCCGGCGCGCTCGGCGCGGCGGCGGCCGCGCTGCTGCGGTGGCCAGCCGGCGCTCGTACCACGGGCCCGGAGGCGATCGAGCCCTCCGACATCCTGCGACCGCTGCCCCCGGGCCCGGAGCTACCGGGCGCGGCATCGACGGATGCGCCGAACGAGCCGGCCGCCGCCGAGCGCACCGCCGTGGAGCCGCCCACCGACACGAAGCCGGCCACCGTCGTCCCAGGTCCGTGGGCCGCCGAAGGCTCCGATGGTGTACGCACCGTCCCGGCCCACTGGGACTGGCCGACGACCACCGCGAGCGGCCAACACGGTCCGGCCCCCGCCACTGCGGCAACCCCTGACGCGTTGACCAAGCCGGCATCCTGGCTGACCGATCCGACCGGCGAGTTCACCGCCGACACGCGGACCCGCGGGCCGATCCCGGAGGGGGTCACCTCCTCGGCCGACACCGAGCGTCCGACCACCACCGAGGCAAGCAGCCCGACCGACGCCGCCGCCGGTGCCGCAGCGACCAGCACCGCCTCAACCAGCACCGCCCCGACCGGCGCAGCAGCGACCGGTGCAGCAGCGACCAGCGCAGCGACGACCGGCGCAACGGCAACCAGCGCCAAGGGCGGGCTCCCGGGTGCCGCTGCTCCGGCGGCCGGCCCTGCCGACAGCGAGCCGAGCGACAGCTCGACACCACGCACGGAAGGCCGCCCGACCGACGACCGGGGCGTCGGCACGACCAGCGTCGGTACGGCCAGCGCAGGCACAACCGGCGGGGCCGGCGCGGTCGACAAGGGCACGACCGGCGGGGCCGGCGCGGTCGACAAGGGCACGACCGGTGCGGCCGGCGCAGTCGACAAGGGCACGACCGGCGCGCTGAGCACAGGCATGGCCAGCACGGGCGCAGCCAGCACGGGCGCCGGTGATGCGGCGGCACCGCTCAAGCCGCGCCGGACGCGTAAGCCGAAGGTCAGTCCGGAGGCCACACCTGACTCTCCTGGCGCCCTGTCGCGAACCGAGTCGAGGGACACCGACGAGACGACCACCGGGCACACCAGGAAGGTCACCCGGCCGGGCAAGTCCGCCGACCGCACCGGTTCCGGCACCCCGGCCGACACTCCGGTGCGCAGCGACGCGAGCGGAGGCACAGCTTCCGACCCGGAGGCCAAGGCCTCCCCGACCCGCGCGACGGCAGCGAACCCGACCGTCGCACCCGGCATCACCGAGGCACCGGCCGCACCTGGCGCGGAGGCCGAGACGGCCAACCCGCCGCGCACCACGGCCGCCAGCACGAAGGGCGCGGCCGACATCAGGACGGCAGCAGCCGACCGGAAGGCAGCAACAACGAAGCCCCAACCCGCCGCCAGCCCGACGTCGAAGGTGGCCGACCCGAAGGCGGGCCCGTCGCGTACCCCGGTCGGCGCAACCACGGACCCCACCGCGCCGCCGCCCGCCGCAACCACCGCCACACCGGCCACCGCAGCCGCCAGTTCCTCGGCGTCACCGGCGGACCCGGCCAGTGCGTCCGCTGCCGAACTGACCGGCGACGCCGCCGACGCGCGGATGGCCACCGAGGACCGTTCCACCGCTGGGCTGTTCGGGATCCCCGCCGCCGGTAACTCGGACACCGACCGGTGGACGCCCGCGCGATCGCCCTGGCCGGTCACCTCGGCCTGGACGGTGCCGCCGCAGGCGCCCGGGCAGGAGTCGACGGCTTCGGACGCGCCGACCGGTCCGGAGGCGGCGACCGATCAGATGCCGAGACCTCGACACCGGGCGCCGCTGCCGGACCTGAGCCGGGCCAGCACCTGGAACGCCTTCGACACGACCCGGCGTACCAGATCGGCCGAGTCGCCGGACCGTTCGAGCCCGGCCGACAGCAGCGGACCGTCGTCGCCGTCCGAGAACCCGCGCGCCGTGGAGTTCCCGGTCGCGCCGGCCAGGGCCGGTTCCGCCGCCGACACCGACGACCCGGCCGGCGGCGATGCCACGCCGACGACCGGCAAGGTGGCGGAACAACCTTCCCGGCGGGGACGGCTCGGTGGCCTCTTCCGCCGCAACCGGTCCCGGAGCGAGGAGCACCAGGATCCGGAAGGCGCGACGGAGCCGCTGCCGGCTCAGGACGAGGAGTTCGTCGACTGGGTCGCCGGCCTGAGCAAGCCGGTGTCGGACAACGAGCCGGAGCAGGGGAACGCCCGCCGTTCGCTGCGCTCCACCGGCCGGCACCACCGCGAGTGAGACCTGCGTGATCCACTCGGGTTCACTGAAGTCGGGCCATCCCGAGCGGCTGGACACCGCGACACCAGTGAACCCGAGTCGATCACCGGCCCGACCCGGCCGCGCCCGGTCGGCCGGGCCGGGCGGAACCGGGCCGGGCCGGCTGTCGCTCGGTCAGGCCAGCGGGAGGTAGACCCGGCCACCGCCGGAGACGAACTCCTCCGACTTGTCCTTCATGCCGCGTGCCGCGTACTCCTTGAGCTCCTGGGTGATCTTCATGGAGCAGAATTTCGGGCCGCACATCGAGCAGAAGTGTGCCGTCTTCGCCGGTTCGGCGGGCAGCGTCGCATCGTGGTACGACCGTGCGGTCTCCGGGTCCAGTGAGAGGTTGAACTGGTCCTCCCAGCGGAACTCGAACCGCGCCTTGGACAGCGCGTCGTCCCACGCCTGCGCCCCCGGGTGCCCCTTGGCCAGGTCCGCGGCGTGCGCGGCGATCTTGTACGCGATCACACCCGCCTTCACGTCGTCGCGGTCCGGCAGGCCGAGGTGCTCCTTCGGGGTGACGTAGCAGAGCATCGCGGTGCCGAACATGCCGATCATCGCGGCGCCGATCGCCGACGTGATGTGGTCGTACGCCGGCGCGATGTCGGTGGTCAGCGGCCCCAGCGTGTAGAACGGTGCCTCGTGGCACCACTCCTGCTGGAGGTCCACGTTCTCCTTGATCTTGTGCATCGGCACGTGACCCGGGCCCTCGATCATCACCTGGACGTCGTACTCCCAGGCGACCTTCGTGAGCTCGCCGAGGGTACGCAGCTCGGCGAACTGCGCCTCGTCGTTGGCGTCCGCGATCGAACCGGGGCGCAACCCGTCACCGAGGGAGAACGTCACGTCGTACTTCGCGAGGATCGCGCACAGCTCCGCGAAGTTGGTGTAGAGGAAGTTCTCCTCGTGGTGCGCCAGGCACCAGGCCGCCATGATCGAGCCGCCACGCGACACGATCCCGGTGACCCGGTCCACTGCCAGCGGG
Organism: Micromonospora sp. WMMC250; assembly: GCF_027460215.1. NCBI lineage: Bacteria > Bacillati > Actinomycetota > Actinomycetes > Micromonosporales > Micromonosporaceae > Micromonospora > Micromonospora sp. WMMC250. The sequence continues at coordinate 5,764,944 of NZ_JAPZBJ010000002.1, read as the reverse complement.
ACGTACGGCAGCAGCACCCCGGCGTGCACAGTCATGTAGTCCACGCCCTGCTCGGCCTGCTCGATCACGGTGTCCCGGAACACCTCCCAGCTCAGCTTCACCGGGTCGCCGCCGACCTTTTCCAGGGCCTGGTAGATCGGCACGGTCCCGATCGGCACCGGCGAGTTCCGCACGATCGCCTCCCGGGTCTCGTGGATCCGCTTACCGGTGGACAGGTCCATCACCGTGTCCGCGCCCCACCGGGTGGCCCAGGTGAGCTTCTCCACCTCCTCGGCCACCGACGAGCTGACCGCCGAGGTACCGATGTTGGCGTTCACCTTGACCAGGAACGCCTTACCGATGATCGCCGGTTCACACTCCGGATGGTTGACGTTGAGGGGCAGCACCGCCCGGCCGGCGGCGATCTCGGCGCGCACGAGTTCCGGGTCGACGTTCTCCCGGATCGCCACGAACTCCATCTCCGGCGTCACCACACCGGCCCGCGCGTACGCGAGCTGGGTGGGTCGTCGACCGTCCACACCGGCGAGTGGAGTGCCCGCACCCCGTACCGGTGCCACGTCACCCCGCTCGGCGATCCACGGGCCTCGCAACGCGGGCAACCCCACCGACGGGTCCGACCCCGGACCGGACGTGTCGTAGAGCCGCACCGGCGGATGGTCCCCGGTCAGCTCCACCTCCGCGAACGGCACCCGCACGTCCGGCCGGGACCCCTCGACGTACACCTTGCCTCGTGCCTGCATGACAGCCTCCCTGGTGATCAAGCGGACCAGCCGAAGTGGTTCAGCGGTCCGCGCCCCGCGCCCAGCTCCCAACTCCGCGCGCCATCCAGCGCGCGGAGCACGTACTCCTTGGCGGCCCCCACCGCCGCCGGCACCGGATCGCCCAGCGCGAGCCGCACCGCGATCGCCGCCGAGAACGAACACCCGGTGCCGTGGGTGTGCCGCGTGTCCACCCGTGGGGCGCGCAGCAGAGTGGTGACGCCGTCGCCGTGCAGCACGTCGACCGCCTCGCCGCCGTCCAGGTCGCCGCCGGTGACCACCACGTAGTCAGGTCCGCCGGCCGCGAGCGCCTCGGCGGCGACGACCATCCCGGCCACGTCGTCGACCGGGCGTCCGGTGATGGCCGCGGCCTCCGCGCAGTTCGGCGTCGCCACGGTGGCGTACGGCAGCAGCCGTTCCACCGCGCCCACCACGCCGAGCCGGTGACCACTGGTGGCGACCAGCACCGGGTCGACGACGAGGTGGGGCAGCCGGCCGGCCCGTGCCGCCTCGGCTACCGCGTCGGCGACGGCGGGGGTGCCGAGCATTCCCGTCTTCACGGCGGCGACGGTGAAGTCGGCGAGCACGCTGTCCAACTGCTCGGTGACAGTGCGCGGAGGCATCGGCAGGACGGCGTCGACACCCCGGGTGTTCTGCGCGGTGACCGCCGTGAGGACGCTGGTGCCGTACGCGCCCAGCGCCGCGAAGACCTTGAGGTCGGCCTGGATTCCCGCGCCGCCGCCGGAGTCGGAGCCGGCTATGGTCAGCAGTGTTCGTGGGGTCATTTGCCCTCATTGGTTGCGGTTTGGGGCTGCGGCCGACCGTGCCCACTCCGGGCGGTCAGGCTTGATCCCTGCGTGGGCACGGTCGGCCGCAGCCCTGACTCGGAGACCTGGGTGACCCCGCGCCGGGTTTGGGTCAGCACAGGGGTGACCGCCTCTGCGTAAGCGCTGGTCAGGGTGGCGGCTGTTTCGGCGGGGTTTTTGGCTCGCATGAGTGCGCCCAGGACGGCTACGCCTGCTGCTCCTGCCTGGACGCAGGCGGTTACCTGGTCTGGGGTTTCCACTCCGCCGAGGGCTAGCAGGGGCACCGGGCTGACCTCGACCAGCTTTCGCAGGCCGTCGGGGCCCAGGGGTGGGCCGTAGCCCGGTTTCGTCTTCGTGAGGTGGACCGGGGAGACCGTGGCGTAGTGCTCGGTGGTCAGGCGGTCCAGCTCGGCCCGGTTGTGGCAGGAGCGGCCGACCACCGTGTGGGTCGGTGGTGGGTACGGACCGGCGGCCGGCAGGTGGACAGCGTCGCCTCCGAGCGGGTCGGGGCCGGCCACGACGAGGGTCCCGCCGACGTCGGCGAGGATCGCGCGTAGGTCGGCGGCCAGGGCGGCACGTTCGGCGCGGGGCAGGTCCTTCTCCCGCAGCACCACCCAGCGCACTCCCCCGGCGACGGCTCCCGCCACGACCCGGTCGAGCCGGTCGCGCGCAATGAGCCGGTCGGTCAACACGACGACACCGTCGGGCCCGGTCACAGGTCGGGTCTTCCCTCGTCGGGCGTGGAGGCGAGCGCGTGGAAACGTCGGGCGATCCGGCCGGCCCCGGCGGCCAGGTGTCCCGCCTCGACCGCGTACCGCATCGCGGTCGCCATCGCCACCGGGTCGGCGGCCCGGGTGACAGCGCTGGCCAGCAGCACCCCGTCGCAGCCCAACTCCATGGCCAGGGCGGCGTCGGAGGCGGTGCCGATGCCCGCGTCGAGGATCACCGGCACGTCCACGCCCTGCCGGATGAGCCGGATGTGGTGCGGGTTGCCGATGCCGAGCCCCGAGCCGATCGGTGAGCCGGCCGGCATCACGGCCGCACAGCCAACGTCGGCGAGGCGGCGGGCCAGCACCGGGTCGTCACTGGTGTACGGCAGCACTGTGAAACCGTCGGCGACCAACTCCTCGGCGGCGCGGAGCAGCTCCACCCCGTCGGGCAGCAGCGTCCGCTCGTCGCCGATCACCTCCAGTTTGACCCAGTCGGTGTCGAACGCGTCCCGGGCCAGCCGGGCCACCTTCACCGCCTCGGTCGCTGTGTGGCAGCCGGCGGTGTTCGGCAACAGTCGTACCCCGCACCGGTCCAGCAGGTCCAACAGCCCGCCGGTGGAGCCGGGCGCGGTGCCCACCCGACGCAACGCCAGCGTGACCAGCTCGGTGCCGGACGCCCGGATCGCCTGCTCCAGGACGTGCAGGTTCGCGGCGCCGCCGGTGCCGAGGATCAGCCGCGAGGTGAACGTCTCCCCGCCCAGTTCGAACGACATGCCGCTCACCCGCCCTGCGCCGCGGTGAGCACCTCGACCCGGTCGCCGTCGCGCAGCGCCGTGGCCGGCCAACCCGCGCGGGGTACGACCTCCCCGTTGACGGCGACCGCCACCCCACGCTGTTCGGGCACGATGTCGCGCACCAGGTCGGCCACCGACGTGCCGCTGGGCACGTTGCGTCCGGCCCCGTTCACCGTCAACTCCATTGGTCCCCCTCCGTGGTGCGATCAGGGCTGCCGCCGGGCGTCAGGCCGAGAAACCGGTCGGCCCGGAACGGCGCGAGCAGCGGGTCGGATACGCCGCCGAGCACCAGGTCCGCGATCAGGTCGGCGGTGATCGGGGCGAGCACGATGCCGTGCCGGTGATGCCCGGTGGCGGCCAGGACGTCCGGCCGGCCGGGCAGCGGCCCGAGGATCGGCGCGTTGTCCGGCGTACCCGGGCGCAGCCCGGCAACCGTCTCGACCAGGTCGTACTCGGCCAGTTCCGGCAGCAGGTCGACTCCGGCACGGAGCAGTCGCTGCACAGCGCCGGCGGTGACTGTGGTGTCCGACCTTTCCTCGACTGTCGCGCCGAGCACGACCTCACCGTCGACACGCGGGACCAGGTAGACGGGTTCGCCGTCGGCGTACCCCCGGATGACGTGCCGGAAGCCCGGCGCGACGCCGTCGGGCGCGCGGAGGCGGAGGATCTGGCCCTTGACGGGCCGCACCGGCAGACCGGTGAGTGCCGCGGCCCCGCAGCCGGCGGCGACCACCGTCACCCGAGCGTCCACGTCGGACAACTGCCGAACCGGTTGCGGCACCAGCGCCGCGCCGGCCTGCTGCGCCGCCGCGCGCAGCGCCGGCACCAGCAGCCGTGGGTCCACCTGGTGGTCGGTGGGCGCGAGCGCGCCGCCGCGCACCCTCGGGGCGAGCGCCGGCTCGCGGTCGCGCAGCTCAGTGGGGCGCAGCGGGGTCACCGGAAGACCCAACCCCTGTTGGTACGCCCACAGCCGGCGCGCCTCGGCCAGGTCGTCGCCGGTCAGGCCGACCATCAGGGTGCCCTCGGTCCGGTAGCCGATGTCGACGCCGGTCACCTCGGTCACCTCGGCGGCGAACCTCGGCCAGCGCTCGGCGGACGCCAACAGCAGGTCGGTCAACTGCCGTTCACCGAAGTACGCCTCGGCGACCGGGGAGAGCATGCCGGCGGCCACCGCCGAGGCACCCGAACCGGGCGCCGGATCGTGTACGACCACCCGCAGCCCTCGGGCGGCGCACCGCCAGGCGATGGACAGCCCGATCGGTCCCGCCCCCACCACCGCCACATCCGGCCGGACCCGGTCGCGCGACGGCGGTGACGGGAACCGGCCGGTCAGCACGTCAGCGCCTCGATCAGCTGGGCCGTCGCCCGCGCGGGATCGGCGGCGGCGGAGAGGGCGCCGACGACCGCCACCCCGTACGCGCCGGCTGCCCGCAGCGCCGGCACCCGCGCGGCGGTCACTCCGCCGATCGCGATGACCGGCACGTCGACGGCGTCGACGACGGCGCGTACCCCGGTGGGCCCGATGGGATCGGGTAGGCCGGACTTGGTGCTGGTGGTGTGGCACGGCCCGACGCCCAGGTAGCTGGCTCCGGCCGCGACCGCCTCGGTGGCCGTGCCCGGCGCGCGGGCGGTGGCGCCGAGCACTCCGGCGGGGCCGAGCACCCGGCGGGCGGCGGCGACCGGCAGGTCGTCGGCACCGACGTGTCCGCCGGCGGCACCGACCGCGAGCGCCACGTGCAACCGGTCGTTGACCAGGCAGGTCGCCTCGTACGGATCGCAGAGCGCCAGCACCCGCCGGGCCAGGTCGTACGCCTCGCGGTCGGTGGCGGAATCCTCGACCCGGACCTGCACCACCAGGTCGGCACGGGCGGCCGTGAGGGCGGCCCGGACCACTGTGAGCGGGTCACGCCCGGGTCGGGTGTCGGTGATCAGATGCAGTCGCCCCAGGGACGGCACGGCAACACTCCTCCCTGCGCCGGCATTACCCGGATCAGGTTCGACGGTCGGGGGCTGTCAGCCCCCCTCTCAGCCCGGTACACCGGGCTCCCGTGGGTTACTTGCGTGTCACCGTACGACAGTTCCGCCGGTCTGCCAAGGCGGGTTCGGTGGCGTCCGGGCCGGCCGCGACGAGCAAGATCGATGGGGCACTTCATACGGTCCTGTTCGGAATGTCGCCCGCCGTTGCAGAACCGTTACCCGTCTGCATCTTGCCCGACATCGAGCCAGCCGAATTAATTTGTTCAGCGATTCGACAAAATGTCGGTGGGGGCACCCTGGCACGGCGTCACCACCGGCTCCATGAGGGAGGGCGTTCGGCGAGCCGACTCCCGCGAGCTCTGTCACTACGACACAGGAGGCGGCGTGTCCCGTTCTCGTCGTGCCCGCGTACCCATCACCGCAACCCTGATCTCCCTGGCCATGGCCTCGACCACCCTGTTCGGCACGCCTGCCCAGGCAGCCGCCCAGGTCCCCCCACGGGAGGCGCCAGCCGCCGCCCCGGTCAGCCAGGTGGTGCCCAAGGCACCAAAGGCAGCGGCCGATCCCTTCTCCGTCCTGATCTTCTCCAAGACCGCCGGCTTCCGGCACGACTCCATCCCCACCGGCATCGCCGCCATCCAGCAACTCGGCGCCGCCAACGGATTCACCGTGGACAACTCCGAGGACGGCGCCGCATTCAACGACGCCAACCTGGCGAAGTACAAGGCGGTGATCTGGCTCTCCACCACCGGTGACGTGCTCAACGCCGAGCAGCAGGCGGCGTTCGAGCGCTACGTGAAGGCCGGCGGCGGCTACGTCGGCATCCACGCCGCATCGGACACCGAGTACAGCTGGGCCTGGTACGGCGACCTGGTCGGCGCGTACTTCGCCAACCACCCGCAGAACCAGACGGCCACGGTCAAGGTGGAGGATCACGCCCACCCGTCCACGGCCGGTCTGCCGGACCGCTGGTCCCGGTTCGACGAGTGGTACAACTACCAGTCCAACCCCCGGCCGGACGTCCACGTGCTGGCCAGCCTGGACGAGAAGAGCTACACCCCCGGCGCCGGCGCGATGGGTGCGGACCACCCGGTCGCCTGGTGTCAGGACTACGACGGTGGCCGGTCCTGGTACACGGGCCTGGGGCACACCCGGGAGTCGTACGCCGAGCCCCAGTTCCTCTCCCACCTGCTCGGTGGCATCCGGACCGCGGCCGGCGTCGAGAACGCCGACTGCGGCGCCTCGAAGACCTCCAACTTCGAGAAGGTCACGCTGGACAGCAACACCAGCAACCCGATGGAGCTGGACATCGCCCCCGACGGGCGGGTCTTCTACATCGAGCGCGACGGTCGCGTGCAGATCGTGAAGCCGGACACCGGCAACACGGTCACCGCCGTCGACCTGGACGTCTTCACCGGCAACGAGGACGGCCTGATCGGCATCCGGCTCGACCCGGACTTCGCCACCAACAACTGGGTGTACCTCTACTACGCCCCGAACGACGGGGTCACCCGCAACCTGTTGTCCCGCTTCACGGTCACCGGCGACACCATCAGCCTGGCCAGTGAGAAGCAGGTGCTACGGGTCGACACCCAGCGCAACACCTGCTGCCACGCCGGCGGCAGCATGACCTTCGACAGCGACGGCAACCTGTACCTGGCCACCGGTGACAACACCAACCCGTTCGAGTCGAACTCGTACACGCCGATCGACGAGCGGGCGGGCCGCCAGGACTACGACGCGCAGCGCACCTCCGCCAACACCAACGACCTGCGCGGCAAGGTGATCCGGATCCACCCGGAGGACGACGGGACGTACACGGTCCCGTCGGGCAACCTCTTCCCGGCCGGCACCGAGAAGACCCGTCCCGAGATCTACGCGATGGGCTTCCGCAACCCGTTCCGGATCGGCACCGACCCGAAGACCAACACGCTGTACGTCGGCGACTACGGGCCGGACGCCAACTCGGACAACCCGAACCGGGGCCCCCGCGGTCTGGTCGAGTGGAACATCGTCACCCCGGGCAACTACGGCTGGCCGTACTGCACGGGCACGAACGAGGCTTACAACGACTACACGTTCCCGTCCGGTCCGAGCGGCCCGAAGTTCGACTGCGCCGCACCGGTCAACAACTCGCCCAACAACACCGGCCTGACCAACCTCCCGCCGGTCGTCCCCGCGACCGTCGACTACGGGTACGCCGGTGACGCGCGCTACCCGGAGATCGGCGGCGGTGGCGCCCCGATGGGTGGCCCGGTCTACCGCTACGACGCCGACCTCAACTCCAACCGGAAGTGGCCGGCGTACTACGACGGTAAGGCTCTGCTCGGCGAGTGGAACCAGAACAAGATGTACACGATGCAGGTGACCGCCGACGGCAAGTCGCTTGTGGACATCAACCAGCTGCTCACCGGCATGAGCATGATCCGGCCGATGGACTTCGAGTTCGGTCCGGACGGCGCGCTGTACCTGATCGAGTGGGGCAGCGGCTTCGGCGGCAACAACGACAACTCCGGCGTCTACCGGATCGACTACACCGCCGGTGACCGTGCCCCGATCGCGGCGGCGTCCGCCAACCCGACCTCGGGTCCGGCGCCGTTGACCGTGACGTTCTCCAGCGCCGGCTCCCGGGACCCGGACGGTGGGGCGCTCACCTACGCCTGGACGTTCGGCGACGGGCAGACCTCGACCGAGGCCAACCCGACGCACACCTACGCCACGGCGGGCAACTACACCGCCCAGCTCACCGTCACCAACCCCAAGGGTCGGACCGCGGTGGCCAACGTACCGGTGACCGTGGGCAACACCGCTCCGACGGTCTCCATCGAGTTCCCACCGGACGGCGGCTTCTTCAACTGGGGCGACCAGGTCCGCTACTCGATCAAGGTGACCGACCCCGAGGACGGGGAGATCGACTGCGACAAGGTCGGGCTCCAGGTGCTGCTCGGTCACGACGAGCACGCCCACCCGTTGGAGCAGCACACCGGCTGCACCGGCACCGTCCAGACGTCGCTCGCCTCCGGGCACGGCGCCGAGGCGAACGTCTTCGCGGTCTTCGAGGCCACCTACACCGACGAGGGTGGTGCCGGCGGGTCCGGTGCCCTGACCGGCCGGCAGATCGAGGTCCTGCAGCCGAAGCAGAAGCAGGCCGAGTACTTCACCGCCACCGGGCGCGCTCCGGTGAGCACCGGCGGCGGCGACGCCGGCGTGCAGCGGGAAGCCGCCACCGACACCGCCGGCGGCGGGCAGAGCATCGCGTTCATCGAGGACGGTGACTGGTGGTCGGTCGCCCCGGCGAACCTGACCAACATCACCGAGATCCGGTTCCGGGCCGCCTCGGCCGCCGCAGGTGGTCGCATCGAGGTCCGGGCGGGCGCTGTCGACGGACCGGTGGTCGCCACGGCCACCGTGCCGGCGACCGGCGGGTGGCAGACGTACACGGACGTGAGCGCGCCGGTCACCGGTGCCGCGAGCGGCTCGCTGTACTTCCTGGCCCGTGACCCGAACGGCGGCTCCGGTTCGCTGTTCAACGTCAACTGGATGGACTTCGTCGGTCGCGGTGTCACCGAGAACGCGCCGCCGGTGGTCAGTGCCACGGCCACCCCGGCCACCGGCACCGCACCGGTCACCGTCGCGTTCGACGGCACGGCCACCGACGCCGAGGGCGACGCCCCGTTGACGTACGCCTGGGACTTCGGTGACGGGGGCACGGCGACCACTGTGGACGCCAGCCACACGTACACCACCCCGGGCACCTTCACGGCCACCCTCACGGTGACCGACAGCAAGGGCGCCAAGGCGTACGCCACGGTGCCGGTGCGGGTGGACGCTCCGGACACGTCCTGCTTCGGGGCGCGTTCGGACGACTTCAACGGCAACAGCCTCGACAAGGAGCGCTGGACCAGCGTCATCCGGGAGAACCAGCTCTACTCGCTCAGCGGCGGCGCGCTCCTGCTGCCCACCGGCGTTGGTGACCTCTACGGCGCTCGCAACGACGCCACCAACCTGGTGCTCCAGCCGGCGCCGACCGGCGCCTGGGAGATGACCACCAAGGTCACCCTCCCGGTGACGGCCAACTACCAGCAGGCAGGTCTGCTGGTGTACGGCGACGACGACAACTACGCCAAGCTGGACCTGCTGTACAACGGCAGCCGGTCGGTGGAGTTCATTCGGGAGGCCGCCGCCACGCCGCGCAACGAGGCTGCCGACAGGATCGCCGCTCCGGCGGGTGACACCGTGTACCTGCGGGTCACCAGCGACGGGACGAACCTGACCGCGGCCGTCTCGGCCGACGGGCAGACCTTCACCCCGGTCGGCCGTTCGGCCGCGCTCGCCGGCATCACCAACCCGCGCATCGGGGTCTTCGCCCTCAACGGCGGCACCGAGGCACCGGTCGTCAACGCGGCCTTCGATTCGTTCCAGGTCACGCCGGACGCCCCGGCCGGCCCGGTCGACCCGTCGGACGAGTTCAACGGTGACACGCTGGACAAGTGCCGGTGGGACGCGATCCTTCGGGAGGACCCGACCGGTTACCGGGTCACCGGTGGCGCGCTGCGCATCGACGTGCCTAACGGTGACATCTACGGCACCGACAACACCGGGCCGAAGAACTTCATCCTCCAGACCGCGCCGTCGGGCGACTGGACCCTGGAGACGAAGGTCGACGGCAGTCTGCTGAACGAGCAGTACCAGCAGGCCGGTCTGCTCGTGCAGGCCGACGACGACAACTACCTGAAGTTCGACTTCATCGCGGACAACCAGGCCGGCTCGGCGGTGACGCGGCGGATCGAGTTCCGCAGCGAGATCGCCGGGGCGGTCCAGAACCCGCAGCCGGAGGTGACCAGCCTGACCAGTGCCGTGTGGCACCTCCGGTTGGCCCGCACCGGTGACACGTTCACCGCGTCGTACTCGGCCGACGGGACGACCTGGACCGCGTTGGAGGCGCTGACCAACACCGCTGTGGGTGCCACCCCGAAGGTCGGGTTGTTCACCCTCGGCGCCAACCAGACGGCCTCGAAGACCGCCGCGTTCGACTACTTCCGGTTGAGCACGAAGGTGGCCGACGAGACCGCGCCGGTGACCACGGCGTCGGTGTCCGGCACCCCGACCGAGGGGTGGTACACCGGGCCGGTGACGGTGACCCTCACCGCCGCCGACGAGGCCGGCGGTAGCGGGCTCGCCAGCACCGAGTACCAGCTGGACGGGGCCACCACCTGGACGGCGTACACCGCCCCGGTGGAGGTCACCGGTGACGGCGAGCACGAGCTGCGGTTCCGCTCGACCGACAAGGCCGGCAACGTGGAGGCGACCAAGACCGTCTCGGCCAAGATCGACGCCACTGCGCCGGTGACCACAGCGACGTTCGCTCCGGCGAACGACGCCGGCTGGCACAACGGCACGATCCCGGTCGTGCTGGCCTCCACCGACGCCGGTTCCGGTGTCAAGACGGTGGAGTGGTCGCTCGACGGTGGCGCGTGGACGCCGTACACGACGCCGGTCGAGGTGACCGGCGACGGGCAGCACGAGCTGCTGTACCGCTCGACCGACAAGGCGGGCAACGTCGAGACGCTCAAGTCGGCGATCTTGAAGATCGACGGCACCAAGCCGACGTTGCTGGTCTCCGGTATCGCCGACGGCCAGCTCTACGGTGACAGCCAGGACGTCCGGGTGTCCTGGCAGGCTGTCGACCCGACCTCGGGCATCGCGACAGTGGTCGGCAAGCTGGACGGCGAGGCGTACGCCAGCGGCACCCTGCAGGCCATGTACGAGCTGTCGCTCGGCCTGCACGAGCTGACCGTGACCGCGACCGACAAGGCGGGCAACGAGACCACCTCGACGGTCCGGTTCTTCGTCACCACCTCGTTCCGGGACATGCAGGGTCTGCTGGACCGGTTCAAGGCGACGGGTCGACTCTCGGCCAAGGCGCACAAGCAGCTGACCAACAAGCTCGACGCCGTCCGCAAGTCCGAGGCGGCCGGCGACGACAAGGCGGCGGTGCGGCAGCTGACCGCGTTCCGGACGCTCGCCTCCGACACCGCCCTGGTGGGCGAGGCGGAGGTCCGGGATGTCCTGATCCGGGACGCCGATGCCATGATCGTCCGGCTCGGCGGTGCGGCCAGTAAGGCCGGTGTCAAGGCGAACGACGGCGAATCGGTCAAGGGCACCGGACGGCTCGGTGGCGATGCCACCCGGCTCGCGCCCGGTCGCCAGCTCTGATCCGACGAGGCCCCTCTCCGACGCTCCGGCGTCGGGGAGGGGCCTCCCTCATCCGTAGTGAGGAGATGTCCGTGACGGGTATCCGCAAGGTGTTGGCCGCCGTGTTCGTCGGACTGGCTCTGACAGTGTTCGCCGCTGCCCCGGCGGCGGCTCAGGCCGCCCGGGCGGCGCAGGCCGACAAGCTCAAGCTCGTCGTGGCCGGCGACGGCGCCGAGGGGGTCACCATCCAGGCCACCTACCCCGACGGGCGTCGGCTGGACCAGGTGGTGCGACTGGTCCTCACGGCCACCGGCCCGGACGGGCAGAAGGTCGGGCCGGTGCAGTTGGAGCCGCAGCCCGAGGGGCAGGGCTTCTACAGCAGCGGCAAGGTGCTCACCGCCGGCACGTGGAAGGTGACCGTCAACTCCCCCGCCCCCCTGTCCGGCAAGGCCACCGCAACGGTGCAGGCCCGCGCCGCGCAGACTCCGCCCGCGCCCGAGCCGGTCGCGGTGAACAAGCCGGCGGAGGGCGAGGGCGGTGCGGGCTGGTGGCCGTTCGCGGCAGCCGGCCTGGTCCTCGTCGCCCTGGCGATGGTGGTGGCCATGCTGTTCGGCCGCCGCCGCACCACTACCTGACCCATCGGCAGTAGACGACAGGGCCGGGCCGCGACAGCGGCCCGGCCCTGTGTCGTCTCGGCTTCCCTGAAGCCGGGGTGTCCCGGGTAACAGGTCACCCCGGCTTCAAGGAACGCGAGTGGATCAAGCGCGGGCACGCGCGCCCCGGCCCCTTCTGGTGTACGGCTCAGAGAATGGCGCGCAGCGCGGCCAGGTCCTCGTCGCTGGGCTCCCAGGTGCCGGCGGCGGCGTTGGCGAGGACCTGCTCCGGCGTGGTGGCACCGGCGATCACCGAGGTCACCGCCGGCTGGGCGGCCAGCCCACCGATCGCCACCTGGAGCATGCTCAGACCCCGCTCGGCGGCGTACGCCTCGATCGCCTCGATGGTGTCCCAGTCGGCTGCGGCGAGCCGCTCCGCGTACCGGCCGCCGCCGGAGAGCCGGCTCCCGGCCGGGGGCTGCTCACTGCGCTTGTACTTGCCGGTGAGCAGACCGTTGGCGAGCGGGAAGAACGGCAGCATGCCGAGACCGAACCGCTCACACGCCGGGATCACCTCGGCCTCCACGGACCGCTCCACCAGGCTGTAGTGGTTCTGCGCGCTGATGAAGCGGGCCCGGCCGTTGGACGAGGCGACCCAGTCGGCGTCGGCGATCTGCCACCCGGCGAAGTTGGAGTTGCCCAGGTACCGCACCTTGCCGTCGCGCACCAGGTCGTCCAGGGCCGCGAGGGTCTCGTCGATCGGGGTGCCCGGGTCGGGCTCGTGCATCTGGTACAGGTCGATGTGGTCGGTGCCGAGCCGGCGCAGTGACGCCTCCACCGCCCGGGCGATGTAGCGGCGTGCGCCACGGGCACCGAAGTCCGGCCCGTTGAGGCCGTTCATGTCCATGCCGAACTTGGTGGCCACCACCACGTCGTCCCGGCGGCCCTTGAGCGCCTGCCCGAGCAACTCCTCGGAGCCGCCCTGCGGTTCACCGTAGATGTCGGCGGTGTCGAACAGGTTGATCCCGGCGTCCAGGGCCGCGTCCACCACCGCACGGGTGCCGTCGAGGTCCAGCTTGCGGCCGAAGTTGTTGCAGCCGATGCCGACCACGGAAACCACGAGCCCGGAGTCGCCCAGTCGGCGATAGGTCATCTCAGTCACGAGATCCACCCTATGCCGGCCGGACGCGCCCCACAGCGCCGGCGGCTCAACCGAGCGGCCCTCAGTGACCAGCTCACGGGCAGCACCGACGGTGGCGGGGCCATGGCCGAGGGCCCGCCTGTCCAGGGGCCGCCGAGCGATCAACGCCCAGCGGCCCTGGACACAGAGATCAGCAGGAACGGCTGTTGTAGGTGGCCCAGTAGGGGCCGCCGCCCTGCGGTGGGTAGAACCTGAAGTTCCCGTCGGGCGACCGCTGGAGGACGAACTGGTGCGCGCTGTACGGGCTCCGGGATCCCCTCGCCCCGTGGTATACCACGTAGCGCCACCCGTTCTGGTCGTCGTCCTGCACGAGCTTGTCTCCGGCCTTCGTCCAGCTGTTGCGGCCAGCTGAGCCGTCCGCGCCGAGGCTCTTGTCGCGCTGGAAGTTCCTCGTCGCGGCATCGGTCTGGTCGCCGAAGACGCCATCGATCCCGGACGAGGGCAGGTAGCCATTTGCCCAGAGGATGGTCTGCCACAGGCAGGTGACGTTCGAGCTGCGGTGCGTGCTGACGTTGACGACGCCCTCGTCATCGAAGTCGTCGGATACCCCGCCGGTGCCGTGGACGTAAGCCCGGCCGGTGTAGGAGCCGCTGGCCGCGGCCGGCGTGACGACTGCGACGTTGATGCCGATGGCCAGTGCCGCGCCGACTGCGGGCACCGCAGCCTTACGGAGTACGCGGCGAACGGAGTGGAACGAAGACATGCATCTCCTTGCCTGGGTGGTGTCTACTTCGGATGGGCGATAGGACGGTTGAAAGGTAAAGTGGGGCCGGCACATTCGCCGCACAACTGGCGTACAGGTCACCCGCCCGCCCCGTCATCCCGGGTGCGGCGCGCCTCCGGATTGCAACGTCCACCTGTGAGGTGCCTGGTTGCGTTTCGACATCCTTGGTCCGTTCCGGGTGTACCGCGATGGCCGGCCGGTTCCGCTGGGCTCGGTGAAACAGCGTCTCCTGTTGGCCACGCTGTTGCTGCGCCCGAACGAGGTCGTCGGTGTCAACGAGTTGACCTCGATGCTGTGGGGCGACGACGAGCCGGCGTCGGCCGCTTCGAACCTGCGCACCTACGTGCGCGGGCTGCGGCAGTCGCTGGGCGACGGGGCGTCCTGGGACGGGATAACCGCTGTGGCGGGCGGATACGTGCTCCGGGTTGGCCCCGACGAACGGGACCTGGACCTCTTCGACGCCGCGGCCGCTCGGGGGCGCGACGCTCTCGTCACCTCCGCTGCGGAGCGGGCCGAGGCCGAACTCTCCGCCGCGCTGGGTCTGTGGCGCGGGGCACCGCTGTCGGACCTGCCCCTGCCTTCGATGTTCGCCCGGCGGGTGGCGCAGTTCGAGGAGCGTCGGCTGCTCGTCGAGGAGGACTACGCCGACGCCCTGCTGGCGCTCGATGCACCGGCCGACGTGGTGCGCCGACTGCGGGCCCTGCTCGACCTGCACCCGCTGCGGCAGCGGGCCTGGGGCCAGCTGATGGTGGGCCTGTACCGCATCGGAGACGTGGCCGGCGCCCTGGACGCCTTCCGGCAGGCTCGGCAGGCGCTGGCGGAGGAGACCGGCCTCGATCCCGCACCGGAACTCGTCAAGGTGTACGACGACATCCTGCATCACCGACCGGAACTGGCAGCGCAACCGCCATCGGGATCGAACGGGCCGGCGCCGGTGCCGCACATCCTGCGCCCCGAGCAGTTGCCGCGAGCGGTACCGGAGTTCGTCGGTCGCAGCGCCGAGCTGGCCGACCTCGACGCGCTACTGGACGGCGGTGCACAGGGGTCGAGCGCCGTGGTCATCTCCGCGGTGTCTGGCATGGCCGGCGTTGGCAAGACCGCCCTGGCGCTGCACTGGGCGCACCGGGTCGCCGACCGCTTCCCCGACGGCCAGCTCTACGTCAACCTCCGGGGTTACGACGAGGCCGGGGTGGTGTCCCCGCTCGACGCCCTGTCCGAGTTCCTCGAAGCGCTCGGCGTGCCCCACGCCCGGATACCCGCCGGCATGGAGGCCCGGACTGGCCTCTACCGCAGCCTGCTGGCCTCCCGCCGGATGCTCGTGGTGCTCGACAACGCCCGCGACTCCGCCCAGGTTCGCGCCCTGTTGCCCGGTTCCGGCGGCTGCATGGTCGTGGTCACCAGCCGTGACCGGCTCGGTGGTCTGATCGCCGCCGAGTGCGCGGTGCCGTTGACACTGGGCGTGCTCACGGCGGAGGAGTCGACGAGTTTGCTCGCCGGCCGGCTCGGGGCCGGCCGCCTTTCCTCCGAGCCGGCCGCGGTCGCCGACATCGTCGAGGCCGCCGGCCGGCTTCCGCTGGCGCTGGCGATAGTGGCGGCACGCGTCGCCACCCATCCCACGTTCCCACTCGGCGCCATCGCCGCCGAGTTGCACTCCACCGAGGCACGGCTCGACGTGTTGGCCGACGGCGACGTGCGGCGCGTCTTCTCCTGGTCGTACCTGGCCCTGGGGCAGGAAGCGGCCCGATTGTTCACTCTGCTGGGGCTGCATCCGGGTCCGGACCTGACCGCCGCCGCAGCCGCGGCACTCGCGGGCATGCCCACCGCAGCCGTCACGCCGCGACTGCGGGAGTTGACCCGGCTCAATCTGCTGGCCGAGCACACGCCTGGCCGCTACGCCTTCCACGATCTTCTCCGCGCCTACGCGGCCGAGCTCGCCGAGTCGTCGGAGCGCGCCGACGAACGGGCCGCCGCCCGCCAGCGCCTGTACGACCACTACCTGCACTCCGCCTATCCGGCCGCGCTACTGCTCCAGCCGCAGTGGCCGCCGATCGAGCCGGTGCCGCCGCTGCCCGTACCCGCCAGGCAGTCGGTGACCGATCACGGCGGCGCGCTCGCCTGGTTCACGGCGGAGCACCGGGTGCTGATTCGGGTGGTTCGGCAGGCCGCCGAGAACGGATTCGAAGCGTACGCCTGGCAGGTCGCCTGGGCATTGAACACCTTCGTTGCACCGCGTGGCCTGTGGCAGGACCAGCTCGACATCCAACGGGTCGCGCTGGCCGCCGCGGAGAAGATCGACGACCTCGCCGGTCAGGCTGCCGCCAACCGGCTGCTCTCCCGTGCACTGACCCGACTCGGCGACCGCGACGCCGCCGAGCACCGGCTGAAGCGCGCGCTCGAGCTGCACGAACGCCTCGGCGATCCGACTGGTCAGGCGCAGACGCTGCACAATTACTGTGAACTCTGCTATCTGGACGGCCGTTTCGACGAGGCCCTCGCACACGGTCGCGAGGCGCTACGGCTCTACCGGCTGGCCGGCAACCGCTCGGGTGAAGCTCGGACACTCAACGCGATCGGTTGGCTGCTGGCCACCACCGGCGACTACGCCCAGGCCATCGAGAGCTGCACCGAAGCACTCCACCAGCAACGACAGAGCGACGACCGCAACGGCCAGGCCGCGACGCTCGACAGCCTTGGCTTCGCCTACGACCATCTCGGCGAACGCGACCGCGCGGCCGACTGCTACGAGCAGGCGATCCAACTTTTTCGCGACTCCGCCGACCGCTACCACGAGGCAGAGACCCTCATCCGACTCGGGGACACCAGGGAAGGGATGGGCGACCTGACCGCTGCCGCCTTCGCCTGGCGTCAGGCCGTGCGGATCTACGAGGACGTGGGCGACCCCGCCGCCGCGCAGGCCCGCCGCCGCCTCGAACGCCTGGTTCCGTCCTAGTCGGTGTCAGAGCCTGAGTCGCCCGGCGGCGGGAATCAGCCGACGTCCCAGACCGGTTCCGGAGTCTCCACCACCTCGTTGTCGCCCCGGAACAGCACGAACCGGTCGAAGGAGCGGGTGAACCAGCGGTCGTGGGTCACCGCGATCACCGTCCCCTCGAAGGCGTTCAGGCCCGCTTCGAGGGCTTCCGCACTGGCCAGGTCGAGGTTGTCGGTGGGTTCGTCGAGCAGCAGCAGGGTCGCCCCGGACAGCTCCAGCAGCAGCACCAGGAAACGGGCCTGCTGCCCGCCGGAGAGCGTCCCGAAGCGCTGGTCGCCCTGCGCGGCCAACTCGTACCGACTCAGCACCCCCATCGCGGCGTGCCGGTCCATCCCGGTGCGATGCTCGTCTCCCCGCCAGAGGATCTCGACAAGGGTCTTCGACATCAGCTCCGGGCGGTCGTGGGTCTGCGAGAAGTGCCCGGGTCGGACCCGGGCACCGAGCCGGGCCACACCGTCGTGCGCCACCGGGGCCAGCGCTCCCGCGCCGTCGACCGGCCCGTTCGCCGGGTCGGGGTCGGTGCCACCCCGGGCCAGCAACCGCAGGAAGTGCGACTTGCCGCTGCCGTTGGCACCGAGCACGGCCACCCGGTCGCCGTACCAGATCTCCAGGTCGAAGGGGAACGTCAGGCCGTCGAGCTCGAGCTGCTCGCAGACGACAGCACGTTTGCCGGTCCGCCCACCGGACAGCCGCATCCGGATGTCCTGGTCCTTCGGGGGTACGGGCGGCGGCCCGGCCTCCTCGAACTTGCGCAACCGGGTCTGCGCGGCCTGGTAGCGCGAGGCCAACCCGTCGTTGTACGCGGCCTTCTGCTTGTACATCAGCATCAGCTCGCGCAGCTTCTGGTGCTCCTCGTCCCAGCGCCGCCGCAGCTCGTCGAGGCGGGCGTGCCGGGCGACGCGGGCGTCGTGCCAGCTGGCGAAGCCGCCCGGGTGCACCCATGCGCTGCCACCCTCGACGGCGACCACCCGGTCGGCGCTCTGGGCCAGCAGCTCACGGTCGTGCGAGACGTAGAGCACCGACTTTGTCGACTCGCGCAGTCGTGCCTCCAGCCAACGCTTGCCGGGCACGTCGAGGAAGTTGTCCGGCTCGTCGAGGAGCAGCACCTCGTCCGGGCCGCGCAGCAGCAATTCCAGGGCGAAGCGCTTCTGCTGACCACCGGACAGGGTGCGCACCGGCCGGTCCCGGACCGCGTCCCACTGTTGGCCCAGCACGATTGTCGCGACGGTGTCGAAGAGCACCTCGGCGTCGTACCCGCCGGCCTCACCCCAGGCGCCGAGCGCGTCCGCGTACGCCAACTGGGCCTTGCTCGCGGCGTTGCTGAACTTGCCGCGGGCCTCGGCGGCCCGCATGGCGGTCTCGGTCTCGCCCAGCCGGCGGCCGGCGTCGCGCAGTGCGGGCGGGGCCAGTGACAACGCCAGGTCGGCGAGCGTCGACTCGTCGCCGATCATGCCGATGAACTGACGCATCACGCCCAGCCCACCGGCGCGTGCGACGACGCCGGTACGCACCGGCAGGTCACCGGCGACCATCCTCAGCAGCGTCGTCTTCCCCGCGCCGTTCGGCCCGACGAGGGCGATCTTGGTGCCCTCCCCGACCCGGAACGACACGTCGGCGAAGAGTTCCCGACCGTCCGGCAGAATGTGCCCGACTCCTGCCACGTCCACGTATCCCACGCGGGGATCCTGCCCCAGTGAGGGCCGGAGGGGACATCCAATTACCGGGTGACTCGTAGCACCCGGAAGCCTTTCTGGCTGGCGTGCCGCTCCACCTGCCAGTTCTGCTCGGTGAGCCAGCGTTGCAACGAGTCACCGCCGAGGTGCCGGGCGACGACCAGCCAGCCGACGCCGTCCGGTGCGAGCCGCGGCAGCCACCGCAGCAGCAGCTCGTGCAGCCCGTCCTTTCCGATGCGGATGGGAGGGTTGGACCAGATCGCGGCGAACTGGATGTCCGCCGGCACGTCGTCCGGCGCGCTGACCCGGACCCGGTCACCGGCGCCGATGCGGACGGCGTTGGCGGCGGTGAGTTCGCGGGCGCGGGCGTTGACGTCGACCGCCCAGACGGTGCTGGTCGGCGCGAAGTCGGCCAGCACACAGCTGATCGGTCCGAATCCGCAACCCAGGTCGAGCAGGTCACCGCTGGTGTCGGCGGCGGGCAGCTCGGCCTTGCGCAGGAGCACCGCGGTGCCCGGGTCGAGCCGGGTGGCGGAGAAGACCCCCCCGGCGGAGACGAGCCGGTAGTCGCGGTCGGCGACGGAGAACTCGACCTCGCGCGCCGGGGCGTCGCTGGCGGGCTGAGCAGTGAAGTAGTGGTCGCCGGTCACGCCGGCAATTCTCGCACCGGCCCGGGCGGGCCATGAGGCGGCCTGCGCGCACATTTCTCTAAAATTATCCCCAAAAGGGACAATCACTCTTACTCTGGGCCACATGGTGTATCGGTACGAGTCCGATGAGGACGCATTCGAGGAGTACCCGGAGCCCGGGTCCGATCTGTCGGTGCTCGGCGCCGGTCCGCCCCCACCGGCCGGGCCCTCTCCGTCACGCTTCCCCACGCCGTCGCTGCCTCGGCCGAACCAGCTCTCGCTGCCGTCGTCCCCGCAGCGGTCGACCTCACTGCCGTCGTCCTCGCTGCCGGCATCCCCGCAGCTGCCGTCCTCACTGCCGTCGTCGCCACCGCCGCCGGCTCGTGCCGAGATCCCGCCCGCCGAGCCCCGGGGCCAGGTCTACACCTCGGCGACACCGATGGCGCCCCAGGCCCGCCGCGGCGGCGGTCGACTGTGGCAGGTCCTGATCGGCGGGGCAGCCGTCCTCGTACTCCTCGCCCTCTGCGGCCTGGGTGCCGCCGCGCTGCTCAGCGAACGCGAACCGCAACCGCAGTCCACCCCGACGCTCCAACCGAACGCCGCACCGCCGTCCGCTCCGGCGGAGCGGCTGACCCTGGACTCCCGGGACACCGACCAGGCCCCGCTCACCGCCAAGGAACTCTTCCCCGGCAAGGAGTTGAAGCTCGGCGACGGCCAGTCGAACTACCAGGTCGTCAAGACCCAGTCCAGTGGCAGTTGCGCCGTCGCCGCCACCGGTGAGGTCGCCGACCTGCTGGTCCGACTCGGCTGCAACCAGGTCGTCCGGGCGACCCTGCGCACTCCCGACGGCAACCACATCGTCACCGCCGGCCTGTTCAACCTCACCGACAAGGTCAGCGCCGAACGAGCCCGGGACCGAGTTCGACAGCTGCTCGACGAGCGGCAGGGACGGTTCCGCGGC
The DNA here is from genome assembly GCF_027460215.1 of Micromonospora sp. WMMC250. NCBI lineage: Bacteria > Bacillati > Actinomycetota > Actinomycetes > Micromonosporales > Micromonosporaceae > Micromonospora > Micromonospora sp. WMMC250. The sequence continues at coordinate 5,744,934 of NZ_JAPZBJ010000002.1, read as the reverse complement.
CTCACCGGCACCGAAAGCGACGGCACCGGCGTGCTAACCAGCGCCCCGGCACGGGTCGGCTGGCAGGTACGCGGGCACTACCTGGCGTACGCCCTGGTGGTCCGCGAGGACGGTACGGCGATCAAGGCGGGTGACGCCAAGGTCGGCGAGATCCTGTTCGACATGATCGAGCTGCACCTCAGCCGTGGCGTGCTGCAACAACGCGCCGACGGTGGCAGCGCCGCACAGCCGACGGCAGCGCCGACCGAGAACGGCGGCACCCAGGGCGGCAGCGGGGACGACGACCTGCCAGGCGACTGACCCGTGGGTCAGCCCTCGACGGGGACCCGCAGCCGGCGGGTGAGGTCGGCGCGGCGGGCGTAGTCCGCCGGATCGGCCGGGTAGCCGACCGCGACCAGCGTCAACCCGCGCGCCGGTGCCACTGTCACCTCACTGGAGCGAGCCTGCTGGGTGAGGAGGCTGCCCGGCCACTCGACCGGGCGACGGCCGTCGCCCGCCACCAGCATCGCCCCCACGAGGCTGCGCACCATCGCCTGGCAGAACGCGTCGGCCTGCACGGTGGCGACCAGGATGCCGTCCGGGTCACGCCGCCAGTCCAGCCGGGTGACCTCGCGCAGTGTGGTCGCGTTCTCCTTGCGCCGGCAGTATGCGGCGAAGTCGTGCTCCCCGACCAGGCCGCCGGCAGCAGCGTTCAGCGCGGCCAGGTCCAGCGGCTTCGGCCAGGCCAACACCTCGTGCCGGCGCAGCGGCTCCGCGCCGAAGGGCGCGTCGGTGACCCGGTACTCGTAGCGCCGGAAGGTCGCCGAGAACCGGGCGTCGAAGTCGGCCGGCACCTCGGTCATCGCGCGTACCCGCACGTCGGTGGGGAGCAGCCGGGCCAGGCGTCGCAGCAGCCGCCCCTCGTGCTCCCGCCACACGTCCGCGGGTAGGTCCAGGTGACACACCTGCCCGGTGGCGTGCACCCCGGCGTCGGTCCGCCCGGCCACCGTCAGGCCGGTGGCAGTGCCGGCGCCGAGGACCAGGTCCAGGGTCTCGACAAGCACGCCCGCGACGGTGCGCCGGGTCGGCTGGGCCGCCCACCCGGAGAAGTCAGTGCCGTCGTACGAGACGTCCAGCCGCAACCGGATCAGCTCGTCCACCTCGTACCTCCTGTAACGGATCGGGCCCGACACCCCGATGGGGTGCCGGGCCCGACAATGCCCTTGATCAGGCCTTGTTCTCGGTGGCCTCGTCGCTGTCCTCGCGGGCGGCGTCGGTGTCACCGGACGCCGACACCGGCGCCTCGGAGTCCTGGTCGGTCTCGGCCGACTTCGGGGCCTCCTCGGCCGGGGCGAGCGCCTCGACCTTGTCCTGCTGCGCGGCCTTGCGGGCGGCGGTCTTCTTGTTCGCCTTCGGCTCGGCGACCTGAAGCTCCTCCACCAGCTCGATGATCGCCATCGGAGCGGCGTCGCCCTTGCGCGGACCGGTCTTCACGATCCGGGTGTAACCGCCGGGGCGGTTGGCGTACCGGGGCGCGATCTGGTCGAACAGGGCGTAGACCACGTCCTTGTCCTTGACGACACCCAGCACCCGCCGACGCGAGGCGAGGTCACCGCGCTTGGCCTTGGTGATGAGCTGCTCGGCCAGCGGACGCAGCCGCCGAGCCTTCGTCTCGGTGGTCTGGATCTTGCCGTGCTGGAACAGCGCAGTGGCCAGGTTGGCCAGCATCAGCCGCTCGTGCGAGGGGCTGCCGCCGAGGCGGGGGCCCTTGGTGGGCGTGGGCATTTTTGGTGCTCCTCAGTTGTGGCGGCAGCGCGGACTAGAGCTGCTCGGTCTCGCGGTAGTCGTCGGTGTCGTAGTCGGCCTCGCCGAAGGTGTCCACGACGTGCGCCGGGTCGAAGTTCGGAGCCGAATCCTTCAGCCCGAGACCCATCCCGGCGAGCTTCATCTTGACCTCGTCGATCGACTTCTGACCGAAGTTGCGAATGTCGAGGAGGTCGGCCTCGGTACGCCCGATGAGCTCACCAACGGAGTTGATGCCCTCGCGCTTGAGGCAGTTGTAGGAGCGGACGGTGAGGTCCAGCTCCTCGATCGGCAGAGCGAGGTCCGCCGCCAGCTGGGCGTCCTGCGGGGACGGCCCGATGTCGATGCCCTCGGCGGTCTCGTCCAGCTCCCGGGCCAGCCCGAAGAGCTCCACCAGCGTCGAACCGGCGGAGGCCAGCGCGGTACGCGGGCCCATCGACGGCTTGGTCTCGACGTCGATGATCAGCCGGTCGAAGTCGGTGCGCTGCTCCACACGGGTCGCCTCGACGCGGTAGGTCACCTTCAGCACCGGCGAGTAGATCGAGTCGACCGGGATCCGGCCGATCTCCGCACCGGACTGCTTGTTCTGCGCGGCCGTCACGTAACCCCGGCCCCGCTCGACGGTCAGCTCCATGTCGAGCCGGCCCTTGCCGTTGAGGGTGGCGAGCTTGAGATCCGGGTTGTGCACCGAGACGCCGGCCGGGGGCTGGATGTCGCCCGCCGTCACGTCGCCCGGGCCCTGCTTGCGCAGGTACATGCTGACCGGCTCGTCGTGCTCGGAGCTGACGCACAGCTCCTTGATGTTCATGACGAGCTCGACCACGTCCTCCTTGACACCGGGGATCGTGGTGAACTCGTGCAGCACGCCGTCGATCTTGATCGAGGTGACGGCCGCGCCCGGGATCGACGACAGCAACGTACGCCGCAGCGAGTTACCCAGGGTGTAGCCGAAGCCCGGCTCCAGCGGCTCGATGGCGAACCGCGACCGCGTCTCGTTGATCGACTCCTCGGACAGGGAGGGTCGCTGGCTGATGAGCATCTTTTCTCTTCTCTTCCGGGACGCCCGCTATTTGACGTCCACGACACAAACTGTTCCGGTGGCCCGCCCAAGCGGGCGGGCCACCGCAACGAGCCCGACTACTTGGAGTAGAGCTCGACGATCAACTGCTCCTGGACCTGCGTGTCGATGACCTGCCGGGCCGGGAGGGAGTGCACGAGCACCTTCATCTGGCTCGGGATGGCCTCAAGCCACGCCGGGACCGTCTTCGAGCCGGCCTGGGCCTGCGCGACGACGAACGGAGTGAGCTCCTTGCTCTTGCCCCGAACCTCGATGATGTCGTGCTCCTTGACGCGGTACGACGGGATGTCGACCTTCTTGCCGTTCACCGTGAAGTGACCGTGCTTGACCAGCTGGCGGGCCATGTCCCGCGAGTGGGCGTAGCCGGCCCGGTAAACGACGTTGTCCAGCCGCGACTCGAGGATCTGCAGGAGGACCTCACCGGTCTTCGCCTGCTTGCCGACGGCTTCCTCGTAGTAACCACGGAACTGCTTCTCCAGCACGCCGTAGACGCGGCGGGCCTTCTGCTTCTCGCGGAGCTGGAGCAGGTACTCCGTCTCCTTGGTGCGGCCGCGGCCGTGCTGCCCGGGCGGGAACGGCCGGGACTCGAACGGGCACTTCGGGCCATCGCACTTGCTGCCCTTGAGGAACAGCTTCATCTTCTCCCGCCGGCAACGGCGGCAGTCAGCACCGGTGTAACGAGCCATCTCTCTCTACCTCTCAGACCCGGCGACGCTTCGGCGGACGGCATCCGTTGTGCGGCTGCGGGGTGACGTCGGAGATCTGCCCGACCTCGAGGCCCACGGCCTGCAGCGAACGGATGGCGGTCTCCCGGCCGGAGCCGGGGCCCTTGACGAACACGTCGACCTTGCGCATGCCGTGCTCCATGGCGCGACGCGCGGCAGCCTCGGCGGCAAGCTGCGCGGCGAACGGAGTCGACTTGCGGGAGCCCTTGAAGCCGACCTGGCCGGCGGAGGCCCAGGAGATGACCGCACCGGTCGGGTCCGTGATGGACACGATGGTGTTGTTGAACGTGCTCTTGATGTGCGCCTGCCCGTGGGCGACGTTCTTGCGTTCCTTGCGCCGGACCTTCTTGACAGCGGCTCCGGCACGAGCCTTCGGTGGCATAAGTCTTCTGCGCTCCTAGTTGACTTCCGATACAGGTTGCGGCCTGGCCGTGCTCGGCGGACCTAGACCCGTATTCCGGTCTACGTCTTACTTCTTGCCGGGCTTCTTCTTGCCGGCCACGGTCCGCTTCGGGCCCTTGCGGGTCCGGGCGTTGGTCTTGGTCCGCTGGCCACGCACGGGCAAGCCCCGGCGGTGCCGGATGCCGGCGTAGCAGCCGATCTCAACCTTGCGGCGGATGTCAGCGGCGACCTCGCGGCGCAGGTCGCCTTCAACCTTGTAGTTGCCCTCGATGTGGTCGCGGAGCTGCACGAGCTCCTCGTCCGTGAGGTCCCGAGCGCGCTTGTCCGGCGAGATACCGGTGGCAGCGAGCGTCTCCAGGGCGCGGGTGCGACCGACCCCGAAGATGTAGGTGAGCGCGATCTCCAACCGCTTTTCGCGGGGGAGATCCACGCCGACTAGACGTGCCATGTGCGGGCGTACTCCTCGTTATGTGTGGCGGAGGTGTGGACCCGTCCCACCCCGCTACCGGCCGTCCCGTCTTTCCGACGCCATAAGCGCCGGCGACCGGGATCGGTCGCTGCCCAAGCGGGCCCCGGCCTCCGACCGGGGGTCAGCCACCAAGGAGTACGACTCGCGTACCGCTCGCGGCTGGGACGAGCATGTGTGATGTGTGGGCTTACTCAGCCCTGGCGCTGCTTGTGGCGCGGGTCACTGCAGATGACCATGACCCGGCCGTGCCGGCGGATAACCCGGCACTTCTGGCAGATCCTCTTGACGCTCGGCTTGACCTTCACGGTTGCCTTACTTCCCATCTGGCCCGGGGACGCGCGATGCGCGACGCCGGACGTCGAAGACGGACACGGGACTTCCCGGCCGTCGTCAGGACTACTTGTAGCGGTAGACGATGCGCCCGCGGGTCAGGTCGTACGGCGAGAGTTCGACGACGACCCGGTCTTCCGGAAGGATGCGGATGTAGTGCTGCCGCATCTTCCCGCTGATGTGAGCCAACACCTTGTGGCCGTTCGCGAGCTCCACCCGGAACATGGCGTTCGGCAGGGGCTCGATGACCCGACCCTCGATCTCAATGGCTCCGTCTTTTTTCGGCATGTCCTCCGCTGTCCTGACGTCGATTGCTCCGGGCGGCCCACAACGCCTTACACGGAAATCTGATCTTGACCAGAAGACCGCGCCAGCCGCGGCTCCAGCTCCCACCGAAGCGCAGGGTGGGCATGCCGGAGTGGACGCTGTGCGCCGATCTGAAAGTGTACGCCCGCCTGCAGTCGCCCGCCAAACCGGCCACCCATCGCGCCGCGCCGCCTCCAGTCGATCATGACCTCACCGACCAGCGCGTCGTGAACGACACCACTGACGGGCCCGAGGCGCGGGGCGTGAGGCCGGGGCCGGCCCGTTGATCGACTCGCGTTCACGGAGCCCGCGGTGACGAACCGCCGTCGACGGCCCGATTTCCCGGAACCCGAGTTGATCAAGGAATCCACCACCGCCCGCCGACGGTGCAGTGACGTCGAAGTGGCGTCGCGGTCAGGCCCGTGCGGTGGGATCGTCCGGCTCGTCCGACTCGGCGGCGCGCAGTTCGCGCCGCCGCTCCCGCTTGTCCCGTTTACGCTGCCGACGGCGTTCCCGCTCGACGGCCTGGCGCTGAGGCTCTCCCCCGGTCAGCCCGGTGACCGTGCGGACCAGCAGCACCGCACCCCACGGCCCGGCCACCCACACCGGCCAGAAATAGAGCAGGTCCCGGCTGAGTAGCGAGGTCACCGCCCAGATCGTCACCACGATGGCGATCACGTTCAGGTACGGCATCCACACCTCGGCCAGCCAGCGGGCGTTCACACCGCGGGTCACGACTGGGCCGGGCCCGCCATCCGGCGCACCGACCGCCGGAGCGGCGTCCACTGCCGGTGCCAGGCCGGACCGCTGCGCGGGCGTCACCGGCGGCAGATCGGTGAGCAGCATCTCAAGATCAGCGTATGTGCGCGCCGCGTACGCCCGCTGCAACCGCTCGTCGTACTCGTGCAGGTCCAACCGGCCCTCGTTGAGGGCGACCCGCAACCGTTCGGCCACTGCTTCCCGGTCCGCGTCCGCCGCTCGCATCCCGTCGCGCCCGTCCATGCCGGCAAGCATGCCACCGCCCCGCCAGTCCGGCCCGCCCACGTTCCGGCCCGCCCACGTCCCGGCCCGCCCACGTCCCGGCCCGCCCACGTCCCGGCCCGCCCACGTTCCGGCCCGCCCACGTTCCGGCCCGCCCACGTCGCGGACCCGTCCCCGCCCCGCGCGCCCATGATCCACTCCAGATCGCCGACCTGGGGGTGTCCCACCGACCTGATACCGCCACCTCGGCGATACGGAGTCGATCATCAGGGTGCGGCGGCGTCGGGGGTGGGCTGGCCGGTCACAACACGGTCCGGGCGGCCGATTGGTGACGTGGCCCACCGGTCACGTGACCCACCGGTCAGGCGGGGACTGACCGGCCAGGGGCGCCCTACCGGGGTCTACCGGTCAGGAGGTCGTGGAGGCGGCGGGCTGGCGGGCGGTGACCAGGTCACCCAGTCGTGCCCGGCCCCCGTCGAACGCGGTCAGCACCCACACCCCGTCCGGCAGCAGAGCCATCGAGTGCTCGACGTGCGCCGCGACCGAGCCGTCCCGGGTGACCACCGTCCACCCGTCGGACAACTCGACGGTACGCGGGGACGCCATCGTGATCATCGGCTCGATCGCCAACGCCATGCCGGCGACCAGGCGTGGACCCTTGCCCGGGCGGCCGTGGTTGAGCACGTGCGGATCCTGATGCATCTCCGTACCGATGCCGTGCCCGCCGTAGCCGTCGACGATGCCGTACCGGCCGCCCTTGCGGACGGCGGTCTCCACCGCGTGCGAGATGTCCGTGAGCCGGCCCCTGCCGCTCGCCGCGCCACGGGCCGCGGCGGCGATACCGGCCCACATGGCGTCCTCGGCGACCTCGGCCATCTTCAACAGCGCGGGGTCGACGTCGCCGACCCCGACGGTGATGGCGGAGTCGCCGTGCCACCCGTCCAGCACCGCGCCGCAGTCGATGGAGATGAGGTCTCCCTCGGAGAGCACCTGCTTCGGCGAGGGGATGGCGTGCACGATCTGCTCGTTGACGGAGGAGCAGATCGACGCCGGGAAGCCGTGGTAGCCCTTGAACGACGGAACGCCACCCGCCTCGCGGATGGTCGACTCGGCGATGGCGTCCAGATCGGCGGTGCTCACGCCGGGGGCGACAGCCTCCCGCATCCGGCGAAGCGCCTCGGCCACCACCAACCCGGCGGCCCGCATCTTCTCGATCTGGTCAGGGGTCTTCAGCTGGATGTCCAGCTGGGGACGACGCATGGAGCGATTACCTTTCGTTGCCGAACAGCGGGGCACGTCTCGCGTACCCCGCTGTTCGCACTCTATCCGCCGTGAGCCGGCCGGACCTCAGCCGCCGTAGGACCGCAGGGCGTCGATGGCCCGGGTGGTGACGTCCTCCACCGGGCCGGTGGCGTCGATCCCGACCAGCTTGCCCTGGGCGCCGTAGTAGTCGACCAGGGGCGCGGTCTTCTCGCTGTATTCCCGGAGCCGGGTCGCGATCGTCTCCGGCTTGTCGTCGTCGCGCTGGAACAGCTCGGCGCCGCACCGGTCACAGATGCCCGGCCGGGTGGTGGCGTCGAACTCGACGTGCCAGATCTTGCCGCAGCCCCGGCAGGTACGCCGGCCGGACAGCCGCCGGATCACCTCGTCGTCGTCGACCACCAACTCCAGGACCAGATCGAGCGCCGTTCCCAGGTCGGCGAGGAGCTTGTCCAGAGCGGCAGCCTGCGGAGTGGTCCGCGGGAAACCGTCGAGCAGGAACCCCTCGCTGGCGTCGGGCTCGGCCAGCCGGTCCCGGACCATGTTGATGGTGACCTCGTCCGGAACCAGCTCGCCCGCGTCCATGTACCGCTTCGCCTCGACACCGAGCGGAGTGCCCTGGGTGACGTTCGACCGGAAGATGTCCCCGGTCGAGATCTTCGGCACCGAGAGGTGTGCGGCGATGAACTCGGCCTGAGTGCCCTTGCCCGCCCCAGGCGGGCCAACCAGAACGAGTCTCATCTACCGCAGGAACCCTTCGTAGTTCCGCTGCATGAGTTGGCTCTCGATCTGCTTCACGGTCTCCAGACCGACGCCGACCATGATGAGCACAGCGGTGCCGCCGAACGGGAAGTTCTGGTACTGCTGGTTGTCCAGCCAGATGAAGAAGAAGTTCGGCAGGATCGAGATGACGCCCAGGTAGAGCGCGCCCGGCAGGGTGATCCGGCTGAGGATGAAGTCCAGGTAGTCGGCCGTCGGCTTGCCCGGGCGGATACCCGGCACGAACCCGCCGTACTTCTTCATGTTGTCAGCGACCTCGGTCGGGTTGAACGTGATCGAGACGTAGAAGTACGTGAAGAAGATGATCAGCAGGAAGTAGACCGCGATGTAGATCGGGCTGCTCGGGTTGACCAGGTTGTTCTGGATCCACGCCTGGGTCTTGCCCGGGTCGTTCTGGTCGAAGAACTGTAGGGCCAGCTGCGGCAGGTAGAGCAGCGACGAGCCGAAGATGACCGGGATGACACCCGCCTGGTTGACCTTCAGCGGGATGTAGGTCGAGGTGCCGCCGTACATCCGCCGGCCGATCATCCGCTTGGCGTACTGCACCGGGATCCGGCGCTGCGCCTGCTCGATGAAGGTGACCGCGGTGATGACCACCAGGACCAGCGCGATGACCAGGGCGAACATGTCCCAGCCCTTGCTGGTCTTGATCTGCCAGCCCTCGCTGGGCAGCCGGGCCGCGATCGAGGTGAAGATCAGGACGGACATGCCGTTGCCGACGCCGCGGTCGGTGATCAGCTCACCGAGCCACATGACCATGCCCGTACCGGCGGTCATCGTCATCACCAGGATGGCCAGGGTCAGCCAGTCCGGGATGCCGGTGCCGGTGGGGATGATCGGGAACTGGTCGCAGCGGTTCTGGAACAGCTGGCCCGAGCGGGCCAGGGCCACGAACGCCGAGGCCTGCAGCACACCGAGACCGAGGGTCAGGTAGCGGGTGTACTGGGTGATCTTCGCCTGGCCGGCCTGGCCCTCCTTGCGGAGCTGCTCCAGCCGCGGGATCACGACGGTCAGCAGCTGCAGGATGATCGACGCGGTGATGTAGGGCATGATGCCCAGCGCGAAGACCGAGAGCTGCAGCAGCGCTCCGCCGGAGAAGAGGTTGAGAAGGTTCACCACCCCGGTGGTGTCACCCTGGATGGTGTCGAGGCACTTCTGCACGTTGCCGTACGAGACGCCTGGGCTGGGGAGCGTCGCACCCAGCCGGTAGACCGCGATGATGCCTACTGTGAACAGCAGCTTCTTGCGCAGGTCAGGCGTACGGAACGCACTGAGAAAGGCGGACAGCAACTTCTTCCTCCTGCGCGAGGCGGGCCGCCGGTGATCCCTGGCGGGTCGGGGTGGATCACGGGCGAGTGCCCGCAATCCATGACTGGGATGGGACTCTAACAGCCCTATCCCGCTACGGGCAGATGCGCCCGACTACATAAATCGATTCCGATGTTACCGGGTGCTAGGACCCCAGGCAGACCCATGGCGCCCGCCAGTTGCTCACACAACCGGACGGACGCCATGGGTCTTACGCCTTACAGCTCGGTGACGGAGCCACCGGCGGCAGCGATCTTCTCCTTGGCCGACGCACTGAACGCGTGCGCGGACACCTGGAGCGCCACACCGCCGAGGTCCCCGGTGCCGAGGACCTTGACCGGGTGACCCTTGCGGACCGCGCCGGCCTCGACCAGCTCCAGCGGACCGACCTGGCCACCGTTCGGGAACAGCTCAGCGAGTCGGTCCAGGTTGACCACCTGGAAGACCACCTTGAACTTGTTCTTGAAGCCCTTCATCTTCGGCAGACGCATGTGGATGGGCATCTGCCCACCCTCGAACGCCGCCGAGATGTTCTTGCGGGCCTTGGAACCCTTGGTACCGCGACCGGCGGTCTTGCCCTTGGAACCCTCACCGCGACCCACACGGGTCTTCGCGGTCTTGGAACCGGGCGCCGGACGCAGGTGATGCACCTTGATCGTCATTACTCGACCTCCTCGACCTTCACGAGGTGGTTGACCGTGAAGATCATGCCGCGGATCTCGGGCCGGTCCTCCTTGACCACCACGTCGTTGATCCGCTTGAGACCGAGCGAACGCAGCGAGTCACGCTGGTTCTGCTTGGTCCCGATACCGGACCGGAGCTGGGTGACCTTCAGGCGTGCCATCAGGACGCCACCCCCGCCCGCGACGCCAGCATGGCGGCCGGCGCGACGTCCTCCACCGGCAGACCACGACGCGCCGCGACCTGCTCGGGGGACTCAAGCCCCTTCAGGGCCGCCACGGTGGCGTGCACGATGTTGATCGGGTTCGACGAGCCGAGGCTCTTGGAGAGCACGTCGTGGATACCGGCGCACTCCAGCACGGCACGCACCGGACCGCCGGCGATGACACCCGTACCGGCCGAGGCCGGCTTGAGCAGCACCACACCAGCGGCGTCCTCACCCGTCACCGGGTGCGGGATCGACTGGCCGATACGCGGAACCTTGAAGAAGTGCTTCTTGGCCTCCTCGACGCCCTTGGCGATGGCCGCGGGCACCTCCTTGGCCTTTCCGTAGCCCACGCCGACCGTGCCGTCGCCGTCGCCCACGATCACCAGGGCGGTGAAGCTGAAGCGACGACCACCCTTCACGACCTTGGCGACGCGGTTGATCGCGACGACCCGCTCAAGGTGCGGGGTCTTCTCGACGGGCGCGTTTCCGCGGCCGCCCTCACGGCGGTTGTCGCGGCGACCACCCTCGTTGCCACCGGACCCGCCGCCACGGCGCTGTTGACCTGGCATCAGCAGCCTTCCTTATCTCTCGTGACGGGGTTGTTAGAACTCGAGCCCGGCTTCGCGGGCAGCGTCGGCAAGCGCGGCGACACGCCCCGCGTACCGGTTGCCACCGCGGTCGAAGACGACCTTGGAGACGCCAGCGGCCTTGGCCCGCTCGGCGAGCAGAGCGCCCACCTTGCCGGCGAGGGCGCTCTTGTCGCCCTCCGCACCGCGCAGCGAGGCGTCCAGGGTCGACGCCGACGCCAGGGTGTGACCCTTGGAGTCGTCGACGACCTGGGCGACCATGTGCCGCAGCGAACGGGTGACGACCAGGCGGGGACGCTCGGCCGTACCGGTGACGTTCTTGCGGACGCGGAAGTGTCGACGCGCACGCCCGACGGCGCGCTTGGCGGCGACACCGCGGCGGCGCTTGAGCAGCGTGGCGCTCACTTCTTACCTGCCTTTCCGGCCTTGCGGCGGATGACCTCGCCCTGGTACTTCACGCCCTTGCCCTTGTAGGGCTCCGGCGGGCGGATCTTCCGGATGTTGGCGGCGACCTCACCGACCTGCTGCTTGTCGATGCCAGCAACGTGGAACAGGGTCGGCCGCTCCACCGTGAAGGTGATGCCCGCCGGGGCGGCGACGACCACCGGGTGCGAGAACCCGAGCGCGAACTCGAGGTCCGAACCCTTGGCGGTGACCCGGTAACCGGTGCCGGCGATCTCCAGGCTCTTGCGGTAGCCCTCGGTGACCCCGACGATCATGTTGGCAACCAGCGTACGGCTCAGGCCGTGGAGTTCCTTGGCCTTGCGCTCGTCGTTCGGCCGGTTGACGCTCAGCTGCCCATCCTCGGCCCGCTCGATCGTGATCGGCTCGGCGAGGGTGTGCTCAAGCTGGCCCTTGGGCCCCTTGACCTTGACGGTCTGCCCGTCGATCGTGATGTCGACGCCGGTCGGTACCGGGATCGACTTACGTCCAATTCGCGACATTTCTACCTGTCTCCCGTTACCAGACGAAGGCGAGGACTTCCCCGCCAACACTCCGCTTGCGGGCCTGCCGGTCGGTCAGCAGCCCCTGGGACGTCGAAATGATCGCCACGCCCAGCCCACCGAGCACCCGCGGGAGCCCGTCCGACTTGGCGTACACCCGGAGACCGGGCTTGGACACGCGCTTGATGCCGGCCAGGCTCCGCTCGCGGTTCTGGCCGTACTTCAGCTCGACGACCAGTCGCTTGCCGACGGCGCCCTCCTCGGGCTCCTCGACCGACCAGGTGGCGATGTAACCCTCGGCCTTCAGGACCTCGGCGATGTTCGCCTTGATCTTGGAGTAGGGCATCTTCACCTGATCGTGGTACGCCTGGTTGGCGTTACGCAGACGCGTGAGCATGTCTGCGATCGGGTCGGTCATCGTCATGGATTTCGTCAGCCTTTCTCGCCGGGGTTCCCGGGGCATCAGCCCCGGGCCTACGGCGAAGAGCAATACCTAATCGGTGCAGGAGTTCCCGACCGACGGCCGGGACGCGGTCGCCCTTACCAGGAAGCCTTGGACACGCCCGGCAGCTCACCGCGGTGAGCCATCTCCCGGATGCAGACCCGGCAGAGCCCGAACTTGCGGTAGACCGCCTTCGGACGCCCGCACCGCTGGCAGCGGGTGTACGCGCGAACCGAGAACTTCGGCTTCGCGGCCGCCTTGATGATCAGCGCCTTCTTGGCCATCTCAGTTCTCCTTGAACGGGAAGCCCAGGAGCTTGAGCAGCGCCCGGCCCTCGTCGTCGGTCGTGGCGGTCGTGACCACCGTGATGTCCATGCCCCGCTGGCGATCGATCTTGTCCTGATCGATCTCGTGGAACACCGACTGCTCGGTCAGACCGAACGTGTAGTTGCCGTGCCCGTCCAGCTTGCGCCCGTCCAGACCGCGGAAGTCGCGGATACGCGGCAGCGCGATGGAGAGCAGCCGGTCCAGGAACTCCCACATCCGGTCACCGCGAAGGGTGACCTTCGCGCCGATCGGCATGCCCTCACGCAGCTTGAACTGCGCGATGGACTTGGTCGCCCGCCGCACCTGCGGCTTCTGGCCGGTGATCGTGGCGAGGTCACGGACCGCGCCGTCGATCAGCTTGGCGTCGCGAGCAGCCTCGCCGACACCCATGTTGACGACGATCTTGACCAGCCGCGGCACCTGCATGGGGTTGCCGTAGCTGTGCTGCTGGCGCAGCTGGGCCACGATCTCGTTGCGGTACCGCTCCTTGAGGCGCGGCATGGTCTTTTCGGTAGCCGTGGTCATCACAGGTCCTTACCGGTGCTACGCGCGATGCGGACCTTCTGGCCGTTGTCGTCGATCCGGTAACCGACGCGGGTCGGCTTGCCGTCGGAGTCCAGGACCTGCACGTTCGAGACGTGGATCGGGGCCTCCTGGGTGACGATGCCGCCGGTCTTGGCGCCACGCTGGGTGGTGCTGATGCGGGTGTGCTTCTTGACCCGGTTCACGCCCTCGACCAGGACCTTGTCCTGCCGCGGGTAGGCCGCGATGACCTTGCCCTTGGCACCCTTGTCCTTGCCGGCGATGACGACGACCGTGTCGCCCTTCTTGACCTTCACGGTCACAACACCTCCGGCGCGAGGGAAATAATCTTCATGAACCGCTTGTCCCGCAGCTCCCGGCCCACCGGGCCGAAGATGCGGGTACCACGCGGGTCCCCGCCGTCCTTGATGATGACGGCGGCGTTCTCGTCGAAGCGGATGTACGAGCCGTCCGGCCGCCGCTTCTCCTTGGCCGTGCGAACGACGACAGCCTTGACGACGTCGCCCTTCTTCACACCGGCACCCGGGATGGCGTCCTTGACCGTGGCCACGATGACGTCGCCGATGCTCGCGTAGCGCCGACCCGAGCCACCGAGAACCCGGATGCACAGGATCTCCCGAGCACCCGTGTTGTCGGCGACGCGCAGTCGCGACTCCTGCTGAATCACGTCTATCTCCTATGTCTGCCGGTTCTCCGGCCGCCGTGGCGGCCGGAGCCTGGCGGAACCTACGCCCGACGCAACGCCGGGCGAGCTCGAGCCTTCGCTACTTGGCCTTTTCCAGGATCTCCACGATCCGCCAACGCTTGGTGGCGCTCAGCGGCCGGGTCTCCATGATGAGAACCCGGTCACCGGTGCCAGCGGCGTTCTGCTCGTCGTGCACCTTCAGCTTGCTCGTACGGCGCATGATCTTGCCGTACAGCGCGTGCCGAACCCGGTCCTCGACCTCGACCACGACGGTCTTGTCCATCTTGTCGCTGACCACCAGGCCCTCACGGACCTTGCGGCGGGACCGCGCGGTGGCGGTGGCGGTGTCTTCGGTCATGATGCAGTCACCTCAGTCGGCGCGGCCGAGAGCCCCAGCTCGCGCTCGCGCATGATCGTGTAGATCCGGGCGATCTCCCGACGGATGACCTGCAACCGCCGGTTGTTGTCCAGCTGCCCGGTTGCGGCCTGCACGCGGAGGTTGAACAGCTCCGCCTTGGCCTCCCGCAGCTTCGTGACCAGCTCCTCCTCGGAGAGCTCACGCAGCTCGGTCGCCTTAACGCCCGCTGCCATCAGGATTCACCCACTTCGCGCGTAACAATGCGGCACTTCATCGGGAGCTTGTGGATCGCGCGACGCATGGCCTCTCGCGCGGTCTGCTCGTTGGGGAAGGACATCTCGAAGAGAACCCGCCCCGGCTTGACGTTGGCGACCCACCACTCGGGCGAACCCTTACCGGAACCCATCCGGGTCTCGGCAGGCTTCTTGGTGAGGGCCTGGTCCGGGAAGATCGTGATCCAGACCTTGCCACCACGCTTGATGTGGCGAGTCATCGCGATACGTGCCGACTCGATCTGCCGGTTCGTCACGTACGCCGGCTCGAGAGCCTGGATCCCGAACTCGCCGAACACCACCCGGTTACCACCCTTGGACGCGCCACTGCGGTCCGGGTGGTGCGGCTTGCGGAAGCCCTTCGGGGGCTTGCGCGGCATCAGCATCTGTCAGCCCTCCTGCTGCGTTTCTGCCGGAGCAGCCGCGGCGGCGACAGCGGAGCTGTCGACCGGCTCGCCACTCGGCGTCTCGGCCTGCTGCGCGATGGTGGTCGCAGCAGCCCGGCCGGCCTCGGTGCCACCAGCCGTGGTGCCGGACGAACCCGACCGGCCACGGCGCGGACGCTCGGGACGGTCGCCGCGCTCACCACGACGCGGGCGGGACGGACCGGCCTCGGCCGGAGCCTCCCGGCCCGGAACGGCGTCGCCCTTGTAGATCCAGACCTTCACACCGATCCGACCGAACGTGGTACGGGCCTCGAAGAAGCCGTACTCGATGTTGGCCCGCAGCGTGTGCAGCGGAACCCGGCCCTCACGGTAGAACTCGGTCCGGCTCATCTCGGCGCCGCCGAGGCGACCCGAGACCTGAACCCGAATGCCCTTGCAGACCGGGTTCTTCATCGCCGACTGCATGGCCTTGCGCATCGCCCGACGGAAGCTGACCCGGCTGGACAGCTGCTCGGCCACGCCCTGCGCGACCAGCTGAGCGTCCGACTCGGGGTTCTTCACCTCGATGATGTTCAGCTGAACCTGCTTGCCGGTGAGCTTCTCCAGCTCGCCGCGGATCCGGTCGGCCTCCGCACCCTTACGGCCGATGACGATGCCCGGCCGGGCGGTGTGGATGTCGACCCGAACCCGGTCGCGGGTGCGCTCGATGTCGACCTTGGAGATCCCGGCACGCTCGAGGCCCTTGGACATCATGCGGCGGATCTTGACATCCTCGCCGATGTAGTCCTTGTAGAGCTTGTCCGCGAACCAGCGGGACTTCCAGTCGGTCGAGATGCCGAGCCGGAACCCAGTGGGGTGAACCTTCTGACCCATTACTCGGCGTCCTCCGTCTTGCTCTGCGCTTCGGCCGGTGCGGCCTCCGTGGCCGGGGCGGCCTTCTTGGCCGCGGCCTTCCTCGGCGTTGCCGGCGCGACCGCTTCGACCGCCACGGTGATGTGGCACGTGCGCTTGCGGATGCGGTAGGCCCGACCCTGGGCCCGCGGCTGGAACCGCTTCATCGTCGGACCCTCGTCCACGAAGGCCTCGCTGACGAGCAGCGCGTCGGGGTCCAGCCGCTCGTTGTTCTCCGCGTTGGCGATCGCGCTAGCGAGCACCTTGTAAACCTGCTCGCTCGCAGCCTGCGGCGCGAACTGCAGCACCGTGAGCGCCTCCTTCGCGGGCAGGCCGCGGACGAGGTTGACCACCCGGCGCGCCTTCATCGGCGAGATGCGCACGTGCCGCGCAACCGCCCGCGCGCCCGGAAGCACCGGAGCGTCGCCCTTTCCTGGCATCGCTGTAACCCCTTGTTCCCTCTATCCGTATGCCTGGCGGCGTCAGCGCCGACGGCTCTTCCGGTCGTCCTTCTCGTGACCCTTGAACGTGCGGGTCAGCGCGAACTCGCCGAGCTTGTGCCCGACCATCGCCTCGGTCACGAACACCGGGACGTGCTTGCGTCCGTCGTGCACGGCGATCGTGTGCCCCAGCATCTCGGGGATGATCGTCGAGCGCCGCGACCAGGTCTTGATCACGTTCTTGGAGCCCTTGTCGTTCTGGACTTCCACCTTCTTGAGCAGGTGGTCGTCGACGAACGGGCCCTTCTTCAGGCTGCGAGGCATGTCTTATCTCCCTCAGCCGCGCTTACGCGTGGCGTAGCGACGGCGGACGATCAGCCGGTCACTCGGCTGGCCCTTACGGCGGGTGCGGCCCTCGGGCTTACCCTGCGGGTTGACCGGGTGGCGACCACCGGAGGTCTTACCCTCACCACCACCGTGCGGGTGGTCGACCGGGTTCATGGCGACACCACGGACGGTCGGGCGCTTGCCCTTCCACCGCATACGGCCGGCCTTGCCCCAGTTGATGTTCGACTGATCGGCGTTGCCGATCTCGCCGACGCTGGCGCGGCAGCGCACGTCCACACGCCGGATCTCGCCGGACGGCATACGCAGGGTCGCGTACGCGCCCTCACGGCCGAGCAACTGGATGCCGACGCCGGCGGAACGGGCCAGCTTGGCACCGCCACCCGGGCGCAGCTCCACGTTGTGGATCGTGGTACCGACCGGGATGTTGCGCAGCGGCAGGTTGTTGCCGGGCTTGATGTCGGCGCCCGGACCGGACTCGACGCGGTCGCCCTGCTTCATGTCCTTCGGCGCGATGATGTACCGCTTCTCGCCGTCGGCGTAGTGCAGCAGCGCGATGCGCGCCGTGCGGTTCGGGTCGTACTCGATGTGAGCGAC
Organism: Micromonospora sp. WMMC250; assembly: GCF_027460215.1. Lineage (NCBI taxonomy): Bacteria > Bacillati > Actinomycetota > Actinomycetes > Micromonosporales > Micromonosporaceae > Micromonospora > Micromonospora sp. WMMC250. Next base: position 5,727,807 of record NZ_JAPZBJ010000002.1, on the reverse strand, counting down.
CTTCGCCGGCACGCCGTCCTTGTCGACCCGCTTGAAGTCGATCAGACGGTACTGGCGCTTGTGACCGCCGCCGTGGTGCCGCGTGGTGATCCGGCCGTGGGCGTTACGCCCGCCCTTCTTCGGCAGCGGAGCCAGCAGCGACTTCTCCGGCGTGGACCGGGTGATCTCGGCGAAGTCAGCGACACTCGAGCCACGTCGGCCCGGCGTCGTCGGCTTGTACTTACGGATAGCCATTGTCTACACCCCTCAGCTGACCGGGCCGCCGAAGGCCTCGATGCGGTCACCGTCAGCCAGCTTCACGATCGCCCGCTTGGTCGCCTTGCGCTGACCGAAGCCGGTCTTGGTGCGCTTGCGCTTACCCTGGCGGTTGAGCGTGTTGACCGTCAGGACGCGGACGTTGAAGATCTGCTGGATAGCGATCTTGATCTCGGTCTTGTTCGCGTCCGGGTGCACCAGGAAGGTGTACCAGTTCCGGTTCAGCTCGCTGTAGCTCTTCTCCGAGACGACCGGCGCCACGATGATGTCGCGCGGGTCGGCGATCGTGCTCACTTGCCACCCTCCTCGGTGGTCTCGGCGGGCACGCCCAGGAACTCGTCCAGGGCGTCCTTGGTGAAGACCACGTCGTCGGCCACGAGCACGTCGTACGTGTTCAGCTGGCCGGACTCGATCAGGTGCACGCGCGGCTCGTTGCGCAGCGACACCCAGTTCAGCTCGTCGGTGCTGCTCAGCACGACCAGGACCCGACGGGCCTCGGTGAGCTTCGCCAGCGTGGCCAGGGCCGCCTTGGTCGACGGCTTCTCGCCCGAGACGAACGCCTCGACGACGTGCACCTGCCCGGCGCGGGCCCGGTCGGAGAGGGCACCCCGCAGAGCGGCGGCCTTCATCTTCTTCGGGGTCCGCTGGCTGTAGTCACGCGGCACGGGACCGTGCACGACGCCACCGCCGGCGAACTGCGGCGCGCGGATCGAGCCCTGGCGGGCGCGACCGGTGCCCTTCTGCTTGTACGGCTTCTTGCCGCCACCGGCGACCTCGCCGCGGGTCTTGGCCTTGTGCGTGCCCTGTCGGGCCGCCGCGAGCTGGGCCACCACGACCTGGTGCATCAGCGCGACGTTGGCCTGCACGTCGAAGATGTCCGCCGGCAGCTCGACCGAGCTGCTGGTGGTGCCTTCGACGGTGCGCACGTCAACGGTGGTCACTTGGCCGCACCGCCCTTCTTCACCTTGCTCTTCGCCGCGGTACGGACCAGAACGAGCGCGCCCTTCGGACCGGGGATGGCACCCCGGACGAGCAGCAGGTTGTTCTCGGTGTCGACCGCCTGGACGGTGAGGTTCTGCACGGTGTACCGCACGCCACCCATCCGGCCGGCCATCCGGGTGCCCTTGAAGACACGACCCGGAGTGGCGCACGCGCCGATGGAGCCGGGCGAGCGGTGCTTGCGCTCGACACCGTGACCGGCGCCCAGACCGTGGAAGCCGTGCCGCTTCATCGGGCCGGCGTAGCCCTTGCCCTTGGTCTTGCCGGTGACGTCGATGGTGACGCCGGCGGGGAACTCCTCGACAGTGACTTCCTGCCCGAGCGAGTATTCCCCGGCGTCCGTGGTGCGCAGCTCGACGATGTGCCGGCGCGGCGCCACGTCCGCCTTGGCGTAGTGCCCGCTGATCGGCTTCTTGACCTTGCGCGGGTCGATGGTGCCGTAGGCCAGCTGGACCGCGGAGTAACCGTCCTTCTCGGCGCTACGAACCTGGCTGATGACGCACGGGCCGGCCTCGACCACGGTCACGGGAACAACGCGGTTGTTGTCCCAGACCTGGGTCATGCCGAGCTTGGCGCCCAGGATCCCCTTGACTTGCCTGTCCATTTGTCCGGTCCCTACAGCTTGATCTCGATGTCGACGCCAGCCGGCAGGTCGAGGCGCATGAGCGAGTCGACCGTCTTCGGGGTCGGGTCGATGATGTCGATCAGCCGCTTGTGCGTGCGCATCTCGAAGTGCTCGCGCGAGTCCTTGTACTTGTGCGGCGAGCGGATAACGCAGAAACGGTTGATCTCCGTGGGCAGCGGCACCGGGCCCGCGACCTGCGCCCCGGTGCGCGTCACCGTCTCGACGATCTTCCGAGCCGAGGAGTCGACGACCTCGTGGTCATAGGCCTTGAGCCGGATGCGGATCTTCTGTCCCGCCATGGTGGCTTCTGTTCCTTCTCTCGATGCCGCTGTGTTGCGGGCGCCTGTACCGGCTGGTACAGGCCCACTTCGCCGACCCCCGCGGTCGGGCGTGTCGCGCCCTCGGGCCGAGCTCCGCCCCAGAGTTCCGGAGTGGTGCTGACCGCGCGGTGGGTCAAGGCGCCGATCGCATTACCGCGACCTGAACGCCGTGCGAGGGTGGTTGGCGACTGGGCCGCCAACCACCCCACGCTCGACTGACTCGCCACCCGGAGGTTCAGCGAAAGCCGAACACAGGCGACGAACTGTCGTTACGCAACCTGACTAGTATGCCGCACGACCGGCGGCGGGTCTAATCGGGGTTACCTAGTTCACTTGACGATCTTGGTGACGAACCCGGCGCCGACGGTGCGGCCACCCTCGCGGATCGCGAACTTGAGGTTCTCCTCCATGGCGATGGGCTGGATCAGCTTCACCGACATGGTGGTGTTGTCACCCGGCATGACCATCTCGGTGCCCTCGGGGAGGGTGACGACACCGGTGACGTCCGTGGTCCGGAAGTAGAACTGCGGACGGTAGTTCTGGAAGAACGGGGTGTGGCGGCCGCCCTCCTCCTTGGAGAGGATGTAGACCGTCGCCTCGAACTCCGTGTGCGGGGTGGTGGTGCCCGGCTTCACGACGACCATGCCGCGCTCGACGTCCTCGCGCTTGGTACCACGCAGCAGCAGGCCGACGTTCTCACCTGCGCGGGCGTCGTCCAGGGTCTTCCGGAACATCTCGATCGCGGTGACCTTGGTCTTGAAGCCCTTCTCGCGGATGCCGACAACCTCGACGTCCTCGTTCGGGAGCAGCACGCCGCGCTCGACACGACCGGTGACGACGGTGCCACGACCGGTGATCGTGAACACGTCCTCGACGGGCATGAGGAACGGCTTCTCGGTCTCGCGCTCCGGCTGCGGGATCGCGGTGTCGACCGCGCTCATCAGCTCGAGGAGCTTCGCGGTCCAGACCGGGTCACCCTCGAGGGCCTTCAGCGCGGAGACCTGGACGACCGGCAGGTCGTCACCCGGGTACTCCTGCGAGGAGAGCAGCTCGCGGACCTCGAGCTCGACGAGCTCCAGGAGCTCCTCGTCGTCGACCATGTCGCTCTTGTTGAGCGCCACGACGATGTACGGCACACCCACCTGACGGGCAAGCAGCACGTGCTCGCGGGTCTGCGGCATCGGGCCGTCGGTCGCCGCGACCACCAGGATCGCGCCGTCCATCTGCGCGGCACCGGTGATCATGTTCTTGATGTAGTCCGCGTGACCGGGGCAGTCGACGTGCGCGTAGTGCCGCGCCTCGGTCTGGTACTCGACGTGCGCGATCGAGATCGTGATGCCGCGGGCCTTCTCCTCCGGCGCCTTGTCGATCTCGTCGAACGGCGTGTAGGGGTTCAGGTCCGGGTACTGGTCGTGCAGGACCTTGGTGATGGCCGCCGTCAGCGTCGTCTTACCGTGGTCGATGTGACCAATGGTGCCGATGTTGACGTGCGGCTTAGTCCGCTCGAACTTAGCCTTCGCCACTGGTGTCCTCCTGTGGACTTCTTGGTTCGTACGCCCGGCGCGCCGGTCGGCGCTTAGGACTCTGTCGACAGCCTTTCCGGCCAGACGGCCGGAGAGCCTTTGTGGGTTCTGCGGCGATGAAGCCTACAGGCCCGGTCTCACGCGATCCGATCGTGGTGGCCGCGGGCGGGTGAAACCTCCCGCGACCAACCACGAATCACCTGCTCGGGGCGTTACTCGCCCGTTGCCTTGGCGATGATCTCCTTCGCGACGCTCTGCGGAACCTCGGCGTAGGAGTCGAACTGCATGCTGTAGCTAGCCCGGCCCTGGGTCTTCGACCGCAGGTCGCCGACGTAGCCGAACATCTCCGACAACGGCACCAGAGCCCGGACGATGCGGGCGCCGCTGCGCTCCTCCATCGCCTGGATGATGCCGCGGCGGGAGTTGAGGTCACCGATGACGTCACCCATGTTCTCCTCAGGAGTGGTGACTTCAACGGCCATCATCGGCTCGAGCAGTGCGGGATCGGCCTTGCGGGCCGCGTCCTTCATCACCATCGAGCCGGCGATCTTGAATGCCATTTCCGACGAGTCGACCTCGTGGTACTGGCCGTCCAGCAGCGTCAGCTTCACACCGACCAGCGGGAAGCCCGCCAGGATGCCGTACTGCATGGCGTCCTGGGCACCGGCGTCCACCGAGGGGATGAACTCCCGGGGGATGCGGCCGCCGCTGACGGCGTTGGCGAACTCGTAGGTCGGCGAGTCGTTGTCCAGCGGCAGCGGCTCGACGCTCACGATGACGCGGGCGTACTGGCCGGAACCACCGGTCTGCTTCTTGTGCGTGTACTCGACCTTCTCCACCTTGCGGCGGATGGTCTCGCGGTACGCCACCTGCGGCTTGCCGACGTTGGCCTCGACGTTGAACTCGCGGCGCATCCGGTCGACCAGGATGTCCAGGTGCAGCTCACCCATGCCGGAGATGACCGTCTGACCGGTCTCCTCGTCCAGCTGGACGCGGAAGGTCGGGTCCTCCTCGGCCAGGCGCTGGATCGCGGTGCCCAGCTTCTCCTGGTCGGACTTGGTCTTCGGCTCGATCGCCACCGAGATGACCGGCTCCGGGAAGGTCATCGACTCCAGGATCACCGGGTTCGCCGGGTCGGAGAGCGTGTCGCCGGTGGTGGTCTGCTTGAGACCCTGCACGGCGATGATGTCACCGGCCTGCGCCGACGGACGCTCTTCCCGCTTGTTGGCGTGCATCTGGTAGATCTTGCCGATCCGCTCCTTGCGGTCCTTGGTGGAGTTGACCACCTGCGAACCGGAATCGAGCGTGCCGGAGTAGACCCGCACGTAGGTGAGCTTGCCGAGGTGCTTGTCCGTCTGGATCTTGAAGGCCAGACCGGAGAACGGCTCCGAGTTCGACGGCTTCCGCAGCAGCGGGGTCTCACCGTCGGTGGCCGTACCCTCGATCGCGGGGACGTCCAGCGGCGACGGCAGGAAGTCGACGACGGCGTCGAGCATGGGCTGGACGCCCTTGTTCTTGAACGCCGAGCCGCACAGCACCGGGTTGGCCTTGCCGGCGATGGTGGCACGCCGGATGGCGGCCTTGATCTCCTCGACGGAGACCTCGTCGCCCTCCAGGTACTTCTCCATCACCGCGTCGTCGACGTCGGCGAGGGTCTCCATCAGCTTCTCGCGCCACTCGGCTGCGGAGTCGGCCAGCTCGGCCGGGATCTCCTCGACCGCGTAGTCCTCACCCTTCTGGGTCTCCCCGCGCCAGGTGAGGGCGCGCATGCCGATCAGGTCGACGACACCGATGTGGTCGCCCTCGAGCCCGATCGGGATCTGGAGCACCAGCGGGGTGGCGTTCAGCCGGTCGACCATCATCTGCACGCAGCGGAAGAAGTCGGCACCGGTCCGGTCGAGCTTGTTGACGAAGCACATACGCGGGACGTTGTACTTGTCGGCCTGCCGCCAGACGTTCTCCGTCTGCGGCTCCACGCCGGCGACACCGTCGTAGACCGCGACCGCACCATCCAGGACCCGCAGCGACCGCTCGACCTCAACCGTGAAGTCGACGTGGCCGGGCGTGTCGATGATCTGGATCGTGTGGCCCTTCCACTCACACTTGGTAGCAGCGGAGGTGATGGTGATACCACGCTCCTGCTCCTGCTCCATCCAGTCCATGACGGCAGCGCCCTCGTGGACTTCACCGATCTTGTACGTGATACCGGTGTAGAACAGGATTCGCTCGGTGGTCGTGGTCTTACCGGCATCGATGTGCGCCATGATGCCGATGTTGCGTACGTTGGCGAGCGCGTCTGCGGCGGCCACTTCAATCCCTACTTATCGTCGTCTCGACACAACTGGTGGCGGTTCCGGCGCCCGAGGGGGCGCCGGAACCAGGGTGTTACCAGCGGTAGTGCGCGAAGGCCTTGTTCGACTCGGCCATCTTGTGCGTGTCCTCGCGCCGCTTGACGGCGGCACCGAGGCCGTTGCTCGCGTCCAACAGCTCGTTCATCAGCCGCTCGACCATGGTCTTCTCGCGCCGGGCGCGGGAGTAGGTGACCAGCCAGCGCAGGCCCAGGGTGGTCGCCCGGGTCGGGCGGACCTCGACCGGAACCTGGTAGGTGGCGCCACCGACACGACGGCTGCGCACCTCGAGGGTCGGCTTGACGTTGTCCATCGCCCGCTTCAGGGTGACGACCGGGTCGGTGCCGGACTTCTCGCGGCAGCCCTCGAGGGCCGCGTACACGATGGACTCGGCGAGCTGACGCTTGCCGCGGAGCAGGATCTTGTTCACCAGCTGGGTGACCAGCGGCGAGTTGTACACCGGGTCAGCGACCAGTGGCCGCCGCGGAGCGGGTCCCTTACGCGGCATGTCAGCTCTTCTCCTTCTTCGCGCCGTAACGGCTGCGCGCCTGCTTGCGGTTGCGGACACCCTGGGTGTCCAGCGAGCCGCGAACGATCTTGTAACGCACGCCGGGGAGGTCCTTCACCCGGCCACCGCGGACGAGCACGATCGAGTGCTCCTGCAGGTTGTGACCGACGCCCGGGATGTAGGCGGTCACCTCGATCTGGCTGCTGAGCTTCACGCGAGCGACCTTGCGCAGCGCCGAGTTCGGCTTCTTCGGGGTGGTGGTGTACACGCGGGTGCACACGCCGCGCCGCTGAGGAGAACCCTTCAGCGCCGGGGTCTTGGTCTTGGTCGTCTTCGCCTGGCGGCCCTTTCGGACCAGCTGCTGGATCGTGGGCACCGGGTTTCTCCGCTCCCTTCGGCCGCATCCGCGGCCGCGCCGTCTGCTCGTTAGCCGGTCTGATGACCGGCTCTCCTACATTCCGACCAGGGTCGCCTTGCGGAGACCCCGGCACCCGCGGTCGGGCGTGTCGCCCTCGTCACGGCTCCGTTGCGACGCTTTCGCGTGCGAACCGGAGTTTGTCACCGGTACGCGGGTTGCCCCGCCCCGGATCCCTGGCTTGTCGTGCCGCCGTCCGGACTCCGGAAACAGCGCACGCACGAGTTGCCCGGGCAGGCCCGGGCACAAGGGGAAAGAGTACCTACCACAACCGCCCAGGTCAAAACGGAATGGCCCGGCGACTGTCTCACATCCGCCGGCCGGATCTCGTCCTGCCCCGTCGCCCGCGATGGGCACCTACGAGCACAAGTGTACCGGCTTCCCCGCAGGACCACCCGTCGGCCCCGGGCCGGCACCGGAATGCACCACTGATGCGAGGACGGCACCGAAACGGACGGGAGCGACCTCAGGCCAGAGCGAGGAGCAACGCCAGGCCCAGGCCCAGCAGGCTGAGCACCGCTCCCGCCACACCGCAGCTGATCCCGGCCACCGCCAGACCACGGCCGGTGAAGCGGACGGCCGGAGGCGCTACCGGCCGGCGGATCTGCCGCTGACCGAGCAGCCCGATGACCACGGCTGCCACACCCGTCAGCACCCCGAGCACCGCGAACGCCCCGGAGGCCCAGGCCCCACCCTCGTCCACGAACGTCACCCCGAAGCAGATGACCAGCAGCGAGACCACTGCCGACGCGATTCCGGCCACCAGCGCCCCGATGGCCAGCCCGGATGTGACCGGCGCCACGTCCAGGTGCACGACACCGAACGGCGTACCCGGAACCGTCTCGACCCGCTTCGGCGGTCGGCGCTGGTCGTCGGTCGGAGGCGGCGGAGACCCGGCCACGCCGCCCCATCCGGGTGCGTGACCCGGCGGCGGCGGACCCCACCCGTGGGGCACGACGGGCGCAGACGACGGCGGACCCCACCCTTGCGGCACACCAGGCCCAGACGACGGCGGACCCCACCCCTGCGGCACACCAGGCCTAGACGACGGCGGACCCCACCCGTGGGGTGCGTGGGTCGGCGCACCGGAGACCGGGTACGGCTGGTGAAAGCCGGTCGGCGCGGTCGGGCCCCAGCCGGGGTGCGGCGCACCCCAACCCGGCGCGGAGACCGGGGGGTGCGGTGGGCCGCTCGGACCCGGTCGCTCCCAGCCACTCTGCGGGGCCGAGGCCGGCGCGGACGAAGCGGGCGCGACCGAAGCGGGCGCGACCGAAGCGGGCGCGGGCGGCGTCGGTGCAGGAAGGGTCGGCTCGGGCGACGCCGGCTCGGGCGACGCCGGTGCAGGAGGGGTCGGCTCGGGCGGGGTCTGCGCGTCCGGAGGACCGGCCGGTTCGTCCGCAGGGGGCCGCGCCGGTTCCGTCACGAGGTCCTCCTGTCGAAAGGGCACCACCGCCGCACGGTGGACACCGGCCAGGCTACCGCCGAGGGCACCGTCGCCGGGGCGCGGCCACCGGCGAGCTCAGTCCATGTTCGTCGGGTAGTCGTGGCCGAACGGCGCACCGGCCAACCGGACCACACCGATCACGACCGCGATCACCACGGTGGCCGCGACCAGGACCAGGCCCGTCCAGGCCATCCGCTCCCCCCGGCGCAGCCAGGCGCCGCCGGTCAGGAAACCCCCCGAGGTGTACGCCTCACGGCGCGCCTGCCGCGCCAGTTGCAGCGCGACCGTCGCCGGCACCACCCCGCCGATGAAGAGCCCGGTCAGCATGCCGAGCAGTCCCAGTGCGAAGACCGCCCGTGCCTTCGTGGCACGGGCCGGATCCGGGTCCAGCGGGTGACGCGGGTCCTGCTGCGCGACGGGCACCTGCCCGGGTGCGGTCGTCATCCCCCCATCATGCCCAACTCGCAGCCGGGGTGGGTGGGTCCGGACGCGACGAGGCCCCCGGCGGACGCCGGGGGCCTCGTCGTGTGACTGGTGCTTAGCGGTACGACCCGAAGTCGAAGTCGTCCAGCGGAACAGCCTGCCCGCCGGCCGGCCCGAACCCGTAGTCGGTCTCCGGGTACCCGGTCATCGAGTAGACCTTGGCCTTGGCCTCCTCGGTCGGCTCCACCCGGACGTTGCGGTACTTGCTGATGCCAGTACCGGCCGGGATGAGCTTTCCGATGATCACGTTCTCCTTGAGGCCGACCAGCGAGTCGCTGCGCGAGTTGATCGCAGCGTCGGTCAGCACCCGGGTGGTCTCCTGGAAGGAGGCCGCCGAGAGCCAGGAGTCGGTGGCCAGCGAGGCCTTGGTGATACCCATCAGCACCGGACGACCGGCGGCGGGCTCGCCGCCCTCCGAGACGAGTCGGCGGTTCTCCGACTCGAACAGCGCACGGTCGACCAGCACACCCGGCAGGAACTCGGTCGAGCCGGAGTCGATGACCGTCACCCGCTTGAGCATCTGGCGGATGATGATCTCGATGTGCTTGTCGTGGATGAGCACACCCTGCGAGCGGTAGACCTCCTGGACCTCACTGGTCAGGTGGACCTGGACCGCCCGCGGACCCATGATCCGCAGAAGCTCGTGCGGGTCGATGGTGCCCTCGGTCAGCTTCTCGCCGACCGCGACGTGACCGCCGTCGTGGGTCCGGAGCTTGACCCGCTTCGAGATCTTGTCGTAGACGATCTCGTCGCTGCCGTCGTCCGGCACCACGATGATCTTGCGCGAGCGCTCGCCGTCCTCGATCCGGATCCGGCCGGGGGTGTCGGCGATGGGCGCCTTACCCTTCGGGACCCGAGCCTCGAAGATTTCCTGAACACGCGGCAGACCCTGGGTGATGTCCTCACCCGCGACACCACCGGTGTGGAAGGTACGCATCGTCAGCTGCGTACCAGGCTCACCGATGGACTGGGCGGCGATGATGCCGACCGCCTCGCCGATGTCGACCGACTTACCGGTCGGCAGCGACCGGCCGTAGCAGGCCGCGCAGACACCCAGCTTCGACTCACAGGTGAGCACGCTGCGGACCCGGACCGTCTCCACGCCGGCGGCGACGATCTTGTCGACGCCGATGGAGTTGATGTCCTGGCCACGCTCGGCCACCACGGTCCCGTCCGGGCCCTTGATGTCGTCGGCCAGCGTCCGGGCGTGCACGCTGGTCTCGGCGTGGGTGTGGACGACGAGCTTGCCGTCCAGCCGCTCGCCGATCTGCATCGGGATCGCCCGGTCGGTGCCGCAGTCCTCTTCGCGGATGATGACGTCCTGCGAGACGTCCACCAGACGACGGGTCAGGTAACCCGAGTCGGCGGTCCGCAGCGCGGTGTCGGCGAGACCCTTACGGGCACCGTGGGTGGAGATGAAGTACTCCAGCACGGACAGACCCTCCCGGTAGCTGGCCTTGATCGGCCGCGGGATGATCTCGCCCTTCGGGTTGGCCACCAGACCACGGATCGCCGCGATCTGCCGGAGCTGGAGCAGGTTACCGCGAGCACCCGAGTTGATCATCTTCCACAGTGGGTTCTCCTGCGGCAGCGCGGTGTCCATCTCCTTGGCGACCTCGTTGGTCGCCTTGGTCCAGATCTCGATGAGTTCGCCGCGACGCTCCTCGGCGGTCATCAGACCACGCTGGTACTGCTTGTCGATCCGGTCGGCTTCCTTCTCGTACCGCGCCAGGATCTCCGCCTTGCGCGGCGGAGCGATGACGTCCTCCATGCCGATCGTCACGCCGGACCAGGTGGCCCAGTGGAAACCGGCCTCCTTGAGCCCGTCCAGGGTGGCGGCCAGGGCCACCTTGGGGAAGCGCTCGGCGAGGTCGTTGACGATCGCGGAGAGCTGACCCTTGCGGATCTCGTAGTTCACGAAGCGGTAGCCCTGCGGCAGCGTCTCGTTGAACAGCACCCGACCCAGGGTCGTCTCGATGGTCAGCGGGTCACCCTCGACCCAGCCCTCCGGGGCGGTCCACGCCTCGGCGCCGGCGCCGTTGTCGACACCGATCACGCCACGCAGGCGGATCCGCACCGGCGCCTGCAGGTGCAGCTCACTGTTGTCGAAGGCCATCCGCGCCTCGGCGTCCGAGCTGAACGCCCGGCCCTCGCCCTTCTCACCGGCGGTGAGGTGGGTGAGGTGGTACAGACCGATGACCATGTCCTGGGTGGGCATGGTGACCGGCTTACCGTCGGCCGGCTTGAGGATGTTGTTCGACGACAGCATCAGGATCCGCGCCTCGGCCTGAGCCTCGGCGGACAGCGGCACGTGCACCGCCATCTGGTCACCGTCGAAGTCGGCGTTGAACGCGGTGCAGACCAGCGGGTGGATCTGGATCGCCTTGCCCTCGACCAGCTGCGGCTCGAACGCCTGGATGCCCAGACGGTGCAGGGTCGGTGCACGGTTGAGCAGCACCGGGTGCTCGCCGATGACCTCTTCCAGCACGTCCCACACGACCGGGCGCTGACGCTCGACCATCCGCTTGGCGGACTTGATGTTCTGTGCGTGGTTGAGGTCGACCAGCCGCTTCATCACGAACGGCTTGAACAGCTCCAGCGCCATCTGCTTGGGCAGACCGCACTGGTGCAGCTTGAGCTTCGGGCCGACCACGATGACCGAACGGCCGGAGTAGTCGACGCGCTTGCCCAGCAGGTTCTGGCGGAACCGGCCCTGCTTGCCCTTGAGCATGTCGGACAGCGACTTGAGCGGGCGGTTACCCGGGCCGGTGACCGGCCGGCCACGACGGCCGTTGTCGAACAGCGCGTCGACGGCCTCCTGGAGCATCCGCTTCTCGTTGTTGACGATGATCTCGGGAGCACCGAGGTCGATCAGCCGCTTGAGGCGGTTGTTCCGGTTGATCACGCGGCGGTACAGGTCGTTGAGGTCCGAGGTCGCGAAGCGGCCACCGTCGAGCTGCACCATCGGGCGCAGGTCCGGCGGGATGACCGGGACGCAGTCCAGCACCATGCCGAGCGGCGAGTTGCGGGTGTTCAGGAACGCCGCGACGACCTTGAGCCGCTTGAGCGCCCGGATCTTCCGCTGGCCCTTGCCGGACCGGATGGTCTCCCGCAGGCTCTCGGCCTCGGCGTCGAGGTCCATGTTCTGGACCAGCGCCTTGATCGCCTCGGCGCCCATGGAACCGGTGAAGTACTCACCGAACCGGTCGCGCAGCTCGCGGTAGAGCAGCTCGTCGGTGACCAGCTGCTTCGGCTCCAGCTTGCGGAAGGTGTCCAGCACCTCGTCCAGGCGGTCGATCTCGCGCTGGGCCCGGTCGCGGATCTGGCGCATCTCGCGCTCTCCGCCCTCCTTGACCTTGCGCCGGACGTCCGCCTTGGCACCCTCGGCCTCCAGCTCGGCCAGGTCGGCCTCGAGCTTGGCGGCCCGCTTCTCGATCTCCGAGTCGCGGCTGTTCTCGGACTGCCGCTTCTCGGCCAGGATCTCGTTCTCGATCGTCGAGAGGTCACGGTGACGCGACTCCGCGTCCACGCTCGTCACGACGTACGAGGCGAAGTAGATGATCTTCTCGAGGTCCTTGGGGGCGAGGTCCAGCAGGTAGCCCAGCCGGCTCGGAACGCCCTTGAAGTACCAGATGTGGGTCACCGGAGCGGCGAGCTCGATGTGCCCCATCCGCTCACGGCGGACCTTGGAGCGAGTCACCTCGACGCCGCAGCGCTCACAGATGATGCCCTTGAACCGGACCCGCTTGTACTTACCGCAGTAGCACTCCCAGTCCCGCTGCGGACCGAAGATCTTCTCGCAGAAGAGCCCGTCCTTTTCCGGCTTCAGGGTGCGGTAGTTGATCGTCTCAGGCTTCTTGACCTCGCCGTGCGACCACTGACGGATGTCGTCGGCGGTGGCGAGACCAATGCGCAGCTCGTCGAAGAAGTTGACGTCGAGCACTATGTCCCCTATGTCGTCGTCTGTACTGCTAATTCTCGGGTGGGGTCGGGGGCCGGCGAACCGGCCCCCGACCGCTCACCTCAGACCTCTTCGACCGAGCTCGGCTCGCGCCGGGACAGGTCGATGCCCAGCTCCTCAGCGGCCCGGAACACCTCGTCGTCGGTCTCGCGCATTTCCAGGGCCACACCGTCGCTGGACAGCACCTCAACGTTGAGGCACAGCGACTGCAGCTCCTTGAGTAGCACCTTGAACGACTCCGGGATGCCCGGCTCCGGGATGTTCTCGCCCTTGACGATGGCCTCGTAGACCTTCACCCGGCCGAGCACGTCGTCGGACTTGATCGTGAGCAGCTCCTGCAGGGCGTAGGCAGCGCCGTACGCCTGCATCGCCCAGCACTCCATCTCACCGAAACGCTGACCACCGAACTGCGCCTTACCACCCAGCGGCTGCTGCGTGATCATCGAGTACGGGCCGGTCGACCGAGCGTGGATCTTGTCGTCGACCAGGTGGTTGAGCTTCAGGATGTAGACGTAGCCGACAGCGATCGGGTCCGGCAGAGGCTCGCCGGAACGACCGTCGAAGAGCTGCGCCTTGCCGGTACGACCGATCAGCTGCTTGCCGTCCCGGTTGGGCAGGGTCGACTCGAGCAGACCGGAGATCTCCTCCTCGCGGGCACCGTCGAAGACCGGGGTCGCCACGTTCGTGTCGCCCTCGGACTCGTGCGCGTCGATCGAGCGGAGCTGGCGCTTCCACTCGGCGTCGTCGCCCTCGACCTTCCAACCGGTCTTGGCGACCCAACCGAGGTGGGTCTCCAGCACCTGACCGATGTTCATCCGGCTCGGCACACCGAGCGGGTTGAGCACGATGTCGACCGGGGTGCCGTCCTCCAGGAACGGCATGTCCTCGACCGGCAGGATCTTCGAGATGACGCCCTTGTTGCCGTGCCGGCCGGCGAGCTTGTCGCCGTCCTGGATCTTGCGCTTCTGGGCGACGTAGACCCGGACCAGCTCGTTGACACCCGGCGGCAACTCGTCGCCGTCCTCGCGGGAGAACGTGCGCACGCCGATGACCGTGCCGGTCTCGCCGTGCGGCACCTTCAGCGAGGTGTCCCGAACCTCACGCGCCTTCTCACCGAAGATCGCGCGGAGCAGGCGCTCCTCCGGGGTCAGCTCGGTCTCACCCTTGGGCGTGACCTTGCCGACCAGGATGTCACCGGGGACGACCTCGGCGCCGATCCGGATGATGCCGCGCTCGTCGAGGTCAGCGAGCATTTCCTCGCTGACGTTCGGGATGTCGCGGGTGATCTCCTCCGGGCCGAGCTTGGTGTCCCGAGCGTCGACCTCGTGCTCCTCGATGTGGATCGAGGTGAGCACGTCCTGCTGCACGAGGCGCTGCGACAGGATGATCGCGTCCTCGTAGTTGTGGCCCTCCCAGCACATGAACGCCACCAGCAGGTTGCGTCCGAGCGCCATCTCGCCCTCGTCGGTGCACGGGCCGTCGGCGATGACCTGACCGGCCTCGACGCGGTCGCCCTCGAAGACGACCGGCTTCTGGTTGACGCAGGAGCCGGCGTTGGAGCGGCGGAACTTGTGCAGCAGGTACGTCCGGCGGTGGCCGTCATCCTGGTGGATGGTGACGTAGTCGGCGCAGAGGTCCTCGATCACACCACCGACCTCGGCGACCACCACGTCGCCGGCGTCGACCGCCGCGCGGTATTCCATGCCCGTACCCACGAGCGGCGCCTCGGCCTTGACCAGCGGCACCGCCTGGCGCTGCATGTTCGCGCCCATCAGTGCCCGGTTGGCGTCGTCGTGCTCGAGGAACGGGATCATGGCGGTCGCGACCGAGGTCATCTGCCGGGGCGAGACGTCCATGTAGTCGACGGCACCAGGGACGACGTCCTCGGTCTCGCCGCCCTTACGACGGCAGAGCACCCGGTCCTCGGCGAACGTGCCGTCAGCCTTCAGGCGCGCGTTGGCCTGGGCCTTGACGAACCGGTCCTCCTCGTCCGCGGTCAGGTAGTCGATCTGGTCGGTGACCCGACCCTCGACGACCTTCCGGTACGGCGTCTCGATGAAGCCGAACGGGTTGACCCGGGCGAAGGTGGACAGCGCGCCGATCAGGCCGATGTTCGGGCCTTCCGGCGTCTCGATCGGGCACATCCGGCCGTAGTGGGACGGGTGCACGTCGCGGACCTCGAAGCCGGCCCGCTCCCGGGACAGACCACCCGGGCCGAGCGCGCTCAGCCGACGCCGGTGGGTCAGGCCCGCCAGCGGGTTGGTCTGGTCCATGAACTGGGACAGCTGCGACGTACCGAAGAACTCCTTGATCGCCGCCACCACCGGGCGGATGTTGATCAGGGTCTGCGGCGTGATCGCCTCGACGTCCTGCGTGGTCATCCGCTCGCGGACGACCCGCTCCATGCGGGACAGGCCGACCCGAACCTGGTTCTGGATCAGCTCACCCACGGTGCGCAGGCGACGGTTGCCGAAGTGGTCGATGTCGTCGGCCTCGTAGCCCTCCTCACCGGCGTGCAGCCGGCAGAGGTATTCCACGGTGGCGACGATGTCGTCCTCGGTCAGCGTGCCAGTGGTGATCGGCACGTCGACTTCGAGCTTCTTGTTGAACTTGTAGCGCCCGACCTTGGCGACGTCGTACCTCTTCGGGTTGAAGAAGAGGTTGTCGAGCAGGGTCTGGGCGTTCTCGCGCGTCGGCGGCTCGCCAGGGCGCAGCTTGCGGTAGATGTCGAGCAGCGCCTCGTCGGCGCCGGCGATGTGGTCCTTCTCGAGCGTGGTCATCATCAGCTCGGACCAGCCGAACTTCTCACGAATGCGCTCGGCCGACCATCCGATGGCCTTGAGCAGGACCGTGACGGCCTGCCGACGCTTACGGTCGATGCGTACGCCGACCGTGTCGCGCTTGTCGATGTCGAACTCCAGCCAGGCACCCCGACTCGGGATGACCTTGACGCTGGAGAGGTCGCGGTCGGAGGTCTTGTCCGGCTGCTTGTCGAAGTACACGCCCGGAGACCGGACGAGCTGGCTGACCACGACGCGCTCGGTGCCGTTGATGACGAAGGTGCCCTTGGGCGTCATCATCGGGAAGTCACCCATGAACACCGTCTGGCTCTTGATCTCGCCAGTGGTGTTGTTGGTGAACTCCGCGGTCACGAAGAGCGGAGCGCAGTAGGTCAGGTCCTTCTCCTTGCACTCCTCGATCGAGGCCTTGACCTCGTCGAAGCGCGGCGCCGAGAAGGAGAGTGACATGGTGCCGGAGAAGTCCTCAATGGGACTGATCTCTTCAAGGATCTCCGCGAGACCCGAGCGTGCGTGCGGGTCGTCCGCCGACCGGCCCTGCCAAGCCTCGTTGCCGACGAGCCAGTCGAAGGACTCGTTCTGAATGGCAAGGAGGTTGGGGACCTCGAGGTGTTCGGTGATCCTGCCGAATGAAACTCGGCGGGGAGCGAATGCGCTCGACGTACGACTGGTCTTCGCAGGGCGGGAAGCTGCCAAGATGCGTCCTTCCGAGGACCGGTGCTGCAGAACGGCTGGTACGCGTGCACTCCAATGACCCCACCAGAATTATCCGTAAACGGACATTTCCGAGCAGGGGTCAAGTCGGAAGGCAGCGCAAACTAGCAGTGTAGCCGAGAGGCTAACCGCTGTCCAGCCCACCCCGCAGGTCGTTTGCGGAACGCGCCTCGGCCCCCGTCAACCGGGTCTGCCGGGCCGCTCAGAACGCAACTCCCCACTGGGCCGCACGGGTGACCGCGACCGATGGTGCCGTCGCTGTCATACCCACATCGTGGCCGTCGCAAGCGCGGTGTCTTGCTGGTGTCAGCGTGCCTGGCAGGCCGGTGCCGCGTCAAGGGCCGGTATCCGGGTCGCTACTTCTTTCCTCCTGGCGGGCGACCCGCTCCGCCCGTCGGGATCCCGGAGGCCGGCCGTCGGAGCCCAGCTCAGGGCCGGTCCGCGCCGGATCCACCAACACGGCGGGCGGCGATCCGTGTCGGATCACCGCCCGCCGTGACGCGATTCGTGTCCCGGCTCACGAGCCGGGTACGCGCAGGTGGAGCTCAGGTCACTTGAGGGTGACCTTGGCGCCCTCACCCTCGAGCTTGGCCTTCGCCTTCTCGGCGGTCTCCTTGTTGACCTTCTCCAGGATGGCCTTCGGCGCGGACTCGACCGCGTCCTTGGCCTCCTTGAGGCCCAGGCCGGTCAGCTCACGCACGACCTTGATGACCTGGATCTTCTTGCCACCGTCGGCGTCGAGGATGACGTCGAACTCGTCCTTCTCCTCCTCGGCCGGGGCAGCAGCGCCACCGGCGG
Source organism: Micromonospora sp. WMMC250 (assembly GCF_027460215.1). Taxonomy (NCBI): domain Bacteria; kingdom Bacillati; phylum Actinomycetota; class Actinomycetes; order Micromonosporales; family Micromonosporaceae; genus Micromonospora; species Micromonospora sp. WMMC250. The sequence continues at coordinate 5,710,616 of NZ_JAPZBJ010000002.1, read as the reverse complement.
CACCGCCGGCCGCGGCAACCGCGACCGGAGCGGCAGCGGTGACCTCGAAGGTGGTCTCGAACTGCTTCACGAACTCAGAGAGCTCGATCAGCGTCATCTCCTTGAACGCGTCGAGCAGCTCGTCGGTGCTGAGCTTCGCCATGTCTGGCGTCCTTTCCTAATGCTGAATAAGTAAGAACTGGTGCGCCGTGGGGGCCGTCAGGCCGCCTCGGCGCCCTCCTTCTCGCGCTTGTCCTGCAGGGCAGCCGCCAGACGGGCGGTCTTCGACAGCGGGGCCTGGAACAGGGCCGCGGCCTTGCTCAGGTTGCCCTTCATCGCGCCGGCCAGCTTGGCCAGCAGCACCTCGCGGGACTCCAGGTCGGCGAGCTTCGTGACCTCGGCCGCGGAAATGGCCTTGCCCTCGAAGACACCGCCCTTGATGACGAGCTTCGGGTTGGCCTTCGCGAAGTCGCGAAGACCCTTCGCCGCCTCGACGACGTCGCCCGAAACGAAAGTCAGCGCGGTAGGACCGGTGAACAGCTCGTCGAGGCCGGTGATGCCCGCGTCCGTCGCAGCACGCTTCGCCAGCGTGTTCTTCGCGACCATGTAGCTGGTCTCGGCGCCGAGCGAGCGCCGAAGCTGGGTGAGCTGGGAAACCGTCAGACCGCGGTACTCGGTCAGCACGGTGGCGCCCGAGCTGCGGAAGCTCTCGGTCAGCTCAGCGACGGCCGTGGCCTTGTCGGCACGAATCGGCTTGTCCGCCATGTCCCTCCTCTCTCGTTACTCGAGGCTGGTCCCGTCACGGCCGAAGCCGAAACGGGAGCGGAGGCGACGCGACAACGAAAAAGCCCCGGCGCAGGGCGCACGGGGCGAGGGCCGGCGGATCGTCACGGTCGGCGGACCATGCTCACTGCCGAGTTACGCTTGCCGCCCTGCGCGGGTCGCCCGGTGTCGCGGGACCTTCGACCGTGCCGAAGCACGGTGACCAGCGGTCTCTGGGTGGTTCGACATCCATGAGAACACGGATGACGTTTGAAGACTACGCGCCCAGGTCACCAGCACCAAATCGCGCCGGGTGAGCCACGTCACCCATACCGACGCGGGTCAGCCCTGGGCCCGCCGCCGCCACAGATAGCCGCCGACGACTGCGGCGCTCCAGGCCAACGCCCACATGGTCAACCCCAGCAGGCTGAGCGCCGCGGCGTCGCCACCGGTGGCCCGGGCGGCGGCCATGATCGGCGGTGCCAGCCAGGGAGCCACCGAGCCGCTCAGGCCGAGCACCACCGCGCCGACACCGCCGAGGGCCAGGACCGCGACGCCGTACCCGGCCCCGCCCACCGACGCCCGACTGGCCAGAGCACCGAGGGCAACCGCAGCGGGTACGGCCACCAGGTGCGCCCACAGCCCCAGCGCGAGCCCGACCGGGATCGACCGGTCCCCCGGCTCGACCGGGCCGGAGACCCCACCGACCAACCACGGGAACAGCAGCCCGACGCCCACCGTCACCAGCGCTGCCACGCTGGCCGCGAGGAGACCCGCCGACCGCTCGCGGGCCACCCCGACCGCCACCTGCGCCAGCCGCCGCTGCACGTCCGGCTCCACGTCCAGGAGGATCTTGGTCTGCCAGGCGATGACGGGGAAGAGGACCACGGCCGAGACTCCGTACGCCTCCGCCGGCTGGGCACGACCGCCGCCGTAGAGGAGGCCGAGCGTGACGAGGCCGGCCAGCAGCGGCGCGATCGCGCGGCCGGTTCGTAGGAACCCCGCCAGCCGCATCCGGATCAGGGCGTTCACCGGGCCTCCCCCACTGCCGGCCCGACCGCCGCGTCGGTGGCGTCCGGTTGCTCCGCTGTCGACTCCCCGACCACCTGCGACGGCAGCTCGGCGGGTCGGGCGGCGCCGGCCTCCGGAAGCGGCTCGGCCTGTCGCGCCGGTGGCGCGGCGATGGGGGCGTCGACGCGTACCCGCAGAATGTGATGCCCCTCGGCGCGCAACCGGGCGACGGTGCCGGCGGCCCGCGCGGCCGGCACCGCGACCTCGACCACCGCGAGCGTCTCGTCCGCCGCGGACGTCTCCTCGGTCAGCGAACCGTCGGCCACCAGCCAGCGGCGCGCGGCCGGCAACCGGACCGTCTCGCCCCGGTGGTCACTGACCAGAACGGACCCCTCGGCGGCGAGCACCTCGTCGATCAGCTCGGGCACCAGCTCGCGGGTGGCGGCGTCCAGCCCCTCCCACGGCTCGTCGAGCACCAGCAGGCCGGGAGGGCACAGCATCGCCTGGGCCAGGCCCACCTTCTGCGCGGTGCCCTTCGACAGCTCCGGCAGACGGACCGTGCGGAAGGCGGACAGCCCGAGCCGGTCGACCCAGGACGCCACCGCCTCGTCGGCCGCCGCCCGGCCCAACCCGGCCACCCGGGCCATCCCGGTCAGGTAGCGGGCCACTGTGAACGGCTGGTCGGCCGGAAAACGCTCCGGCACCCAGCCCACCCGGGCGGGTCGGTCGGTGACCCGGCCGCGGCCCGGTCGGAGCACCCCGGCCGCCAACTGGAGCAGCGTGGACTTGCCCACCCCGTTGCGGCCCAGCACGACCGCCACCTCGCCCGGACCGATCCGCACGTCGACGCCCCGCAGCACCCACGGCCCCCGCCGGTGGTACCGCAACCAGACGTTCTCCAGTCGCATGGCGTCGAGCCTGCCACACCATGAACGCGCCGGGGCGCCGCCACAGTCGTGGCGGCGCCCCGGCGGAGCGAACTGTCGGCTCAGGCCTCGGCCGAGTCCTCACGGAGGTTCTTCACCAGGTTCGGGTCGACCGGGACACCCGGGCCCATCGTGGTGGTGAGGATGACCTTGCGGAGGTACTTGCCCTTGGCCGCGGACGGCTTGGCACGCAGCACCTCGTCGAGCACCGCGGCGTAGTTGTCCACCAGCTGGTTCTCCGTGAAGGAGGCCTTGCCGATGATCAGGTGCAGGTTGGAGTGCTTGTCCACCCGGAAGGTGATCTTGCCGCCCTTGATGTCCTGCACCGCCTTGGTGACGTCCATGGTCACCGTGCCGGTCTTCGGGTTCGGCATGAGACCGCGCGGGCCCAGGATCCGCGCGATCCGGCCGATCTTGGCCATCTGGTCCGGCGTGGCGATCGCCGCGTCGAAGTCGAGCCAACCGCCCTGGATCCGGGCGACCAGCTCGTCGGTGCCCACCTCGTCGGCACCCGCCGCGGCGGCCTCTTCGGCCTTCGCGCCGCTGGCGAACACGATCACGCGGGCGGTCTTACCGGTGCCGTGCGGCAGGTTGACCGTGCCGCGGACCATCTGGTCCGCCTTGCGGGGGTCGACGCCGAGGCGCATGGCGACCTCGACCGTGGCGTCGAACTTGACGTTGGTGGTCTCCTTGGCCAGCTTCACGGCCTCAGAGGGGGTGTAGAGCTTCGACCGGTCGATGACGTCGGCGGCCTTGCGGTAGCTCTTGCTGCGCTGCATTGCTGATTACTCCTGTGGTCTCTGGCGGGCCGCTCGGCGCGGGCCCTCCCACGGTCGGGTCGACGGCCTGGGCCGACGTCAGTCGTTGACGGTGATGCCCATCGACCGGGCGGTGCCGGCGATGATCTTCTCGGCCTGCTCGATGTCGTTGGCGTTGAGGTCGGCCATCTTCTTCTCGGCGATCTCACGCAGCTGGGCGCGGCTGACCGAGCCGACCTTCTCGGACTGCGGAACACCCGAGCCCTTCTGCACACCGGCGGCCTTGATCAGCAGTCGGGCGGCGGGCGGGGTCTTCAGCACGAACGTGAAGGACCGGTCCTCGTAGACGCTGATCTCGGCGGGGACGATGTCGCCCCGCTGGGACTCGGTCTGCGAGTTGTAGGACTTGCAGAACTCCATGATGTTCACGCCGTGCTGGCCGAGCGCGGGGCCGACCGGCGGGGCCGGCGTGGCCTGGCCCGCCGGCAGCTGAAGCGTGAACGTCTTGACGAGCTTCTTCTTCGGAGGCATGTCACTTCCTGGGGCTTGGAGCTGGGAAAATGCGGCTGTCGCCGCCCTCGGAGCGCGCACGGTCAGCGCGGTGCGACAGCGGCGACATTCAAGAGTAGCGCAGGCCGCAGCCCACTCGTCCGCCGAGGTCGAGCGGGAAGGCTACGCCGACGTCGGCGGCGGGCCGGGCCCGCCGCCGACGACCAGTCAGATCTTGGCGACCTGGTTGAAGTTGAGCTCCACCGGGGTCTCGCGACCGAAGATCGAAACCAGCACCTTGAGCTTCTGCTGGTCGGCGTTGATCTCGCTGATCGTGGCCGGCAGCGACGCGAAGGCACCGTCGGTGACGGTGACGGAGTCGCCCACCTCGAAGTCGAGGACCTTGATCTCCGGCTTCGCCTTCTTCTGCTCGGTCTCGACGGCCGGTGCCAGCCACTTCAGCACCTCGTCGAGGGAGAGCGGGGCGGGCCGGTCGGCCCGGTCGGTCGCGCCGACGAAGCCGGTAACACCCGGGGTGTTCCGGACACACGAGTAGGACTCGGCGGTCAGCTCCATCCGGACCAGGATGTAGCCCGGGAAGACCTTGGCCTGGATCTGGGAACGCTTACCGTTCTTGACCTCGACCTCTTCCCGGGTCGGCACCTCGACCTGGTAGATGAAGTCCTCCATGTCGAGGCTCGTGATCCGGGTCTCGAGGTTGGTCTTCACCTTGTTCTCGTAGCCGGCGTACGAATGCACCACGTACCAGTCACCAGGCGCGTAACGCAGCTTCTGCCTCAGCTCGGCGACCGCGTCGTAATCCTCGTCCGGTGCGGGCTCGGTCGTTGGGAACTCCGGCTCGCTGGCGGCCTCAACCGACTCGTCACCAGCCGCCGTCGCGACCGTGGACTGCTCGTCCACCGGTCCGGCGGTCTCGTCGTACTCAGGCACGCTCGCTCACTTCCGTCACTATCGGCTGGAGGCAGCCGGTCAGTCCGAGTTGCCGAAGACAAACAGCACGACCTTGGCGAAGCCGTAGTCCAGCACGCCGACGATCGTCAGCATCACCGCGACGAACGTCACCACCACGGCGGTGTAGGTCAGCAACTCCTTGCGGGTCGGCCAGATGACCTTACGCAGTTCGGCTACGACCTCGCGGAAGAACCGGGCGATGCGGCCGAACACGCCCACCCGACCCGTTTCCGACCGAGTGGTCGGCCGGCTGTCCGCCGACTCCGCCCGCGCACGCGACCGCGTGGCGGTGCCGCCCCGGGAAACCGGCTCGTCCGCGCCGGTGGCGTCGTCGTCGGCCACGTCGTCGACGATCTCGTCATCCAGACGATCGTCGCCGGCGTCCTCGCCGTGCCGCTTGTTGTCGGCCACTTCGCCCTCCGTCGCGGAATCTCGGGTCGCACGCCGAGCGGCGTACGCGGCGCTGGTCACGCCGGCCGGGCCCAACCGTCCCGCGACGGGCCGCGGCCGGTGGATCATCCGGAGGGCCCCGATTGCCTCGGAACCACCCCGCCGATGCCACCACCACGGGCCGGACGCCGCCATGGTGGCGGCGCGACCCACGGGAACGGTCAGGCCTGAGGCGCAGGGGTGACAGGACTTGAACCTGCAGCCTGCGGTTTTGGAGACCGCTGCTCTGCCAATTGAGCTACACCCCTATGTGGCAACACTCGCCCCACGCGGCCACAGACGACCGAGCAGGGGTCACTTGCCCCACGGCGGACCAGTGTACGGGTAGGCCCCCGACTTTCCCAACCGGTCTCCTCGCCACGCGTGGCGAGGAGGGCTCAGCGTGCCGTACGGATGGTTGCCCGGGCCTGTGAGAGCACCTTCTCGCCTAGGCAGGTCGCTGTCACGTCGAGGCGGGTCAGGCCGTCCTCGGTGACCTCACGGACCCGCGCGGTCACCTCGATCTCGGTGCCCTGGTCGTCGTCGGGCACCACCACCGGTCGGGTGAACCGAACGCCGTACTCGACCACCGCGTCCGGCGCCCCGGCCCACTCGGTGACCGCCCGGCCGACCAACGCCATGGTGAACATGCCATGAGCGATCACCCCGGGCAGACCAACAGTGGTGGCGACCCGGTCACTCCAGTGGATCGGGTTGAAGTCACCCGAGGCGCCGGCGTACTGCACCAGGTCGGCGCGGGTCACCCGGAACGTCTTGGCTGGAAAATCCATCTCAGGCCTCCCCGCGAATGACGTACCTGGCCCAGACGGCGACCACCGGTTCCCCGCCGACGGTGCTCACGTCGGTGCGCGTGGTCAGAAAGCCGTGCCCGCCCCGGGTGCTGACGTCCTCGATCGTGTTGGTGCAGACCAGCTCGTCACCAGCGACCACCGGCCGGGTGTACGCGAACCGCTGGTCGCCGTGCACCAGGCGGCTGTAGTCGACGCCCAGCTCCGGGTCCTCGATGATCTGACGGCTCGCGGCCATCGTGACGATCACCGGAAAGGTCGGCGGGGCCACCACGTCGCCGTGCCCCAGCGCCCGCGCGGCCTCCGGGTCGTGATGAGCCGGGTCCGTGGCACCGATGGCGCTGGCGAACTCACGGATCTTTTCTCGGCCCACCTGGTAGGGGGCGGTCGGCGGATAGGTCCGGCCGACGAAGGAAGGGTCCAGAGGCATGCCGCGAACCTACACGGAAAGCACAATCGCCGATCTGACCGGCAGGCGGCAGCGGAGCCGCGCCATACCGGTCAGATCGGCGATGGGAAAACTGCGACAGTGGCCGGCGCGAAGCCGGCAGCGATCAGCGGGTCTCGCGGTGGACCGTGTGCCGACCGTCACGCGGGCAGAACTTCTTCAGCTCGATGCGGTCGGGGTCGTTGCGCCGGTTCTTGCGCGTGATGTAGTTGCGCTCCTTGCACTCCACACACGCCAAAGTGATCTTCGGCCGGACATCGGTAGCCTTCGCCACGGCGGAGTGCCTTCCTCGCTAACGGAAACAACTACGACGCGCCAGCCTAGACGCTGACAGCGCGGACATGCAAAGTGGGCGCCAGAAGCGCCCATTCTTACGACCACCGGCAACGAGCCCGGAAGACGAGAGTAGCGGTGGCCGGACTTGAACCGGCGACACAGCGATTATGAGCCGCTTGCTCTACCATCTGAGCTACACCGCTGCGATGGGTCCAGCTGAACCCTCGAGCCCCCTTACGGAATCGAACCGTAGACCTTCTCCTTACCATGGAGACGCTCTGCCGACTGAGCTAAGGGGGCCTGCGCGATCTCCCCGTGGGGCGCGCAGGAGTAAGAGTACACGGCCCGGCTCGACAGGTGAAATCGGATCCCCGGTGATCGTCCGAGCCCTGGTCAGGGCACCACTCGGAGGCGCGGAAGCTCCCCTTCGGCGGTCGTCTCCGGCTCGACCTGAGCACCGAACCAGGCGGCCAACCGCTCGTACGGCAGGGGCCTGCTGAACAGGAAGCCCTGCCCGATCTCACAGCCGATGTCCTGGAGAAGCTCCAGCGTCAGCTCACTCTCCACACCCTCGGCGACCACGGCCAGGCCGAACTGCTGGGAGAGGGTCACCACGGCGTTGACGATGGCCAGGTCCCCCGGGTCGGTGGCCATGCCCTGCACGAAGGAGCGGTCCACCTTCACCTCGTGCACCGGCAGCCGGCGCAGGTGCGCCAGGGACGAGTCGCCCGTGCCGAAGTCGTCCACCGACAACCGGACGCCAAGGTCGCGCAGCCGTTGCAGGGTCGGGATGGGCCGGTCCGTGCCGTCCAGCACCCCCGACTCGGTGATCTCCAGGGTCAGACGCTGCGCCGGCACCCGATATTCGCTCAGCAGCTCCTGCACCCGGTCCGGGAAGTGCTGGTCGGTGAGCGTCCGGGCCGCGAGGTTGACCGCGATCGGCAACGGCTGGTCGGCCAGCGCCCAGTCCCGGCTGCGGCGCAGCCCCTCGCGGAGAACCACCTCCGTGAGCCTGCTCAACTGGCCGGTGTGCTCGGCCACCGCCACGAAGTCCTCGGGAGCCACGGTGCCGTGCGTCGGATGCTCCCAGCGGGCCAGGCACTCGACACCCACGAGGCGCCGGTCCCGAAGGGTCACCTTCGGCTGGAAGTAGACCTCCAGCTCGTTGTCGTCCAGTGCCCGGCGCAGATCGCCGGCCAGACCCAGCCGGCGCAGCGACCGGGACTCCAGCGCGGGGTTGAAGAGCTGCACGCTGCCCGGCACCGACTTGGCGGCAGTGGCCGCCAGGTCGACCCGCAGCAGCAGGGTCGCGGCGTCGCTGCCGTGATCCGGGTGTACGGCCACCCCGACGGCGGTGTTCACGTCCAGGGTGAGCGCGTCGAAGACCATCTCGTCGCGGATCTGGTCACGTAGTTGGGCGGCCAACTCGAGCGCGGCATCGGCGCTCTCCAGCCGTAGCGTCACCAGGAACTCGTCCCCGCCCGCCCGGCCGACCAGAGCCGACGACGGCGCGCTGGCCCGCAACCGGCTGGCCACCTCGGCGAGGACCTTGTCTCCGGCCGCGTGACCGAGGGACTCGTTGACCTGACGCAATCCGTCGACGTCGAAGAGCAGCAGCGCCACCACCTCGCCCGGGGCAGCGATCTTGAAGGACTCCTCGAGCGCGCCGATGATCCGCCGCCGGTTGGGCAGCCTGGTCAGCGCGTCGTGGTATGCGTCGTGCCGAAGCCTGTCGACCAGCCGCGAATTCTCCAGCGCCACCGCGGCGTGGGCGGCCACGGTCTCGAAGACCGGGATGTCCGCCGCCGTGAAGTGACCCACGTCGCTGAGCCGGTTGACCACTTCGAGGGTGCCGATGACCGCCTGACCAGACCGAAGTGGAACGACGATGACGTCTTTCACCTGGTCCTTGCTGAGCGCCCTACGGATCTCCTCGTCCTCCTCGAAGGCCCGACCGGCGGCCAATGTCCGGCCGGACTGCCGGGCACGTTCGCGAACGATGGAGGGAGTGAGCGCGACATCGAGCAGGCCACGGTCGTCGAGCCGGGCGCTCAACAGGACCTCGGGGTGGCGACCCTGGGCCGGCAGCCAGAGCGTGGCGTACTCGGCCTGCATCAGCGCGCGGACCCGGTCCAGAAGCGCGTCCACCAGGCCGCCCTCCTGGCCGCTCTCGCTGATGGCCCGCGTCAGCTCGTACATGCTGCCGAGCGTCCGGTGCTGGCGGAGGAACTGGGCGTAGGACCGGTAGACCAGGACGACCGCGATCGCCAACACGGCAATCAGGAGCACGGACCACAGGTTGGACTCGATCGCCATCAGGATCACCAACCCGACGACGCTGTTGATCGCACAGATCATCTGTGGAGCAGTGCCGTTACGGATCAGCTCCCACCCCGCCTGCCACCCGTGCAGCAAAGTGATTACCGCACTGATGGCTGCCAACGAGACCAGGCTGTTGACACTCACCACCGCGAAGAGGACAGCCCACGTCTTGGGGCCGACCTCGTCACCGATCGGAGGTAGCGCCAGTAGGACGACTCCCGCCAGAGAGGCGGCAACGGCCGCCCTGGCGAGGTTGAACCAGACCTTGGGGGCGCTGAGGCGCCGACGAAGCTGACCGATCAGAGCGGCCAGGACGGCGATGAGCACGACCGTCAGAGGTGGTAGGTAGAAGAAGGCGAGGAGGAGCGGAATCTCGATGACGATGACTTCGAGCGCCTGGCGACGCACCACGATCTGAAGCACCTGCGTGCTGGCAGCCACCATGACAGCGAAGATGACCACCGCCGCGAGGATGTTGCCCGGAGGTGGGGGCCCTGCCAGCGCCAGGACGAGTGAGCAGACGATGGCCAGCACCGCCAGCGGACCCGTGATCAGCCAAGCCTGCTCGTTGGATCTACGGGTCGGGGGTGGGCCAGGCTTCATTCCGCTCCCTCGCTGGGTGGTGCGGAGCGGGACTATCGGGAGACAGCGACGCCCTCGTCAACGGCCGAAGCCCCCCACGAGAAGTCGAACTGCTGAAAGTCCGTCGTCGCGCCGAGGAAGGAACCCGCGAACGCGACCGCGGCCACGAACGCGAGGGCGGCGCGAAGGCGGCGAGGCGTCCGTCCATACATCAGCGTGCTCCTGTCGGGGGGTCAGAACAAGAATCAGTGCCCCTGATCGTGCCACAGTCGAAACCACCCGCAAAGCCCACGTACGGCCGATCGGCATGGCCGACCGGGCGAGCGGCGACGCCAGTTGACCGCCGCGTAATAACGTGCAGACAGAGCGTCTACGCAACGCGATCTTCAACTTCCCATCGGCACATAGTGCGGCTTCCAGCCAAGGTGGCGAATCGGAAGTTTGCCCTTGCTGGCCCAGAGGCGACAAATCGCTCGACCGCTAGCTCCTTAGGCCCAAGGAGAGCCCATCCGGGCCCTGCAGATGCGGAGCCTGCGGCCCGGCCTGCGTACGCCGCGAGCTTCGCAACCCCTGACCCCCTACGTACCCCCGATGGTGAGCGTAGCTGGTATCTCCCCGCCGGAGGAGCCCGCGACGCAGAGAATCTGTTCGATCCCCTGATTCGGAAGCTCGCCGACAGGGACGGGCCGCAAGGGGGACGACCAAGCCGCGATGAGCACCCCGCACGCGCCTCCGACCCGACGGCCTCTCCCCGCCGCCCGGTCCACCCTCGACAGCGCCGCCCCGATCGCGGTTGCGCCCTGACGTCGCGCCGTCGCCGCTGGTCGACATGGGCCTCGTCAGGGAAGAGTCCTCTCCGACCACCGGTCGGGTTGCTTCTGTTCCGGCGAACGGCCGGCATCCGGCGGAAAGTCGCCACGAAGGCCCGCGCCTGGCTCTCGGGTGGTGCGACGCTGAGTAAGAATGCCGCTGCTCAGGGGGACCTTCTTGCGATTGTGGTGGGCGTGCGGCCCCAATCGCCACGATTCGTAAGACGAATTCATCGAAATGCCTGACGCTTTTAAACGGCACCATCGAAGCCCCTCGGCAAGTGGGGCGAAGTCCGGGTTATCGCAGCGGCCGGAATGCCGCCCGCACCTCGGCGGAGAAGAGCTCCGGCTCCTCCCAGGCCGCAAAGTGACCGCCACTGGCGGCTGGGCCAACACGTGGCCACGATCCGGCGGCGAGAGCTCGCCTCCGGCCCGTCGAGCCGGAACGGACGGCTTGGTTGTCGTCGGACATCTTCGCCACCTACCGGTGGAGTCAGCCGGCGCGCCGAGCGCGGGCGGCGCTGGCACGCGGCCAGTTTCGCAGCGGACGACGACTGGGCGGAGCGTTCTCCGATCACCCACCCCACCGGAACAGGGCCGTCGGTCCGCCCCGTTTGGCCGACCGGATCGGGCTCACCGTGATGGAGTTCAGCGCCTCAACGATCGAGCGCCGGGTCTCGGCGGTCACGTCATTTCGGGGTACGGGCGGCTGGGTGCGTACCCCATGGTGGGTTTTTCGGAGCCGGGCTACCGGCCGCGGGCCAACCTGGTCAGCCGTGAATCCTTGCCGGCCTGCCTTCTGTAGAAGCAGGTCAAGAGCACCGCTGCGCGGCGCGGCGCGTTGGTGGCAGACCGCCCGATGGCTTCCGCCCGTGCGCTGAGTTGGGGGCAGTCGATCCGCCGGCTACGGGCGGGCGACTCCCTCGTCCTGACCCACCGCGAAGCAGGCGACGACGCGGGAGCCGTCAGGTGCGAGGAAGAGCTGATAGAACCAGACCGTTCCGACGCCGCCAACCTCACCGATCAGCAACTCTCCCCGATCATCGGCCAAGATCAGCCGGTCCAAGGCCTGGGCGAATCCGAGCGTCCGGTTGCCACGTGAACGTGTGTGACGCTCTCGGCGTCGGTAGGTGGTAACCAGGGCCCCGATAGGTACCGCCCCGGCCCGGCCTCGTGCGCGGCGGGATCAAGCCCCGAAGCGGACGAGCCCTTGACGTCGACCGACAGGAGCAAGATCGACCCGCCCGCCATCTGCCCACGACCCGTCGTCAACGGCTGGACTCCGCAGGACGAACGACGACGGCCCCCGATCAGCATTCCTGCTGGTCAGGGGCCGTGTCTGCACCTGGTGGCGGGTAGAGGATTCGAACCTCTGAAGCTTTCGCGACGGATTTACAGTCCGCTCCCATTGGCCGCTCGGGCAACCCGCCAGGGCACCCCACCGCGTCGTAACGCGGCGGCGGAAGCAAGGATAGCGGCTCCACCCGGCAGCCATGCAACCGGGTACGGTCAGGGGGTCGTGCCGCTGGTCGGCGGCCGACGGCAGGCCCAGACCGCCGGACAGCAGGAGCAGAAACATGGCAGCGAACCCGTCGTTCGACATCGTGAGCAAGGTTGACCGCCAGGAGGTCGACAACGCCCTTCGGCAGGCGGAGAAGGAGCTTGCGACGCGGTTCGACTTCCGTGGCACCGGCGCCGAGATCTCCTGGTCCGGCGAGGAGGCGATCGGTCTTCAGGCGGAGACCGAGGAGCGTGTCCGTGCCGCGTTGGACGTGTTCAAGGAAAAGTTGGTCAAGCGGAACATTTCGCTGAAGTCGCTGGACGCCGGCGAGCCGCGGCCGTCCGGCAAGATTTTCAAGATCGACTGCAAGGTCATCCAGGGCATCGAGACGGACAAGGCCAAGGCGATCAGCAAGAAGATCCGCGACGAGGGCCCCAAGGGTGTGCAGGCCCAGATCCAGGGCGACCAGCTGCGAGTCACCGGCAAGAAGCGGGACGACCTCCAGGCGGTCATCGCACTGCTCAAGGGCGAGGACTTCGGCGTCGCCCTCCAGTTCAACAACTACAGGTAGGGCGGGGACGACCAGCCCGGTAGGGCGCTGCCTGGGCACACCGTCGCTCCCGGTCGTCGCTGGTCGGCCGATCGACCTCCGACGGCCCGGCGCGGCCTCGGTGTGGGCTTCGGCCTGGCAACGTTGCCCGGATGACCGCCCAGACACACTGGCAGGCGTGGCATGAGCCCTATGCCGATGAAGCGTCCCCGCTGTCGCGTCGACTGCGCCTGGTGCAGCAGCACATCGTGTCGTGGCTTGAGCAGCGTTCCGACGAGCGGCTGACCGCGGTGAGTGTGTGCGCGGGGCAGGGCCGTGACCTCATCGGCGTCCTCGCCTCGAGGTTTGACGCTCAACGCGTGCACGCGACCCTTCTTGAGTACGACGCGGGCAATGTGGCTGCCGCTCAGGCCGCCGCCGCGCAGGCCGGCCTCTCCACCATCGCGATCAGGCAGGCAGACGCGGGCCGACTGTCGTCGTACGTGGGGGCGGCCCCGGCTGACCTGCTGCTCATGGTCGGGGTTTTCGGCAACATCTCGAACGCCGACGTAGAGCGAACCGTTGCCGCCCTACCCCAGGTCTGCGCCGAGGGCGCCACCGTGATCTGGACCAGGACGCGGCGCGACCCGGACCTGACCCCGGCGGTACGGGGGTGGTTTCGGAATGCCGGCTTCGTGGAGCAGGCTTTCCACGCTCCGGACGGTGTTCGATTCTCTGTCGGCGTTCACCGTTTCGACGGCGCTCCGCGACCGCTGGAACCTACGGGGACCCTCTTCACGTTCCTGCGTTGACGCCAGCAGGTTGCTGCCCGAGATCCGCCGACCGACTATGTGGCGGTTCGGGTGACCGACCGCCAAGCGTCGTAGGCCCAACCGAGGTCACCCGAGTGCGTGTCGGTGAAGACCGTCTCCAGGTACGTCTCATCGGTGAAGGTGTAGCCGTGAAGGGTGGAGCCGACATCGCCGCCGTGGTGGTAGACCCAGGCGGCACGATGACCGATTCCGCCTCGGCCCCCTCGCCCAGCTTGACCGTGGGGTCTGGCGGTAGCTGGGCATCGAGCGAGGCGATGATGTCGACAGCATCGGCACACCGCCACGGCGCGCCGGGCACGACCAGGATCGTGCGGCCGGGCGCACACCAGGTTGCGCCGCCGTCCTTTGCGTGCTCAGTCGTCCAGTCACCATAGAGATCGATCGACCAACCGTCACCCAGATCCCGCCGCACGCCCTAATACTGCACCGGCAGTGCGCGTGGGACGCCGATGCGGCCGCCCGCGCACATGCTCGTCGCCAAGATCCGCGCACCATCAGGGATGTTGGTGTCTCCCGCACGCCCGAGGCAGCAACCTCCGGGACGTTGCGCGGATCGTGGGCGCGGAACGCGGAACGCGGGGCACGAAGCGCGAGGCGCGAGGCACGGAGCGTGGGGCGTGGCGCACGGAGCGTGGGGCGTGGCGCACGGAGCGTGGGGCGTGGGGCGTGGGCCTAAGGCGAGCGGGGTCAGTAGGTGACGCGGTACCAGTGTTCGGTCTCGCCGGTTAGGCGCACTAACCGCACCTTGGTGCCGCCCGGGTGGTCGAACATGCGCACCCCGTCGCCGAGCAGCACCGGGGCGAAGAACATGAGGACCTCGTCGAGCAGCCCGGCTTCGATGCACTGCTTGGCCACGTTCGCGCCGAGGACGTTGACGTACTTGTCCCCGGCTGCCTCCTTGGCCTGGGCGACGGCGGTGTGCAGGTCACCGACGAACGTGACGTCCGCGGGTGGCTCGGCCGGGGGTCGGTGGGTGAGGACGAACACCGGCCCGTGGTACTGGCCGCCGAACGCCCCTTCGCTGTCGGTGCCGCGGTTCGGGTCGTCGCCGCCGAAGGTGCCGTTGCCGGCCAGGATCGCGCCGACACTGTGCAGGAGGCGTTCCGCCGTCGGGTTCGCGCCCCCGAGGTGGTCCGTCAGCCAGGACATGTCACCGCCCGGGCCGGCGATGTAGCCGTCGAGGGACGCGGTCGCCGAGTACAGAACCTTGGCCATCAACCCAGCGTACGGCGCACCGCACCGGTTCGTTGATGTCGGGCTATCCCGCCCTGGGACAGCCCGACATCGAGGAAGCCGAGTGGATCAAGCGGGCGGAAGCCCGGGCGGTCAGGCGGGGACGGGCTGTTCGGCGCGTACCGCTGTGGTTTCCGCACGGGCGATGGGCCCGGCGGGGAGCGCGGCGACCCCGGCCGCGACGGCGACCGCCGCTCCGGCGAACAGGAACGCCCAGCGGACGCCTCCGGCGTGGTCGACGATCAGGCCGGCGACCGAGCCGCCGGCCGCGCTCGCCGCGACCGCCACTGTGACAACCCAGGTGTACGCCTCGTTCAGCATGCCGGCGGGGGCGATCCGGCCGACCAGGGTGTTCTCCAGGGTCAGCGCGGGCGCGATGGTGGCTCCGCCGACGACCAGCGCGACACCCAGGGCCAGTGGGGTGGGCATCACCGAGAACACCGCGAAGGTGCCGGCGAGGGCGGCGAGGAGCAGGGCGAACTGGCGGGTCATGTTCGGTGCCGGCTTGCGGACGCCGAACCAGACGCCGCCGGCGGCGCTGCCGAGCCCCCAGACCGCGAGGAGAAGGCCGGCCAGGCTCTCCGGGTCGTCGGTGGTGTGGCCGCTCGCGTACGCCGGGACGATCACCCCGGCGGCGCCGAACGCGATGCCCAGCCCGGCCACGCAGACCAGCAGGGCCGGGAAGCCGGCGACCCGCAGCGGCCCGAGGCCCCGGGCGTGGTGTTCCTTGGGGTGCGGCTGCCAGCCGCGCATGACCTGGCCGAGGGCCACGGCGGTGGTGCCGGCCAGGGTGACCACTGCCGCGCCGATCAGGGCGGCTGCCGCGTCGGCGACGAGGACGAAGCCGGCGACGAGCAGCGGGCCGAGCACGAAGACGATCTCGAAGAGCGTGGTCTCGGCGGCCAGTGCGGTGTTGCGCAGGGCGTACCTGCCGGAGTTGGGGCCGGTCAGGTCGTTCCAGGCGCCTCGGATGGCGGCGGTGAGCGGCGGGTACGTGGCACCGGCGACGCCGCTGGCGAGGTAGATGACGGCCAGGGCGTCGTCGCCCGAGCGGCTGGCGAGCAGCAGCCCGGTGAGCGCCAGGGGGTGGGCCACGGCGGTGACCAGCAGGACGGGGCTGGGGCCGACCCGGTCGGCGATCCGCCCGGCCACCGGGCTGAGCGCGGCACCGGCCACGGCGTAGATCCCGCCGGCCACGGCGGCCAACGAGTATCGGCCGGTCACCTGCTCGACCACCAGGAGCAGCGCCAGCGGGGTCATGCCGATCCCGAGCCGCCCGATGATGCCGGTGATCAGCAGCATCGGCGCGCCGGGGATTCGCCAGACTCCCAGGTACTGACGCAGCGCGACCACGGTGGACCTCCGGGATGTAATGAGTGTGGGCCGTCTATGACCCTAACGCCGCCGCCCAGCCGGCAGAAACCGGATAAGCAGCACTCCGCCCGTACCCGGGCGGCCGGGTACGGGCGGATGCGTCGATCAGTGGGTCAGCGCTGGAACTGAACCGGCCCGGAGTTGCGGGCCATCTGCTCCAGCCGGGCGACCCGGTCCTCCATCTTCGGGTGCGTGGCGAACAGCGCCGCCACGCCACCGCCCCGGAACGGGTTGGCGATCATGAGGTGCGCGGTGCTGGTGAGCTGGCCCTCGGCCGGCAGCGGCCGACGCCGGGCCACCGCGTCGATCTTGCGGAGCGCGCTGGCCAGCGCCAGCGGGTCGCGGCTCAGCTCTGCGCCCGAGGCGTCCGCCTGGAACTCGCGGCTCCGGCTGATCGCCAACTGGATCACGGTCGCCGCGATCGGGCCCAGGATCAGGGTCAGCAGCAGGACGGCCGGGTTCGGCCGGTCCTCGTCGTCCCCACCGCCGATCGGGATGAAGAAGGCGAGGTTCGCCAGCAGGGTGATGATGCTGGCCAGACCCGCAGCCACGCTGGAGATCAGGATGTCCCGGTTGTAGACGTGGGACAGCTCGTGCCCGATCACACCGCGCAGCTCGCGGTAGTCGAGGATCTCGGTGATGCCCTGGGTCACGCAGACGGCCGCGTGCTGCGGGTTACGGCCCGTGGCGAACGCGTTGGGCTGTGCCGTGGGGCTCACGTAGAGCCGGGGCATCGGCTGCCGGGCGTCGGCCGCCAACTCACGCACCATCCGGTACAGCTCGGGGAACTGTGCCTCGGTGACCGGTTGCGCCCCCATCGAGCGCAGTGCGATCTTGTCGGAGTAGAAGTAGGAAACGCCGTTCATGACCAGCGACACGACGACAGCGATGACCAGG
Organism: Micromonospora sp. WMMC250; assembly: GCF_027460215.1. Classification (NCBI taxonomy): domain Bacteria; kingdom Bacillati; phylum Actinomycetota; class Actinomycetes; order Micromonosporales; family Micromonosporaceae; genus Micromonospora; species Micromonospora sp. WMMC250. The sequence goes on along the minus strand of NZ_JAPZBJ010000002.1, from coordinate 5,693,677 downwards.
CCACCACTGCCACCGAACCAGTAGCCCACCGCCAGGATCAGGGCGCTGAGCAGGCCAAGCAGCGCTGCGGTCTTCAGACGGTTGTGGTGCACGATCTCTCCTTCGGTGCACGGATCGCCGGGATCCGCTGACCGGTGCAACAACCCGGTACCCGCCAACCATCCGTTACAACGCTGAGAGTTGACTGAGACTGCGCCGCAGGTCAGGTCGGGTCAGCGGCCGGCGAGGTCGAGCACCAACTGCGGGGCGACGCCGAGGACCACGGCGGCCACCGTCGCCACCGCCAGCACCACGGCCACCACACCCACCTGGGGTACGGCCGCAACGCCCCCACCACCCGAGGTGGCGGGAGACGTGGGCGCCCAGAGGGCGGCGGTCACCCGCAGGTAGTAGGCGAGCCCGATCACGGCGTTCAGGGCCACCACGAGCGCCAGCCAGGCCGCACCGCCGTCCAACAGCGCCCGGACCACAGTCACCTTCGCGAACAGGCCGGCGAGCCCCGGTGGCAGGCCGGCCAGGCCCACCAGTGCGAGACCGAGCGCCGCCGCCCGCCACGGGTGCCGGCGGGCCGCCCCGCGCAGATCGTCCAGCGTGCCGCCGTCGGCACCGGTCGGGCGCAGCGCGGTCACCCCGGCGAACGCGGCCAGCTCCAACACCACGAAGAAGACGGCGTACGCCACAGCGGCGGCGTACGCGGCGGACCGGGCGTCGTCGGTGCGGCCGGCGGCCAGCGCCAACGCCCCCAGCGGGGCGAGGATGTAGCCGGCCTGTGCGACGGACGACCACGCGAGCAGTCGGACGGTACGCCGCTGGCGCAGCGCGACCAGGTTGCCGACGGTCATCGTGAGCACCGCGAGGACGGCGAGCACCGGGCCGGTCTGGTCCGCCGGTAGGGCGCGCTGCACCACGGCGAGCAGGGCGACCAGGCCACCCAGTTTCGACGCGGTGGACAGGTACGCGGCCACCGGCAGCGGCGCGCCGTCGTAGGTGGCCGGCGCCCACGCGTGGAACGGCACCGCCGCCACCTTGAAGGCCAACCCGACGAGCAGTACCGCCACCGCGGCGGTGGTCAGTGGCAGGTCCCGAAGCTCCGGCCGCTCGGCGAGCAGCACGCCCAGCCGGTCCAGGTGCAGCCCACCGGTCACCGCGTACAGCAGGGCGGCGCCGAGCAGGGTCAGGGTGGTGGCGACCACGCTGACCACGAAGAACGTCACCGCCGCCTCGGCGCTGGCGAGACTGCCCCGACGCAGGCCCACCAGCACGTACAGCGGCAGGGTCAGCGTCTCCAGGGCGACGATCAGTGTGATCAGGTCGCCGGCCGCGCCGAGCACCACGCCGCCGGTCATCGAGCAGGCCAGCAGGAAGCAGTATTCCCCCACCGGTGACCGCCCGGCCCGTAGCGCGGGCACCGACAGCCCGAGCACCCCCACGGTGAGCAGCGCGACCACCACGCCGATCAGGGCGGCGCGACCGCCGAAGACCCAGGAGCAGTCGGCGCCGACACAGAAGGTCCGCCGCTCACCGCCGACGCCGACCACCGCCGAGCCGACGGCGGTGCCGAGCGCGCCCACCGCGGCCGCCACGATCGTGGCCCGTGGCCGGGCCAGGATCAGGTCGGTGAGGAGCACGAGCACGGCGGTGCCGGCGGCCAGGTAGGCCGGGAGCAGCGCGACGCTGTCCACGCTCTGCACACCAGTCATGGGAGGACCACCCCGATCAGGGCGTCGACGGGGGCCTCGGCGACGCCGAGGACCAGCGCCGGGGCCAGCCCGATGGCCAACGCGAGCAGCACCAGCGGAACCCAGGCGGTCAACTCCGCGCCGGCCAGGCCGGGACCGACCTGCCCGACGGCGGGGCTCGGACGGTGGTGGGTGACCTGACGCAGCAACCGCAGGAAGTACGCGGCGGTGAGCGCCCCGCCGACCGCCGCCAGCACCCCGAGGGTGGTCCAGAGCGGCCCGCCCACCTGCACGGCAGCGATCACCGCGAAGGCCTCGCCCCAGAAGCCGGCCAGCCCGGGCAGGCCGAGCGACGCGATGGCCGCGAACGCGAGCAGACCGGCCAACCGGGGCGCGGTCTCCCGCAGCCCGGACAACTCGGCGAGAGCACCAGTGCCGGTACGGTCCTTCACCGCACCGGCCAGGAAGAACAGCAGACCGGTGATCACGCCGTGTGCGACGTTGCCGATCAGCGCCGCCTGGATGCCGGTGGTGGTCAGCGTGGCGACCCCCAGCAGCACGAAGCCCATGTGCCCCACGCTGGAGTACGCGATCAACCGCTTCACGTCGACCTGGGCCAGGCAGACCAGCGAGCCGACCAGGATCGCGGCGACGGCCAGCACGCCGAGCACCGGCGCCGCCCAGCGGGCACCCTCCGGCGCCACCCCCACCGCCACCCGGATCAGACCGTACGTGCCCATCTTCAGCAGCACCCCGGCCAGCACGACACTGCCCACCGTGGGTGCCTGCGTGTGCGCGTCGGGCAGCCAGGAGTGCAACGGCCACAGCGGGCTCTTCACCGCGAACGCCACCGCGAGCAGCGTGAACGCGGCCAACTGGGTGCCCCGGGACATCCCCGCGCCACCCGTCAACGCCACCACGTCGGCGGTGCCGGCGGCGGCGACCACGACGTACACGCCGACCAGCAGCAGCACCGAGCCGAACAGCGTGTAGAGGGCGAACTTCCGGGCCGCCCGGCGGCGCTCCGCCCCACCCCAGCCGGCGATGATCGCGTACATCGGGAGGAGGACGACTTCGAAGAAGAGGAAGAACAGCACCAGGTCCAGGGCGAGGAACGTGCCCAGGATGCCCACCTCGACCACCAGCAGCAACGCGACCAGCGCCCGGCCGCTGCCGCCGTCGGGCACCCGCCACATCGTGTACGCGCAGCACAGCAACGTGAGCAGCGCGGTCAACACCACCAGCGGCCACGAGATGCCGTCGACGCCGAGATGGAAGCGCAACTCCAGACCCGGCACCCAGGACCGGTCCAGTTCGTGCCACGGGCGCACCGCCGGGGCGTCGGCCGACCAGATGTAACCGTCCGGACGGCCGAACACCAGCGGCACCGCGGCCAGCAGGGTCAACGCCGCAGCGACGGTGCCGACCAGCCGGGCCGCCCGATCCCGGGGCGTCGCCACCACCGCGACCGCGCCGAGCGCCGGCACCGCCAGGACAGCGACGAGCAACACCTGCCCGAGCGTCACCGGACCACCTCTGTTCGCGACTGCGGGGCTCGCAAACCCGGCTCACTCCTCGCGCTCACCGAACCACCTCTGTTCGCGACTGCGGGGCTCGCAAACCCGGCTCACTCCTCGCGCTCACCGAACCACCTCTGTTCGCGACTGCGGGGCTCGCAAAACCGGCTCACTCCTCGCGCTCACCGGACCACCCCGATCAGGGCCGCGGCCAGGCCGATCAGCAGCGCGCCGGCCAGGACGCCGGCGGCGGCCCGGGGCAGCGCCGCCCGGTGCAGCGCGGCCAGCCCCGCGCCCAGCGCGGACGCGGCCCGACCGCTGCCCTCGACAGCGCCGTCCACCACCACCTCGTCGGCCGTACGCGTGGCGCGGGCCAGCGCCCGGACGGGGCGTACGACAAGTGCGTGCTGGACGTCGTCGAGCCGGAACGCGCTGGCGAAGACCGGCCGCAGCGGACCCAGCGTGGTCGCCGGATCGGCGGTCGGATCCCGCCGCCAGCGCAACGTCACCAGCCCGGCGCCGACCAGCAGCAACACGAGCGGCAGCAACAGCCCTGGGCCGAGGTGGACCAGGCCGTCCTCGGAACCGGCCACCGGCACCGTGGGGAAGCGCAGGCGGTCGGCGAACGCACCGACGAAGCCGGCCAGACCGAGCAGAGCGGCGGGTACGGCCAGCAGCAGCACCGGCCAGCGCAGCACGGCCGGTGGGTCGTGCGGTTGGACCAGCGGCAGGCGGGGTGCGCCGAAGAAGGCGCGCAGCAGCAGGCGACCGGCGTACCAGGCGGTGATCGCCACGCCGAGCAACCCGGCCAGCCACACCAGCCAACCCACCCAGGACGGCGCCGGGCCGGTGCCCTCCAGGGCTGCCGACTCGGCCACCGTCAACACGCCGTCCTTGCTCCAGAAGCCGGCGAGCGGCGGCACCCCGGCCAGCGCACCCAGGCCCACCACCGTGCACCAGAACGTCACCGGCATGCTCCGGCGCAGCCCGCCCATCTCCGACATCAGTGTGGTGCCGACCGCGTGGATGACCGCGCCCGCGGCGAGGAACAACAGTGCCTTGAACGCGGCGTGGGTCAGCAGGTGGAACAGCGCCGCCGACGGGGAGCCGACGGCCAGCGCACCGGTCATGTAACCGAGCTGGGACACCGTCGACCAGGCCAGTACGCGTTTGATGTCGTCCTGCGCGGTCGCGGCGAGCGCGCCGAGCAGCACCGTGATCGCGCCGACCACCCCGAGCACCGTCAGCGTCACCGGAGCGGCGGTGAACAGCGGGTAGAGGCGGGCCACCGCGTACACCCCGGCGGCGACCATCGTCGCGGCGTGGATCAGCGCGGAGATCGGCGTCGGGCCGGCCATCGCGTCCGGCAGCCAGGTGTGCAGGGGGAACTGCGCGCTCTTACCGGCGACCCCGGCGAGCAGCAGCAGACCGGCCGCGGTCAACGTCGCGCCGGAGTGGTCGTGGGCGAGCACGTCGGCGATCCGGAAGCTGCCCGTCGACACGCCCAGCAACGCGATGCCGAGCAGGAACCCGACGTCACCGACCCGGGTCACCAGGAACGCCTTCATCGCGGCGGCGGGCGCGCCGGCCAGTCGGCGGTCATGGGCGATCAGCAGGTACGAGCAGAGGCCCATCACCTCCCAACCGACCAGCAGCATGATCAGGTCCCCGGCGACCACCACCAGCAGCATGGCGCCCGTGAAGAGGCTGATCTGGGCGGCGTACGGGGGATAGCGGTGGTCGACGTCGATGTCGTCGTGCGGACCACGCCGCAGGTACCCGATCGAGTAGACCTGCACGGCCAGGGCGACAGCCGTGACCGCCACCGCGACCAGCGCGGCGGCGCCGTCGAGCCGTACGCCGAGGGTCACCGTCAGCCCGCCGAGGTCGACCCAGGTGGTCGAGGTCTCCGTCGGCCCGTCGACGGTCAGCAGCAGCGCGACGGCCAACGCCAACGCGCCGGCCGCACCGGTCACGCCGAACGCGACGGCAGCCTGCCGGGCCCGGCCGCCGCCGGTCGTGTCGTCGCGACGCGGGGCCGCGGGCAGCAGCAGGCCGGCCAGGCCGGCGGTGAGCGGGACGGCGGGCAGCAACGCCCCGATCAGCCCGGTCACCGGCTCGCCTCCGTGTCCAGGACGGCCGTCTCGCGCCCGTCGGCGGTCCGCGCCGGCTCGGTCAGCGGCACGTCGTCGACAGCAACGGTCGCCCGCAGCCGGTAGAGCTGGAGGACGATCGCCAGCCCCACCCCGATCTCGGCGGCGGCGAGGACGATCACGAACAGCGCGAAGACCTGCCCCGAGTGCGGGAGCACGGCGCGGGCGGTGCTGTCCGCGGTGACCAGGATCAGGTTGACCGCGTTGAGCATCAACTCGACCGACATCAGCACCAGCACCGCGTTGCGTCGGCGAAGTACGCCGTAGACGCCCAGCCCGAACAGCAGCGCGGCGGTGACGTACGGGATGACCGGCCTCACCGGCGCCCCCCGGGCTCCGCGTCGGCCAGCTCGCTGGGTGCCGCCGTCGCGCGGCTGGGCGGACGGCCGATGTCCGGTCGGGACAGCACGATCGCGCCCACCAGGGCGGACAACAGCAGCACGGAGAGCACCTCGAACGGCAACACCCAGGACTGGAAGATCTGCTCCCCCAGCCGCTCGGCGGTGCCCGTGTCGGGCAACGCGACGGTGCTCCAGCGGTACGCGTCGACGAGCAGCGCCGTCAACCCCAGCCCCGCGCCGCCGCCGATCAGGGCGGCCGGCCAGCCCGGCCGGTCCAGGTCGTCGGAGGCACCGATCGGCGCCCGGGTCAGCATCACCGCGAACAACAGCAGGACCACCACCGCGCCCACGTAGATCAGCACCTGCACCCAGGCCACCAACTCGGCGCTGAGCACCAGGAAGTCACCGGCCAACGCGCCCAGGCACACCACCAGGTAGAGGCCGGCACGGACCAGGTGTTTCGTGGTCACCACCAGCACACCGGCACCGACCGCCACCGCGCCGAGGGCGAGCAGCAGCACATCCGCCCCGGTCACCGGAACACCTCCCCGGCTCGGGCGGTCACGACGCGGGGTCCTGGTCGGCTTCGGGGCGTACCGATGGAGAAGCCGGACGGGCGGCGGCGGCCTTGCGCGCGGCGGCCGTCTCCTCCTTGGCCGGCTCGCCGTTGGGGTCGTGCGCGGGCGGTGGCGGCACCGTGGCCATCCACTGACCGAGGTGGTCCTTGTCGTGCAGCAGGTCCTTGATGTCGTACTCGGCGTACTCGAACTCCGGCGACCAGTAGAGCGCGTCGAACGGGCAGACCTCGATGCAGATGCCGCAGTACATGCAGAGCGAGAAGTCGATGTCGAACTTGTCCAGCACGTTGCGCTGCCGGGGGCGGGCGGCGCCGGGCACCGCCACCTCCTCCTTGTGGGAGTCGATGTAGATGCACCAGTCCGGACACTCGCGCGCGCAGAGCATGCAGACCGTGCAGTTCTCCTCCGACAGCGCGATCACACCCCGCGAGCGGGGCGGCAGGTCGGGGGCGACGTCCGGGTACTGCTGGGTGGTCGACCGGCTGGTCATCGTCTTGAGGGTGACCGCCAACCCCTTCACCAGGCCCGCGCCGGGCAGGCCCCCGCGTTCGCTGGCGCCACCGTGCTCGCTGGGGTCGCTCATGTCGACCATCCTGCCCTGTGGCCCCGGCGCGCGCGACCACCACCCACAGGTCGACGGCCCTACGGTGGTCGTGGGGAGAACGACACGCCTGGAAGGACCTGCCATGACCGCCGCGCTGCAGAGCGACTACCCGCCCGCAGGCGGATGGACGACTGACGATCTGGAGGCGCTGCCCGAGGATGGCCGCCGCCGGGAACTGCTCGATGGGGTGCTGCTGATGTCCCCCTCTCCCACCCGTACCCACCAGAGCATCGCCGGCCGCCTGGGTGCCGCGCTCGACGAGGACTGCCCCGACGGCTACGACGTGACCCAGGCGGTCGAGGTACGGATCAACCGCACGCGCTCCTTCATCCCCGACGTGCTGATCACCACGGCCGCCGCGGCGGCTCGCGAACCGTCGAAGTACGAGCCGCACGAGGTCGTCGTGGCCATCGAGATCGTCTCGCCCAACACCCGCTCCATCGACCGGGTGTTGAAGCCCGCGCTGTACGCCCAGGCCGGCATCCCGTACTACTGGCGGATCGAGACCGAGGGTGGCGACCTGGAGGTCGTCACCTACCGGATCGACGCGGTGAACGAGGTCTACACCGAGACCGGGCGGTGGACGAAGTTCGTGGACACCGGTGAGCCGTTCCCGATCAACCTGCCGATCAGCCGGATCACGCCCCGGGCCCGCTGACGGCCGGTGGGAGCATCTCGACGCCGAGTTGTTGCAGCAACTGGAACAACTCGGTGCAGCTCCACACCTCGACGATCCGGCCGGCCCCGTCGAAGCGCAGGAACGTCGCACCGGAATAGCTGACCACCTGACCGGTCGGCGGCACCGGCCCGAACTGCCCGACGTGTGTGCCGGCCGCCCGCCAGTGCACCGCCACCCGCTCGCCGGCCGCCACCACGTCCACGATCTTGTAGCGCAGGTCGGGGAAGGCCGCCCGGCGCTCGCGGTGCCAGGCCAACGTCGCCTCCGGCCCGGTGCCGCCCAGCCCCGGGCATTCCTCGGCCACCAACTCGTACGCCGACTCCTCCCGACGCGCGTTCCACACGTCGGCGATGAACCGCCGGGCCGCCGCCTCCACATCCGTCATGCCGGCGAGGGTATCCGGGCTCACCGCGTCGATCGGTCGGAGATCGGCAAGGATGGGGTGCAGGGCAGCAACACGACCGGGAGGCTGACGTGGGCGAGGAAACAGGCGGCAAGTACGTCGAGCCGGGTGGCGAGTTCACCCGCGACCAGCGGTACATCGCCACCCGGATCACCAAGGACGGACGCGACGGGTACCCGGTGGAACCCGGCCGGTACCGGCTGGTGGTCAGTCGGGCCTGCCCGTGGGCCAACCGCCTGATCATCGTGCGACGGCTGCTCGGCCTGGAGGACGCCCTGTCGATGGGGGTGGCCGGCCCCACCCACGATGCGCGGAGTTGGACGTTCGACCTCGACCCGGACGGTCGGGACCCGGTGCTCGGCATCGAGCGCATCCAGGAGGCGTACTTCAAGCGCTTCCCCGGCTACGAGCGCGGCATCACCGTGCCGGCGATCGTGGACGTGCCGACCGGGCAGGTGGTGACCAACGACTACGCGCAGATGAGCCTCGACCTGTCGACGCAGTGGGTCGCGTACCACCGCGACGGCGCGCCCCAGCTCTACCCCGATCACCTCCGCGCCCAGATCGACGAGGTCAACGACGTCGTGTTCCGGGACGTCAACAACGGCGTCTACAGGTGTGGTTTCGCGGGCAGCCAGGAGGCGTACGACAAGGCGTACCACCGGCTCTTCGACCGGCTGGACTGGCTCACCGAGCGGTTGACCGACCAGCGTTACCTGGTCGGCGACACCATCACCGAGGCGGACGTGCGGCTGTTCACCACGCTGGTCCGCTTCGACCCGGTCTACCACGGTCACTTCAAGTGCAACCGGCAGAAGTTGAGTGAGATGCCGGTGCTGTGGGCGTACGCCCGGGACCTGTTCCAGACCCCCGGTTTCGGCGACACCATCGACTTCGACCACATCAAGCGGCACTACTACGAGGTGCACCGCGACATCAACCCGACCGGGATCGTGCCGCTCGGGCCCGGCCTGTCCAACTGGCTCACTCCGCACGGCCGGGACGCGCTGGGTGGCCGCCCCTTCGGCGACGGCACCCCGCCCCCGCCGCCGGTCGAGCCGGTCGACCCCGCGCACACCCCGCTGCGCTGAGCGATCCGACCCACCTCGAAACGCCACGCCGAGCCATCAGGCCCACCTCGATGCGCGATGATCGCGCTCGATCATTGATGTAGTGGCTGCCCGCGCCGACCGACGCCACTACAACCAGGATCGAGCGCGATCATCCCGGGGCGGGGTCACAGGGCGATGCGGACGGCGGCGGTGAGGACCAGTTGCCCGAGGGACGCGGGGACCAGCACCAGCCAGCAGAGCCGTTGCAGCTGGTCCTCGCGCAGCCGGGGGTAGGACACCCGGAGCCAGATGATCACGAATGACACGGCGAAGATCTTGAGTAGCGTCCAGAGCCAGCCGAGCTGGTCGTCGGCGAACGGGCCCTGCCAACCGCCGAGGAACAGCACGGTGGTCAGCGCGGCGATCACCACGATGCCGACGTACTCGGCGAGCAGGAAGAACGCGAAACGCAGCCCGGTGTACTCGGTCATGTAGCCGAAGACCAGCTCCGAGTCGGCCACCGGCATGTCGAACGGCGGGCGGCGGATCTCGGCCAGCCCGGCGACGAAAAAGATGATCATCGCGGGCGCCTGCCAGAGCAGCCACCACGGCTGCCACGCCTCGACGATGCCGGAGAGGCTGAGCGTGCCCGCGGCCATCGCCACCGACGCGGCGGCCAGCACCAACGGCAGCTCGTAACCGAGCAGCTGGGCGGCTCCGCGCAGGCCACCGAGCAGGCTGTACTTGTTCGCCGACGCCCACGCCGACATCAGCACCGCCACGACCCCGACGCCGACCACGGCCAGCACGAAGAACAGGCCGATGTCCAGAGGTTGCCCGACCAGGTCGTTCGGGCCGAGCGGAATGACCAGCAGCACCAGCAGGTAGGGCACCAGCGCCACCGCCGGGGCCAGCCGGAACACCGCGCGGTCCGCCTCGCGCGGGGTCACGTCCTCCTTCTGCACGAACTTGACCCCGTCCGCGACCAGCTGGGCCCAGCCGTGGAAGCCGCCCGCGTACATCGGGCCGAGACGCCCCTGCATGTGCGCCATCACCTTGTGCTCGGCCTGGCCCACCAGCAGCGGCAGGGTGAGGAACGCGACCACCACCCCGCCGATCCGGAGCACCAGCTCCACCCAGAGCGGCATCAGGTCGTACCCCCGTCGTGGTCGGGCCGGTCGTCGCCCGCCGCCTGCCCCGGCGCGGCCGGGTCGGTCGGCGCCGGGCCTCCGCCGGACGCGGGTCCGTCGGTCGAGGCAGGGCCTGCGCCGGGTGCGGGCCGGTCGGCCGGCGCAGGGCCGTCGTCACCGGCGGCAGGCCGGGGAGTACGCGCCGGACGGGCCCCCGGGGCGGGCCGCGCCGGACGCTCGCCGGCCGGCCTGGCCGGGGTGCCGCCGCGCGGGCCCTCCCCCACACCACCCGCGCCGGCCGGGGTGGGCGTGGTGCCCCACTCGCCCGGTGCGGGAACGCCCGGGGGGCGGATCGGTCGACGCCCGCCGCCGGCCTCCGACTCGCCCGGTTCCTTTGCGCCCGGCCAGGGCTTGGCCACCCGGGACGCGAGCACGAACTCCTTGCGCAGCGGGTGCCCCTCGAACTCCGGGGGCAGCAGCAGCGGCCGCAGCTCCCCGTGGCCGGCGAAGTCGATGCCGAACATCTCGTGGGTTTCCCGCTCGTGCCAGGCGGCACCGGGGTAGACGTCGACGACCGAGGCGACAGTGGCCGCGCCGCGCGGCAACCGGGTACGCAGCAGCACACCGTGGCGCAGCCGCGTCGACCAGAGGTGCGCCACCACGTCGAAGCCCTCCGCCAGCTCGTCCACGGCGGAGAGCCAGTCGAAGAAGTCGCAGGCCAGGTCGGTGTCGTCGCGGGCCGCGCGGACAGCGGCCAGCCAATTCGCCGGCGGCACGTCGACTGTGGCGCGCGCGAACCGTTGCCCGCCGGAGACCGACGGGGTCACCTCGACGGGCGCGAGCAGCGCGACCAGCCGAGCGCCGACCTCTTCGGGAGTCATGCCGCTGATCCTAGTGCCGCCCGCACCCGCACCTGGTCGCCGCCGATGCCCGGCGATCTGCCTGCTTTGGGCGCGGCGAAGCCCTCGGCGGGGAAGGATGAGGGAGTGCGCGCTGTGACTGTGAAGCCCGGGGTGGCCAACTCGCTCAGCCTCGTCGAGGACCATCCGGAGCCGGATGCCGAGGACGGCTCGGTCCTGGTCGAGGCGCTGGCGGTCGGCATCTGCGGCACGGACCACGAGATCATCGCCGGGGACTACGGCGAGGCGCCGCCGGGCGCGGACCGCCTGATCATCGGGCACGAGTCGCTGGGCCGGGTGATCGAGGATTCGAGCGGCACCCTGCAACCCGGCGACCTGGTGGCCGGGATCGTCCGGCACCCCGACCCGGTCCCCTGCCCGAACTGCGCGGTCGGCGAGTGGGACATGTGCCGCAACGGTCAGTACACCGAGCACGGCATCAAGGCGCTACCCGGGTTCGCCCGTGACCGCTGGCGGATCGAGCACCCGTACGCGGTCAAGCTCGATCCGGCGCTGGCCCAGGTCGGCGTGCTGTTGGAGCCGACCAGCGTGGTGGCGAAGGCCTGGGACCACATCGAGCGGATCGGGCACCGGGCCGAGTGGCAGCCGCAGACCGTCCTGGTGACCGGGGCCGGCCCGATCGGGCTGCTGGCCGCGTTGCTCGGCACCCAGCGTGGGCTCACCGTGCACGTGCTGGACCGCAACACCGAGGGGCCGAAGCCGGAGCTGGTAGCCGGGCTCGGCGCCACCTACCACACGGTGCCGGTCAACGAGCTGCCGTTCGAACCGGACGTGGTGATCGAGTGCACCGGTGCACCCACCGTCGTCCTCGACGTGATGTGCAAGGCGGCGCCGAACGGGATCGTCTGCCTCGCCGGGGTGTCCAGCGGGGGCCGGACCATCGACTTCGACGCCGGGGCGCTCAACCGGGCGCTGGTGCTGGAGAACAACGTGGTGTTCGGCTCGGTGAACGCCAACCGGCGGCACTGGAGCATGGCCGCGCAGGCGCTCGCCCGCGCCGACCAGGTCTGGCTCGAATCACTCGTCACCCGTCGGGTGCCCGTGAACCGGTACGCCGACGCGTACACCCCCGGGCCGGACGACATCAAGGTGGTGCTGGAGTTCGCGTCCTGAGCGACGACCCGCCGGCTCAGATACCCGGCAGCCGGCCGTTGCGGAACAGGTCGACGAAGAGCTGGTGGTCCTGTCGGGCGCGCACCCCGTACGCGTGCGCGAAGTCCACCAGGTGGGCGACGAAGCCCCGCTCGTCGGTGTCCACCGCCGCGACGATCGCCTCCTCGGTGGAGTAGTCCACCAGGTCGTGACTGGACTCGTCGTCGGCGACCGAGTGCATCCGGGCCACCGCCCGACCGAGGTCGATGAGCACCCCGGTCAGCTCCTCCGGCTCGTTCACGTCGGACCAGTCCAGGTCGGCGGCGTACGGGGACACCTCGGCGACGAGCTGACCGGCGCCGTGCAGCTCGGTGAAGCCCAACCACGGGTCGGCGTGCGCCTGCAACGCCCGCTGCGACTCGGCGGTCCGGTGCCCCTGGTGCTGGAAGTAGCCCCGGACCGTCTCGTCGGTGACGTACCGCGCCACGGCCGGCACCTGCGCCTGCTTCATGTAGATGACGACGTCGTTCTCCAAGGCCTGGGTGTGCCCCTCCAGCAGCAGGTTGTACGACGGCAGTCCGGCCGAGCCGATGCCCACGCCCTTGCGCAGCACGACGTCCTTGATCCGCGCCGCCACCGGCCGTAGCTGCGTCGAGCCGGTCGGCAGGGTGCCCAGGTAGTCCTCGAAGGCGGCGCTCACCAGATCCCGGGTGGCGTCGTCGATCTCGAAAACACCGTCACCGAGGGAGAAGCGCCGCTCGTAGTTGTCGATGGTGGTCTGCGCGGCGAGCAGGTCGACGCGGGTGTTGAGCCGCGCCTGCTGGAGCACCCGGCGCAGCACCCCGTCGGCGTTGTCCAGGGTGATCGAGCCGATCGCGTCGTCACCGCCGGCGGCGATCGCCCGCAGCTCGGTCAGGTACGACCGCGCGAATCCGGCCACCAGGTCCCCGATCGCCGTGTCGGAGAGCGCCTTGCCGTAGCCGAGCAGTGCCACGCTGGCCGCGAGCCGCCGCAGGTCCCAGGTGAACGGGCCGACGTACGCCTCGTCGAAGTCGTTGACGTTGAACACCAGTTGCCCGGACGCGTTCATGTAGGTGCCGAAGTTCTCCGCGTGCAGGTCACCGTGGATCCACACCCGGCTGGTCCGCTCGTCGGAGAACCGGTCGTCGGCGAAGTCGCCGCGCTGGTCGGCGTAGAACAGCGCGGCGCTGCCCCGGTAGAAGGCGAACGGCGACGCCGCCATCTTGCGGAACTTGCGGCGGAAGGCGGCCGGGTCGATCGCCATCGACGCACCGAACTCCTCGGTGAGCACGTCGACGATGTGGGTGGAGCGCCGATCCTCTGGACTGCTCATGAACCGCAGGCTAGCCCGGCTCGGCCACCCCGGACGTCGGACAACCGACTTGCCCCGTTCATCCTGTCCGGGCGGCTCGGCCGCCGTCAGTCGGTGGTGGGCGGGCGTACCGGTGGCGCGGTGAGGGAGTCGACGGAACGCGGGGCAGCGGCTTCGCGGGGCGGCGCGTCCAACGGCGCGGCCAACACGTCGCGCTGCGGCACGCCACCGATGCCGGACTGCTCGGCGGCGATCTTCTCCTGGAGGCGCAGGATGCCGTGCAGCAGCGCCTCCGGCCGGGGCGGGCAGCCAGGCACGTAGACGTCGACGGGGATGAGCTGGTCCACGCCCTTGGTCACCGAGTACGAGTCCCAGTAGGGGCCACCGCAGTTGGAGCAGGCACCGAACGAGATGACGTACTTCGGCTCGGGCATCTGGTCGTAGAGCCGCTTGATCGCCGGAGCCATCTTGTCGGTCACCGTGCCGGAGACCACCATCAGGTCTGCCTGCCGGGGGCCGTGGGCGAACGGGATCACGCCGAGGCGGATGAAGTCGTGGCGACCCATGCTGGTGGCGATGAACTCGATCGCACAGCAGGCCAGGCCGAAGTTGAACACCCAGAGCGAGTAGCGACGCCCCCAGTTCAACACGAACCGGATCGGCTCACCGAGCACTGCCGGTAGCTGCACGACCGCCCCCTTCTGTCCCCCACCGGACAGTCAACCACAGCGACTCCGAGCCTCGTTCCTGGCTTCGCGCCCGGTACGGCGCGCCACGCCCAGCCGCCGACGACGAGAGGCGCAGGTCTGTCCCCCAGACGACAGGAACGCCTACCGGTTCTCCCGCAACCTGCCGGCGTGCCCGAGTGTGTGACCGGTGCTGGCGAACACGCCGCCCGCGGCCACCACGGGGAGGACGAGTGCTTGTGACGAGAGAAGTACAGGTGGGCGGACGACCGCCGGACCCGCTGGGCAACTCCACCTCGGCCGCCGCCGAACTGGTCTTCGACGACTTTTACCACGCCCACTTCCGTTCCCTGGTCGTGCAGCTCACCGCGTACACGGGTGACCGTGGACAGGCGCAGGACCTGGTCCAGGAGGCGTTCTGCCGGGCGTACGCCCGCTGGGACCGGCTCGCCCGTTACGAGGACCCGTTGGCCTGGGTACGCAAGGTTGCCTGGAACCTCGGACACAACCGCTGGCGGCGGTTGCGGACCGCCCAGTCGTGGCTGGTGCGGCAACGGGAGACCCACGTCGCCGGGCCGAGCCCCGACCGGGTCGCTCTCGACGTCGCGCTGGCGAAGTTGCCGCCGAAGCAGCGACGGGCCGTCGTTCTGCACTACCTCGCCGACCTGTCGGTCGCCGAGATCGCCGCGCAGGAGCGGGTCGCCGAGGGCACCGTCAAATCGTGGCTGCACCGGGGCCGCACGGCCCTCGCGACCCATCTGCGGGACACCAACGAGGAGGTGCGGGATGTCTGAGCAGGAGACCCTCGGCCTCGCCGAGGAATTTGCCCACTACCGCCGTACCGTGCTGGACAAGGTCGAGGTGCCCGGTCCCGCCGCCGTCCGCCGGACGGTGCGAGGTCGCAACCGGCGCCGGTGGGGGGCCAGCGCCACGACGTTGCTCGCGCTTTTCGGCGGGTCCGCCATCGGGTACGCGGCGATGAGCGGCCCGGACCACCAGCCGGGTCCGGTCGACCCGACGCCGAGCATCTCGGTGTCGCCCACCCCGGAGGACTCGACGAGCCCGTCCCCCGGTCCCTCGGTGACCACCGGCGGCCCCGCCTCCGCCGCGCCCGACGGCCGGATCAGTCGGGCGCAGTTGCTCGACGCGTCGGTGACCCTGCCGGCGTGGCGGGCCGGGCGCGGCTGCCCGACGTCGGCGGTACGGCTCAGCGGTGACAACCGTGAGGGGGTCAACTGGCTCATCGCTGTCGACCACGGTGACGTCGACGGGGACGGGGCGGTGGAGACGGTGGCACTGGTGCAGTGCGCGCTCGGCACCGGCGGCCCGATGCAGGTGGTCGCCTTCGACCGGGACGAGACGGGGAAGGTGGTCACGCTCGGCCGCGTGGTGGCGACCACCATCGACAAGCCCCAGTGGTTGTTCGCCCTCGACGTGGTGGCCGACGGGACGGTCCGCGTGCAGGTCGGTGACATCGCCCCCGGGGGTGGCTGGGCCGCGAAGTGGTCACAACGGCAGTGGCGGGGCTACCGCTGGAAGGGCGACGCGTTCACCCAGGTCTCCGGGCCGACGAGCTTCGGTCCGAACCCGAATCTGGCGGACGTCTCGGTCACCACCGGCGACCTCGTACTGAGAGTTGCGGACGACGGTTCCCGGACGGGTACGGCCACGGTGCGGATCCGCAACCGGGGCACGGCGCCGGTCGCCCACGTGGTGCTGCGGTTGGGCGTACCCGCGGTGGTGCGCGCGGACGTCGACGGGTGGGAAACGTGCTCGGGCGTCCCAGAGAGCATTGACCCGATCGTCTGCCGTCTGGGTCAGCTCGCCGCCGGGGCGGAGATGCGACTGGACCTGGACTTCCATGTGTTCGAAGGGGACAAGCTGAGCACTGACAGGGCGGACGTGGAGGTCCAGCCGATGGACGGCGAACGTGATGTCCTGCCGGACGTCAACAGCGGCGACAACCTGGTTCAGATGAAGATGATCTACGGCTGACGATCGCCGGCCGCGCCGTACGCCACGGGGGCGTACGGCGCGGCCGGACTCCGGTCACCAGGCGGGACGTTGCAGCAGGCCGACGAACTCGACCAGCAGGCGTTCGCGCAACGCCGGCGGGGCGGCGTCGAGCAGGGTGTTCACCACCGCCAGGCGCTCCGGCGTCGACGCTCCCCCGCCACCGAGTCCGAGCCCGGCGGCCAGCCCGGCGACGAGTTCGGGTGTGAGGGCGTCCGGGGTCAGCGACGTCGCCAGCGCGACCAGCTCGGGCGGGAGGGCGACCGGACCGGCCGCCCGGGCGGCGGCCACCGCCTCGACCAGGTCCGGCCCGAACTCGGCGACCCGGGGCGCGACCGAGGCGGTCACGGTGAGGTGCACACTCGCCGGCAGCCCCGCGTACGACAGTTGGGGCTGGGTGTGCCAACCACGCGCGGTCAGCTCGTCGACCAGGACGAACAGGTCCGGGCCGCCCTCGGTGGCGGTGAAGCACACCACCGTCGACTCCGGCTCGGCCATCAGCCGCAACCCGTCGATGGCGCGAACCGCTTCGGCCAGGCCGGCGACCGCGTTCCGGGTGACGGTGGCGAGCCGCAGGTAACCGTCGTCGCCGAGGTGCCGCACCGTGGCGTACGCGGCGGCGATCGGCCCGCCCGAGCGGGTGGACGCGATCACCGGGTTGATCATCGTGTAGCCGGGCCAGTCGGCGTACGCGAAGTACTGCGGTGCGCGCAGCGCGGCGTCGCGGTGCAGCAGCACCGACACCCCCTTCGGCGCGTACGCGTACTTGTGCAGGTCCACCGAGATGGACGTGACTCCGGGTACCGCGAAGTCGAACGGTGGCACCGGCTCACCGAGGCGACGCAGGTACGGCAGGGTCCAGCCACCGAAGCAGGCGTCCACGTGGCAGCGCACCCCGGCGGCGGCGGCCACCGCTGCGATCTCCTCGACCGGGTCCACCACCCCGTGCGCGTACGACGGCGCGGAGCAGGCGACCAGCACCGTCTCCGGACGGATCGCGGCGGCCATCTCGGCCGGGTCGGGACGCAGGGTGTCCGGGGAGACCGGCACGACGTCCATCGCCACCCGCAGATAGTGCGCCGCCTTGGCGAACGCGGCGTGGGCGCTCGACGGCACCACGATCCGGGGTTCGGCGATCTCCGGATGCGCGTCCCGGGCCGTCTTGACCGCGAGGATCAGCGACTCGGTGCCGCCGCTGGTGACACTGCCGACGACGTCCGGGGCGGTCGTGCCCGGGCCGGCGCCGAGCACCCGGCCGGCAGCGCCCACCAGGGCGTTCTCCATCGCCAGCAGGGACGGGAACGCGGTCGGGTCCAGCCCGTTGACATGCGCGCTCTCCCGGTGCGCGGCGGCGGTCAGCTCGTCCAGGCCCGGGACCGCGGGGTCGTAGACGTACGCGAACAGCTGCCCGCCGTGGGTCGGCCGGTCACCGGCGCGCAACTGCCGTACCTCGGCCAACGCGACATCCGCCGGCACCCCGAGAGGCAACGCAGCCCGGTCCTCGACCCTGCTCTCGTCGATCATGGAGTTGTGGTGCCCTTCTCGTGACGGTCAATGGCTTTCGTCGCCACCACAACTCCATGATCGACGCGGTCGGCACGGATCGGGTCAGCCAGGGCGGCGGGGGTGAGGGTGTACTGGCGGAGCAGGAGGATCGGCGGGGCGATCAACAGGGCCGGGATCAGCGTGAAGCCGAGCAGGACGCCCAGGCGGGCACCGTCGGACTGCGCGGCGGCTGTTCCGGTGTCGGAGGAGACGTAGCCGGAGACCTGGAGCACCAGGCCGTAGATGCCCGGACCCAGCGCCAGCCCGAGGGTCTCCCCCGCCGTCCACAGGCCCGTGAACACACCCGCCTGTCGCCGACCGGTGCGCCTGGTGTCGTACGCGATGCAGTCCGGCAGCATCGACAGCGCGAACACCTGCTGCCCGGCGTACCCGACGCCGAGCACCGCGACCACCAGGTAGACGGCGACCGCCGGTAGCACCGACGCCGCGACCAAAGTGAGCGCCCCGACGGCGAGGATCAGCGAGGCGGCGACCAACGCGGTCCGCTTGCCCAGCCGGGCACCGACCCGGGACCAGATCGGCATCACCAGCAGCGCCGGCCCGACGAAGCAGACGAAGAGCAGGGTCGGCCCGCTCTCGTCGTCGCGCAGGATCTGCCCGGCGAAGTAGTTGACCCCGGCCAGGATCGTCGCCACCCCGGCGGACTGCACGACGAAACAGATCAGCAGCGCCCGGAACGGGCGGTTGGCGGCGGCGACGGCGAGTTGGGCGCGCAGGCTCGGCTCGCTCCCGCTCACCGTGCCGGTCGGCGCGGACCGGGTACCGAGGAACGCCCCGACGGCGCCGAGGGCGATCAGCGCCGCCACGAACAGCCCCATCCACCGGTGCCCGGCAACACCGTCGCCGCCGGCGCTGACCACCAGCGGGGCGACCGCGCCGGAGACCAGGATGGCCAGTGCCAGCACCGCGATCCGCCAGGTCATCAGCCGGGTGCGCTCGGTGGAGTCGTCGGTCAGCTCCGCCGGCATCGCCACGTACGGCACCTGGAAGAAGGCGAACGCGGTGGCGGTGGCGAGGAAGGCGAACGCCACGTACGCGGCGGCGGCCGGGCCGTTGCCGAACGGCGCGGCGAAGATCGACGCGAAGAGGACGGCGAGCGCGAGGCCGGCGACGAGCAGGTACGGGCGGCGAGCGCCCCAGCGTGACCGGGTGCGGTCGGAGACCCGCCCGGCGACCGGGTTGACCAGCACGTCCCAGGCCTTGGGCAGCAGCACCAGCAGGGCGGCGAGTCCGGCGGCCACGCCCAGCGTGTCGGTCAGGTACGGCAGCAGCAGCAGACCAGGCACGGTGCCGAACGCGCCGGTCGCCAGCGAGCCGAGCGCGTAGCCGGCGTGCACCGGGCGAGGCAGCGAGCCGGCGGCTGACGAGCCGGTGCCCAGCGGCGTTTTCATGGGCCCGAATGTTACTCACGTTATGCCGGAGGTCACATCCCCTCATCCGCCCGCCCGATGCGGACATCCGAACAGTCAGGTAGCCGGCAGCCAGGCACGCAACCGCCTCCGCGACCTCGGAGTGTTACCAGCGCCGACGGCACACCAGCCCGGCGGTGACGGGTGAAGGCTGGTCACCGATCCTCGTCCGGCGACCAACCGGCCGCCGCCATGTCGACCCCGGTCGGGCGGAGCGGCACCCCCTCGGCACGCAGGCGGGCCCGCGCCTCCCGCTCGTGGCCCGGTGGCAGCCGGCCCGCCGCCGTCACCACCCGGTGCCAGGGCACCGAGCCGCCATGGCGGGCCATGATGCTGCCCACCAGTCGCGCCGAGGTGCGACCCGATCGCTCGGCGAGCGCGTCGGCGACCCCGCCGTACGACATGACCCGACCCTCCGGGATCCGCTCGACCAGGTCGAGCACCGCCTCGACATACTCGTCAGGTGTCACAATCCGCCACCATATGGGAACGCCGCCGGGCGGTGCGGCCGTGACCACGCAGAATGGGCGGGTGCGCGACGCAGTCACGGCGGCCCGGCGGGTCGTCGTCAAGATCGGATCCTCCTCGTTGACCACCGCCAGCGGCGGTCTGGCCGAGAAGCGCGTCGACGCGCTCGTCGACATCCTCGGTCGGCTCGCCGCCGAGGGGCGCGAGGTGGTCCTGGTGTCCTCCGGCGCGATCGCCGCCGGCCTCGCCCCACTCGGGCTCCCCCGACGCCCGCGCGACCTGGCCACCCAGCAGGCCGCCGCCAGCGTCGGGCAGGGCCTCCTGATCGGCCGGTACGCGGCCAGCTTCGCTCGGCACGGCCGCACCGTGGGGCAGGTGCTGCTCACCGTCGACGACGTGACCCGGCGGGCGCACTACCGCAACGCGTACCGCACGCTGCGCAAACTGCTCGACCTGCGGGCGGTGCCGATCGTCAACGAGAACGACACGGTGGCCACCCAGGAGATCCGGTTCGGCGACAACGACCGGCTGGCGGCGCTGGTGGCCGCGCTGGTGCACGCCGACCTCCTGGTCCTCCTCTCCGACGTGGACGCCCTCTGGACCGGCGACCCCACCAAGCCGCAGTCGACGCGGATCTCCGAGGTTCACGGCGACGCGGACCTCGCCGGGATCACCATCGGCGGGGCCGGCCGGTCCGGCGTCGGCACCGGCGGCATGGTGACCAAGGTCGAGGCCGCCCGGATCGCCACCGGCTTCGGCATCCCGGTGGTGCTCACCGCCGCCGACCTGGCCGGTCCGGCGTTGGCCGGCGAACCCGTCGGCACCCTCTTCCACCCGCAGCGGCAACGCCCGACGGCCCGGCTGTTCTGGCTGGCCCACGCCACCTCACCCCGAGGGCGACTGCACCTCGACCCGGGCGCGGTGGCCGCCGTCGTCGGGCGTCGCAAGTCGCTGCTACCGGCCGGCATCACCGCCGTCGACGGCACGTTCACCGCGGGCGACCCGGTGGACCTGGTGGACACCGCCGGCGCGTCGGTCGCCCGAGGTCTGGTCAACTACGACGCGGTGGAGCTGCCCGGGCTGCTCGGCCGCTCCACGTCCGAACTCGCCGCGGCGCTCGGCCCGGCGTACGAACGAGAGGTCGTCCACCGCGACGACCTCGTGCTGCTGTAAGCCAACCGCCCAGCTGAGGAGCAAGCGATGAGCGTCGTCGAGCAGGCGAAGCGGGCGCGGGACGCCGCCGCTGACCTGGCCACTGCCACCCGTACGGTCAAGGACGCCGCGCTGGTGGCGATGGCCGACGCGCTGGTGGCGCGTACCCCGGAGATCCTGACCGCGAACGAGACGGACCTGGCGGCCGGGCGCGAGGCCGGGTTGAGCGCGGCCGTGCTGGACCGGCTCGCCCTCGACGCGGGCCGGGTGGCCGGCATCGCCGACGCGCTGCGCCAGATGGCCGCGCTGCCCGACCCGGTCGGCGAGGTGGTCCGAGGTTCGACCTTGCCCAACGGGCTGGAGCTGCGGCAGATCCGGGTGCCGTTCGGGGTGGTCGGCATCATCTACGAGGCACGGCCGAACGTGACTGTGGACGCCGCCGGGATCTGCCTCAAATCCGGCAACGCGGCGCTGCTGCGCGGTTCGTCGTCGGCCGCGCACTCCAACGCCGCGCTGGTCGCGGTGCTGCGCGACGCGGTGGCCGGGGCCGGGCTGCCGGCCGACGCGGTGCAGCTGCTCGACGCCAGCTCCCGCGACTCGGTCAAGGAGCTGATGCGCGCCCGAGGGCTCGTCGACGTGCTGATCCCCCGCGGCGGCGCGTCGCTGATCCGCACCGTGGTCGAGGAGTCGACGGTTCCGGTGATCGAGACCGGGGTGGGCAACTGCCACGTCTACGTCGACGCCGCCGCAGACGTGGCGAAGGCCGTCGCGGTGACGCTGAACGCCAAGACGCAGCGCCTCTCCACCTGCAACACCGCCGAGTCGCTGCTGGTACACGCGGGTGTCGCCGACGCGTTCCTGCCGCCGATGCTGGCCGCGTTCGCCGAGGCGGGGGTGACGGTGCACGGCTCCCCTGCGGTGGCCGCGTACTCCGCAGCCGTCGTCCCGGCCACCGAGGAGGACTTCGCCACCGAGTACCTGTCCGCCGACATCTCGGTCGCGGTGGTCGACTCACTGGACGCGGCGGTCGCGCACATCCGCCGTTTCGGCACCGGACACACCGAGGCGATCCTCACCGACTCGGCGAGCGCGGCCCGCGAGTTCGTCGCGCGGGTGGACGCGGCGGCGGTGATGGTCAACGCGTCGACGCGGTTCACCGACGGCGGCGAGTTCGGGTTCGGCGCGGAGATCGGCATCTCCACCCAGAAACTGCACGCCCGCGGCCCGATGGGCCTGCCCGAGCTGACCAGCACCAAGTACGTGGTCACCGGCGACGGGCACCTGCGCTAGGCGTTCAGCCGCAGGGCGGCCTCAGGCAGGCGGCGCGGGACGGGCGGCGCGGATCGCGGCCAGCGTCGTGTGCACGTCGAACTGATGGCCGTCGTCACTCTCCCAACCGCCGTCGGTGCGTTGGGTCTCGGTCAGCCGGTGCAGCGCCCGCGCCATGATCCAGTCTTGCGGGTCGACGCCGGCCCGGCGCAGCGTGGCCGCCAACCACGCCACGTCGCCGGGGGACATCTTCGGCATCCGCTCGACGAGCACCACCTGGATGCGTGCCGACTCCTGGAACATCTGCTGCCGGTGCAGTACGGCCGCGCTCAGCCAACCCGCGGCGAGGAACGACGGCCAGCTGCCGTCCGGGCGCAGCCGCGCGGCGAGCGAGTGGGCCGCCGCCTGCACCACACCGGCGTACGCCCCACCGACCCGGTGGTCGAGCGGACCCGAGGCTCGGGCATCCAGGCCGGCGACGGTGAGCCAGAAGCCGGCGTTGGCGGACACGAGGAACCCGGCTTCCGGGTCGCCGGGCCGGGCCCACTCGGGCGCCGAGTCAGCCAACGACGCGTCCTCTTCCCAACCGCCGTCGGCCTGCTGCCGGGAGGCCAGCCAGTCCAGTGCGCGCCGGGCTGCGGGACGGCCGAGCGCGCCCAGGTCGTCCAGTTCGGCGAGCCGGAAACAGGTGGCGTCGATCGAGGCGATCGGGCCGCCCCAGGTGGCCGGCCAACCGCCGTCCGGTGACTGGCCGACCTCGGCAGTCTCCAACAACTCGGCGGGCACGGGGGTGCCGTTGCGGAGCCAGGAGAGGCGGGCACGTTCCACCGCATCCCCATGCGCCACGACGAACCCGATCGCGGCTTCCAAGTCGACCACGGCGGAGACGCTACCTGCGCGGAAGCGATGCCGCCTCGGAGAATCGGCCAGCCCGAACTGGCTGCGTCGCTCCGTCCGTCGGGCTGCTCGCTGTTATCTGCGTCGATTTGCAGGGGCGTCGACGTGGCCCGGGGCGGACGGCGCGGCGCCGGCCGGCAGCGCGCGCAGCACAGCGTGGGCCGGGCCGGCGCGACATGGCCGGCGCAGGGCGGGCGAGCGGCGGGCGACGCGGGTGTGGGCCGGGGCGGCCCGAGGTGCGGCGCCCCGGCCCGGTCGATCAGTACGCCGGCAGCGACGGATCGATCTGCTTGATCCAGGAGAGCACGCCGCCCTGCACGTGTACGGCGTCGCGGAAACCGGCCGCCTTGAGCGCCGCGAGCGCCTCCGCCGAGCGGACGCCGGACTTGCAGTGCAGCACGATCTGCCGGTCCTGCGGCAGCTTCGCGAGGGCTTCGCCGGAGATGATGTCGCCCTTGGGGATCAGGGTGGCGCCGGGGATCCGGACGATCTCGTACTCGGCCGGCTCCCGCACGTCGACCAGGAAGATGTCCTTGCCGGCGTCCTGCCACTCCTTGAGTTCCAGGGCCGTGATGGTCGAGTCGAGCGTCGCCTCCTGGGCCTCCTCGGAGACCGCGCCGCAGAAGTCCTCGTAGTCTTCCAACAGGTCGGTGACCGTCGGGTTCTCGCCGCAGAGCGCGCAGTTCGGGTCCTTGCGAACCTTGATCTTGCGGTATTCCATCTCCAGGGCGTCGTAGACCATCAGACGGCCGACCAGGGGCTCACCGATGCCGGTGAGCAGCTTGATCGCCTCGTTCACCTGGATCGAGCCGATCGACGCGCAGAGCACACCCAGCACGCCGCCCTCGGCGCAGGAGGGGACCATGCCGGGCGGCGGCGGCTCCGGGTAGAGGCAGCGGTAGCAGGGGCCGTGCTCGGCCCAGAACACCGACGCCTGGCCGTCGAAGCGGTAGATCGAGCCCCACACGTACGGCTTGCCGAGCAGCACCGCCGCGTCGTTGACCATGTAGCGGGTGGCGAAGTTGTCGGTCCCGTCGACGATCAGGTCGTACTGGGCGAAGATCTCGCGGACGTTGTCCCGGTCCAGAGCGGTGTTGTGGATCTCCACCTTGACCAGCGGGTTGATCTCGCGGATCGACGCCGCGGCGGACTCGGCCTTGGATCGGCCGACGTCGGACACACCGTGGATGACCTGGCGCTGGAGGTTCGACTCGTCGACGGTGTCGAAGTCGATGATGCCGAGCGTGCCGACCCCGGCCGCGGCGAGGTACAGCAGGGCGGGCGAGCCGAGGCCACCCGCGCCGACACAGAGCACCCGGGCGTTCTTGAGCCGCTTCTGCCCGGCCACCCCGACATCCGGGATGATCAGGTGGCGTGAGTAACGGCGGATCTCGTCAACGGTCAGCTCGGCGGCGGGCTCGACGAGCGGGGGCAACGACACGGTGGACTCCCCGGGATCGGCGGTGTGAACCGCGCCATTGTTGCTCGCGGGGGCCCTGCTCGGCCATGAGGGAGGACACGTGGTCCGCGATGCGGGAGCGGGAATAACCGACGATGCCGTCGATCAGGGGACGATGTCACCCGCGTAGCGACGGCCGTCGAGGTAGGGCCAGGCGTTGGCGACGCAGCCGTCCAGGCCGTACGTCTGTTGTTGCATCACCGGGGCGGGCTCACCCGGCTCGGGGCAGGCCTCGTGCTGTTCGCCGAACTCGTGGCCGACCTCGTGGTTGATCACGTAGGTGCGGTAGGTGTCCAGCGAGGCGCCGTAGTCGGGGACCGCCTCCATCCAGCGGGCCAGGTTGATGATGACCTGGCCGGGCAGGCGGCAGGAGGTGTAGCGCTCGGTGGTGAGCCCACCCTCGGCGCACATCCGCTCGGACGTGACAGGGGTGGCCAGGTAGATGGTGAAGTCGGCGGCACCGGCGTCGGCCACCCGCTGCACCCGCAGCTCGCCGGAGGCGATCCAGCTCCGTGGGTCGGCCAGCACCTCGTCCACTCGGGTGGCGAAGGCCTCGGCGTCCTGGCCGGTGCCC
Organism: Micromonospora sp. WMMC250; assembly: GCF_027460215.1. NCBI lineage: Bacteria > Bacillati > Actinomycetota > Actinomycetes > Micromonosporales > Micromonosporaceae > Micromonospora > Micromonospora sp. WMMC250. The sequence goes on along the minus strand of NZ_JAPZBJ010000002.1, from coordinate 5,668,703 downwards.
CGTTCGACGACGACCCGGTACCGGCGCAGCGGGCCGTCCGCGCCGTGCACTGATGTCTCACCGTCGGCCGCGGTGAACCGTCCGGCGCCGACCGACGGGTAGCTGGTGGGCACCGGATGCGCGGCACCACCGCCGCGCCCCGTGCCGGCCTCGGTGGTGACGGCGGGAGAGACGGCCGCCGGCTCTCGGTCGCTCCTGGCCAGCGGCACGCCGATGGCCGCGGTCAGCACGAGCAGGCCGAACAGCAGGGTGCGGCGACGCCGCCGGTGCATCCGGGCCAGCGTGGGCCGCACGTACGCCGACGAGCCCGACGAGTCGGGCGGCTGGGGCGGGCCGTATCGGGACGACGGCGTCATGACGACGAGCCTGCCAGATTATTCGGGCATTTCTCCATTTTTGGAGCTATTGCCGCAAGACGCCTGATGGAGGGGTACGAGGTCGGCGTGTCGACCCGTCACTCAGAGGGCGGGGCCGCTGTAGCGACGCCCATCGAGGTACGGCCACGGGTTGACCCGGCACCCGTTCCAGAAGAGCGTCTGCTGCATCATCACCGGCGCCGGCCGGCCCGCGCCCGGGCAGCGCTCGTGCCGGTGCCCGAGCTGGTGACCCACCTCGTGGTTGACCACGTACGTCCGGTAGACCGACAACGGCACCTTGGCCGAGACGAAGTGCGGCACCGACAGCCGCCACCGATCCAGGTTGATGATCACCTGGCCGGGCGCGCGGCAGGACGTGTACGGCCGACCCCCGACCCGGATGTCCACTCCCCCGTCGGCACACATGCGACCCGCCGTCCGGGCCGTCGCCAGGTAGACGGTGAAATCCCGAGGCGCACCCCCCGGCACCTGTTGCAGCCGCAGCCTGCCGCTGTCCACCCAACTGCCCGGACCGGCGAGCGCCGTGTGCACCGCCTGCGCGAACTCCGCCGCATCCTCGTTGCTGCCCGACTCCACAGCCACCCGGAAACGACGCAGCTCACCCGCTCGCCCCAGCACCGGACCGGAGCGGGCGTCGTACCCGAAATCGCCGGTGCCGGCGCTCGGGACGGCACCGGGCAGCCGCAGCACCGGAGGCGGACTGGACGACACCGTCGCGGAGGGCGACGGGCTGACCGACGGCGGCAGTGGCGCGGCCACCAGTGGCGGCACCGTGGAGATCTCGTCGGCCGCCAACCGTTCGGCGCCCGGGTGCCCACCCGGCCCCTCCGCGATCACGGTCACCGCCGCGCCCACCGCCAGCACCACCGCCACCAGTTGGGCGAACAGGGCGAAGCGTCGCTGACGACGGGCCGGGAGACGGGCTGAGCTGGGCATCGGGCTCAGCCTGCCAGATCGGACCGCCCAACGGAGTCCCCCGTTTCGGCGAGCAGCCCGACCACCGCTCGGGCCACCAGCCGGGGCACCTCCAACTGCGCCACATGACCGACACCGTCGAGCATCATCAACCGGCTGTCGCGGATGACCCGCGCGGTCTGCGGTGCGACCCGCACGTCGACCAGACGATCCAGCCGGCCACCCACCACCAGCGTCGGTGCGCGTACCGCCTCGGCGAGCCGCCACAGCGAACCCGACCCTGGCAGGTACGCCCGCAGGAAGCTGGAGACCAGACCACGGAACGTCCGGACGTACGCGGCCGCGTAGTGCTCCGCCTCGTAGCGGACCCGGATCTCCTCCAGCGCCTCGGCCCGACGTTGGTCGCAGATCCGGCTGAGATCGGCGACGCAGGCCTCCAGCACCTGCTGGGCCATCACCTCGGGCGGAAGCTGGGTGAGCCGCCGGGCGACCAACCGTTCGCCGCGCGGAATGGCGAGCACCGGCAGCATCCGCCCCTGCAACGAGCGGCGGAAGTCCAGGAACGGCAGAGCCGGGGAGATCAGGGTGAGGGTACGGACCAGGTCGGGCCGGAGCCCGGCCACCTGGACCGCGACCGCTCCGCCCAACGAGTTGCCGAACAGGTGCACCGGACCACGGTCGGAGTGCTCGATCCAGCGGACGACGAGGTCCGCGAACGCCGGGATCGTGTAGCGGGGCCCCGGCTCGCTACGACCGAAGCCGGGCAGGTCGATGGCCTGACCGTCCAGCCGGTCGGCGAGCAGCCCGGCCAGGTCGGTCCAGTTCTGCGACGACCCGCCCAGCCCGTGCACGTACAGCGCCGGCTCCGCGCCGGCGGCGGTGGCCGGAGTGTCCCGCACGTACGTGACCAGGCCGTCGAGGCGGACCTCCCGGCCCGGCCACGGCGGGGGAACATGGTCGTCGGGAAGGAGGTGGTCCGGCCAGAGGGTGGCGCGTCTCATCGTTCCAGTCTGCCTCGGACCACTCAGGACAGCAGCGCCTCCAGCCGACGGTTCACCGCTGCCAGCGTCGCCCGGACCACCGCCTGCCGGGGATCACCGGCGACCAGAGCCGAGCCGGCGAGCTGCTCGACCCAGCCCTCGCAGACGAGAAGCGCCACCACGGTGGCCACCTCACAGTTGCCGAACGGCACCACAGCGGCGTGCTCGACGAAGCAGCGCCCCCGCTCGGCGTTGTCGGCGCCGCGCAGCAACTCGTCGACAGCTGCGGCCGCCGCCACCGCGCAGAGCCGCAGCACATAACCGTCCACCGCCGGGCCGGTGGCGTACCCGGAGGCGGTCTCGCCCCCGGCCAGCAGCCGGACCTCCACGTTCGCGTCCAGGCCGAAGGTGCTGACCTGCACGTGGTCGATCACCACCCGGGGCCCCGGCGCGCCACCCGTCTCCAACGGCCGGGACGGCGCCGACTCCGTCGTGGTCACCTGACCACCGGAGTACGACGTGCCGAGCGTCGCCGGGCTGCCGGTGGCGGCACCAGCCGGCGCGGCCGAAACCGACCCCGGCTCCTCGACGGTCGCGCGACCCCGGTGCGGCGCGTTCGACCGGCGGCGGCGCGAGACGTCGGTGCCCGGCCTCTGCTCCGGGCCCGTCGGCACGGCCTCCACCCGACCGCCGGACGGTCGGATGGGCGCCGTCGCATCGGCCGCCCGGGCCTCACCGCCACGCGGGTCGGCGCCGGCATCGCGCGCAGCCGCGGTCGGGGAATCCGGGGTACGCCGTTCGGCGACCCGCGGCTCGGCCACGCGACGGCGAACCGGCGGAGGCGGCGTGCTGGGCATTCCGGGCACGTTCTGCGGTGCGGCGGCCAGCCCCATCCGGTCCTGGAGCAGGCGGGCCACCTGTCGGCTCACCTCGGCCGGGTCGGCGCCGTCGGCCAGGTCCAGTCGCAGGCTGTGCGCCCCGGCCGGGGTACGACGCAGCGCGGCGTCGCGGACACCTGCCACCTCACGGACGGCGTCCAGGATCGCGTTGACGTCGAACCCCTCGGGGCGCTCCCGCAACGGTGCCGGCTCGTCGTCGCGGCGGAGGTGCGTGGCGATGCGGGCGGGTTCCGGGGTTTCGGCGGGTGGGTCCACAGCTGGCGGCTCCGGCACGACGGGCACGTCCGGTTCTGCGGGGACGCGCTGCGGCAGCACCACCGCTCTCGGGTCCGACTGCCCGTCGTCGTCGGCGGACGACGCCGCGTCGGGTGCGGATCGGCGAGCCGCATAGGCGGAGGCGGGCGCGGTGGCGGGCCGGTCGCGGGGTTCGGGCCCGTTGGTGGCGGGGGGTGGCACCGCCCCTGTCGAGGACGACGTGACGTCGGTGGATGACGGGGCGCTCGGCGGCGCGGCCGGACGGTGTGACTCGACCGGGCCGGGCGACTCGGGCGTCGCCGGACGGAGCCGGAACGGCCCGGTCGGCCGGACCTCGGGGCGGGTCGGGCCCGGGGTCTCGTCGTCGCCCCCACGGGGACGTTTGGCCGACTGGATCGAAGCCCAGGAAGGACGCTCGACCGGGGTGGCGGGAATGCGCCCCTCGGACCAGTCCGGCCGTTCCTCCCTGCTCGGGTTCGCCGAGCCGGTCGGCGAACCACCGGCCCAGGAGGGGCGTTCCGCCACCAATGGCGGGCCCGCCGGAGCGGGCGGCGGGTCGGCCAGCGTGGGAGGTGCCCCCGCAGGCGCCGGAGGCGGTGTGGTGGGCGACGCCGGGCTGGTGGCCCAGGACGGCCGGGCGGGCGGGGCACTGGTCGGCTCGGCATCGGCCCCGCCGGCCCAGGACGGGCGGGGCGGCGGCGCACTCGTCGGCACCGGGTCGGCTCCCCCGGCCCAGGACGGCCGGGTCGGCGCGACGTCGGCAGACTCGGAATCGCCTCCGCCAGCCCAGGACGGGCGGTCGCTCCGGGAGGCACGGGCGGTCCCGGACCCGGCCCAGGACGGGCGGTCGGCCGGCGGCCCACTGGTCGGGGACGGACCACCAGCCCAGGACGGACGGTCGGCCGGCGGCCCACTGATCGGGGACGGGCCACCGGCCCAGGACGGACGCCCCACGGTGGGCGGCGGTGCCGACGACACCGGCGGGCCGCTGGTCGGGGACGGGTCCGAGTCGACGGACCGGAGCGACCGATCGGCAGGTGGCGCAGCGGACGGAGCAGCCCAGGACGGGCGGGCGGTCGGCGGCACGCCGCCCGGCTCGACAGGGTTGTCCGGCGCGGATTCGGGCGCGGTCTCACCTCGGACGGGCTCGTACCCACGCGGCGGATCGGCGCGGACCGGTTCGTACGGGCGGGGTGACTCGGCCCGTACCGGCTCGTACGGCTGGACCGGATCGGCTACCCAACCGGACGCGGACTCGTCCCGCGTCGGCGGGCCGTCCGGCTCGTCGTTCTGGCGGGACCAGGGCGGTGCCCAACCGCGGTCCCAGCTCGGACGGTTCCAGCTCGGCCCCGACCAGTCCGGCTCGACGGCCGGAGGCTCCCCGGCGCGGTGCGTCTCTCCCGAGCGAGGGCCTTCGGCACCGCGACCCGGCTCGGCACCGCGACCCGGCTCGGCACCGCGACCCGGCTCGGCACCGCGACCCGGCTCGGCACCGCGACCCGGCTCGGCACCGCGACCCGGCTCGGCACCGCGACCCGGCTCGGCACCGCGACCCGGCTCGGCACCGCGACCCGGCTCGGCACCGCGACCCGGCTCGGCACCGCGACCCGGCTCGGCCGCGTCGGCGTGCGCGTCCGGCCCCGGGGTACGCCCCGCTGCTGCCGGAGGCTCCGGGGTCAGCGGGTCCCGCCAGTCGCGTGACGTGGCCGACGGATCGTCCGCCGCGAGTCGTTCCCCGATCGGCGCGTGGAAGCCGGGCGGCACCTCGAAGCCCGACGCGGCGGTGCCGACGGGCGGCACCTGGACGGCCGGCGGCGCCGAGGTGGGCAGCCCGGGCTCGGCCCAACGGGCGCGATGCGCGGCGGCGGGATCGGCTGTGGAACGGGGACCGGCGCCCGTGTCCGGCTCGCCGACGCCCTGCTCCGCCGACGGCACCGGACGTTGCGCGGGAACCACCAGACGGTCGCCGGCCGTCTCGGGTCGCCCCTCGCCGGGCAGCCCGGGTGGTGCGCTCACCGGCGTGGGACGTCCCCCGGTCGGTTCGAGACCGGGGCGACGGACGCCGTTGGTGTCGTCCGGGGGGTGCACACCGTTGGCGTGGTGGCCGTTGACCCGGGCCGGCGGCTCCGGGTCGCCGGGCGACCCGGCCAGGGGCGACGGAAGGTCGCCGTGTCGAGTGGAGGAGGTGCGCCAGCCGGAAGCCGGGTCGGGCTGCCAGCGCGGCGCCTGCTCCCGGGCGTCATCGGGGTCGGCGGCTCGGGGCCACCCACCCGACTGAGGCGCCCACCCACTGACGGGACGACTCGGGTCGTCGTGCTGACCCGCTCCGTCACCGTGTTCTCCCGGGGTGGCGGCTCCGGGTTGCCCTGTTTCACTCACCGCGCGCTCCTTGGTCGCCCCCGCTGAGGCTACCGTGTGCCGAGAGTGGCGATAAGTTACAGCGGCGGGCCATTTCCACGACGGTGGTCAGTGACCTCGCCGGTCTGGGGGGAAAATGCCGGCTCGTACGGAGAACTCGGAGGATCCCATGACCGCTGCGGGGAATGGTGCACAGACCGCTGGCCGGCCCACCCGCCTGCCCCGCTCCGCGCGTCGTAAGCAGCTTCTCGCTGCGGCGCAGGAGGTGTTCGTCGCCCAGGGCTACCACGCCGCCGCGATGGACGACATCGCCGAGCGGGCCGGGGTGTCGAAGCCGGTGCTCTACCAACACTTCCCCGGGAAGATGGACCTCTACCTCGCGCTGCTCGACACGCACTGTGACGCCATCGTCGCTCAGGTGCAGGACGCGATGCGCGGCACCAGCGACAACAAGGAGCGCGTCAGCGCCTCGGTGCGCGCGTACTTCGACTTCGTCGACCACGAGAGTGAGGCGTTCCGGCTCGTCTTCGAATCGGATCTGCGCAACGACCCGGCAGTGCGGCAGCGGGTGGAACGGGTCGAGCAGGGCTGCATCGCGGCGATCACCGACACCATCATCTCGGACACCGGCGTGAGCCGGGCGCACGCCGAGCTGCTCGCCTCCGGGCTGGTCGGCGCCGCCGAGACGGCCGCGCAGTTCTGGCTGGCCGGTGGCCGGCAGGTGCCGAAGGCCGAGGCCGAGGCGTTGGTGGCCGCGTTGTCGTGGCGGGGCATCGCGAGCTTCCCGCTGCAAGGTGAGTCAGCCTGACCGCCGACCCCGTGATCGGATAGCCTTCGCAGGGCGGTTCTTTAGCCCCAGTTGAGGAGGCACAGTGGAGGTCAAGATCGGCGTGCAGTACGCGCCGCGCGAGCTGGTACTGGACAGCGCGCAGTCGCCGGCCGAGATCGAGCAGATCGTGACCGACGCCTTCGCCGGTAACGGCGGCACGCTCTCCCTGACCGACGAGAAGGGCCGGCGGGTCATCGTTCCGGTCGAGAAGGTCGCCTACGTCGAGATCGCCGAGGCGTCGCCCCGGGCGGTCGGTTTTACCGTCCGCTGACCGGTCCGGCCATCGCGGCAGGTCGGCGTTCGGCCCACCTGCCGCAGGCCGGCCCCGGTCCCGACCGTCGCAGACCGGCCCCGACCGGCCGGGCGGTCAGTTGTTCAGCCCGGCGGCGGCCATCCGCTCGGTGTGCGCGGCGGTGAGCCTGCCGAACAGCCCGGGCACGTCGACCCGGTCGTCCCGCGCGATGAGCGTGGTGAGTGCGGCCCGCTCGGTGGCGACACGGCTCGCCTGGGACAGCGCCTCGCCGACCAGCCGCCGCCCCCACATGGACAGCCGGCCGGCCACTCGCGGATCGTCGGCGACCGCGGCCCGGATCTCGGCCGCGGCGAATTCGGCGTAGCGGGAGTCGTGCAGGACGTCGAGCACCAGTGCCCGTTCCGGTTCCTCCAGCGCGTCGGCGATCTCCCGGATGAAGTCGTCGGTGATGGCGTCGCCGACGTACGCCTTGGCGACCACCTCCGCCCAGTCCCGAGGCTCGGTCGAGTCGTGGTACGCCTGCACCGGTTCGACGTAGGGCGCCATCGCGTCCTCGGGCGGCACACCCAGCGCGGTGAGCCGGTCGGCGAGACGCCGGTAGTTGACGATCTCGGCGGCGGCCATCTCGTTCAGCGCGGCTCGACGGCGCAGGTCAGGGGCGAGCCGGGCATCGCCGGCCATCCGCTCGAAGGCGAGCAGTTCGCCGAAGGCGACCAGGCCCAGCAGGTCGGTGACGGCGGGACCGGGGGTGGTCGGCGTGGACACGAGCGCAGGCTACCCCGTCTCCGAACGCTCGGCTTGACGTGACGTAGCTCACATTTGCTTGCCCCGCGTGGCGAGTGGCCGGATGGGAATCGGGACGGGGGCATGCCTGTTCAGGTAGCATGGAGCAGTTGCCGTGGGCGCCGATCTGATCGAAGCTCAGCCCGCGGCGCGCGTGCGGCCCGGTCCGGCTCGGCAGTCTGCCGCCGACCGTGTGGCCCGCGTCATACCGAACGCGCCCTGAGGACATGACGGGCGCACCCACGAGAGGGCACCCCCACATCCAGATGAGCGAGTTGACTCAAGATCTGATGGACGGCCAGGAACTGGCCCCCACCGCCCCGGTTCGACCGGAGGCCCCCACGTTCGCCGCACTCGGCGCCCGCGCCGAGACCGTCGAGGCTCTGGCCGCGGCGGGCATCACCCGCGCCTTCGCCATCCAGGAGTACGCGATCCCGATCGCGCTGCGCGGCGTCGACCTGATCGGCCAGGCACCCACCGGCACCGGCAAGACCCTCGGCTTCGGGGTACCCCTGTTGGACCGGGTGTTCGCGCCGGGCGAGGGAGGCGACGGCGTCCCGCAGGCGCTCGTCGTCGTCCCCACCCGTGAGCTGGGCATCCAGGTCGCCAAGGACCTGGCCGCCGCCGGCCGTACACGCGGCGTCCGGGTGCTGCCGATCTACGGCGGCGTGGCGTACGAGCCGCAGATCGACGCGCTGCGCAAGGGCGTGGAGATCCTGGTCGGCACCCCCGGCCGGTTGATGGACCTGCAGAAGCAGAAGCACCTCCGTCTGGACCGGGTGCACGCCCTCGTCCTCGACGAGGCCGACCGGATGCTCGACCTGGGCTTCCTCGACGATGTCGAGAAGATCCTCGCGATGCTTCCGGAAGACCGGCAGACGATGCTCTTCTCGGCCACCATGCCGGACCCGATCGTCACGCTGTCCCGGCGCTTCCTGCGCCAGCCGATGACGATCCACGCTGGGCACACCGCCGAGACCGGTCCGTCGCCGCAGACCCAGCAGTTGGTCTACCGCACCCACTCGATGAACAAGGTCGAGGTGGTGGCACGCATCCTCCAGGCGGAGGGGCGTGGGCTGACCATGATCTTCACCCGCACCAAGCGGGCCGCCGACCGGGTCGCCGAGGACCTCGACTTCCGCGGGTTCGCGGTCGCCGCGGTGCACGGTGATCTCGGCCAGGGCGCTCGCGAGCGGGCACTGCGCGCCTTCCGCGCCGGCAAGATCGACATCCTGGTCGCCACCGACGTGGCGGCCCGAGGGCTGGACGTCACCGGCGTCACCCACGTGATCAACTACGACTGCCCCGAAGACCAGGACACCTACACCCACCGCATCGGTCGTACCGGCCGGGCCGGCGCGACGGGCGTGGCGGTGACCTTCGTCGACTGGGACGACATGCCGCGCTGGCGGATCATCGACAAGACCCTCGGTCTGGAGATGCCGGAGCCGCCGGAGACGTACCACACGTCGCCGCACCTCTACACCGACCTGCACATCTCCACCGACGTCAGCGGCACGCTGCCCACGGCCGAGCGCACCCGGGCCGGGCTGTCCGCCGAGATCGAGGAGGACCTGGGCGGGACGACGCGCTCCCGCCGGGGCGACGGCGGTGGTCGGGGTTCCCGACGCGGTGAGAGCCGTGGCGAAGCGCGGGGCGAGCGGCGGGGCCGGGGCGACAGCCGCCGTGGCCGCTCCGACGCCGGCACCGCGGACGTCACCGAGGCACCCGCAGTCGACGCCAGCGAGGAAGGCACCCGTACGCCCCGCCGTCGGCGTCGTCGCCGGGCCGGCGAGGTGGTCGCGGGCGAGGCGACCGCGGTGATCGCCGCCGAGACCGGCGCCACCGAGCCGGCCGCCGCATCCGACGGCGAGCCGTCGAAGCCGCGTCGCCGCCGGCGTCGCCGTGGTGGCGGCTCCGGTGCGGGTACGCCGGCCGAGGCGACCGCCGACTGACCAGCAGCCACACCTGACATCCCCCGCACCGCCCCGCGCGGTACGGGGGATGTTCCCTTCCCACCCCACCTGCCGAAGATGGAACGATGCCGGAACCACTGGACGCCGCCCTGACCGAGGTCCGGGCGCTGCTACTCGACCCCGCGCTGACCCGGGCGGTCGCCGCCGGACGACGCCGTGGGCACCGCCCCTCGATGGTTCGGGCCGAGCTGCGGCCGGTGACGCTCAAGGCCGGGCCCCGCATCCAGATCGCCACGTCCGACGGCGCTCGCCCGTACACCCGTAATGTCGCTCGCGGCGCGGAGGCCGCCGTAGCGGTCGACGAACTGTTGGCCGAACCTTTCGGCAATTGGCACGTGGAGACGGCCGACGCGACGCTCCAACTGCGGGTGACCAAGTCCGGCGAGGCTCAGGTGCACCGGGCCGCGACCACCCGTGCGGCGGCGACGCCGGGCGGGAACGACCGGGCCAAGGATTACCTCCTCGATCCCGGTGACCCGATCTTCACCGAGATCGGCGGCTCGGCGGCCAAACGCCGCCAGGTGGACGCGTTCCTGCGGGCCCTCGCCGCGACCCTGCCCGACGACCTGACCGGCCCGCTCCGGGTCGTCGACCTGGGCTGCGGCAACGCCTACCTGACGTTCGCCGCGTACCGCTACCTGACCGGTCGAGGGCTGGACGTGCACCTGGTCGGTGTCGACGTCCGCGAAGACCAGCGGCAGCGCAACACCGAGTTGGCGCAACGGTTGGGCTGGGCCGACCAGGTCAGCTTCGTGGCCGGCACCATCGCCGACGCCGTCGTCGACCCCGCGCCCGACCTGGTGCTGGCGTTGCACGCCTGCGACACCGCCACCGACGAGGCGTTGGCCCGCGCGGTGCGTTGGGACGCCCGCTGGGTGCTGGCCGCCCCGTGCTGCCACCACGACCTGGCGAAGCAGCTCCGCGCCCACCCGGCCCCGTCCCCGTACGACCTGCTGACCCGGCAGGGCATCCTGCGCGAGCGTTTCGCCGACGTGCTCACCGACGCGCTGCGCGCCGGGTTGCTGCGCGTGCACGGGTACCGGGCCGAGGTGGTGGAGTTCGTGGACTCCCAGCACACGCCGCGCAACCTGCTGATCCGTGCGCGCCGCACCGGCGGCGGGCCGACCGAACCGCAGCGTGCGGAGTACCGCGAGCTGGTCGATCAGTGGCAGGTCACGCCTCGGCTGGAGACCCTGCTCTCCGCCGACGCCGAGAAGCTCGCCTAACGGCGGCGGTCGCTGCGGTCGCGGGCGCCGGCACCGCCGTCGAGGACGGACACCCGGTCGATGCCGGGCCGGTGGCCGGCCCGATCGCCGTCTCCCGGAGCGGTCGGGAACGGGACGACCTTGCCCGTGCTCTCGGCGTTGCCGGCTGCGGCGAAGGCGTTCCAGGAGATGTCCACCAGGAGCTTCTTGACCTCGGCGTGCCGGACGGCCGCACTGTGCTGCAACGCCATCCGGGCACCGAGCACGACACCGACCAGCGTCGTGGTGATCGCGCCGGTGGCGGCCAACACGTGCAGACCGGTCGCGGAACTGGTGCGGAGCACCAGGACCAGCAGCCAGACCCAGAACCCGGCAGCGAAGACGCCGGCCTTGGCGACGAAGAAGAGGCTCACCGCACCGGGCTGGTACGGGTGGGGGCGGCTCGGGTCGACCATGGTGCTCCTCGGCGATGGTGCGGTCGGACGCGGCAGGCGCAAGACGCCAGGCCGGGACGGGCACCGAGCTTAGTGGAACAACGATGATGATCGCTCGGTGCACATTTCAGACCGCACCATGCTGCCGGAGAAAAAGTCTCATCCACGGGACAGTTTGTGCGGTCAGTCAATTGTTTCCGCCCTTGGGCGTACTACCCTCGGAAGCGGCATCGTCCCGGTGCTCCGGCAGGAGGGAAAGACACACAGGGATGGCATCAGCCGACGTATCACCGCAGATGGCCTTCGCCCGCTTCGTCCGGCGCGCCATCGATGACGCTCGCGACGAACGTGGCTGGACCGTGACCGATCTTGCCTCACACACGGGCGTTGGCCGCTCCACCGTGTTCCGCTGGCTCGCGGGTGACTGGCAGGACTATCCCGAACTGGCGAAGGTACGCGGCTTCTGCGCCGCACTGGATCTGCCGGTCGCGGCAGCCTTCCGTGCGCTCGGGTTGCCCGACGCCGGCCCCACACCGCGGCGGCGCCACGACGACGGCCCCGTCGAGGCGGACGTCCGCGCCATCCTGGACCGGCTCGCCGACCCCTCGGTCCCCGCCGAGGAGAAGCACCACATCCGCGACCTGCTCCGCTACCTGGCCCGACGCCCCATCCGCCGCGCCGGCTAACCCCCCGCGCCCCCGCGCCACCGCGCCACCGCGCCACCGCGCCACCGCGCCACCGCGCCACCGCGCCACCGCGCCACCGCGCCCAAGATCGTCACAACATCGGCGATGTTGCTGCCTCAGACGCAGCGGAAGCAGCAACATCCCCGATGTTGCGCGGATCTCCCGCCGGAGAGGCTCGCGCGCCAGAAAGCACGACGTCAGCGGCGACCGAGACCGATCCTCGGCCTGGAACGAGAGGGGGCGACCCGGGGCGAGTGGGGCTTCAGGGGACGGCGAGGGTGAACTCCGCCGTGTGGACGGTGGGGCCCACCTGGAAGTCGAGGTAGAGGCGGTAGCGGCCCGGCCCCGGGGTGGTCAGCCAGAACTTGATCTGACCGTCGACCAGTTCCGGTTCCGGGTGCACGTGCAGGTAGCCGAGGTCACCCTCGCGCAGTGCCACCAGGTGCCCGTACGCCCCGAGGTAACGCTCCAGCTGGGCGGCACCGCCCGCGCCGTCGACCCGGAAGGTCAGTGGCACTGTCGTCCCGGCCTGCGGAGTGCCCTGGTAGCCGACCGTGAACCCGTCCACCGTCGTCGAGGTGGCCGGTCCCGGCAGCGGGCGAGGCTGGTAGTCACCGGGCACCACCAGGTCCGCGCCGAGGGTCACCGCGGTCTGCGCGCCGTCGTCCGCGACGACGGTGAAGTCGGTGTACGCGCGCCAGACGCCGGGCTGCGCGAGGGTCAACGGCACCGACCAGGTGCCGTCGGCCGCCATGGTCGGGTGCAGGTGCTGATAGCCGGTCAGGTCCCGTCGTACGACGATGAGGTGCATCGGCTTGTCGTGCACGACGGCGAAGCGGGTGACCGGCCGACGCTGCACGTCGCGTACCTGGAAGCGGAGCTGACCGGGGCGACCGGCGGTGAAGTCGGTGGACAGCGGCACCAGCGTGAGCCCGGCCGAGCTGACCGCCAGGCCACCCGGCTCGGTCGGCGCGCCCTGGTCGGTGCCCGTGGCGGTGCCGTGGTTGTGCGGGCCGACGCCCGGTGGGTCGCTGTGTTCGGCGGCCAGGGAAGGGACGCCGGTGGTGGTGCCGCCCTCGTTCAGCCGGCCGAGGCCGAAACCGAGCAGGACCGCCAGCACCAGCCCGCCGACCACCAGCGCCAGACGGAGTGTGGCCCGGTCCGGCGCGGCGGAGACCTTGTCAGGCACCGGCGCGGCGGAGACCTGGTCAGGCACCGCCGACGCCCAGCACGTGAACCCCCTGGTCGAAGGCGGCGCGGGTGTCGGGCTGCTGGTCGGTCATGCCGCCCACGGTACCGCCGTGCCGGGCCGACCCGGACCGACGCCCGGACGGCGTGGCGACGATCGCATTCGACGCCGCCCGGGAACTTCTCCACCGCCGCCGACCGCCACCGAAGCGAGCCACCGACGCCGAGAGCGGGTCACCCGGCGACGGCCAGGGCGAGCGGGAGCACGTCGGGTGCGCCGGCCCGGCGTAGTGCCCGAGCCACGAGCGTCATCGTCCAACCCGAGTCGATCAGGTCGTCGACGAGGAGCACCGGGCCGTCCAGGCCGGCCACTGCGTCGGCCAGGTCGGTCGGCACGGTGAAGGTGTCGTGCAGCGCGCGTACCCGTTGGGCGCTGTTACCGCGCGGCCCGCCGGGACCACCCGCACCGGCCGGCGTGATCTGGCCGAGAAGCGGCAGCCGACCCACGGCCGAGATCCGCTCGGCGAGCGACCCGACCAGCCGGGGCCGCCGCCGGGAGCCGACCGCGACCACGGCCACCGGTCGGCGGGGCCACGGGTCGTCGCCGTGCGCCCACGCCTTGAGCACCTCCACCACGGCGCCGGCCACGTCGTCGGGCACCGGCGCGTCGGGCGCCTCCGGGCCGACGAGATCCCGTAGCCGGCCACCCCAACCCAGGTCGGAGAGACGCCCGACCGCGCGGCCCGGCAGGGCCTGCTCCGCGGGGGCGATCCGGCCCTTGAGGGGTACGCCCACCGCGTCGAGCCCGGTCGGCCAGAGCTTCTTGGGGGCGATCTCCACACCGGGCCGGCCCAGGAAGGTCTGCGCGGCGGCGAGAGCGGCCGTCGACACGTCGGCGACGAAGAGGGGCTCGGCGCACCTGTCGCAGCGACCGCAGTCGGTCGCCCCGGTGTCGTCCAGGCGTTCCCGTAGATACCGCATCCGGCAGTCGGACGTGGTCGCGTACTCCCGCATGGCCTGTTGTTCGACGGTGCGTGCCTCGGCGACGCGGCGCAACCGGGCCTCGTCATAGGTCCAGGGCTCGCCGGTGGCGAGCCAACCACCGCGCACCCGGCGGACCGCGCCGTCCACGTCGAGAACCTTGAGCATCAGCTCCAACCGGGCCCGGCGCAGGTCGACGAGGGGTTCGAGGGCCTGGGTGGAGAGCGGGCGGTCGGTGTGCAGGGCGGCCAGCACGGCTCGGACCTGCTGCTCCGGCGGGAACGCCAGCGAGGCGAAGTACCGCCAGATCGCGGCGTCCTCCGCACCGGGCAGCAGCAGGACCTCGGCGTGCTCCACGGCGCGCCCGGCGCGGCCGACCTGCTGGTAGTACGCGATCGGCGACGGTGGCGCGCCGAGGTGGACGACGAAGCCCAGGTCGGGCTTGTCGAAACCCATGCCGAGCGCGCTGGTGGCGACCAGCGCCTTGATCTTGTTGTCGAGCAGGTCCTGCTCGGCGGCCCGCCGGTCGGCGTCCTCGACCTGCCCGGTGTACGACGCCACCGGGTAACCCCGGGAGCGCAGGAACTCGGCGGTCTCCCCCGCCGCGGCCACGGTCAGCGTGTAGACGATCCCCGAGCCGGGCAGCTGGTCCAGGTGGTCGGCGAGCCAGGCCAGCCGGTGCGCCGGGCTGGGCAGGTCGAGCACTCCGAGGCGCAGCGACTCGCGGTCCAGGGTGCCACGCAGGACGAGCGCGTCGCCCAACTGCTCGGCCACGTCCTGGGTGACCCGGGAGTTGGCGGTGGCGGTGGTGGCCAGCACCGGCGTGCGCTCCGGCAACTCGGCGAGGAACGTACGCAGCCGCCGGTAGTCGGGGCGGAAGTCGTGCCCCCAGTCCGAGACGCAGTGCGCCTCGTCGACCACCAGCAGCCCGGTGGTCGCGGCCAGCTTGGGCAGCACGCCGTCACGGAAGTCCGGATTGTTGAGCCGTTCCGGGCTGATCAGCAGCACGTCCACGGCCCCGGACTGGATCTCGGCGGTGATCTCGTCCCACTCGTCGAGGTTCGCCGAGTTGATCGTGCGGGCCCGGATGCCCGCCCGGGCCGCCGCCTCGACCTGGTTGCGCATCAACGCCAGCAGCGGCGAGACGATGACAGTGGGGCCGTGCTCACCGCCGTCCCGCAGCAGGGCCGTGGCCACGAAGTAGACGGCCGACTTGCCCCAACCGGTGCGCTGCACGCAGAGCACCCGCCGCCGGTCGACGACGAGCGCCTCGATGGCCCGCCACTGGTCCTCGCGCAGCCGGGCGTGGTCACCGGCCAGCCGGCGCAGCACCGCCTCGGCCCGCTCCCGTACCGCTGCTCGATCGTGGCTCATCCGGCATTTCTACCAGCCGCCGCCGGGGGACCCCCACGGTCAACGGGGGCCGAAGCGCTCCGTTGACCGTGTCGTCGCGGGAGTGTGCACCGGCAGGAAGAGCAGGACGTCGTGGAGCGCCTCGGCCGCCGCTACCGGAAGTGGGCAACGCGCGGCCAACTCCTCCATCGACCCGTACGGGCCGCGTACCCACCGGTCCATCGCCACCTGGCGGCGTTGCGCATCGGTGAGCCCGGGCAGCGTGGCGAGCACCTGGTCGGGTACGGCGTTGACGTCGACGAGCCCGCCGTCGTCGAAGGCGCGGGGCAGGTCCGGTCGGCCGATCGCGAACTCCAGACGTGCCGAGGGGTAGCGGTGCAGCAGGTTGCGCGCCTGCTGGCGACGAATCCGGCGCTCCTCCTCGAGGGCCTGCGCCACGCGCGGCCGACCGGTGATCCGTCCCCAGACCCAGCTGTTGAGCAGGACTATGTGCGCGGAGCCCACCAGCCAGCAGAGAAAGACCACGCCGAGCGCGGAGAACACCTCCGCCGGTGAGTCCTCCGTCTCCAGGTCATCGGTGGCGATCATGACGACAAGCAGCGTCGCGGTGAGGAAGTAGCCGAGGGCCGCGAGGCCGAGCCGTCGACTGCGTCGTCGTACCGCGTACGCCAGCACCACCAGCCAGGTCCCGGTGCCGAACGACACGAGTGCCAGGAGGGTCCCGAGGACGGTGGTGGTGTTGCTCACCCACGTCGGTAGGGGGTGTCGCTCCCGACGTGGCTGTTCGACAGCGAACGGCGACGGCGAGCCGGCGGGTAGACCGTCACGTGCGGGGTGGAGCGGCGAGGGCTGATCCGCGTAAAGAGGAACGGTCGCCGGGTTGTTTTCCTGGACCGGGGCGGCCGCCTGGACCGCTACCGTCGGAGCGGGTCGCTCGGCATTCGGGACGCCCGCGGTGAGGGTCGGCTCTGCCCGAAGGATCCGCGCGTGCAGCTCCCGGAGTGCCTCGCCGGGCCCGATGCCGTGCTCCTCGCGGAGCAGGCTGTCGATGTCCCGGTACGCAGCCAGCGCCTCGGCCTGCCGACCGCTGCGGTACAGCGCGAGCATGTACTGGTGGCGCAGCCGCTCCCGGACCGGGAACTCGGCCACCAACTCGACCAGCTCGCCGACCGTCTCGCGGTGCCGCCCCCTGTCCAGCTCCAGCTCCGCGCGGGTCTCCAGGGCGACGGCCCGTAGCTCCACCAGGCGGCGCCGGGCGGCCTCGAACACACCGCCGGCGAAGCCGGTGAACGGCTCGCCGTGCCAGCGGGCCAGCGCATCCGTCAGCTCGGCCAGCGCCCGCTCCGGGCTTTCCGACGCGTGCCGCCGGGCGGCGTGGACGCCCCGCTCGAAGCGGATCGCGTCCACCGCCTCCGGGTCGACCCGGAGCAAATAGCCGGCATCGGTCAGGCTCAGCACCTGCCCGGGGGTACGCGGCGAACGGTCCGGTTCCAGCACCCGGCGCAGCCCGGCGACGTACTTCTGCACGACGTTGGGGCCGTTCGCGGGCGGATCCTCCGGCCAGACCGCCTCGATGATCTGCCCGGTGGACACCGGACGGCCCGGAGAGAGCAGCAGTACGGCGAGCACCGCGCGTTGTTTGCCCGGACCGAGGTCGATCTCCCGGTCGGCGTACCAGGCCCGCTGAGGCCCGAGGATCTCGAAACGCAGCTGTCCTGACATGCGAGTTTCCGCTCCTGACACCCCCGTGAGCACCGGACGGCAGTGCCCGGCAGCCGGACGGCAGCATATCGGCAGCCGGACCGCCGTGATGGTCCGCAACATCGTCATCGGCAGAAGCCACGCAGCGAGAAAGAGACATGCGATGACACAGGCAACGGGCACCGCCGGCACCTTCGGACGGACGGTCGGCACGATCGCCGCCGTACTGGCAGCGACCACCCTTCTCGGGGGTTGCGGGACGAAGGACGAGCCCGCCGCGGCACAGCAGAGCGGCCCGAGCGCCAGCCCGACGGTCGATCCGAAGCAGGCGCTCCTCGACGCCGTCCCGGACGGCACTGAGGGGACGTTCCGGTTCAGTGGGAAGGACTCCACCAATACGCACACCGGTCGGGTCGACCCCACGTCGAAGGCTGTGGAACTCAGCATCACTGGCGCGCCGGGTTCCGACGGCATCACCACGAAGATGTCGTTCCTGCTCATCGGCGAGGAGGCGTGGCTGAAGGCGAAGTTCAGCGGCAAGCCGGGCCTGCCGAAGTTCCCGGACAAGTGGATGAAGCTGGACCGCGGGAAGCTGACCGGCGCCGACACCATCCCGGCCTACGACAGCGCCGACCAGGGCAACACCGGCCCGCTCATCGAGGCGGCCAGCTCGGTGAAGGAGCAGAGCCCCGGTCAGTACGTCGGTGTCGTCGACGTGAGCACCGGTAACGCGGCAGAGGTGCTGGACGACGGCGAGGCGGCAGCACTCGGCGAAGCCGGTAAGACGGTGCCCTTCACCGCGGTAGTCGACGAGGACAAGCGCCTGACCTCGCTGACGTTGAAGATCCCGGCCACCGGCAAGGCGAAGGCGTACGACTACGTCGTCAACTACACCGGCTACGGCACCACCCCGAAGATCACCGTCCCCACGGGCAGCGCCGCGACCAAGGCGCCGGCGATGGCGTACGACATGCTCAACGGCTGACCCGCATGAGAGGGCGGCGGCCACACGGGGGGCCGCCGCCCCAAACCCTGTTGATCAAGAGGTTTGCGTCATCGTTCGGCCGAATTTTGACGCAAACCTCTTGATCAACGAGGGCGGGGCAAGGGTGGGGGTGGGGTGGGGTGGGGTGGGGTGGGGTGGGGTCAGCGGCGGGGGCGGAGAGCTCTGGTCAGGTGGGCTACGCGGGGGGCCAGGCCCGCCAGGCCGCCAGGGAAGAAGTAGACGGCCAGGATGAAGACCGTCCCCAGGACGAACAGCGGCTGGCTCAACGGGTGGCTGAGGACAGCCGGCAGGTTGTCGACGGCGTCGCTGGCGCCGAAGGCGGTGAGCCGGTGGTCCAGGTACATGTAGAGGACACCGCCGAGCACCGGCCCCCACCGGGTGCCCGGCCCGCCGAGCACCACCATGACCAGCAGCGACAGGGTCAGCTCGGAGGACGTGATGTGCGGCGACGCGCCGCCGACGATCAGGACGTAGACCACCCCGCCCGCCGACGCCAACCCACCGGCCAGGGTGAACGCGACCAGCTTGTAGCGGTACGGGTCCAACCCCAGCACGCCGATCCGCCGTTCGTCGTCACGCAGGCCGGCGAGCACGCGACCGGTCGGCGAGCCGCTGACGCGGTGCACCACGAAGACCACGAGCGTCAGGTACGCCAGTGCCAGCCAGTACAGGTTGACGGTGTTGGTCACCCCGACCAGCCCGGCGGGCAGCCCGGACACGTCCAGCGGCAGGCCCTCCTCACCGCCGGTGAGCCCACCGAAGTCGCGGGCCACCAGGATCGCCCCGACCTGCGCGAAGGCCAGTGTGACCATGGCGAACGCGATGCCCACGGTCCGCAGGGCCACCGCACCGAGCAGCGCGGCGAGGATCGTGCCGCCGGTGACGGTCAGCAGGGCTGCCTGCCACAGCGGCAGGCCGGCCCGGGTGACGAGGATGTCGGTGCCGTAGACGCCGGCGGCGAAGTACAGCGCGTGCCCGAAGGAGAGCATCCCGGTCCGACCGAAGAGCAGGTCGTACCCGGCCGCCAACCCGCCGAAGATCAGGCAGATGGCGAGGATCTGCAGGGTGCCGGGCGAGTTGACCGGCCCCTCGAAGATCCCCGGCAGGGAGAGCGTCGAGTACGGCAGGATCGCCAGCACGACGAGCGCGACGAGCGGCAGGAACGGGCGGACCCGGTGCCACCGTCCCCGCTGCGGGGTCAGTTCGTCCGGCACCTGTGCGGGAGGCGCGTCGATCACCGTCATGCCGTTGCCACCTTTCCGGCGATGCCCTGCGGGCGCAGCAGCAGCACCACGGCCAGCAGCCCGACCACGCAGATGTCGCCCAGCCCGGACGTGCCGTAGTAGTTGACGAACTGCTGCACCAGCCCGACGACGACCGCCGCGTACGCGGAGCCGACCACCGAGCCCATCCCACCGATCACCACCACGATGAACGCGAAGATCAGCAGTGAGCTGCCCTGACCGGGCGAGACGGTGCCGAAGTAGACGCCGCCCAGCGCGCCGGCGAGCGCCGCCGCCGCCCCGCCGATCGCGAAGACCAGCGTGAACGCCTTGCGCACGTCGATGCCGAGCGCGGTCACCATTTCCCGGTTCTCCACCCCGGCCCGGATCACCAGGCCGTACCGGGTCCAGCGCAGGAACGCCAGGATCGCGCCGAGCACCAGCACCGCCGCGATGATCAGCAGCAGGCCGCCGTTCGGCACCTGCGCGCCGAGGATCCCGGTCACCTGCCGCGTCCAGTCGGGGCGCGGGAACGGACGGGCGTCCGCGCCCCAGGTGGCCTGCAACAGCGCCACCCCGGCCAGCGACAGACCGACGGTGACCAGCACCTGCTCGATGGTGCGGGAGTAGAGCGGACGGATCAGCACCAGCTCGACCAGGATCGCCACCAGCGTGCCGGCGGCCACTCCGAACGCGACAGCCAATACGAAGCCGAACCCGTCGGGTCCCGCGCCCGGCAGGTTGCCCGCCGCCCACCAGGTGCCGTACGCGCCGACGCCGAGGAACAGCCCGTGCGCGAAGTTGAGCACGTCGGCCAGGCCGAAGACCAGGGACAGGCCGGAGGCGACGAGGAAGTACAGCGCCGCCAGGCCCAGCCCGGTCAACGCCAGAAGAATGACGGTCCCCATCAGATCTGGTCCTTCCTCGCGACTGCGGGGCTCGCGAGCTCACTCCTCGCGCTCGGCGTGACCGCCTCCGCCGAGCCGACACCCAACAGCGACTTGGTCAACGCCGTCTCCAACAGCAACTCGTGGGCGTCACCGGTCCAGGCAACCTTGCCGGCGGCCAGCACCACCGCGTCGCGGGCCAGCCGGCGTACGACGGCCAGGTTCTGCTCGACGAGCAGCACGGGCACCGACTCCGCCACCCGTTCCAGCACCTCCGCCACCTCGGTCACCACCTTCGGCGCCAGCCCCTTGGTCGGCTCGTCGACCAGCAACAGCCGGTTGTCGTTGAGCAGCACCCGACCGATCGCGAGCATCTGCTGTTGGCCGCCGGAGAGCGAGCCGGCCCGTTGCCGTCCGCGCCGGTCCAGCTCCGGGAAGAGCGCGAAGACCTTGTCGTACGCCGGGCTGGTGCCACGCCGTTCGGCGAGCCGGAGGTTCTCGGCGACGGTGAGGCCGGCGAACACGTCCCGGTCCTCCGGCACGTAACCGAGCCCACCGCGGACCAGCCGGTGGGTGGGCTGGCTCAGCAGGCTCTGCGCGCCCATCCGGATGGTGCCGCGGACCTCCCCGGCGGGCGGGGTGAGCCCGAGGATCGCGCGCAACGTGGTGGTCTTGCCGACACCGTTGCGGCCCAGCAGGACCGTCACGCCGGTCGGGGCGACGGTGAAGGACACGCCCTGGAGGATGTGCAGTCCGGAGATCCGGACCGACAGGTCCTCGACACTGAGAACGGGTTCCAGCTGAGCCGCTTCAGTTCGCGACTGCGGGGCTCGCAAACCCGGCTCACTCCTCGCGCTCACAGCGACTCCCCCAGGTAGGCCTCTTGCACTGTGGGGTTGGCCATCACCGTCTCCGGGGTGTCGCAGGCCAGCAGCGCGCCGTGGTGCATGACGGCGATCCGGTCGGCCAACTCCAGGATGACGTCCATGTGGTGCTCGACCATCAGCACCGCCCGGCCGCTGTCGCCGGTCAGCGACTTGATGACGGCGACGAGTTCCGGGATGTCCTCGGCGCTGACCCCGGCCATCGGTTCGTCCAGCAGCATCACCCGGGGTTCACCGGCGAGCAGCAGGGCGATCTCCAACTTGCGCTTCTCGCCGTGGGCCAGGGTGCCGGCGAGTGCCGTACCCCGGTGGGCGAGGCCGACCCGGTCCAGCGCCGCGTCGGCGGCGGCGGCCACCTCCCGGTCGGCCGCCGCCCGCCGCCACAGTGCCATCGAGCCCCCGCGGTGCGCCTGGACGGCGAGCCGGACGTTCTCCCGCACGCTGAGCGAGCCGAAGACCGAGGACGCCTGGAAGGTACGGCCCAGCCCCAGGCGGGCACGCCGGTGCGGCGGAAGCGCACCGATGTCCTGCCCGTCCAGGGTGATCCGGCCCTCCGTGGCCCGACGCAGGCCGGTGATCAGGTTGAACAGTGAGGTCTTGCCGGCGCCGTTCGGCCCGATCACGCCCAGGAACTCCCCGGGCTCCAGGTCGAGGTAGACGCTGTCGACGATGGCGACCTCACCGATCCGCCAGGTCAGACCGCGGGTGGCGAGCATGGGTCAGCCCTTCATGGCCACGGCCGGTGGCGCGGTCTCGTCACCGGTGAGGCTCTTCTGCGCGGTGGCCGTGAACGCGGTGCCGCTGCCGGCCAGCTTGGCCTGGAACATCGGCTGGAGCAGCGCGTGGTCGGCGGCCCGGATGGTCATCTTGCCCTTGACCCCGTCGAAGCTCCAGCCCTCCAGAGCGGTGACCATCTTGTCGACGTCGTCCCCGCCCTCCTGCGCCGCCCGGACCACCATCTGGGCGGCGGCGAAGCCGTCCGGGTGGAACAGGTCGATGGTGTTCACCTTGGCCTTCAGCGCCTTGCTGGCCTCGGTGTCGCTGGCACCGTCGAAGTAGTGCGACAGGAAGGAGATCTTGGTGCCGGCGGCCCCGAAGGTCGGCCACGAGGCGCGGATGTCCAGACCGGTGACCACGGTGGTGGACGCGAGCACACCCTGCTGGTCGAGGGTCTGCCACATGGCCGGGGCGGTCGTGCCGGCCCAGGCCACGAAGAGCAGGTCCGGCTTGGCGGTCTTGATCTGGCTGGCGAACGGGGTGAACTCGGTGGCGCTGGCCGGGGCCCGGACACTGCTCACGGTGGCGCCCGCCCCGCCGATGACGGCCTTGACGGCCGCCTCGTTGGCGTCGCCGAACGCGCCGTCCTGCGCGAAGACCACCACCTTCTTGCCGGTCGGGTCGCCGATGAACGACTTGGCGGTCACCACGTCCTGGTAGGACTGGCGGCCGGAACGGAACGTGTACTTGTTCGCGCCGGTCACCGCGTCGGTGGCGGCCGGTCCGCTGATGAACAGGACCTTGTTCTGCGCCGCGATCGGCGCGACCTGCAACGCCACACCGGAGGCGGTGGAACCAGCGATGATCTTCGTGCCCTTGCCGATCAGGTCCTTGGCTGCGGAGACGGCCTTGGCCGGGTCACCCGCGTCGTCGACCTCGGTCAACTCGATCTTCCGGTCACCGACCTTGCCGGTGCCCTTCGTGGCGAAGTCGAGCCCGGCCTTGAACCCCTCGATGTACTGCTTTCCGTAACTGGCCAGGGCACCCGACTGGGAGTACACCAAGCCGACCTTGACCGGCGCGGCGCTGTCGCCGCCGCCGGTGGCGGTGTCCTGCGGGCTACCACAGGCCGTGGCGGCCAGCGCCGCGGCCATCATCGTGGCGGCGGAGAGGAACACCCGCCGCGTCGTCCGGACCGTCATTGCGACTCCACATGAGGACTCGGAGGGAGAGAACTTCTTCGTGACGGCTCACGCTAGAAGTGACGTCACCCACGAGCTATGTGGCAGAAACACACAAGTAACAGGAATGAGGTGGCCGGAGGTTACAACGGCCCGCACGGCCGCCGGAGCGTCGTCGGTCCCGGTGGCCCGAACCCCCACGGACCGCACGTGGTGTGTGTCGTCTCGCGCCATCCGCCCCGGTTCGGTCAACCGATGATCGACTCCACATCGGCGAGGTCGTTCCATCCCGAGCGCCGGACACCCCCACGTCGCCGACCTAGTCGATCACTCCGCGTGGCCTGACGGTTCGCGCCTCGGACGTGCCGCTGGCCCGCCGTCCGGGTGGCGGACGACGGGCCAGCGTCTGGGCCGGGCGTGATCGGCCCAGCGATCGGTCGGAGCGGATCAGCTCCGGCCGAGGTCAGTTGTCGGCGAGCAGCGCGCCGGCCACGCCGAGGGTCGAGAGGGTACGTCGCAACGCCGTCTCCTGTCATCGAAGGGTGTCGCGGACAGCAGACCGCCCGCGGTTGGCCGGGAGTTGGTCGACGACTGACCGGCAGGTGAATCTCCGGAATGGGCGTTCCCGCTCCGACATCGGTCCGGAAAAGGAAGATTGTCTGGTGCGCTGGTTCTTTCGCAATCCCGTGCGGCTGGTGCCGCTGGGATTCCTGGTGCCGATCCTGCTGGGCACCGGGCTGCTGATGGCGCGCTGGGCGACAGTCGATCACCAACGTCCGCCAGTGGTCACCGCATTGTTCACCGCCACCTCGGCGGTCTCGGTGACGGGGATGGCGATCAACGACACCCCCAACTACTGGTCCGGCCCGGGCCTGGTGGTGATCACCCTGCTCACCCAGCTCGGCGGTCTCGGCATCCTCACCGCCGCGGCGCTGGTCATCCTGGTGGTCTCGCGCCAACTGGGCCTGCGCAACCGACTGCTGGTGCAGGCGGAGACGGCGGAGTTCGGGATCGGCGACGTGGCCCGCCTGCTGCGTCGGATCGCGGTGACCGTCTTCGCCTGCGAGGCGGTGATGACCGCCGTGGTCGCCGGCCGGCTCTGGTGGGCGTACGACTACGGGCCGGGAAGGGCCCTCTGGTCGGGGGCGTTCCACGCGGTCCAGGCGTTCAACAACGGTGGCTTCGCGCTCTACAGCGACGGGCTGCTGGCCTTCGCCCGCGACCCGTGGGTGTCGCTGCCACTGGCGTTCGGTGCCATCGTCGGCGGGCTCGGGTTTCCGGCCCTGTTCGAGGCGGTTCGTGAGTGGCGCAAGCCGGCGGGGTGGGTGGTGGCCACGAAGCTGACCATCTGGGGCAGCCTCGCCCTGCTGCTGCTGGGCTTCGCCGGCCTGCTCGCCGCCGAGTGGACCAACGCCAGCACCATCGGCTCGTACGACGCCGCCGGCAAGGTGCTCGCGTCGTTCACCCAGATCGCGTTGAGTCGCACCGGTGGGTTCAGCGTGCTGAACATCGCCGAGCTTCAGGAGGAGAGCTATCCGCTGCTGATCGTGCTGATGTTCATCGGCGGCGGCAGCGCCAGCACAGCCGGGGGCATCAAGGTGTCCACGTTCTTCCTGCTCGGGTTCACCATCTGGGCGGAGTTGCGCGGCGAGCCGGACGTGACGGTCGGGCACCGCCGGGTGGCCACCGCCAGCCAGCGGCAGGCCGTCACCGTGGCTCTGCTCAGCGTCGCGCTGGTCACGGCCGGGACGATGCTCCTGCTGCTGCTCACCGAGGGCGTGCGATTCGTCGCGGCCCTGTTCGAGGTCACCTCCGCGTTCAGCACCACCGGGCTCACCGTCGGTCTCGCCGGCGATCTGCCGGCCAGCGGCCAACTCGTGCTCACCGTGCTGATGTTCATCGGCCGGGTCGGGCCGCTCACCCTGGGGTCGGCGATCGCCCTGAACACCCGACGCAGGCTCTACCGCTACCCCCAGGAACAACCAATTGTCGGTTAGGGTCTGTTTTGTGAGGGCGGCCGAGCCGAGGCGGAGTCCGGGCGTCGATCCGGCAAGGCGCGGTTTCGTCCGGATACCGGTGTCGTATCCGGACGAAACCGCAACGCCGCCGGGCGTCGTCCGGGCCCGCCGCAGGCCGGCCAGTTCTCACAAAACAGACCCTGGATGTGAGGAGGGTCGAGGTGTCGGCGAGACGATCTGACGGCGGCGGCATCGTGGTGATCGGGTTGGGTCGCTTCGGCTGCCATCTGGCCTCGTCGCTTACCCGCATGGACCGCGAGGTGCTGGCCGTCGACCGCAACCCGGACCAGGTCCAGCGCTTCTCCGACCAGCTCGACCGGGTGGTGCAGGCCGACTCGACCGAGGAGGGGGCGTTGCGTCAGCTCGGCGTCGCCAGTTTCGCCCGGGCGGTGGTGGCCATCGGGGCGTCGGTGGAGGCGAGTGTCCTCACCGTGCTGGCGTTGGTCGAGTTGGGTGTGCCGCAGATCTGGGCGCGGGCGACCTCGCAGAAACACGCCAAGATCCTGTCGTCGGTGGGCGCGCACCACGTGATCTTTCCGGAGGCGGAGACCGGTGACCGGGTGGCGCACCTGATCGTCAGCCGGCTGCTGGACTTCGTCGAGTTCGACGACGACTTCGCGATCGCCACCGTCCGGGTTCCGGAGTCGTTCGTCGGGCGCACCCTGCTCGACCTGCGCCCGGACGAGCGTTCCGGAGTCCGGGTGATCGGCGCGAAGGTGCCCGGCGAGCGTTTCCGGTACGCCTCGGACGACACGACCCTCACGCAGGGTGGGGTGCTGATCGTGGAGGGCGGGATCGACCAGGTCCAGCGGTTCGCGGGGCGACGCTGACCATCACTTCTTCGGCCCACCGTGCTTCTCAGGGCCCTTCACCCTTTTCCCGGACCACCCCCCTTGGCCTCGCCGGGCTTCCCGGGCCCCTTTCCGGGCTTCGACGGCTTCGCCTTCTGGGCGGCACCACCCCCGGTGCCGCTGGGGGTTGTCGCCTTCTTCGGCGGGGCCTTCGTGGTGGTGGCCGCCTTCGTCGCCGGTGCGGTGGACGGGACGCTGCCGGCCACCCCGGAGACGCGTACCCCGCAGGTCACGTCACCGAGCCGGAACTCCACCGGCAGCGGGTTGGCCCCGCTGTACGTGCCGGACAGGGTGACCTTCTCGGCGGTGCCGGGCGCCAGGGTGGTGCGCTGGGCCGCGGGTCGGATCAGCACGGTGCTCCCCTGCTGCTGCACCGACGTCGGCTCGGCCTTCGTCACGGTCTGCTGGCCGGGGAACGTGAAGTTCATCGTCCAGTCCCGGAGTTCCTGCTTGCCGCTGTTGGTCACCGTCAGCTCGGCGGCGAACTCCTTGCCGGTGTCGGCCCGCAGCGCGTACGTCACGTCGCAGGTCGGTGCCTGCGGCAGGCCCATCCGCGCCTCGGTGGTCGGCCGGTCGTCGCCGCTGGCCGGGCTGCGCGAGGTGAAGCCCCACATCGCGCCGGTGACAGCGATCAGGCCGACGGCGGCCACCCCGGCCTCGACCCGCCGGCGACGCCGGTCCATCCGCCGGCTCCGGTTGCGGGTGCGGGACAGCGGCAACGCGTCGGTCGCCGCGGACCAGGGCAGGATCGTGGTGCCCGCGTTGGCCAGCGCGGTCGGGTCCAGGTGCCCGGCGGCCGGCGACACCGGCACCGCGGCGAGCATTCCGGCCGCCTCGGCGAGGGTCCGGGCCAGTTCGGCGGTCGCCGGGCGGTCACCGGGCCGCTTGGCCAGGCAGCGCCGCACCAGGTCGGTCACCTCGTCCGGCAGGCCGGGCACCGGTGGCATCGGGTCCGGGTCGTTGTACATGTGCGCACGCAGCATCTGCGTGGTCGTGCTGGCCTGCCAGGGCAGCCGACCGGTGAGCATCCGGTAGAGCAGCAGACCGACGGCGTACACGTCGGTGGCCGGGGAGACCTGGCCGTTGTCCAACCGCTCCGGGGCCAGGTAGGCGGGGGTGCCCAGCAGTGCACCGTCCGGGCCCTTCTCGCTCTCCCCCACCAGCGCGGAGATGCCGAAGTCGACGACCTTCACACCGGTCGGCGTGAGCATCACGTTGCCCGGGGTGACGTCGCGGTGCACCACACCACGGGCGTGCGCGGTGGCCAGCGCCGAGCTGACCTCGGCGCCGATCGTCACCGCCTCCCGCCACGGCAGGCTGACCTCCCGACCCAACCGGTTGGCGAGTGAGGCTCCGTCGACCAGTTCCATCACCACGTACGGCACGGTCAGGCCGACCTGCTCGGACTCGCCGTAGTCGTACACGTTGGTGATGTTGGGGTGGCAGAGCCGCGCGGCGGCCTGCGCCTCCACCCGGATCCGGTGACGGAAGGCCCGGTCGCTGGCCAGCCGCGAGGCCAGCACCTTCACCGCGACCTGGCGGCCCAACACCTCGTCGTAGCCACGCCAGACCACCGACATGCCGCCCGCGCCGAGTTGCTCGACGAGCCGGTACCGCTCATCGAGGAGTTGCGCGTTGTTCCGGTCCCCACCGCCCATGGTGGCCGTTGTTGCCCAGGCTGGACACACCTACACCTGAAGGATCGGAATCGGTCAGGAAAGTCACCCGATCAGGCGGTCGCCAACAGTTGGTCCACCGGGGCGTAGTCGTCGGTCAACACCAGCGCCGAGCCGACGAACTCCGTCAGCTCCGCGCCGGAGAGCAGACTGACCTTGGGGTCCACCTGGCTCAGCCGGGCGCGGACGGCCTCCAGCGGCAGCGGCGCGTCCGAGCCGACGATGAGGAAGTTGGAGCCCTGCTGCTCGGCGAGGGCCTCGGGCGGCGCGATCAACGCGACGTGCCGGAACTCGGCCCCGACGGTGGCCAGCTCGGCGCGGATGAACCGCAGTGGCGGGTAGTCGATGACGTTCTGCACGTACACGCCACCGGGGCGGGTCACCCGCCGGATCTCGGCCGCCATCTCCCGGGTGGCCAGGTGCCACGGCACCACCAGGTGGCCGAACGCGTCACCGACGACCAGGTCCCGGCTGTCCGTCGGCTCGCCGGCCACCAGCATCCGGGCGTCACCCACCACCGCCCGCAGCTCCGGCCCCGTGCGTACGCCCAGTTCCCGCCTGCCCAGCTCGACCAGGCCGCCGTCGATCTCGAACACCACGTTCTCGGTGCCCGGCCGGGTGGCGGTGAGGTAGCCCGGGACGGTGAAACCGCCGCCGCCCAGGTGCAGCGCGTCCAGTCGCTGCCCGGTGGGCGCGGCGACGTCGGCGACCGCGCCGATCCACTTCGTGTACGCGTACTCCAGGTGCTTCGGGTCGGCGAGGTCCACGTACGAGTGGTGGGCCGAGTTGAGCAGGAGTGTCCGGCCGGTGGGCCGCTTCGGGTCCGACGCGACCCGGGCGCAGTGGTACGCCGTCTCGATGTCGCACGGGTTCGGCGCGATCGTGGTCAGCCCTGCCCCGACCAGGCCGAGGACAGCCAACGCGGCCCTGGTCCGGGCCGGGCCGGGCAGTGCGGTGGGCTCCTGCCGGCGCAGGTACCAGCCGAGACCGATACCGACCAGCCCGAGCGCGATCGCGAGGGTCAGCAGGATGACAGTGCTGCGCAGCGCGGCGACCAGCACGAAGCCGGTGAGCAGGGTGGCGGTGATGCCGCCCAGGGTGCCGATCCCGGAGAGTCGACCGACCACCTGGCCGGTGCGGCGCAGGTCGGCGAGTTGGAGCTTCACGACCAGCGGGGTGACGGCGGCCAGCAGGGCGGCCGGCACGAACACGGCCAGCGCCACCAGCAGCAGGATGCCGCTGGCCGCCCCGCCGCGCAGCACCTCACCGGCGTAGCGGACCACCGGCAGGGTGATCGCGGTGGCGATGCCGGCCAGCACCAGCGCCGGCGCCAGCAGGCCGCGCGGGTTGCGCCGGTCGGCCAGCCACCCGCCGGACC
Source organism: Micromonospora sp. WMMC250 (assembly GCF_027460215.1). Lineage (NCBI taxonomy): Bacteria > Bacillati > Actinomycetota > Actinomycetes > Micromonosporales > Micromonosporaceae > Micromonospora > Micromonospora sp. WMMC250. Next base: position 5,639,709 of record NZ_JAPZBJ010000002.1, on the reverse strand, counting down.
ACGCCCCGTACGCGATGGCGGCCAGCGCGATGCCGATCACCGAGCTGGTCACCTGGAGGGTCACCCCGACGTACGGGCCGACCAGGCGCAGCGCGACGGTTTCCAGCACCAGCACGGCCCCGCTGGAGAAGAAGACCAGGAAGGCGGCCAGACCGTTGGGCAACGCCCGGCCGGTGGCCGGAACGGGCGAGGCCGGGGATGCCGGTGGGGCGGTTACGTCGGACGGTGGGGAGCTCATCGTCGCGATGGTACGCAGCGAAGCTGGTGCTTCGGGTCAGTACATCGAGAGATGAACATGGTTCGTGTGGGATGCGGCGGGGCTGCCGCTGCCACTGTAGGCGCGCCAACCGGTGCCGGGATGCCAGATCTGCCGGTACCAGATCACGTAGAGCACACCGAGGCGGTCGGCGTTGCGCACGTGCCAGGCGGCCAGACTGTCCCCGTACGACTTGTCGCCACCGGTCGCGTTCTTGTCCTCGAAACCGTTGGTGGCAGCCGAGAAGTCGCAGGCCCGGCCCTTGGGGTGCTCGCCCCCGCCACCGCTGCGCTTGCAGGAGACGTGCCGCTTGTAGCCGGCGGCCTGGGTCTCCTTCAGGGCGTGCAGGGTGCGCGGGGTGATGCATCCGGAGGTGGTCGGGTCCTTCACGGAGCACGACTCCGACGGCCAGGAGCCGTCGGAGTTGCGCGGCGCCGGCTTCGCCGAGGTGGAGCTGCCGCCGCTGAAACCGTTGCTGCCACCCGAGCTGACCTCGGCGAGGGCCGCCTCGGCCTCCTTCTTCTTCTTCGCCATCACGGCGAGTTGTTTCTGCTGCTCGCGGACCTCGGCGTCGATGGCGACCTTGGCCTGCTGCGCCTGCTCTTTGGCCTCGACGAGGTCACGCAGCCGCTTGGCGTCGCGCTGGGCCATCAGGTCGAGGTCGCTCACGCGTTCGAGGAACGCCTGCGGCGTGCTCGTGTTGAGCAACATCGTCGCCGGGGTGAGTCGACCGACCCGGTACGACTGTGCGGCCACCTCGCCCACCTGGGCGGTCAGCCCGACCATCCGACCCTCGACAGTCGTCAGCTCGCCGGCCAGCGCCGTCTGGCGACGCTTGGAGTTGTCCAGTTTGGCCTTCGCCTCGATGTGGCCCTTGGCGGTCAGCTCCAGAGCGTCCTGGAGCTTCTTGCTGCCACCCTCGCCGGGCTCCGCGTACGCGGGCACGGCGGCACCGCCGAGCACCAACGCGACGGTGGCGAGCAGAGCGAACAGGGCGCGGCGGCCGAGCCGCGGGCGAAGCCTGGTCCTGGGCACGAAAGCGTCCTTCCGTCGACCGCCGGTGAACCAACTGCGGCGGCGTCCCCGCCGGCGCCGGTCGGCGGCCTGCTGGCGGAGACCGCCGGTCACGATACCGGACGACGGCCTGCTGACCAGCCCCCCGACCGTCGGGCCGCCCAGATGTCGACAGAGCGTTTCGGCGTCGTCGCGCAGGGCGCGGATCAGCTGTCGAGGAGGGCGTCGCGGACCTCGGCCCAGATCTGTTCGTTGGCGGCGACGAGCAGGCCGCGGTCGTCGTCGGCCGGGTGGTAGTCGACGCCGTCGAAACGGCGGGCGACGCCACCGGCGGCGCGGACCAGCAGGGTGCCCGGCGCATGGTCCCACGGCAGGGTGCGCCAGAAGAGGACGAACTGCTGCTCTCCGGTGAGGATGTCCAGGTACTCCCGGCCGGCGCAGTGCTGGCCGGGCAGCAGCTCACCGAGCTGCCGACCGCCGGCGCGGACCCGGTCCCGGGTCTCCGGCGGCAGGAACCGGGTCATCGCCGCCCCGCGCAGCTCGCCCAGTGGTGGGGTCGCTGCGGTGCGGTCCACCGGTCGACCGTTGAGCAGGGTGCCGTCGTCTGCCGAGCCGACGGCGAGGGTGTCCGCGAGCGGGTCGAGGATCCAGCCGGCGGCCGGTCGCCCGTCGGTCAGCAGCGACACCATCAGGGCGAACGGCCGGCGTCCCGCGGCGAAGTTGGCGGTGCCGTCGACGGGGTCGACCAGCCAGACGTCCCCGCCGGAGCGCAGGTGCCGCAGCAGCCCCGGGTCGTCGGCGACGCCCTCCTCGCCGACCACCATCGAGCCCGGCCGGAGCCGACGCAGCCCCGCCGCGAGCAGTTCCTCGGCACGACGGTCGGCGACGGTCACCACCTCACCGGGTGCCTTCTCCGACACGTCGTCGTCGTCGAGCTTGCGGAACAGCGGCAGCACGACCTGGTCGGCGGCCTCCCGCAGGAGGTCACCGACGTCGTCGAGCAGGGTGTCAGCCACGCGGCGGCAGCTTGACCACGCTGACGAAGAACTCGTCGATCTGGCGGACCACCGAGATGAAACGCTCGAAGTCCACCGGCTTGGTCACGTAGGCGTTGGCGTGCAGCTGGTAGCTGCGCAGGATGTCCTCGTCGGCCTGGGAGGTGGTGAGCACCACGACCGGGATCCGACGCAGCTCCTGGTCTTTCTTGATCTCTTCGAGCACCTCCCGGCCGTCGCGGCGGGGCAGGTTGAGGTCGAGCAGGATCAGGTCGGGCGGGACCGCGTCGGCGTACTGACCCTCCCGCCGCAGGTAGGCGAGCGCCTCGGCGCCGTCGGAGACGACGGTCAGCCGGTTGCGCAGCTTGTGCTCCTCGAACGCCTCCTGGGTCATCAGCACGTCACCCGGATCGTCCTCGACGAGCAGGACCTCGATCGGGCTCTTGCCATCCGCCGGCGCGGTCATCCCACCGTCTCCCTCATGTCACCCGTTCTACCGCTTCCCGACGGCTCGTCGGCCCGGTCCGGCCGGTCCGATGCGTCGGACTGCTCGGCCAGCGCTGCCGGAGCCTCGTTCGGGGGCGTCGTGTCGCCCGCCGGCAGAGCCGGCGGCTGGTCCGGCGACTCGACGGCGGCAGCGGCCTCCACGTCCGCCGGCAGCGCCGGCAGGGTGAAGCGGATCGCCGTGCCCTCCGGCACGTCGGTGTCCACCCAGACCCGGCCGCCGTGGTACTCGACGATCTTCTTGACGATGGCCAGCCCGATGCCGGTGCCCGGGTACGCGTCCTTCGAGTGCAGCCGCTGGAAGATCACGAAGATCTTGTCGGCGAACTCCGGCTCGATCCCGATGCCGTTGTCCTCGCAGCTGATCTCCCACTCGGCGCCCACCAGGCGGGCCGAGACGTGCACCTTGGGCGGCACGTCGGCCCGGCGGAACTTGATCGAGTTGCTGACCAGGTTGGCCAACAGGTTGGTGAGCAGCGGCTCCTCACCCAAGATCACCGGCAGGTCGGTCCAGGTCAGCTCGGCGTCGGCGTACTGCCGGGCGGCCTCGGTCTGCCCGGCCACGTCGCCCATCACCTTGTTCAGGTCGACCTCGACGAAGCCGGTGGTGAGCCGGCCGATCCGGGAGAACGCGAGCAGGTCGTTGATCAGGCGCTGCATGCGCTGGGCGCCATCCACCGCGAACGCGATGTACTGGTCGGCCCGCTCGTCCAGCTGCCCCGCGTAGCGGCGCTGGAGCAGCTGGCAGAAGCTGGCCACCTTGCGCAGCGGCTCCTGCAGGTCGTGCGAGGCCACGTACGCGAACTGCTCCAGGTCACGGTTGGACCGGGTCAGCTCCTCGGCCTGCTTCTGGAGCTGGCTGTTGACCCACTCGATGCGTTCGCGCGCGCCCCGCACCTCGGCCAGGTCGGCGGCGATCTTCTGCCGCATCGCGTCGACGTCGTCGCCGAGCCGGATGAATTCCGGAGGGCCGACGGTGGCGATGCGGTGCTGGTAGTCGCCCTCGGCGACCTCCCGAACCTGGTTGGCCAGGCCGGTCAGCGGACGGATCACCATCCGGTCCAGCGAGACCAGCAGCACCGCGCCGGCGACGACCACCACCAGGGCAGCGATGATCAGCAGGACGACCAGCACGTTACTGCTGGTCCGCACGTTGGTCGCGGCCTGCTCACGGGCGGTCAGGATCTCCGCCTGGAGGTCGTTCACCGCGGCACGCACCTGGTCGAACTGCTGTCGGGCCGCTTCGGTGATCAACGCCTGCCCGGCTCTGGTGCCGCTCTGCTCGGTGGTGCTGATCACCGGCTCCGCGACCGACTGCCGCCACTGCGAGCTGCGCTCCTCGACGGTCCGCAACTCCTGACCGATCTGCGGGTAGTCGTCGAGCAGCGTCCGCATCGAGGTGACGACGCTCGCCTCCTGGGCGAGCCCTTCCCGGTAGGGGTTCAGGTCGGCCGGGTCACCGCTGACCGCGTACCCGCGGATCCCGGTCTCCTGGTCGAGCAACGCGTTGAGCAGTTCCTGCGACTGCACCCGCAACGGGCCGGTCTGGTTCAGGACGGCGTCGATCTGGGTGCGGTTGCGGGCCGCCACCGCCGCCTCCGCAGCGGCCAGACCGATCAGCAACACACCGACGACGGCGAACAGGGTGACGACCCGGCGGCGCAGACTCCAGCCGCCGACCACCGGCTTCACCGGCCACCTCCCCGGCTGACCAGCAGCATGGCCACGTCGTCGGCGAGCGGGCCGCCGTTGAGTCGCTCGGCCCTGCCGACCAGCCAGGCCGGCAGCTCGGTCAGCGACACCTCGCGGTTGGCCGGTTCGCCGAGCAGACCGCTCAGACCCGGCACGTCGAGGCGATCGTTGCCCTCGCCCACCCGCCCCTCGATGAGGCCGTCGGTGTACATCAGCAGGGACCAGTCATCGGTGTCGAACTCCAGGTCGTAGGCGATCGGCCGGCGGGGTCGTACGCCCAGCAGGCGGCCACCGGGCGCCGGCACCGGGGCGACCCGGCCACCGGAGAGCAGCAGCGGCGGCGGGTGCCCGGCGAGTCGGACGGTGGCCCGGTTGGCGTCCAGGTCCAGTCTGGCGGTGGCCACTGTCGCGAAGATCTCCTGAAGGCGGCGTTCGCTCATCAGCACCTGCTCCAGCGCGGGCAGCACCTCGTCGTCCGGCACTCCGGCGAGCACCAGGGCCCGCCAGGCCACCCGCAGCTCGACGCCGAGCGCGGCCTCGTCCACCCCGTGCCCGCAGACGTCGCCGACGATCAGGTCGAGGCGGTCCGGTCGGGTCTGCACCACGTCGAAGAAGTCCCCGCCGATCAGCGCGGCGTGCCGGCCCGGCCGGTAGAAGGTGTGCACCGCCACCTGGTCGGTCGTCATCAGCGGCTGCGGCAGCAGGCCGCGTTCGAGGCGGGCCGACTCGGCCTGGCGCAGTTCGACCTCGCGCAGCCGACGGGCGTTCACGTCGGCGCGCTTGCGCTCCACGGCGTAGCGCAGTGCCCGGGTCAGCAACACCCCGTCGACCTGGCCCTTGACCAGGTAGTCCTGCGCGCCCTCGGCGACCGCGACGACACCCAGGTGCTCGTCGGAGCGGCCGGTCAGCACACAGACCGCGGCACCGCTGGACATCTCCAGCACCTGGCGCAGCCCGTCCAGCCCCTGCGCGTCGGGCAGGCCCAGGTCGAGCAGGACGCAGTCCACGTCGGTGATCCGCTGCCGCGCCTCGCTGAGACTGGTGGCGACCACCAGGTCGATCATCGAGTTGGTCTCGGCGAGCAGCTCACCGACCAGGAAGGCGTCACCCTCGTCGTCCTCCACCAGCAGCACCCGCAACCGCTCTCCCGGTGGCAGGTTGGCGTGCCGCGCCAGGCCGCCATGCGGGTACGGCACGACAGGGGAACCGGTCAGACCGGGTCCCCGGGTCGGCCGGGTCACCGCCGCGAGGCGCGGGAGTTCGCTGGTGATGTCGGGCTCCTTCCGAGTGCCCTGCTGATCCTGTATTAGACAACGGTCGCACACAACACGACGCCTCCGGCGCGGGCGGGGAGGGGGATGGGCCGCGTCACTGCCCACCCGACGACAAACCGGGCGGTGGGTCGAGGTACGGCTTACCGGCCATCCCGTCGGCGGGCACCGAGGGGCAGGATGGTGCCACCCCAGGCCCCACCACCCCCCGAGGAGTTTCCGTGGGCGCACCCACCACCCCGGCCACGACGGGCACGCCGTCCCGCCCGACTCGGGGCGTACCCCCGGCCGACCGGGCGTTGACGCGACCTCGCCGGCGGCTGCTGGCCGCCGCGGCGGCGCTGGTCGCGCTGGCCGCCGTCGGCGCCGGCAGCCTGCTCGACCTGCGCACCCCGGCGCCGAAGCCGGCGGACGCGCCGGCTGGCGAGTTCAGCGCGGGCCGGGCGTACGAGGACGTCCAGGTGATCGCGGCCCGGACGCACGTCGCCGGCAGCCCGGCCAACGACCAGGTACGCGCGCACATCGAGCAGCGGTTGCGCGGGCTGGGCCTGGAGACCGAGGTGCAGGACACGGTGGCGCCGGAGGCCGGCCAGCTCAGCGGGGCGGCGGGCGGGGCGACGATGGCCCGGGTCCGCAACGTGGTGGCCCGGCTGCCCGGCACCGCGTCGACGGGTCGGATCTTCCTGGTCGCCCACTACGACTCGGTACAGACCGGGCCGGGCGGCAACGACGACGCCGCCGGCACCTCGGCAATCCTGGAGGTGGCCCGCGCGCTCACCACCGGCCCCCGGCCCCGCAACGACATCGTCTTCGTGCTGACCGACGCCGAGGAGGCGTGCCTGTGCGGCGCGTCGGCGTTCGCCGCCAGTCACCCGCTGGCCGCCGACGGCGGTGTGGTGCTGAACCTGGAGGCCCGGGGGTCCACCGGGCCGGTGATCATGTTCGAGACGTCGACTGACAACGCGAAGCTGGTGGACGTCTTCGGTCGGGCCGCCCCGCACCCGGTCGGCACCTCGTTCGCCGTGGAGATTTACCGCGCGCTGCCCAACGACACCGACTTCACCGCGTTCCTCGACGAGAAGTTCGTCGGGCTGAACTCGGCGTACATCGACGGCGGCGCGATCTACCACACCCCGTTGGACACCCCGGCGGCCATGGACCGGGGCAGCCTCCAGCAGCACGGCGACAACGCGCTGGGCCTGGCCCGGGAGTTCGGCGCCGTCGACCTGACCGACCTGCGCTCCGGGCACGACGCCACCTACTTCCCGGTCCCCGGTGGCCTGGTCCGCTACCCGGGCTGGCTCACACTGCCGCTCGCCCTGCTCGCGGTGGCAGCGGTGGTCGCACTGGGCTGGCTGACCCGTCGGCAGGGTCGGGCCGGCACCGGCCGGCTGGCCGCCGGCTTCGGGCTGGCCCTGGTGCCGATCGTGGCCGCTCCGGTCGCCGCGCAACTGCTCTGGCTCGCGATCACCACGATCCGACCGGGGTACGCCGAACTGCTCGACCCGTACCGACCTGTCTGGTACCGGTTGGCCGTTCTGGCGCTGGCCGCCGCCATCCTGTTCACCTGGTACGCGCTGACCCGCCGCCGGATCGGCCCGGCCGCCCTCGCCGTCGGCGGGCTGGCCTGGCTGGCGCTGCTCGGTGTGCTGCTCGCCGTGGCGGTGCCCGGCGGGGCGTACCTCACCACACTGCCGGCGCTGGCCGGCGCGCTCGGCGGGCTGGTCGCGCTGTGTACCCGTCAGACCGGGCCGTGGCCGGTGGGGGCGGTGACGGCCGCCGCGGCCGTCGGCGTGCTCATCCTGCTGCCGACGGTGGTGCTTCTCTTCCCGGCGCTGGGGATGGGCATGGGCGGGGTGGCCGCCCTGGTCGCGGTGCTGCTCGGCCTGACCGCCCTGCCGGTGGTCGACCTCCTGCACCCGCAGGCCGGTGGGCAACGCGGGCTGCTGGCGCTGCGGGCCCGGCGGCTCGGTGTGCTGCCGGCCGGGGCCGCCGCCGTGGCGGCGCTGGTGCTCGCCGGGGTCGGGCTGGCCGTCGACCGCTTCGACGCCGCGCACCCCGCGCCCACCCACCTGATGTACGCGATGGACGCCGGCACCGGTCAGGCCCGTTGGCTCAGCCACGAGAGCGATCCGCAGCCGTGGACGGACGGCTACGTGGACGGGATGGCCGACGTCGGCGACGACTTCCCCGGGCTCGGCGACGGTGAGCTGCGGGCCGGGCCGGCGCAGACGGCGAACCTGCCGGCGCCGAAGCTCGACGTGGTGGGCGACACCACCGCAGGCGGCGAACGCACGCTGCGGCTGCGGCTGACCCCGCAGCGGGCGGTCCGGCTCGCGACCCTGCACGTCGACACGTCGACCGCCACCGTGCTGCGGGCCGAGGTGGCCGGACGGTCGGTGCCGGTGGAGCCCCGCGAGGGGAAGTGGGGCTTCGGGTTGGTCTTCCACGCCCCGCCGGCGGAGGGCATCGAGGTCACGCTGACGGTGCGCCCCACCGCCGCGCAGGTCGCGGTGCGGGCGATGGACGCGAGCGACGGGTTGGAGGCGCTGCCCGGTTTCCAGGCCCGGCCGCCGGCCGTCGGCGTCGTCGGGTCGCACAGCTCGGAGATGTTGGCGGTCGCCCGCACCTATCCCATCTGACGGACACAGCGGTGGTCCGGCGTGGTGAATCGCCCGCCGGACCATCGACTATTCGTAGCCACCGAAACGCCGGTGACCCTTTCCTGAATCGTTTAGTCGGAATGTGGTCAGTCCACTGGCTCGGGCTGACCGGCGCCGATACGGTGCCACCGATTTCCGTCGTGATCGGTGAAGGTGAGATCCACCAGAACGGTGTCGGCCGGGCGCAACCGGTGTTCGGCCGTAACGGTGACGAAGATGTCCTGCGTGTCGCGGCCAGGAATCCGGCGGACGTGTTTCGCGGCGGCCAGCTCGGCGGACGCGCCGTCCGGGTCGTCCGGCGCGACGACCCGGGCCAGCACCGCCACGTCCAGCACCGGCGCGTCGCTCTCGTTGGCCACCGTGACCCGCAGGACCGACGTGCCACGGATCTCGACCACCGCCGACACCAACCGTGCCTGGGCGGCCCGGATCCGCAGGTCGTCGCTGCGCCGGGCGCGGATCTCCCGCCGCAGTCCAAGGTAGACGAACAGCACACTGGCGATGGAGCCGACCGCGCCGAACCAGTCCGGTACGGAACCCCAGTCGACCACGTCCTGGATTGGCGACCAGTTCATCAGTCCATCGTGGATGCCCCTGTCGAGTGCCACACACGTCGGATCGGTTGGATTCGACTGCGAAATGGGAATCGGGACACCGATTACGGTCATCCGCGTGGACTAAACGGTGAGTGTGCAACACCGCACGACGGTGGATAGGCTTGCTGTCGACGTGGTGTGGTCGACAATCCCTCCGACTGTCCATCAGATGGACAGGATCTTCCGCCGACCCCACTGCAATATCACCACCGAAGGGGGACCGCATTGACTGCGGACGTTCCACCCGAGGATGTCACAGTGCCCCGGCCTGCGTACGACCGGCCGAGTCGCGTCTCCGTGGACCCACCGCTCGGGCGACTCGACAGCCCATTGCACGGCCGCGACGGCCTGATCGACGAGATCGTGCGGCCCTCGGAAGGCACCGAGGGGCCCTCGGTGCACATCCTGTGCGGCATGGGCGGCTCCGGCAAGAGCCACGTCGCCCTGGAGATCGCCCGCCGCGCGCGGGCCGACGGCCGGACGGTCTGGTGGGTGCAGGCGGGGCGGCTCAACTCCGGCATGCGGGAGGTGGTCAGCCAACTCGGCGCCTCGGAGACCCAGGTCGACCAGGCCTGGGCCGGGATGATCAGCGCCACCGACCTGGTGTGGCGCTACCTCAACCAGGCCGCGCAGCCCTGGTTGCTGATCTTCGACAGCGCGGACGAGCCGGCCACCCTGGGCCCCACCGACGGGGTGCTCGCCGACGGCACCGGTTGGTTGCGCCGCCCGGAGGCCGAGGACGGCGTGGTCATCGTGACCACCCGGGACGGCAACCGGGCCACCTGGGGCACCTGGTCGACGCTGCACCAGGTGCGCCCACTGGACGCCGACGCCGGTGCGCAGGTGCTGATCGACCGGGCCGGTCAGCAGGCCGGTGACGTCGCCGACGCCCGGGAGTTGGCCCGGGAGCTGGGCGGTCTGCCCCTCGCCCTGCGCGCCGCCGGCAACTACCTGAAGTCGGTCAACGCCAGCCCGGTCTGGCGCGGCTCGTCCACCATCACCACCTTCGCGGACTACCGGGCCGCCGTGCAGCGCCGGTTCCGCGCACCCCTCGACGCCCCCGACGTCGACCTCGACGAGTCACTCGGTCTGGAGATCGTCCGCGAGGTCGACGACCTGTCCCTGGACCTGCTGTCCCGCCGCAAGCTCCAGCAGAGCCGGCCGCTGCTCAACGTGCTGGCCTGCCTGAGCGTCTCCCCGGTGCCCTACGAGGTGGTGCTCAAGCCGGCCATCCTGGCCGAGTCGCCACTGTTCAAGGGCCTCACCGGCCAGCAACGGGTAAAGGTGCTGGAGGGCATCGCCGACCTCGCCCTGGTCGACTTCGACGTCCAGGACGAGGTCACCGATCCGGCGTTCGCGCACGTGCTGTCGCTGCACCCGCTGGTGCACGCGATGTTCCGCGACCGCGACGAGGTCCGTGAGCAGATCGCCGAATACCACGGGCTGGTCATGAAGCTGCTGCTCGCCGCCACCGAAGGGCTGAGCCCGGACGACTCGGCGGCCTGGACCAACTGGGACGTCCTGGTGCCGCACCTCGTCGAGGCCGTGCGGGAATACCTGGTGCCGCAGAAACACAAGCACGACCCCGAGACGGTACGCCGCGCACTGGAGCTGGCCCGACTCACCGCCCGCTACCTCATCGCGATCGGCCTGCCCGGCTCGGCCTTCGACATCCTCGACCCGATCGTGCGGGGCTGCGCCGCGTACGACCACGACCTGGACCGGCCGCAGGTGCTGGCGCTGCGCCACGAGTTGGGCCGTACCTGGCTGGAGCGCAACCAACCGGAGATGGCCGACCGGGTGCTCCGCGACGTGATCGCGGACCGCACCCGGGTGTTGGGCAGCGACGACGCCGACACCCTCGCCAGCCGGCACAAGCTCACCAAGGCGATCATGGCGCAGCGCCAGTGGCCGGAGGCCGAGACGGAGCTGCGGCAGATCGTCGCCGCGGAGGACCAGGTCCGCGGCCCGGAGCACTGGGACACCATGATCGTGCGGCACAGCCTGGCGCTGGCGGTGCTCGCCCAGCAGCGGGCACCCGAGGCCGAGGAGATGCTGCACGCCATCCTGGAGGTCCGCTACCGGACCTGGCCGCTCAACCAACCGGAGACCTGGCAGGCCCGGCACACGCTGGCCCGCTGCATGCAGGCGCAGGGGCGGCTGGCCGAGGCCGAGGCCGAGCTGCGGGCCACCCTCGCCACTGTGGAGCCCCGGCACGCCGACCGCAGCGAGGTTCTGGCCATCCGGGCCACGCTGGCCGCGGTGCTGCTGCTCGACGGGCGACTGGAACCAGCCATCGAGGAGTACGAGCGGCTGCTGGCCGACCGTCGGCGACTACTCGGGGACACCCACCTGGACACTCTCCAGATCGAACACGCGCTGCGCCGCCTGCGAAACGGCGACTGAGCGGGTCAGTGCGGGGCGGCCGGGCCCAGGTCGCTCGGGTCGGTGTTGCCACCGCAGATGACCACTGCCACGCGCTCCCCCGGCTGTGGCACGTACGCCCCGCCGACCAGCGCGGCCAGCGCGGCAGCGCCACCCAACTCGGCGGCGACCCGCAGCTCCGACCAGAGCAGCCGGCGCGCCCGCACCAGGTCCTCGTCGCGGACCAGCACGGACTCCACACCGGTCCGAACGGCGGTGTCGTAGGCGATCTCGCCGATGCGACGGGCGCCCAGCGAATCCGTGGCGATGCCACCGACCTCGATGTCGACCGGCCGGCCGGCCTTGAGCGCCGAGTGCAGGGTGGGGATCTGCTCGGGCTCGACGGCGACGACCCGCACCGACCCGTCGAACCAACTGGCGATGCCGGACACCAACCCGCCGCCGCCGACCGCCACCAGCACGGTGTCGATCCCGTCGACCTGCCGTTCCAACTCCCGGCCGACGGTCCCCTGACCGGCAACCACCTCCGGCTGGTCGTACGCGTGCACGACCAAGGCGCCGCTCTCCGCGGCCCGCTGCGTGCTCGCGGCCAGGGCCTCGGCGTAGTGCTGGCCGACCTGGCGCACCTGTGCGCCGAGCCCGGCCAACCGCTGCACCTTCACCGGTGAGGCGGTGACCGGCACGAAGACCTCCGCCGGAACGCCCAGCGACCGGGCCGCGTACGCGACGGCGAGGCCGTGGTTGCCACCCGACGCGGCAATCACCCCGGCCGCCGGCAACGATCCCTGGAGCATCCGGTTGAACGCCCCGCGCGGCTTGAACGAGCCGGTGTGCTGGTGCAACTCCAGTTTGAAACTGAGCTGCCCCGGCACCCCCAGGTCGGCACCGTCGACGGCGATGACCGGGGTTTCCCGGACCCGCCCCTCGACCAGTGCCGCAGCCGCCTCGACGTCGCTTCTGTCCACCATGGGAAACGCCCTTCGCTACGACCAGAGGGCCAGTCGACCGTCGTCGGTGAGCCCGACAAAACATCCTATGGAGATCCGGCGGCCATCGGTCGCGGGACGCACCGTGTGATAGTGCCGGGGATCGAACAGGAAACCCTCCCCGAGCGTGGGCCGCAGCGTCAACGACTGCGTGTCGGCGGTCACCGACTCGTCGAAGCCGTACCCGCCGGGGATCCGCCGCTCCTCGTCGCCCGGCTGCCACCGCCGCCGCCACAGCACCGTCTCCCCGCCTGCCGGCGGCACCCGGATGTAGATGTTGAACGCCAACTGCGCCACCACGTCACCGTCGAGCAGCCGGCCCGCGTACTCCCGGACCGCGTCGTCGAAGTGCACCTGGAGGCCGGCGTTGATCTCCCGGACGATGCCGACGTGCATCTCCCGACCCTGCCGACGACCGGGTGCCACATCCGGCCAGGCGGTCCGGAACGCCGCCAGGCACAACTCCCGTGGCGAGTCCGGCAGACCCAACGTGGACCAGCTCTTGTCGGCCGCGCGGGCCGCGTCCCAGTAGTCGTCCCGCAGCTCACCGGCGGCCCGGTGGTCGTTGATGGCCGGGCCGAACTTGGCGACGACCGGAAAGACCCGACTCTCGTCGTAGCGGTCCATCGGCGCGTCGGCAAGCGCAGCCGTGATCGCGTGACAGCGGGCGGCGGACAGCAGCCCCGGCACCCGGATGGCGGCCAGCCGCCCCGCGATGAGCCCGGCGACGTCCGCGCGGGTGAGCGAGTCTGATTCGACGGCGACGAACAATGGATCGGTACTGCTCGAATGCTGCACGGCGGTCCTCCCGTAACGAAGATCCCTCACCGGACATGTCGCGCCCCCCGACCCGCACCGTGCAATGTACAAACCGTCGGCAAGACCGGCTTTACGCAGTTCCGGGCGGGGTGGCACGGCCGCCGCTACCATCGGCGCAACCGGGGTACGCGACACCGAGCCGTACGGCGGGAGCTTTCCACCGATCGGAGAATGGTGACGATTCCCGACGTGCCGCATGATGCGATTAGCTCGAACGCTGACGAGGAGTTCGATATGGCTGGCGCCGGTCCGACGGATCTTGACTTGCACGTCGACCGCCTGGAAATGGCACGTCGAATAGCCCGGGAGATGATCGAGTCCGATCACCTGGCCCTGGAGCTGGCGGTCCGACAGCGCCCCCAGTGCTGGTCCCGCCGCGCGGTCGGCCACGGCTCCCGCGCCGACGCAACGGCCTACTGACCCTCTCGTACGCTGCCCCAGGCCCGCACCGCACCGGCGCTGATCCTCGCTCTGCCGGTCCTGTGTGCGACGCTTCGTCGGTGACTGACCTCGGCATCCGCCCGGCCGCCTCCGCTGATGTCGAATTCCTGGTCGACATGCTCGTGGAGGCCGTGAACTGGCTACCCGAGCGCAACTGGTCCCGCGAACAGATCCTGGCGAACCCCGCGCTGGCCCACTACGTCGCCGACTGGATGCGGCCGGACGACTTCGGCGTGGTTGCGGTGGACCCAACTGACCAGCCGGTCGGCGCGGCCTGGTTCCGATTCCTGACCGCCGCTGATCCGGGCTACGGGTACGTGAGTGACGAGGTTCCCGAGCTGACCATCGGCGTGGTGGAGTCCTGGCGGGGCCGGGGTGTGGGCCGAATGCTTCTACGCGCTGTTCTGGACGCCGCACGAGCACGTGGCATCCGCACGGTGTCGCTGAGCGTGGAGCGGGCCAACTTCGCCGCGAGGCTGTACGCCGCCGAAGGCTTCCGCACTGTCGAGTCGTTCGAGGACGCGGACACGATGGTCGCTGAGATCTAGGGCTGACACCGCTCGCTCAGCAGCGGATACTTCGCTCATGACTCTGGCGCCGTCGCGCACCCACCTCGTTGACGCGCGCTCATCCTTCCTGGTGCTGGCCGGCTGGTACGTAGCTGTCGTCGTTGCGTTCGGCCTGTTCCTCAGCACCCTCTCCGGGGCGGTCCCGGCAGGCTGCGGCGAGGTATGCGAGTCCGAACGGTCGCGGGCGCTGCTCTTCGGGCTCTACGTGGCCATGCCCGCGCTGTTCCTCGCACTGCTGGTCAGCCTGGCGATGCTCGCGGTTCTCGTATCCCGTACCCGGATCCGCTCGTCGGCAGTGGTGGGGACCCTGTCCGCGGTGCTTCCGCTGGCCGCGTGCGGACTCCTGACCACCATCCTCTGACCGCCACAGCTCGCATCAGATCAGCCGCTGGATGCGGATCTTCGGACGCTCGTTCCGCAGGTGGCCGTGTTTGTGCTGGCGGATCTGCTCGTCCCAGACCTCCTGGTCGTAGTCGGGGTCCGGCGGGATCCACTTGTGAGAGCCGTCGCTGTAGTGGAACTTCTCGTCACCCCGCCGAAGGATGCTCATCGGGTCCAACCGAGGAAGCGACGGTGCAGAACCCCGGCAGGCATCCAGGTCAGGTCCTGCGAGGCGCAGACCAGTTGAGCACCCATGTAGAGCGCCAGGGAAACGGCTGCGCCCTCGTACTCAGCGCGTAGTTCCTGCTGTCGCGTCTGGCAGGGCCAAGGCGCGTTGCAGCCTCCGCAGGTCCAGATCGGCATCACCGGGCCGTGGGTGGTCACTGTGGGACGCCGATGAGATGTACGAAGTGCGCCCGCCTCTGGGCCCAGTGCAGTCGCTCTGGGCAGGGGTGGGGCCGACCGCACCGGCACAGGTCGAGTCCAACCTCGTCGTGGCGTGTCAGGAGTACGTCGGCGGCGTCGACTTGACCCCGGGCATGGTCGGTGAGGGCTTCCCAGCCGCAAATGGCAGCCACCCTCACTCCGTCAGGCCTGCACGGTGACGGTGCCAGCGTGCCTCCGCCATGACAGCGGTGGGGTTGATGTCGCCCGTGGCGATGCGGCTCCGGGTAACATCGAGCCGCAGCGATGACGCGACGGGCTGCTCACCGCTCGCGGTTAGCAGGCCTTCGAGGGCGAGGCGTGCCAGGCGGCACGACACAAGTCGGTCGGCCTGTAGCGGACCAACGCTGGGGTAGTGGCCGGCACGGCCGGGGCGGTGGTCCTCCCACAGTGCTCGGCACAGACGCCACAGCAGCCGGTGGCGACAGCCGTCAGGCGGTTCGACCGGTGGGTTCTCGACATCGAACAACATGCCAAGACGGTCCCGCTTGCCGCGGTCTCGCGGCCATGTCCGCCAGCCATATCACGGTGACATGAGCGGGCTCGACCTACACGAGTACCAGACTTAAGCTCCAGGTTGAGCACGATGCGTAGTCGCTCGACAACGGTGGGAGCGGTTGTGCCACTCGACCACTTTCGGATTCCGGACGACTTCTGGGCACGGGAGGACGTCAGGACCGCAGTGCGCGTCCGCGACATCGGCACTCTGTTCCGGCTGCTTGCCCGGCACACGGGGGCGAGCCAGACACGCATCGGGGCCGTGGTTGGCCTGGAACAGGGCTACGTCAGCCGGGTGATCGCCGGGCGGAAGGTGACCTCCATCGACGTGCTGGAGCGGATCGCCGACGGCTGTGGGATGCCCGCCGAGATTCGTATGTCGCTCGGCCTTGCACCCTGCCGCCAACCACATCACCTCTCCCCCGCCAGCACGCGTGGTGATGTGCCAAACGACCAGTCCTGGCGCGAGACCGTCCGCGCCACCACACAGCTGTGGGAAGGCGACGTGAACCGCCGAGACATGCTCCGTCAGACAGTGTTCAGCTCCGCTGGCTACACCCTGCCCGCGCTGCGCTGGTTCACCGCCCCCACCACACAACCCGTCGGACAGAGAGGTCACCGACCGGTCGGTCAACCCGACATCGACACCATCCGCGAAATGACCTCCACCTACCGGCGACTCGACAACCAGCACGGCGGCGGCCACGCCCGCGAAACCCTCGCCCGCTACCTCAACCACGAGGTCACGCCCCTGCTGACCGAGGGACGCTACGATCCGGCGACCGGCCGCAAGCTACTCGCCGCCGTCGCCGAGTTGACTCAGCTCGCGGGCTGGCAGGCATACGACATGGCCGAACACGGCCTCGCCCAGCGCTACCTCACCCACGCTCTCGACCTCGCCCGAGCTGCCGCCGATGCTGGACTCGGCACCGAAATCCTCGCCGCCATGAGCCACCAAGCCACCTACCTCGGCCACAACGCCAGCGGCATCGATCTCGCCCGCGCCGCCCGACAGACGGCACAACGCGCCGGCCTGGCGGTGCTGACCGCCGAAGCGCTGGTCATGGAAGCTCATGCTCACGCCGCCGGGCGCGACGAACGTGCCTGCACCACCGCACTGCACCAGGCAGAACAACTGCTCGACCGCGCCGACCGCAGCAGCGACCCGCAATGGCTCGGCTACTTCGACGAGGCGTACCTGTCGGCGAAATTCGGCCACTGCTTCCGCGCCCTCGGTCGCCACCAGCAGGCCGAACGCTTCACCGTCCGGTCGCTGCAGATGGACGAACGCTACGTCCGGGGAAAGGCCTTCAACCTCACTCTCCTCGCATCCATCCATGCCCATCACGGCGAGCCCGATCGCGCCAGCGCCATCGGGGCCGAAGCGCTCACGCTGACCTCTCAACTGCGGTCAGCCCGAGCCGTCCGGTACCTACGCGACCTACAGACCGAACTCACAGCACACCGCCGCCGGCCAGCCGTCCGACACTTCATCAACCGCGTCGACGCGACCCTCGGTCAACGCCGCTGATTACAGGTCACCCCGGGCCTTGCGCGCGACCAGCTCCAACACCGCGATCACCGTGCCGGACCCCACGATCTCACCCCGGAACACGAGGTCGCGCGCTTCCGCCAACGGCACCCAGGCCACCCGCTCGGCCTCGTTGACGTCAGATGGCGAACCGATATGGGTCGCATCGCGTGCGAGAAACAACAGATTCTCCGCATCCGCCGTCGCCACCCACGGCTGGAACGACAGCATCGGCTCCACCGAACCCGGACGCCATCCGGTCTCCTCCTCAACCTCCCGGACCGCGCATGCCGCCGGCTGCTCGCCGTCATCGACGTAGCCCCCAGGCAGCTCCCACACCCACCGGTCGAACACGAACCGGTGCCGCCGCATCAGCAGCAGGCGCTCCTGCTCGTCAAGCACAGCAACCATGGCTGACCGGGGCGCACGGATCACGTACTGCTCGAAACGGACCCCATCCGGCAGCTCCACGTCGGCAATGCTCAACCGCGCCCGTCGGCTGCCGTCCACTACCCGCTCACCGTGAATCGTCCACCGCGTCGACTCGGTAACCTGCTCCTCCGTCACCCGCCCAGTATCCGACCATTGGCGGGACATCATCGCTGCGCCTCATGACGAAAATGCCGCTCCATCCGATGCCGAGCCTCCTCGGGAGTCGGAACCTCGGCGGCGGCAGGCGCAGTTGCCACGCCCCTCCCGAAGCTAGATCGAGTCTTACTTCGGAGCGATCTACCTAAACCCAAGGGTCGATGACGCGAGGGAGGCCCACCCACCGTCACCACTTCAGTTGGCAGTGGGAAGTCGCCCGACCAGATCAGCCCTCTGCCCTTCCCCTCGTAGCGTGGAGGCCAGAGCTTGAGGGATAGAGGTTCATGGCTGAGACGAGACGCCAGTTCGATCCGGAGTTCCGGGCGGGCGCGGTGCGCATCGTGCGGGAGACGGGTAAGTCGATCGCGCAGGTCGCTCGTGACCTGGGGATTAACAGTGGGACCCTGGCGAACTGGGTGAAGAGGGACCGCGAGGCGCGCGGTGAGGCCGCTGCCGGGCAGTTGGCTGAGGACGAGCGGGCGGAGCTGGCGCGGTTGCGGCGGGAGAACGCCGAGCTGGCGATGGAGCGTGATGTCCTCAAGCGATCCGTGGTCCTGTGGGTCAAGGAGGCGACGGGCCGGTGAGCGTGGCCGGGTTCATCGCTTCCCAGAGGACCGAGCATTCCGTGCCGCACGCGATCGCCTGCCGGGCGTTGGGGGTGTCCGAGTCGTGGTTCTACAAGTGGCGTGACCGGCCGCCAACGCCCCGCGATGATCGGCGTGCCCGGCTGGCAGCCGCGGTCCAGAAGGTGTTCGACGACTCGGGCGGCACCTACGGCAGCCCGCGTATCGGCATCGAGCTGCGCGAGTCCGGCTGGCAGGTATCGGACAACACGATCGCGCAGCTCATGGCCGAGCTGGGCTTAACCGCCCGGGTCAAGCGCCGCCGGCGCGGCCTGACCCGCCAAGGTAAGCGTCCGGCCGCACCGGACCTGGTCAAGCGGGTGTTCACCGCACCGGCACCGGATGTCGCCTGGTGCGGCGACATGACCGAGATCCGCACCGACGAGGGCAAGCTCTACCTGGCCACCGTCATCGACCTGTACTCCCGTCGCATCCTCGGCTACGCCATGGGCGCCCACCACGACGCCGGGCTGGTCGTCGCCGCGCTGAACATGGCCGCCGTCACCCGCGGCGGCAACGCCGAAGGGGTGATCTTCCACAGCGACAGGGGCAGCGAATACTGCTCGGCCGACTTCGCCCGAGCCTGCAACCGGTGGAGGGTACGCCAGTCGATGGGCCGGGTCGGGTCGTGCTTCGACAACGCCGTCGCCGAGGCCACCTTCTCCACCATCAAGGTCGAGTACGTGCACCGCCGTCACTTCCGCACCCGTACCGAGGCCCGCCTGAAGATCGCCACCTGGATCACCGACTTCTACAACCGGCGCCGCCGGCACTCCGTCTGCGACTGGCGCTCACCCATCGACTACGAGCGATCAGAGACCCGCGCCCTGGAGGCCCAGGCCGCATAACGGAGCCCTCCACGATTCCAGGGGATTGACATTCGAACGCGGCCTGCGCCTGGTCGACGGCCTCCGTGTCAGTGATGCCCGCCCTCTCCGCGTAGAGCTGTGCCAGCACAAGAATCATCGTCCCAGCGGCCTTGTTGAGGACGTTGTACTGCTCTTGGAAAACCCGGATGAGGTCGTCGGGACTCTCCGCGACCACCTCCAATTGGCCGTAGACAATCGTCCACATGTCACCACTGGTGCCGGTCGCGGTGTCGTTGATGACCTCTCGCGTGAGGTTGGCGAGCTGGTTGCAGGCGGCTAGGAGCTGTTCGTCTTCGGCATCCATAACGGCACGCTACCTTCGGGCCCGCCGCTTCTGGACCGTGGCTGGCCGCGGTCATGATGGCAGGGTGACGAAGCTCCTAGACTGGATCTCCCGCCGTCTGGCCATCTGGTTCACCGCCAGCGCACTCCTGGCGGGCGGATCGATGTGGTTCATTGCAGCTATCTACCGTGCGCCGGCCGCTGAGGAGCAGCCGAAGGTCACCGACTGGATGCAGGCATGGGGGAGCATCCTCGGCGTGGTCGCCGGCTTGGCGGCGGCAGGTGCCGCCGCGGCTCTCTTCTTGCACGAGCGGCGACGGTCTGAGAACGCCGAACGGCAGCTCGTCGAGGAACGGGAGGAGGCCGCTCTGAATGCGCCTCGAGCAGTGGTAGCCACGCCTGCCCGGTTCGGCACGTTCGGGGGCGACAGTAATGCGCACATCAGCGAAGTGGTGCTCACCGTCCACAACTACGGGTCGAACCCGATCCGGAACCTCGCCGTCATCGTGACTCTGCCGAAGGACGGTAGGCACTTGATTCTGCCCCAACACGAAGGGCTCGGTCCGGGCGACAAGCACGACTTCAGGCAGCGCTACCAGGCCGGACTTCGTGTCCCCGGCCCGTGGTCACCCATCATGGGTAGAGCGCCCGTCACCGTCTGCTTTATCGATCACACCAACCAGGCGTGGCGGCGGACAAGTGACGGCGGTGCGGAACGGACGACTGTGCCCTACCCGTTCCTCGAGGAGGCGCTAAGCACCCTGGGATCTCTCGCCGAGTGGGACTGACCCGGCTGGCTCAGCAAGATCGGTTCGCCGTCACGTCTTATCCGAGGGGCACACCATGTGGTCGGGGTCCCACCACAACACATGGAACACATCCTCGACCCGGAACCCCCAAAGCCGCTTCGGACCAGAGATCCGGAACCGGAAGAGTTCGTCGGTCACCTCATTGAGCCTCAGATCCGCTAGGCGGGCTTGCGCGGTGGAGCCCACAGTTTCCGTGGAGTAGCTGTGGTGCTTCTTGTGACGCTTGTGGCTTGGGCCCGTCTCCTGCGACAGGATCTCGCCCCAGGTCAGGCGAGAAATCTCGCACAGGAAGTCCAGGACTTCCCAAGCATCGTGGGTGCCTGCCGCTGGCCAACTCCACGCACCGTCAAAGGCCCTGTCGACATGCTGGAAAGAGACGACCAGTCGTCGGTCGTTACCGGGCGGCCGGAGGATCGCCTTTGGCTGGCGCTCCCCGGCCGCCTTGGTAAGCGTCCCTGCCTTGACCTTCGGTCTCTTCGGCGACACGGCGGGTTAGCGGTACGCCGCCGAGTCGCTGGCCCAGTCTCCCCAGGGCAGCTCGTCTACCGGCACGGCATCTTCCGCGGTGTCGATCGTTGAGTAGTACTCGGCCATCACCTCTGTCGTGATTTCCGCGTCAGAGCGTGCCGTGGGGGGGAGGCCGTGGCGGGCGTTGATCCACGGATCCTCGCCGTGGGTCAGGTGACTCAACTGCCGGGCGTCGAGGTGGCCGTAGTTGTCCAGCACCGCGTCGATGGTGCCCCGCTCGGCTGCGTTGAGATTGTCGGGGTCACCCAGCGGCCACTGATCGACAGCGAACTTTCCGCGATGAGCGTCGTAGAGTTCGCGAATGACCGGGCCATTCGCCCAAGCCTCGATCCTCTCCGGAAACAGAGGGCTGTCGGCCCAAACAAGGTGCCAGGCCTGGGAGTAGTAGACGAGTTTCTGCAGCTTCATGGCCGACGTCTGTCCGCGGCGGGACAGGATGTACGCGGCCACGTCGTGCGCGTTAGCCATGTTGATCACTCCTTGGCGGGGAGGGGGTCCCGCTCTGGGGGGCCAAGGGTAACTGCTGCCTACGTCACTCCTGTGCTCAACGGTACCTTCGCCTGACCGTTACGGGTCCGTTTTGCCAGTTGGGAGCGGTTCATCACGAGTGCGCTGAGCGAAGGATCGGCTCTCTTGCGCTCGAACCGCTGAGACAGGCCGGCACATACAAGTGTCCATGGAACGAGCAACCGCAGGCCGAATCGGCGCCCACACCTGGGGGGACAAGACTCCAGGTTGGTCCGCCGCGACCGAGCCCGCCCGCCGCGCCGCTACGTAGAAGTGGCTGCGCGAGGTCCAGGCCGAGTTCCCCGACCTGGACCTCGCGCAACATTGGAAGACATTGAAAGACCGCGACGGGTGTTTCGCAGTTCAGAGCCTAGATCGGAAAACCCTTCGACGTATCAGGTGACCGCTGGCCTACTTCCAGCGGAAGTGGACGAAGAGACGGCCGAAGTTCTTCGAGTCCTTCTCCACCCGGTGGTAGAGCTGCTTGACGTCCTTCTGGTCGAGGAACCGCAGCACGCGCTTCTTGAGCTGACCGGACCCCTTACCGGGGATGATCTCGACGAGGGTGGCCTTCTTCGCCACCGCCTCGTCCATGATCCCGCGTAGCGCGCGGTCGATGTCCTGGCCCTTGTTGAAGATGTCGTGCAGGTCCAGCTTGAGCTTCATGCCGCAGCCCCCGGCCGGTCAGGTCCCATGTCCGCCATCCTAGGCACGCCGGACGGCACGCCCACCAAACGACCGGGGCCGCCCACCGAACGCCCAGGGCAGCAGCCGGACGACGAAGGGGCGGCCCCGGAGGACCGCCCCTGCCACGTCACCGGTCCACGCTCAGCGTGTGCCGCCCACTCGGGTCTCCACCCGCTCCAGCGCGGTCCGGTAGTCGTCGTTGGTCGCGTACATGGCGGCGGCGATCCGCAGGTGCCGCAGCGCGTCGTTGTGCCGGTTCAGCCGCTCCAGCGTCCGTCCGAGCACGTGGTGCGCGTAGTGGTCGCTGGGGTCCCGGTCGATCAGCTCCCGCAGGTGCTCCTCGGCCCGGTTGAGCTGGGCCGACTGGAAGTACGCCCGGGCCAGTAGCTGCCGAACTGCCGCGTTGCCGGGTTCGGCGTCGACGATCGGCTCCAGCAGTCGGGCCGCTCCGCTCGGGTCACCGGTTTCGAAGAACATGGTCGCCCGCCGGTAGTCCGCCAGAAGATCCATCTGCCCCACCCCCTCGGTCGCACCGTCACCTGTTCCGACGCTGGCACAACACCGGACGTTTGGCGACTGTTCCCGGGAGTCGAATAGGGGTCAGGTGCGGGCGTCCCGACGTCCGGCGGAAAGCTCCCAAGCACGGACACCACCGACGATTCCGGCGGTATTCGGCACCACCACCACGTCGTCGCCCATCCGGGCGAGCTGCTCGGGCCGGATCAGTCGGGAGTTGCCCCCGCCCAGGTAGAGCCGGTCCCACCGGAACACCGGGCGCAGCCCGTCGACCACCTGCCGGATCCGGCGGGACCAGAAGGCGTCGCCGAGCCGTCGGCGTTCCGGCTCACCCACGTACGTGTCGTAGGTGGTGCCCCACCGCACCGGCGCGTGCGACAGCTCCAGGTGCGGAGCGAGCACCCCGCCGTCGAAGAGCGCGCTGCCCAGCCCGGTCCCCAGGGTCAACACCAGCTCGCAGCCGGTGCCGGCGACCACCCCGGCACCGTGCACCTCGGCGTCGTTGAGCACCAGCGCCGGCACCCCGAACGCGTCCGCGAGGGCGCCCCGGGCGTCCCAGCCGGACCACTCGGCGAGCAGGTCCGGGTCGACGCGGCTGCGCGGGCCGCTGCGGGTCACGTAGTGCGGCGTGGCGACGACCACCCCGTGCCGGATCATCCCGGGTACGCCGACGGTCAGCCGGTCCGCCGTCGGCAGGCGTCCGCCCAGATCCAGCAGGGTCGAGACGAAAAGCGCAGGCGGCAACGGGTACGGGGTGGGCACCCGCAACGGTCGGGCCCGCATCGTGCCCGCCTCGTCCAGCACGGAGGCCTTGATGCCTCCGCCGCCGCAGTCGATCGCCAGTGTGGTCACCACGTCGTTGAGTCTGCCCGCTGCCGTCGGCTCGTATGCCGGCAGCCGGATAGGCTGCCGTCCTGATGAGCGCCACGATGATCGTCAAGGACCTGGCCGCCGGGCACGGCGACCGCTCACTCTTCGCCGGGTTGGACCTGGTTGTCGCCCCCGGCGACGTGATCGGCCTGGTCGGGCCGAACGGGGCCGGCAAGTCGACGTTGCTGCGTACCCTCGCCGGGTTGTTGCCGGTCGAGGCCGGCAGTGTCCGGCTCAGTCCGCCCACCGCGACGGTCGGGCACCTGCCGCAGGAGCCGGAACGGCGACCGGGTGAGACGGTGCGTGACTTCCTGGCCCGGCGGACCGGGGTGACCGCCGCGCAGGCGGCGTTGGACGCGGCGACCGAGGCGTTGACCGCCGGGACGGCGGGCGCCGACGACGCGTACGGCGACGCGTTGGAGCGCTGGCTCGCCCTCGGCGGCGCGGATCTGGACGAGCGCGCCGAGCAGGTGAGCGCCGACCTGGGTCTGGCGGTGGACCTGGACCACGCCATGACCGGGTTGTCGGGCGGTCAGGCGGCCCGGGCGGGGCTGGCGTCGCTGCTGCTCAGCCGGTACGACGTGTTCCTGCTCGACGAGCCGACCAACGACCTGGACCTGGCCGGGTTGGAGCGGCTGGAGGAGTTCGTCACCGGGCTGCGTGCCGGCACGGTGCTGGTCAGCCACGACCGGGAGTTCCTGACCCGCACGGTGACCCGGGTGTTGGAGCTGGACCTGCCGCAGCAGCAGGTCAACCACTACGGCGGTGGCTACGCGGCCTACCTGGAGGAGCGCGAGGTGGCGCGCCGGCACGCCCGCGCGGACTTCGAGGAGTACGCCGACACGAAGGCCGGTCTGGAGGCGCGGGCCCGCACCCAGCGTGGCTGGATGGAGAAGGGCGTGAAGAACGCCCGCCGCAAGGCCACCGACAACGACAAGATCGGTCGGAAGTTCCGGAGCGAGGCGAGCGAGAAGCAGGCCGGCAAGGTCAAGCAGACCGAGCGGCTCATCGAACGGCTCGACGTGGTCGAGGAGCCCCGCAAGGAGTGGGAGCTGCGAATGGAGATCGCCGCCGCGCCCCGCGCCGGCGCCGTCGTGGCCACGCTGCGCGGCGCAGTGGTACGTCGAGGGTCGTTCACCCTCGGCCCGGTCGACCTCCAGATCGACTGGGCGGACCGGGTGGCGGTCACCGGGGCGAACGGCTCGGGCAAGTCGACACTGCTGGCCGCGCTGCTCGGCCGGCTGCCGCTGGACGCCGGAACCGCCTCGCTCGGGCCCGGCGTCGTGGTCGGTGAGGTGGACCAGGCCCGCGGGTTGTTCCTCGGTGACGCGCCGCTGATCGACGCGTTCCACGCCGCCGTACCCCACATGTCGCCCGCCGACGCGCGGACCCTGCTGGCGAAGTTCGGGCTGCGTGCGGCGCACGTGCCCCGCCCGGCGGCCACCCTCTCCCCCGGTGAGCGGACCCGGGCGGCGTTGGCCCTGCTCCAGGGCCGTGGGGTCAACCTGCTGGTGCTCGACGAGCCCACCAACCACCTGGACCTGCCCGCCATCGAACAGCTCGAATCGGCGCTGGCCACCTACCCCGGAACGCTGCTGCTGGTCACCCACGACCGGCGGATGCTGGCCGCCATCGAGACCAACCGGCGCCTGCGGGTCGACGGCGGGCGGATCGCCGAGGATTGATCCGGGCCCGCGGGCCGCTGCGGGGTGAGAATGACGCCATGCTCAAGTGGGAGTACGCCCTGCTGGTCCGCCGCCGCCAGGCGGCGACCAACGACCTCGGCTGGGAGGTCGTGTTCGTCTGGTACGGCCCGGACGGCTCGATGGTCGACGTGACGCCCTACGGCGACACCTCGCTGGCCCACCTGAACCGGGCCGGCGACCAGGGCTGGGAACTGGTCGCGATGAGCGAGGACCCGTCCCTGCCCGGGAACCACGAGTTGCACCGCTATCACCTCAAGCGGCCGAAGCCGGCCGACCCGCCGCCCCGTCAGCGGATGCGCGGGGGCCGCCGCACCCTCTCCGGCTGACCCGGCCGCCCGAAGTGGCCGCTCGGGGCATGGCCCGCCCACCACGTAGGCGCCCCGCCGTATGGCCGCTCTGGCCCGGCTGCCCGCCGCGTGACCGGTCCGGCTTGGCCGCTCGGGGCGTGGCCGCGCGGCGCGTGATCACTCCGTCGCCGCCCGGCCCGTAGTCGCTCGGACCCGGCCGCTCAGCGTGGCCATTTTGCGAGGCCCAGACCTTCCGCGGGCGGTCTGACCGGGTGGCGCTGACTGGGCCCGGTGTTCCCAGTGAGCGATATACCTGTGAGTCATATTTATGACTCACAGGTATATCGCTCACCGGAGTAATGCCCGCCGGACAGCCGAGCTACCGCTCCGCCAATGCGGTCACGGGCCAGGCCGGACCAGGGCTCGACCCAGGCAGGTCGCGGCTTTCCGGCCGGGGGCCAGGCTGCGGCTGTCCGCTGACGAGCGCGCCGATCCGCTGCCCGAGCCGGTCCGCGGGGCATACCGGGCGCTATTGCGGGTATCGCGCGGCGGGAGGTGGCCCGAATGGTCGCTTTGGCACAGACTCCGCCCTCGGCCGACCGGCTGCGGGCGATCGACGACTTTCTCGCCCAGGCGTGGGCGGACCAGGTCCGGCACGACGACCGGCTGCGGGACCTGGCGGTGGAGGTGCGGTTCGACCGGGGGGTGGCCCACCTCAGCGGGGACGTCGCCGAACCCGCCGAGTTACGGCTGGTACGCGACCTGGTGGGGCAACTGGCCGGCGTCTACGGCGTCTGGTGCCGGGTCGGCATCGACGGACGGGCACCGGTGGTGGTGGACCTCGGTTGCGGGCCGACCAAGCAGTGGTCGAGCAACCTGGGACTGGACATCTACCCCGCGCCGGGGGTGAACGCGGTCGCGGACCTGTCCGGCTCCCTGCCGCTGGCGGACAACTCGGTGGACGTCCTCTTCGCGGTGCACATCCTGGAGCACCTGATCGACTTCCTGCCGCTGGTGGACGAGTGCCACCGGGTGTTGCGTCCGGGTGGCGTCCTGCACGTGATGAGCCCCTGGTGGGGGCACGTGAACGCGGTCGCCGACCCGACCCACGTCCGGTTGATGGACGTGCAGACGTTCAAGGGGATCTGCCAGGGCCGGCCGCCGGGCACCCCGCGGTGGTACCCGCTGCACGCGGGCTGCGACGGCGCCTCGATCTTCGCCGACCTGACCCCACTCCCCCCGGACGCCGACCTGGCATCCAAGCCGCACCTGGCCCGCTTCTTCGACTAGGGCCTGTGTCGAAGTCCTCGATCGAGCCGAGGCGGAGTCCGGGCGGCGGTCCGGCAAGGCGGATGGTCGTTCGGATACCGGTGTTGTATCCGGGCGACCATCCAACGCGGCCGGTCGTCGTCCGGGCCCGCCGCAGGCCGGCCAGGGGCTTCGACACAGGCCCTAGCAAGTCCTCGTGGACTCGCGCAGCTCCAGGCGGTAGGGAGCGGAGAGCGCCTTCGCGGGGGCGGCAGGGTCGCCGTCCAGGCGGTTGGCCAGGAGTTCGACAGCCAGGTGGGCGATCCGTTCCTTGTCCGGCGCGACGGTGCTCAGGGTGGGGATGGAGAACCTGCCGTCCTCGATGTCGTCGAAGCCGACCACCGCCACGTCCTCGGGCACCCGCAGGCCGGCCTCGTGCAGAGCGCGCAGGGCGCCGAGGGCCAGCGTGTCGTTGAAACAGAAGACGGCGTCGGGGCGTACCCCGGAGGTGAGCAGGCCGCGCATCGCGGCCGCGCCGTCGGCGCGGTGCCAGGCCGGCGCGGGCGCCACCAGGGCCTCGTCGTGGTCGAGCCCGGCGGCGCGCAGCGCGTCGGCGTAGCCGGCCAGGCGCAGTCGGGCGCTGGCGCCCTCGTCGGTGCGCTGGGAGCCGATGGCCGCGATCCGGCGGTGGCCGAGCTTGATCAGGTGATCGGTGACCTCCCGCGCCGCGGACACGTTGTCGATCACCACGCGATCGGCCGGGCCGTGCGCGACCCGCTCGCCGAGCAGCACCATCGGCGTGCCGTCCAGGCCGGCCAGGTCCTCCGCGGTGAGCGCCAGCGGGCTGACGATGAGCCCGTCGATCAGGTGGTCGGTGATGCCGGAGGCGACCACCCGTTCCTGCTCACGCCGGCCGCCGGTCTGGTCGATCAGCACCGTCCAGCAGTACGCGGCGGCGGCGGTGACCACGTGGCGGGCCAGCTCGGCGAAGTACGGGATGTCCAGTTCCGGAACGGCCAACGCGATCACGCCGGTGCGGCCCTTACGCAGGTGCCGGGCGGAGAGGTTGGGCCGGTAGTTGAGCTCGGCGAGCGCCTCTTCGACGCGGGCCCTGGTGTCCGGCCGGACGTGCACGTAGCCGTTGACGACGTTGGAGACGGTCTTGACCGACACCCCGGCGCGCTCGGCCACGTCCTTGAGCCTGTGCCGCACGTCGCAACCTCCCCGATGTGACCCAGCGCACCGTACCGCGCCGGTGCCGTCGCCACGGTGCCCGTGAACGATGCGCGAAAAGGCCCCCGCCGAGGCGGGGGCCTTTCGGTGTGGCTGATGTTAGGCGCTCGGTTCGCGCGGCTGCGGGGCGGCGACGGCCGGCTCGTGGCGGGCCAGCCGGTTGCGGCGGTAGCCGTAGCCGAAGTAGATGAGCGCGCCGAGCAGCATCCAGGCAAGGAACCGCAGCCAGGTCTCCACCGACAGGTTCAGCATCAGGTAGAAGCAGGCCAGCGCGGAGACGATCGGCAGCACCGGGGAGAACGGCACCCGGAACGGCCGCTCCAGGTCGGGGCGCTTGCGGCGCAGGATCGGCACCGCTACCGACACCAGCACGAACGCGCAGAGCGCGCCGATGCTGACCAGGTCGGCCAGAGCGGACAGCGGCAGGAACCCGGCCAGCAGCGCGACCGCCACCGTCATGATCGCCGAGATCCGGTACGGGGTGCCCCAGCGCGGGTGCACCTTCGCGATCGAGGGCGGGATCAGGCCGTCCCGGGCGATGGCGAAGCCGATCCGGCCCATGGCCACCAGATCGACCAGGATGACGCTGGTCAGGCCGGCGACAGCGGCGATGGAGACCAGCACGGCGGCCCAGCCCGCGCCGACCGATTCGAAGGCCGACGCGATCGGGGCGCCACGGTCGATCTCGGTGTACGGCACCATGCCCACCACGACCAGCGAGACGCCGATGTACAGCACTGTGGAGATCAGCAGCGTGCCGAGCAGACCCAGGGTGAGGTCCCGCTTGGGCTTGCGCGTCTCCTCGCCCAGGTTGGCCACGGCCTCGAAGCCGGTGTACGCGAAGAAGACCACAGCGGCGGCGCTGAGCACTCCGACGAAGCCGAAGACCGACGGTTCCAGCCCGAAGAGGGCCTGGGTGACCGGCTGCTTGATGCCGTCGTCGCCGCTGCCGGCGGGCTCGGCCGGCGGGATGAACGGGGTGAGGTTGGCGGCCCTGACGAAGAACAGACCGGCCACCACCACGAAGACGCAGATGGCCACCTTGACCAGCACCAGCAGGTTGGTGATCCGGGCGGACTCGCGGATGCCGACGATCGCGACGACGCCGAGGATCAGCACAATGGCGATGGCGCCGAGGTTGACTGTGCTGCCTTCCTCGCCGAACCAGCGGGTCGGCAGGTCGAGCAGTTCGGCGAGATAGCCGGACCAGCCTCGGGCGACCACGGCGGCACCGAGCGCGAACTCCAGCAGCAGGTCCCAGCCGATGATCCAGGCGACGATCTCGCCCATCGTGGCGTACGCGTAGGTGTAGGCGCTGCCCGCGGTCGGCACGCTGGAGGCCAGCTCGGCGTAGCAGAGCGCGGCGAGCAGGGCCACCACGCCGGCGATGGCGAAGGAGATCACCACGCCCGGCCCGGCGCTGTCCCGGGCCTCGATGCCGGTGAGCGTGAAGATCCCGGTGCCGATCACGATGCCGATGCCGAAGCCGGTGAGGTCGAGCGCCCCGAGCCGCCTCTTCAGCC
Organism: Micromonospora sp. WMMC250; assembly: GCF_027460215.1. NCBI lineage: Bacteria > Bacillati > Actinomycetota > Actinomycetes > Micromonosporales > Micromonosporaceae > Micromonospora > Micromonospora sp. WMMC250. Next base: position 5,610,388 of record NZ_JAPZBJ010000002.1, on the reverse strand, counting down.
CGAGCCCGCCTTCGGAGCCGTCCGCCTCACTCTGGGCTATCACGTCCTTGATCGGTTTTGTGCGCAGCACGGACACGCGGTCACCCCTCCCACCGTGCGACCACCTGGTGGCGGCCGGTGACCGGCGTTGCTACCCAGCGGCGGGAATGGTCAACCACGAACCCTTGCGGTTCTCACCCGATTGTGAAAATTTCCTACCAGCGGTAGATAGCCATCGGCGAATCTTGCCGAACCGCCGCGTTGATCACACGGGAGCCCCAACGAAGGGACACACCGCATGAAAGCAACTCGTTTCGGAGCCGCCGGGCTCGTCACCGCCCTGCTCGGCACCCTCGTCGCCGCCACCCCCGCGCACGCGAACCCTCGTACCACCAGCACCGACACCACCACCTGCACCACCGACCCGGCCACGCCGAAGCGGCAGTTCCGCGCGATGTGGATCTCGTCGGTGGTCAACATCGACTGGCCCAGCAAGGCGTCCCAGACCAGCCCCGACCGGATCACCGCCCAGCAGACCGAATACCGCGCACTGCTCGACCTCGCCGAGCGACTGCACCACAACGCGGTCGTGGTGCAGGTCCGGCCCACCGCCGACGCGCTCTGGCCCTCGCCGTACGAGCCCTGGTCGGAGTACCTCACCGGCACCCGTGGGCAGGACCCGGGCTGGGACCCGCTGGCCTTCCTGGTCGACGAGTCGCACAAGCGCAACCTGGAATTCCACGCCTGGTTCAACCCGTACCGCGTCTCCATGCCGGCACCCGGCGGCGCCGGCGCGGACCTCAGCCAGCTCGCCCCCGGCCATCCGGCCCGGCAGCACCCGGACTGGACCTTCGCCTACCCGCCGGCCGGCGTCGCCGGCAGCCGGCTCTACTACAACCCCGGCATTCCCGAGGTACGCGAGTTCGTGCAGACCGCGATGATGGACGCGGTCCGCCGGTACGACGTCGACGGCGTGCACTTCGACGACTACTTCTACCCGTACCCCAGCGGCGCCTACCAGGTGCCCGACGACGCCACCTTCGCCGCGTACAACAGGGGCTTCACCGACCGGGCGGACTGGCGGCGGGACAACATCAACCTGCTGATCCAGGAGATGAACGGCAAGATCAAGGCGGCGAAGCCGTGGGTGAAGTTCGGGGTCAGCCCGTTCGGCATCTGGCGCAACAAGGCCGTCGACCCGCTCGGCTCGGACACCACCGGCAGCCAGTCCTACGACATCATCTCCGCCGACACCCGCACGTGGATCAAGCAGGAGTGGATCGACTACGTCGTGCCGCAGCTCTACTGGTACATCGGCCAGTACCCGGCCGCCGACTACGCCCGGCTGGTGCCGTGGTGGGCCGAGACGGTGCGCGGCACCCGTGTGCAGCTCTACATCGGCCAGGCCGACTACAAGAGCGGCGATCCGGCGTACGGGTCGTACTGGCAGAACCCGCGTGAGCTGTCCGACCACCTGACGCTCAACAGGTCGCACCCGGAGGTGCAGGGCAACGTGCACTTCTCGGCCGTTCAGGTGCGGGCCAACCGGCTCGGCGCGACCGACATCTACGCCGCCGAGCACTACTCCCGCCCGGCACTCGTACCGGCGATGCCACACCTGCCGGCCAAGCCGTTGCTCTTCCCGGTGGTCACCAAGACCACCCGGCAGGCCGACGGAGTCCGGCTGACCTGGCGTCAGCCGGCTGACGGGGTCGGCCCCCTCGGCACCGCCACCTCGTACGCGATCTACCGGTTCGACGGCACCACGTTGCCCGACCGGTGCGGCACCGCGGACGCGGCGCACCTGGTCGACACCGTGCGGGCCACCCCCGGTGCGGCCCAGTCCTGGGTGGACACCACCGCCGTGCCCGGCCGGCGCTACACCTACCAGGTGACCGCGCTGGACCGGTCGGCCAACGAGAGCTCTGCCAGCCCACCGGCGTTCAGCCTGCGCTGACGCGCCTTTCCCGAATGCCCCGGACGTCCCGACGTCCGGGGCATTCGTCTGTTTCGACGTATGTCACCAATAGTTGGCGACGCGCATACCACCTAGTTGATCAGTTGATCGACACTGATCGACATCCGGTGACCCGCCGGTAACTTCCGTCCCACCCGCCCACCCCGCGGAGGTAACCCGTGCCCCGACGTCTCGCCACACTGTTCGCCTCGGGCGCTCTCGCGCTGCTCGCCACCCTCGTCGCCGCCTCCCCCGCCGCCGCCGTCACCCCCGCCGAGAAGCTGTCGGTGCTGTCCAGTTGGACGCAGACCAGCGCGTCCAGCTACAACTCCTGGAACAACGCCCGGGTCAACCGGGCCCCCTGGGCCGAGTACAACTTCAACTGGTCCACCGACTACTGCTCGTCCAGCCCGGACAACCCGCTCGGGTTCACCTTCAACCTGGGCTGCTACCGGCACGACTTCGGCTACCGCAACTACAAGGCGGTAGGCCAGTTCCCGGCCAACAAGTCCCGCCTGGACAGCGCCTTCTACGAGGATCTCAAGCGCGTCTGCACCACGTACAACACCGTCGTCCGTCCGGCCTGCTACAGCCTGGCCTGGACCTACTACCAGGCGGTCAGCATCTTCGGCTCGGTAGCTGCCGTCCAGCAGGCCGACATCGACCGCGCCGCCCGAATGAAGGCCCAAGCCGAAGCCGCCGCCTCCCGCGCCTAACCCCCCAACCCCCCACCCCACCCCCAACCCCCACCCCTCGCCGCGGTGATCAAGAGGTTTGCGTCAGAATCCGGGCTCCGGATGACGCAAACCTCTTGATCACGATGGCACCGCGGCGCAGTCTCGCGCTGGCCAGGGAGCTGGTGGGGTCAGGCGCGTTCGGTGCGAGACGCCGGGTGGCGGTCGGGGTCGGTGTCGGTGTCGGCGGGGAGGCGTGGGGTCGGCTGGGACAGGCCCGTGCTGAAGCGGGTCGAATCCGCTGCCAGATCCGGATGTTCCACGTCGAGTGCCAGCGCCGCCGCCTCGTCCAACCCCAACTCGGCACCCTCGCCGTACGCGTCGTCGAACGCCGTGTCACCCAGCACCGTACGCAGCTCCGCCTGCTGTTCCGCCCAGTAGCCGCCGTAGATGCCCGGGGTCGCCCGCATACTCGCCCGGGTGGCCTGCGCCGCCCCGAACAGGCGGGCGGCGGTCAGCCGCTCCCCGCCGATCGCACAGCGCACCGCGATCGCGTTCAACGTGTCGCACGCGCGGCCGTGATAGCCGTGGCCCATCCGGGAACGCAACGCCACCAGCAGATGCTCGTGTGCGGCGACGACATCGCCGCGGGCCAGCGCGACCATGCCGAGCAGCATGTCCACCGATCGCCGTCCCCGCTCCACCGGCCGGGTCGCCTCCACCGGGCGGACCGCGGCCAGCAGTTCCGCCGCCTCCTCCAGCGCACCCCGCCGCCACAGCAGCTCGGCCAGGCTGAACACGGCGAACAACGCCTCGCCGACCACGTCCTGCCCGTGCGCCCAGTCGATGACCTCCCGGCACACCCGCTCGGCCTCGACGAACTGTCCCATGTCCACCAGCGGCGCTGCCCTGCCGGCAAGCACCCGCGCCAGCAACCCCGCGTCACCGGCCTGCCGGGCGGCCGCCTCCGCCCGCTGCGAGTAGCGCAGCTCCTCGGCGAACTCGCCGTCGGCACCGGCGTGCAACGAGTGCATGTGGTAGGCCGCTGCCAGCTCCGACTCGGGGATCCGTTCCCCCGTCTCGGCGATCCGCCCGTACAACCGGAACAGCCACAGCCGCCCCTCCCGGGCCAGGCCCCGCTCGAGCCACCACTGGTCCAGGCCACCGGCCAACCCGAGACCGGCACGGGCGCTGCCACCGGTGGCACACCACCGCAGCGCGGCACGCAACTCCCCGGCCAGCGGGTCCAGTGCGTACAACGACAGCGTGACCGGTCGACCGTCCTGACCCAGGTGTGCCCGGTCCAACGCGTGCGCCGACCACGCCACGTGCCGGTTCCGGGCGGCCTGCTCCTCGCCTGCCTCGGCCAGCCGTCGCGCCGCGTACGCCCGGATGGGGTCGAGCATGCGGTAGGAGCTGCCGGACGCGCGCGGCTCGGCCAGGACCATCGACTTGTCCACCAGCACCGAGAGCGGGTCCAACGGGTCGTCCCCCAGCAACCACTCCACAGTCGCCAGGTCCACCGGCCCGGCGAAGACCGCCAGCCACCGCAGCAGGCGGGCGGCCCGAGGCCCCAGCGTCCGGTACGACCAGGTGACGGTGGCCTGCATGGTCAGGTGCCGCTCGGTGGCGGAACGCTGCACCGCCCTGCTCGCCGGAGTGGGCGGCGACACCCCGGCAGCCGCGGCGACCAGGTCCACCGTGTCCTGCTGGTTTCCGGACCAACCCCGCTCGACCGGCGGCGGCTCCGGGTCGTCCCGCCCGGCGTCCAATGTGCCGAGCACGTCGTCGAGCCGCTCGGCGAGCTGGCCGACGGAGAGCACCCGCAGTCGGGCGGCGGCCAACTCGATGGCGAGCGGCAACCCGTCCAGCCGCTGCACCACCCGGCGCAGGTCGGCGGACTCGGCCGGGTCCGGCTGCCGACCGCCGCGCGCCGCCGCCGTCCGGTCCAGCAGCAGCGCCACCGCGTCGCTCTCCGCGCCCTCCGTCGGCGGGTCGACGGCGAGCGGCGGGATCCGCCACACCACCTCACCCGGCAGGCTGAACGACTCCCGACTGGTGGCCAGCACCCGCACACCACCCCCACCGGACAGCAACCGCGCGATCACGTCCGCGCAGGCGGCCGGTTGGGTGTCGCAGGTGTCCAGCACGACCAGCATGCGGCGGTTGGCCGCGTACTCGACCAGGGTGTCCACCATCGGGCGACCCGGCTCGGGTCGCAGGCCGAGCACCGCGGCGATCGCGAACGCCACCAGCCCCGGGTCGGTCACCGCGGCGATGTCGACGAACCAGACCCCATCGGGGTACGCCTCGACAACTCCGCTGGCCAACTCGACAGCGAGCCGGGTCTTGCCCGCCCCGCCCGCGCCCAGCACGGTGACCAGGCGGTGCTGCCGTACCAGGATGCCCAGCTCGATGCGCTCGGTCTGCCGGCCGACGAACGAGGTCACCTGGGTCGGCAGGTTGTGCGCCACGGTGTCGGCGGTACGGGGGCGGGGGAACTGCCGCTCCAGGCCCGGCGCGACCAACTGGAACAGTCGTTCCCGGTCGTCGAAGCCGCGTAGGCGGTGCAGCCCCAGGTCGAGCAGGGCCGCACCCGGCGGCAACGGCTCGGCCCGACGTGCCGTGGACGCCGAGCAGAGCACCTGCCCGCCGTGCGCGGCGGCGGCCACCCGGGCTGCCCGGTGCACCTCGGGGCTGGCGTACTCACCGTCGCGCGGCTCGGCATAGCCGGTGTGCAGACCCATCCGCACCCGGGGCGCGGCTTCGGGGGTGGGCCAGTCGTGGCTGGACAGTGCCCGCTGGGCGGTCAGGCACGCGGTCATCGCCGCGGTCGCGTCCTCGAAGGCCAAGAAGAACGAGTCGCCCTCGGTCAGCAGCTCCGCGCCACCCGTGCTGGCCAGCGTCCGGCGCAGCAGCCGCCGGTGCTCGGCGAGCACCGGACGGTAGTCCGGGCCGAGCAGCTGGGCCAACCGGGTCGAGCCCTCGATATCGGTGAACACGAAGGTCACCCAACCGCTCGGGAGCTGGATCCGTGGCGACATGCGTGGAACCTCCGCCCGTGACGTCGGATTCATGCTGCCTGAGTCCGAGCGATCACACATCGTGAGAACGGCCGGGCAGGTGCCGCCTCAAAGTGCCACTCGGCCCTGCTCACGGCAAGGACAGCCCACCATGCGGCAGAAAGTCGGCCGGATCAGCAGCCGCAGGCGCCGCCGCAGCAACCCCCACCGGCGGGTGCCGGGGCACCACCGGCGGCACCACCCCGGCCGGTGACCGCGATCGCGGACAGCAGCTTGACCGTGTCGGTGTGGCCGTGCGGGCAGTTCGCCGGCTCACCGGCCGCCGCCATCGAACGGTTGACCTCGAAGGTGTCGCCGCAGGCGCGGCAGCGGAACTCGTACCGGGGCATGCACCCAGGGTACGTGGATCTGACGTTCGGCGGGCTATGGGTGATACTCGACGTGTGGTGGACGGCGAGGACGACACGCGTGTGCAACGGTTACGACCGGCCGCTCCTCTGGACGAGCCACTGGAGGGCTCGGGGGCGGCGCCTGATCCGGTGTCCGCGGTGCCTCGCCCCCGCAGACCCTGGCTGAGCGGACGTTCCGGGGGCGCAACGCGCACACCAGCTGCCACGCCGACCGCCGACGCTGCTTCCGGTCCGGGCGCGGGCGGCACGCCGACCCCGGGCACGCCCGACTCGACCACCGACAGCGGGAACACGCCGGTCGAAGCCCCGAAGACCGAGGCCACAGCGGTCGCGGACCCGAAGATCGAAGACCCGAAGGCCGCAGGTCCGACAACCACGGAGGCCAAAGCCACCGACGTCACGGCCGCAGAGGCGGAAGGCACCGACGCCACCGGGGCCAAAGCCACCGACGTCGCAGAGACCGAGGGCACCGACGCGCAACCCAAGACGCTGGCCGCCGCCAAGGACCCGGCGAAGACCACCGTGGACGAACTGCCGGTGGTGCCCGCGTCCGGCCGGGCCCGGCGACGCCGGGTGCCCTTCGCGCACGCGGTACGGCTGGAGCCGCGCCGCGCGGCAACGACCGCCGCCTACGCGACCCGTGCCTGGGCTCGCCGCCCGAGCGGCCGACTCACCCTGCCGGGGGTGTTCCTGCTGGCGCTGGTGGCCGCCACCGCCGCGGCGGGTGCGCTGCTCGTGCCGGCCACGATTCGCGCACCCCGCCCGGTCGCGGCCGACGCCACCGCGACGGCGACGCAGGGCGCGCCGCCCGCTGTGCCGCCCGGCCTCCCCATCGAACCGCTTCCCACCGGCCCCCTCCCGACCGGACCGTTCCCGACCGGTTCGGTCCCCGGCGGCGGGCTACCCAGCGGTGGACTGCCGACCGGGCAGCCGACCGTAGGGCCGGTGATCGGAGGTCGACCGTCCGACGCCCTGGCCGGCTGGGCTCAGCAGGTGGGCGCCAAGGTGGGCGTCCCGGCTGTCGCCATGCAGGCGTACGGCTACGCCGAGCTGGTCCTCGCCCAGACCAACCGCAGCTGCGCGCTGAGCTGGACCACGTTGGCCGCGATCGGCCAGGTCGAATCGGGGCACGGCTCGGCGAACGGTGCCCGGTTGGGCCAGGACGGCAAAGCCCTGCCGAAGATCATCGGCCTTCCGCTGGACGGACAGGGCGGCCGGATGCGGATCATCGACACCGACCGTGGGGAGCTCGACGGCGACCGGGTTCTCGACCGCGCGATCGGGCCGATGCAGTTCATTCCGACCACCTGGAAAGAGATCGGCGCGGACGCCGACAACGACGGAGTCAAGGACCCGCACGACCTGGACGACGCCGCCCTGGCAGCAGGCAACTACCTCTGCAAGGGCGGGCGCAACCTGAGCATCGCCAGCGACTGGTGGAACGCGATCCTGTCCTACAACGATGTGCGGCGGTACGCCCAGGACGTCTACAACACCGCGGACCGGTACGGACGGGCCAGTCGCTGATGAAGTGATCGTCTCGATACGTTGGAGAACTGGACACTTCCCCCGGGCAGCTGTTAGCGGCAAGCTAGACGGGTGATGGTGCGCGAGTGGGACCCCAGGACCGCGTCGTCTGCCGAGATCGCGTCGCTGCTGGGCACGCTGAACGCGGTTCTGGCGGCCGATCTGCCGCAGGACCCGCCGTGGCGGGAGACCTCGCTGCGGGAATACCTCACCGAGGTAATGCCGGGTGAGCGGCGGATCTCGTGGATCGCCCAGGCTGAGCCGACCGGTCCGGGCGACCCGGGCGCGGTGCTCGGCCAGGTGCATGTGCTACTCCTCGGTGACATCGGTGTGCTCGAGGTGCTGGTGCACCCGTCCGCGCGGCGCAGCGGTCTGGGCCGTGACCTGGTGTTGCTTGCCGCCCGCCGGGTCTACCAGGAGGGCTTCCAGTCGATCGGGGTGGAGGTCGTCGGCGACACGCCAGCGGTGGCGTTCTACGAGTCGCTCGGCTTCACCCGGGAGTACGTGGAGACCCGCAGCGTGCTCGACCTGACAGCTGTCGACTGGGCCGAGCTGGCCGAGATGGCCACCGGCATCGGCGCGGGCTACCAGGTGGAGTTCTTCCCCGGCGGGCCGCCGGACGACCTGCTCGAGGCGTACGCGCGGGCGAAGGCCGAGGTGCGCGACGTCGACGAGGTTGAGCTGCGCCCCAGCTCCTACGACCCGGAGCGGCTGCGCGACAGCCTCGACACCCTGCACCGACGGGGTATGAAGCCGTACATCGTGCTCGCCCGGCACGAGCAGAGCGGCGAGGTGGCCGGCCTGACCGAGGTGGTCGTCCCGGCGCAGCACCCGACCCGCGCCGACCAGTACGACACGATCGTCGCGCAGGACCACCGGGGTTACGGCATCGACCGGGCGATCAAGGCTCGGATGCTGTTGGAGTTGCGCTCCGCCGAGCCGGAACTGATCGAGGTGCAGACCTGGAACGCGCAGGCCAACGAGGCGATGCTGAAGGTCAACGCCGAGTTGGGTTACCGGTCCGACCGGGACTGGTGCGAATACAGCGTCGACGTCGCTGAGCTGGTGCACCGCCTAGACCCGCCGCACTGAGGGAATTCACGAAACTGTCCATTAGGGGATGGACGGTGGACAGTCGCGCACCTTAACGTGCGTTGACCCCCATCCACCCATCGTGGAGGCCCTATGCGCCCGCGCCGCTCATTCGCCGCGCTCGCGACCGCCACCGCCGCCGTGACAGTCACGGCGCTCGGCGTCGCACCCACCGCGGCCAGCGCCGCGCCCACCGACCTGTTCATCTCGGAGTACGTCGAGGGTTCGTCGAACAACAAGGCGATCGAGCTGTTCAACGGCACGGGTGCCGCCGTCGACCTGGCGGCCGGCGGCTACCAGTTGCAGCTCTACTTCAACGGCTCCACCACGGCCACCACCATCGCGTTGACCGGCACCGTGGCAGCCGGCGACGCGTTCGTGTTCGCCAGCGCCTCGGCCGGGGCCGCCATCCTCGCCCAGGCCGACCAGACCACCGGGGCGAGCCTGTTCAACGGTGACGACGCGATAGTGCTGCGCCGGGGCACCACTGTGCTCGACTCGATCGGTCAGGTGGGCGTCGACCCGGGCACCGAGTGGGGTGCCGGCACGACCAGCACGGCGGACAACACCCTGCGTCGGCTGCCGACCGTCGCCGCCGGTGACACCGACCCGTCGGACGCGTTCGACCCCGCCACGCAGTGGGCCGGCTTCCCGGTCGACACCTTCGACGGCCTCGGCACGCACACCGTCGACGGCGGGGGCCCGGTCGACGCGCCGGCCACGCTGACCTGCGGCAGCGCACTGGTCACCGCGGCCGGCACGGCCGCGACCCGCGAGGTCACCGCCACCGACCCCGACGACACGATCGTCGAGCTGGCGGTGACGGCGGTCAGCCCGACCCCGTCCAGCGGGTCGATCACCCGTACCGCGTTCACCCCCGCAGAGGGTGTGGGCGGCACCGCCCGCGCCACCGTCAGCGCGAGCGCCGACCTCGCCGCCGGGGCGTACACCGTCACCCTGACCGCCACCGACGCGGGCGGTGGCACCGCCAGCTGCGCGCTGGCCGTGCAGGTGACCCGGGAGCTGACCGTCGGCGAGGTGCAGGGTCCGACCACCGACGCCGAGGCCGGTCCGACCGACAGGTCGCCGCTCGCGCCGGCGAGCGGCAACGGCACGAGCAGCACGCTGTACGACGTACGCGGTGTGATCACCCAGTTGACCCTGGCGCGCACCTCGGCCGGGGCGGATCAGCACGGCTTCTTCCTGCAGAGCCGTACCGGCGACACCGACGGGGATCCGACCAGTTCCGACGGCATCTTCGTGTTCATGGGCGCGTTCACCTCGCTGATCGGCGGCTACGTGCCGACCGTCGGGGATGAGGTCGTGCTGCGGGCCCGGGTGTCGGAGTACTACAACTTCACTCAGCTCTCCGGTGCCTCCCTGGTTCGTCGGATCGCCGGTGGCCTGGCCGTGGACACCTCGGTAGCGGTCACCGACGCGGTGCCACCGGTCGAGCTGGCCGACGCTCAGCGTTTCTGGGAGCGGCACGAGGGCGCCCGGATGCGGGTACGCGCGGGCAGCGGCGCGGTCAGCGGACGGGACGTGTTCTCGTCCACCGCCGACGCCGAGCTGTGGGTGGTCGACCGGGACGACCCGCTGCTGGACCGCGCCGACCCGTACACCAGGCGGGTCTTCCGCGATTCGCACCCGCTGGACAACGACCCGACCCGCCGCTTCGACGACGGCAACGGCCAGCGGACGTTGCTCGGCAGCATGGGCGTGAAGGCCACCGCCGGGGACAGCACCGCGCTGCTCCCGCCGGCGCACACCTTCGACACGCTGCGGGCGGACGCTGTCGGCGGCGTCTACTACTCGTTCGAGAAGTACGGCGTCCAGGTCGAGAGTGCCGAGTTCGACGCCGGTGCCGACCCGTCGAAGAACAACCCGCCGAAGCCGGCCGACCGGTCGCAGGAGGTGGCGGTCGCCACCTACAACGTGGAGAACCTGTACGACTACCGCGACGATCCGTTCGACGGCTGTGACTTCGCGGGCAACGCCGGCTGCACCGGGGTCAGCCCACCGTTCGACTACGTGCCGGGCAGCGAGGCGGAGTACCGGCAGCAGCTGGCCGCGCTCGCCGACCAGATCGTCAAGGACCTGCACGCCCCGGACCTGATCCTGGTGCAGGAAGCCGAGGACCAGGACATCTGCACGGTCTCCGGCACTGCGCTGAGCTGCGGCGACACCAACGACGCGGACGGTGCGCCGGACAGCATCCAGGAGTTGGCGCTCACCGTCGCGGCCGCTGGCGGGCCGGCGTACGCCGCCGCCTATGACCGGACCGGCGCGGACGCCCGCGGCATCACCGCCGCCTTCCTCTACCGCACGGACCGGTTGTCGCTGGCCGCCGCGACGGCGAACGACCCGCTGCTGGGCTCGGCACCGACCGTGCAGTACCGCTCGGCGGGGTTGCCGACCAACGCCGATGTGCAGAACCCGAAGGCCCTCAACGCGGTGCTGCCGTCGGACGTGGACACCTCCACCGGGAAGGACGGGAACAACGTCTTCACCCGTGCTCCTCAGCTGGGCAAGTTCACGGTGGCCGCCGCGCCCGGCTCGTCGGAGCGGTTCACCCTGTACGCGCTCAGCAACCACTACTCGTCCGGTCCGGACAGTCGGGTCGGGCAGCGGCGGGAGCAGGCTCGCTACGGCGCGGCGATCGTCACCGCGATCGAGGCGGCCGACCAGACGGCCCGGGTGGTCTACGGCGGGGACCTGAACGTCTTCCCCCGCCCCGACGATCCCATCTCGACCGGCGATCAGCCCACGCCGTCGGACCAGCTCGCCCCGCTGTACGAGGCCGGCCTGCACAACCTGTGGGACACCCTGGTCGCGGAGGTGCCGTCGTCGGCCTACTCGTACAGCTTCGAGGGGCAGGCGCAGACGCTCGACCACCTGTTCGTCAACGACGCGCTCCACGACGACCTGGTGCAGGTGCGGGCGGCACACGTCAACGCCGACTGGCCGGCGGAGTTCACCGGCGACGGGTCGCGGGGTTCCAGCGACCACGACCCGCAGGTGGCCCGGTTCCGCTCGCGGGCGTCGCTGACCGTCGCCGACACGGCGGTGGTAGAGGGCAACCAGGGCACCCGGCAGCTCACCTTCACCGCCACTGTGTCCCGGCCGCTGTCCCAGCCGGTGCTGCTCTGCGCCGCCACCGTCGGCGTCACCGCGCAGGTCGGCACGGACTTCGACGCGTACGCCGGATGCAAGGTGTTGGCGGCAGGGCAGACGTCGGTGGTGTTCCCGGTGTCGGTACGCGGTGACCGCAAGCGGGAGTCGGACGAGAAGTTGACGTTGCTGGTGGCCGGCGTACCCGGTCTCCGGCTGGTCGATCCGCTCGCGGTCGGCACGATCACCAACGACGACTGACGTCGAGCGATTCGGCGAGGCCCGTCGACCCGTACCGGGTCGGCGGGCCTCTCTCGTGCCGGGCTCACACCAGCCCACGCGGAGGCCAGGGCGGCCGGGGCAGGTGCCGGTTCTGGGCCACGCGAACCTCCCATTGGCTGCGCCGACGCATCGCGTCCCGGACCTCCCGATTGCGGTAGAACGTCTCCGGTGGACGGGCGAGCCCGTAGACGTCCGCCCACCACTCGCCCGGCTCGGGGTCGAGGATGGTGTCCAGGTGCGATGGGTAGCGACGCTCCGCGCCGTTGAGAGTGTCCTGCCAGTCGCGCATCGGTTTCAGCACCCGGCCGAACTCGTCAACCACGGTCAGCCGGCAGCCCACCACCCCGATGATGCGCCGGAGCAGGACGATGCTCGGCACCATGCGGCCGGCCTCGATCCTGCCGATGGTGGCGTGGTGCACACCCGCCCACCGGGCCAGCTCGCGTTGGCTCAGATCGGCGCGGCGCCGGACCGCTCGGACGATGCCGGCGGCCGGCCAGGGCGCGGCGGACGGTTCGGTGATCAGGACCGGCTCGGCTGGGGAATCACTCACGTCGTCACCGTCCCGCCTGGTGCGGCTGGCCGCAATCCCGAACGCCTCAGCTGTGGACAACGAGCTGGCCTGTGGATAACTCCCACGGCTGGCAGGTGACTGTCCGTGTTTGAGCGCTGGCATGTGTCGCCGTCACGCGGAGTGAAGGGATTTCGCGCTAATCGGCCGGGTCGGAACATCTGAACGTGCCCACCCCTCGCTCGACCAGGGAGACTCGGGTCCCGCCGGCCAGCCACCCAACACCCCCACCGCCCCCTTTGCTCTGCAGTTCGATATGCACCAGTGACGGACTGTAGGCGTCGCCGTCGTGGGTGCAAAGCAAAGGATGGGAGGAGGGTGTTGGGTGCTGGGTAGATGGTTACGCTGCGCAAGCGGGCAAGCCGGCGGGCGGGCGCGACCTGCGCGCCACGAGCCGGTGTGGCAAATCGGTCGTCAGTTGGCCGTTCGGGCTACGCCTGCTTCGCCCATCGCGCCTTGATCCACTCGGGTTCGCCGAAAACGCGGTATCCGAGGGCGGGGATACCGCCAGATCGGGGAACCCGAGTGGATCAAGCCCGGTTCGGCAGGACCTACCGCCGCTGCCGCCTGCGAGCCCCGGCCACGACGCGGTCAGGACGCGGCAGGGCGTGCGCGAGGCCGCGCGGTCCTGCGCGCTGCGGGGCGGCGTAACCAGCAGGGGCAGGCAGGCCCCGAGTCAGTCGGCCCAGGGCTTGGTAGGCACCGGGTCGGAAGGCACCGGGTCGGTAGGTCCCGGTCAGTGGGCCCCGGGTCAGTAGCGCTCGCGCAGCAGCTGGGCGGCTTCGACGGCCCAGTAGGTGAGGATGACCTGCGCGCCAGCCCGCTTGATCGAGGTGAGCGTCTCCAGCATCACCCGCTCCCGGTCGATCCAGCCGTTCGCGGCGGCGGCCTCGACCATCGCGTACTCACCGGAGACCTGGTAGGCGGCGACCGGGACGTCCACGGCGGCCCGCACCGCCGACACCACGTCGAGGTACGGCAGTGCCGGCTTGACCATCACCAGGTCGGCACCCTCGGCGACGTCGAGCGCGACCTCGCGCAGCGACTCCCGCAGGTTGGCCGGGTCCTGCTGGTAGGTGCGCCGGTCGCCCTCCAGCGCCGACTCCACCGCGTCGCGGAACGGGCCGTAGAACGCCGAAGCGTACTTGACGGCGTACGCCAGCACCGCCACATCCTGGTGCCCGGCGGCGTCGAGGGCCCGGCGGACCACGCCGACCTGGCCGTCCATCATCCCGGACGGCCCGACCATGCCGACCCCGGCGGCGGCCTGGGCCACCGCCATCTCGGCGTACGCGGCGAGGGTCGAGTCGTTGTCGACCTCGCCGTCGGGGGTGAGCAGCCCGCAGTGCCCGTGCGAGGTGAACTCGTCCAGGCACAGGTCACTCATCACCACGGTGGCGTCACCCACCTCGGCCACCACGTCGCGGATCGCGACGTTGAGGATGCCGTTCGGGTCGATGCCACCGGAGCCGGTCGGGTCCCGCTGCTCCGGCACGCCGAAGAGCATGATCCCGCCGACACCGGCCTGGACGGCCTCGACCGCCGCCTTGCGCAGCGAGTCCCGGGAGTGCTGGAGCACTCCCGGGAGCGACCCGATTGCCCGGGGCTCGCTCAGCCCTTCCTTGACGAACATCGGCACGATCAGCTCGGCCGGGTCGACCCGGGTCTCGGAGACCAACCGGCGGATCGCCGGGGTGCGGCGCAGCCGGCGGGGCCGGATCTCGGGGTACGACATGGAAGGGCCTCCTCGAACGACTACCGGAAGCGCAGAGCGGTCGGGCCCTGCACCTTTGAGCCGCGGCGCTGCTTGGCCGGCATGGCGGCCAGCTTCTCGCGCAACTCGACGGCGTAGGCGGCGAGCGCCTCCACCAGGTCGGGCACCGAGGCGTGCGGCGGCTGGACGTCGACCCGGAGGCCGAACTCCGTCGCGGTCTCCGCCGTCTTGGGCCCGATGACGGCAACAACGGTGCGGGCGTGCGGCTTCCCGGCGATGCCGACCAGGTTGCGCACGGTGGAGGACGAGGTGAAGAGCACCGCGTCGAACCCGCCCGACTTGATCGCGTCACGGATCTCGGCGGGCGGCGGCGCGGCCCGTACCGTCCGGTACGCGGTCACGTCGTCGACCTCCCAACCGCGCTCGGTGAGCCCGGCGGCGAGCGTCTCGGTGGCGATGTCGGCGCGCGGCAGCAGCACGCGGCCCACCGGGTCGAGGATCTCGTCGTGCGGGGAGAACTCGGCCAGCAGCCCCTCGGAGGACTGCTCCCCGGCGGGGATCAGCTCCGGCTGGATGCCGAACGCGCGGACCGCGTCCGCCGTGGCCTCACCGATGCAGGCGATCTTGACGCCACCGAAGTGCCGGGCGTCCAGGCCGTGCTCGGCGAACTTCTCCCAGACCGCGCGGACCGCGTTGACCGACGTGAAGATCACCCAGGCGTACCGGCCGTCGACCAGGCCCTTGACGGCCCGCTCCATCTGCGCTGGAGTACGCGGCGGCTCGACGGCGATGGTCGGCACCTCGCACGGGATCGCCCCGTACGCGCGCAGTCGGGCGCTCATCGCACCGGCCTGCTCCTTGGTGCGGGGTACGAGCACCTTCCAGCCGTACAGCGGGCGGTTCTCCCACCAGCTCAGCTTGTCGCGCTGGCCCACGCCGACACCGACGGTGAGCACCACCCGGCCGGTGAAGCCGAGCGCGGCGGCCACGAAGCTGTCGACTGTCGACGTGGTCGTGTACTGGGTCTCGCCGGTGCCGTCGCCGGTCACGCCGACACCGGTGGTGCCGTCGACCCCGGCGGCGAGCAGCCCGTCCCGGACGGCGGCGAGGTCACCGGCGTCCACGGCGAGCGCGAGGGAACCCCGGCCGACGGCAGTGGCGAGCGCCTCGAAGTCCAGTGCGCTGACGTCCTCGACGTCGGCAGCCGTACGCACACCCGGCAGGGGAACACCGGCGTAGGTGGCCACACCCTCGGCCTGGCCGACGCCGGGCACCACCTCGAAGTGGGCGGCGGTGCGGGCCACCGCCTGCACCTCCTTGACCACCGAGTCGTGGCCGAACGGGTCACCAGCGACCAGGTGCACCGCGTTCAACCCGGAACGGGCCGCGGAGATCAGCACCTTCGCCACGTCCCCCGGCGCGCCTTCGGCGGGGGTGAACTCGGCGTCGTCCCTGGCTTCGGCGCGTACGACGGCGAGCAACGACTCCGGGACACCCCGGTCGTAGATCACCTGGTCGGCGTCGACCAGGGCGTCGTGCGCCCGGCGGGTCAGCAGGCCCGGGTCACCGGGGCCAGCCCCGACGAACGCGATACGGCCGACGGGCTTACGGGTGCGGGTCATTCTGTGCTCCCAAATTGCTGGGTCCCCGGGCCGGTGTGTCCTTCGTGGCCGAGGATCGAGTCGGCGCCGAGGTCGAGGAGTTCGGCGGCGAGTGCCTTACCGATCTCCGCCGCGTCGGCGGGCGTTCCGGTGCGGGACAGCCGGAGGTCACGAGTGCCGTCCGGGCTGATCACCGCCCCGCGCAGGTAGATCTCATCGCCGGTCTCGCCTTCGGCGAGCTCGGCATAGGCGGCGACGGGTGCGCTGCACCCGGCCTCCAGGGTTGCCAGAAACGCGCGTTCCGCGGTGACCGCGGCACGCGACGGTGCGTGGTCGAGCACCGCGAGCAGCTCGACCAGGTCCTGGTCGTCGGCCCGGCACTCCACGGCGAGCGCCCCCTGGGCGGGGGCGGGCAGCATGAGCATCGGGTCCAGCGATTCGGTGATCACGTCGAGCCGGCCGAGTCGGGCCAGCCCGGCCCGGGCCAGGACGACAGCGTCGAGGTCGGCGTCGGGGCCGAGCACCCGCGCCAGTCGGGTGTCCACGTTGCCGCGGATCGGGGTGACCTCCAGTTGCAGGCCGAGGGCGTGCAACTGGGCGATCCGACGCAGCGCGCCGGTGCCGACGGTGGCCCCGGCCGGCAGCTCGGCGAGCGTCCGACCGCCGCGGGCGACCAGCGCGTCACGCGGGTCCTGCCGGGCCGGCACCGCCGCGATGTGCAGCCCGCCGTCGGCAGCCGTGGGCAGATCCTTGTAGGAGTGCACAGCGAAGTCGATCGTCCTGGCGACCAGGGCGTCGCGCAGCGCGGAGACGAACACCCCGACGCCGAGCCGGTGCACCGGCGCGGTGGAGCGGTCGCCCGCCGTGACGACCTCGACCAGTTCGACGGGGCGGCCGGTGGCGGCGGTCAACGCTTCGGCGATCTGGCCCGACTGGGCCATCGCCAGGGCGCTGCCCCGGGTGCCGAGGCGCAGGGGGGCGGTCATCGCGCACCTCCGGTGGGCGGGGTCGGCTCGGCGGTGTCGACCCGGGGCATCGGGTCGGTGCCGGGCAACGGCAGGCCGAGGTCGGGCGTGAGCACGTCCGGAACGGTGTCCACCGGCGAGGTCTGCGGGACCTCGAGGTCGAACAGTTCGCGCAGCAGGGCCGCGTACTGGTCGCCGCCGGGCTCGGCAGCCAACTGCCGGACCTTGACGGTGGGTTGGTGCAGCAGCCGCTGCACGACCCGGTGCACCGTGCGGGCCACCTCGGCTCGCAGGTCGTCGCCGAGGTCGGGGCGACGCTGGGCGAGCCGGCGCAGCTCGGCGGTGACGACGTCGTCGGCGCGACCACGCAGCGCGGCCACTGTGGGTGCCACGTCGGCACCGCGCAGCCAGGTGAGGAAGCCCTCCACCTCGCTCAGCACGATCCGTTCGACGGCGGCGGCGTCGGCAGCGGCCGGACCGTCGGCGAGCAGCGCCGCCATCCGGTCGATGTCGATCACCTCGACGCCGGGCAGCTCGGCGACGCCCTCTTCGACGTCGCGCGGTACGGCCAGGTCGAGCAGGACCAGCGGACCTCGGGCCGGGTCCCGTTCGGCCAGCGCGGCGCTGACCAACGTACGGGTGAGGACCGGTTCGGTGGACGCGGTGGCGGCCACTACGATGTCCACTGTGGAGAGGGTGTCGGCCAGTTCGGTCATCGGCGCGGCACTCGCCCCGTACGACTCGGCGAGCCGGACGGCCCGCTCGGCGCCCCGGTTGCTGACGGTGAGCGGGCCGGCTCCCAGTCGGGACAGCGTGGCCACTCCGAGCGAGCCCATCGCGCCGGCGCCGACGACCAGGGCCGGGCGGCCGACGAGGTCGCCGTCGAGGTGCCCGGCGGCCAACTCCAGCGCGGCGGTGACGACGCTCTGGCCGGCCCGGTCGATGCCGGTCTCGGCGTGGGCCCGCTTGCCGACCCGCAGGGCCTGCTGCATCAGCTCGTGCAGCAGCCGGCCGGCCGAGTCGGCGCCGGTGGCCCAGTGGTACGCGTCGCGCAACTGCCCGAGGATCTGCGCCTCGCCGACGACCATCGAGTCCAGGCCGGTGGCGACCCGGAAGACGTGGTCCACGGCGGCGGTGTCGTAGTGCACGTACAGGTGGCTGGCGAGCGCCGCCGGTGGGCTGCCGGCCTGCTCGGCCAGGACGGCACAGACGTCGCCGAGCCCGCCGTGGAAACCGGACACGGCGGCGTACACCTCCACCCGGTTGCAGGTGGAGACGATCACCGCCTCGGAGACGTACGGCTGGGCGATCAGGCGGTCCAGGGTGCGGGTCAGGTCGGCGGGGGGCACGGCCAGCTGCTCCAGCGTGGCGACCGGGGCGGTCCGGTAGGACGCGCCGACGACGAGCAGTTTCACGTGCCGATCGCCTCCTGGGTGTCGGGGGCCGCGAACCCGCCCGGCAGGGCGGTGAGAGCGGACCCGCCGGCGGCGGGCAGCGCGGTCAGCGATGCCTTGCGGTGCTCGTGGAAGGACAGAATCTGCAGCTCGATGGCGAGGTCGACCTTGCGCACGTCGACCCCCTCCGGAACCGAGAGTACGCACGGCGCGAAGTTGAGGATGCTCGTCACGCCGACGGCGACCAGAAGGTCTGCGACCTGCTGGGCGGCGGCGGCCGGGGTGGCGATCACGCCGATCGCGAGGGATTCCTCCGCGGCGACGGTGGGTAGGTCGTCGACATGCCGGACGACCAGGCCGTTGATCACCTCGCCAACGCGGGAGGGATCGGCGTCGAGCAGTGCGGCGATCCGGAAGCCTCGGCTGGCGAAGCCGTCGTAGCCGGCCAGGGCGTGACCGAGATTACCCACGCCGACCAGGGCGACAGCCCGTCGTTGGGTGAGCCCGAGCACATACTCGATCTGCTCGATCAGGAGCGCGACGTCGTAGCCGACTCCCCTGGTGCCGTACGAGCCGAGGTGTGAGAGGTCCTTGCGGAGCTTCGCGGAGTTGACCCCGGCGGCGGAAGAGAGGCCCTCGCTGGAGACCGTCTCGTGCCCGCTGTCAGCGAGGTTGTGCAGCGCGCGCAGGTATTCCGGGAGCCGAGCGACGGTCGCCTCGGGCAGGTCCGGGAGCGCTGGTACGGCACCGGCGCGGCCGGGCGCGCCTGGGTGACGGTGCTGACTCATGAGACTCCGTGCGGTGCGATCCTCGGCCAACTCCGCTGGTCGGCCGCTTATGGACTCCCGCTGGCGACCGAGGTTGCCGGCTGTGCTAGCAGGGCGCGTCGGAGTCACAGCGTAGGCGCTTGTGAAGACGTGCACAAATCGCGATCTTGCCGCTGCGTCACGCAACCTCACCAGCACCTCCATTCCGCAAGATCGATCCGACGGGTCTGCCCGCGCGCCGCCCGGGCGATTATTGCTCAATCCCGACTTCTCTGACCAATCCCGCGCCGGCCCGGATCCGGGCCCCTCCGCGGGGGTAGGGGCAGCACTACGACGGAGAGGCGGGGTTTCGGGATGGGGGCGGCGTGCCCCGCTGCCTAGCCTTTTGGCATGACCACCGTTGCCGCCACCAGCGCCCGGCCGCCGCTGGCACCGAGCATCCCCCGCCAACTCCTCGTCGACTCCGGCTACGTGCTGCTCGGCCTACCCCTGGGGCTGGCCAGCTTCGTCGTTCTCGTCGTCGGCCTCTCGGTGAGCGTCGGCCTGGTCGTCACCGTGATCGGCATCCCGATCCTCAGCGGCACCCTCTACGCCGCCCGTGGCCTGGCCGACATCGAGCGGCTGCGGATGGCCGCGGTGCTCCGGCAACCCCGGGTCCGACCGCGCTACCGGCTGCCAGAGCCGGGTGCCAACGTGTGGCGCCGAATCTTCGTGCCGATCCGGGACGCCCAGTCCTGGCTCGACCTGGCACACGGCATCCTCCGGCTGATCGTGGCGATCGGCACCTTCGTGGTGACCGTGGTCTGGTGGGGCATCTCGATCGCCGGGGCGCTCTACTGGGCCTACGACTGGGCCATTCCCAAGCCGTCCGGCGAGGGCGACCAGAACCTGGCCCAACTGCTCGGCCTGGGCGACTCGACCACCGCCCGGATCGGCCTGAACACGGCGGTCGGGGTGTTCTTCCTGATCACCCTGCCGATCGTGGTCCGGGGCTGCGCGCTGCTCCAGGCCAGCTTGGCCAAGGCCATGCTGACCGGGGTGGCCGAGATGCGGGACCGGATCACGGTGCTGGAGGAGCAGAAGCGGGCCGCCGTGTCCGCCGAGGCGTCCGCGCTGCGCCGGTTGGAACGCGACATCCACGACGGCCCCCAGCAGCGACTGGTCCGGCTGGCGATGGACCTCAGCCGCGCCCGGATGCAGCTCAACTCCGACCCGGAGGCGGCCGGCCGGACCATCGACGAGGCGGTCACCCAGACCCGGGACACGCTGGCCGAGCTGCGGGCGCTGTCCCGGGGCATCGCCCCACCGATCCTGGTCGACAGGGGCCTGCCCAGCGCCCTCGCCGCGATCGCCGCCCGCGGGCTGATCCCGATCGAGCTACAGGTGGATCCGCAGCTCGGCACCCCGGCCGGTCGGCTCGACCCGGCGGTGGAGAACACCGCCTACTTCGTGGTGGCCGAGGCGCTGACGAACGTCGCCAAGCACGCCCGGGCCACCGAGGCCACGGTGGCCGTCGCCCGCCACGGTGCCCACCTCCAGGTGCGGGTCGGCGACGACGGGCAGGGCGGCGCACACCTCGCCAAGGGTCACGGTCTGACCGGGATCGCCGACCGGGTACGGGCGGCCGGCGGTGAGCTGACCGTGGTCAGCCCGACGGGCGGGCCCACCGAGGTCCGCGCCGACCTGCCGCTGTGAACCACCGAAAGGCAGCCCCGACGTGGTAGACAACACAGCCATGCGCATCGTGATCGCCGACGACGCCGTCCTGCTCCGCGAAGGGCTGGTCCGGCTGCTGACCGAGAGCGGACACCAGGTGGTGGCCGCCGTCGGGGACGGCGACGCGCTGGTCGAGGCGGTGGTGGAGCATCAGCCGGACGTGTCGATCGTCGACGTCCGGATGCCGCCGTCACACACCGACGAGGGGCTGCGGGCGGCGGTGGAGGCCCGCCGGCTGGTGCCGCGTACCCCGATCCTGGTGCTCTCCCAGTACGTCGAGGTCTCGTACGCCGATGATCTGCTCGCCACCACCGGCGGCTCCGGTGGTGGGATCGGTTACCTGCTCAAGGACCGGGTCGCCGCGATCGACGAGTTCCTGGACGCGTTGCGCAGGGTGGCGGCCGGCGGCACGGTGCTCGACCCGGAGGTGGTGGGTCAGCTCTTCGCCCGACGTCGCCGGGACGACCCGCTGCGCGAGCTGACCCCCCGCGAACGCGAGGTGCTCGCCCTGATGGCCGAGGGGCGCTCGAACACCGCCATCGCGCGTGCCCTGGTGGTCAGCGACGGGGCGGTGGAGAAGCACGTGCGCAACATCTTCACCAAGCTCACCCTGCCGCCGGACACCGAGCAGCACCGTCGGGTGCTGGCCGTCCTCACCTATCTGCGGAACTGACCTGCCGGGCCAGGGTGACCGCGTCGGTGAGGGTGTCGGCCACCGGGTGACCGGAGGCGCGCAGCCGGGCCGGGTCGGTGAACCCGCCGGTGTAGAGGACGGCCCGGCCGCCCACCGCGGTCGCCGCGTCCGCGTCGTCGATGGAGTCACCGATCAGCACCACCGAGGTGCCGTCCACGCCCAGCTCGGCCAGGTGCAGTTTGAGGGACTCGGCCTTCCGGTCGCCGCCGACAGTGGCCCGCAGGCCGTCGACCCGGGTGAAGTGGCCGGTCAACCCGTACGTGTGCACGGCCGGCACCAGCTCCTCGTGGAACCACATGGAGAGCAGGCTCTGGCTGCCGGGCCACGCGGCCATCGCGGTGCGCGCGTCGGCGGCCAGCTCACAGGTCGTCAACCCGGTGCGGTACGCGTCGTGGAAGATCCGGTCCAGTCGGCCGAACTCGTCGGCGTCCACGGCCTGCCCGAGCACCTCGGCGTAGTACTCGGCGATCGGCCGGCGGAACCGCACCCGGTGCTCGTCGGGGGTGACCGTCGGCCCGCCGAGGCTGGCGAACACGACGTTGGTGGCGGACACCACCAGGCTGAGGTCGTTGAGCAGGGTGCCGTTCCAGTCCCAGACGAGGTGCGGGTGCGCAGTGGTCATCAGAGCACCCTAGGTCCCGTGTCAGAGCTGCGGCGTCGTCAGGTCCCGCAGCAGCCGGTCCTCCTCGACCCGCCAGTAACCGTGCTCCTTGCCGTCCAGCATCACCACCGGCAGCCGGTCCCCGTACTCCCGTTCCAGGCCCTCGTCACCGGTGACGTCCCACTCGACCCACTTGTCGCCGGTGACCGCCACCACCCGGTCGAGCGCCGCCTTGGCGTCGTCGCACAGGTGGCAGCCGGGTCGGGTGATCAGGGCGAGCCGGGCGTCAGTGGCCATCGGTTACCTCCGTGCGGGTGTCGGCGGGTGCGGGCCGGCCGGCCGGGGCCGCCGACCGGAGATCAGTCTTGCGTACCTTGCCGATCGCCGAGTGGGGCAGGGCGTCGACGATCTCGACGGCGGTCGGGCACTTGAACCGGGCGAGGTTCCGTGCGCAGTGGGCGAGCAGGTCGTCGCTGGTCACCGGTCGCCCCGGCTTCGGCACCACGTACGCCCGCACAGTCTCGCCGGTCCGCGGGTGCGGCACACCCAGTACCGCCGACTCGGCCACCCCGGGGTGCCCGGCCAGCACCAACTCGACCTCGTGCGGATAGACGTTGAACCCGTTGACCAGGATCAGCTCGCCGAGCCGGTCGACCAGGAAGAGGTCACCGTCCTCGTCGGCGTAGGCGACGTCCCCGGTGCCCCACCAGCCGTCGGCGTCCGGCCCACCCCGACCGTCGGGCCAGTAGCCGTCGAAGAGGTTGGGGCCGCGCACGACGATCTGCCCGGGGTCGGTGCCCGGCGTCACATCGGAGATGTCCAGCTCGTCCGGGTCGTCGTCTCCGACGGCGACCCCGTCGCGCCAGAGGTCCACCCCGTCGGCGCCGACCAGGCGTAACCCCACCCCGGGCAGGGGGCGGCCGATCGAGCCGGCCTTGGCCACACCACCCACCAGGGTGGAGGTCAGCACCGGGGCGGTCTCGGTGAGGCCGTACCCGATGTGCACCTGATGCCCGGTGGCCTCGGTGAAGCGCGCCGCGACCGGGGGTTCCAGCGGCGCCGCGCCACAGACCGCCAGACGCACCGACGCGGTCGCCGCGCGGGCCGTGGGGGCATCGGCCCAGGTCAGAAACATCGACGGTACGCCGACCAGCACGGTGACCCGGTGCCGGGCGATGTCGTCCAGCCCTGCGGTTGGGCCCAGCTCGTCGAGCAGCACTCCGGTCGCTCCGTTGTCGATGACCGCGCCGAGCCCCGAGTTGAGCCCGTACGCGTGGAACAGCGGCAACGCGAGCAGCACGGTGTCCGTCGGCCCGACCACCGGCGGATCGATCCCGTCGACCTGCTGGAGGTTGGCGAGCAGCGCCCGGTGCGAGAGCATCGCGCCCTTGGGTCGCCCCTCGGTGCCGGAGGTGTAGAGCAGTACCGCCAGGTCAGTGCCGCCGCGGCGCGGGCGGTCCGGGCCGGGCGGGTCGGCTGTCGGCGGCGTGCCGTGCACGGCGACGAGCGCGGGCAGCTCGGCGGTCAGGTCGGCGACGAGGTTTCGGACCCGGTCGGTGGCGACGAGCACCGACGCGCCGGAGTCGGACAACACGTGCCGCAGTTCCGGTGCGGTGAAGCCGGGGTTGACCGGCACGGCGACCAGTCCCGCGCGCAGGGCGCCGAGCCAGGTGACCACGAAGTCGATGGTGTTGGGCAGCGCGATCGCGACGCGTGGCGGCGTACCGCCGGGGTCGGTGTGCGGGGCGGCGGCGGACAGGCCACGCGCGGCGGCGTCCACGGCGGCGTCCAGGTCGGACCAGCTGAGCGTCTGGTCGCGCCAGTGCAGCGCGGCCCGGTCGCCGCTGTCGTGAGCCGCCCGGCGGACCCGGTCGGCGAGGTTCGGCGCGGGGTGTACCGAGGCGTCCTGCACGGTGATCGAGTCTGGCACAGCGGGCGACGACAGGCCACGCCCGACGGACGGCCGGGCGCTCGGACGGCGACCCCGATGAGAGTCCCATTCACGGGACTGCCTGGTGTGCCACCGGCGGTTCGATCGGGTCCTGCCGATGGGACGGGCGGCGGCGTCCACAAGCGCTTCGGCGCGCCGGTGCGACTGCCCGGCGGGGTGGGCCGGCCGAACGTCCGACATGCCCTCCGATCAGGTGATCCATCGTGGAACAGCGTGTGAACGGAAAGTCAAACGCACACGACGGACAACCGGTCCGGCATTGGTGCGACGGAGCGGGAAATACTTCCGCCTTGTGTAACGGACTTGCCACGCGCGGGTGACGTTGGCCCTATCATCACTCGGGTCGGGTCACCCCATTTGCCGTGAGTCGACACCCCTCAGCCCGAGGAGGCCCCCGTGCCTGTGAGCGCATTGGACCAGCACCTCCAGGGGAATTGCCGCCCGTCGGCAACCCCCGCGACCGTTCTGCCCGACCGGGAGCCCGGTCGGCCCGTCCCGACGACCCACAGACCGACCCGTCCGACGACCAACGGGGCGGGGGCAGCACGGTGACCACCTTCGGTTACGCGGACCGCCCGCTCGGCCTGACCGGTCAGCCGGCTCGCTCCCACGTCAACGAGCGGCCCACGGCCCGTTCCCCGCTGGACGATCCACACGGCACCGCCGTGCGGGGCGACGGCGCGGCGCACCGGATCCGCAGTCGGCCACACCCGAACGAACCCACACCGCGCCCGTCGGTGCCCGGCGGCAACACGAAGACGCCCGGGGGTCGGGTCGGCGTACCCCCCCGGCCGTTGCCCGCGCAGGGCCGACGGGGCAGCGACACGCCGACGGTGACCACCGATCCGGCGGCGGGCGAGACCGCGGTGATTCCGGCGGTGCCGGCGGAGACGGCGGTGATTCCGGCGGTGCCGGCCGAACCCGCGACCACCCCGACCGGGTTCCCGAGCCGCCCGGATCCGTCCGACCCGGCCACCGAGGTCTGGACGCTGATCGAGCGGGCCCAGGCCGGCGACTCCGAGGCGTTCGGCCTGATCTACGACCGGTACGTGGACACCGTCTTCCGGTTCGTCTACTTCCGGGTCGGCAACCGGCAACTCGCCGAGGACCTCACCTCGGACACCTTCTTACGCGCGCTCAAGCGGATCGGCAGCTTCACCTGGCAGGGCCGAGACCTCGGGGCCTGGCTGGTGACGATCGCCCGCAACCTGGTGGCGGACCACTTCAAGTCGGGTCGGTACCGGCTGGAGGTCACCACCGGCGACGTGCTCGACGCCGACCGGGAGGACCGGGGCCCCGAGGGCAGCCCGGAGGCCGCGGTGGTGGAGCACATCACCAACGTCGCGCTGCTCACCGCCGTGAAGCAACTCAACCCGGAGCAGCAGGAGTGCATCGTTCTCCGCTTCCTCCAGGGCTTCTCCGTCGCCGAGACGGCCCGCGCCATGGGCAAGAACGAAGGCGCCATCAAGGCCCTCCAGTACCGGGCTGTTCGCGCCCTGGCCCGACTCCTCCCGGACGGCTTCCAACCGTAGATTGTTTCGAGAAACCGATGGATGTCGATCAACGTCTGCCCAGCTCAGAGCCGGTGCAGTCCGGTGACAACCATCACTTTGTGTAATTTCCGCCCCGCCTGGCCCGTAACCCGTGCCCGGTCCGCCGCGTTTCTCCGGGTGCGACCGGTGGAGGTCCCGGCAGGCCCGGGCACCGAGGTCCCACCGGTACGCCGGCGGCACCTCACCTCCGTGGTGTCACACTGCCGCCCGGTCGCTGGCAACGACGGCGGCCGACCGGCCGTGACCAGCGAGAGGAGGTGCCTGCGGTGGACGACATCCTCTTCTCCCGCCGGCGCGCCGAGCGCTTCGCGCAGCTTCTCGACGAGGCCAACGGCGCTCGCCGGCACCACGTGCGATCGCGGGTGGACGCCCAACTCGCGCCACTCGTGGCGGTGGGCCAGCGCCTCAGCGTCGATCCCCCGGCTGTCGAGGTGAACCCGGAATTCCGGACCGGCCTGCGGGCGATGCTGCTCGCGACGGCCGAACGGGAAGGGCTGGGCACCGCACCAGCGGCCGGCGAACCAGCCACCACGACGACCCGTGGGCGGCTGCTACCGGCGGTCACCGCGCGTCGGGCCCGAGCCCGGGGCGCGATCCTGGTCGGCATCGCCGCCGGCGCCATCGCCGTCTCCGGCATCTCCGCCGCCAGCGAGAACGCGGTGCCCGGCGACGCGCTCTACGGCATGAAGCGCTCGACCGAACGCGCCCAGCTCGCCCTGGCCAGCTCGGACATCAGCCGCGGCCAGCTCTTCCTCGACTTCGCCCGGACCAGGCTCGGCGAAGCCGCCAAGCTGCGCGGCGACCGGATCGGCTACAGCGCGGTCCTCGACGACATGGACGCCGACACCCGGCAGGGCGTACGCCTGCTCACCTCCGCCGCGGTGCAGCGGGCCGAGCCGGGCAGCCTGGACACCCTCAACACCTTCGTCGCAGGCCAACGTCGCGCGGTGAGCGGCCTGCTCGACGGGAGCACCCGCGCCGACCGGGAACGCACCCAGCGGTCGCTGCTCCTCCTGGACGACATCCGGGAACGTTCGGACTCGCTGCGCGCGGCTATCGCCTGCGGCCTCCCGGCGCCGACCACCAGCGACACCCTCGGGCCCGACCCGAAGGCCTGCCCCGGGTCCCGCTGATCCCTATACCGCACGTCCGACCGGCCGCGCCACAGTTCGTTGTGTGCTCGGCCGGTCGACCGTCTGCGGCGGATACCCTCGCTGGGAGGCATCTGTCGTACCGGTGAAGGGAGTCGCGTGGCGCGCAGCCGTAAGGTGACGGTCAGCACCGACGCCGAGGGGCACACTGCGGGCTGGGCGGAGACCGACCTGGCCCCGGCCACCGCACCGGACACGGCGGCTGCGGCGTTCTTCGACGTGGACAACACGATGATGCAGGGCGCGTCGATCTACTGGTTCGCCCGTGGGCTCGCCTCCCGCAACTACCTCACCACCGGTGACCTGGCCCGATTCGCCTGGCAGCAGCTCCGGTTCCGGCTGCTCGCCCGGGAGCACGCAGGTGACATGTCACTGGCCAAGGAGGCCGCGCTGGCCTTCGTGCAGGGCTGGCGGGTCGACGAGGTGGAGCACCTCGCGGAGGAGATCTTCGACGAGATGATGGCGCCGCGGATCTGGGCCGGCACCCACCAACTCGCACAACGTCACCTGGACGCCGGCCAGCGGGTGTGGCTGGTCAGCGCCGCCCCGGTCGAGATCGGTCGGGTGATCGCCGCCAGGCTCGGTCTCACCGGTGCGATCGGCACGGTGGCCGAGGTGCTGGACGGGGCGTACACCGGGCGGTTGGTGGGCGACCTCATGCACGGGCCGGCGAAGGCCGAGGCGGTCACCCAACTCGCCGCGGTGGAAGGGCTCGACCTCACCCGCTGCGCCGCCTACAGCGACTCCGCCAACGACCTGCCGCTGCTCTCCGCCGTCGGCAGGGCCGTGGCCGTCAACCCGGACGGCAGTCTGCTGCGGCAGGCCCGCCGGCACGGTTGGGAGGTGCGGGACTTCCGCACCGGCCGTCGGGCGGTGAAGATCGCGGTGCCGTCGACAGCGGCAGCCGGGCTGGTCGCCGGGGCGGTCACCGCCGGCCTGGCCCTCCAGCGACGCCGTCGCGCCGGCTGACGCACGCTGCGCCGCCGCCGCTCGTTCAGGGGCCGAACGGGTCGGGCCGTCGCTCCAGCAGCGTGTGCACGGTCTGCTGGATAATCTCCCGCACCTGGTCGGCGAGGTTGAACACCACCAGCGGGTCGTCCGCCGAGTCGGTCAGGTGGGCGGTGGGGATCGGCGGGCAGAACTCGATCAGCCACTTGCTCGGCAGCGGCACCATGCCCAACGGCCCGAGCCACGGGAAGGTCGGCGTGACCGGGAAGTACGGAAGCTTGAGCAGCCGCGCCAGCGGCTTGATGTCGGCCAGCATCGGGTAGATCTCCTCGCCACCCACGATGGCGACCGGCACGATCGGCGTGCCGGTGCGCAGCGCCGCCGAGACGAACCCGCCCCGCCCGAACCGTTGCAGCTTGTACCGGTCGGCGTAGAGCTTGCCGATCCCCTTGAAGCCCTCGGGGAACACGCCGACCAGGTCACCCCCGCCGAGCAGCCGCTCCGCGTCCGGGTTGCAGGCCACCGTGCCGCCGGTCTTGCGGGCGATCTCGGAGACCACCGGCATCCGGAAGACCAGGTCGGCGCCGAGCAGCCGCAGGTAGCGATGCGCGGGATGCTTGTCGTGCAGCGCCGCCGAGAGGATCAACGCGTCCAGCGCCACCGTCCCCGAGTGGTTGCCGACCACCAGGGCGGGCCCGTCGACCGGCACATGCTCGACACCACTGACCTCGGTGCGGAACCAGTCCCGGTAGAGCAGCCGCAGCAGCGGGTGGAAGACCGCGTCGGTCAACTCCGAGTCGAAGCCGAACTCGTCGACCTCGTAGTCACCGGACAGCCGCCGACGCAGGAACGCCAGGCCGTTGGCGACCTTGCGGTCCCAGTGGTCACCCGGCCGATCCGCCACGGCCGGCTCGGTGCCACCCGGCGTCCGGGCTCCCGCCGGGTCGCCCGCGTTCGCCACGGGCTCGTCGGTGGCCGCGGTGTCGACCTCGTCGGCGGGCGTCGTCGGGGTCGGCGCGACCCGCGCGACCGGCCGATGCCCGTTCCGCCGCGCCGGCTCCGCGTCCGGCGCGGGCGACTGCTGCGGTACGTCGAAACGCCCGACCCCCTGCGGGTCACGTCCCTCCGCCGGCCCCGTCATGGTGTGCGGTCCGTCACGGCCGCGCGGACCTGCCGAATGCCGTCCCGGACGAGCTGTTCGGCAACTGCCAACTGGTCCCGGGTGACCACCACCCCACCGTGGTGGGCGCGGATGAAGTCCTCGAACGCTTCGGCCGTCGAACGCGGCGTGAAGCCGTACTCCTGCTCCAGCCGGCTGGTGTCGACCACCCGGCCGTGCACGAAGAGGTCGACCTGGTCCAGGCCGTAACGGCCGAAGCCCATGGTGCGGGCCAGTGCCGCGGCACCGGAGAGACCTGGTTCCAGCACCGGCACAGCCACCCGGCCGGCCCGCCGGATCGCCTGCGACAGCGACAGCACCCCCGGACCGGCGACGTTGTAGGTGCCGGGATGGTCCTCGACGATCGACCGGTGCAGCACCTCCAACGCGTCGTCGAAGTGCAGGAACTGCAGGCGGGGGTCACGGCCGAAGACGGTCGGCACGAACGGCTGCGCGAAGTAGCGGGTCAACGTGGTGTCGGCGGTCGAACCGATGAACGGCGCGAAGCGCAGCACCGTCGCGGTGACGTCGGGCCGGCGGCGTCGGAAGCCGCGAACGTAGCCTTCGACGTCGAGAATGTCGCGGCCGAACCCGCCACGTGGCACCTCGCGCGGTTCGGTCTCCTCGGTGAAGACCGCCGGGTCCCGGAACGAGACCCCGTACGCGGCGGTCGACGAACGGACCACGAGCTTGCGCAGCCGGGGCGCCCGTTGGCAGGCGGCCAGCAGGTGCATGGTGCCGATGACGTTCTGGTCCTTCATGGCCGACCGACCACCGTGCTGCTGGTCGGGGGCGCTGACCAGCGCGAGGTGCACCACCGCGTCGACGTCCAGGTCGGCGAGGAGGCCGCCGAGCGAGTCGCTGTCGAGGCGGATCCGTTCGACCCGGTCCAGCAAGTCGGTGAACTCGGTGCCCGAGTCCGGGGCGTCCACCCCGATGACCCGTTCGATCCGGGGGTCGGCGGCCAGTCGGGCCGCCACGTTGGCACCCAGGTAGCGGCCTACCCCGGTGACGACGACGACCCCCGGAGCACCTGAGGTGCTACCGGGGGTCATCTGACGCACCTACCCCGGCAGGGAGGACCGAGCCGGGACGACCACGGCCTGATCACCTGAGCCTCCGGGGATCGACAGTTGGGCAAGTGACGCCGAGCGCCGGGCGGTGAGCCCGGCGGCGATCACTTGCCGAGACGGCGACGCTGGACGCGGGTCTTGCGCAGCAGCTTGCGGTGCTTCTTCTTAGCCATGCGCTTACGGCGCTTCTTGACCACCGAGCCCATACGACAGCCTTTCGATACAACGTGCGGGGCGGACCGGATGACACCACGCAGGTGGCGACGGCGACCGCTTGCGGACAAGGGACCGGACCAGTCTGGGCGGCGGGGCGCACCGGTGGGGTCTCGGTCGGACTCCAGGGTAGCTGGACAGCGTCAGCCGGACCAACGCGCCCCCGTCGGAGCCGCCTTTCGCTCGCGACTGCGGGGCTCGCAAGCTCATTCCTCGCGCTCACCGATGCCGATCAGATGGCAGTCGGAGGGCGGGGCGGTGGCTCAGGCGGTCTCCTGAAAAGCACCCCGGAGATATTCGTGCACCGCATGCTCTGGCACCCGGAATGAGCGGCCGACCCGGACGGCGGTGAGCTCACCGCTGTGCACCAGGCGATAGACCGTCATCTTCGACACCCGCATGACCGTCGCCACCTCGGCAACGGTCAGGAACTTGACCTCCGACAGCCGTCCGTCGGACTGCGACCCGGCCATGGCTCACCGACCCATCCCATGCCCGGCGCGTGCCAACCCGACGGATGCTCCGGGCCGGGCCGACGACGCGCGTGTTACCAGTACGGTAGCGGGGCGGTTGTGACCGGCGCGATCCCTTCGTACAACTGATCATGTTTCTCCTCGCCGGTTCACCCGATCCGTGCTTCCGGTTTCCGCCCACCTGAGGCCGCCGTCCCGTCTGTTCCGCCACTGCTCACTCGGCGCGCAGCGCCACCACCGGGTCGAGGCGACCGGCGCGCTGCGCGGGGACGACCCCGAAGACGATGCCGACCACAGCTGACACGCCGAACGCGAGCGCCAACGACCACCAGCTGATCGCGGCCGGGATCGGCGACAGGGCGTCGACCAGCAGGGCGGTCCCCACCCCAAACGCCATTCCGGCCAGCCCGCCGATCGTGGTGAGCAGCACCGCTTCCAACAGGAACTGCACACCGATGTCGCGGGGACGCGCGCCGACCGCCTTGCGCAGACCGATCTCCCGGGTCCGTTCCCGGACGCTGACCAGCATGATGTTGGAGACACCGACGCCGCCGACGAGCAGGGAGATGCCGGCGATGGCGGCCAGTACGCCGGTGAGGACGCCGAGGATGTCGCCGAGCACACCGAGGATCTGCTGCTGGGTGACAGCGCTGAACTCGGTGTCGGGGTGGCGGCGGTTCAGCTCGGCGACGATCCGCTCGCCCAGTTCGTCGATCCGCTCCCGGTCGGGTGCCTTCACGGCGATGCCGTCCACCCGCTGGGTGCCCCAGAGTCGCTGCGCGGCGGTCACCGGCACGTGCACCTCTGCGTCCCGGTCGACGCCGAGGCTCTGCCCCAGCGGCGCGAAGACCCCGATCACCCGGAACCGCACCCCGGCCAGCGCCACCTGCTGGCCGAGCGGGTCCCGGTCGGGGAAGAGCGCCCGGGCGACCGAGTCGCCGAGCACCGCGACGCGTCGGCTGGTGTCCACGTCGGTGCCGGTGAGGTAGCGACCACGGGCCAGCGAGCGGGCGAACACCGCGGGGGTGGTCTCCAGCACTCCCTGCACCGTGGTGAAGTCGGAGCGGTTTCCGGCTCGGGCGGTCGCCCCGGAGGCGACGGTGACCGCCACCCGGTCCGGGTCGCCGACCACGCGGCTGACGGCGTCCACGTCGCGAAGGGTCAGCGGCGACACCACCGGGGCGTTGCCCACCTCGATCCGGCCGGGGACGACCAGCAGCAGGTTGGAGCCGAGGCCCTCGACCTGCTGCTCGACCTTCTGTTTGGTGCCGGTGCCGATGGCCACCAGCAGGACGACCGAGGCCACCCCGATGATCACCCCGAGCATGGTGAGGGAGCTGCGCAGTCGGTTGGCGCGGAGGGCGTCCAGCGCGACGCGCCACGCCTCGGCGACCCTCACGCCGCGCCGCCGGGCCGCTCGATGTCGAGCTGACCGGCAGCGGCGTCGCGCTGCTCGACCTCGCGCGGAAGGCACCCGGTGGCTCCGGCGGCGCCACCGGAGCCACCGGGTGGGTGCCCCGGGCCGCTTCCGGACGCGGACCGGGGCTCCGCGCTGGGAGCGGGGACCAGTGTCGCAGGTCGACCGTGATCGACGGACGGCGGTCGATCATGGGCGGAGAGCGGGTCGTCGCTGTCCGCCACCACCACCCCGTCGCGCATGGTGATCCGGCGGCGGGCACGCGCCGCCACCTCCTGGTCGTGGGTGACCATCACCAGTGCCACCCCGGACTCGGCGTTCAACCGCTCCAGCAGTTCCAGCACGGCCGCGCCGGTGACGCTGTCCAGGTTGCCGGTGGGCTCGTCGGCCAGCAGCACTGTCGGCTCGGTGACCAGCGCGCGGGCGATCGCTACCCGTTGCTGCTCACCGCCGGACATCTGGTTGGGCCGGTGGTCCAGGCGGTGCCCGAGGCCGACCCGGCCGAGCACCGCCGCCGCCCGCTCCCGGCGTCGCCGGGCCGACACACCCCGGTAGACCAGCGGCAGTGCCACGTTCTCCACAGCCGACGTACGCGGTAGCAGGTGGAACGCCTGGAAGACGAAACCGATCGTCTCGTTGCGCAGGGTGGCCATCTCCGGTGGGGCCAGGGTGTTGACGTCCCGCCCACCGATCACCAGACGGCCACCGGTGGGGCGGTCCAACCCGCCGAGGAGGTGCATGAGCGTGGACTTGCCCGAGCCGGACGGGCCGACCAGGGCCACGTAGTCCCCCGGTCGCACGACCAGCGACACCCCGCGCAGCGCCTCGACGGACACCCCGTCGAGGTGGTACGTGCGGGACACGTCGACCGCCTCGATCGCCGGCGGGGCGACGGTCACCGCACCTCCTGACCGTCACGGACCTGGTCGGTGCCGCGCACCACGATCCGGTCCCCGGGTTGGACACCGTTGAGGATCTGCACGAGATCGGACCCCTGGACGCCCACTGTCACCGCCGCCCGCCCGGCCCTGCCGTCGCGGACCACCCAGACCGCGTCGCGGCCGTCGGCGGAGAACACCGCCGAGGCGGGCACGGTCACCGCGTCGGCGGCCTCGCGTACCCGCAGGTGGACTATCGCGTTCATGCCCGGGCGGGGCGTGGGCGCCGGCTCGTCCTCGGCCAGCTTCCCGGTGCCCAGGGCGAGGCGTACCCGATAGGTGACCCCGCCC
This sequence comes from Micromonospora sp. WMMC250, assembly GCF_027460215.1. NCBI lineage: Bacteria > Bacillati > Actinomycetota > Actinomycetes > Micromonosporales > Micromonosporaceae > Micromonospora > Micromonospora sp. WMMC250. The sequence goes on along the minus strand of NZ_JAPZBJ010000002.1, from coordinate 5,577,143 downwards.
TGGGCGGAGTTGGTGGGCAGCACGTCGACGGAGCGGACGGTGGCGTCGTAGCTGGCCCCGGTGACGGCGTCCAACTCGACGGTGGCGGTCACGCCGGCCTTGACCAGCAGCACGTCGGTCTCGTCCACCTCGGCGAGCAGCCCCAGCTGCCCGGTGTCCACAACGGTCAGGACCGGTGTGCCGGCGGTGACCCGGCCGCCGACCGCCACCGCGTCGTCGACCCCGGCAGGTGGCCCGCCCTGGCCGGGGGCCAGCGCGGACGGGTCGAGGCCGGCGGTCTGAGCGCCGCCGGCCTGCTCCAACAGCCCGGCGAGACCACCGGTCGGGCTGCCGCCGGCCCGGGTACCGCCCGGCTGCACCACGCCGGCGATGGGAGCGCGCAGCGTCAACGCGTCCACTGTCGCCTTCGCCAGGTCGTACCCCTGCTGGGCCTGGAGCCGCTGCGCCGCGGAGAGCGCGCCGACGGCGGAGCTCAACCCGTTGATCCCCCGTTGGACGGCGCGCACGGCCTGGTCGGCGCTGCGGGCGGCGGCGGTGTACTGCCGCTGGGCGGACGTCACCTGGGTCAGCAGCGCGCCGCGCACCTGCGGGTCGGCGATCTTCTCGGCGGCGTCGCGGGCGGCGTCGAACGCCTCGTTCGCGGCCTTGTCCGTGCCGCGTCGGCTGCTGGTCAGGTCACCGGTGGAGACACCCCGGCCGGCGCGCTTCGCGGCGTTCAGGGCCTCCTTCGCCTGCCGGAGCCGCTGCTGGGCGGAGGGCGAGTCGACCACGGCGAGGATCTGGCCGCGCTTCACCGACTGGCCGGGCTGGACACGGAGGCTCGCCAGCGTGCCGTCGGCGGGAGCGGTGAGGGTGGCGGCGGCGCGGGCGGTCACCGTCGCCGGCGCGTCGATCACCTCGCTGACCGGGTTGCGGGCCGCGGACGCCAACGCGAGGTCCGGGGCGTCGTCGCCGCAGGAGGCGGCGGTGGTGGCGGTGAGGACGGCGACGGCGGTCAGGGCGACGAGCAGGCGGGGCCGCGTGGTGCCGGCCGGCCGCGGCAACTGGGGGCGGCGCACCCATCGATGGTACGACCGACCGTCACACCGCCGACCAGCCCGTCAGGCGGTGACGGCGCGGATGTACGCGACGCACTCGTCGTGCAGCGTCGACCACTTCTCACCGAACGCCTGCTCGGCGGCCACGTCGAGGGTGTCGCGCTCGTGCACCACCGCCTTGAAGAAGGCGAGCAACGACTGCGGCCCGTACCTGTCGACGAGGTGCCGGACGGCGAGGTAGCCGACGCCGTAACTGCCGGCGACCCGCTCGGCCGAGGCGTCGTCGGCGGGGTTGACGCCCGCCAGCTGACCGTCCCAACCGCCCCGGACCAGTTTGCGCACCTCGGGGATGCCCTCGTACCTGTCGACCGCCTGACCACCGGCACCGGCCAACTCGGCCAGTCCTTCCACCAGCCACCAGGTCGTCTTGCCCGGGTAGCCGCGCTCGGGCAACGAAGCCGCGTGGGTCAGCTCGTGCCGGAGCAGGTCGTCAGTACCGCTGCTGGAAAGCCCTTCGGCGTTGAGCACCACCTCGTGGTGGCCGCCGCCGACCGTCACCGCGTAGCCTCCGGTCCACTCCGGCCGGTCGCCGCCGTACCACCGCTGCCACTCGGTCGGGCCGGCGTAGAAGATCCGGTAGCGGTCCGGCGGCGAGCCGGTCAGCGCGTACCCGTCGGCGACCTTGGCGGCCGCCTCGGCCTGGGTGAGCAGGCCGGGCAGTTTGCCGCGCAACGCGGGGGTGGTGGCGACGATGGTCCGCGCGCCGACCGCCACGGCCAGATCGCTGATCTCCCATGGTCGGGTGCCGGTCTCCACCGACTTCGATTCCTCAAGTGCGACCAGTCGGGGCTGGTCGCCGTTCTCCCGCCAACGGGTGCCGACCAGCACCGGGCTGGGCCGGCAGTTCGGTGCGACGAAGCAGTACTGGAAGCGCACCAGGAGCCGCCACTCCCCCGGCTTGCCGACGACCGGTGCGGGCAGACCGCTCGGTTCGGCCCGCCAGACGGTCACCTTGAGCCCGCGGAGCGCGGCGAAGCGTCGGCGCAGGTCACCGTGTGCCGCGGGGTCGGCGACGGCGAGGAAACCGGCGCGGTCCCCACCGAGCAGCGCGGTGGACTGCAGATTGAGCTGGGTTGTCATCCGGTCGGCGAGCGCACGGGCCGCCACCGTGGCGGGATCGTCGGCTGTCGAGACGCCGGCTCGGCTGAACGTGGCGCGGGCGCCGTTCTCCCGGATCACTCCGACGACGAGCACCGCCGGCACGCCACAGCCCAGCAGCACGACGACCACCAGGAACACCGTCCACAGCGGCCAGAGCCGCCGTGGTGCCGGCCGTTGCTGCACCCCGTCAGTCACCCGCCGAAGGGTACGACCATTCCCTGAGCGGGGCGAGGCCGCCCCGGGCCGGTCCGTTCACGCGTCCGTGACCGGCCAGGAGCGGAACGAGATGTCCAGGCTGGCGACCAGTTGGTGGTACGAGCGGTCGAGTTCGCGGGGCAGGCCGAAGCCGCCCGCGGCCTCCAGGGCGACGAAGCCGTGCAGGGCGCTGCGCAGGGCACGGGTCGCGTCCACGGCGTCGTCGCCGGTGAGCCCGTACCCGCGCAGCACCGCGAAGATCGCGCCGACCGCGCGCTCGCCCGCCTCGACGTGCTCCGGATCGGTCGGGTCGGGCACCTGCTGCGTCGCCGGGTAGCGGCCGGGATGCCGGTGGGCGTAGTCGCGGTAGGCGTCGGCCATCGCCCGCAACGCGTCCCCACCCGAGCGACCGACGGCGGCGGTGGTCAGCTCGGTGGCCAACTCGGCGGTGGCCAGGGCGGACAACTTCTGGGCCAGCGCGTCCGCACCCCGCACGTGTTTGTAGAGGCTGGGCAGCGCCACCCCGAGCCGGCCGGCGAGCGCGGCCAGGGTGAGCTGCTGGTAGCCGACCTCGTCGGCCAGCCGGGCGGCCTCCCGCACCACTGTCTGCTGGTTGAGGCCGACCCTAGGCACCGGTGCACACCGCCAGGAAGCCGAGCAGCTCGTCGGCCGTGCGCTGCGGCCGGTCGGCGTGCGGGTAGTGGCCGGATTCCTCGATCATCCGGGCCTCGGCGGTGCGGAACAGCCGCCGGGCGGCTCGCGCCTCGGCCCCCGGGTCGGGGAAGTCCGGGTCCTTGGCGCCCATCAGCACCAGCACCGGCTGCCGCACCTGGGCGGCGCGGGCCGTCCAGTGCGGCTCGACCGGCACGATCACGCCGCGCATCGCCGCCATCCGGCCGGGCTCGCGCAGGTTGGCCACCATCGAGCTGCGGTACGCGGCGTCGTCGGCGGGTCGGTGCACCGGGAACAGCGTCTTGTGGAACATCCCGAACAGTCGGGGGCTGTGCAGCACCGACCACATCGCCAGCCGCACCAACGGGTTGAGCTTGCGCTGGCCGACGAACGCGCCGACCTGCACGATGCCGCTGACCAACTCGGGCGCGTCGGCCGCCGCGAAGACCACCGCCGCCGCGCTGGACGAGCTGCCCACCAGCACGGCCGGACCGGCGTCGATGTCGCGGACCACGGCCAGCAGGTCCGCGCCGACCTCCGCCGGCGCGTACGTGGGCCAGCCGACGCTGGACTCGCCGTGACCCCGGACGTCGACCGAGGCGACCCGGTGGCCGGCCGCGACCAGCAGCGGCACCAGGTGCCGGTAGCTCGCCCGGTTTTCTCCCATGCCGTGCGAGAGGACGACCAGAGGACCCTCGCCGTGCACCTCGTACGCGATGTGGCCGCCGTCGCGGCGAACTTGGCTAGTTGTCATAGCCGTAAAGCTAACATGCTTAGCCATGCTCGACAAGGCGCACACGCGAACGGGCCGGCGGGACCACAGAGGTCACCGCCGGCCCGTCGACCGCATCCGTGTTACTTCTTGGAGATCAGAGCCCGCCCGAAGAAGACCAGGTTGGCCGGGCGCTCGGCGAGCCGGCGCATCAGGTAGCCGTACCACTCGTCGCCGTACGGGACGTACGTCCGAACCGTGTAACCCTCGCCGGCCAGGCGCGCCTGCTCCTCCGGGCGGATGCCGTAGAGCATCTGGAACTCGAAGCGCTCCGGCCCCCGGTCGAACCACCGAGCCCGGTCCTCACCGATGGCGATCATCCGAGGGTCGTGGGTCGCCAACATCGGATAACCGTCGCCGGACATCAGGATGTTCATGCACCGCACGTACGACTTGTCCACCTCACGGGCCGACTGGTACGCCACCGACTCCGGCTCCTTGTAGGCGCCCTTGCACAGCCGCACCCGCGAGCCGGCGGAGGAGAGCTCCCGGCAGTCCGACTCGGTCCGGCGCAGGTACGCCTGGAGCACCGCACCCGTCGACGGGAAGTCCTTGCGCAGCCGGCTCAGCACCTCCAGGGTCGAATCCGTGGTGGTGTGGTCCTCCATGTCCAGGGTGACTGTGGTGCCCGCCGCGTCGGCCGCCGTGCAGATCGCCCGCGCGTTGTCGTACGCCAACTGCTCGTCGAACATCTGGCCGAGCGCGGACAGCTTCACGCTGACCTCGGCGGCCGGGGTGAGCCCGGCGGCGGCGAGCAACTTCAGCAACTTCAGGTACTCGTCACGGGTGGCGATGGCCTGTTCGGGGGTGACGGTGTCCTCACCGAGGTGGTCGAGGGTGACCGCGAGGCCGTCGTCGACGAGCCCGCGGGTCGCGCGCAACGCGTCGTCGGTGGCAGCGCCGGCGACGAACCGGCGAACGACGTCCCGGGTGTACGGGGCGGTCGCGACGAGCCGCTCGACCTGGGATGACCGGGAGGCGGCGAGGATGACGGAACGGAGCATGAGCCGAGCGTAACGCCCCTGCCGGGCCCTCCGCCGAGGGGCGGCCGGGGCTGCGCCGCTGGCGCGCATCGGCTACAACGATGCCGTGGACCAACGCCCCCGCCGCCGGCTCCGGTCGGCCTCCGTGCAGCTCGGCGCGCTCACCGCTCTCGCGCTCGCCCTCTCCGGCTGCAACATGACCTCGGACGACGACGATGACGACGACTGCGCCCTCGGGCCGGTCGGCGGCGGCGACACCGTCGCGCTGGCGATGCGGGTCCCCGACCCGGCCGCCGGTCGCGGCGCCCCGGAGCCGACCACCGCCGCCCTGCCCGACCGCGGCGGGTTCGGCACCCACCTCGCCGCCTGCGGCGGCTGAGATGCGTCGCGAGACCGTCACCCCGCGGCCCGACTGGAACACCAGCATCCGGGAGCAGGGCCTGATCTACGTCGACACCGAACTGCCCGACGGCGGGATCATGTCGTACTGGGACGAGACGGCCGCGTACGCCTTCGACCTGGACGAGGTGCTGCGGCTGGAGGAGGCCACCGAGGAGCTGCACCGCATGTCGGTGGCCGCCGCCGAACACGTGGTGGCCCACCGCCGGTACGCCGAGTTCGGCATCCCGGCCTGGGCGGCCGACGCCGTGGCCAGATCGCTGCGCGAGGCGCCACCCACCCTCTACGGGCGCTTCGACCTGGCGTACGACGGCACCTGGCCCCCGAAGATGCTGGAGTACAACGCGGACACCCCGACCGCGCTGGTCGAGGCGAGCATCATCCAGTGGTACTGGCTGGAGCAGAGCCGACCGGAACTTGACCAGTGGAACAGCCTGCACGAGCGGCTGGTCGGCACCTGGGCGAAGATCGGAGCCGGCTTGCACGAGCCCCGGGTGCACGTGCTCTGGTCGAACGAGGAGGAGTCCGGCGAGGACCACATGACCGCCGGTTACCTCGCCGAGACGGCCCGACAGGCCGGCCTGAGCGTCACGTTGCAGCCCATCCAGGAGATCGGCTGGGACGGCCGGCGCTTCGTCGACGCCGACGACCAGCCGGTGACCACCTGCTTCAAGCTCTACCCGTGGGAGTGGATGCTGGCCGAGCCTTACGGGCCGGCGGCACTGGCCCCGGGCACCCCGACCACCTGGATCGAGCCGGCCTGGAAGCTGCTGCTGTCCAACAAGGCGTTGCTCGCCGTTCTGTGGGAGCTGTACCCCGACCACGAGTACCTGCTCCCGGCCTACCTCGACTCGCCGCGCGGCATGCCGGAGTACGTGGCCAAGCCGCTGCTCGGCCGGGAGGGCGGTTCGGTACGCATCGTCACCGCCGACGAGGAGATCCACAATCCGGGGATCTACGGCGACGAGGGCTGGTGCTACCAGGAGTTCCGAGCGTTACCGCAGTTCTCCGGCAACCGGGTGGTGCTGGGCAGTTGGATCGTCGACGGCGAGTCGGCCGGGGTCGGGGTGCGGGAGAGCGCCAGCCTGATCACCGACGGCTACGCGCGGTTCCTGCCGCACTACATCGACGCGCCACGCACCCCGTGAGTCGTCTACCGTTGGGGGCGTGAACTTCGACGCGTACGCCCGGACCGGTGTTGACCTGGTCAACGCCCGCCTGGACGACCTCGACGACCTGCGTGCCCTCTTCACCGAGGACCACTCCTGGATGAGCGACGAGGTCGTGGAACGTGATGTGGCGATTTTCCGGCGGGCGCAGAAGCGACTGCGGGACGTCTTCGAGTACGGCACCTCGGGGCGCGACGCCCAGGCGGTGACCGAGCTGAACGCGCTGCTGGAGGCGTTCCCGGTGCAGCCGCGCATCTCCGGGCACGACTCCAGCGACTGGCACATGCACGTGACCAGCCGGGGCGCGTCGGTCAGCGCGGAATACCTGGCCGGCGCGGCCTGGGGGTTGTCGGTCTGGCTGTGCGAGTACGGCAGCGCCCGCTTCGGGGTCTGCGCCGACGAGCGCTGCGGCAACGTCTACCTGGACACGTCGTCCAACTGCTGCCGGCGGTTCTGCTCCGAGCGCTGCGCCACCCGCTCGCACGTTGCCGCGCACCGGGCCCGCAAGCGGGCGGCGGTCGGTGAGCAGGTGCCTGTCGCGGCGCAGCCGACTGGCGGCGTCGAGTCGCTCTCGCCGGTGAGCTGACACCGCCCTCTTCGGGCCGGGCCGGTCAGGCGTCGACCGGGGACGACGCGGTCAGGTGTTGGCGGGCGAAATCCAGCGCGGCACGCAGGTCCGCCTCGCGCACCGCGCGGCTCTTCGCGCCCCGGGTGGCGACCTCCACCGCTACCGCCCCGGTGAAGCCACGCCCGGCCAGCGAGGAGAGCAGCTCACCGCAGGGCTGGGTGCCGCGACCGGGCACCAGGTGCTCGTCGCGTCCCTCGCCGGTGCCGTCACCGAGATGCACGTGCGCCAGCCCGGCGCCCATCCGGTCGGCCATGTCGAGCGGGTCGCTGTGCGAGGCCGCGCAGTGCGAAAGATCCAGGGTGTACGCCGGGTAGCCGGTGTCGGTGGGATCCCAGCCGGGGACGTACGGGACGAACTGCCGCCCCGCCATCCGCACCGGGTACATGTTCTCCACCGCGAACCGCAGCCCGGGGAACCGGTCCCCCACGGTGGCCAACCCCTCGGCGAAGTTGCGGGCGTAGTCCCGCTGCCAGGTGAACGGAGGGTGCACCACGACGGTCGGCGCCTCCAACGTCTCGGCCAGCTCGGCGGCCTTGCGCAGCCGCTCCCACGGGTCCGGACTCCACACCCGCTGGGTGACCAGCAGGCAGGGCGCGTGCACCGAGAGCACCGGCACACCGTAGTGCTCCGACAGGCCGCGCAACGCGCCCGCGTCCTGGCTGACCACGTCGGTCCAGACCATCACCTCGACGCCGTCGTACCCGAGTGCCGCAGCCAGTTGGAACGCCGCCGCGGTCGGCTCGGGAAAGACCGACGAGCTGGACAGGAGCACGGGAACGCGGGAAGTCACATCAGCCAGCGTAGCCGGGCGGCGCACAGGACATCGTGACGAGCGCCAGCAAACCATCCGAAACCGGAAGTCCGATCAGATCGGTTCGAGTTGATCGAGCCGGCGGAGGATGACCCCCTCACGCAGGGCCCACGGACAGATGTCCAGCGAGTCGATGTCCAGCCTCCGCATCACCGCCTCGGCGACCACCGCGCCGGCCAGCAACTGGTGGGCCCGACCGGAGCTGACCCCCTCCAGCTCCATGAGCTGAGCCGGTGGGATGTGCCGGATGAACCCGATCACCTGCCGCAAACCGGCGCGGGTCAGGCTGCGCCGCACCCACAGCCCGGCACCGGACGGCGCCGCCCCGGCCAGCCGGGCCAGGGTGCGGAACGTCTTCGAGGTGGCCACCGTACGGTCCCAGCCGACCTGGGTGATCTGATCGGCCACCTTGTCCAGCCGACCCTCGACGTACTCCCGGAGCTTCTCCACGGCCTCCGCCGACGGCGGCGCCGCGCTGCCCGGGTCGACCCGCAGCCGCTCCCGGGTCAGCCGGCCGGCGCCGAGCGGCAGCGAGATCGCGACGTCCGGGTCCTCGTCGATCCCGGCCGCGATCTCCAGGGAGCCGCCGCCGATGTCCAGCACCAGCAGCCGCCCCGCCGACCAGCCGAACCAACGCCGGACCGCCAGGAACGTCATGCGCGCCTCGTCCGCCCCGGAGAGCACCGCCAGGCGTACGCCGGTCTCGTCGCGGACCCGGGCCAGCACGTCGGCCGCGTTGGTGGCGTCACGCACCGCGGACGTGGCGAACGCGATCAGGTCGTCGGCCTCCAAGCCGGCGGACGCCGCCTTGGCCATGCCGACGGCCTTGACCAGGCCGTCCGCGCCCGCCTCGGCCAGCGCCCCGTCGGGGCCGATCTGCTCGGCGAGCCGGAGCACCACCTTCTCCGAGTGCGCGGGCCACGGGTGCGCGCCGTGATGCGCGTCCACCACGAGGAGGTGCACCGTGTTGGATCCGACGTCGAGGACACCCAGTCGCATGATGAAGACCCTAGGCGCAACACGTTTGCGCGGCTCGCCGGCCTGCCGACCACACCGCGCGTACGCTGGGCCGGGTGACGATGGAGCTCCGTGTGCTGGTGGACGACCCGGGCGATCCCCGTAGCCGCGAGGTGCCACTGGACTTCCCCCGGGAGTGGATCGAGTTCGCCGACCCGGCTGACGAGACGCACCTGATCCGCGCCGACCTGACCTGGCTGCTGTCCCGCTGGACCTGCATCTTCGGCAAGGGCTGCCACGGCATCATCGCCGGCCGCGCCGCCGACGGCTGCTGCTCGCACGGAGCGTTCTTCACCGACTCCGACGACGAGAAGCGGGTCCGCAGCGCCGTCAAGCGGCTCACCCCGGCGACCTGGCAGCACTTTCAGCGCGGGTTCAAGAACTGGACCGACGAGGACACCATCGACGGCAAGACCCCGGCCCGCCGCACCGCCACCCAGGGCACCGAGGGTCCGTGCGTGTTCCTCAACGATGCCGACTTCGTCGGCGGCGGCGGCTGCGCCCTGCACGCACAGGCGTTGCGCGACGGGGTCCACCCGCTCGAATACAAGCCGGACGTCTGCTGGCAACTGCCCATCCGCCGCGATCAGGACTGGGTCAAGCGGCCGGACAACTCCAAGGTCCTGGTCTCCACCCTGTCCGAGTTCGACCGGCGGGGTTGGGGAGCCGGCGGGCACGACCTGGACTGGTGGTGCACCTCCTCGACGGACGCGCACGTCGGCACCGAGCCGATGTACCTGTCGTACGGGCCGGAACTGACCGCGCTGATCGGCGCTGCCGCGTACGAGCGGCTGGCCGAGCTGTGCGCGGCCCGGACCCGGCAGGGCATGGTCGCCCCGCACCCCGCCGACGAGCTGTAGCTGATCAGCGCAGGGCGTCGTCGACGAGGGTGCGGGCGCTGCGCCGGGCCGCGTCGGCGATCAACGGGTCGGCGTCCAGCACACCGCTGGCGAGCCCGCCGTCCAGCAAGAGGGTGAGCTGCCGGGCAAGCAACTCTGGTTGGGCCGCACCCGCCTGACGGGCCAGTTCGGTCACCCAGGCACGCACCACGGTCTTGTGTTCCACCGTCCGGGCGTGCACCCGGCCTCCGTCAGGTGATTCGGCGGCGGTGTTGATGAACGCGCACCCGTGGTAGCCGTCCCGGCGGCACGCGCCCGCCAACGCGTCGAACATGCCGACCAACTGCTCCCGCGGCTCGTCGCCGGCGTCCCGCGCCGCGGCGCGCAGCGCGCCGAACCACGCCTGGTCGACCCGATCCAGGTACGCCAGCACGAGATCGTCCTTGCGAGGAAAGTGCTTGTAGAGCGTCGCCTTGGCCACGCCCGACTCGGCGATCACCGTGTCCACCCCTACGCCGCGCGGCCCGTGCGCGTAGAACAGCCGGAACGCCGTGTCCAGGATCCGGTCCCGGGCCCCGCCGGCCGGAGTGCGCTGCACGGACATCGGTACTCCCTCGAAGGCGTGGTAGCAGGCGCGATCCTACAGACAGTTCCGTCTGCACCTTGTGCCGACCCGCAGCCCAACCCCAACACCTCCCGTGGACCCTGTCGAGCTGCCCCGCGTCCGGGGCGGCGCTTCGGGCGGGAGGGATTGAAACCGCTCACGATCTGCCAGGAACGGTGAGGGTCCCCGCGATCCAGGCAGCTCTCCCGCGAGAACCCCCTGCGCTGGAGCTGCCCCAGATCCGGGGCAGCTCGACAGGGCGAGAACAGAAGTCCAACCCGCCGATCGGTCCGCCTCGCCGGTCCAGGCGCGCAGCCGTCCTTTCGGGACAGCAGTAGACAGACCTGTCTGTTAGTCTGCGGGAAATCGACGCGAGCCCACTCTTCCCGCCCACAACGGAGGATCGATCGACATGCGTATCGCGGTTCTTGGCACCGGCTCGGTCGGACAGGCTGTCGCAGCCCGCGCCGCGGAGCTCGGCCATCAGGTCACCATCGGCACCCGTGACGTCGCGGCCACCCGGGCCGGCGCCTACGCCGCCTGGGCCGCCGAACACCCTGGGGTCGGCTTGGCGACCCTGACCGCGGCGGCCGCCGACGCGGAACTGGTGGTCAACGCCACCAGTGGCAGCGGCTCCCTGCCGGCGCTCACCGCGGCCGGCGCGGCGAACCTGGCTGGCAAGGTCCTGCTCGACATCGCCAACCCGCTCGACTTCGGTGTGGGTTTCCCGCCCACCCTGACGGTGCACAACACCGATTCCCTCGCCGAGCGGATCCAGCGGGAGTTTCCGCAAGCCAAGGTGGTCAAGTCGCTCAACACGATGACCGCCGAGCTGATGGTGCACCCGCGCCGGCTCGCCGACGGCGCGCACAGCGTCTTCGTCTCGGGCGACGACGAGGAGGCCAAGCGGATCGTCACAGGGCTGCTCGTCAGCTTCGGGCACACCGACGTGATCGACCTCGGTGACCTCTCCACCGCCCGGGGCACCGAGATGCTGCTGCCGCTCTGGTTGCGGCTCTACGGCCGGCTCGACACCGCCGACTTCAACATCAAGGTCGTCCGCTGACCGAGCGGGAACAGACCGAAGGGGGCCTGCGCCGAGCGCAGACCCCCTTCGCGTACGCCGATCACGGCTCGAACTTGTAGCCCAGACCCCGGACGGTGACGATGAAACGGGGCGCGGACGGCTCCGGCTCGATCTTGGAGCGCAGGCGCTTGACGTGCACGTCCAGCGTCTTGGTGTCACCGACGTAGTCGGCCCCCCAGACCCGGTCGATGAGCTGGCCCCTGGTGAGCACCCGGCCCGCGTTGCGCAGCAGCAGCTCCAGCAGCTCAAACTCCTTCAACGGCAGCTGCACGGCCCCACCGTCGACGGTCACCACGTGCCGCTCGATGTCCATCCGCACCGGCCCGGCGGCCAGGGTGGGAGCACCCGCCTCGGCCACCTCCGGGCTCTGCCGGCGCAGCACCGCCCGGATCCGGGCGACGAGCTCGCGCGGCGAGTACGGCTTGGTGACGTAGTCGTCGGCGCCGATCTCCAGCCCGACCACCTTGTCGATCTCGCTGTCCCGGGCGGTGACCATGATGATCGGCACGGCCGACCGCTGCCGCAGTTGCCGGCAGACCTCGGTGCCCGACATCTCGGGCAACATCAGGTCGAGCAGCACGATGTCGGCGCCGGTCCGGTCGAACTCGGTGAGGGCGTCGGTCCCGGTCGCGGCGACCGAAACCTCGAAACCCTCCTTACGGAGCATGTACGACAAGGCGTCGGAGAACGACTCCTCGTCCTCGACCACCAGAACGCGGCTCAACGGGGATTTCCTTTCCATTGCTGTCAGACCTGCCGTAGCCCAGCCGGACCGGAGTCGATCCCAACCGGCGGCAGTGTCGCCAGAAGGTCGTCCGGTGGACTGGCGGGCAGCCGGAGGGTGAACGTCGACCCACCACCAAGAGTGCTCGACACCTCGACCCGTCCGCCATGGTTGCTCGCGATGTGTTTCACGATCGCCAGTCCGAGCCCGGTGCCGCCGGTGGCACGGGAGCGGGCCTGGTCGGCTCGGTAGAACCGCTCGAAGATCCGGTCCACGTCCGTCGGGGCGATGCCGATGCCCTGGTCAGCGACGGCGACCTCGACGTGTTCCTCGTCGCCTCGGAGGGTGACCCGGACCGTGGTGTCCTCGCCCGAGTAGTTGATGGCGTTCTCCACCAGGTTCGCCACCGCCGTGGCGAGTTGGGAGTCGCTTCCGTACGCGGTGAGGCCACGCTCACCGTCGACGGTCACCTCGACCCCCCGGGCGGAGGCCGTGGTGCGGGTCCGATCGACCACCTCGGCGATCACCCAGTCCAGCGCGACCGGCTCCGGTGGCGGTTGCGGCTCAGCCCCCTGCAACCGGGTCAGCTCCAGCAACTCCTGCACCAGCCGGCCCAGCCGGGTCGACTCGTGCTGGATTCGTTCGGCGAACCGGCGGGCTGCGACCAGGTCCTCGGAGAGGTCGGGCGCTGCGGCGTCGGCTGGCTCGGTCGCGTCCAGCAACGCCTCGGCGAGTAGTTGGAGCGCCCCGATCGGGGTCTTGAGCTCGTGGCTGACGTTGGCCACGAAGTCGCGGCGTACGCGGGTCAGGCGGTGCGACTCGGTCACGTCGACCGCCTCGACCGCGATGAAGCCGTTGCCGATGCCCATCGCCCGTAGGTGCACGCCCAGCGGGTTCTCCCCCGCGCCGTCGCGACCTCGGGGCAGGTCCAGCTCGATCTCGCGCCGCACGCCGGTGCGTCGCACCTGACCGGCGAGGGTACGGATCAGCGGGTGCGCGGCGATCGAGCCGGGGGTGCTGCCGGTGCGCAGGAGCCCCATCGCGCGGGCAGCCGGATTGATCAGCACGGGAACGTCGTCGTTGTCGAGTACCACGACACCGGCGCGGAGCGAGTCGATCGTCCGACGGCCGAGCCCGGTCTGCTGCTCGTCGGCTATCGCGGGCCTCCCCCTGCTCCAGCGGGAGCCCACGCTGCCCGTCGACGTGGAGCGACCGTCCCGCACGGGCAGGAACCGGGGCAGCAGGAAACCGGCGGCCATCCCGGCCACCAACGCCACGGCCACCACGACCGCCACCGCCCACTCCACCCGGCGATCGTAGGGGCATTGTTAACCTGGCTACCACACAGATCGGGACGAACTACCCTCGCTTCCGAAAGTGTTCACCAGTGCGTCTGGCGTCGTTCACCGTGGTTCATCCCGGGTCCGTCCGCGCGACCTACCGTTGGCGTCACACCTGCTCAACCCCCTGCGCCGGCACCCGTCGGCGGCGACCGACCACAGGACGTGATGATGCGCGACGAGTTCCGGGCCGACCTCCAGATCGTCAGCCAACTGCTGGTGGACATGGCGGAGGGCGTCCGCGCCGCCATGCGCCAGGCCACCCGGGCCCTGCTCACCGCCGACCGGCAGTCCGCCGAGACGGTCATCGAGCGGGACGCCGAGATCGACGACCTCTACCGGCACGTCGAGGAGCGGGTCTGTGACCTGCTCGCCCGACAGGCGCCGGTCGCCTCCGACCTCCGCGCGATGATCACCGCGCTGCACGTGGCCGCTGACCTGGAGCGGATGGGCGACCTGGCCGAGCACGTGGCGAAGACCGCGCTACGTCGGCACCCCTCGCCGGCCGTCCCGGCCGAGCTGCGGGCGGTCTTCACCGAGATGTCCGAGATCGCCGACAGGATGGCCGTGAAGATCGGGTCGGTGCTGGCGAAGCCCGACGCCGACCTCGCCAGCGAGCTGGACGGTGACGACGACGCCATGGACGAGCTGCACAAGAACCTGTTCGCGGTGCTGCTCGGCGACGACTGGCCGTACGGGGTGGAGACCGCCATCGACGCCACCCTGCTGGGTCGCTTCTACGAGCGCTTCGCCGACCACGCGGTCAACGCCGGCGAGCACGTGGTGTACCTGATCACCGGAGAGAGCAGCCCCACCAGCACCAACTGACGCGAAGAAGAAGGGCCCCCGCGATGCGGGGGCCCTTCTTCTTCGTGGTCAGCGGCCCTGGTTGGCGACCGCGGCGGCGGCTTCCTTCGCCGCCGTCGGGTCGAGGTACGTGCCGCCCAGGCTGAGCGGACGCAGCTGCGGGTCGAGGTCGTAGCGCAGCGGGATGCCCGTCGGGATGTTCAGCTTGGCGATCGCCTCGTCGGAGATCTGGTCGAGGTGCTTGACCAGAGCGCGCAGCGAGTTGCCGTGCGCGGCCACCAGCACCGTCCGCCCGGCCAGGATGTCCGGCACGATCGAGTCGTACCAGTAGGGCAGCATCCGGTCGACGACGTCCTTGAGGCACTCCGTCCGGGGCATCAGCTCGGTCGGCAGCAGCGCGTAACGGGGGTCGCCCACCTGCGACCACTCGTCGTTGTCGTCGATCGGCGGCGGCGGCGTGTCGTACGACCGGCGCCAGAGCATGAACTGCTCCTCGCCGTACTCGTCGAGGGTCTGCTTCTTGTTCTTGCCCTGCAGGGCGCCGTAGTGCCGCTCGTTGAGCCGCCACGACCGGCGCACGGCGATCCAGTGCCGGTCGGCGGCGTTGAGCGCCAGCTCGGCGGTGCGGATCGCCCGGCGCATCACGCTGGTGTGCACGACATCCGGCAGCAGGCTGTGCTCGCGCAGCAGCTCGCCGCCGCGCCTCGCCTCGCCCTCGCCCTTCTCGGTCAGGTCGACGTCCACCCAGCCGGTGAAGAGGTTCTTGGCATTCCAGTCGCTCTCACCGTGTCGCAGCAGGACCAGCGTCCCGACGGTGGGCCCTTCGCTCGCAGTCATGCGGATCATCCTGCCTCAACCGGCGAGTGGACACGCGGGCACCCGTCGTGACGACCACCACGTGAAAATGCGGATGACCAGCGGCTCCGCCCGCCACTAGGGTTGTAAGGCACGGCAGTCACATCGGTCATTACATGCAAACGGGGCGCCATATGCGGACGATGCGGAGTTGGTTCCGGGACACCACCGGCGGCCTACCGACCACCTTCTGGTACCTGTGGTCAGGGACCCTGATCAACCGACTCGGCTCGTTCGTCCTCGTCTTCCTCGCCATCTACCTGACCCAGGAACGTGGCTTCTCCGCCTCCCAGGCCGGGCTGGTGATCGGCCTGTGGGGCGTCGGCGGGGCGTTCGGCACCACAGCGGGCGGCACCCTCGCCGACCGGTGGGGACGGCGACCGACGCTGCTCACCGCACACGTGGGCGCCGCCGCCATGATGCTCGCGCTCGGACTGGCCCGGGACCTCTGGGCGGTGGCGCTGGGCGCTCTGCTGCTCGGCATGTTCGCCGAGGCGGCCCGGCCCGCGTTCGGCGCGATGATGATCGACGTGGTGCCGGCGAAGGACCGGCTGCGCGCGTTCTCGCTCAACTACTGGGCCATCAACCTGGGCTTCGCCTGCGCCGCCGTCCTCGCCGGTCTCGCCGCGCAGGCGGATTATCTGCTGCTGTTCGTGGTCGACGCCGGCACCATGCTGGTCACCGCGCTGATCATCTTCGTCAAGGTGCCGGAGACCCGACAGTCCGGCGCGTCCTCCGCCACCGCGTCGAAGGTCTCGCGCGGAGCCCTGCGCACGATCCTCACCGACCGGGTCTACCTCGGCTTCGTGGCACTCAACCTGTTCGCCGCGCTGGTCTTCCTCCAGCACATCTCGATGCTGCCGATCGCGATGGGCGACGACGGCCTGAGCCCCGCCACCTACGGCTCGGTCATCGCGCTCAACGGCATCCTCATCGTGGTCGGCCAGCTCTTCGTACCCCGACTGATCCGGGGTCGGAGCCGCTCACACGTGCTGGCCCTGGCGTCCGTGGTGATGGGCGTCGGGTTCGGGCTGACGGCGTTCGCCGGCACGGCCTGGTTCTACGGGTTGACGGTGCTGATCTGGACGGTCGGCGAGATGCTGAACTCGCCGTCCAACTCCACGCTGATCGCCGAGCTGTCCCCGGCCGAGCTGCGCGGTCGCTACCAGGGCGTGTTCTCCCTCTCCTGGCAGATCGCCGGAGCCAGCGCGCCGATCCTGGGCGGCCTGGTACGCGAGCATGCCGGCAACGACGCGCTCTGGTACGGCTGCGCCGCGCTGGGCGCCCTGACCGCTGTGGCCCACCTGGTGTCCGGGCCGGCCCGGGAGCGGCGCGCCACCGAGCTACGTCGCTCCGGCGAAGCGCTGGCGCCGGTCACGGCCGACCGGGGAACCCAGCCCGCCAAGGCCGTCGCCTGACGACATGCCCGAAGATCAGACCTGGACTGGCGCGACGCGGCTCGAGTTTTCTACCGTGCAGAGGAAACGGTTAAGAAACTGAACTGTCGGGAGGACGGTTGCACGCCGTGCGGCGCTGGTGGCACGACACCGCGGGCGGGCTCCCCGCCACCTTCTGGTATCTCTGGTTCGGCCTACTGATCAACCGGGCCGGCGCCTTCGCCATGCTGTTCCTCTCGCTCTACCTCACCGACGTACGCGAAGCGAGCGTCGGGCTCGCCGGCACAGTCGTCGGCCTGTACGGGGCCGGCGGCGCGGCAGGTGTGCTGCTCGGCGGGGTGTTGGCCGACCGATGGGGCCGACGGGCGACTCTCCTCGCCGCGCACCTGACGACTGCCGCACTCATGGTGGCGCT
This sequence comes from Micromonospora sp. WMMC250, assembly GCF_027460215.1. NCBI lineage: Bacteria > Bacillati > Actinomycetota > Actinomycetes > Micromonosporales > Micromonosporaceae > Micromonospora > Micromonospora sp. WMMC250. The sequence continues at coordinate 5,560,231 of NZ_JAPZBJ010000002.1, read as the reverse complement.
CGCCTTCAGCCAGTCCCTCCTCCTCATCGCGGTGCTCTCCGCGCTGGTCGGCGTGGTCCACTCGATGCCCAGTCCGGCCTTCGTCGCGGCGATCGTCGACGTGGTGCCCGCCGAACGCCGCTCGCGCGCGTTCAACCTCCAGTTCTGGGCGTTCAACCTGGGAATGGCTGTCGCCTCGTTGCTCGCCGGGGTGCTGGCCGAGGCGAGCTTCACCGCCCTGTTCCTGGTCGACGCCGCCGCCACGCTGACCGCCGCCGCCGTCATCGGCTGGAAGGTGCCGGAGACCCTACGCCTGGCCACGTCGCCAGCCGACCAGACACTCGCCGCCCGTCCGGCACCGAGGTCCCTCCGGACCCGCCGACCAGGGCTGCACACGGCCCTCACCGACCGCACCTTCCTGGTCTTCGTCGGGCTCACCTTCGTCCTGGCCGTACTCACCATGCAGACCTCGACGATCATGCCGCTGGCCATGCGCGCGGACGGTCTGGGCCCATCGGCGTACGGGCTGGTGGTGGCGCTCGGCGGCGCGCTGATCGTGATCGGGCAACTGTTCGTACCCCGGCTGATCGACCGACACCGCAAGGACGTCGTGCTGGCCACCTCCACCGCGCTGCTGGCGCTCGGCTTCGGCGTGCTCGCCGTCGCCGACGAGCTGGCTGTCTACCTGGGTGCCGCGGTGGTCTGGACGGTGGGCTCGATGATCGCCGCACCGCCCAACGCGCAGATCAACGCCGACCTGGCACCGCCGCAACTACGGGCGCGCTACCAGTCGGTCTTCTACCTGACGTTCCCGGCCGCCGCATTCGTCGCCCCCACCCTCGGCGGGGTGAGCCTCGAACACCTCGGCGACAAGCACTGGCTGATCGTGGGTGGGCTGGGCCTGCTGGCCGCCCTCGGGCACCTGCTGGCCGGACCGCCCCGGGAACGGCACGTCGCCGCACTTCAGAAAGCCGCGGAGCCAACCACAACCGCAGACCGGATATCGGCGTCGTAATTGCCGTAACAACGCAAAGCGCCCACCACTACCCGAAGGTTGTGGTGGGCACCCGCCGGTGGGGCCGGCGGCGGCGGGCAACACTCACCCCCGTAAGCATCGCCCGCTCACGCCGCCGGTCCAAACAGGTGGTCACCGTCCCCCAACGGCTAATCCACCCGTCCCCTCGCGTCTCGCCTGGTGCACGGATCTGATCGATCCGCCGCTCCCCCGAACGTTTCCAAGCGTGACGCGGCGCAATAAAGCTAGTTCGCCCGGATTCTGGATTCAACCCAGAACGGCTGTCTCGCCGGTCACAACTGACGAGTATCCGCTGCTCCGGCCTCGGTCTTTGGCAACAGCCGCGTACCCGCCAGCCATTCCCGCAAACACCTCATCCGTCTTCCCGATCGGGTGACTCGGTCCGGAAGAAGTTGCTCGGCCGCCCGTCCCGCAACTGTTCCTGATAAATCAGGTTCAGCCGGCGCAGGTCGAAGGTGTAGAACCACTCATCCCAGGTGATCTCACGGATTCGGCTGCTTTCCCGGTATCCGGGGATGTTGAAGGTCAACACACCCGCCCGGCCATCCCGCTCGGTGCCGGCGATGGTCGCCGGCTTGGCACCCCGAGCCCGGGCCCACCGCTGGATCACCTCGTGATTCGCGGTGATCAGGCTTCGCCCGGGCCGCTCCGGCCGATCCATCGTCGACGAGATCACCTGCGAGCTTCGGACCGATCGCCCGGTCCCCCGTCCGGTCCGGATCCCGCCGGCCGCCGCCGACGGAGGCGCGGTGCGCTTGGCAGGTGCCGCACGCTTCGCCGCCGGCCGCGCCGACGCCTTCTTGGCCGGTGCCTTCTTGGCCGGCGCCTTCTTCGCCGCCGCCTTCCGCGCGGAGGCCGCCTTCCGGGCCGACGTCGTACGGGCCGTCGCTGTCGTGCGCGCGGCCGTCGTCTTGCGGGCGGCCGTCGACTTGCTCGCCGTCGCTGTCTTGCGCGCGGCGGTCGGCCTGCTCGCCGCTGTCGTCTTCTTCGCGGGCGCGGTCTTGCGCGCCCCGCCTGTCGACACCCGCGCTGACGTCACCCTCTTCGCGGCGGTCGTCTTCTTCGCGGCGGCCCGCTTGGCGGGTGCGCTCTTGTTCGCCGGCGCGGCCTTGGCGCGACCAGGTGCCGCCCTCGACGCCGACTTCTTCGTCGCGGCGGCCCGACCGGCCGACGCCCTGGTGCCGGTGGCCCGACCAGCCGGTCCGGTACTGCGCCGGGCCGCACCAGAAGCACCGGAACGCAGCGAGCGGACCAACTGTTTCACCAACTCGGGCTTGCGCAGCGCGGAGATCCCGGAGACCCCGCGTTTGCGTAGCTGCCCGCGGATGTCGTCCACCCGCATTCGGGAGATCTCCGACTCGGAGACCCCTGGGGTACCCGGCGTCTGGTTGCCGGCCTGCCGCTTCGTCCTGGTCGCAGTCCCGCCGCGACCTGAGCTGTTCCGCTGAGCCATGGGACGCTCCGCTCCTCGACACTCCGTCCTCGGCGCGCGGGGGTCCCTTGCCGCACCGCGCGGTGCGGCATACCCGTCAGGAGCAGTCCGAACCTCTGCCGGCTCGCCATGATCGTGCTGCACCCGCCCCGGCCACCAGCGCGCTGCTACGCACCCGCCCTGCCGAAATGCCCCAGCCGAGCGAACCAGCACCGCCTTGATCCACACGGGTTCACCGATATCGCGGTATCCGAACGCCGGGGACACCCCGACTTCGGCGAAACGGAGTGGATCAACCCACAAGCGCAGCACGGTGCGGGGTGACACGCCCAGGGCGTCCCTGGGTGTGCGCGAAGCCTGCGCCGTGTGCGCGGTTCCTGGTTCGGGCACGATCATGGGAAACGGCGCTAGGCGCAAGGCACAGGGCGCGGCGCGGCGCCGGGCGAGCCGTCAGGCCGGGTCCGGGCCGGCGCCGGAGGGCTCGAAGAGATGCGCGAACGCGGCCAGGTTGGCGGTCGACTCGCCGCGCTTGACCCGCCACTCGTACTCGCGTCGGATCGAGCTGCCGAAGCCGATCTCCAGCATCGTGTCGAACGACTCGTCGGCGTACGTGAGCACCGACCCGAGCAGCCGGTCCAACTCGTCGGCGTCCACCCCGGCCGGGTTGACCCGCCCGGTCAGGTAGACGTCGCCGACGGCGTCGGTGGAGAAGGAGACGCCGTACATGCGCGCGTTGCGCTGCAACAGCCAGGCCCACAACTCCTCGCGCCGCTCGTCGGGCTGGCGCATCACGAACGCCTCGATCCGCAGCGCGTGCTCACCGACGATCAGGTTGCAGACCGTCTTGAGCTTGTGGGTGCCCGGCAGGGTCACCGCGTACGAGTCGGGGCCGGTCGACTCCCAGGCCAGATCCCGCTCGGCGCAGACCGACTCGATCAGGGTCGCAAGATCGCTCTTCGGGCTCACCGGACCCACTCTACGACCGACGCGGCCGGCGCACCTGTCGGCGACCGACGCCCGGGGTCACCAGGAGCAGGAGAGCGCGGGACCACCCGCCAGGTCAGCCGCGAGTCGAGCGCGGTGCGCGGCGATGGCCTCGCCGTACACATCGAGCAGACCGGTGACGGTGCGGTCCCAGGAGAAGTGGCGGGCGTGCTGCGCGGCGCCGTGGGCCAGTGCCGCCCGGCGGGCCCGGTCCGGCAGGAGGTGGCCCAGCGCGCGGGCCCAGTCGACCGGGTCATGGCCGTCGATGAGTACGCCGCTGACCTGATCCCGCACAGCCGTGACCAGTCCTCCGACGGCGGCGGCCAGCACCGGCGTACCGCAGGCCTGCGCCTCAAGCGCGACCAGCCCGAACGATTCGTTGTGCGACGGCACCGCGACCAGGTCGGCTGCCCGGTACAGCGCCGGCAGGTCGTCACCGGTGAGCGGTGGCAGGAACCGCACCCCGTCGGCGACCCCGAGCGTGGCGGCCAGCTCGATCAGCGCTGTCGGCCGGTCCAGTCCACTTCCGCTGGGACCGCCGCAGATGACCACTGTCACCTGGTCGGCGAGTGCCGGGTCGCGTTCACGCAGGGCGGCAACCGCGCGGATCAACACGTCGGGGGCCTTGAGCGGCTGGATCCGGCCGACGAAGGCGACCACGTACCCGTCGGCAGGAAGCCCCAGCCGACGGCGGGCCTCGCGGGCAGCCGCCGACCGCTCGCCCGGCGCGGGCCGGAACCGGTCCAGGTCGACTCCCGGTTGTACGACGGACACCCGAGTCGGGTCGGCGTCGTAGCGGGCGAGGAGGTCGCTGGCCTCGACCCGGGTGTTGGCGACCAGCCGGTCGGCCTCGGCGACGACCTGCTCCTCGCCGATGACGCGGGCCTTCGGCTCCGGCCGGTCACCGGCCGCGAGCTGAGCGTTCTTGACCTTCGCGAGGGTGTGCGCGGTGTGCACCAGTGGCACCCCCCACCGCTCCTTGGCCAGCCAGCCGACCTGGCCGGACAGCCAGTAGTGGGAGTGGATCAGGTCGTAGTGCCCGGGCGGGCGCGACGCCTCGGCACGCAGCACCCCGGCGGTGAAGGCGCAGAGCTGCCCGGGTAGCTCCTCCTTGGTGAGGCCCTCCAGGGGGCCGGAGGTGATGTGCCGGACCTGCACGCCGGGTGCCATCTCGACCACCGGGGGAAGGTCACCGGAGGTGGCCCGGGTGAAGATCTCGACCTCGACGTTGGCCTCGGCGAGTCGCCGGGCCACTTCGAGGATGTAGACGTTCATCCCACCGGCGTCGCCCGTGCCGGGCTGGTGCAGGGGGGAGGTGTGCACCGAGAGGGTGGCGATGCGGCGGGGCCGGGGCCACGGTCGGGCACCTCGTTGCCGCCCGACACCGGTGTGCATATCCGCCACATCCGCTCCTTCTTCACGGTTGATGCCGTCTCGCACGACCGGCGCTTCTCGGTCAACCTGTACGCCGGATGTCATCTTCCCCATCGGGCATCGGAAATTCCCCAGCGCGGCCCCCGCGCGTGACGGACCTCATCACCGGACGCCGTCGATGGCTGCCGCACGCCCGGTCGGGGCGGGTCGTGTGGCCGGGGGGACAATGCCGGTATGACCTCTGTCGCCATCGTCACCGGAGCGTCCAGCGGCATCGGCGCGGCCACCGCCCGCCGGCTCGCCGCCGAGGGCTTCCACGTGCTCGCCGCCGCCCGCCGAGCCGATCGGCTCACCGACCTCGTCGCCGAGATCACCGCCGCCGGCGGGCAGGCCACCGCCGTGACCTGCGACATCACCTCGGACGAGTCGGTGGCCGCGTTGGCCGAGGCCGCCGCCCAGGCACCCGGGCCGGTCACCCTGCTGGTCAACAACGCCGGCGGGGCGCGCGGACTGGACCCGGTGGAGTCCGGCTCGGTCGCCGACTGGCAGTGGATGTACGACGTCAACGTGCTCGGCACGCTGCGGGTCACCCAGGCGCTGCTGCCGGCGTTGGAGGCGTCCGGCTCGGGCACCATCGTGGTGGTCTCCTCCACCGCCGGCCTGACCGTCTACGAGGGCGGGGGTGGCTACACGGCGGCGAAGCACGCGCAGACCGCCATCGCCGGCACGCTCCGCCTGGAGTTGTGCGGCCGGCCGCTGCGGGTGATCGAGATCGACCCGGGCATGGTGAAGACCGAAGAGTTCGGGTTGGTTCGCTTCGAGGGCGACGCGGAGCGGGCAGCGGCCGTCTACGCCGGGGTGCCAGGGCCGCTGGTCGCCGAGGACGTCGCCGACTGCATCGCCTGGTGCGCGACCCGCCCGGAGCACGTGAACATCGACCGGCTGGTGGTCCGGCCGCGGGCGCAGGCCGCCCAGCACAAGGTGCACCGGGTCTCCTGACTCGGGGCCGGGCGCATGAGCGGGGCCCCACGACGCCGCCCCCTGGGCGTGGTGACCCGGGGCACGACCAACCCGAACCGGCTGCGTCGAGTGGACAACTGGATCGTCGCCACCTGCGCCGATCGACTGCGGGCGGCGCACGATCCGCTGGTGGTCGACCTGGGCTACGGCGCCACGCCGGTGACCGCCGTGGAGCTGCGCGCCCGGCTGGCGGCCGGGGTTCGTCCGGACGTACGGCTGGTGGGGTTGGAGATCGATCCGGCCCGGGTGGCCGCGGCGGCCCCGGCCGCCGACCCACCCGGCCTCACGTTCGCCCGGGGTGGGTTCGAGCTGGCCGGGCTCCGGCCGGTGCTGGTCCGCGCGTTCAACGTGCTGCGGCAGTACGACGAGAGCGAGGTGCCGCACGCCTGGCAGACCATGACCGGCGCGCTCGCCCCGGGCGGCGCGCTCGTCGAGGGTACGTGCGACGAGTTGGGCCGGCTCGCCACTTGGCTGTTGATCGACGCGGACGGCCCTCGGACGCTGACCCTCGCCGCGAAGCTCACCACGCTGGGCAGCCCGGCGGAGCTGGCCGAGCGGCTACCGAAGGCGTTGATCCACCGCAACGTTCCCGGCGAGCCGGTGCACGACCTGATCCGCGCCCTGGACGACGCCTGGCAGGCCGCCGCCCCGTACGCCACCTTCGGCCCGCGCCAACGCTGGTTGCGGGCTGTGGGCCGACTCCGGGAAACCGGCTGGCCGATCCTGAACGGCCCCACCCGCTGGCGTAAGGGCGAGCTCACCCTCCCCTGGGCGTCAGTGGCCCCCACCTGACGCGTTGATCATGAAGTCATCGTCCCGGCACGCCGATCCGGGCGACGACAACTCCATGATCAACCGGGGGGGTCAGAGGGTGCAGTTGACCAGGACGGGCTCGGGGTGGAGGGTCACGCCGAAGCGGTTGTGGACCTCGTCGCGGATGTCGCGGGCCAGGGCCAGCAGGTCGGCGGTGTGGGCGGTGCCGCTGCGGTTGGTGAGGGCGAGGGTGTGCTTGCTGGAGATGGCCGTGCCGCCCGGCCCGGGGTGCCCCTTGGTGAAGCCGGCCTTGTCGATCAGCCAGGCCGCGCTGACCTTGACCATGCCGTCGGCCCCGGGCCAGGCGGGAGGGTCGCCCACGTCGGCGGCGCGTTCCCGGAGCAGCTCGTACGTCGCACCGTCGAGCACCGGATTGGTGAAGAAGGAGCCGACCGAGCGGGTGTCCGGGTCGTCGGCGTCGAGCACCATCCCCTTGCCGGCCCGCAGTCGCAGCACCGCCGCCCGAGCGTCCGCCAGCGGCACCTGGTCGCCGACCTCGACACCGAGGGCCCTGGCCAGCTCGGCGTAGCGCACCGGCCCGGAGAGCGGAGACCGGGTGAGCTGGAAGTCGACGGAGAGCACCACCCAACGGTCCCCGTACTTGAAGATGCTGCCCCGGTAGGTGAACCCGCACTCGGCGGCGGGGATGATCCGGCGGGTGCCGTCGACCCGGTCGTACACCTCGACACCGGTGATCGTCTCGGCGACCTCCTGGCCGTACGCGCCGACGTTCTGGATCGGGGTGGCGCCGGTCGAGCCGGGGATGCCGGAGAGGCATTCCAGGCCGGCCCAGCCGTTGGCGACGGTGGCGGCCACCAGGTCGTCCCACGGTTCGCCGGCGTCGACGCGTACGGTGACCGATTCGGCGTCCTCCGTGACGACGTGGAGGCCACGGGAGCGCACCAGGACGACGGTGCCGGGGAAGCCGTCGTCGCCGATGACCACGTTGCTGCCGCCGGCCAGGATCAGGACCGGCTCGTCCGCGGCCCGGACCGCCCGGATGATCTCGTCGGCGCTGTCCGCGGCCACGATCCGGGCGGGCGTTCCACCCGTCCCTAGGGTCGTGTAGCCGGCCAGTGGACCGGGGATGGCACGATCGGCTGCGGTTGTCGGCTGGGCGGAGGCGTCTGGCACGCCCTTCACCTTAGGCTGACTGATAGCCGTGGCACCCACTGGTCGCCCGGCACCCCCGGGAGGATGGCGATGAGCAGACTGCAGGGCAGCAAGGATTTTTGGATCGGAGCGCTCCGGACGGAGGGCCCGGCCTTCGCGGCGGCGGTCGCCGAGGCACCGCCGGAGACACCGGTGCTGTCCTGTCCGGGCTGGACGGTCAACGACGTCACACTGCACCTCGCCGGCATCTACCACTGGGTTTCGTCGTTCGTCGGCTCCGGCTCGACCACGCAGCCGGCCCGCCGGGTCCCCCTTGAGGCGGAGCCGGGCGTGAGCCCCCTTCAGCTCTGGCAGCAGGGGTACGACCGGCTGCTGACCGTGTTCGACGGCCTGGACCCGGAGGCGCCGGCCTGGAACTGGGCGCCGCAGCCGAAGAAGGCCGGCTTCTGGCCGCGTCGGATGGCGCACGAGACGGCTGTGCACCGGTGGGACGCCCAGCTCGCGATCGGTGCGGGTGACCCGGTCGAGGCGAAGCTCGCGGCCGACGGGGTGAGCGAGGTGCTGGACACCTGGCTGCCGGCCGGCCGGCGGCAGGTGCCGGGTGACTGGCACGGCGTGGTGCAGCTCTCCGCGACCGACGCGGCCCAGGACTGGTATCTGCGGCTCCGCGGCGAGGGGGTGGCGCTGCTCGACACGGCGACCATCTTCGACCACGACGACCACCACGCCCGCGCGCAGGTCAGCGGCACCGCAAGCGACCTGTTGCTGGCTCTCTGGGGTCGGGTGAGCTTCGAGACGTTGGACGTTGCCGGCGATCCCAACCTGCTGAACGGTCTGCGTACGGGCTGACCGGCTCCACCGCTCCGCGAGGGCGTCACCCATCGACGGGTGGCGCCCTCGCGTACGTCGTCGGTCACGTCGGGATATCAAAGAGAGCGCTCTCTTGACACCGGGTGGAGTGCCCACCACCCTGTCGTGAGAGCGCTCTCTTGCCTATCGATCACCACCGACCACCTTGAGAGAGGTCGAAACCCATGGCTGTCTTCCCGCGCCGCCGCCTCGCCGCGGTGGCCCTCGCCGCGACCACCGCCCTGCTCGTCACCGCCGGCTGCGGCGGCGGTGACGAAGAGGGTGGGGACGGTCCGATCACCCTCACCGTCGACGTCTTCGGCCAGTTCGGCTACGAGCAGCTCTACAAGGACTACATGGCCGCGAACCCCGACGTGAAGATCGTCGAGCGCGGCACGGGCACCAACCTCGACGAGTACTCGCCGAAGCTGACCCAGTGGCTCGCCGCCGGCCGGGGCGCCGGCGACGTCGTGGCCATCGAGGAAGGGCTGATGGTCGAGTACAAGGCGAACCCCGGCAACTTCGTCAACCTGCTGGACCACGGCGCCGCCGACCTCAAGGGCAACTTCCTCGAATGGAAGTGGAACGCCGGGCTGACCGCCGACGGCAAGCAGCTCATCGGCCTCGGCACCGACGTGGGCGGCATCGCCATCTGCTACCGCAAGGACCTCTTCGAGAAGGCCGGCCTGCCCACCGAGCGGGACGCCGTCTCCCAGCTCTGGCCGACCTGGCAGGACTACATCGCCACCGGCGAGAAGTTCGTCGCGGCCAAGACCGGCGCGTCATTCCTCGACGCGGCCACCAACACCTTCAACACCATCCTGCTCCAGACCGCCGGCAACACCACCGGCTACAGCTACTACGACACCAGCGACAACCTCGTCGTCGACAGCAACCCGGCCGTACGGCAGGCGTGGGACACCACGATGGACATCGTCGACTCGGGCCTCTCCGGCAAGTACGGCTCGTGGTCCGAGGAGTGGGTCTCCGCGTTCAAGCAGTCGAAGTTCGCCACCATCGCCTGCCCCGCCTGGATGACCGGGGTGATCGAGGGCAACGCCGGCCCGGCCGCCCAGGGCAAGTGGGACATCGCCCGGGTGCCCGGCAACGGCGGCAACTGGGGTGGGTCACACCTCGCCGTGCCCAAGCAGAGCAAGCACCAGGCCGAGGCGATCGAGCTGGCGAAGTTCCTGACCAGCGCCAAGGGCCAGATCGGGGCGTTCAAGGAGAAGGGCCCGCTGCCCTCCTCGCCGCAGGCGTTGGACGACCCGGCGATCGCCGGCGCGACCAACGCGTACTTCTCCGGGGCACCGGTCGGCACCATCTTCGGAACCGGCGCGAAGAGCCTCAAGCCGGTCTACATGGGCCCGAAGAACCAGGCCGTCCGCACCGAGGTGGAGAACGCCGTCCGGACTGTCGAACTCGGCCAGCGCAACCCGGGGCAGGGCTGGACCGACGCGGTGACCAACGCGAAGAAGGCCGCCGCCAAGTAGCCCAACCCAGCGTGCGGGCGGGCTCCGGTGACCGGAGTCCCGCCCGCACGGCGGAAAGGAGTTCCCGGGCATGACCGTCCAGCTCGACGCCCGTCCGCCGGTCGTACCGGCACCCAAGCGTTCGACGGGTCGCCTCAGCCGGCTCGACACCCGGCTCTCGCCGTACCTCTACATCGCCCCGTTCTTCCTGCTCTTCGCCGTCTTCGGGGCCTACCCGCTGGCGTACACCTTCTGGGTGTCGCTGCACGACTGGGACCTGCTGGGCAGCGACCACCCCTTCGTCGGGATGGAGAACTACACCCGGCTGCTGGCCGACGTCGACTTCTGGCACGCGCTGGTCAACACGCTCGGGATCTTCGTCATCTCGACGGTGCCGCAGTTGCTCGCCGCTCTCTGGCTGGCCAACCTGCTCAACCGGGGCCTGCGGGCGCGTACCGCCTGGCGGATGGCAGTGCTCGTCCCCAACGTCACGTCCACCGCAGCGGTGGCGATCGTGTTCGGGGTGATCTTCGGCCGCGATTTCGGCATGGTCAACTGGCTGCTCGACATGGTCGGGGTGGACGCCATCGGCTGGAAGTCCAACCGGTTCGCCTCCTGGGTGGCCATCTCCGCCATGGTCGACTGGCGGTGGACCGGCTACAACGCGCTGATCCTGCTGGCCGCCATGCAGGCCATCCCCCGCGACCTGTACGAGTCGGCGTCGATCGACGGCGCGAACCGGGCCCGGCAGTTCTGGTCCATCACCGTGCCGCTACTCAAGCCGACGATCATCTTCTGCGCCATCATCGCCACCATCGGCGGGTTGCAGCTCTTCACCGAACCGCGCCTGTTCCACTCCGGCACCAACCCGATCCGGGGCGGACCGATGCGCGAGTCGCAGACGCTGACCATGTACATGTTCGAGAACGCCTTCGCGCCGCACTACAACTTCGGGTACGGCTCGGCCGTGGCCTGGCTGCTCTTCGCGCTCATCGCGATCGTCGCGGCGGTCAACGTCCTGGTCCTCCGCCGCCTCGGCGGCGACTCGGGCCCCGAAACCCGGAAGGGAGCGGCCCGATGAGCCGGCTCTGGCGGGCCAGCCCGCTCACCTACCTCGCTCTGATCGTCGCCGGTGGCCTGTCGGTCTTCCCGATCTGGTGGATGTTCGTGGTCGCCAGCCGGTCCAGCGACGCGATGGGGCAACTGCCGCCACCGATGACGCCCGGCGGCAACCTCGGGGCCAACATCGCCCGACTGTTCGACAACACCGACGCGTACTTCCTGACCGGGCTGATCAACTCGACGATCGTGGCCACCACCGTCACGATCTCCGTGGTCCTGTTCTCCAGCCTGGCCGGGTTCGCCTTCGCCAAGCTGCGGTTCCGGGGGCGCAACGCGCTGCTGCTGGTCATCATCGCGACCATGATGGTGCCGACCCAGCTCGGCGTGATCCCGCTGTATCTGCTGATGACCAAGCTGGAGTGGAACGACCGGCTCCCCGCGGTCATCGTGCCGGCGCTGGTCACCGGTTTCGGGGTGTTCATGATGCGGCAGTACGCCGGCCAGGCGGTCAGCGACGAGCTGATCGAGGCCGCCCGGATGGACGGCTGCGGCACCGCCCGGATCTGGTGGCACGTCGTCCTGCCCGCGCTGCGTCCCGCCGCTGCCGTCCTCGGCCTGCTCACGTTCATGACCACTTGGAACGACTTCCTGTGGCCGTACGCTGTGCTGAACGATCCGGCGAATCCAACAGTGCAACTCTCCCTGCGGGCACTGTCGGACGGGTACTACCAGGACATGTCGCAGGTGTTCACCGGGACAGCCATCGCGACGCTGCCCCTGCTGTTGGTGTTCGTGTTGTTCGGCCGGCAGATCATCGGCGGGATCATGGAAGGTGCGGTCAAGGCGTGAACCAACTCGTTTTCCCTGACAATTTCCTCTGGGGGGCGGCCACCGCCGCATACCAGATCGAGGGCGCGGCCCGCGACGACGGTCGCGGACCGTCCATCTGGGACACCTTCAGCCGTACGCCGGGCCGCGTCTACCAGGGCCACACCGGCGACGTCGCCTGCGACCACTACCACCGGTACGCCGACGACGTGGCGCTGATGGCCGAGCTGGGCCTGCAGGCGTACCGTTTCTCGGTCGCCTGGCCCCGGATCCAACCGGACGGCACCGGCCCGGCCAACCCGCGCGGGCTGGACTTCTACGACCGGCTCACCGACGCGCTGCTCGATCGGGGAATCGACCCGATCGTCACCCTCTACCACTGGGACCTGCCCCAGGCCCTGGGTGACCGGGGCGGCTGGACCAACCGGGACACCGCCGAGCACTTCGCCACGTACGCCACGGCCGTGTACGCCCGCCTCGGTGACCGGATCGACACGTGGACCACCCTCAACGAGCCGTGGTGCTCGGCCTACCTCGGCTACGCCAACGGAATACACGCCCCCGGCGAGCAGGACCCGGGGGCGGCCTTCAGCGCCGTACACCATCTGCTGCTGGGGCACGGCCTCGCGGCGCGGGCGCTGCGCGCGGCCGGCGCGCGCAGCGTCGGCATCACCCTCAACCCCGCCGATGTACGCCCGGCCGACCCGGAGAGCGCGGTGGACGCCGCAGCGGTCCGCCTGGTCGACGGCCTGCACAACCGGATCTTCCTCGACCCGCTGCTGGCCGGCGGCTACCCGGACGACGTTCGCGAGCACGTGGCCCGGATCGTCGAACCGACCTTCGTCCGCGACGGTGACGAGAAGCTGATCGCCGCCCCGATCGACCTGCTCGGCATCAACTACTACGCCCCCGGTTACGTGGCAGGTCGACCCGACGGCGCCGGCAACAGCGCGTACCCCGGCACCGAGGGCACCGTGCACTTCGTGCCGCCGACCGGGCCGCTGACCGACATGGGCTGGATGATCGAGCCGGCCGGGCTGACCCGGCTGCTGGAACGGATCGCCACCGACTACCCCGGCGTGCCGCTGCTCATCACCGAGAACGGTGGGGCGTTCCCCGACAAGCCCGGCGCCGACTCGCCCGACGGGCCGACCCAGGTGATCGACACCGATCGCATCGCCTACCTCGACGGGCATCTGCGCGCGGCGCACGAGGCGATCTCCCGGGGCGTAGACCTGCGCGGTTATCTCGTATGGTCATTACTGGACAACTTCGAGTGGGCGGAGGGTTACCGCAAGCGGTTCGGGATCGTGCACGTCGACTACCTGACCCAGCGGCGCACACCGAAGGCCAGCGCCCGGTGGTACCAGGAGGTGATCTCCCGGAACGGGCTGTGACGAGCGGGGGGGGAAGGCGCGATGACGACGGCGCAGCGGCCGACGCTCGAAGCGGTGGCGGCGCGGGCCGGGGTGTCCCGCGCCACCGTGTCCCGGGTGGTCAACGGCTCCACCACGGTCGCCGAGCCGATCCGGGAAGCGGTCACCCGGGCCGTCGCCGAGTTGGGGTACGTGCCCAACCTCGCCGCCCGCAGCCTGGTCACCCAACGCACCGACTCGGTCGCCCTGGTCATGCCGGAGGCCGCCACCCGGGTCTTCTCCGACGACCAGGTGTTCCCCGGCATCATCAGGGGCGTCAGCCAGGAGTTGGAGGCGGCCGACAAGCAACTGGTGCTGATGCTCGCCGGCTCGCCCGCCGGGCATCAACGGGTCGAGCGCTACACCACCGGCCGGCACGTCGACGGGGTGCTGTTCGCCTCGCTGCACGGCGCCGACCCGCTGCCCGGCACACTGGCCCGCCTCGGCATTCCGGTGGTGGTCAGCGGTCGGCCGCTCGGCGACGTGCCGGTCCCGTACGTCGACGTCGACCACGTGGCCGGCGTGACCGCAGCCGTCCGACACCTGATCGACAGTGGTCGCCGACGCATCGCCACCATCGCCGGGCCGCAGGACATGGTCGCCGGCATCGAACGGCTCAGCGGTTACCGCAGCACGGTCACCGACGCCGGGTTGCCCGAGCTGATCGCCGTCGGCGACTTCACCCGGGAGTCCGGGGCGGCGGCGATGCGGCACCTGCTCACCGAGCACCCCGACCTGGACGGCGTCTTCGCCGCCTCCGACCTGATGGCACACGCCGCCCTGCGAACGCTGCGCGAGGCCGGCCGGCGGGTGCCGGAGGACGTGGCGGTGATCGGCTTCGACGACATCGAGACCGCCGCGTACACCGAGCCGCCGCTGACCACCGTCCGGCAGCCGATCGTGGAACTCGGCCGCGCCATGACCCGCCAACTGCTCCGGCTCGCCGCCGGGGAGACCATCGAGCAGAGGGTCATGCTCCCCACCGAGTTGATCCGCCGAGCCTCGGCGTAGCCCGGGGGCCCTCCTCGTCGAGAAGGGCCCCCGTTGTCCGGTCCGAGGATCGGTGCGGCGCGTCAGCCGATCAGCTCTCCGCGTCCCGGCGGCGTCGTACCGCGATCAGCGTGGCGCCGAGCGCCACCGCGACAGCACCGAGGATGGCCATCGGGATCAGGGTGCCGCCCGCCGACGTGCCGGTGATCGGCAGGTGACTCTTCGTCGGGGTCGCGGTGGGCGGCGCGCTGGTCGGCGGCTGGGTGGTCGGCGGCGGGCTGGTGGGCGGCGGGGTGGTGGGCTGGCCGCTGGCCGCGCAGGTGGCGGTCAGCACGAAGAAGTCCGCCGTACCGGTGATCACCGCGGTGGCGTCGGTCAACGTCCAACCGGCGGGCAGCCGGATCCACGCCTTGCTGGTGCCCATGTCGTTGACGATCGCCCCGCCGTCGGTGGGGATCGTCCGGGTCACGGTGCCGTCGTTCGGGATGCTCCAGGTGCCGGTGACAGTGACGAACTCACCGGAGGTCTCCGGGTTGCCCGGCAGGTTGAACACCCACACGTCCTGGTCCGGGTACGGGCCACCGCCGAGGTTCGGGTCGCAGTCCTGGGTGAACGCCGCCGCGGTCGTGGGGACGTTGCCCGGGTTGATGTCGATGGTGCTGACCTGAGGTGCTGGCTGGGTCGGCTGGGCGAGCGCGCCGCCTGCCGTCCCGATCAGGAGCGCACCGGCTGTGGCGCCGGTTGCGACGAGTCTTACGAGCAGTGCTTGCAACGTTTCCCTCCATGGGCCTTCGGCGATTGCGATTCTCGCTCCGACAGAGGGAGTTAGAACACTCTGCCCCGTTTTAGGCACTTTTACGCCATTCTCCTCCTCGGGAGGTATTCGCAGACACGTCCGCACCGTTGTCTGCGATCACGACCACGAACAGGTCAGGAGGGTTCCCGGCACCGGTTAATCCTTCGCCCCGAGGAAAGATCGTCGCTAGCCTCGCCGGCATGCCGGATCCTGTCGCGCTGCTGCACGTTCCCGCTCTCTCCGACGTCGCCGAGTACGCGTACGCCGCCACCGTGGAGTCGCCCGCCCGGCTCGTCTTCACCGCCGGCGCGTGCCCGCTGGACGCCGACGGACGCACCGTCGCACCGGGCGACCACGCCACGCAGGCCCGGCAGGTGATGGCGAACCTGGAGACCGCCCTCGCGGCGGCCGGCGCGACCCTCACCGACGTGGTCAAGACCACCGTCTACGTGGCGTCGGCCGACCGGGCGGACCTGGTGACGGTCTGGGGGGTGGTCCGCGACTTCTTCGGCGACCACGATCCGCCGAGCACCCTGCTGGGGGTGGCCGTGCTCGGCTATCCC
This sequence comes from Micromonospora sp. WMMC250, assembly GCF_027460215.1. Lineage (NCBI taxonomy): Bacteria > Bacillati > Actinomycetota > Actinomycetes > Micromonosporales > Micromonosporaceae > Micromonospora > Micromonospora sp. WMMC250. Next base: position 5,544,505 of record NZ_JAPZBJ010000002.1, on the reverse strand, counting down.
GACCAGCTCGTCGAGGTCGAAGCCGTCGCGGCCGTACGGATGGGGGCCTGACATGCGGATTCGTGTGGCACAGCCGGACGACGCGCCGGCCGTGGTGGCCCTGCGGGCGATCGTCTACCCCTACCTGGTGCGCGGGGTCGAGTCGACCCGGAAGATGCTCGCCGAGCCACCACCCGAGGAGGGCTGGACGGCCTTCGTGGCCGAGGTCGACGCCCAGGTGGTCGGGTGGGTGTCGGCGCAGTGCGCCAGCTGGACGTCCACGCCGGACTTCGGCGACATCTCGATGCTGCACGTACATCCGCAGTACCGGCGACGAGGCGTCGGCACGGCCCTGCTGACCGCCGCCACCGATCATCTCCGCCCGCTGGGAATCCGCCGGGTCCGCGCCACGGTCCTGCCGGACGCGCTGCCGTTCGCCCGCCGGCACGGGTACGAGCCGAGCCGCGAGGTGCGCTACTCAGCACTCGACCTGAACACGGCACCCGCGCTACCCGCGTTGCCCCCGGGCGTGCGGCTGCTCCCGATCGCCGACCTGGACCCGCGCCTGCTGTACGAGGCGGACGTGGCCGCGGCGGCCGACGAGCCGAGCGACGTGCCGGTCGACACGATCAGCTACGAGAGCTGGCAGTACGACGCCTGGGACAACCTCGGTCTGGACAAGGCGTCCAGCGCTGTGGTCGAGGTCGATGGCAGGATCGTGGCCTTCAGTCTGGTGAAGCGGGACGGAGACCGGATGTGGTCGGACTTCACCGGCACCATTCCGACGTACCGGGGACGAGGGCTGGCCCGACTGGCCAAGACGGCGGCGCTGCACCGGGCCGCCGCCAACGGGGTTCGGACCGCGTACACCTCGAACGACGAGGCGAACGGGCCGATGCTCGCGATCAACACCCGGCTGGGCTACCGGCCGGTGGCCTCCCAGTGGACCTGCCTGGCCGACCTGGCCTGATCGTCAATCACCCTGCCGGGCGCGATCGGCGGGCCAGGGACAACCACCCGAGAAATCGGGTGTGCATCACGGCGAGATCGGGGCGACCGCCCAGGGCGTACATGTCGTCGACGGCCTCTTGCATCGACGAGGCCAGGTAGAATGCCAGAGCGATCGAATGACCGTAGAACTCGGCAATGAGGTCGAGTTGAGCTGGACCGCAGGGCCACGGCGCAGCGCAGTTGCGACACAGCCACGCAGGGCGCATCGGCAGGTGCGGCCGGGGACGGGCGTTCATCGGCCGCATCTCGGGCATGTCTTCCTCTCCGATCATCAGCAGAGGCCGCTGTGCGCTTTCAGCAGTGGTACAGATACCTGCACGGTTCCAGCGGGTATCGGACGCCTGCACCGTCCGTGTGCGACCATCGGGGACGTCTAGGAAAGGTCCCCTTGCGATGACGCGAAACGACGTTCTCGGGCACGCCCTCAAATCCGCGGGGCTGACCGTTAATGACCTCGCCGAGAAGTGCAGTGTGGACGCGAAGACGGTTGAGCGGTGGATCAGCAGGGGCCGCGTCCCTCACCCTCGCTCCCGGATGCGGGCCGCTGGGGTGTTGGGTCAGGATGTAGAGGTGCTATGGCCCGAAGCTGTCCGCCGCGCCGTCAAAGTCGGCTCGGACCGTGAGGTGGTTGGCGTGTACGCACGCCGATCCGACCTTCCACGTTCTCTGTTTCGCGAGTTGATCGACAAAGCGGGCACCCGACTGTGGTTCGGCGGATACACGAGTTATTTCGTGTGGCTCGAGGTGCCCAACGCCGCCACCACGCTCGGCAAGAAGGCCCAAGACGGTGCCGATGTGCGTTTCCTGCTAGGCGATCCCAGCAGCGAGGTCACGACGGCGCGAGAGCGCATCGAGGCCACTCCCCTCACGCTCGCGACCCGCATCGCGATGACCCAGGCGGAGATCTCGAAGTCTCCGCAACCGCTTGCCATCCGAATGTCAGAACGACACGTTGCCATGTCCGTCTGGGTCTTCGACGACGAGGCGATCGTGGCTACGCACATAGGTGCGGGACTGGGGCAGGATTCGGTGACGATGCACCTGCGACGCCGAGAGAGTGGCGGCCCGTTCGATCGTTATGTGGAGCACTTCGAGTCCCTGTGGGAAGACGCGCGGGATTCGGGATCGTGATGACGGAACCCCGGCCCTCGGGCGTCGGCGGTGTCGCTCGGGTAAGCGATATACCTCTGAGGCATAAATATGACTCTGAGGTATACGGCTCATCAGCGACTCCCGAAGGGCTGCGCTCCTAGGCTGCGGCGGCGAAGATCCGCCGTGCCCTCTCGTGAGTGTCCGCCCCGAACAGCACCAGGCGCGCCTCGGTGACGGCGGTCGGGGTGGCCGAGCGCAGCACGCCGAGGGCCTGGCGGACCGCGTCGTCGATCGGCCAGCCGAAGATGCCGGCGGAGATCAAAGGAAAGGCCACAGTCGACGCGCCCAGATCGTCGGCAACGCGCAGGCTGTTCGCGTAGCAGTCGCGCAGCAGCGCCGACCGGTCCTCGCTGCCGGACCAGACCGGCCCGACAGTGTGGATCACCCAACGGGCCGGCAGCTCACCGGCAGTGGTCGCCACCGCCTGCCCGGTCGGCAGCCCTCGGCCGTAGTGGGATGCCCGCAACGCCCGGCACTCGGCGAGGATGGCAGGACCGCCGCGCCGGTGGATGGCCCCGTCGACGCCACCGCCACCGAGGAGGGACGAGTTCGCGGCGTTCACGATGGCGTCCACCTGCTGGGTGGTGATGTCGCCCTGGACCAGGGTGATCTCCATGTCAGCTCTCCTCGATCGGCTGACCGAGCGAGCGTCGGGCCAGCAGGGTCGCGCCGGCGACCGCAGCCGGCATGATCAGTACCGCGCCGAGCGGAATGAGGAAGCAGAGGAAGACCGCCACCCCGAAGCCGAGCGAGGTGGGTCGGTCGGCCTTCAGGATCGTCCGGCGCTGCGGCAGCCGCATCCCACGCCGGTAGAACGGTGCCCCGACCAGCTCCACGGCGAGGAACCAGCCGCCGACAGCCGCCCCGATGACCGGGACGACCGTCTGCCCGACGACCGGGATGAAGCCGGCGAGGAAGAGCGGAATCCCGACCAGGGCGGCGAGCGCCACCATGCGTACCGAGTCCGCGGAGCTGCGGCGCAACGACGACCAGAAGGGTACGTCCACAGCGCCGGGCGTGCCGCCGTACCGCTGCTCGACCTGCTCGGAGATCTTCTCGTAGAACGGGTCGCCGATGACCAGGGTGACAGCGGTGAAGCTGACCACCGCGAGCAGGCCGCCGAGCCCCAGGAAGGCCAGCCCGGCGACCACCCGGACCAGGCTGCGGCCGGTCTTCGACCAGTCGTCGGCGAACGGGGTGACCAGCGCGGCGAGGTCGTCCACGAAGTACACCAGGGTGGCGAACGCACCCACGAAAAGGGCACCGGAGATCAACGCCGGCACGATGCCGAGCAGCATCAGCCCCGGGCTGCGCACATAGAGACCGAGCCCCCGCAGGAGCAGCCCCGCCCCGGCGAGGAAGCGGCCGACGGCCCCGGTCACCGGGCTGGCGATTCTGCTGGCGTCCACGATCGAGCAGCCTAACGACCGGTGATCGAATCCGCCGGGCGGCGAGCGGTACGAGGCAGGATGGGCTGGTGCGCGCCTCCCGACTGATCTCACTGCTGCTGCTGTTGCAGGCTCGCGGCTCGATGACGGCGGGCGAGCTGGCACGGGAGCTGGAGGTCTCCGAGCGGACCGTCTACCGGGACGTGCTGGCGCTCTCGGCCGCCGGGGTGCCGGTCTACGCCGACCGGGGTCGGGACGGCGGATACCGGCTGCTCGGCGGTTACCGCACCCGACTGACCGGGCTCACCCGGGACGAGGCGGAAGCGCTCTTCCTCTCCGGGCTGCCCGGGCCGGCTGGTGACATGGGGCTCGCCGACGCGGTCGCCGCCGCCGAGCTGAAGGTGCTCGCCGCCCTGCCGCCGGCCCTGCGGGACGCCCCGACACGTGCGGGGCAGCGGTTCCACCTGGACGTGCCGGGCTGGTTCCGGGAGACCCCGCCGCCACCGTTGTTGACCGAACTGGCCCGCGCGGTCTGGCGCGACCGGGTGGTGGAGTTGCGCTACCGGCGCGGCAACCGGGAGGTGACCAGGCGGGTCCAGCCGTACGGGCTGGTGCTCAAGAGTGGGGCCTGGTATCTGGTCGGTCGGGTCGACGACGACACCCGCACCTACCGGGTGGACCGGGTGACCGGAGTCGAGGTCGGCGAGGAGAGCTTCGCGCGGGACGAGGGCTTCGACCTGGCCGGGCATTGGCGCGAGCAGACCGGGTCGTTCCTGCGGACCATCCTGCGGGCCGAGGCCACCGTCCGGCTCAGCCCGGCGGGCCTGCGCCGGCTCCGGCACCTGGTCGATGCCCCCTTCGTGTACGACGAGGTGGTGGCCGCCGCCGGCGAACCCGACGGGCAGGGCTGGGTGGTGGCCCGGCTGCCCGTCGAGTCCGTCGAGGTGGCGTACCACCAACTGCTGGGGCTCGGCCCCGAGGTGGAGGTCCTCGACCCACCCGCGCTGCGGCAGTTGTTTGCCGAGGCGGCCGGCCGGTTCCAGGCGCTCTACCGGTAGCCGGTGACGTCCGACGGTTTGCCCGCGTCGACCACCTCGGTGATGTAGCGGAAGCCCTCGGGTTGGCTACCGTCGAGGTCGGTGAACCCGTACACCTTGGACAGCGTGCCGGCGTCGACGGACTGGCCGTTCCAGCGGGCCTTCTCCTCGTCGGCGGCGAGCGCGGCCACCGCCCGGCCGACGAAGGCCGGCGTCTCGGAGATGAGGAAGTTCGGGTCGGTGGCGGCTCCGTCGCGCCAGTTGTCCTCGGTCACGCCGAAGTGCTCCAGCATCGCCTCGGAACGGATCCAGCCCGGGGTGAGCGCGACGGCGGTGCAGTCGTGCGGCTTCAGCTCGTGCGCCTGGATGAAGGCGAGCCGGTTGACCGACACCTTGGCCAGGTCGTAGAAGAGCGACAGCCGGTAGTTGTCGTCGTTGTACGCCTTGGTGCCGTCGCCCATCTCCACCACCAGGCCGCCGGGCTTGCGGATCAGCAGCGGCAGGGCGAAGTGGCTGGTGATGATGTGGGTGTCGATGGCCAGTCGAAGGGTTCGGAAGCCGGCGTCCAACGGCTGTTCCCACACCGGCTTTTCCCAGGTGACCAGTGGGTCCCCACCCCAGATGTCGTTGACCAGCACGTCGAGGCGGCCCTGCTCGGCGTCGATCCGGGCGACGAGGTCGCGGACCTGCTCGGGCACCAGGTGGTCGACCTGGACGGCGATGCCGGTGCCTCCGGCCCTGGTGACCAGCTCGGCGGTCTCCTCGATGGTCTCCGGTCGGTCCATCTCCGAGCGGCCCGCCCGGGTGCTGCGGCCGGTGGCGTACACGGTGGCGCCGGCAGCCCCGAGTTGCACGGCGATCTGCCGCCCGGCGCCTCGGGTGGCACCGGCGACGAGCGCGATCTTTCCTGCGAGCGGTTGTGTCATGCCTGCGAGGCTGCCAGCGATACCTGACAGCCGACGTCCGAATTATCGAACTGTCAGTCCACCAGGCGGACGCGGACCCGGCGGTTGGCCCGGCCCTTGCTCTCCACCTTGACCACCTGCACCTTGCCGATCTGCGCGGTGGATGCGACGTGGGTGCCGCCGTCGGCCTGAACGTCCAGCCCGACGATGTCGACGATCCGGACCTCCTGCTCGTCCGGCGGGATCAGGTTGGACTGGGTGCGGATGATGTCCGGCAGGGCCAGCGCCTCGGTGCGCGGCAACACCCGCACGGCGACCGAACGGTCAGCGGCCACCTCGGCGTTGACGAGTTCCTCGATGCGGCTCTTGAAGTCCGGTGGCACCTCGGGGAGGTTGAAGTCCATCCGGGCCTCACCGGGCTCCATCGAGTTGCCGGTCACCAGCGCGCCGAAGTCGCGGAACACCACGCCGCAGAGCACGTGCAACCCGGAGTGGGTACGCATCAGCCGGGTCCGACGCTCGTCCTCCAACGCACCGACGACCTCGGTGCCGACCGGCGGGAGCGGGTCACCCTCGGCGGGGATCAGGTAGAGGTCGTCGCCCTTGCGGGTGCCGACGATCCGGGTCTGCACGCCCTGCCACAGCAGAACGCCGTGGTCCGGCGGCTGACCACCGCCGCCCGGGTAGAAGGCGGAGCGGTCCAGCACGATGCCCTGCTCGGCGTCGGCGTGCAGGACCGTGCACGTCCATTCGCGCAGGGTCGGGTCGGCGAGGTCGAGCCGGTGTGTCCGGCCATGCTGTGTGACGCCCATGACAGGGCACGTTACTCGTTGAGGAAGCCGGCGATGCGGTCCCGCAGGTCGGCGCGTTCCGACCAGAGGACGCCGGGCCGGTCGTACACGTGGAGGGTGGCCTGCGGCAGTGCGGCGGCGAGCCGCTCGGCGACGTCGACCGGGTGCAGCTCGTCGCCCGCGTTGGCGATGACCAGCGCCGGCGCGGTGACCGCCGCGAGGTCGCTCGTGGCGCGCAGCGGCGTCTGGTCCGCGAGGCTGGCCAGGCTGCCGGCGAGTCCGTCGCGGAGCAGCTGGTCGAGTCTCTGCCGCAGGTACGCCCAGCCGGCGGGAGTGTTGCGCACCGCCGCGGGCAGCTCCAGGGTGACGACGTCGGCGACCACCGAGGCGTCTCCGCTCTCCACGGCCTCCAGCAGGTCGGTGATGCGGTCACCAGCCACCGGGCCGCGCGGCTGGTCGAGCACGGCGGGCAGGAAGAAGACCAGCTTCTCGAAACGGTCCGGGCTCTCCGCGAGCAACCGGCAGAGGGCCCCGGCGCCGAGGCTCGCGCCGAAGGCGCGGCTGGCACCGCCCAGGTCGGCGATCGCCCGAAGGTCGCGGGCCAGGTCGGAGTACGTCCACGGCCCGTCCGGCGCCTCGGATCGGCCGTGCCCACGGAACTGGAAGAACACCTTGCGGCCGGTCACCCCACTGCCGAACGGGCGGGTGGTGGCGATGCCGTTGCCCAGCCCGTGCGCGAACACGGTCACCGGGTCACCGGTGCCGGTGACCAGCCGTTCCAGCTGTACGCCGTGCGGGGTGGCGACCAGGTCGGTGTCCGGTTCCGGGAGCGCCGGGCGGCCGGTACGCGGCCCACCCGGGCCGGGCCCCCAGGTGCGGGGCCCGCTGTCCGGTGGAGGGGGCCAGCGAAAACCTCTCACCAGAACCCTTTGCCGTCGCTGAGGTCGCGCAGACCGACCCGAACGTCGAGCAGGTAGATGAGACCGGCGGCGATGCCGATCAGTCCGAAGAGGCTGATCGGCCCGAAGCCGAGCAGGGTCAGCACGAGGCAGACCGCCAGGATGGCGATCCAGCCACCCTTGGGAAGCGTCCCGATGGCGGGAAAGGCGTCGGAGCGCTGCGTGATCGCGTGCACCAGGGCGACGCCCTGAACGATCAGCGCGAAGACGAGCAGGATCAGCTCGATCACGTAGCGGACTTCGAACGCGAAGATCGGCGCGGCGTTGGCCATGCCGGCAAGCTTATGTCGAGGACCCCGGCTTCGTCCGACAAGGACGCCGCCGGGGTCGTCGACAGGGGTTACTACTCGGCCGCCGGGCGGGTCCGCTTGGTGGCCCGGGGCAGCTTGGCCGACGGGGTCGCGGCCGGCTTCGCGGCCTTCGGGGCGCGCGTGGCCTTCTTGACGGCGGCCGGCTTGGCCTCGGCGATCTCGGCCACGTCGGCCGGGGTCGGCACCTCGGCCGGGGTCGGCACCTCGGCCGGGGCGGTGGCGGTGGTGGCCGGGGTGGTCTCCGCCGCCGTCACGGCCTGCGTGGCCTCGATGTCGGCGTTGACAGTGTCGGCGGCTTCCAGCACACCAGCGCCGACAACCCGCTCACCACGGGCGACCAGCGCGCCGTACGCGGCGAAGGCCCGCTCCTGGGCGACCTGGGCCCCGGCGATCACCATGGCGGCGTTGCGGGTCGCGGCGGCCCGCAGCTTGTCCAGGTCGGCAACCTCGCGCAGCTTGGCCAGGTCGGCGGCTTCGCGCAGCTTGGCCAGGTCAGCCGACTCGCGGAGCTTGGCGAGGTCCAACTCGTTGGCCTTCTGACGAAGCTCGTAGCCGGTCAGCACGGCCCGACCACCCAGGTCGGCGACGACGCGGGTGCTGAGGACACCGACCACGGCGGGCAGCTTGCGCAGCTGCTCGATGGCCAACTCACCGGCGCCGGCGGCGGCGTAGATCGGGGCGGGGATGCGGTTGGTCTTCGGCTCGCTCATGACGTCTCCTCTTCGGCCGCCTCGGCGGCCTTGCGTGCCGCCGGACCGGCGGCCTTCTTCTCGGGGGTGTTGGTGGTGCCCGGGGCGGGTGCGGTGCCCGCCTCGGTGACGGCGACCGACTCGATCACGGCTTCGGTCGGGGTGCCGCCCGCGGTGGTGGGACCGGTTGCGGCCAGGTTCGCCAGGTCGGCGGGCTCGTCGCCGACGTCGGTCGGGCTGGTCGCCCCGGGCGTGCCGCCGGTGGGCCCGGTGCCGCCGCCCTCGGCGGCCGCCTGGGCCTCGGCCAGCCGGGTGTTCTCCCGACGGAACGTCTCGTAGATCTGGGTGAGGGACTGCTTCTGGGCCATCGTCAGGTCGGTGTCCACGGCGATGGCGGCGAGCACACCGTGGCCTTCCTTGTCGTCGAGCAGGCCGGCGCGCAGGTACATCGCCGGGGTGGAGACCCGCAGCGCGCTCGCCAGTTGCTGGAGCACCTCGGCGCTGGGCTTGCGCAGGCCGCGCTCGATCTGACTGAGGTACGGGTTGCTGACCCCCGCCTGCTCGGCGAGCTGCCGGAGCGAGATCTTGGCGTTACGCCGTAGATCGCGGATGAACCCGCCGACGTCGGGAAGGTCCTTCGGTGTGGCCATGACTGCGACGTTAACCGGCTCCGCTAGCTCCTGCAAGCAAAATGCTAACCATAGTTAGCAACGTCTCAGCACCGTGGTTGCGCCCCGCTCCACGGGTCCGTACGGTCCGTCCGTGCACAAGATCACAGTCAATGGAGCAAGCATCGCGTACGACGAGGCAGGCACCGGCTCGCCCGTCGTACTCCTGCACGCTGGCATCGCCGACCGGCGGATGTGGCGGGGGCAGATCTCGGCGCTCGCCGCCCGCCACCGGGTGATCGTCCCGGACCTCCGCGGCTACGGGGACTCCGAGCTGCCGCCGACCCCGTTCGCGCACCACGACGACGTGGCGGGACTCCTGGACGCGCTCGACCTGCCCCGGGCCGCCCTGGTCGGCTGCTCCTTCGGCGGGGCCGTCGCCATCGACACCGCGCTCGCCCACCCCGACCGGGTGAGCGCGCTCGCGCTGTTCGACACCGCGGTCTCCGGCAACGAGTGGTCCGACGAGGCGAACGACCTCTGGGACGACCTGGTCGGCGAGGTCGACCCCGACGACTTCGTCGCGGGCGCGGCCGGCGAGGTGCGGTTCTGGGTGGTCGGCCCGGGTCGACAGCCGGATGACGTCGACCCCACGCTGATCACGTTCACCCAGGAGATGGACCAGCGCGCGCTCGCTGCCGAACTGGCGCTCGGCGCGGTCGAGGTCGGAGAACTGACGCCTCCGGCCATCGACCGCCTCGGCGAGCTGACGGTGCCCGTCCTGGTCACCGCCGGGGCTGCCGACGTACCGGACATCCGCCGGCTCGCCGACCGGATCGCCGCCGAGGTCCCCGGCGCGGTACGGCTGCCGGACGTCCCGGACGCCGCGCACCTGTTGCCACTGGAGCGCCCGGAGCCCGTCAACGCCGCCCTTCTCGACTTCCTGGGCTGACCGGCCGGCTCACCAGAGCGGGCGGACTGCCCCCACCGGAACTCCGCCGCCGAAGAGCGGCACCTCGGCGTACTCGGTCAGCACCGGAGCGTCCACCCCGAGCCGCCGCAGCGCGGAGACCAGCACCGGCATCCGCGCCCGGTCGGCGCCGTCGTCGATCTTCAGGGCGACGGCGCCGACGCCCGGCACCGCCACCGCGATCACACCCTCGGCGCCGACCTTGGCCAGCAGACCCGGAACGCCGCGCATCAACCGGGTGTCGTCGGCCTGGGTGCCACCGACGATCTCCGGGTACGCGCGCATGGCGTCGGCCACCGTCCGCGGCACCGAGCCCGGCTCGGCGTCGACCAGCCGCAGGAACGCCCCGGCCAACCCGGTCAGCGACACCGCGAGTACCGGGGCCCCGCAACCGTCCACGCCCACCGCCGCGGCCTGCTCGCCGGTGAACTCCTCGATGGCCGCCCGCAACCGCTGCTGGAGCGGGTGCTCCGGCCGCCAGTACCCCTCCAACGGCCAACCGGCCGCCTCGCAGGTCAGCAGCATTCCGCTGTGCTTGCCGGAGCAGTTCATCTGCACCCTGGTCGGGCCACCCCCGGCCCGCAGCACGGCCTCCCGGGCCGCCGCGCCCACCGGCAGGTCGGGTGGACAGTGCAGGGCCGAGGCGTCCAGTCCGGCCCGGTCCAGCAGCGCGCCGACCCGGGCCAGGTGGAAGTCCTCACCGGCGTGACTCGCCGCGACCAGTGCCACGTCCGCCGGGTCGGTCAACGGCAGGCCGGCGCGGAGCATCCCGATCGCCTGCATCGGCTTGCTGGCCGAGCGGGGGAAGATCGGCGAGGTCACGTCCCCGGCTGACGCCAGCACCGCGCCGGCGGCGTCGAGCACCACCACCGAACCGCGGTGCGCACCCTCCACGAACCCGGAACGGACCACCTCGGCGAGCGGGTCGCCACCCTCGTACGTCTTCGTCACGGGCTGGACGGTACCGACGGTCCAGGGGTGCCCGTCGGCGGGGTGACCTGGTGGTCCACCGCCCGGGTGACAGGAGCGTGAGGCAGGCCCGGCCTTACAGCCCGAGCAGCTCGCGGGCCTCGGTGGTGGTCAACGGCGGGCGCTGCGCGAGCTGGGCGAAACCCACCGCGCGGGCGACCAGTTGCATGTTCGACTCCACCGGGCGGCCCTTGGCGTACGTCACGGTGTCCTCCATACCGACCCGCAGGTGCCCGCCGGTCGACAGCGAGGCCAGCATGACCGGAATCGTGCTGCGGCCGATGCCGGTGGCCGAGAAGGTGGTGCCCTCGGGCAGGTCCCGCAGCATCCGGTGCGCCGCGACCAGCGTCTCGGTGGTGCCCGGCATGCCTCCCGGCACCCCCATCACGAAGTCGACGTGCACGTGCCCGCCGGCCGGCAGCCCGTACTTGCCGAGGAGTCGCTGCAACGCGGACAGGTGCCCGAGGTCGAAGATCTCGTACTCCGGCACGATCCCGCGTTCCTGCATCCGGGTGTGCAGGTCGACGATGAACTCCCAGCGGTTGAGGAAGACGTCGTCGCCGAAGTTGACAGTGCCCATCGTGCAGGAGGCCATGTCCGGCCGGGCGTCGAGGACAGCCAACCGGGCGGCCTCCGGGTCGGTCACCGCGCCGCCGGAGGAGAGCTGCACGATCAGGTCGGTGCTGTCCCGCAACGCCGCCACCGTGTCGGCCAGGCGCACCGGGTCGAGGCTCGGCCGCGCGTCGTCGTCACGGATGTGGACGTGGATCACGGCGGCGCCGAGCGCCTCGCACTCCTTCGCGGTGAGCAGCAGCTCGTCGAGGGTCACCGGCAGCGCCGGCACCTCCGCCTTGGCCGACTCAGCGCCGGTCGGGGCCACCGTGATCAACGTCCCTGTCGTCATGCCGGCGATCCTAGACGCCCGGGTCAGGACGGGTCGATCGCCGCCGCCGTCTCGCCGACCAGCAGTGCCGCGTCGTCCGGGACGTTCCGCTTGACCACCGCGAGCGCCACCTGACCCAGCTCGTGGTGCAGCACCGCGGTGCCGACGAAGCCGACCGCCCGGCCGTCGAGCATCACCGGCGTACCGGCCGTGGGCGGCTGGTCGGTGGTCACCCCGTCCAGGTGCAGCAGTACGAGGCGACGCGGCGGCCGGCCCATGTTGTGCACCCGGGCCACCGTCTCCTGCCCCCGGTAGCAGCCCTTGTCCAGGTGCACGGCGGGACCGATCAGGTCGACCTCCGCCGGGATCGTCCGGTGGTCGGTGTCCACCCCGACCCGGGGCTGACGGGCGGCCACCCGGATCGCCTCGTACGCCCACAGGCCCGCGACCGGCACCCCGGCGCCCCGCAGCTCCGCCACCACCTGGTCCATCGCCGAGCGGGGCACCAGCAGGTCCACCCCGAGGGGCACGCGTCGGGCCCAGCCACCGACGGGCAGCGGCTTCACGTCGTACCGGACGCTGGCGCGCTGCGGCACGGCACCGTGCGGGAACTTCGGACCCGGCACCGCGACCAGGTCCGGCGCGGCCAGCCCGGTCACGCCGAGCGTGCCCAGCGCCTCCGTCGCCGCCGGCCCGACCAGCGACAACAACGCCCGCTCGGCGGTCGCGTCGCGCGGCTCGACCTTGCTGAAGAACCGCATCTTCTCCAGGTAGGCCAGCAGGCCCTCGGTCGCCCCCGGCTCGGTGTCCAGCCAGGCGGTCTCGCCGTCCTCGGCGACCACCGCGTGCTGCTCGATGTGACCGTGCGGGGACAACACCAGCAACTCGGTGCCCTCACCGGCGGCCAGCGCGGTCAGGTGCTGCGAGGTGACGGTGTGCAGCCAACTCGCCCGCTCTTCCCCGGGCACCGCGATGACCCCCCGGTGCGACCTGTCGACCAGGCCGACAGCGGTGTCGAGGGTGCGCTGCTCACGCAACGGGTCGCCGTAGTGGGCGGCCACCCCCCGCACCCCGGCCGCGACATGCGCCGCGTCCGGCTGGTCCCGGCTCGCCTCGTCGATGCTCTCGACGGCCACCGCACCCGCGATGTCGATCATTTGTCGTCCCCGTTCTCGCAGCGTACGCAGACGCCGAAGAGTGACACGTGCCCGATGTCCACCCGGAACCCCCGCTGCGTGGCCAACTGGTCGGCGAGCGGGCGCAGCATCTCCGGATCGATCTCGTCGATGGCGCCGCACTCCCGACAGACCAGGTGGACGTGTTGGTGCTCACCCGCCGCGTGGTACGTCGGCGACCCGTGCGAGAGGTGCGTGTGGGTGACCAGGCCGAGCCGTTCCAGCAGCTCAAGCGTGCGATAGATGGTGGTGATGTTGACGCCGGCGGCGACCTCCCGCACGGCGGTGTGCACCTGCTCCGGGCTGGCGTGCCCCAGATCGAGCACCGCCTGGAGGACGAGCTGCCGTTGGGGCGTCAGCCGCAGCCCACGGGCCCGCAGCATTTCCGCGAGGGAGGATTCGGACATGGTCCGATCATAGTTCGGCAATCGCCGCGACCCCTGCGAGCGGCCGGTCGCCGCTACGCTCGGCGGTCATGGTGACGTCGTCCGTCGGAAACGCCCCGGTCTCTCCGAGCACCCGGATCGCCGTGCTCGGCCGGGGCCTCATCGCGGCCGACGAGCCCGTGCTCCGCGGCGACGACCTGGGCGTCCTGCGCGGCGACGGGCTCTTCGAGTCCATGCACCTGCGCGCGGGCCGGCCGTGGCTGCGCGACGAGCACCTGGCCCGGATGACCACGGCCGCGGCAGCCGTCGACCTGGACCTGCCCCCCACCGCCACGCTCGTCGACCTGCTCGACACGGTGTGCGCCGGCTGGCCCGTCCAGGTGGAGGCCGCGCTACGGCTGGTCTGCACCCGAGGCGCCGAGTCCGGCGGCCCGCCGACCGTCTACGCCACGGTGAGCGAGGTCCCGGCGTCGTCGCGGGCGGCCCGCCACACCGGGATCACAGTGGCGATCCTGCCGCTGGGGGTGCCCGCCGACGCGCGGACCGGGCTCGACTGGTTGCCGGCCGGCATCAAGTCCACCTCGTACGCGGTCAACAGCGCCGCCCGCCGCTGGGCGCACCGCGCCGGGGTGGACGACGTGCTCTGGGTCTCCTCGGACGGGTACGCCCTGGAGGGGCCGATCGCGAACGTGGTGTGGCTCACCGGAGACACACTCTGCACGGTGCCGGCCGCCACCACCGGCATCCTGCCCGGCACGACAGTGGCCTGGCTGCTCGCCCACGCCCCCGAACTGGGCCTGAGCGCCGCCGAACGGATGGTCACGCCGGCCGAGCTGCACGACGCCGACGGGGTGTGGTTCAGCTCCTCGGTACGCGGGCTCGTCGAGGTCCGGACACTGGACGGGGTGCGCCGGGACCACTGCCCGCGCACCCCCGCCCTGCAAGCCCTGCTGGGTTTCCCCGTCTAGCCTGCTGGGTTTCCCGGCTGGTCAGCCGCCGACCCGGACGAGCCGGGCGGACAGGTGCGGGCTGAGCCCGTGCCCCATGGCCGCCATCTCCTGCGCGTAGAGCAGCGCACCCTCGACGATGCCGAAGAGTCGGTGCCCGCCGGTGACCTCCTTGGCGGTCGGGGTCCGGACCACCGCGTCGGTGGCGAACTCCAGCTGCGTGCCGGTGCGCTTGCCCAGGTGCAGCTCCATCACCCCGGTCGGCGTGGTGAGCACCGCCTCCAGCTCGTCGGTAGCGCGCCCGTCCACCACCACCGGTCGCCACCAACCGACCTCCCGGCCAGCGGGGCGGACCGGCTTGCTCTGCTCGTCCAGGATCCAGGCACGCGACTCGTAGTGCAGGAACGGCCGCCCGTCGTGGCTGATCCGGATCTCCTGGGCGTAGTCGAAGTCCTCGATGGTGGGGAAACCGCCCTTGCCCCGGCCACGCCACAGCCCGATGTAGGGCAGCAGGCCGTCCAGGGTGGGGTGCAGCTTCGGCCCGACCCGCAGGTCGTGACTCTCCTCGAACGGGTACTCCTCGACCGGCGGCGCGTTCAGCCACGGCGGCTGCAGCGGATTCTCGCTCACAGGCGTCACCCCGCCTCTTTCGTTCGCGACTGCGGGGCTCGCAGACCCGGCTCACTCCTCGCGCTCACCAGCGTCCTCTCGAAATGCGTACGGCAAGGTAGACCAGGCCACCGGCGAGCCCGCCCAGGCCAGCGACCAACAGGCTGACAAACCCGATCTCGGTAACCATCCCGACCATCCTATGCTGGGCCACATGGCCCGCACTCTCGTCGTCAAGGCCACCGCGGGGGCGGACGCCCCGGAGCGGTGCGCGCAGGCATTCACGGTCGCCGCGACGGCCGTCGCGGCCGGGGCGGACGTGTCGCTCTGGCTGACCGGTGAGTCGACCTGGTTCGCGGTGCCCGGGCGCGCCCAACAGTTCGAGCTGCCGCACTCCGCACCTCTGGCCGAGCTGCTGCACGTCATCCTGACCAGTGGTCGGGTGACCGCCTGCACCCAGTGCGCGGCCCGACGGGAGATCGGCCCGGACGACGTGCTGCCCGGGGTCCGGATCGCGGGCGCCGCCGTCTTCGTCGAGGAGGCGTTGGCCGAGGGCGCGCAGGCACTGGTCTACTGAGCGCCGGGGCGGAGTGCCGATACCGACCCGACAACTCGGGCGGCTGCCTACGATTCGGATGTGACCGAGGCGACGGAGAGGTTCTTCGAATCACTGCCGGCGCGTGCCCCTGGCGTCCTCGGCGGCCTGACCGACGGGACCCTCCAGATCGACCTCGGCAGCGACCACCAGACCGAACACTGGCTGGTACGCATGCGGCCCGGGTCGGTGCAGGTCAGTCGGGAACGCGGCCCTGCCGACGCCATCTGGTACAGCAGCGCGGCCCTCTTCGACCGACTGATCAGCGGTGAGGCCCAGGGTGTCGCGGCGGTGCTGCGCAACGAGAGCACGTTCAGCGGGAACGTGGTCCTCTTCCTCGCCTTCCGCCGGTTCTTCCCCAACCCGCCCGGCACCCGCGACCCCCGCGAGACGGCCCGCAGAGCAGTCGGGCGACCGGTGTGAAGGACCTAGTCAGCATCCTGGACGGCAACACCTTCCTGGTCAGCGACCGCCGGGGGGACATCGAGCCGTCCCACGACTTCCCCACCGGGCTGTTCTCCTTCGACACCCGGTTCCTGTCCAAGTGGATACTCACCCTCGACGGCCAACGGCTGCACGCCCTCTCCATGGACGACGCCGAGTCGTACCGCACCAAGTTCTTCCTCGCCCCCGGCGAGCCCACGCACTACCTGGACGCGAAGGCGTCGGTGATCCGCAGCCGGGCGATAGTGGGCAGCTTCGAGGAGGAGCTGACCGTGCTCAACCACACCGGCGCGGACGTCGAGTTCACCGTCCGGATCGACGTCGAGGCCGACTTCGCCGACCTGTTCGAGATCAAGGACTCCCGCCAGAAGCGGGGCACGACCACCGTCGCGGTCTCGGACGACGAGCTCCGACTCACCTACCGGCGGGACGCGTTCCACCGGGAGACGACTGTCACGACCACCGCGCCGGCACAGGTCGACGCCGGCGGCCTGACCTTCCGCATCCGGATCGCCCGCAACAGCAAGTGGACCACCCGGCTGCACGTGTCCAGCGTCGTCTACGGGGCACGCGGCGAGGACATCCGGGCAACCCTGCCGTACGGGGGCAGCCGCAGCGCGGACGCGATCCGGGCCGAGCAGCAGGAGCTGATCGACCGGGCACCGAAGCTCGGCTGCGACTGCGAGCCACTGGCCGGGGCGTACCGGCGCAGCCTCAACGACCTCGCCGCACTGCGCTACGAGTCGATCGCCCTGGGCGTACGGCTGATCGCCGCCGGGCTGCCCTGGTTCATGACCCTGTTCGGCAGGGACAGCATCATCACGTCGTTGCAGGTGCTGCCGTTCCTGCCGGAGCTGGTCCCGCCGACCATCCAGATGCTGGCCGGCCTACAGGGACACCGGGTGGACGACTTCCGGGACGAGGAGCCCGGCAAGATCCTGCACGAGCTGCGGTACGGGGAGACCGCCGGCTTCGAGGAGCAGCCGCACTCGCCGTACTACGGGTCGGCCGACTCGACACCACTGTTCGTCATCCTGGTCGACGAGTACGAGCGGTGGACCGGCGACGCCGCGCTGGTCCGCCGGCTGGAGCCGCAGGTCCGCGCCGCCCTGGAGTGGATCGACACGTACGGCGACCTGCTCGGCACCGGGTACCTCTGGTATCAGACCCGCAACCCGGAGACCGGTCTGCAGAACCAGTGCTGGAAGGACTCCTGGGACGGCATCTCGTACGCCGACGGTCAGATACCGGGCTTCCCCCGGGCCACCTGCGAGTTGCAGGGGTACGCGTACGACGCGAAGGTCCGTGCCGCCCGGTTGGCTCGGACCTTCTGGAACGACAGGGCGTACGCCGACCGGCTGGAGCGGGAGGCGGCCGATCTCAAGCGACGGTTCGATCGCGACTTCTGGATCGCCGACCGTGGGTACTACGCGCTCGCGTTGGACGCCGACGGGCGGCAGGTGGACGCGCTGACGTCGAACATCGGGCACCTGTTGTGGAGCGGCATCGTGGACGAGTCCCGTGCCGGCAAGGTGGTGGAGCACCTGCTCGGGCCGCGCCTGTTCTCCGGGTGGGGAGTGCGGACGCTCGCCGAGGACGAGGGGCGCTACAACCCGATCGGGTACCACGTGGGCACCGTGTGGCCGTTCGACAACTCGATCATCGCCTGGGGCCTGTGGCGGTACGGCTACCGCGAGGAGGCCGGCCTGATTTGCGACACGATGCTGGCGGCGTCCCGGTACTTCGAGGGGCGGCTGCCGGAGGCGTTCGGCGGCTACACCCGTGATCTCACCGACTACCCGGTGGAGTACCCGACCGCGTGCAGTCCGCAGGCCTGGTCGAGCGGAACCCCGCTGCTGCTGCTCCGGGTGATGCTGGGGTTGGACCCGCAGGGTGAGCATCTGATCATCGACCCGGCGGTGCCTCCGGGGATGGGTCGCGTCGAACTACTGGACATCCCCGGCCGGTGGGGCAAGGTGGACGCGTTGGGCCGCAGTCGGGGCCCGACGGATCAGCCGGACGGCAGCTGATCCGAGCCGGCCGCTCGGCTCAACCCGGGCAGCCGACGGTGGCGGCAACCCGGACGGCGTCGTCCGGGCCGAGCTCGGCCAGCACCGTGACCGGGCCGGTGCGGTACGCGTACACCGGGGGTTCGTCCAGCAGGGGGGCGTCGCCGGCCAGCGCGGCGAGCGCGGCCGTCGAGGCGGCCGGGCCGGGACCGCCCGCGGACCGCACGGTCTGGGCCGACCCGCCACCCGGGCAGGGCGCGGTGACCCGCTCCGGTGTTACGTCGCTCGGCCGGCCGATCGCCCCCAGCGCCGCAGTCAACGCGGCAGCTTCCGGGCCGGTCGCGGTGGCCGTGGCCGGCGTGTAGCCGGAGCCGGTTGGCCGGCAACCGCTGTCGACGACCAGTCGGACCTGACCGTCCACCGTCGGCCGCCCCTCGACGGCCACGAACTCTCCGGCGTCGGCGTACAGCGCCGGGCCGTTCAGCCCGGACCCGACCCGGGCCCGCCAGCTGGTCGGCAGCCGCTCGGCGATCCCGGTCAACACGGTCCGCTCGGTGCCGGTGGGCGCGAGCACGCCCACGTCCCGCCGCAATCTCGCCCCGTCGGCGAACGGGGTGACGCGGCAGCCCTCGGCGACCCTCGCCGGGCCCAGCTCCAGCAGACTGGTCGCCCCCGCCGCACGGACCAGCTCGCCGATCGCCCGGTCGACCACCGGGCCGGCCTGGTCGAGGGTGCGTTGTTCGCGCACTGTCGGCGGATCGTCGCGGACCGACGTCCAGGTGAGTACGGCCAGCAACACGGCCCAGGCCGCCGTCGCGGCCAGCAGCCACCGCCGCCACGGCCGGGCAGGCACCGGCGCGGCGGGACCAGCCGAAGGGGCCCAACCCGTCTGGACAGCACCGCTCACCCGGCCATGGTGTCACGCCTGCGCCGCCGAGCTAGCAGCGGAGGCGTGGGACGGCGGCCACGAGGTCAGGCGGGCTGCGACGGCTCCTGCGGCACTGTCGACGTCGGGTCGTGCGGCGACGGGAACAGCATCGCCCGCAACTCGGCCAGATCCGGGCAGGTCACCACCTGCCCGGTCCCGTCGAGTCGCCGGAGCACCCGCTCGACCACGGCGGCATCCGCGCTCACGCAGACCACGAGCGGAACCTCGTCACCGGACGCACCGCCGTCATTCGCGCCAACCTCGATATCCACAGCTAGATAGTGACGCATACCGATTGATGTGATTGGTCCGCCGAGCCGAGGGTGACACCGAAATTACTTCTCGTCACCAATTCCCCCAGAAGATCGACCGGGGCCGGTTACCCATGGCGGGTGACCGGCCCCGGTCGATCAGAGCGGTGGGTCAGGCGACGGTGACGGCAACCTCGTTGACGCCCCGGCCGGCGGTGACGGCGGTGTCGCCGTTGCCGTGCCGGGACAGTGCCCGCAGCGTCCAGGAACCCGGCGCGGCGAAGAACCGGAACTGGCCGGCGGTCGAGGTCACCACCTCGGCGGTGAACTCACCGGTCGAATCGAGCAGCCGGACGTACGCGCCCGGCACCGGCTCGTCCTCGGCCGACCGGACGATCCCGGTGATGACGGTTTCCTTCTCCAGGTCCAGGCTGGCCGGCAGCGGCGCGGCCTGGTCAGGTGCCGCGCAACCCGCGGCGGTGGGGAGCGTCATGATCAGGCCTCCCCGGGTTCGTCACCGAGGGCAACCGGCACGCCGACCAGCGAGCCGTACTCGGTCCAGGAACCGTCGTAGTTCTTGACGTTGCGGTGGCCGAGCAACTCCTGCAGCACGAACCAGGTGTGCGAGGAGCGCTCGCCGATGCGGCAGTAGGCGATCGTCTCCTTGCCGTCGTCGAGCCCGGCGTCGCCGTAGATCTTGCGCAGCTCGTCGTCGGACCGGAAGGTGCCGTCCTCGTTGGCCGCCTTGGACCACGGGACGCTGATCGCGGTGGGGATGTGACCGGCCCGCTGCGCCTGCTCCTGCGGCAGGTGCGCGGGGGCGAGCAGCCGGCCGGCGAACTCGTCGGGGCTGCGCACGTCGACCAGGTTCTTGGTGCCGATCGCGGCCACTACCTCGTCGCGGAAGGCCCGGATGGAGGTGTCCGGCTCGCTCGCGACGTACTGCGTCGCCGGACGGGTCACCGAGTCGGTGACCAGCGGGCGGGCGTCCAGCTCCCACTTCTTGCGACCGCCGTCGAGCAGCTTCACGTCGCCGTGACCGTAGAGCTTGAAGTACCAGTAGGCGTACGCGGCGAACCAGTTGTTGTTGCCGCCGTAGAGGATGACGGTGTCGTCGTTGCTGATGCCCCGCTCGGAGAGCAGTGCCTCGAACTGGGACTTGTTGACGAAGTCCCGGCGGACCTGGTCCTGAAGGTCGGTCTTCCAGTCGATCTTGATGGCACCGGCGATGTGGCCGGTCTCGTAGGCCGAGGTGTCCTCGTCGACCTCGACGAAGACGACGCCCGGGGCGTCGAGGTTCTTCTCGGCCCACTCGGCCGAAACGAGTGCGGTGTCGCGACTCATCGAATCACTCCCTGGTGAGGATGGATGGTGAGCCAACGCGCGAGTATCGATGGTTTCAACTGTCGCACCACGCGCGGGACCCAGCGGAAGGACGGATCACGGGTTCGTGCGACGGCGCCGCTGCCGGGCGTTCGGTGGGATAACCGGAGGGTGCGAGAACCCTGTGCCGGTGGCCGCCGTCAGGCGGCCGGAGACAGCCCCGCCGTCAGATGACGGGGCGACACAGGCAGGTGGCCACGCGGCACAGGTCGACCGCGCGCCGTTTGGTGAGGTGGGTCCCCATGGCCAGGGAGCCTACCAGCCAGTGACCGTGCTGCCACTCAGCCGACCACCATCCGGGATCGACCGAATGGTGGACGACACCGCTGACCGGGGAGTCAGCCAACGGAATTGATCGGCACGTTCTTCGCGTCGACGGTGACCGCCAGGCCTTCCGGCAGTGGCCGGACCTCGCGCACGGTGAGCTGGAACGGCAGGTCAGGCAGGGGTACGTCGACCGAGATGCCCTTGGCGTAGTTGTTGAGCAGAGCGCGGGCGAGCGGCAGGTTCGGCAGACCGGCCGCGTCCAGGTCGTTGAAACGCAGGGCGACAGCACCGTTGTCGGCGACGGTGACGTCGGCGGTGCCGGCGACGGTCAGCTTCTGACCGAGGATGTCGACGGGCGCGGTGACGGCGAGCTTGCCGTTCTGCTCGCCGAGCTTGAGCCCGGGACGCTTCAGCAGGGCGGCGAGGCTGTCGTAGCTGATCGTGCCGGCGCCGTTGACGGTGTCCGCGACGATGTCCCCCTGACCGGTGCGCAGGGTGTCCAGCGAGGCCCGTACGTTGCGGGCGGTCACATCCAGCACCGGCAACTGCACGGCGTCACCTTCGACCGAAGCCCGCACGTCCCGCAGGTTGATGGTGATCCGCTGGTAGCGGCCGTCGAGCACCTGGGTGAGGAACGGAGTGCCGGCCACCTCCACGTCGGGCCTGGCGGCCTGGGCACCCTGCTTGGCGATCTCCTGGCCGACCCGGTCGGCGATGGTCCGCTCGGCCACCCCGACCGCCACCCGGTCGGCGACCACCAGCAACCCGCCCACCACCAGGAGCAGGACGATCAGGCCGACGAGCAGTTTGCGGCCGCGCCGTCGGGGACGTGCTCCGTCCGCCGGATAGTCCTCCGCCACGCCGCCTCCCGTCTTCGTCCGCCGCGCCGCGACGGATCGTCCACACCGGTGCCGCAGCGCGGCGCACCCGTACGTACCCGACCGGCCCCGGGCTCAACCGTGGCTCAGAGCAAGAGCATGCACATGGCGTACGCGGCCGGCGCCGCCAGGGCGAAGCCACCGAGCGGACCCTGCATGTGCCGGGCCACCCACATCGTGGGCGGCTCCCCGGCCATCAGCCGGCCCGCCTCCGCGTACCCCACCGCGAGGTCGGCGAGCACGGCGGTGACCGCCGCTACCAGGCCGATCACGGCGGCCCGGGTCGGTGTGAACGGGGCCACCAGGTAGCTACCCAGAAGCGCGCTGGTCAGCGTGCCGACCATCGCGCCGGCCACCACCCCGGCCGCGCCCCGGGGCACCTGTGGGGCCAGCCGGGGCCACGGCAGTACGGCGTCGGTGAGCCGGGCGACAGTCAGGGCGACGCCACTGGCCGTCAGGCAGACGGTGATCGCCTGGGTGCCCGCCGGGATGCGACTGAGCACGATCAGGGTGCCGAAGGCCACCACCCCGACCACGATCAGCAGCGTCGCGCCGAGGGAGTCGGTGACCCGCACCCGGTCGACCCGGCGGACCAACTGGCCGAGCACCGCCGCGACGAACCCGCCGACGGCCAGGTAGCCCAGCGGGGCCAGCCCGGCGATGTCGCTCTGCACCGCGGCGACGTCGGCGAGCGCCGCGACCCCGGCGCTGACCCCGGCGACCACCAGCAGCGCGGGCGGACGCATGGCCATCGTCCAGGCGAGCACGAAGAGCAACTGGACGCCGAAGATGATGAAGGCGAACGGCAGCCGGTGGCCGGGGCCGGACGTCTGCGCGCCGAGCACCAAGCCGACGCCGAGCAGCGCGGCGAAGCCGGCGATGGTCAACGCGAGCTGGCGGTGCACCTCGACCGGGGGTACGACCTCCTCCTCCGGCTCGTCGACCTCGTCCTCGGATTTGCGGGCCGGCTCACCGGTGCGACGGGCCCGGCGGGGCCCACCCCGTTCGCGGCGATCGCCATCGGTGGTGGCCGGACCGGTACGCGGCGCGCGGGTCGCCGCGGCGGCCGGGCCCGCTTGGGGCTCGGCGGGCCACGATTCACGGCCGGCCTCGGGCGAGGTGGAGGGAAACACGACCCGATCGTGCCAGACCGACCGCCGGAGGCGGTGGTCCCGGGTTTCGGCAACGTTAAAAACTGCGCCACGATCAGGGGCAAGGTAGACAAACGGGAAATGGCCTGCGGGCGCGGCCGGGGCGATCCGCTACGCTCAACCTCGTTACCCGCCCGTCAGCGACGCCGGGGCCACGCAATTTCTCAGCGCACTCCCCCGCGGGTGTGACTGGTCGCGTGCGGCCGAGCGCCGCCGGGACGGAGGTGATCGTGGAGATCCTGTTGCTGGTGACCGCGCGCGCAGGCGAACCGTCGGCTGTGCTGCCGGCACTCGACCTGCTGCCGCACTCGGTCCGCACCGCGCCACGCGACGTACGCACCCTGGTCGCGGGCCCCAGCCCGGACGCGGTGATGGTGGACGCCCGGTCGGAGTTGAGCGAGGCCCGCGCGACCTGCCGGATGCTGCACGCCACCGGGCTCGGCGTGCCGCTGGTCGCGGTGGTGACCGAGGCCGGCCTGATCGCGCTGAACGCCGACTGGGGCGTCGACGACGTCATCCTCGCCTCGGCCGGTCCCGCCGAGGTGGAGGCACGGTTGCGGTTGGCGGTCGGCCGTCTGAGCAACGCGACGGCGGGCGCCGGTGGCTCGATCCGGGCCGGCGAGCTGACGATCGACCCCGACACGTACGCGGCCAAGCTCAAGGGCCGTCCGCTCGACCTCACCTACAAGGAGTTCGAGCTGCTGAAGTTCCTGGCCCAGCACCCGGGCCGGGTGTTCACCCGGGACCAACTCCTGCGGGAGGTCTGGGGCTACGACTACTTCGGTGGCACCCGCACTGTCGACGTGCATGTCCGGCGACTGCGCGCCAAGCTCGGCTCGGAGTACGAGTCGATGATCGGCACGGTCCGCCAGGTCGGCTACAAGTTCGTCGTGCCGCCGTCGCGTTCGCTGCCCGAGGCGGAGCACGCGCCCCTGCCCGTCTGACCCGCGCCACCCCTGCCCGTATGACCCGCGCCACCCCTGCGCGTCAGACCCGCGTCCCTGCGCGTCCAACCCGGAAGTCGGGCCACCGATTTCCCATATGCCCTTTTTGTGCAGCTTGGCGGTTCTATTCTGACTGCCGGGTTTGCCGGAGAAAGGGGTGACGGTGCGCGCAGTCAGCACGGGGGCGACGGGGCGGCCTGGCCGGCCAGCCGGGCGGAAGCCGTGATGCGGGCCGGTTCGACAGCGAAGGCGACGGGGATCGTGACGCTGGTGCTGGTGGCCCTGCTCGGTTCCGCGTACGCGCTGGGCCGCAGTCTCCTCCTGGATCCAGCCCCCCGGCACCCCACCAACGTCACCACGAACGCCGACGGGCCGCACTACGCCGACCAGCCCAGCGACGGCGACCCGGACGGCGCGCCGCGCCCCGGCGGCAGCGACGGCCCCGCCGAGACCGGCCAGGACGGTTCCGGCCGCGACGCCGGCGGGGACAAGCTGTTCGGCGCGCACGAGACCACCGGCTCCCCCCGGCTCGCGCTGACCTTCGACGACGGTCCGGACCCCCGGTACACCCCGCAGGTTCTCGCCACGCTGCGCGAATTCAACGTGCGAGCCACGTTCTGCGTGGTCGGGGAGAACGCCCAGAACCATCCCGACCTGATCCAGGCGATCGTCGACGACGGCCACACCCTGTGCAACCACTCGTGGCACCACGACGTCAGCCTGGGCACCCGATCGGCCGACGCGATCCGCGCCGACCTGCTGCGCACCAACGACGCGATCCGGGCGGCAGTGCCGAACGCGCCCATCGTCTGGTACCGCCAGCCCGGCGGGGCCTGGACGTACCCGGTGGTGTCGGTGGCGCGGCAGCTCGGCATGACCCCACTGCACTGGTCGGTCGACCCGTCGGACTGGGACCTGCCCGGCGCCAACAAGATCACCGCAACGGTGGTGACCCAGGCCGCGCCGGGGTCGGTGGTGCTGCTGCACGACGCCGGCGGCGACCGGCAGGGCACGGTGGACGCTCTGCGTCGCATCCTGCCCGACCTGACCGCGCGCTTCGAGCTGGAGGCACTACCCACCGAACCGACCTGAACCGCGGCCTTTGCGCGGCGACGGTCCGGGCGGCACGACACGCAACGGATACGGTGACGGGATGAGCAGCGCGGAGCCGACCAGCGACCAGGTGACCCGGACCGACCGACTGGCACCTGGGGAGGTCGCCGACGTGCTGGCCCTGGCCAGCACCGCGGCTGACACCGACGGCGCGAACCCGCTCGACGAGCACGTCCTGCTCCGACTGCGCGACCCGGACGCCCCGGCCCTGCACCTGATCGCCCGTGCCGACGACGGCACCCTGACCGGGTACGCGCACCTGGACACCACCGATCCGGTCGGCGGAATCGGCGTCGAACTGGTGGTGCACCCCGCGTACCGGCGGCGGGGCACCGGTCGCGCGTTGGCCCGGGGCGTACTCGCGTCGGCCACCGGGCCGTTGCGGGCGTGGGCGCACGGCGACCACCCCTCGGCTGCGGCGCTCGGCGTCGACCTCGGCTTCACCCGGGCACGGGTGCTGTGGCAACTGCGCCGATCCCTGGCCGCCCCGCTCGGCGAGCCGCGCCTGCCCGACGGGGTGGCCCTGCGCGCGTTCCGGCCCGGGGCGGACGACGCGGCGTGGCTGACTCTCAACGCGCGCGCCTTCGCCGAGCACCCCGAGCAGGGACGCTGGACCTCGGACGACCTGCGGGTCCGGCTGACCGAACCGTGGTTCGACCCGGACGGCTTCCTGCTCGCCGAGACCGGGACCGGTCGGCTGCTCGGTTTCCATTGGACCAAGGTGCACGAGCGGCCGGGCACGGCCCGGATCGGCGAGGTGTACGTGCTGGGGGTGGAGCCGACCGCGCACGGTGGCGGGTTGGGCCGGGCGTTGACCACGGCCGGGCTGGCGTACCTGCGGGACAGGCGTGGCCTCGACCGGGTGATGCTCTACGTGGACGACTCGAACACCGGAGCCGTCGCGCTCTACGAGCGGATGGGCTTCGCCCGCTGGTCCGCGCACATCAACTACCACCTGGGCTGACCGACGAGCTGGGTCACCGGTGAGTAACGGCCGGGCGTCGGCGACATAACAGCGAACCGGAAATATACCCATACATCCGACAGGTGTACCCGGGTTCACTTAACGGACAACTCACCCTCAGCGAGCGGTCACCTCGACGGCCGTACGTGTTCACCTTGCGTTCACTTGCGACCGGCGAACCGGCTACCTACCACTTCTAACTTTCGTGTCAGCCGGTCAATGCCGGTCCTCGGGCCCCGAGATCGGGGCGCCAAGTCAGACGCGAAGGGAAACCCCTCAGGTGAAGCTCCAGCGGTACGGCGCTATTGCCGGCCTCGCTCTTGCCGCGACGCTCGGTCTCAGCGCATGCGGCTCGGACAACAACGAGCCCGCCTCCGGCGCGAGCGCCTCGGGCTCGGCCGCCGCGGTCGACTGCGCTACCGGCACGGTGAACGCCCAGGGCTCGTCGGCGCAGAAGAACGCCATGGCCGAATGGATCAAGGCGTACCAGCAGAAGTGCCAGGGCACCACGATCAACTACGAGCCGACCGGCTCGGGTGCGGGCATCCAGGCGTTCATCGCCGGGACTGCCGACTTCGCCGGCTCCGACTCCGCCCTCAAGCCGGAGGAGCAGCCGCAGGCCGACGCCAAGTGCGCCGGTGGCAAGGCCATCCATCTGCCGATGGTGATCGGCCCGGTGGCCGTCGCCTACAACGTCAGCGGCGTGGACAACCTCCAGCTCAAGCCGGCCACCCTGGCGAAGATCTTCGCCGGCAAGGTCACCAAGTGGGACGACGCGGCGATCAAGGCCGACAACCCGGACGCCAAGCTCCCGTCGACCACCATCCAGACCGTCCACCGCTCGGACGAGTCGGGCACCACTGACAACTTCACCAACTACCTCTCCAAGACCGCCGAGGCGGACTGGACCCTGGGCAAGGCCAAGGCGTGGAAGGCCCCGGGCGGCACCGGCGCCAAGGGCTCGGACGGCGTGGCCAGCTCGGTCAAGGGCGCCGACGGCTCTATCGGTTACATGGAGTGGTCGTTCGCCGAGAACGCCGGCCTGAAGATGGCCAAGATCGGTAACGGTGCCGGCGAGTTCGCCGCGCTGACCGCCGAGGCGGCCGGCAAGACCATCGCCGGTGCCGCGATCGAGGGCCAGGGCGACGACCTCAAGCTGAAGATCGACTACAACACCAAGGAGGCCGGGGCCTACCCGATCGTCCTGGCAACGTACGAGATCGTCTGCAGCAAGGGCCTCGCGGCCGACAAGCTCGCGCTGGTCAAGGGTCTGCTGGGCTACGCGGCCAGCGCCGAGGGCCAGAACTCGCTGACCGACCTGGGCTACGCCCCGCTGCCGGAGACGGTCCGCACCAAGGTCGAGACCGCGGTCAAGAACCTCTCCTGACCCGAACCCACCACCTCCGCAACCGAATCGAGCGAGCAGATGGGTGAAACCCCTCACCGCTCGGCCGACGCCGGCACCGGCGGGACGCGCGTGACCCAGAGTCACGAGTGGCCCGCCGGTGCCTCGGCGCGTGTGGCCGAGGCACCAGTCAGCACCCGTTCCCCGGGCGGCACCGGGCTGGGCGGCGGCGGCGCGCTGCCGCGCAGCCGTAAGTTCGGTGCCGAGCGGGCCTTCCGCGGTCTCACAATGGCCGCCGGCACCGCGGTTCTGGTCATCATCGCCGCCATCGCGATCTTCCTGATCGCCAAGGCGGTGCCGGCCCTGCGCGCCAACACCGAGAACTTCTGGACCTACGAGGGCTGGTCCCCCAACGAGACAGAGCCGAAGTTCGGCATCGGCACCCTCGCCTTCGGCACCGTCCTCAGCGCGGCGCTGGCTCTGCTCATGGCGGTGCCGGTGGCGCTGGGCATCGCGCTCTACCTCTCGCACTACGCACCCCGCCGGCTGGGCACCGCGCTCGGCTTCCTGATCGACCTGCTCGCCGCCGTACCGAGCGTGGTCTTCGGCCTCTGGGGGCGGGACATCTTCATCAACCCGGTCCGCGACTTCTCGGTCTGGCTGAACGAGTACTTCGGTTGGATCCCGATCTTCGGCGGTGACGGGCCCTTCGGTAAGTCGATCATGCTGGGTGCACTGGTGCTCGCCATCATGGTGCTGCCGATCATCACCTCGCTCTCCCGCGAGGTGTTCCTCCAGACGCCGACCGCCAACGAGGAGGCCGCCCTCGCCCTGGGCGCCACCCGGTGGGAGATGCTCCGCACCGCGGTCCTCCCCTACGGCCGCCCCGGCATCATCGCCGCGGTGATGCTCGGCCTCGGTCGGGCCCTGGGCGAGACCATCGCCCTGGCACT
This sequence comes from Micromonospora sp. WMMC250, assembly GCF_027460215.1. Taxonomy (NCBI): domain Bacteria; kingdom Bacillati; phylum Actinomycetota; class Actinomycetes; order Micromonosporales; family Micromonosporaceae; genus Micromonospora; species Micromonospora sp. WMMC250. Next base: position 5,516,511 of record NZ_JAPZBJ010000002.1, on the reverse strand, counting down.
GACCCTCGGCATCACCTTCGGCATCTCGTTCAACCTGATCCAGAACGGCGGCAACACCATCGCCGCCAACATCGCCAACGCGTTCGGCGAGGCGAACGAGACCGGCCGGGGCGCGCTCATCGCCTCCGGCCTGGTGCTGTTCACCATCACGCTGATCGTCAACATCACGGCGCGGGCGATCATCTACCGCCGCCGGGAGTTCACGGAGTCGGCCGCATGACCACAACCGTCACCTCCCACCGCACCCGCCCGCCGGCCCAGCCGGAGTCGCTGCGGGCGAAGCGGCTGCCCGCGTACGCCGCTGCGGTCATCGCCGCGGTGGCCCTGGCGCTCTCCGCCGCGATCGTCTACGGCGCCGGCATCGGCGGCCCGGTCCTCGTGGTCGCCCTCGGCGCGATCCTCTACCTGGCCGGACTCTTCGCCGCGGCCAACGCGGTCGAGGGGCGCCGGTCGGCTCGTAACCGCACCTGGAGCGCGCTGATCCACTCCGCCTTCGTGCTGGCGGTGCTGCCCCTCGTGTCCGTGGTCTGGACGCTGGTCAGCAAGGGCGCCGATCGGCTGGACGTCAACTTCTTCCAGACCTCGATGAACAACATCGGGGCCCGCGACGCCAACGGTGGCGCCTACCACGCAATCGTCGGCACGCTGGAGCAGGTCGGCATCGCCACCCTGATCACCGTGCCGCTCGGCGTCCTCTGCGCGATCTACATCGTCGAGTACGGCCGGGGTAAGTTCGCCTTCGCGATCCGGTTCTTCGTGGACGTGATGACGGGTATCCCGTCGATCGTCTCCGGCCTGTTCGTGCTGGCCTTCTGGGTGCTGGTCGTGTCCCCGTGGTTCAACGACGGCCGACCGAGCTTCTCCGGTTTCGCCGCCGCGCTCGCGCTGAGCGTGCTCATGTTGCCGACCATCGTCCGGTCCACCGAGGAGATGCTCCGCCTCGTCCCGGCCCCTCTGCGCGAGGGCGCCTACGCGCTCGGCGTCCCCAAGTGGAAGACCATCCTGCGGGTGGTGGTGCCGACGGCGCTGCCCGGCATCATCACCGGTGTCATGCTGGCCATCGCCCGCGCGGCCGGCGAGACCGCGCCGGTCCTGCTGGTCGCCGGAGGCGGCGCGGCGATCAACACCAACCCGTTCGAGAACAACCAGTCGTCGCTGTCCCTCTTCGTCTACCAGCAGGCCGGTGACGCGTCGAAGTACGCACCGGCACGGGCGTGGACCGCGGCACTCACCCTGGTCGCCCTCGTGCTCATCCTGACGATCGCGGCGAAGCTGCTGGCCCGTCGCAACAGGCTCAGCCGATGAACCCCGGAGGTACCACCATGGCCAAGCGCGTCTCCGCCTCGAACGTCACCGCGTACTACGGCGGCTTCAAGGCGATCGAGAACATCAACCTGACGGTCGAGCCGAAGACGGTCACCGCCCTCATCGGGCCGTCCGGTTGCGGCAAGTCGACGTTCCTGCGGTCCATCAACCGGATGCACGAGGTGCTGCCGGGGGCCCGCGTCGAGGGCAGCCTGACCATCGACGACCAGGACATCTACCACCGGGACGTCGACGTCACGGCGGTCCGCCGCACGATCGGCATGGTCTTCCAGCGGCCGAACCCGTTCCCCACCATGAGCATCTTCGAGAACGTGGTGGCCGGGCTGAAGCTCAACGGGGTCCGGAAGAAGTCGATCCTGGACGAGGCCGCCGAGAAGGCGCTGCGCTCGGCGAACCTCTGGGACGAGGTCAAGGACCGGCTGGGCAAGCCCGGCGCGGGTCTCTCCGGCGGTCAGCAGCAGCGACTGTGCATCGCCCGGACCATCGCGGTCGAGCCGCAGGTCGTCCTGATGGACGAGCCGTGCTCGGCGCTGGACCCGATCTCCACGCTGGCGATCGAGGACCTGATGTTCCAGCTCAAGGACAAGTTCACGATCATCATCGTGACGCACAACATGCAGCAAGCGGCGCGGGTCTCGGACCGGACCGCCTTCTTCTCCATCGAGAAGACCGGCGACCCGGGCCGTCTGATCGAGTACGACAACACCCAGAAGATCTTCAGCAACCCGAGCGTGAAGAAGACCGAGGACTACATCACCGGCCGCTTCGGCTGAGCCCACCGCGACCGGTCATCGGCGCCCCGCCCTCCGGCGTGGGCGCCGGTGCCGTTTCCGGAGCTGTTCGCACCGGCCCCGTGAGGCGGGGCTGGCAGAGCACCCCGCCCCACGCACGATCCACACGACTTCATTGATGTGGGTATCCGCGAGGGGTTGATACCGCGACATCGGCGAAGTCGAGTCGATCATGGGTTAGCCCAGGACGAAGCGGGGTTCGCCGTCAGGGGGTAGGTCCAGGCGTGGGGTGACCGGGGTGGCGGCGTCCCGATCGGCCGCCGCCCGGGCCACTCCGGCCAGGTCGCCGGCCGCCGCCACCTGGGCCAGCGTGACCAGGGTCGGCGGCAGCATGGTCAACTCCCCGGCCCTGGCCCGGGCCAACGCGTCCGCAGGCCGGATCCACAGGGTGTGGTCGGCCTCGCCGGAGACGTCGCGGGTCCGTTGGCCGGCCGGCAGCAGGGCGACGAAGAAGTACGTGTCGAAGCGGCGCGGCTCGAACTCCGGGGTGATCCAGCGGCTCCACGGCAGCAGCAGGTCCGACCGGAGGGTGAGCCGACGGTCGGCGAGCAGCGCGGCGAAGCCCAGCCGGCGACCCTCCAGGTCCTGACGGGCCGCCTCCCAGTCGTCGCCACTGACGTCGCCCACCACCGTCGCCGGGTCCGGGCCGGCGAGCAGCACACCCGCCTCCTCGAAGACCTCCCGCGCGGCGGCGCAGACGACCGCCTGGGCCGCGCCCGGGGCCACCCCCAGCCGCCCGGCCCACTCATCCGGCGTGGGCCCGGCCCAGTCCAGGTGTGTCTCGGAGTCGGAGCGGTCCACCCCACCGCCGGGGAAGGCGTACATGCCCCCGAAGGTCATGGCGGCGACCCGGCGGATGACGTACACCTCGAAGTCGGTGTCGGTCGGGCGCAGCAGCAGCACGGTGGCCGCGACCCGGGGCACCGCCGGGGTGCCGCCCTCGGCCTGGAACCGGCGGGCGTGCTCGACCAGGGCGGCCGGGGCGGCGAAGCCGTCACTGTCGATCGTCATGCCGCGAGCCTAGTTCCCCCGTCGGGAGCCCCGACCCGGCCGATGCGCCGGTCCAGGGAGCCGCACCGGGCCGGACGTCCTTTGCTCTGCATACGCGGGCGCACCACCTCCGGCCGTGACGTGGTGCGTCGGCATAAGCAGAGCAAAGGACGTAGGCGAGGTGGGCGGGGGCGGGACGGCGAGGCGACCGGGCCGCACCGCGATGTCCGACAGCTGAGCCGGCGGCGAACAGTTCACCCAGCTCGGTTAGCGTTCCGGCATGACTCGTTGGGGCATCCTGGCCACCGGCCACATCGCCAGCCGTTTCGCCGAAGACCTCCGGCTGGTGCCGGACGCCGAGCTGGTCGCGGTTGGTTCCCGTTCCGTGGAGAGCGCGCGGCGTTTCGCCGACACGTACGGCGCGAAGCGCGCGCACGGCTCCTGGGTGGAGCTGGCCGCCGACCCGGAGGTGGACGCGATCTACGTGGCGACCCCGCACTCCGCGCACTACGAGGCGGCGATGACCTGCCTGACCGCCGGGCGGGCGGTGCTGTTGGAGAAGCCGTTCACCCTCGACCTGGCGACCAGCACCGAGTTGGTGGACACCGCCCGCGCCGCCGGGGTCTTCCTGATGGAAGCCATGTGGATGCGGACGAACCCGCTGATCCTGCGAATGGTCGAGCTGATCTCGGAGGGGGCGATCGGCACGGTCAGCAGTGTCCGCGCGGACTTCGGGGTGGCCGGGCCGTTCCCGCCGGACCACCGGATGCGCAACGCCGCACTGGGCGGGGGCGCCCTGCTGGACCTGGGCATCTACCCGATCAGTCTGGCCCACCTGCTGCTCGGGGTGCCGCAGCACATCCGGTCCTGGGCGCAGATCGGCCCGGAGGGCACCGACGAGAACACCGGCATGCTGTTGGGCTACGACACCGGCGCGCTGGCGACGCTGAGCTGCGGCATGGTCGGGGCGACCAGCCTGTCCGCCTCGATCACCGGCAGCACGGGCCGGATCGACCTGCCGGAGCCGTTCTTCCGGCCGGGTTCCCTCACTGTGCACCGGGACGGCGCCGAGCCGGAGACGATCACCGCCGACACGGCGGGCAACGGCTACCAGTACGAGGCGATCGAGGTGCAGCGCTGCCTGGCCGCCGGTCTGACCGAGAGCCCGCTGGTGCCGCACACCACCACCCTTGAGGTGATGACCCTGCTGGACACGGTCCGCGAGCAGATCGGCGTGCGGTACGAGTGAGACGACGGAGGCCCCCGGGTGACCGGGGGCCTCCGACGCCAAGCGGAACGGTCAGCCGAAGAGCGGCCGGACCAGCAGGTAGGTGACGCAGGCGATCAACGCGGCGGCCGGGAACGTGATGATCCAGGCGATCACGATGTTGCCGGCGACGTTCCAGCGGACCGCTGACAGCCGCTTGGTCGCGCCCACACCCATGATCGCCGAGGTGATCGTGTGGGTGGTGGAGATGGGCGCCTTGAGCACCAGGGCGTTGAAGTAGAGCACCGCGCTGGCCACCGTCTCGGCCGCGAAGCCCTCCGGCGGCCCCAGGTCGATGATCTTCCGGCCCAGCGTCCGGATGATCCGCCAACCACCGGCGTACGTGCCCAGGGCCAGCATCGTCGCCGACGTCCAGAACACCCAGCCCGGGATGTGCGTCTTGCTCTCCTGGAAACCACCGGTGTACAGCGCCAGCACCACGATGCCCATGGTCTTGGCGGCGTCCTGCATGCCGTGGCCGACGGACATGGCGGCCGCCGAGGCGGTCTGCGCCCACCGGAAGCCCCGGTTGAGCTTGCCCGGCTGACCCTTCCGGAACAGCCACAGGATGGCGAGCATCACGAGGTAACCGAGGGTGAGACCGACGATCGGCGAGAGCACCATCGGCAGCAGCACCTTCTCGCCGATGTTGACCCACTGCACGATGCCGCCGGTGGACAGCAGGGTCGCGCCGACCAGGCCGCCGAAGAGCGCGTGCGAGGACGACGAGGGCAGACCGAAGTACCAGGTGATCAGGTTCCAGGCGATGGCGCCGAGCACCCCGGCGAAGACCACCCCCAGGCTGCTCACCCCGGTGGGCAGAGTGACCAGGCCGTCGCCGACGGTCTTGGCGACTCCGGCGCCGAAGTGAGCGCCGATGAAGTTGCCGACTGCGGCGAGCCCGAGGGCGATCCGAGGTGTCAGCGCCCGCGTGGAGACGCTGGTCGCGATCGCGTTGGCGGCGTCGTGGAAGCCGTTGGTGTAGTCGAACGCCAGGGCTACCCCGATCACCGCCAGCACGGCGATGAGTTCGGGTGTCACGGTCACAGGATCAGGACTCCTTGACCGCGATGGTCTCGACGGTGTTGGCCACGTGCTCGAAGGCGTCGCAGGCGGCCTCCAACTCGTCGGCGACCTCCTTCATCTTCAGCACCGTCAGCGCGTCGTACTCACCGGAGAAGAGCCGGACGAGCAACTGCCGGTTGATCCGGTCGCCCTCGTTCTCCAGGCGGTTGCACTCGATCCAGTAGTCCTCGAGATCCTTCATCGACTTCAGCCGGGGCATCGCCTCGGCGGTCAGCTTGGCCTGCTGGTCGAGCACGTTGACCATCTCGTGCAGCTCGCGGGGCAGCGCCGGCAGCTCGGTCAGCCCGTACAGGTAGAGCAGGTCACCGACCGCTTCCAGGTGGTCCATCACGTCGTCCAGCAGCGAGCCGAGCCGGTAGATGTCCTCCCGGTCGAACGGGGTGATGAAGGTCGAGTTGATCTTCTTGTACAGCTCGTGGGTGATCTGGTCGCTGTCGTGCTCGACCTCGGTCAACCGCTCGCTGACCGACTGCACGTCCACGCCGGGCAGGGCCAGCTCGTTGAGCAGTTCCGTGCCCCGGACCAGGTTCTGCGCGGCCCTGGTGAAGAGCTCGTAGAAGGCGCCCTCGGTGGGGCGGAAGGAAAACTTCACAGCACAGACCTCGTCGCGTCGGTGGAAGGGTGGCGGCGCCCGAAGAGCGACCGCTCGGTGAATGCTAGGAAACGGCTGAACCGGGAATTCGCCGGCCCACCCCTGGCCAGGCCTCATTCACCGGTCGTTTACCTACTGTTCATCTCGGCTGTCCCACGCGTACCCGGCCCCCCAGCACACAGCCGTTCCCGCTCCTCGTCCACGTCGAAATCGGCAGCCGGGTACCCCAGGTCGAGAGTGTCGAACGTCTCACGCAGCAGGTGGGCCACCGCCCAGTCCCTGTACCACTTGCGGTCCGCCGGCACCACGAACCAGGGCGCGGCGTCCGTGCCACACCGGCTGAGGGCCTCGGCGTACGCGGCCTGGTAGTGATCCCAGTGCCCCCGGGAGTCGATGTCGGACGGGTTGTACTTCCAGTGCTTACGGGGGTCCGTGAGGCGTTCCAGCAGGCGCTTGCCCTGCTCCTCGTACGAGATGTGCAACATGACCTTCACCAGGGTCATTCCACCCTCGGCGAGCTCCCGTTCGAACGAGTTGATCTCGTCGTAGCGGGCCCGCCAGGTCGCCTCCGGCACCAGCGAACCGACCCGGGCGATCAACACGTCCTCGTAGTGCGAACGGTTGAACATCCCCACGTACCCCGGCGGAGGCAGCTCGCGACGGATCCGCCAGAGGAAGTCGTGCCGCAGCTCCTGGCGGGTCGGCGGCCCGAACGAGCGGATGTGCAGACCCAACGGGTTCATCGCACCGGCCACCCGCTTGATCGTGCCGTCCTTGCCACCGCAGTCCATCGCCTGGAGCACCAGCAGCACCCGGTGCGCCGGCCGCTCCGACCCGGTCTTGGCCATCGCGAAGAGCATCTCCTGCTGCTGGGCCAGCTCGCCGCCGACCAGCTCCACCTGCGCTCGCGCCCAGGTCTTGCGGTGCTCGCCGCGCCCGGCCGTCTCCGGCAGGCCGGGCGTGGAACGGGGGTCGATGGCACTGAGGTCCACCGGCGCGGTGACCCGCAGCAACTCCCGCACGGAGCCGCCAGAGGGTGCCACGATCTGCCGTTGCTGGGGTGCGCTCATGCACGGATCATCGCCCACCCGCAGGCCATCCGCCCGCCAAGGGCCCCTCCCCCGGACGGCCGCCCGACCGTCCGGGGCAGCCGGTACGTGCGCTTGCCGCGAGGATGTACGCCAGGACGGTGCCGACCGGGAGGATGGTGGGTCGTGCGGAACCTGGCGACGGAGTTCGAGGCCGAACGGGGTCGGCTGCTCGCGGTGGCCCACCGGATGCTGGGAAGCCGCGCCGAGGCGGAGGACGCGGTGCAGGAGACCTGGCTGCGCTACGCCGGTGCGCTCGCCGACCCGGGCGCCCGCGCCGAGATCCGTGACCTGTCCGCGTGGCTGACCACCACCTGCGCCCGGATCTGCCTCGACGTGCTCCGCTCGGCCCGGGTCCGTCGGGAGGCGTACCCCGGTCAGTGGCTTCCGGAGCCGGTGGTGAGCCCGGTGGGCGGCGGACCGTCCTCGGACGGGTACGCACCCGATCCGGCGGACCGGGCGGTCCGCACCGAGCAGATCGGCGCGGCGTTGCTGGTGGTGCTGGAGCGACTCGCACCGGAGCAGCGGGTCGCTCTCGTGCTGCACGACGTGTTCGCGGTGCCGTTCGCCGGGGTCGCCGAGGTGCTCGGCACCAGCGAGGTGTCGGCCCGACAGCTCGCCTCCCGGGCACGCCGGGCGGTCGCCGCGCCGGACGTTCCCCGGCACACCGCCGACCTGGCCGAGCAGCGTCGGGTGCTCGAAGCGTTCGTCGTCGCGACCGAGTCCGGTGAGTTGGACCAGCTGCTCCGGGTACTCGCCCCGGACGTGGTGTTCGTCGGCGACTCCGGCGGGCACTTCCCGGCGGCACGGCGGCCGGTGCTCGGCGCGGACGCCGTCGGCCGTCTCACGCTCGGTCTGTTCGGCCGGACCGGCCGGTACGCCCGACGCGTCCGGTCCCGGCCGGTGCTGGTCGACGGCGTACTCGGCCTGCAGATGGAGACGACGCACAGCGACGGTCGGCCCATCCGCCTGGTCACCGCGTTCGCGGTGCACGAGGGGCGGATCACCGCCATCTACAACCAGCTCAATCCGGAGAAGCTCGCCGCTCTGGTGGCGTTGGGCGACGACGACACCTGGCCGCCGCGCTGGTGAACCGACCCGCCGTGGGCGGTGTCAGACCACGAGAGCCAACCACTTGCGGTACGCCCCGGCGAACGGCTCGGTGCCGTCGCCGAGGGCCCCGAACAGCCGCTGGGCAGCCGCCTCGGCCTCGGCCACCACGTCGTCCGGGTAGCCGAACCGGGCCCGGTGCTCGGCGAACTCGTCCTCGTCGAGCAACTCCACCAGGCCGGTGGCCCGACGCCGCACCACGTCCAGATCCAGGTCGATGAGGTGCACTGTGTCGTCGGATTCCCAGCGGGCCGGGGTGGTGATGTCGCAGTAGACCTCGCTGGTGCGCGGTGGGGGGTTGAACATGGCCGTCCACCAGGCGCGATGGGGCACCAGCAACACGAACGGAATCTTCTCCACGGAGGGCCGGCCGTGGTAGACCGACTCGGTGCCCTCGGGCACGCCGAGCCAGACGCCGAGATCGTCCTCGGTGAGCCGGCGGGCCGGGTAGTCGCGGTGGGCGCTGCCGTCGTACTTGCGGTAGATCACTCGGACCATGTCGCTCGGCATGATTCGCACCCTAACCGATACTGCCCACGCGTCGTAGCGCGGCGGTAACCGGATGGCAGGGCCGACGTCGACCGGCCCGGCCGGCTTCGCGCCACGCGACGGATGGGCGCGGCCGGTGTCGGCGGCGACGGGTACCGTCGCACGGTGACTCCGCCCCGCACCGCCACCGGTTCCGCCACCCCGTCGGCCCGTGCCAAGGGCCGGCGGCGGGGTGCCCGACCCAGCGGCACGGAGCTGCTGGCGGCGGCGGTCGGTGCGGTGCCCGGCGGCGCGGAACGACCCGGCCAGCTACAGATGACCACGGCCATCGAGGAGTGCGTGGCCGACGGCGAGCACCTTCTCGTGCAGGCGGGCACCGGCACCGGCAAGTCGTTGGCCTACCTCGCACCGGCGCTGACCGTGGACGGCCCGGTGGTGGTCTCCACCGCCACCCTGGCGTTGCAGTCCCAACTCGTCGACCACGACCTGCCCCGACTGGCCGACGCGGTCGAGCCGGTGCTCGGTCGTCGGCCCACCTTCGCGGTGCTGAAAGGCCGCCACCACTACCTGTGCCTCGCCCGACTCGACAACTCCACCGAGGAGGAGCCGGAGGACACCCTCTTCGACGCCCCCGCCGCTCGCCCCGGCGGCGGGACGAAGTGGCTCGGTGAGGCGGGCCGGCTGGGCAAGCAGATCGAGCGGCTACGCGACTGGGCCGAGAAGACCGCCACCGGCGACCGCGACGAGCTGGACCCGGGCGTCGACGACCAGGCCTGGCGGCTGGTGTCGATGCCCGCCCGGGAGTGCGTCGGTGCGAGCCGCTGCCCGTTCGGGCAGGAGTGCTTCGCCGAGGCGTCGCGGGCCCGGGCCCGCGAGGCGGACATCGTGGTGACCAACCACAGCCTGCTCGCTGTCGACATGCTCGCCGACCGGCACATCGTTCCGCCGCACAAGCTGCTCATCGTCGACGAGGCGCACGAGCTGGCCGACCGGGTCTCCTCGGCGGCCCAGGCGGAGCTGGTGCCGGAGCTGATCGACCGCACCACCCGCCGGGCGCGCACACTGCTGCGACCGGAGACCGCCGAAGCGCTCACCGCGGCCGGTGACGCCCTCGCGGTGGGTTTGGCCGAGGCACCGGCCGGGCGCATCACCGCCGGGTTGCCCACACCCCTACGGGAGGCGTGCACGCTGCTCGACGCGGCGACCCGCTCCGCCCTGGACGCCATCGGCGACATCAAGTCCGACGACCCCGATCCGGTCCGCAAGCAGCAGGCCAAGGCCGCGCTGGACGAACTCTCCACCACCGCGCAGCGGCTGCTGGAGGAGGGCGACCACGACGTGGCCTGGATCGAGAAGAACGACAGCGGCAGTCGCCGGGCCCTGGTGGTCGCGCCGCTCTCGGTGGCCGGCACCCTCGCCACCCACCTGTACGACGAGCGCACAGTCGTCGCCACCTCGGCGACCCTGGCGTTGGGCGGCCGGTTCGACACGGTGGCCCGCGCCCTCGGGCTGGACGCTCCCCCACCCGCGCCGCCGTCCCCCGCGTCGGCCGCGCTGGCTGCCCGCACCGGCCCCGGTCGTCCGGTGGCCGAGACACCGGGCCGTCGACTGGCCGGAGACGTGACCCCCAGTGCCGTCGTACCGGCCACCGAGGGCCCCGGATGGCGGTCACTCGACGTCGGCTCGCCGTTCGACTATGCCCGGCAGGGCATCCTGTACGTCGCCGCGCACCTGCCCCGCCCCAGCGTCTCCGGGCTGCCCGAGGCTGCCGGAGAGGAGTTGCTCGGGCTGGTCGGAGCACTCGGTGGTCGTACCCTCGGGCTCTTCTCCTCCCGGCGGGCCGCGCAGCAGGCCGCGGAGCTGCTGCGCGCGCGGACCGACCTGCCTGTGCTGTTGCAGGGCGAGGAGGCCCTGCCGTTGCTGGTCCGTCGGTTCCGCGAGGAGCGGGCCAGCTGCCTGTTCGGCGTGATGTCGCTGTGGCAGGGCGTGGACGTGCCGGGTGACGCGTGTCAGCTCGTCGTCATCGACCGGCTGCCCTTCCCGCGCCCGGACGAGCCGCTGGCGGCGGCCCGCGCGGCTGCCGTGGACGCGGGCGGCGGCTCCGGCTTCGCCGCGGTCAGCGTGCCGATCGCGGCGGTGCGGCTGGCTCAGGGTGTGGGCCGGCTGATCCGCGCGACCGGCGACAAGGGCGTGGTCGCGGTGCTCGATTCCCGGTTGGAGACGGCTCGCGGTTACGGGCCGTTCCTGCGGCGGTCGTTGCCCCCGTTCTGGTACACGACGCGCCCCGAGGTGGCTCGCGGCGCCCTGGAACGCCTCGCCGGCACCAGCTAGGGTGCCTGGGAGGCGACGACCACGGCGTCGGGTGGGGTGTCCGGGACCCTTCGGGCGGCGAGCCGACGGACGGCGGTGTTCAGCACCGCGATGAGCGGCACGGAGACCAGCGCGCCGGTGATGCCGGCGAGGACGACACCTGCGGCGATACCGATGATCACCGCGAGCGGGTGGAGGGCGACGGCCCGTCCCATGATCAGCGGCTGGAGGACGTGCCCCTCGATCTGCTGCACACCGATCACCGCGCCCAGGATGATCAGGGCGGTGACCGGGCCGCTGTCGACGAGCGCGACGAGCACCGCGACGCCGCCGGACAGCGCCGCACCGACGATCGGGATGAACGCGCCGAGGAAGACAAGCGCGGCCAGCGGGAAGGCGAACGGGATGTCGAAGATGACCAGGAAGATGCCGATGCCGACCGCGTCGATGAAGGCGACCAGGACTGTCGCGCGGACGTAGGCGACAAGCGTCTGCCAGGAGGCCCGGCCCGCGTCGTCGACCTTCCACCGGGCGGCCACCGGCAGCAGGCGGACCAGGAAACGCCAGATCCGGGTGCCGTCGCGCAGGAAGAAGAACGTCGCGAAGAGCACGAGCAGCGTGCCGGTCAGCACCTCGGCCAGCGTCGCCGCAGTGCTCAGCGCCCCGCTGGTGAACTTCGAGGTGTTGTTGTTGATCCAGCCCTGCGCCTCGTCGATGTAGCGGTCGAGCTGGGTGTCGGAGAGGTGCAGCGGGCCCGTCTTCAGCCAGTTCTGGATCTGCCGGACGCCCTCCGAGGACTTCGCGCTCAACTCCGGCACGCCCCGGATGAACTCGTTGACCACGAGCGTCAGCGTGCCGATGACCGCTGCCAGGCCGCCGACCAGCACCACCGCCGTCGCCAGCGACCGGGGCAGTCGGGCTCGCAGCAGCCAGCCCACCGCCGGCGCGAGCAGCGCGGACAGCAGCAGCGCGATGGCCAACGGGATGATCACGATCTTGATCGTGCCGACGATCCGGAGCAGGGCCCAGGCCACCACGCCGATCACGATCAGCCGCCAGCACCACGCGGCGGCGATCCGCAGCCCGTGCGGGACGTCGGCGTCGTCCCGGCTGGAGGTCGAACTGTGCAGATCCACAGGAGGCTCAGCACCGTAGACCGAGGCGGTCGGCGGCGCGGTCGGCCCCGGTACGGCCGGGGACGCCACCCGGGCACCCGACGACACGTCGCTCAACTCGTCGCTCGACGTGCCCTCGTCGGCACGAGCCGACTCCTGTCGCGACTGGTAGGCGCGGCGAAGCCGCCCGCGTACCCGCTCGAAGCGGCTCAAGCGCACCTCCTGGCAGAAGAGACCGGTCCACCCACGGCGACAGGTCGGACAGCATACGTCCGTTGCCGACACCGTAGGGCAGTTCCGCCACACAGTGCCCCCGCCACCACCGGCGTAACCACCGGCGGCCCGCCGTCGGCCACACGGTAGCGTCTGCGGCGTGACCGCCGACAACGATCTCGACGCCGGCCTGCCGATCCGTCTGCTGCACGACCGCGTGCTGGTGCGGATGGAGGGCAGCGAGGGCGAACGCCGCTCCACCGCCGGCATCGTCATCCCGGCGACCGCCGCGGTCGGCAAACGCCTCGCCTGGGCCACCGCCGTGGGTGTGGGCCCGAACGTGCGAGCCATCGTCTCCGGCGACCGGGTGCTCTTCGACCCGGACGACCGTTCCGAGGTCGAGCTGCACGGCCGCGGGTACGTGTTGCTGCGCGAACGCGACGTGCACGCCGTGGCCGCCGAGCGGATCGAGAACAACTCCACCGGCCTCTACCTCTGACCCACCCTCCCCCCGCCGCGCACCGTTTGCCCGGCCGCACGACGGGAAGCCATCCGGCGACCGTGGCCCTGGGGAGGGACGATGCCGGTATTCGTGAAGAAGCTGTTGACCTGGGGCTTCGTCGCGTTCCTGATCTACTTCGTGGCCTTCCGGCCGGACGGCGCCGCGCAGATGTTCCGAGCGATCGGGGCCGCGTTGATCGCGATGTTCCAGGGTTTCGGCGACTTCCTCACCTCGCTGATGACCTGAGCCGGCGGTCTGACCGAGGCGCCGTTCTGACTGAGGCGCCGGTCCGATCACCTGAGCCGCCGGCCGGCGGTGCCAGCCGTCAGTGGTGACCCGGGGGCCAGGGCGCGGGCGGGCGCAGACCGGGCCAGCCGGGCGGGGCGTACCCGACCGGGGGCGGCGCGGGCGCCAACACCACCGGAATCGGCACCACCGGCTCGTCCGGCGCGTCGACCGGGCGCTGGTGGCCGTCCGGGAAGCGCAGGTGGTATCGGCTGCCGTCCCAGAGCCCGGCCGGGGCCTGCGGATCCCGGCCGACGAAGACCGACCGGTACGCGCTGATCGCGTCCAGCAGCTCCCGCTCCTCTCGTGCGGTCCGTTCCTGGTCGGCGGCCTTCCGGTCCAGGCCCCGCAGGGTGCCGTCGCGCAGCAGGGCCAGCCGGGTGGCGGCGGACTGGTAGCCACGCATCGCCCGGACCCCGGCGTCACCGGCCACCCGGCGCGCCCAACTGCGGGCCGCGTGCCGTCGCCCCAGGCTGCTCAACGCGGCCACCTCGGGCGGGCTCAGCCAACCGGCGCGTACGTAGTCCGGCAGGACGCGTTCGGTGAGCCGCCCCTCCCAGGCGCGCAGCCACACCGCCAGCCCCACGGTGCCGAAGAAGACAGGCACCATCAGGCCCAGGAAGCCGTACAGCATGATCACGGCCTCGCCCGTGGCCTGGGTGAGCGTGGGCAGCAGGTTCCACGTGCCGTGCAACATCATCGCCAGCAGCAGGCCGGCGATCGGGGCGAGCACCCGGACCCGGCGGTCCGCCGTCCGCGCGGCGATGCCCAGGCCGAAACCCGTCATCGAGGTGAAGAGCGGATGGGCGAACCCGAACAGCAGGATCCGCAGGATGAAGATCGCGATGACCTGCTGGATGCCGGTGGCGGGGCCATACCTGTCGACACCGGACGCGTAACCCAACCCGCCCAGGTAGAGGATGTTCTCCACCATGGCGAAACCGACCGCCGACAGCCCGCAGTAGACCAGGCCGTCGGTGATCCCGGACCACTCGCGTCGGCGGAACACCAGCAGCAGGATCGGGCCGAGAGCCTTCGTCGACTCCTCGATGAACGGTGCCACCAGCACTCCGGTCAGCGCGGCCGGCAGACCCCAGTCGGCGAAGCGGCCGGCGGCGAAGTCGTTCACCGTCAGCGATGCGGCGGTGGAGACGAACGCGCCCCAGGCGAAGCAGAAGATCAGATACTTCAGCGGCTCGGGTTCGTACCGGTCCAGCCAGAGGAAACAGGCGACCAGCACCGGCACCGGCAGGATGGCGGCGGCCACCCCGATGAGCAGGGCCTGCACGCCGAGCGACTGGCCGAGCGTGAAGACCATGAACACCGCGCAGGCGGCGATGAGCAGCACCACCCCGGCCAGCGCCAGGAACCGCCGCCAGCCCAGTCGGCGCCGCGGCATCGGGGGCGCCTCGACGGCGGACGGGGCCGTGGATGCGGGCGGCGACGGCAGCTGTGAACCGGGCGGGGTGTCGGCCATGCGGTCAGCGTAGCCATCCGCCGCCGGCTGGTCCGGTCGCATCGGTAGCCGCTATGCTGCCGGCAGGTCACGAGTGCCAGCGCGAAGCCCCGGCTTGCTGGCCGGCAACCCTCGTCGAGTTCGCGGTGGGGTGCCCCGGGTGATGACCGGGCCCAGCCCGATCGGTGTGCTGGGCAAGCGCGGACCCCGTCCCGACAGTGCACCCGGGGTCCCTGACCCCGGAGGTTCCGGCGTGCCCGTCACCCTTCTCCCCTCGCTGCCCACCCGCTTCGACACCGCGCCCGAGCCGACCGCGCCCGAGCCGACATCGTCGGGGCCGCTCGACGTCCTCGGTGTACCGGGCGAGATCAACCTGGACTACGCCGCCAGCGCGCCGTGCGCGCGGGCCGCCGCCGACGCCGTGGCCGAGCTGCTGCCCTGGTACGCGAGCGTCCACCGTGGGGCGGGAGCGTTGTCCCGACGCTGCACCCTCGCGTACGAGCAGGCCCGGCAGACGGTCGGTGACTTCTTCGGCGCCCGAGCCGACGATCACGTGATCTTCACCCGCAACACCACCGACGCGCTGAACCTGCTGGCGAGGGCCCTGCCGGCCGGCACGACTGTGGTCACCTTCGCCGGTGAACATCACGCCAACCTGCTGCCCTGGCCGCGCGGCTCGGTGCGGCTGCCCGTGCCCACCGACCCGGACGCTGCGGTACGCGACCTCGCCGCCGCCCTCACCGAACTGCGCCGGGGCAGCAACCCGGCGCTGCCGGTGCTGGTCGCCGTGACCGGTGCGAGCAACGTGACCGGGGAGCTGTGGCCGGTCACCGAGCTGGCCCGGGTGGCCCACCGACATGGCGCCCGGATCGTGCTGGACGCCGCGCAGCTCGCCCCGCACGCCCCGGTCGACCTGCTCGCGCTGGACGTCGACTACCTGGCGGTGTCCGGTCACAAGCTGTACGCGCCGTTCGGTGCGGGTGTGCTGATCGGCCGGGCGGACTGGCTGGACGCCGCACCGCCGTACCTGGCCGGCGGGGGTGCCACCAGCCACGTCGGACCAGCCACCCACGACGTGAACTGGACGACCGGGCCGGCACGGCACGAGGGCGGCACCCCGAACCTGCTCGGCGCGGTGGCGCTGGCGGCCGTATGTACGGCGCTCGACGACGCCGACCGGGCCGCGCTGGCCGCCCACGAGCAGGCGCTGCTGACCCGACTGCGGACCGGCATCGCCGCTCTGCCGCACGTCGTGGAGCTGCGCACCTTCGGCCCCGACGCGCCCCGCGTCGGGATCGTCTCGTTCGTGGTCGTCGGCTGGGACTCCAGCGACGTGGCCGCACGGTTGGCCGTCGAACACCACATCGGCGTACGCGACGGGTTGTTCTGCGCCCACCCGCTGGCGCGACGTCTGCTCAGCGAGGCGGCGGCGCGCACCGGCCGGCGGGACCTGCCGCCCACGGCGCTGCGGGCCAGCATCGGCCTGGGCACCACGGAGGAGCAGGTGGACAAACTGCTCGCCGCACTCGCCGACCTGGGGTGAGGGCTCAGCCGACGGGTGGGGCGGTGGGCGGTTTCGGTGTCTCGTCGGGTTTGGCCGGCTCGGCGACCGGCCGCTCCTGCTCCCCGAAGGCGGTGCGGATCCACCGGTTCGCCTCCTCCTGCTCGACCCCGGAGGCCACCAACAGGTCGCTCGCTGTGGTGCGGATCTGGGCGACCACCACGCTGCCGGAGAAGCCGACGCCGTCACCGTACGCCCGGCCGGCCTCGCTGACCGCCCGCAGGGACCGCTCCCGGGCCTTCTCCGGCTCCTCCCCGGCAGCGAACTCGTGCTTGAGCAGCCGGACCGACTCGGCGAGGTGACCGACCGCGTCCGGCATCGATTCGGGCACCGGCTCCTCGTCCTCGATGAGGGTCACCGATCGACGGATCAGGGTGCCGCTGTTGCGCATCGCCCGGTCGATCGGGTCGGCCGCCTCCGCGTAGTGGGTCAGTTCGTCGCGGCGGTGCCAGCGGGCCGGGGAGAGGGTGGCCGTCTCCTTCGCGCCCTCGATCGCCTCGCCCAACGTGGCCAGCTCCTCCTTGTTGTCGCGCAGCCTCTCCAGTGCGCCCTGGATGATGGCCCGATCCCGACGGCGTAGACCGTCCGCCGTGACGTCGAGCTGGGTGGCGAGCAGGTCGAGCGCCGGCCGGGCGGCTCGGTTGATCACCCGCAGTGGGTTCAGCGGGAGCAGCAGTGCCGTGACCACCAGGGCGACCCCGCCACCGAGGAACGCGTCGACGAAGCGGGGGATCTCCAGGTTCTGGGTCGACGGGCTCAGTGTCACGATCAGCACCGCCGTGGCCGCAGCCTGGATGACGATGGCCACGCTCGCCCCGGCGAAGATGGTGAGCAGGATCGCGACAGTGACCACCAGGCCGAGTTGCCAGGCCCCGGTTCCGAGCAGGTAGATCAAGAGGTCGCCGACGGCCACCCCGACCCCCACCCCGACGATCAACTCGATGGTCCGGCGGAACCGCTGGCCCACCGACGCGGCGAGGGTGCCGACCGCGGAGATCGGCGCGAACACCGGCTGCGGGTTGCCGAGCACCTTGTGCGAGATGAGGTACGCGATTCCGGCGGCCAGCCCGGCCTGGACGGCCAGCCCGCCGGCCATGCGTACCCGGTGCAGACGGTCGTGCAGGGTGGCTCGGCTCCGATGGCGCAGTTGCTCGGTAGCCTCGGCGATCCGGGCGCCGTCGATGTCCACCAGCCCGTCACGCAGCGCGGTACGTCGCATTATCGGCTGTCGCTTGTCCCGGGCCACGGCCATGGGCGCGACTACCCGTGGTGGGCCCGCTGAATCCTCCCTTCGCCGCGTCGTGGGCGGATGCGGCAGACTCGGGCGGTGGTTGATCTGCTTGATCGGTGGCGGACGGCGGTCCGGGGCGCCGGCGCGAGCCCAGACGTGTCGTCGGGCGGTGCCGGGAAGCAGTTGCTCGGTCGGTGGCGGGAGCCGCACCGGCACTACCACACTCCGGTCCACCTGACGGCTGTGCTCGACGTGGTGGACGAGCACGCCGACCTCGCCGCCCAGGTCGACCTGGTGCGGTTGGCGGCCTGGTTCCACGACGCCGTCTACGACCCGAGAGCCTCCGGGTACGCCAACGAGCACGACAGCGCCGCGCTTGCCGACGAGGTGCTCACCGGGCTCGGGGTGCCGGCGTCGTCCGTCTCCGAGGTGCACCGGCTGGTGCTGCTCACCGCCGGGCACACCGTGGCACCGGGCGACGCTGACGGCGCGCTGCTCTGCGACGCGGACCTCGCCGTGCTGGCCGCGCCGGCGGCCACGTACGAGCGGTACGCGGCGGCGATCCGGCGGGAGTACGCCCACGTGCCGGAGCCGGCCTTCCGGGCCGGGCGGGCGGCGGTGCTGACCGGCCTGCTGGCGCTGCCCGCGCTGTTCCGGCTGCCGCCGCTGGCCAGCCGGTGGGAGGAGCCCGCCCGGGACAACATGCGCCGCGAGCTGGCCGCGCTCAGCGAGGAGTCGAAGGACGCGGGCTGACCAGGTGCTTCGGGCGACGCAGTCCGGCCGTGCGGAGCAGCCGGACCAGTTCCCGGCTCGGCACCACCTGGGCGCCGAGCCACACCGCCGCAGCGAACCGGTCGGCCGGAATGTCGTAGTGGTCCCGGTCGAAGCCGCGCCGGGGTGCACCGAGCGTCTCGGCGAAGGCGTGCAGCTCGGCGTACGAGACGTCGCTGATCAGGTGCGACCAGAGCCGACCGCGCCACGGCCAGGCAGGCCGGTCCAGGTAGAGCATGGTGCCCAAGCTATCCCGCGCAGTCGATCATGTTGATGATCGCCGGCCGGCGACCTAGCCTCGGCTGCATGGCCCCCACCGATCTCCTCGACGACCTGCGCGACGCGCTCGGCGACGACGCCGTGCTCACCGACCCGGACCTGCTGCGGATGCACCAACGGGACGAGGCCGACCTGTGCGCCGCCGGCACCCCGCTCGTGGTGACCCGCCCGCGCAGCACCGAACAGGTGGTCGCCGTGGTGCGGGCGGCGGCGCGGCACGGCGTACCGGTGGTGCCGCAGGGCGCGCGGACCGGGCTGGCCGGCGCGGCCAACGCGGTGGACGGCGCGGTGGTCATCAGCACCGTCGCGATGGACGAGATCCGGGAGATCGACAGGGTGAGCCGCATCGCCGTGGTCCAACCCGGAGTGGTCAACGCGGCGCTCGCCGGGGCGGTCGCCAAGCAGGGGCTCTGGTACCCGCCGGACCCCGGTTCCTGGGAGTCGTCGACCATCGGCGGCAACGTGGCCACCAACGCCGGTGGCATGTGCTGCGTGAAGTACGGCGTGACCACCGAGTACGTCCTCGGCCTGGAGGTGGTGCTCGCCTCCGGTGAGGTGCTGCGCACCGGTCGGCGTACGGCCAAGGGGGTGGCGGGTTACGACCTGACCCGGCTCTTCGTCGGCTCGGAGGGCACCCTCGGCGTGATCACCGAGGTGACCGTGGCGCTGCGACCCGCACCGGCCGACTCGCTGACCCTGGTGGCGGTCTTCCCGTCCACCGCGGCGGCCGGCGCCGCGGTGGCCGAGATCGCGGCTCGTGGCCTCACCCCGAGCCTGTTGGAGCTTCTCGACCAGACCCATTTGCGGGCGATCGAGGCGTACCAGCCGATGGGGTTGCGCACCGACGCGCAGGCGCTGCTGCTGGCCGCGGCGGACACCGGCCCCCGGGCCGCCGACGACCTGGCCGGCCTGGCCGCTGTCTGTGAGGCGGCCGGCGCCGACGAGGTCTACGCGGCGACCGACGCGGTGGAGGCGGCGGCGCTCCTACAGGCTCGCCGGCTGGCGCACCCGGCGATGGAGAAGTTCGCCGCCGACGCGTACCCGGGCGGTAACGGCGGTCTGGTGATCGACGACGTGGCGGTGCCGCGTGGCTCGCTCGCGGCGCTGCTGGACGGGGTGGCCCGGATCGCGGCGGAGTGCGAGGTGCCGATCGGCGTGGTGGGGCATGCCGGGGACGGCAACATGCACCCGAACATCGTGGTCGACCGGGCCGACCCGGCGAGCGTGGAGCGGGGCCGGCGGGCGTTCGACGAGATCATGCGGCTCGGCCTCGACCTGGGCGGCACGTGCACCGGCGAGCACGGGGTGGGGCTGCTCAAGCGGGACTGGCTGGCCCGGGAGATCGGGCCGGTCGGCGTCCGGGTGCACCAGGCGATCAAGTCGGCGCTGGACCCGGCCGGGCTGCTCAACCCGGGCAAGGTGCTCTGACCGGCCGGGGTCAGCCCCTGAAAGCGGCTGGGGTCAGCCCTTGACCTCGGCCGGCTGGGGTCAGCCCTTGACCTCGGCCGGGGTCGCCTGGGTGAGCAGCAGCAGGATCTCGCCGGCGACAGGAGTGCGCTCCTCCCCCGGGCAGTCCTGCGAGGTGATCAGCCCGGACGAGGTGATGAGGCTGGACGTCAACGCGTCGATGCAGGTGGTCCGGTAGCGCCGGGCCTGGTCGGTCTCGTCGGCGAGTGCCGGGTTGGCGAGCAGCACCTGGAGCCGTTCGGTCAGCTCCGGGGCGAGGGTGCCCCGGGAGGTCACCCCGTCGCCGGCGCAGTCGAGGCACTGCCACGCGCCGTTGCGCTCGACGCTCAGGGTGCGCAGTGGGCCGTCCTCGCCGAGCCGTTGGATCAGGCTGACCTGACCTGCGGCGACGGTGGTGGGTATCTCCAGTTGCGACCCACCTCCCGCCACGGCTGCGCTCGGTTGCGCGACGTTTTTACCCGGCTCGTCGCCGTCGAACAGCGAGCACCCGGTCAGGGCACCGGCGAGCGCGACGGCGAGGAGGGGTGAGAGCAGACGGGGGTGCGCGCGGGGTAGCACGCGCGGAAACCTACCCCACCGTAGGTAGCGTTCGAAACCACCATCCGGGTCGGTATCGATGGTTACCCATTGGTAACGTCGCAATTCGTCATCGAGCGGACGATCGCAGCTCCGCCTGGTCGTCGCCACCCCGGTCTGCCGCGTAACCCCGAACGTCCGGAGCACCGAGCCGGGCCGCGTCCGCCGCCGCGTCGTCCGGCATCAACTGGGACTGCCGCTCCGCCTCCACCCGGGCGCGGTAGTGCTCCACCTCGCGGGCCCGGGTCGCCGCGTCCCACCCGAGCACCGCGCCCATCAACTCGGCGGCGTGCTCCGCCGACTCCAACCCCCGATGACTGGTCTCGAACGAGATCCGCGTCCGTCGGGTCAGCACGTCCTCCAGGTGCAGCGCGCCCTCGGCCCGCGCCGCGTACGCGACCTCCGCCGCCAGGTACTCCGGAGCACCCGCCAGCGGAGACGCGAGCAGCGGATCGGCGTCGACAAGCGCCAGCAGATCCAGGGTGAGGCTGCCGTACCGCTCCAGCAGGTGCTCCACCACACCCACCGGCACGCCGTGCCGGCGAGCCAGGTCGGCCCGGTCCCGCCACATCGCCGGGTACCCGTCGGCGCCCAGCAGCGGCAGATCGGCGGTACGCGACGGGCGGGTCCCACCGAGCCTGCGGGCCGCACGGTCGACCACGTCGGAGGCCATCACCCGGTACGTCGTGTACTTGCCACCGGCGACCAGCAGCAATCCGAGCATCGGCTCGAAGACCGCGTGTTCGCGGGAGAGCTTCGAGGTCGAGTCGGCCTCCCCGGCCAGCAGCGGTCGCAGCCCCGCGTAGACGCCCTCGATGTCGGCGGTGGTCAACGGACGGTCCAACACCGTGTTGACCTGGTCGAGGAGGTAGTCGATGTCGCTCGCGGAGGCCGCCGGGTGGGACCGGTCCAGCCGCCAGTCGGTATCCGTGGTGCCGATGATCCAGTGCCCGCCCCACGGGATGACGAAGAGCACCGACTTCGCCGTACGCAGGATGAGCCCCGTCTCGCCGGTGATCGCCGACCGGGGCACCACCAGGTGCACCCCCTTGGACGCGCGCACCCGGATGCCGGGCCGCAGGCCCACGTCGTTGAGCATCCGGGACATGTCGTCGCTCCACACGCCGGTGGCGGCGATGACCGTGCGGGCGTGCACCTCGAACTCCGCGTCCGGTGAGCCGGCCGGCGCCTCCAGGTCGCGTACGCGCACACCTGTCACCTCACGCGCCTGCCGGATCAGCCCGACGGCACGGGCGCTGCTCACCACTGTCGCGCCGAGACTGGCCGCGGTGCGGGCCAGGGTGACCACCAGGCGGGCGTCGTCGACCTGCCCGTCGTAGTAGCGGATCGCCCCGGCCAGCGCGTCGGCCCGCAGACTCGGGAAGATCCGGCGGGCGCCCTCCCGGGTCAGGTGCCGGTGCAGCGGCATCCCCCGGCCACCGCCGAAGAGCCCGGCGAAGGCGTCGTAGGTGGCCACGCCCGCGCCGTAGTACGAGCGGCGGAAGATCCGGGCCGGCAGGTCGCGCAGGCCCCGCCCGGCCGGCAGCGGCACCAGGAACGGCACCGGACGCACCAGGTGCGGCGCGAGCCGGGTGGCGAGCAGGCCGCGCTCGGTGAGCGCCTCGTGCACCAGGTGGAACTCCAACTGCTCCAGGTAGCGCAGGCCGCCGTGGATGAGTTTGCTGGACCGGCTGGAGGTGCCGGCGGCGAGGTCGCGGGCCTCGACGAGGGCCACCTTGAGGCCCCGGGACGCCGCGTCCAGGGCCGCGCCGGCACCTGTCACCCCGCCCCCGATGACCAGCACGTCGAAGCGCTCGGCGCGCAGTCGACGCAGGTCGGACGCACGGCGGACCGGCGACAACTGGCCGGCGACGGATCGGGAGACATTCGGATCACGCACCCGTCCACGGTAACCCCGTGCCAGCCTGTCGACATTCGTCGCCCGACCCGCCGCGCGCACCAGCCGCCACGACACGTCCGGCCGCCCCGCCCCGCCCCGCCCCGAGCCCGCCCGGCTGCCGGAAACTGTCCAAGATCTGCACGGCTCTGATACCCCGCGACCCGACGGTCGGGTCGAAACCCTTCGTCGTGGTCGTAAGGTTCTCGGATGCACGGTCAGCCTTCGTACCCCGGACTCAACCACCGCAGCTCCCCCTGGCCCGCGGTGGCGGCCGTGTTCGTCGGCTGTTGGACCGTCGCCGTCACAGTGGCCGTCCAGTCCGGCGGCTGGGTCACCGACCAGGTGATGCTCGGCTTCGGACGGGATCGGGTCGGCTGGCTCTGGCCGGTGCTCGGCCTGGCCGCTGTCGTGCTGGTGGGCACGCCCGCCCTGCTGCTGGCCGTCGTGCCCCGGTCGACAACGGTCCGGGCCATCGGACGGGTCTGGTTCGTCGGGGCCGTCGCACTGGGGGTGCTCACCGCGCTGCGGGTCGTGCCGCCGGTGCACCACGAGGCGTACCTCGCCGCGCTGGCCGCCATCGCCACGCTCACCGCGCTCGTCGTCCGCCGGTCGACCCGCCGGCAGGCGTACCCCGGAGCAGCCGCAGCGGTCAGCGGCACGGCACCCACCGACAACAGCGAGGCCGCACGGACCGGGGCCGACGACACCGCGCGGAACGAAGCCCACGACACCGCGCGGACCGAGCCCGACGACACCGCGCGGACCCAAGCCCACGACACCGCGCGGACCGAGGCCGAGGTCGGGGCAGAGCGGGCCGGGCGTGCCCGCCGACCCGGGTCGGTGCCGCTGCTCGCGGTCGCGGCCGGGTTGGCGACGCTGCTGCCGTGGGCCTGGCTGGGTGCGCTCGGCGGGCTCCTGGAGACGTTGCTCGCGCTGCTGGCGTCCGCCGCGCTCGGAGTGTTGGCCGCGACCCTGCTGGACGCCACGTTCTGGTCCCGGTTCGCGGTCGGCCGGCCACCCCGGCCGGGCCGGTTGGTGCTGGTCGGAGGCCTGGTTGCCGGGGTGACGCTGCTTCTGCTCGCGGCCGGCACCGGTCAGGCCGGCGCGCAGTTGCCCGCGCTGTGGACCCTGCCACCGGTGGCCTTCGCACTGGCCGCTCTGTGGGCTGCGGCCTGGCGGCCCACCGTCGACCCGGCCGACGCCGCACGCGCCGGTCGGACGGCGACCGGTTGGCTCGTGGGCCTGACCGCGCTCGGCCCGCTCGCCTTCACCGACCCGGAAGAGATCAGCCTGCTGCTGGTCGGCACCCGGGACGTTCCGTTCTGGGTGGCGGCCGCCGTCGGCGCCGGGCTCGCCGTCGCCGTCCTGGTCGCCATCGGGTACGCGGTGCTGCTCGCCCGGCCGTCGGCGCGTACCCCGAACCGTCGGGTCGCCGCGGTGGCCGCCGTTGTCATGGTGGTGGCGTTCGGCGTGGTCGACCTCGGCCCCGGCCAGCCCGGCCTCTACGGCGAGCGGCTGCTGGTGGTGCTGCGCGCGCAGGCGGACCTGACCGGTCTGCCGACCGGCGCGGCGGGTCGGGCCGGGCGGGACGCCCGCGCGACGGAGGTCTACCGGCGGCTGGTGGCGACCGCCGAGCAGAGCCAGGCCGACCTGGTCCGGGAGCTGAACCGACTCCGACTCGACCCGGTGTCGTACTACCTCGTGAACGCCGTCGAGGTGGACGGCGGCCCGGCGGTGCGCGCGTGGCTCGCCCGCCGGCCGGAGGTGGCCCGGGTGCTGATCAGCCAACGCCTCCGCCCACTACCGGCCCCGGCCGGGCAGAGCCGGGGCACGGCACCCAAGCCCACCGGTCCGGAATGGAACATCAGCCAGATCGGTGCCGACAAGGTCTGGTCCCAGCTCGGGATAACCGGATCGGGCATCGTTGTCGGCAGCTCGGACTCGGGGGTGGACGGCAGCCATCCGGCGCTGCGAGAGCAGTTCCGCGGTGGCGACGACTCCTGGTACGACCCGTGGGACGGCACCCGCAGCCCCATCGACCAGGGCGGGCACGGCACCCACACGGTCGGCAGCGCGGTCGGGCGGGACGGCATCGGGGTGGCCCCGGACGCGCAGTGGGTGGGCTGCGTCAACCTGGACCGCAACCTCGGCAGCCCCGGGCACTACCTGGACTGCCTCCAGTTCATGCTGGCGCCCTTCCCGACCGGTGGTGACCCGTTCACTGACGGCCGCCCGGAGCGCGCGCCGCAGGTCCTGACCAACTCGTGGGGCTGCCCACCCATCGAGGGGTGTGACCGGCGTGTGCTGCGGCCGGCCACCGCTGCACTGGACGCCGCCGGGATCTTCGTGGTGGCCGCGGCCGGCAACACCGGCCCGTGGTGCGCGTCGATCGACGACCCGCCGGCCCCGTTCCCCGACGTGCTGACCGTGGGCGCTGTGGACTCGCAGGGACGGGTCGCCGAGTTCTCCTCGCGGGGGCCGGTTCCGGGCGTGGGTAAGCCGGATGTGCTGGCGCCGGGTGTGGGTGTGTTGTCGGCCATGCCGGGTGGCACGTACGCGGCGCTGGACGGCACCTCGATGGCGACCCCGCAGGTGGCAGGGGTCGTCGCGCTGATGTGGTCGGCGAACCCGGCGCTGGTCGGCGACCTGACCCGGACCCGACAGATCCTGCGGGACACCGCCACGGCGGCCACCCCGACATACCGCTCCCGCAACCCGTCCGACGACTGCGGCACTCCGTCGAACGTCACCGGTGCCGGCCAGGTCGACGCGTTCGCCGCGGTCAGCACCGCCGCGGGGGTGCGACCCGCTAACCGGTGATCTAGGGTCGGCGACCATGGACGCCGAGATCACCGTCACCGAGCTGAGCGCCGACCTGATCCCCGCCGTGGTGCGGCTCTGCGAGCAGGCCCTTGACCTGCCCGAGGACGCCGCCGAGGCGGCACCCGTCGTGGACGTGCTCTGGCCTCGGGCCGCCCGCGACCGGTGGGTGGTGGGGCTGGGCGCGTACCGGGGTGCGGACCTGGTCGGTGCGTTGATCTGCTCGGAGTCGTCGACCGAGCCGGGCATCGGGCACATCGACCTGGTCGCGGTCCTTCCGCAGCAGCGCCGCCGGGGCGTCGGCCGTTCGCTGCTGCGCCGGGCCGAGCAGGTGCTCGCCGAGCGCGGTGTGACCGAGGTGTTGCTGGCCGGGAACCCGCCGTACTACGCGTGGCCGGGCATCGACGTCCGCTACACGCCGGCGGTGTGCGCCACCCTCGCGCTGGGCTACCAGCAGGACCGGACCGCCTGGAACATGACCGCCGACCTGTCGTACGACGGGTCGCCGGCACTGCGGTCCACGGAGGCGGCGGAGCGTCGGCTGGCCGACCAGGGCGTGACGGTACGCCGGGCGGAGCCGAGGGATCTGGCGGCGCTCACCGCGTTCGCCCGGTCCACCTTCGGCGGCACGTGGGACGGTGAGTTGAGCGGTTCGGTGGGTCGTGACGGTGCCGGCTGCCACCTGGCGGAGCGGGATGGCGAGGTGCTCGGCTTCGCCGCGTACGGGTCGTCGCGGCCGAGCTGGTTCGGGCCGATGGGCACCGCACCGGCGGCCGAGGGCTCGGGCATCGGTGGGGTGCTGCTGCGGCGCTGCCTCCGGGATCAGCAGGCGGCCGGGCTGGATCGGGCGCAGATCGGCTGGGTGGGCCCGGTGCCGTTCTACTCGGGCAGCGCGGGCGCCTGGATCGAGCGGGTCTTCTTCCTGTACCGACGGACGTTGACGGAATAAAAACGTCAAACGGGACATGGATCCATTCGCCCGCATCGGGCCATCGACGCCCCCTACCGTTTCGGTAGAGGAGGCAGCCATGACCACGGATGACGACCAGACCGAGGACGGCCCGCCGATCACCTGGAAACCGGTCGGCGAGCTCCCCGGCCAACTGCCGTTCGACCGGCTCGACTACGGCGATGCCGAGCAACTTGCCGAGATGACCACCGACGGGGAGCCGCCGGTGGTCGAGGAGCCGCGCGAGATGGTGGACGCCCCGATCCAGCTGCTTCCGCCGTACGACCGGACGCGGAAACGGCGCAACCAGCGCCCCCTACCGACCTGACGACGAACGGGGCGGACCGCGTCAGCGGCCCGCCCCGTTCGGTGTGTCGGAACTGGACTCAGAAGTCCATGTCCCCGCCACCCGGGCCAGCCGGGGCAGCCGGGGTCTTCTCCGGCTTGTCCGCGACAACGGCCTCGGTGGTGAGGAACAGCGCCGCGATGGAAGCGGCGTTCTGCAGCGCGGAGCGCGTCACCTTGGCCGGGTCGATGATGCCCGCGGCCAGCAGGTCGACGTACTCGCCGTTGGCGGCGTTGAGGCCGTGACCCGACTCGAGGTTACGGACCTTCTCCACCACGACGCCGCCCTCGAGGCCGGCGTTGACGGCGATCTGCCGCAGCGGGGCGTCCAGCGCGACCTTGACGATGTTCGCACCGGTCGCCTCGTCGCCGACCAGGTCGAGCTTGTCGAAGGCAGTCTTGCCGGCCTGGACCAGCGCGACGCCACCACCCGGGACGATGCCCTCCTCGACGGCGGCCTTCGCGTTGCGAACGGCGTCCTCGATGCGGTGCTTGCGCTCCTTGAGCTCGACCTCGGTGGCCGCGCCGACCTTGATGACCGCAACGCCGCCGGCCAGCTTGGCCAGCCGCTCCTGCAGCTTCTCCCGGTCGTAGTCGGAGTCGCTCTTGTCGATCTCGGCCCGGATCTGGTTGACCCGGCCCTGGATCTGCTCGGCGTCACCGGCACCGTCGACGATGGTGGTCTCGTCCTTGGTCACCACGACCTTGCGGGCGCGGCCCAGCATGTCGAGGCTGGCGGCGTCGAGCTTGAGGCCGACCTCCTCGCTGATGACCTGGCCACCGGCGAGGATGGCGATGTCGGTCAGCATGGCCTTGCGGCGGTCACCGAAGCCCGGCGCCTTGACGGCGACCGACTTGAAGGTGCCACGGACCTTGTTGACCACCAGGGTGGCGAGAGCCTCGCCCTCCAGGTCCTCGGCGATGATCAGCAGCGGCTTGCCCGACTGCATGACCTTCTCCAGGATCGGGAGCAGGTCCTTCACCGACGAGATCTTGCTGTTGGCGATCAGGATGTACGGGTCGTCGAAGACGGCCTCCATACGCTCCGGGTCGGTCATGAAGTAGGCCGAGATGTAGCCCTTGTCGAAGCGCATACCCTCGGTGAGCTCCAGCTCCAGCCCGAAGGTGTTGCTCTCCTCGACGGTGATGACGCCTTCCTTGCCGACCTTGTCCATCGCCTCGGCGATGATCTCGCCGACGGTGCTGTCACCAGCGGAGATGGAGGCGGTGGAGGCGATCTGCTCCTTGGTCTCGACGTCCTTGGCGAGCTTGGACAGCTCCTCCGAGACGCTCGCGACCGCGGCCTCGATGCCCCGCTTCAGGGCCATCGGGTTGGCGCCGGCGGCCACGTTGCGCAGGCCCTCGCGAACCAGGGCCTGGGCCAGGACGGTCGCCGTCGTCGTGCCGTCACCGGCAACGTCGTCGGTCTTCTTGGCGACCTCCTTGACCAGCTCAGCGCCGATCTTCTCGTACGGGTCCTCGAGCTCGATCTCCTTGGCGATGCTCACACCATCGTTGGTGATGGTGGGGGCACCCCACTTCTTCTCGAGCACGACGTTGCGGCCCTTGGGGCCGAGGGTCACCTTTACGGCGTCGGCGAGCTGGTTCATGCCCCGCTCGAGGCCGCGGCGCGCCTCTTCGTCGAACGCGATCATCTTGGCCATACGGCGTTGTCCTCCTGGACACTCACGGGCCACCCGAGATGTGTGCCTCGGATGGGCCGCCTGGTGTACGCACCTTGGGACGTCGCCACCTGGCGACGACGACGTCCTTCGGCCGGGCCGGATAGCCCGCGACGACCGGCCATGTGCCGCCCCGGCGTCTCCACGCCGGTGCAACCTGGCCCCACCGTCCCGACCATTGGCACTCACGGTATGCGAGTGCCAATGACTTGTTTAGCACTCTCCCCTGCCGAGTGCAAGCACGATGAGGCCGCTCAGCCGAGTTCCGCGGCCAGTCCGGCAGCGTTCACCGGCGCCTCATGGGCGCGCTGCTCGGTGTACGTGAGCAGCAGACCGATCAACTGGGCGAGGTGGGCCGGCAGGGCCAGCACGGCGGTGACTCCGATCACCACCACCGCGCCGACCGCGGTGCCCGCCGAGGCGAAGGGGTCCGTACCGAACGCGGCGGTGCCGAACCCTTCGATGGTGCTGGCGACGAAACTGACGACGATCACCGCGAGGGCCACCAGCGCCACCCGACCGAGCAGCAGGCCGAGCCGGTCGTGGAACATCCGGAAGGATCGGCCGATCGGGTTGTGGCGCTCGAAGAGGTAGACCGGGCCGGCCATGCTCAGCGCGAACGCCAGGTAGATGCCCGGTAGGACGCAGAAGCAGACTCCGATGCCGATGAGCAGACTGACCAGCAGGGTCCAGCCCCACAGCCCGAGCGCCCGACGAAGGCCGTACCGCAGCGCGGAGTCGAGGCCGGCCGGCTGACCGACGGCCTGCCGGGTGATCACCCAGCTGCCGGCGGCCCACCCGACGGCCTGCACCAGGCCGATCACCAAACTTCCGCCGACCAGCACGGCCAGGAGACCCGCCAGCTCCGCGACGAAGTTGTCCGGCAGCGCCGCTGTCGAACTCGTCTCGACCTCGGCCGCCCAGGTGGCCGACGGGTCCAACCCGAGAGAGATCACCGACAGCACCGCCGCCGGCAACACCTGGGTGAGCAGCATGATGGGCACCAACTGCCGCCAGCCCCGGCGCAGCACCTCTCCGCACCTGCTGAACCAGCCGCCGATGCCGGCACCGGGCGGCGTGACCAGGGGATCGTTCGGGTCGAAGCCGTAACCGGGCGGGTACCACCCGACCGGCGGCCCAGGCTGCCACTGCTGCCCGCCGTAGGGACCGGCACCGGGCGGGTAGCCCCCGGTGGGCGGAAACACCCAACCCTGCGGCGGCGGACCCCAGGTGCCCTGCGCCGGATCCGCACCCGGCAGCGGACCGCCCGCACCCCAGGTGCCCTGCGCGTGGTCCCACCCCGGCGGAGGGCCGGCCGGCGGCACGCCTGGCTCCCCACCCGGCGGCGGACCGGCAGGGCCGGGTTGGCTCTGGGTCGGGTCGGACGGGCCCGGCTCACCCGACCCGGAGGGTGGGGTGGACGAGGGTGGCTGGTCGGTCATGAACGCTCCTCAGCATCGGCTGGAACGGTTCACGATCTTCCCGGTTGCGCGCCCGTGCCGCTGCCCCGACGCGCGGGGCTGCGGGTGCGCGACATTCAGCCGATGACGCGTACGTGTTCCGCCTGCGGACCCTTCTGGCCCTGCGCGATCTCGAACTCCACCCGCTGGCCGTCCTCCAACGCCTTGTAGCCGTCCATCTCGATAGCGGAGAAGTGGACGAACACGTCCTGACCGCCGTCGACGGCGATGAAGCCGTAACCCTTTTCGGCGTTGAACCACTTCACGGAACCCTGTGCCACGGTGCCACTTCCCTCACTCTGTGCGGCGTTGCCTGCCCGGCGCACCGGCACAGCCGGACGCCATCGGACCACCGCCTCAGCAATCGATGACGGCCATTGAAAGCGGTGACCGAAATCGCACGCTACACGAGGAGTGACAGCCGTGCACGACCGCAAATCGGGCATATTTCAGGGCGGCTGGATCATGTCGGCGGACCCGTTTTCCGATCCACGGCATCCAGGGTGGTGGATGGCAGTGACGGCCTATGGGCTACCGGCGGCTGAGAGGCGCGGCCGGACACCGGATCCGCCTGTGGTAGGCATGCGGACATGACCATCGACACCGGTTCGCCCGGCCTGCGGCAGGCGGAGATCCGCCGGGTTCGGCCGATGGATGCCGCCCGGATGCGGGCGCTACGCCTGGAGATGCTCGCCGACGCGCCGCTGGCCTTCCTGGAGACGATCGCGGACGCGGCGGCCCGGTCCCACGCCGAGTACGCCGCGCGGGTCGCGTACACCTCCGCCGGCCCGAACAACGCGCAGTTCGTCGCGGACCCGGGCCGTGGACGGCTGGTCGGGCACGCCGGCGGCACCATCGCCCCGGCCGAGGCGGGGCTGACCGTGATCTACGCCGTGTACGTCACGCCGACCTGGCGGGGCAGTGGCCTGCTCGGCGAGCTGATCGACGGTGTGGCCGCCTGGTCGCGGTCCTGCGGCCGACCGGAGTTGCTGCTGGAGGTCGTGGTGGGCAACGACCGCGCCTACCGCGCCTACCAACGGCTCGGTTTCGAGGACACCGGCGTACGAGTCCCCCACCCCAACATCCCCGCGATGACAGAGCTCCAAATGCGCCGCCCAGCCTGACCCCCACCCTCCCCCGGCCCCCCACCAGCGACCGGCGATCAAGAGGTTTGCGTCAGGAATCGCCCTCGCGCTGACGCAAACCTCTTGATCACTTCGGCCGTTGAGCGTCAGGCCGGGCGTCGGGACTGGACGATCCGGAAACGGTTCGCCACGTACGCGCCATCGGTCAGGGCCGCGTTGGCCGCCGCGTTGGCACCACTGCCGTGGAAGTCGGAGAACGCCGCCGACTGGTTCACGAAGACACCGCCGGTGAGGTTGCAGGACAGGTGCACCCCCACCTCGACCGCGACCGCCTCGGTGGCGTCCAGCACCGACTCGTCGGTGGAGTAGACCCCGGCGGTGAGCGCGCCCTTCTCGCCGACCGTGCGACGCAGCAGCTCCAGGCTGTGCGCCGTCGAGTCGGTCGCGATGGTGAACGAGATGGGCCCGAACCACTCCCGGCCGTACGTCTCCGTGTCGTCCGCGGCCAGCTTCACGATCGTCGGGGTACGCACCACCGCGTCGGCGTACGCCGGGTGGTCCACGGCCCGCGACTCCAACACCGGCTCGCCGACCTTGGTGACCTCGGCCAGCCGCTCCAACACCCCGTCGTTGACGATGGCGCCGGTCAGCTCCACACCCCGGGCCGGGTCGGCGGTGAGCTTGCCGACCGCGGCGGCGATACCGCCGGCCACCTCGTCGAAGCTCTTGTGCCCCTGGTCGGTCTCGATGCCGCCGGCCGGGATGAGGATGTTCTGCGAGGTGGTGCACATCTGACCGCTGTAGAGGGTCAGCGTGAAACCGAGGTTGCGGCACATGCCGGCGAAGTCGTCGGTGGAGTCGATGACGACGGTGTTCAGACCGGCCTTCTCGGTGTAGACCGACGCCTGCCGGGCGTGCGTCTCCAGCCAGTCGCCGTACTCGGTGGAACCGGTGAAGTCGACGATCTTGACGGCCTGGTGCAGGGCCAGGTCACTGGCGAGCTTCTCACCGGGGGCCTCGGCCGCCAGCATGACCAGGTTCGGGTCGAAGCCGGCCTCGGCGAGCACCTCCCGGGCGTACTTCACAGTGATGGCCAGGGGCAGCACCGCGCGCGGGTGCGGCTTGACGATCACCGGGTTGCCGGTGACCAGCGAGGCGAACAGCCCGGGGTACGAGTTCCAGGTCGGGAAGGTGTTGCAGCCGATCACCAGCGCCACCCCACGCGGCACCACGTGGAACGTCTTGGTCATCCGCAGCGGGTCGCCCTTGCCTGCGGACTTCTCCCAACCGGCGGTGCCCGGGTGCCGGGTCATCTCGGCGTACGCGTACGCCAGCGCCTCCAGGGCACGATCCAGCGCGTGCGCGCCGCCGGCCTGGAAGGCCATCACGAACGCCTGCCCGCTGGTGAACTGCACCGCGTTGGCCAGCTCGAAGATGTGCTTGTGCAGCCGGTCGAGGATCTCCAGGCAGACACCCACCCGGGCCTGCGGGCCGGCGTCGCGCCACGCGGGCAGCGCGGCGGAGGCGGCGCTCACCAGCTCGCCGGGACCGGCATGCGGGTACCGCACCGCCAACTCCACCCCGAACGGGCTCGTCTCGGTGGCGACCCGCCCGCCGGCGCCCGGCTGGTCGAGCGGAAAATCACCACCGAGGTACGCCTCGAAGGCGGCCTTGCCGTCGGCGGCGGCGGTCTCGCCGTACACCCGGGGGCTGGGAGATTCGGGATAGGCGGACCAGTAGCCCCGCTCCGTGATCGCGGTCAGCGCACGGTTGAGGGTGTCGGCGTGCCTCTCGTACAGGGGATGCGGGGTCTCCGTCATGTCCGCCATCATGCATGACACAGGTCCGCGAGCAGTAGCGCCGATACCCGTCAGAGGGTGAGCTGCCAGTCGGTCCAGGCGTCCACCGGGCGGAAGCCGAGCTGCTCGTTGATCGCCACCATGTAGCTGTTGCTCGCCGCGTTCCAGGTGTCGATCACGCGGACCGCCGGTTCGTGGGTGAGCAGGTGGTGCAGGTTCTCGGCCTTGGCGATCAGGCCGAGCCGGTGCCCACGGTGGGCCGGGTCGACGATGGTGATCTGCTGGAACGCGTGCCAGTCGGCGGACGCGCCCATGTCCAGCAGGGTCCAGGCGACCAGCCGGCCGGACGCCTCGTGTCGCATCCCGAGGTGGTAGCGCCGCCGCCCCCTGGCGTCCAGGGCTCGCTCGTTGCCACGGATGCGGTCGGCGTCGACCTGCTCCGGCTCCCACTGCACGTCGCCCATGGGAGCGTCCATGAGCAGCCGGCCGTCCAGATAGGCGACGTCCGCTACGTACTCCTCCGGGGTGGCTCCCTGCCAGCAGACCGAGTGGTAGCCCTCGGCTCGGGGTCGGGCCTCGGCCAGCGCCGCACGCAACGCGACCCGGTCGATCCCGCCGACGTCGAGCCGGCGACGCACCTCCGCCAACGCGGACTTCGCGCCGGTGGCGGCGGCGAAGGCGTCACCAGCCGCCGACCGCGCCGGCCCGCCGGGAAGCGCGGAGACGGCCATCGCGACGACCCTCTTGCGCCCGTGCTCGCGGAGCAGACGCACCGCGTACTCGTGCAGCGCCCGGCCGACGCCCCGCCGCCGCAGGTCGGGGCGCACCACCAGCTCGACGGTGGCGTTGTCGGTGTTGTCCAACTGGGGCAGGTCGAGCTGGAGATATCCGGCTGACACACCATCGAGTCGGGCCAGCGCCCAGAGCGACCGGGTGCCGGGCATCGGCGTGTGGACCAGCGCGTCGAAGCGCCGCCGGCAGAAGGGCGGGAAGTCCGGCAGGTCGACGTCGTTGGCCGCCGCCCCGATCCGGTACGCCTCGTCGACCGCACCCGGGTCGGCACCGTCGAACGACGTGATGGTGATGCTCATGCCGCTGAGCGTGCACCCGGGAAAAGCGATCGGGCCAGCAAATTACTCGCTGGCCCGATCGAACGTGGTCGGGAGGGACACTCGCACAACGCCTCCGGCGTTGGGTCGTAAGAACTTCAAAAGTCTTCGGCGAAATGCCCTCCCGCACGGAGCATCTTGCGCCGTCCGGTTCCTGCCGTCAAGTCCGTAGCGGCGGGTTTTCCACACTCACAGCGAAAACCCAGTTACCCGGCGGATCGCCCTGCCTCCGTCTGGACGATGCGGGATCAGCCGAGGAGACCGGCGTCGCGGGCCGCCCGCAGCGAGGGCTTGATGTGGTGGGTCGGCCCGACCTGACCGGCCACCGCGTCGATGGTCTTCAGGCCCTCGCCGGTGTTGAACACCACGGTCTCCGCGGTCGGGTCGAGCCGACCGGACTCGACCAGCTTCCGCAGCACCGCCACCGTCACACCGCCGGCGGTCTCCGCGAAGACACCCGTCGTGCGGGCCAGATCACGGATGCCCGCGCGGATCTCGTCGTCGTCGGCGTACTCCATCCAACCGCCGGTGCGGCGGACCGCCTCCAGGGCGTAGACGCCGGCGGCCGGGTCGCCGATGTTGAGCGACTTGGCGATGCCGGTGGGCTTGACCGGGGTGATCGAGTCGGCGTCGTCGTGCAGGGCGACGGCGATCGGGTTGCAACCGGCCGACTGGGCGCCGAAGACCTTCCACCCGCCGGCCGGCGCCTCGACCAGGCCGATCTCCACCAGCTCGGTGAACGCCTTGTCAATCTTGGTGAGCAGTTCGCCGCTGGCCATCGGGATGACCACCTGCGCGGGGATCCTCCAGCCGAGCTGCTCGGCAACCTCGTAGCCGAGAGTCTTGGAGCCCTCCGCGTAGTACGGCCGGACGTTGACGTTGACGAACGCGGTGTCCTCGAACTCGTCGGTCTCCACTAGTTCGCCGCAGAGCCGGTTGACGTCGTCGTACGAGCCGTCGATCGCGACCAGCCCGCCGCCGTAGACGGCGGTGGTGATGACCTTGCCCTGTTCCAGGTCGCTGGGGACGAAGACGACGGAGGGCACTCCGGCGCGGGCGCCGTGCGCGGCCACCGAGTTGGCCAGGTTGCCGGTCGACGCGCAGGCGAACCGGGTGAAGCCGAGCGCCCTCGCTGCGGTGAGAGCCACCGAGACGACCCGGTCCTTGAAGGAGTGGGTGGGGTTGGCGCTGTCGTCCTTGACCCAGAGTGGCGCGGTGATGCCCAGCTCGGCGGCGAGGTGCGGGGCCGCCACCAACGGGGTCAGCCCCGGGTCGAGGGTGACCCGGGTGCTCGGGTCCTGACCGGCGGGGAGCAGTGCGGCGTACCGCCAGATGTTCTTCGGCCCGGCCTCGATCTGCTCCCGGGTGACCGTCGCCAGGGCGGCGGTGTCGTAGTCGACCTCCAGCGGGCCGAAACACTCGTAACAGGCGTGCTGGGCCACGAGCGGGTAGCGCGCCGAACAGGCACGGCAGACCAGGGCTCGGGCCGGGCTGGCGGAGGTGTCGATGCCGGAGGCGACGAGCGTCGACGTCATGTCGAGAGTCCTCTCATCTTTCCCCGCATCGCACGGTGCGGCGGGGACGGAATTGGCACCTGCCCCGCCTGTCGCTCAGCGGTGAGCGCGCGGGGTGGTTGCCGGGGCGTCGTCGGGCCGTATCCCTCAGCCCCTCTGGATGAGGTGTGCAGTTGTGCCGTCGAGTCTAGGACAACGCTGTCGGCAGTAGCTACCGCTGATCCCAGGTAGTGGGTCAGCGGGCGCTCACCGCCTCGCGGTCGGTCACCGCGATCGGGTCCGTGACCGCGCTCGCGGCGGGCAGCGACGAGGCCCGGGTCCGGGGGCGGTTGGCCAGGTTCGCGGCGACCAGCGCGGCGATGGTGACGGCGGCACCGACCAGTTCGACCGGCTCCGGACGGTAGCCACGGGCGATCTGCACCGCGAACGTGGTCACCGGGACCAGGTTCATGAACAGCGCGGCGTTGGCGGCGCCGAGCCGCTGCACTCCGGTGTTCCAGGCCAGCACCGCGATGACAGCTCCCACGATCACGGCGTACGCCAACTGTGGGGTGACCGCCACGAGGTCGGCGGCGGCCGGCGCGTGCTGCCAGCCGACGGCGTCCGCGGCGATGCTCGCGGCCAGCATGGCGGCGGTGCCGGCGAGCGCGGTCAGCGTGGTGAAGCGCAGTGGCGACCACCCGCCGAAGCGGCTGGCGCCGTGCGTGTAGATGCCCCAGCCGAGCACCGCGCCGATCATCATCAGACCGCCGACACCGAACTGACCGAGCCCGGCCAGGCTGCCGCGGGTGATCACCAGGCCGACGCCGAGGAGCGCCACCAGGGAGAGGCCCAGCAGGAGCGGCTTCGGGCGTACGCCGTCCCGGGCCCACCGGACCAGTTGGGTGATCACCGGGGTGGTGGCCACGAAGAGCGACACCTGCTGCGGGGCGGCGTGTTCGAGCGCCAGGTTGGTGAGCACGTTGAAGCCGGCGAAGCCGACCACTCCGAGCACCACCACCTCGGCCGTCCGGGCACCCGGCCGCAGCGCGTCGGCACCCTCGCGGAGCAGCAGGATGGCGACCAGGACGAGGGCGGCGAGGAGGTAACGGGCGGTGGTCAGGTTGAGCGGGTCGACCCGGTGCAACGCGCTGGCCAGGACCGGGAACATCACCCCCCAGCCGAGTACGGCGATCAGCGGGTAAGCGGCGGCGCGGGATCGCATCGGCAGCTCCAATGTTCGAGTGTCGTCGAACTAACGACACCGACAGTAGGAGCTTGTTCGAGAATTGTCGAACAACGGTTACACTGGTCACATGGAGCCGCACGAACCCGAACTGTCCGCCGTACCGGTCACCGCCGTGCTGGCCGCACTCGCCGACGACGTGCGGCTACAGATCGTCCGGGCGCTCGCCGAGGGCGGCGAAGCCGCCTGCGGAAGCTTCGACTTCGGCATCTCCAAGGCGACCCGCAGCCACCACCTCAAGGTGCTGCGCGAGGCGGGCCTGACCCGCACCCGCGCCGCCGGCACCAGCCGCCTGGTGCGGCTCCGGCGCGACGAGGTGGACAAGCTCTACCCCGGCCTCCTGGACGCGGTCCTCACCTCCCGCCCGTCGGCCTGACCGCCCTCCCGCTCACCGGCCTCCCGCTCACCGGCCTCTCGCTCACCGGCCTCTCGCTCACCGGCCTGGCCGATTGCGCCGGCCGACCGATCTGCCGACCACCGGCCCGGCCGCGCGTTCGGCCGCGGGTCCGACCTCTCCCGCGCATCCTTTGGAGCTGAATCGTTCACGGCATCACCGGACGGCTCACTCCCCAAGACCACTCCCCCGGGGGGCGTCGCCTCCCCCGGGGCGCGTCGCCGGAACCACCTCGTCGGGGCTCCGGCGACGCGCGGAACGGGTGCGGTCAGACGGATACCGGGCTGGGTTCGGCCACCGAGGACGGCGGAGCGTCGGCGCGGCGTCGGAAGAGCAGTGAGTCGAGCGCCCACGGGCCGGCGCCGAGCGCGGCGACCAGCAGGAACGACCAGCAGAAGAGGGCCGACAGCTCGCCACCGTTGTGCAGGGGCAGCAGGTGGTCCGGCTGGTGCACGACGAAGTAGGCGTACGCCATCGAGCCGGACGCGAGGAGTGCGGCGGGTCGGGTGAACAGCCCGACCAGCACCAGGATGCCGCAGACCAGTTGGATCAGCGCGGCCCACCAGCCGGGCCAGGTGCCGACCGGTACCGCCTGGCCGGTCATGGGGTTGCCGCCGAACAACCCGAAGACCGAACTCAGACCATGCAGCGCGAACAGCAGACCGATCACGATGCGGAACAGGGACAGGGTCGGCCCGCCGAGCCGAGTGACGTTCATGGGTACCTCCATCGAAGGAAACAGATCTCTTCAATGTGAGGCATGAACGTATCGAAGCTTATAAATTCCTTGCTAGTGGGAAAGTCCCCGGTCGGAATGTACCGCCGTCGAGCGCTCCGCGTCGAGCGCTCCGTGCGGCGCGAGGAGGCTGCCAAGCCACCGACCTGCACCAATGCGCGAAACAACACCGGCGAGCACTTCGTGGGCACGCTCCCATAGTGTGGATGGCACCTGTCCAGCTGCCCCGCACCCGAGGCAGGAGGGCCGCTAGTCAAAGGTCACGCTCGATCCTGGAGGTAGTGGCTTCAAACGGACTGAACGCCACTACCTCCAGGATCCAGCACGATCTTGCTGCGGCGCGACCGAGCCGCGACGCGATGGCGCAAGCGCCGGACTGGAACGCCCGCCCGGCGCTGCGAGGGCCGGGCAGCGGTGGGACACCTCGATGGGTGAGGATCGACAGATGATCTCCAGCCATACGGCAGCACGGCGACGGGCCGGCGCAGCGGTCGCGGCGGCACTTCTGCTCACCGCCTGCACCCCCGGCTACCATCGCGGCCAGGGCGGAGACCCGACGGGTCCGCCGCCGACCGTATCGAGCCCCACCCCATCGGCCAGCATCGAGCCGCTGGCGGCGTGCCCGGCCTCCGGCGTGCGGATCCGGTCCACCGGGTCGGACGCCGCGATGGGCCTGCGCGCCCTCGGCCTTGAGCTGGTCAACTGCGGCGACCGCCCTTACCAGCTCGACGGGTACCCGATCCTGCACCTGTTCGACGAACAGCGCGAGCCGGTCATGCTGCGCGTGGTCAACGGTGCCAAGGAGATCACCTCGGGCTTCGACCAGCCGCCCCGGCCGGTCACCCTCGCCCCCGCCGAGCGGGCCACCGCCGTGGTGCTCTGGCGCAACCTCGTCACCGATTCGACAGTGGTCGCCACGAACGGGAAGTACCTGACTGTCGCACCCGCTGCCGGGCAACCGGCCGCCGACGTCGACCCGGACGGGCCGGTCGACCTCGGCAACACCGGCCGGATCGGCGTCAGCGCCTGGAAGAAGGCCGACCCGGCCACTCCGGTGCCGACGCGTCCGGCCCCGCCGCCGGCACCGAGCGCGGTGCCGTCGTCGGTGAGCCCGCCGGACGGTCGGCTGTGAGCGCAGCGGCTACGACGTGATGTCCTTGCGGGTGAAGCGCCAGAACGCCAACCCCCAGAACAGCGTCGCGTAGCTGATCGCCGAGACGCAGCCTCGTACCACGTCGTCGGTCTGCACCGGGGTCGACAGCAATCCCAGCCAGGCGGTGCTGAAGTGGGTGGGCAGGAAGTCGCGTACCGCGCCCAGTGCGGTGATCT
Source organism: Micromonospora sp. WMMC250 (assembly GCF_027460215.1). Taxonomy (NCBI): domain Bacteria; kingdom Bacillati; phylum Actinomycetota; class Actinomycetes; order Micromonosporales; family Micromonosporaceae; genus Micromonospora; species Micromonospora sp. WMMC250. Next base: position 5,477,659 of record NZ_JAPZBJ010000002.1, on the reverse strand, counting down.
GGTCCAGGATGCTGGACAGGATCCACAGCAACACCGCCCCACCGACCGCGCCCAACGCGGCGTCGGTGGTCACCGACAGCAGGAACGCCAGCCCGGCCACCACCAGGAGTACGACCGCCAGGTAGCCGAGCACCGCCAGCAACCGGAGCAGCCCCTCGGTGGGTTCCAGTTCGGCGGCGACGGTGCTGCGCAGCGGCGACCAGCCGTACCGCAGGGTCCCGACCAGCAGCGCGGTGCCGGCCAACAACAGCAGGGCCAGTCCCGAGTACGCGAGCGCGACCACCAGCTTCACCGTCAGCAACCGGGCCCGGGGCACCGGGACCGCCAGCAGGTAACGCAGACTCCCCCAGCTCGCCTCGCTGGCCACCGTGTCACCGCAGAACAGCGCGACGACGACCACCAGCAGGAACGACGCCGACACGAAGATCGAGAACAGGGTGAAGTTGAGGCCGCCCGAGGTGGCCAACTCGACCAGGCTGGAGAACTCGTTGCGGCCGTTGTCGTCGTCGCCCGAGTCGAACTGGAAGGCGATCAGGATGATCAGCGGCAGCAGCACCATGAAGCCGAGCGCCAACTGGGTACGCCGCCGGGACGCCTGCCGGCGGAACTCCGCCGCGAAGGGCATGGTGGCCGACGCCCGGTAACCGCGGGCCGCGCCGGCCGGGTCGGTGACGCCCAGCGGCGTCTCGACGGAAGAGCCTGCCATCACCGGTCACCGCTTCCCCGAGAGTTCTCGCCCACCAGGGCGAGGAACGCGTCCTCCAGGCGGCGCCGGGGCACCACCCGGTCCACCCCGATGCCGGCGCGTACCAGCTCGGCCACCACCTCGCTGCGGGCCGTGCCGTTGGTGTCGACCACCAACTGGCCGTCGCTCTCCGGCAGCACCCGGACGCCGTGCAGCCGGTCCAGCACCGCCCGCGCCGCCACCTGGTCGCTGACGTCGAACAACACGCTCGGTGACTCGCCCACGATCTCCTCCACCGGCCCGGACGCCACGATCCGGCCCTTGTTCACCACCACCGCGTGGGTGCAGGTCTGCTCGACCTCGGCCAACAGGTGGCTGGAGACCAGCACCGCCCGCCCGTCTGTGGCGTAGCGCTGGAGCACCCGACGCATCTCGGCGATCTGCGGCGGGTCGAGCCCGTCGGTGGGCTCGTCCAGCACCAGCAACTCGGGGAGGCCGAGCATGGCCTGGGCGATGGCCAGGCGCTGACGCATGCCGTGGCTGTAGTTCTTGATCTTCCGGTGCACCGAGTCGCCCAGGCCGGCGATCTCCAACGCCGCGTCGAACTGCGCGTCCTCCCACGGCCGCCCGGTGGCTCGCCAGTACGCCTTCAGGTTCTCCAGACCCGACAGGTGCGGCAGGAAACCGGGCCCCTCGACCAGCGCGCCGATCCTCGACAGCACCGGCGAGCCGGGCACCAGCCGGCGACCGAAGACGTAGATCTCCCCGGCGGTCGGCTGGGTCAGCCCCATCAACACCCGCAGGGTGGTCGTCTTGCCGGCACCGTTCGGCCCGAGCAGACCCACCACCTGACCCGGGTGCACCTCGAAGTCCACGTTCGACACGGCGACGAAGCCGTCCGCGTACTCCTTGCGCAGTGCGCGCACGGCCAACGGGGTGTCCGCGTACTCCGGATGCACCGAGCGGTCCTGGCGACGGTGTCGGCGGCGGACCACTGCGACGACCACGACGAGCCCGACCGCGATGGCGGCGAGCAGGCCGGCGAGCACCCAGCGCCAGAGCGTCGCGGCGGTGGGGATCGGCTCCCCGCTGACAGTGGGCACGGTGACCGCGCCGTCCGCCGCCACCGTGTAGACGGTCGGTTGCGCGGGCGTGGTGTACGCCTGATCGGAGGTGGCCACCACGAGGCGCAGCCGGTGGCCGGCCTCCACCCGCCGGACGATGGCGGGCAGCGTCACGGTGACCGGGCGGGCGTCCTGCACCTGCTGCGGCAGGCCGGTGAGCCGGATCGGAGCGACCAGCCCGTTCGGCAGGGTGGCAGCGCCGTCCGGGTCGACGTCGTAGAGCTTGACGAAGAGCACCGCCTCGCCGGTCGGCGACGCGGCTCGCACGGTGACGGTGGGCGCGCCGGCGACGTCCACCGCCTCGGTCAGCGGTGCCGACTCGAAGCGGGCGTGCTGACCGGGCACGTCGCCGGCGACGCCGTCCAGCAGTGAGGCGAGACCGCCGGCGAACGGGATCGAGGAGATGGCGGCCGGGTTGCCGTCGGGCGGGTTCGCGACCGGCTGGGCCGGACCGGCGACCGGGATCTCCCGCCGCGCGTTGCCGGTCAGGCCCGGGTAGTCGGCGCGGCGGAAGGCGGTGGCGACGAGCCCCCTGTCGAGCGCGTCGAACCCGGCGATCCGGGACCAGGTGAAGTCGTCACCGGGTGCGTCGCCCTCGCCCTTGACGTAGTGGTCGAGCCACTGGACGGTCAGGAACTTCACCCGGTCGGAGTCCGAGCGGGGTCCACTGCCACCGTCGTGCCCGCCGGTGAACCACGCGACGCGGACCGGGGTGCCGGCGGCGGCGATACCGCGCGCGTTCGCGTCGGCCTCGCCGAGGGGGAAGAGCGTGTCCGCCTCGCCCTGCACCAGCAGGGTGGGCGCCTTGATCCGGTCCAGTACGCCCGCCGGGCTGGACCGACGCAGCAGGTCCACGGCGGCCTGGTCGGCGCGACCGGTGGTGGCGATCCGCAGGTACGCGGCGCACACGTCGGCGGCGAAGCGACCACAGGACGGGTCGGCGGCACCGGTCGGGACCCCACCGGGACCGTTACCCGGGCCCGCGCCCGGCCCGGGGCTGGGCGGACCGGCCGACGCCGGTGCGCCCTGCGGCGCGGCGGCGGTCGCGCCGGAGAGCCCGGCCGGGCCGGAGCCCACGTTGCCCCCACCACCGAAGAAGAGACCGGCCCAGCCCTTCTTGAACACGCCCTCGGTCGGTGCCCCGCCGGTGCTCTCCGGTAGGAACGCCCGGGACAGGTCGTTCCACGTGATCATCGGGACGATCGCGTCGACCCGAGTGTCCTGGGCGGCCAGCAGCAGCGCCAACCCGCCGCCGTACGAGCCGCCGACCACACCCACCTGCGGGTCACCGGCGGCGTTGGTACGCACCTCCGGCCGAGCTGCCAACCAGTCCAGCAGCCGCTGGGCGTCCCGCACCTCGTAGTCGGGGTTGTCCAGGTGGATCTCGCCGCCGCTGCGGCCGAAGCCCCGCGCGGTCCAGGTCAGCACCGCGTAGCCGCGTCCGGCGAACTCCTCCGCGTCGGAGCGCACCGACTCCTTCGTGCCGCCGAACCCGTGCGCCAACAGCACCGCCGGCACCTTCCGACCCGACGACGCGTCGTCCGGCAGGTAGAAGGTCGTGTCCAGGTCCACCGGTTGGTCGCCGGCAGGTCCGGAGCGGACGGTGAGCGTCGCGCTCTCGGTGCGTACGCCCGGCCCCTGCGGCCACACGGCCCAGGTCACGGCGGCGGCCAGGAGCACGACGACCGCCGCTGCGGCGATCGCGCGACGGCGGGTGGGCAGGGCACGCCGGAACCACGCGGCCGGCGACGGCGGTGTCATGCGGCACACGGTACGGCCCACAGCCTGAGCGTTGGCTGAGATCCGCCGTACGTCCGTCCGGTTGCCCCGATCGGTGGCGGACGGGGGTGCGAGCGCGCAACGTGCGACGCGGCCCAGTGAGTTGACTTCGGATTCCGTGAATTCCGATCTTTTCCCGGATATCCATACCGATCCCTCCATGTCACACCCATCGACGCGACAGAGCGTGCCCAAGGCGCGGACAAATGGTGACATCGCTAGAAGTGACGCGAACCTGACTCGGCGACCGAGGCCTGACGAGTGGGGGGTTCGATTAGTTTTCCGGTCCGGTGCACGGGACTGTTCGGCTACCCGGGACCGCACCGATCCGCGCCCACGCCGGAGGAGACAACACATGACAGTCCCCGCGCCGCGGGCCCGCCGACGGCCGTCCACCATGGGCCGTCTGCTGCCCCTGCTGCTCATCGGGGCACTACTCGCGCCGGTGGGGTTGCTCGTCACGTTCGCCTGGCAACAGACCAGTGACGACCGGACCCTGGCCGCCCGCGAACGGCTCGGCGTGCAGTACCTCACCGCTCTGGCCGGAGTCACCGACGCCCTGGTGGAGGCCCAGTCCGCCACCGTCAGCGGCCGCCCGGTCGCCCAGGAGGCGTTGGACCGGGCGGTCGAGGAGGCCGCCGCTGTGGACGCCCGCATCGGCGTCGAACTGCTCAGCCAGGAACGCTGGGCCGGCGTACGGGCCAAGCTGGAGGCACTGCGCGGACGCAGCGCCGCCGACCCGGAGTCCGCGTACACGGCGTACGGGGAGGTCTCCGATCTCCTGCTGGCCCTGCACCGCAAGGTCCGGGAAAGCTCCGGACTGGTCCGGGACCCCGTGGCCGACTCCTTCTTCCTTCAGGACAGCGCCGGTCAGGAACTGCCCGAGGCGGTGGTCGCCGCCGGTCGGCTCGCCGATCTGAGTGTGCTGATCTCCCGTCGGCCCGCCGCCGAGCAGGCCCGGGGCCTGATGGAGCTGAGCGGCCTGCGGGTGGCCGCACTGGCACCCGCCGGCGACCTCGTCGACAACCTGCGCTCCGCCGTGGACGGCTCGGAGAGCACCGATCTCGGCGCCAACGTGCTGACCCCGCTCGACACCTACCAGCGCTCGGTGGAGGCGCTGGCCGCCTACTCGACCCCGGCGAAGGGCACGGGTCTCGTGGACCAGGCCCAGTTGGCAGCTGCCGCGCTCAACACCCACCGCTCGGCGCGTCAGCTTCAGCCGGTCATCCTCGCCGAACTCGACGCCCAGCTTGTCGAGCGCATCGACGAGCTGGACCGGGACCGCTGGTCGACCGTCGCAGCGGGGGTGGTGGCAGTGCTGTTGCTGGGCTGGCTCGCCGCGCTGCTGGTCAACGCCGCTGCCCGGGCCCGACGCCGGGCCGCCCTCGCCGCCGGCCACACCGACAGCCCGGACACTCCGGTGCGCAACGACCCGTGGCAACCGACGGTCGGCGAGCCCCGCGGGCTGCAACCCGCCGGCGTCGTCCGGGAACCGGAGACCGCACAGTGGGGGGCGTTCGATGCTGCTCGGTAGGCTCCGCATCCGCGGCAAGCTCGCCCTGCTCGTGGTGATCCCGTTGCTCAGCATGGTCGGACTCGCCGTGCCGGTCATGCTCGACCGGGTGGCCGCGGCGCAGCGGGCCGGTGACACCGCCGAGCGGGTACGACTCGCCAGCCGGGTCGGAAGCCTGGTCCAGGAGTTGCAGCAGGAACGCATCCTCTCCATCGGTTACCTGCTCGGCCGGGTGGAACGGAGCGAACTGGTCCGCAAGTCCGCCGACGTGGACGACCGGGTGGCCGACCTGAGAGCCGGTCGCAACGAAGCGTTGACCGACCGGGTGGACAGCGCCCTGGACCGGGTTTCCAGCCTCGTCGACCTGCGGGCCGCCGTGCTGGCCCGGGCCGCGAACCCCGGTCAGGTGATGGAGACGTTCCGCCCGATCAACACGGGGATCATCGAGTCCCTGCGGCTGGTGTTCGGTGTGGACACCGACACGTTGCCGGGTCGTCAGGTGCTCGCTCTCGACGGGCTGCTCCGGTCCGACGAGGGCCTGGCCTCCTGCGCCACGTTGAGTCTGCTCGTCAAGGCGGCCGGCACCCCGGACACCGTCGCCGGTTACGTGGCGTGCATCGCCGCGCTCCAGGTCGACAACGCACGCTTCCGCAGCCTGATCACGCCCGAACAACTCGCTGTGGCCCAGCTCAACGACGCGGCTGTGGCCGCTCGTACCAGCCCGGACTTCCTGGTCACCAGCGCCCGGGACCCGGCCGCCGCGGTCCGCCCCGTGCCGATGGAGGCGCTCTTCCCGGCCGTCCGCACGATGATCCGGCTCGGCCAGTTCGTCGAGAAGAAGCTGGTCGCCGACGTCCTCGCCGAGGCGACCGCCGAGCAGCGGCGGGCGCTCACCGCCGCGTACCTGGTCGGTGCCGCGGCGGCGTTGATCCTGACGCTGGTGGTGCTGCTCAGTGTGGCGGTCGCGCGGACGGTGGCGCGACCGTTGACCCGCCTCACCAGCTCGGCCGACCGGGTCGCCCGGGTCGCCGAGGCCGAGCTGGTCCGAGTCACCGACGACGAGGCGGAGAGCCCACAACCGGTCCGGTTGGAACCGGTGGACATCCGGGCCAACGACGAGATCGGCGACCTGGCGCGCGCCTTCGACCGGGTGCAGAACACCGCGGCGCGGCTGGTCGAGCGGCAGGTCGCCGGCCGGCGCAACGTGGCGCAGATGTTCGGTCACGTCGGGCGGCGCACCCAGAACCTGGTGGGCCGGCAGATCGCGCTGATTGACAGGCTGGAGCAGCAGGAGGCCGACCCGGGTCGGCTGGAGCACCTGTACCGCCTCGACCACATCTCCAGCCGGCTGCGCCGCAACGCCGGCAGCCTGGTGGTGCTCTCCGGCGCGGCCGGGGCCGACGGCCACACCGCGCCGGTGCCACTGGCCGACCTGGTCCGGTTGGCGCTGGGTGAGATCGAGGACTACACCCGGGTCGAGGTGCGGGTGCCGGCGGGCATCTCGGCCGCGCCGGCGGTGGTCGGCGACCTCATCCTCGCGTTGGCCGAGCTGATGGAGAACGCCACAGTCTTCTCGCCGCCGCACACCCGGGTGCTGGTGGCCGCCGAGGCGGCCGGCCTCGGCGCGCGGATCACAGTGGTCGACCACGGCATCGGCATGAGCGAACAACGGCTGGCCGAGGAGAACGCCCGGTTCACCCGCCGGGAACGGCTCGACCTGGCCCCCACCGAGGTGCTCGGTCTCTTCGTGGTCGGTCGGCTGGCCCGTCGGCACGGCTGGGAGGTGGGTCTGGCCGCCACCGGAGGCGGTGGGGTGACCGCACACCTGGAGATCCCGTCGACGTCACTGGTGCTGCGCCGCGCCGACCGGGCCGGAGCTGCCGTGGCCCGGGCCACAGTGCCGGAACGAGACCGGCGTACGGCGGTGCCGGAGACCGAGCAGGACGCCCACTCTCTCGCGGCGGCCGTCGCCGCGCCGGCCCGATTCGACTCGGACCTCCTCAGCCGGGCCACCCGCAGCCTGGAGGCCGGCCCGTCCTGGAACGCGTTCGGCCACAGCCAGCCCGAGCAGGCCGCGCCCCCCACGCCCTCGGCGCCGGAACCGTCGGACGCGCCGACCGGGCCGCGGATCCGGCAGCGGGTGCCCGGGGCCAGCCTGGGCGCCTCCACCGCGCCGACCCAGCCGGTGGACGCCACCGGGGCGGACCCCGCCGCGGCCCGCGCGTTGGTCGAGGCGTTCCAAGCCGGTGTACGCCGAGCCGAGGCGACCGGTGTCAGGTCGGGCGTGGCCGACCTGGGCGCGACGGTCGACCTGCCGAGCACACCGGGCGGCGCCGGCCCGGCGGTGGCCGGCAACGGTGGCCCGTCGGACGGCGCCCCGGATCGGCCCCGGCTGAGCCGACGGGTGCCGGGGGCGAACCTCACTGTCGTTCCGGCGTGCCAGCCGCCCAGCACACACCTCGGTGACCCGGCCGAGGTCCGGAACCTCATCAGCGAGTTCGAGGCGGGCGTTGCCCGCGCTCTGCGCGAAGTCAGCCCAGACCACCGGAACGAAGAAGGATCATCACGGTGACCAGCCCCTTCCTGCACGACAACGTCGAGCACCAGAGCCAGCCCGCCGCCAGTGGGGACCTCAGCCCGGAGGCCCGTACGTTCAACTGGCTGCTTGATTCCTTCACTTCCAGCACAGCCGGGGTCCTGGAGGCGATCGCGGTCTCCTCGGACGGCCTGCTGATGGCCATGTCGGCGATCAAGGACCGGTCCAACGCGGAACGGTTGGCGGCTGTCGTGTCCGGGATGACCAGCCTGGCCGGTGGGGCAGCCAGCTGGTACGCGCTCGGCGGCCTGAACCGGGTGATCGTCGACATGGCCGACGGCTACCTGTTGATCAGCGCGATCAGCAGCGGTTCCGTGCTCGGGGTGGTCGCCGACCGGTCGGCGAACCTGGGCACCGTCGCGTACGAGATGACGCTCTTCGCCGGGCGGGCCGGCGGTGCCCTGACCCCGCGTCTGATCGTCGAGTTGAAGAACGCCGTCCAGCAGTGACCCCGGAGGTCGCCGGCGAGGACGCGGACCCGGACCCGAGGGTCCGGATCCGCCCGTACCTGCGCACGCCGTCTCCTGCGGGGGAGGGCGCGGCGGCACCTGCGCTGCCCGAGCCGGAGGTGGGCGGTGGCGGGCCGGCAGGTCCGCGTCCGTTCGTGCTCACCTCCGGGCGGGTGACGGGCGCGGACCCGGCGATCGGGCTGGAGACCCAGGTGACCGTCCGGATGGACAGCGGCTGGTGGTCCGGCCCACCGGACGCGGTGATGGCACCGGAGATCCAGGCGATCATCGCGCTCTGCGCCGAGCCGATCTCGGTGGCCGAGATCTCGGCCCGGACCCGGTTGCACTTCGGTGTGACGCGGGTCCTGGTCGGTGACCTACGGGCGTCCGGGCACCTGGACGTGCACGTCTCCGACACCGACGACGCCCTCGATCCCAATCTCATCCTGCGAGTGATTGATGGACTCCGTGCGATCTCCTGAATGGCCGGTCGCCCCGCTGGGCGGGGCCTCCGCGAACAGCGCCGCCGCCCGGTACGGCATGTCACCGGGCACCGGGCCGATAGTCGGGCGTGCGGGCCCGCCTCCGACCGCGCCACCGCCGCCGTACCAGCCCACGTCGGGTGCGCTGCCGACGCCGCCGGTCGGTAAGCCGGCCGCGCCGCCGATCCCGGTCAAGATCCTGGTCGCCGGGGGCTTCGGGGTGGGCAAGACCACCACGGTCGGCGCGATCTCCGAGATCGCACCCCTCACCACCGAGGCCGAGATGACCACCGCCGGGATCGGCGTGGACGACCCGGGTGCCCGGTCGACCAAGACGACCACCACGGTGGCGATGGATTTCGGTTGTGTGACCATCGACCGCAGTCTCAAGCTCTACCTGTTCGGCACGCCGGGGCAGTCCCGGTTCGGCTTCATGTGGGACGACCTGGCGCGGGGGGCGCTGGGCGCGCTGGTGGTGGTGGACAGCTCCCGGCTGGACGACTGCTTCCCGGCGATCGACTTCTTCGAGCGGGCCGGGCTGCCGTTCGTGGTCGGGGTCAACGCCTTCGACGGGCGACTGGCCCTGGAGCTCGGCGAGATCCGTTGGGCGCTGGCCATCGGCGACCACGTGCCCCTGGTGCAGTTCGACGCCCGGGACCGGCTCTCGGTGCGGGACGCCCTGCTGGTCGTCCTGGACCGTGCGCTGGACCGGGCCACGCGGGACCGGAGGGCCTGAGCCGACCGGCTCCGGCCGTGGCGGGAAGGAGTGATGCGGTGAGGGGTGACCTCGACGAGACGCTGGCCCGACTGGCCCGGCGCGAGGAGGCGCAGCGCCGACGGGTCAACGACCAGGACGACACCACACCGCCGTCGGGTCAGCCGGTTCTCGGGCGCGGCAACGCCCGGCCGGGCCGGCACGACCCCCGCCACGCGGGAGCCGACCCCTCGGGCGACACGACCGGGTGGGGTCCGGTCGAAGAGGTGGCCGAGGCGGTACGCCAGGTCGTCGGCGCCCACCCGGGGCTGGTGGTGACAGTGCACGTGGAACACGACGGGCGGACGTACCCGTTGCGGGTGTCCTGGGACGGGTCGGACGTCACCGTCGGGCCGGTGCCCCCGGCGGCCCCGGTGGAACCTCCACCGACGTGGCCGCTGTCCGGCCGGACGGTGCCCGCCTGGGCTCCCGGACCGGTCGGCTTGACGCCGGACCCGGCGGCCCGGTTGGCCGAGCTGATCCGGCGCGACCCGTCGTTGTTGGACGAGTTGGATCCGCGGCGCTGACCGGCGGAGGTGGCTGACGACCGCTACGGTCGGGCGGTGGCGCAACCCGACCTGACCTTGACGGCGAGCCTACGGCCGGCCGCGCTGGACGCCCGACGGGGCATCGTGCGGCTGCACCCGGAGGCGATGACCGCGCTGGGCCTGCGTCCCGGTGACCCGGTCCGTCTCGCCGGCCGCCGGGAGACGGCCGGGATCGTGGCGGCGGCTGCTCCGGGTGCGAGCAGCGCCCTGCTGTACGCGGACGACCTGGTCCTGGGCAACCTGGGCCTGCGCGACGGCGGTCAGGTGCGGGTCAGCCCGGTGCCGCTGACCCCGGCGGGTCGGGTCGTCCTGTCCGGTCCGGCGGGGGTGGTGGCGGCGGTGAGCCCGGAGATGCTCCGGCTCGCCCTGCTGGGCAAGGTGCTCACCGCCGGTGACGACGTGTCGCTGTTGCCGCAGGACGTGCTGCCGGACGCGTCGGTGCGCGGCCTGGTCGAGGCGGCTCGTCGCAGCCTCGCCAACACCGTCGGTTTCGCCTGGACCAGCACCCTGCTGACAGTGGTCGCGGTCGAGCCGGCCGCCGGCGCTCTGGTCACCATGAACACGGCGGTCACCTGGGAGCACGGCGCGACCACGCACGGGCCCGGATCGGTCGAGACAGCACCGCCCGAGCCGCGCGGAACGGCCGACACGGCCCCGGCCGACGACGACGCCCCGGACGTGGACGAGCTACCCGGGCTGCGAGCCCAGGCCGAGGAGCTGACCGAACTGCTCGACCTCGGTTTCCACCACCGGGAGGTACTGGGCCGGCTGGGCACCACCATCTCCCTGGGGGTGCTGCTCGTCGGCCCGGCGGGCTCCGGGAAGTCGGCGCTGGTCCGGGCTGTCGCCGCCCGGGTCGGTGCCCGTGTCCACCCGATCTGGGCACCGGAGGTGGCCGCGCTGGCCAACCAGGCCGCCGCCGACCGACTGCGCGCCGTGGCGACAGCTGCCCGCGCCGGCGGCCCCGCGGTGCTGCTGGTCAGCGACGTCGAGGCGCTCGCACCGGCGGACGAGCCCGGCCCGGTGGCGACGGTGTTCCGGCAGGTGCTCGTGGAGAGCGTCCGGGCCGGCGTCGCGGTGGTCTGCGCCACCAGCCGACCGGAGACGGTCGACAGCGCGCTGCGCGCGCCGGACCTGCTGTCGCTGCGGATCAGCGTCCCGCTCCCCGACCAGGCGCTACGCCGGGAACAGCTCACCGTGCTGACCCGGCAGGTGCCACTGGCCGACGACGTCCGGCTGGACGAGGTGGCCGGGCGTACCCCCGGGTTCGTCGCGGCGGACCTGGCCGCGCTGGTCCGGGAGGCCGGGGTACGCGCGGCGCTGCGACAGAAGTCCGCCGAGACACCGACGGTGTCGATGGCCGACTTCGCTGCCGCCCTGGAGGTGGTCCGGCCGACCACGATGGCCGCGTCCACCCTGGACCTCGCGTCGGTGACCCTCGACGACGTGGGTGGCCTGGACGAGGTCAAGCAGACACTCACCGAGTCGGTGTTGTGGCCGTTGACCTACCCGGACACCTTCGCCCGACTCGGGGTCCAACCGCCGCGTGGCGTGCTGCTCTACGGGCCACCCGGCTGCGGCAAGACGTACCTGGTCACGGCCCTGGCCGGGTCGGGGCGGGCCAACGTGTTGTCGGTGAAGGGCGCCGAACTGCTCTCCAAGTGGGTCGGCGAGAGCGAACGCGCGGTCCGGGAGTTGTTCCGCCGGGCCCGGGAGGCGGCCCCCACCCTGATCTTCCTGGACGAGGTGGACGCGCTGGCCCCGGTACGCGGTCAGGCCACCGACGGGGGCACCACGGACCGGGTCGTCGCCGCGCTGCTCACCGAACTCGACGGGGTGGAGACGTTGCGCAACGTGGTGGTGGTCGGCGCGACGAACCGGCCGGACCTGGTCGACCCGGCGCTGCTGCGGCCGGGCCGGTTGGAGCGGCTGGTCTACGTGCCGCCGCCGGACGGGACGGCCCGCGCGGAGATCCTGCGGGCCGCGTCCCGCCAGGTGCCGCTGGCCCCGGACGTGGACCTGTCGACCCTCGGCGACGAGTTGACCGGCTTCTCCGCCGCCGACTGCGCCGCGCTGGTGCGGGAGGCGGCGCTGGCCGCCATGCGTGAGTCGCTCGCCGCCGCAACTGTCACCGCCGCGCACGTGGCGACCGCGCGGGCACGGGTACGCCCGTCGCTGGACCCGGCCCAGGTGGCCTGGCTGGCCGCGTACGCCGCTGACCGGGAGTGAGCAGACCAGCACAACCTTTCGTCGCGCCCCAGACGTCCGTAGAACGTCATGCTCCTGAGTGGAGTCGTCCACTCCGACGTCAGGCGGTGCTCCTTGCACAGACTCATCTCCTTCCTCGTCGTCCCGCTGCTGGCGGCGGCGACAGTGTCCACTGTCGGCGCTTCGGCGGCCGCCCACCCGTCGAAGCCGTTCCCGGCCCGGATCGCCCTGCCCGACGGCTTCACGCCCGAGGGGTTGACCATCGGCCACGGCACGACCGTCTACGTGGGATCCGTTCTCGACGGCGCGGTGTGGCGGGGTGACCTCCGCACCGGACGCGGCTCGGTGCTGATCCCCGGCACACCGGGCAAGCCCAAGGCGGGCCTCGAACTCGACCGGCGGGGCCGGCTCTGGACCGCAGACTTCTACACCGGCGGGGCCAGCGTGTACGACCCGCGCACCGGTGCCCGCCTGGCCCACTACCAGTTCAACGACGGGTCGAACACCCTGGTCAACGACATGGTGATCACCGAACGGGCGGTCTACATGACCGACTCCGTACGCCCGGTGCTGTACGTGGTGCCGCTGGGCCCGGGCGGTCGCCTGCCGGCTCCCACCGCGTTCCGGGTGCTGCCGCTCACCGGCCCGGGGGCGACGCCGGACGCGTTCAACAACGGGATCGTGGCGCTGCCGAACGGAGACCTGCTGGTCGCGCAGATGCTGACCGGGCAACTGGTCCGCGTCGACCCGCGTACCGGCGGCAGCGCGCTCTTCGACCTCGGCGGCTACTCGGTGGACCGGGCCGACGGGCTGGTGCTGCGGGGGCGCACCCTGCACGTGATCCGCAACCTGTCCAACGTCATCGCCGTGGTGCGGCTGAACGGCGCGTACACCTCCGGGGTGGTGCAGCGGGAGATCACCGGGCCGCAGCTGCGGTCACCGGCCACCGGCGACCTGCTCGGCTCCGCGTTGTACGTGGTGAACGGCCGCTTCGACGTGGAGTCCACGCCGAGCACCGACTACGACATCGTCCGCGTACCGGCCTGACCCCTGACGGTCGGCGGCGGCCAGCCCGGTCGCCGCCGACCGGTCGGCGTCACAGCGCGGGGGGCGTCGCGTCCAGGCAGATCTCGGCGCGCACGGTCCCGCCGTCCTCGTACAGTTTGGCCCCGCAGTTGCGCAGCACGGCCACCGCGCCAATGTTGTCCGCGGTCGTCTCCGCCACCACGATCCGCATGCCCGCTCGCGCGGCGGCGTTCAACAACTCCCGTAGGGCCGCCGCGCCGATCCCCTGTCCACGCGCCGAGCGACCAAGCCACATCCCGGTCTCGACCGTGTCGGGCTCGTCACAGCGCGTCATCCGCACCATGCCCACCACCTCGCCGCCGGCGAGGATCGCGTACATCTGCGATCCGGTCGGGCCGTCCAGCCCACCGAAGCTCGCCCGGTGGAACTCACGAAACGCCTCGCGGCGGGCGAGCGACCAACCGGCGGGGGCTTCGACCGGCGGCATGACGTCACCGGGCTCCGCCTCGGCAGCCGCTACGGAGAGCAACGGCTCCAGGTTGCCCTCGTCCACCGGCTCCAGCCGGACCGCACCCGCCACGTGCCGCAGTCTGCCGCCCCCATCGGCCGAAGTCCACCCCATTGGCGATGCACTGGCGGTCCGGCTACCGGTCCCGGCCGGTCGGGCGGCCCGGGTGTTTCTCATCACGCTCTGTCGTCACCCGTTGGTGGTCACGCGGTCGGCTCGAACTCGCAGAACACCACCGAGGCGTCGTCGGTCGCCTTGTGCCGGCGCAACCGATCACCGTGGTCGCGCTCGGCGGCCCGGACCCGGTCGATCAACCGGGCCGGCCCGTCCGCGCTCAGCAGATCCAGCAGACCAGGCCAGTCGGTCAACCCGAACTGCTCCACGGCACTGGACGCGCCGTCGCTGAGCAGAGCCGCCCGGCGCAGCGCCGTCGGACCGTGCCGGGGCAGCGTCCCGGTCACGGCGTGGAAGGCCGCGTCGGGGTCGGCCGCCGCGACCCAGTAGCCGTGGGTGCGGTTCATCCGCTCCCGCTGGACGCTCACCGCGTGCCGGAACCGGGCGACCGGGTCCGTCGCCCCTCCCGGCAGCACGGCGACCGTCTCCCGCAACTCCGCCATCGCCGCGTCCAGCCGGTCGTCGGTCACCACGCTCACCTGACCGCCGCAGTCCAGGACCAGCGGGCTGTCGCAGAGCACCAGGTAGTCGACCTGGTCACCGCAGTCACGCAGGAGACAGACCGTGCTGGACGGGGTGCCGGGATGGTCGAGGTCGCACTGCTCGCCGTGGTCGGCGCGTACCGCGAGGATGGCGGCGGCCAGGTTGCTGGTCAGACGGGCCGCCGGGCGGACCGCCTCCGCCACGGCGATCCGGGCGGCCAGGTGCCGCACGTACCACTCCGGCCCGTGTACGCAGCCGGTGTCGAAGCCCTCCGGCACTGTCGCGCCGTCGAGGACGCCGACCAGCGGGCCGGTCTGGAAGACCAGATCCTCGTTGACCGGTCGGCCCGGGGCCGGCGCGGACGCGGATCGTACCCGCATCATCGGCACACCTGCCGAGGGTTGGCACCAGCCACCGCCCGCTCCCTCCGTCGCCTCCGGTCCAGCTACCAGCGATGCCGCAGCGCTGCCCGCGTACCCAGCGGGTCGGGTGACATTCCTGGCCGGCCGACGCCGGTCAGCGGCGGCGGTTGCGGGCTCGGGACGAACGCAGCCGACGGAGTCGACCGACCAGCACCGGGTCGGCCGCGAGTGCGGCCGGATTGTCCAGCAGCCCGTTGAGCAGTTGGTAGTAGCGGGTCGAGGAAACCCCGAAGGTGTCCCGGACGGCCTGTTCCTTGGCCCCGGCGTGCCGCCACCACTGCTGCTCGAAGGCGAGGATGGCCCGCTCCCGCTCGGTCAACAGGGCCGCCGGGTCGGCAGTCTGGACGTGCGCGGGCTCGAGCGGCGACGCCGACTCGTCGGCGATCTCGGCCGGCTCGGCCGGCTGCGCCGGCTCGTCGGCGATCTCGATGGGAGGCGCCGGCCGGGGAGTCGGAACAGTCGGCCCGACGCCACCCGGACGAGCGTCGGCGGACGACTCTGGGGTGGTGGCGTCGGCGGACATTCGCTCAGCCTAGCCAGCGAGGACCCCTGTCGCAGCAGCCGGCGCGGCGGTACCCGAACGCACTGAGGCCCCCGGCGTGTGCCGGGGGCCTCAGTAGCCGATATCTCAGGAAATGTCGCGGCGACGCATCGCCCAGAGCGCAGCCCCGAGGATCACCACCAAGCCGACCGAGAACAGGACTGACGACTGCTGCCACGTGATATCCATCGTGGCGGGTTTGCACTCCCCGAAGAAGGTCGCGTTGCAGGAGTTCCAGTCCTGCAACGTCACCGTCTTCGTCATCCAGGCCAGCGCGTACGTGGGCAGCAGCCAGGCCTCGGCGAACTTCACGTTCGCCATCGACAGCAGGATGCCCAGGCCGAACTGGCCGACCACCATCACCGCCACCACGCCGCCGAGGGCCATCGCGGTGTGCCGACCCAGCGAGGCGAGGGCGAAGCCGATGGTGGTCAGCACCAGCACCAGCACCACACCGCGTACCCCGGTCAGGATGGCCGACTGCATGACGCCGGAGGTCACCTTCTCGGTGGTGCCCCGGAAGGTGGCCACGCCCCAGAAACCGGCGAACCACAGCACCGCGGCGGGCAGCGTCACCGCCAGGATGCCGGTGAGCAGCGCGGCCAGCTTGGTGAGAAGTACGGTGAGCCGCTTCGGGCGCCAGAGCAGCAGGTTCATCATGCCGCCGGTGCTCCACTCGGCGCCGACGAAGGACGCGCCGATCACGAATCCGACGAGCGCGAGGATCGCCGCGAACGGGATCAGTGTCTCGTCGAACGTCTCCCGGAAGTTGAACGTCGACGGCAGGAACCACTCCGCCCGGATCTCCTCCCGGGGCGGGGCCGTGATCACCGAACAGTCGTCCGGGTATCGGCCGTCGGTCGGCGTGCCAGCGGTCTTGGCCTGCTCGCACTCGCCGCGTGCCCGCTCGCTGTCGCGCACCTGGAACTCGTACTGCTGTTGGGCCTCGCGCTCCGCCTTGGCACGCTGACCCGCGTCGATCTTCTGGTTGGTGAAGAACACACCCACCACCACCGCGGCCAGCACCACCAGGCCGAGCAGCGTCATGTAGCGGGTGAAACGCCGCTTGGTGAGCCGGCGCAGCTCCGTACGATAGAGGCTCACGCGCCCCACCCTCCTCCTGCGGTGCCGGGCTGACCCGTCCCGCCGACCTTCATGGACTCGTCGACCTGCCGGTGCTGACCGGGCACCGGCGCGGTGGCCGTCAGTTCGAGGAAGACGCTCTCCAGGTCGACGGCGATTGGTGCCAACTCGCTGACGTAGAGGTCCTGCTCGGCGAGCAACCGCGTCACCGAGGCCGGCTTGTCGACGCCGGCCAGCATCAGGTGGTCGGGGTGCCCGGTGACCCGGATCCCGGCCTTGGTGAGCGCCTCGGTGGCCACCGGCAGGTCGCTGACCGCCTCCAACCGGATCCGGACCGCGCCTGACGAGTGCTGGGCGAGCACCTCGTCGACCGGGCCGAACGCGACCCGCCGACCCAGCGAGATGATGGTGACCGAGTCACAGATCAGCTGGATCTCGCCGAGGATGTGGCTGGACAGCAGCACCGTCATTCCCGATTCGGCGAGGTTGCGCATCAGCGTGCGCATCTCCCGGATGCCGCCCGGGTCGAGGCCGTTGGCGGGCTCGTCGAGGATGAGCAGCTTCGGGTTCTTCAGGAGGGCCGAGGCGACGGCGAGCCGCTGCTTCATGCCCAGCGAGTACGTCTTGACCCGCTCCCCCGCCCGGTCGCGCAGCCCGACGAGCTCCAACACCTCGTCGACCCGGGTGGCCGGCACCTCGCCCGCCCCGGCCAGCAGGGACAGCGTGTCCCGTGCCGTGAAGTGCGGGAAGAACTGCGGGCTCTCCACGATCGCGCCGACCTGGCCGGCGACAGTGGGCAGCGCGTCGGGGACCTCGTGACCGAGCAGCGCCATCCGGCCGCCGTCGGGTCGGATCAGGCCGAGCAGGGTACGCAGCGTGGTGGTCTTGCCGGACCCGTTAGGACCCAGGAAGCCGTGCACCTGCCCCGCGTCGACCCGCATGTCGAAGCCGTCGAGCGCGTTGCGGGTGCCGCGTCGACGACTCTTGTACGTCTTACGTAGACCTTCGATCTCCAGGACAGCTGGCAAGCTGCACCTCCCCCGATGGGTGGGCGTGACAGCCGACACCATACGCGGTATGCAGGCGCACGCAATACGCGGTATGCATCGACGCGCCGAACTGACTACTTCATCGACGGAACGTGACGACTCAGGCGCAGACGACCTGGACGCCGGCGGCGCGGAACGCCTCCACCACCTCCGGTGCGGCACCGGAGTCGGTCACCAACGTCTCCACCCGCT
Source organism: Micromonospora sp. WMMC250 (assembly GCF_027460215.1). NCBI lineage: Bacteria > Bacillati > Actinomycetota > Actinomycetes > Micromonosporales > Micromonosporaceae > Micromonospora > Micromonospora sp. WMMC250. Next base: position 5,460,043 of record NZ_JAPZBJ010000002.1, on the reverse strand, counting down.
CGACGGGGCAGATCCGGGCGAAGGCGTGGCCCCCCAGTTTGGACGAGTCGGCGATGATCACCACTCGCTTGGCCCGGGCCACCATCAGGTTGTTCATCGCCGCCTCACCCTCGTGGTGGGCGGCGGCGCCGAGCTGTGGGTCGATCGCGTCCACACCCAGCAACGCGACGTCCAGGGTGACCTCACGCAGCAGCGCCCCGCCCAGCGGGCCGACGAGTTCGAACGACTTCGGGCGCACCACCCCACCGGCCACCACGACCTTCATCCGGGACCGCACCAGCAGCTCGTTGGCGATGTTCAGCGCGTTCGTGACCACGGTGAGCTGGGCGCCCTCGGCGCTGGTGTTCAGGTCCGGCCGGACGGCGAGGGCCCTCGCCACCTCGGTGCTGGTGGTGCCGCCGTTCAGGCCGACCACAGTGCCCGGCGTGACCAGCGCGGCGGCGGCAGCGCCGATCCGCTGCTTCTCCGCCGAGTGCTTCGCCGTCTTGTAGCGCAGCGGCAGGTCGTACGAGACGCCGTTGGCGACCGCGCCACCCCGCGTCCTCGTGATCATTTGCTGCTGGGCGAGCTGGTCGAAGTCACGCCGGATGGTGGCCTGGGAGACGTCCAGCCGCTCGGCTGCCGCCTCGACACTGACCCGGCCGTTGTCGGTCAGCATCTCGAGAAGGGCGTTCCATCTGGCGTACCGGTCCACCGCGGAGGCCCTCCCAGCAACTGCACGGACGGTGATTGATTGCGTGCACACTAGTGCGCGAAACTAGGTGGGCGCAAAAGACTGACCTGCGCGATCGGCTGGCCGGTTGCCACGACCACCCGCATTCGCGCAGAATAACGCGCGAAATGCGGGTCTAACGAGCCGTATTGCGCACCGGTCGCCCCTGCGAGGAGTTTGCCATGGCGTACGTGGACGCGGAGATCGCGAGCCAACCCGACTGTTGGCGGGAGGCGGCCGAACTGGCCGGCGTCGTCCACGGCGACCTGCCGCGCCCCGGTGAACGAGTCGCGGTGGTCGGTTGCGGCACGTCGTGGTTCATGGCGATGGCGTACGCGGCCCGCCGCGAGCAGGCCGGCCAGGGTGAGACCGACGCGTTCCAGGCGTCCGAGTTCCCCACCGGCCGTCACTACGACCGGCTGATCGCCATCAGCCGCTCCGGCTGCACCACCGAGGTGCTCGAACTGCTCGCCGCACTGCGTGGGCGGACACCCACCACTGTCATCGTCGGCGACCCGGCGTCCCCGGCGGTCGACCTCGCCACCGCCGCGGTGACCATGCCCTTCGCCGACGAGCGGGCTGTGGTGCAGACCCGCTTCGCGACCACCGCGCTGGCCCTGCTCCGCGCCCACCTCGGCGACCCGGTCACCGCGCTCGCCGCCGACGCCGAGGTGGCGGTGCGCTCCCCGCTGCCGATCGACCCGGCCACCATCGGGCAGGTCACCTTCCTCGGTCGGGGGTGGACGATCGGGTTGGCCCAGGAGGCCGCCCTGAAGTGCCGCGAAACGGCGATCTTCTGGGCCGAGGCGTACCCGGCGATGGACTACCGACACGGGCCCATCTCGGTCGCCGCACCCGGGCGCCTGGTCTGGGCGTTCGGCGACCTGCCCGACGGGCTACCCGAGGACGTGGCCGCCACCGGAGCGGCTTTCGTACACAGCCGCACCCACGGTTGGCGCACGGTGCTCGGCAGCTGGTCCGCCGGTCGCACCCCGGTCGACCCGATGGCCGACCTGATCCTGGCGCAACGCTTCGCGGTCGCGTTGGCCACCAGCCGGGGCCTCGACCCGGACGCGCCCCGGCACCTGTCCCGGGCCGTGGTGCTGGCATGAACAGCGGCGACGCCGCGCCAACCGACCCGGTGGTCGTCGCGCTGGACGTCGGTGGCACCGGCATGAAGTGCGCACTGGTCCGGCCGGACGGCGTCGCGGTACGCACCGAGCGGCACCCCACCGACGCCGCGCGCGGTCCGGCGGCAGTGGTCGCCACCATCCTGGACGTCGCCGAAGGGCTCGCCGACAAGGCCCGCGCCGACGGCCTCACACCGATCGCTGTCGGCATCGCCGTCCCCGGTGTGGTGGACGAGGCGCGCGGGGTCGCGGTCTGGTCGGCGAACGTGGGCTTCCGGGACGTACCCCTGCGGGACCTGGCGGTGCGGCGGCTCGGCCTGCCGACGGCTCTCGGCCACGACGTGCGTGTCGGTGGTCTCGCCGAGGCCCGGCTCGGAGCCGGTCGCGGCACCGGGCACGTGCTGTTCGTGGCGATCGGCACCGGCATCGCCGCGGCGCACGTCGTCGACGGCCACGCAGCAGTGGGCGCGCACGGCGCCGCCGGGGAGATCGGCCACATCCTGGTCCGGCCGGACGGCCCACGCTGCGGCTGCGGCCGCCCCGGCTGTCTGGAGGCGGTCGCCTCGGCAGCGGCGGTCGGACGCCGGTACGCCGACCTGGCCGGCGAGGCTGCCGACGCTCCGGTGTCAGCCGCCGAGGTGGCCGAACGGGCCGCGACCGGCGAACCACTCGCCAGCCAGGTCTGGCAGGAGACGGTCGAGGCGCTCGCCGACGGCCTGGCCAGCGGGCAGGCGCTGTTCGACGTGGCGACGATCGTGCTCGGCGGCGGCCTCGCCCAGGCCGGGGATCTGCTGCTGACCCCGCTGCGGGCGGCGCTGCACGAGCGGATGACCTTCCACCGGGAGCCGCAACTGGTCGCGGCAGCCCTCGGCGACGAGGCTGGTTGCCTCGGTGCCGCCCTGCTCGCATTGGACGCCGTGCGCGGCCACGACCACCAGGAGAAACGATGACGGTACGGGTGAACGGCCGCGTGGTGACCCCGACCGGTGTCATCCGACAGGGCTGCGTCGAGTGGGACGGGGATCGGATCACCGCCGTCGCCGAGTACCCGACGGTCCGTGACGGGCACTGGATCCTGCCGGGCTTCGTCGACATGCACACGCACGGCGGTGGCGGGCACACCTTCACGACCGGGGACGCCGACGAGGCCCGGGCGGCTGCCGACTTCCACCTCGCGCACGGCACGACCACTCTGCTGGCGAGCCTGGTCAGCGCGCCCTTCGAGTTGATGCGCTCGGCCACCGAGGCGTTCAGCCCGCTGGTGGAGGAGGGCGTGCTGGCGGGTGTCCACTTCGAGGGGCCCTACCTCTCCGCGACGCGTTGCGGCGCGCAGAACCCGGAGTACCTCCGCGACCCGTCGACCGACGAGCTGACCGAACTGATCAAGCTGGGCCGGGGCGCGGTCCGGATGGTCACCCTCGCCCCGGAGCGCGACGGCGCGTTGGAGGCGATCAGGCTGCTCGCCTCGCAGCGGGTGGTGGCGGCGGTCGGCCACACCGACGCCACGTACGAGCAGACCCGGGCCGCCGTCGCCGCCGGCGCCAGTGTCGGCACCCACCTGTTCAACGGCATGCGACCGGTGCACCACCGCGAGCCGGGCCCGGTGGTGGCCCTGCTCGACGCGCCCACGGTGATCTGTGAGCTGGTCGCCGACGGGGTACACCTGCACGACGGCATGCTGACCTACGTCGCCGCGACCGCCGGCCCGGAGCGGGCCGCGCTGATCACCGACGCGATGGCCGCCGCCGGGATGGCCGACGGGGAGTACGAGCTGGGCGGTCAGGCCGTCACAGTGACCGAAGGGGTGGCCCGGCTCGCCCGCGACGGCGCGATCGCCGGAAGCACCCTGACCATGGACGCCGCGCTGCGGCACGCCGTGGATGCCGGAATCCCGATCGCCGACGCGGCTCGCATGGTGGCCACCACCCCGGCCCGGGCCATCGGCCTGGGCGACCGGGTCGGTGCCCTCCAGGTCGGACTCCGCGCCGACCTGGTGGTGCTGGACGACGACCTGAACGTGGTGCGGGTGCTGCGCGGAGGCTCCTGGGTGGACTAACCGGCAGCGGCCCCCTTGAGCTGACCGTTACTGCCCCGGCTGAGAGCCAGGCCGCTACCGACCGCGCCTGGTGCGCCGCCTGTCGAGCTGCCCCAGATTCGGGGCAGACCAGGCGCGCGAGCAGCCTGACACGGGATCACCTCCACAGTGCCGGTCACGCCGCGCTGCCCCACATCCGGGGCAGCGCGACAGGGCACTCAGAGAGCCTTTGAAGCTGAATCGTCTACGACATCAGCTTCAAAGGCAGCCGCCAGATAGTCCGGTCGCCGACCAGGCTGCGTCTCAGCTGAGGCTGGGAACTTCCACGCCGAGGATGGCCTGCTCGTCGGGGCGGTGCACCAGCACGTCGGTCAGGTACGACTGGACCGCGTGGCGCATTCCGACGTCCCGGCCGGCCTGCTCGGAGAGCAGCCACTTGTGCTCGATGATCTGCGCGAACAGCTCCTGCGGCTCCAACTTGCGACGCAGGTGCGCGGGAACCGCCCGGACGACCGGCTCGAAGACCTCGGTCAGCCAACGGTGCGCGGCCTGCTGCTCGTCGATCAGGTCGCTCTCCGCCCGGTAGGCGTCCAGGTCGTTGAGCAGCTTGCGCGCCTGGTTCTCCTCGGCGTCCAGACCGGTCAGCCGCAGCAGCCGCCGGGTGTGGTAGCCGGCGTCCACCACCTTCGGCCGGACCAGGAAACGTCCGTCCTCGCCACCCGACATGGCCACCTCGGCCACGTCGAAGCCCAGTTCGTTGAGGCGGCGGATCCGGCCCTCGATGTCGCGCCGTGCCTCCCGCTCGATCGCCTGCTCGTAGGTAATCTCGTGCCACAGCCGCTCGTAGCGCTGCACGACCTCCTCGCAGACCACCTCCGGGTCGATGGACTCGTGCAGCAGGCCGGCGGCCTGCAGGTCCAACGCCTCGCCGAAGATGTTCACCCGGGCGATCTCCAGGTCCTCACCGCGCTGCCCGTTGGAGAGCGAGTTGTGCAACGCGCCGGTCTCCGCGTCCACCAGGTAGGCGGCGAACGCGCCAGCGTCCCGGCGGAACAGCGTGTTCGACAGCGAGCAGTCGCCCCAGAAGAAGCCGGTCAGGTGCATGCGCACGATCAGGGCGGCGAGCGCGTCGAGCAGCCGGCTCATCGTCTCCGGTCGCAGCGTGTGCGAGAAGAGCGCACGGTACGGCAGCGAGAACTGGAGGTGCCGGGTGATCAGCACCGATTCGAGGGGTTCGCCGTCCTCGGTCTGCCGGTCGGCCACCACCGCCACCGCCTCGACCGACGGAAAGTCGATCCGTTCCAGGGCCCGGAGCAGGTCGTACTCCCGCTCGGCGATCCTCTCGCGGGTCTCCTTGAACGCGTAGACGTAGTCACCGAGCCGGACGAACCGGACGATGTGTCGGGAGATGCCCTGCGGCAGGGCCACCAGGTGTTGGGCAGGCCACTCCTCCAGCGGAGTCGACCAGGGCAGGTCGAGCAGCGCCGGGTCCACGAGGGCAGACGTGATCCGCACGGGCACAAGCATGACTGGTCGCCCCCCGCATCCGCCTCACTTCGTGGTTGGGCCCACAGCGCCGAACACCCCGGCCTCGCACCGGGCCGGTAGCGTGGTCGCGTGCTCAAACCCACGGCGGTACGACGTGACCTGCGGCTACGGCCCGTCCGCCCGGCCGGCTGGTGGTTCGACGCGCTGCTGCTGGTCGGATTGGTCGGGTTGACGGTGGCGCTCGCCGCCAATCAACTCTTCGGGTTGGACCGGGCTGTCGCCGACTGGGCCGACGGGCATCGGCCGGCCGCCGCGTACTGGGTCGCCCGGGTGTTGAACTTCCTCGGCCAGGGCACCCCGCTGACCCTGATCGGCGTCGGGTTGGGCGTGCTGCTGGCCGTCCGGCTGCGGTCGGTGCGGCCGATCCTGCTGCCGGTGGTCGGGTTCGTGATCACCACTTTCACGATCGGCCCGCTGAAGGTCTGGACCGCGCGGGCGGCACCGAGCGCCAGCGTCAAGGAACCGTTCCTGTCGCCCGAGCAGACCCTGCCGCTGTTCCACGACGACCTGCCGGTGCGATTCGCCCAGTCCTACCCCTCGGGGCACGTCGCCAACGCCATCGTCTGGTACGGCGTCATCGCGCTGCTGCTCGCCCCGCTGGCCCGCAGCTTCGGTCGACAACTCCCGAGCCGGCTGGTCACCGTGATCCGCATCGTCCCGCCGCTGGTGGTCCTCACCACCACCACCTACCTGGGTTGGCACTGGCTGACCGACTCGGTGGCCGGGCTGCTGCTGGGCCTGCTCCTGGACCGGCTGCTGCACCGGGTGCCCTGGGACGCCCTGCCCCTTCCCGGCCGGTTACGGGAATGGGACCGGCCGTTCACGTCGTACCCCTAGGGTTTCGGTCCGTGGATCAACTGGCGCGGCGGCTCGGCGTACCCGATGCGGTTGTCATCGGGTTGGGCTCGATGCTCGGTGCGGGCGTCTTCGTAGTCTTCGGTCCGGCTGCGGCGGCGGCCGGCGGCGCCGGTCTGCTGCCCGCGCTGGTGCTCGCCGGTTTCATCGCCTTCTGCAACGCGACCAGTTCGGCGCGGCTGGCGGCCCGTTACCCGGAGTCCGGCGGCACCTACGTCTACGGGCGCGAACGTCTCGGGCCGTTCGCCGGGTTCGTGGCCGGTTGGGGGTTCGTGGTCGGCAAGACGGCGAGCTGCGCGGCGATGGCGTTGACCATTGGGGCGTACCTGTGGCCGGGGCAGGCCCGGCTGGTCGCGGTCGGCGCGGTGCTCGCGGTGACCGCCGTGAACCTGCGCGGCATCGGCAAGACGGCCACCGCCACGAAGCTGCTGGTGGCGCTCGTGCTCGCGGTGCTGACGGTGGTCGTTGTGGTCGGGGTGGTGGGCGGTCCGGTGCGCCTGGACCGGTTGGGCGAGCCGGGCGGTTCCGCCCGAGGCGTGCTCACCGCGGCAGGGCTGCTGTTCTTCGCCTTCGCCGGGTACGCCCGGATCGCCACCCTCGGCGAGGAGGTCCGCGACCCGCGCCGGACCATCCCCAGCGCGGTGCCGCTGGCCCTCGGGCTGGTGTTCGCGATCTACCTGGTGCTGGCCGTTGTCACGCTCGGCGTGCTCGGCGCCGACCGGCTGGCCGGGTCCGCCGCGCCCCTGGTCGACGTGGTGACCGCCGCCGGGCTGCCCGGCCTGGCCTGGGTGGTCCGGGCCGGGGCCACGATCGCTGTGGTCGGGGTGCTGTTGTCCCTGGTCGCCGGGGTGGGCCGGACCACCCTCGCCATGGCCCGCCGCCACGACCTGCCCGGCGCGTTGGCCGCCGTGCACCGGGTACGCCAGGTGCCCCACCGGGCCGAGGTGGCGGTGGCCGCCGTGGTGATCGTTGTGGTGCTGCTCGGCGACGTACGGCAGGCGATCGGCTTCTCCAGCTGCACGGTGCTGGTCTACTACGCGATCACCAACGCGGCGGCGCTCACGTTGGGCCGGGACCCGGACCGGCGGTTGCCGGTCCGGGTCGTCGCCGCTCTGGGGCTGGTCGGCTGTCTGCTGCTCGCGGTCAACCTGCCGCTCGGCAGCGTCCTCGCCGGGTTCGGCGTGCTCGCCGTCGGAGCCGCCTGGTACGCGCTACGCGCGGGCCACCGGCGGCCTGGTCAGCGGCTCAACAGCCGGTAGCGGCGCACCGCCAACGGGGCGAAGATCGCGATCAGGAGCACCGGCCACAGCACCGCCAACAGCATGGCGTGCTCCGCCGGCCAGGAGTCGCCACCCAGCCCCGGGTTGCCGAACAACTCACGCATCGCCGCGACGGTGGCCGACAACGGGTTCCACTCCGAGATCGTTCCGATGACCGGCGGCATCAGCTCGGGCGACACGAACACGTTGGAGATCGCGGTGAGCGGAAACGCGGCCGGGAAGACGATCACGCCGACGGTGTCCGGGTTACGGACCAGCAGCGCCAGGTAGATCCCGATCCAGGTGATCGCGACGCGGAGCAGCAGGAGCAGCCCGACGGCGAGCAGCGCCCTGCCCACACCCTGCCGCCACTGCCACCCGACGAGCAGACCACAAATCAGCAGGGTGGACATCTCCAGCAGTGCGCGGAGCAGGTCGGCCGCGCTGCGACCGGTCATCAGGGCGGACCGGGCCATCGGCATCGACCGGAACCGGTCCACCACACCTCGGCTGAGGTCCAGCGCCACGCCGGTCGCGGTGGCGCCCAGGCCGTACAGCATCGTCATCACGAAGACACCGGGCAGCAGGAACTCGCGATAGTTGCCACCGCCGGCCACCTGCATCCCGCTGCCGAACACGTACCCGAAGACGAGCACGAACATGATCGGCAGCGAGAAGTAGAGGATCAGTTCCTCCGGCGAGCGGATCACGTGGATCATGTTCCGCCTGGTCATCGTCCAACCGTCGGCCACCGCTGCCGTCATGCCAGGTCCGCCTTTCGTCCCACCCCGACGGGCTCGCGAGCCTCGTCGGGCCGGTGCCCGGTCAGGTACAGGAACGCCTCGTCCAGCGTCGCGCGCCGCAGGCCGATGTCCTCGACCGCGATTCCGGCGTCGTCCAACGCCCGCACCACGTCGACCAGCCCGGCGACCCGGTCGGCCACCGGGACGCTGAGTCGCCGGACGTCCGGGTCGACCTCTGGTTCAGCGCCGCAGGTCGACGCGACGACGCGGGAGGCCCGGGTCAGGGCGGCGGCGTCGCGTACCACCACCTCGACCCGGTCACCGCCGGTCATCGCCTTCAGCTCGTCCGGTGAGCCCTCGGCCACCACCCGCCCGGCGTCGATCACCGAGATGCGGTGGGCGAGCTGGTCGGCCTCCTCCAGGTACTGCGTGGTGAGCAGCACGGTGGTCCCGTCCGCGACAAGGTCGCGAACCAGGTTCCACACCTGGTTGCGGCTGCGCGGGTCCAGGCCGGTAGTGGGTTCGTCGAGGAAGAGCACCCGCGGGGTACGGATCAGACTGGCGGCGAGGTCCAGCCGTCGGCGCATCCCGCCCGAGTACTCCACTGCCGAGCGACTGGCCGCGTCCTCCAGTCCAAACCGTTCCAGCAGCTCGTCGGCGCGTTGGCGGGCCGCCCGGCGGCCGAGCCGGAACAGCCGGCCGAACAGCTCCAGGTTCTGCCGGCCGCTGAGGGTCTCGTCGACCGCCGCGTACTGCCCGGTCAGCCCGATCCGGGCGCGCACCTCGTCCGGCTGGCGCAGCACGTCGTACCCGGCCACGCTGGCCCGGCCCGCGTCGAACCGCAGCAGCGTGGCAAGGATCCGTACCGCCGTCGTCTTGCCCGCGCCGTTGGGGCCGAGCAGCCCGTACACCGTGCCGGTCGGGACGGCCAGGTCGAAGGTGTCCAGCGCGCGAGTCGGGCCGTACCGCTTGCCCAGGCCCTCGGCGACCACGTCGAATGTCGTCATGCCCCCACGGTGCGGTGGTCCGCTGACGGGTCACGCACCGTCCGCTGACGGCGGCGCACCGGGCCCGGCCTTCTCCGCCTCGGCGATCTGTTCGAGAACGAACATGACCTCCGTCCTCGTGGCCTCGCCGACGTACCAGCCGGTGAGGCCGCCGGTCAACGCCGCTTCGCAGAACCGCCTCGCCTCGACCAGGTCGCCGCTCAGTCGTGCCACCTGGGCGAGGCCGAGCCGGGCGGCGGAGACGAACTCCGGTGCGCCGCTGCGTTGCGCGAGGAGCAGGGCGGCGGCGAAGTCGTCGCGCGCCGCGGGGAGGTCACCGGCGCGCAGCCTGATCTCGCCCCGGGTACGCAGCATGTCGGCCTGGTCGACCACCGATTCGAGTTCTTCGGCCAGCCGCATGGCCTGGTCCATGTAGACGCCCGCCGCTTCCGGATCGTCGCGCCAGGCCGCGAGTTCGCCGAGCACACCCAGAGTGATCATGGATCCCCAGCGGTCCCCGGCCTGCCGGAAACCGTCGAGTGCCGTCTCCAGTTCCGTCCCGGCCTGGTCCCACCGACCACTCCACATCTGCGCCGAGCCGCTGCCCATCGCGCCCAACGCGTTGATCCACGTGTCCGAGCCGACCAGCCGCCGCAGCTCCCGCATCAGCTCGTTGACGTGCTCGGATCCGCCCGACGGCGGGCCGGCCGAGATTCCCGACAGATACAGCAGGAAGGGTTGCCGGGGCGGTCGGTCGAGACTGCTGATGACCGAACGCTGCGTACCCAGTGAGTCCAGCGGCCCGGACCCCCCGAGCGAGGCGTTGTAGACGCAGAGCGCGTACTCCTCGCGCAGCCCCGGAGGCGCTTCGGCGCCGAGCAGACCGAGGACGTCGGCGGCCAGCCGGGCACCCTCGCCGCGCATGCCGCGCAGCCACCAGTAGAACGACAGCGCCGCGACCATCCCGGCCGCGTCGGCCGCGTCGCCGGCTGCGGTGGCGCGGCGCAGCGCGGCGTGGAGGTTGTCCCGTTCGGCGTCGAGCCGTCGCAACCAGTGCACCTGCTCCCTTCGCCGTAGGTGGTCGCTGGCGGTCCAGGCGAACTCCAGGAAGTACGCGACGTGCGCACGACGCTGGTCGTCGGCCTCACCCGCGTCGGCGAGACGCTCGGCACAGAACGCACGGACCGTCTCCAACATCCGGTAGCGACCACCTGCCATCTCCACGAAGGACTTGTCGACCAGGCCGGTCAGTGCCTCCACGAAGTCCTCGCCGGACAGGCCGCAGACCTGCCCGGCCGCTTCCAACGTCGCGCCGCCGGCGAAGACGGTGAGGCGGCGGGCCAGTCTGCGTTCGGCCTCGTCGAGCAGGTCCCAGCTCCACTCGACCACCGCCCGGAGAGTGCGGTGTCGTGGCGACGCGGCCCGGCTGCCCATCGACAGCAGCCGCACCCGGTCGTCGAGGCGGGCGGCCACCTCGGCGACAGGCAGCGCACGCAGCCGCGCGGCGGCCAACTCGATCGCCAACGGCAGGCCGTCGAGGGTGCGGCAGATCCGCAGCACCGTGTCGACGTTGGCCGGCGTGATGGTGAAGTCGGGCGCGACGTCGGTGGCCCGCTCGGCGAAGAGTCGGACGGCCGCGAAGTCGTCGGCGTGCCGCACGGACGCGCCCGGTGGTGGCACGGTGAGCCCGGACAGCGGGCACAACGCCTCGCCGGCCAACCCGAGCGGCTCGCGGCTCGTGGCCAGGACACGCATCGCCGGGCACGCGCCCAACAGCCGGGCGGCCAGCCGGGCAGCGTCGGCGATGACGTGCTCGCAGTTGTCGAGCACCAACAGCAGCCGGCGCTCGGCGAGCGCCTCGACCAGACGGTCGGTGGGTTGCCGACCCGGCTCGGCCGGGGCGCGTAGGCCCGCGTCGCGCAGGCCGAGCGCGGTCAACACCGCCTGCGGTACGTCCGAACCGTCGGCCAACCCGGCCAACTCGACGAAGCGCACCTCCCCGTCCTGACGGCCGGCTGCCTCGATCGCCAACCGGGTCTTGCCCGCTCCCCCGGGACCGATGAGGGTGACCAGCCGCCGCTCGCCGAGCAGATCGCCGACGCGCTTGAGCTCCTCGTCCCTCCCGACGAACGTGGTGAGCTGGCTCGGCAACGCCCGTCGGGTCGACCCGCCCGCCTCACCCCGCAGCACCGCGAGGTGAATCGTGGCCAGCTCCGCCGACGGGTCGGTGCCGAGTTGCTCGGCCAACGTGCTCCGGGCGTCCTCGAACTCGGCCAGCGCCTCCGCCGGCCGACCCAGCGCGGACAGCGCACGCATGAGTTGGCCTCGTGACCGCTCCCGCAGCGGATGCGCGACGACGAACTCCCGCAGCTCCGCGACCAGTGCGGCCGACGCTCCCATCGCCAGGTCCGCCTCGACCCGGTCTTCGATCGCGGCCAGCCGTAGCTCGTCCAGCCGGGCCGCCTGCGCGGGTGCGCCCGGCACATCGGCCAGGGCGGGGCCACGCCACAGCTCCAGCGCCTCGCGCAACACGGTCGCCGCTCGGGGCCAGTCACCACCGGCGAGCGCGCGCCGCCCGGCCTCGGCACGTCGCTCGAACCGGTACGCGTCGACGTCCTCGGGATCCACGGCGAGGCGGTAGCCGGCCGGGTGGAACTCGACCGGGTTCTCCTCCGCGGGCAGCGCCTGACGCAGGCGCGACACCTGGGACTGGAGCGCGTTGGCCGCACCTCGGGGCGGGTGTTCGCCGTACAGGCCGTCGATCAGTCGGTCGGCGGAGACGACGCGTCCCGCGTCAAGCAGAAGGAGCGCCAGCAACGCGCGCAGCCGCGGGCCGCCCACGGGAATCTCGCGCCCGTCGGCAAGCAGCACCTGGGTCGGCCCCAGGATGCGGAAACGCATGCATGGATTGTCGCTCAGAGGCAGGACGATCAGCCCGACCGTGTCGCGCGGGGATCAGGTTCGTCCCGCGGACGGGCGTCGTCCGCGGACGCGCTGGTCCACAGGTCAGCGCCCGCGCCCTGGGCCGGCGGCACCACCCCGACGGTCGGCGAGCGCGACGGTGACACCGGGTGGGCCGCGCCGGGGGCGGAGGCTGCTACCTCCTGATCGCTCGGCCCGGCCGCCGAGGCGTGCTCGGCGGGGACGGGCAGCGAGCCCGCGGATCGGGCGGCACCGGGTGACGCCGGCACGGGCCGGGGCACCGATCCGACGTGGTCGGGTGGCGTCAGCGTCCTGCCCGGCACGGGTGGCGCGCACTGCCGGGTCAGCCAGTCCAACCCCCGCCGGCGGGCGACAACTGTCAACCGGTCGCCCGCGAAGATCACCTGTCGGGGGTCGAGGTCCTTCCACCAGATCGTCCTGCCCCCGCCAGCCGGAGTCCGGGCGATCAGTCGGACCTGCCCGTCCCGGTTGACCACGTCCAGCGGTCGTCCGTCCAGCTCGGATCCGGCGGCGACCGGCACCTCCGCAACCGGCAGCGCGTGCCGGTCGACCGGAATCGTGGTGATCACGGCGCGTTCGGTGAGTGCACCGATGAAGGCCGGGGCGGCCAGGTAGGAGACCGACCGGGACACCCCGAGGGCAAAGGTCTCCTCCACCCGCTCGGCGAAGTCACCGTCGAAGAACCGCAGCACCACCCGCAGGTCGTTACGCAGATCGCGGGCGGTGAGCGCCGCCTCCAGGTTGGCGACGTCGTCGGTGGACGCCACCACCAGCGCCTGGCATTCCGCCACCGACGCGGCGACGAGCGTCTCCGGTAGTGCGGCGTCGCCGACGATCAGCGGCACCTCCAGTTGACGGGCCAGGGCGGCGCCGCGCGGTTCCGGGTCCTTGTCGATCGCCACCACCTCAACGTCGTACTCGCGCAGTTGCGCCATCACCCGGGTGCCGACGTTGCCCAGGCCGATCACCACGACGTGCCCGGCCCGCGCCGGCTGCAACCGGCCGGTGTGCAGAGCCAGCCGGGCGTTGACGATGCCGTCCACCACCACCGCGGTGATCAGCGGGATGAGCGCCAGGCCGGCCAGGTTGAGCACCACCTGCATGACCTGCGCGTCCGCCGGCTTGCCAGTGTCCGGGTCGGCGCCGCTGAGGGTGGTGACGAGCGTCAGATACAACGCCTCCAACGGAGACACGTTCTCGGCGCGGGAGATCAGCGCCCCCAGCACCGCGATCAGCGCGAGCACCAGCATCACCGCGATGCCGATCTTGCGGGTGGCGAAACCACGTACGGCCCGCACCAGGACCGCGATCGGACGACGCCGTCGACGGGCCCGGACCAACCGACGGGCGGCGACCTCGGTGCCCGGAGGCTGCCCGGTCGCCTCGGCGAGCACCAGGTCGGCACCGGCCTGCTCGGCCGGCAGCAACTCCACACCCTGCGCCTCGGTGAGGTGCGCCAACGCGCAGACCACGTCCTGCGGTCGCACGTCGGCTCGCCGCGCCACCCGCAGCGTCTTGTCCCGATGTTGAAAGGAGCTGGGGTCGACCTCGTTGAGCGCGGCGGCCACGAAGGCCGGCGCGGCCATCTCGGCGTCGGAGAGCACCTCGACGGGCGCCTTCAGCAGTTTGCGCACGCCGTCGGCGAGGGTGCCGTTGAACATCCGCAGCACCTGGCGGACCCGCTGGTCGACGGCCTGCGCGCAGAGCGCGGCATGCAGGTTGCCGACGTCGTCCTGGTTGAGCAGGGCCAATCCGGCCGCCCCGGCCAGGCCGGCGGTCTCGAACGTGTCCACGTCCAGCCGATCCGAGCGGACCACCCGGACTCCTCGTAGTGCCGCCACGTCCGGACCGTTGCTGCGGTAGCGCTCCGGCACCACCACTGTCACCCGGGCCCCACCTACCGGCAGCTCGGATTCGAGCATCGCCCGGGCCACGTAGTAGGCGAGCGCGTCCTTCCCGCAGATCACGTAGTGCGGTCTCGGATCGCCGGCGGAACGCAGTCGCCAGTTCCACTCGACCGCCCGTCGCGCCCGGTCCCGCCACGGCTCTGCCATGCCCGGATCGTAATCAGCGCTGCCCTGCTGGGCGACCCTGTCCGGATCATCCCCGGTCAGGCATGCCCGGCCCGGCGACGGGTAGAGCAGCGGCATGCAGACGTTCCTCCCGTACCCGGACTTCCTGGCCAGCGCCCGCACGCTGGACCAGAAGCGGCTGGGCAAGCAGCGGGTGGAGGCCATCCAGGTGCTGCGCGGGCTGACCCGACCCGACTACGGCTGGCGCAACCACCCGGCCGTGAAGATGTGGGCCGGGTACGAGGAGGCGCTCACCCGCTACGGGCTGGACATGTGCGCGGTGTGGACCGAACCGGGGCGGGCGGACACCTGCGCCACCACGATGACCGTCGACCTCGCCGCCGCCTGCGGGGCCGCCGTCGTACGCACCCAGGCGGAGCTGGAGCAGGCCGGCGAGCTGCCCCCGTGGTTGGGCCGAGACGACCTGCACCTGAGCCACCGCTCGTCGTTGCTGCGCAAGGACCCGACGCACTACCGCCCCCTGTTCGGCGACGACGTCCCGGAGGATCTGGAGTACGTCTGGCCCGCCTCCGACCGTGAGCGCCGCTGCCTTCCGTAGGGGAGACTGGCCGACGGAGGTGTGCCATGGCGTTGTCGCAAGTGGTGGGTCGGCTCATCGGCGTACGGCAGCATGTGGTGGACCCGGGCGGCGGTGGCGCGGACCGCGTGCCGCGACCCACCACGGCGGTGGTGGTCGGTGGCGGCATCGCCGGCATGTCGGCGGCGGTGGTGCTGGCCGAGCGCGGTGTTGCGGTGACCGTGCTGGAGGCCGCGGCGACGCTCGGTGGTCGACTGGGCGCTTGGCCGGAGGCGCTCCCGGCCGGCAGCCAGCAGAACGAGCACGGTTTCCACGCGTTCTTCCGGCAGTACTACAACTGGCGCTCGGTCCTCCGCCGGGTCGACGCTGATCTGGGCTTCCTCAAGCCCATTCCGGGCTACCCGATCCTCAGTGAACAGTGGCCGACCGAGGAGTTCGGCAGGCTGCCACCGGCTCCACCGGCGAACCTGCTCGCGCTGCTGCTGCGCAGCCCCAGCCTACGCCTGGCCGACCTGCGTCTGATGGATCGGGACGCCGCGTTGCCGCTGCTCACCTACGATCCGGTACGCACCTACGCCGAGTTGGACGACGCCACCGCCGACGAATTGCTGGCCTCGCTGCGGCTGCCGGACCGGGCCCGGGCGATGCTGTTCGAGGTCTTCTCGCACTCGTTCTTCAATCACGAGGCCGAGATGTCGGCCGCGGAGATGGTCGCCCAGTTCCACTTCTACCTGCTCGGCAACCCGGAGGGGCTGGCGTTCGACTGCCCTGACGAGGACTACGCCACGGCGATCTGGGAGCCGCTGACCCGGCACGTCGAGAAGCACGGCGGGCGGGTGCTCACCAACTCCGCCGTGACCGGCGTGCACCGTGACGCTGGCGGCTGGCGGGTGACGACCACCGACGGCGGCAGCCACCCGGCCGGGCACGTGGTGCTGGCCGTCGACCCGCCGGCGCTCGCCGCGCTGGTCGCGGCGTCTCCCGATCTGGTCGAGCAGGCACCGGAGCTGGCGGCACGGATGCCCGCGTTCGGCCGGCCCGGTCCGCCGTACGCGGTGGCGCGCTACTGGTGCGACGGGGACGTGGCCGCCGAGCGGGCGGTGTTCAGCGGGGTGTCCCGGCAGCCCACTCTGGATTCGGTGACCCTCTACCACCGGTTGGAGAACGAGCCGAGGCGCTGGGCGCGACAGACCGGCGGGTCGGTCATCGAGCTACACGCGTACGCCTGCGAGCCCGGCGTTCCGGCCGACGAACTGGCCGAGCGGATGCGCCGCGAGCTGGTCGCGCTCTGGCCGGAGGCCGGCGACCTGCGGGTCCGCGAGTTGCGAGCGCGGGTCGAGGCGCAGGCGCCGGCGTTCACGCCGGGCAGCCACGCCTGGCGTCCGGGGGTACGCACCGACGCGCCCGGCGTCTACCTGGCCGGCGACGGTATCGCCACGGACTTCCCGAGCGCGTTGATGGAACGCTCCGCGGCGACCGGGATCATCGCCGCGAACCACATCCTGCGGGCAGAGGGCGCGTCGGCCGAGCCGGTGCGTTCGATCCGACCGCGAGGGCTGCTGGCCGGACGAGGCAAGCCGAATCGACAAAACCCGACATAAGCCACATAAGCTGCCGTACGCTCGAATGATCAACCGTCGATCGGCCGGGCGGGAGGGCAGCGGACGATGTCACCACTGCACCGCGCCGGCGGCGACAATCGCGACGACGAGGTCGGCCGCGACGACGCGTACCCACTGATCCGCGACGAACGCTCCTGCATCGTCACCGCGTTACGGCTGGGCTGGTGGATGGCCGACGCCTACCACCACGGTCAGCACGCGGACCTGGGAGCAGCGTCCGCCGAGGCGCGTCCGGCCGTACCGCCGGCCAAACTCTCCAACCTCACCGAGATGTCCCCGCACCGACGGATGCGGATGTACCTCGACGGAGTGGACGTCGCCCTGGCCCAGATCGCCGAACTCACCCGACACAACGGGCCGGTGCCCGACACCGCCACCGCCCGGACCCTCCTGCCCGACCTGGACCGGCCCGACACCGCCGACCCGGTGCCCCTGCTGCTCGCGCTCGACGACCTCAACGTGGACGTGCTCCGCTGGGCGATGGCCACCAACCACCGGGTCGGCCTGGCCTACCGGCTGGGCCGGTCGGTGGCCGACACCGTCCGGGCCGGCGACGCCACCCAGTTGCTGCGGCAGTTCGGCGGTCGACAGATCCAGATCAGCAGGTGGTTGGACGAGTTGGCCACAGTCCTGCCGCCGTACTCGGCAGCCGTGGTGCGTCGGTCACTGGCCGCCTGGTCGGACGCCGTCGACCGGGCGGGCCACGGCGATCCGGCCGTGCCGACGCCCGTCGAGCTGAGCCGGGCGCTACGCGGCCAGGGTGACCTCTGGCGCGACGTGCTCACCGGCGGCCTGCACCCGCGCGACCTGCTGGACGAGGAGGACTACGCGGTGATCGCCAGGAACCTGATGATCCGGGACCGGCGACTGGTGGCGCAGGCGGCACGGGGCATCTTCTGGCCGGTGCTCGTACCCGTGTTGGTGGTGCTCTTCGCGGTGGTGGGCGTGAGTGCCGCCGCGGCGGCCGGCTCACCGGCCACCCGGGCCACCGTCGCCCTGGTGGGCCTCGGTGCCGGACTGGCCGCGATCTGGCGGTCGGTGTCCGGCCCGGCGCTGGCGGTCGCGGGCGAGGTCAACCGCCCGCTGCTGGACAGCGAACTCACCGCGCGGATGGCCGTGCGGTTGAACCGACCACTGACCACCGCGCAGGCGCCGCCACGAGCGACGTCCCGCCGCCAGCGGCGTCCCGAGAACGCGGGCCGATCGAAATACGTTGCCGGTGTCTCCCCCGCCGACCTACCGTGATCGCGCAAGGTCAACCACCACCGCAGGAGCAGCTATGACGATGTCGCACGTCACCACCGTGCCGTCGTTGCTGCCCGGTGACGGTTGGCGCGCGGAACGTCCCCGGGCGGGCCGGCCCGACTGACGCGTACCCGTACGCGTCGAGCCGCCCGTCCGACAGCCGGACCGGGCGGCTCTTCGCTGTCCGGTCACCGTTGGGAAAGGAGTCCCGGTGGACGCCGTCCTCGTCGTCAACGCCGACCTCGGCCCGCTGCACCGGGTCACCGTCCAACACGCCGTCCGGATGCTCTGCCGTCGGGTGGCCGAGATCCACGAGGCCGAGCCGGACCAGGTCATCGGGGTCTTCCCGATGCCCCGGGTGGTACGGCTCGTCCGCTACGTGGTCACCAGGTGGCGCTTCAGCTCCGGACCGACCTGGTCCCGCTCCGGTGTGCTGCGCCGCGACGACAGGTGCTGCGCTTACTGCGGCGGAGCAGCCTCCACCATCGACCACATCCTGCCCCGCTCGCGCGGCGGCCGGAACACCTGGCGGAACACCACCGCCGCCTGCTACGCCTGCAACCAGCGCAAGGGCGACCGGACGCCGGCGGAGGCAGGCATGCCACTGCGCCGGGAACCGGTGAACCCGGGCTGGGGGGCGCTGGCCGGGCGGTGACGGACCGGCCGGCGGGAACGGGGGGCCGTGTCCGGGCACATCCCGGCCACGGCACCCGCCGGCCCCCGATCAGCCGGTGCGCTCCTTGACCTTCGAGTTCGGGCGACCGTTGGGGCAGTTCACCCGGATCTCACTGGTGTGCTCGGAGGAGGTCAGCTCGACCTGGATCTGCTTCGCCGGGCCCGGGTCGTACGCCTCGGCCCGGAAGCCGGGGGCGGGCGTCACCGCGAGCACCTCGACCGACTTCCCGACGCACCGGAAGGTGACAGTTCCGCCGCGCGCGTCCGCCGACGTGCCCTCACCGGGGGTGGGCGTCGGCGCGGCCGCGGTCGGGCTCACGGTCGGGCTCGGCGCTGGACTGCTGGCGGACGGGCTCGGACCGGACGGAGGGCCCGACCGGGTAGCAGGCGCGCCGCTCTGGGGCGGCGGGACGACCACCGGTCCCGTGTCGTCCACGACGAGCGGCTCCTCGCTGCTCGGCATCCCCACGGTGGTGGTGCCCGGGCCGCTACCCGTCGAGGGCCCCGTCGGCCCGTGCCGGCGGTTGTTCGAGTCGCCGAGCGACCCGGCCATCGCCACCGCGACCAGCACCGCGCCGCTGACCGCCACCATTGCCCGTCGCCGACGCCACGTGTCCCGCCGGGAAACCGGCTCGACGCTCCCCGTCGCGGTCGGATCGGCGCGCGGCGCGCGGTCCTCTCCGGTGCCGCCAGCCCTCGGCGCGGTGGCCGCCCCTGCCGCGTCAACGCCCTGCGCGGTGGCCGTGCCTTCCGTGCCAGCAGCCGACTTGGTGGCCGCCCCTTCTGTGCCAGCAGCCGGATCGACGTCCTCGGAGGCAGGGCTGGCGGGCGTCCCGCTCACCTCGGTAGCCGGGCTGGCGGCCGTCCCGCCGACCCCACCGGCCGGGCTGGCAGAGGCGGTGGCGTCGAGCAGGATGCGGGCCGCCTCGACGGCCGGCGGCCGGTCGGCGGGATCGCGGGCCAGGCACCAGCGGTAGAGACGGTGGACCTCGGACGGCACACCGTCGATCGGGGGCAGCGGGGCCGGCTCGACGTGCGTGTGGGCGCGGAGCATCCCGCTCTGCGCCTCGGCAGGCCGCGGCAGCCGACCGGTGAGCACCCGGTGCAGCAGCAGGCCCAGGGCGTACACGTCGCAGGCGGGCAGGACCTCGCCGGCCTCCAGTCGCTCGGGGGCCAGGTAGGCGGGCGTACCCAGCAACCGCCCCTCAAAGTCGATCTCCGAGTCTCCGGCCGCCGCGGCGATGCCGAAGTCGAGCACCTTCGCGCCCTTGGGCGTGAGCATCACGTTGGTGGGCTTGATGTCACGGTGCACCAACCCCCGCGCGTGCGCGTCGGCGAGCGCGGAGGCCACCTCGGCGCACACCCGCAGACCGGCGCGGGGCGGCAACGGCCCGGCCGCCAAGCGCTGTTCGAGGGTGTGACCGCCGAGCAACTCCATCACCACGAACGGGACCTGGACGCCGTCGACCGACGATTCGCCGTAGTCGTAGACGCTTGTGACGTGCGGGTGCGACAGTCGGGCCGCAGCCCTGGCCTCGCCCTGGATCCGCTGCCGCGCGCCTGCGTCCGACGCGACCAGCACCTTCACCGCGACATCCCGTTCGAGCACTTCGTCGTACGCCCGGTGCACCTCCGACATGCCACCACTGCCGAGGCGCTCCAGGAGCCGGTAGCGGCCCGCGAGCAACTGATCACGCTGCACGACCGACAGCCTGCCGTACCGACCCGACGTCGGGCCACCCGGGATCGAGGTCTCGCAATGGGTGCAGGTCAGCCCGATCGCGCACAGACCCCTGTGGTCAGTCGCCCGTCGGTGGTTGCCAGGCGAAGCGGGGCGTACGGCGCTCGGCGATCGCCGCGACACCCTCCCTGGCCTCGCCGGTGGTCACCACCTTCCGGTGCCACCAGGCCACCCGCGCCGGCCCGGCCCGATCGTCGATGATCTCCTTCGCGGCGGCGACGCTCACCGGCGACCGTTGGGCGATCGTCGCCGTCAACTCCTCCACCCTTGCGGCGAGCCGGTCAGCCGGCACCACCTCGTCGACCAGGCCGACCCGCAGGGCACGTTCGGCGTCGATCAGCTCGGCGGTGAACAGCAGGTGCTTGGCGGCGGACGGGCCGACCAGCCGAGCAAGCCGGCGCGTGGTCGGTGCCGGATAGACCAGACCGAGCCGGGCCGGCGGTACGCCGAAACGAGCGTCTTCGGCGGCGATCCGCAGGTCACAGGCGACCGCGAGCTGCGCGCCACCACCGACGCAGGCACCCCGGACGGCCGCCACTGTCGGCTTGGCGAAACGGGCCAGCCGTTCCTCGGCGTCCACGGCGATGCTGGCGTCACCGGCGTCGAGCAGCTCGGCCAGATCACCGAGGTCGGCGCCCGCGCAGAAGGCGTCGCCGGAGCCGGTGAGCACCAATGCCCGTACGTGGGGGTCGGGCTCCAGCCGGTCGAGCAGTTCGGGGAGCTGACGCCACATGGCGGCCGTCATCGCGTTACGCCGAGCCGGATTGTGGATCACCACCGTCGCGACCGGTCCGGTCACCTCGACTGTCAACTCCGCGTCCGACACGCCCACCTCCCCATTCGCGCCACAGTGCGCAACGACGCCGACCGACCCGCGACGCACCCGACCCGCGAAGCGAAGCCGACCTACCTGCGACGCACCCGACCCGCCAAGCGACGCCGACCGACCCGCGACGCCGCGCGCCGGGCCCGGCGACCATAACCGCGCCGGCTCGTGACCGATCGACCAGGCCCGCCGCAGGCGTTGTGCTCGGCAATCTTGGACAGTTTCCGTTACGCGCTAACGGAAACTGTCCAAGATTGCCACAACCGAGCTAGGCATGAGATCGACGACGCTGTCCGGGGGATGCAGTCGACCGGGGAACCGACACCGCGGGCCGCGCGTCCGACGAGGATGAGAGTCACGTCGACAACCGGCGTCACCGTTGCGCTACTGGTCGCCCTGCTGGCCGGGTGCACCAGCACCGACCGGGCCGGCACCGCCGGAAATCCTCCTCCGGAGACCCCCGCACCGACGGCCACCCTCCCGGCAACCGGCATCCCGACGCCCGGCGTCACCCCGACGGTCGCCCCGACTGTCGACGCCACCGCCGCCCAGGTGACGCTGCGGATGTCTGGCGGCTTCGCCGGGCGTGGTGACTCCATAACGGTCGAGCCGGACGGCCGGTGGACCATGGTGGACCGGGCCGGCAGTCGACGCAGCGGCACACTCACTCCTGCTGACCTGGGCAGCCTGACCAGCCTGGCCACCGACCCCCGGCTGGCTGCCGAAGCGGGGCCGCCACCCACCTCGACCAGCTGCTCGGACGTGTTCCACTACCGGCTGACCGTCGGCGGCAACGAGAGCGGGTACGCCGACTGCCCGGCCGACGCGAGCCCGCCGACGGTCACCCAGGCGGTGGTCAAGCTGCTGCTGCGGGCCACCGGCACCTACACCAGGTAGTCCGGGGGCAGCCCGGTGGCCCGCAACTCCGGCGGAAGATGGGCCACGTCGTTGACGGCGAGCAGGTTCGGCGGGCCGGAGGGGCTGTACCGGATCACTGTCAACCCCGCGTTGTGCGAGTTCAAGCCCAGCCAGCGCCGCTCCGGGGCGTCGAGGGCGTGCCGCACCAGCCAGCCGATCAGGAAGGTATGCGTCACGACCAGCTCCCGGACCGGCTCGTCACCGGCTGTCGCCTCGACGTCCGGCCCGGCGAACCGCCGCACGGCCGCCGCCGTCACCCGCGGCCCGTCGACCCGCTGGGCCGCCGTGAACTGGGCCAGAAACGTCGCGTACGCGGGCGGCAGGCCGGTCGGGTCCGTGTCGTGTGGAAGGTGGTCACCGGCGAGCTCCGTCTCGTACACCGGAACCTCGGGCAGCGACGCGGCGACCAGCCTGGCGGTCTGCGCGGCCCGGCGCAGCGGCCCGTGGTGGACGGCGGCGAAGCGTCGGCCCCGCAACCGTTCGCCGAGCAGGGTGGCCTGCTGCCGGCCCCGCTCCGACAGGCCGGAGTCGGGTTCCTCGGTCGCGGCACTGCTCAGACCGGTCAGGTCCTGTTCGGCGTGCCGGGCGAGGTACAGCAGTCGGGTGATCATGTCGAACACCCCAACACACCGGGAGGCGCGGTTGCGACCCCGCGCCCCCCGGTCCCGGGAACCCTCAGGCGCGCGGGAACATCTGGCCAATGCGGATCTTGTTACCGAACGGGTCCCGGATGCCGAAGTCGATCCCGTACGGGCGCTCGGTCGGCTCGTCGGTGATCTCGACGCCCTTCGCCACGAGATCCTCGTGCGTCTTGTGGGCGTCGTCGGTGGTCATGAAGAGGTACCCGCCCAGGGCGCCCTTCGTGAGCAACTCGCGGACCTGCTCGGCGGTGGCCGGGTCCATCGCCGGTGGGCCCGGCTTCTCCAGCAGGATCTCCCGCTCCGGGTCGCCGGGCAGGTTGACAGTCAGCCACCGCATGAAGCCGAGATCCTGATCGGTGTTGACCTCCATGCCGAGCTTGTTCACGTAGAAATCGAGCGCCTCGTCCTGGTCGAGGACGTAGATCTGGGAGCGGCTGATCGCGTTCATCGTCATGCCCATGACGCTAGAGGTCGACCGTGACCTGCTGCTTATCCAAAACTGCTGGGTCGCGTCCAGGCTTTGGTGAAGCACGACGGGACGTTGGCCGAAGCGACGCGATGACGCCGGAAGTCCGAGGGCGACTCGCCGACGATCTGCCGGAACGTGCGGCTGAACGTGCCCAGGCTGCCGAAGCCCACGGCGTAGCAGATGTCCGTGACATCCCGGTTGGACTCCACCAGCAACGTCATGGCCCGCTCCACCCTGCGACGTTGCAGGTAGCGGTGCGGGGTCTCGCCGAACGTCGCCCGGAAGGTACGGATGAAGTGCGCCTCGGAGACGTGCGCGATCCGGGCCAGGGCGGGGATGTCCAGAGGCTCGGCGTACGCCCGGTCCATCGCGTCCCGGGCGCGCAGCATCGCCCGGTTCGACTCCTCCACCGCCCGACTCATCGGCCTCCGTATCGCCCGGTCGACCGTTGCGCCCCCCGATGCGGGATCGGAGGGTATAGATGGAGCCCCCGGCCGGGATCGAACCGGCGACATCTCGCTTACAAGGCGAGTGCTCTGGCCAGCTGAGCTACAGGGGCGCGTGTGTCGAGGTCAGCATAGCGAGTGACTTCCGGATATCCCGCTCGCGAGGCCTCCCGAGCACGGGAAACGTCAACAACCCGACGCCAATACGCCTTCGCAGCGCTCGCCGGTGTGTCGATTGATGTCCGACCGTGCCGGAGTGACCGGAATGCGTACCCGGGCCACCGTCGTTCGATGCTCCCTCACCTTGGCAGCACGGTGAAACACGTTTACGGTTCATGACACGGACGACGACCCGGCGCCCTCGCGACCGAGCCGCCGTCCGTTGGCCGGCGCGGACACGCGCCGGTCGCTCCTTCACTCGGATCGTCCGGCACGTTCCTGCCGGTGAAAGGAAGCGCTTCACCATGGCTACGGTCACCTATTCCAAGGCTTCCCGGGTCTACCCGGGCCAAGAGCGTCCCGCCGTCAACGAGCTGGACCTCGAAATCGGCGACGGTGAGTTCCTCGTCCTGGTCGGCCCCTCCGGTTGCGGTAAGTCCACCAGCCTGCGGATGCTCGCCGGCCTGGAGGACGTGGACGCCGGCTCGATCTACATCGACCAGCGTGACGTCACCCACCTCCCCCCGAAGGCCCGCGACATCGCGATGGTCTTCCAGAACTACGCGCTCTACCCGCACATGACGGTGTACGAGAACATGGCGTTCGCCCTCAAGCTGCGCAAGACCTCCAAGTCGGAGATCGACCGGCGGGTCAAGGAGGCGGCCGGGCTGCTCCAGCTGGAGGAGTACCTCAGCCGTAAGCCGAAGGCGCTCTCCGGTGGTCAGCGTCAGCGTGTCGCGATGGGCCGGGCGATCGTCCGCGAGCCGCAGGTCTTCCTCATGGACGAGCCGCTGTCGAACCTCGACGCCAAGCTGCGTGTGCAGACCCGTACCCAGATCGCGTCCCTGCAGGCCAAGCTGGGCGTCACCACCGTCTACGTCACGCACGACCAGGTCGAGGCCATGACCATGGGTCACCGGGTCGCGGTGCTGCTCGACGGTGTCCTCCAGCAGGTGGACACCCCGCGGGCGCTCTACGACACCCCGGCCAACGTGTTCGTCGCCGGCTTCATGGGCTCGCCCGCCATGAACATCAAGACCGTTCCGCTGAACGAGAAGGGCGCCGAGTTCGCCGAGATGTACATCCCGCTGACCCGGGAGCAGGTCGAGGCGGCCCGCGCCGAGGGTGGCGACGGCAAGGTCACCGTGGGCTTCCGCCCGGAGGACTGCGAACTGGTCAGCCCGACCGAGGGCGGCATGCCGGTCGTGGTCGAGCTGGTCGAGGACCTCGGCTCGGACGCCAACGTCTACGGTCACGCCGCGCTCGGTGGCAACTCGGAGCGCTTCGTCGTCCGCACCGACCGGCGCAACATGCCGAACATGGGTGACACCGTGTTCGTCAAGCCGACCGCCGGCCGTAGCCACGTCTTCCACGCCTCCACCGGCAGCCGGATCTGACGTAACGCCGCACCGACAGGGGGCGGTCCGCTTCGGCGGGCCGCCCCTGTCGTCGTACCGGTGGGAGGTCGTCACCCGGTGGAGCCAGCGCGGATCTGGCTCTCCAGGGTGATCCGGCGCGGTCGGTCGCGGTCGTACCGTCACGGCAGTCCGATCCGAGGAGACGCCGTGCCCACCATCGCCACCGCTCACCCGACCACTCGTGGCCGGTCGTACCAGCTCGCCCGCCGCTCCGGTCGCAGCCTCGCCTACTGCGCCACGCTGCTCCCGGTCGCCGTGTTCACTCTGGTGACCGTCCCACTGGGCGGTGCCGGCCCCGCCGTCGCACGGTGGCGCGGCCTGCGTACCGGACTGCTCGACATGCCACCCACGGCCGTGCCCGGCCGGCGGCCCGGCCGGATCGCGGTGCTCGGCCACGCGCTGCTCAGCCTGCTCGTCGGCGCGGTGGCGGTGCTGCCGCTCGGCGTTGAGGTGTTGATGGTGCTGCGCGGCATGCTGTACGGCCTGGTGGACCCCGGCCCGTACGACAATTCCTGGGGTGGGCCGACCCGGGCCGGCGCGTGGGTGGCGCACTTCCTCGTCGGCCTGCCGCTGGCCGCCGCCGGGCTGGCCGCGCTGGTCGGCATCGCCCTCGTGCACCAGCGGCTGACCCGGAGCCTGGACGGGGAACGGAGCCCACGCTGGTTGCTACCGACCCTGCTGCTGATGGCGGCGGCCGGGACGGCGCTCTTCGTCGCCTGGACCCACCAGATCTAGACGCGCGGCCGGTTCGGCCTGCCGGTCCTACGAGCGACGAGGCCCCCTCCACGTGGGAGGGGGCCTCGTCGACGTGTGTCTACAGCTCGACGGAGCGCCGCCGGGCGACCTCGGCCAGGGCGACCGCCGCCGCCACGCTGGCGTTGAGCGACTCGACCTCGGAGATCATCGGGATGCTGACGGTCAGGTCGCAGGTCTCCCCGACCAGGCGGGACAGACCTCGGCCCTCGGACCCGACCACCACCACCAGCGGGCCGACAGCGGCCTCCAGGTCGTACAGGTCGGTGTCGCCGTCGGCGTCCAGGCCGACGACCATGAAGCCGGCGTCCCGGCACGCCTTCAACGACCGGGTCAGGTTGGTCACCTGCGCCACGGGCACCCGCGCGGCCGCGCCGGCACTGGTCCGCCAGGCGGTCGCGGTGATTCCGGCAGCACGACGCTCGGGTACGAAGACACCCTGCGCGCCGAACGCCGCAGCCGATCGGATCACCGCACCCAGGTTACGGGGATCGGTGACGCCGTCCAGCGCGACCAGCAGCGGGGCCTGCTGCTCCAGGGAAGCGGCGACCATGTCCTCGAAGGGCTGGTACGCGAACGGCGGCACCTGCAACCCGACGCCCTGATGCAGCACCCCACCGGTCATCCGGTCCAACTCGGCCCGGCTGATCTCCAGGTTGGCGATGCCCCGGTCGGCGGCGGTCCGGATGATCTCCTTGGTCCGCTCGTCCACGTCGATGCCCTGGGCCGTGTAGAGCGCCGTCGCCGGCACCTGGGCGCGCAACGCCTCCAGCACCGGGTTACGCCCGACCAACAGCTCCGGGGAGTCCTTGGAGGGGTTGGACTTGCGCCCCGGGGAGACCCGGGGACCGGACCGCGCGGTGGGCTTGCCACCCCGACCACCGGTCGCGCCCCGACCGACCGGTACGCCCCGACCGCCACCCTTGCCCCAGGTGGTGTCCTTGGTGCCCGGCTGACCGATCTTCGGGGCGCGCCCCTCCTCGGCCGCCACCCGGCGCTCCTTGTCCTGCTTCCAGGCGGTGCGCTGCGGCAGCTTCTCGGTGCCCGAGTAGCCCTTGTGCCACGGCCGCTCGTCAGCGGGCAGGGTGCGACCCCGCCCGGCCAGTGAGTCCTTGTTCTTGCCGCCGGAGCCCTTGGGGGCGCTTGCCTTCGACGTCAGTCGCCGGCCACGGCGCTGCGAGTTGCCGGCCATCAGTCCTGCTCTCCAATAGTCCAACGGGGGCCCTGGGGGGTGTCCTCGACCACCACGCCGGCCAGCTTGAGCTGGTCACGTACCGCGTCGGCGGCGGTCCAGTCCTTGCGGCCCCGGGCCTGCGCGCGCTGCTCCAGGGCCAGCGCGATCAGGGAGTCCACCACGGCACGGAGATCATCGGGTCGGCCGCCACCGGTCCAGGCCGGGTCGAGGGGGTCGATCCCGAGGATATCCAGCATTGCCCGTACCACGGCCAGGGTGGTGCGGACAGTCACATCGTCGCCGGCGCTCAGCGCGGTGTTGCCGTCCCGCAGGTGCTGTTGCAGCACGGCCAGCGCGGCGGACGTGTTGAGGTCGTCGTCCATCGCCGCCACGAACCCGGCCGGCAGGTCGCCCAACTGCCCGGCACCGACCCGCTCGGCCGCCCGCTGCACGAAACCCTCGATCCGGCGGTACGCGGTGGCCGCGTCGCGCAGCGAATCCTCCGAGTAGTCGATCACGGAGCGGTAGTGCGCGGCGGCGTAGTAGTAGCGCAGCTCCACCGGCCGGACACCGAGCGAGTCCACGTACGCCAGGCCCAACGCGTTGCCAGCGGACTTGCCCATCTTGGCCCCACCGATGCTGAGCAGCCCGTGGTGCACCCAGTAGCGGGCGAACGGCAGCCCGGCGGCCTGGGACTGGGCGATCTCGTTCTCGTGGTGCGGGAACGTCAGGTCCAGCCCACCGCCATGGATGTCGAACTCCGGGCCGAGATACCGCCAGCACATCGCCGAGCACTCGATGTGCCAGCCCGGACGGCCCAACCCCCACGGCGACGGCCAGTACGCGTCGGCCGGCTCGTCCGGTTTGGCACCCTTCCAGAGCGCGAAGTCACGTGGGTCCCGCTTGCCCCGGTCGGGCGCGTCCCCGGCCGACTGCATCGCGTCCGGCGACTGACCCGACAGCGACCCGTACGCCGGCCAGGACGCCACGTCGAAGTAGACGTCTCCGGAACCGTCGGTGGCCGGGTACGCGTGCCCGTCCGCGATCAACTTCGTGATCAGCTCGTGCATCTCCGGGATGTGCCCGGTGGCGCGCGGCTCGTAGGTGGGCGGCAACACGTTCAACGACCGGTACGACTCGGCGAGGAGCAGCTCGTTCGCGTACGCGATCGACCAGAACGGTCGCCCCTGGTCACCCGCCTTGACGAGGATCTTGTCGTCGATGTCGGTCAGGTTGCGGATGAAGGTGACCTCGTAGCCGGCGGCCAGCAGCCAGCGACGCAGCACGTCGTAGTTGACGCCGGAGCGAAGGTGACCGATGTGCGGCGGAGCCTGAAGAGTGAGACCACACAGGTAGACCCCCACCTTGCCGGCTTCCCGCGGGACGAAGTCCCGCACCGATCGGGTGGCGGTGTCATACAGGCGTAGCGTCACCGTACAAGGGTAGCTGTCCGTGCCTGTCCGGGTCCGCCGGTGCCGGGTCGTACGCTGCCAGGCGTGGATGCGACAGGACGCTCCGGTGAGACTCCGGCCGACCCCAGCGCCCCCGCCGCCGGGCTCCCGAGCCAGGCCGGCGGCGTCGCTGGGCGGGCCGACACCAGCGCGGGGCAGGCCGGCGGCGTCGCTGGGCGGGCCGGGGAGGCGTCGCAGACCCTCGACCGGGGGTTGCGGTTGCTGCACCTCGTCGCGGACGCCCCGGGCGGTCTGACCGTCACCGAGGCCGCGCACCAACTCAGCATCGGTCGCGCGGCCGTCTACCGACTGGTCAGTCCGCTGATCGGGCACGGCATGCTGCGGCGGGACAGCGACGGCCGACTGCGCCTCGGCGCCGGCCTGCTGCACCTGGCCCGACGCGCTCAGCCGCTGCTCGCCGAGGGCGCGCTGCCCGCGCTACGACGTCTCGCCGAGCTGGCCGGCGCGACCGCGCACCTGACAGTGGTCGAGGCCGGCGAGGGCGTCGCGCTGGCCGTGGTCGAGCCGAGCTGGACGTCGTTCCACGTCGCGTACCGGGCCGGGGCACGGCATCCGCTGGACCGGGGGGCGGCGGGCCGGGCCATCCTGGCCGGTCGCACCGGGCTGGCGGAGCCGGTGAGCAGCAGCGGGGAGTTGCAGGCCGGCGCGTACGGGGTAGCCGCACCGGTGCTGGGCGTGCCTGGCCTGGAGGCCAGCGTCGGGGTGGTCGCGCTCGCCCCGCTGGACGTCGACACGATCGGCCCCCAGGTGCTGGCCGCCGCGAAAGCCATCGCCAGCGCCTTGAGCTGACCCCGCTCGCCGCCCGCTCGCCTCCCGCTTGACCGCACGCCGCCCCACAAGCGCTTGATCACCTCGTGTTCACGGATGTCGGGGTATCGCACTGCTAGTGATGGCCCGACTTTCAGGAACGCGAGTGGATCACCCTCCGCGCGAATGATGACTGGCCCCTACCGGCCGCGTCATACCACGATCAGTGCGCGAAGTGCCGGTCGTCCACAGGCGCAGGCGGCCGTCCCGGGTCGGGTTGTCCACAGGGGTTTCGGCGGTCGGCCGGCGGCCGGCAGGCTGCTCCGCATGCCACCTCGTCCGCACCGCCCCGATGCTCTGACCTGGCAGGTCTTCCGTGGCTCCGACGCTGTTCGCGAGGGCCTGCTCACCGAGCACCAGCTACGCAGCGCCGCCTGGGTGCGGCTACGCCACGACATCTACGCCGACGCACGGCTCGACCGGGACCACGCCCTGTCGTGTCGCGCCGCACTCCTCCGACTTCCGCCCGGGGTGACCGTCGGAGGCCCATCGGCCGCGTACCTGCTCGGTGTCGAACACGCTGCGGCCTTCACCGACGACGTACACGTCCTCGTGCCGCAATCGCCTCGAATCGGCCCACAGCGCGGCCTCCGCGTGCACGTCAACGCCATCACCTCACTGTCCGACGGCGAGACACCAGAGCGAGTCGGGCAATCACCGGCCTCCCGCCGTCCACCCGGCCCAAGGCATTCGACGGGCCCGGGGCGTCCACCGGCCGCAGGCCGACCACCGGGCGGCATGGCGACCAGACCAGGAGACATGGCAACCTCCAGACCGGGCGCCATGACCACCAGACCAGGAGACACAACGACCAGGACCAATGCCTTGACGGTCGGACCAGAGGCCAGGACACCCGGACTGGGCGACAGTCGAGCGGCGGCCCTCATGAGCGGTCTGAGCAGTCACCCGGGTGGCCTGATCCCCCGTTCCGACCCCGAGCGGGCAGCCTGGGAGACGGCCGTCTGGCTTGACCCGCTCCGCGCTATCGCCATCATCGACTCGCTGCTCGGTCAGGGTTTGACCGATCGTGACGCGCTGGCCGGCATGGCCGACCGCAACGCCGACCGGCCGGGTGGGCGGCGGGCGCGGTGGCTCTTCGACCTGGCCGACGGCGGAGCCCAGTCTCCGCCGGAGTCGCACCTGCGCGTGCGTCTCATTCTCGGAGGGCTGCCGCGCCCGGTCGTCCAGCACCCGATACGCCTGCCCAGCGGGGTGGTCCTGCACCCCGACCTGGCGTGGCCGGAATATCGGGTGGCGGTCGAGTACGACGGGCAGTGGCACTCCGACGCGGACCAGCTGCACCGCGATCGCCGCAGACTGAACCTGCTGGTCAGTGCGGGTTGGTTGGTGTTGCACGTGACGAGTCGACGGCTGCACGGCGAGTTTCCAGCTGTGCTCCGTGAGGTACGTGCCGCGCTGACCAGCCGAGGTTGGCGACGGTGACCGCCCCACCAGCCTTGATCGACTCGCGTTCCTTGCAAGCGCGGTGTCAATCGGCCTTCGACAGCGCGGTTTCCAGGAACACGAGTGGATCAAAGCCAGGTAGGGCAGAGCGAGCCCGCAGGTCGGGCGGCGGAGGCCCGGAATGCCAGCGGGCCCGGTCGACAGTGGTCGACCGGGCCCGCTGGGGGTGCCTTACGGGCGGGCGTTCGGCTTGAGCGGGGTCTTCACCGCCGCGTAGGCGTCGACGATCCCGTAGCCGTAGAAGCCGTTGAAGTTGACCCCACCGGCGCAGTACGCGTCGTAGGTCTCGTCCCGGCCCTCGTTGCGGTACTGCTGCAACCGCGGCTCCGGGCAGGCGTGCTCGGCGGCCGTGCGGTAAAGGTGCTGCTCGACCAGGTCCGGCGACATGCCGAAGCCGGTCCGGCCCTGCGCCTTGCCGTACCGGCTGACGATCAGCGCGGCGACACCGGCGGCGTGCGGGGACGCCATCGAGGTGCCCTGGAGGTAGGTGTAGTAGCCGCACTCACCGTTGGCCTTGCACTGCTTGAAGACCGACTCCTCGAAGCCGGCGACGATGTTGCCGTCGGCGTCGACCGAGCCCTCCTCCTGAAGCACGTGCTTCGGGTACGTGGACAGGATCATGTTGGCGTCGGTACGGAACGTGTCGGTGCCGAAGCCGTCCCGGAACCAACCACCGGGGGCTGCCACCGAGATCTGCTCGGTGCCGTAGTTGGAGAAGTCCGACTTCTTGCCGGACGGGCCGACCGACGACACACCGATCACGTGCGGGCCTTCGGTGGGCAGGTCCCAGCAGCTCTCGTTGTCGATCGGCCGCGGGTACGGGTCGGCGCCGTAGTCCGGGCTGGTGGTGTCGGTGCGCGGCGCGCCCAGGTCTTCGTTGTTGTTGCCGAGCGCACCGACCAGGGTGACGCCCTTGTTGTGGGCGAAGACCAACGCCCGCTTCATCGCCTTGATGATGGCGCGCTGTTCGGCCTGGTCCTCGGGCGAGTCGGCCGGGTTGGCGGTGCAGTTGTAGAGCCACGGGTCGACGTAGAACGACATGTTGACCACGTCGATGCCGGACCGGCCGGCGTGCAGGAGGGCGTTGACCACCGGCTCGAGGAAGAAGTAGCCGGAGTCCTGGCCACCCTTGAGTTCGACGAGCGAGACGTTCGGGGCGACACCGGAGAGGCCGAAGCCGTTGGCGGCGGCACCGATGGTGCCGGCCACGTGGGTGCCGTGCCCACCGTCGTCGGTGCCCACCGGGTCGAGGCAGCTCGGCACCTCGCAGGGGCCGTCCACATCGATCAGGTCGGGTGCGAAGTTGCGCGACAGCGCCCAGTTGAAGTTGGGCGCGATGTCCGGGTTGCTGGCGTCGACGCCGGTGTCGAGCACGCCGACGGTCACCCGACGGTCACCGGGCTCGATCTTGCGGGCCTTGTCGGCCCGGAGCATCGCCAGGCCCCAGAGCTTGTCGTCGAGCGGGTCGAGCTTGGCGCCCTTCCGGGCGGCACCAGCGGCAGCAGCACGGGTGGCTGCGGTCAGGTGCTCCTGCTCGACCCGGTCCAGCTTGGGCTTGCGGCCGATGGCCTTCTGCTCGGCGGCGCCGATCAGTGTCGGAGCGGCGGTCGCCTTGGCCGCGAAGTCGGCCCGGTCGCTGGTGACCTGGTACATGCCGACCTCGTCGGACCGGGACACCACAGTGCCACCGGCGGCCCGGATCGCGGCTACCGCCGTCTCGACGGCGACGCCGTCCTCGGCGACGACGGTGAAGGTGCGGGAGGTGCTCGGCGCGGCGCTGGCCGGCACACCCAGCCCCGCAGCCGTCAGTGCCAGCACTGCCGCTGTCGCGACAGCACCGGCGGTGAAGCGCTTGCTCACCACATCGGATCCTCTCGTTGAGGGACGTGGCAGCCATCACACAACACCCGGCAGGTTTACGCCAGCTGAACGTCCGTTATGGCGGCGAATCTCTGCTTCATCTGACCGGCTCGGCTCCGGGCGCGAGCAACGCCAGCGCCGCCGACAGGTCCGCCACGGTGGACACCTCGGCATCGGGCGTGTGCCCGAGTGGGCGGGGCAGGCCAGTACGGTTCAACCACACCGAGCGGAGGCCGGCGCGCTGGGGCGCCACCACGTCGTGCTCCCACGAGTCACCGACGTACACGATCTGTTCGGCCGGCACCCCCGCCGCGCTGACGACCGCGGCGTAGAACTCCGGGGCGGGCTTCTTGGGCAGGCCGTTCTCGTGCGCGTACACCTCGAAGGCGAACTCCCCGGCGAGCCCGCACCGTTCGGCGCGGCTGTTGCCGTTGGTGGCGAAACCGAGCGTGTAGCTCCGGCGGAGCGTGGCCAGCGCCGCCGGCACGTCTGGGAACGGTCGGGTGAGGGCGAACCGGCGGGCGAAGAAGAGCGCGGTGAACTCGTCCAGGTGGTCGCCCAGCTCGGCGCGGGCCAGCGACCGGGCCAGCGCGGCGCGG
Organism: Micromonospora sp. WMMC250; assembly: GCF_027460215.1. NCBI lineage: Bacteria > Bacillati > Actinomycetota > Actinomycetes > Micromonosporales > Micromonosporaceae > Micromonospora > Micromonospora sp. WMMC250. Next base: position 5,426,933 of record NZ_JAPZBJ010000002.1, on the reverse strand, counting down.
CGGATCTCCATCACCGGGGCAGCCGCGAGGTCGCCGAAGACCGCACCCCAGTCCGACTCCAGCTCGTCGAGCGTCACCTCGGCCGCCGCCGGGGTGCGCCGTCGCATCTCGTCGAGAACGGCGACCAGCCCGCCGGTCACCGCCGGCCGCAGGTCGAGCAGGGTTTCGTCGGCGTCGAACACCACGGCGGTCAGCACGACGCCCACTGTTCCACCGGCAACCTGGCACCGACACCCCCGAACCGGGCGCGAGCATTCCGCACGGCTAGCGACCGTCGAGAGCGAGCGCCGGCTCGGGCGAGACCGGCGTGGGCTCCGTCGGCGACCCGCGCAGCTCGTCGAGGCGTACCAACGCGACGCCGGCGACGATCAACGCTCCGCCGAAGAGCTGCCAGCCGGTGGGCAGCTCGTTCAGGAAGAGCCAGGCGATCAGCACCGCGAACAGCACCTCGGTCAGCCCGACGAACGACGACAGCCGGGGGCCGAGGATGCGGGTGCCGGCGATCCCGGCCAGGTACGCGATGACGGCGGCCACCAGCGACAGCCCGGCGATGGGCAGCAACCAACTGGTGGTCCGTCCGGCGAAGGTGACGTCGCCGAAGGTGGCGTGCAGGGGCAGCAGACCGGTCAGCCCGACGAGGAGCAGCACGCCGGCGCCGACTGCCATCCCGCCGCTGGCCATGGCGACCGAGGGCAGCCGGGGGTCGACCCGACCGGCGAGCACGAAGTAGCCGGCCAGGCCGAATGCCGCGCCCAGCCCCCAGAGCACGCCCACCGGGTGGAAGTCGGCGGTGCCGGCGAGGTCGAGGACGAACGCCAGCCCGACCAGGGCGGCCACCGATCCGGCTACGGTGAGCCGGCGGGGTCGCTGCCCGTGTCGCAGCCACATCCAGCCCACGACGAGGATGATGCCCAGGTATTCGAGCAGCAGCGCGACACCGACGGGCAGGTAGCGCACGGCGTTGAAGAAGCAGACCTGGGCCAGGGCCACCCCGAGGAGCCCGAACATCCCGATCGACGTGGCGTTGCCGCGCAGCACCGACCACCTGCCCCGCAATGACAACAGGGCGGGGATCGCCAGCACGAGGGCGGCCACGCCGACCCGGGCGATCACCGCCGACTCGGCCGACCAGCCGGCCTCGATGAGGGATCGCGCGAAGGTGCCGGAGGTGGCGAAGGTGACTGCGGAGAGCAGCGCCAACGCGGCGCCGGCAGCAGGTCGTGAGTGCATGTCGCGCTCCTCGGAGACGGCACCGTGTCATGAGCAAACTATCCTTGTACTGATGACGCTAAGCGTCCGCCCTGACAGGAGTCAAGATGCTATTCGCTCATGACACCGAATGTTCGCTGATCGCCACCGCCGCACTGGTCAACACCGCGGGCCGCGACGGTGAGCTGTTGCCCGACGTCGCCGCGCTCGACGCGTTCTTCGTCCGCCACTCCTACAGCGGCCGGCACGAGCACACCGACGCCGAGTTGCGCGCCGTGAAGGAACTGCGACCCCAGCTCCGTCGCATCTGGCACGCCGAGCCGCCCGAGATCGTCGCGCTGGTCAACGGTCTGCTGCTGGAACACAAGGCGTTGCCCCAGCTCATCGAGCACGACGACGAGCCGTACCACCTGCACGCCGTTCCCCGCGACGCGCCGCTGGCCACCCGGATCGCGGTGGAGGCGGCGATGGCCATGGCGGATCTGGTCCGTTCCCGCGAGCTGAGCCGGCTGCGCATCTGCGAGTACCCGGACTGCGACAACGTCGTCGTCGACCTGTCCCGCAACCGGTCGCGGCGGTTCTGCGAGGCCGGCTGCGGCAACCGCGCCGCCGTTACCGCCTACCGTGCCCGCCGAGCCGCCGGCCGCTCCTGAAGCACCTCGTACTCCACCTCGCCGTGCTCCGTGCCCGGAATCGGGTCGTCCCACTGCAGGTGGAAGGTGCGCACGTGGCGCAGCCCCGCCTTCGCCATCACCCGCCGGGAGCGTTCGTTGACCGCCATCGTCTCGGCCCAGACCCGACGCACCCCGACGGTGTCGAAGGCGTACCGGACCAGCGCCCGCGACCCCTCGGTGGCCAGCCCTCGCCCCCACGCCGAGCGGCGCAGCCGGTAACCCAACTCGGCCTCGCTGCCGTCCGCCGACGGGTCGAGCGCGAACCAACCCAGGAATTCGCCCGACTCCCGATCGAGCGCCGCCCAGCGGCCCAACCCGGGATGCCGCAGGTACTGGGCCAGCAACCTCGGCAACTGCTCGTCCCGGACCGTCGCCGGTGACGTTGGCACCCCACCGCTGAGGAACCGCATCACCTCGGGGTCGCTGTCCAACTCGACCAACGCGTCCACGTCGCCCATGGTCAGCCGTCGAAACCGCAGCCGCTCGGTCTCCGCTGGGACCACCAGGTCACCGTCATCCACGACCGGATCATCCCGTCGCGCCACCCCACCGTCGAGCCGTTTATCCGCCGCGCGCCAGGCAGTCGCGTCAGCGCGGGGGCGCGACCACGAAGAGCCGCCAGGAGTACGCGTCGACTACGAGCACGGGCCCGTCCGGGTCCTTGCTGTCTCGCACCCCGACTACGCCCCCAAGGTCCGTAGCCACCTCGACGCAGTTGCCGTCCTGGTTGCTACGGCTGCTCTTGCGCCACTCAGCGTCGATCAGCTCCACGACTCGGCCACCTCGTTCAGCAACTCGATGGACGCCTGCGGGGGCAGGGCTTCGCCCAAGGTAGCCTCCCAGACCCGTTGCAACCGCAGCAGATCCCGTGGCTGGTCCAACTCCTGGCCACGAACCTGACAGTCCAGGTAGGCCAGCTCCGTGCCGTCGGGCAGGGTGGCCAGCGAGAACTGCCCACCGAGCCCCGGATACTCCTCGGCGGACCGCGGCACCACGTGCAGCCGAACCCGAGGATGCTCGGTGGCGATACCCGCCAGGTGTAGCGCCTGATCGCGCATCACCTTCCGCCCGCCCACCCGTCGGCGCAGCACCGCCTCGTCCAGCACCGCAACGATGTGCGGCGACCGTTCGCTGTAGAGCACCTGCTGGCGGCCCATCCGGTCGGTCAGTCGCCGGTCGACCTCCTCGGAGTCCAGCAGGCCACCAGCCTCGAAGACCGCCCGCGCGTAGGCCTCGGTCTGGAAGAGCCCGGGCACGTAGCGGTGCTCGTACCACCGGATTGTGCGCGACTGCTCAAGGATCGCCTGCCAGCCCCGCAGCCAGGGCTGCGCCCGATCGAGGCTGACCAACTCGGTCGACATGCGGCCGAACAAGCCGCCGGTGTCCAGAGCGCGGTCGACGAGTTCCAGGTACTTCGCGGTGGGCGGTTGTTGACCCAACTCGACGGCGCTGACCATCGACGCCGAGTAGTTGACCGCCTTCGCCAACTCGTCCTGACTCCAGCCCTGCCGGACCCGCGCCCGGCGCAGCTCAGCGATCAGGAACGCCGCCGCCGTCATCTGCCCATCGGCCATGCCAGCCGCCCTCCACCCCGCCGACGATCGATTCCAGCCGGTCGCCAACGGTGTCACCACCGAACACAAGGCAGCTGTGACGACGCGACCAAACCCTTCCGACCGTAGTCGTCCGATCACCACACTGTGAAGCGCGGCACCGCTCCCCGTCCCCCGGGTCCAGCGGCATCGCACGGGACCGCCCGCTCCCCCGTGCCGGGCGGTCCCACCCCACCAACCACGTTGCGTTCTTCGAGATCTTGGACAGTTTCCGTCAACTGCTGACGGAAACTGTCCAAGATCTCGGCAGTGTGGGCGATGGGGCGGACGGCGGGGGTGATGCCACAAACGAGTCAGCTCGAAAGGACGGCAACACCATGTCCCGGACCTCCCCGGACGATCGCCCGGGCGCGCAACGTCGACCGCACCTGCCACTGCGCCCGCTCTGGCTCTGCCGGGTCTGCGCCGCGCCGTGGCCGTGCCCGGTGGCCCGGCTCACCCTCTGCCAGGAGTACGCCCACGATCGGATCGCGTTGAGCGTCTACCTGTGCACTGTCCTCCACGACGCGGCGGCCGACCTGTACCGCCTCAACCCGCACGACGGCCCGGACCCGGCAGCGCTCTTCACCCGTTTCCTCGGTTGGGCGGCACCACGCGGTGACCGCGCCGAGCAGGTCAGGGGTGGGTCATCCGGAGCAGGTCCAGCGTCTCGTCCAACTGGGTCTCGGTGAGCTTGCCCGAGTCGACGTGCCCCCGGGAGATGACCACCTCACGGATCGAGGTCTGCTTGGCGAGCGCCTCCTTGGCGATCGACGCCGCCTCGTCGTACCCCAGGTAGCGGTTGAGCGGGGTGACGATCGACGGCGAACCCTCGGCGTACGCCAGGCAGACCTCGGCGTCCGCGACCAGGCCGACCACCAGCCGGTCGGCGAAGAGCCGGCTCACCGCGGACAGCAACCGGATCGACTCCAGCAGGTTGCGGCCCATCACGGGGAGCATCACGTTCAGCTCGAAGTCGCCCTGCGAACCGGCGAAGCTCACCGTCGCGTCGTTGCCGATCACCTGGGCGCAGACCTGCCGCATCGCCTCCGCGACGACCGGGTTGACCTTGCCGGGCATGATCGACGAACCCGGCTGGAGGTCGGGGATGCGCAGCTCACGGAGGCCGGCGCGAGGACCGGAACCCATCCACCGGATGTCGTTGGCGATCTTGTAGAGGCCGACGGCCAGGGTCCGCAGCTGCCCCGAGGTCTCCACCAGGGCGTCGCGGGCGCCCTGCGCCTCGAAGTGGTTACGCGCCTCCGACAACGGCAACCCGGTCGACTCACGCAGTTTGCCGATCACCGCGGCGGCGAAGCCCAGCGGGGTGTTGATCCCGGTGCCCACGGCGGTGCCACCCAGGGGCAGCTCGGCCAGTCGGGGAAGCGAGCCCTCCAGCCGTTCGACGCCGTAGCGGACCTGGGCGGCGTACCCCCCGAACTCCTGGCCCAGCGTGACCGGTGTGGCGTCCATCAGGTGCGTGCGACCGGCCTTGACCACCGTCTCGAACTCCGCAGCCTTGGCCTCCAGGGCGGCGGCGAGGTGGTTCAGCGACGGCAGCAGGTCCTCCACGATGAACTGCGTGGCGGCCAGGTGGATCGAGGACGGGAAGACGTCGTTGCTGGACTGGGAGGCGTTGACGTGGTCGTTCGGGTGCACCGGCGAGCCCAGTTCACGGCTGGCCAGGGTGGCGATCACCTCGTTGGTGTTCATGTTCGACGACGTCCCCGAGCCGGTCTGGAACACGTCGACCGGGAACTGGTCGTCGTAGCCACCGTCCGCGACGTGCGCGGCGGCGGCGGTGATCGCGGCGGCCACATTCGCGTCGATCACGCCGAGCTCACCGTTGACCTCGGCCGCCGCGCCCTTGATCTGCGCGAGGGCCTTGATCTGGGCCGGCTCGATGCCCCGGCCGGAGATCGGGAAGTTCTGCACCGCGCGCTGGGTCTGCGCCCGCCACAGCGCCTCGGCCGGCACCTCCACCTCGCCCATGGAGTCACGTTCGATGCGGTAACCGGTCGCCTCTGGAGTCGTCACGCGTACCATCCTGCCGCGCCCGTCGCCGAACCGCAGATGATCCGTCAGCCCAACTCGGCCAGCAGCCGTTCGGCCTCGTGCTGGTCCGGCGACTCGATCTGCCGGAACAGGGCCAGGGCCCGGACCAGGTGGTCACGCGCGCCGGCCGGATCGGTCGACGCCAGGCAGCGGGCGATGCCCTCCAACGCCCGGGCCCTCTCGTAACGCGTACTCAGCCTGGTGGTGTCGGCCAGGACGCGGCGGTAGAGGTCCAGCGCGCTGGTTGTGTCCCCCTGGTCCAGGATCGCTCGGGCCAGCAGATTGCGCGAGCCGCATTGGGCAGCGCGGTCCCCCACCTCGGTCATCGCCACGAGCGCCGCCCGGTGCAGATCGGCAGCGCGTTCCGGGCGGCCAGCCTCCCGTTCCATCATCCCGATCTCGTTTAACACCTCGCCCTCACCGAACCGGGCGCCCACCTGTCGCTTGACGCGTAGCGCCACCGTCAGCAGCCGGCTGGCCGGTTCCACGTCGCCCATCCGGTGCCGGATCATCCCGAGGTGCCCGAGCGCGTTGCCGATCCGGCGCAGGTCGCCTACCTCGCGGGCGATCCCCAGGTGTCGCCGGGCGGTGCGCAGCGCCTCGTCGGGTCGGCCCCACAGCAGCAGGGTCATCGTCAGGTTGTTGAGTTCGTTCGCCAGCGCGGACTTGTCGCGCATCCGCGTCGCCAGCGCCCGGGCGGCGTCGTAACACTCCCGGGCCTGGCGGAACTGGAAGTTGACGGCGTACGAGGTGCCCAGGTTGCCCAAGGTGTTGCGGAACTCGCGGCGCAGACCGAGCCTGCGGAAGATTTCGAGCGCCCTCTCCATCAACCCGATCGACTCCGAAAAATCCCCCAGACGGTAGTAGGCCGAGGCGAGATAGTTGAGCATCGTCGCCACGGCGCTGTCGTCACCCAGCTTCTCGGCGGCGCGCAGACCAGCGGAGTGCGTCTCGATCAACTCGTCCAGGCGACCGCCCTCGAACTGGGCGTGCCAGCACGCCCTCGCCAACTGCCAGCAGTAGCGGAGAAACCCCTCGGTCTCCGCCAGCCGGACCAGGGCGGTCCACAGGGCAAGGTTCTCCTCAAGCCAGGCGTGCCCCTGCTCGGCAACGATCGTGACCAGGTCGGGGCGGATCGGCGCCGCCGCCACGATCAGCGAATGGGCCGAGGAGGGCTCCCTCGTGCGCGCGATCGTCGCGGCCACGTGCAGGTGGTGGTTGAGCAGACGTTCGATGCCGTCCCGCCGCTCGACCGCTCGCTCCGGCTCGGCCACCAGGGTCCGCGCGTACTCCCGGACCAGGTCGTGCAGCCGGTACCGGCCCAGCTCCGCCTCCTCGACCAGGTGCGCGTCGACCAACTCGTCCAGCAGGTCCTGCGCATCGGTCAGAGGCAGCTCGGCGAGGACGGCGGCGACCGAGTTGTCGAACCGTACCCCCGGATGCAGACCCAGCAGTCGGAACGCACGCTGCGCCGCCGGCGACACCTGGGCGTACGACAGGGCGAACGCGTGCCCGACGGACCGTTCGCCCGCTTCGAACTCGGCCAACGGATCAGGTCGGGTGCTCAGCCGCTCGGCCAGGTCGGCGATGCGCCAGCGGGGTCGGTGCGCCAGCCGGGCACCCGCCAGTCGAATGGCGAGTGGTAGGTGCCCGCAGCGGCGGACGACCTCGGCGGCCGCATCCGGCTCGGCGGCCACCCGGTCCACACCGACCACGTGCCCCAGCAGCTCGACGGCCTCGTCGGTGTCGAGCACGGGCAGCGACGACGGCCGTCCCTCGTCCACACCGACCAGTCGGCGACGGCTGGTGATCAGGATCAGACACTGCGAGCCGTTGGGTAGCAGCGGGATCACCTGGTCGGCGGTCGCCGCGTTGTCCAACAACAGCAACGCACGGCGGCCCGCCAGCTCGCTGCGCCAGAGCGCCAGCCTGTCGTCCTGGGTTGTCGGCACCCTCTCGGCGGGCACACCGATCTGCCGCAACAGCGTTGCCACCGCGGCGCTCGGTGTCAATGGGGTGCGCTCGCTGTGCCCGTGCAGGTCGATGTAGAGCTGGGCGTCCGGGTAGTCGGCGGCGAGGGCCGTGGCGACGTGTACCGCGAGGGTCGTCTTGCCACTGCCGGCCATTCCGTCGATCAGCTGGATCCGCGCTCCGGCCTCCACGTCCTTGATCAGGCGAGCCAGGGTTTGTTGCCGGCCGGTGAAGTCGCCGATCGCCCTGGGCAGTGAGCGGACCGACGGGACCGACCGAGTCTCTCGACCGGTCAGTGCCAGGTCACCGGCGAGCACCCGCTGGTGCAGCTCCTGCAACTCGGCGCCCGGTTCGATGCCCAGCTCGTCGGCGTAGAACCGCCGGCCCTCCCGGTAGACGGCGAGCGCGTCGGCCTGCCGCCCGACCGACGACAGTGCCAGCATGAGCTGGCCTCGCAGGCGCTCCCGCAACGGATGCCTGTCGACGCTCTCGGTCAGCTCCTCGATCAGCTCTGCGGCCTGACCGAGGCGCAGCTCGACGTCGACGCACTCCTCCAGTGCGGTGAGGCGCTGCTCGTCCAACGCCTGTGCGCGACGGCGGACGCTGCTGCTCGGAATGCCGCCGAGAGCCGGCCCTCGCCACAGCGACAAGGCGGCGCGGAACTCCGTACGCGCCTCGACCAGGCGACCGGCCGCGACGGAGGTGCGGGCCGCCTCCACGCCCCGGGCGAAGACCTCGACGTCCAGGTCGTCCGGCGCGGTACGCACGCCGTACCCCGCCGGGTCGGTGATGATGAGGTCCGATGCCAGCCCCAGCTCGACGAACCGGCGGCGCAACCGTGAGACGCAGGTCTGCAACTGGGCCCGGGCGGTGGCCGGGGGTTTGTCCTCCCAGACCGCGTCCACCAGATCCTCGACGGGCACCAGCCGACCGGAGCGCAGCAGCAGCATGGCGAGCACGATCCGGTCGCGACCCGCGGTGACGGTGGACTCGCCACCGCCGACCCGCAGGGGCCCCAGGATCCCGAACCGCATCTGCTCCCCCGCATCACCGCCGCAACTTCCAGCAGAGTAGTCCGGCGGTCACAGATCGCCGCAGCCAGGCGATAGTGATCTGAGAGCGGATCGACAGCGGTGCCCAGAAGACTCACTCCGGGTTGTCGGTGACGACATCCGACGGGGGCGGTGCGCCCGTCCCACCCCAGCGGGGCGGGCGTACCGATGTCGGTAGTGCACGGACGACAGAGGGGCGCCGGGCGAGTTCGCCCGGCGCCCCTTCGCGTACGTGTCGGTCAGTGGCGGCCGATGGTGAGCACCGGCTTGGTGACCTCGGCGAAGAAGTCGTTGCCCTTGTCGTCGACCACGATGAAGGCCGGGAAGTCCTCCACCTCGATCTTCCAGACCGCCTCCATGCCCAGCTCCGCGTATTCGAGGACCTCGACGTGCTTGATGCAGTCCTGGGCGAGGCGGGCGGCGGGGCCACCGATCGAGCCGAGGTAGAAACCGCCGTGCTGCTGGCAGGAGCGGGTCACCTGACCGGAGCGGTTGCCCTTGGCCAGCATCACCTGGGAGCCACCGGCGGCCTGGAACTTCTCCACGTAGGCGTCCATGCGGCCGGCGGTGGTGGGGCCGAAGGAGCCGGAAGCGTACCCCTCGGGGGTCTTCGCCGGGCCGGCGTAGTAGACCGCGTGGTCGCGCAGGTACTGCGGCATCGGCTCGCCGGCGTCCAACCGCTCTGCGATCTTGGCGTGGGCGATGTCCCGGGCCACCACGAGCGGGCCGGACAGGGACAGCCGGGTCTTCACCGGGTACTTGGACAGCTCGGCGCGGATCTCGTCCATCGGCCGGTTGAGGTCGACCCGGACGACCATCTCGGCGTCCAGCGAGTCGTCGGTGACGTCCGGCAGGAAACGCGCCGGGTCGGTTTCGAGGCGCTCCAGCCACACGCCCGACGGGGTGATCTTGGCGACCGCCTGCCGGTCCGCCGAACAGGAGACGGCGATCGCCACCGGGCAGGACGCGCCGTGCCGGGGCAACCGGACCACCCGCACGTCGTGGCAGAAGTACCGGCCGCCGAACTGCGCGCCGATGCCGAAGTTGCGGGTCAGCTCCAGCACCTCCGCCTCCAACTCCAGGTCCCGGAAGCCGTGGGCGCTCATCGAGCCCTGCGTGGGCAGCGCGTCGAGGTACTTGGCGCTGGCGTACTTCGCGGTCTTCAGGGCGTACTCGGCGGAGGTGCCGCCGATGACGATGGCCAGGTGGTACGGCGGGCAGGCGGCAGTGCCGATCAGCCGCAGCTTCTCCTCCAGGAACTGCATCATCCGCGTCGGGTTGAGCAGCGCCTTGGTCTCCTGGTAGAGGTACGACTTGTTGGCCGAGCCGCCGCCCTTGGCCATGAACAGGAACTTGTACGCGTCCGGGTGCCCGTCCGGGTCCTCCGCGTACAGCTCCACCTGGGCCGGCAGGTTGCTGCCGGTGTTCCGCTCTTCCCACATGGTGAGCGGGGCGAGCTGGGAGTAGCGCAGGTTGAGCTTGGTGTACGCCTGGTAGACGCCCCGGGAGATGGCTTCGGCGTCGGCCCCGTCGGTCAGCACGTGCCGGCCACGCTTGCCCATCACGATCGCGGTGCCGGTGTCCTGGCACATCGGCAACACCCCACCGGCGGCGATGTTGGCGTTGCGGAGCAGGTCCAACGCGACGAACCGATCGTTCGGCGAGGCCGCCGGGTCGTCGATGATCGCCCGGAGCTGGGCCAGGTGCGCAGGACGCAGGAAGTGCGCGATGTCGTGCATCGCCTCGGCGGTCAGCGCGGTGAGCGCGGCCGGCTCCACGGTCAGGAACCGGCGGCCTCCCGGGCCGTGTACGACGTCCACACCCTCGTCGGTGACCAGGCGATAGTCCGTCTGGTCCGGGCCGGTCGGCAGCAGAGGGGCGTACGAGAATGCGGCGGCACTGCTCATGAGCGGCAAGCCTAGGGCAGACCGGTCGATCACTCCCACCCGCCGGGCGCGTCCTGGGACGCCGCTCTCATCCGCCGCGTGTCGGGCGCCCAGCCGTCGCGCCGAGGAGCAGGTGAATCCCCGCTCAGCCGTCCTTGCCGCCCTCCGGCTCCGGGCACAGTTCACCCTTCGGCCCACAGTCGCCGTTGTTCGACCCGCCGGGCCCGGAGCCGGGTCCGGGACCACCCGGGCGGGGATTCCCACCGTCGCCGGGCGGTCGGGCGGGCGAGCCCCCGGTCGCACCGAACCGGACGTACCCGATCTCCCGGCCCTCCCCGACGATCATGCCCTGCGAGCCGACCGCGAGGGCGTTCGCCGAGGTGCGCAGGGCCGCCAACTCCCGGCCGCTGCGCGGGTCAACGGCGACCAGCCGGGACGGCTTCTCGTCGGCGACCACCGCCGCATACGGGGTGAGCGCGGCAGCGGCCTTGCCACTGGCGGGGCGCGTCCAGAGCACCTTGTCGGTGCCCAGCTCACTGGCGATCACCGAGCGCTTGTCGGCAGCCCGGAACACCGCCACACGGTCGTCCACGGCGATCAACTTGGTGCCCGACTCACCGACCCAGAGCAGCCGTCCGTCGTACCCGTCGATGACCGCTTCGCGGCCGTCCGGGCCCACACCGATCAGCACGTTCCGCGCGCCCTGCGGGTCCTCCCGCTGGACGCAGCCGGCGGAGTCGGCGGTACGCAGGTTGACCCCGGCCCGCTGCCAGGCCTCCTGGCCGGTCGCCGGGTCCCGGGCGGAGATGGCGAAGTAGCAGGCGCCGTCCTGCGAGCGGGCCGCGATCCGCAGCATCCGGCCGCCGACCACCGACAGCCGCTCGTCGCGGGCGGGCTCGACGTTCTGCAACACCCGACCGGTGGCGGTGTCGACCACGTGCACCCGTCCGTCCACCGGGAAGCCGAGCAGCGGCGGCGCGGCCTCCGCACCGGCCACCCCGTCGTCGATCCGGGTGGAGGTGAGCCGGCGGGTGCCGCGCAGACCGGGGTTGTCGGCGAGTAGGCCGCTGTGCACCCCGGGCAGGAAGGCCGTCCAGAGTGGCGCGGTGCCGCGCGGGTCCCAGGCGCTCAGGGTGCAGTCGGTCGCGTCGGTGCAGCGGGCGTCGAGAAGCAGGTTGCGGTACGTCCACACGGCCACCGCGTCGTCGTCGCGTCGCCGGGTCGCGCCGGTGGCCGGGTCGAGCAGCTCGTACCCCTTGACCAGCAGTTTGCCCACGGCGACGACCGCGTCCCGGTCACCGCCGGCCACCGCCGACCAGTCCGCCTTACGTTCCCAGAGCTGCGTGCCGGTGGCCAGGCTGCGCGCCTCGACCCGGGTGCGCTGCTCGACCACGACGGCGTCGCCAGCGATCGTCACGCTGCGCGGAGTGCCGCCGACCCGTTGCTGCCACACCACGTCGGGCTCGGAGATGGGTTCGCTGCGGTCCACCCACTCCCACAGGCCGGGGAAGGGGTTCCACACGCCGGTCGCGGCGAGGGCGACGACCACGGCGAGGCCGAGCAGCAGCCCACCGCGCACGCTCCCCTTCGCCACCCGCACACCGTAGCCACGATCGCGGATCTTCCGTACGCCCGCGCCGCCGTGTCGCCACGCTTTCTGGGCCCGCAGGTGTTAGAGCGCCCTTCCCTCGGCCCGAACGGCGCTGCGCACCAACGGCAGCGTGCGATAGGGGATCTGCTCGGCCAGCGCGATGATCGTCGACGCGCGGGTGATGCCGGCGGACGAGACGATCTGGTCGATGACCCGTTGCAGGTCGGTGTTGGAGCGGGCCACGATCCGGCAGAGCAGGTCACTGGAGCCGGTGATGGTGTGCGCCTCCAGCACCTCGGGGATCGCGGCGAGGTGGGCGGTGACGGGGTCGTGGCCGTGCCGCTGGCTGATTTCGAGGGTGACGAAGCTGGTCACGCCGAACCCGATCGCGGCCGGTGCGATCTCGGGGCCGAACCCCTCGATGACCCGTCGCTCCACCAGTTTGTCCAGCCGGGCCTGCACGGTGCCGCGGGCCACCCCGAGCCGCCGGGAACACTCCAACACCCCGATCCGCGGCTCCTCGGCGAGCAGTTCGATCAAGCGCACGTCGAGCGCGTCTAGCTGTACATTCTGCTCACCATTCATGGGTCGAGACCATACCGAATGCACAACCTGACCAGCGCTTCCGCCGACAGTTGCCCAGCCGGTGCCGGGCCAGCGATCCTCGCCACAAGAACCGACAACGGCGGCCCACGAGGCCGGCCGGTACGCGAGGGAGCCCACCATGACCCAGGCGATCGACCGACCCCAGTCGACCGAGGACGTCGACGTCGACCGGCTCGTCGGCGCTGTCGACCACGACATCAGCCACGACCCGTTCCCGGTCCGGGGCCTCGACCACGTGCACTTCCTGGTCGGCAACGCCAAGCAGGCCGCCCACTACTACTCCACCGCGTTCGGCATGACCTGCGTGGCGTACCGCGGCCCCGAGCAGGGCTACCGCGACCACGCCCAGTACGTGCTGACCAGCGGCTCGGCCCGCTTCGTGCTGACCGGCGCGGTGCGCCCGGACGCCGACGGCACCGAGCACGTGGCGAAGCACAGCGACGGGGTCAGCGACATCGCGCTGGAGGTCCCGGACGTGGACGCCGCGTACGCGCACGCCATCGCGCAGGGCGCCGCCAGCGTCGTCGAGCCGCACGAGGTGACCGACGAGCACGGCACGGTCCGGATGGCCGCCATCGCCGCGTACGGCGACACCCGGCACACCCTGGTCGACCGGTCCCGCTACACCGGCCCGTTCCTGCCCGGCTTCGTGGCCCGTGGCCCGATCGTGGACCGGCAGCCGATGATCGACGCCGGCATCCAGCCGAAGCGCTTCTTCCAGGCCGTCGACCACGTGGTCGGCAACGTGGAGCTGGGCCGGATGGACGAGTGGGTCGAGTTCTACAAGCGGGTGATGGGCTTCTCCAACATGGCGGAGTTCGTCGGCGACGACATCGCCACCGACTACTCGGCGCTGATGAGCAAGGTCGTGGCGAACGGCACCCGCAAGGTGAAGTTCCCGCTCAACGAGCCGGCGATCGCCCGCAAGAAGTCGCAGATCGACGAGTACCTGGAGTTCTACCAGGGCCCGGGTGCGCAGCACATCGCCGTCGCCACCAACGACATCCTGGCCAGCGTCGACGCGATGCGCGCCGCCGGTGTGGAGTTCCTGGACACCCCGGACTCGTACTACGACGACCCGGAGCTGCGCGAGCGCATCGGCAAGGTCCGTGTGCCGATCGAGGAGCTGAAGGCCCGCAAGATCCTGGTCGACCGGGACGAGGACGGCTACCTGCTCCAGATCTTCACCAAGCCGGTGCAGGACCGCCCCACCGTCTTCTTCGAGCTGATCGAGCGGCACGGCTCGCTGGGCTTCGGCAAGGGCAACTTCAAGGCGCTGTTCCAGGCGATCGAGCGTGAGCAGGAAGCCCGCGGCAACCTGTAACACTTGCGAGCGTGACGCAGCCTCCGTCGTACCCGACGCCGCCGGCCGGTGGGCCTCAGCCCGCCGCCGGCGGCTTCGTGCCGCCGCCCGGTCCACACCCCCAGGGGTACGCCGCGCCGCCGCAGTACGCCCCACCCGGGTACGCCCCGCCGCAGTGGTACGCCGGGCCGACCGGCCCGCCACCGCCTGCGCTGAGCCCGAGCGGTCAGCCGCTGGCCAGCTTCGGCGACCGGTTCCTGGCCTGGCTGATCGACACGGCGTTGGCGACTGCCGTCCTGTTGGTGCTGTTCATGCCGGTCTTCATCGTCCTCTGGTGGCGGATGTTCACCGAGCTGAACCAGACCAACCCGGACGGCACCCTCAGGGAGCCCGACCCGGGCACCTTCTTCGTCGAGTTCTTCCTGCCGCTCCTGCTGCTCCAGCTCGCGCTCTTCGTGCTGATGCTCGGGCTCTACTGGCTCTACCACGTGGAGTACCTCAAGCGCGGCGGTCAGACGCTCGGCAAGAAGACCATGAAGCTGCGTGTGGTGCCGCTCGACCCGTCCCGGACGCTGGACCGGGGGATGGCCGGCCGGCGGTGGCTGGTGCAGCACCTGGGCGCTTCACTGGTCCCGGGGTTGAGCTACGCGGACGGTTTGTGGCAGCTCTGGGACAAGCCGTGGCAGCAGTGCCTCCACGACAAGTTCGCCGGAACCGTCGTCGTTAAGGTGTCCACGTGAGCGAGCGCAGCGAGCGAACCAGCAGGCTCAGTAGCGTGGCGCCTCGCGCCGTCGCGCAGCGAAGCGGAGCGACGGCGTGAGCGAGCGCAGCGAGCGAACCAGCAGGCAGCGAAGCGGAGCTACGGCGTGAGCGTGCAACCCGGCTGGTACGTCGACCCCGCCGACACCGAGACCCGACGCTACTGGGACGGCGAGGGTTGGCTCGGCGCGCCCATTCCCGTCGACGCCACCCCGCCGGACGGTCCTCCGCCGGTCGAGCCGGTGGAGCCGGTCACCCCGGCCGCCGCCCCGACCTCTGGCCCGGCCGACCCCGGCTCCGAAGCCGTCGCGCCGGGCGGACCGCACCAGGGCCCACCCTCCGGGTACGGCCCACCCCCCGGATACGGCCCACAGCCGGGGCAGGGCCCCGGATACGGTCCACCACCGGGGCAGGGCCCGGGCTGGGGACCACAGCCCGGTCCGCCTGGATGGGGTCCGCAGGGCGGCCCGGCTGGTTGGGCACCTCCGGGCGGCCAACCCGGCTGGGTGCCGCCGCCTGGTCACCCCGGCTGGCCCGGACGACCGCCCGAGCCGAGGCCGCACGGCCACCGGCTGGCCGGCTACGGTCGCCGATTCACCGCCCGGCTGATCGACTTCGGTCTCATTCTCGCACTGAACGTGCTGGTCAACGGCTGGTTCGTCTGGCGCTGGGCGCAGGAGTGGGCACCGTACTGGCAGGAGCTCTTCCGGCGCGCCGCACGCGGCGACACGTCCGCCGAGGGCCTGCCGGTGCCCGGCGAGCAGGCCGGTTCGCTTCTCGTGGTGATCCTGCTGATCGCCACCGCGCTGTGGCTGGCGTACGAGGTGCCCTCCATGGCCTCCGGTGGACAGACCTTCGGCAAGCGGGTGATGCGGATCCGGGCGGTGCCGATGGCCGCCGACCAGCCGCTGGGCTTCGGCCGGGCACTGAGCCGGTGGAGCACGCTGGGCCTGCCGACGCTGCTCTGGTACTGCGCCGGCATCGGCCTGGTGCTGCAACTGGTCGATTCCCTCTCTCCGCTCTTCGACCACCCCCTGCGTCAGGCATTGCACGACAAGCGCGCGCAGACGGTGGTCGTCGAGGTTCCTTACCGCCCCGGTCCCGCCCCCTCGGACGACCGCAACCAGCCCTCGGGAGACACCCCATGACCGACTCCGGACGTCACCAGCCGGCCCTGCGGCTGACCCGCGCCGACCTGGAAGCGTTGCCCAACTACGTGCCTGGGCGCAGCCCCGCCGACCTGGCTCGCGAGCTGGGCCTTCCGGAGGCCGTCAAGCTGGCCAGCAACGAGGTCCCGTACGGGCCGCTGCCGGGTGTGGTGGAGGCGGTCACCGAGGCGATCACGACCTCGCACCGCTACCCGGACATGGGCGTGGTCGCGCTGCGGGAGGCGCTGGCCGAGCGGTACGGCGTGGACGCCGACCGCATCGCCACCGGTTGCGGCTCGGTGGCGCTCGCCGAGCACCTGGTCCGGGCGACCTGCCTGCCCGGGGACGAGGTGCTCTACTCGTGGCGGTCCTTCGAGGCGTACCCGATCATCGCGGCGACCAGCGGCGCGACAAGCGTGCGGGTGCCCAACGACGCCGGGCACGGGCACGACCTGGCGGCGATGGCCGCGGCCGTGACCGACCGCACCCGCATGATCCTGGTCTGCAACCCGAACAACCCCACGGGCACCGCGGTACGCCGGGCGGAGCTGGACGCGTTCCTCGACGCGGTGCCGGACGACGTGCTGGTGGTGATCGACGAGGCGTACCGGGAGTTCGTCACCGACGCGGAGGTGCCGGACGGCCTCGACTACGTGGACCGGCCGAACGTGGCGGTGCTGCGCACCCTGTCGAAGGCGTGGGGGCTGGCGGGGCTGCGGATCGGCTGGCTGGTTGCCCAGCCGGTGGTGGCCGCCGCGATCCGCAAGGTGACCACCCCGTTCTCCACCAGCACGGCCGCCCAGGCCGGGGCTCTCGCCGCGTTGGCCCAGGCTGCCGAGATGGAGCGCCGGTGCGCCCTGGTCATCGCCGAGCGGGACCGGGTCACCGAGGCGCTGCGCAAGTTCCTGCCCGACGTGCCGACCAGCCAGGCCAACTTCGTGTGGCTGCCGCTGACCGATCGTTCGGTGGCGTTCGGTAAGGCGTGCGAGGCGCGCGGCGTGATCGTGCGGCCCTTCGTCGGCGACGGCGTCCGGGTCACCATCGGCACCCCGGCGGAGAACGACGCTTTCCTGGCGGCTGCGGAGGCGGCACTCGGCTGAGCGGTCGGCCCGGCCCGCCACACTGGGCGGGCCGGGCGACCTGACACGTGGACCGTCGTGCTCGCGGCGGCTCAGCTAAGCCGCGCGGCCCGCAGTGGCGTCTGCCGGCGGCGGCGCACTACGAGCAGCAGACCGGCCAGGAGCAGCAGGCCGACGGCGAGCGAACCACCGACGATCATCGACAGGTCGTCGAGTCCGAAGGTGCTGGCCGGCTCACCCGGCTCCGGGAAGGTGATCGTGGCGCTCGCGGTCTCCTTGACCAATCCACTGGTCAGGGTGAGGTCCGCACGCCACGGCCCGTTGGGCAGTTTCGGGGGTAGGGCAACGGTGACCGACCCGGACTGCGCCGGTCCCAGGGTGGTCCCGTCGACCACCTCGAACGGGCCCGCCCGAACTCCCGCCGGCCCCTCGGCCAACGAGAGCGCGCCGGTCAGGTCCAACGCCCGGCCGCCGGTGTTGCGCACGGCGACGGCCAGGGTGGCCTGCCCCTCGACGGTCCGCCCGGCGGTGAAGTCGCCGATGGCGAAGCTGGACGGTGGTTCACCGCCGGCGCCGACGTCGAGGTAGACACGGATGCCCACCCGGTGCACCTGGGTGACGTTGCCGCCGTCCTTCGGGCCGGACGTGACCGCGGCCCAGATCACCGCGTACCGTTCGCCGGCCGACGCCTTCTTCGGGACCCGGATCGTCGCCGTCAGCTCGGACTCCTCGCCGGGCCCGAGGGCGACGGTGGAGCGGTCCAGCGACGTCCAGGAGACCAGCTCGTTGGCGTTGCGGCCCTCACCGAACCGGAACTGCCCGCCGTCGACGGTCGCGGAGGCCGGGTACAGCTCCAGGCGGTACCGACTGTCGGAGCGGTTGATCACCTTGAGCTGGCGGCTGATCGTGCTGCCGGGGGCGAGGTGGTCGATGATGTAGGTGTGGGCGCGCGGGTCAGCCTGCCGGTCGATCGGCGCTTCGAGCAGCTGGATGCCGAGCCTGTCCCGCTCCGGACCGGGCGCGGCTGCCCCGGCGGGTGCCGGGGCAGCCGGGGTGGCGGCGAGCAGCGCGGCCAGCGCCGTCACCGCCAGACGAAGCCCGAACCGGTCAGGCCACCGAATGTGTCACCGTCCCGGTGTAGAGGCCGACGACGGCCGACGCGGGGATGTTGACGTTCAGCGTGGGCGACCAGGCGACGCTGTTGATGCCGGTGCCGCCGGTGTGGGTGAACGCGACGATCGGGTTGACGGTGTCCAACGGCTGGGCGTTGGCCGAGGTCAGCTGGCCGGGCGTGAAGGTGCCGTTGCCCTCCTGCTCCGCGCCCGGGCCGGACCAGTAGTCGATCTGGTTGGCCAGGATCCGCTCGCTGGGGCTGCCGCCGCCGGTCTCGAAGTGGGTCGAGGTGACAGTGGCTGTCCACGACGCGTCCGGGGCGCCGCGCTGGTCGGTCACCCGCACGGTGCCGATCGAGCCGCTGAGCACCGTGCCGGGCAGTCCACTGCCGAGGCTCGCCGTCTCGGGGGCGGTGATGTCGAGGCCGGCACCGACCACGTTGAACGTGACGACGGTGCTGTCGGTGGGCGCGGCGACCGCGGGGGTGGTCAGCGCGAGGCCCGCCCCGACGGCTACGGCGGCGCAGGCCACCACACGAAGAGAGCGCATAGACTTCCTCACTTCCAGTTGGGTAACGCCGGGTGTTGGCGGCGGCACGTCAGCCACACGCCCATTTTTATGGGCTTTTGTCCGCATTGTGCGCTTTTGCTCCTTGTGTACCTCTTACGCGACCGAGTGCACGAT
Organism: Micromonospora sp. WMMC250; assembly: GCF_027460215.1. NCBI lineage: Bacteria > Bacillati > Actinomycetota > Actinomycetes > Micromonosporales > Micromonosporaceae > Micromonospora > Micromonospora sp. WMMC250. Next base: position 5,408,211 of record NZ_JAPZBJ010000002.1, on the reverse strand, counting down.
CGTCGCCTGGTACTCGCCGCTGACCAGGGACGGATCGAGCGTCACAGTGAGGCTCGGACTCCACATCACCTCGTTCGGGCCGGTGCCCCCGGTCCAGCGTGCGGCGACCTGCGAGGTGCCCAGAGCCGCGCCGGGCTGCGGCAGGAACGTCCCGGTGCCGATGGTCTGCATGGCCGGGCCCGAGGAGTACGTCACCGAGGCGCCTGGCACCACACCGCCGCCGCCCGTAAAACTGGTGATCGAGACCGTCGCCGTCCAACTACCGGACTGCGCGCCACGGTCGTCGGTGACCACCACCGGGCCGAGCACCCCGTTGGCGGTCGGGGCACCCACCCGTACCGTGGGCAGAACCGCGGCCTCCGGCGCGCTGATCGAGAGGCCGGAACCCGCCGCCGGACTCACCGCCACCGTGACCCGGCCCGTCGCCCGGCCGTCGCCCGGATCCCGGACCGTGTACTCGAAGCTGTCCTCACCGGCGAAGCCCGCCCCTGCGGTGTACGTGCACCTCACGGTGTCGCACACGAAGCTGCCATTGCCGGTGCCGCCGGTCGCCGGCACGACGGAGAGCGGGTCGCCGTCCACATCGGTGTCGTTGGCCAGCACCGCCACGGCCACCGGTGTCGCGCCCGCCGTGGTCGCGCGATCGGCCACCGCCACGGGCGGGTCGTTGACGGCGGCGACGGTGATGGTGCCGGCCGCCGAGGCGGACCGTCCGGACGGGTCGGAGACGGTGTAGCTGAAGCCCACCGATCCGTTGACGTTCGGTGCCGGGACATAGGTGCAGGCACCGGAGGGTGCGCAGGTCAGTGTCCCCTGCGCCGACGGCGTCGACGTGACGGTGAAGGTGACCTCGTCCCCGTCCGGCTCCACCACATAGTCGCGCAGGGTGAAGGTGAGTGCGGTGTCCTCGGCCGTGCCGAGGAGGACCGCCTGCGCCTGCGGGCTGTCGTTGATGTCGGTCCGGGTGGAATCCCCCACCCCGGCCGCCGACGGGTCGTCGGTGAGATCCGTGTAGACGGTGCTCGACGTCGGCGACCCGTAGCTGATGCTCGCCTGATTGGCCACCGTCACACCGGGTGCCGGCGAGTCCACGACCCGCGCGCGGAAGCGCACCGTGCTCACCGCCCCCGTGACCAGCGTGCCGCCGCCCACCGCCGTCGCGCCGGTGCCCAGGTTGGCCACCACCCGGTTGCTGGCCGCGACGTAGCCGGCCTGGTCGTCACCGGCGGCGTCGGTACGCGCGACACCGTTGACGCTCAACGAGCCGGGCACGTACGTGGTGGCCGCCGGGATGGCGTCGGTGAGTTGCACGGTGGTGGCGTTCTCGTTGCCGCTGGAGGTGACCGACACCGTGTACTCGAGCTGGTCGCCGGGCTCGACGCGGCTCCCGCCACCCACCCGGCCGACCGTCTTCGTGGCGATGACGTCCGGTTCCAGGATGTCGATGGCGGTGAAGAGCGCCATCGGCTCGTACGACTCGCCACCGGTGCTGAACGCCACCGTCGCGGAGGTCTGTGCGTTGCCGATCGAGCCGGCCGGCGCGGCCAGGTAGTCGATGTCGAAGCCGAGTTGGTTGACGTAGTTCGGGTTCTTCGCTGTCACCCGGGAGCCGAGCCGGGTTATCGAACTGTTGAAGAAGTTCGTCGCCGGGTTCAGCGCGTCGTTCAACGCGACCCCGTTGAACGAGATGCCGTCGCCGGTCAGCCCGGCGTCCCCCTCCGAGGCGATCGCCCCGATGCGCGCCGTCACAGCGCCCGCACTGGGGGTGCGGAAACCGGAGATGGTGGTGGTCACCCGGGAGTCGGCCGCGGCGGAGCTGATCTCGGCGTACCCGTCGAAGACCGCCAGGTTACGAAGCGGCTGGGCGGGGTCGCGGATCGCCGCGACCAGGGCCCACCCACCGCGCGCGTTCGCGCCCAACGTGGTGGTCAGGCCGCCCACCGTGTAGCTCCCGCTGCCGGTGACGAGCGCTGTCACCTCAGCGAACGCGGAGTACGCAACGCCTCCGTTGGTGGCCACCCTGCCCGTGCTGACCTGACCCTGGACGGTGGTATAGAGCTGGCCGGGAGGGGCGAGTCGGATGCTGGCGCGTCCGGCGTCACCGCTCGCGGCGCTGCCCATCCACCAGAGACCTGCCCAGAGCACGCTGGCTCCGGGCGGCACGGTCAGCGTTGCGCTGCTGGAGTTGGTCGTCGCGGCGACGCTGTCCACGTCGACGTAGCGGGCGGTGAAGTCGTTGTTGTTGGCGGTGGTGCCGGTCTGCGCTGTCGCACACGGGCCGCTCGGCGTCGAGCAGGTCACCAGGGTGTTGCCGGCGAAGATGACATCCCCGCGTTCGCTCTCCTGGAAGCGCGGGGTGAACGTGCGGACCAGCGCCGCCGAGGCCGGCTGCGCGGGCAGGACCACCAGACCAGCGAGCAGCACGAGCAGGGAGGCGACCGTGGCCACCGTTCGTCGTAGAAACCGCATTGAGGCCGAGCCCTTCAGTCTGCTGTCCGCCGCCTAGCAGTCTGAAGGAAGTAAGGTGCTTTTTGTCCGTTTTCAGTTAACCGGCCGACCGCCGCCGGCGCAGCAGGACCCCGCCGACCACGAGCGCCGCACCCACCAGGACCAGCGCGAGGAACGATGGCCCCACACCGGTGACCGGCAGTTCGCCACCGTGCTGCGGCGAGCGGGTCGGCGGCTGCGGACGAGCGGTCTCCGTCGGCTGCGCCGTCGGAGTGGGCGGCTGCGTGGGAGGGGCCGTGGTCGGCACTGGACGCACCTCGAAGGTGACTCCGGTGCCGGCGCTCGGCGCCGCCACCACCGCCCTGCTCGACGCCTGGCCGACGGCGTTCGGGGCGACCGGAGCGAGGAGCACAGCCACGAGGACGACGAACACGACCAGAGCCAGCCGGCCGGCGAACGGGATCGCGGAGAGTCGTCGGTGCAGCATTCCAGTTACCCCCGGATCACGCAGAGTGATGTTGAGGGGACCATACCGCCGAACATGAACCGGAACCGTGATTGCCGGCTCCCCGCCTCAGCTCGCCGCCAGGATCACCGGTTCGGACGACAGGAAGTACCGCTGGTCATCCGCGTCCGGGTCGACCGGCCGCCGGAGTCGCTCCATCGCCACGTACCCGGCTGTGGCCGTCACCGCCCCGGGCACCCAGCCGGTGCCGTCCGAACCCACGTTGAGGCGGAAGCGGGACAGCTGGGCACCCGTCACCGGGTCCAGCGTCACCAGGTCGTTCATCTCCGTCAGCAGGTGCACCCGGCCGGGCTGTGCGGCCAGCACCCGGGCCGCGCCCAGGTCCGCGGACCGCCACAGTTCGGCGCCCGTCCGCGCGGAGCGGCCCACCGCGACCCCGTCGAGGACGACGACGGCCTGCTCCCCCACCAGCACGGCACCGGCCGGATCCAGCGCGGGGGCGGCGACCGGCGCGCCGGCACCCAGCAGCCAACCCCGGCCGCCCGCGTCGCCCGGACCGGCGGTCCGCAGGGCCAGGCAGTCCGACTGTCCGGTACGGCAGCCGAGCGGCGTCACCACCAACTCGTCGGAGGAACCACCCGGCGGTCGCCAACGCTCGCGCACCACGCCGGTCAGCGCGTCCCGGAACTCGATCGTGGCCGGCCCGGCACACGTGTCCAGACCGATCAGCTCACCGGCGGCGGTGGTCCCGACATCGCTGCGACAGCTGCCGGGCAGGTCCACCCGCCACAGCTCCCGACCGTCGCCCAGCTCCACCCCGCGCGCCTGGGCGTCCCCGCTGACCACCACCACCGTCCGGCCGCCCGGAAGGTCGGCGAGTCGGAGCCCGCGCGGCTCCCAGACCGTGGCCGCACCGGTACGGCGTACCACAGCGGTAGTCGGGGTGGGCTTCGGACCGTCGGCTCTCCAGAGCACCCCGCCGGTCCGGGCGTCGAGCGCGACCAGTTGGCCGTCGGACCAGCGGCTGACCACAGTGCTGCCGCTGGCCACGATCCCGGTCAGTTCCGCCGGCCAGCGCCGGTACGACCAGTACGGGCTGGTCCGGTACCGCCCGTCGACCGGCCGGTCGGCATAGACCTGACGGTGCGCGGCGTACACCCGCAGCCTCTCGTCCACGATCAACGGGGCGACCGGAAGCCGGCCGATCACTCCGGCGGGCGGCCGGGCCGGGGCCGGGTAGTCACCCCTCGCCACCGTGCTCACCTCTGCCGGTGCGAGCACCCGGTGGACGACGACCGCGACGGCAGCGGTCGCGAGCAGCGCCACGACCACCATCACGAGCCGTCGCCGGCCCCTCGGGAACCCCATGCCGCACCTCCGCCCGGCACCCTACCCAGCGGAACCGGCCGCACCCCGCTCAGGTCGCGGCGACGGTGGTCACGCCCGGTGCGGCCCGAACGGCGTCAGCGGTCGGAACAGGCCTGGGTCGAGCGCCGTGCCGCGACGGCCCGGTCGGCTCTCAGGCGGCTTCGAGCGAGCCGATGACGCCGACCGCTGCCGCCAGGTCGGCGAGATCACGCCGGAGCGCCACCTCGACCGCACGCGCGGCGAGGCCACCGAGCAACAGCGCCACCACCCGGCCGTACGGGTCGATCGGCACCGCTTCCTGGGTGACGGTGATCGCCGTGCAACCCCGGCGGCGACGCCGGACCGGGCGCAGGCTCCAGGTGATCCGGTAGTCGACGCCGGCACCGGAGGAACACAGCATCAGCCGCTGCGGAGCCAGTGCCTCCACCACCAGGAATTCCTCGCTCGACGTGCCGCCGCCCGGCTGGGCGCGCTCCTCACGCCAGGCCGTGCCGGGGCCGAACGGCCCCGGGGTGAGCACCTCGATCGGGCCCGCCGCGGTCAGCCGGGCGGTACGGCCGGGCAGGTCGGTCAGCAGACGCCAGACATCGACAGCGTGTGCCTCGATGATTCTGGTAACCGCCACCGTCGACATGCCGCCCTCCCGTGTCTCCGACGGTACGCGGAGTGAGGGCCGGACGGGGCCCCCGGACGGAATTTCCACCACCCGGAGGCCACTCTGTCCGATTGGACCGTTGCTCGGCACCGGGCGTCGTCGACCGGTGCCGAGGCTTTCGGTCAGCGTTCGAAGCGACCGGCTCGAATCGCGCCGATGAAGGCTGTCCACCCCGGCGGGCTGACCGCGAGTGTGGGGCCGGCCTGGTCCTTGGAGTCACGTACCGCGACCAGACCGTGGACATCGACCAGGTTGTCCGCCACTTCCACGCAGAGCCCCTGGTCGTTGGAACGGCTACTGGTACGCCAGATCGCGCCCGCAAGATCGTGCATCGTCGTTACCTCCGTGTGCGATGGACGCCCCACCGCTGACCGCCGGGCAGCGCCCGGCCCGGATTGCGCGGCGAGGCAACGGGATCCGGACGATCAACGGATCAACCAGTGCCGGTTATCGCACGGGCTGTGCGATAACCGGTCCCGTGCACGAGACGGATGGACGGCGGCCGCTCAGACGGCCGGACGAACAGTGCCGGCGACCTCGCCGAGAGCAATGGTGGTGCCGTCCGGACCGGGCGCGGTGGCGGTGATGGTCACCGTGTCGCCGTCGGCCAGGAACGTGCGGGTCTCGTCGCCCACCTTGACCGGCTCCGCCCCGCCCCACGTCAGCTCCAGGAACGATCCGACCTGCGACCGGTCCGGGCCGGAGACGGTGCCGGAGGCGTACAGGTCGCCGGTGCGCAGTGACGCGCCGTTGACGGTGAGGTGCGCCAACTGCTGCGCCGGGGTCCAGTACATGGTGGCGAACGGCGGCTCGCTCACCTGTTCACCGTTCCACTCGACCACCAGTCGGAGGTCCAGGCCGAGGTGCGGCACGTCCCGCAGGTAGTCGACCACCGGCGGGTCCTGGTCGGGGGCGGGAACGAAGGCGTCGCCGAGCGCGTCCAGCGGCGTCACCCAGGCCGACACCGAGGTGGCGAACGACTTGCCGAGGAACGGCCCGAGCGGCTGGTACTCCCAGGCCTGGATGTCCCGGGCCGACCAGTCGTTGACCAGCACCACGCCGAACACGTGGTCGGCGAAGTCGTCGACGGCGACCCGCTGACCCATCGGGCTGGGTACGCCCACCACGAAGCCCACCTCGGCCTCGATGTCGAGGCGTACCGAGGGGCCCGTGACCGGGCCGTCGGCGGAGGGGCGCTGCCCGGTCGGTCGGACCACCGGTGTGCCGGACACCACCACAGTGCCGGCCCGCCCGTGGTAGCCGATCGGCAGGTGCTTCCAGTTCGGCAGCAGCGGCGGTTGACCGGGGCGGAAGATCTGGCCGACGTTCGAGGCGTGGTGCTCGGACGAGTAAAAGTCGACGTAGTCCGCCACCTCGATCGGGAGCAGCAGCTCCACGTCCGCCAGGGGCACCAGCAGCGGCTCCACCGCGGCCCGGTGCGCCGGGTCGGTCAGCAGCTCGGTGATCCGCTGCCGGACCGCCGTCCACTGCGGACGACCCAGCGCCATGAAGTCGTTGAGGGTGGGCCGGCACAGCGTACCGGCGGCCAGCACCAGGTCGGCGGCCTCCGCTGCGGCCAGGTCGAGCACCCACGACCCGATCCGTACGCCGATGCGTGGCTGCCCCCCGTCGGCCCGGAACACCCCGTACGGCAGGTTCGTCACCCCGTACGGCGAACCGTCGGCACCGGTCACCCACGTCATGCGTCGTAGCCCCCGTTCACCAGCCCAAGCCGGATCAGATCGGTAAGTGGTTCCAGGATGCTGCACGAGCCGAAGCCGACCCACATCGGGCGCGGCGCGTCCAGCCAGGCGCTCGCGCGCTCCAGCAGGGGCCGCGGATCGAGGACCGTCAGCAGCTCGGCGACCGTCTCCATGCGCTCGTCGTCGGCGGCGGCCAGGGCGGCGGCCAGCACGTTGGCGTAGCCGTGGTGGGTGAAGCCGGTCTCCGGGTCCAGGTGCCGGATCGCCTGGTGCAGACCGGCGGTGAGCTTGAACGGCAGGCCCCGGTCGCGGCAGGCGCAGATCACGGCGGCCAGCTCGGCCGGTGTGGGGAAGAGTTCGGCGGCCAGGCCGCCGGTGCGGAACTTGGCGGCGATCGACACCCCGTCGGCGCGGGCGGCGGCGAGCGCGTCCAGCGCGCCCATCAGCCCGAAGGTCAGCGGCAGCTCGGCGTAGACGGCCTCGACACCCGGCATCGCATCGGTGAGCCGCAGCAGTTCGGCGATGCCGGGCAGCGGGTCCTCGCCGCGCTTGGCGACCGCCACCTCGACCTGTCGGGCCGTGACGCCGTCGGGCGCCAGGAACGACAGCGCGAACGGCAGGCGGGCGATACCCGTATCACCGATCAACCCGATCACCAGACCCTCGCCCGGGTCGACGAGGCCCGTCAACTCGCCCGCGGCGACGGTCGAGGCGGGAAGGAGCAGCGGGCCGACCAGGTCCGCGTACCAGGCCGCGCGGTGTCGACGGTGAGCGGCGAGCGCGTCGGGGAGCGTGGCGCTGCCCGGCGGGAAGACGGCGGCGTCGTCCACCAGGCCGTCGAGGAGTGCGGGCACCTGCGTTGACACGGAACAAGAATGTACGGGACGCTACGAGGAACGGACAACAGTGTCCGATTATCGGACGCTGTTGATCGGTGAACGGAACAAATCGGGAGGCGAGATGCCGTACTACCGCAGCATCGGCGACGTGCCGCGCAAGCGCCACACCCAGTTCCGTCAGCCCGACGGGACGCTCTACGCCGAGGAGCTGATGGGCCAGGAGGGGTTCTCCTCCGACTCGTCGCTGCTCTACCACCGGCACGCGCCCACCGCGATCCTGGCCGCCGACGAGTTCACCCCGCCCACGTTCACCCGAGCGCCGAACCTGCCACTCAAACCCCGCCACCTGCGCACCCACAAGCTGGACACCGGCGGCTCCGACCCCGTCCTCGGCCGGCAGTACCTGCTCGCCAACGACGACGTCCGCATCGGGTACGTGCTCGCCGACCGGCCCTCACCGCTGTTCCGCGACGCCACCGGCGACCACTGCCTGTACGTCGAGTCGGGCACCCTGCGGGTCGAGTCCCCCTTCGGGGTGCTGGACGCGGTCGCCGGCGACTACGTCATCATCCCCACCTCGACCATCCACCGGCTGGTGCCCACCGGCGACCAGCCCGTGCGCCTGCTCACCGTCGAGGCGTCCGGGCACATCGGCCCGCCCAAGCGCTACCTCTCCGTACGCGGCCAGTTCCTGGAGCACTCGCCCTACTGCGAGCGCGACGTCCGCGGCCCGGACACACCTCTGCTCGTCGACGGCGAGGAGGTGGAGGTGCTGGTCCGCCACCGACGAGGTTGGACCCGCTACGTCTACGCCCAGCACCCGTTCGACGTCGTGGGCTGGGACGGCCACCTCTACCCGTGGGCGTTCTCCATCCACGACTTCGAACCGATCACCGGCCGCATCCACCAGCCCCCGCCGGTGCACCAGACCTTCCAGGGCCCCAACTTCGTCATCTGCTCGTTCGTGCCCCGCAAGGTCGACTACCACCCGGACGCGATCCCGGTTCCGTACAACCACCACAACGTCGACTCCGACGAGATGCTCTTCTACACCGGCGGCAACTACGAGGCCCGGCGCGGCTCCGGCATCGAACAGGGCTCGATCTCCCTGCACCCGTCCGGTTTCACCCACGGCCCCCAGCCGGGCGCGGCGGAGCGCTCCATCGGTGCTGACTACTTCGACGAGTTGGCCGTCATGGTCGACACGTTCCGCCCCCTGGACCTCTGCGACGCCGCCGGCGCCTGCGAGGACGAGGGGTACGCCTGGACGTGGGCGCGTTCGGTCTAGTCGCCCTGGGGGTTTCGCCGGAGCCCGCCCCGCTCTGGGCGGTCAGGCTTGATCCCGACGCGGGTCGGGCTCCGGCGAAACCCTGACCTGGTCGAGCTGGGCGACGCTTGTTGATCTTCTCGGGTTACGCCGAGCGTCGAGTTGGCGGGGCTAGCGGATTGCGGTTCTGGTGAAGACGGCGAACTCGGCCACCGCCGTGGTCGCGATGGCGAGCACCAGCGGCCATGGGGAGCCGACCACCGCGTACACCAGCAGCAGCAGCGGCGCGACGGCCACTGCGTAGACCGCCAGGGCCATCGCCCGGTCCGAGTGCAGCATGGCGGGCAGGACGGTCCGGGTCAGCCCCGGGAGCCGGGCCGCGAGCTGCCAGACGACGACCCCGCCGGCGAGCGCGGCGAGCACCGCCAGGACGCGGGAGAACCCGTCGTTCGCCGCAGCCGCGACCGCGACCACCACCGCTGCCGCCAGCGACCAACCCGCGCCGTAGAGCACCAGGCGGTGCAGGCCGTACGCGAGCGTCCGAGGCGAGTCGATCCGGCTCGGGCTGATCGTGACCGCCTCGGCCACATGTTCCAGTGCCTCCGACCAGCGACGCTGCTCCAGTCGCATGACACCGACGTCGTGCCCGGCCTCGGCGATGCGCGGATCGAGCCGCAGCGCCTCCCGGTAGGCCCGCTCGGCCAGGTCGAACAAGTCCAGCCGGGCGGCGACCAGGCTGAGCACCAGATGCGCCTGCGGCTCCTCGGGGGCCAGCTCGACCCCGCGCCAGGCCGCGTTGAGCGCCGGCTGTCCGTTGCGGGAGTCGGCCAGGATCGCTGCGGCGCTGCGCTGGGCGTACGCGTCGGCGGGGCCGAGGGCGAGAATCCGGTCGGCGGTGGCAGCAGACTCTGAGTAGCGCTCCAGGTCGGCCAACGCCATGGCCCGCACGACGAGTGGCGGCAGGGCCTCCGGTGCGGCCGCCACGGCCGTATCGGCAACGGTGAGCGCCTCGGCCGGACGGCGGGCGGCCAGGTGCACCCGGGCCAGCATGGTGAGGGCTTCCATGTCGTCCGGCTGGAGCGCCAGCCCGTAGGTCAACTCGCCGGCCGCCTCGTCGTGGCGGCCGAGTTCGGCGAGGAGCTGGGCGCGCTGGACGTAGCCGTCAGCGGCGGACCGGTCGGGGGCGGGGTCGGTGGACATCGCGGCGAGCTTAGGCGGCCGGCGCGTCGTACACCAGGGCCACCGCGATGCCGGCCAGCCCTTCCTCGCGCCCGGGGAAGCCGAGCCCGTCGGTGGTCGCGCCGGACAGCGTGACCGGGGCGCCGACAGCGGAGGAGAGCACTTGCTGCGCCTCCGCACGACGTCGGCCGATCTTGGGGCGGTTGCCGACTACCTGCACGGACACGTTGCCGATCTCCAAGCCGGCGGCCCGCACCCGGCGGGCCGTCTCGGTCAGCAGCGCCACGCCGGACGCGCCCGCCCACTCCGGCTCACCCACGCCGAAGACGGCACCGAGATCACCGAGGCCGGCGGCGGACAGCAGCGCGTTGCAGGCCGCGTGGGCGACGACGTCGGCGTCCGAGTGCCCGGCGAGGCCGTCCTGATCGGGCCAGAACAGCCCGGCCACCCAGCAAGGTCGACCGGGCTCGAACGCGTGCACGTCGGTGCCGATGGCCACCCTGGGGACGATCATGATCAGAGCGTACGCGTCAGCCGCCGGTGGCGAGCAGATGCTCCGCCAGAGCCAGGTCGAACGGTCGGGTGATTTTCAGTGCGTACTCCGAGCCCGGTACGCAGCTCACCGCGACGCCCTGCTTCTCGACCAGCCCGGCATCGTCGGTGAGGGAATCACCGGCTGCGGCGTGCGCGGCGCTGAGCACGGCACGGCGGAAGCCCTGCGGTGTCTGCACCGCGCGCAGGGCGGAACGGTCGACGGTGCCGAGCACGACCTCGCCGGCACCGACCTCCTTGATCGTGTCCACGACCGGTAGGACCGGGATCACCGCGTCCCGCCCGTCACGGACCGCCGCCGCGACCGACTCGACCAGCTCGGACGGGGTCAGCGCCCGGGCGGCGTCGTGCACCAGGATGATCGACGGGCCGGCGGGCACCGCGGCCAGCGCGGCGGCGACCGACGCCTGCCGTTCCGCTCCGCCCGGAACGACGATCACCGGCGCGACCGGGGTCAGCAGTTCACGTACGGCCGTCACCTCGGCGACCGGCGCGGCCACCACGATCGTGTGCACCGACGGTGCGGCGGCCAGCCGACGCACGGCGTGCACCAGGAGCGGCTCGCCGGCGAGCAGTCGCAGCGCCTTGGGTCGACCCGGACCCAGACGTACGCCGGCACCCGCCGCAGGCACGAGGACCGCGACGTCACCGCGCGGATTGAGCTGCGCGGTCACGTCGCGGTCCTCGGTGGTTTCTTCACTACGAAGTGGGACGACGATGCTGTGCGGACTAGGCCTCGGTGAGGACCTTGTCGAGCAGCGTCTCCGCCTCGTCCTTGGTGCTCTTCTCGGCCAGCGCGACCTCGCCGACGAGAATGTCGCGGGCCTTGGCGAGCATCCGCTTCTCGCCCGCGGACAGGCCCCGCTCCCGCTCCCGGCGCCACAGGTCACGCACGACCTCGGCGACCTTCAGCGGGTTGCCGGAGGCCAGCTTTTCCAGGTTTGCCTTGTAACGCCGCGACCAGTTGGTCGGCTCCTCGGTGTGCGGAGCTCGCAGAACGTCGAAGACCTTACCGAGGCCTTCTTCGCCGACCACCTCTCGAACGCCCACGATCTCGGCGTTCTCGGCCGGCACCCGGACCGTCAGGTCACCCTGCGCGACCCTCAGGACGAGGTATTGCTTAGGCTCGCCCTTGATGACCCGAGTCTCGATTGCCTCGATGAGTGCGGCCCCGTGGTGGGGGTAGACAACGGTCTCGCCGACACTGAAAACCATAGGTTCGAAACCCCTTTCGCTGTGTCTAGGGTAACACGGTCAGGCACCGATGTCTCACCGATGTCCTGACCGTTGGCGCAGCTCAGGGGCCCTGTGAGAGGTCTTGCTTCAGCTTGACAGGCGGTCAAACCAATGGTTCGAACACGCTCCGTAACGTGCGGATGACTGCCCGGCACGGGTGAACAGAACGTCGAGATCAAGGGCTATGCGCTCCTCCCATGGTAGCCCGGCCGGCAGGACCGCGCCCAGGTGTAGCGGGAGGAGCCCCTGGTGCGCGACCCTGGAGACCGAGCCGTACTCCGCTCTCGAGACCCTTCCAGGAGGTCCGATGGGCAAGCCGGATGCCGAGGGCCACGGGCCGGCCGACGGCCTGCCCGGCCTGCCACCCGAGTGGGGCCGGGTCGTGGTCCCCGACGACGCCTCCGCGCTCGCCGCCGAGGCCGCCCAGATCCGTCGCGAACTGCACAGGGCCACCGGCCTACCCGGCGGCCACCGGGCTCTGGGACTGCCGCTGCTGGTCCTGCTGGTCGCGGTGCTCACCACGCTCGCCGGCCTACTCGTGGTCACCTGGCCGCGAGCGGGCCGCACCGACCGTCCGACCCCGGCGCCCTACTCACCACCCGCGACCCTCGCCGGACGGGCACTGCCCGCACTCGACCTGGTCGACCCGGGCCAGGCACCCGTACCGCTGCGCGGCCTGCTGCCCGCCATGATCATCCTGCTGGACGGCTGCCCCTGCCCCGACCGCGTCAGCGACGCCCTGGCCGCCGCGCCCGCCGGAGTCTCCGTGGTGACCGTCACCGGCGGCCGGACGGTCCCCAGCCCACCGCCCGACCAGCGGCAGGTACGAGCCCTGGCCGACCCCGCCGGAGGGCTGCGCTCGTTTCTCGGTCAGCCGGCCCGCCCCGGTGTCGCGACAGCTCTGCTGGTCGACCGCACCGGCAGGGTGACCCTGGTGCTGCCCGACCTCGGTCCGGTCCACGCCTACCAGGACGACCTGAACGCCCTCGCCGCCTGAGCCGCCGACGGCCGATCAGCGGGGTAGCTCGACGAGCTGGGCCTCGACGTCGACCTCCCGGTCTCCCGTCGCCGACAGCGCCACCCGGAACGGCCGGCCGTGCGACAGCACCCGGGCGCTGGCGACGGTGCCGTCGCAGTCGATCTCCGACGGCCCGGCCAGACCGGCCCCGACGACCGTCACCGTCAGGCTGCCCGGCCTGGTGCACCGGTATTGCAACAGGAGACGGGCGCCGCCCTCAGCCGACTGCCGGACGATGCGCTCACCCGGGGCGAGCGCCGCCCGCTCCCGCCAGACCGTCTCCCGGAACGCGGGCAGGCCGTCCCGGAAGAAGATCCGGCCGGGATCTCCCTCCACGCCCGTGACCACCCCCGTCGCCGCATCGATCTCCGCCCAGAAACCACGCGGCACGCTGACGATGTCACCCGGGTCGTCCAGCCGCACCGTCAACCGCTCACCGGGCTCGATCGGGGTGAGCAGGGCGCGCTCCAACGGTGTGGGCTCACGCGGGCCGACCGTCGGCACGGCCGCCGGAGCGCCGTCCGGCTTGGCCGTCGGGGCGGGCGCGGCGGCATGCCACCAGCCGCCACCGGCTGCCAGCACGGCCACCGCCGCGCCCCCCAGCACCGCCGAGCGCAGCCGATCGTCCGTCGTCGCCCGCATTCACCGAGCCTACCGGCCATCGACGGAACGACGAGATGATCCACTCCGGTTCGGCGATATTGCGGTATCCGAGTGCCGGGGTTACCGCAATATCGGCGAAACCGAGCGGATCAACGTGGTGCGCTGCGACGAGCGGCCCGCGCGCACCGGAGACGGTCAGTCCTGTCGGTCGAGCAGGGCGGCGTACAGGGTGAGGCCGGGGCCGAACGCCAGCATGACGACACGTCGAGCGGCGGGCGTCGTACGGCTCAGTCGGTCCAGGATCAGCAGCACCGTCGGCGACGAGCAGTTGCCGTGTTCGTCCAGCGTCGCCCGGGACGCCGCCAGCCCTTCCGGAGGCAACGCCAACTCCCGCTCGACCACGTTGAGGATCCGCGGCCCTCCCGGGTGCACCGCCCAACCGTCCACCTCGGAACTGGTGACGCCGTGCCGCGCCAGCAGGTCGTCGACCAGCTTGCGGACGTGCCTCGACAACACCTGCGGCACCTTCGGCGACAAGCCCATCCGGAAACCCGCGTCGGTGACATCCCAGGTCATATGGTCGGCCGTCGAGGTGTCGGTGACGGACGTGACCTCGCGCAGCGCGTACCCCGGGCCGCCCGGCACGACCACGGCGGCGACCGCGGCGTCCGAGAAGAGCGCGTGCGAGACGATCTGCTGGGTGTCCACCCTGGCGCTGGACGGTTGGATGTGCAGGCTGGTCAACTCCGCGCAGAGCAGCAGCGCCGGCCGCCCCCGGGCGGTGACGAAGTCACTCGCCGCGCCGAGCCCCGGCAGCGCCGCGTAACAGCCCATGTGGCCCACGAACATCCGCTGGGTGTCGGCTGCCATGCCGAGGTCCCGGGCGAGCAGGATGTCCAGCCCGGGGGTGGCGTACCCCGTGCAGGAACACACGATGAACAGGCCGATGTCACCGGCGCCCAGCCCCGCCGCGGTCAACGCGCGGCCCACCGCCTCCTTGCCGAGCGGAAGGGCCTCGACCTGGTAGCGACGCATCCGGCGTTCGGTCGGCCAGTCCGAAACGTCCTCCAACAGCGGGTTGACCGCGGCCTGTCGCCGGGTCACCCCGGAGTTCGCGAAGATGCGCTGGGCCAACGACCGGGTGGTGCCGGAGAAGTGCCGGGAGAAGAAGCCCTCCCACAACTCGTCTTGGAGAGCGGACGGCGGCTGTGCAGTCCCGAGCCCCGCGATCACTGGTACGGACACGATCCCCACCTCTCGTCAGATGCTGTCCTCCCCCTGGTCGTCCCACCAGCCACCTCGACTGGCCTTTCCTCCTCCGCGCGGGTCGCACCCGGCCGGCTCACCAACGTGGTGCCGATCCGTCGCGATCCGGGTCGCCGCCCAACGCGGCGATGCCCAACCAGTCGGCGCAGACGTCCGACGTGGCCGGGTGCAGTGAGCCGCAACGTGCGTCTCGATAGAGCCGCTCCAACGGATGGCCACGGCGGGTCGCCGAGGTGCCCGCCGCCTCCAACACCGACGCCGCCACCTCGGCGGCGGTGGTGCCGGCGAGCAGCTTCGCGCGCCACACCCAGCGGTTGGTCTCCTCGTCGCCCGGCGCCTCGTCCACCCGGCGGGCCGCCTCGGCGACCACCAGCTGAGCGGCTGCCGTCGCCGCGTCCGCCCGACCCAGTCGCGCCCGCACCGCCGGCAGGCCGCCCAGGTTGCGGGCGTTGAGGTGCTCGGCCGCCGCGTCGATGGCCGCCCGGGCCACCCCCACGTAGACGGCCGCGTAACTGGCCACCAACCAGTGCGGCATCAACTGGGCGACCACCAGCGCCAGCCCCTCGACACCGCCGAGCAGCCGGTCGGTCGGCACCGTGACGTCCAGGTGCAGGTCGTGCGACGAGGTCGCGCGCATACCCAGCGAGTCCCAGGTCGGCTCCACGGTCAGCCCGTCGCCGGCCGGCACCAGGAACTGCGACACCACCGACTGGTCTGCCGCGCTGCGCGCCGCCACCAGGTAGCCGTCGGCGTGCCCGGCCCCGGAACAGAAGGTCTTGCTGCCCTTGAGGTGCCAACCGCCGTCGGTCGCCTCGTAGGCGGTGGTGAGCTGGGACAACCGGGCACCCGCGCCACGCTCGCTCATGGCCACCGCATACCAGGAACCCTCCGCCGCTGCGGTCAGCAGGCGGTCCCGGGCGGCCAACGCCTCGTCCGGCACACCGAGCGCCTCGGCCAACTCCTCGGTCACCGCGCCCAGGGCACCGGTCACCGAGGCGTGCATGTTGAACACCAACGCGGTCGCGCCGTTGCCCCGGGCAAGCTCGGTGGCCACCGACGCGTACTCGGCGAAGCTCGCCCCCAGACCGCCCAACGCCCGGGGCACCATCAACCCGAACAGCCCGGCCTCCCGCAGATCGCGGAAGTCCTCGGCGGGGAAGGAGCCGTCGCGGTCGTGCTCCGCCGCCCGCGCGGCGAACCGCGGCGCCAACCGGCGGGCTGCCTCAAGCGCCTGAACCGTCATGTCGTCTCCTCCTCGGCGTCCCATACCCCGCCACGGCCCGACTATCCTTTGCGGACCCCCCGGCCCTGGTAGAGAACGGCGGTGGACCGGGTCGGCACGATTCGCGGCGGCCGGCCGGCAGCGGCCCCACCGGTCGCGCGGGCGCGGCGCAGCAACCAGGCGAGCAGGCCCCCGACCTGCGGACGGATGCCCCGCAGCCGCAGGTCGACACCGTGCCGGGCACACTCGGCCACCAGCGCCTCAGCGTCCACGAACAACCGAGGATCGTGGATGCCGCGCGGTACCGTCGGCAGTCGCTCGGCGATCCGTACCGCGACGAGCCGGGCCAACACCGTGTCGTTCAGGGTGTCCAGCACCAGCAGACCGCCCGGACGCAGCAACCGGCACGCCTCGGCCACCGCGCGCGGCCACTCCGGCACATGCTCCAGCAACTCACCCGCGGAGACCACGTCGGCGCAACCGCTGGGCAGCGGGACAGCCGTGGCGTCGCCCTGCACCACGCGCACCCCGTGCTCGGCTGCCTGGACCAGCGCCGAACGGGTCAGGTCGACTCCGATGTGGTGGTAGCCCTTGCCGGTCAGGTGCGGCGCGAGCAGACCCGCGCCGCAGCCAAGATCCACCAGCACAGCGCCCGGACGGGTGGCCGGCGGCACCAGCGCCGCGCGGGCCTCGGCCAGCCAGTGCAGCATCGCGAACGCGCCGTCGGGCCGCCACCACTCGCCGGCCAGGTCGTCGTACTGGCGCGGATCGTTGCGCGGCAGCACCCTGGGATCGGTGGACGCCGCAGCCGCAGCCACGTCTCGCATGGAACCGAGCGTGGCACGACTGCTCGGTAACGACCAGACTTCCCTTATGTCGTCGAGGGTGTTAGGGCTGGTCAGAGCGAGCCATCCGGAACCGGCCGCAGCCGTGACCGCGGTCTCCGGTCTGCTGGCGTGGGGGGTGGGTCACCGGCCGGCCGGAATCGTCTCCGTCGTGCTCGCCGTGCTGGCCAGCCAGCTCGCTGTCGGCTGGACCAACGACGCGTTGGACGCCGAGCGGGACGCCACTGTGGGGCGTACCGACAAACCGGTCGCCGCCGGCGCGGTCGGCCGCCGCACCACGGCCTGGGCCGCCGCGGTGGCCGCGGTGGCCTGCCCGTTGCTCGCGCTGACCACGAACCCGACGGCGGCGTTCTGGCTCACCGTCGCCCTGGTCTCCGCGCTGCTCTACGACTGGCCGCTGAAGGGGACGGTGTTCTCGGTGCTGCCCTACGCCGTCTCCTTCGGCGCGCTGCCCGCCTTCGTGGTGCTGGCGCTGCCCGGTCAGCCGACCCCGCCCGCCTGGCTGGTGGTCGCGGCGGCGTGCCTGGGTGCCGGCGCGCACTTCGCCAACGTGCTCCCCGACCTGGCCGACGACGCGCGGACCGGGGTGCGCGGCCTGCCGCACCGGCTGGGCGCCGCCGGCAGCCGGGCTGCGGCGGCGGTGCTGCTCCTCGCGGCGACCGC
Organism: Micromonospora sp. WMMC250; assembly: GCF_027460215.1. Lineage (NCBI taxonomy): Bacteria > Bacillati > Actinomycetota > Actinomycetes > Micromonosporales > Micromonosporaceae > Micromonospora > Micromonospora sp. WMMC250. The sequence continues at coordinate 5,390,881 of NZ_JAPZBJ010000002.1, read as the reverse complement.
CGCGCTGGTTTCCGGACCACCCGGGCCGCCGTCGGCGATCGGCCTGGCGGCGGTGGGCACGGCCGCGGTGGTGCCACCACTGAGCTGGTACGCCGGCCGCTCGGCGGTCCGGGCCGGCCGGCGGCCGGTGTCGGCCTTCCGAGCGATGCTGTTGGTGGCCCTGATCGACGTGGTGCTGCTGGTGGCGAGCGGTCGGGTGGTGTGAACGGCACCCGAGCAGGTGGCAATGCCGGGTCCGCGTGCGGGCCTCGATCAGCCCCAACTACCCTGGAGCGCGGTCTGCGCGGGTATGGCCACCGTGCCCGGCGTGCGGCCGGGTGGGGATTGTGACGAGGAGGACCGACGTGACGCGCTCGATCAGGGGATCCCGGCGGGCGGCCCTGTTGCTGTCCGGGATTGCGGCAGCCAGCCTGCTGGCGTCCGGATGCGGCACCGGTCAGATCGCCGAGACCGCGTTGAAGGAGCCGTCGGTCCAGGGCGTCAACCTCACCACCGCCAACGGTTCCTTCTCGGTACGCGGGCTGCTGGTGGACTACCCGGGTGCCGAGGGTTACCGGGCCGGCCAGGACGCCACGCTCGGTGCCGTGATCTACAACGACTCGAAGGAGACGGTGACTGTCACCGTCACCACCGAGAGCGCACGCGAGGTGGTGATCAGCGGCGGCTCGGCGAGCCCGTCGCCGTCGACCTCGGAATCCGCCTCGATGAGCCCCTCCCCGTCCGGTTCGGCCAGCCCGTCGACCCCGACGTCCCGCTCGGCCAGCCCGTCGGCGACGCCCTCCGAGACCGGGTCGTCCTCGGCCACCCCGTCCGCCCCGGAGTCCGCGCGGGCATCGGGTTCGGCCAGCCCGTCCGCGCCCGGTCAGCCGGCTCGGATCGAGCTGGCGCCGCTGAGCTACGTCCAGTTCAACTCGGAAGCGACCACGCAGCTCCGGCTGATCGGCCTGACCGAGGCGCTGCGCTCCGGCCAGAACGTCGTCGTGACCTTCGACTTCGGTAACGGCAACACGGTCACCGGGCAGGCACCGATCGCGGTGCCGCTCACCCCGGCCGCACCCCCCTCGCCGATCATCGAGCGCGAGGGCGGCTACGAGGGCAACGAGGGCGGCACGACCCACGAGTGACCCGACCGTCAGATCGACGAACGCCCCGGCGTGGTGACCACCACGCCGGGGTGTTTTCGTCGTACGCGAGGGCTAGCGTCCTGATGTGACCACCTCCCGATCAACCCCTCCGCGTGGCGGCGCGGCCGGTGCCGCCCGTGGCCGGTCCAGCGCCCGCGAGCCGCGCCCGGCCTACGAGTGCGACGCCTGCGGGCACCAGCCGCCCAAGTGGGTGGGGCGTTGTCCGGAGTGCGGCGAGTGGGGTTCGGTGGTCGAGAGCACGATCACCGGCCCGACCGTCTCCGGCCGGGTGGTCAGTTCGCGGATGCCGTCCGAGCCGGCCCGACCGATCGCGACCATCAGCGCCGCTCCGGCCCGCGCCCGCCCGACCGGCGTGAGCGAGCTGGACCGGGTGCTCGGCGGCGGCCTGGTTCCCGGCGCCGTGGTGCTGCTCGCCGGCGAGCCCGGCGTGGGCAAGTCGACCCTGCTGCTGGACGTGGCCCAGCAGTGGGCGGTCGGCTCGGGCAGCCCATCGCTGGTGGTCAGCGGAGAAGAGTCGGTCAGCCAGGTGCGCCTGCGCGCCGAGCGGATGGGCACGCTGCACGACCAGCTCTACCTCGCCGCCGAGAGCGACCTGGCCTCGGTGCTCGGTCACCTCGACGCGGTCAAGCCGGGCCTGCTGGTGCTCGACTCGGTGCAGACCATCTCGACCACCGGCACCGAGGGGGTGCCCGGCGGGGTGACCCAGGTCCGCGCGGTCACCGCCGCGCTGGTCTCGGTCGCCAAGGAACGGGGCATCGCGACGGTGCTGGTCGGGCACGTCACCAAGGACGGCCAGGTGGCCGGGCCCCGGGTGCTGGAGCACCTGGTCGACGTGGTGCTGCACTTCGAGGGCGACAAGCACTCCTCGCTGCGACTGGTGCGCGGCGTGAAGAACCGGTTCGGCGCGGCCGACGAGGTCGGCTGCTTCGAGATGCACGAGGGCGGCATCAGCAGCCTGGCCGACCCGTCCGGGTTGTTCCTGACCCGCTACGCGGAGCCGGTCCCGGGCACCTGCGTGACAGTGGCCATGGAGGGGCGACGAGCGCTGGTCACCGAGGTGCAGGCCCTGATCGGCGCAACGGTGGCCGGGTCACCCCGACGCACCGTCTCCGGCCTCGACTCGGCACGACTGGCGATGGTGCTCGCGGTGCTGCAACGGCGCACGGAGCGGCTGACGCTGCACGACCGGGAGGTCTTCGCCGCCACGGTGGGCGGCATCCGGGTGGTGGAGCCGGCCGCCGACCTGGCGGTCGCGTTGGCGGTCGCCTCCGGTGGCCTCAACCTGGCGATCGCTCCACACCTGGTGGCGATCGGTGAGGTGGGGTTGACCGGTGAGGTGCGCCGGGTCGGGGCGGTGCCGCGCCGGCTGGCCGAGGCAGCCCGGCTGGGGTTCAAGGTGGCCCTCGTTCCGCCCGGTTGCGGCCCAGCCAGCACCGGCGCCGGCCCCGAGCAGATGCGGGTGACCGAGGTCACGGATGTCCGTTCGGCGCTGCAACATGCGGCCCGCGCGTCCGCCGAGTGACCCACCGTGCCGACGCCGGTGGCCATACCGGACAGCACGTCGCAAGAGGGAAACCGGTTGGAAGGGCCGCATCGTGACACATCACAGTAACCACGACAGCACCCACCGCACGGCAGTCCGTAGACTGTGCCCGTGCCGATCGACCGCGATACCACCAAGCCAGCCGGTGCGCCGCCCCAGGCCCGCACCGGCGCCGTGGGCTCGCCTGCCCGCCCGATCAGCGTGAGCGTGACCGCAGGCGCCGCCGGGAGTGCTGGAGACCCGTTGCGGGCCAACCTCGCCCTGATGGCCCCGGGCACGGCGTTGCGCGACGGTTTGGAGCGCATCCTGCGGGGTCGCACCGGTGCGCTGATCGTGCTCGGCTACGACAAGGTCGTCGAGGGTCTGTGCACCGGCGGCTTCCCGCTGGACGTGGAGTTCTCCGCGACCCGGGTCCGTGAGCTGTGCAAGATGGACGGCGCCGTGGTGCTCTCCAGCGACGGCACCCGGATCGTCCGGGCAGCTGTCCACCTGATGCCCGACCCGTCCATCCCGACGGAAGAGTCCGGCACCCGGCACCGCACCGCTGAGCGAGTGGCCCGGCAGACCGGTTACCCGGTCATCTCGGTCAGCCAGTCCATGCGGATCATCAGCCTCTACGTCAGTGGCCAGCGGCACGTGCTGGACGACTCGGCGGCCATCCTCTCCCGCGCCAACCAGGCGCTCGCCACCCTGGAGCGTTACAAGCTCCGCCTGGACGAGGTCTCCGGCACGCTCTCCGCACTGGAGATCGAGGATCTGGTCACCGTCCGGGACGCGGTGGCCGTGGTGCAGCGCCTGGAGATGGTTCGCCGCATCGCCGACGAGATCGCCGGTTACGTGGTGGAGCTGGGCACCGACGGCCGTCTCCTCGCCCTTCAACTCGACGAGCTGATGGCCGGCGTGGACGCCGACCGGACGCTCGTCATCCGGGACTACCTCCCGGTCGGCCGCAAGTCGCGCACGCTGGACGAGGCACTGGTCGAGCTGGACCTGCTCGGCGCCACCGAGTTGATCGACCTGGTGTCGGTGGCGAAGGCGATCGGCTACCCGGCCGCGTCCGACGCGCTGGACGCGGCGGTCAGCCCGCGCGGCTTCCGACTGCTGGCTAAGGTGCCCCGGCTGCCGGTGGCGGTGGTCGACCGTCTGGTGGTGCACTTCGGCAGCCTCCAGCGGCTGCTGGGCGCGACGGTGGAGGACCTGCAGGCCGTCGAGGGGGTCGGCGACGCCCGGGCCCGAGGCGTGCGTGAGGGGCTGTCCCGGCTCGCCGAGGCATCCATCCTGGAACGTTACGTCTGACCCGGTAACGCCGCGTGCGGCCCGGCGACGCTACGTCTGACCCGGGCTCAGCCGGTGACGGTGAGCTTCGCGGGTGAGCTGAGCTTCGTGCCCACCCGGGCGAACACCTGGTACGACCCGGCGGGCGGGAACGGCCCGGCTGCCAACCCACTGCCGTCGCACCGGCTGGTGTCCCGGCCGTTCCAGGCCACCTGGTAGGAGCGTTCGAAGTTCGGCGTGAAGGACTGCACGTCCGCACCCTGCGCCTTGCCGCAGGTGTCTGACGACCAGATCTTCTCGGCACCGGACTTGACGAAGATCTCCTGCGCCTCGGCACCGACGTTCCGGCTGCACGTCCGGTCCGACGTGTTCTTGATCTTGAGTTGCAGGTCGACCAACGCCCCCCGCTGGACGGTGGTCGGGCTCACCACCGAGACGACGCTGATCTCGTCGTTGGTGCAGGTGCCGTCGTCCGCCGAGCCGGCTGCCGCGCCCAGCGCAGGGTCGTTGCTGGTGATCGCCGGGCTCGGGCTCGTCGGATGAGAATCGGCGGACGTGGACGGCGACGGCGCCCCGGTCTGCGGTGTCAACACCGGCCCGTTGGGATCAGACGTCGCGGACGACGACGTCGTCGACGGCGATCCTCCCGCCTTCGGATCCTGACCGCCGGAACGACCCGACTGGCTGCAGGAATAAAGCAGGACAATCAGGAAGAGAAGCCCCGCTCCGAGTACGACGACGCGACGCCGCCAGTACACGGCGGGTGGCAGGGGGCCGACCGTCAGACGCATGATGCCCCCCACCGTAGTCGCGCTCCGCCCGCCAGCACTGTACGACGCGCCGGAGCCGCCCCCGGACGCACGTACGAACCTCCACTGAGGACGGAGGGGCGGACCGTCCGACAGCCGGTCAGAGGTAGACCTTCCGCTGGTAGACGGCGTGCGCGCCCGCCACCCGATCAAGGAAGAGTAGGCCCGCACAGTGGTCGATCTCGTGCTGCAACGCCCGGGCCTCGAACCCGTCGGTCACCAACCGGACCTGCTCACCCGTGCCCGGCAGATCGCCCTCCACCACCAGCCGGCTGGCCCGCTTCACGTCCCCGGTCAGGTCCGGCACCGACATGCATCCCTCCCGGCCCGGCTTCCAACGAGTCGCCTCGACCACGCGGGCATTGCAGAGCACGAACGTGCCGTGCACCGTGACCGCCTTGGGGTGCCCCGTCACGTCGACAGCGAACACGCGAGCACCCACACCGACCTGCGGAGCGGCCAGCCCGACGCAGCCCGGCGACACCCGCATCGTCGCCACCAGGTCGGCCGCGAGCTGGACTGTCTCCTTCGCTGTCGGATCGACCTCCTCGGCGGCCCGGCTCAACACCGGGTGCGGGGCCGACACCACCGGCCGCACCTCACCCGGCACGACCAACGACTCAGGCGTCCACCCGCCCAGACCGACATCCGGCACGCCCAACGCCCCGTCCAGGTCCACCACCCGATCGGCCGGCGGCGCGTCACCGTCGGTCCCCAACGTCTCCCCGCCGGTCACAACAGATCCGGGTCCGCCGGCCGGAGCGTGACCTCCACGCCCAACTCACCAGCCGTCCGATGCAGCCGGTCCACGAGCGTGTCGGCCACCCCGGCCGGCAACTCCACCTCGGCCAACACCACGTAGAGCGAACCAGCCAACCGCGTACTCAGGTCCGTCACGTTCCCACCGGCGTCGACGAGCACCCGCGTCATCGCCGCGACGATGCCCATCCGGTCCGAACCGTGCACCGCCATCACGTACGGCTCACCCACCGGAGGCACGTCGCCGTCCGGCGTGACAGCGCGTACCGTCGCCAACAGCTGACCCTCGGCGGCCAGCGGCGCCAACGCGGCCTCGACCTCCTCCGCGCCCGGTCCGGTGCAGATGAGGGTCATCGCGAAATGCCCCCGCAGCCGCGTCATCGTGCTGTCGGTGAGGTTGGCGCCCAGTCCGGCCAGCACCTCGGCGACGTCGGCCACGATGCCCGGCCGGTCCCGACCGATGACGGTGATCGCGAGCTCGTTCATCCGCGCATTCTCTCCGATCCGACGAGCGCCGTCGTGGCACCCCGCCCGAGCCGCCCAACCACCGGGATCGCGGAGCGTGACATCATCGACGACGCCATGACTCAACCCGATTTCGCCACACTGGTCAGCCGGTGGTTTCAGCAGCACGCCCGCAAGCTGCCGTGGCGTGAACCCGACGTCACCCCGTGGGCCATCCTGGTCAGCGAGGTCATGCTCCAGCAGACGCCCGTCGTCCGAGTCGTACCGGCCTGGCAGGCGTGGCTGGCCCGCTGGCCGGACCCGGCGGCGCTGGCCGCCGACACCCAGGCCGAGGCGATCCGGATGTGGGGACGCCTCGGCTACCCCCGCCGGGCGGTTCGGCTGCGCGACTGCGCCGTCGCCATCGTGGACCGGCACGGCGGCCAGGTGCCGGACCGGTTGGAGCAACTGCTGGCACTGCCCGGCGTCGGCACCTACACGGCGCGGGCGGTGGCCGCTTTCGCGTACGGGCAGCGGCACCCGGTGGTCGACACCAACGTACGCCGTGTGGTCAGCCGAGCGGTGGCCGGCGAGCCGGACGCCGGGCCCGTCACCCGACCCGCCGACCTGGTCGCCACCGAAGAACTCCTACCGGCGGAACCGGCCGCGGCGGCACTCGCCAGCGCCGCGTTCATGGAGTTGGGCGCCGTGATCTGCACGGCCCGGTCACCGCGCTGCACAGCCTGCCCGGTCGAATCGATCTGCGCGTGGCGAGCCTCCGGTCAGGAGGCACCCGCCGGGCCGACCCGCCGACCCCAGCGGTACGCGGGCACCGACCGACAGGTCCGCGGCCTGCTGCTGGGGGTGCTGCGGGAGTCCACCGCGCCAGTCCCGCACCAACGGTTGGACCAGGTCTGGACCGACGATGTCCAGCGCGCCCGCGCCCTCGCCGGCCTGGTTCAGGACGGTCTCGTCGAAGCAGCCGGCAGCGACAGCTTCCGCCTCGTCGGCGATGGTCCGTCCCATCCCACCGCCGACCTCACCACCTGACCGACGCACCCCGACCACTGCGCCCGGCGCATGCCCTCTGCCCTGCCGCGCCCTGGGCGCGCCGACCTCGGGGTGTGCCCGGCCCGGACCGGTCAGGCCGCCCAAGATCGTGCTCGATCCAGGATGTGGTGGTCTCGCTCGCGCTGGAGGCCACTACATCCTGGATGTTGCGTGATCTCGCGACCGCGAGGGCTCCGCAAGACCCCGGAGCCCTCCACACCACACGCCACACGCGTCATTCCGGCCCGCAACATCAGCGAGGTTGCTCCCTCCGGACGCCGTGAGCCAGCACCATCCCCGACGTTGCGTAGATCTTGAGGGTGCGGCGAGGCGGCGCGGCGCTCGGGTGTGACCCGTGCGAACGGCGAAAAGGGCGGAGCCCCGGTGGCTCATGCCACCGGGGCCCCGCCCCTTGCTGCTGGTCGTGCTACTCGTCGGCGCCCGCTGCCGCGGTGCCGGCGGCGGTGCCACCGAGGTCGGCCGGAACAGCGTCCGGAACCTCGACCGGCTTCTCCGCACCCCGGAAGACGAGCTTGGACTTGTCGATGTCGTTCGGGTCGCCCTCGCAGTCCACCACGACGATCTGACCCGGGGTCAGCTCGTTGAACAGGATCCGCTCGGAGAGGTTGTCCTCGATGTCGCGCTGGATCGTGCGACGAAGCGGACGGGCACCGAGCACCGGGTCGAAGCCCTTCGCCGCCAGGTACTTCTTGGCGTTGTCGGTCAGCTCCAGACCCATGTCCTTGTTGCGCAGCTGGCCCTCGATCCGCTGGATCATGATGTCCACGATCGAGAGGATCTCCGTCTGGCGCAGCTGGTGGAAGACGATGGTGTCGTCGATCCGGTTGAGGAACTCAGGCCGGAAGTGCTGCTTGAGCTCGTCGTTGACCTTCTGCTTCATCCGGTCGTAGTTCGACTCGGAGTCCTCCGAGGCCTGGAAGCCCAGCGACACCGCCTTGGCGACGTCACGGGTGCCCAGGTTGGTGGTCAGGATGATGACCGTGTTCTTGAAGTCCACGATCCGACCCTGACCGTCGGTGAGCCGACCGTCTTCGAGGATCTGCAGGAGCGTGTTGAACACGTCCGGGTGGGCCTTCTCGATCTCGTCGAAGAGGACCACCGAGAACGGCCGACGCCGCACCTTCTCGGTCAGCTGCCCGCCCTCGTCGTAACCGACGTAGCCGGGAGGGGCACCCACGAGCCGGGAGACCGTGTAGCGGTCGTGGAACTCGGACATGTCCAGCTGGATGAGGGCATCCTCGCTGCCGAAGAGGAACTCGGCGAGCGCCTTGGACAGCTCGGTCTTACCGACACCGGACGGGCCGGCGAAGATGAACGAGCCCGACGGGCGCTTCGGGTCCTTCAGGCCGGCCCGGGTACGCCGGATCGCCTTCGAGACCGCCTTGACCGCATCCTCCTGGCCGATGACGCGCTTGTGCAGCTCGTCCTCCATGCGCAGCAGGCGCGAGGTCTCCTCCTCGGTCAGCTTGTAGACCGGGATGCCGGTCCAGTTGCCGAGCACCTCGGCGATCTGCTCGTCGTCGACCTCGCTGACGACGTCCAGGTCACCGGCCTTCCACTCCTTCTCCCGCTGAGCCTTCTGACCGAGGAGCTGCTTCTCCTTGTCACGCAGCTGGGCGGCGCGCTCGAAGTCCTGAGCGTCGATCGCGGACTCCTTGTCGCGACGCACCTGGGCGATGCGCTCGTCGAAGTCACGCAGGTCTGGCGGCGCGGTCATCCGACGGATCCGCATCCGGGCGCCGGCCTCGTCGATCAGGTCGATCGCCTTGTCCGGCAGGAAGCGGTCGGAGATGTATCGATCGGCCAGAGTCGCGGCCGCGACGAGAGCGGCGTCGGTGATGCTCACGCGGTGGTGCGCCTCGTAGCGGTCGCGCAGGCCCTTGAGGATCTCGATGGTGTGCGCCAGCGAGGGCTCACCCACCTGGATCGGCTGGAAGCGGCGCTCGAGAGCGGCGTCCTTCTCCAGGTGCTTGCGGTATTCGTCGAGGGTGGTGGCACCGATGGTCTGCAGCTCACCACGGGCCAGCATCGGCTTGAGGATGCTGGCGGCGTCGATCGCGCCCTCGGCGGCACCCGCACCCACCAGGGTGTGGATCTCGTCGATGAACAGGATGATGTCGCCGCGGGTGCGGATCTCCTTGAGCACCTTCTTGAGGCGCTCCTCGAAGTCACCGCGGTAGCGGGAGCCGGCGACCAGCGCACCCAGGTCGAGCGTGTAGAGCTGCTTGTCCTTCAGAGTCTCGGGCACCTCGCCCTTGATGATCTTCTGGGACAGCCCCTCCACCACGGCGGTCTTACCGACGCCGGGCTCACCGATCAGGACCGGGTTGTTCTTGGTACGGCGGGAGAGCACCTGCATGACCCGCTCGATTTCCTTCTCGCGCCCGATGACCGGGTCGAGCTTGCCCTCGCGGGCGGCCTGGGTCAGGTTGCGGCCGAACTGGTCCAGCACCAGGCTGGTCGACGGCGCGGCCTCACCCGGCGCGGCGCCCGCAGCGGCGGGCTCCTTGCCCTGGTAGCCGGAGAGCAGCTGGATCACCTGCTGGCGGACCCGGTTGAGGTCGGCGCCGAGCTTGACCAGCACCTGGGCGGCGACGCCCTCGCCCTCACGGATCAGCCCGAGCAGGATGTGCTCGGTGCCGATGTAGTTGTGGCCGAGCTGCAGCGCCTCGCGCAGCGACAGCTCCAGCACCTTCTTGGCCCGCGGGGTGAACGGGATGTGCCCGCTCGGCGCCTGCTGGCCCTGGCCGATGATCTCCTCGACCTGCTGGCGGACGCCCTCAAGGGAGATGCCGAGGCTCTCCAGGGCCTTTGCCGCGACGCCTTCACCTTCGTGGATCAGGCCCAGCAGGATGTGTTCCGTACCGATGTAGTTGTGGTTGAGCATCCGGGCCTCTTCTTGGGCCAGGACGACAACCCGTCGCGCTCGGTCGGTGAACCGCTCGAACATGCCCTCGTGCTCCTCACGTGCCGTGCGCCTTGATGGTCAAGATCTTGGCGGGGCCGGTGCACGAACGTCCGGGACGGGCGTCCGTGCCTCCTTACTCTATCGTCGCCGACCGACTCAGCTGAGGTCGTGTGTCTCTGCTCTGGGTCGGTTCCACGTCGTTTTGGACAACCGTCCGCGCTCAGGAGGTGTTCCGGTAGTCCTGTCGCTACGCGCAGAGCGAAATCCGACGGGCGCCACAGGTGCCCGATCCGGGCCCCGAAGGCGCTTCCGGGGGCTCGGAGAGGGCGGCCCGGGACCGCGACGAACGCCGCGTCCGGCCTCTTGGACGTTGTCCACAGGTTGTGGATAGCTTCTCCACTGGTTGTGGACAACGCCGCCGGGTGACGAAAGCTTCCCGCCCGCCCACTACCGTCCGGCGTCACTGGCCGGTGCCGGGAAGGAACGATCGGTCGTCCGTCGGATACGGCGACGCCGGCCCGGAGAGGTGCTCCGGCCCGGCGTCGGTGTCGCCTGCGGTGGCTGCTCGCCACCTGGTGCTGACTGGTCAGCGCTTGGCGTGGTACTCGTCGACGATCTCCTGCGGGATACGACCCCGGTCCGAGATGTCCTTGCCGGACTTCTTGGCCCACTCCCGGATCGCCTTGTTCTGCTCCCGGTCGGCGGTCGCGCCACCCCGACCGCGGGCGGCACGCCCACCGATCACGACGCCACCACGGCCGACCTTGGTGCCGGCACCCACGTACGAGGCAAAAGCGTCGCGCAATTTAGCGGCGTTGGCCTTCGACAGGTCGATCTCGTACTGAACGCCGTCGAGGGCGAACTTGACGGTCTCGTCAGCGTCCCCGCCGTCCAGGTCATCGACCAGCTTGTGAATGATCTGCTTGGCCACGTCCCACATTCCTTTCGAGCAGGGTGCTCCTGCTTAACGAGAGCACAATAACCCGTAAGCCGCTTCCGGCGTCAATAGGATGCCGTTACGGCTCGGCGCGAGCCAGGCGCGACTACTCGGGGCGGACCAACGGGAAGAGGATCGTTTCCCGAATTCCCAGCCCGGTCAGGGCCATCAACAGGCGGTCGATTCCCATTCCCATACCGCCGGCCGGGGGCATTCCATACTCCATCGCCCGAAGAAAGTCCTCGTCGAGACGCATCGCCTCGTCGTCGCCGCGGGCCGCCAGCTGCGCCTGGGCCACCAGCCGCTCGCGCTGCACGATCGGGTCGACCAGCTCGGAGTACCCGGTGCCCAGCTCGAAACCGAGCACGTAGAGGTCCCACTTCTCGGCCAGACCCGGCTCGCTGCGGTGGGCCCGGGTGAGCGGGCTGGTCTCCTCCGGGTAGTCCCGCACGAAGGTGGGCGCCTGGAGGCTGGGCACGACCAGTTCCTCGAACAGTTCCTCGGCCAGCTTGCCGGGCCCCCACTTCGGGTCGACGGCCAATCCCACCTTGTCCGCGTACTCCACCAGGCGGGTCCGGTCGGTGCGGACCGTGACCTCCTCGCCGAGCGCTTCGGAAAGCACACCGAACAGCGTCACGGATCGCCACTCGCCGCCCAGGTCGAACTCCCGCCCGTCGGCGTGGGTCACCACCGTCGAACCGCTCACCGCGATCGCCGCCTGTTGCACGAGATTACGGGTCAGCGCGCCGATCGTGTCGTAGTCCCCGTACGCCTGGTACGTCTCCAGCATCGCGAACTCCGGCGAGTGCGAAGAGTCGACACCCTCATTACGGAAGTTGCGGTTGATCTCGAAGACGCGGTCGACGCCACCAACGACGGCGCGCTTGAGAAACAGTTCCGGCGCGATTCGCAGATACAGATCGGTGTTCAACGCATTGCTGTGGGTCACGAACGGTCGGGCCGTCGCACCACCATGAAGCAGTTGCAACATCGGCGTTTCCACCTCGATGAAGCCCTGCCCGTGCAGTGAATCGCGCAGACTGCGTACGGTGGCCGCGCGGGTGCGCACCATCTCCCGTGCCTGCGGCCGGACGATCAGGTCGACGTAACGCTGCCGGACGCGCGCCTCCTCGGAGAGCGGCTTGTGGGCCACCGGCAGCGGGCGCAGCGCCTTGGCGGTCATCTCCCACTGCTCGGCCAGCACCGACAGCTCACCGCGGCGGCTGGTGATCACCTCACCGGTGACGCCGACGTGGTCACCGAGGTCGACCAGGCGCTTCCACGCCTCCAGCCGCTCCGGCCCCACCCGGTCCAGGGAGAGCATCGCCTGCAACTCGGTGCCGTCGCCGTCCCGGAGGGTCGCGAAGCAGAGCTTGCCGGTGTTGCGCACGAAGATCACCCGACCGGTGACGGCGACCTGGTCACCGGTCGCGGTGTCGGTCGGCAGGTCGGCGTAGCGCGCCCGGACCTGCGCCAGGGTGGTCGTACGGGAGAAACCGACCGGGTAGGGCTCGATGCCGTCGGCGAGCATCCGGTCCCGCTTCTCCCGGCGGACCTTCATCTGCTCGGGAAGGTCGTCGGCGGGGTCCACTGGCACGGCGTTCTGCTCGCTCACGGCACGCTTCCTCAACGAAGGATTGTCGGCGGGGTCAGGCCCGAGCGTACTCAAGCCCTCATCGGGTCGTTAACGGATAACCTGCGCGGCATGGCGGATCACACTCAGGCCCTCTCGTTCGGTGCGGCCGCAGCCGAGTACGACCGGTTCCGACCCCGTTACCCGGATCGGGCCGTGCGGTGGGCGTTGGACGGTTTGGGGAGTGCCGCGCGGGTCGTCGACCTGGGCGCGGGCACCGGCATCCTCACCCGCGGGGTGCTCGCCCTGGGCCACGAGGTGACCCCCGTGGAACCGGACCCCGACATGCGCGCCCAGCTGGCGACCGCGACCCCGGGGCTGACGGCGCTGGCCGGCGGCGCGGAGTCTCTGCCACTGCCCGACGCAGTCGCGGACGCCCTGGTGGTGGGTCAGGCGTACCACTGGTTCGACCGGGAGTTGGCGCACGCCGAGATAGCCCGGGTGCTGCGGCCCGGTGGGACGTTCGCCCCGATCTGGAACATCCGGGACGAACGGGTCAGCTGGGCCGCGGAGCTGGGCCGGATCGCGCACCTGGGGGACAACGCCGGCAACGTGATCGAGAAGTACCCCGACTTCGGCCCGGCGTTCGAGCCGATCGAGCTGGGCGAGTTCCCCCACCACACCACGCTCTCGCCGGACGACATCGTCGCGATGCTGCACACCCGCTCGTACTGGCTCACCGCCCCGACGGAACGGCGGGCGAGGATCGACCGGGAGCTGCGGGAGCTCCTGGCCAGCCACCCCGACCTGAGCGGCCGGGAGACCGTCGACCTGCCGTACCGCACGATCGTCCTGCGGGCCCGGCGACGCTGACCGGGCCGGGCGACCGCTGACCGGCCGAGCGACCGCTGACCGGGCCCGGCGTCGTCGACAGCCCGCGCGGCCACCGACGCCGGCCACGGCCGGGTCACCTGTTGCGCTCGTAGACCATCCGCAGGCCGATCAAGGTGATCATCGGTTCGTGGTGGGTGATGCTGCGACACTCGTTGATCACCAGGGAGGCGAGGCCGCCGGTGGCGATCACCGCCCGCACCTCGCCCAACTCCTCGGTCATCCGCTCGACGATCCGGTCCACCTGGCCGGCGAAGCCGAAGTACAGGCCGGCCTGGAGGCATTCCACGGTGTTCTTGCCGATCACCGACCGGGGCTTGGTGGCCTCGACCTTGCGCAGCTGCGCGGCCCGGGCGGCCAACGCGTCGAACGAGATCTCGATGCCCGGGGCGAACGCGCCACCGAGAAACTCGCCGCGCTCGCTGATCACGTCGAAGTTGGTGGTGGTGCCGAAGTCCACCACGATCGACGGCCCGCCGTAGAGGGTGTACGCGGCCAGGGTGTTCACCACCCGGTCGGAACCCACCTCCTTCGGGTTGTCGATCGCCAACTGCACGCCGGTGCGCACCCCGGGCTCGACGACGACGCTCGGCACCTCCGCGTAGTAGCGGCTCAGCATGGTCCGCAGCGACCGCAGCGCCGCCGGCACCGTGGAGCAGGCGGCCACCCCGGTGATCTCGACGTTGTCCCCGGCGAGCAGGCCCCGGAACATCAGGCCCAGCTCGTCCGCCGTCGAGCGGGCATCGGTCTTGATCCGCCAGGAGTGCACCAGCTTGTCGCCGTCGAAGGTCGCCAGCACGGTGTTGGTGTTTCCGATGTCGATGCAGAGCAGCACCCACGCAGCCTAGACAACTACTCGATACGCAGGTCCAGCGCGATGTCCAGGATCGGCGACGAGTGGGTCAGCGCGCCCACCGAGAGGAAGTCGACGCCGGTGGCCGCGTACCGACCCGCCACCTCCAGGGTCAGCCCGCCGGTCGCCTCCAACTCGGCCCGGTCACCCACCGCCGTGACCGTCTCGGCCAACACCTCGGGCGTCATGTTGTCGCAGAGCAAAAAGTCCGCCCCCGCCTCCACGGCCTCCACCGCCTCGTCGACAGTGGTCACCTCGACCTGCACCGGCACCTCCGGGAACGCCTCCCGGACGCGCCGGAAGGCAGCCGTGATACTCCCGGCCGCCAGCTTGTGGTTGTCCTTGATCATGGCGACGTCGTAGAGACCCATCCGCTTGTTGGTGCCCCCACCGGCCCGTACCGCGTACTTCTCCAACGCCCGCAACCCTGGCGTCGTCTTACGGGTGTCCAGCACCATCGCCTTCGTGCCGGCCAGGGCGTCCGCCCAGGCGCGGGTGTGCGTCGCCACCCCGGACATCCGGCAGAGCAGGTTGAGCGCCGTCCGCTCGGCGGTCAGCAGCAACCGGGTCGGGCCGGTCACCGTCGCCAGCACCGTGCCGCGGGCCACCCGCTCCCCGTCCCGGGCCAGCACCGACACCTCGACGGTACGACCGAAGCCCGTCACCTCGCCCACCAGCTCGAACACGGCTGCGGCCACGGCCATCCCGGCCAGCACCCCGTCCGCGCGGGCCACCAGATCGGCGGTGTCGGTCTGCTCCGCCCCGATGGTGGCCACGCTGGTGACGTCGAGGAAGTCCGGACCCAGATCCTCGACCAACGCGGTCTCGATCACCTGCCGCACCTGGGCCGGGTCCAAACCAGCCGCACGCAACGCCGCCTCCGTCGACTGCGTCAGTGCCGTCTCCGCTCGCGACTGCGGGGCTCGCAACACCGGCTCACTCCTCGCGCTCACTGTGACTTCCCCTCCCATTGCTGCGTGACCCGGCCCTGCGCCCCGACCGACCCGACCAGGTGGCCCAGCCACCGCTCGTCGGCCGTCGGGAAGTCCTCCCGCCAGTGGCAACCCCGCGTCTCACCGCGTGCGTACGCGGCAGCCACCAGCGTCGACGCCACGGTGAGCAGGTTCGTCGCCTCCCAGTCGGCGGTCCGCGGCCGGCCCCGGGCAACGCCCAGCTCGGTGAGCGTTCCCGCCGTGTCGGCCAGCGTCGTCGCGGACCGGAGCACCCCGGCACCCCGGGTCATCGACCGTTGCAGGGTCGGCGTCACCTCGGCGGGCAGCACCCAACCCGCGCCGCCGCGCCAGGCACCGGTGTCGGCCGGCTGCACCTGCTCGGGCAGGCCGGCCGCGATGTCCTCGGCGATCCGCCGGGAGAAGACCAGGCCCTCCAGCAGCGAGTTGCTGGCCAGTCGGTTAGCGCCGTGCACGCCCGTGCAGGCCACCTCGCCGCACGCGTACAGGCCGGGGATGGAGGTGCGACCCCGCAGGTCGGTGCGGACACCGCCGGAGGCGTAGTGGGCGGCGGGCGCCACCGGGATCAGGTCGGTCGCCGGGTCCACGCCGATCGCCAGGCACGACGCCACGATCGTGGGGAACCGTCCGGCCAGGAAGTCCCCGCCCAGGTGCCGTGCGTCGAGGAAGACGTGGTCCGCGCCGGACGCCAGCAGCACCCGGTGGATGCCCTTGGCCACCACGTCCCTGGGTGCCAGTTCGGCCAACTCGTGCTGGCCGACCATGAACCGCTTGCCGTCGGAGTCCACCAGGTAGGCGCCCTCGCCCCGCAGCGCCTCCGAGACCAACGGCTGCTGCGCGTGCCCGGCACCGGGGACTCCCTCGCCGGACGGGGTGATCAGGGCCGTCGGGTGGAACTGGACGAACTCCACGTCGGTCACCGCCGCGCCGGCCCGCAGCGCCAGTGCCACCCCGTCTCCGGTGGAGACCGCCGGGTTGGTGGTGGCCGAGAAGATCTGCCCCATCCCCCCGGTGGCGAGCACCACCGCCCGGGCCAGCAACGCCCCGACGCCGTCCTCGCTGCCCTCGCCGAGCACGTGCACTGTGATGCCGCAGGCCGGGCCGAGCCCGTCCGGGCCTTCCCCGGGCGCGCGCAGCAGGTCCAGCACCAGGGCGTGCTCGAACAACCGGATCCACGGGTCGCGCTGCACGGCGGCGTGCAGAGCCCGCTGCACCTCCGCGCCGGTCGCGTCCCCGCCCGCGTGCACGATCCGGTCGGCCCGGTGTCCGCCCTCACGGGTCAGCATCAGGGAGCCGTCCGGATGACGATCGAACTCGGCACCGATGCGGATCAACTCGCGCAGCCGGGTGGGGCCCTCCTCGACCAGCACCCGGACCGCCGCCGGGTCGCAGAGCCCCACCCCGGCGATCTCGGTGTCCCGGGCATGCGCCGCCGGAGTGTCCGTCGGGTCCAGCACGGCGGCGATGCCGCCCTGCGCCCACCTGGTCGAACCGTCGTCGATGTTGACCTTGGTGACCACCGTGACGTGCAGGCCCGCCTCGCGCAGGTGCAGTGCCGCTGTCAGCCCGGCGACCCCGGAACCCACCACGATCACGTCGGTGGTCTCCACCCAGCCGGGGGCGGGCGCGGCCAGCAACGTGGGCAGGGCCGGCAGGTCGACGGTCGGAACGTCCATCCTCCCAGTCAACCCGAACGATCCTCGCCCGGGGCGGCGGGGGCGGGACGAGTGTTTTCGGCTACCCCGTCCGCCGCCGTCCGCGTCGCGCCGGTCAAGCGCCCACTGTCACTTCGTCCGGACCGGAAGGCCGGCCGGGCCCGCGCCCTTCAGCGAGGCGGTCACCGTACGGTTGCTGAGCCACAGGTAGCAGCGCACGCCCCGATCACCGACCTTCCACCGCCCCGCCCCCGGTGGACGGACCACCACACCACTGCGGAAGCGCAGGTCGGCGTCGTCCGGCACGCCCGCGTACCGACTGAGGGCGCTGCGGCACCCGGTGTAGAGGGGCGCCCAGTCGGCGTCCCGGGCCGGGTACGGCATGTCCGGCGCACGCCACACCCCGACGAACTCGGCGTCGTGCTGCCGGCCGCACTCCACCGGCACCAGCGTCTGCACACCCCGGCCGGCCGCCACGCGGGTCTGCTGGCAACCGAGCCGCAGCCCGGACTGCCCCTTCAACGCGTCGCGCAGGCTGCCGGACCGGACCACCACAGTGGCCCCCGCCTCGGTGGTCGTCAACTCGGTCAGGTCGCACCGGAACCAGCGGGAACCCGCACCCCAGCCCGGGCCGGACGGCAGAGCCACGGAAAGACGCAGCCGACCCGCCCGCCAGTCGTCGCCCACGTAGCCGTTCGCCCGGGTGTCGCACTCGGCGAACGCGCCCCGCAACTCGGCCGACCCGCTTGCCGGGGCGCTCGCCCGCTCGACGGGAAACGCCCCCACGTGCACGGTCTCCAGTCGGTGCGGGCCGGCGCAGTCCACCGGCTCGTAACTGGCGAGGGTGACCACCTCGGTGAAGTCGGCGGTCTGGCACACGCCGGCGGACGGGGTGAACGCCGACGGCGGCGGCAACGCCGCCCAGTCGTCGGTCAGGTCACCGTCCAGGCCACCGGAGCCGGCGCAGCCAACCAGCAACAACGCTGCCCCGGCAGCGACGATCACTGTCGTCATGGCACGGCGCATCGCGGCCTCCCCCAGCCACCGACCGGCTTACGCCAGTACCCCAGGGTAACCGCTAATGACCTTCCGGTAACAGACCGGAATCGCCTCGCAGGGGATCAGACAGCGGACACCGCCAGTGGGCTCGGCACCGGGTCACCGACCATGCCGGGTGCCACCGCAGCCGCGTCCGCGCCCAACTCGATCACCCGGTTGGCGGCGTCCACGTGCACCACCCGCGGACGGTACGACCGGGCCTCGGCATCGTCCATCTGCCCGTACGAGATGAGGATGACCAGGTCACCGGGGTGCACGAGGTGCGCGGCGGCGCCGTTGATGCCGATCACGCCGCTGCCCCGCTCGCCCGGGATCACGTACGTCTCCAGCCGGGCGCCGTTGGTGATGTCCACGATCGCCACCTGCTCACCGGGGAGCAGGTCGGCGGCGTCGAGCAGATCCTCGTCCACCGTCACGGAACCGACGTAGTGCAGGTCCGCCTGGGTCACCGTGGCGCGGTGGATCTTCGACTTGAGCATGGTCCGCAACATCGGGGTGGCCTTTCACAAGGTTGGTGGAGGTCGGTGCGGCCGCGTCAGGGGCGCGGGGCGAGGTGGACGGCCGCGTTGTCGATCAACCGGGTGGCGCCCACCCAGGCGGCGATCACCAGCCGGGCCGGCCCGGACACCGGCCCCGGCTCCAACTCGGGGTCGGTGAGCACCAGGTAGTCGAGGCGGGCGCCGGGCGTACCGGCACCGAACGCGGCGTGCGCGGCGGTCAGCACCGCGCCCGCGTCACGGCCGTCGTCGGCGGCCCGCGCACCGGCCCGCAACGCGGCGGACAGGCTCAGCGCGGCGGCCCGCTCCGGCCCGCTCAGGTAGCGGTTACGGCTCGACAACGCCAGCCCGTCCGGCTCCCGGACGGTCGGCACGCCGACCACCTCCACCGGCACGTCCAGGTCCCGGGTCATCCGCCGGACCAGGGTCAGC
This sequence comes from Micromonospora sp. WMMC250, assembly GCF_027460215.1. Classification (NCBI taxonomy): domain Bacteria; kingdom Bacillati; phylum Actinomycetota; class Actinomycetes; order Micromonosporales; family Micromonosporaceae; genus Micromonospora; species Micromonospora sp. WMMC250. The sequence continues at coordinate 5,372,059 of NZ_JAPZBJ010000002.1, read as the reverse complement.
TGCTGGTAGTCCTTCTCGCCGAAGAACGCCAGGTCCGGCCGGGTGAGCTGGAGCAACTTCAACACCACTGTGAGTACGCCGTGGAAGAAGCCGGGTCGGCTCGCGCCCTCCAGTTCCGCGCCGAGCGGACCCGGATCGAGGCGTACGCGGGGTTGGCCGTCCGGATACATGTCGGTCACCGACGGGGCGAAGACCAGGTCGGCCCCCGCCCGACGGCACACCCCCAGATCAGCGTCGAGGGTGCGCGGGTACCTGTCGAAGTCCTCGTTCGGCCCGAACTGCAACGGGTTCACGAAGATCGTCACCAGCACGTGGTCGGCCTGTTCCCGGGCCGCGCGCAGCAACGTCTCGTGCCCGGAGTGCAGCGCGCCCATGGTCATCACCACCCCGACCGTGCCCTTCAGGGCGGCCCGGGCCTCGGCGAGTTCGGCGCGCGTGTGCACGACCTGCGTCATAGCGACACCTCGGTTCGCCACTGCGGGGCTCGCAACACCGGCTCACTCCTCGCGCTCACAGCGACACCTCGGTTCGCGACTGCGGGGCTCGCAACACCGGCTCACTCCTCGCGCTCACAGCGACACCTCCCGGCTCCGGTCGGCCAGGACGCCGAGCAGCGACTGCGCGTCCACCGGCCGCAGCCGTCCGGCAGCGATCGCCCGGTCGGCGGTACGCCGGGCCAACGCAAGGTACGCGGGAACGGACTCCGGGGCGGTGGCGGCCAGCCGGGCCAGATGCCGCTCGACGGTGCCCGCGTCGCCCCGGGACACCGGACCGGTCAGCGCGTCGTCGCCCAGTCGCAGGGCGTTCTCCAGGGCGGCCCGCAGCAGCGGAGCGAGCACCTTCTCCGGCCGGTCCACGCCGGCGTCGCGCAGCCGGTCGGTCGCCTCGTTCACCAGGGTCACCAGGTGGTTCGCGCCGTGGGCCAGCGCGGCGTGGTACAGCGGGCGGTCCGACTCGGCCACCCACTCGGGCACGCCACCCAGGTCGGTCACCAGTCGGGCGGCCAGCGGGCGCAGCTGGGCAGGGGCGGTCACCCCGTACGAGATGCCGGCCAGCCGGGCCAGGTCGTCGGGCGTACCGGTGAAGGTCATCGCGGGGTGCAGGGCAAGCGGTTGGGCGCCCACCTCGGTGGCCGGCGCCAGCACGGCGAGGCCGTGCGCGCCGGAGGTGTGCGCGACCACCTGACCGGGACGCAACGCACCCCGATCGGCGAGGTCGGCCACCACGGCGGCCAACGCGTCGTCCGGCACCGCGATCAGCAGCAGGTCGACGGCGGCGTGCGCAACGGCGGCGACCGGACGGCGGGGCACCTCGGGCAGCAGCAGTGCCAGCCGGGCACGGCTCGCTCCGGAGCCGCCGGCGACGGCGACCACCCGGTGCCCGGCGGCGGCGAGTGCGGCACCCAGGACGGCTCCGACCCGGCCGGCTCCGATGACACCGACGGTCAGTAGGCGGGGGGCGCCGAGAACGGCGCGATCCCGCGAGACGGCAGGCCCGTGCGGGGCGGCCGGACGCGGGCGCAACGGTGCGCTCATGACAACGATCCAGTCCTCGAGAAGGGGTACCGGTCGATCGCAAGTATGCGCCCGGCCCGCCGAACCAGGACAAGCATGTGTGAAAACCTTCACCATCGAAATAAGGGTCCCCTGCACCATCGTGATCAGGTGATGAAAAATAGGGGCCGGGATCGGTCTCGACCTACTTCTCATCACCTGATCACCGCGCACCCCTTTGCCCCCCGGACTCGGAGCTGACAGATGCCGATCGCCTGGCGGGACGCGATGAGCCAGGCCCTCTACGGGCCGGACGGCTTCTTCGTCACCGGCAGCGGGCCGGCCGATCACTTCCGAACCAGCGTGCACGCCTCCCCAGCCTTCGCCAGCGCGCTGCTACGCCTGATTGTCGAGGTGGACACCGCCCTCGGACACCCCTACCGACTCGACGTGGTCGACGTGGGCGCTGGGCGTGGAGAGCTGCTGCGTGCGCTCGTCGGGCTGGCGGTGGGGGTTTCCGGGGAGCCCGCCCACTCCGGGCGGTCAGGCTTGATCCCTCCGCGGTCGGGCTCCCCGGAAACCCTGACTCCCCCGGCCGCCGCACGTCCGTCACTGGCGGAGCGGGTGAGCTTCACGGCCGTCGAGTACGCGCCCCGCCCCGACAACCTGCCGGTAGAGATCAACTGGACCGATGAGATCCCCGAGGGCATCACCGGAATGTTGATCGCCACCGAGTGGCTGGACAACGTCCCTCTCGACGTGGCCGTCCACACCGAGGACGGCTGGCGATACGTGCTGGTCGACCCGACCAGTGGCACCGAGACGACCGGTGGACTGGTCAGCCCCGCCGACAATGACTGGCTGAGCACCTGGTGGCCCCACCCCACAAGCCCACCCCGAGCGGCCCAAAGTCTGACCTCATCAGACGCGACAGGCGAGAGCGAGTCGGGTTTCGGGGCAGCCCGGCCGGCGCAGGGATCAAGCCTGACCGCCCGGAGCCGGCCGGGCTGCCCCGAAACCCCCCACCGCAACCACCGAGCAGAGATCGGCAGGCCGAGGGACGACGCCTGGGCGGATGCGATACGCAGGATCGACCGAGGGCTCGCGGTAGCTGTGGACTACGGACACCTGCGCGACGACAGGCCGGCCGACGGGACGTTGACCGGTTACCGGGGTGGGCGGCAGGTGCCTCCGGTTCCGGACGGGTCGGCCGACGTGACAGCGCACGTGGCCATGGACTCGGTCGCCTCCGCCGGTGCGGCGGTCGCCCGGTGTGCGTACTCCCTGGTCTCGCAGAGGGAGGCGCTGCGGGCGCTCGGGGCCGACGGCGGCCGACCGCCGCTCAGCCTGGCCGGTAGTGACCCGGCGGGATACGTGCGGGCGCTGGCCGCAGCGTCGGCGGTGGCCGAGCTGACCGATCCGGTCGGGCTCGGCGGGCACTGGTGGCTGCGCCAACCGGTCGGCATCCCGCTCGACCCGGCCGTGGCACGATGACGGGCATGACCACCGACGCCGGGGCCCTCCGCGAACTGACCGTCGGCACCGGGGCCGGCCTGGTCGCCGGCACCGGCGACCAGCAGCTCGGCACCGACATGGTGCTGAACATCGGCCCGCAGCACCCCTCGACGCACGGCGTGCTGCGGCTGAAGCTGGTGCTCGACGGCGAGCGGGTCGTCGCCTGCGAACCGATCGTCGGTTACATGCACCGGGGCGCGGAGAAGCTGTTCGAGGTACGCGACTACCGGCAGATCATCGTCCTGGCCAACCGGCACGACTGGCTCTCGGCGTTCTCCAACGAGCTGGGTGTGGTGCTCGCCGTGGAACGCGTGATGGGCATGGAGGTGCCGGAGCGGGCCACCTGGCTGCGGATGGCCCTCGCGGAGCTGAACCGGGTGCTCAACCACCTGATGTTCCTCGGTTCGTACCCGTTGGAGATCGGGGCGATCACGCCGATCTTCTACGCCTTCCGGGAGCGGGAGACCATCCAGGCGGTGATGGAGGAGGTCTCCGGAGGCCGGATCCACTACATGTTCAACCGGGTGGGCGGCCTCAAGGAGGAGGTGCCCTACGGCTGGACCGGTCGGGCCCGCGCGGCGATCGGTGAGGTACGACGGCGGCTGCCCGACCTGGACCACCTGATCCGCCGCAACGAGATCTTCCTGGCCCGGACCGTGGGTGTGGGCGTGCTGTCCGCCGCGGACGCCGCCGCGTTCGGGGCGTCCGGGCCGGTGGCCCGCGCCTCCGGGCTCGACCTGGACCTGCGCCGCGACGACCCCTACCTGGCGTACGACGAGCTGGACGTGCCGGTGGTCACCCGCACCGCCGGGGACTGCCACGCCCGCTTCGAGGTGCTGCTCGACCAGGTGTACGCGTCGCTTGACCTCGCCGAGCAGTGCCTCGACCGGGTGGACCAGTTGACCGGGCCGATCAACACCCGGCTGCCGAAGGTGCTCAAGGCGCCGGAGGGGCACACGTACGCCTGGACGGAGAACCCGCTCGGCATCAACGGCTACTACCTGGTGTCCCGGGGTGAGAAGACACCGTGGCGGTTGAAGCTGCGCACCGCCTCGTACGCGAACGTGCAGGCGTTGGCCACTCTGCTCCCCGGCTGCCTGGTCCCGGATCTGATCGCGATTCTCGGCTCGATGTTCTTCGTCGTCGGGGACATCGACAAGTGACAGGGACCGCCTGACGGTCAGCGCCAGCGGGCGGGCGGGGCACCGCCGGCACGCGGTGCGTCGTCCTGCGGCGGGTAGCCGTAGCGCTCGTCGACCCGGCGGCGACCGGGCCGCTCCGGGACGGGTTCCGCCTGGTGGCCGCGCTGGCGCGGTGGGCGCCACTCGTCCGGTACCGGGACGCCGCCCTCCGGCAGGGCCGGCCGGCCCGCCGGCTCACCCCGCCAGCCGCCGTCGCGATCGTGCCGGGGCGCCGGCTCGTCCCGGTGGTACGTCTCGGGCTCCCCACGACGGCGCGGTTCGTCGTAACCGCGCGGCTCGTCGTAACCACGCGGGTCCTCGTGCCGGCGCGGCTCGTCGTGCCGGCGCGGCTCGTCGTAACCACGCGGGTCCTCGTGCCGGACGGCCGCCCAGCGGTCGGCCATCCGGTATTCGGTACCGCTGGCCTCGGCGTGCACCTCGGCCCTGCGCTCGCCGACCCGCAGCTCACGGCCGTTCTCGTCGTCGCGGACGGCGGCCCACCGGTCACCGGCCCGCAACTGCGACCAGTACTCGCCGGTGTCGTCCGCCCGCAGCGGCGGCCCGGACTGCGGCGCGGCACCGCTCGCCCGGTCACGCTGCTCCGACCAACCGCGATCGTCGGGACTGTCCCAGGAGCGCGAGGCCGGCCCCTCCGGCGTGCGATGCGACCGGGCCGCAGCAGGCTCGTCGGCTTGGGCGTACGCGTCGCGCGGATCGGTCCACTCCGACTCGTCAGGACGGCCCGTCCAGCCCGACCCGTCCTCCTCGAAGTCCGGCGTGCGCCGCTCGGCGCCCCGGCTCCACTCCTGCGCCGGCGGAGTCCACTGCCCGGCGTACGCGCCGCCGCCGTAGCGCCCCGCGCGCTCCGGGTGCCCGCCGTCCACCACGGTGTGCCGGGTGGTGACGTGCACGGTCTCGGTGTGCCGGACGACACCCGCCGACCGGTGTCCGGGGTCGGGGCGGTCGTGCTCCCGGGGGCGGGCTGAACCGTACGCGGTGCCGGTCGACCGGTCCGCGCCGTACATCCCGGCGGCAGCCGGCGGTTCGGCGGCCTCCCTCGGGTACGCCGATTCGTCGGGGGCCGCCCGCTCGGGGCGAGCCCGTCGGGACGCGTCGTCCGGGGCGGAGACCCGTACGCGGCCCGCCGGCGCGTCACCCGGCGCCTGGACCCGGCTGCGGGCCACCGGCACCTCGTCCACGGGCGGCTCACCGGCCGGCACCCGCGCCCGCCCGGCACCCGCCGGATCGGCGGCGGGAACGGCACCGGCGAGGGCGGCACCGCTGGCGTCGAGCCGTCGGCGGATCGCGCCGATCCCCTCCTGAGCGCGTTGCGCCTGGTCAAGTGCCTGGTTACCGCGCTGGGCGGCGGCCACGATCTCGGCGCGCAACTCCCGGCGGAGTTCCTCGATCTCTTCCAGCAACTCGTCGGCCCGCGCCGAGGCGCCCTCCGCGTCGGGGCGCAGCGCGATGGAGAGACCGATCAGCACCACAGCGACGATGGCGAGCACCGCGGCGAAGCGCAGCGGACCGTTGCCGTCGGCGACCAGCAGGATCAGGGCCGCCACCGGCGCCAGGGCGACGCCCGCCCAGAAGAGCATGGTCAGCAGCGGTGGTTGACGCCGGGTGTCAGAGGTGGCCGGGGCTGGCATGGATGTGCAGCCTACCGAGGAGATCCGGCGGAGGGAACGGGGTCCCGGACGCGCGGATGCCCCCGCCCGGTCGGGGCGGGGGCGTCCTCAGCACCACGGAACAAGGCTCAACTGGTCGCGAACGCGCCGTCCGACGAGAAGATGAGACCCACGCTGATCGAGCCGTCGCGCAGACCGCTCTTGGTCAGCGGCCCGCCCTGGTCCAGGGAGGAGAACTTGCCCACCGACAGCCCGTACGTCTTCTCCAGGCCCGGCTTGCAGAACGGGCGCTGCTCGCACTCCGGCGGGCCACCGAGCACCGTCGCGCTGCCGGAGCACTTCGCGGCCAGTTCGGACAGGGTCCGCACGCCGTACTTGTCGGCGAAGGCCTGGGTCACCGCGAAGGCGTTCTGGTCCTGCGCGGCGGCCGGTGCACCGAAGGTGATGCCCACCTTGTCGCCCTCGGCCTTGAGCGCGGTCACCGTCGTGTTGATGTCCGGCGAGGAGACCGGCGGAGGGGTGCCGCCCTTGGCCTTCGTGTTGAGGAACTCGGCCATCGTCGCCGCGTACTCCGGGACAACCTGGATCTCGCCCTTCTCCAGCGCCGGCTCGTACAGCTCCCGGTTGCCGATCTGCTGCACCTTGACCTGGTAGCCGGCGGCGGTGAGCGCGATCCGGTACAGCTCGCCCAGGATCTGGCTCTCGGCGAAGTTGCCGGCGCCCACTGTGATGTCGCCGCCCGGGCCCTTGGCGATGCCCGCGGTGAGGTTGTTGGCCGTCGCGAACTCCTCGGCCGCCACCTTCGGGGTCTTGCGCTCGTCGTTCACGGCCTTGTTGAGCTGGATCAGCTTCGGAGTGTCCAGCGCCGCGGAGACCTTGTCCAGTGCGGCGATCAGCTGCGGGTTGGCGGCCTTGCTGTTGACCGCCGGGATGACGTTGTCGGAGTTCTGGAGCTTCTTGTCGTCCTGCAGGGCGATGAGCTGCTGGCCGGCGACCGGGGCGCAGCCGGCGCCGGAGGCGCCGGTTGCGGGTGCGTCGGTGCCGGACGAGCCGGCGTCACCGCAGCCGGTGAGGAGTGCCGCCCCGGCGACGGCGCTGACCGCGCCGATGGCCAGACGTGTGCGTGCGCGCATGTGCCCGCCTTCCGTGTCCCGGCGCGACCCGTTCCGGGCCGGCCGCGTGTCCGACGGGCGATCCTGACTGTCGGCCGCCCGCGAATATCCACCCAACATGGTCCGGAAGCGACCGACAACCTGAGGTGGACTTCGTCACCGCATCGTCACCGATCGGCCCACCACTGGCCGCCGGCTCGACGCGGGCTCACCCGGACGGGTCAGCGGGTCAGGCGCTTCCGGTGGCGTCGGCCGGGCGGGGTCGCGCCGCGCCCTGCCGCCCGCGCCGCAGTGGACGTGGGGTGACCAGCCGTTCGACGCCACCCAGGACGACCTCGGCCAGCAGCGCCAGGCCGGCCACCAGCACACCGCCGGCGACGATCTGCCCGCCGCCAGCCGCGATACCGATGCCGAAGCCGGTCCGGATGATCTGACCGAGACCACCACCGTTGACGAAGGACGCCAACGCGGCCGTCGCGATCACCTGCACCGCGGCTGTCCGGAAGCCGGCCGCCAGGTAGGGCACCGCGAGCGGCAGCTCGACGCGACGCAGCAGCTGCCCGCCGGACAGGCCCATGCCCCGGGCCGCGTCGCGGGTCTCCGGGTCGACCTGCCGCACCCCGGTGTACGCGTTGGCGAGCAGCGGCGGTACGGCGAAGACGGCCAGCGCCACCACTACCGGCGTACGCCCGAAGCCGCTGGCGAAGACCACCGGCAGGATGGTCAGCAGCGCCAGGGTGGGGATCGCCAGTGTGGCGTTCGACACCAGCACCACCAGACCGCCGCCCCGACCGACGTGCCCGAGCCAGAGGCCGAGCGGCCAGGCCACCAGGCAGCCGAGCGCCACCGCGAGGGCGGAGATGGTCAGGTGCTCGCCGAGGCGGTCCAGCATGCCCCCGGGGTTGGTCCAGTTCAGCGGGTCGTTGATCCAGACGATGGCCTGGCTGATCGGGTTCTCCGCGACGGTCACCGTGCCCTCCGGGTGGACCAGGGGGTCACCAGTCGGGCGACCAGGACGAGCAGCAGGTCGAGCACGACCGCGAGCCCCACACAGAGCAGCGCGGCGGTCATGATCTCGGCCTTGTAGAGGTTGTTCTGGAAGCCCGCGAAGATCAACTGCCCGAGACCGCCGTGCCCGACCAGCACCCCGACCGTGACCAACGCCACCGTCGAGACGGTAGCCAGCCGGACGCCGGTCACGATGCCCGGCAGGGCCAGTGGCAGGTCGATCCGGAACAGCCGGCCCCACCGGCCGTAGCCCATGCCCTCGGCGGCCTCGCCGACCTCCGGAGGCACCTGGTTGAGCCCGGCCACCATGTTGCGCACGATCAGCAGCAGCGCGTAGAGGACGAGCCCGACCAGCACCGTCGTCGTACCGGTGCCCAGGTAGGGGGCGATGAACGCGAAGAGCGCCAACGACGGGATGGTGTAGACGACCCCGCTGACCGCGAGGATCGGCCCGGCGAGCGGACGGAACCAGTACGCGAGAACGGACAGCGGCAGGGCGATCAGCACCGCGATCAACACCGCGCGCCCGGTGAGGGAGGCGTGTTCGCGCACGGCGGCGAGGATCGTGTCAGAGTTGTCCCGCACGTACTGCCAGGAGAACCAGGGGTTACCCGGGTCGGCCCGGTAGCTCAGGCGGAAGGACATACGTGGACGTTACCCCGGAGGCTGCCGACGTGGCCGAATCCCCTCGTGCGGCGTCGATCTCCCTGCAGGGCATCCAGAAGCGCTATCCGAACGGCACCGAGGCCGTCCGGGATCTCAGCCTGGACGTCCGGGCCGGTGAACTTGTGGTGCTGATCGGCCCGTCCGGCTGCGGCAAGTCGACGGTGCTGCGCATGATCAATCGCCTGATCGAACCGACCGCCGGCCGGATCATGCTCGGCGACGAGGACGTCACCGACGTCGACCCGGTGCGGCTCCGCCGCCGAATCGGGTACGTGATCCAGAACGTCGGCCTCTTTCCACACCAGACGGTCCGGGCCAACGTGGCCACCGTGCCGGGGCTGCTGCGATGGCCCAAGAGCCGGACGAAGGCGCGGGTCGACGAACTGCTCGACCTGGTCGGGCTGGACCCGACCCAGTTCGGCGGTCGCTACCCGAACGAGCTGTCCGGCGGCCAGCGGCAGCGGGTAGGGGTGGCCCGTGCGCTCGCCGCCGACCCGGTGGTGCTGCTGATGGACGAGCCGTTCTCAGCCGTCGACCCGATCGTGCGGGCCCGCCTCCAGGAGGAGTTCCTCCGCCTCCAGGCCGAGGTCCGCAAGACGATCGTGCTGGTCACCCACGACCTCGACGAGGCCGTCCGGCTCGGCGACCGGATCGCTGTGCTCTCCGGGGGCGGGCACCTGGAGCAGTACGACACGCCGGCCGCGTTGCTCGGTGCGCCCGCCACCCCGTTCGTACGCGAGTTCGTCGGCGCCGACCGGGGCATCCGCCGGCTGGCGGTCACCCCACTCGACCGGGAGTCACTGGAGCCGGTGTCCGGCGACGCCGCTGCCGACCTGCCCACCGTCGCACTGGACGGCTCCGCGTACGACGCGTTGGCGGTGCTGCTCACCTCGGGGCGGGACCAGCTCGTGGTGACCGACGCCGGGCGACCGGTGGGCACGCTCACCCGACAGCGCCTGCTCGACCTCGGCCGCACGACGAACTGACCCGACGCCGACCGGGCCTGTCCCGGGTTGCTCGGCTCGTGGGCGGCCGACGTCGGGTCCGGGCCGCGCCGGTCCGGGCCGGCTAACCCGGCCCTGGCTGGCCGGCTTCGGGTCAGGCGCGACCGCCGAGGCTGGCGGTGCCGATGATCCAGCCGGTGAGGAAGCCGTACCCGGCGCCCGTGCTGGCGTCCTGCATGGCGCCCAGCAGGGACGGGGTGGGGCCGAGCAGCGCCGCGAGCACGGCCGCGAGCCCGGCGGCCAGCACGTACGCGGCCCAGCCGGAGAAGAACTGGCTGACCGAGCCGGGCACCCGGGCCACCTGGGCGGCGGGCAGCAGGTAGAGCAGACCCACCGCGAGGACCACCACCAGCACGGCTCGCAGGTCGGCGGCGAACAACCCGCCGGCCTGCCCGTCCGCGTCGAGCCGCCACGCCGGCCACGCGAGCAGGCGTACGTAGAACGCGGCGGCGGACTGCGGGTCGGTCTGCATGGCGGCCCAGCCGGTGAAAGCCGGGCTGCCAGCGATGCCGACCAGCAGCAACACGGCGAGCGCGCCGGTGCCGGCCGCCGTGCCGTAACGACCGACCGGGCCGGAGCGGTGCAGGAGCGACGCGATACGCCCAGACCCCGAACCGGTAGCTCGGGTGGACCTGGGCTGCCCCGAGCGGCTCAGTGCTTCATCAGGTAGTCGATGAAGGCGGCCCGCAGCAGCGGCGCCGACTCCTCGTACCCGTGACCGGTCAGCTCACGCCACAGCGCGTTGGCCTCGTCGATCGTCGGGCCGATCGAGTTCGGTGCGCCGTCCAGGACCGTGGCCTCGTCCGCATTCGGCAGGTGTCGTATCACCGACCAGTAGAACCCGACGTCGCGACGCTCCCGGGCCAGGGCGAACGCCCGCTCCCGCAGCTCCTCGGTGGGCAACGCGTCAAGCTCCTCGAAGGAGGTTCCGCCGGGGGTGGCGGCAGGTGTGTCGGTCATGCCGCCGAGCCTAACTGTCGAGATCAGCCCCGGCTCGGCGGACGCGACGCGACGCCTGTCACCGCTCGTCGGTGTCCCAGCGGCGCGGGCCGTCCTCCCACCGCGGATCCCGCCACGGGTCGACCGGTTGGGGCGCGGCGGGAGTCGGCAGCGTCGGGGGCCAGTTGTCGACCGGATGGGACTGCGGCATGCTCCAACCGGCGCTGATCGTGCCGTCGTTGACCGGCTCGGGCTTGTCGACGCTGCCCGGTCGGGGTCGCCCGAACGTCTCGACCAGCCGGGTCACCAGCAGTCCGACGCCGAGCACCACCCCACCGACCGCCCAGTTGCTCAGCGTCCAACCGCGCTCCGGCGCGTACGTCTGGAAGAGGGTGACCACACCGACCGCCAGCAGCGTGCCGAACACGCCGCCCCGCCGGCCGTAGGCGCTGGTGCCCGCGAGCAGGGTCACCCCCACCGCCAGCACCGTCCAGTCGAGGCCCGAGGTGGGCGCGACGAGTTCCGGGCCGTTCGCGGCGAGCAGCACACCGGCGAGGGCCGCGAGCACACTGGACCCGACCAACGCGACAGCCGTGACCACGGCCGCCAGCGTGCCCCGCCGTCGGGCCGGGTCGGATATCGGTCGGTACCTGCCGGCCAGCCGCCGGACGGCCCGGATGGCACCGAACAAACCACCGAGGACGGCCACCGCGGCGAATCCGGCGAAGAGGTATCCGGCGCTGCGCCCCGGGTCGTAGTCGCCCTGCACCAGCACGGGCGCCGAACGCCGTTCGATGTATACCACCACGCCGGCCGCGCCGGCCAGGCTGGCAGCCCAGCCGGGCACGTGCAGCACCACCACGACCAGCGCCAGCGCGAGCCCGCCCAGCGCGGCGACCGCCACGGCCGGGCCGACCGACGCCAGCAGACCACGATCGCCCTGCTCGGCGTAGTGCAGGGCGGCGGCGACAGCGATCGGCCCCACGGCCAGGTTCGGCGCCGCCGTCCGCAGGCTCAGCCCGGCGGCCAGCGCGAGCAGCCCCAACCCGACAGCGGCCACCAGCAGCGTCCGCAGGTTGCCGCCGCGCAGAGCGGCCGGATCGTCCTGCCAGAGCAGCCAGCCCAGGGCAGCCAGCCCGGCCAACAGCAGGAGCTCCCACCCCAGATGTACGCCGATCCGGTCCCGGCCGGGTTCACCATGGGTGGGGTCGTCGAAGACGTTCTCCAGAACGGCGGCGGGCACCCCGGACGAGGGTTCCGTCGACCGTTCCCGGCCCACTTCGTCGTACCCCATGACGCCGCCCCTCCCCAGTGGCCGGCCCTCCCCGGTCCGGCGCGCGGACGAACCGTGGGTGGCCCTTGCTCCCCGATCGCAGGCACCGTACCCGCGCCCGCAGCCGGGCGTAACCCCCTGCTCAGCGCTGGCCGGGGCGGCTGTCCCGTGGGTCCTGCTCGCGGTCGTCGTCCGGACGCTCCGGCACCCGGCAGGAGCGCTCCAGCCACAACGCGGCACCGACCAGAGCCAGCGAGGCGAGCAGGCCCCCGCCCGCCGCCGGACGATCGTCCATGGCGGCGCGGGTGGTCTCCACGAAGAGCCACCCGGTGAGCCCCGCGTAGAAGCCGGCGAAGATGGCCGCGGCCAGTGCCGACGCCTTGGCCAACACCACGAAACGGGCGACCAGCAGCGGGTTGACCGGATCCCGGCCGGGCTTGCGCTCGATCCGGCCCCGGGTGTTGATCGCGGCGTACGCCTCGAGCACCGCCAGCCCGGCCAACGTCACCACCGGCAGCCAGGGCAGCCGCGGGATGCCGCTGTAGTAGAGGCTGCTGATCAGCAGCCAGGCAACCGCCGCCGAGGCCAGGGCGGCTACGACGAGAGTCGAGATTCGGGTGGGGCCCATCCGGGACCGATCCGGGCCCGACCCGCCCGGTGGTGGGGACTTCGCCTGCGTCATGCCGGCCGGCTCCGCTCGGTCATGCCGTCGACTCTAACGCCAACTCCGGTCGCGGACGCAGTTCCAGCGCCTCGTCCGCCGCTGCACCCGTGGTCAGCAGATCCGTCAGCCAGCCGTGACCGGGCAGCCGACCGTACGGCTGGATGTCGATCCACGGTCGCAGCACGAACGCGCGCAGGTGCGCTCGCGGATGCGGCAGGGTCAACTCCGGGTCGTCGCTGAGCACCGGCTCGTCGTCGTCACCCCACACGGCGATCACGTCCACGTCGAGGGTGCGCGGGCCGAACCGCCGCTGCGGGTCACGCACGCGCCCGGCCGCGCGCTCCGCGTCCCGGGCCCGCTCCAGCCAGTCGCGCGGGGTCGCGTTCCCGTCCTGCACCAGCACCACCGCGTTGAGGTACGCGGGCTGGTCGGCGTCGCCCCACGGTGGAGTCTCGTACACCCCGGAGAGCACGAGTACGGCGTCGCCGAGCGTGGCGACGGCGGTGCGCAGGTGCTCCAGACGGTCGCCCAGGTTGCTGCCCAGCGACAAGACGGCCCTGGTCATCGGGTCCGCGTCCGGGTCATGGTGACGGCCACGTCGGTGAACGTGTGCGGCACCGGCGCCTCCGGTTTGTGCACGGTGATCGTGGCGGTGCCGACCCGCTCGTCGGCGAGGCAGACGGCGAGGAGCCGGTCCGCGAGAGTCTCGATCAGGTTGACCGGCTCACCGGTCACCACGGCGACCAGGCGTTCGGCCAACTCCCCGTAGTGGACGGTGTCGATGACGTCATCGCTGGTGGCGGCCGGTGCGAGGTCCATCTCCAGGACGGCGTCGACGACGAAGTCCTGCCCCTGTGCCCGCTCGAAGTCGTACACCCCGTGCCGGCCGCGGGCCCGCAGGCCGGTCAGCTGAATCCGATCCGTGCTCATCGCCGTGCCTCCTGCTGGGTCTCCCGGGCCTGGACGACGTGTTCCCGGCCGGGCCCGGCGGTCAGCCGCGGGCTGCCGGTCGCGGCCCAGACGGCGAGCGCGTCGGTGGTGGCCCGCACGTCGTGCACACGTACGCCCCAGGCGCCGGCGGCGACCGCCAGAACGCTGGTCGCCACCGTCGCCGCCTCCCGCTGGGCGGTCGGCCGCGGCGTGCCGTCCGGGGCGGCGAGCAGTCCGCCGAGGTACGACTTGCGGCTGGCGCCGAAGAGCAGCGGGTAGCCGAGGTCCAGCAGCTCCGGCAGTCGGGCGCTGAGTTCCCAGTTGTGCGCGGCCGTCTTGGCGAAGCCGAGGCCGGGGTCGACGACGAGGCGTTCGGCGGCCACCCCGGCGGCCAGCGCCGCGTCGACGCGTTGGGTCAGCTCGGCCCGCACATCGGCCACCACGTCGGTGTAGGTGGCCAGCTCACGCATCTCACGGGAGTGGCCCCGCCAGTGCATCAGCACCCAGGGACAGTCCGCGTCGCGGACCACGCGGGCCATGTCCGGGTCGGCGAGCCCGCCGGAGACGTCGTTGACCACCACCGCGCCGGCGGCCAGGGCGGCCTCCGCCACCCGCGCCCGGCTGGTGTCGATGCTGACCACGACACCGGCGGCGGTCAGCTCGCGGATGACCGGCAACACCCGCTCGACCTCGGTGGCGGCGTCGATCCGCTCGGCACCCGGACGGGTCGACTCGCCGCCGATGTCCACCAGGTGCGCGCCGGCGTCGCGCAGACGGACGCCGTGTCCGACGGCGGCGTCGAGGTCGGCGTACCGTCTGCCGTCGGAGAAGGAGTCCGGCGTGACGTTGAGGACGCCCATCACCACCGGGCCCGGAGCCCGCACCAGATCGGTCACGACTAGACGGTACCGGTCGTGGCAGCGGTGCCCGCCGACCCGGGTCGGCCTCGCACCACCACCCCTGACGTGCCCGTTAGAACAGGTGTACGATCAGTCATTCGGGCAGCATCGGGCAGGCCCTTCGCGGCTTGTCGCAATCCGGGGCGGCCCGTACGCTTTGGAATTGGCCAGCATCGAGATGGCGAAGCTTGGAGGGAGGGCCGAAGCGGGGGAAAACCGCCCAAACCTCGCCACGCTCTGTGGTGAGTAACGAACACAGGGTCAAGAACGCTGCGCCCTGTGGAGCACTTTTCCCGCCAGGTTCGCCTATTGCACCGCAGCGGCACCGCCGGCCGCGCTATGGGGAGGTTCCAGTGATCGCCTTCGAGCTCATGGAGACGGCGTCGTCCGGCGTCGCCCACGCGCTCTCCACCCTGGCGTCGGCTCCGCTCGCCGAGCCGGCACCGAAGGGGATCGACACCAACAGTGTCGTCACCTTCTTCGCCAGCAAGATCGCGCCGATCCTGCTCGCCGTCCTCGGCGTCATCTTCATCGGCCGTGCCAGCCGGGGAGAGATCTCCAAGGTGCTGACCAGCTCCGCGATCGCCATCGTCGGCCTCGCCTTCATCGCCGGCGCGGCAACGCTCTTCTTCGTCGGCGATTACCTGATCGACCTGATCTTCGAATAGGCGCGTTCACCAGATGCGGCTGCGCACCGACGACGACATCTACCGGGCCCGCCTGGTCTACCTCGGGCCGCCCGGCTACACCCTTCCGGTCCACCTGCCCTACGCCCAGTACGGGCTCTTCATGCTGCTCGTCCCCCTCTACATGTTCATCCACTGGCTGTTCACGTTGACGGTCGAGCTCTTCCCAGCCTGGGAGATCGCGCTCGCCATCGTGACCACGTCGTTCATCTTCCGGCACGTCGACCCCGATCGGCCGGCGCGGGTGGTCATCCGCACCGCGCTGACCGACTGGCGACGCACCCGGGAGCCGGCGGTCGAGCAGCGCGATCCGCGCCTGGTCGGCAGCCGGATCAGGATCCGGGAGGAGCTGGCATGACCGGGCGCACGCCGATTGGTCCGCCGCAGCACGCGGGCAGCAGGGTGTCGACAGTCGGTAGGGCGGTCGCATGAGTCGCTCGTCCACGCCGGGTCCCCCGGCCGGCCGCCCGGCCGTGCCGGCAGGTCACCGTGCGCAGTCATTCGACTACACCAACGACGAGGACGAGGTCGCGCTCGATCCCGCGCTCGTGACGTCGCCCGGCCACGGCGCGGTCGGTGTGTTCCAGGCGCCCCGTCCGGTCCCTCGTCGGACGCCGCCGGCCGAGCCGAGTGCGGTCTCCGCCGGCGAGAACGCCGACATCGACTCGCCCTTCCTGGACCTGTTCGGTGGCTCCCGGCCCGGCCCACGAGCCGTCTCGGCCGACCCGAGCACGCGGGAGCAGGTGGCGATCCCGCAGCAGCAACCGCCTGCGGCCGGTCCGGCACCAGCTCGATCGGCCCTCGACCTGGAACCACCGTGGACCCCCGGCGACCAGCCCGGCAACGGCGGCCGGCGCGTCGAGCCTCGGCACGGCGGTTACCCGGGCAACGAGTCGCGGGTGCCGCACCAGGCCGGCGATCGACTGCCGATGCTCCGGCCGGCCGACGAACCCGACCCGTCCGCCGAGGGAGCCCCGGCGCCGAGGGCCCTCGGTCCGGCGACCCGCCCACCCGACAGCACGCCATCCTCCCGGCCGACGGCCACGTCGGGTCGACCGGCGGCACCTGTGGAGCGACCTCCGGCTCCCACCCCTCCGGCAGATCGGCCGACAGCTCCCGTCGAGCATCCGGCCAGCGCCGCCCCGAGGGACCGGCCAGCCCTGGAGCGACCCCAACGCCGCGCCAGTGGCGCGGACCGGCCCAATGGAGTGGGCAAAGAGGTCGCCTCGCCCCGGGGACGCGCCGCCGGCCGCCAGGACCGCCCGACGAAGCCGACCAGGATCCGCGCGCCGAAAATCAAGTTCGGCGACCGGGACCCCTCGGTCGAACTGGCCATCACCGAGATCGCCGGTCACCTCACCTTCACCCCCAACACGGTCACCGCCTGGTATTGGCTGCCCGAGGTCCGCTGGGCATTCCGGCCGGACGCCGAACGCGAGGCGCTCCTGTCGGCGATCTCCGAGCAGTACGCCGGCCTGGCCGGCTTCCGGCTGCACCTGCGCCGCACCACCAGGCCGTTCCCCGCCGACGAGTGGGCACGCACCATCGACGCCCACACCGCCGCGCCGCTCGCCGACGTGCCCGGCACCACCGGCTGGGCCGACCACCTGGTCGCCGCCCAACGGCACCTGATGGCGGTCAACCACGCCGAGGGCCAGACCTACCTGGGCGTCACCTTCGCCCGCCGCTCCCTCGGCGACTCCCTCACCGAACGCATGCTGCGCACCTTCGGTCGGGGCACCGCCGAGGGCGAACGCCGCAAGCTGGGCCGCACCGTCGAACAGTTCGACGAGGTGCTCGGTGCCTTCGGCATGCGGGGCCGACGGGTCACCGCACAGGAGTTGGAATGGTTGCTCTACCGCTCGGTGGCGCTGTGCATGGCACCCCCCGGCACGCTCTCGCCGGTGACCGACGGACGCTGGGAACGCGGTGACCTGCTCGCCCTGACCGAGCAGGTGGAGCGCTACCGCACCCCGTACGGCTCGACGGTCAAGCTGGTCAACCGGATGACCGGCGAGGAGCGGCACGTGGCAGTGCTCGCGGTCGGCCGGATGGAGCCGCTGGAGATCCCGGAACGACACGAGCCCTGGCTGCATTTCCACGAGCGGCTGCCCTGGCCGATGGAGATCTCCACCCGCGTCGACATCCTCGGCTCCGGCGACTCCTTCCGTAACCTCGAGCACCGGCTGCGGATGATCCGCTCGCAACAGCTCGACTACGCCGAGCACGGCATCGACGCACCCCCGGAGCTGGAGCGGCTCGCCAAGCGCGCGCTGGTGATCGGCGACGAGATGACCACCGGCCTGCCGGTCGACTCGGCCCGTGCACACGGCTGGCACCGGATCGCTGTCGGCGGCCGCACGAGGGAGGAATGCCTGGAGCGAGCCCGCCGGCTCATCCAGCTCTACTCCCGGGAACTGCGCATCTCGCTGCAACACCCGAAGAACCAGGACTGGCTGGCCCGCGAGTTCATCCCCGGCGAGCCGATCGCCAACACCGGGTACGTCCGGCGTATGCCGGTGCCGTTGCTCGCCGCCGCGCTCCCCCAGGCCGCATCGAACGTGGGCGACCGGCGCGGTGACCTGATCGGTCGGACCGCCGGCACCTGCCGCCGCCCGGTGTTCCTCGACCTGCACTTCCCCATGGAGGTCCGGGAGCGCTCCGGGCTCGCGGTCTTCGTCGCCGAACCGGGTGGTGGCAAGTCGACCCTGCTCGGCGCCCTGGGTTACCTGGCCGCCCGCAGGGGTGTCCAGGTGACCCTGCTCGACCCGTCCGGGCCGCTGGCCCGCCTCTGCTCGATGCCCGAGCTGCGGCCGTACTCCCGGGTGTTGAACCTGACCGGCTCGGAGCACGGCACCCTGGCGCCCTACTCGCTCATTCCGACGCCGCTGCGCACCGAGTTCGGCACCGGGGCCGCCGGCGACCGCGAGTTCGAGATCGCGGTCTCCAACGCGCGGGCCGAGCGGCGCATGCTGGTCCAGGACATCTGCATGATGCTCGTTCCGCCGCAGGTGGCCAGGGAGGCGTCCACCGCCACCCTGTTCCGGCACGCCGTCCGCCAGGTTCCCGCCGAGGAGACATCCACCCTCGACGACGTCGTGAGCTGCCTCGGGCGCCTCGACGACGACGCCGGCAAGGAGCTGGCCAACCTCCTGTTGGACACCGCCGAGATGCCCCTGGCCATGCTCTTCTTCGGCCGCCCCCCGGAAGGGCTGCTCGGCGCCGACGCCGCACTCACCGTGATCACCATGGCCGGGCTACGGTTGCCCGACCTCAAGATCGAACGCGAGTACTGGTCGGCCGAAGAGGCACTGGCCCTGCCGATGCTGCACACCGCGCACCGGCTCGCCGTTCGGCGTTGCTACGGCGGCTCGATGTCGTCGCGCAAGCTGGTCGGCCTGGACGAGGCGCACTTCATGGAGGGCTGGCGGTCCGGGCGTTCCTTCCTGGTCCGACTCGCCCGCGACTCCCGTAAGTGGAACCTCGCCGCGTTGGTCGCCTCGCAGAACCCCCGCGACATCCTCGGCCTCGACGTGCAGAACCTCGTCTCCACCGTCTTCGTCGGCCGCATCGCCGAGGACGCCGAGATCGCCTCCGAGGCGCTGCGGCTGCTGCGGGTGCCGGTCAACGACGGCTACGAGGCAACGCTCGCCTCGCTCTCCGCCGCCGACACCAACTCCGCCTCCCGCCTCGGCTTCCGCGAGTTCGTGATGCGCGACGTCGACGGCCGGGTGCAGAAGGTCCGCGTCGACGTCTCGTACGTCGAAGGGCTACTGGACCACCTCGACACGACGCCTGCGGCCATCGCCGCGGCGGCCGGAGTCCTGCCGAGCATCCCCCTGCCGGATCTGGAGGCGTGACATGGCTAGGGCCTGGGTCAAGGTCCTCGGTCGAGCCGAGGCGGGCCGGGCCACAGGCCCTGGGGCCCGGGCAAGGATCGCGTCGTTCCTGCTCGCCCTCGGCGTCCTGGCCGGGGCCACCCTCACCTGGCCGCTGATCGGTGCACAGGCCGCAGCCGCCGCACCACCCGTCGCCCAAGCCCGCGCCGACCTCTGCACGACCGCCGAATGGCAGGCCGACTTCCGAGCCTGCGTACAGAAGCTCCAGACAGTAAGCGAAGACGAGGTCAAGTGCCGTAACGCGCCGATCCCGGGCACGCCGGATTCCGGCCTCGCCGGCTGGTTCGCAGCAGCACCGCCGAAGGACGCAGCCAATGGAGTGGCAGGCCGTTACAGCCTTTACGGCTACGGTGGCTACAGCTACAACACCTATGACATCGAAGGTGGCTGCGCTTCCAGCGTGCTGCATCCGGACTACAAGTTCACCACCACGATCGCCAATGGTGAGTTCATGGCCGCCACGGCAATCATCGGTGCGTCCAACGCACTCCGAGAGCGCGCCTGGGACCCCGGTTCAATGTGGGGCTGGGCTGACCCCTTGGTCGAGCAGGCCACCAAGGCCGTGTACGAGAAGGTGTTCAGCGTCTTCGGCATCATCACCCTGTGCGTGGTAGGGCTCTATCTGCTCTGGCGGTCCCGTCAGTCGGACATGAGCAACGCGATGACCACCGCAGGCTGGGCGCTTCTGGTGATGGTCGCGGTCACGGCCCTCGCCGCCTGGCCGGTCAAGTCGGCCAATGTCGCCGACGGCGCACTTGTCACGAGTCTCGGAGTCGTTCACGACGCCGTCGGCCCCCAGGCGAAGGAGCCGGACCCGGGACGGTGCCTCGATCCAGACCCGAACCGCTGTAAGGACTCCCGCACCCCCGCCGTGCGAGCCAGTGACACCGCTACCGAGACCATGCTCTACCGCAACTGGTTGCGTGGAGTGCTCGGTTCCGCCGACAGCGAGACCGCTCGGAAGTATGGCCCGGCCCTGTACGACGCCAAGGCGCTCTCCTGGGAAGAGGCCGAGAAGCTGCGCGCCAACCCGGCTACCCGGGAGGCGACGATCAAGGCCAAGCAGCAGCAGTGGGCACGGGTCGCCCAGCAGATCCAGACCGAGGACCCGGAGGCGTACGAATACCTCCAGGGTGTGCGGGACATGGACCGGGTCGGCGCGGGGTTCATCGCGGTGCTGGCCGCGTTGCTCTTCGCGATGTTCGACCTGACGGCGTCGTTGCTGGTACTGCTGGGCTTCCTCATCTTCCGGTGGGCGGTGATCGCGGCACCGATCCTGGGTACGGTGGGTCTGCTCCGGCCCGCCAGCGCCGGGCTACGGCGGTTGGCGAACGCCGTGGTCGCCGCGGTGTTCAACATCGCCATCTTCGGCACCGGGGCCGCGATCTACCTGTTCGCCGTCGATCTGATCATGAGCACACCCACCCTGGCGGGTTGGCTTCAGGTGGTGCTCGTCTGGCTCTGCGGGGTGGTCGGCTGGCTGCTGCTGCGGCCGTACCGACGGATCACCCAACTCGGCGGCAAGGACAGCAGCGAGGCGGTGAGTTCGGCCGGCTCCTGGCACCGCCGGTTCTTCCGCGACATGCGGACGGCTGCACGACTGGATGTGGCAGAACCGGGCGGCACGGCCGAGCCGGTGGGCGGGCGTCGACGGTCACCCGACGCGGAGCAGACCCGACTGCGCCCGGAGGCCCGCCGGGAGGATCCGGTACCGACGCCGTCGGCTCCCAGCGAGGGCCAGCGTGACGGCGGACGTCCCGACGGCCGGGAACGTCCCGACGAGGCACCGGCGACCGAGACCGGACGCCGGGGCCGTCCCGTCGCCCCCCAGCCACGTCGCCGGCAGCCGGCCACGTGGACCGAGCCGGACGTGCCGGCCGAGAACCCGTCGTTCGTCGTCTACCGGCCGGGGTCGACGGAGCGCACGCCGGACCGTTCCGGACCTCGGGTGCGCTCAGAGGCGCGGTGACGGTGATGCGACGGGCGCTGGAGTTCCTCTTCACCCGGGCGTTGCGGTCCCGGCTGGGCGTGGCGCTGGTCATCGCGGTACTCGTCTTCGGCGTGCTCGGCGCAGCCCGGTTGATCTCCGGGCCCCTCGATCCGACCGACGGTTTGAGCAGCCGCCCGAACCAGCCGATCACCACAGTGGACCCGACAACCGGCGACGACGGGGTGCTCTCCAATGAGGCTCCGCCATCACCGGTGACGTCGCCCGGTGGGCGCACACCCGAACAGACCGCTGACCGGTTCACCAAGGCGTGGCTGGGCCGCCCCGGGATGACCACGGAGGAGTGGCAGGCCGGCCTCCGGCCGCTCTCCACGCCTGCCCTGACTGAGAAGATGGCCGGCGCCGAACCTGAGACTGTGCCCGCCGAGCAGGTCACCGGTCCGCCGACCATGCGGGAGCGCACCGAGACGTTCGTCGAGTTGCTGCTCCCGCTGGACAACGGCCGGCTGCGGCTGGAACTCGTCACGTCCGACAAGGGGTGGATCGTCGACGTGGTGGATTGGGAGCGGCCGTGAGCGCCGGCAGGGGTTCCGCCATCCGCCGGCCGGTCCGGGTCGGCGTGATCGCCACGATGCTCACCGGTGTGCTGCTTCTGCTCTGCTGCACCGGCGGGACCGCGGCGTTCTTCCTGAGTGGGCTCGGCGGCGACTCGGAAGACGGGGACAACCTGGCTGGCTGGGGTTGCGGACCGGTCCGTCCGGTGGACATCGTGGGCGAGTTGCCGCGGTTCGCCGAGTACGGCGACGCGCAGGTTCGCAATGCCGCGATCATCATCAAGGTCGGTCAGGACATGGGGGTGCCGTCGCGGGGTTGGGTGATCGCCCTGGCAACCGCGATGCAGGAGTCAGCCCTGCGCAACCTGGCGAACAGAGCCGAGCCCGAGTCCCTCAACTTGCCGAACGAGGGCGTCGGGGCCGACCACGACTCGCTGGGGCTGTTCCAGCAACGGCCCGGCTGGGGATCGGTCGCCGAGCGGTTGACTCCCTCGTACGCAGCTCGGAAGTTCTACGAGAAGCTCGTCAAGGTCCGCAGTTGGCAGCGCCGACCGCTGACTGTGGTGGCACAGCAGGTGCAGGTCAGCGCCTATCCGGACGCGTACGCCAAGCACGAGGAGTTGGCCAGCAAACTTGTGAACGCGCTGGCCGGAGGCGCGGCCCGCACCGTCGAGATCAACGGCAAGGCGGTGTGCGACGCGGCCGAGCGCGGCGAGATCGCTGCCTCCGGTTGGACCGCGCCGATCCCCGGCGACGTCGGCTCCGGCTTCCGCACCGCCAGCCGACCCAGCCACAACGGAGTGGACATCGGCGCGGGGAAGGGCACCGAGATCCGCGCTGCGGCATCCGGTCGGGTGCTGGTCGCTCAATGCGACCCAGACAACAGGAATCGGCGGGACTGTGACGTCGATGGGTACCCGGACAAGGGCGGCTGCGGTTGGTTCGTCGACC
Source organism: Micromonospora sp. WMMC250 (assembly GCF_027460215.1). Classification (NCBI taxonomy): domain Bacteria; kingdom Bacillati; phylum Actinomycetota; class Actinomycetes; order Micromonosporales; family Micromonosporaceae; genus Micromonospora; species Micromonospora sp. WMMC250. The sequence continues at coordinate 5,349,709 of NZ_JAPZBJ010000002.1, read as the reverse complement.
TGCTGCACGCTGGCGGTTACATCACCCGCTACTGCCACATGGTGGTCCAGCCACGCGTCAAGGTTCATCAGATAGTTTCGGCCGGCGACGTGATCGGGCAGGTCGGCAGCAGCGGCAACTCCTCCGGCCCGCACCTGCACTTCGAGGTGCACGAGCGCAACAACCGGAAGAGCTCCGGCGCCATCGATCCGGTTCCGTTCATGCGCGAGCGGGGCGCCCCGCTGCGTGCTGCCGAGTGAGGCCACCGCAAGCATGACCGGACCGTTGCCGGACCCGTTCGCCGACCAGCCAGACTGGGCGCCTCGGCCGCCCCGCCCGTTGGCTGTCGTCCCCGCCACCGACCGGGTGGAGCTACGTGGGAGACGGGTACTGGTAGGGCTGCCGGGGATGGGTTGGCGAGGAGACCTGCGCGCGGACGACCGCGTGGTGCAGAACGCCCGGACCTACGTGCCGGTCATCCCCGAGCACGAGTGGTACCGGGCCGAAGCCGACCAGGTGGAGGTGTTCGCTCCGCTGGTGCCGGTCGAACGGGTCTGGGTGGAGACGGTCGGCAGCCGCCCGGTGGCGGAGGATGAACGGGAGACCGGCATCCGGCTGGTCTCGCTGGACGGACCAGCACACCGGTCACCCACACCCGTCTTCGAGGCCGACGCGGTGACCGGTCGGCGGGTGGTGCATGTCGAGGGCGGCCTCGAACATCGGGACCTGCGGGCAGTCACCGAGACCTACTCGGGTGCCGAGGGAGACATCTGCGTCCGGATCACCCCGGAGGTGGAGTGGTACCGGTGGGCCTGGCGCGGCCAGTCACCCACCACTCTGGAGGTACCGGTCCACTTGTTGTGGATCGAGTGAGGTCATTCAACCTTGCTGCTGCTGCAGACCAGCCAGCCATCCTGCTTCTCGACGTCAAATCGCCACGTGTCGGTCAAGCTCTGCTGCACGCCATCCACCGTGGCGGTACGCCGAATAACCGTCTCGACCGAGCTGGTGCTGCCCTGTCCATTGACGTCCAGGCTGCCCCAACTGACACGGATAGTGACACCAAGCTGCTGCTCACGCTCAAGCAGGTCGCTCCGCAGGCTCCGGATAGCCTCCAACTGCGCCCCACCCTCACAGGTGTAGAGGTCCGCTCTCGCGTCGTTGCGGTCCACAAGGAATGCGCGTAGGTAGTTGTCAACAGCCACGTCGGGTGCGCTGCGGTCGGGGGCTGCCGCCCGGTTGTACAGCACGTAGCCCGTGACGGCTCCGGCCATGCAGAGCACAGCGAGGACCCCGGCGACGACGGTGAGCACGGTCCGCATTCGACGGCGCGGCGGCTGAGGCGCCGGTGGTGCCGCGGCCGGCGGTAGCTGCTCCGACGGTGCCCGTTGGGCCGGTACGCGGGAGACCTGGGAACCGGCGGGGGGCTGCACTGATTCCACCTCCTGAAGTTATCGGCTGGACGCCTCGGAGCCAATGCCTCAGATCCAGCGGATCGTGACGGACCCCTCCCCACCGGTGAGATCCACGACATCCCCGGCGCACCGCCGAGGCACCTCCCGGAGGAGCGGACCCGGCTGGGATACCGTCTCTGCTGGGGAGGGGTTGCCAACCTCGGGCAGAGGGGGTGGACGCGGTGGCCGGTCCGAAGGCTCGTACGAACCGCGCCGCAGCTCTGCATCGTCGGGCGGCGGCAGTCGCGACCGCCGCTGCCGGGATCCTGGACGAGACGCGACCGGCCCCGGCCGATCAGCGCCGCCAGTACGAGGTGGCCGACCGCCTGCGCGAGGTCGCGGCACGGCTGGCTCCGGGTTGGTCGGGTGCGGCACTGGACTCGCTGACCGCTGACACTCCGGCGGGTGATGGTCCGCCGCTGTTCGTGCGGGTCGGCACGGCGGCACCGTTGGATGACGCCCGTTTTCCCGCGCTGGTGCCGTTGGTGGGCACCGGTCATCTGAGCGTGGACGCGGACGCCCGGGAGCCGCGGGTGGCGGGGTTGCTCCGGGCCGTACTCCTGCGGTTGTTGGGTGCGACACCGGCGGGTGCGTTGTTGGTTCGTGCGGTGGATGCCACTGGTTCGGTGCTGGCGTCGTTCGGTCCGCTCGCCGATGCTGGCCTGTTGCCGCCGCCTGCGGTGGACGTGACGGGCCTGCGCGCGGTGTTGACCGAGGCGGAGCAGTGGGTCACGCCGAATGCGAGTGGGCGGCGTCGGCACGACCGGACGTTGCTGTTGGTGGTCGCGGCGTTGCCGGAGTCGACTGGCCCGAGCGACCTGGCACGGCTTGAGGCGCTGGCCGAGCAGGGCCCGGTGGCGGGGTTGCATCTGGTGGTGGCCGGTTGGCCTCCGGCCGGCCCGTACGCGGTCCGGGCGCCGCTGCCGCGTACCACTGCTGTGGCGTTGCGCAACGCGTACGCGTTGGTTGGTGATCCGCCGGGGGCGTCCTTCGCCGGGCCGGGCGCGGATCCCCCGGGTGGGTTGAACTCGCCGGTGTTCGTGGAGTCGGATCCGCCGGCCGAGTTGGTGGACGCGGTTTGTCGGCGGCTGGCCGAGCAGGTGGAGGCGGGTTCACGGTTGGCGTTGGCGGCTCTGCTGCCGCCGACGGGTGAGCGTCTGTGGGAGTCGGATTCCGTGGACGGGATGACGACCACGGTCGGCGATGCCGGGGGCCGGTCGGTGCCGCTGGGCTTCACCGAGTTGACGCCGCACTGGCTGGTGAGTGGCCGTTCCGCGGGTGGTCGTGCTGCGTTCCTGACCACGGCGTTGCTGGGCCTGGCCGCCCGGTACGGCCCGGACGAGCTGTCGCTATACCTGGCGGATCTCGGCGAGGGTGAGTCCTTCGTGGAGTTCCTGCAGACCGAGCGGGACCGGTCGTGGATTCCGCAGGTGCGGGCTGCCGCGATGGCCGCCGACCGGGAGTACGTGCGGGACCTGCTCGACGAGCTGACGGCCGAGGTGCGGAGGCGGGCGGAGGCGGCGGCGCGGGCCGGCGGGCAACGGTTCGCGGAGTTGCGTCAGCATCAGTCACTGCCTCGGATCGTGTGTGTGGTGGAGAACGTGCCGTTGCTCTTCGCCGAGCGGGACCGGCTCGCAGCCGAGGTGGCGGCCCAGTTGGACGGGTTGGCCCGGTCCGGTCGGGCGTTCGGCGTACACCTGGTGTTGGCCGGCGCGGGTGAGCTGGGGTTGAGTGCCCGCGCGGACGCCGGTCACCGGGATTCGGTGCTCGGGCAGTTTCCGGTGCGGGTGGCGTTGCCCGGCGGCAGCCCGGTGTTGGAGCCGACGAACGACTCGGCGGCCGGTCTGCCGGTGGGCAGCGCGGTGGTCAACACCGCCGGCGGGCTCGGCGGGCCCCGGGGTGCGATCCGCGGTCACGAACGCCTGATCCGCTATCCGGACCCGCAGGACCACCCGGAGGTGGTGGAGGAGCTTCGGCACGAGTTGTGGGCGGCCCGCCCGGCCGGGTCGGTGCCGCCGGTGGTCTTCGCCGGGTACGCCCGACCTCTGCTGAGCAACGATCCGCGGCATCGGGCGGCGTTGGCCGGGCAGGCGCACGGGCCGGCCGCGCTGCTGGGCCGTGCGGTGGACCTGGCCCGCTCGACGGTCGCCGTGCCGTTGGGGCCGGCGGCCGGGCGCAACCTCGCGGTGCTGGGTTCGGGTGCCGCAGCGGGCGGGCTGTTGTCGACGGCCGCCCGGAGCACCGCCGACCATCATCCGCCGGGCACCGCTCGTTTTCTGGTGGCGGCACCGGACCCGGGCTCGCGGGCGCTGGCGGAGGCGTTGACCGCCGAGCTTGCCACCCGGCATTCGGCCGAGGTGGTAGACCTGCCGACGCTGCTGGCGGATTCGGCCGACGAACTGCCGACGTACCTGGTGGTCTTCGGCCTGGACCGGCCCGGGCCCCGGGAGTTGCCGGTGGACCGGCTGCGGGCGTTGCTGCGGGACGGGCCCCCGACCGGGAGGCACCTGCTGGGCTGGTGGCGTGCGGTGCCGCCGTTCGCCGCGTTGTTCGAGCCGGCGGGCGAGGTCGACAAGCTGGCCGCCGTGGTCGTGCTGGACGTGCCGGTCCCGCAGCTCACCGCCGTCTTCGGGCGACCGGTGGAGTGGCAGGTTCGTCCCGACCGGGCGGTGCTGTGGGACGGCCCCGACGAGCGGGGCCGGGTCCTGGTGCCGTTCGCTGACGAGACCGGCTGATGCGGTGACGCGAGCGGGAGGTGTCGAGGTGGGTCCGAACGCGACGGTGACCGGGCCGGGGCGGCAGCGGGCCGCTCCGGCGGACGGGCCGGTGACGCCGACGGCGGTCGAGCCGAGCACGGTCTGGGCGGAGTACCTGGCCGCGGCGCGTCAGCTGGATGGGGTACGCCGCAGCGCGGCTGCCGCCGCCGGTGAGCAGGCCCTGTCGGCGGAGGCCGCCCGGGAGGAGCTGACGGCCGTCCGTACCGGGCTGGCGAGTCAGCAGGAGCGGCTGCGGGAGCTGGGCGTACCGGCGATCTCCCTGGTGCCGTCGCCGCCGGAGCTGACCGAGGCGGCCCGGTCGATGGCGGGCGGCCCAGCGGCGGTGCTGGCGGCGCTGCGGGCCGCGCGGGGTCGGGCCGAGGCGGCGGACGCGGCGCTGGGCACGCGCCGCCGGTTCCGGCCGGGGTCGTGGTCGGTCCGGGCGCGCAACCTCCTGGTGTACGGGCCGTTGGCGCTGCTGGTGCCGTTGATCCAGGTCGCGGTGTACGCGGCCACGGGCATCGGGCCGGCCACCGTGGCGGCGCTGATCTGTGGGCTGCCGATGCCGGCGGTCGCGTTCGTCGCCGGCTGGGTGGGCATCGGGCGGTTGTTCCGCGTCGGCCCGGCTGAGCGGCTGGACCGTACGGTGCGCTTCGGTGCGCTGGTGTGTCTGGTGCCGGCGGTGCTGGTAACGGCCGGTCTGCTGCTGGCCGTGCTCGCTGGCTGACCAGCGCGGGGCGCGGTTGGGCCAGGAACGGAATCGGCCGGCCGTCCTGGGAGAGGTCGGCCGGCCGTGGTGTGTCGGTGGGTCAGCGGGGGATGATCAGTGCCATCGCCTCGGCCCGCGACTTCGAGTCCGTCTGCAGGATGCCGCGCACCGCTGACGTGATGGTCTTGGCACCGGACTTCTGGATGCCGCGCATCGCCATGCACATGTGCTCGCATTCGAGCACGACGACGACGCCGCGTGGTTCGAGTTTGCTCATCAGCAGGTCGGCGACCTGCGAGGTGAGCCGCTCCTGCACCTGGGGTCGACGGGCGAAGACCTCGACCAGCCGGGCCAGCTTGGACAGGCCGGTGATCCGCCCGTCCGGGCCGGGGATGTAGCCGATGTGGGCACTGCCCCGGAACGGCAGCAGGTGATGTTCGCAGAGGCTCATGACGTCGATGTCCCGGACGATCACCAACTCTTCGTGGTTGGCCTCGAAGGTGGTGCTGAGGACCTGCGCCGGGTCGACCCGCAGCCCGGCGAAGAGTTCGGCGTACGCGCGGGCGACCCGGGCCGGGGTCTGTTGGAGCCCGTCGCGGTCCGGGTCCTCACCGACGGCGATCAGGATCTCGCGGACGGCCTTCTCGATCCGGCCCAGGTCGACGGCGTCCTCGACCGGGCGACCGGTCAGCTTGCCGCTGATCAGCCGCGCGGCCACGTAGTCCAGTTCGTCGTCGCCGTCGGGTTCGGTCGCGGAGACGGCCAGCTCCCGGTGGGGGGAGCTGGCCGTCGGGTCGTTGCTCAGTGCGTGCCGTCCGAGTTGTTGGACGGCGTCCCACCGCCGACCGACGCCTGCGCGCCGTCAGCCTGGGCCTGCGCCTTGAGCTTGTCCTTCTCCGCAGGGGTGAGCACGGGCGGCTCGGTGGAGGGCTGACGCTTGCCGAAGCCGTTGTACGGGGCCAGCGGCGGGCGCTTGACCACCCGGGAGCAGATCCGCGCCATGTCGGCGGTGGAGAGGGTCTCCTTCTCCATCAGCTCGAGCACGATGTTGTCCAGGACGTCCCGGTATTCCACCAGGATCTCCCAGGCCTCGTCGTGCGCCAGCTCGACCAGTGCCCGCATCTCGCCGTCGATCTCGGCGGCCACCGAGTCCGAGTAGTCCCGCTCGTGGCCCATGTTGCGGCCGAGGAACGGCTCGTCTCCGCTGGTGCCGTACTTGATCGCGCCGAGCTTGGAGCTCATGCCGTACTGGGTGATCATCGCGCGGGCCAGTTGGGTGGCCTTCTCGATGTCGTTGCCGGCGCCGGTGGTCGGCTCGTGGAAGACCAGCTCCTCGGCGGCCCGACCGCCCAGCGCGTACGCCAGGGTGTCGATCATTTCGGCGCGCGTCTGGGTGTACTTGTCCTCCGTGGGGAGCACCAGGGTGTGGCCCAGCGAGCGGCCACGCGACAGGATCGTCACCTTGTGCACCGGCGCGGCGTGCGGCAGCGCCCAGGCGACCAGCGCGTGCCCACCCTCGTGGTACGCGGTGATCTTCTTTTCCTGGTCGCTCATCACGCGGGTCCGTCGCTGCGGACCTGCGATCACCCGGTCGATCGACTCTTCCAGCGAGTCGTTGGTGATGGCGCGCTGGTCCTTGCGGGCGGTGAGCAGGGCCGACTCGTTGATCACGTTGGCCAGGTCGGCGCCGCTGAAGCCCGGGGTACGCCGTGCCACCGAGTCGAGGTCGACGTCGGGGGTGAACGGCTTGCCCTTGGCGTGCACCCGCAGGATGGCCTTGCGGCCCTCCATGTCGGGGGCGTCCACCGGGATCTGCCGGTCGAACCGGCCCGGGCGCAGCAGCGCCGGGTCGAGGATGTCCGGCCGGTTGGTGGCGGCGATCAGGATGACCCCGCCCTTGGTGTCGAAGCCGTCCATCTCGACGAGCAGCTGGTTGAGCGTCTGCTCGCGCTCGTCGTGACCGCCGCCCATGCCGGCGCCACGGTGCCGGCCGACGGCGTCGATCTCGTCGACGAAGACGATCGCCGGGGCGTTCGCCTTGGCCTGCTCGAAGAGGTCGCGGACCCGGCTTGCGCCGACACCGACGAACATCTCCACGAAATCGGAGCCGGAGATGGAGTAGAAGGGCACTCCGGCCTCGCCGGCGACCGCGCGGGCCAGCAGGGTCTTACCGGTGCCGGGGGGGCCGAACAGCAGCACGCCCTTCGGGATCTTGGCGCCCAGAGCCTGGTACTTCGCGGGGTTCTGCAGGAAGTCCTTGATCTCGTGCAGTTCCTCGACGGCCTCCTCGGCACCCGCGACGTCCGCGAAGGTCGTCTTCGGAGTGTCCTTGGTGATCATCTTCGCCTTGGACTTGCCGAAGTTGAGCACCCGGGAGCCGCCGCCCTGCATCTGCGACATGAAGAACAGCAGCAGAAGGACGAGCAGCGCGATCGGCAGCAGGTTGACCAGCAGGCTCACCCAGATGCTGTCCGAGGAGACCTTGACGTCGGCCGGGCCGGTGACCCGGTTGGCCGCCTTGGCGTCCAGCACCTCGTTCCAGATCTGGTCGCCAGCCTGGTACGGGAACTGTGCCTCGATCTTGTCGGTCTCGGTCTTGCCGAACTTCGTCTTCTGAGCGAGGTCCAGTTGGACCGTCTGCTCCTTGTCCTGGAAGACGACCTTATTGATCTTGGCGGTGTGCAGCTGGTCGAGCGCAACGGAAGTGTCCACGCGGTGGTAGCTGGGACCAGCGGTGAACAGTTGACTGAGCACAACGGCGCCGAGGATGACCAGGATGATCCAGACCACCGGTCGGCGGAAGAAACGCGTACGTTCCATACTGTTGTCGAGCGCCGAGGCGCCCGCATCCTCCTGATCGACGTCCTGACCGTCTGATGGTGTCGCCGCGTGAGCGGCGGCCGGAGCCGCCGTGCGGGCCGGCCTCGACCCCGAGGCGCGAAAACTGCCGCGCCGCGGTCATTCGACGGTACACCGTGTACGCGAGGTGTGAGCTTGCGAGCCCCGCAGTCGTGCACCACCGAACGCCCCGGGTCGGAACCGGCGTGGCGGGGAGTCCGGCCCGGCCACCCGAACGCCCGGTCACGCGGTCGAGGGGGTCGGGCGCGGAGTAACCTCCGGGCCACCGTGCTCCACGGTAACCGCAACACCTGAGAGCGCGCTGAACGTCGGCTTGATGGATGCCGATGCGAATGGGCCTCACGCCGCCGCCGAGCCGCCTCGACGGCTCACGGCCGAGCGTCAGGAGCGGGCGTAGACCTCGGGCTTGAGCACGCCGACATACGGCAGCTCCCGGTAGCGCTCACCGAAGTCAAGGCCGTACCCGACCACGAACTCGGTGGGGATGTCGAAGCCCACGTACTTCACCGGGACCGGCACCTTGACCGCGTCCGGCTTGCGGAACAGCGCGACCACCTCGACGCTCGCCGCCGAACGCGACTCCAGATAACGCAGCAGCCAGGAGAGGGTGAGCCCGGAGTCGACGATGTCCTCGACGACCACCACGTGCCGACCGGCGATGTCCCGGTCCAGGTCCTTGAGGATGCGGACCACACCGGACGAGGTGGTGCCCTGGCCGTAGGAGGAGATGGCCATGAAGTCCAGCTCGGCCGGCGGGCCGTTGCGGCCCAACGCCCGGGCGAAGTCCGCCATGAACATCACCGCACCCTTGAGTACGCACACCAGCAGCAGTCCGTCGCCCACGTGGGCGTAGTCGGCGGAGACCTGCTTGGCCAGCTCCGCAGTCTTCTCGCGGATCTGCGCCTCGGAAATGATCACGTGGTCGATGTCGGCGTCGTACCAGGAGCCGTCAGCCATGCTCCTAGCCTGCCGTACGTCGGATGGCCTCCGTCGGCGGGGCCGCACCTTTTGGCGCGGTCCCGCCAAGGATTTTCTACGCAAATTGCGCCATTCACATCAGTTGGTACGGGAACGCCATCGGCGACCGTCATCGCTGGGCTTCCAGTCGGCCGAATCGTGGCTGTCCGCGGTGAGCCCGGCCGCCGAGGCGGCGGCGAGCAGGACGAGGAACAGGAGAAGGAACAGGAACTCCATGGCGGCGCTCGCTTTCGCATGGTTGCTGTCGGTTTCGCCGCCGGTGCGCACCGGACTGAGACCAGTCTGCGCCCACCCGAACCGCCCGGACAGTGGCAGGAATGCCAGTGACCATCGATTTACTGCCACCTGTCGGGTTACCCTCGTCACATGCTCCGATCCGTTGCCGTCCTCGCCCTCGACCAGGTCGCCCCATTCGAGCTCGGCGTGCTCGCCGAGGTGTTCGGCACCGACCGCACCGCCGACGGATTCCCCGGCTACCGCTTCCAGGTGTGCAGCCCCGACGGCGCTCCGGTGCGTACGTCGTCCGGCTTCCACCTCACGCCCCACGCCGACCTCGGCCCGGTCGACGAGGCCGACCTGGTCGCCGTCCCCGCGCATGGCCAGGGCACCACCGTCCCCGGCCCGGTGCTCGACGCGCTCCGCCGCGCCGACGCGCGTGGGGCGTACCTGTTCAGCGTCTGCTCCGGAGCCTTCCTGCTGGGCGAGGCCGGGCTGCTCGACGACCGGGAGTGCACGACCCACTGGCGGCACGTCGATGAGCTGCAACACCGGCACCCCCGCGCTCGCGTGCGGTGCAACTCGCTCTACGTCCAGGACGGTCGGCTGCTCACCAGCGCCGGCACGGCGGCCGGCATCGACGCCTGCCTGCACCTGATCCGCCAGGAGCACGGCTCGGCCACCGCGACCCGGCTGGCCCGGCGGATGGTGGTCCCGCCGCACCGCGACGGCGGCCAGTCCCAGTACGTCGAGGCGCCCATCCCGAAGGCACCCGAGGCACCCACGCTGGAACCGGTGTTGGAGTGGCTGATGGGCCACCTGGACCGGACGATCACCGTCGAGGAGTTGGCCGCGCGCGCCGGCATGGCACCCCGCACGTTCGCCCGCCGCTTCCGCGCCGAAACCGGCACCACCCCGCACGACTGGCTCACCAACCAACGGGTGCTTCTGGCCCGACGGCTGCTTGAGGAGACCCCGTTGAGCGTGGAGGCAGTCGCCGACCAGGCCGGTTTCGGCGACGCGGCGGCGCTGCGCCACCACTTCAGCCGCCGGGTCGGCGCCACCCCCCACAGCTACCGGACCACATTCCGGGACCGGGCACACAGCGGCTGACAACCGCCCCGCCGACCGCGGCCCGGCCAGGCGGGCGGGCGGCGGGTACCGCCGGCCGGCGTTTCAGCCGGGTGCCAGCCGGTCGACGCGGCGGAGGACCCGGACCCCGCCGGGCAGGTCCGCCGGGCCCTGACCGTGCCAGGCGGTGACCAGAGCGTCCAGCGCGCCGACGTGCCGGTGCGACAACGCACCCGGCTGGGCGCCCAACTCCCGCGCCCAGGCGTGCAGCACCCGGCCGCGTACCGCAGGGGTCAGAGCGAGCAACGCCGGCGCGGAGAGTCCTCCGTCGGGGTGCCGAGCCGCCGCCAGCGCCGTCCCCGCCAACTCGTCGAGCGCGGCGTTGTCGGCCGCCACCAACCGGGCGGTACGCGCGAGGTTGTCCACCACCCCCGGCCCGAGCGCCCGCACCAAGGCCGGGAGCAGGTCGGCCCGGACGCGGGACCGGGCGTACGACGGGTCGGTGTTGTGCGGGTCCTGCCACGGGCTCAACCCGAGCACGGCGCACGCCGCGCGCGTCTCGTCCCGGCCGATCTCCAACAGCGGACGCAGCAGCGGCACACCGTCCAGCTCACGCCGGGCCGGCATCCCCGCGAGGCCGCGCGGTCCGGCACCCCTGGCGAGCGCGAGCAGCACGGTCTCCGCCTGGTCGTCACGTGTGTGCCCGGTGAGCACAGCAACCGCGCCGTGCTGCCGGGCGGCCTCGACCAGCGCCTCGTACCGCGCCTCCCGGGCAGCCGCCTCCGGCCCACCCGTACGCCCCGCCACCTCCACCCGGGCCACCGACGCGGCCGTGAAACCGGCTTCACGGGCCCACGCGGCCACCGCCTCGGCACGCTCCGCGGAGCCGCTCTGCAGGCCGTGGTCGACGCTGACGAGCACCGTGCCGCGGCCCAGCCGGGGTGCCACGAACACGATGGCCGCCGCGAGGGCGAGCGAGTCGGCGCCACCCGAGCAGGCGACCAGCACCGGCCCGTCCGAGGGCAGACCGGTCAGAGCACGGCGGACCGCCACTCGGATCGCGGCCACCGGTGGGGCGAGCGCGGCCACCGTCGGGTGGTCAGCCAGCGGCCGGGATGGTGCCGGCCGGGCCGTGCACCCGGGCGACCCAGGCGTCCGGGTCGCCGAGCTCCGACAGCCGGGGAAGCGTGAGCGGCGAGTTGAAGATGGAGTTGAACCCCTCCATGCCGACCCGCTCCACCACACCGTGCACGAACTTGCGCCCCTCGGCGTACTGGCGCATCTTGACGTCCACCCCGAGCAGCCGACGGATCGCCTTCTCCAGCGGGTTGCCGGCCTCACGGCGGCGGTTGAACGATGCCCGGATCCGCTCCACGCTCGGAATCACCTGGGGCCCGACGCCGTCCATGACGAACTCGGCGTGCCCCTCCAGCAGGGTCATCAACGCGGTGAGCCGGTCCAGCACGGCGCGCTGCGCCGGGGTCTGCACGATGTCCAGCACGCTGGTGCGGCTGTCCTGGTCGCGGACCGCCTCGGACAGGGTGGCCACCCCGCGCCGCAAGCGCTCGACCAGGTGCTCGCTCCCGCTGGACGAGGCGTCGACGAACGCCTGCACCTCGCTCAGGAAGTAGGCCCGCATCCACGGGACGGCCGTGAACTGGGTCCGGTGGGTCACCTCGTGCAGACAGACCCAGAGGCGGAAGTCCCGTGGGTCGGCGCCGAGCTTGCGCTCGACCTCGACGATGTTCGGCGCGACGAGCAGCAGTTGACCCGGGTCGGCCGAGAAGACCTCGTACTGGCCGAGCACCCGGCCGGAGAGGTAGGCCAGCACCGTACCGGCCTGCACCCCGGTCAACCTGGACCCGATCGCCTCGGTCAGCGCGCCGGGCTGTTTGTCACCGGAGAGCCGGCTCACCAACGGGGTGATCACCTCGCGGAGGCCGGCGATGTTGGTCGCCGCCCAGTCGCGGCGGTCGACCACCCGCACCGGCGGGTGCGACACCTGCGCCGTCAACCCCGTGTAGTCGGCCACGTGCCCGGCCGCCTCGTCGGTCAGCCGCCGCAGGTCGCCGACCACGTCGGTGGCCTCGGCGTACGACACCCGGGGGCCCGACTTGCTCAACGCCCCCGCGGTGGCGGCGGCCAGATCCCAGTCCACGAACTGCGCCATGAACCCACCGTACCCGCGCCGCGACACCCCGGCCCGGCCTCGCGTCCTCGATCGACGCCGATGGTCGGTCCGGCAGGGGCCGGACGACCCCAGCTCGGCGACGGTCAGCCGCAGCCGCAGCCGGCCAACGCGGCGGTGATCCGGTCCAGCGCCGGTTGGGCGGTCTCCTTACCGCCCGGCACCTGGTCGGTGAGCACGGCGAAGGTGAGCAGCCGACCGTCGGCGGTGGTGACCAGGCCCGCGATGGAGTGCACGGCGGTCAGCGTGCCGGTCTTGGCACGGACGCTGCCCGCGCCGGCGGCGGTGCCGGGGGTGTTGCGGTAGCGCTCGTCCAGGGTCCCGGACCAGCCGCCCACCGGCAGACCGCCGAACACGCCGGCCAACTCCGGATGGTCCGGGCTGGCCGCCAGCCGGATCAGGTCGGTCAGCAGCGACGGGCTGATCCGGTTGCGGCGGGACAACCCACTGCCGTCGGAGAGCGTGATCTCGTCGGCCGGCAGGCCCAGCTCGGCCACCTGGGCGTCCATCGCGGCGGCGCCACCGTCGAAGGAGGCCGGCTGGTTACGGGCCAACGCGACCTGGCGGGCCAACGCCTCGGCCACCAGGTTGTCGCTCTCGCTGATCATGATGTCGACCAGCCGGATCATCGGCGGCGACTGCACCACGCCCAGCTCGGCACCGGGTGCCGGGGTGCCACCGGCTGCGGCCTGGGCCGGAGCCGGCGCCGTGCCGCGCTTCACGGTGTCCGTCGGCACGCCGAGCAGCCGGGCGAACGCCTTGCCGGCGGCCAGGTCCGGTTCGGCGAACCGCGCGGCCGCCCCGTGGTCGACGCTCGGGTCTCGGCGCGCGCCGTCGGTCATCAACGCGGTCACCGCGCCGCCAGACCCTCCGGTGGGGATGTCGTCGTCCCAGCCCGGGCCGTAGACCGGGCCGGAGTAGACCGAGCCGTCGACGGTCACGCTGGTCGGGGTGGCCCCGCCGAGCGCGGTGCGCACCTGGGCGGCCAGGTCGTCCAGGCGTGCCGCCCCCGGGTAGTAGCCCTTCTTGTCGATCGCCAGGGTGGGATCGCCGCCCCCGATGATCACCACTTCGCCGGCCTTCGCACCGGCCACCGCGCGCGTGGGTATCCGGTAACCGGGTCCACGGGCGGCCAGCGCGGTCACCCCGGTCGCGAGCTTGGTCACCGAGGCGGGGACCGTGCCGTCGTCCGCGCCCTTGGCGAACAGTGTCTGGCCGGAGATCACGTCGGCCACCGAGACGTTCACCCGGCTGCCGAGTGCGGCGACGCCGACCAGCGGGTCGAGCACGGCACGAACTCCGTCGGCGGTGGGCAGCGGCGCGTTCGGGTCCGGGCCGGCCAGCACGTCGGACGGATCGGGATCCGGGGTCGCAGCGGCAGCCTTCGGGCCGGACCCGACGTCGTCGCCCAGCCAGCCGGCGACCGGGCCGGGTCGGGTGACGACGACTCCGACGCCGGCGAGCACCAGCAACAGCACGACGGCCAGGACCACCGGCAGCCGCCGACGGCGGCCCGGCGGGACGGGTGCAGGGGCCGACGCGGCATCGGCGGACGCGGGCAACGCGGAGATCGGCGGACCCAGCGGCGGGCCGCCGGGAGCGTTCGGGGCGCGGCCGGACACCGGGCTGACCGGCGCGGGGCTGACCGGCGCGGGGCTGACCGGGACCGAGGCACTGCCGCGTGGCGACCCGCCCGAAACGGGACCGGCCGGCACCGACGCGCTGGCCCTCGACGAACCGCCGGAAACGGGACCGGCCGGGACCGAGGCACTGCCCCTCGACGAACCGCCCGACGCCGGGCTGACCGGCACCGAGGCGTTTCCCTGCGGCCTACCGCTCGCCGGTCGGTCACCGCCGAGCGTCGGAAAGCGACCGTTGTTCGAGCCGGGAGGGGGCGACCCGCCCGGCGGGCGCCAGGGCAGCGGCGGAGGCCTCTCGGGCGACGCCTCCGGCGCCTGGTTCGCCGGCTCCGGAGTCCGTGGAAGGTGAGCCTCAGGCACCGGGACGCGACCCGTCGCACCGCCCGAACCGGATCGTCCGGTACCGTGCCCGGAGCCCCCGTCCGGGCGGTAGTGTGAATCTTCCCTCCCCACGACCCCCTCCTCCCCCAGCGAAAATCGGCTTGGGTGACACTACTTCGGTCCGAAGACTATGCGGCGGCCGGAGTCGGCGGGTGGGCATTCACCTGTCCGGAGGGCGCCAGTGGTTCCGTTAGCCAGCGTGGGCAGACGAGGGAGCGTGCAGATGGATTTCGACGTTACGGTTGAGATCCCCAAGGGTCACCGGAACAAGTACGAGGTGGACCACAAGACCGGCCGGATCCGGCTGGACCGCACCCTCTTCACCTCGACTCAGTACCCGGCTGACTACGGGTTCATCGAGGGCACGCTGGGCGAGGACGGCGATCCGCTGGACGCCCTGGTGCTGGTCCCCGAGCCGACCTTCCCGGGCTGCCTGATCCGCTGCCGCACCATCGGCATGTTCCGGATGACCGACGAGAAGGGCGGGGACGACAAGGTCCTCTGCGTGCCCTACGAGGACCCCCGCCAGGAGCACCTGCGCGACATCCACCACCTCGGCGAGTTCGACCGGCTGGAGATCCAGCACTTCTTCGAGGTCTACAAGGACCTGGAGCCCGGCAAGTCGGTGGAGGGCGCGACCTGGGTCGGCCGCACCGAGGCCGAGGCCGAGATCCACGCCTCCTACCAGCGGGCCAGGGACGCCGAGGCACGTGGCGAGACCCTCCACTGACACACAGTGACGCACCGGGCCCGGTGGCCGCTCATCCGAGCAGCCCCCGGGCCCTGTCGTACAGGTCGAGCACCGCGCAGGCGATCGGCACCACGGCGACCACCAGCGCCGTGTCGGTGAGGTCGGCAGCCCGTCCGACGTACGGGGAGACCGGCCGGCGGGCGTACCCGGTGCCGGCGGCGATGGTCACCAGGGCCAGCACCGCGGCACCCAGGACCAGCGCGAGCCGCGCCGGCTCGTCGACCCGGCCGACCAGTACGGTGCCGAGCGCCGCGTAGCCGGCCAGCCCGGCGAGCACCGTCGGAACCCGGTGTCGCAGCGCCACGAACAGTCGCGAGCGCAGCAGCAGCACGGCCGAGGTGACCGCCACGAGAATCCGGCCGGCCGTTCCACCGACGACCCCGAGTACGACCGCTGCGGCCACCGCCAGCACGGCGTGCCCGATCAACATGCCGGTGAGCATCTCCTCGGTACGGATCACCGCGGCGTGGACCCGGCTGCGGTCCGGGAGATCGCGGGCCCGCTGGGGCTCGTCCACGGGGGCCGAGGTCGGCAGGGTGATGGGCGGCAGGGGCAGCTTGCCCAGCCGGATGGCCAGCAGCGGGATCACCCCGACGGCGAAGACCAGCGCGCTGAGCAGCACCGCCGCCGTGCCGGCCGGGGTCAGCAGCAGCCCACCGAGCGCGGCACCGGCACCGGTCAGGCCGACCGTGACACCGGCGACGAAGACCCGTAGCCGACTGGCCACCCCCAGCAGGCCGATCAGCGCCACCAGCAGCAGTGCCACCGAGCCGGCCAGCAGTTCGGGGGCGCCCACCCAGCGGGCCGGGCCGAACGGCGCGACCGGGTCGCCGGACCCGACCGCGAGGGCGCCGGACGTGAACGCGTACGGCAAGGCGTAGCCGCCCAACGTCGCCCCGGTCGTTCCGTCGCCGTTGGCGCGGGAGGCCACCGCGCCGGCCACGGTGAGCACCAGCGCCACCGCGGCGGCCGCCAACCAGCCGGCCCGGTGCGTCGGGCCGCTGACGAACAGGGCCAGCAGTCCGACGGTGAGCGGGACGGCGGCACCGGCCAGGCTGGCGACGCGGGTGGCGGTGGGCGACCAGGCACCACCTCGGCGGCGGGCGCCGTCGGCGATCGCCTCGACCACGTCGTCGTACTCCAGCTCGGGCCAGTGCGCGCGGGCCGGCACCAGGTGCAGCACCTCGCCGTCGCGGACCCCCTGCGGCAACAGCGCCTGGGCGGTCGCGAGCACCCCGCCGTCGGTGCGCCGCAGGACCCAACCGCCGTGCTGCTCGCCGTCGTCGGCCAGCCCGACACCGGCGTGTCGGAGCACGTCGGGCAGCAGCTCGGCCAGGGGCACCTGCTCCGGCAGGGCGACGTCCAGCCGTCGTTGCGGCGCGCTGATGGTGACGCGGGCCAGCCCGGTAGTCATCGACTGGTCTCCATATCGACGGGGATCGGAGGCTGCGCGGACGACAGGACTTTACCTACCATGAGTCCGGCTCGGGTTACCCAGCGCTGTCAGGAGGCCGAGTGTCCACCGTCGTCATCAAGCGTCCTCCGCGCCGACCAGCGCCGGAAATCCCCGCCGGCGAACTGCCGGTGGAGGCGCCGCCGGAGATTCCGGTGGTGACCGGCGGGCGATGGCAGCAGATGCTCATGCTGCTGCCGATGCTCGGCGGCACTGTCGCGATGGCGATGATGTTCGGCCGGGGCGGCGGCGCCTACTCGTACGTGGTGGGCGGGATGTTCGGGCTCTCCTCGCTGGCGATGTTGGTGACCTCCTGGGGCAGCGCCTCCGGCACCCCGAAGAAGTCCGAGATGATGGCCGCCCGGCGGGAGTACCTGAGACACCTGGCCACGTTGCGGCGGCGGGTTCGCCGGACCGCCGGCCAGCAGCGGGCGGGGCTCTTCTACCGGCACCCCGACCCGGGTCGGCTCTGGTCGACTGTCGACAGCCACCGGGTCTGGGAGCGGCGACCGGGCGACCCGGATTTCGCCGTGGTCCGCGTCGCGGTCGGGCCGCAGACCCTGGCCACCCCGCTCGTCGCACCGGTGACCCGGCCGCTGGAGGAGCTGGAACCGATGACGGCCGGCGCGCTGCGGCGCTTCCTGGACGCGTACTCGGTGGTGCCGGACCTGCCGGTGGCCCTGTCGCTGCGCAGCTTCGCCCGGGTGCATGTCCGATCCGCCGGCCGCGCCGCGGGTGTCGCCTCCGCGACCGGCGGCCCACCCACCGGTGACCCGGTGGCGCAGGCGTTGGTCCGGGCCGTGCTGACCCAACTGGCGGTCTTCCACGCTCCCGACGAGCTGCTCGTCGCGGTCTGCGCCGGACCGGAACGCCGCGCCTGTTGGGAGTGGGTGAAGTGGCTTCCACACGCACACCACCCCAGCCGCACCGACGCGCTCGGCCCGCTGCGACTGGTGACCAGCTCCGCCGCCGAGCTCGAAGGGCTGCTGGCGGACGTGCTGGCCAGCCGCTCCCGGTTCAGCCCGGCCGGCCCGGCCACCGACGGCCCGCACGTGGTGGTCGTCCTCGACGGTGGCGAGTTGACCGGCGCCAGTGATCTGACCGGTGACGGCGGCATCGACGCGGTCACCGTGCTGGACCTGGACACTCCCCCGCCTCGGCTGCTCGACCGGTACGCGCTGCTGCTGGAGTTGCACGGCCGACGACTGCACTCGCGGTCGACCGACGGGCATGCCGACGTCGGCACCGCCGACCAGCTCGACCTCGCCGACGCCGAGGCGGTGGCCCGACGGTTGGCCCCACTCCGGCTCGCGGGCGCGGCCCGAGGGCCCGACTCCCCACTCCAGGCCGACCTGGGCCTTCCCGAGCTGCTCGGCCTCGGCGACCCGGAAAGCTTCACGGCCGAGCAGGGCTGGCTGCCGCGCTCGGCACGCGAGCGGCTGCGGGTGCCGATCGGGGTGGGCACCGACGGCGGCGCCATCGAACTGGACCTCAAGGAGTCCGCCCAGGACGGCATGGGGCCGCACGGCCTTCTCATCGGGGCGACCGGCTCCGGCAAGTCGGAGCTGCTCCGCACGCTGGTGCTGGGGCTGGCCGCCACGCACAGCTCCGAGCAGCTCAACTTCGTGCTGGTCGACTTCAAGGGCGGCGCCACCTTCGCGTCGTTCGACAGGTTGCCGCACACGGCGGCCGTGATCACCAACCTGGCCGACGCGCTGCCCCTGGTCGACCGGATGGTCGACGCGATCAACGGTGAGCTGGTCCGCCGGCAGGAGCTGCTCCGCCGCGCCGGCAACTTCGCCAGCGTGCGCGACTACGAGCGGGCCCGGGCAGCCGGCAGCCCGCTGGCCCCGCTGCCGTCGCTGCTGCTGATCTGCGACGAGTTCTCCGAACTGCTCTCCGCCAAGCCCGACTTCATCGACCTGTTCGTGCAGATCGGCCGGCTGGGCCGCTCACTCGGTGTGCACCTGCTGCTCGCCAGTCAGCGCCTCGAGGAGGGACGGCTTCGCGGGCTGGACACCCATCTCTCGTACCGGATCGGTCTGCGGACCTTCTCCGCGCTGGAGTCCCGCACCGTGCTCGGGGTGCCGGACGCCCACGAGTTGCCCCGCTCGCCGGGTCACGGTTATCTGCGCGCCGGCACCGACCCGTTGGCCCGGTTCAAGGCCGCGTACGTCTCCGGCGCCGTCCGTCGGCGGACGGCGCCGGCCGGCGCCACCGCCGAGGGTGGCGCCCGGCTGCTCACCTTCACCACGCACGCCGTACCCGTGCCCGAGCCGGCGACCCCGGTCGCGCCCGTCGCAGCGGAGGAGGAGGACCGGGAGACCCTCCTCGACCTCCTGGTGGACCGGCTCGTCGGGCAGGGCCCGCCGGCGCACCAGGTGTGGCTCCCCCCGCTCGGTCAACCGCCGACACTGGACGAGCTGCTCGGCCCGGTGGAGGTGGACCCGGTACGCGGCCTGACCGTGGGCAACCCGGAGCTGCACGGAGCGCTCGGCGTGCCCCTGGCAGTGGTGGACAAGCCGTTGGAGCAGCGTCGGGACCTGCTGTGGCTGGCGCTGGAGGGCGCGGCCGGGCACGTGGCGGTGGTCGGCGCGCCGCAGAGCGGCAAGTCGACGGCCCTGCGCACGCTGATCTGCGCGTTGGCGCTCACCCACACGCCGGCCGAGGTGCAGGTCTACTGCCTGGACTTCGGCGGCGGCGGGTTGGCCGCGCTGCGCGACCTACCGCACGTGGGCGGGGTCGCCGGTCGGGCCGACCCGACCGCCGTACGGCGCACCGTCGGCGAGATGACCACAGTGCTGGCGGATCGGGAGCGCCGATTCGCGGAGTTGGGTGTGGAGTCGATGGCCGTGTACCGGCAGCGCCGAGCCGCTGCGGGAATCACCGACCAACCCGGCATCGATCCGTTCGGTGACGTGTTCCTGCTGGTGGACGGTTGGAGCACCGTCCGAGGCGAGTACGACGACCTGGAGCCGCTGGTCACCGACCTGGCCACCCGGGGCCTGTCGTACGGGGTGCACGTGGTCGCCACCGCGCTGCGCTGGCTGGACTTCCGCCCGGCGATCCGGGACCTGTTCGGCTCACGGCTGGAGTTGCGCCTCGGCGACCCGTCCGACTCGCTGGTGGCGAGGCGTGCGGCCGCGAACGTGCCGGAGCGTGCCGGCCGGGGGGTGACGGCGGAGGGCCTGCACTTCCTCACTGCGGTACCGCAGCTCGGTGCCTCCGACGGGGACACCGCGGATCTGGTGAAGCGGGCCGCCGACGGATGGGCGGGTCCTCCGGCGCCCCGCGTACGGCTGCTTCCGCCCGTGCTGCCGTACGCCGATCTGGACCTCGCCGCGACGACCGGCCTGCGGTTGCCGATCGGGATCGCGGAGGCGGACCTGCGCCCGGTGCTGCTCGACTTCGCCACCGAGCCGCATTTTGTGGTCTTCGGGGACTCGGAGTGCGGCAAGTCGTCGTTCCTGCGGGCGCTGGCCACGTCGATCATCACGCGGTTCACGCCCGAGCAGGCCCGGGTGATCCTTGTCGACTACCGGCGCAGCCTGCTCGGCGCGATCGAGACGCCGCACCTGATCGGGTACGGCACCGCCGCGGCACACACCGCCGACCTGATCGAGTCGGCTGCCGGCTACCTGGAGCGGCGGGCCCCCGGGCCGGAGGTCACCCCGCAGCAACTGCGGGACCGCTCCTGGTGGTCCGGCCCGGAGCTGTTCGTGCTGGTGGACGACTACGACCTGGTGGCAGCCGGGCCCGCGAACCCTCTGCGGGCGTTGGAGGAGCACCTCCCGCACGCCCGCGACGTCGGGCTGCACCTGGTGCTGGCCCGCCGGTCGGGTGGCGCCGGCCGCGCCCAGTACGAGCCGATCGTGCAGCGGCTGCGGGAGTTGTCCACCGCCGGTCTGGTGATGGCGGGCAGCCCGGACGAGGGCGCGCTCGTCGGGCCGGTACGCCCCGGCCCGCTGCCGCCGGGGCGTGGTCGACTGGTCACCCGGCGGGAGGGCGTACGCCTCGTCCAGCTGGCACAACTTCCGCCATCGTGACCCGACTCGCCGGTTCTTCCCGTGACAGGTGAGGAAACCGGTAATCTCCGATCGTCATGGTTCCGTCGGGATGAATGGCTGGGGATGTGACTGGGGTTCGGCACAGCGGTCCGTCAGCGGCCCGCCGAGCGGCCAGCCGGGCGCTGCTCGGTGTCGCCGCGGCGCTCGCTGTCGTGGGCCCGACCGCGGCGGCCGTGCCCGTCGCCACGCCCACCAACGGCGGACAGCTCGCCGGCGCGTCGATGGCCCTCGCCCCTGGCGACGCGGTCGCCCGCACCGACCAGGTTCGCGACGAACAGTGGCAGCTCGACGAGTTGCGCGCCGAGACGGCCTGGCGCAGCTCGACCGGTCGAGGTGTGACCGTCGCGGTGGTGGACTCCGGAGTGGACGGCAACCATCCCGACCTGGTCGGCCAGGTGCTGCCGGGCAAGGATCTGGTCGGCCCCGGGGGCGGGGCGGGCCCGGATCCGGTGGGGCACGGCACCACGGTCGCCGGCCTGATCGCCGGGCGCAAGGACGACAAACGGGGCGTCGTCGGCCTGGCACCGGACGCCCGGATCCTGCCGGTCCGGGTCCTGGACGAGCAGAACCGCTACGACGACGCGCTGATCGTCGCCCAGGGGGTTCGCTGGGCCGTCGACAACGGCGCCCGCGTGATCAACCTGTCCCTGGGTGGCAGCGGTGACAGCCCGGCCCTGGCCGCGGCTCTGGACTACGCGTTCGTCCGGGACGTGGTCGTGATCGCCTGCACTGGCAACCTGGCGACCTCCACCAGCACCAAGGTCTGGTACCCGGCCCGTGAGCCGGGTGTGGTCGCGGTCGCCGGCCTCGAACGCGGCAGCGACAATCTGTGGTCCGGGTCGATCACCGGGCGGGCGACGGTGCTCACCGCCCCCGCCAGCGGGTTGGTCGGCGCGAAGTCCCCCGACGGGTACTGGCGGGTGCAGGGCACGAGCTTCGCCGCGCCACTGGTGACGGCCACCGCCGCGCTGGTCCGGTCCCGCTTTCCGCAGATGCCCGCCGGTGAGGTGGTCAACCGGTTGCTGGCCACCGCCCGGGACATCGGCCCGACCGGGCGGGACGACCGCTTCGGGTACGGGGTGGTGGATCCGGTGGCCGCGCTGACCGCCGACGTGCCGCCGGTGACCGTCAACCCGCTCGACGACCAGACGTCGCCGGGTGTTACTGGGTTCGGTCCGGCGCCCGGCTCTGCCGACGACGAACCGGTGGCCGGCGCCGGCAGCGACCCGCTCGGGCTCACCGCACCCCACCAGCAGACCCGGTGGACGGCCCGGGCTGCCGGAGGCCAGGACCCGTCCGCTCCGGAGCAGCTGTGGATCGGTCTCGTGCTCGTCGTCGCCCTGGTCGGCAGCGCCGCGCTGATGATCCGCCGGTTCCGGCACCGAGCCCGCTGACCGCGTAGGACCGGGAGGTCTGACCGGCCGCCCGGTCGGGTAGAACCGACGAATGAGTACGCAGCAGCCGCCCACAATCGCCTCCGCCGGGCAGTCGTCCTGGCGGCACCGCCGACTCGACCCGGACCATTCACTGGGGCTGCGGCTGACCCTCGCCTCGGCGGCGGCGTTCCTGGTGCTGGTGCCCTTCGCCCTGCTCACGCTGCTGGTGCTCGGCGCGTGGGCGCCGCTGCACCGGCTGGACACGGCGGTCACCGACGCCCTGCACGGCTACGCCCAGGACCACGGGGGGTGGGTGGTGCTGATGCGGATCTGGACCGAGGTGTTCGCGCCGATGCCGCTGCGTGCCGTAGCCCTGCTCCTGGTGGTCTGGTTGCTGCGCCGGGGGGCCCGCCGGCTGGCTCTCTGGGCGGCCACCACCATGGTCGTCGGTGGCCTGGTCGGTCCGCTGCTCAAACTGCTCGTCGGCCGCGACCGGCCGGAGTTGCTGGACCCGGTGGCACGGGCCGCCGGCTACTCCTTCCCCTCGGGGCACGCGCTGAACGCGACACTGGCCGCCGGGGTGCTGCTGCTGGTCCTCCTGCCGTACGCCGGGCGCGGGGCGGCGCGGCTCGCGCTGTGGGTCGCGGCGGTGTTGCTCACCGTGGTCACCGGGCTGAGCAGGGTGGCGCTCGGTGTGCACTTCACCAGCGACGTGCTGGGCGGCTGGCTGCTCGGCGTGGCGGTGGTCGCGGCGACCACCGCCGCGTTCACCAGTTGGCGGGCGCACAACGGTCTCCGGCCGGTCCGGCCCACCCGCGACGGCGTCGCCCCCGAGGTCGAGCGGCAGCCCGGAGCGGCCTGAGGCGTGCCGACGACCTCGGACGGGTACTGGCCGACCCATGTCCGACACCGTGGTCCTGATCGTCCGGCGGGTGCTGCTGCCGGTGTCCCTCCTGTTCGGTCTGATGGTGCTGCTCGGGGTGCTGGTCACCCGGGTGTTCGCCCGGACCTGGCCGTTCACCGTCGAGGACGCGGTGAACCGGGAGTTGGCCGCCGACCGTACCGGGGGCTGGAACGACGTCTCACTGGTGTTCAGCACGCTGGCCAGCACCCAGATGATCGTCGTGGTCAGCGTGCTGGTGGCGTTGGCGCTGCGGCTCTGGCTGAAGCGCTGGCGGGAGCCGCTGTTCCTGTGTGCGGCGGTGACGGCCCAGGCCCTCGTGTTCCTGCTGACCACGCTGGCGATCGACCGACAGCGGCCGGCGGTGGAGCACATGGACGTCTCACCGCCCACGTCGAGCTTTCCTTCCGGGCACACCTCGGCGGCGGTGGCGCTCTACGTCGGCATCGCCGTGTTGATGGCCCTGCGGGCGCGTAGCACCGGGGCGAAGGTCGCCTGGTGGACGCTGCTGCTGATGGTGCCGTTGGGGGTTGCGCTGACCCGGATGTACCGGGGGATGCACCATCCCAGCGACGTGGTGGCGTCCTTCCTCAACGGCGGCACCTGCGTGGCGATCATGGCTCGTGCGGTGCTGGACCGGGGGCTGCGGTGGGGCCGGGCGACGCTGCCGACGGGGCGTCGACAGGCGGTTTCGGCCGGGAGTTGATCGGCGCGGCGCTCAGGTGCACTCGCCGGTGGCCACTTGCCGGTTACGTTCGGCGCCGGCCAACGCCACCGGGCGAGCCTCGGCAGCGGTTACCGCGAATCCGGTGTTCGGGTCGTCGGCCGCAGCCGCGAAGATCACGCCGAGTACGAGGCCGTTGGCGGACAGCAGCGGACCGCCGGAGTTGCCACTACGGACCAGCGCCCGGATGGTGTAGATCTCCCGCGTGACGTCACCGGAGGAGTAGATGTCCGGCCCCTTGATCTTGTCGACGTCGCGGATCCGTGCCGACTGCGCGTTGTAGGGGCCGTCCAGCGGGAAGCCCAACACGATCGCGTCCGAGCCACTGCCGGCGTTGCCGGCGGCGAACCGCATGGACGGGCCGGGCAGACCGGGCACCAGCAGCACCGCCAGGTCCCGGTCCGGGTCGTAGACCACCACCTTGCCGTCGTACCGCTCACCGCCCAACTCCACGGCGACCGAGCGGGTTCCGGCCACCACGTGCGCGTTGGTCATCACCCGGTCGTCGGCGTACACGAAGCCGGAGCCCTCGATACGACGCGAGCAGCCGGGCGCGGAACCGAGCACCTTCACGACCGACCGCTGACCATTGACCACCACCTGCGAGCCGGCCAGCGCCGGGTCGGGCGGGTCGACCTGCCGGGCCCGGGTGGGCGCGAGATCACCGAAGACGTCCGGGAATCCGTCGGTGTCGACGGTGTCCTCCAGCGCTGTGGACAACCGGTGGGCCTGTTCCGGCACGACCTGGTTGACCACCGAAATCAACGCGCTGTTCCGCACCGACGCGGCTAGCCAGGGCACCGAGGACGAGCCGAGCGGCACCGCCACCAGCCAGGCGAGCAGCAGCACCGCGAGCAGCGACACCAACGCGCCACCCACGTCGTCGACCCGTTTGCCCACGTCACTGGTGATCGTCTTACGCAGGTGCGAGCCGAGCCAGCCGGCGAGCGCCTGCCCGACCACGGCCAGCCCGAAGATCGCCACGAGCGAGATCAGCACACGGGTGCCGGCGTCCACGAACTGTCGGGCGAACAGCGGCCCGAGTTGGAGACCCAGCAGCAGACCGAGGAAGAAGCCGGACAGCGAGGTGATGCCGATGACGAAACCCTGGCGGTATCCGCTGATCGCGAACACGAGCATGAGCAGCAGCAGGACGAGATCCACGACGGACACGGGTCAAGCGTACGGGCAGTGCGCCCGCCAGATGACCATCGCTTGCCGAAGGTGACCGTGCGGTCAGCGTACGGCTGTCTCGTCGGCCTCGTCGGTGCCCGCCGACGGCGCCGGGGTCGCCCCGCTGGGCGGTAGGTCGACCACCCGGTCCCGCGGCCACGGACGCGCCCAGCCGCCCATCTCCAACAGGGTCGCCAGCACCCCGGCGGTGAAGCCCCAGACGAGCATCCCGCGCGCCGAGAACGCCGGCCCGATCCAGCCGCTAGGGTGGCGAACCCGCATCCGGTTGGCCGGGTCGACCAGCTCGCTGACCGGCAGGCGGGCGACATGGGCCACCTCGGCCGGCTCGCACGGGTACACCGGGTGCGGGTCGTGCCACCAGGCCAGCACCGGCGTGACCACGAAGTCGCTGACCGGGATCCACAGTTTCGGCAGCTCGGCGAGCACCGTCACGCTGGCCGGGTCGAGGCCGACCTCCTCGTTCGCCTCGCGCAGCGCGGTGGCGCGTACGTCGGCGTCCTCGGGGTCGGCCGCGCCTCCCGGGAAGGCCGGCTGACCGGCGTGGGTACGCAGGGTGGCAGCCCGTTGCAGGACCAGCACGTCGGGCCCGGTGTCGGCCTGCTCACCGAGCAGCACCAGCACAGCGCTCTCCCGGCCACCTTCGGCCGGGGTGGTCAACCGGGTGAAGTCCTCGGCGCGGGCGGTGCCCAGCCGGGTCAGCAGCGGGTCGATCCATTCCGGTGGCCGACGGGTCACGCGGGCACCGTCAGGCCGAGGTGCTGGCGTACCAGCTTGGCGAGTTGGGCGTCGTCGAGCGCGCCAGTGGCGTCGATGTGCCGGACCCGGCCGTCGGCGTCGACGAAGAGGGTCAGGGGGATGGCGTTGCGCTTCAGTTCGCGTTGCAGCGCCTCGCCCTGGTCGACCAGGATCGGGAACCGGACGCCGAAGTCCTCACCGATGGACTGGGCGCCACTGCGGCTGTCCCGGCTGTTGACCCCAACCACCTGGAGCTGACCGTCGGCCCGCTCGCTGAGCCGCTGGAAGGCGGGCAACTCCTTGCGGCACGGCGGGCACCAGGACGCCCAGACATTGATCACCGCCGGCCCGGCGACGGACCGGAGCGCGACCGGCGCCCCGCCGGTGAAGCAGGACAGCGTCAGCTCCGGCAGCGCCTGCGCCCCGGCGGCGGGTGCCGCCGTGCCGGAGCCGGACGTGCCGGAGCCAGGGGTCGATGTGCCGGAGCCGGATGCCGCGGCCGAGGGGATCGTGCCCAGCGTGGCGCAGTCCCGGAACGGCGACGGTCGCTCGGTGGCGGCCGGTCGGGGAGCCGGCTCGTCGCCGGCCTTGTCCGCGGTGCAGCCGGCGACGGCCAGGAGCACCGGCAGGACGAGCAGGGCGAGGCGGCGGTTCACGGCACCTCCGCGGCGACCGCCTGGGCGGGCACCAGATCCGGGTCGACTCCGGCGGCCACCGCGAGGTCACGTGCACGGGGGCCCTTGAGCAGCTTCGCGGCGGCTGCCGGCTCGGTCGGCCCCGTGCCGTACGAGGGGCAGAGCTTCGCGAGGGTGCACGCCCCGCAGGCCGGCTTGCGGGCGTGGCAGACCCGGCGCCCGTGGAAGATGATCCGGTGCGACAGCATGGTCCAGTCGCGCTTGGGGTAGAGCGCGCCGACCGCGTGTTCGATCTTCACCGGGTCGGTCTCGGTGGTCAGCCGCCACCTGTGGACCAGCCGTTGGAAGTGCGTGTCGACGGTGATGCCCGGGACGTCGAAGGCGTTGCCGAGGATCACGTTGGCGGTCTTACGGCCGATGCCGGGCAGTGTCACCAGGTCGACGAGACGGCCGGGGACCTGCCCGTCGTACCGCTCGACGAGGGCCTGCCCGAGCTTGAGCAGCGAGTCGGTCTTGTTGCGGTAGAAGCCGGTCGGCCGGATCAGCTCCTCCATCTCGCCCCGGTCGGCCCCGGCGTACGCGGCGGCGCTCGGGTAGCGGGCGAAGAGCTTGGGGGTGACCTCGTTGACCTTCTTGTCCGTGCACTGCGCGGAGAGGATGGTGGCGACAGCCAACTCCAGGGCGTTGGAGTGGTCCAGCTCACAATGGGCGTCGGGGTGCGTCTCGGTCAGCACCCGGCCGATCTTGCGAGCACGGCGGGTGCGCCCGAGATCGGTCTCGCTGGCGGCGGGAGGACTACTGGTCACGACGGTCAGCCTACGTCGCACCCCGGACGTACCCGACCTGTCAACCAGCGGTCGGCGGCGAGATCTTGCCCTGCCCGTCGAGCCGGGCACCGGCCTTCGGGAAGTCGGTCCTGCTCAACTCGGTGACCAGACCGAGGCCCCGCTTGTTCGGGTCCATCGTCGGCTTGCCGGCGTCGTTCATGTACGTCGAGGTGAACGAGCCGCCGGCCCAACTGCCGTCCGGCTTCAGCGACACCTTCAGCACGCCGCCCCAGCCGAGGCGCCCGTCGTTGTTCAGGGAGTTGCCACCGCCGGCGAAGTTGCCCAGGCTGTACGCGATCAGGCGCCCCTGGTAGAACTCCATCCCGCGCAGCACGTGCGGCCCGTGTCCGACGATCAGGTCGGCACCGGCGTCGATCATGGCGTGGGAGAACTTGACCGGGTCGCCCCGGTTCTCGCCCAGGAACATCTCGGTGCCCGGCTTCACCCGGGTCTTCTCCGCTCCCTCACCGCCCATGTGCACCTGCACCACGACCAGGTCGGCCATGGTGGCGGCCTTGGCGACCACCGTCTTCGCCTTGGCGACGTCGACGAGGCTGTTCGACCAGACGTACGACGAGAAGCCGGCGACGGCGACCTTCACCCCCTTGACGTCGACCACTGTGATCTGGTCCGGCGCACCGGTGTGCTTCAGGTCGTACTTCTCCAACGCCTTCTGGGTGTTCTCGTAGCCCTTCGGCCCGTAGTCGTACCCGTGGTTGTTGGCCTGGTTGAGCACGTCGAATCCGGCGTCGCGCAGGTGTGCCGCGTACTCCGGCGGAGCGCGGAACTGGAAGCAGCGGGTGGAGTTGGCCCCGCACTTGCCGGTGCCGGTGTCCACCGTCAACGGCTCTTCCAGGTTGCCCATCACCAGGTCGGCCTTCAGCGCCTCGGTGACCGAGGTGAAGAAGCCCTTCCCGCCGCCGGCGGGCAGCCGGCTCGGCGCGTTGCCCATGATGATGTCGCCGGTGGCGGAGAGCGAGATCGCGCCGCCGGCACCGGAGGCTGCGGGCCCGGTGGCGTCCGGGTCGGCAGTGGTCACCGGCGCGCCGGTGCCACCGCCGCCGGCACCGGGCTGCCAGAGGGGAGCCTCGCCACCCGCATCGGAGCAGCCGGCGACGAGCAGGGCGGCCAGCATCGCGGCGACGCCCAGGGCGACATGGCGACGCGGGCGGGACGCGAGGGGGGCGGGAGCATACATCGCCCGCGACCCTACCGGGCCGTAAACGCGCCGACGACAGCCGATCGGTCGAACCTTCAGTCGTTGAGCTGCTCTGACCAGGGCACGACCGGCTGGGAGCCCCCGGCGAGCACCGCCGCGTGCACCGCACGGGCCAGCGGGGCGCCCCAACTGGAGCGCGGTCCCCCGTACGCGGCCTCCGGCCCGTCCACCGGGCACAGCACGGTCACCGCGTCGGTCGGGGTGCCGGTCCCGGGCAGCCCCAGCTCGCTGATCGCCTGGGTCTTCGCCTCGGTCGCCGTGGCCACCGCGTTGACGAGGGCCGAGTCGGCGAGCCGGGCCGGCACGTACACCACGATGTTGACAGTGCCGACCCGCTGGACGAGCCCGGCCGGCGTCGGCGCGGCCGCGAGCACCGGCGTGCCGAGCCCGACCGTCGCCCAGACCCGCACCCCGGTGTCGGTCCGGGCCACCACCTCGCCGACGTGCACCCCGGTCAGCAGGCCGACCCCGGGCCCGTCGAGGGCCAGGTCGGCGGCGAGCGCCGCCAGGTGCGCGGCGGGGTCACCACTGTCGTACGACATGGGTACGGTCGCGTTCAGCACCCACCGCCGGACCCCGATGCCACCGCCCAGCGGGCCGCTGCTGACGGCCCGCAGGGGCGCGTTCGCGCGCCAGAAGAGCAGTGGGATGTCCCGCCCGTCCTCGGCACGGCTGGTCAGAGTCGGCTCGCTCAGCACGTCGGGCAGGTTACGCCCACCGATCAAGATTCCAGGGGCGACCTCTGATTCATGCTCATGTGCGCCTAGACTTGGCGGCGCGCGAGGGGATCAGCGGACGGCGACCCCGGCCGACGGACGGCCCGCGTAACCGGAGGTGCGCGATGGACGAGGTACTGGCCCGCAGCGGGATCTTCCAGGGTGTCGACCCGGAAGCTGCCGAGGCGCTTGCCAAGGAGATGGAGACGATCGAGGTCCGCAAGGGCGAGATCGTCTTCAATGAGGGCGAGCCCGGCGACAGCCTCTATATCCTGCTGTCCGGGAAGATCAAGGTTGGTCGCCGCGCAGCGGACGGCCGGCAGAACCTGATCGCGGTGATGGGGCCGTCGGACATGGTGGGTGAGCTGTCGCTCTTCGACCCAGGTCCGCGTACGGCGACCGCCACCGCGGTGACCGACACCCGGTTGGTGCGACTGCGCAAGCAGGCGCTGCGACCGTGGTTGAACAACCGCCCGGAGATCGCCGAGCAGTTGCTGCGGGTGCTCGCCCGCAGGCTGCGTCGGACGAACGACTCGCTCGCCGACCTGATCTTCACGGACGTGCCGGGCCGGGTCGCCAAGAACCTGCTCCAGATGGCTGGGCGGTTCGGCACCCGCGACGGCGGCGTCCTGCGGGTGACCCACGACCTCACCCAGGAGGAGATCGCCCAGCTCGTCGGCGCCTCTCGGGAGACGGTCAACAAGGCGCTGGCCGACTTCGCCTCGCGCGGATGGCTTCGGCTGGACGGCAAGAGCATCATCATCCTGGACCCGGAGCGCCTGGCCCGCCGCGCCCGCGTCTGAGCCGTACGTCAGGTCCCCGCCTCCCGTCGTCGACGGTGGGCGGGGACCTTTCGTCTGCCGGGCGCAGAAAGACTGGTTCCGTGCGGCCGGAGCGGTGAGGGTGGGGCCATGGTGAACAGAGTTGCCGTGCTCTCCGACATCCATGGCGTCCTTCCCGCGTTGGAGGCGGTGCTGGCCGAACCGGACGTCGCCGCCGCCGACCTGATCGTGCTGACCGGCGACATCGCGGCCGGCCCGCAGCCGGTCGAGGTGCTGGACGTGCTCGCCGGCCTGGGTGACCGCGTCTGCTGGGTGGGCGGCAACTGCGAACGTGAGCTGGTCGAGGCACGAGCCGGGAAGGCCGCGTCGATCGAGGTGTCGAACTGGGCCGCCGGGCAGCTCCGCGACGACCAGGTGGCCCGTCTCGCGGCCCTGCCGGCCACCGCGACGTACGAGATCGACGGCCTCGGGCCGACGCTGTTCTGTCACGCCACCCCTCGGAACGACGAGGAGGTGGTGCTCGTCGACTCGCGGATGCCCCGCTGGGCTGAGGTGTTCGCCGACCTCCCGGCCGAGGTCACGACTGTGGTCTGCGGCCACACGCACATGCCCTTCACCCGACTGGTGGACCGACGCCTGGTGGTCAACCCCGGCAGCATCGGCATGCCGTACGGGGGCGCGGGCGCGTGGTGGGCACTGCTCGGGCCGGGCGTCCAGCTGCGCCGCACCGCCTTCGACGTGGATGCGGCGTGCGCCCGGGTGGCCGCCGAGTCGACCTTCCCCGACGCTGCGGCCTGGGCCGACGAGTACCTGCGCTCGCAGCACAGTGACGCCGACGCGCTGGCCGTCTTCGGCCCCCGCGACGGCCGCTGACAGGGGCCCGTCAGGTCGGCAAACGTGGCCAGGGTTCGGGAGCGGCTTCCATGTTCACGTCCCTGTAGAGCTGCCCCATAACTGGGGCGGTCCGTCCCGAGGGCAGCGCACCGGACCCCCACACCACACATCAGGAACGGCCCGTACTAGTGACCGCCGCTGGGCTGCCCGATGTCGGGGTCGGCCATCCGAGAGACGTCGGTTCTCAAGAAAAAGTCAGTCTTGACTGTTTGTTTCGTTGGCACCAGGCTGTTCGCGTGCCTTCCACACCGACGCGAGTCCCCCAGCAGGAACGCAGCCGCGCCACCCAGGCCCGGCTGCTGGAGGCGACCGTCGACTGCCTGATCGAGCACGGCTGGTCCGGCACCACGACCACTGTCGTCGCCGCCCGGGCCGGTGTCTCGCGGGGGGCCCAGCTGCACCACTACCCGACAAAGGCAGCGCTGGTGACGGCCGCCGTGGCCCACCTCGCCGAGCGGCGGGCCGCCGAGTTGCGCACCGAGGCCGAGGCGTTGCCGGCCGGGCCGCAGCGCCTCGACCGCGTGATCGACCTGCTCGGCGTGGCGTTCACCGGGCCGCTGTTCGTGGCAGCTCTCGAACTCTGGGTCGCCGCCCGCACCGACCGGGAACTCCGGGACGCCCTGGTGCCGCTGGAGGCGACGGTCGGCCGGGAGATGCACCGACTCACGGTTGCCCTGCTCGGCGTCGACGAGCGTCGACCCGGCGTCCGCGAAGCGGTTCAGGCCACGCTCGACCTGCTCCGCGGGCTCGGGGTGGCCAACCTGCTCAACGACGACTCCGCCCGTCGTACCGCCCTGTTGGCCACCTGGAAGCGCCAGCTCGCCACCCTGCTCACGCCCTGACCGCCGGCCGCACCGGCCACCACCGACCGGAGGCACCATGGTCGACCTCACCGACCTGCTCGCGGATCTGGCCGCCGAGTCCGCCCAGCTGGACGCCCTGGTGGCCCCGCTGCCGGCAGCCGACTGGGCCCGGCCCACCCCGGCGCCCGGCTGGAGCATCGGGCACCAGATCGCGCACCTCGCCTGGACCGACCACGTGGCGTGGCTGGCCGCCACCGATCCCGACGCGTTCTACGCGACGGTGATCAGCGCACCGGATCCGACCCGGATGGTCGACGCGGGTGCCGAGGAGTTCCTCGCCCCGCCGCAGGAACTGCTCCACCGTTGGCGGACCGGCCGGTCCGCGCTGGCCGACGCACTCGGTGCCGTCCCGGCTGGCGAGAAGCTGCCCTGGTACGGCACCCGGATGTCGGCCACCTCGATGGCCACCGCCCGGATCATGGAGACCTGGGCACACGGAGAGGACGTGGCGGAGACCCTCGGCGTCGTCCGCCCCGACAGCGAGCGGCTGCGGCACGTCGCGCACCTCGGTGTGCGTACCCTCGGGCACGGTTTCGCCGCCCACGGCCGGGCGGCACCGACGACGCCGGTCCGGGTCGAGCTGGTCGGGCCCGGCGACGACATGTGGAGTTGGGGGCCGGCGGACGCCGCCGACCGGGTGAGCGGCCCGGCTCGGGACTTCTGCCTGCTGGTCACCCAGCGCCGGCACCGCGCCGACCTCGCCCTGGTCGCCACCGGCCCGGTCGCCGACGAATGGCTCGACGTGGCGCAGGCGTTCGCCGGGCCGCCCGGCGTCGGCCGTGAGCCGGCCGGCGGAGAGGGGGTACGAGCGTGATCCGCATCGGCAACGCCTCCGGCTTCTACGGGGACCGGTTCACCGCCTGGCGGGAGATGCTCGACGGCGGCGAGCTGGACGTGCTGACCGGTGACTACCTGGCCGAGTTGACCATGCTGATCCTCGCCCGGGACCGGCTGCGCGACCCCGACCTGGGCTACGCGAAGACGTTCCTGCGTCAACTGGAGACCTGCCTCGGCACCGCCCTGGACCGTGGGGTGCGGATCGTCACCAACGCCGGCGGATTGAACCCATCCGGCCTGGCCGCCGCCATCGACGCCCTCGCGACCCGGCTGGGCCTGGCCGCGAAGGTGGGCTACGTCGAGGGCGACACGATCCAACGACCGGACGCGTTGAGCGCCAACGCCTATCTGGGCGCGTTCGGGATCGCGGCGTGCCTCGACGGCGGCGCGGACGTGGTGGTCACCGGGCGCGTCACCGACGCGTCGCTGGTGGTCGGCCCGGCCATCGCCCGGTACGGGTGGAGTCGCGACGACCTCGACCAGCTGGCCGGGGCGACGGTCGCGGGCCACCTCGTCGAATGCGGCGCGCAGGTCACCGGCGGGAACTTCAGCTTCTTCACCGAACTGCCCGACGGGGGGCACCGGCCCGGTTTCCCGATCGCCGAGGTGTACGCCGACGGCTCGACGGTGCTCACCAAGCATCCCGGCACCGGTGGCGCGGTCACCGTGGAGACCGTCACCGCACAACTGCTCTACGAGATCGGGGGGCCGGCGTACCTGGGACCGGACGTCGTCACCCGACTGGACACGGTGGCGCTGAGCCCGGACGGACCTGACCGGGTCCGGGTCTCCGGCGTCCGGGGCACCCCGCCGCCGGCCACGCTGAAGGTGGGCGTCAACAACCTCGGCGGCTTCCGCAACTCGATGACGTTCGTCCTCTGCGGACTTGACGTCGAGGCGAAGGCGGCGCTGGTGCGCGGGCAGGTTGAGGAGGCGGTCGGCACGGACGGGTTGGAGTTCACGCTGGCCCGGACGGACCACCCGGACGCCGCCGACACCGAGGCGGCCAGCGCGCTGCTGCACGTACACCTGCGCCACGGTGACAAGGCACGGGCCGGACGGGCGTTCTCGGCCGCCGCGGTGGAGCTGGCGCTGGCCTCGTACCCGGGCTGCACGCTGACCACGCTGCCCGGCGACGCGACGCCGTACGGTGTCTTCACCGCCGACGAGGTGCCGCAGGACGCGGTGGCTCACGTCGCGGTGCTGCCCGGCGGTGAGCGGGTGTCGATCGCCCCGCCGATCAGTACCGCACCCACGACGGAGGACGAGACGACAGCGGGCGGGGACGTGACGGCCGACGGCCCGACCCGCCGTGGTGCGCTCGGCGAGCTGGTCGGCGCGCGCTCCGGGGACAAGGGTGGGGATGCCAACCTGGGCGTCTGGGCGCGCAACGACGGCGCGTACGGGTGGCTGCGCGGATGGTTGACAGTGGCGCGTCTGGCGGAGCTGCTGCCGGAGACCGCGCCACTGTCGGTGAAGCGTTACGAGCTGCCGAACCTGCGTGCTGTCAACTTCGTCGTCGAGGGTCTGCTCGGAGAGGGGGTGGCCGCGTCCACCCGGTTCGACCCACAGGCCAAGGCGCTCGGAGAGCTGCTGCGGGCCCGGATCGTCGACCTACCGACCGCCGTGCCGACCGGGCCGACCGACGCAACCGGGCCCGTAGCGACCGGGGTGACCCGATGAGCATCGTGGACACGCCGGAGCGGCGACAACTGCGGGAGCTGACCCGGGCCTTCGTCACCCGCGAGGTGGTGCCGCACCTGGACGACTGGGAGCGGGCCGGTGAGGTGCCCCGGGCGCTGCACGCCACCGCCGCGAAGATCGGTCTGCTCGGCATCGGCTTCCCCGAGTCGGTCGGCGGCAGCGGCGGTGACCTCCTCGACTCGATCATCGTGACCGAGGAGCTGATCCGCTCGGGTGGCTCGTCCGGGCTGGTGGCGGCCCTGTTCACGCACGGCATCGCGTTGCCGCACATGGTCGCGGCGGCCGGTGCCCACACCGGGGGTTCGCTGGGCGGCCGGCTCGGCGGCACCGTGTCGCCGGGCGAGGACGGCCTGATCGAGCGGTACGTCCGCCCCACCCTGGCCGGCACGATGATCGGCGCGTTGGCGATCACCGAACCGGACGGCGGTTCCGACGTGGCCGGCATCCGCACCACGGCCCGCCGGGACGGCGACCACTACGTGGTGAACGGGTCGAAGACGTACATCACCAGCGGGCACCGGGCCGACTTCGTGACCACCGCCGTCTGCACCGACTTCCCGGGTAGCGGCGAGCTGACGCTGTTGGTCATCGACAAGGGGCTGCCCGGGTTCACAGTGGGGCGCCGGTTGGAGAAGTTGGGCTGGCACTGCTCGGACACCGCCGAACTGTCCTTCGTCGACGTGCGGGTACCGGCGACCAACCGGATCGGCGCGGAGGACACCGGCTTCCTGGCGATCATGCAGAACTTCGCCGCGGAGCGGTTGTCGCTGGCCACCCAGGCGTACGCGACAGCGCAGCGCTGCGTGGAGCTGGCCGTGCGCTGGTGCCGGGACCGGGAGACCTTCGGGCGTCCGCTGGCCAGCCGGCAGTTGATCCGGCACCGCCTGGCGGAGATGCACACGCGGGCCGAGGCGGCTCGGTCGTACGTGCACGAGGTGGCCAGTCGGGTCGCGGCCGGCGAGCCGGTGGTGACCGAGGTGGCGATGGCGAAGAACGTGGCGGTGGCCGCCTGCGACCACGTCGTCGACCAGGCGCTGCAACTGCACGGCGGCTTCGGCTACCTGCGCGACGCGGAGGTGGAGCGCCACTACCGCGACGCGCGGATCCTCGGCATCGGCGGCGGCACCACCGAGATCATGAACGAGATCATCGCGAAGGGCATGGGTCTATGAGCACTCTGGACAGCGCGATCGACCCGACGGCGCCCGGGTACGCGGCGAACCGGGCGGCCCTGCTGGAGCGGCTGGCCGAGCTCGATGCCGCTCTGGACCAGGCCCGGGCGGGCGGCGGCGAGAAGTACGTGTCCCGGCACCACGCGCGCGGCAAGTTGCTGCCTCGGGAACGCATCGAGTTGCTGGTGGACGCGGACAGCCCGTTCCTGGAGTTGTCGCCGGTCGCCGCGTTCGGTACGGACTTCCCGGTCGGGGCGAGCGTGGTGACCGGGATCGGGGTGGTCGAGGGCGTGGAGTGCCTGATCGTCGCGAACGACCCGACGGTACGCGGTGGCGCGGTCAACCCGTGGTCGCTCGCCAAGACCCGGCGGGCGGGTGAGATCGCGCTGGCCAACCGGCTGCCGATGGTCAACCTGGTCGAGTCGGCCGGGGCGGACCTGCCCACCCAGGCGGAGATCTTCATCCCGGGTGGCCGGGTGTTCCGCGACCTGACCCGGCTCTCGGCGGCGGGTATCCCCACGGTCAGCGTGGTCTTCGGCAACGCGACGGCCGGTGGCGCGTACGTGCCGGGGATGTCCGACCACGTGATCATGATTCGGGACCGGTCGCAGGTCTACCTGGCCGGGCCACCGCTGGTGAAGATGGCTACCGGCGAGGTCACCGACGACGAGTCGTTGGGTGGTGCCGAGATGCACGCCGGCACGTCCGGGCTGGCCGACTATCTCGCCGAGGACGAGCGGGACGGGATCCGGCTGGCCCGCCAGTGCGTACGCCGGCTGAACTGGCGCAAGCAGGGCCCGCCGCCGCGTTCGGCGGTGCCGCAGCCACCGAAGTACGACCCGGAGGAGTTGCTCGGCATCACCAGCGCCGATCTCAAGGTGCCGTTCGACCCGCGTGAGGTGCTGGCCCGGATCCTCGACGGGAGTGAGTTCGACGAGTTCAAGCCTGCGTACGGGGGTGCCCTGGTCACCGGCTGGGGCGAGCTGCACGGTTACCCCGTGGGCGTACTGGCGAACGCCCGTGGGGTGCTGTTCAGCGAGGAGGCGCAGAAGGCGGCCCAGTTCATCCAGCTCGCGAACGCCGCCGACACTCCGCTGATCTTCCTGCAGAACACCACCGGCTACATGGTCGGCACCGAGTACGAGCAGCGCGGCATCATCAAGCATGGCGCGCTGATGATCAATGCGGTGTCCAACTCGACGGTGCCGCACCTGACGGTGAACCTGGGGGCCTCGTACGGGGCTGGCAACTACGGCATGTGTGGCCGCGCGTACGAGCCGAGGTTCCTGTTCACCTGGCCGAACGCGAAGTCGGCGGTGATGGGCCCGGCCCAGCTCGCCGGTGTGCTCTCCATCGTGGCCCGGCAGGCGGCGGCCGCGCGGGGGCGCGACTTCGACGAGGAGTCCGACGCGGCGATGCGGATGATGGTCGAGCAGCAGATCGAGTCGCAGTCCGGCGCGCTGTTCCTGTCCGGCCGGCTCTACGACGACGGGGTGATCGACCCACGGGACACCCGGACCGTCCTCGGGCTGTGTCTCTCGGCGATCCACAGCGGACCCGTCAAGGGTGCCGACGGCTACGGCATCTTCCGGATGTGAGGGGTCATTCGATGATCGAACGTTTGCTCGTTGCCAACCGGGGTGAGATCGCGCGTCGGGTCTTCGCGACCTGCCGGGCGCTGGGCGTGGAGACGGTGGCCGTGCACTCGGACGCTGACGCGTCGGCGCCGTTCGTGCGGGAGGCCGACCAGTCCGTCCGGCTGCCCGGGAACACTCCGTCCGAGACGTACCTGCGGATCGACCTGATCCTGGACGCGGCCCGGCGCACCGGCGCGGACGCGGTCCACCCCGGTTACGGGTTCCTCGCCGAGAACGCCGACTTCGCGGCTGCGGTGACCGACGCCGGGCTGACCTGGGTCGGCCCACCCGCCAAGGTGATCGCCGCGATGGGCGACAAGCTGGCGGCGAAGGCGATGCTCGCCGACGCGGGCGTGCCGATGCTGCCGAGCTGGACCGACCCCGACGAGGTCACCGACTTCCCGGTGCTGGTGAAGGCGTCCGCCGGTGGCGGCGGGCGGGGCATGCGGATCGTCCGGAGCGCCGAGGAGCTGCCCGAGGCCGTGGCGTCCGCGCGCCGCGAGGCGGCTGCGGCGTTCGGTGACGGCACCGTCTTCATCGAGCGGTACGTCGAACGTGGCCGGCACGTCGAGGTGCAGATCTTCGGCGACACCCACGGTACGGTCGCCGCGCTCGGTGTCCGGGAGTGCTCGATCCAGCGCCGGCACCAGAAGATCATCGAGGAGGCGCCCGGGGTCGTCGGGGCGGAGTTGCGGGAGCGCCTGCACGAGGCGGCGGTGGCGGCCGGGCGCGCGGTGGACTACGTGAGCGCCGGGACTGTGGAGTTCCTGCTGGCACCGACCGGGGAGTTCTTCTTCCTGGAGATGAACACCCGCCTCCAGGTGGAGCACCCGGTCACCGAGCTGACCACGCCGGTCGGGCTGGACCTCGTCCGGCTGCAACTGCTGGTGGCCGAGGGCGATCCGCTGCCTGAGCACGGCCAGCACCCCACCACGCGGGGTTACGCGGTCGAGGTGCGGCTGTGCGCCGAGGATCCGGCGCAGGGCTGGCGGCCCGCCACCGGCACGCTGCACCGCTTCGACGTGCCGCAGGTGGACCGCGAGTTCGGCTGGCTCCAGCGGGCCGGCCTACGGCTGGACTCCGGTGTGGCGGCGGGCTCCGAGGTCGGTGTGCACTACGACTCGCTGCTCGCCAAGGTGATCGCCGTGGCGCCGACCCGGTCCGAGGCGGTCCGCGCGCTGGCGGGCGCGCTGGCGCGGGCCGAGTTGCACGGGGTGGCAACCAACCGCGACCTGCTGGTCCGGGTGCTCCGCAGCCCGGAGTTCGCGGCGGGCGAGATCGACACCGGTTTCCTGGACCGGCACCCCGAGGTCTTCGCCCCGCTGCTCCCCGCCGAACAGGTCCCGGTCACCGCCCTCGCCGCCGCGCTGGCGGCTGCCGCGCACCGGCGAGCGACCGCATCTGTGCTCGGCGGGCTGCCGTCAGGCTGGCGCAACGTGCCGGCGGTCCCGCAGGTCACCCGGTTCGCCGGCCCGGACGGCGAGATCGAGGTCCGCTACCGACTGGACCGCACGGGCGGACTCGCCGAATGGTGCACCGACCCGTCGGCCGCCGACGCCACAGTGGCGCTGGTCGAGGCGACCCCGGACCGGGTGGTGCTCGACGTCGACGGGGTCCGGCGCGCGTTCCGCGTACACCGGGTGCTGTCGACGGTGTTCGTGGACGGCCCGGACGGGGCGGCGAGCCTGACCGAGCTGCCGCGCCTCCCGTTGCCGACCGCGGAGGTGGCCGCCGGGTCGCTGCTCGCGCCGCTGCCCGGCGCGGTGAGCCGGGTGCACGTCCAGGTCGGCCAGCGGGTCGCGGCCGGCGAACCACTGCTCACGCTGGAAGCGATGAAGCTGGAACATCCCGTGCTCGCCCCGACCGACGGTGTGGTCGCCGAGCTGCCGGTGCCGGCCGGCGGGCAGG
This sequence comes from Micromonospora sp. WMMC250, assembly GCF_027460215.1. Classification (NCBI taxonomy): domain Bacteria; kingdom Bacillati; phylum Actinomycetota; class Actinomycetes; order Micromonosporales; family Micromonosporaceae; genus Micromonospora; species Micromonospora sp. WMMC250. The sequence continues at coordinate 5,311,083 of NZ_JAPZBJ010000002.1, read as the reverse complement.
TCCGGACGGGCGACGTGCTGGCTGTGGTCACTACCGAGGAGGACCCCCGATGACCTTCGACCTCACCCCCGAGCAGGACCAGCTACGCGACGCCGTGCGGGCGCTCGGCCGTCGCTACGGCCACGGCTACTTCGTCGAGAAGGCGAAGGCCGGCGAACACACCACCGAACTCTGGGCGGAGGCCGGCCGGCTCGGCTACCTGGGGGTCAACATCCCCACCGAGTACGGCGGCGGGGGCGGCGGCATCACCGAGCTGGCGATCGTCTGCGAGGAGTTGGCGGCGGCCGGCTGCCCGTTGCTGCTGCTGGTGGTCTCGCCCGCTATCGCGGCGACGGTGCTGACCCGGCACGGCACCGAGGAGCAGCGCAAACGGCACCTGCCCGGTCTCGCGGACGGCTCCCAGAAGATCGTGTTCGCGATCACCGAGCCGGAGGCCGGTTCCAACTTCCACCGGCTCGGCACCGTGGCCCGCCGCGACGGTGACGGTTGGCTGCTCAACGGTCGTAAGTGCTACATCTCCGGTGTCGACGAGGCCGGTCACGTCCTGGTGGTGGCCCGGGTCGCCGTCGATGACGGCCCAGCCGGCTCAGCGGATTCGTCTCCGCAGCGGCTCAAGCCCGCGTTGTTCCTGGTGCCGACCGACGCGGCCGGGTTGACCAGGTCCAAGTTGGACATGGAGATCGTCTCCCCGGAGAACCAGTTCCTGCTCTACCTGGACGACGTGCGGGTGCCCGCCGACGCGCTGCTCGGTGAGTCGCTGGACGCCGGGCTGCCGGCGCTGTTCGCCGGGCTCAACCCGGAGCGGATCACGGTGGCGGCGATGGGTGCTGGCACCGGCCGGTACGCCATCGAACGGGCCAGCGAGTACACCGCCACCCGCAAGGTCTGGGGTGGCCGGAGCATCGGTTCCCACCAGGGCGTCTCGCATCCGCTGGCCCACGCGGCCGTGCAGGTGGAGCTGGCCCGCCTCATGATCCAGAAGGCGGCCACCCTCTACGACGCGGGCCGCGACCTGGAGGCCGGGGTGTCCGGCAACATGGCCAAGTACGCGGCCGGGGAGGCCGCCGCGCTCGCCGTGGACACGGCCGTCCAGGTGCTCGGCGGGGCCGGCATGACCACCGAGTACGGGGTGGCCACGTTGCTCGGCGCGGTGCGGGCCGGCCGGATCGCCCCGGTCAGCCGGGAGATGATCCTCAACTTCGTCGCCCAGCACGTCCTGGGTCAGGAGAAGTCCTACTGACCGGGCCTGTCGAGCGGGTGATCGACTCGGTTTCCTTGATTCCGGGGTGTTCCGAGGGGCAGCGATACCCCGACTTCCGGAAAACCGAGTCGATCCTCTGCCGGGGCTACGCGGTGCCGCGCGGCCTCCTCACGCTCCTCGACTGCCCGACCGCTCCCGGTGGTGGAGGATCGCCACGGCTACCGCGAAGAGCAGCGCGGGCGTCAGCACCAACGCCAGCCACTGCGCCGGGGTGAGCGCAGCGAGGACACCGTCGTGGGTGGAACGCTCCAGGAACGGCCCCGTGGCGCCGAGCCCCACTCGGGTGAGCAGCAGCGTGACGCCCACCGGAACCACCAGCGCGAGCAGGCGTCGCCGCAACACCGCCGGCGTCGACAGGATGACAAGGGCGAAGAGCAGGTATCCCGCAGTCAGCAGGATCGCCTCGATCCGGCCGACGCCGACGGTGAAGATCCACGTGCCGTGAACGGGAGTCGTCGAGTCATCAGCACCAGTCACCTGGGCGATGCTCGGAGCACCGACGCTGACCAGCGTCGCCGCCGCCAGCGTGCCGAGCCGCCAGCGCGTGAGGGAAGCCGTGGCGGAACGGGGAGCACGGACGGCGAGCATCAGCGGAACCATCGCGGCGAGCACGGCGGGCCAGAGATTGCGCACCGTGGAATATTGCCCGTAAGCCTCGGCGACCCGCACCACCTCGAACGCCGCGCAACAGACGGCGATCGCGGCTGCTGCCCGGCCCCACCCGAACACGGCCGACACCGCCACGGTGAGCCACAGCAGCGCCACGAGACCGACCGGCCAGAGGACGAACTTCTCGCCCAACCCCTCGGGATAGCTGTCCGCGAACATGGCGAGGTGCAGCACCGGAACGCGCGCATCCCGCACGAACAACATCAACGCGGCGATCAGCCCGATTGCCTGCGCCGCCTCCCGCCACGCATCGCCCGAGAATCGAGCACCAGCCTGGCGGACATGCGCCCGGAGCGCCCCGCCGAGCAGGGCGAGCACGTCTCGCGCGGCAGGGCTGCGCTGGCCCGGCGACGCGTCGTCCAGCAACACCCCGATCATCTCGTCCTCGTACTGCTGACGGTAGGCGCGGGGATAACAGGCGATCAGCCGCCGGTAGGTGTGGTCCAAACTCACGCCGCACCGCCGTCGACAATGAGACCGGCCCGGCGCAGCCGCAGGCTCGCCGCGTCGGCGTTGCTGCGCAGACGCGCCGCCTCTTCGGCCAGGCGTTGCGCCCCCGACGCGGTGAGTCGGTAGTACCGCCGCAACCTGGACTGCACCTGCTCCTCCCTCTCGATGTCGACGAGACCCTCGGTCCGCAGCCGGTCAAGGGCTGCGTAGAGGGTGCCGGCGCGCAGGTCGACGCGCCCGTCGGAGATTCGGCGGACCTCTTCGAGGACGGCGTACCCGTGCCGTGGGGCCTCGACGAGCGCGGTGAGGATCAGGTAGGTCGCTTCTTGCAGGGGAGCCTTCGCCATCGCCACAGTATATACCGTACGACTGTATATACAGGTCCCCTAACCGTGTGGTCAGAGTGGAGTACGGCAGGCGGCGTCGATGCGGTGGACCGGCCGGACCCGTCGGCCCATCCCCTCCAACAGGGAGTCCTCGACGTGGAAGTCGTGGATGCGCAACTGGTGCCGGGGCAACTCCTCCTCGCTCGGGCAGAGCACCTGCGCGCGAACCAGGTCGACCGGGACGTACCGGACCCCGCCCTGCTCCTGGAGGATCACCATGTTGACGTCGTCCGTGGTGACCACGTGCCCGCGTACGTCCTCGGTGGGTCCGCTCTCCGGGCCCACTGTGGTGACGGTCAACGGCAACACCGGGGTGCTGATCACCGGCACCGCGGCCCAGACCAGGGTGACCAGCACCGCCACCTCGGTCACCGACGCCAGCGGCCGGATCACCAGGCCCGGTAGCGGCCCGGCGATGAACAGGGCGAGCAGCGGAGGCACCACGAGGAGCGCCAGCACCAGACCTTCACCGCCCTGCTTCACCACCTCACGCAGCGTGGGCAGCATCAGCCAGCCATACCCGGCGAGCAGCACGATGATGATCAGCAGCCGTGGCAGCAGCCGCTCATGCAGGCGGGCGGGGCGGAGTTGGAACGCGGCCACGAAGGCCGGCAACAGCAACGGAAGGTAGAGCAGCGGCCAGGTGATCAGGGCGAGCAGGAAGCTGGCCAGGACCACCCAGGCCGGGGTGATGTCGGCCCACCGGGCGAAGAGGGGACGGCGACGGGTGCCCGGCGGCAGCTGGTCGGCGCTGACGGCCAACACCGCGCCGAGCGCGAAGACGGCGACCATCCCGGTCGAGAGCAGCCGGGCAGCCGTGGTCAGGAAGCCGGCGAGCAGGTTGACCGGCCCGACGTTCGCGACCAGCAAGAGCGTGGTCTGGAGCTCCCCGCCGGCTTCCACGCCGAGGCGGAGCACCGAGAAGATCGCCGGTACGCCCACCACAGCGGTCCAGAACGACTGGCTGGCTCGGGCGCGCCGCTCGGCCGGGTCCCATCGGATCCGCCCGGGCTCGACCTCGACGACGACCGGCTGGGCGGGCTCGGCGACCGGAACTCCGGCCGGCCAGTCGACGGTGTCCACCCCACCGGCCACGGGCACCGTACCGTCGGTGGTCCGGGCTGTGGCGTCGTCAGCCGGCACGGATCGGCGGGGCGGCGGGACCGCACCGTCGCCGTCGGCGGCGGTGGTCGGCGCGCTCACTTCGCCGGCGCCTTGTCGTCGAAGTCGACGAGCTTCGGCACCTCCAACGGCTGCGGCTGGCGTTTCTCGGCCGTCAGCCACGGACCGAGGGTCTGGTTGTACGCGGTCTGCCACGGGCTCGCCTGCTCGTCGCGGCCCTGCTGGTAGCTCTTCTGCAGGAAGAACGCGACCAGATCGCGGAGTGCCGGGTCGCCGATCGGCACGCCGATGCCCAGCAACTCGCTGGTGCCGAAGGGCAGGTCGACGATCTCGAACTCCTTCGGGTGCCGGGCCAGGAAGCCGGCGAGGATCGTCTCGTCGGAGCTGACCGCGTCGTAGCGACCGGCACGGATGCCGTTGACGCAGTCACCGACGGTCTTCACGACCAACGCCTTGACCTGGTGACTGCCCAGCTCGGCCTCGGTGGTGGAGCCGCCGCTGGTGCAGATCTTGTAGTCCGGGTTGCGGAGGTCCTCGATGGTGCTGATCTTGCCCTTCAACCGGGTCGGCACCATCACCTCCTGGGTGGTGACGAAGTACGGCCCGGCGAAGCTCACCACCTTCTTGCGCTCCTCGGTGATCGAGAAGCTGGAGACCACGAGGTCCACAGTGCCGCCCTGGAGCGCGGGGATCCGCTCCTCGGTGGCCACCGGCACGAACTCCAGCCGCTGGTCCCCCTCGTAGCCCAGGGAGGCGGCGATGTACTTGGCGATCTCGACGTCGAAACCGGCGTGCTTGCCGTTCCGCAACTCGCCCATCAACGGCTCGTTCGTGGCGACACCGATCCGCAACTTCGACTGGCCGTAGATGTGCGTCTCGCGCATCTTCTCCTGCACCGAGAGCAGCTCGGGTTCCTGCCGACTGTCGCAGCCCGCGGCGGCGGCCAGGGCGAGGGTGAGGGCGACGGCCAACGTCGACGCGACCGAGCGGAGCCGGGACTGCGACCTGCCTGGGTTCATGGGCGACCTCGCTGCCGGAAGAGCCTGCGGGACACCGAGAGTAGCGGCTCTCGTCCACTGAGTGTGGACGCCGAGCGGCCATGTCGGACCGCCCGGCCGATCGATGTCGATCGGCGCGCCGGTCGGCTCTGCGGTTGACAGCCGGGCTCGTCACGACATGCTGGACGGGTGAGCCGATTGCCCAGACCCCAGGCACGGACGGTGGCGGTGCTCGCGGCGTTGGGAGCACTCGCGCCGCTGGTCATGCTGGTCGTCTGGCGTCGACAGGATCTTGTCGGCGTGGCGCTGGCACTTCTCTGTGTCCTGCTGACCATGGTCGCCGGAGTCGCCGTCTCCGCCGCCCGGCAGGGCGACGCACCGGAGCCGGTGGACCGCTCGGCAGCCGTCGGGCCGCCCGAGTTGATGCCGTACGGGATCGACGCCGACACCCTCGACGCCCTCGACAGTCGGGACGCGTTGCGTGCGGTGCGTGACCGGCGACGCGGAACGAACGGGCTCAGCGGCGGCCGGTGAGGGTGGGCGCGGCGAGCGCGTCCACGCCCCGCCCGGCCAGACAGCGGTACGCCCGGTCGATGCTGCCGTCGACCGGCGGTAGCACCTCCAGGTGCCAGCCGGTCGGCTCGGCGATGCCGGTCGTCAACCGGAACGTCGTGGCGCTGCACACCTCTCGCACCGGGGCGGCGGCGATCACCTCGTCGTAGGTGGCACCGACCAGCGACACCGGCAGGATGCCCTCGGCGTACGTCTCCCAGGTGTGCCGGCCGGCGCAGGGCAGCCGGGCTGCCTCCGCGCGGTCGCCCCGGATCCGCACCGGGCCGAAGCACTCCAGCTCAGGCAGGCAGCGGGCGCCCTCGGGCAGGGCGGTCGGCGCACCGGAGCCGGTGGCGCATCCGGGCAGCGGGCCGGTCGCCGGTGCGGCGACCTGGGTGACCGACGGGTTCGGGGTGGGCACCGCCGCCCGGTCGGCGACCCAGGCACCGGCGGTGGCGGAGGCGGCGAGAGCGAGCACACCCGCGCCGCCGAGGAACCAGCGCCGCCAGCGCCGACCGCTGGGCACCGCCTGCTGGGTGTCCTCGATGGCCGGGCGGGGAACGGGCCGGCTGACCGGGTATGCGCCGGAGATGGTGGCGCCACCGCTGACCGGGGCACCGCTGACGGGTGCCGACGGCGGCCCGAGGGGCAGGTTGGCGAGGAGGTCGTGCAACTCCAGGGCGGAGGGACGCTCGGCGGGGTCGTTGGCCATGCCGAGGCGCAGGACATCGATCAACTCGTCCGGCACCCCGGGCAACGGGGGCAGCGGCTGGTTGAACATCTCCAGCACGGTGACCAGGCTGGGATTGCGCTCGGACTGCCAGCGGGGCGGTCGGCCGTGCATCACCGCGTAGAGGGTGGCGCAGAGCGCGTACACGTCGACGGCCGGTGACGGCGGGCTGTGGCTGAACATCTCCGGTGGCGCGTACGCCGGGGTGAGCACCTCCAGCGTGACCGAGGCGTCGCGGTGCTCGGCGAGCACGGCCAGCCCGAAGTCCGCGAGCACTGCCGAGTTGAAGTGTGAGTGGAGGATGTTGGCCGGCTTGACGTCGCGGTGCAGCACCCCGGCCGCGTGGGAGTGGGCCAGCGCGTCGGCGATCTTCATGCCGAGGTCACGGGCCTCCACCGGGCCCAGCGGGGAGGTGCGCATCCGTTCGGCGTACGAGCCGTCGCAGAGTTCCATGATCAGGTAGGGGTGCTGGTCGACGGTGACCCCGACGTCGAAGAGGTCGACCACGTGCGGGTGTGACGACATCCGGCCGGCAGCCCGCGCCTCGCGCAGGAAGCGGGCCTGATCCCGCTCGCTGTCCAGCGTCCGGTTCTCCACCTTGACGGCGACCTCGCGACCCACCGAGATCTGGGTGGCCTGGTAGACGGTCGCGTATCCACCCCGGGCAAAAACCCGCAAATCGGTCAGACCGGGCACGATCGGAACCGGCAAGCCGCCGCTCGGGGTGTCCGTCACCGCTCGAAAATACCCAACCCGACCGATGGCTCAGCGCACCGCGTCCGCCGAAGCGGCCCCGGCGGGACCGGCACCCTCCTCGGCGGCCGCGGTCGCCGTGGCACCATCGGCCACGATGAGGTCGCCCCGGCGAGCGTCCAGGCGCAGGCCGACGGCGGTGGCCACGGCCCCCAGCCCCTCCCAGGCCGCCACCCCGAAGAACCGGTCGGGGGCGATGTCGGCCAGCACGGCGATGGTGAAGACGGTGAACGTGACCAACCGGAAAACCACAGTGAACCGGTAGAACGCCCGCCACTCGGTGACGGTGGCCAGCAGGTAGTAGACCCCCATGTTGAACGCCGCCATCGACGACGCCAACAGGAACGTGCCGGTGTGGTCACCGACGGCCCGCGTCTCCGGCACCTCGAACCCGAGCATGCGCAACTGCGCCTCCGGCCAGAGCAGCCCGACCGTGCCCATCACCAGCGCCAACACGCCGAAGACCGCGATGGTCCAGCCCGCGATGGAACGCGGCAGCTTCATGAAGGGCCTCCCCAGGCACGGCGATGGTCACCACTGTGGACCAGCACACGGTGGTGACACGCTAGCCGCTACCCCCGACCACCACATCCCCAAAACCGGTAGAAACCCAACCCCGACCTTTCATGTTGATCAAGAGGTTTCGGTCACCGCACGACCGCTTCCTGACGCAAACCTCTTGATCACCCGACGGACGGGGTGGGGGTGGGGTTCTTGAGTCGGGCGTGCAGGGCGTCGGCGGCGGCGCGTTCGCTGCGCTGCTCGGTCGCGTACGCCAGGCGGACCGCCTCGGCCGCGCAGGACAGCGCCTCCGCCGGCTGGCCGCAGGCAGCCAGCGCCTCGGCCAGCACACTGGCCGCGATCACCTGACTGCGCACGTCCTCGGCCGGCGCGGTGACCGCCCGCCGAGCCCAGTCCAACGCCTGCTCCCGCTGACCGTGGGCGAGCAGCGCCGACGCGTACTGAGCCATCGTCTGACGGCGGGAGAACAGCAGCGAGGGCGCGTTCGCGGCGGCCGTCGCAACCGGGGCGAGCAGCCCGACCGCTGTCGCCGAGTCGCCGGCGGCCAGACGCGCCGTCGCCAGCAGCACCCGAGGTGCCACCTGCGCCGGCGCCTGCGGGTTGTGCGGTTCCACGGTGGTCAGCACCGAACGGGCCATCTGCTCGGCGGTCTCGCAGTCGCCCAGGTCCAACGCCACGAACCCGCGCAGCGTGCCGGCCATCCCGGTCAGCAGCGGGTGCGAGGTGCGCTCGGCGTACGCCAGGGCGTCGCCGAGCAGGTCAGCCGCGTGCTCCGACTCGCCCAGCCCTCGTGCCACCACAGCGCGGACCACCAAGGCGAACCCGCGCCCCCAGTCGTCGGAGGCGGCGGCGAACTCCCGGTACGCCCGCCGGGCCTCCCGGTCCGCCTCGGCCAGGTCACCCAGCTCGGCGGTGGCGAACGCGGCCACCGCGCGCAACGTGCCCACCGCCCACGCCTCGCCGACCCGCTCCCCGAAGGGCAGGAACACCTGCGCCATCCGACACGCCTCGCGCAGCCGCCCGGCGAGCAGTCGGGCGAACGCCGTGGTGCCGCGCAGCCAGGCCTGCCCGTACGGATCCTTCAGCTCGGCGAAGAGCCGGGCGGCCCGGCCGAGCACCGCGTCGGTGCCGGCGAAGTCACCCCGGGTGGTGGTGACCCAGGCCAGGTTCTGTAGCGACCACGCCTGCCCGCGCCGGTCCTGTGCGCCGAGGCTGACCTGGTACGCGGCAGCCAACCGGCTGCTCGCCTGGCTCAGCCGGCCGGCCACGAAGTCGGCCATCCCGATCCGGCGCATCGCGGTGGCACGTTGCACGGGCAGGCCGCCCGCCGTGGCCACCTGCAACGCCTCCTGCCAGGCGGTCATCGCCCGGCCCTGATCGCCGAGGGTCTCCTGCGCCTGCCCCGCGAGCAGGAGGGCACCGACCCGGGTGGCCTCGTCGCCCGCGTTCGCGGCGATCTTCTCGGCGTACGCCAACGCGTCGACGACCCGGCCGACCTGGAGCAGGGCCCGGGCGTGCACCACCCGGTCGGCCGCCGGCACCCCGTCACGGGCGAGTTCGGTGGCACGTTCGGCGTAGTCGACGGCCAGCACCGGCTCACCGGCGGACAGCGACCGGCGGGCGGCCCGGCCGAGCGCGGCGACGCCCAGCGGCACCACCGCGCGGGCCGGCGCGTCCGGGCGCAGCTTCACCGCGTCGGCGAGCGTCGCGGCCCGTTCGACGTGCGTCGCCACGAAGTCGTCCCGGGCCTCGTCGGTGAACCCGCCCGGCGCGGCGGGGGCGGACTCCTCCGCCGGCGCCGCCCAGCGGGCCAGTGCGGCGTGCCGCTCGGCCAACTCGGCCTTGCTCACCCCGGCGTACGCGGCCTCCCGCATCAGCGGGGTCGCGAACGAGTATCCGGTCCGGGACCGGTGCAGCATCCGCCGTTGCAGCAGCTCCTCGACGGCCCGGTCGAGTTCCACGGCGACCACGGCGGACGGCCGGCCGTCGCGACCGGCGCGCTGCTCGCGCATCGCCTCCAACGCCCCGTTCGGCACCGTGTCACCGATCACCGCGGCGTCCCGCAGCACCGAACGGGCGTCCGGCGGCAGGGCGTCGATCCGGGCGGCGAGGACGGCGGCGAGATCCCGGGAGAGTAACCGGCTGCCCAGTGAGCCGGGCACCAACCGCCACCCGGCCGCCGGGCTCTGGTCGCGGTCGCCGGGCCGCTCACCCGGTGCGCGGACACCCCGCGCGGACTCCGTGGTGAGCGCTCCCCGCTCGATCAGCAGGGTGACCAGCTCGGCCAGGTAGAACGGGTTGCCCTGCGCGGTGGCGAGCAGCCGGTCCGTGTCGGCCTGCGGCAACCTGCCGCCCCCGAGATAGCTCGTGAGCAGCCGCGCCGCGTCGGCGCCGCGCAGCGGTGGCAGGGAGTGCACCTCGGCGTCCGCGACCCGGGTCAACGCCCCGGCGGTACGCACCAGCTCCGGCCGGCCGAGCAGCAGCACCAGCACCGGGCCGGTGAGCCTGGACAGGGTCATCCCGAGCGCGCTGATCGTCTCGGCGGTGGCGTCGTGCAGGTCGTCCACCACGACCACCAGCGGCGCTTCCGAGGCAAGGCCGCTGAGCAGGTCGGCGACCGCGTTCGGCACCACCTCCGAGTCCGCCGCCGGGACGCCCGACCCACCCCACTCACCGGTGTCGGTGCCGCCGTGCGTGGGGAGTTCGCCGTAGCCGAGCAGGGCGAGCAGTTGGTCGGTGGCGATCGGCGCGGTCTCATTACCGGAGCGGGCGAGCCGCTGCCCGAGCCGCCGCAGCCTCTCCTCGACCGCCGGTCGGGTCAGGGCGGTGGCCGCGTCGCTGGGCAGGCCGACGGCGGCACGCACCAGGTCGGCCAGGGGCGCGAGCCGGCGTCGCTCACCGAACGCGGCACACCGCACCGAGAGCACCCGGGCTCCCGTGTGCGCCGCGTAGCGGCCGGCGCCCACGTCGTACCCGGCGGCGAGGCGCTCGACCTCGGCGGCGAACCGGGACTTGCCGATACCCGCCTCGGCGGTCATCAGCAGCACCCGCGGGTCCCCCTGGTCGATCACCTCGGCGAGTCGGCCGGCGACCCGGCCGATCTCCGTCTCCCGTCCGACGTACGGCGCCTCGTCGCCGAGCCCCGACCGGGTGCCCGGCGCGTCCAGGAGGCCCAGCAGCTCGTACGCCTCGACCGGCTCCCGCTTGCCCTTGAGCCGCAGCGGGCGCAGTGCCCGCCAGGACGACACGTGCCGGGTCGCGGCGGCGGTACGCCCTCCGGCGTACACCGCGCCGACGGCGGCAGCGTCGGCCAGCCGGGCGGCGGTGTTCACAGTGTCGCCGATGACCGTGTATTCGATGGCTGCCTGGATGCCCGCGATGACGTCGCCGGTGTTCAGGCCGACGCGCAGCCCGAGTGGCGCGCCGCCGCCTCGCTCGTCGTCGAGCACCCGGCGGACGGCCCGCTGCATGGACAGGGCGGCTCGAACGGCGCGTTCGGCGTCGTCCTCGTGCGCCACGGGGGCGCCGAAGACCGCCATGATCCCGTCACCGGTCAGCTTGTCGACGTGCCCGCCGAACGTCTTCACCGCACCGGCGAGCGCGGCGAGCACCCGGTCGGTGACCGCGCCGACGCGTTCCGGGTCGAGGTCCTCCGACCAGGAGGTGAACTCGGAGAGGTCACCGAAGAGCACGGTGACCACCCGGCGCTCGGCCGCCGGCAACGTGGCGGCGGCCGGCAACGCGGCACCGCAGTTGTGGCAGAACCGGGCACCGGGAACGGCGACGGTTCCACACACGGGGCAGGTCACATGTGCTCCAACCCACTGACCCCGGGTGCGGATTCCCCAGGGTCGACACCCAGATATTCGAGTTGCGCGCGGACCGACCACTCGGCCGCCCACCAGAGCGAGCGGTCCACGTCCGCGTAGACCGCGGCCACCACGTCGGCGGGCGTGCGAGCGCCTGCGGCGACCGCGGCCCGGACCTGGTCGAGCCGGGCTCTGCGGTGCGCGAGGTAGAAGTCGGCGGCGGCGGCGCAGTCGGCCAGCGCCGGGCCGTGCCCGGGCAGGGCCGGGATTCCCCGGTACGCGGACAGCAGCTCCAGGCTGGCCAGGTAGTCGCCCAGGTGCCCGTCGGGGTGGGCGACAACAGTGGTGCCCCGGCCGAGGATGGTGTCGCCGGTGAGCACCGCCTGCTCGTCGCCGTGCTCGACCAGGAAGCACACCGAGTCGGCGGTGTGCCCCGGCGTGCTCAGCAGACGGATCTCCAGGCCGAAGCCGCCGAGGTGTTCACCCGCCTCGGTGAGCGGCTCGCCGCCGATGGTGTGCGCCGGGTCGACGGCGAGGACGCGCACGCCGCCGAGCAGTTCGCTCAGTCGCGCGGCGCCCTCCGTGTGGTCGGGGTGGCCGTGGGTGATCAGGATCAGCCCGATGGGCCCGTGCGCGGCGATGCGGTTCAGGTGCCCCTCGTCCGCCGGCCCCGGATCGACCACGACGGCCCGGTCGGCCGACGGGGCGCGCAGCACCCAGGTGTTGGTGCCGTCGAGAGTCATCGGCCCGGGGTTCGGTGCGCGCAGCAGTGTCACCCAGGTCGGCAGCTCGTCGGCGAGCGCCGCCGCCGGCGCCGTCACGTGCCCGCTCATGGCTGCGATCGTACGACCCCGCCCGCCACACCCCACGATCTTGTTCGGCGAACCGGAAGGAAGGGCCGCAAAAGGGGCCCTTCCTTCCGACTGATCGCTGGTGACGCCGACGCGTCAGGCGACCTCGACGATCAATTCGATCTCCACCGGGGCGTCAAGGGGTAGTTCGGCGACACCGACGGCGCTACGGGCGTGACGACCGGCCTCGCCGAAGACGGTGCCGAAGAGGTCGGAGGCACCGTTGATCACCGCGGGCTGACCGGTGAACCCGGGCGCGGAGGCCACGAAACCGGTCACCTTGACCACCTTGACCACGTTCTCCAGGCCGACCAGCGAGTCGACAGCGGCCAGCGCGTTGAGCGCGCAGCGCTGGGCCAGATCCTTGGCCTGCTCGGCGGAGATGCCGGCGCCTACCTTGCCGGTCGCGAGCAGTTTGCCCTCGGCGATCGGCAACTGGCCGGAGACGTACACGTGCTGGCCGGACTGCACGGCCGGCACGTAGCTGGCCACCGGCGGCACGACCTCGGGCAGTTCGAACCCCAGTTCGGCGAGCTTCGCGTGCGGACCGTTGCTCACGCCTTGGGCCGCTTCAGGTAGGCGACCAGCTGGTCCGGGTTGGGCCCGGGGACCACGGCGACGAGCTCCCACCCGTCCTCGCCCCAGTTGTCGAGGATCTGCTTGGTCGCGTGGACCAGCAGCGGGACCGTGGAGTATTCCCACTTCTGCATCGCTGAAGGGCTCCCTCTCGGTGCGGAATTGTTCGAGGGACAGCCTACGGTCCGCCGGCCGGGCGGGACGCGGGACGCTGCTCCGGCGTGGCCGGCAACTCCCCACAGAGCCCTTCGTGCTCGTACCCCTGGGGGCAGCGGGACCGGTCGGGCAGCAGCAGGTCGCAGAAGACACGGTGCCGGTTGTTCTGGTCGTCGGCGTTGGACACTGTGGTCTCGCCGGCGTCCAGCTCGGGCAGGAAGCCCAGGGACACCGCGACCCGACCGGCGAGCACCGTCGCCGCCGCCAGGCTCGGCACCCGGATCGGCAGGTGGATGACGTAGCCCGCCTCGTCGTCGTCGCGGGCCCGCTCGGTGGGGCGGCTCGGCGTCCTGGCCGCCTCCGCCTGCTCCGGCATCCGACGGTACGACCGTTCGTTGACCGGCTGGCCGCTGACGGGCCCCCCGCCGGCCTCGACCACGGACCCGGGCCGTCGGGGCCGGTCGTTGGTCGGAAACTGGGTGCGAGGGATGTTGTCCGCGTCGCGCATGCACTGCCTCCGGTCGTACCTCTCGGACCATGCTTCCGGCCCGGACGTATTCATCCGTTCCGGCCCCCGCACCGGGACGAAGGTAGGTCGGTGGCCCCAGTCCCGCCAATAGGACGCGCACAACCAGTCACCAACAGTCACATATGCGACAGATCGCCAGCGCGAGGGCGTTGACGTCGTCCTGGCCCCGGATGCCCGCCCGTCCGACCGACGCCCGCGCGGCACGGCAGGGCGACGCCGATCCGCTCATCGACCGCTACCCTTCCGGTCGGACGGTCGCGCAGCGCCCGGCCGCCCGCTCGATCACGCTCGGCGCCCTGGGTGGCGGCGGGCGTCGCACCCCCGAGGGAACGACGATGACCCAACCGCCCAGCGGCGACCAGGCCGGCCCATCCGCCCACCCTTCGGCCCACCCGGAACCCGCCGGTCAGTCGGGCCCTCCGGCCATCCCCGGCCAGCCCGCCCCCGCCGCACCGTCCGGGCGACTCGCCCTCCCCGCGTCCCCCGCCCAGCCCGCGCTCCCCGGGCCACCGGTCCAGGCCCCCGGTGCCGGCCAACCGGAAGGGCCGGGCGGTCCCACGTCGGCTGCCACCCCGACACCGCCGGGCGCCGCGGAGATCCCCCCACCCCCGCCGGTCTACGCGCCCTACCAGGGCACGGCCGAGCCGAAGAAGAAGCGCGGACTGCTGATCGCGGTGATCGCACTGGCCGTGATCATGGTGCTCTGCGTGGGCGGCGGCGCGGTGGCGTTCCTGACCCTGCGCAACGCCGAGACCGGTGAGGGCGCCAAGGAGCCGGCGGTCGCCGTCGACGAGTTCCTCACAGCGGTCTACAAGGACCGCGACGTTGCCAAGGCGGCCAGCCGGGTCTGCGCCGCCTCCCGCGACGACGAGAAGATCGCCGCGAAGATCGCCGAGGTGGAGAAGTACGCCTCCGCACACCAGAACCCCCGCTTCCGGTGGACCACCCCGAAGGTGGACAACCAGACCGGTGACCGCGCCACAGTCTCCACCCGGGTCACCATGACCACCTCCGACGAGAAGGTGGCTGACCAGGACCTGCGCTTCACTGTGGTGCAGAAGACGGGTTGGTGGGTCTGCGAGGTCGCGTGACCGCCGAGCCTGGATAGGCTCGACTGGTGTCTGCAGCTGAGTGGCCGACCGACCCGGCCGGTACGGGATGGTCCGCCCGCCTCCACGTGGTGACCGGCAAGGGCGGCACCGGCAAGACCAGCATCGCGGCGGCCCTCGCTCTCGCGCTCGCCGCCGGCGGTCGACGCACCCTGCTGGTCGAGGTCGAGGGACGGCAGGGCATCGCCCAGCTGTTCGGTATCGATCCGCTGCCGTACGAGGAGCGGCACCTCGCCGACGCGCCGGACGGCGGTGAGGTACGCGCTCTGGCGGTGGACGCCGAGGAGGCGCTGCTCGAGTACCTCGACATGTTCTACAAGCTGGGCGCGGCCGGCCGGGCCCTCCGCAAGCTCGGTGCCATCGACTTCGCCACCACCATCGCGCCGGGCCTGCGGGACGTGCTGCTCACCGGCAAGGTCAAGGAGGCGACCACCCGCACCTCCGGCCAGCGCCGCGCGTACGACGCGGTGGTGCTCGACGCTCCGCCGACCGGGCGGATCGGCCGGTTCCTCAACGTGACCGCGGAGACCGCCCGGCTGGCGAAGGTGGGCCCGATCAAGACCCAGAGCGAGGGGGTCTCGGCGCTGCTGCGCTCCCCGATGACAGCGGTGCACGTGGTCACGTTGCTGGAGGAGATGCCGGTCCAGGAGACGGTGGACGCGATCGCGGACCTGACCTCGCTCGGTTTCGGCATCGGGCAGGTGATCGTCAACGGCGCTCGGCCCCGACTGCCGGCCGGCCCGGCGGTCACCGCCGCGGAGCTGCGGCGCGGCCTGGTCGCCGCCGGGCTGCCGGCCGATCGGGACACGGTGGCCGGTTTGCACGGCGAGGCCCGGGACCAGCTCATCCGGCGTGAACTGGAGGATTCGCTCCGCGCCGACCTGGTGGAGCTGGGGCTGCCGATGCGGGAGCTGCCGTTGCTGCCCGACGGGGTTGACCGAGCGGGTCTGACGGCCCTGGCCCGGGCCCTCGTCAGCGCCGATTGACTCACACCTGAGCTCAGCACGGGCGCGTCGACCCACGCGGCCCGATACGCTCGATTGGTGCCTTCCGAAGACGCGGCGCCGCAGCTGGACGTCGACCAGATCCTCGCCGACCCAGGCGTGCGGATCGTCGTGTGCTGCGGTGCCGGCGGGGTGGGAAAGACGACAACCGCCGCGGCGCTGGCCCTGCGAGCGGCCGAGCAGCACGGCCGACGCACGGTGGTGCTCACCATCGACCCGGCGCGCCGGCTGGCCCAGTCGCTGGGGCTGACCGAGCTGGACAACACCCCTCGCCAGGTCAAGGGCATCGACGTCGAGAGCAGCGGCGGCGAGTTGCACGCCATGATGCTGGACATGAAGCGCACCTTCGACGACGTGGTGTTCCAGCACACCGATCCGACGAAGGCCGCGGAGATCTTCGCGAATCCGTTCTACCAGGCAATGAGCTCGACCTTCGCCGGCACGCAGGAGTACATGGCGATGG
The DNA here is from genome assembly GCF_027460215.1 of Micromonospora sp. WMMC250. Classification (NCBI taxonomy): domain Bacteria; kingdom Bacillati; phylum Actinomycetota; class Actinomycetes; order Micromonosporales; family Micromonosporaceae; genus Micromonospora; species Micromonospora sp. WMMC250. Next base: position 5,295,143 of record NZ_JAPZBJ010000002.1, on the reverse strand, counting down.
AGAAGCTGGGCCAGCTGCACGCCCGCGGCGAATGGGACCTCATCGTGGTGGACACGCCACCGTCGCGCTCGGCACTGGACTTCCTGGACGCGCCGGCCCGGCTCTCCCGTTTCCTCGACGGCCGGATGCTGCGACTGCTGCTGGCCCCGGCGCGAAGTGGCGGACGGAGCATGTTCAGCCTGGTCACGGCCTCGTTCGGGATGTTCTCGAAGGTGGTGCAGAAGGTTCTCGGCGCACAACTGCTCACCGACCTGTCCGGCTTCGTGGCCGCCCTGGACTCGATGTTCGGCGGTTTCCGGCAGCGCGCGGAGCAGACGTACCGCATCCTTCAGGCACGGGAGACGGCCTTCCTGCTGGTCGCGGCGCCGGAGCCGGACGCGGTCCGGGAGGCCGCCTACTTCGCGGGCCGTCTGCGCGACGAGCGGATGCCGCTCGCCGGGCTGGTCCTCAACCGGGTGCACCGACCGGCGGTGCCGGAGCTGGACGCCGAGCAGAGCCGGGTCGCCGCCGAGCGGCTGACCGAGCTGGGTGGGCACGAGGCCACCGTCGACGTGTTGCGGGCCCACGCGGCTCTGGCCCGTCAGGCGGTACGCGAGCAGCAGGTCGCGGCGCGCTTCACCGAGGCGTTCCCGGAGGTGCCGGCGGTGTCGGTGACGGCTCAGCCCGCCGACGTACACGACGTCGACGGGCTGCGGACGATCGGCGCGGCGATCAGCCGGCCGTGACCGGCGTCAGGTGGTAGCGCTGACCAGGATCTTGTCCTTGCCGGTCTTGTCCTTGCTGTTCTTCTTCATCGCGGCCTCGAACATCTTGCGCCAGCTCGTCACCTGCGGGTGACGACGCAGCAGCGCCCGCCGTTCGCGTTCGGTCATGCCACCCCACACACCGAACTCGATCCGGTTGTCCAGCGCGTCGGCCAGGCACTCGTACCGAACTGGGCAGCTCCGGCAGATCCGCTTCGCCACGTTCTGTTCGGCGCCCTGTACGAACAACGCGTCCGGGTCCCCGTTCTGACATGCCGCCAGTGACGGCCAGTCAGTGATCATGCCCATGTGTACACGTCCCCCCTTGCAGTACCTACCGACCTCGTCGATGCACGTCAGCCGGCAATTCCCCCCGATCGCCCGGCCTGCCTTCCCCAAGGCGGCGCGGACGACATGTGGCCTTGTCGCCGCCCCCATCATGCTCTGTAGTCGACCGATTACGCAACGTTGTCGGCGAAATCCATCATTCCGGACACTCCCGGCTTCCCGGGCCTTCGACCGCCGGTTACCCCGCCGAGGTCGGCGATAACGCTGCGCCGCCTCCCTGAATCGGAGGAGACTCACGCCAGGTCACACGCAACCAAGCACCGGGGGTCGTGCGTTTAGCACAACGAGGGCAGCGCGCGCAGGAAATGGGGAAAGAACGCCCCAGCGCCCCTCGTTCCCTACTCGCGTACCCTGTCGAGGTGACCTGGATGCGGAAACGTGACCACAATGTGCTGACCAACGCCGCATCGCTACTCGTGTGTGGCCTGTTGGCCGGCGTGGTGGTCGCTGCGGCGGCCTTCCCCGCAGTGGCGATGTCCGGCTTGGCCGCAAAGGCCGGCGCCGAGACATTCGGCGCCCTGCCCACGGAGCTGACGGTGGCCCGCGCGCCACAGATCAGCTACCTGTTGGCCTCGGACGGCAAGACACCGCTCGCGACCATGTACGACGAGAACCGTCGCGACGTGAAGTTCGACGACATCTCGCCGTTCATGCGGAAGGCGATCATCGCGGCCGAGGACCACGACTTCTACAAGCACAACGGCGTCGACATCAACGGTGTCGCCCGCGCGTTCGTCAACAACCAGAGCGAAGGCTCCGGCCGGCAAGGCGCTTCGACGCTGACCATGCAGTACGTCCGGCTGGCCATCGCCTACTCGGCCACCCACCCGGCCGACGTGGTCGCGGCGACCGAGGACACCAGCGCCCGCAAGCTCCGTGAGATGCGGCTGGCCCTCCAGGTCGACAAGGAATTCTCCAAGGACGAGATCCTCACCCGCTACCTCAACCTCGCCTCGTTCGGTAACGGCGCGTACGGCATCTTCGCCGCCAGCCAGGTCTACTTCGGCAAGCCGCCGAGCAAGCTGAAGATCGAGGAAGCGGCGCTGCTGGCCGGCATGGTCAAGGCACCGACGACGAACGACCCGACCACCAAGGCCGGCTACCCGCTCGCTCTGGACCGCCGCGACTACGTCATCCAGAACATGGTCGAGATCAATGCCATCACCCAGCAGGAGGCCGACGCGGCCAAGGCCGTCAAGCTCGAGGTGAAGGACAAGCGCACCCCCAACGGGTGCGTCTCCGCCAACGTCAACAGCTGGGGCTTCTTCTGCGACTTCTTCTACCGCTGGTGGATGCAGCAGGAGACGTTCGGCTCGACCACGTACGACCGCGAGCGGCGCCTGAAGAGCGGCGGCTACACCGTCGTCACCTCGATCGACGTCCAGGCGCAGAGGGCCGCGGACAAGGCGGTCCGCAAGGCCAAGAGCGAGAACAGCAAGGAAGCCGCCATGGTGGCGGTGGTCGAGCCGGGCACCGGGCGGGTACGGGCGCTCGCGGTGAACCGGCAGTTCAAGCTGGACGACCCGAAGAACCCGAAGAACAAGATCTCCAGCGATCCGGCGAAGAGCAAGAAGAAGATCCGGGGCAACTACCCGGCCACGGTGAACCCGCTGCTCACCGGTGGCGACGGCATCACCGGCTACCAGGCCGGGTCGACGTTCAAGATGTTCACCATCGTCGCGGCGTTGGAGAAGGGCATCCCGCTCAGCTACAACATCAACGCGCCGAAGCAGTTCAAGTCGGAATACATCATCCGGCCTGGCCCGGCCGCCTGCCCGGGCACTAGCTTCTACTGCCCCACCAACTCCACCGAGAGCATGGCCGGCCCGCACAACATGTGGAGCGCGTTCGGCCGCTCGGTCAACACCTACTTCGTGCCGCTGCAGCAGCAGGTCGGTGCGGAGAACGTGGTCAAGGCCGCGAAGCGGCTGGGCATCAACTTCCGGTCCCAGGAAGACCTGGACCTGGAGAAGGGTGCGCACCAGTGGGGCGCGTTCACCCTCGGCGTCTCGCAGACCACCCCGCTCGACCTGGCCAACGCGTACGCCACTCTGGCCGCCGACGGCAAGTACTGCGAACCGATCCCGGTGCAGGAGATCCGCGACCCGGAGGGCAACAAGCTGGACATCGCCAACCCGCGATGCGAGAAGCGGTTCAGCACCGACGTGGCCCGCGCCGCGGTGGACGCCGCCCGGTGCCCGGTCGGTGACAAGTCGTCGTCCTCGAAGTGCGCGGGTGCCACCGCTGGCAACGTGCGCAGCGACGTCGGTTACCCGGTGGCCGGCAAGTCCGGCACCACGGACTCGGAGAAGACCGCCGCCCTGGTCGCGATGACCAAGCAGTACTCGGTGGCGGGCATCATGGCCGACCCGGACTGGCCGCAGACGAACGTCAAGATGAAGCACGCGGAGAAGGACGGCATCAACCCGCCGGTGTGGGAGACGCTGCGGGACGCCATGAAGGGCAAGCCGAAGATCAACTTCGAGCCGCCCGGCCAGAAGATCTCCGAGGGCGACCAGCGCAGCATCCCCGACGTGAAGTGCATCTCGGTGGACCAGGCGAAGTCGCGACTCAAGGGCGCCGGCTTCGAACCGGTCGTCTCCAGCACGAAGGTCCCCTCCTCGTGCAAGGCCGGCGACGCCGCCGGCACCAGCCCGGACGGTCGCACGATCAAGGGTGGCCTGGTCACCATCCAGGTCAGCAGCGGCGGCGGCGCGCCGGGCAACACCGACGGCACGCCGGGCAACCCGCCCGGCAACCAGCCCGGTGGTCGACCCGGCGGTCGTCCCGGCGGCTGACGCGACGAGTAGACACGAACGGGCGGGCACCCACTTCGGGTGCCCGCCCGTTCCGTCTGCCAGCCCAGCGGCGCGCCGGCGATGGATTCGCTGGGTCAGAGACCGAGCTGTCGGCGTACCTCAGCGGCCACCCGGCCACCCTCGGCCCGGCCCGCCACCGCGGCCTGGGCCGCCTTCATCGCCGGGCCCATCTGGTTCTTACCGGTGAAGCCGCCCGCGGCGAGCGCCCCCGACACCAGCTCGGCCAGCTCGGCGTCCGGGAGCTGCTTGGGCAGGTAGCGGTCCAACACCTCCCCCTCGGCGGTCTCCTTCGCGGCCTGCTCGGCCCGGCCGGCGTCGGCGAACGCGGTGGCGGCCTCCCGACGCTTCTTGGCCTCCTTGGTCAGCACCGCGAGCACCTCGTCGTCGGTGAGGTCGCGCTTGGCCTTGCCGGCGACCTCGGCGTTGCCGACGGCGGCCAGGGCCATCCGCAGCGTGGAGGTGGTCAGCTCGTCGCGCGCCTTGAGCGCGGAACGCATGTCGGCGGTGAGGCGGTCCTTCAGCGTGCTCATGGACGGTCAAACTACCCTGAACGCCATGCGAAAGCGCACACTATTCCGGCTTGCCGCCGGAACCGCCACGGTCGGCGCGGCCACCCTCGCGTACGCGTCGCTCATCGAGCGCAACATGTTCACACTGCGGCGGTACGACGTGCCGGTGCTCCCGGCCGACGCCGAACCGCTGCGTGTGCTGCACCTGTCCGACCTGCACATGATGCCCGACCAGGCGCGCAAGCAGCGCTGGGTGGCGTCGCTGGCCGCCCTCGACCCCGACCTGGTAGTGGTGACCGGCGACAACATGGCCCACCCGGGGGCGGTCCCCGGGGTGCTGCGGGCCCTCCAGCCACTGCTGGACTTCCCCGGCGCGTTCGTCTTCGGCTCCAACGACTACACCGGCCCGGTGTTGAAGAACCCGTTCACCTACTTCCTGCCCGACCGGGAGTACACCGAGGGCGTCGAGCTGCCCTACGAGGAGCTTCGCCAGGTCTTCACCGGCGCCGGTTGGGTCGACCTCAACAACGCCCGGACCATGCTGAAGGCCGGCGGTCGGCAACTCGACCTGGTCGGCGTGGACGACCCCCACATCGACCGGGACGACTACCCGGCCGTGGCCGGCGCGGTCTCGTCCTCGGCCGACCTGTCCATTGCTGTCACGCACTCCCCCGAACCACGGGTGCTGGACCAGATGGCCGCCGACGACTTCGGGCTGCTGCTGGCCGGGCACACCCACGGCGGCCAGGTCTGCCTACCGGGCTACGGGGCGCTGGTGACCAACTGCGGCCTACCCCGCTCGATGGCGCGCGGTCTGCACCGGTGGCCGGGCTCGGACTCCTGGCTGCACGTCTCCGCCGGCCTGGGCACCCACCCCACCGCCCCGGTCCGCTTCGCCTGCCCCCCGGAGGCAAGCATCCTGACCCTCATCCCCCGCTGACCCACGCCGCCCCACGCCGCGCTCGCGGGGCCCGGCTCAAGATCCGCGCAACATCGGGGATGTTGCTGCCTCGGCGCGTTCTGAGGCAGCAACATCGGCGACAGTGTGCGGATCTTGGGCATTGCGGCGGGGCGCGCGGGGCGGCGGGGGTACCGAGTTTGACCATCGGACCGGGTGGGCTACTATTTGTCGGCACGCCTCGGGGTGTGGCGCAGCTTGGTAGCGCGCTTCGTTCGGGACGAAGAGGTCGTCGGTTCGAATCCGGCCACCCCGACCAGAGGTAAGTACAGGTCAAGGCCCCTCCACCGAGGGGCCTTGATTCGTTTCCAGGGCTCATCCCTCATCCCGAGGCAGCTAACGGTCGCACCCCGACCGGCAGGCCTCCAGGTCGGGAGACGGACACCCCGTCGGCGAGCCGCGGCGCCTGACGCGTCAGGAAGCCGCGTCAGGCGTCGTTTCCGCTGGTCCCGGTCGCGCCTTGTGCCGCCAATATAGGTGTTTCTACCGATCCCTGGAGGTGCTGCCACACCTAGCGTCGGTGGCACGAAGAGCCGTCCAAGGGAGACCACCGATGACCACCGCACTCGACCTCACCGCCGTGAAGGCACGCCAGCAGGTGACCTGGGCCAGCGGCGACTACGGCGCTGTCGCCGCCCTCATCCACCCGATCGCCGAGTTGCTGGTGACCGCGGCCGACCTGTCGGCGGGCGCTCGGGTGCTGGACGTGGCGACCGGCACCGGCAACGCGGCCATCGCCGCCGCCCGTTGCGGCTGCGTGGTGACCGGCGTCGACTACGTACCCGAACTGTTGGCCAGGGGTCAGGTGCGGGCCGAGGCGGAGCGCCTCCCGGTCACGTTCGTGACCGGGGACGCCGAACGTCTGGCGTACGTCGACGGTGCCTTCGACGCGGTGCTCTCCGTCGTCGGCGTGATGTTCGCTCCGAACCAGGAGCGGGCGGCGGCCGAGTTGGTCCGGGTCTGCCGGCCGGGCGGCACGGTGGCATTGGCGTCGTGGACGCCTCAGGGTTTCATCGGCGAGTTGTTCCGCACTGTGGGGCGGCACGTGCCGCCACCGGCGGGTCTGCGCCCGCCGGTGCAGTGGGGCGACGAGGGCCGGGTCCGCGAGTTGCTCGGCGGGTCCGTGGGCGACCTGCGGGCGGTACGCCGGGAGTTCGTCTTCCGCTTCGGCACTCCGGAGGAGTTCGCTCTCTTCTTCCGGGGCAACTACGGCCCGACGTTGAAGGCGTTCGAGGCGCTGCCCGAGGAGCGACGCGCCGAACTGCACGCCGACCTGGTGCAGCTGGCCCGTACGCAGAACCGGGCCACCGACGGGACGGTGCGGATCCCGGCCGAGTACCTGGAGGTAGTGGCCGAGCGGACGGCGTGAGGGCGACCGCCCCTCGCCCGTCGCGGGCGAGGGGCGGCACGGGCTCAGGCGGCGGGGATGAAGTAGCCCGCCTGGTCGACGACCACGTGGCTACTGCCGGAACTGTTGTTGTACAGGGAGATCCTCGCCTCGCGGGTCTTGATCACCGCGAGGTTCGAGGCCGTCTCGCCGGCGACGAAGTTGACGTTCGAGGCGGTGGGTCGTGCCGTCCGCGAGGGGAAAGCCGTGAGAACGCCGGCGGTGGTCGGGGCGGTGACGGTCAGGTTGGCTACGACCGCGGCGGGGGCGGGGCAGTCCGACCCGCATCCGCCGCCGTCGAACGCCGCGTAGTACCAGGCTTCGACGCTCGCCACCGCCTGCTTCTCCAGTGGGCCGGCGGCGCGATCGATCAGGCCGTCGCCGGTGCGGCTGTCGGCGATCCGGGATGGCCCGTACGGCACGTAGGTCTGCGTCGCCCCGGAGGCTGCGGAGCCGAAGTAGCCGGCCAGGTCGGCGACGACGTGGGTGGTGCCGGAGCTGACGTTGCGGATCGCGACCCTGCCGCCCACGACCCGCACGGTGACCAGGTTGGGGATCGTCTGTCCCGCCACGAAGTTCAGGTTGGACGCCACCGGCACCGGCGTACCGTCCGGGTAGACGGTGAGCACCCCGGCGGTCGTCGGCTGGGTGACAGTGACGTTGAGGATCGCGGCGGTCGCGTCGGCGGGGAGGACGCCGGAGAGGTCGACGTGCAGGTCGGCGTTCGGGGCGACCGGACCTGCCGAGCGGGTGTCCAGCACCCGCGTCGGTACGAGTGGCGCGAAGCCCGAGCCGTGGGCGCTGTAGTAGCCCTGGAGATCGGCGACCAGGTGGATCGTGCCCCCGCTGGCGTTCTCCAGGTAGATCCGGCCGTCGCGCACCGGCACGGTGACCAGATTCGGCACGGTCTCGTTGGCCACGAAGTTGACGCTCGACGTGGTGGTGGGCGTGCCGGCGTCGGGGTAGACCTTCACGAACCCGGCGGTGGTGGGGGCGGTGACGGTGACGTTCAGGACGATCGAGCTGATGTCGGCGGCCGGAACGCCACCCACCTGGGGCAGGTCGAGGGTCACCCGGCCGCCGGCGGCGACCGGCACCGTGGTCGGAATGCCGAGGGCGGCGCGGGTGTCCAGCAGCCGCGTCGGCGCGACCGCCGTGTAGTGCGAGCCGGTCACCGTGCAGGCCTGATCAGTGCGTCCGACGCCGCCGTTCACACGACGGAATCCGTTCGGGCTGACGTAGTAGTCGACGCAGGCCACTCCCGCCCGGCGGTACGTGTGGCTGGCTCGCGGCGCGTCGGTGATGCGCGGGGCGGTCTGGTCGCCGAACCGGAACGCGTACCGGCCCTCTTCACGCTCGACCGGCCAACTGTGGCTCGGGGTGATGGTCGCCACCGTGTCCAGTGGGCCGCCGCCAGCCGCCCGCCGGATATCGATCGCACCGGGGTCCAACGTCCCCTGGCGCTCCCAGGCGCCTCGGTCCCGATAACCACTGCCCGTGCCGGTGTTGGCGACCGCCGGGTCGTCGCTGTAGGGGTTGCCCAGGATGTCACTCGGCAGGGCACCCGGGGCGGAGCCGTCCGCCGAGTCGATGGCGGGAGATCCCGGCCGGAGCGTGATCCAGCTCCGCCAGTAGTTGATGTCGACGATGTCGATCCCCGGGTTTGTCGTCAGGTCGTCGACACCCTGGCCGGTGGCCGCGACGAAGCTGTCCCGGATGGTGTGGGCGGTGCCGCCCCAGACGTAGAACGGGCCGCCACTGACCGGATCGATCAGGTTGTGGTCGACGACGCTGCGGGCGGTCGACCCGGCGGCCACGGTGATCGCGGCGGCGGCGGCCGGCTCGGCGCAGGCCTGCCTGACGCTGCCGGCCGTCGCGATGATGTTGTTGCGGATGCTCGCGCCCGGCGAGTCGCCGGCCACGTCGATCCCTTTTCCACAGGTGGTGATGATGGTGTTGCCGGTGACCACGGTGTCCGGGGCGTCGGTGACGACCATCCCGGCACGGCTGTAGCCCTGGTTGCCGACGACGACCGCGTTGACGGTGTCGGCCCCGACGGCCACCACGGGCCCGCCGCCGATCAGGAACCATTGGCGGCTGACCGTCACGTCGCGGGATCCCCCGGTGATCCGCACGCCCTCGGACACTGTCGCACCCCGTATGCCGTTGCCGTCGATGGTGACCCGGGTCGAGCCGTCCACCGTCACCGCGGGCGCTCCGCTCACGCCCTCCACCACGAAGTCCCGCAGGGCCACATCGTGCACGCCGGCGACGATGACGACGCTGCCGGTGGTCGGCCCCGCCATGGATCGGACCTTGCCGATGCGTACGTCTCCCCGGACCGCCGAGGCGCGGAACGTGATCGGTGCCTCGGGCGTACCGGAACGCGTCATCGTCAGCACCTCCTCGTAGTGCCCCGGCTCGACGAGGACGGTCTGTCCCGGTTGGACCACGGCCGCCGCCGCGGAGATCGTGCAGAACGGGTCGCTGCTGCTGCCGGTGCCGCCGCTGGCGGAGCAGCGGTTCTGGTCCACGGACAGCTCGGTCGGCAGGACGGCTTGGGCGGCCGGCTGGACGGTCACGGGCACCGCGGCACGAGCGGGCACGGCGGCACGCGCCGCCGGCCCGGCCAGGCCTCCGGCACCCAGGACAAGGGGTACGACGAGCAACCCGGCGAACCAGCGACCATTCATGGACCATCCCCGTCGTCTGTCGATCATGATCAGGCCGGAGACTACCGGCATTGCCCGGCCGGTCACGTCAGTCGATCGGTCACCGTCGCCGGAACGGCCGGAGCCGGCACCATCACGTGGTGCCGGCTCCGGATCGGTTCGGTCAGGGGGTGGTGGCGATGAAGTGGCCCGCCTGGTCGACGACCACATCCGTGCTGCCACCGCTGTTGTTGGTCACCGTCACGGAACCGTCGGCGCCCACTCGCACCACCGCGGCGTTCGACGCCGTCTCCCCGGCCACGAAGTTGACGTTCGAGGCGGCGGGCGGCGCCTCACCCTTGGGCTGTGCGATGAGGACACCCGCTGCGGTCGGCCCGGTGACCGTCAGGTTGGCGACCAGCGCGGTCGGCTTCGGCGTCGTGTCGTTGCCGTTCGGGTCGAGGTAGGGCACCGGAAGGTTGAGCGACGAGAACGGCGCCAGCCTGCTTCCGCCGTTCCCGGACCGGGTGTCGAGGATCCGCCGGGGGCCGTACGGAACGAAGCCGTCGGTGGCGCCGCTGCCGTACCAACCGGCCAGGTCCGCGAGCACGTGGGTGGTGCCGGAGCTGACGTTCTGGATGACGAGCCGGCCGTTCACCACCGGCACCGTCACCAGGTTGGGGATGGTCTGGCCGGTGACGAAGTTCAGGTTGGACGCCGTCGGCACTGACGAACCGGCCGGGTACACGGTGAGAACCCCGTTCGCCGTCGGCTGGGTGGCCGTCACGTTCAGCACGACGGCCTTGGCACCCGACGGCACCCTCCCGGAGAGATCCAGCACCCGGTAGCTGTTGGCGGGGACCGGCGCGCCTCCGTTGGCCCGAGTGTCCAGCACGCGGGTCGGCGCCAGCGGCTTGAAGCCGTCACCGAGACCGGAGTAGAAGCCCTGCAGGTCGACGACGACGTGCACCGTCCCGCCGGCGTTGTTACGGATGCGCAGGTTGCCGTTGGACATGGGCACCGTGACCTGGTTCGGCACGGTCTCGCCGGGAACGAAGTTGACGCTCGACCCCTGGGGCGTCGTCGTGCCGTCGGGGTAGACGCTGAGGTATCCGGCGGTCGCTGGCTGGGTGGCCGTCACATTGAGGACCACCGCCGTGATGTTCGAGGCCGAGACGCCATTGATCGACATGACCGGCAGGACGATCTCCGAGTTGGCCGCGATGGGAACGGTGGTGCTGATCCCGACGGCGGAGCGGGTGTCCAGCAGACGGGTCGGCGCCACCGGGGTGAACATCGCGCCGAGGACCGCGCAGTCTCCACCCAACGGCTCGAGCACGCTCGGCGGGAGCACCCGGAAGTTGTCGAACCGGACGTCGTTGTTCACACATGCGGAACCGGCGCGCTGGAGTTGGCGATCAGCGGGCTCGATCGGGCCCACCCGGTAGAACCGATCGTTGGTGAAGATGCGGGCCACCTTGCCCACCGGACCATCGGTGGGCCACGCGTGATTGACCGTCAGGGGTGAGGTGTAGTCCAGCGAAGAACCGCCGGGCTTGCTCTGGACCCCGTACCCGCTCACTGTCCGGCCACCCTGGAGTTCAACAGCTCCCCGGTCGTGATACCCGTTGCCAGTGCCGGTGTTGGCCACGGTCGGTGCGTCGGCGTGTGCGTTGTCCAGCAGGTCGGTGCGGGCGACCCCGGGTGCCGTCGCGTCGGCGGAGTCGACCGCCGGCGACGCGGCGGTCAACGGGAACCAGCCACGCTCGGTGCCCAACTGCTCGCCCAGCAGGACCGGGGCCAGGATGTCGTGACCGCCCTGACCGGTCGCCGCCTGAAACGACGCCAGGTCGGCGTGATCGGTGTCGCCCCACCGGTAGACAGCCCCGCCACTGGCCGGGTCGACCAGGTTGTAGTCGGCCGCCGTGCCTGCGGTGGCGGCGGTGGAGACCGAGATCGCGGGTGCGGTCGTCGGGTCGGCGCAGGTTCCCGGCGATGGGACGGGCCCGGAACCGGTACGCAGGATGTTGTTCCGGATGCTCGCGCCGGTCGAGGCACCGGCCAGCACGATCCCGGTCGCGCAGTCGGTCACCACGGTGTTGCCGGTGATCCGGGCTCCCGGGGCGTCGGTCACGGCGACCCGGGTCTTGAAGAAGGTGCTGGCGGTGACCACCGCGCCGGTGACACCCGCCTCGACGGCCACGCCGGTGCCGGAGCCGGAGAACCAGCCCCGACTGACCGTGACAGCGCTGGACGAGCTTGTCACCCGGACGGCGGGCAGGGAGCCCACGCCAGCGGCGATACCGTCCACGGTGACCCGCTGGGCCCCGCTGATCAGAACCGGCACCGCATCGCTCCGGCCGATGAGCGTGAAGCCCTCGACCACGACGTCATGCACGCCGGAGATCGTCAGCGGCGTACCGCTGAGCGTGTAGTGACCGAGACGGACGATGCCCCGCGAGGTGTTGACCGCACGCACGATGATCGGCGCGGACTCGGTGCCGGACCGCGTGACAGTCACATTCTCCGCGTAGTCCCCCGGCTGCACGAGCACCGTCTGACCCGGCTGGGCGACCGCCAGAGCGGCGCCGATCGTGCAGTAGGGCGCGGCCTCGCTGCCGTCGCCGGCCGGCTTGCAGTTGGACCGGCTGACGTACACCTCGGTGCCGGCGCTCGCGGCCCTGGCCGCGGCTGGCGCGGGCGCCGCCACCGCCGGCCCGGCGGGCCCGACCAGGCCCACACCCGCCAGCAGCGGTACGACCGCAAGCCGCATTGAACTGTGTCTTCTCATCAACTGTCCCCCGTGGAAGTCGAGCGAATCTCGACGCAGCCTATATTCACCTCTGTCGTGCCGGCTGTCCCGTTACCCGCGGAGATGGTGCAGAACGGGGCTGTCAGGCTGCCGTCACCGCCCGTCACGCATCTCGTGTTGCTGACGTGCAACTCGGCTCCGACGGCAGCCGGCACCTGCGCGGCAAGGGCACCAGGTGCCGCCCGCGCGGGCACCCCCGGGACCGCGCCGACGGTCAGGGGCACGAGTGCGAACCGCGCCAGCACAGCGGTCCTCATCAACCATGCCCTACCATCTGGATCTTTCGGATCATGAGCTTGAGGCGGCGTACATCAATGGGTGTGACGCCGACCGAACGGCACGGCCGTCCATCGCCGAGACGATGGACGGCCGTGAAACCGGTGCGTTGCAGTCAGGACGCGGCGGCGATGAAGTAGCCCGCCTGGTCGACGATGACGTGCGACGTACCCCCGCTGTTGTGGAAGAGGTCGACGCCCGAGCCCACCGCGACCACCGCAGCGTTCGACGCTGTCTCGCCGGCGACGAAGTTGACGTTCGAGGCGGTGGGGCGCGGCCCGCCGCCCGGGTGCACGGTGAGCACGCCCGGCGTGGTCGGCGCGGTGACTGTCACGTTCCCCAGCAGGGCGGTCGGGGCGGGGCAGGCCGGGTTGCAGGTCGCCTCGCTGCGGAACGGTGCGAACCGGATGGTCTCGCGGGCAGCGAGCGGAGCCGGGGTACGGCCGGGAAGCCCGACGCTGTACCGGGAGTCAACGATCCGCTTCGGTGTCATCGGTACGAACGTCTGGGTGGCCTCCGGACTGAACCAGCCGGCCAGGTCCGCGACCACGTGGGTGGTGCCGGAGCTGTTGTTGAAGATGTTGATCTCACCGTTCGACAGCTGAACGGTGACCAGGTTGGGGATGGTCTGCCCGGCGACGAAGTTGAGGCTGGACGCGGCCGGCGCCACCGAGCCGTACGGGTAGACCGTGAGCACACCGCTGGTGGTCGGCGCGGTGACCGTCACGGAGAGGACGACCGCGGTCGCGGTGGCGGGCACCCGGCCGGAGAAGTCGAGGGTTCGGGTGCCCTTGGCCGGGATCGGGGCTCCCCCGCTGTCCCGCGTGTCCAGAACCCGCGTCGGTGGCACCGACGCGAAGCCGGAACCGGTCGCGGCGTAGAAGCCCTGGAGGTCGGCGATCAGGTGGACGGTTCCCGAGCCGGCGTTGCGCAACATCACCGACCCGTTGCGGACCGGCACGGTGACCTGGTTCGGCACCGTCTCCCCGGCGACGAAGTTGACGCTTGACGCACCACTCGATTCGCCGCCCGGAGAGACACTGATGTAGCCGGCGGAGGTCGGCTGGGTCACCGTCACGTTGAGCACGACAGCGCTGATGTCCGTGTCCGGGACACCGCCGATGATGCCGATCGGCAGTTCGATCGTTCCGAAGCCCGCCACCGGCCCGGCGGTGGACACACCGATCGGTGCCCGGGTGTCCAGCACCCGGGTCGGGGGGATCGGTACGTAACGCGCGCCGACCTGGGTGCAGACAGGCGCTTCGTACTCCTTGGGCAGTCGGAAATCGGTCTGGGACACCTGCACCTGCACGCAGGCGTCACCGGCTCGCCGCAGCGTGTACTCGGCGGTCGCGGAGTCGGTGACCCGCCAGAACCGCTGACCGGTCAGGTAGTAGGCGTACTGGGACCGCTCCCGCTCGACGGGCCAGGCGGAGTGCGCGCCCGACCGGGCGACCACGTCGAACGGGCCTGCGCCGACCTTGCGCTCGACGCGTAGCGGGTCCTGGGTGACCGGTCCCCGAGCCTCTACCGCGCCCCGGTCGCGGTATCCGCTGCCGGTGCCGGTGTTCACGACGGCTGGATCGTCGGCGAACGACCCGTCGAGCATGTCGGTGTCCAGGCCACCGGGGGCGTTCGCGTCAGCCGAGTCCCGCGCGGGCGAGCCGTCCCTGGTCTCGAGGTAACCCCGGTCCATTCCGCTCACCCAGGCGATCTTCGGATCGGCCGAGAGGTCGTGGGTGCCCTGCCCGGTCGCGGCGACGAACGAGGCGAGGGTCGGGTGATCGGTGCCCGCCCAGCTGTAGGGAACCCCACCGCTGGTCGGGTCGAACAGGTTGTAGTCGGTGCTGCTGCCCACCGCCGACTCGGCGGACACCCGGATGCCGACGGCGTCCGCCGGAGTTGTGCAGACATGGCGCCGGCGGGTCGTGACGACGATGTTGTTGCGGATCGAGGCACCCGGTGAACGCCCGGCCAGTTGAATGCCCTGCCGGCACTCGACATGGAAGGTGTTGCCGGTGATCGTGATCCGTGGAGCGTCCGCTGCCGCCAGTCCGGAGTAGTCGAGCTGGTTCCCGGTGACCGTCGTGTCGGTGACGCCCGGCTCGATGGTCACGGACGAGCCGTGCGTGTTGTAGACGAAGTTACGGCTCAGCGTCACCCGGTTCGACGCACCGCTGATCCGTACCCCGTTGGGGCCGTAGGCACCGGTCTCGACGGTCAGCTTGTCGAGGCGGACCCGCTGGGAATCCCGCACCGTGACGACGTCGGCGTAGGGGGCCCCGAACACGACCAAGCCCTCCACCGTCACGTCGTGTACGCCAGTGAGGTCGAGGATGGTCCCGCTGACCGCTGCGGTGTTGTACCTGCCCACCCGGGCCATCTGCCAGTTAACGTTGACCGCGCGGAAGATGATCGGCGCCGACTCGGTGCCGGAACGGGTGAACCGGACGTTCTCCTGGTACTCCCCCGGGTGCACCAGAACCGTCTGGCCCGGGCCGGCCACCGCGGCCGCCTCGGAGATCGTGCAGAACGGCCGCTCCTCACTGCCGTCGCCGCCGCTGCTCTGACACCATTGCTCGCTGACGTGCAACTCATCGCCGGTCGCGACCGCCGTGAGCGGTGCGGCCGCAGGCGCTGCCGCCGTGAGCGGTGCGGCCGCAGGCGCTGCCGCCGTGAGCGGTGCGGCCGCAGGCGCTGCCGCGGCGGGCGTCGCGGGGCCCACCAGGGCCGCGCTGCCAATCAGTGGTACGAGCGCAAGTCGCGCCCAACGTCGGATGTCCATCGTGGCCCCCGTGCCGAAGTCGATCAGTCAAGCTCGCGGAGAATACCGTGATCAATACAAACGTGGATGTCCCCAGCTGGGTCGCTGGGCTGGCCGATCGGCTGGACTTCCGGGTCGATCGACGCGGCGGCCGGGCATCGGATCGATCCGATGCCCGGCCGCCGCTGAACGCCGCGCCTCAGTAGGCCGAGGCGATGAAGTATCCGGACTGGTCAGCGATGAGGTGAGCCGTACCGGAGCTGTTGTTGAAGACATCCACGTACCCGTCGGACTTCGACACGACCAGGTTGGAGGCGGTCTCCCCGGCCACGAAGTTCACGTTCGACGCGGTCGGCCTCGCCGCCCCGCGGGGGTACGCGGTCAACACGCCCGCCGCCACCGGCGCGGTGACGGTCAGGTTCAACACCCCGGCGGTCACCGGTGGACATTCCAGTCCGCACCAGTCGGCGGAGACCGGGGCACCACCGACGGCGAATGCGGGGAACGGGCCGGGGTGCAGCGTCCTGAGCCACCCGGAGTCGTCACGGGAGTCCGCAACCCGGCCCTCCGACGGCACGTAGGTCTGGTCCGCTCCCGACGCGGCCGAGCCGAAGTAGCCAGCCAGGTCGGCAACCACGTGGGTGGTCCCCGAACTGACGTTGCGGAACATCACCTTGCCCGCCGCCACCGGCACCACGACCAGGTTGGGGATGGTCTGTCGGGCCACGAAGTTCAGGTTCGACGCCAGCGGCGCCGGGGAACCATCCGGGTAGACGCTGAGGACACCAGCCGTCGTCGGTGCGGTGACGGTGACGTTGAGAATCGCGGCGGTGGCGTCCGCCGGCAGCTTCCCGGAGAGGTCCAGACGTCGCTCACCGTTCGCAGCCAGTGGGCCGCCGGTGCCGGTACGGGTGTCCAGCACCCGCGTCGGGTCGAGCGTCTTGAACCCGGAGCCCTGCCTGCTGTAGACGCCCTGCAGGTCGGCGAGCAGGTGGACGGTGCCGCCGCTGCGGTTGACCAGCCGGACCACTCCACCGTTCACCCTCGTCATCACCAGGTTCGGAACCGTCTCGTTGGCGACGAAGTTGACGCTCGACGAGCCGAGCTCGCCGGACGAACCACGAACGCTGATGAAGCCGGGCATGGTGGGCGCGGTGACGGTGAGGTTCAGCACCACGGCGGTGATGTCGGCCGCCGACACACCACTGACGGCCGGAATCGGCACTGTGACCTCGCCGTTGGCCGGCACCGGGGTGGTGGTGGCGGTGCCGATCCGCGACCGGGTGTCCAACAGCCGCGTCGGGGCGGATGGCGTGTACCGCGTGCCGACCCTGGTGCAAACGGTTTCATTCGTCGTCTCGGCCCACCGGAACCCGGTGTAGCTGATCGAGACATAGGCGCAGCCGATGCCAGCCTCCCGGAAGGATGAGTCCACCGAGCGGGCCGACGTGACAATCGGGTAGCGCTTCCCGTCAAACCGGTAGGAGATCGTGCCACCTTCTCCGTCCACCGGCCAGGCGAACTGCGGTGCCACAGTTGCCGTCACGGCGAACGAGTCGTCACCGGGCCTCTGCCGGAGGTCGTACTGCCCGTTCCCCGGGGAGCCCTGAGCCTCGACCGCGCCCCGGTCGTGGAATCCGTTGCCGGTGCCGGTGTTCGCGACGGCGGGGTTGTCGCTGTGCGGGTTGCCGAGCGTGTCGGTGCGCGTGACACCCGGCGCCAGGGCGTTCGCCGAGTCCACGGCCGGCGAGGTCGGATCGGCAGGGAAGAAGGTCCTCGGCCCTCCGCTCTTGTTCCCGCCGATCAGCGGGTCGGCGGTGATGTCGTGGCCGCCCTGCCCGGTCGCGGCCCGGAACGACGCCAGGTCGGAGTAGACCGTGCCCGCCCACTGATAGACGGGGCCGCCGCTGATCGGGTCGACCAGGTTGTAGTCGCTGACGGTTCCCGTGGCCGGCGCGGCGACCGCGATGGCGATGGCGTCCTGCGGCGTCTTGCAGGCGACGTGAAACAGGCTCGTGCGCACGATGTTGTTCTGAACCGAGAGCCCGGTCGAGTTGCCGACCACGTCGATGCCCCGCACACAGTTGGTGAGCACCGTGTTGTTGGTGACGACCGTGCCCGGAGCATCGGTGGCCAGCAGACCACCGAAGTGCAGCTGGTTGTTGACGACCACCGTCCCGCGGACACCCGGATCGATCCGGATGGCGGGAGCCGTCGAATGAGTCAGAAACGCCCGGCTGATGGTGACGTCGGCGGAGTTGCCGGTGACGTGCACGGCTGCCGGAGCACGATAGGCGCGCGCCGCGATGTCGTTGATGGTGACTCTCGTCGAGGCGTCGACCACGACGGGCACCACCGTGTCGGTCTCGTCCACGACGAAGCCCTCGACCACGACGTCGTGCACAGCGGTGAACCTGAATACCGTACCCACGACAGTCTCACCGAGGTTGCCGACGTTGACACGGCCACGATCGCTGTTGACGGCGCGGAAGGTGATCGGAGCGCCCTCGGTGCCCGACCGGGTCAGGGTCACCGATTCCGGGTAGTCGCCGGGCTGCACCAGCACCGTCTGACCGGGCTGCGCCACCGCTGCCGCCGCCGAAATCGTGCAGTACGGCGCCGCTTCGGTGCCGTCGGCGCCCGGCGTGCAGTCCTTGCCGCTCACGTAGAGCTCGTTCGCCGAACTGGCCGCGGCTCGGGCGACCGACTCGGGGGCCGCCGCCATCGCCGGCGCCGCCGGGCCCATCAGGCCCACACCAGCGAGCAGCGGTACGACCGCGAGCCCTGTCACTACTCGTCTGTCCATCACGCACCCCCGTGCAGAGTCGATCATGCGGGAGCGAGCGTAGCGCGACACCGACCGATGTGATCAGCTCCTATCGGTTGACCCCGTCGGCCGTTCGGTCGGAGCGGGTCAATCGTGCCGCTCGGTGCGCTCGATCTCGGTGAACGCCGCGCTCAGGTAGCCGTCGAGCGGCCGGCCCGTCACCGCCAGCAGGTCGGCCACGAGCAGTGGGGCGTGCCGGGCGAGCGCCGCCGGGCCGGGTGGCGAGTCGTCCTCGCCGGGGTCGTACACGCCGAGCGCCCCGGCCAGCAGGACCAGCACGACGTGCGGGTCGACGTCCGGTCGCCAGGGGGCCGCCGCCCGAACGCACCGCTCCAGCACCTGCCGCACGTCATCACCGTCCAGCCCGTCCGGATGGGTCGCCTCCAGCAGCAGCCGCACCACAGCGCCGAGCACCAGCCCCGAGCGTTCGGCCACGGCGAGCCGACCGGAAGCCACCTCGTACGCCTCGGTGTCCTGGTCCCTGGCGGCCTCGACCGCGTCGGTGGCGGCGCCGGCGATCTCGCGGGCGGATGCGGGCAGGTGTCGCCAGGTCACGCTCACCGGGCCAGCATGGCAGAGCGCCCCGACAGCCGCCGCCTGGGTAAACGGTTCGCACGATGTCGCACCCGGCGAACAGAATGTCGGTCATGTTGCGTCGCGCCCTCCCCCGCCGCCCAGAAGCTCGCCGGCTCCTCGTCGGCACTCTGTTGTCGGCGATCGGGCGCGGCCTCACCCTGCCGTTCCTCTTCATCTACCTCACCGACGTACGCGGCCTCACCGACACCCGGGCCGGGCTGGTGATCGGCTGGTACGGCGCGGTCACCCTGGCCCTGTCGCCACTGGGCGGGACTCTGATCGACCGGTTCGGGGCCCGCCGGGTGGTGCTGCCGTGCCTGGTGATCGAGGCGGTGGGCACCGGCTCGCTGGCCCTGGTTGATTCGAGCGCCTCCGCGTTCGCGGTGATGACGGTGATCGCGGTCGGCAGCTCGGCGATCTGGTCCGGGCAGAACACCATCCTCGCGTCGCTGACCGACGACGGCGAGCGGCAACGCGTCTTCGGGCTGAACTTCGCCCTGCTCAACCTGGGCATCGGCATCGGTGGCATGACCTCCGGCGCGATCGTCGACACCGGCAGACTCGGCACCTTCCAGGTGATCTACCTGCTGGACGCGGTGACCTACCTGCTGCCGGCACTGATCCTGCTCACCCTGCCCGGCGTGGGCCACCGACTCGGCAACCCTCGGGGCGTCGACGAGCCGTCGGCCGGCGGCTACCTGACCGTGCTCCGGGACCGCCCGTTCCGGCGGCTGGTGATCTTCGGGTTGATCCTCACCACCTGCGGCTACGCACAGGTCGAGGTGGGCTTCGCCGCGTACGCGGTGCGGGTCGTCGAGGTGAACCCCCGGGTGGTGGCGTGGGCGCTCGCGGCGAACACCGTGATGATCGTGCTCGCGCAACTGCTGGTGATCCGCCGGATCGAGGGGCGCAGCCGCACCCGGGCACTGGCCGTGGTGGGTGCGGTGTTCGCCACCGCCTGGCTGGTCCTCGGCGCGGGCGGCCTGGTCAGCGGTGAGAGTGCCCTGTTCGCCGCCCTGTGCGTGGTGGCCTGCTCGGCGATCTTCGGCTTCGGCGAGACGATGCTCTCGCCGGTGATGCCCGCGCTGACCAACGCACTGGCCACCGACGAGCTACGCGGCCGATACAACGCCATGAGTTCGATGATCTTCGGGATCAGCGGTGTCATCGGCCCGGTTACCGCCGGCCCGCTCATTGGCGCCGCCAACGGCATGGTCTGGGTGGCGACGGTGGTCGGCGGCTGCCTGGTCGCCTCGCTGGTCGCGCTGTCCCTGCGCCGCCTGCTCAGCACCGAGCAGGATGGCCTCGCAACCACCGCCTCGGCATCCCCCACGCCCGTCCCCGCCTGACAACCCCTCTCCCGCGCCCAGGGCGCTGCGCCCGCTGCACGCCCAGCAATATCGGGGATGTTGCTGTCCCCGACGTGCAGGAAGCAGCAACATCCCCGATATTGCGCGGATCTTCCTCGTTGATCCCGCCGCGCACCAAGATCGCGCTCGATCCGGGATGTAGTGGCATCCCCGCGCGCTGATGCCATTACATCCATGTTCGAGCGGATCTCTGCCCGGCTCAGGGGAAGAGTGCGGGCGGGTTCGGCAGACAGACGGGGGATGGGACGGGTCGGGCCCCGGAGCATCCGCTCCGGGGCCCGACGTGGCACGGGGTCGACCGTCAGGCGGCGGGGACCTCGGCGGTGGTGCGGATCCGGTCCAGCGTCGGCGCGGATACCGGCGACTGGGCGGTCAGGTAGTCCACGAAGGCGTCCAGGTCGATCTGGCCGGTGACCTGGTTCGTGCCGCCGGTGAGGGCGCTGAACCCGTCGCCGCCGCCAGCCAGGAAGTTGTTCACGGTGACCCGATAGGTGGCGGCGGTGTCGACGGCGGTGCCGCCGATGGTGAGGCTGCCCCGGACCACCCGGGTGCCGGCGCACGGGTCGGCCGTGGTGCCGGTGGTGCCGTTCGGGTCGACCACGTAACCGACGGTGGCTGACGGGTACAGCGTCCGGGCGGTGACGAACTGCTGCTCCAGTACGCAGTAGAGCTGCGCGCCGGTCAGGTCCAGTGTCACCAGGTTGTTGGCGAACGGCTGCACGGTGAACGCCTCCTCGTAGGTGACCGGGCCGGCGTCGAGGTCGGCCCGGACCCCACCCGGGTTCATGAACGCGGCGACCGCGCCCTCTTCGTCGTCGGTGGCGGCGAGTTGCGCGTCGGCGATCAGGTTGCCCAGCGGCGATTCGCCCAGGCTCGTACCGAAGAGGGTTTCCTGGCTCCGGGTGATCGCGGTGTTGGTCACGCCGACCTGGCGGCCGGCGACGGGGCCGAGAACGGTCTTGTACCGGTTGATCAGCGCGGTCTGCTTCGGGTCCTTGGCGACGTCCCGGCTGACCACGACGTTGTTGGCGGAGGCGGTCAGGATGTCACCACTCCGACGGTCGATCTTGAGGTCGATGTCGGTGACGAGGCGCCCGAACGAGCTGGCGCTGGTGACCAGCTTGTCGTTGATGTTGCAGTTGTACGCCTGGTGGGTGTGGCCGCTGACCACCACGTCGATCGACGGGTCCATGCGGTTGGCGATGTCCACGATGGGCCCGGTCATGCCGACGCAGTCGTTGATGCCGCCGGTCGCCGCCTGGGTGCCACCCTCGTGCAGCAACACGACGATCGCCTCGACGCCCTTGCGGCGCAGCTCACGGGCGTACCGGTTGGCGGTGTCGGCCTCGTCGGCGAAGGTGAGGCCGGCGACGCCCTGCTGGCTGACGATCTGCGGGGTGCCCTCCAGGGTCATCCCGATGAAGCCGACCTTGACGCCCTGCACCTTGTGGATCGCGTAGGGAGCCATCAGCGGCTTGCCGGTCGCGGTCTTGAAGGCGTTCGCGGACAGGTATTTGAAGCCGGCACCCCGGTACGGGGTGCCGTCGGCGCATCCGTCGACCGGGTGGCAGCCGCCGTTCTGGATGCGCAGCAACTCGGCCGCGCCCTCGTCGAACTCGTGGTTGCCGACGCTCGCGTAGTCCAGACCGGCCATGCTCAGCGCTTCGATGGTCGGCTCGTCGTGGAACGCGGCGGAGAGCAGCGGGGACGCGCCGATCAGGTCGCCGGCGGCGACAGTGATGGTGTTCTTCTTCTTGGCGGCGGCGCGCAGCTCGGCCAGGTGGGTGGCCAGGTACTCGACGCCGCCCGCGGTCTGCCCGGCGATGGTGCCGCTGGACCCGCTCGGCGGTTCGAGGTTGCCGTGGAAGTCGTTGAGGGCCAGCAGGGTGACGTCGACCGGCTTCGGCCGCGCGTCGGCTTCCTCAGGGCTGGTGGCGACCGCGCCGAACGCGGCCACCGCGAGCACGGTCAGACCGACAGCGGCCCGACGCGTCCTGGTTATGGACATGGATCTCCTCGTGAGAATCGGCCTGTGCGGTGCCCGGCCCCTGGGTCGACCGGGCCGCCGACCCGACGCCGTCGGAAGGGTCGTGGTCGGCGGCGGTTGGGGTTGGCCGCCCGCTCCGACAGCCTCTCATCCGGACGGCGACCGGGCGACCCAGGCAGCATGTCGGAGCTGCGGGTCGGCCCGCACCAGGCTCGAACCCAGGCGCCGTCGTTTGCTGCTGTCTGCCGGACAACGTCGGACCTGAGGTCTAGAAAGGACGAGAGGATCGACACGGACGGAGACGGCATCGTGAGCGGAACGACACCGACGGTGGAGCAGGTGCGGTCGGCGGACGGCACGCCCATCGCGTTCGAACGGTCCGGGGGCGGGCCGGCGCTCGTCCTGGTCGGCGGCGCGTTCAACGACCGCAACACGACCCGCGCGCTCGGCGAGGCGCTGGCACCCGACTTCACCGTGTTCGGGTACGACCGTCGGGGCCGTGGGCACAGCGGCGACACCGCTCCGTACGAGATCGGCCGGGAGATCGACGATCTGGCCGCGGTGATCGCGGCGGCCGGTGGTTCCGCGGCGCTCTACGGCATTTCCTCCGGCGCGGTCCTGGCCGCCCTCGCCACCGCACAGGGTCTGCCGGTGACCGGCTTGGTCCTGTTCGAGCCACCGTTCCAGGTCGGCTCGCACGTGGGCGTCCGGAAGGACATCACCCCGCGGCTCATCGAGCTGATCGCCGTCGACGACCGGGACGGCGCGGTGGAGGCCTTCCTCACCGCGTCGGTGGGGTTACCGGCCGAGGCGGTCGCCGGGATGCGGGCGCAACCGGTGTGGGGCGCGCTGACCGCGATCGCGCACACCCTGCCGTATGACGCGGCGATCACCGCGGGCGGACGACTGCCCGCCGACCGGCTGGCGGCGATCACGGTGCCGACCCTCGCGGTGGACAGCACCGGAAGTCCACAGTGGTTGCGGGACGGCAGCCGGGCCGCGGCGGAGGCGGTTCCCGGCGGGCGGTCCGTCAGCCTCGACGGTGGCAACCACGAGGTGCCGCCGACGACGCTCGCCCCCGCGCTACGCGAGTTCCTGCTCGGCTGACGGCCGCCCGACCGACGTCACGATGCCTCCCCGCCAGGGTGACGTGACGAAGCGACCCCGCCAGGCCGAGGTGACAAAACGACCCCACCAGGCCGCCGTGCAGAAACAGCCACCGCCGGGCGGAATGGCAGCACTCAAGGCTCGGCCAGCGCCTCGCTGACCAGGGCGGCGACGGCGTCCGGCGGCCAGGCGTCCGCCACGCCGGGCCGGACTTCCAGATAGCCGGCGATGCGTTCGGCCGACCAGCCGTGCGACTCACGCAGACCACGGGCGATCATGCGGAGGTACGTCGGCGCGGGTGGCCGGCACCGCACGGCGGACGCACCCTCCGGTGCGGTGAAGGTGAGCATCGGTACGCCGCTGCGGCTGCCCGGGCAGACGAGTGTCTCGTACCGTCCGGGGCCGAGCGTGGCCCGCCCGCCCGCGATGGCGGCCTCGACGGCCGCAGCTGTCGTGTCGGTGAGGTGGGCGGTGTCGCCCGTTGGGCGGTACATCTCCTGGGCGGCGATGTCGGTGAACTGGTCCATTGTCACCAGGTAGGCGCGGGCGGCGGCCTCGCCCGGCAGGTGCGGGTCGTAGAACGCCATCCCTCCGGTCCAGGCGCGGGACTCGCCGGCGAAGTAGATGCCTCCGGGCAGCGACACCGGCACCGACCGGCTCGGTGGGCGTCGGTCCCGACACCCCGGGTACGTCCGCATGCCGCCGGGCGGACAGCCGCCGCCGATGTACCAGGCCAGCCGGGCCGCGTGCATGTTCGAGCCGTACGCGACATACCAGACCCGCACCGACGACGCCTTCAGAAGCCGCAGGTCTGGCCGGCGGAGTGGCTCACCTGCACGGTGTGCGTCACGCAGCCGCCCGCCTCGACGACGTGCAGCAGGAAGGCGGTCGGCTCGTCGACCCAGCCGATCTGCTCGTCGGCGCTCATCGTGAGGGTGCTCTGCTTCCAGGTGCTGGGGGCCACGGTGAGCACGGTGCCCGCGTACGCCGTGGTGACCGGGCGGTGCAGGTGGCCGGCCGCGACCCGGACGACGTGCCGGTGCCGGCCGATCACCTCGGCGAGCGCGTCGCCGTCGGCGAGCTTGATGGTGTCGGCCGCGGGGATGCCGACCGCCACCGGCGGATGGTGCAGGCAGATCACTGCGGGCACCTCGGGCCGCCCGGCCAACACCCCGTCGAGCCAGCCGAGCTGCTCCTCGCCGAGGCGACCACCGTCACTGCCGGCGACGAGCGAGTCGAGGACCACGATCGACGCCGCCTCGTGGTCGACGTGGTAGTAGGCGGAGAAGCCGCCACCGAGCCACTGGGTGCCTCCGAACGCGTCGAGCAGCGACTCCCGGTCGTCGTGGTTGCCGGGGACCAGGTGCACCGGCAGCGGGAACCGGCCGATCAGCTCGCGCAGCGCCGCGTACTCGTCCGGTCGCCCGTTGTCGACCAGGTCGCCGGTGATCACCACGCAGTCCGGGCGGGGGCGCAACGCGAGCACCCGGCCCAGCGCGCGGTGCAGCCCCGCGGCCGGCGCGGGGGCGAGCAGGCCGGTGGTCAGGTGCGGGTCACTGAGCTGAGCGATGATCATGGATCGTCTCCTCGGCGCCGGGGTTCTCACGCTATCGCCGGCCGCTCGTTTGCGGTGCCCGCTGCCCACAGGCTGCGTCCACAGCCTGTGGATAGCACATGTGTACGAATACAGTCGGTTTCGCACAGTCGTGAGTACGCTTGATCGCGCGGCTCGGCGCCGGCCGGGCTCCTCCCCTACCTGGAACGACGTGCGAGTGGATCATCAGCGAGTCATCCGTGACGTCACCGTCCGCCTGCCGATGGCGTCGAGCACGCCGGAGGCCTGTCGGTGGACGGTCACCGCGCTGTCCCGCCACACCCCGGCGACCATCTCCGTGCTGCTCGCGGCCCACGACCGTCTGCGCTGCGTCGCGGCGACCGGTGCCTGGCAGGTCTTCGCCACGGTGCCGGCACGCACCGGCATCGTCGGCCGGGTGTACGACACCGGATCCCCCGCCGCCGTCCCGGACGTGAGCGTCGACCCGGACTACCTTCCGGTACGGCCGGACGTGACAGCCGAGCTGTGCGTACCGGTGCTGGACCCGACGGGCCGGGCGATCGGCGTCCTCGACCTGCAGTGGAGTGATCCGGTCGACCTGGAGCCGTGGCGGGAGACCGCGCAGCGGGTGGCCGACCGACTGGGTGCGCGGATCGGCGCGCTCGGGGGTCCACCGGAGGAGAGCCGCAGCGAGAAACTGCTCCGGCACGCGGCCGCGCTGTCCGCCGCGCCCACCGAGGCGGATGTGTTGAGCGTGGCGGCGTGCGCGGCACGCGAGGTCTCCGGCCTCTCCGTAGCGGTGCTTCTGATGGCGGGTCAGCTCGGCCCGTCGCCCGAGTCGCCGAGCGACCTGGAGATCCGGATTCGGGCCGAGCTGACCGAGTCGGGCCCGGCCGCGCTGGACCGGATGGTCGACCGGGCACACCGGTACGGAGCTGGCTACACGCTGGGCGAGGCGGGGCATCTCCCGACCGAGGACTACCGGCCACTGACCCGGGCCGGGGTGCGCACACTGGTCGCCGTGCCGGTGGGGCCGCCCGAGGTCGGCGGGGTGCTACTGGTCGCGGACGACCGCGCGCTGCGCCCGGACCCGACCACCGTCAGCCTGATGGAACTGCTCGCCGGGCAGGCCTGGACGAGCGTGGACCGGCTGCGCACGCTGGCCCGACTGCGGGAACAGGCCAGCTCCGACCCGCTGACCGGGTTGCGGCACACCGGTCCGTTCGGGCAGCGGATCGCGACAGCCACCCCGGGGCGTACGGCCCTGCTGGCGATCGACGTGGACGGCTTCAAGACCGTCAACGACACGTACGGCCACCAGGCCGGCGACCGGGTGCTGGTCGGGTTGGCCCGGGCGTTGGAGGGGGCGCTGCGCCACGGCGACGAGTTGTACCGGATCGGCGGCGACGAGTTCGTCGCGGTGATCGAGGTGAGCCGCGCGGAGGAGGCCGTCCGGATCGCCGAACGGTTGACCGAGGCGGCCCGACGCGTAGGCCGCACGATCAGTGTGGGCGTGGCACTGCCCCGCCCCGGCGAAACCCCGGACCGCACCCTGCGAAGGGCCGACCAGGCTCTGTACGCGGTCAAGCGCCAGGGCCGCGACGGCGTCCACCTGTCCGCCGCCTAGCCCGCCCGCCCGCAACCACCGTCGATCACGGAGTTGTGGCGGGACGTTCACCCCTTCCGGGGCTCCGCGACCACGCCGGCCCGGCGGTCAGGACGCGCGGAGCTCCTTGGCGAGGAGTTCCGCGATCTGGGCCGTGTTGAGGGCCGCCCCCTTGCGGAGGTTGTCGCCGGTGACGAAGAAGTCGAGGGCGCGCGGGTCGTCCAGGGCACGGCGGATCCGGCCGACCCAGGACGGGTCGGTGCCGACCGCGTCGATCGGCATGGGGAACTCTCCGGCGGCGGGGTCGTCGACCAGGATCACGCCGGGCGCGTTGCGCAGCGCCTCGCGGGCGCCCTCGGCGTCCACCTCGGTGGCGAAGACCGCGTGCACGGCCACCGAGTGCGCGGTGACCACCGGCACCCGGACGCAGGTGGCGGACACCTTGAGGTCGGGCAGGCCGAGGATCTTCCGCGACTCGTTGCGGATCTTCATCTCCTCCGACGACCAGCCGGCGTCGGCCAGGGAGCCGGCCCAGGGCACCACGTTGAGCGCGAGGGGCGCCGGGAACGGGCCGAGGTCGTCGCCGACCGCCTGCCGGACGTCACCGGTGCGTGAGCCGAGCGCCCGATCACCGGCGACCTTGGTGAGCTGGTCGTGCAGGATGTCGACGCCGGACTTCCCCGCCCCGGAGACCGCCTGGTAGGAGGCGAGCACCAACTCCCGCAGGCCGTACTCACGGTGCAGCGGCGCGACCGCGACGATCATCGCGAGGGTGGTGCAGTTGGCGTTGGCGATGATGCCCCGGGGCCGGTTGCGGACCTGCTCGGGGTTGATCTCCGGGACGACCAGCGGGACGTCCCGGTCCATCCGGAACGCGCCGGAGTTGTCGACAGCTATCGCGCCCCGGGAGACGGCGATCGGCGCCCACTCGGCGGAGACCTCGTCGGGGACGTCGAACATCGCCACGTCGACCCCGTCGAACGCCTCGGGGGTCAACGCCTGGACGATCATCTCCTCGCCTCGGCAGCGCACCCGACGGCCGACCGAGCGCTCGGAGGCGAGCAACCGGATCTCGCCCCAGACGTTGCGTCGTCCGGTGAGCAGTTCACACATCACGGTGCCGACGGCACCTGTCGCTCCGACCACGGCGAGGGTGGGCAGCGCCGTCATCGGGCGCTACCTACCCGTCCCCGCGTAGACCACGGCTTCGGTGTCGCCGCCCAACTCGAACGCGTCGTGGATGGCGCGGACGGCAGCGTCGAGGTCGGTGTCCCGGCAGACCACGGAGACCCGGATCTCGGAAGTGGAGATCATCTCGATGTTGACGCCGGCTGCGCCGAGAGCGGCGAAGAAGCCGGCGGCCACACCGGGGTGCGAGCGCATGCCGGCACCGATCAGCGAGACCTTGCCGACATGGTCGTCGTAGAGCAGGCCCTTGAACTTGACCGGCTCCTGGATCTTGCTCAGCGCTGCCATCGCGGTCGGGCCGTCGGCCTTGGGCAGGGTGAACGAGATGTCCGTCCGACCGGTGCCCTCGGTGGAGACGTTCTGCACGATCATGTCGATGTTGATCTCGGCGCCGGCGACGGTGTCGAAGATCCGCGCGGCGGCACCCGGCTCGTCGGGCACCCCGACGATCGTGATCTTGGCTTCGCTGCGGTCGTGCGCGACCCCGGTGATCAGTGCCTGCTCCACGGAAAGGTCCTCCATCGATCCGGTGACCATCGTGCCGGTGTTGGTCGAGTATGACGAACGGACGTGGATCGGCAACCCCGCCCGGCGGGCGTATTCCACGCTACGTAGGTGCAGAACCTTCGCCCCGCAGGCGGCCAACTCCAGCGTCTCCTCGTAGGTGATGTGCTGGATGTGCCGGGCGTTGGGCACGATCCGAGGGTCGGCGGTGAAGATGCCGTCCACGTCGGTGTAGATCTCGCAGACGTCGGCGTGCAGCGCGGCGGCGAGCGCCACGGCGGTGGTGTCCGACCCGCCCCGGCCCAGGGTGGTGACGTCCTTGGTGTCCTGCGAGACGCCCTGGAAGCCGGCCACGATGACCACCGACCCCTCGTCGAGCGCGCCCTTGAGCCGCCCGGGGGTGACGTCGATGATCCGCGCGCGACCGTGCACCGAGGTGGTGATCACGCCAGCCTGCGAGCCGGTGAACGAGCGAGCTTCGTACCCCAGGTTGTGGATCGCCATGGCGAGCAGCGCCATCGAGATCCGCTCGCCTGCGGTGAGCAGCATGTCCAGCTCGCGGCCCGGCGGCAGCGGGCTGACCTGGTTGGCCAGGTCGAGCAGCTCGTCGGTGGTGTCCCCCATCGCGGAGACCACCACCACCACGTCGTCGCCGGCCTTGCGGGCTGCGACGATGCGCTCGGCCACCCGCTTGATCCGCTCGGCGTTGGCGACGGACGACCCGCCGTACTTCTGCACCACGAGTGCCACGACGTGCACTCCCTCCCAGTGACCCTGAGCGTGCCGACGCCGCCGGAACCGGGGCCGGCGGCGCGTGTCAAACCCCTTGAGGGTATCCGGCGGGTAACGACGGCGGGTCAGGTGATCCCACCATCCGGCCCGCCCGGGTGCGCTCGGGCCGCTCCCACCAGGGCGGGAGGCACGCGACCACGAGCGCGTCCGACACGCCGGGACGAGCCTGGTACGCGCCGGCACCCGCGCACCGCCCGCAGCCACCAGAATGGGCCGGTGCCCGTCCTCATCCGCTCGGCCGGCCGTGTGCTCGGGCCGCTCGCGTTAGCCCTGCCCGCGCTCCTGGTCGCCTGCACCGGTACGCAGCCGCCCGCCCCGACGCCGACCGATCCCGGGTCGGTAGCCGTGGACGCCGCGCGGGACGAGTTGGCCGCCCTGGCGGCGGCCGCGCAGGACCGCCACATGGTGGCGCAGTACGTCTACAGCCGGCCGGGTCAGCCGGACCGCACCATCGCGTTCACCAGCGCGAACGACGGCAGTTGGCGGGTCGACGTGCCGGGGGGCGCGTTGGGTGGCGCCGCCGACGTCTCGATGGCGGCCACGGCCGACGGGCTGTTCCAGTGCGCCCTGCCGTCAGCCGGTCGACCGGAGCCGTCGAGCTGCGTACGCCTCGGCGAGCGGGACGACGCCATCCCGCGCCGGTCGGACCCCCGCGTCCAGCATCCGCTCACCGACTGGCTGGGCGTTCTCACCGATCGACGCGCGCCGTTGGCGGTGGCCCCGGCCAACGCGCCCGAGGGCCTGACCGGCACGTGCTACTCGGTGGACTCCACCTCGGCGTCGCTGAACGCCCCGCTGGACGTGGGCATCTACTGCTACGACCGGGACGGCACACCCACCGGTGTCCGGACCGGGGTCGGGACGCTGCGACTGGCCGCACCACCCGGCCCGGCGCCGGCCACCGTGCAGTTGGCCGGTCCGGTGGTGATCGACCGGGACCCGCTGGACACCGCCGCGCCGCCGACCCCTGACCCGTCGGACAGCCCGAGCGCGGGAACGCCCTGATCTTCATCCCGTTACGGGTGCGTTTGCCCACATTCTGCCGACCCTGCCTGATCGGCGAATCACCCATACAGGACGATTACCGGCATGGCTGATCTGACCCCGCTGCTCGCCTTCCGATGGAGCCCGCTGGCGTTCCACCCCACCGACGAGCTGAGCGCGGCGGACGCGGCCTCCCTGCTCGAGGCGGCCCGATGGGCGCCGTCGCTGGGCAACCGCCAGCCCTGGAGGTTCACCCTCGGCCACCGTGACGACGAGACCTGGAAGCGGATTCTGGTCAACCTGCCCGAGCGTGAGCAGCGCTGGGCGCACCGCGCCGCCGCTCTACTGCTCGCCGCACACGTCGACACCGACACGGCATCCGACGCCGCGCCGGCCGACGGCATCGCCTACGACCTGGGCCAGGCCGTCGCCCACCTCACCGTGCAGGCCACCGCGCTCGGGCTGCACGTACGCCAGGTCCTCACCGTCGATCGCGCCGGACTCGTCGCTGACCTGCATCTTCCCGCCGACGTACGGCCGTACGCGGTGGTCGCCGTCGGGCGCCTCGGCGACCCGCTCAGCCTGCCGGCCGACCTCGTCGCCGAGGAGACCAGCCTGCGGCACCGCCGACCCCTCGCCGACCTGCTGCTCCGCTGACCGTCCGCGTCCGGGCGGCCCGGCACGGACCATGACACTGGTCCCATAGTCCGGACCTACCTTCCCACCGCCCCTGCCATCACGTAGGGTGACGTGGTCATGTGGCAGGCGCTGCTCCTCCTTAGCTGCCGCGACGAGGCCTGACCGGCCGGCACCTCGTCGCGGAGTTGCATCGCGCCGTCCAGCACATCCGAACCTTCTCTCGGCACCGCCGCGCATCGTCGCCCGGCATTCGCCGACACCTTCCGATCTGCTGACGCCACATGTTCCAGGGAGCACTCTGAAATGGCTCAACCTGTCACCGACGCCGAAACCGATCCGTTCGCTCGGCAGCGCCCGAGCCGGATGCCCTACCGCCGCTACCAGCCCTACCGGGAGCAGTTCCGGGTCGAGCTGCCGGACCGCACCTGGCCCACCCGCCAGGTCGACGCGGCCCCACGGTGGTGCGCGGTGGATCTCCGCGACGGCAACCAGGCCCTGATCGACCCGATGTCACCGGAGCGCAAGCGCCGGATGTTCCACCTGCTGGTCCAGATGGGCTACAAGGAGATCGAGGTCGGCTTCCCGTCGGCCAGTCAGACCGACTTCGACTTCGTCCGGCAGCTCATCGAACAGGACATGATCCCCGAGGACGTCACCATCCAGGTGCTCACCCAGTGCCGGGAGCACCTGATCGAGCGGACGTTCGAGTCGCTGCGCGGCGCCAAGCGGGCCATCGTGCACTTCTACAACTCGACCTCCACCCTCCAGCGTCGGGTGGTCTTCGGCCTGGACAAGGACGGCATCGCCGACATCGCCACGACCGGTGCGCGGCTCTGCCAGAAGTACGCGGAGATCCACACCCCGGACACCGACATCTTCTACGAGTACTCGCCGGAGTCGTACACGGGCACCGAGCTGGAGTACGCGCTGGAGGTCTGCTCCCGGGTCATCGACGTGATCGACCCGACGCCCGACCGCCCGCTGATCATCAACCTGCCGGCCACCGTCGAGATGGCCACCCCGAACGTGTACGCCGACTCGATCGAGTGGATGCACCGGCACCTGCCGCGCCGCGACAGCGTGGTGCTGAGCCTGCACCCGCACAACGACCGGGGCACCGGAGTGGCCGCCGCCGAGCTGGGCCTGCTCGCCGGCGCGGACCGCATCGAGGGTTGCCTGTTCGGCAACGGCGAGCGCACCGGCAACGTGGACCTGGTGACCCTGGGCCTCAACCTCTTCTCCCAGGGCATCGACCCGATGATCGACTTCTCGAACATCGACGAGATCCGGCGGGCTGTCGAATACTGCAACCAGCTCCCGGTGCACGAGCGCCACCCGTACGCGGGCGACCTGGTCTACACCGCCTTCTCCGGTTCCCACCAGGACGCGATCAAGAAGGGCTTCGACGCCCTGGCCGCCGACGCGAAGGCCGCCGGCGTACCGGTGGACGAGCACACCTGGGCGGTGCCGTACCTGCCGATCGACCCGAAGGACCTGGGCCGCACCTACGAGGCCGTCATCCGGGTCAACTCGCAGTCCGGCAAGGGCGGCGTCGCGTACATCATGAAGAGCGAGCACCAACTGGACCTGCCCCGGCGGCTCCAGATCGAGTTCTCCGGGGTGGTGCAGCAGGTCACCGACCACGACGGTGGCGAGGTCGACCCGGCCGCCATGTGGGAGATCTTCGCGACGCACTACCTGCTCGACCACCAGCCCGACCCGGCCATCCGGTTGGCCGGCTACACGATCAGCACCATCGACGGCAAGGTCGAGATCGAGGCCCAGGTCGGTGTGGGCGCCGAGCAGCGCTCACTCACCGCCGTCGGCAACGGTCCGATCGACGCGTACGTCAACGCGCTGCACACGGTCGGGGTGGGTGTGCGGGTGCTCGACTACCACGAACACGCGCTCTCCTCCGGTGGGGACGCGCAGGCCGCCGCGTACGTGGAGTGCGAGGTCGACGGGCGGACGGTCTGGGGTGTCGGCACCGACGCCAACATCGTCACCGCCTCGATCAAGGCAGTCACCAGCGCCGTCAACCGCGCCCGCCGCTGACCCACGCGCCGCACCCCCGGAGGGTCTGCCTACTTCGGGGGTGTGGCGGCGGGCAGCGAGTGGCAGGGCTGTGACGGCGGGGCCGCCCGGGGCGGTCGGTGGACCAGCACGAGGGCCAGCACCGCGCCGGCCACGAGCAGGCCGGCGCACCACTCCATCGCGCCGCGGAACGCGTTGGTCAGCTCGCCCTTCTGCTCGTACCCGCCGCCGGACAGGCCGACCAGCAGCGGCAGCGCCGCTACCGCGAGCAACCCGCCGGCCCGGGACGCGGCGTTGTTGAAGCCGCTGGCCACACCGGAGAAGCGGTCCTCCACGGCGGCCAGCACCGACGCGGTCAGCGGTGCCACGACCAGGGTCAGCCCGATCCCGAAGAGCAGCACCCCGGGCAGCACGTCCGTCCAGTACGACGCGCCCGGTCCGACGCCGCGCAGCAGCAGCAGGCCGACCGCTGCCACCACCGGCCCGACGGTCAGCTGGAGTCGAGGGCCGATCCGCGCCGACAACGCTCCCGAGCGGGCCGACCCGACCAACAGCAGCAAAGTCATCGGCAGTAGTGCGATGCCGGTGCGGAAGGCCGACCACTCCACCACGTTCTGCAGGTAGACGGCGAAGAAGAAGGTGAAGCCGGTGAGCGCCGCGTAGACGACGACTGTGAAGATGTTCAGCACCGAGAAGAGCCGGCTGGAGAACAGGCCGGTGGGCAGCATCGCGGCGTCGCCGCGCCGTCGTTCGAGCACCACGAAGACCACCGCCGACAACACCCCGACCAGCGCCGCGATCAGCACCGGCGCCGAGTCGTAGCCGCGTGCCGGCACATCGATCAGGGCGTACGTGACGCCCGCGAGCGCCAGTGCTCCGAGGAGGGCTCCGGCGACGTCGAACCGGCGACGGGTCCGCCCGGGCCCTGCGGTGCGGGAGGCGCTCTCGTCGCGGCTCTCCGGCACCCAGCGCGTCGTGGCCAGCACCACCAGGACGGCGATCGGCAGGTTGAGGAAGAAGATCCAACGCCAGGAGAGCGCGTCGATCAGCCAGCCCCCGATGAACGGGCCGAGCGCGGTGGACACCCCGGAGAGTCCGGCCCAGGCGCCGATCGCCCGGCCCCGGTCGTCGGGGTGGAAGCTCGCCTGGAGCACCGACAGCGATCCGGGCGTGAGGAGCGCGCCGCCGGCACCCTGGAGGAAACGGGCCGCGATCAGCCAGCCGGTGCCCTGGGCCAGCCCGCAGAGCACGGAGGCGGCGGTGAACCAGAGGACGCCGATCAGGAAGACGCGTCGTCGGCCAAAGCGGTCCCCGAGGGCACCGCCGAGCAGCACGAACGCCGCCAGCATCAGCAGATAGCCGTTGACGGTCCACTGGAGATCGGACACGCTCGCGCCGAGGTCCTGCCCGAGCTTCGGCAGCGCCACGTTGACGACCGTCGTGTCGAGGAAGACCATGCCAGAGGCGAGTACGGCGGCGAGCAGCGTGCCCCGGCCGGCGGCGGTGCCCATCCGGAGGGCAGGCGCCGGTACGGGTTCGGTCATCCCACCAATGTGCCTTGTAACAAGTGGGAGACGCCACGAATTGCCAAAACCTGGCCCGGGTACTGTGCGCAGTCGCCGGGAGACCGCAAGCTGGAGAGGTGTCGTCTGTGCGTACCACATCAGGACCGCGAGCGGCGGTGGCCGCGCTCGCCGCGGCGCTGGCGCTCGGCGTTGCCGGTTGCGTCCCGCCCGACGAACCGGGCACCGAGTCGCCGAGCGGCGGTGGCAACGCCGTTCAGCAACTCGGCCAGCTCACCGTGGCGGCTGCCGGCTCGATGAAGGGCTACAGCAGAGACCACTTCCCGCACTGGCGGGACACCGGCAAGAACTGCGACGTGCGGGACACGATTCTCCAGCGCGACGGTAAGGACGTGAAACTCTCCGGCTGCAACGTGGTCGGCGGTCGTTGGGAGAGCGTGTACGACGGCCGTAGCGCCGCCGACCCTTCCGACGTGGACATCGACCACATGGTGCCGTTGGCCAACGCGTGGCGCTCGGGCGCCAACGAGTGGGACGACAAGAAGCGCGGCGACTTCGCGAACGACACCACACGTCCGCAGCTCATCGCGGTTTCCGCGTCCTCCAACCGGGCAAAGGGTGACCAGGACCCGTCCCAGTGGAAGCCGGCGAACCGCGAGTACTGGTGCAAATACGCCGAAAGCTGGGTGACGGTCAAGCACTACTGGCGGTTGACGGTGACCAGCGCCGAGAAGACCGCCCTGACCGACATGCTGGAGGGCTGCACAGTGGGGAACGCGCCGTGACGGCCGCCGAGGAGAGCGGCCCGACCAACGAGGAGAAGGGTCCGGCCGCCGCCGGCATGACCGCGGACGGCACCGCCGAGACCCCCGCCGCCGTGCCGGGTGCCGGGATGGTCGCGGATACCGGCGGCGCGGCCGGCCCGCAGAGCCGTACCTCCGACATCGTGCCCGGCCCCGGCGGCGTGATGACCGACGAGGTCGGCGTCGTCACCGGCGACCTGACCCTGCGTACCGAGTACGCCGACGGCAAGGTCACCCTTCGGGTTCAGTACAAGGACGCGGACGAGTGGTACGCGGTCACCGGCACGTCGGTGGCGTTGGCCGACCCGGCGGGGCTGGACGCGGTGCACGGTGTCGCCGTGGGCCTGCTGCACCGACCCGAGGGCTGAGCCGCGCTCGCCCCGACAGTTGATCGGGGCGAGCGGGCCTCGTCAGACGTACGAGCCGGGCTCGGTGGGCGCGGAGACCACGGCCGGCGCTTCGCCCTCGTCCTCGGGGCGGACGATCTGCGCGCTGACCTGGTGCGGGCGTAGCTCACCGCTGGCGATCTGCTCGGCCCAGTGGCAGGCCACCCGGCTGACGCCGATCTCCCGCAGCACGGGCCGTTCGTCAGCGCAGCGGGTCGGCTGCGCCCAGGGGCAGCGCGTGTGGAAACGGCAGCCCGACGGCGGGTTGGCCGGTGACGGCAGGTCACCGGCGAGCAGGATCCGCTCCCGACGGTCCTCCACGTCCGGGTCCGGCACCGGCACCGCCGACATCAACGCCCGGGTGTACGGGTGCAGCGGCTCGGTGTAGAGCCGGTCGCTCGGCGCCTCCTCGACCAGCGCGCCCAGGTACATGACGCCGACGGTGTCGGAGATGTGCCGGACCACTGCGA
The DNA here is from genome assembly GCF_027460215.1 of Micromonospora sp. WMMC250. Lineage (NCBI taxonomy): Bacteria > Bacillati > Actinomycetota > Actinomycetes > Micromonosporales > Micromonosporaceae > Micromonospora > Micromonospora sp. WMMC250. The sequence goes on along the minus strand of NZ_JAPZBJ010000002.1, from coordinate 5,259,525 downwards.
GGTCGTGCGCGATCACCAGGTAGGTCAGCCCGAGGCTGTCCTGGAGTTCGTCGAGCAGGTTGACCACCTGGGCCTGGATCGAGACGTCGAGCGCCGAGACCGGCTCGTCCGCGACGATCAGCTCCGGCCCGAGCACCAGCGCACGGGCGATGCCGATGCGTTGCCGCTGCCCACCGGAGAACTCGTGCGGGTAGCGGGACAGCGCCCACCGGGGCAACCCCACCGCGTCCAGGGTCTCGCCGATGATCCGGCGGCGGTCGGTGCGGTCGGCACCGATCCCGTGGGTCTGCATGCCCTCGGTCAGGATCGACTCGACGTTCTGCCGGGGGTCGAGGCTGGACATCGGGTCCTGGAAGATCATCTGCATCCGGCGACGCATGCTGCGCAGCTTGCCCGCCGGCAGCGTGGTCAGCTCGACACCGTCGAACTCGACCTCGCCGGCGGTCGGCGGAGTGAGCTGGAGCAGCGCCCGACCCAGCGTGGACTTGCCACAGCCGGACTCGCCGACCAGACCGTACGTCTTGCCCCGGGGGATGCTGAGGTCCACACCGTCGACGGCCTTCACGTGGCCGACCACCCGGTCGAACAGCACACCCCGCTTGATCGGGAAGTGCACCTTCAGGTCGCGTACCTCGACGAGAGTGTCGTTCTCACTCACGCTTGTTCCTCCTCGCGCGGGGCGGGCACCGTGCCGGGCACCGGCTCCGGGTTGACGCACCGGTAGCTACGTCCGTCGTGTGCCTGCACCAACTCCGGCGGCTCACCCACGCACTCGTCGGTCCGCCGGGCGCAGCGCGGGGCGAAGGCACAACCTTCCGGCCAGGGCAGGAGGTCGCGGACCGAGCCGGGAATCGGGCTGAGCTTCTCGCCCCGCCCGGCGTCCAGGCGGGGCACCGAGCCGAGCAGACCCACCGTGTACGGGTGCCGAGGCTGACGGAACAGTGGACGGCGGCGGGCCGTCTCGACCACTCGGCCGCCGTAGAGCACGTTGACGGTGTCGCACATGCCGGCCACCACACCCAGATCGTGGGTGATCATCAGCAGCGCGGTGCCGGAGTCCCGGACCAGTTCCTTGAGCAGTTCCAGGATCTGGGCCTGGATGGTGACGTCCAGCGCGGTGGTCGGCTCGTCGGCGATCAGCAGCCGAGGCTGGCAGGCCACCGCCATCGCGATGAGCGCACGCTGGCGCATCCCGCCGGAGAGCTGGTGCGGGTACTCCTTCAGCCGCCGCTTCGGGTCGGGGATGCCGACCCGGTCCAGCAGCTCCGCCGCCTCCTTGGACGCGGCCGCGCCCTTCATCCCTCGGTGCCGGGTCAGCACCTCGGTCACCTGCAACCCGATCGGGATCACCGGGTTCAGCGAGGAGAGCGGGTCCTGGAAGATCATCGCGATGTCCCGACCACGGATGTCCCGCCGCGACCGGTCGTCGAGCTGGAGCAGGTCGGTGCCGTCGAAGACGGCCTTGCCGCCGACGCGCAGGCCCGGCTGCTTCGGCAGCAAGCCCATGATCGCGAGCGAGGTGACGCTCTTGCCACAGCCGGACTCGCCGACCAGGCCGACCACCTCACCGGCGTCGACCGAGAAGGACACCCCGTCGACGGCGTGCACGGCCCGCTGGCCGCGCCGGGCGAACGTTACGGAGAGATCATCAACTTCGAGCAGTGCCATGACTTGGGCCTACTTCCGCAGCTTCGGGTCGAGGGCCTCACGCATCGCCTCACCGAGCAGGGTGAAGCCGAGCGCGGTGATGATGATCGCGACGGCCGGGTAGATCGCCAGCGACGGCCGGATGCCGAGGTACTGCTGTGCGTCGGCGAGCATGACGCCCCACTCCGGTACGGCGGTGTCGGGGTTGCCCAGACCGAGGAACGACAGCGCGGCGGCCTCGATGATCGCGGTGGCCAGGGTCAGGGTGGCCTGCACGATCACCGGGGCGAGCGAGTTCGGCACCACGTGGGTCAGCGCGATCTTCGACTTCTTCACGCCGAGCGAGGTGGCCGCCAGCACGTAGTCGCTGTTGGCCTGGGAGATCATCGAACCGCGCAGCAGCCGGGCGAACACCGGCACCGAGACCACGCCGACCGCGATCATCACGGTGGTCAGGCTGGCCCCGAGCAGGGCGGCGATGCTCACCGCCAGCAGCAGGCTCGGCATGGCCAGCAGCATGTCGATGAACCGCATCAGGGTGGTGTCGACCCACCGCCCCCACCGGCCACCGAGGCCGGCCGCCGCACCCGAGATGCCACCGATCAGCGCACCGATCGCCAGACCGATCAGAGTGGACACCACGCCGACCAGCAGGGTCTGCCGGGCGCCCACGATCATCCGGCTGAACTCGTCCCGGCCCTGGTGGTCGTATCCGAACCAGTGGTCACCGTCGGGGCCGGGGATGACACCCGGCTTGATCAGCCCTTCCCGGATGCCGATCGTGTCGGTCGGCGCGTACGGCACGAGGAACGGGCCGAGCACCGCGACCAACACGAAGATCGCCAGGATGACCGCGCCGACGATCGCGGCCGGGTTGCCGCGCAGCCGGCGGAACGCCTCCTGCCACAGGCTGACGCCGCGCTCGTCGTCACGGGCGGCCAACTCGGAGAGCCGGTCGATCTTTTCGCGCTTCTTGCCCGGGCTGAGTGTCATCGCACCCTCACCCTCGGGTCGATGAAGCTGTAGGAGAGGTCGACCAGCAGGTTCACCAGCACGTACACCACCGCGATGATCAGAATGAAGCCCATCAGCACCGGATAGTCGCGCTGGCCGATGGCCTCGGCGACGAACGCTCCGATGCCACTGAAGGCGAAGACGGTCTCGGTCAGCACGGCGCCGGAGAGCAGGCCGCCGGCGAGCAGACCGATCGAGGTGGCCACCGGCAGCATCGCGTTGCGCAGCACGTGCCGGCGACGGACCGTCTGCTCGGTCAGGCCCTTCGCCTCGGCGGTACGCACGAAGTCCTCGTTGAGGACCTCCAGCACACTCGCCCGGGTGATCCGGACGATGATCGCCAGCGGGATGCTGGCCAGCGCGATGGCCGGTAGCACCAGATGCCACAGGGCGTCGGCCGCGGCGTCCCACTCACGGGTCATCAACCCGTCCAGGACGAAGAAGTTGGTGACCCGGGTCGCCCCGAGCGTCGGGTCCTGCCGACCGCTGGAAGGGAACCAGTGCAGGTTCTCCGAGAAGATCGCCTTGAGCACGTAGCCCAGGAAGAAGACCGGGATGCAGATGCCGATCAGCGAGCCGCCCACGGACGCGTGGTCCAGGAAACGGCCGCGACGACGGGCGGCCAGGTAACCCAGCGGGATGCCGACGCCGATCGCGATGATCATCGCGGTGATGGTCAGCTCGACGGTGCCGGGGAAGCGCTCGATGAACTCCGTGGTGACCGCCCGCTTGGTGGAGGTCGACGTGCCCAGGTCGAGCTTGATCAGCCGACGGACGAAACGGCCGTACTGCACCAGGATGGGCTCGTCGAGCCCCATGTTGCGCCGGATGGCGGCACGCATCTCGGGCGTACCGCGCTCGCCGAGGATGGCGGTCTCGGGGCCGCCGGGGAGCCGGCGGAGCCAGATGAAGAGCAGGAGGGAGAGCCCGAACAGCGTGGGTATCAGCTGAAGCAGGCGTCTGACGATGAACCGGAACACGGCGGCCTCGAAGGGGTGCGGAGGGTTGCGGGCGGGCGCTGTTGGACAGCGCCCGCCCGCGTTCCTTGCTGCGTCAGATCAGGACTTACTTGTACTCGGCGGTGGAGAACCGCTCGTCGGTGAGCGGGCTCGCCTTGACGCCGGTCACGTCCTTGCCGAACACGATCGCCGGCGGCGAGTGCGAAATCGGCACACCGGGCAGGAAGTCCATGACGGACTTGTTCAGGGCCTTGTACTTCTCGGTCCGGGCCGCGATGTCAGCGGTGGTGTCCGCGTCCTTGAACTGGTCGAACAGGGCCTTGTTGTTGAAGCCCCACTCGTCCTTCGGCCGGTCGAAGAAGGTACCGATGAAGTTGTAGGCGTCGCCGTAGTCACCGGTCCAGCCCAGGAAGTGGATGTCGTGCTTGGTGCCCGAGGTGGTGGCGTTGAGGTAGTCCGGGCTCCACTTGAGCGGGATCGCCTCGACGGTGATGCCGACAGCCTTCAGGTCCGCCGACAGCAGCTCGAAGATGTCCTTGGGGTTCGGCATGTACGGCCGGGTGACCTCGGTCGGGTAGTGGAACTTCAGCGTCAGGTTCGACGCGCCCGCCTCGGCCAGCAACGCCTTCGCCTTGGTCGGGTCGTAGGTGTACTTCGTGACGTCGCCGTTCCAACCCTCGACGGTGTCCGGCATGAAGTTGTCGGCGACCTTGGCACCCGGCGGCAGCTTGGAGGTGACCAGCTGCTGACGGTTCAGGGCGTACGCGATGGCCTGCCGGACGCGGATGTCGGCGAGCTTCGGGTTGCCCTTCTGGTTGATCGCCAGGTAGAGCACGTTGAACGCCGGCCGGGTGAGCATGTTGAAGCCCTCGGACTTCAGCGGCTCGACGTCGGCCGGGCCGACCAGGTCGTAGCCCTGGATGTCACCGGAGCGCAGCGCCTGCTTGCGGGCGTTCTCGTCCGAGATCGTCTTGAAGATGAGGCTCTTCAGCTTGGCCTTGGGGCCGGCGTAGTCGTCGTTGCGCTCCAGGGTGAGCGTCTTGTTGGCGACGTCCCAGGTCTTGAACTTGAACGGGCCGGTGCCGGTCGGGTGCGCCGTCGCGTACGCCGGGTACTTGATGTCCTCGGCGGTGCCGCCGACGTTGCTGGCGTCGAACTCCTGCAGCGCCTTCGGGCTGTGGATGGAGAACGAGGGGAGCATCAGCGCAGCCGGGATCTTGCTGGAGACCCGCGTGAAGGACAGGTCCACAGTGGTGGCGTCCTTGGCGGCGCAGGACTTGAAGAGGCTCGGCGGCAGCTCGGCGTCCTCGTTCTTGGCGAAGCCGCCCATGACGTCCTGCCAGTACGCGGTCACGTCCGGGCTCTGCATGAGGCCCTTGGCGTTGTACCAGCGGTTGAAGTTGACGCAGACGGCCTCGGCGTTGAAGTCGGTGCCGTCGTGGAACTTCACGCCCGAGCGGAGCTTGAAGGTCCAGGTGGTGCCCGCGGCGTCCGGGGTCCAGGATTCGGCCAGACCGGGGGTGACCTTCGTGCCACCCTCCTCCGGCCGGACCAGGGTCTCGAAGACCTGACGCGCCACGCGCAGCGACTCACCGTCGCTGGCGAAGCTCGGGTCGAGCACCTTCGGGTCTCCGGCGACGCCGAAGACGAGGGTGTCCTTCTTGCTACCGCCGGATTTGTCGTCGCGGTTGCTCTCGGCGCAGCCTGCTACCGCGAGGGCCGCGACCGCGACGGCCGCGATCGCGACCTTCGGCCTGGGTGCACGCATGTGTGCTTCACCTCGTCCTTGGGGGTACGGACAACGTGGTGACAGGGGTCACCGATGGCGGTGACCATAGCTCTCGTTACGTCCACCCGGAAACTGCCAGGTGGACGGTTGGTATCGGATCGTGCCTCAAGCGCCGGTTGACTTTCGATTCGAAGGTAAATGGCCCTTCAAACCGATCAATCCGCACCCGCGATGCCAAACTGTTACGTCGAACAGCCCCGATGAGGGATCAAGTGTCAGATCAATTCCGGGCAGTGACGAAGCGATGGCCGACACCCCGAAGGGTGCCGGCCATGGCTGTACGTAAGGGGATCAGACCGCGCGGCGGCCCTCGAAGGCCCGACCGAGGGTGATCTCGTCGGCGTACTCCAGGTCGCCGCCGACCGGCAGCCCACTGGCCAGCCGGGTCACCGAGATGCCCATCGGCTTCACCATCAGCGCCAGGTAGGTGGCGGTCGCCTCGCCCTCGGTGTTCGGGTCCGTGGCCAGGATCAGCTCCCGCACCGCGCCTCCGCCGAGCCGGATCAGCAGCTCCCGGATGCGCAGATTGTCCGGGCCGATCCCCTCCAGCGGATTGATCGCACCGCCCAACACGTGGTAGCGCCCGCGGAACTCACCGGTCCGCTCGATGGCCACCACGTCCTTGGGCTCCTCCACCACACACAGCACCTCGTCGGTGCGGCGCGGGTCGCGGCAGATCCGGCACTGCTCGGACTCGGCCACGTTGTAGCAGGTCGTGCAGAACCGCACCAGCTCCTTGACCTTGCGCAGGGCACCGGCCAGCCGGTTGACGTCGGCCGGGTCCGCCGACAGGACGTGGAACGCGATCCGCTGGGCGCTCTTCGGGCCCACGCCCGGCAACCGACCCAGCTCGTCGATCAGGTCCTGGATGGCACCTTCGTACATCTGCCGGCTCAGAAACCGGGCAGGCCGAGGCCGCCCATGCCACCGGCGACCGGGCCCATCTTGCGCTCGGTCAGCTCGCGGGCCGCCTCGGCGGCGTTGTGCACGGCGGCGACGACCAGGTCCTCAAGCGTCTCCACGTCGTCCGCGTCGACGGCCTTCGGGTCGATCTTGATGGCCTTCAGCTCACCGGAACCGGAGACGGTCGCCGTGACCAGCCCACCACCGGCGGTGCCGGTCAGCTCGGCCTCGGCCAGCTCGGCCTGGGCGGCGGCGATCTGCTGCTGCATCTTCTGCGCCTGCTTCAGCATCTGCTGCATGTTCGGCTGTCCACCTGGGCGCACTGATGGCTCCTTCTCGCACTCGTCTGCTCGGCCGCCGCCCAGCCTATCCGCTGGGACCGACCCTGCCCCGCCCGGTGCGTCCGCCCACGCCGGACCTTCCCCAGGGGTACGGCTGGCACTACCCCGAACCGGCCATCTGCCCGTAGTGCCCCACGAACCACCCACCTGGTCTGCTCATAGGTATGAATCTCAGCCGCTCCGGTCGGATCGGCGCGCTGTGCTGGGTCGCGGCCGCCCCGATCTTCCTCGTCGCAAATCTGGTCACCGGTCTGCGGTGGCGCGAGCCGACCTACAGTTGGGCCACCCACAACATCAGCGACCTCGGCAACGCGCACTGCGGCATCTGGGACACCAGTCGCCCCCGCTACGTGTGCTCCCCCTGGCATCCGCTCATGAACGCCGCGACACTCACCACCGCCGTGCTGCTCGCCGTCGGAATCCTGCTGACCTGGCGGCTCCTCGGTCGCGGGGGCGTGGTGCGCGCGGCCCAGACGCTCCTGCTGCTGGCCGCCTGCGGGTACGCCCTGGCCGCCCTCTACCCGGCCGACGTCGACGAGAACCTGCACGTCCTCGGCGCATTCCTGATCATGGGCCTGGGCAACGTCGGTCTGCTCCTCGCCGGCTTCGCACCTGGCACCACGACGCTCGGCCGGTGGCGACGCCTCACCCTCACCGCCGGGATCATCGCCGTGGTCGGAACGGCGCTGTTCTTCGCCCAGCAGGGCGTCGGGATCGGCGTGGGCGGCATGGAACGCGTCGCCGTCCTACCCTTCCCCCTCTGGGCCTGCTGCCTAGGCGTCCTCCTGGCCGAAACCCCCGCCCCCGCCCCCGCTCGCGTCGATCATGGAGTGGTGGTGCCCGAATAGCCCAGTAGCGGGCGGCTTGTCGCCACCACAACTCCATGATCGGCGGGGTTAGCGGGCGTCGACCTCGTCGATCTTCTCGGCACCGAAGGTTTCGCGGAGCAGCCGTACCGCCTGCTCTTCACTGGACTCCCGGGCGGTCTTCTCGTCGATGACCTCGTCCAACGGCTCGTCGCCCGGGTCGAAGCCCTCGTAGACCGGGGTGGCCGCCGGGGCCGCCCCACCCGGCCGACCACCGCGGGTCGGTCCGTCGAAGTCCGGGTCGTAGGGCGGCTCGCCCGCCCATTCGGCGTCCGCGATGGGCCGGGACGCCGCTGGGGTACGCGTACCGCGCCCCGCCGCCGCCGCGCGAGCCGCGGCGATGGCGCTGCTCACCGGTGCGGCACCGGCTGACGCCGGCTGCCGGGCCGCCGGCGTCGGGTTGCCCCGCCCGCCTGCCGAACCACCACCGGTGGCCCCGCCGGATCCGTTCGCCCCGATGCCATGAGCGCTACCGCTGCCCGGTGCGGTGCTGGACGCGGCATCGAGGCCGGGGGCGTTTCCGGCCGACGCGCCGCCGGGGCGGGCGGCTTCCGGCCAGTCCTCGTCGTCCTTCGCCTCGGCGACGGGGGCACCGCCGCCGGGGAGCGCCGCCTCCGGCCAGTCCTCCTCGTCGTCGGCCGCCGCGTTGGGCTGCGCGCCACCCTGCTGGCCCGCGCCGTGGCCGCCCTGCCCGCCACGCGCCGCGGTGCTTCCGGGCTGACCACCGGTAGCGCCGGCCGAACTCGTTGCGGCGGGCGGCGCGCCGGTCGGGCCGGTGGGAACCGGCGACGTCGGCGCACTCGCCGGTCGGCCGACAGCCTCACGGTTCGACGCGACGCCCGGACCCGACGCGGCGCTCGGACCCGACGCGACGTTCGGACCAGGCCCGGCGCTCGGACCCGACGCGGCGTTCGAGTTCGGCCCGGCATTCAGGTTCGTCCCGGCATTCGGATTTTGCGCGGCGGGCGGGTTGGGTCCGGCGGGTGGTGCACTCGCCGGGCCTGCGGCGGTCGGGTTCGACGCGGCTGGTGGTGCACTCGCCGGGCCGGCGGCGGTCGGGTTCGACGCGGCGGGTGGCGCGCTCGTCGGGCCGGCGGCGGTGTTCGGCGCGGCGGGTCGGGCCGGAGCGGCTGGCTGTGAGCGCTGCGCGCTGGGCAGCGACACGCCGCCACGCTCACCGGCCACCTCGCACCGGATCTGCCAGCGCCCGCCCAACTCCTCGTAGAGCGCATCGGTCAGCACGGCCGAGTGGTCGGCCATCATCTTGGCCAGCACTGTGGACTTCACCGTCAGTACCAGCATGTCGCCGTCGAGTTCGCGGACCACCGCGTCGCGCATCAGGGCGGCGATCCGCTTGTTGGTCCGGTTGACCTTGCCGACCACGTCGGGCCAGACCCGGCGGACCGCTACCGCGTCCAGCGCGGCGGCCGGCGCACCCGGACGGGGTGGCACGGGGGTGGCCGGGTCGGGAAGCACCGCCGACGGCGGCACCGCACGGCGCGGCGCCGACGAGCCCTCACCGGCACCAGGGCCAGCCGAAGCAGAGCCAGCCGAACCGGGGCCAGCCGAACCGGTGCCGGCTGAACCGTGGGCGGCAGAGCCGGGGCCGGCCGGGGAGATAGGCCCCAGACCGACGGTCGCCGCCGACGCACCGGGCGACGCCGGGATCGGCGAATCAGCTGTCGGGACGCCCGAAGCCGGAGTGCCCGAGATCGGAGCGCCCGACGCCGGAGTGCCCTGGGCAGCGGCGCTCCGGGTCGGGGACGTGGCCGGGTCGACATCCCACGGCGGTGCGGAGGTCGGGGCGTTGGCGGGTGCGGGGGTGGCGGCAGACGGAACCGGAGGGGCCTGCTGTGGGCGTACCCCCGGGGTGGTGGTCGGCGCCAAGCCGGCGGCGGCCGACGGCGCGTCGGTGCCGCTCAGGGTGAGCCGACGTTCCATCCGCTCCAGGCGCTGGAGCAGGCCGCCGGTGGAGTCGTCCACGCCGGGCAGCAGCATCCGGGCGCAGATCAGCTCCAGCAGCAGGCGGGGAGCTGTGGTGCCGCGCATCTCCACCAGGCCGTCGTGCACGATGTCGGCGCAGCGGGAGAGCGTGGCCGTGCCGAGCTGCGAGGCCTGGGCGGCCATCCGCTCGATCTGGTCGGCCGGGGCGTCGATCAGACCCTTCGCGGCGGCGTCCGGCACCTGCTGGATGACGATCAGGTCACGGAGCCGCTCCAGCAGGTCGGAGGCGAACCGGCGCATGTCGTGCCCGGCCTCGGCGACCCGGTCGACGGTGGCGTACGCGGCGGCGCCGTCACCGGCGGCCAGCGCGTCGCACATCTCGTCGATCAGCGCGGAGTCGGTGACCCCGAGCAGCGAGACGGCCCGGGCGTAGCTGACCCCCTCCGGGCCGGCACCGGCGATGAGCTGGTCGAGTACGGAGAGGCTGTCCCGCATGCTGCCGCCACCGGCGCGCACCACGAGCGGGAAGACCGCCGGCTCGACGGCGACGCCCTCGGCCTGGGTGAGCTGCTCCAGGTACGGGCGGACCACCTTCGGCGGGAAGAGCCGGAACGGGTAGTGGTGGGTCCGCGACCGGATCGTGCCGAGGACCTTCTCCGGTTCGGTGGTGGCGAAGATGAACTTGACGTACTCCGGAGGCTCCTCGACCAGCTTGAGCAGGGCGTTGAAGCCCTGGGTCGAGACCATGTGCGCCTCGTCGATGATGTAGATCTTGAAGCGGCTGCTGGCCGGTGCGAAGAAGGCACGCTCGCGCAGCTCACGGGCGTCGTCGACACCACCGTGGCTGGCCGCGTCGATCTCGATCACGTCGATCGAACCGGCACCGTCGGCGGCCAGCGAGCGGCAGGACGCGCACTTGCCGCACGGCTCGGGAGTGGGGCCCTGCTCACAGTTGAGCGAGCGGGCCATGATCCGGGCGCTGGTGGTCTTGCCGCAGCCACGAGGGCCGGAGAAAAGGTAGGCGTGGTTGAGCCGACCGCTACGCAGCGCCTGCGACAACGGCTCGGTCACGTGCTCCTGACCGATGACCTCAGCGAAGGTACGCGGCCGGTACTTGCGGTAGAGCGCCAGCGTCACTCGTCCCGCCTCCTCTCGACCGAGCCATTCTGCGCCGGTCAGGCGCGGACGACCACCCACCCCGCCGAACGGCCGAGGCTGCCGCGCGTTGGGCGCCCGGATTGCCGAGCGTTGCCGTGGGTTGCCGCGTTGCGTGCCTTGCCGCGCGTTGCCGTGGGTTGATCGACTCCACATCGCCGACCTGGCGGTATCGACTGCCCGGGACAGCCCCACATCGCCGACCTGGTGTGGATCAAGGCCCCGGAGCAGCGCCCCGGAGACAAAAAGGCCTCCCGTGCACCCGGCAGAGCTCGCTTATCCTTGCTGCCTTCCGGCCCTGGGGAGGTTCACGAGATACCGCCGCACGGGAGGTGCCGCCAAGCCTACCCGACCGCCCGTCGATCTTCAGGGGGTGGTGGGGTGGCCCGCCCGACGGGGGCCTGTATCCTGGCTCGCGGAGGATTCGCCTAGAGGCCTAGGGCGCACGCTTGGAAAGCGTGTTGGGTTTACACCCTCACGAGTTCGAATCTCGTATCCTCCGCTCACGTGAGCAGCACCAACGACAGGGCCGGCCCCACCGGGGACCGGCCCTGAGTCGTCTGCACGGGCGTCAGCCCACCACCTGGACGTTCTCCGCGCCCTGGCCGGAGAACCACGCCGCAAGCTCGACCCCGCCGAGCGACCGCGACGTCCCCTCGTCGACGAGGACCGGGCCGACGATGGCGCCCTTCGCGCCGTCGAGTTGGCAGCCGAACATCCGCGCGCCGCTCAACACCACCGGCATGCTGGTACTGCCCAGCGTGCACCAGCGCATGCTCGCCAGTTCGAGGTCGGCGTCGCGCAGGTCGGCCTGGTAGAGCGTGGCGGAGTTGAGGACCGAGCGGCGGAGGTCCGCCCCGGCCAGCACGGCGTGGTCGAGTTGCGCGGAGAACAGCCGAGCCGAGGTGAACCGCGCCCGACCGGCCGAGCTGCCGACCACCGTCGCCTTCGCCAGATCGGCGGAGGTGAAATCCGCGCCCTCCAACTCGGCGTTGGCCAGGTTGGCGTCGGCGAGGTTGGTCCCCTCGAACCGGACGTCGACCAGGCAGGAGTTGGCGAGATAGGCGCCGGCCAGGTCGAGACGGCTGAGGTCCGCCCCGCGAAAATCGAGAAAATCACCAGAGAGGTACGCGGTGTCGGGTGACGCGGCGAGCCACTCCTCAAGTGCGGCCCGAGCGTCCGGGCTGTCCGGCCAGCGGATCACGTCGTCGCTGGTCCGTCGATATCTGCTCACCGCCCGTGCTGGTCGTCCGCCCCGTCCACGGCGGGGTCGGCGGCGCGCAGTTGCTGCCCGACACGTTCGGCGATCGCACGAGCGGCCGGCGAGTCGGTGCCCAGGGTTTCGCCGATGATCTCCTGCGCCCGGTCGGCCAACTGCCGCTTGGCCAAGCCGATCGTGCTCATGATCGTCCTGGCGACGACGTCCGGTGCGACCCGCTGGATCCGCTGACCCAGTTGCAGGTCGACCAGCGCGCCCACCGAGTCGACGGTGACCTCCACCAGCCCGTTGCCGTCGGCAGCCGTCACCCGTAGCGCCTGGATGCGGTCACTCATCGCGTCGGTGGCGGTCGCCAGCTGGTCGAGGCGACCTTTCCACTCCGCGAGCCGGTCCATCGCGCCGTCCGGGTCCAGCAGCCCAGCCGTGTTGGGAACCTCGGCCATCATGTGTCCCCTCGGTCGCTCAAGGTGATCATGCTCAGCGATGGGAGGTTAACACGAGCCGCCCTCACGACAGTCCAGGCGAGACACCAGAAGCGAGGCACCCTCAATCCCGGGGCGCACGTCCAGGCCCCGGCGCCCCGAGGCGCGTCCGGGCCCCCGACACCCTTCAGCCGCGGGCGCGCGTCCAGGCGAGGAAGCGTTCGGTCAGTCGGGCCGGGTCGACGTCGGTGAGCTGCGCGCTGGCCTCGGCCTGGAGCGTCGCCAGGTAGATGCTCAACGCGAGCCGGTCACACCGGTACTCGCCGAGCAGTCGTAGCTTCGCCGCCGAGCAGGGCCAGGCGATGCCGCACGCCGCGCAGCGCCAGGTGGGGCGGGTCGGTAGGTGGTTGCGGTAACGGCGGCGGGGCATGGGCGGGACCTCCTTCGGCGCTGGGCAGGTGCCGCCCCGCCGCCCCGACCGGGAGGCGGGACGGCACCCGGACTGACGCCGACCGCCGGGCTCCTGCGCCTCCACCGGTCACGCCGTCTTCTGCGAACCACCCTCTGGCGCGTCACCGGACAGCCACACCGCGTAACGATATGGTTTTCAGATATTCGAGACATCCGATGGAGGGGCCGTGAACGACGCACTTCGGGTGGCGCTCAGCGACACCGGGCACACCATCGAATCCCTCGCCGAGACCGTCGGCGTCGACCCGAAGACGGTGGGGCGGTGGTTGACCGAGGGCCGCATCCCGCACCCTCGGCATCGCCTGTCGGCAGCCGAAGCCCTCCAAAGGACGTGTCGGACATCTGGTCGGACACTTCAAGACGTCGTGACCCCATTTGGTTTCGTCCGTGGCAGGAGATCGAGCGCGAGGCGGTGTCGCTGCGCTCGTACGAGTCGACGGTTCTGCCGGGGTTGCTCCAGACCGAGGCGTACGCCCGCGCCGTGCTGGTCGGCGCGGGTCTGATCCCCCGTGGTGACGTCGAGCGGCTCCTCACCGTGCGGCTCGGTCGGCAGGGCGTGCTCAGGCGGGACGATCCGCCGCAGTTCACGGCGGTCGTCGACGAGGCGGTCATCCGCCGCCCGGTGGGCGGCGGGTCGACGATGCGCGAGCAACTGTTGGCAGTGGCGGCGGCCTGCGCCGAGCCGCACATCCGGGTACACGTCGTGCCGAGCACGGTCGGCGCGTACGCCGGCCTGAACGGCCCGTTCGTGATCGCGCACAGCGACGACCACCGGGTCGCGGGCTACCTGGACAACCAACTCCAGGGACAAGTCGCTAGCGACCCCGACGACATCGCGGCCATGATGGCGGCATGGGAGAACGTGCGCGGGGAGGCGCTGCCGCACCGGCAGTCGGTCGATCTCATCACGGAGGTGGCGGAGTCATGGAGCTGAGCGGAGTCACGGAGCTGAACGGCGTCATGGAGCTGAACGGCGCCCGATGGCGCAAGAGCACCCGCAGCAGCGGCAACGGCGGCAACTGCGTCGAGGTCGCCGACAACCTGCCCGGCGTCGTGGGCGTACGCGATTCGAAGGACCCGGCCGGCCCGGCGCTCACCTTTACGCCGACGGCGTGGCGCGCGTTCGTCAGCGAGCTAATCCCGGGGGCCTGACCGGGCCCGCATCCCGTCGTACACATGTTCTATCCACAGGCTGTGGACAGCGGCCCGGACCTCAGGAGCCATCGCGGAGGTCGGCCAGGCGTTCGGGCCGGAAGCTGATGTTGTCGAAGGTCACGTCGCACCCCTCGCCGGTCGGCGACTGACCGGCGAAGCCGATCCGGTCGCGGGCCGTGTCGCCGTCGAAGCTGAACACGCGGATCAACTGCCAGGTCCCGCCGTCGAGCGAGGCGTGGTAGGCGTAGACCCGGCCGATGCGCGAGACCCGCAGCCACACCGACCGGTCGGCCACGACGAAGGCGTTGGCGTCGTCGGCGACACCCCGGCAGATGACCGAGACGATCATCGGCTCGGCCTCGGGTGAGAACTCGAAGCACAACTTGCCCCAGCAGCGCTCGTCCCGCCAGATCAGGAGCACCCCGGCGTCGAAGGTAGCGGCGAAGCCCACGGAGACGCGGGCACTGAACTGGAAGTCCCCCTCCGGCGGCAGGTCACCGAGCAGGGTCGCCGCGTTGAGGACGGGCTCCGGGGCATCCTGGCCCGCGCCGCCACTGGGGTCGATGAAGATGTCAGTGCGTGGTTGCGCCGACACCGTCACCGCACCGGCCCCCTCGTTCACCCGCCAGAGCCCTTCGGGCGACGGCGCGAGCGGGGACGGCATACCGGGGACGATCAACTGGTCAGCCATGACCAGGACCGTACAACGGGTCCCGGCGGGAAACCTGCCGCCGGCGGGCGGGTACGGTCCGGGGATCGACGCCGGTCGGCCCGGAATCCGTCGTACACATGTTCTATCCACAGGCTGTGGACGGGCGGAGGGGACTCGATGGCTTACGAGCTCAGCGCTGTGGTCGCGGACGTCGAACTGCTCCGCGAGCAGACCGCCGAGCTGGATCACGCGGTCCTCGGCGAGCTGCGCCAGGATTTCGGGCTGCTGCCGGTCACCCCGCAGTTGGTGGTGGAGCTGACCGGCTCGCTGCCGGATTTCGCGACGGACGACCGCAGCACCGAGCACCCGTTCGGCCTGGTGTTGTCGCCGGCGCTCGTCGAGTCGCTGACCCGCTGGTCGGAGGCGGGGCCGGTGGCCTACCTGGAGGCGGAGTTCGGCGGTGGCACCGGCTACCAGTCGGCGGCGGTGTGGCTGGGTGGGACGCTGACCTGGGGGCCACACTTCGACGGCGAGTTGGACACGTCGCGCGAACAGTGGCCGATCAACGGCGCGCTGGCCCGCCTCGGCGTCGAGCCCGGCGATTGGATCGACCCGTTCGCCGAACTGGGGTTGCACCTGGAGCGCAACACCGAGGGTTGGCTGGCACACGGACGTCGTCGGCTCAGCGCCGACTACTGGGACGAGCTGGTCGAACAGTGGGAAAATCAGTAATCCGGCTGCCGCCAGCAACCTGAGCGCCCCCGTTCCGTTGGGGACTGGGGGATTCCATGAAATTGCGACAATTTGCTTTTATTGCCACGCTGATGACGGCTGCCTCGATCGCAGGCAGCGGCGTACCGCCTACCGGGTCCATCCCGGACGGTCGGCCCGCCGGCAGCGTGGAGATCATCGACCTGAACGGTCTGCGCAACATCGAGTTCGGCGACACCGAGGACGAGCTGACCCGACGCGGCATCCTGCGAACCAGCCTGGATTCCTGCGGGCCGATGCTCGTCGGCCACGACACGGTCAGCCCGGTCTTCATGGAGGACAGACTGGTGCTGCTCTGGGTCGGGGATCCAATTCGGACACCCGAGGGCATCACCGCCGGCTCACCCGTCGACCAGGTCTGGGCGCGCTACCCGGAGGTGACCCGGCTTGCCGCTCCACAGGGGACACACCGCCTCGACGGGCTGCTCGCCCGGAGCGGCGACCGCGCGTACCTGTTCCTGCACGACGGGCGCACGGTCCGAAAAACCATCGCCGGGTACGCGGACTGGGCCCGCCGCCTCTTCGACGAAGGTGCCGGCCCCTGCTGAACACCCCGGATCGATCAACCCGACGGGAGGTCGGCGGGCGGGCGCGCCCCGGACGCGGCGGCGAAACCCGTGAGCGCGATCTCCGCAGCCTGCCGGAGATCCTCACGAGCAACCCCGGCCGCGGCGTGGATCGCGTGCCCCTCGGTGACGATCATGACGTAACGGGCGAGTGCGACCGGGTCGGCGTCGGCGGGTAGGTCACCTTCGTCGACGGCGCGGCCGAGACGTTCGGCGAGGGCCCTTTCGCCGGCCAGACGGCTGGCGGCGAGGAACCCGGCGATCGGCGCGTTTTCGGTGGCGCAGGCGGTGCCGCCCTGGATCGACAGGCAACCGGCCGGCCGGTCCGGCCGGGTCACGGCGAGCACGTTCTCGCGCAGCAGGGTGGCGACCACCTCGTACGCGGTCGGTTGGGCGAAAGCGTCCCGCGCGTACTCCATGTCCTCGTCGGCGTAGCGGGCCACGACCTTGCGGAACAACCCCTCCTTGCTGCCGTAGGCGGCGTAGAGGCTGGGCTTGTTGATCCCCATGGCGGCGGTGAGGTCGCTCACCGACGCGCCCTCGTACCCCTGACGCCAGAACACCTCCAACGCGCGCTCCAGCGCCTCGTCGGCGTCAAAGCCTCGTGGTCGTCCTCTCTGCGGCACGCCCCACCACCTCCCGCACTGCATCCTACCCGCGACAAAACCGATCGGTACAGAAATTTGCGGACCAGGTCATGGGTTGCTACGGTCGCATCAGTACCGCTCGGTACAGAAATCGTGGAGGAGATCAATCGTGGGACAGCTCGACGGCAAGACCGCTCTCGTCACCGGCGGCACCACCGGCATCGGCCTGGCCGCCGCACGCCGCTTCGCGGCCGAAGGCGCGTACGTCTTCGTCACCGGCCGCCGCAAGGGCCCGGTTGACGAGGCCGTGGCCAGCATCGGCGCCAACGCGACCGGTATCACCAGCGATGTCAGCAAGCTCGACGACCTGGACCGGGTGATGCGGGCGATCGAGGAGCGGGGTGCCGGACTGGACGTGGTCTTCGCCAACGCAGGCGGCGGCGAGTTCCTCCCGCTCGACTCGATCACGGTCGAGCACGTCGCCAACACGTTCGACACCAATGTCTACGGCACGATCTTCACCGTGCAGAAGGCGCTGCCCCTGCTCAACGAGGGCGCCTCGATCGTGCTGACCGGCTCGACGGCCGCGAGCAACGGCACCCCGGCCTTCAGCGTCTACGCCGCGTCCAAGGCGGCCATCCGCTCGTTCGGCCGCACCTGGGCCGCCGAACTGGTCGGCCGGAAGATCCGGGTCAACACGCTGATCCCCGGCCCGACCGAGACCCCTGGGCTCGCGGGCCTCGCACCCAGCCCCGCAGAGGCCCCCGGGCTGCTCCAGTCCATCGCCTCGGGCGTACCCATGGGCCGAATGGCCCACCCGGACGAGATCGCCAACGCCGCGCTCTTCCTCGCCTCCGACCAGAGCAGCTTCATGACCGGAGGCGAGCTGTTCGTCGACGGCGGAGAGCAGCAACTCTGAACGAGAAAGCCCGGCCGATCCTCACGGATCGACCGGGCTTTCTCGCACTTCAGAGCGGTGGCGGAGGGATTTGAACCCTCGGAGGGCGTTAACCCTCACACGCTTTCGAGGCGTGCTCCTTAGGCCGCTCGGACACGCCACCGCCGACGAGGGTACAGGACCGCTGGTTCGGACGCCGAACCGGTATCGCCCGGGCCGGCCTGGCAGGATCTTTGCCATGAGTACGCACATCGGCGCGAAGCCGGGCGAGATCGCCGAGCGGGTCCTGATGCCGGGCGACCCCCTGCGGGCCAAGTGGATCGCGGAGACCTACCTCGAGGGCGCCACCTGCTACTCGACGGTTCGGGGCATGCTGGGCTTCACCGGCCGCTGGAACGGCGTCGAGGTTTCCGTCCAGGGCTCCGGCATGGGCATGCCGTCGGCCTCCATCTACGCGCACGAGCTGATCAACGAGTACGGCGTGAAGACGCTGATCCGAGTCGGCTCGTGCGGCGCCCTCAGCACTGACCTGCAACTGCGGGACGTGGTGGCCGCCATCGGGTCGTCCACCGACTCCAACATGAACCGGATGCGCTTCGACGGGTTGATCGACTACGCCCCGGTGGCCGACTTCGGGCTGCTGCGTACCTCGGTCGAGGTGGCCGAGCGGCGCGGCATCAGCATGCACGTCGGACCGATCCTGGCGGCGGACGCCTTCTACACCGACCGGCCGGACCTCTACGACACCCTCGCCGACTACGGCGTGCTGGCGGTGGAGATGGAGTCGGCGGCGCTCTACACGATCGCCGCCCGGTTCAAGGCCCGCGCGTTGACGGTGCTGACGGTCAGCGACCACATCAAGACCGGCGAGAAGACCACGTCGGAGGAGCGCGAGCAGACCTTCAGCCAGATGGTCGAGATCGCCCTCGACACGATCATCGCCTGATCCGTTCCGGCGGAGGGCGGCTTCACTGCCGAGAGCGGTATGACTCTGAGGCATAAATATGCCTCAGAGTCATACCGCTCTTTCGCACCAGGCCCGCCCGACCACCTGGTCAGGCGCGGCGGCAACCGGATCAAGCGGCCTCAGACGGCGGCCAGCGCCTCGGTCGGCGCGAGGCGGGCGGCGCGCACCGCCGGGTAGAGGCCCGCGAGGCCGCCGATCACCAGTGTCGCGCCGACGCCACCGAGCGTCGCCCAGGCCGGCACCACTGTGGGCCAGCCCTGGGACACGGCGTATCCCGAGGTGACCAGGATCCCCAGCAACACCCCGCCGGTCCCACCGAGCGCGGAGAGCAGCAGCGACTCGGCGAGGAACTGGGTGCGTACCTGACCCCGGGTTGCTCCGAGTGACCGGCGCAGGCCGATCTCGGCCCGCCGTTCCAGCACCGAGATCACCATGGTGTTCGCCACGCCGACCCCGCCGACCAGCAGTGCGACAGCGCCCAGGCCCAGCAGCAGACCGGTGAACGCGTCGTCGGTCGCCTGGGCGGCGGCCAGCGCGTCCGAGGGCCGGGAGACCTCGACCTCGTTCGGCGCCTCCGGGTTCGCGGTCGCGCCGAGCACCGACCGGACGGCTTCGACCTGCGACTCCTGTGCCCGGGTGTAGACGGTGGTCGGGTGCCCGTCGAAGCCCAGATACTCGGTCGCCGCCGTCCAACCGATCAGTGCCGAGGTGTCCAGTTCCGGGGCGAGTGGTGCGGCGGCGAGGGTGCCGACAACGGTGAACGGCCGCCCACCGAGCCACACCTGCACCTGCGGGTCCGCCCTGGTGATCCCGAGCCGCTGCGCGGCGGTGGCACCGAGCACGACCGCCGGATAGCGTGCTGTCGCCTCGTTGAGCCAGGTGCCGGTCGCCACGTCGGCACCGACGGTGGCGAGCAGGTCCAGCCGGACCGCCCGGGTCGCGATGCCACCGGTCTCCGCCGCCGGAATCCGGTCCGAGCGGTAGACCTTGGCGTCGGAGACCTGCCCGGTCGCTGACACGTCGGTCACCGGGCCGATCCGCCCGATCATCGCGATGGACTCCTCGGGCAGTTGCGCGTCCGCGCCGAACAGGGTGTTACCCGGCTCGACGGTGAGGAGGTTGGTGCCGAGCGCGTCCAGTGCGCGGTCCAACTCGGCCCGGGACGACGAGGAGATGCCGACGACCGCGATCATCGCGGCGATGCCGATCGCGATACCCAGCGCGGAGAGGAACGCCCGCAGCGGACGGGTCCGCAGACCCACCCCGCCGACGCGCAGGATGTCCGCCGGTCCCATCCGGGCCGGGGTGAGCCGGGCCTGGTTCAGCGCCGCCATCAGCCGACCTCGCCCGGCGCGAAGACCGAGTCGTGCCGCACCGCGCCGTCGCGCATCCGTACCCGCCGGGGCAGACTTTCGGCGATCTCCCGGTCATGGGTGATCACCACAACGGTGGTGCCCGCCCGGTGCAGGTCATGCAGCAACTCCAACACCCCCGCACCGGAGCTGGAGTCGAGGTTGCCGGTCGGCTCGTCGGCGAGCAGCACCGCCGGCTCGCCGACCACCGCGCGGGCCACTGCCACCCGCTGCCGTTCACCGCCGGACAGCTCGTGCGGCCGGTGCCCCAACCGGTGGCCCAGGCCAACCCGGACCAGCGCGGCCTCCGCGCGCTCGCGCCGCCTTCTCCGGGGTACGCCGGAGTAGAGCAACCCGTCGGCCACGTTGTCCACTACCGGGACACCGGGAGCGAGGTGGAACTGCTGGAAGACGAAGCCGATCCGGGTGGCCCGCAGCGCGGACAACTCCCGGTCGCTCAGTTTCGCCGCGTCGTACCCGTCGACGTGCACGGTGCCCGACGACGGACGGTCCAGGGTGCCGATCAGGTGCAGCATCGTCGACTTGCCCGACCCGGACGGGCCGACGATCGCCACCAACTCGCCGTAGCCGACCCGCAGTGACACGTCGTCCAGCGCGACGACGTCGCCTGCGTACCTCTTGCTGACCCGGTCGAGCACGATCACCTCGCTCGTCACGTCGGCACCACCACGGTCATGCCCTCGGTGACGCCCGCGCCGTTGACCTCCACCCGACCGTCGGCGAACAGCCCGGTCGTCACCGCGAGGATCCGACTGGTGCCACCCTCCGCGACCTGGACGCCATAACCGCCCTCCGCGAGCGCCAACAGCGCCGCCACCGGCACGGTGAGCACGTCGCGGCGCTCCGCGACGGTGAACGTGACATCGGCGCTGGCCTGGTCGAAACCGGTGAGAGCCTTCGGATCGGTCACCGCGACCGTCACCTCGATCTTCGTCTCGGCGTCGCCGGACTGCCCGTTGGCCCCCGCCGTGCCCGGCTGGACGACCGTCTCGACATCGCTGATGGTGCCGTCCACCCTTTGGCCGTCCGGCAGCTTCACGGCGACCTTCGCGTCCCGCTTGGCCAACCGCTGGTCGTCCATGTCCAGCTCGACGGTGACCACACGGTCGGTGCCGGTGTAGGTGAGCACCGACTGGCCCGGCTGGGTGAGATCGCCGACGTCGGCCTGGTGGCTCTCCACCCGGACCTCCCGGTCGGCGTACACGACCCGCCCCGGCTCGACCCGACCGGTCTCGGCCAGACCGAGATCCTCCTGCCAGTCCCGGACGGCGTCGGCGGTGCTGCCGGTGTACTCGTCGTCGACAGTGAAACCGGTGTAGCCCAGCGCCTTCAGATTCCGCTCGAACTGCGCGACGTCAGCGCCCTCCATCCCGGGGGCGAGAGTCCGGTACGCGGGCAGCCCGCCGTAGAGGAGCACCACCTCCTCGTTGTCGACCAGATAGAGCGCCTTACCCCGGCGCACCGTCGACCCGGTCGCCGCCAGCGCGGTGACGGTGCCGCTGAGCTTCGCCGAGGCGGTGCGTGGTGTGCCGTACCCCAGCTGGCCGTCGGCGGTTTCCGAGTCGGCGAGGGTCTGCCGGGAGACAGCGGCGGTGGCCGGTGCCGTGGTGCCGGCCTGGGCGTGGTCGCCTCCGGTGTCGCCACCGCCGAAGCCCACCGCGGCGACCACGCCCACGGCGGCGACCAGCAGGACGACGCCCCCGGTGAGCGCGGCCCGCAGCCACGGACGTCGGATGGTGCCGGTCACCGGCCACCCCCGAACTGCGGCGCGTGCTGCCGGCACTTCTCCAGGGCGGCCTTCATGGCCGGATCGCCGATGTTGATCGCCTTGTCCCCGGTCCCGATCCGAACCCGCCCGTCGGCGTCCGGGTCCGGGAAGTCCGGCACCCCGTTCTCCCGCATGCACTTGGCCATGGCCCGCATCTGTTCGGCCTGCTCGGGGTTGAGCTGCGGTCCCTGCCCGCCGTTGGGCAGCTTGTCCTGGCACTTCTCCATGGCGGCCTGGACCTTCTGCTGATCCACGTCCGCACCGAACCGGAAGCCGGGACGGCCACCCGGCTCCGGGTCGGGCATGTCCACCCCGTTCTCCCTCATGCACCTGGCGAAGGCGAGTTGCCGCTCCGAGTCACTGACCGGCGTGCCGCTCGTCGTGGCCTCGGCCTTCGCCCCACCGGCGGTCGCGACCCCACCGCCGTCGTCGCCTCCCGCGCCGCACCCGGACAGCGCCAAGGCCAGCAGGACGGGAATCGCGAGCATCTGTCGTCGCATCGTGTCCGCTTCCGCTCAGGTCCGGCGCGGTTCGCCGAACGTGACCCCAGTGCACGGCAGCGGGCGTATCCCCGGCGTTACCGTCGGCGGTTATGCCGGCGTTACCGCACCCCGAGCACCATTGGGGGGTGAGAGTGCTGGTGGTCGAGGACGAGAACGTGCTGGCGGACGCCATCGCCGAGTGGCTGCGCCGGGAGTCGTTCGCTGTCGACGTGGCGTACGACGGGGACGCCGCGTTGGAACGGCTGGGTGTCAACGAGTACGCAGTGGTGGTCCTGGACCGGGACCTGCCGGTGGTGCACGGCGACGACGTGTGCCGGGCGATCGTCGACGCGGGCGGGGAGACCCGGGTGCTGATGCTGACCGCCGCGGCGGCGGTCCGGGAACGGGTGGCGGGGTTGGCGCTCGGTGCCGACGACTACCTGACGAAGCCGTTCGCCCTGGTGGAGCTGTCGGCCCGGGTGCACGCGCTGACCCGCCGGTCCCGCCCGGCGGCACCGCCGACACTGCGTCGCGCCGGCATCCAGCTCGACCCGGCCCGCCACGAGGTACGCCGGGACGACCGGCACGTCCCGCTGTCCCGCAAGGAGTTCGCGGTGCTGGCCGAGCTGCTGCGCGCCGACGGCGCCGTGGTCTCCGCCGAGGACCTGCTGGAACGTGCCTGGGACGAGCACATCGACCCGTTCACCAACGTGGTCCGGGTGACCGTCATGAAGCTGCGCCGCAAACTCGGCGACCCGCCGGTGATCGAGACGGTGCCCGGGGCGGGGTACCAGATCCGATGAAACGCCTCACGATCCGCGCCCGGCTCACCCTCATCTACGGTGGGCTCTTCCTGTTGGCCGGCGTGGTCCTGCTCGCCGTCACGTACGTGCTGGTGGATCAGCGGATGCCGCAGCCGTTCGGGGTGAGCCTGCGCGACCTGCCGAAGACCTCCCCCACGACGCCCAGCGGGCAGAACGTCGACAACCTGCGCACCCTGTTGCAGGAGGTGCAGGACGAGGCGAAGCGCAACGCGTTGGAGTCGCTGCTCACCCAGGGCGGCATCGCGTTGGTCGTGGTGTCGACGGTGGCGATCGCGTTCGGCTGGCTGCTCGCCGGTCGGGCCCTGCAGCCCCTGCTCCAGATCACCGGCACGGCCCGCCGGATCGCCGGCGCGGACACCGCCGGCCGTGGTCTGCACGAGCGGATCGCGCTCACCGGCCCTGCCGACGAGGTACGCGAACTCGCCGACACGTTCGACGAGATGCTGGAACGGCTGGACCGCTCCTTCGACGGGCAGCGCCGGTTCGTGGCGAACGCCTCGCACGAGCTGCGTACCCCGCTGGCGCTCAACCGCGCCCTGGTGGAGCTGGCCATCACCCGCCCGGACGCCTCGGCGGAGACCCGGCGGCTGGGCGAGTCGCTGCTGGCGGTCAACGAGCGGCACGAGCGGCTGATCGACGGCCTGTTGACACTGGCCGACTCGGAGAACGAGCTGACCGAGCGTACGCCGGTCGACCTGGCGGAGGTCTGCGCGCACCTGACCGACCAGGCCGGGAAGCAGTCACCCGACGTGCCGGTGCGGCGGACCCTGGAGCCCGCGCCGACCAGCGGCGACCCGGTGCTGTTGGAGCGACTCACGTTCAATCTGGTGGAGAACGCGTTGCGTCACAACCTGCCCGCCGACGGGTGGGTGGAGGTACGCACCGGGTTGGTCGACGGCCTGCCCACCCTCACGGTGACCAACACCGGCCCGGTCATTCCCGGCTACGACGTCGAGACGATGTTCCAACCGTTCCGTCGGCTGTCCCGGGAGCGGGTCGCCGGTACGCGTGGCTTCGGGTTGGGGCTGTCCATCGTCCGCGCGGTCGCCCGGGCCCACGGCGGCACCGCCGAGGCGCAGCCCCGGCCGGCCGGCGGCCTGATCGTCACGGTCACCCTGCCGCCGGCCTGACCGGAGCGGGCTCAGCGGAAGAAGGCGCGCAGCACGGCGGAGGTCTCGGCCTCCAGCACCCCGCCGTAGACCTCGGGGCGGTGGTTGAGTCGACGGTCGCGCAGGACGTCCCACAGTGACCCGGCCGCGCCGGTCTTCGGCTCCCACGCGCCGAAGACGACTGTGGAGACCCGGGCCAGCACCAGGGCTCCCGCGCACATGGTGCACGGTTCGAGGGTGACGACGAGGGTGCAGCCGTCCAGCCGCCACCGGCTGGTCCGCTCGGCAGCCCGCCGAAGGGCCAGCACCTCGGCGTGGGCGGTGGGGTCGCCGGTCAGCTCCCGCTCGTTGCGTCCGACGGCCAGCTCGCTGCCGTCCGGCCCGTAGAGCACCGCTCCGACCGGCACGTCGTCCACGTCGGTGCTGCCGGCGGCGGAGCCGGCGGGGCTGGTGACGGCGACCTCCAGCGCGCGGCGCATCCACAGCTCGTGCCGCTGCCGTCGCCCGGCCTCACCCGGGTCGGCGAGGCCCTCGTGGGCGCCGGGGCCGGCCCGCCCCACCGCACCGGGAGTGGGTTGCCCCGGCCGGATCGACTCCAGCGAAGGATCCGTGGCGTCGGCCGGCTCAGACCTCACGCAGCTCCTCGACCTCGTCCGCGCAGCCGAGGACCTGGCAGATCTCGGCGGTGACGTCCGCCGGCATCATCCCCTCGTGCGAGCACAGGGTCAGCAGCTTCTGCGCGGAGATGCCCAGGTTGGCCAGCAGGTCGGCATCACCGACCGGGTCGGCCTCCGGGTCGACGACGGGCTGCTCGCTCTCGTCGTCACCGGTGGTCGCCGGGCGTGGCTCCTCGTCGCCGTCGAGCCCGGTGACCGAGGTCTTCAGGTCACCGACCAGCAGCGCACCGAGCTGGGACTCCTCGGCGTACGCGGAATCCGAACCGAACACCCGCAGGTCCTCGCCCTCGTCGAGACGAAGGACGACCAGATACGCGTCATCTGCCTCGACGAAGAGCAGCGACACGTCGGCCTCCTGGTCGACGTCCCGCAGCCGGTCGGCGACCTCGTCGATGTCGGTGGCGCCACGCAGGCTGACCTCGGCGGCGGTCCAGCCACTGTCGTCGCGCACCACGGCCGCAGCGAAGTACGACACGGTCCCCCCAATAGCCCCTCGGCACAGCGCCGACTCGTTACGCGTGCACGTTAGCCGGTCAGGTCGGCAGGCGACCGGTCAACGCCCCGAAGGGCCGGTCAAACCTGTCAAAGGATCAGCCGGCGACCCTGCGGCGGGTGGCGATGAGCTGGCGCAGACGTTCGGTGCGCTGCCGCTGCGGTCGGCTGCGCTGCCGGACCGCGCGGGCACCCGCCAACTCGGCCAACAACTGAAGGCGACGGCGGCTGCGATCCGGGTCCTGTCGCGGGGTGGTCCAGGCCATAGTGCCGAGCGTGCCGAGTCTCGGCGGCCACGTCAAGACGGCGTTCGCTACGCAGCCAACCGGGCACACCGCGCAGTCGTCGACCCTGTTACCGAGCGGTTTCGGGCTGTTCACGGGGACGGTCGGAACCGGTCACCACAGCGGCCAGTCGCCGCTGGTGGCCCAGCGGACCGCCAGCACGGCGGCGGCGATGCTCCAGCCCCCCGCGGTGACGATGGCGACTCCGGTGGCGACCCCCCGGTCGCCGTGGCGGACCAGCACCAGGGAGGTCAACCATGCCAACAGTCCGGCCACCACGGTCCACCACGCGTAGCTGGCCACGTCGTTGCCGAGCAGGCCGAACAGCAGTAACCAGGCGGCTGCGGCGCCGCCCCCGGCGGCGACGCCGCCACCGGTGACCGGGTGCGGTTCGCGGTAGGTGGGCCGGTGCGGGGGCCCGGCCGGAAAGAGACCAGAGGGGGTACGCGCCACCGGACGGACGACGGCACCGGGATCCGGGCCGGGATCGGGTCGGGCGATGGTCACCGTCGCTGCCCTCCCCTCACGCGCGTCGCTCGTGCCCACGGTACCGGCTCTGCCAGGATGACCGGATGCCGTCGCCGACGATCGGCCGCCGCGTGCGTCCGGCGTACCCGATCCTGCTGCTGCTCGCCCCGGTGCTGGCCGCCGGGTGCGCGACCACCCGGCCGGGGGTGCCCGCCGACGGTGCCGCGCCGACGCCGCCGGCGGTCTGGGCGACCGCCGAGCAGCCGGCGGAGCCGTCACCGACGGCCAACCGCCCGACACCGACCCCGACGCCGTCGTCGGCCGCGCCGTCGACGGCGGCACCGCGCGCCGGGCTGCGGCATGTCTTCCCGGTACGCGCCGACAACGTCGACTACCACCCGACGCACGGGGCGTACCCGGCCACGGACCTCTTCGCCGACTGCGGTGAGCCGTTCGTCGCGGTGACCGACGGGACGGTGCTCGAAGTGAGTCGGGTCGACAGGTACACGAAGCGTGGGCCGCAGGGCCCGGAGAACGGCGGCCTGTCGGTCTCCCTGCTCGGCGACGACGGGGTGCGCTACTACGGCTCGCACCTGAGCGTCGTGACCAGCGGCATCGACGCCGGGGAGCGGGTCCGGGCCGGGCAGCAGCTCGGCAAGGTCGGGCGCACGGGCAACGCCAACAACGTGTGCCATGTGCACTTCGGCATCTCGCCGCCGTGTACGGGCAAGGACGGCTGGTGGATTCGGCGCGGGGTGCTCTGGCCGGCGCGTTACCTGGATTCCTGGCGGCGTGGCGGCAATCGGGAACCGGCTGCCGAGGTGACCGCGTGGCAGCGCAAGCACGGCTGTCCGAAGGCTCCCTGACATGGCCGGTTCGAGAGATCCCATCGCCGACCTGCGCCGGATCGCGTTCCTGTTGGAACGGGCGAACGAGGCCACCTACCGGGTTCGCGCGTTCCGGTCGGCGGCGAAGGCGTTGGCAGGTTTGCCGGCGGACGAGGTGACCGCCCGGGCCGGCAACGGCACGCTCACCGAGTTGGCCGGGGTCGGTGACGTGACGGCCCGCTGCGTGGCGGAGTCACTGGCCGGTGAGGAGCCGGTCTACCTGCGCCGGTTGGTGGCGACCGAGGGCACCGACCTGGATGCCGAGGCGACGGCGCTCCGCACCGCCCTGCGGGGCGACTGCCACACCCACTCGGACTGGTCCGACGGCGGTTCTCCAATCGAGGAGATGGCGTTGGCCGCTGTGGAGTTGGGTCACGAGTACGTGGTGTTGACCGATCATTCGCCCCGGCTGACGGTGGCCCGGGGGCTGACCGCGGAGCGGCTCCGCCGGCAGCTCGACTACGTGGCGCAGGTCAACGCGGCACTGCCCGAGGGGTTCCGGATCCTCACCGGCATCGAGGTGGACATCCTCGCCGACGGCTCACTGGACCAGGACGAGGATCTGCTGGCGCGCCTGGACGTGGTGGTCGGGTCGGTGCACAGCGGCCTGAAGGACGAACGGTCGAAGATGACCCGGCGGATGGTGACGGCGGTAGCCAACCCGCACCTGGACATCCTCGGTCACGTCACCGGCCGGATGGTGTCGTCCCGCCCGGCCGGCGTGACCGGCCCCGGTGACAAGGGGCATCGTGCCCGGACCCGGGCGGAGAGCGACTTCGACCCGGAAGCGGTCTTTGCCGCCTGCGCGGAACACGACACCGCCGTGGAGATCAACTCCCGGCCGGAACGGCAGGACCCGCCGAAGCGACTGATCCGCCGCGCGCTGGAGGCCGGGTGCCGGTTCGCCATCAACACGGACGCGCACGCACCTGGCCAGCTCGACTGGCAGCGGTTCGGCTGCGAGCGGGCCGCGCTCTGCGGCGTCCCCGCGGACCGGGTCGTCAACACCTGGTCAGCCGAGCAACTGCTGGAGTGGACCCACAGCCGCGCCTGACCTGGACGCCCCGCTCCGACCCTTTCCGCCGGCGCCGGCCCGCCGGTGACCGGCCCAGCGGTGACCGGCCCAGCCCTTCCCGCCGCCACCCCGGCCCTTCCCGCCGCCACCCCGGCCGTGATCGACTCGGTCTTCTTGAAGTCGGGGCGTCCTGACCCGACCGTTACCCCGATTTCAATGAAGCCGAGTCGATCAGCGGCCGTGCGGCGGGCCTCAGCGGCGGGGCTCAGCGGCGGGCCGGTTCGGCGGCGGGGGCGGCGGGAGCCCCGACGCCGACCACCGGGCGGGTCCGGCGGCGGCCGAGAACACCCTGCGAGACCGCGACCCCGAGCAGCACGATGAGCGCGCCGACCGGCTGGTGCCAGTTGAGTCGCTCGCCGAGCGCCACCGCACCGATCAGCACGGCGAAGATCGGGATCAGGTAGGTGACAGTGGAGGCGGTGCTCGCGCCGGCCACCCGGATGTTGCGCATGTTGATCACGAACGCGAGGCCGGTGCCGAGCGCGCCGAGGGTCACCACGCTGGCTACCACTCCCAGTGACAGGTCGGTGGGCAGCGGCGGCAGGCCCGCGACGAAAGGGGTGACGATGGCCAGCTGTCCGGCGGCGAGCAGCAGCTGCGCGGCGGAGAGCGAGAGGCCGGAGTGTGCGCTGCCGGCGACGAACCGCTTCTGGTACGGAATCGCGACCCCGTAGCAGGCGGCCGCGCCGAAGCACATCAGCTGCCCGGTGAAGTGCGCCCCGCCGATGCCCTCCCAGACCCCGAGCACCACCAGCACTCCGACGAAGCCCAGACCGAGCCCGACGGCGCGGCGTACGGTCAGCCGCTCGGTGCGGAAGACCAGCACCGCCAGTGGCAGCACGATCAGCGGCGTGGTGGCGTTCCAGATGCCGGCCAGCATTGACTCGACCCGCTGCTCGCCGTAGCCGAACAGGGTGAACGGCACTGCCACACCGAACGCCGCCACGACCGCCAGGTGCGCCCAGACCCGGGGCTCGCGGGGCAGCCGGTCGCGCAGCACGGCGAGGACGACCAGCAGGGTCAACGCGCCGGCGACGACGCGGTAGAGGGTGAGTTGGACCGGGTGCAGCTCGGCCACCCCGATCTTGATGAAGAGGAAGCTGGAGCCCCAGATCGCGGCGAGGGCGAGGAAGCCCGGCAGCCAGGCGCCCAACGGCGCCTTGTCAGGAGTGGTATCGGTGGTCACCCCTGACACTCTGCCCTAGACGTACGACAGAACGGCACCCGTTTTCGGGCGTCCCACCGTGCGAAACCCGCAGCTCGGACACGGCAAACGTCATCGACACGGAGGTGGGGTGGTCACGTAGGGTCGCAGCGTGGGACGAATCGATGAAATCGCCAACCGATACGTAGCCGAGTGGGCCCCCCTGAGCCCTACCGGCGCGACCTTCGTCGGCATCGCCGGCCATGACGACAAGCTCGACGACCTCTCGCCAGAGGGTTACCAGGCGCGCGCGGACCTCACCCGCCGGACGCTCGCCGAGTTGGAGGTGACCGAGCCGGCGACCGAGTTGGAACGCACCGCCAAGGAGGCCATGCAGGAGCGGCTCGGCCTGGACCTGGCCCGCTACGACGCCGGCGAGGTGACCAGCGAGGTCAGCGTCATCACCAGCGGGCTGCACGAGATCCGCATGGTGTTCGACCTGATGCCGACGGCGACCAGCGACGAGCAGGCCAACATCGCCGCCCGGCTCAACGGCTTCGCCGGCGCTCTGGAGGGCTACAAGACCACGCTGCGCGAGGCGCTCGCCGCCGGCGAGGTTAGCTCGAAGGTGCAGTTGGTCGAGGTGGCCAAGCAGTGCGACATCTGGGTGGACCCGACCGGGGACAACTTCTTCCACGGGCTGGTCGAGCGGCTGGGCGCGGACGGCGCGCTCGGCGCGGACCTGCGTCGGGGGGCGGCGGCGGCGACCGCGGCGACCGCCGAGTTCGGCCAGTTCCTGCGTAACGAGATCGCCCCGCACGGGCGGGACAAGCAGGCCGCCGGCCGGGAGCGCTACGAACTGGCCTCGCAGTACTTCCTCGGCGCCAAGGTCGACCTGGACGAGACGTACGCCTGGGGTTTCGCCGAGCTGGCCCGCCTGGAGGCGGAGATGCGGACCGTCGCCGGGCGCATCGCCGGCTCCGGTGCCAGCGTCGACGAGGCCGTGGCCAAACTGGACGCCGACCCGGACCGGACGATCCAGGGCAAGGAGGCGTTCCGGGACTGGATGCAGGAGCTGGCCGACAAGGCCATCGCCGAGTTGCACGGTACGCACTTCGACATTCCGGAGCAGGTGCGCCGCATCGAATGCTGCCTCGCACCGACCAGCGACGGCGCCATCTACTACACCGGCCCGAGTGAGGACTTCTCCCGTCCGGGCCGGATGTGGTGGGCGGTGCCGCAGGGCATCAGTGACTTCTCCACCTGGCGTGAGGTGACCACCGTCTACCACGAGGGCGTGCCGGGTCACCACCTTCAGGTGGCGCAGACCGCCGTCCGGGCCGACCTGCTCAACCGCTGGCAGCGCTTGCTCTGCTGGGTCTCCGGGCACGGCGAGGGTTGGGCGCTCTACTCGGAGCGGCTGATGGACGAGTTGGGTTACCTGGAGGACCCGGGCGACAAGCTGGGCATGCTCGACGGCCAGGCGATGCGCGCGGCGCGCGTGATCGTGGACATCGGCATGCACCTGGAGCTGGAGATCCCGAAGGACAACCCGTTCGGCTTCCATCCCGGTGAGCGGTGGACGCCCGAGCTGGGCTGGGAGTTCATGCGGGCGCACTGCCGGGTGCCGGACGAGAACCTGCGCTTCGAGCTCAACCGCTACCTGGGCTGGCCGGGGCAGGCGCCGTCGTACAAGGTGGGTGAGCGGATCTGGCTCCAGGCCCGCGAGGACGCCAAGGCCCGCAAGGGCGCGGATTTCGACCTGCGGGAGTTCCACCGGCAGGCGTTGGACCTGGGTGCGCTGGGTCTCGACCCGCTGCGCCAGGCGTTGGCCCGGCTCTGACCGGGTGACGGCTGCGCGCGGTGGGACGGGTCCGCCGCCGCGCGCAGCCGCGCGTTCAGCCGAGGCTGAGCGCCAGTGCCGGCCGGGCGGTCAGCGTGTTGCTGGTGACGTACGCCAGGTCGATGACCGGGTCGGTGAACGTGATCGGAACGGGCGAGGTGACCGGTAGGCCGTCCGGGAGCGGCAGGTCCGGCGTCAGCGTGATCTTGATGCCGAGCAATCGGCCGACGAACCGGGTGGCGTAGAAGGCGACGTCCCCGCTGACGGTCAGCCGGTCGGTCGCGTACCGCTGGTTGCGACCTGCCGGACCATCGGCGCGGAGCAGGAAGTCGTCGGTCACCGCCTCCCGCATGCTGAACTTCAGCACCTTGAGGTCGCCCTTGACCGTGTGCAGGTCGGTGATCCCGTCGAACCGCAGGCCGGTCATCCGCACCGACGACCCGGTGAGCTTGGACGGTGTCTGCGCCACCGTCGGCAGGCTGGGGTCGGCGGCGATGCGCGGCAGCGGTTTCCCCGGCTGCACGGTGCCCGGCTTCTCGGGTGTCGCCGGCCTGCCCGGTCTGCCCGGGGGCGACGACGGGCAGGTGACCGGCCCGGGAGGCGTGGTCGGGGTGCCGCTCGGCGATACGGTCGGGCTCGCCGACGGCGTCGGGGTCTCCTTGGCGCGCCCGCCGGGGAGCAAGTCACCGATCCCGTCCAGGATGTCGGTGATCAGGTTGCCGCGCCGGGTCGGGCTCGGCGTCGGCGTGGGCGTCGCGGTGGTGCGGCTGGGCGACGGCGTGACCGCTCGGGACGGGGTCGGGCACGTGGTCGCGCCGGGACGGTTCGGCGCTGCCTGCACCGCTCCGGGCGGGAGGGCCAGGCCGGCAGCGGCGAGGCCGAGCACCACGAGGGCGACACCGAAGGCCTTCGGATCGGGCTGACCGGCCGA
The DNA here is from genome assembly GCF_027460215.1 of Micromonospora sp. WMMC250. Taxonomy (NCBI): domain Bacteria; kingdom Bacillati; phylum Actinomycetota; class Actinomycetes; order Micromonosporales; family Micromonosporaceae; genus Micromonospora; species Micromonospora sp. WMMC250. The sequence continues at coordinate 5,227,842 of NZ_JAPZBJ010000002.1, read as the reverse complement.
CGGCTGCTCCTGGGTCGACGCGTCGGGCAGGTCGGACGCGGACGCCGCCGGGCGGGTAGGCGCGTCGGGTGCGGACGCCGCCGGGTAGGTCGGCACATCGTCGACGTCGGGCACGGGCGGGTGCGTCGGCACATCGTCGATATCGGGCACGGGCGGCACCGGACGGGTCGGCGCGTCGGCCGCCGCCGGCTGGACCGGCGTCCACGCGAAGGCGAGCGCACTGCCGACGATGCCGAGCAACAAACCGACGAAGAAGCCGCCGAGGTTGAGCCCGATCAGCGAGTAGACAGCGGTCACCGCGGCGACGACGGAGTAGAACAGCCGCTGCGTCGGGGTGAACCAGAGCAGCAGGCCGCAGGTCACCAGGATGACCGGGATCAACAGCGAGAGCAGACCGCTGGCCCCGCTGTGGAAGCTCAGACCGTTGACTGTCATCCGAGTGGAGGCGAACATCTCCAGCCCGGCCAGGGCGGTGAGCAGACCACCCCAGAACGGTCGGCTGCGCTGCCAGCGGCGGAAGAGCCGCCACGCCTGAGCCGGACCGCCGGGCCGGGCGTGGGACGGATTCGCGGTTGTCACGTACTCCTCCTGGCCGAGCGGGGACGGGAACACGGGCCGGGCCCGCGGTGCCGAGCGCCGCGGGCCGTGACTCATCTCAGAAGCACTCCTTACCCTTGGCGTCGTCGCCCACGTTGACCTTCAGTCGGAGGCCGACCAGGTTGAACGTGGCCGCCGTGGTGTAGCGGGACACCTGCTTCAGGTTGGTGATGGTGACGTGGTCGGAGTTCTGGCCGAACGAGCCGGCCTGCGCCGTCGGGTTCAGGTCGGTGGCGTCCCGGCCAATCTTGATGTTGGTGAAGGTCGCGTTGCCGTCCAGCGAGTCCATCGCGATCAGCAGGTCCTTCGCACGGGCGGGTTCCTTGCCCTCACCGGCGTTGATGGTGAGCACCACCGGCAGGCCCGGCAGGTCGGCGCGGACTGACTGGCAGAGGCTGTACAGCTCGGCGGTGCTGATCTCGGACAGTGCGACCGGGTGGACCTGACCGGCCTTACCGTCCTTGCCCTTCTCCCGGACGATGCCGCCGTACTGCTTGAAGCCGTCACCCTCCAGGCGATCAGCGCCGATCTTGAACGTCTGTCCGGAGACCGTGATGTCGGACGCGATCGCGCCGGTCGACATTCCGAACAGGATGGCGCCGGCGGCGGCCGTGGCGGGCACCATCATGGCGGCGAACCGCCCCCACCGGGTACGACCCTGACTCTTCGAGCGATCCTGCACGGGTTCCTCCTCGGGCTGGATGCGTGCGGGTGGCGGTCCCGACGTGGCGGCCCGTCGGGCCCGCCATCTGTTACCAGCTGGTAACCATCGGGCTTGATGGTGCACCCAGTGCGGCGCAGCTCACAACCCCCCGATTACCGACCAGTAACAGGGTGGGGACTCAGCGGCAGCCCGGAATCACAGTCAGTGGGAATGACCGTCCATGAAGGCGGGCAATCCATCCCGATTCAGCGCGAGACAGGGGACCGTCGACACGGAGCGTGATACAACATTGACCAATTACAATAAGGTAACGAATGTAAAGTGCCCGTCCGTCGCGAGCAGGCCGTGCTGGGCGGTTGCCCGCGGGTGCTGGACGTCGGCTGCGGCGCGGCGGCAGCGAAGACGACCGGGCCGGCCGACCCGATCAGGTCGGCCGGCCCGGTCGGGTCGGCGGTGAGGTGGGGGTGTGTGTCTTACGGCTCGGTGCGCTCCGCGGCGTGGCGTCCGCCGGCCGGCGCCGTGGACTCCTCGGCCGGCTCCGGGGACCGCTGCGACGGCAGGTCGGTCGTCGGCCGGTCATCGGCCTCCACCAGTGCCGCCTCGGGCCTGCGGCGACCCGCACGGACGACGAGGTACACGCCGAGCAGCACCAGGGCGAGGCCGAGGAGACCGAGGATCACAGGTACCACCGTGGTCAGCAGGTTGATCTGACCACGCGCGTCCTTGGCAGCCTTGGCCTGCTGCTTCTGGGTGTCCTCGGTGAAGGCGAGGTCAGCGTCGATGATCTTGATCTTGTCCGCGCCGGTCCCGTCGCGGAGCGTCTGCAACTGCTTCTCCTGGCCCTTGACGATCACGCCGCTGTCCGGCTCCACCCACAGGGTGCGGGTGTTGGCGTAGTAGCGGCCCGCGTTGACGACCTGCTCGGTAGAGCCCAGCAGGCTGCCCGGGACCTTGATCTCGCTGATCTGGATCGGCTCGACAGTCATCTCGAACTTGTAGACGGTCAGCCCCTGCAGCTTCTCCGTACTCACGTACTTGGCGGGGTACGCCTTACGAGCGGTGTTGTCGAAGTACTGGTAGGTCTTCTTCTCCGTCCCGAACGGGAAGGTGTACGTCAAGCCCTCGTGCTTGAAGGGCGCGCCGTTGATGTCCTCGGCGCAGCAGGCGACGGCCATCGCCGTACGCCGGTCGAGGGCCACCCGGTCCGTACTGAGCGTGATTTCCTTCTTGGCGTCGTCGATCACCCGGACACCGACGTTGAAGACCGCCCGGTCAGCGTTTCCGTCCTTGACATCGCCCCGGACGGCTCGGTGGGCGGTCAGGTTGACCCCGCTACGCTCCGACAGCGTGCCGAAATCGAGGACGGTCGCGTTCTGGGCCGTGGAGACCGTCACCGAACTCTGGTCCAGGGGCACCTTGACGAGAGCGGGCGCGACGACCAGCGGCGTCGCCACGGCCCCGACGATCAGGAACGTGCCCACCCCCACCAAGATGGCACCCGACGTAGATCGCATGTAACTCCTCCCCTTGTATTGGTCGACTAGTCGGCTGACAGTACATGACGAGACCGATTTCAGATATGGTCCGACGCGGCCTTCCGAGCCGTGCGGAACACGGCCGGATGCGGCCGTCCGGCTGTCATAACAAATGGGATGTCGAGGACCTGTGAGCCGACCTGCAAAAGCAGCCCCGAACAGCGGGGCGAGCCGTCCGGCCGAGCCGAATAGTGGTCGTACGGATGACTTCCTGCCCGCCTTGGAAGGCCTTCGGGCCTTAGCGGTGCTCGCGGTTCTCCTTCACCACGTGTCGTTCCTCGGCGGACTCACCTACTCGTCCGGACTTGCTGGTGGAGTGCTCGCCAGGATGGACGTGGGAGTGGCGGTCTTCTTTGCCCTGTCGGGCTTCCTCCTCTACCGGCCATTCGCGCGCGCAGCAATTCAGGCGCAGCCGAAACCGCCAGTACGCAGATACCTCTGGCATCGCGCACTGCGCATTCTGCCCGGCTACTGGGCAGTGGCGGTTGTCGCACTGACCTGGCTCAACATCGATTACCTCAGGTCGCTCTGGGACTGGGCAATACCCCTCCTACTCGTACACATATATGAACCATTGCGGCTGCCGGTCGGACTGGAGCAGACCTGGAGCCTCGCCACCGAGGCGGTCTTCTACCTGGCGCTACCGTTGATCGCGGCGCTCGGCCGTTGGATGGGCGGTCGAACCCCGCTGGCGCGCGCCCGACGCCAGCTGGCGCTCGGCATCGCACTCGTCCTGGCCGGTCTCGGGTGGAACGTGATCGCGCACTTGCCCGACTCGCCTCTACCTGAGCTGTCGTGGCTCTGGCTGCCCGCCTTCCTGGACTGGTTCGGGGTCGGGATCGTGTTGGCTGTTCTCGCCTCCTGGCCTCCCAGCGCCACCTCCTCTCCGTTCCTCCCGGACCTGGGGTCGGACGGGTCCGACCGCGGCGAGAAGGACCTGTGGTCCGGCACGCAGCGCGGGCTGCGCGTCCTCACGTTCGCTCCCGGGACGTCCTGGCTGATCGCCGGCGTGCTGCTCTGGATCGCCAGCACGCCGATCGCCGGACCGCGTGGCCTGGAACACGCCACTCCGGTCGAATCGATCACCGAGCACCTGCTGTTCCTGCTCATCACGTGGTGCGTGATCGCGCCGCTCGTCGGGCGGGGGTCCGGCGGGGTGCCCCGCGCTCTCCTGCTCCAGCCGCTGGTCAGATTCCTGGGCCGAATCTCCTACGGCATCTTCCTCTGGCACATCCTCGCCCTCGACGTGTGCTTCCGGCTGCTCGGCTTCACCCGGATGCAAAGCTCGTTCTGGGTGCTCCTGACGGTGACCCTGGCCCTGACCCTCCCGGTCGCGGCCGCCAGTTACTACCTCATCGAGTGGCCGACGCAGCAGCTGCGGAGACTCCTGGAGAGGCGGGCCGACGACCGCCGGGCCGGAGCTTCGTCCGTCGTCCCCGTGGAAACGCCGGCGACGCAGACCGTCACGTCGCGCCCAACCGAACAGCCGGCCCTCGCGACGCGACTCGTACTTTCCGCGAACCCGACGGGACCGCAGCACGAGGGCGGCGACAGCCAGGAGGAGCAGGGCCGTCGGGAGCACGCCGAGTAGCTCCGCCACCGGTTCCGCGCCGACCCGCCACAACCACCACCGCTCGGAACCGTAGATCGCGAGACCCACGGCGGCCGGCACCCAGATCCACTCCGGTGTGGGCATCCGACGGCGGTGCAGCAGCACGACCAGGAGCGCACAGCCGAAGCCGAGCAGACCGCCCAGCAGCGCCGGTACGCCGATCGCGAGCAGCGGCGCGGTCGCCAGGGTGGTCGGCACCACCGGGTAGGACGGTCGGTGGCGGCGTACGGGCAGCAGGGCCGCGACGACCAACAGCAGCAGGAGACCGCCGGCAACCCGCAGGATGATGTCGTACTGCCGGCCCGGTGTGAAGACGAGGTCGACCCGGCCGGCGGCGCCGGCCGGCACGAGCCAGGCCTGTTTCCACCCGTCGACGCGGGTCGGTTCGAGCCGGACACCGTCGAGCGTGGCACGCCAGCCGGGATTGGCGTTCTCCGGTACGACCAGGTAGCTGCTGCCACCCGGACCGACCTCGACCGACCGGCGCCCGTCGGTCCAGGAGAGCACTGTCGCCGTCTGGCGGGCCGGTTCTACGGCCGTTCGCGCCGCTGGCGTACCGCTGAGGATCACGCTGTCGACGACGAACCGGTCCGCCGGGGCGGAGATCTCGTTCTGACCGGCCCGCAGCGCGACCTGGTCGGCGTCCATCGTCGGCTTCGCCTTGGCCTTGGCCTTGGCCGTCGGCTCGACAGTGCACGCGCGGTACCGCAGTGGCCGCAGGTCGCGGATGTCGCGCAGGGTGCCGGACAGGACCGTCGGCACCGATGCGCCGTTGACGACGACAGTCGGCCCGGTGCCACAGGGCAACGTCACGGCACTGTCGATGTCTCGGGGTTGGTTGGCCTCGGGCACCCCCTCCACGTCGATGCCGCTCAGGCCCACCGGAAGGGCCTCCAGCTCGAAGAACGCAGCAGATCGGCTGTTGCGCGGCACCGTCGAGGTCACCGTGATGAAGAGCTTGCTCGTGCGCAGGGCCGGGAAGCGCGCCACTCCGTCCGGGTCGATGGCCACCTCTCGGATGCCGTCGTCGCCGGTGATCCGCAGCGTCCTCGGCGGTGCCGCGACCAGGTTCGCCCCGAACCGCAACCGCACCCAACTGACCTTCCGGGCCTTGGCCCAGCGCAGGGTCACCGTCGGCTGGGCGTCGTGCGGGTCCGCCAACCAACTCGTACCGTCGTCGCCGTCGCCCAACGCCCGCGACGAGGCGACCGGGTCGGCGAACCAGGCGCTGGACGTCTCGAAGGTCTCACCGCCCACCATCTCGTCGTACACGGAGAGAGCGGTGGCCGGCGTCGGACGGGCCAGGCCGGTGAGGCTGGCGGAAGACGGGTTCGGCTGATCGAAGAGACGGGGCGCCAGGCCGGTCTCCTCGCTCTGCCGGACCAGGTCGGGCGCGCAGAGGTAGTGGTCGTCGGCGGCTGCGCAGGCCGGTCGGTCGACTGCCCTCCGGGCCAGTGCGACGACCTCCGCCGCGCCGCTGGTCTCGGGCAGCGCCGGCAGCCGCAGGTGACGCTCAGGGCTCACCCCCGGCACCCGAAGGTCCCGGATGCCCGCGCGCCGGCCCCGCACGTCCATGCCGGAGACGCCGTCGACTGTGACGCGGATCCAGGTGGTACGCCCCGCCGGGATCGCCAACCGCTGCGGAGTTCGCCCGGCGTCGGTCATCTGGTGCACTGAGGTACCGCTGGCCGTGCTGATCTCGACCCGCGTGACCGGTGCGGCGATCATCTCGTCGTCGACCACCTTCAGGTCCACGAAACCGACCTGGACCGCCCCCGGGAACCGGACCTCCAGCCACTGGCCCACCGGTTTGCGGGCGCCGTCGGTCAACCACGCCGTACCGCTGTCGTCATCCAGGGCCGCGAACGGTCCGGCGGACGGGTCACGCAGCGCGGCCGGACCGGCGACGTCGGCCGCGCTGGAGGAGGCCCGCACATCGGTGATCCCGGTGTATCCGGCCGAGGTGAACGACGCGTCCCAGGCGGGGTCGAGGACGTCGTGGACCGCGCGCGCCTGCCGTGGCCGGTCGTCGGCGGTGAACGTCCGCGAGGTGTTGCCCCGGACAATTCCGAAGTCGACCTCCCGGCGGCGAAGGCTGTCGGCGAGCACGGTTCCCGCACCCGGGGTGGCTGGGCCGTCGCCGTTGAGGATCACCGGCCGGTTGCCGAGGACACCGGCGTCGCTGAGGTCCAGCAGGGTCTCCGGCGCACCGACCAGGTCGAGCGGCTGCGCCGCATCAGCCAGGGTGACGCGAGGGGTCGGCCGGTCCACCTGGTAGATCTCCACAGCGGGGTACGTCTTGCGCAGCCCGTGGTCCCACGCCCCGAAGAAATCCGGTGGCACTCCCACACCCGGCCCGAATTCGGCGACCCTGGACAACCCGGGTGCGTTGTCGAGGGTCCGGTGCACCAGGAGCGGCCAGGCGACGGCACCGACGGGTTGGCGCAGGTCGTTGCGGACGAGCAGGTAGCGCACGCCCAGTCGGGCCAGGACGTCGGTCAGGCCCGGGGAGATCGCACCCGAGGCGAGCCGCTCGTCGATGGCGGAGAGCAGCCGCGCGTTCCCCGCGGAGCCGCCGGGCACCAGTGCACGTACCGCCCAGGGCGAGTCCAGCAGGGGCTGGACCGGCTCGTCCAACGGGCGACCCCAGTCGTACTCGGCGAAGTTGGACCCGGGCACGAGCAGCGTGGTACCCGGGCCGGCGTGCCGGTCGAGCCAACCGGTCGCCTGCCGCCAGTGCTCCGGCAGGGCCGGGAAGCCGCCGCCCGCGGTGAGGCCCGCGCTGCCCGCGCCGGCGGTCACCGCCACGAGGGCGGCGGCGGTCACTCCCAGCGCCACCCGCCGGGGCGCCATCCCCGTGGGTCGGGAGAACCGGCGGATGACGGCGATGAGACCGACGGTGTCCAGCATGTGCGCGATGGCCAGGGCGAGGGGCAGACGGACGACGACGTCGAACTTGTGCAGATTGCGGAGTGCGGCCAGCGGGCCGTCGAGGGCCTCCCGCACGGACGCGGCGAACGGTGCTCCACCGTTGGACAGGTTCCCCGCGGTCAGCGTCAACAGCCCGACCAACGCCGCGACGAGGAGGAACCGCCGCTCGGGCAGGTCCCGGCGGGCCAGGCCGGCCAGCCCGACGCAGGCGAGCAGGCCGGTGAGCAGGGCCATCCAGGGCACCGTGGCGAGGGCCCACCCCGAGGGCCACCAGGGAAGACCGTCGACAACCAGATGACCCACCCAGTGGGTGGCGCCACGCACGGCCTCCGGAAGGGTGGTCACGCCGGTCGTCACCGCGGCGCTCTCGGTGAAGGGCAGGAACGCGAAGCCGTACCGCTGGAGGAGCAGCAACGGCGCGAGCCACCAGAAGGTGGCCGCCACCATCGCCACCGTCCAGCAGGCCAGCAGGCGGAATCGCCGCTTCCCGGGGGCACGCGTCACGATGAAGAGGAAGGCCGGGAGGACGGCACACGCGACGGCCGCGCCGTTCACCCCGCCCATAGAGACCACCGCCAGGCCGCTGAGCGCTGCCGCCCGCCGCAGCGAGCCGCCCGCAGCTCCCTTGACCAACGGCAGCAACACCCACGGTGCGACGCAGTACGGCAGCAGTTCCACCGAGACGGTGCCGACCAGGGTCAGCGCCCGGGGCGAGAGGGCGAACACCGCGCCGGCCACCAGACGGGACGCGGGACCACCGAGATCCAGGGCACGGGCCAGGCGGACCACGCCGGTGAGGGCGACGCAGAGCAGTGTCGCCATCCAGAGCCGCTGGACAAGCCAGGCCGGGAGACCGATCGCCTCACCGAGGAGGAAGAACGGACCCATCGGGAAGAAGTAGCCGACGGCCTGGTTCTGCAGGGTTCCGAACTGCCAGTCGACGACCCACAGGTGGGTGGCGCGGGCGAGGAACCCGCCCGGGTCCAGGGCCATGTCCAGTTTCGTGTCGGGCACGATGAGACCCGGGCTCTGGGTGACGCACAGGCCGATCAGCGCAAGGCAGACCAGCAGCTCACGCAGGCGCCACACGGCCCGGGACACCGTCGCGGACGGCACCCCGGGAGCACGACGAGCGGTCGACCACGCGGTCAGCACTGCCGTACCGGAACTCCGGTGAGGAGTTCGTCTCGACTCGCCCTCGACTCGGTCACGGCTCCCTCGGGTACGCCGACGTCGCGGAGCACCTGCCGGATCGCCGCCGGATCGGCACCCGGCACCAGGATCCACAGACTCCGCTGGTCGAGCGCGACGTGCCGGGTGTGGGGCAGCAGTGGTGCCACCCGGGCGAGAAGGTCGTTCGGGTCAGGAGTCCGGACCACGAGACAGGCGTCCTCGGACGCCCACGGCACCGCTCGTGGGGCGAGCAGGTCTCCGAGGACCGCGCGCACCCGCCGGCCGGTGTCCGCCCAGCGGAACGCGGCGCTCCACTGTCGACACTCGTTCGCCATCCGGTCCGCCTCGGCGGGGTTGGCGACGGAGTCCAGCGCGCGGTCCAGCCCAGCGGCGAGATCACGGGCCGGGTGCTCGCCCTCGGTCACCAGCCACCCGGTCCGACCGGGTCGTACGGCGTCGCGCAGACCGTCCACGTCGAAGGCGACAGTGGGCAGCCCGGCGGCGGCGGCCTCCACCACCACGAGGCCCCAACCTTCGCCCCACGAGCCGGAGACGTGCAACCAGGCGGCGGCCAGGAGCGCGTCGCGCTCGGCGGAGGGCAGGTGACCGTGGACCGTCACCACGCCGTTCAACCCACGCTCGTCGACCTGCCTGCGGATCGTCTCCACGTCCGGCCCGCCACCGACGATGTCGAGGCGCAGGTCGGGCCGCTCGGACCGCAGGTGGTCGACGGCGTCGAGCACCAGGTCGACCCGCTTGTGCCGGGTCACCCGGCCGACGCAGACGAGTCGGGGGTGCTCGTCCCGAGACCCGCGTGGGGGATGGTCGGCGTCCGCCCCGTTCGGCACCACGACCACCGGGCCGGCCCAGCCGAGCCGGTCGCGTACGGCGGCAGCGGTGGAGGGTGAGACCGCGAGGGTCACGCAACGGCGGTAGACCCGCCGGGCGACGGGCCCCTCCAGCCACGCCCCGAAGCGACCGACCAGCGGCCCGAAGTACAGCCGGAACTGCCGGTCGTGCACGTGGTGGATCACGCAGACCACCGGCACGCTCGCCGGCAGGACCGCAGGGCTGAAGAAGGGGATGCCGTTCTGGCAGTCCAGCACGGCGTCGAACTGACGTCGGCGGCGCGCCAACCAACCCAGCACCCGGGGGTAGATGCTCCACCGGCCACCGATCCGGACGATCCTGATGCCGTCCCGAACCTCGTCGCCGCGCTGACCTCTGGGCCGGGCGGTCAGGAAGGTGACCTGCGCGCCGGCGGTCACCAGATCACGAGCGACCTGCCAGGCGTAGACCTCGGCACCGCCGGCATCGGGATGCCAGGGGTCCTTCCAGTTGAGCACGGCGATCCGGCGGCCCACCACCGGGACGTCGGTGGTGGGAGCCGCAGCGACCGGGGAAGATCCGACACTCACGGCCGCAATCCAACAGTGGCGGCACCAGTGGACACGTCGGGGGCCACCGGGATGGCGACGACCGGCAGCGGCGTGGTGGAGACGGCATTGGCGTGACGGAGCCGCCAGCGGATCTTCGCGACGTCCACGAAGCTCTGCCAACCGTGGCGGACCGGGGAGAAGCGGGAACCGGGCACGTCCACCCAGTTGACCGGGATCTCCTCCAGCCGGGCACCCGCCCGCTCGACGCGTCCCAGCACCTCCACGTCGAAGGCGAATCCGCCGCACCGCAGTGGCGCGAACGCGCGCCGCGCGACATCGCCGCGGAAGAACTTGAACCCGCACTGCGTCTCGCCCACGCCGCGGACCACCTGCCGGACCGCGCCCCGGAACGCCACCGCGCCCCACCGGCGGAGCAGGCTGTGCCGTTCCTCGACCACCGACTCGGGGTGTGCCCGCGAACCGACGACCACGTCGACGCCTTCGGTCAGCAGGCCGAGCACCTGCCCGAGGTTGTCCGGCGCGGTGGCCAGGTCCGCGTCGCAGAAGCCGACGTAGCGCGCGTCGCTGGCGAGCACACCGGTCCGCACCGCGAACCCCTTTCCTCGCTCGCCACACCACAACAACCTGACGGGGACCGTGCCGGGCATCGCGGACGACACCACCTCGGCGGTTGCGTCCGTGCTGGCGTTGTCGACAACTGTCACCCGGCAGGGCACACCGAGACCGGCCAGCGCCGCCCGGAGCAGGAGCAGGGTGTCCGGCAGTCGGTCCGCCTCGTTGAAGGCCGGCACCACGACGTCGAGTACGACAGCATCTGACGACACGTCAGGAGGTAGGACCTCCATGGAGGGCCGTCAGCGCTCGCCGTACACGATGATGGGCTGCTCCACGTTTGCGGGCTTGGTGTTGCTGTTGGTGATGGTGGACGTCCCGATCGAGACGGCCAGAATTCCCAGCACAGCCCCCACCGCAGCGGCGACGACCGCGGTCAGGAGGGGATTGAAGGATGCCTTCATTGACGATCCTTTCGACAAGAGGTACCGGACAGTAACATGCACCGCCGCCGTGCCGAGGGGTACGAAAGGGCGATCAACAGGGTGCCCCCAAGTACCGAATACCCCAGCGTGGGACCAATGCCGACAGTCCCCGCCGAGCGGGAAGAACCACCATCAGGCAGACGGATCAGCGTCAATGTCCGGTCGCGCCGGACCACCTCGCCGTCCGTGAACCGCGCCTCCACCTCGGCGCCGCCAGGTTGATCGGTCTGGATGAGCACGTACCGCACGCCGAGGCGACGAAGGGCCGACCCGGGGTCACCCGGCTCCGCCAACACCGCTGCCACCCGATCGGCTTCCCGGCTCTCACCCCTGATCCGGTCCCGGCCGACCAACACATCCTGGTCCCCGATCACCGGCCGGCGGAACGCCCGCGCCGCCGGGTCGAGCACGGGCACGTTGCCTCCCCAGCGGTAGGCACGGAACGACGACCAGGGCAGCGAGACCAGGCTTCCGCCGGCCGGGTCCTGGTTCACCACCGAACGCACCTCCGTCCACTCGGGGGGGAACCGCACCGTGTCGAGTTGGCCGCTGAGACCCCAGGCCAGACCGGGGAGAAGCAACACCGGGGCGAACGCCACCAGCGGGGCCAACGCGCGAACGCCCGTTTTGGCCAGCGACTCCACCAGCATCCCGAGGCCCACCGCCTGGAGCAGCGCGAGCGGCGCGAGCAGGCGGGTGCCATCCCGCACGGACCCGGCCAGCGGAACATGCTCGACCAGCGCGGTCATCCACGCCGTACCCGCCGGCAGGGCCGGAACGGCGGCGATCGCGGTGCCCAGCGCGGCACCGACGAGCAGCCCCCACCAGGCCGCCGACGGCCACCGACGACGGGTCAACGCGAACCCCCACACCGCAGCACCGGCGAGCACCAGTGCGAGCAGGGCGACCGGCCACTGGTCACGGCCGACCGGCGCGGCGTGCCGGCTCCAGACACCGCCGAGCGTGACGACGCTGCCGAGCACTCCGAGTGGCGTGTCCGCCCGGGCGGCGAACGCGGCGACTCCCCGCTCGTCGAGATCGATCCCGCCTCCGCGCTGGCCGAGCGCCAGCAGCCACGGGGCGGTGAGACCGGCCAAGGTCGCGGCGCCCGCGACGACCGCCCGCCACTGGCGGGCCAGGGCCAACGCCGGCGCGCAGGTCAGCACCGCCGCCAACACCATCGCGGGACCGCCCAGCACCACCGCCAGGCCACCGGCCACCGCCGAGCGCCGCCGCGGGCCCGCGACGTCCGCCGGGGCGCTGCCGTCCGCCGGGGCGCTGCCGTCCGACCGCCGTCGCAGCACCCCCAGCACCCACGCGTACGCCCAGGGCAAGGCGGCGTACCCGGCGGTCACCGCCCACTGCCCGAGGTGCAGTCGCCCGTACACCCAGGGATTCCAGACGTACCCGAGCCCGGCCGCGACCCGCGCCAACGGGTGACCGACGGGAGCCAACCGGGCGGCACCCACCGCGGCCAGCACGAGGCAGCCGGCCAGGAGCGCCTTCTCCGCCACGTCCGCGGGGAGCAACTGGGACAGGCCGACGGCGAGCAGCTCGCTGGGCACCGCACGCGGCAGCTCCGAGCCGCTGCCCCAGACCGTCGCGCCGAACGGCGGGTCCGGCACGAACACCAGGTCGTACCGGAGGAGGTAACCCCGGCGGAGCACCGGGCCGAGGATCGCGAGGACCACGCCGAGACCGAGCACGATCTCCGGCCACCAGCTACGGAGTACGACGACAGCCCGGCGCAGCGGCGTGCCGAACTCCGGTATCGGTCGGCGCACACGGACCCCCACAGACCTGGACGGGAAGCGCTCCCGACGTCGCACCCCGGGGCTCCGGACAGCACTCTAGGGCCTCTCTCGGGAGGGCGGGCCCCGCTGCCGGCCGAGCAGTCGTCGCTGAGATCGGCCCTAGGCACAGGGCGAGAACGGGCGGTACCTTGCCTGACGACGTCGACGAGCTGACCGCGTCGGGGTCGCGAGGCTCAGGGCACAGCCGATCCCCCCGGCGAACCGACATGAGGCGCGATGACAGAGACGACGGCCGGTTCCGGTCCGGGCCGGCTGGGAGCGGCCGGCGCGGCGGTGGCGATCGCCGCGATGGTGACGAACGGCCTGGCCTACCTGCTTCCCATGGTCGGTGCCCGGCACCTTGCGGCCGAGGAACTGAGCGTGCTGGCCACGGTGCTGGCTCTCGTCGCGATCGCCGGTGTGGCGGGCGTGGGGCTGCAGATGGCGGTCGCCGTCCATCGTGCCCGCCAGCCCGGCGCGCCGACCATGCGCGTCACAGTCGTCACGGCCGCGGTCGCCGCCGGCACCGTCGTCGTGGCCACGCCGCTGATGGTCACCGCCCTCCGGCTGTCGGTGACGGTCGTGGCACTGGTGGCCGCCACGACCTTCGCGGTCGTCCTGGCCGGCCGGTGGCTCGGTGAGCTACAGGGCGAGCAACGGTTCCTCCGCCTCGCCTGGGCGATGGTCGCGTTCGCCGTCGGCCGGTACGCCGGCATGGTCGTCACGCTGACCCTCGGTGCCGGCGTCGTGGACACGCTGCTCGCCGGCCTGGTGACCGCGTACCTCGTCCTGCCGCTCCTGGCCTGGATCGCCCGCCCCGCCTCGGCGGCCGGGGGCGACGCGGTGGACGTCGGGACCGCCCTGCGGGTCCGGCAGGTCCTGAGCGCCGGGACCGCCGCGCTGGCGATGCTCGTGGTGTCGTACGCCGACCTGATCTTCGCCCGCCAACTGCTGTCGCCCGCGGACTCCGGGGCGTACTCCGTCGGCACCGTGCTCACCAAAGGCGCGCTCTGGGCACCTCAGGTGATCACGGTGTTGGCGCTGCCCCGCCTCGCCGTCGGTGACCGCCGCCTGCGTACCACCATGCTCGCGATCATCGGCGCCTGCGGCGCCGTCCTCGTCGTGGCCTCGGCCCTGGCCGGCGGTTTCGCGTTCCGCCTGGCCGGCGGTGAGGACTACGCGCAACTGGGCGAGTACGCCCCGTTCTTCGCTGCCACGGGAGCGCTCTACGCGCTGGTCTTCGCGGTGGTCAACGCGAAGATCGCGGCGGGCGCGCGGTGGCCCTCCGCGCCGCTCTGGGTGGCCGCCGGTGTGCTGGCCGTCCTGACGATGCTCGTCGCACCGCGGACGTTCCAGGGGATCATGTGGTGCGCTCTCGCCGTCGCCGCGGCGACGGCGCTGGTGATGGTCTGCACGCCGGCACGGCGGGACGGGCCGCACCAGCCCTCGTCGACGAGCTCCGTCGAACACCAGGCCGTCGGCTGACCGCCCCGGTCACCTGCCTTCGCGCTTGAACAACACCGAGTTGACGTAGCGCGGCCGTGGAAGCACGACCCGGCGGGCCAGGCTCTGGGTGACCCGCGCAATCGCGCCCCGCTGGTTGGCGCGGATGTCGAAGTCGGCGAGCGGCACCCATTCGCGCTCCGGCAGCACGTAACCGCGGTAGCCCCACTCGTCCAGCAGATCGAAGATCGGAGCGATCGGCTGGATCCTCTCCTCGACCTCGATCAACAGCACCGGTCCGTCCCGGTCGATCGTGCCGGCCGCGCCGCGCAACGCCGACAACTCGTGACCCTCCACATCGATCTTCAGGAACCGCACGTCGTGGAGGCCGAGACCGTCGATCGTGATCCGTGGGACGGTGACCGACGTCGAACTGCCGTCAGCCAGTTCGAGGGACGAGGTGCCGACAGCCGGGCCGTCCTTCGGCAGGAACAGCTCCGCGCTGCCCTCGTGGTCCGACGCCACCGCACGGACGACCCGCACGTCGGGGAACGCACCCGAGATGCTGCGCGCGAGTTCCTCGTTCGGCTCGATGGCGACGACGTGGTCGGCCCGCTTGCGCATCCGCTGGGTCCACGGCCCGTACCAGGCGCCCACGTCGAGGGCCGTGCCACCGGCGGGCATGAACTCCGCGAGGCACGCGAGTTCCGGCTCCACCCGGGGATAGACAGCCCGGATGGCTCCCGCGACGACCTGGTCGGGTAGGAGCGACGCCACACGCGAACTCACTGCGGTCACCAGACCGGTCGAAGACGGCATGAGCGCAAAGGGTACGGGTCCGCGACACACCTGGAAAGGTGTACTTACCGCCGAGTAGGACCAGGCCGATCGGTCAGGACACCCCTGCCAACCAGTCCTCCAGGAGACGGTGGTCGATCGCGTCCACCCGGCCCAGCGAACGGCCGGACGCCACCCGCTCCCGCAGCTCATCCCGGGTGAACCAACGCGCCTCCAACAACTCCTCGCCGTCGACGCGTACCTCGTCCGAGGTGGCTGTCGCCCGGAACCCCACCATCAGGCCGGCCGGAAACGGCCACGCCTGCGACCCCTGGTAGGTCACGTCGGTGACGGTCACGCCCGCCTCCTCGGCCATTTCCCGACGGACCGCGTCCTCCAGACTCTCGCCCACCTCGACGAAGCCGGCCAGCGTCGAGAACGCGTCCTCGGGCGCGCCCGCGTGCCGGGCCAACAAACACCGCCCCGGCGATCGGGGTGCCTCGACCAGCACGATGATCGCCGGTTCGATCCGGGGAAACAGCAGCCGGCCGCACTCTCCGCCGCTACAGGTCCGCAGGTGTCCGCCACCACCGGCGACGGCCGGCGCACCGCACGTCCCACAGAACCGCTGCTGCCGATGCCAGTGCAACAACCCCCTGGCGTACGCCTGGACGGCCGCGTCGCCCGGTTCGAGCCGCCCGACCAGTGCCCGTACGTCCAGGGCACGCGTCGCACCAGCCATCTCGGCGGCGGACCGCTCGGGGAGCGCGGACAGGTCCGCGGCGAACACTGCCACGTCCCCGTCCAGCCCGAGGAAGACGATCTCACCGGCGGCGGACCGGACGAGCGACGCACGGTCAGCGGTGAGCCGCACCGGGCCGTCCCCGTCGACGAGACAGCGGTCCCGCCACATCGGCAGCACGACAGTGCTCGGCTCGGTCAGCAGCGCATCCATGTGGGTCGGGTCTGTGCGCAGCGGGCCTGCCCGGTCCAGCCAACCGCCGCCGTACGCCAACACCCGCTCCGCTGTGTCCACGAGGCCACCGTGCCACGTCTGCTGTCCCCCGCCGGCAGCGGCCCCAGGTCCGGACGACACGCCGGACGACACGCCGTACCTGGGTCCGGTGGGCGTAGCCGCGTAGGTCCGCCGGGCATTCGTTACCGTAGGTGCCTCCGGGAGTGGGAAACTCCCGCGGCACCCTGGCGATCGAGGTTCCAGTGACGCTGTACGGCGACAAGACTCCACCCGCCGACGACCGGCCCACCGTGCAGGTCACCGCGGTCACCTGGCCCGACGACGGGCCGGCCACCGCGACGGCGCCCGGCCCTTCCGAGCCGGAGGCCGGCCCGCGCCGCCCCCGCCGCATGCGGATGTTGCTCGCCGCCGGCCTCACCGGGGGTGTGTTCGCCGCGGTGGCAGGTGCGGGCGCCTGGGCGTACGCCGGGGATGTTCCACGCGGCACCAGCGTGCTCGGCGCCGAGCTGGGCGGCCGGAGCCGCGCGGACGCCGACCGGGAGTTGCGGGCGGAGCTGGCCCGGCGGGCGGCGGACCACGCCAAGCCGCTGACCGTCACCGTCGACGGGCGCACCGCCGAGATCAACCCGGCCGACGTCGGGCTTGAGGTCGACGTGCCGGCGACCGTCGCGGCAGCGGCAGCGGCCGACGCGCACCCGGTCAGCCGACTGGTCGGTTCCCGCACCGTCGACCCGGTGGTCACCGTCGACGTGGCCCGGTTGGACGACGCCCTCCGTAAGGTCCTCGGTGACCAGGCCCAGGGCATGACCATGCCGGCGATCACCTATCAGGGCACCAAACCGAAGGTCGTGCAACCCAAGCCCGGGCTTGCCCTGGACCCGGAACGCTCCGCCGAGGTGGTCCGCGCCGGCTGGCTGGCCGGCACACCGATCACGGTGCCGCTGGTGGAGACCCACCCGACGACCACCCCGGAAGAGCTGGACCGCCTCGTCAACGAGCTGGCCAAGCCGGCGGTCGCCGCCCCCGTCACCCTCCGCACCACGAAGGGGTCGGTGAAGGTCCCACCCGCCGTCATCGCGAAGAGCCTGCGGTTCACCGCCGACAAGACCGGCAAGCTGACCCCGTCGGTGGACGTCAAGCGACTGCGGGCAGCGCTCGGCGACGACCTGAACACCATCGAGGTACCGGCCAAGGACGCCACCATGAGCATCTCCGGTGGCCGCCCCTCCGTGAAAGAAGGGCGCCCCGGCCAGCAACTGGACACGGCAACCCTGGGGCAGGACCTGCTGGCCGTGCTGCCGAAGTCAGACGGTCGCGAGGTGACCGGCGAGCTGAAGCCGACCCAACCCGAACTCACGGCCGAGAAGCTGTCCGGCCTGGGCATCAAGGAACAGGTGTCCACCTTCACCACCCGATTCACCGGCGGCTTGGCCTCGTCGCGCAGCCAGAACATCGCCACCATCGCCAAGGACGTCGACGGCACCGTCGTCCTACCCGGGAAGACGTTCTCCCTGAACGGCCACACCGGCGAACGCGGCTACGCACAGGGCTACCGCGACGCCCCGGTCATCCTCGACGGCAAACTGGTGCCGGGTGTCGGCGGTGGCACCTCACAGTTCACCACCACCCTCTTCAACGCGACCTACTACGCCGGGTTGGAGGACGTCGAGCACAAGCCGCACTCGTACTGGTTCGACAGGTACCCGGCGGTCATCGAGTCGACGATCTTCTGGCCGGACCTGGACTTCAAGTTCCGCAACAACACCGAGTACGGCGTCCTCATCGACACGTCGTACACGTCCAGCACGATCACCGTGTCGATCTGGAGCACGAAGATCTACGACAGCGTGAAGACGGAGTACGGCCCCCGCCGCAACATCACCACACCGAAGCTGATCCACCTGACGCCCGGTCCTTCGTGCATCGCGACCAACGGGATCAACGGCTTCACCCAGGACGCCTTCCGGGTCATCAAGAAGGGTGGGGCAGTGGTCAAGCGGGAGAAGTTCACCTGGCGCTACGACGCTGAGCCCCGCTACGTGTGCGGCCCGAAGCCTTCCTGACCCGCAGGGGGCCCTACAGCCTTGGTCTGGTCCTCACTGCCTCAGCGCGGGGGTGCCACCGCACCTCCGCCCCCACAACCTGTGGGTAGAACGAGCGTGCGCCGGCTGCGCGGGTTTGGCGTACGCCGGCGACTTCGCCGGCGTACAGCTGACCACCCCTGGCGGTGATCCCGAACGCCCGGTCGACGCGGGTTCGCTGATGCCGGGGCATCCAGCCGGCGGGAAACACCGACCTCAACGAAGCCGACTCCATAGATCTTGGACAGTTTCCGTCCTCGCTTGACGGAAACTGTCCAAGATCCCGCCAAAGGCCTGCCGCCCGGGGCAGCTCGCACCGTTTGCTCGCGGTGATCGACTTCGTTTCGCCGATATGGCGGTATCCACCGCGGGAAATACCGCCGGATCGGCGACCTGGAGTGGATCACACCAAGAGTGCGCCGTGATGCAGCAACGGCAGTACAGGAACGCAGAAAAGGCCACCCCTGACAGGGGTGGCCTTTTCTGGAAGATTGTCCGGCGGCGTCCTACTCTCCCACACCCTCACGAGTGCAGTACCATCGGCGCTGGAGGGCTTAGCTTCCGGGTTCGGAATGTAACCGGGCGTTTCCCCTCCGCCATGACCGCCGTAACTCTATGAACATATCAAACAACCCCGGCACGGACCTCACGTGGGTGTTCGCTTGTTCAGAGTTGCACAGTGGACGCGTAGCAGCTTAGTAGTCAAGTCCTCGGCCTATTAGTACCGGTCAACTGAACCCGTTACCGGGCTTACATTTCCGGCCTATCAACCCAGTCGTCTAGCTGGGGGCCTTACCCCACCAAAGTGGGTGGGATACCTCATCTTGAAGCAGGCTTCCCGCTTAGATGCTTTCAGCGGTTATCCCTTCCGAACGTAGCTAACCAGCCGTGCCCTTGGCAGGACAACTGGCACACCAGAGGTTCGTCCGTCCCGGTCCTCTCGTACTAGGGACAGCCCTTCTCAAGTATCCTACGCGCACGGCGGATAGGGACCGAACTGTCTCACGACGTTCTAAACCCAGCTCGCGTACCGCTTTAATGGGCGAACAGCCCAACCCTTGGGACCTGCTACAGCCCCAGGATGCGACGAGCCGACATCGAGGTGCCAAACCATCCCGTCGATATGGACTCTTGGGGAAGATCAGCCTGTTATCCCCGGGGTACCTTTTATCCGTTGAGCGACACCGCTTCCACTCGCAAGTGCCGGATCACTAGTCCCGACTTTCGTCCCTGCTCGACCTGTCAGTCTCACAGTCAAGCTCCCTTGTGTACTTGCACTCAACACCTGATTGCCAACCAGGCTGAGGGAACCTTTGGGCGCCTCCGTTACCTTTTAGGAGGCAACCGCCCCAGTTAAACTACCCACCAGACACTGTCCCTGAACCGGATAACGGTCCGAAGTTAGATACCCAAATCAACCAGAGTGGTATTTCAAGATTGCCTCCACCCATACTGGCGTATGGACTTCACCGGCTCCCACCTATCCTACACAAGCTAATTCGAGTACCAATGTCAAGCTATAGTAAAGGTCCCGGGGTCTTTCCGTCCTGCCGCGCGTAACGAGCATCTTTACTCGTACTGCAATTTCGCCGGGCCTGTGGTTGAGACAGTGGGGAAGTCGTTACGCCATTCGTGCAGGTCGGAACTTACCCGACAAGGAATTTCGCTACCTTAGGATGGTTATAGTTACCACCGCCGTTTACTGGCGCTTAAGTTCTCCGCTTCGCCCCGAAGAGCTAACAGGTCCCCTTAACGTTCCAGCACCGGGCAGGCGTCAGTCCATATACATCGAATTACTTCTTCGCATGGACCTGTGTTTTTAGTAAACAGTCGCTTCCCCCTGCTCTCTGCGGCCATACAACGCTCCACCCGCGCGGGGCTTCACGTCTCCGGCCCCCCTTCTCCCTAAGTTACGGGGGCAATTTGCCGAGTTCCTTAACCACAGTTCGCCCGATCGCCTCGGTATTCTCTACCTGACCACCTGTGTCGGTTTGGGGTACGGGCCGCTAAGAACTCGCTAGAGGCTTTTCTCGGCAGCATAGGATCACTGACTTCACCTGAATCGGCTCGGCATCACGTCTCAGCCCTCATGTGGTGCGGATTTGCCTACACCACGGCCTACACGCTTACCCCGGCACAACCACCGGCCGGGCTCAGCTACCTTCCTGCGTCACCCCATCGCTTGACTACTACCCGCCAGGTTCCCACGCTCCCCACCATCCGTCCGAAGACATCAGGCAGTTCGGGTGGTTAGCACAACGAGGTTCATCAGGGACGCTCTTTCGCGGGTACGGGAATATCAACCCGTTGTCCATCGACTACGCCTCTCGGCCTCGCCTTAGGTCCCGACTCACCCAGGGCGGATTAGCCTGGCCCTGGAACCCTTGGTCATCCGGCGGAAGGGTTTCTCACCCTTCTTTCGCTACTCATGCCTGCATTCTCACTCGTGCCGCGTCCACAACTGGGTCACCCCGCTGCTTCACTCGCGGCACGACGCTCCCCTACCCATCCACACACCTGCACAAGGAATCAAGTCCAAGCGAGGATAAAATGTGAATGCCACAGCTTCGGCGGTGTGCTTGAGCCCCGCTACATTGTCGGCGCGGAACCACTTGACCAGTGAGCTATTACGCACTCTTTAAAGGGTGGCTGCTTCTAAGCCAACCTCCTGGTTGTCTATGCGACCCCACATCCTTTTCCACTTAGCACACGCTTAGGGGCCTTAGCTGGTGATCTGGGCTGTTTCCCTCTCGACTACGAAGCTTATCCCCCGCAGTCTCACTGCCGCGCTCTCACTTACCGGCATTCGGAGTTTGGCTGATTTCGGTAAGCTTGTGGGCCCCCTAGACCATCCAGTGCTCTACCTCCGGCAAGAAACACGCGACGCTGCACCTAAATGCATTTCGGGGAGAACCAGCTATCACGGAGTTTGATTGGCCTTTCACCCCTAACCACAGGTCATCCCCCAATTTTTCAACATTGGTGGGTTCGGCCCTCCACGCGGTCTTACCCGCGCTTCAGCCTGCCCATGGCTAGATCACTCCGCTTCGGGTCTAGGACACGCGACTGAATCGCCCTATTCAGACTCGCTTTCGCTACGGCTCCCCCACACGGGTTAACCTCGCCACATGCCACTAACTCGCAGGCTCATTCTTCAAAAGGCACGCCGTCACCCCGCAAGGCTCCGACGGATTGTAGGCGAACGGTTTCAGGTACTATTTCACTCCCCTCCCGGGGTACTTTTCACCATTCCCTCACGGTACTCGTCCGCTATCGGTCACCAGGAAGTATTTAGGCTTACCAGGTGGTCCTGGCAGATTCACGGCAGATTTCAGGGGTCCGCCGCTACTCGGGAACACCCACAGAAGGTCAGCAACTTTCACCTACCGGACTTTCACCGTCTACGGTCAGCCATTCCAGACTGTTCGACTAGCCACTAACTTTGTAACTCCTCGAACAAGTGTCAGCTTGTTCAGCAGGGTCCCACAACCCCGACCACGCAACCCCTGACAGGTATCACACGCAGCCGGTTTAGCCTCGATCCGCTTTCGCTCGCCACTACTCACGGAATCACTATTTGTTTTCTCTTCCTACGGGTACTGAGATGTTTCACTTCCCCGCGTTCCCTCCACACACCCTATGTGTTCAGGTGTGGGTGACACCACATGACTGGTGCCAGGTTTCCCCATTCGGACACCCTGGGATCACAGCTTGGTTGACAGCTCCCCCAGGCCTATCGCGGCCTCCCACGTCCTTCATCGGCTCCTGGTGCCAAGGCATTCACCGTTCGCCCTTGACAACTTGACCACAAAGATGCTCGCGTCCACTGTGCAATTCTCAACAAACGACCAACCCACAACCCGATCCGCCCCACACCAAACCCAACACCAGTTGGCGGTATGCGGGGCCAGGCCATGCCTGGCAACCTCGCGAACCCACAGGCTCGCTACGGTTCCGAAAGAAACAACACCATGGTTGTTCTTTCAGGACCCAACAGGGTGCTCACATCCTCCCCCAGCCGCACCAGAAGCCACCGTTCCCACCACCCGAAAGTGGCTGTACTAGGCGCCGCCGGCCGTTGCCAGGGCAAAACTTGCCAGTGTCTCCGCCATTCGAGCACCCCACCACCACATTCGGGCAGCGCGGGCTCCTTACCGACTTTCGTCGGAAGGTGCTCCTTAGAAAGGAGGTGATCCAGCCGCACCTTCCGGTACGGCTACCTTGTTACGACTTCGTCCCAATCGCCAGCCCCACCTTCGACGGCTCCCTCCACAAGGGTTGGGCCACCGGCTTCGGGTGTTGCCGACTTTCGTGACGTGACGGGCGGTGTGTACAAGGCCCGGGAACGTATTCACCGCAGCGTTGCTGATCTGCGATTACTAGCGACTCCGACTTCACGGGGTCGAGTTGCAGACCCCGATCCGAACTGAGACCGGCTTTTTGGGATTCGCTCCACCTCACGGTATCGCAGCCCATTGTACCGGCCATTGTAGCATGCGTGAAGCCCTGGACATAAGGGGCATGATGACTTGACGTCATCCCCACCTTCCTCCGAGTTGACCCCGGCAGTCTTCGATGAGTCCCCGCCATAACGCGCTGGCAACATCGAACGAGGGTTGCGCTCGTTGCGGGACTTAACCCAACATCTCACGACACGAGCTGACGACAGCCATGCACCACCTGTGACCGCCCCCGAAGGACCCCCCATCTCTGGAGGTTTTGCGGCCATGTCAAACCCAGGTAAGGTTCTTCGCGTTGCATCGAATTAATCCGCATGCTCCGCCGCTTGTGCGGGCCCCCGTCAATTCCTTTGAGTTTTAGCCTTGCGGCCGTACTCCCCAGGCGGGGCGCTTAATGCGTTAGCTGCGGCACAGGGAACCGGAGAGGCCCCCCACACCTAGCGCCCAACGTTTACAGCGTGGACTACCAGGGTATCTA
The DNA here is from genome assembly GCF_027460215.1 of Micromonospora sp. WMMC250. Classification (NCBI taxonomy): domain Bacteria; kingdom Bacillati; phylum Actinomycetota; class Actinomycetes; order Micromonosporales; family Micromonosporaceae; genus Micromonospora; species Micromonospora sp. WMMC250. The sequence continues at coordinate 5,204,885 of NZ_JAPZBJ010000002.1, read as the reverse complement.
ATCCTGTTCGCTCCCCACGCTTTCGCTCCTCAGCGTCAGTATCGGCCCAGAGACCCGCCTTCGCCACCGGTGTTCCTCCTGATATCTGCGCATTTCACCGCTACACCAGGAATTCCAGTCTCCCCTACCGAACTCTAGCCTGCCCGTATCGACCGCAGGCTTGGGGTTGAGCCCCAAGTTTTCACGGTCGACGCGACAAGCCGCCTACGAGCTCTTTACGCCCAATAAATCCGGACAACGCTCGCACCCTACGTCTTACCGCGGCTGCTGGCACGTAGTTGGCCGGTGCTTCTTCTGCAGGTACCGTCACTCTCGCTTCGTCCCTGCTGAAAGAGGTTTACAACCCGAAGGCCGTCATCCCTCACGCGGCGTCGCTGCATCAGGCTTCCGCCCATTGTGCAATATTCCCCACTGCTGCCTCCCGTAGGAGTCTGGGCCGTGTCTCAGTCCCAGTGTGGCCGGTCGCCCTCTCAGGCCGGCTACCCGTCGTCGCCTTGGTAGGCCATCACCCCACCAACAAGCTGATAGGCCGCGAGCCCATCCCAAGCCGAAAAACTTTCCACCACCAGCCATGCGACCAGCAGTAATATTCGGTATTAGCCCCCGTTTCCGAGGGTTATCCCAAAGCTTGGGGCAGGTTGCTCACGTGTTACTCACCCGTTCGCCGCTCGAGTACCCCGAAGGGCCTTTCCGCTCGACTTGCATGTGTTAAGCACGCCGCCAGCGTTCGTCCTGAGCCAGGATCAAACTCTCCAACAAAAAATTAGTTGAACAGCTATCCCGGCAACAAACAAATTGTTGCCAAAGGAATCCCAACCAGCCAGCAAAAACTGACCAGTCCGGGGTATAAATCATAATTGGCACTGGCTTTACAAGCACCCTGTTGAGTTCTCAAAGAACAACCACACACCGACCAGAAGCCCCACCTCAGTGGAACCCCGTATCGGGGCTTTTCGTTCCGTGTCCCCGCCGCTCTCGCGCCGGGCACTTTTACTACGTTACCTCACCGTCTCGGCCGTGTCAAACCGTGTGTCCCGGTCTGTCATGCTTCGTGCGGGTAGGCGCCGGCGCACTCACGCAGCAGCGAACCGCTGCGTCAGGTCGTCGGATTTGGCAGGCCGGCCGCTGCGGTTTCCCGCACGCTCGCCCGGTGCCCTGCCGGTCGTGAACCTTACCCGGTCGGCTTCGCCGCACCAAATCCGCCTCGCGGCCAATCCGGCGAGCCCCGCCCGGCCGTGCCCCACAGGAGCGAACCCCTGCCTGACCCGGTCACCAGCTCCGTTCCGCGGCCTCAGAACTTTCGTCCCGTTTGCCCCGTTCCGCGCTGGCAGAGAGAAAGTTACGCGTCCGCGGGTTTGATCGTCAAATCCGTGGGTAGCGGCGCGCGTCACATTCGGGTTCGGTACCGCCAAGCCACACCAACGGGAAGGCAGAAAGACCACCGAACGCGCAGGTCATGACGCCTGGCGCCGGCGGGCGACCAGCCACGCCCGGATGCCGAGGACACCCACCGTCGTTCCGATGGCCAGTGACGCCCCGATCAACAGAGCGTGCACCCACAGGAAGCTGGTGGGCGCGCCGTCGGCGACCGTGCCGGACGCCCAGGACCGCGGGTCCTGCCAGATGGCGACCGCGAACCTCGGCCAGATCACCCAGGTCCAGATCCCGACCCCGACCAGGAAGACGGCCCACCGTCGCGACAACACCATGGCAGCCGAGTATGCCAGCGAGACCTGCCCACCAGCACGGACACGGACCGACGGTCCGGCGCAACAGACCAGCTGGCAACCCGGCCGACGGGCGGACCAAAGGACCGACGGCCCGGAACGACAGACCGGCCCGCAACCCGGCCGACGGGCGGACCAACAGGCCGGCCTCACGGCGACCGCCTCTGGTCGCGGCTGCGGGGCGCGCAACCCGGCTCACGCCACCGGCGGTGGTCAACCAGACTCCGGCGCGGACCGCCGGCGCGGACCGCCGGCCTCAAGGCCTGACGGAAGCGTGCACGTGACCCGGCTCGATTCGTTTCCGACGGCTGCGAGCTGGGCATTGCGAAAGAGGACAGTTGCCGACGTCCCCCCGGAGGTGTCCCGGTGCAACCCTCGATCTTCAATCCCTGGGCATGGCGTGACCCGTCCGCCCTCGCCGGCGGATACACACAGACCACCCCCTCGGTCACACCGCCGGAAGGCTCGGACGGTGGGCACGACGGCCCGGACGCGCCCGGCCCTGGCACACCCGTCGACCTGGTGGGCTACCACGTGGAGGCGACCGACGGGCGGATCGGCACCATCGACGAGGCGAGCAACGAGGCGGATGCGGGATACCTGGTGGTGGACACCGGCCCGTGGATCTTCGGCCAGAAGGTGCTGCTGCCGGCTGGCACTGTGGTCCGGGTGGACCACCAGGAACGCGTCGTGCACGTCGACCGGGCTCGGCAGGAGATCAAGGACGCACCGCCGTTCGAGGCGGATCCGGCCGACCCGGAGTACCGGGAACGTGTCGGCAGCTACTACGCCGACAGTTACCTTCCCCCGCCGGGAGCCATACCGCGGGTAATCTGAGCCCGTGGTCCGGCTGGGCAACTGCGCGTCGGAGGCGGTCGACACGGTCGACGGCCTCCCGCTCGGCGCGCTGCCCGGGATCACAACCAGCCCCGGCGATGGCCGGGAGCAACTTCTGAACGTCCTCCGTGCCGGTGGTCTGCGGTACCGCGCCGGTGCGCGATGGCGGGCGGCTCGCTGAGCCGATCCCGCTGACCGAGGGGTCCCGGAAGGGGCCCGCTCGGCGCGCGCCCGCGTCACCCACCCTCGGATACGAGAGGCACACCGCCATGTCCGTCGCACGAATGCTCACCGGCGACCGGCCCACCGGCCGCCTTCACCTCGGCCACTACGTCGGCAGCATCGCCAACCGGGTACGGCTGCACCGGCGCTACGAGAGCTTCTTCATCATCGCCGACCTGCACATGCTCACCACTCGCAATCGCCGCGAGGACATTGACCAGGTGTCCGGCAACGCCCGGGAGATGGTGACCGACATCCTGGCCGCCGGCGTCGACCCGGAGCGGGCCATCTTCTATCTCCAGTCGGCGATCCCGGAGGTCGGTGACCTCAACACGCTCCTCCAGAACCTGGTGACCGTCCCCCGCCTGGAACGGGTCCCGTCGCTCAAGGACATGGCCCGCGACGCCGGCAAGGAGGAGATGCCGTACGGGTTGCTGGGTTACCCGGTGCTCCAGGCCGCGGACATCCTCTGCGTCAAGGGCGAGGTGGTCCCGGTCGGCCGGGACAACGCCGCGCACGTCGAGGTGACCCGGGAGATCGCGCGCCGGTTCAACCATCTGTACGGCCCGGTCTTCCCGGTGCCGGAGCTGATTCCGGCGGACACGCCGAGCCTGGTGGGCACCGACGGCGCGGCCAAGATGAGCAAGAGCCGGGGCAACACGATCGCGTTGTCCGACGACGCCGCCACGGTGCGTCGGAAGGTGCTCGGCATGTACACCGACCCGAATCGGGTACGGGCCGACGTGCCGGGCACTGTGGAGGGCAACCCGGTGTTCGCGTACCACGAGGTCTTCAATCCGGACCGCGACGAGGTGGCCGACCTGGCCCGGCGTTACCGGGCCGGGCAGGTGGGTGACGTGGAGGTCAAGGAACGCCTGGTCGTCGCGTTGGAAGCGTTCCTGGCGCCGATCCGTCAGCGTCGGGCCGAGATCGAAGCCGACCGGGGGTTGGTCGACCGACTGATCGTCGAGGGCACCGAACGGACGCGTCAGGAAGTCCGGCAAACCCTGATCGAGGTACGCCGGGCGATGGGGTTGACCGGCGCGTACCAGCAGGTGCGGCGGCGGGCGGAGCGGAGCCGGCGGCGGACGCAGACCTCGGCCTGAGGCCGGGGTGTCCGGTGCTCGGCGGGGGGACCGGGTGAACGGTCGGCCGGTTCCCCCGCCACCGTGACGCAGAATGCGGGGATGAGGGGGATTTCGGGCGTTCGGCCGGTACCGGTCGCGGAGGCGCACCGGACCACGATGTTCGAGATCTTCTTCGATCTGGTCTTCGTCTTCGCCCTCACCCGGGTCATCACGTTCATGGCCGGGTCGCCGACCGCGTTCACGCTGGCTCAGGGGCTGCTCCTGCTCCTGCTGCTGCTCTACTCCTGGGGGCCGTACACCTGGGTGGGGAATCTGGTGCGCGCGGACGTCGGCCTGGTCCGCGCGGCCACCCTGGTCGCGATGGCGGCGATCTTCGTGGTCGCCCTGGTGCTGCCGGACGCGTGGACCCAGGGCCCGGGGCTCGTGGACGCGCCGCTCGCGCTCGCCCTGGCCTACGTCGTCGGACGCGCGGTGCAGCTCGTGGTCCTGTTCTGGGTGAGCACGACGGACCAGCCGCTGCGTTCGACGCTGCGTCTCTTCGTCGTGCCGGTGGTGCTGGCGTGGTTCCCGCTGATCGGTGGAGCGCTGCTCGGCGGTGCGGGCCAGACCGCGCTCTGGACGGTCGCGCTGCTGACCGACATCGGTGGTGCCCGGATCGCATCGGCCTTCCGGCCGTGGCAACTGCGCAGCGTGGGCCACTTCACCGAGCGGTTCGGTCTGGTGCTCATCATCGCGCTGGGCGAGTCGTTGATCTCCGCCGGTGCGGGGCCACGGACGATGGCGCCGGTCAGTACGGCGGTGGCGGCCGCGCTACTCGGTCTCGCCAGCACCGTGTGTCTGTGGTGGCTCTACTTCGACCGGCTGGCGCCCGCCGCGCAGGAGGCCGTCAGCAACGTGCCCGACGACCGACGCGGCGACGTCGCCGGTGACGCGTACGGCCTCGGTCACTCGCCGTTGATCATCGGGGCGATCTACGTCGCGCTCGGCATCGAGGAGGTGATCGGCCGGCTCACCGAGGAGTCGGCGCACGCCGAGCCGCTGGGTTGGGAGGCGGCCACCGCGCTCTACGGTGGCGCGGCCGTCTACCTGCTCAGCAGGTTGGTCTTCCGCCGACTGACCCTCCGGACGATCTACCCGACGCAGGTCGTGGTCGCTGTGCTGCCGCTGGTCCTGCTGCCGGTCGGCCGATCCCTGCCTCCACTGGTGGCGCTCGCCCTGCTGACCGTCCTCCTGGTCGGGGTGACCTGGTTCGAGCGACGGGTGGACCGGCGCGACGAGCGGCTGAAACCTGCCCGGCCACTGCGGCCAGAAAAATCGTGACGTGCCGTGTCGAGATCCCCGGTCTCCGCTCGTCGTCATGCTGTACGGCGACACGCCGCACCGAGAGGAGCCGGAACGTGAAGTACATGCTGCTGTTCATGAGTCCCCTGGCCGATGGGGAGACCGTCGACAACGGGTGCACCGTCGAGGACTGGATCCGCTACGACCGGGAGATGAAGGACGCCGGGGTCTGGGTCTCCGGGTATCCGCTACAGGACCTGACCACCTGCACGACGGTGCAGGTCGGCCCCGGCGGCGAGCGCACGATCACCGACGGGCCGTTCGCCGAGACCCGGGAACTGCTCGGCGGGTACGACGTCATCGACGTACCGGACCTCGACGCGGCACTGGACTGGGCGGCCCGCAGCCCCGGTGCCATCGGTACCGGGTCGGTGCAGGTCCGTCCGATCTTCGAGTTCGACATGCAGGCCTGACCATGCCGGACGAGGAGTCGGCCGTCGGGTCGTCGGTGGAGGCGGTGTTCCGGGAGGAACGCGGTCGACTGCTCGCCTCGCTCGTGCACCGCTTCGGCGATCTCGACCTGGCCGAGGAGGTCGCGTCCGAGGCCATCGAGGCGGCGCTCGTGCACTGGCCGACCGACGGTGTGCCGAGTCGACCGGGCGCGTGGCTGCTCACCACGGCTCGGCGGCGGGCGGTGGACCGGCTGCGACGGGACAAGGTGCTGGCGACGCGGCTCGCCGTACTCCGGGCCGAGGCCGAACGGGCCGACCCCGCCCCGCCCGCCGACGCGGACCGGGACCTCCCCGACGACCGGCTGGCGCTCTTCTTCACCTGCGCGCACCCGGCCCTGGCCGCACCGGATCGCGGGGCGCTCACCCTGCGGTTCCTCGCCGGTCTCACCACCGCCGAGGTGGCGCGGGCCTTCCTGGTGCCGCCGGCGACGATGGCCCAACGGCTCGTCCGGGCCAAGCGGAAGATCCGGGACGCCCGGATCCCGTTCCGGGTGCCCGGCGAGGACGAGTTGCCCGGTCGACTGCCCACGGTGCTCCAGGCCGTCTACTCGGTCTTCACCGAGGGGTACGCGGCCAGCTCCGGCCCGGATCTCCAACGGATCGACCTGGCCGAGGAGGCCATCCGGCTGGGCCGGATCCTCCGTCGGCTGCTGCCCGCCGAGCGGGAGGTCGCCGGGCTGCTCGGTCTGATGCTGCTGGTCCATGCCCGACGGGACGCGCGTACCGGACCGGACGGCGCGATGATCCTCCTGGACGAGCAGGATCGCGGACGCTGGGACCGCCCGATGATCGAGGAGGGGCGCGGGCTGGTCGTTGTCGCGTTGACCGGTCCCGCCCCCGGCCCGTACGGGGTGCAGGCTGCCATCGCGGCCCTGCACGACGAGGCAGCGGACGTGGCCAGCACCGACTGGCCGCAGGTGGTGGCGCTGTACGACGTGCTGCTCGACCTGGTGCCGTCGCCGATCGTGGCATTGAACAGGGCTGCCGCGGTGGCCATGCGGGACGGGCCGCAGGCAGGGCTCGCCCTGCTCGACGGGTTGGCCGACGATCCGCGCCTGCGCGGTCACCATCCCTATCCGGCGGCGCGGGCCGACCTGCTGCGCCGGCTCGGCCGCTACGAGGAGGCAGCCGAGGCGTACCGCAGCGCGTTGGCGCTGGTCGGCACCGAGCCGGAGCGGGCGTACCTGCTCGGCCAGCTCAGAGCCGTCACGACCGAGTGAGCTGTACCCTTGCCCGGGTGAGTCTGCCTCTGCCTCCCGGTGAGTTCGCCGCGTACCTGTTCGACTGCGACGGCACGATCGTCGACTCGATGCCGCTGCACTACGTGGCCTGGCAGCGGGCCCTGGAGGAGTGGGGTTGCGAGTTCCCCGAGGACCTCTTCTACGCCTGGGGTGGCCGGCCGACCGCCGACATCATCGTGACCCTGAACGAGCAGCAGGGTCTGGCGATGCCGGTGGCGAGCGTGGTCGAGAACCGTGAGCGCATCTACCAGGAGTTGCTGCCGCAGATCGAGGCCGTGCCCGACGTGCTGGCGCACATCCACGACGCGCACCGGCGGGTCCCGTTCGCTGTCGTCTCCGGCAGCACCCGCGCCTCGGTCACCGCCTCCCTCGACGCGCTCGGCCTGCTGGACCGGTTCGACGTGCTGGTCTGCGCCGACGACTACACGCGGGCCAAGCCCGACCCGGAGGCGTTCCTGCTCGCGGCGGAGCACCTCGGCGTCCCCCCGGAGTCGTGCCTGGTCTTCGAGGACACCGACCTGGGCATTCAGGCCGCGACCGCAGCCGGCATGGCATCGGTACGCGTGCCGCAGCAGCGCACGCACTGAGGTCTCAGGCCACCGTCAGCAGGAGCTTCCCCATGTAGGAGGTCTGCAGACGCTTGTGTGCCTCCCGCACCTTGCCCAGCGGGAACGTCTCCGCGACGTGCACCACGAACGGTCCCGCCTCGATGAGTTCGTTGAGGCGTTGCAACTGCCGGGGGTTCGACTCGCCGTCGTACGCCCGGACCACGACGCCGTCGCGCTCGCTCGGCTCCGGCTGCACCCCGTGGGCGTACGCGACCACGCCGCCGTCGACGAGAGCCTCGGTGAGCCGGTCCACCGTCGCGCCGCCGGCCATCGCGAGGATGGCGTCCACTCCGGCCGGTGCCGCGTCCCGGATCCGGGCGAGCACGTCGTCCAGGTCGCCGTGGCCGTCGAGGGAGATGTCGGCACCGAGCCGGGTCACCAGTGCGACGCCGTCCGCCCCGGAGGCCACGGCGATGACGTTCAGCCCCTGGCGCTTGGCCAACTGCACCGCCAGGTGACCCTGCCCGCCGCTCGCCCCGAAGATCAGCAACCACGAGCCGGCCGACAGGCTGAGCGTGTCCAGCCCGGCCAACGCGGTCAGCGCGTCGGTGGGCATGGCACCGGCGTGCTCGGCCGGCACCCCGTCGGGCACCTTCGCCGCGTACTCCGCCTTGACGACCGTGTACTCGGCGTAGCAGCCGCCCTTCGGTCGGGTCGTGGCGGAGACGTAGACCAACTCTCCGACCACGACGTTGGACACCTTGCTGCCGGCCGCGATCACGGTTCCGGCGCCGTCGGAGCCGGGCACGATCGGGAGGGATGATCCCTCCGGCACGAGGATGCCCTGTCGTTCGTACGCGTCCCACACCCCCACGCCGGCGCTCAGGACCTTGATCAGCACTTCGTCGTCGGCGACCTCGGGGATCGGCAGCTTCCGCAGCGTGATCACCTCCGGTCCGCCGAACTCGTCGAAGGCCGCGGCCTGCATCCGCTCTGGCGCATCCCCGTCAACCATGTGGATTCCCTCTCCGTGCCGGCGTTCCCGTCGCAGCATGCCGGCTCGGGGACAGCCCTGACCGGGTGCCGAACGCCGTTCACCCACAAGGGCGACCGGGCCGGGCTGACGCGCCGCGACAGGGCGTAGCCGGTCGCGACATGGGAAGGACGGGCGGGCGGACCAGGACGACGGAGGGAGCACAGCCGTGCAGGCTCCGTCGACGCGGGCGACGGCCTGGCTCCTGGTGGCGTTGGCCGCGGCCTCCGGCTGCGTCGACGTGATCTGCCTGACCAGGCTCGACGGGTACTTCGCCAGTGTGATCACCGGCAACCTGGTGCACTTCGGCCACGCGTTCGCCACGGCTGACGTCCGCTCGCTCACCGGTGCCGTGGTGGCGGTCGGTGGTTACGCGGTGGGTGTCGCGGCCGCCACGCTGCCGTTGCGCCACACACCGCCGGGTTGGAACCGCCGTACCGCAGTGGTGACGGCGGCCGAGGCGGTGCTGCTGCTCGGCTTCACCGTCGGCTGGATGGCCTGCTCGGCGCGTCCCGGGTACGGCTTCGGGCTCGTACTGCTGGGGACGGCGGCCGTGGCGAGCGGCATCCAGAGCGTGATCACTGTCGGCGCCGGCGTACGTGGCGCGTCGACCACCTACCTGACCGGCTCGCTGACCGAGTTGGTCCGGCGTCGCGTCGTCGACCCGCACCGGTTCGCCGATCTGGGTGGTGTGGGGCGGCTGGCGGGGTTGGTGGGAGGTGCCGTGCTCGGCACTGTGGTGCTTCGCACCGCCCCCGGTTGGGCATCCGTGCCGGCGGCCGTGCTCGTGCTCGCCGTGATCGCCGTCGCCGCCGGCCTGACCCGCCGTCGGGCCGTCACCGCCGCCGACCAGGGCCGGCGGCGGTGACGAAAGCAATGATCAGGACGTCTGCGGCTTCGGGCCGCGCAGCGCCTGCTCGACGGCGTCGCGTACGCGGGCGTCCTCGCGCACCTTGCGCTGCGCCCGGGTGCGGCGCCGGTAGAGGTACGCGCCGACGAGCACCGCGATCAGTACGACGAGCACCAGCACCAGCATCCACGGCAGGGCCCAGCCGTGCGCGGTGACCTGAACCGGCTTGAGCGAGGTGGTGGAGCCGGAGGCGTCGCTGAGCAGCGGGGTGAGGGTCGCGGTGGCGGCGAGCGAGATGGTGGGTGCCACCCCGTGCACCGGCACCGTCACGTTCCAGCTCTCACCGGGCAGCAGCTCCGGCGGCGCGGCGATGTCGCCGGCCCGTACCCGCAGCAGGCCGAACGGACCCGAGACCGTCACCCCCTGCTGCCCGGACAGGGCGGCGTTGCCGATGTTGTGGACCTTGTAGGTGATGGTGGCGTCGCCCTTGGCGAACGGGTTGGACGAGCCGGCGTACGCGACGTGAAGGTCCTCGATCGCGAGGTTCGGCTTCAGCTCGCCGCCGACCCGCAGCTTGATCCGGATACCGAGGCGACGGTCGACGTTGATGCCCTCGGCCTGGTCGGTCTGGGTCAGCGCGGTGAGGATGCCGCCGACGTAGTCACCGGGGGTTGCGTTCTCCGGCACGCTGATCTTGAAGGGCACCTGTGCGGTCTTTCCGGGCTGGACCACGACACTCTCGGCGTTCGCCTTCACCCAGGCACCGATCGCGACGGACTTCTTGTCCCTGGTGAGCAGGTCGAGCTGGCCCGCGTCGGTGGTGAAGCCGTCGGCCGCGTACACGGTCAGGGTCAGCGGCGCCGCACCGCGGTTGGCCACGACCATGGCGTCGTCGACGGCGCCACCGGGATTGACGTTGTAGCTGTAGCTGGAGCGGGCCTCGCCGTAGCTGTTGGAGGCCGTCCGGACCGTCCAGGCGACGTTGCCCTCCGCCGCCGAGGCGGGGACGGCACCGACACCGACGGCCGCAGCGGCGGCGAGCACTGACAGTGCGGTCGTACGGAGGAGCGTCTTCCAGCGCGTTACGGACGGGTACATGTCGGTTCCTTGAGGTGATCTTGGGAGGGGTGCAAATGGGTGGCGGGGTAGGCCCCCGAAGGGTGCCTACCCCGCCGAATGGAGCGGTCCGGTCAGCTGCTCAGCGCAGTGATCGTGAGGGTGGTGCGGTAGCTACCCTTCGCGATGCTGTCCGGGATCTTCAGGTCCAGGTCAGCGCCGAGCTTTGCGCCGCCCCGGGGGTGACCCTGGGCCGCCGCACCGAGGGCGCTGGAGACCGAGAGGCCCTTGCCCTGGTCGTCGTAGGACGACAGGATCGGCGCGCCGGCCTCGGCGCCCGCTCCGGCGTCCAGCACGTACGGGGTCCAGCCCAGGTAGGAGCCCGAGAAGGTCTTCTCGGCGTCGGTGAAGTCACCGACGTTGGCCGAGATCGACCACGGGGCGAGCGAGCGGCGGCTGTCCGACACGAGGATCGGGTTGATCTTGCCGTTCGCCTGGAAGTAGGTGCCGTCGCGCTCCTGCGCGGTACCCAGGTCCACCAGACCGTTGTAGCCGTCGATCGTCCAACCGAACTCACCCGGAGCCGGGTTCGGCACGTTCACCTGGATGGACTGGCCGTCGCCGTTGAACGGGTGCACCGTCACGTTGTCGACGATCGAGCCGACCGGCTGACCCTCGGGGGTGTTGACGCAGGAGAGACCGTTCTCGACCGACGCGTTCGGCGCCGCGCAGGTGCCGCTGCGGATGTTGGCCAGGACCAGCTTGTCGCCGCGCACCTGCACCTTGACGTAGCTGCGGACGTGCTCCTGGTTCTGCACGGAGTTGTACCAGTACTTGTTCGGGTCCAGCGGGTCCGGGCCGTTGCCCCGGATGCCGGTGCCGGTGGTGTCCGGCTTCTTGATGTCGTAGTACTTCGAGCCGGAGGCCGAGTTGGCGGTCACGTAGATGACGCCACCCGGGCCGGGGAACACGTCGGCGGCACCCGGCTTCTCGGCGGGGTTCTCCTTCTGGCCGTTCTTGATGGAGTAGCTGCGCGAGTAGCTGTGGTCGTGGCCCTGCAGCACCATGTCGATGCCGAGGTTCGAGAAGGCCGTGGTGAAGTCTTCCCGCCGCTGCTTGTTGTCGGTGTCGGTCGCGTGGCTGGCCGGCGAGTAGATGGAGTGGTGGTAGACCAGCACCTTCCACTTGGCCTCGGAGCCGTGCTTGTTGACGACGTCGGTGATGTACGCGACGTGCGCGGCGTCACCGGCGTTGCTGCCGTCGGTCGGCAGCTTGTAGCTGTTGCTGTTGATGTCGATGAACAGCACGTCCTTGTAGACGAACCAGTAGTCGCCACCGGACTTGGTGCCCGCCGGGTTCCCGTTGTCGTAGTACGGGGCCGTGCGGTCGGTGTTCGGGGTGAAGTGGTGCTGCTCGTAGGACTTGCCGCCGACGTCGTGGTTACCGATGGTGGCGACGACGGGGTACTGACGCAGCTGGTCGGGCGCCATGAACGAGGTCCACTGACCCTCGTCGTTGGCGGACTCGACGTGGTCGCCGCCGGAGACCAGCAGTTCCGCGTTCGGGTTGGCCGCGGTCGCGACCTTCAGGGTGTCCTCCCAGCCGGCCTGGTCCTTCAGCCGGTCGCCGGAGGAGCCGATCTGGGGGTCGCCGAAGAACAGGAAGTCGTAGTCGCCCTCGAAGTCCTGCGTCTTGAAGGCGTACGTCGGAGACCAGTTGCCCTCGGCGCCGACCCGGTACGAGTACGCCGTCTTCTCGCGCAGGTTGCTGATCGTGGCGTGCCGGTTGAACCCGGTGGTGGAGGTGTTCGCCGCGCCGACGGCGTCGAAGCTCACGGCGCCGGCCGGGAACTCGCCGTTGACGATCTCGGCGGTCGGGGCGAGCTGGATCTTCTGCGCGGTGTCGGCGGAGGAGTACCAGGTCACGATGCGCTGGGTCTCGTTGGCGCCGACGCCAAGGATCACGCTGCTGATCGTGGTGGACTCGGCCGCGCTCGCGGTGGCCGTCAGGCCGCTGCCGAGGGCCGCTCCCATTCCCAGGAAGCCGGCGACGACTCCGGCGACCAGGCGCCGCCGCACGAGCCCGGAGGCTCGTGTCGAGGTGCTCAATGTCATCGACATTGTTCCCTTTTCAAATAGAGGGATGGATGTGTCTTCACCCGACATTGGGGAAGCGAATCCACGCTTTCGCCGCCCGATGAACCGATCATGAACATGATCTTGCGAAAGACTGCACTTCACGAACTACTTAGCCTTACTCAGGACCCGGAAATGCGCTGCACAAACCAGACGAGCCCCATGATGGACACCGCCCCCGAAACGGCCCCGGTCGCCCAGATACCGGCTTTCGGCGCACGGCGACGAAGCACGAGCAACAGCGGGAAGACGATCGCGATAATGGTCAACTGCACAACTTCGATGCCGACGTTGAACACCAACAACGACCACAGCAGGGTCCACGACCACGCCTCGTCGATGCCCAGCGCGCCGGCGAAGCCCAGGCCGTGCACGAGACCGAAGCAGAACACCACGCCGAGGCGGATCCAACCGGCCCGGTCCAGGCTCAGGTGCCCGTGCCCGGGCGTCTCCAGGTCGGCCGCGTGGGTGCCCCGCCGCCAGATCCCCCACAGGTGCCAACCCGCGACGACGGCGATGGACAACGCGATCACCGGCTCCACGATCGTCGCCGGCACCTCGACCAGGCCGAGGGCGGCGAGCATGAACGTCACCGAGTGCGCCAGTGTGAAGCTGGTTGCCGCGAGCACGATCTCGCGAAGTCGCCGCGACCCGGCGATGAGCGCCAGCAGGAACAGAATGTGGTCGATCCCGGACAGCAGATGCTCGGCGCCCAGCAGGAAGAACTCCCCGAACCGGTCGTACCACGCCTGACCGGTGGAGAAGGAGGGATGGGCTGCGTCGAGCGCCGCGCTGCCCGTACGGCCGTCGATCTCATAGGTGACGATCGTCTTGGTGCCCTTGACGTAGCCCTCGCCGTCCGGGAAGAGGTCGCTGCGGACCTCGTGCTCGTCGACCCGCTGCGCGCAGGTCCAGTCCAGCAACAGATCGGCGTACGGCACGCCCTCGCGCGAGCCGATCGTCGCGTCGCCCACCTGGGTCGGCTGGCACGCCGCACTCCCCGACGTGACCTCGAAACGGTCCGAGACGTACCGGAGGACCGTCGACGCGTGGCTCTTCAGGGCTGCGGCCTGGGCGTTGGAGTCACCCGCCTCGAACGCGGCGGTACCCGCCTGGAAGAGCGGATCGTCGCCGCCGGCATCGGCGGCGGACACGACGAGGAGGTCGTATTCGAGCTCGACCGCCGTGCGAATGTGACCCTCGTCTCCCGCAGTTATTTTCGTGTACACAGTCGACGAAAAACCGTGCGCGGACGCCGAACCGGCGCCCAAAAAGGGGATCACCGCCGCGGCGATCCCGACAGCGGTGACGATAACGGTGCGGCGGACGCGCCCTAACATGCGACTCCCTCGGTTGGCCAGTGCACGTTGCATGCCGAGGGTGAACACCAACCCGCGTGCCGACGAACCGCCGGAAAACAAAATCCCCGAACGGGCACCCGCAGATTGCCGTCGGCCGGAATTGCGATAGGAATACGAGAAAGTACGCGCACTCCCCGCCACCATCCGGAGGACGATCACCTTGCGCCCCCCGCTTCGGGCCGTTGCCATGTTGGCCGCGGCCGCCGCGCTGGTCGCCGCCTGCAGTTCCGGCGACGACTGGTCCCAGCCGCGTCCAACGCCCAGCGCCATCGGCACACTCGGCCCCGGGTTCGTCGACCCCTCCACGAAGCCCGCTCCGGAAGCGACCATCACTCCGCGGCCGGGTTCCTGGGACGGCGTCCACCCGCCGAAGGACTACCGGGTGGTGCTGCTGACCGCCGGCGACGACGCCCCGACCAGGGCCCTCGTGACAGCCGTCGAGGAGTGGGCGGACGACGAGCACGTCGACCTCCGGACGATCGTCGTCGGCAACGCACACGACGCCGTTTCCCACATCGCCAAGGCGATGGAGATGGGTCCGGACCTCATCGTCAGCGCGGGCAACGACCTCATCGACCCCCTCGCGCTGGTCACTCCGAGCCACCTCGACGAGAAGTTCCTGGTCGTGGGCGCGGAACTGGCCGAGCCCACCCACAACGTCACAGCCGTCGACTGGGACGGCGCGTCGTTCCGTGGCGAAGGACTCGGAGCGTCGTCGACGTACGACCCGGCCTCGTTCACGCCAGAGAGGTGCGCCGCCGCCGTCCGGGCGGGCGTGGCCGCCGTCCTCAACGACCTGACCGGGATCGTGGTCTGGCTCTAGACGGACGGAAGCGGCCTACCTCGGCCCACGGTCCTCGAACTCGTACGTGGTGGTCAGACCCTCGGGCAGGTCGGGGACCAGAGCGTTGGTGCCGTCGACCACCTGGACGTAGCGCCGGCCCTGGAAGATCGAGTAGCTCCCGTCGGCGACCTGGTCGATCCGGAAGAGCTGCGTCGAGGCCGCCGTGTCGCATGCCCGGCCGCGTACGCTCCCCGGCGCGGCGTCGTGCACGACTGTCATGCAGACCTCACCACTGCCGGACGGTGCGGCAAGCACGATTTGGTACCTGTCCCCCTGCGGGCGCAGCACCCACCGAACCGCGTCGTCGACGCCCGGCTCACTGATGGCCCGCACCTGGTCGGTGCCGACGCCGATCGCCAACGCGGCACCCTTCATGCCCGGCACCACGATGCGGACCTGACGCTCGCCGGCGAGGATCTCCTGTGGTCCGGCCGAGGCGGTCGCGGACGGAACCACAGACGGTGGGGCCTGACTCGCCGGACCGCCAACCGGCGTCTCGACGTCGGCACGCGCCCGCACCAGGGCGGTGCCAGCGGCGACAGCCACGATGGCCAGGCCTACGGTGCCGACGGTTGCCCGGCGTCGTCGGCGCTGATCGCTGCGACGGCGCAACGTCTGGGCCCCCGGCAGCGTGGCTACTCGCCGGACCTCGTCGGCGATCGCCGCGAGATCGTCGCGCGGATCAGCCATGGGAGGTTTCCTCCTGGTGCTCGTCGGCCAGCAGCCCGGCCATCGCTCTCCGCCCACGGGCGAGGTACGTCTTCACCGTCCCGACCGGCGCCTGCATCTCCGCTGCCACCTCTGCGACGGTGAGGTCGTTGAGGTGGTGCAGCACGACGGCCCGGCGCTCGTTGGCGCTCAACCGCTGGAGCGCCTGCAACAGCGCGACGTGGTCCTCACTCAGACCCGGCACCCCCTGGTCGACGGCAGCCCGACGATGGGCGCGTACCCGGTTGAACGCCTTGCGCCAACTGCTCACCGCGATCCGTGAGGCCACCCGGCGGACCCAGGCCTCCGGGCTGTCCGTCTCCCGGACCGTCCGCCAACGCTGCCAGGCTCGCATGAAGGCCTCCGCGACAGCGTCCTCCGCCTCGGCACGGTTGCCGGTCAGCGCGTACACGTGACCGACGACCCGACCCGCACAGGCCGCGTAGAGGGCGTCGAACTCCTCGGCGTCACGCATCCGACCGGTGCCCTCCCACGCCTCGTCCCCTGGTCACCGCCCGCATGCAACCCGTCGGGGTGGACCGGCCCGAGCAGCGCGGGGCTAGTTTGTGACCACCGTCACACCGAAGTGATCAACCTGACGACCGGGCCAGACGTCAACGTGCCGCCCCGGGAGAGGCCCGTGGCGGAGAGGACGATGTGCGACGACGGCAACGACGCGCCCTGACAGCCGGCGTACTCGCGACCGTGCTGGTCACGGCGGGCCTGACAGCCCAACCGGCGAGCGCGCAGGAGCAGCCGACGGCTGCGGTCTCCGGCACTCCCGGGACGTTCACCCTGATCACCGGCGACCGGGTTTCGCTGGACGCCACAGGCCACCCGGAAATCCAGCGGGGACCTGGGCGGGCCGCCATGCGTTTCGTCAACAGCCGGGAGGACGGCCACCAGTACGTCGTCCCGGTCGACGCGATGCCACTGCTGCGCGACGGCCGGCTCGACCGGCGGCTGTTCGACCTCACCACGCTCGGCGAGTTCGGCTACGACGACCGGGCGGCCGAGTTGCCGCTGCTGGTCGCGTACCCCGAGAACAGGCCGGCGCAGGCGCGGACCGCGACCGCCGAGGGTGACGGGCGGGTGCGGGCCGACCTGCCGGCCGCGCACGCACTGGCGGTCCGGGCCGACCGTGACGACCGGGTCACGCTCTGGACCTCGCTCACCCGCGGTACGACGTCGGCGCGCACCCTCGCCGCCGGGGTCACACACATCTGGCTGGACGGCAAGCGCGAGGTCTCCCTCGATCGCAGCGTGCCGCAGATCGGCGCGCCGGCGGCCTGGCAGGCAGGGTTCGACGGAACCGGCGTCACCGTCGGCGTGCTGGACACCGGAATCGACGTCGACCACCCCGACTTCGCCGGGCACCTCAACGAGGTCCGGGACTTCACCGGCGGCAACGACCCGAGTGACGCGGTCGGCCACGGCACCCACGTGGCATCGACGATCGTCGGCAGTGGCGCCGCGTCCGGCGGCAGGTACCGAGGTGTGGCACCGGGAGCGAAGCTGCTGGTCGGCAAGGTCTGCGCCACCACCGAATGCCAGGACTCGGACATCATCACCGGCATGCAGTGGCTCGCTCCGCAGGCACGGGTGGTCAACCTGAGCGTGGGCGGCACCGACGCACCCGGTCTCGACCCGCTGGAGACCGCGGTCCAGGAGCTGAGCCACCGCCACGGCACCCTCTTCGTGGTGGCGGCCGGCAACGAGGGCAAGCCGAAGTCGATCTCTTCGCCGGCCTCGGCCGACGACGCCCTCGCCGTCGCCGCCGTCGACGCCGACGACCAGCGGGCCTACTTCTCCAGCCGGGGTCCGCGCGTCGGCGACAACCACATCAAGCCCGAGATCAGCGCGCCCGGCGTCGACATCGTGGCCGCCGCCCCCGGTGGCGACTACGCCACCATGTCAGGTACGTCGATGGCGACCCCGCACGTGGCCGGCACCGCCGCCATCCTCTCCGGGCAGCACCCGGACTGGACCGGCCCGCAGCTCAAGGCCGCCCTCATGGGCTCGGCC
This sequence comes from Micromonospora sp. WMMC250, assembly GCF_027460215.1. NCBI lineage: Bacteria > Bacillati > Actinomycetota > Actinomycetes > Micromonosporales > Micromonosporaceae > Micromonospora > Micromonospora sp. WMMC250. Next base: position 5,187,417 of record NZ_JAPZBJ010000002.1, on the reverse strand, counting down.
AAGCCGACCGGCGAGGACACCGTCTACGAGCAGGGCGCCGGCCGGGTCGACATCGCCCGGGCTGTCGCCCAGCCGGTCGCCGCCGACGTCGCCGCCATCGACTTCCCGGTCCAACCCTGGCCGCACGCCGACGACACCCCGCTCACCCAGGTCGTCGGCTACCGCAACACGGGAAACACCCCGGTCACCCTGACCCTGTCCGTCGCTCCCGCTCCGGCCGGCATGCTCACCGTCAGCCCGGCAACACTCGTGGTTCCGGCCGGTGGCCGCGCCGAGGCGACGATCACAGTGGACACCCGGGTGGACGCCCCGGACGGCGTCTACCAGGGGGCACTGACCGCGAGCGGCGCAGGCGACCTGCGGGTACGCACACCCTTCGTGCTCAACCGCGAGATCGAGAGCTACGACGTACGGCTCGACCACACCGGCCGGGACGGCAAGCCGGCCACCGAGTACACGACGGTGGCGGCGAACCTGACCACCGGAGAGTTCAGCACCCTCGCCGCAGCCCCGGGTGGCGGCATCCTGCGGCTTGCCAAGGGCCGCTACGCGCTGTACAGCACCATCCACGAGGGTGACGTCTCGACCATGCTCGTCCAGCCGGTGCTAGACGTACGCGGCCCGGTCACCGAGGCGGTCGACGCACGGAGCGCCAAGCCGGTGGCGGTGACAGTGCCCGAGCGCGACGCCGCAGCCACCTCGATCAACGTGAGCGCCAACTGGGACGACGGCTTCCGCTATCCCGGCGTGCAACTCAGCGGGGTGTCAGTCGCGGACGTCTTCTTCGGCCGGATCGGACCGGCCGTCGCCGCACCTGAGTTCACCGCCACACTGGGCGTCGGGCTCGCCCGGCCGGGCCGCGACGGCACCTTCCGGAACAGCCCCTACACCTACGACCTGGCGTACGTCAGCAAGGGCGACATGTTCACGGGCCTCGCCAGAAAGCTGTCACCGAAGAGCCTCGCCACCGTCCGGACGACCTACCGCAGCCAGTCCACGACGACGACGGCAACCCGGTTCCACCGCGCCTCGGCACCCGGCGGCTCCGGCCCGATCGGTTCGAGCACCCCTGTCGACCTGCCGTTCCACGGCACCGAGTACTACAACACCGAAGGCGGCATCATCTGGACGTCCACCCTCGTCGAGGGGGACAACAGCACCACCCAGGAGTCGACCTTCACGGCAGGTAGGTCGTACACCCAGACCTGGAACGCGGCGCCCTTCGGCCCCACCGTGGCCCAGGCCCCGGCCCTCGCACCCCTGGGGTACGCCGGCCGCGACGGTGACACCATCTCGGTCGCGGCGCTGCCCCTGTTCGGCGACGCCATGGGCCGCCCGGCGAGCCGCGACGACCGGCCTACGCAGATCCGCCTGCTGCGCGACGGTAAGGAGATCGGCACCTCGGACAGCCCCTGGGTGGAGTTCGCGGTACCCGCCGCCAAGGCCGCCTACCGCCTGGAGGCCACCATCACCCGGGGGGCCCCGGACACCCTGTCGACGTCGGTCTCGGTGGCCTGGACCTTCACCTCGGCGTACGCGGCGTCGCCACAACGGCTGCCACTGACGACGGTCCGGCCGATGCCCGTGCTCGACGACACCAACACGGCCCGGGCAGGCCGGATCATGACGATTCCGGTGACGCTGGACCGGCAGGCTGACTCGAAGGCGGCGGCGAACCGCTCGCTCACGGTGTCCGCGTCGTTCGACGACGGCCGCACGTGGGTCGCGTTGCCGGTGCTCCGGGACGTCGCCCTGATCAGCCATCCACGGCGGCCCGGATTCGTCGCGCTGCGAATGACCGCCACCGACACGGCCGGCAACACGGTCACCCAGACGATCAAGCGGGCCTACCGGATCGCCTGATGGCAGCCGGGTCCGGGGCGGTGGCCGCGTCGGCCGCCGCCCCGGGTCGACCCCTGACACACCGCACCGGTGACCGAGGACACGGTGCGCGGATCCGTCCGGCAGGGTGGAATCAGATGCGTGAGCAGAGCAAACACCACGAGTGAGGATGGGACGCGCGCTCTGCCGAACCGCCGTCCGGCTTCCACCGACGGTGACGATGCCCCCACGCCCGACGAACCGGTGCGAGAGACCGCAGCGCACCGACAACGCTGGGCGGTGGAGACGATGGCCGTCGCACCCGACGACCGGGTGTTGGAGATCGGCTGCGGTCGAGGAGCAGCCGTCTCTCTGGTCGCCGACCAGCTCAGGACCGGCCGGATCATCGCCGTCGATCGCTCGGCGACGATGGTGCGACTCGCCGCCGAACGGAACGCGAGCCACATCGACGCCGGCAGGGCCGAGATCCGATGTGCCGGCTTCGAGTCCGCCGACCTCGCCGCTCACCGCTTCACCAAGATTTTCGCGGTGAACGTCAGCCTCTTCTGGTTGGGCGACGCCACCCAGCACGTCAACCGGGTACGAAGCCTGCTCGCGCCCGGTGGGCAGCTCTACGTCTTCGGCGAGCGACCCAGCGCCGCACACGCCACCGCGAATCTCGCCGCTACCGAATTGCTGCTCCAGGCCCACGGCTTCGCGACAACCAGGTCGAGCGTCGTTCGCGGCAAGGGCCGTGTGCTCACCTGCGTCAGCGGCACACCGAGCGATTAGGTCGGGGCGCGCCTCCCCATTGGTTGCCGCCATTTGCGGGACTTAGCGGGGCAAGGACTGCGCAACCGTCAATTTGATCTATCGCCCCCGATGCATGCCCCATCTGGCTTGCAGAGGTGTCGTAGCATTGACCGCGAACGTTATTCATCCCGGCTCGGGGAGGGAGCGGCATGAAGTTCGACATGGGGGCGCAGACTCTCGGCAGCCTCGCGAAGCAGACGCAGGGGTCGTCAGATGATCTCGGGAGTCTGATCAAGCAGTTGATCGCCGCCGCCGAGCCGTTGCAGGGCAACTTCAACGGTGCGGGTCGGGTGGCTTTCGACTCGTTCAAGGCCAACGCTGATTCGATCACCGCCGCGCTGAATTCTGCCTTGGGCGCGATTCTCGGCGGCCAGAGCGGAATGGATTCCGCGTTCGGTCAGGGTGACACCGAGATGGCCGACAACGCTTCGTCGGCGGCGGGGACCGCCAACTTCGACGCCGCCAGGTTCTCGAGCAGCCGCTGATCCCGGGGGAGTGGGCAGGTTATGAGCACGGACCGACGCAGTTTTGACGTGAGCACCTCGCAGCAGGTTCAGGGTGACCTCGCCGGGATCATCGCCCGGTTGGAGGCGGTGATCTCGCAGCGCAGCGCCGACGTCTCGGCGGCGATGGCGGACTTCCAGGCCGATGGCGTCTCGGAGGAGTACCGGACGGTCGAGGACCGGTGGAACCGCGCCGCGAGTGAGGTGCGCACGATCATCGATCTGGTCAAGACCACCATGGTGAAGAACGACGACACGGCGACGACCACGTTGTCCAAGGCGCGCACGGCGGTGCAGTCCATCGGCTGAGCCGGGCTTCTACTTACCAGTGTTGACGAGGGAGCACTAGCGTGAGCGCCTGGAATATCTCCCCCGGTGGAGTGCGTGACGTCCTGAATCGCACGCATGCCGCGGCCGCCCCGTTCGAGGGGCAGATGAAGAACTTCAACTCGGCACTGGAGGGTTCTGCCGTCCAGTCGAGTTCGGAGATCGTCGGGCAGGCGCTTCAGGGCTTCGTGGAGTCGATCCGTAAGGACCTCGAGTTCGTGTTCACTCGCACGGGGGCGTGTATGAATGCGGCGGCGCAGGCGACGAACGCCTATGTCCAGGGCGATCTGGACATGGCAGCCAACGCGCAGCGCAGCGCCTCGGCGGCACCCGACCCGTCGGCCACGATGCCGGGCCCGGGCCGTCAGGCGGTGCCACGATGATCAATCCGGGTGAGATCCCGCAGATCCCCGGCAACATGGAGTTGTTGGCCACCCACGCACAAACGATCAAGACCACCGGCGTCGACTTCGCCAACACCGGCCAGGCTGTCGACACCACCTGGCAAGGTCTGGCCGCGGTCTACGAGGCGCCGGAGGCGGCACAGTTGTTCGCCGCCTCCGGCCCGATCCGCACCGTGTCAGCGTCGGTCGGCGAGGACGTCCAGGCCGTCGGCACCGCCCTGGCCACGTACGCCAGCGAGGTCAAGGAGATCAAGGCCCAACTCGCCGCGCTCAAGAGTCAGGCCGAACAGTTCGTCGCCTCCACCAACGGCGACGAGGACTGGCGCGAGGACGAAGGCAAGGTCGACAAGCACAACGGGTTGATCTCCGCGGTGAACACGCAGGTCGCCGCGTTCTTCGAAGCGCAACGCAAGTGCGCCAACACCATCAACGCCCTCTACGGTGGCCGCCAGTACCGGGCCGACAACGCCGACGGCACAGTCGAAGACGGTGAGTACGGCTTCGACGCCAACACCCTGAACGCCGCGGCGGGTGAGGACGGGGCGCTGCCCTGGGGCAGCACCGAGGAACACGACCGTGGCTTCCTCGGTGACGTCGGCGCGTTCTTCGGCGGCGTCGGCGAAGGCTTCGTCACCATGCTCGGAGACCTCGGTGCGCTGATCGGCCGTGACCCCACCACCGGCGAATGGAGCTGGGACACCGCCGGTCAGTCCTGGCTGGGCCTCGGCAAGTTCGTCTGGGCGGTCTCCATCTACATCAACCCGGTCACCATCGTGATCGACCAGACGGTCGGCATGCCGTTCATGGAGAAACGCGAAGCCGGCAATCTCCTGCTCAACGCGGGTAAGACCATCATCGCCTACGACATGTGGGGTGAGGACAAGTCGAGGGCAGGTGGCCTCGCCGCGTTCAACATCGTCTCCGCCGTCGTCGGCACCAAGGGCGCCGCCTCCGGCCTGCGCGGCGCCGGCGCAGCCGTCAACAGCATCCGGGGCGGCGCGACCGCCGCCCGCATCAGCGCCGGACTGGTCCGCGCCGGCAACTGGCTCGACAACCTGCCCACCGTGGGCGAGGTCGCCATCAACTTCGCCAAGAAGTTCGACATCCAGATTCCGCAGCTCGGGCTGGTGCCCTCGATCGCCGGCGACGTGCCCACCACACGCGGCTTCGACGTCGAGATGCCGAACGAGCGCGGCGGCAATCCGATGAACATGGACGGCGGCAACCGTCCCGGAGGCAACAGCCCTGGCTCCGGCACCAACCTCCCGGGGGACACGCCGCCCGTCAGGGACGTGCCAGGCGACACCCCACCGGTCAGAGACCTACCGGGCGACACCCCACCGGTCAGAGACCTACCGGGCGACACCCCACCCGTCAGAGACGTGCCAGGCGACAACCCGCCGACCAGGACCCTGCCGGAGGACAACACCCCGGGCAACGTCCAGGACAACACCCCGGGCAACGTCCCGGACGACACCCCCGGCAACGTCCCCGACGACACCCCCGGCAACGTCCCCGACGACACCCCCGGCAACGTCCCCGACGACGCCCCCGGCAACCTTCCGGACGACCCCCCCGGCAACCTCCCCGACGACACCCCCGGCAACCTTCCGGACGACACCCCGGGCAACACGCCGGACGACACCCCCGGTAATACCCCGGACGACAACAGGCTGCCCGACGGGACACAGCGCATACCGAACGACCGCACCGTTCCCCAGGAACTCGGCCGGGTGGAGGGTGACCTCACCCGCGACGCCGACGGTCTCATCACCCACGTCGACGGCAAGCCGCTGGATGAGTACCTGCGTGACACGGCCACCCGACGCACTGACGAGATCCGGAACATGCGCACCAACGGCGAGTTCTCAGCGAAGGACGCGGGGCCGGTCAACTCGGTCGCGGTGGACCTACGCACTGGCGAAATCTTCGAGGGTGTCAACGGACGTCCGCGCGACGTCATCCCCGACGAGAATCTGCACCCGGTACTCCGGGATCGCCTCGATGAGATGCGCGCCAACGGCCCGTACCCGCAGTACAACCGCGACGGCACCCCGATGATGCGCGACGGTGAGCAGGTAATGACCCCGTACCCGCACGGTGACAACCCGCTGCGGCACGCCGAGGTCAAGGCCGTCAACGAGATGTTGTGGCGGCGCGGTGCGGACGTCGATGCCTCGGTGATGTCCGAGTTCCGTGTCGACAACCGATTCCCGTTCCGAAACGAGGGGCCAGTGCCCGCCCCATGCTGCGCGAACTGCCATAGGCTGCTGGCGGGTACGCCCAGCAACGCCGGGCGTCTCACCTATGACAGTGGCCACCCCGACAGCGCGTTCATCCCGGAGTAAGCACTATGCGAGTCGATTACGACGACGTCGAGACCGAGGACGACCTGCGGGTGACCTACCAGGGCGAGCCGTTCACCGGCGAGGTGGTCGAACGTTCGCCGCAAGGTCAGGTCATCGCCCTCACCACGTACTTCGAGGGCATGGAGGACGGCCCTTCGGCCGAGTGGTACCCAACCGGCGAGCGCAAGGCTGAGGGCAACGTCCGCTACGGCACAGCTGTCGGCGTCCACGAGGAGTGGCACCGCAACGGCAACCCCGCCAGCCGGGTCGAGTTCGACAACCAGGGCAGGATGCTCAGCCGGCAACGCTGGGCCGAGGACGGCACGCCGATCGAAAGCTAGGTGGCAGGAAGCTGAGCGTGTCCGCCTGGACGTAGCCGATACGCACGCTGCGGAGTTGATTTCCGGTGACCGGTCCCTGGGTTGCCCCCGAATTGCTGGCCGCCCTGCCACTCCCATGGCGGTTGGCGGATCCCGTCGAGCGTGGCAAGGCGACGCGAGAGCTGCCGCCCGACCCACAGCAGCGGGCTGAGGCCGTACGGGCGTTGGAGTTGTGTCTCGCCCACCTGGTGGACGTCAGGGACCGCTACGGCGACGAGACCGACTGGGGTCTTCCCCGGGCGTTCTTCGACGACTACTGGTTCATCCTGTACGCGAAGCTCAAGCAGTCGATGCCGACCCTCGTCGACGTCACACCCGAGAAGGTCCGTGACTGGGCCGAGGCGTACCTGGACGCGGGGGCCGTCTTCGGCGCGACCTGGACGACGCCGCCGGACGACGTCGTCGACAGCATCGGTCGGTCCTGGGTCTTCTTCATCCTGCAGGGGGCGACGGAGAGTCTGGTCCGGTGGCTCCGCCAAATCGGGCCCGATCAGCTGGACGATTCGGAACGAGCCCGGGTGGTCGACCTGCTCGAAGAGGCCACTCCTCGCCTGCAGTGGCCCCTGACGATCATCACCATTCCGACGATTCTTGATCTCGGCGGCCCCGACCAGAAGAGCTACTTCGACCGCCTGGCCAACGAACCGGCTCTGCATGAGAAGACCCGCGCCGAGGCGGAGAGTGTCAGCTCGTTCCTCGACCGCGCACACGAACCGCTCTAGTCGGTCAGCCGGCGCCCTGGCCGGCGGTGCTCAGGCCGTACCTGCGCAACACCGCGGTGAGGTTCTCGTACGGGGCGCCCGGCCCCCGGTCCACCCTGTACCACCACGCGCGGCGCGCGCCCCGGCCGAGCGCCCGGCCCGGGATCACCTCCGGCTCGGAGTCGAGCGCCTGTTCCTGACGGCCAACCAGGATGCCCAGCGGCAGCGCGGGGAGGCTCGGCGTGCTGGACCGTAGCCCGCCGGTTCGGCCCGGGTGCACGGTCACGATCATGCTGCGTACTGTCGTCGCCAACTTCTCGGCGAGTGCCTCGACCGTCTCTTCATCGACCTCGGACAGCGGAGGGCCGGCGAGTCGGAGCTGTTCGCGGACGCCGACGTCGACCCGCTCGACAGTCAGGACCCCGAGCAGCGCCGAACGTCGCTCCCCGCCGACGATCGCCACGCTGGATGGTGCCGGTGCCCGCGTACGGCAGAACGAGGTGAGCTCGCGGCGCGACCACCGCTCGGTGACCGGCTCGGCGACGCCCCACCCGACCGGATCGTTGCCGGTGAGGGCGCGTACGGCGGCCTCGGTGCTGGCGCCGAGGTCCAGAGCCTCGGTGGCCGGGTGCAGCGTGACGATCTGGATCTCCAGACCGCCGGACCAGGGTACGGCGGTGGGCAGCGGACCACCGGTGTGCGACCCGTTGGACGCCGAGAAGCATCGGCCGTCCCAGTGCAGGGGCAGCCCGGTGAGCCCGTCGCGGTACTGGTCGCCGGCACGCACCACCCACTGCCCCTGTGCCTGCGCCAGCATCACTTCGAGCGGGTACGTGATGGCGCCGTCGGCCGGTGTGACGAGTTGGAGCAGCAACCCGTTGCGGACCGCGTCGACGGCCGCTTCGGCGAGCCACGGCGAGAGGCCGACCACCGCTCGGTCCTGGTGCAGGACCACGGCCCGGTCGGTGATCGTGTCGGTCGCGCCGGTCATCGGTCCGCCCATGTCAGTCCTCCCGTTAACGAGACCAGCGCGGTGGTGAAGCGGCGGGTCACCTCGGCGGCCCGCGGGTCACCGTCCGGTGCCCGGCTCTCCACCCACCAGACTCTGCCGCCGAAGGAGTCGTCGAGCGTGACACCGAGCAACCGTTCCGCCTCCCCCGGCACCTGGACCAGCCGCGCGGTCTCGACGGTCAGCAACAACCGACCGTCGGCAGGGTCAAACAACTGCACCAACCCGGCAGAGTCGACAGTGTCCATCTTGAGGTCGGAACCGACCGCGACCAGGGCACCGATCATCGTGGCGGCGTCGGGCTCGGAGCGGCACAGGGCCACCGTGTCGTACGTCATCAGTGCTCCTTGGTCTCGCCGAGGTACGCGGTCTGCGTCATGCGTGGGGGGTGACCGGGGCGGATGAGCTGCCCGCGCCCCACCGGCAGGACCGTCGGCCGGACCCCGGTGAACAGTTGCCCCTCCGTGCGGTCACCGGACATGAGCAGGCTCAGACAACCGGCCTCGCGCACGGCCAGTGGGAACGGCTCGAACAGGCCGCGCGAGGCGCCGGCCACCCGACGTGTCATGACGACGTGCAGCCCGGTGTCGCGCGCGGCCGCCACGTAGGGGACGAACGCACCGAGCGGGTGGCTGGCCGATGCGGCGAGGATGTCGTAGTCGTCGATGAGCAGCACGATCCGTGACCGCGCCGAATCGGAGGGCTGCCTCTTCGCGAGTTCCTCGCACACCGCTGCCGACAGCTGCTGGGCGAGCGTCGCGTTGGTGGCGTATCCGCCGCAGTAGGCGTCCGGCACCACGTCGGCGAGCCCTCGACGTGGATCGAACACGGCGAACACCAGGTCGTCGGATGAGTACTGCCCCATCAACTCCTCGGCCACGAGCCGCAACAGGTTCGTCTTACCGGTACGGGGGTCGCCGAGGACGAAGAAGTGCTGGTCCTGACCGAAGAGGTCGAGCACGGCGGGGGTGAAGTCGCTCTCGAACCGGCCGAAGGGCACCACCCCGTGCCCGGCCGGCGTGTCGGCGAGGTCGGCCAGCGGAAGCACCGCGGGGAGCACCCGCACCGGTGGTGGCAGTGGGCCCGACCACGACCCCCGTACCGATTCGGCCGCCGCGACCAGGCCGGCGTTCGCCGGATCCGGCTGACCGTCGAGGCGCGGCAGAGCGATCTGGGCGAACAGCTTGCCGCTGGTCAGCGCCCGGCCGGCCTGGTCCGACGGGATGCCCCGGGCCAGCCTGCCGTCGATGCTGGACTCGGCGGGTTCGGTGAGCCGCAGCTCGATGCGGTTGGCGAAGGCAACCTGTTGGGCGGCGCGAACCTCGTTCCACCGCCGGGCGGTGCCGACCACGTGGATGCCGTAGCGGCCGCCTCTGGCGAGCAGGTCGTGCACCTTGGGTTCGAGGCTCTCGAACTCGGTGTTGAGCTGGCCGTACCCGTCGATCAGCAGCACCACGTCGACACACCCGACCTCCGCGCGTACGCGTTCGTCGGCGGCCCGGAGGTCGTCGATGGTGTCGAACTGGTGCTGGGTGTAGATCCGCTGGCGTTGCGCGAGCATGGCGTGCACCTCGTCGACGGTGCGGCGGATGCGCTCCCGGTCTTCGCGAGCAGCGACGCCGCCGACGTGGGGCAACCCGGTCAGTCCCGCCAGTCCGTTGCCGAGCAGGTCGATGCCGTAGATGCCGACGTCGGTCGGACGGTAGGTGGTGGCCAGACCCAGCGCCAAGGTGCGCAGCGCTGTCGTCTTGCCGGTGCCGGGGCCACCGAGCACGAGTGCGTTGCCACCGCCGCTGGCCAGGTCGACCAGCCAGGGGCCCTGCCACTGACGGGCCGGGTCGTCGAGGCGTCCGAGTGGTACCCGCAGCCCGGTGCCGGACTGCCCGGCGAGGTCCAGCCGGAGCCCTTCGGGGGTGCTGCGGATCCCGTCGGCCACCTGGACGAGGGTGAGGGCGGGTGGCAACGGCGGCAGCCAGATCGCCTGGACGCGCTGGTCACTCGTGGCCATCTGCTCGACCACTGTCGACAGCAACGTCGGGCCGGTGGTGCGCCTGGTCGCCTTCGGCTCCTCGGGGACGTCGTCGTCGGTCTCCCGGCGGACGGTGCCGAACACCGGCATCGGCTTCGCCATCGGGCCGACGATCGGGGCGAGTTCGGCGTCCGCTCCGTCGGTGAGGGGACCGGACACGTAGGCGGCCTTGAACCGCTGGTAGATCGAGACGTCGACCTTCAGGTACCCGTTGCCGGGCAGAGGAGGAAGCTGGAACGCGTCGACAGTGTCGAGGACGGTGCGCGACTCCATCTCGGTGAGGGTGCGCAACCCGAGGCGGTAGGCCAGGTAGTTTTCCAGGCCGCGCATCTTGCCCTGCTCGACCCGTTGGCTCGACAGCAGCAGGTGCACCCCGATGGACCTGCCGATCCGCCCGATCCGCAGGAACAGGTCGATGAACTCCGACTTGGCGGCGAGCAGTTCGCCGAACTCGTCGATGAGCACGAGCAGGTGCGGCAGCGGGGGCAGGGTGCTGCGCTCGCCCTGCACCGCGCGCAGCAGGTGGTACTCGACGATGTCGGTGACCTTGCCTGCGTCGGCGAGCAACTGCTGGCGGCGCTGCACCTCGCCGTCGAGACTCGTGTACATGCGTTCCACGAGCGCGGCGTCGGCGACCAGGTTGGTGATCAGCCCGGACACGTGCGGCATCTCGGCGAACGGTGCGAACGTCGCACCACCCTTGTAGTCGACGAGCACCATCGCCAACCGTTCGGGTGGGTGGCTCGCCGCCAGGGCGAGGACGAGCGTCCGCAGCAACTCGCTCTTGCCCGACCCGGTGGCGCCGACACACAGCCCGTGCGGGCCCATGCCGAGCTGCGCGGATTCCTTCAGGTCGAGCATCACCGGGCGTCCCACCGGGTCGACACCGATCGGTACGCGCAGGAAGTCCCGCTCGCCCCTGGGCCGCCACAGCGTGGCGAGGTCCAGATTCATCGGATCGGACAACCCCAGAAGGTCCTGGAAGTCGGCCGGCGGCGTGCCGGTGCCGTCGTCGTACGAGTCGGCCGACAGTCGCAGCGGTGCGATCCCCCGCGCGAGGCCCTCCACCAGCGGCACCGGCACCTCGTCGACGGCGCCGACCACTGTCGTCGGCGGCGACGCGGTGAGGTCCTCCAGGACGAGCGAGCCGCCGTCGATGGTGATCCGCCGGGAGATGTCGCCGGGCTCGTGCAGCCGGTCGGCGAGCAGGTGGACCACTGTGACACCGAGGCTGCCGAGGCCCACGAACTGGTCGGGGCTCGCCAGCGCCCGGGCCACCTGGCCGTGGGCGTCGTCGATGACCAGCAGCCGCGACCGCGTACGGGCCTCGGCCCGTCCGGCGTTGTGGCGGAACGACTTGAGTGCGCTCGTTGCCCGCTCCTCCAGGTCCCCGGCGAGGAGTTCGGCGAGCGTCTCGGGTGCGGTGACCAGCAGCGGGGTCGGGCCGCTCGGACCGATCGAGGACCGGTCGAGCAGGTGCGGCAGCCAACGCGCCCACTGCCAGCTCGTCGCCCGCTCCGGCGTGGTGACGATCGCGAGCGTCACGTCGTCCGGGGCGTGGAGGGCGGCGACCTGGACGAGGATGGCGCTGGCGAGGGCCACCACCTCGTCTCGGTCCGGTGAGATCACGCTGACATCGCCGGCGCAGTCCAGGTCGACCCGGAGCGGTAGCCCCGGCGTCAGTTCGAATCGGCGCATCAGGGACTGCGCCTCGTGGCGCATGAAGGGGTCGAGCGGGTTCGTCGGTGTGCTCTGTTCGCGCAGTTGGATCGGCCGCACGGGTAGCGCGCCCATGCCCACCCGTACCCGCAGGAAGTCGATGTCCGCGCGACGACGCTCCCACAGGCGCGCCGGGCTGCGGATCACGTCGAGCAGCCGGCTGACCGGCGGATCCAGCACTGTCGCCTGTTCCTGGAGGCGCTGCTCGTCCTCGCGAAGCTGCTCGCGTAGCTCCTCCAGGTAGTCCTGGTACCGCTCGCGCTGCACCCGACGCTGCCGACCGGCCTTACCGAGCTGGGTGAGGTACATCGCCCCGGCGGCGGCCAGCGCGACGACCATGACCACCGCGCCCAACGCCGCGAAGCCGGAGCCGCGCATGAACATCATCATGCTCATCGCCACGCCCGCGCCGGCCATCGGCAGCAGCGCCTGGAGCCCCACCGCGGATCGGCCGTCGGGAAGCTGCGGTGGCGCGTCCAGCACCAGCGGTTCCATTGTGGATACCGGCCTCGCGGCCCGGGTTGGGCGGTGCACCATACGCGTCGACATCAGGGCGTCCTCCGGTCACATCCGCCGGGCCGTGGTCAGCGCGAGGCCGGCCGCGCGGGTCGCCTCGACGAGCGTCGCCTCGCCGATCCGCGACGGCATGATGAGCGCGCCGCCCGCCAGGTGACGGTCGTAGGGCAACACCACCACCGGTACGCCGGTGTTCTCGATCAGCTCGCGGGCGGCGTCGCCGAGGAGCGCGGTGCGCCCGTCGGGGTTGCTGGTGCTCAGGACGACCACCACCCGTGCCAGCCACGCCCCGTACCCGCCGTCGACGATCCGGCGCAGCGCCTGGTAGGTGGCCCGGACACCGTCCGGCGTCCCCGCGGCGACGAGCACCACCGAGTGGGCGTCGGCCATTGCCGCCGCCGAGGTGCGGGACTCCAGGCCGGGCGGGCAGTCGACGACGGCGACAGCGAAGAGCCGCGACAGCGCCCGCGTCACCTCGCTGCACAGGGTCGGGTTCGAGGTGCCGCTCGGCAACACCCACAAACCCGTTCCGGTACGCGGAAGGAGCGGCTCGAGAGCGCGGAGGTCGCCGCCCCGAGCGGCGATCAGGTCGGGCGCGAGCCGTTCCAGAGGCGGTTCGCCGGGCGCGCCGAGTCGCCAGGTCAGCGACCCCTCGTACGGGTCGGCGTCGGCGACGAGCACCGGATCCGCCCGCCGCGTCGCGAAGACCGACGCCAACACCGCGGCCACAGTGGTCTTGCCCGCCCCACCGTGTACGGAGGCCACCGCGATGCGCCGGCCGGTGTGGACCGGCACCTGCACCTCGGCCGCGAGGTCGGCGAGTTCCCGGGTTGCCCGGCCACTCGTGAACATGCGGCTGGCGGTGCGCCAGAAACGCCGCAGGGCCGGGTCGCCAGGGAGGACGCGCCGCACGAGCGACAGGTCGTCCGCCTCCGACCTCGCCGCCTCGCCGGGCGTCCGAGGGGTCGGAGCCGGTCGGGCCGGTGCCGACGACGGCGGGCGGGGGGCCGCGGCGGGGGTGGTCGAGCCTCTCGTCAGCCGCCGCTGAGGTGGGTGCGATCCGTGCCCCCCGGAATGGGTCGGCCCGGGAACCGGTGGAGCACTCATGCCACCGCCTTAATCAGAACGTGTCGAGTAGTCGCGAGTAGAGCCCGAACACCCCGACCGCGACGGGGACCAGTGCCATCACCGTCAGCGCCTCGACGCGGTCGGCGTACTGCCGGGCTCGGGCCAGAGCGTGCGACGGCGGCCGGTAGGCCAGGATCACGAGAGTCGCCGCGCAGAAGGCCAGCGCCACGAGCGCCGGGCCCCACCACAGGCCGGGGGCATCCCGTGCCCAACGCGTCAGCAGGCCGCCCGCGATCACCAGCGCGGCAGCCACCAGCCCCACCACCTCGACGGTCAGCGGGAACGCCCGCATCCGCAGCAGCAGGGCGGCCGCCACCAGGGCGGCCAACACCAGAACCCAGGGACCCGCCGCGGCGGCCAGGACGAGGCCGCCGAGCGCAGCCGACGTCGCCGTCGCCAGCGTCGCCACGGCCAGCCCACGATGTGCGGAGTCGACTGCGGCCACCACCGCGACGCGGCTCACCACGTCGTCGTTGCTCCGCCGGTCGTCGAGGCGGGTGAGCCCGGACGCGATCATCGCGATCCGGGGCAGCAACCCCAGCATTCCCACGGACACGACAGTCAGCACCGCAGCGACGCGCTCGGCGGGCACGGCGAACGCCAGGGGTACGCCCCAACCGGCCACCAGGATCAGCAGCGTGCCGCCACCGAGGAAACCAGCACGGCGGTTGCCCGTCACCGCTCCCACAGCGATGACGATGCAGCCGACGCCGATGGCCCAGAGCGCCCAGCGCAGGGTGCCCCCGCTCGTCAACCCGGGCACCATGGTCATCGTCATCGCGGCACCGCTGAGCAGGGCTGCGATCCCGACGGCCCGTCTGCCTACCAGCCCGACGACAAGGCCGGTCAGCGCGACCACACCCCCGACGGCGCTGACCCCCACGGGCCCGAGTTGCGGGGCGGCGAGCACCGCCGCCAGGCTGGCGGCGACCAGGCAGACGGCGGTGGCGGTCCACATTCGTGGGGCGAGCCCCCATCGTCCGTGGCGCCGGGCAAGGTCGTCGCCGACCTCGTCGGCGACGTCGTGCACGATCGCCGCCGGTGGCGCTTCGGAGATCGGGTCGACCCGCAGCATCGCGCCGTCGGCGACGGCCGCCTGCCGCAGGCTGCCGGCGGGATCGAGCACTGTGCCGTCGAGGGTGCTGATCTGGTAGCCCCGGGAGTCGTCCACCGGCTGGTGCCCGACCATGGCGACGATCTCGGGCAGCAGGAGGCCCAGCGGCTCGTCGGCCGGCAGCACGAGGTCGATGCGACGGCGCGCCCCGGCCAGGGTCACCCGGCTGAGTTGGCCCGCGGCGGTGGGAGGCTGCGTCTGGGTCATCGCGCCCCCTCCGACTGGACCGATGGTGGGTTGCGCGCCTTCTGCTGGTCGGCGATGACGCCCTTGAGAAAGGACCAGCCCACACACCCCGCGCAGGCCACGGCCGCCAACACGAGCCCGATCCGCAACCAGCGGAACCCGTCACCGGTGGCCCGAACGCGGCGCTGCCTGCCCCACAGCAGCAGCTCACGCATTCGGGCACGGCGGACCGCGACCGACTCGATGAGCTGGGTGTCGTATTCACGAGCCACGGCCCGATTCTATCCACGATCGCTAATCCACCGGGGGTGACGATCGGGTGGCGCCGGCCCGCCCAACTGGTCGTTCCTCAAGGATGGGCCCGCGACGGAATCGTCCGTCGCGGGCCACCTTCCATGGATCAGCGTCGCAGGGTCACCAGACCCGGCTCAGCGCTGCAGGGTCAGCAGACCCGGCCGGTACGGCAGCAGCCCGTAGTCGACGCCGTCGGAGCTGGGGGAACGACCCTGGTAGAGCAGTTGCAGGTTGCAGGCGTTGACGGTCATCGTCTGGTCGGCGTTGGTCCGCAGCAGCTCACCGTGGCTGATGTCGTTGGTCCAGGTGGCACCGCTGTTGACCTTGCCGGCGAACGGGTTGCTCTGGGACGCGGCCTGCGGCGTCCACGTACCACCCAGGCTCGTGGCCGTGAAGCTGCGGAAGTAGCGGCCCGTCGAGCCGATCGCCTCGACGATCATGAGGTACTTGTTCAGGCCCTGGAGCTTGTAGACCTGGACGGCCTCGAAGAGGTTGTTCGTCGTGTCGGTCATGATCGTCGTGTAGTTGGAGCCGAAGCTGCCCGGGAAGTTCCCGATCGGCATGCTCGCCCGGTAGATCCGGCCGTTGTCACCGGCGAAGAACAGGTACATGTTCTGGTCGTCACCGATGACCGCCTGGTCGATCGGGCCGGTGTTGGAGTTGGAGATGCTGCCGCTGAACAGCGTCTGCGGCGACGACCACCCGTTCGGGTTGGTCGGATCAGTCGACGTCCGGTACGAGAACGCCGGGCCACCCCACTGGTAGGCCAGCACCCAGATGTTGCGCGGCGCGAAGTAGAACAGCGACGGCGCGACAGTTCCCGAGTTCATCGCGTTCTGGCTGGCCGAGCCCATCTGGTTGTAGTTGCTGAAGAGGCCGAAGTTCATCGAACCCCAGCTCGACCCGAAGTCGTGCGTGGTCGCGTAGACGAGCTGCTGCCCGTTGTACGGCGCGACGGTGAAGTCCTTCAGCGACACCCACCCGGACCTCGGCTGCGCCAGCGCGCCGGTCGACGACCACCGGTACGACGAGGGAAGGTCGCAGGTGCCGGTCGGCGGCGGCGTGGTGGTGGGCGGGGTGCTCCCGTCGACGCGGACGAGCTGCCACTGCTGGTTGGCGCCGTTCCAGTCGTCGTACTGCACGATGTTTCCGCCGTCGGCGGTCGAGGCGCCCTGCACCTCCATGACCCTGTTGCTGTTCCGGTTGATCAACCGGACGTAGCCGCCGTCCGAGTCGGCCAGCCGGAACTGCTGGTTGGTGCCGTTGTTGTCGGCCCACTGCACGATCGCCGCGCCGTTGGCCGTCGAACGCTGGTAGACGTCGAGCACCTTGCTCGACAGCCGCGACTTCAACCGGTAGTAACCACCACCGGAGTCGACGAACTGCCACTGCTGCTGGTTGCCGTTGTTCCGGGTCCACTGCGTGATCCGAGCACCGTCGTTCGTGGCCAGGTTGTACACGTCCAGGGCCTTACCGCTGTTGCGGTTGACCAACACGTACCACGCGCTCGTGTCGACAGTCGCGGCGGCGGCGGGTGACTGCACCACCGCCACGGCGACACCACCGGCCATCACCGCCGCCGCGCCGGCGGCGAGAAGCCGGGGCAGCCATGAGCGCCGCCGCGCGGGCGGCGCGATCGACGCAGACCTATCTAGGGCAGACATGATCCTCCTCAAATGACCAAGAGCCGAACGGCCTGCCCGGAGCTGGGCCCACCGCGACGCGTGGCCGGGACCAGACATCCCAGCGTTAGCGTTAACAAGACGCCTGGATGCCCTAGCGCACGCCTGATTCGAGATCGACGAAGCAGGGCTTGCCCGGAAAGCCAACATCTCGTCGTCCTTAGGCATCGACTGTGAGCGATAACATGGCGTTCGTCAAGACGTAACGTGCTGGGAACATCGATGAATGACACGGCGCAACCCGTGACATGATCCATCGCCCGCGACCAACGGCAGGCCACCACCCGGCGAAGCGGTTCGGAGCGGCGCGCGTTGGCGCTAACATCGACGCTCGGCCATGGGGGGCCGGTGTCCGAACGGGTTGCCGGCGTTACCCCTTCGCCGTCCAGAAGACGTAGACCGCGCCGTACGGCACGGCAGCGGTCACGCCGTCGGTGCAGGGGCCGGCCGGGGCGACACCACCCGAGGTCAACAGACGGCTGATGTACGCGACGTCGTTCAGGATGCCGGTGCCGGAGTGCGTGTCCACCGTCAGCAACAGCTCGGGGATCGTCCCCGGGCGCGGGCTCTCCGCGGTCTTCTTCGCCGTGATCAACGAACCGTCCCGCGCGGACTGCCAGCTCGGACCCTTGAAGTGGTGGACACGTCCGCCGGTGCCGAACAACTGGGCCTCGGGCACCGACGCTCCGGTGAAGACGCCGCCGGCACAGGTGTAGGTCTGCGTTCCGCGGAGGACGAGGTACGCGCCGACCGGGCGTGATCCCGCCGGCGGCCTGATCTCCGGGGCGATGCGCGGGCTGTCGGCCCGGCTGGCGTCGGCGCTCGCGGACGGTACGCCAACGCCGGTAGCGGACGCCTGGTTCGGCACCCCGCCGACCGCGGCCAGGACGCCGGCCAGGCCGACGACAGCGAGCGCGCGAGCCCGGAAGCGCGATGTAGTGATCATTCGATTCCTCCGTCTCTTGGCGGCACGCGTCTGCGCCCACCCACCTGCCTAACGGACGGGATGCGTTTACCGATCAGTACGTCGTTCGATGTGAACGCCGATTCACCTGGCGGGTGGCGGACGCTCCGGCGCTGGTAACTCTGATCTGATCTGCTCGTTGGTCGCCATGTGCCGTTGTCAACGGCCCCGGGTGCACACGTCGGCCCGAAGAATCGTCACGACCGTGGCGTGCAGCCTCAGCGGAAGGGCACAGCGGAACGGCTGACAGATGACGAGCACCGAACCGACCGAGCCTCGGCGTAACCCCAAGTCGTCGAATCGGGCGACGCTGCTGGAGTTGTTCTTCGACGTCTTCTACGTCGCCATGTTCGCCCAGTTGTCGATGCAGTTGGCGGAGCATCCCACCTGGGACGGGCTGGGGCAGCGACTCATCCTGCTGTTGGCCGCCTGGTGGACCTGGTCGGTCACCGCGGTCACCACCGAGTTCTACGACCCCGGGCTGCGGGCGATCCAGGCGGTGATCGCCACCACGATGTTCGGGGTAACCCTGATGGCGGTCGCGGTGCCAGGCGCCTACGCCGGTCGAGGTCTCCTCTTCGCCGGGGCGTACGTCGGCCTGCACCTCGGACGGGAAACCCTGCTGATCGTCGCGTTGCGCCCTCGACGCGCGCACGCCCGGGAGCAACGGCTTCTCTTCTGGTTCGTGCTCTCCGGAGCCCTGTGGATCGCCGGCGGGCTCTCCGGACCGGGCTGGCGCACCGGCTTGTGGGCGAGCGCGCTCGCCGTCGACTACGCGGCCTCGGCGCTGCGCTACCCGACGCCGGGGCGAGGTCGGATTCCGCTCGACCAGTACGCTCGACTCAGCGTCCATTTCGGCGAGCGATACCAACAAATAGCGATCCTGGCCCTCGGTGAGCTGACGCTGATGGCCACGCTGCAATTCGCCATCGCGAACTACACACCGGTCCGCACCGTAGCCTTCCTCGCCGCGATCGTCACGGCCCTGCTGTTCTGGCAGATCTACGTGCTGCAGAGCAACAAGCTCGTCGACCGATCGGCGCACGGGCAACCGCGCCACGCGGTGCGCCTCGCGCCCTACGTCTACTCCGTCCTGATTACCGGGGTCATCGCCACCTCGGCCGGGATGGACCTCGTCCTCCACGAACCCCTGGGGAGCACCCCGGCCACCTGGATCGTCCTCATCGTCGGCGGACCGGTCCTGTTCGTCCTCGGACGAATGGGCTCCGAATACGTACTCCTCGGACAGCTTCCGCCGTCGCGGCTGGCCTGGCTGGCACTGCTGGTCGGCTCGACGCCGGCCCTGGCCCTGCTGGCCCCGATCCTCGTCGTAGCTCTCGCCGTGTGCGTCCTGGTCGGCATCACTGTCACCGACAGTCGACGCATCCGGCGCGCGGCCCTGGCAGGATAGCGGTCGCCGGGCGGATCCGAACGCCCGTACCGCGCGGAGCGCTGCGCCCGAAACTCGGCCAGCAGCTCGGCGGCCTCGTCGCTGTTCCTGTTGCCGACGCAGCCACCACGACGGCGGTCGACACCGGTCAGAGGTTAGGGTGGGGCCGTGTTCTCTGTCCGGGAACGTGACGCGATTCAACAGCGTCTGCTGGACCTGGCCGATGCGGACCCCGTCGTGGTGGGTGCTGCGATCACCGGATCGAATGCCACCAATTGCGCGGACGAATGGTCCGATGTCGACCTTGCGTTTGCCGTCGCCGGCCCACTCGACGTGACAATGCACCGCTGGACCGAACGGCTGTACCAGGATTTCGGCGCGGTTCACCACTGGGACCTGCCGTCCGGTGCGACGACATACCGGGTTTTCCTGCTTCCCGGTTGCCTCGAAGTAGACATCGCGTTCACACCGGAAGCCGACTTCGGCCCCCTCGGCCCAAGCTGGCACACCGTCTTCGGGCATGCCGCGAACCCGCAAGCCGTTCCGCCACCCAGCCGCGACCACCTGGCCGGGATGGCGTGGCACCATGCCCTGCACGCCTGGGTGTCGATTCAGCGGTGCCGGTGGTGGCAGGCCGAGTACTGGATCAGCGCGCTTCGCGGCCACATACTCGCGCTGGCCAGCCTCCGCCTGGGCCATCCCACCAACTACGCAAAGGGCGCCCACCTCCTCCCCACCGATGTGACTGCGCCCCTCGAAGCCGCTCTGGTCCGCACGCTCACCCCCACCGAGTTGCACCGCGCCTGGGCCGCAGCGACCGATGCACTGACCGCAGAACTCGCGCGCAGCGACCTGGCGCTGGCCGACCGACTGCGCTCCGTCCTCGCCGATCTCGACTGAGCCCTCAACCCCGCAACGACGCCCGCGAAGCGGTCCAGTCCTCGAAGGTGGTCCGGCCGATGCGCGCCGCACCGAGCGGAACCAGCGAGTCGTGCACGATCGGAACGCCGAAGTAGTCGGCGTTCACGTCGGTCCTGATGGGGCGTGCGTCGCCCTGCGCGGCCAGAACCGGGCCGATGAAGCGTGCGAAGGATCCGCGTTCCGGCCCGGCGATCTCGACCACCCCGTCGGCTGGGGTTGAGGTGACGACCTCGGCCAAGGCGGCGGCGACATCCACGGCGGCGATCGGTTGCAGGTCAGCGCCCGGCAGCACGATCCGGTCGCCCTGGGCCATGCCCGCCCCCATGACGATGAGGTTCTCGAAGAACTGCGTGGACCGGACGGTCGTGAACGGGATGCCGGAGTCGGCGACGAGCTGTTCCTGAGCGGCCTTGGCGCTGAGATAGCCCGGGTACGCAAGCCGGTCGACGCCGACGATCGAGAGCACCACGTGGTGCCGGACCCCGGCCTCACGGCCGGCGTCGAGCAACGTGCGGGTAGAGGTGGTGAAGAAGTTCATCACCACGTCCGGCTCGAAGACTGCCCGGTTGGTCACGTCCAGGACGGCTTCGGCACCCTTGAACGCGTCTCGGACGCCCTGGCCGGTGATCGTGTCGAAGCCGGTCTGGAGTGCTGCGGGCACGGCGTCGTGGCCCTGCCCCCGTAGCAACGCGACAACTTTCGACCCGATCAGACCGGTCCCCCCGGCGACGACGATGCGCACGACTCCACCCTTCATTGCGGACAACTTTTATCCGCGATACTACCCGGACAATTCATGTCCGAGTCAAGTAGGCTGCCGCCATGAAGATGTCCGGTGGGGTCGAGTGGGCGTTGCACTGTTGCGTCCTCCTCAGCGCGGCCACCGAGCCGGTCGCGGCGGCGAAGCTCGCCGAGTTGCACGACGCATCGCCCACCTACCTGGCGAAACAGCTCCAACTGCTGTCGCGGGCCGGCCTCGTACGCTCGGCATCAGGGCCGTCGGGCGGCTATCTGCTCACCCGGCCCGCGACCGAGATCACGGTGCTCGACGTCGTCGAGGCGATCGACGGATCCCAACCGGCATTCCGCTGCACCGAAGTCCGCCAGCGCGGGCCGATGGCCATCCCCGCCGAGCGGTGTGACACCCCCTGCCCGATCGCGCAGGTCATGGAGTCTGCCGACCATGCATGGCGTGACTCCCTGCGCGCGGTCACCATCGGCACCCTTGCTGCCACCGTCACCGCCACCACGCCGAGCGAACTGCTCAGTTCCGTCTCGGCATGGCTGTCCTCCTGAACCGATCCGGCCGCTCGAAGCGGCACTGTGGCTCGGGCGCGGCTGAGCCAGGCCGGACGACCGTCACTGCACGGGCGCCAGCCGGATCCAGATCACGTCCAGTTCGATCAGCCGCGAAGAAGACGGCAAGCCGCCAACCGCTGGATTATCACGGCCCCGACAGACGGGGAGTCGGCTGGCGGGAATGGAAAAGCAAGAAGGCCGTGACCCTGCTTCGCAGGTCACGGCCTTCTTGAAACGTGCGCCCGAAGGGACTCGAACCCCTAACCTTCTGATCCGTAGTCAGATGCTCTATCCATTGAGCTACGGGCGCTCGTGCTCAGCCAGTGTACACACCCGGCTTTCGCGCGGAGACTCCGGGATTCGAACCCGGGAGGGGCTTTAAGACCCCAACCGCATTAGCAGTGCGGCGCCATAGACCAGACTAGGCGAAGTCTCCCTGGCAGCCCTGTAGACCACCGCGGCCGAGAATACAGGTCGGCACCCACCGGGAGCAAAACGACTTCCGGGGTACGCCCGCCGGGGCCAACCGCCCCCGTGTTTCCGCGCTGTGCGACGGAGTGATCAGGACTACGCTCCATCGATATGCAGGAGCAGCCGCCGAGCGAGCCGACCCGTCGAGAGCCTGCTGAGAGGGCGCGTCGGCGCTCGCCACGGGCCACCTTCACCCCGCCGGTCGCCGCCGAGCAGCCCGCGACGTCCGCTGAGCATTCTGACGAGGCGACACCGCCGGCAGCGGCTGCGGCAGGCCAGCGCCCTCGACGGGCCAAGGCCGCCCCGGCGGTGCTCTTCCAGCCGCCGCAGCCGGACCGCGCCCTGCCCCCACAACCGAGGCGCGCACCGACCGCCTCGGCCAGCGACGCCACCGCCGAGCGGCCGACGCCACCGGCCGCCGAGGCGAATTCCGACCAGCCGAGCCCGCCGTCCGCCGAGCAGGCCGACCCGACGACCAGGACGCCCAAGACCACGACAACCAGAGCCACGACACCCAAGGCCGCGCCGGCCAAGGCCACGGCACCCAAGGCCACGGCAGTCAAGGCCACGGCACCCGAGGCCGACGCTCCGCAGACCCAGCGGCCCAAGGCCCGCCCCTCGCAGACCGAGGCGTCGGAGGATCCCACTCCGCCGGCGCGGACCACACCCGCCCGCAGGGCCGCCGCCCGGAAGGCGACGGAGGCGGCTACCGAGGTGACGCCGACCACACCGGCACCGACCAGGCGCGCCGCGACCCCCCGGAAGAGCGCCACGCCGAAGAAGGCCGCCCCAGCACCCGTGCTCGAGCAGCACCCGGCACTGGACCTCCCCGCCGAGCAGCACGCGGTGCCCGCTTCGGGGCGTACCCCGGAATCGGAACTGCGGGAGACGGCCTCGCGCGTGCTCGACCACCCGGGGTTCGCGCCGGAGCTGTTGGCTCTCGCCGCAGTGCGGGCCCTCGGTCCCGGCGCGGCCGAGTGGGCCGCGCGGCTGCGGGCGCGGTATCCGGACGCGCCGGCGGACGGTCTGGCCCGCTTGGCCATTCGGCGGTTCGTCCGCTCGGCGGGCGCGGGTGGGGCGACCGCCGCGCTGGCCGGGTTCTTCGCGCCGTTGGCCGAGCTGACCTCGGTGCTGTGGACGCACGCGAACCTGGTGCTGCACCTGGCCGCCGCGTACGGCAAGGATCCGGCGCATCCCGACCGGGCCGTCGAGTTGCTGGTGCTCACCCAGGTCCACCCGGACACGGCGAGCGCGGAGGCGGCACTGGCCGCCGCGCAGGAGGCGGGCGACCCCGTCGAGGGAGGCTGGCCCCGGGCGGCGGAGGCCGCCTGGCGGCTGGCCGCTCCGCTCACCGCGCAGGCCGGCGGGTGGGTCGCGTTGCGGCTGGTGGCGCGACTGTTGCCGGGGGCCGCGATGCTCGCGGCGGCGCTGGGCGACGCGGCGGCGGCCGACCGGCTCGCGGCGCGTGCGGCGGCCGTCTACCGGCCTGCGCGACGCTGACCGGCCAGAACCAGCCGACAGGTCAGGGCCAGCTGACCGGTCAGAGCCAGTCGAACCATTCCCGGGGCAGCAACGCGTAGCCGACGAAGGCGAACACGTCGAGCAGCGTGTGCGCGATGATCAACGGCATCACCCGGCGGGTGCGCAGGTAGAAAAGGCTGAACACGACGCCCATCACCGCGTTGCCGACGAACGCGCCGAAGCCCTGGTAAAGGTGGTACGAGCCACGCAGCAGCGCGCTGGCCGCGATGATCGCCGCCAGCCGCCAGTGGAGCTGGCGTAGCCGGGTGACCAGGTAGCCGACCACGATCACCTCCTCCAGCACGGCGTTCTGCACGGCGGCGAGGATCAGCACCGGAACCGTCCACCAGAGGTCCGGCAGCGCGGCCGGCACCAGCGTGGCGTTGACCCCCAACTGGGCGGCCACCCAGAACAGCGCCAGCCCGGGCAGGCCGATCAGCGCCGCCAGGCCGGCGCCCCGGGCCAGGTCCTGACCGGGCCGCCGGGCGTCCAGACCGAGGGTTCGCACCGGGTCGCCGGGGTCCCGGCTGAGCAGGTGTACGGCGAGCAGCACCGGCAGCAGGGCGAACACGATGCCGAGCAGTTGGTAGGTGAGGTCCAGCCAGGGTCGGGACGACGCCGAGGTGTTCAGCGAGGCGGTCTGCTTGGACAGCGGGCCGTCAGCGGTCAGCTTCGCGATGATCGAGACGACCGCGTAGACGGCGGACTGGCCGAGGGACAGGCCGAGGACCAGCAACGTCTCAGTGCCGAGCAGTCGGCGGGACACCGGGCGGGACAGCTCAACGGTCACCGCACCACTCTGCCCGACGGGTGGCGCCGGTGACACGGCCGACCGGCCAGCATGAGCCGATCGCACATTCTGTGCGACCAGTCGACACTCTCCGTGGAGATTCTATGGGCGCCCGATCCGCTGCCGTCAGGAGAAGGAGCGCCCCGTGGACAACCTCGCGCGGTTGCTGAAGGAGAGCTGGGCCCTGGTCGAGGACGACCGGGTCCGGCTGAGCGGGCACTTCTACGCCCGGTTGTTCCTGCTCGACCCCGCCCTGCGGCAACTCTTTCCGGTGCAGATGACCGGCCAGGGCGACCGCCTGTTGGAAGCGATCATCACGGCGATCCACACGGTGGACGACCCGGAGAGCTTCGACGAGTTCCTTCGGGCGTTGGGCCGCGACCACCGCAAGTACCACGTCGACGACTCGCACTACGCGACGATGGGAGTCGCCTTGCTGGATGCCCTTCGTAGCACCGCCGGCGACGGCTGGAACCTGGAGTACGACCAGGCGTGGCGGGAGGCGTACGCGGCGATCACCGCCCTGATGGTGGCCGGCGCGAAGGCCGACGACGACCCGCCGTTCTGGCACGCCGAGGTGCTGACCCACGAGCGGTACGGCCCGGACACCGCCGTGCTGACCTGTCGGGCGCTCCAGCATCCGCTGCGGTGGCAGGCCGGGCAGTACGTGAGCCTGGAGGCCCCGCGCCACCACCCTCGGGTGTGGCGGAACTACTCGATCGCCAACGCCCCGAACGACGACAACCTGCTGGAGTTCCACGTGCGGTCGCCCGGCGCCGGTTGGGTGTCCGGCGCGCTGGTCCGTCGGGTGCGGCCGGGTGAGCTGCTCCGCGTGGCGGCCCCGATGGGGTCGATGACCCTGGACCGCAACTCCGAACGGGACGTGCTGTGCGTCGCCGGCGGGGTCGGACTGGCACCGATCAAGGCACTCGTCGAGGAGTTGGCCACCTACAACCGGACCCGGTGGGTGCACGTCTTCTACGGCGCCCGGCAGGCGGCGGACCTGTACGGCCTGGCCGGGCTGCAGGAGCTGGTGGCCGTACACCCGTGGTTGTCGGTCACGCCGGCGTGCAGCGAGGAGCCGGACTTCGACGGGGAGCAGGGCGACATCCCGGACGTGGTGGCCCGGTACGGCCCGTGGACGACGCACGACTGCTACGTCTCCGGCTCCGCCCGGATGGTCCGCTCCACGCTGCGGGTGCTCGCCGCGGACGAGGTGCCGCCGCCGCACATCCGCTACGACACCTTCGGTGACCTCTAGACGTTCCTCCCCCCACACCGGGGCGCGTGCCCCTGCCCCCTGGGGCACGCGCCCCGGTCCCCAACGGTCAGTAGCGCCAGGGGTGCCCGGTCTCGCGGTATTCCTCCACCGGCACCAGCGGCACCCCGGGCGCCATCCGGTCGACGTAGAGCCGGCCCTCCAGGTGGTCGATCTCATGAGCCACCAGCCGGGCCATGCCGAACTCGAACGACGTGATGACCCGGCTGCCGTCCCACTGGGCGTGCTCCACGTCGAGCCGGAGCGGTCGGGGCACCAGACCCCGGTGGTCGAAGAAGGAGAGGCAGCCCTCGTACTGCTCGTCGGTGTCCGGGCCGGCGTCGACCACCCGGGGATTGAGCAGCACGACCGGGTCCGCCGAGCGGTCCGGGGGCCGGACCACTGCCGCCGCCCGGCCGACTCCGAGTTGCGGTGCGGCAACCCCCACCCCCTTGCTGAACGGGTGCAGTTCGTCGAGCCGGGCCAGGGCCGTGCTGAGCCGGTCGACCAGGTCCCGGGCGACGGGTTCCTCGACGGGCAGGTCGAACGGGCGGACGTGTTGGCGCAGCAGGTCGTCGCCGCGTTGCACGATGCCGAGACCGCGCATCCGGTCGCTGGGGCGTACCCGGGCACCGCCGGGGCCGCTGTCGGGTTCCGTTTCCGGTCGGGCCCGGAAACGCCACTGCATCCGGTAGCGGGCGTTCAGCGGAGGGTCGTCGGTCTGCCAGTCGTAGATCGCCCGGTCACCCTCGTCGTGCCGTTGCGGTGCCGTGCGCAGGGGGCCCTCCTCCGCGGAGAGGGAGGTTTCCACGCCCCAGACCTGCGGGTCGAGCGGCGCGGGCAGGTCGAGGCGTACGGCGAGCTGCCGGGTGGGCAGCCGGACCGCCCGTTGGAACCAGGGGCCCCACTTCTCGTGACCGACGCTGTACGCGTACTCGATGGTGGCCCGGTCGCCCGGGTAGAGCGGGAACCGTCGCTCCCCGTTCTCGAAGAGCAGCCAGATTTCTTTGAAGGCGTCCCGGTCGTGTTTGGCACGCCAGTGCATCGGCTCCGGTTCGCCGCCGCCGTCGTCTCGGCGGGCCTGTAGTTGCAGCTCGGCGAAGGTGAGCGGGTGTTCCCGGTGGTGCCGGTTGGAGCGGCCGGGGTCGTTCGGGTAGCGGTCGACGGCGACCCGGACCAGGTAGCGGGTGACCGGCTCGGTGCCGGCGTTGTACAACTCGCGGTGGATCACGCACCGGTAGCCGTCGTCGGTGTGGGTGAGGGTGGCGAGTTCCCGCTCCACGACGAGGCCGGTGCCCGGTGGGAGCCACTGCCCGGGCGAATACTGCTCTCGGGGCGGGTTGCCCGTGCGGGCGTGGCGGAGGTCGTCGTACTCCCGGAAGCGCTGCCAGATCGCGCCGCTGGCCTCCAGGACGGCCTCGGCGCGGCGGGCGAAGTCCTCGGTCGGCCGGTGCCGGCGTCCCTCGACGTGGCTCACATACGAGGGGTCGAACCCCATCAGGACGGCTAGTTGTTTCTTGGACAGCCCTCGCCCGGTCCGTTGCCGGGCGAGCTCGGCCGCAAAGGAGTCGGCAGCCCGTTCGAGGGGTGAGGTCGTCATCGGCTTCCTCGTGGCCGGGGGATATAAGTTTCACGTTCCGTGCCCGAGCGCACACGTATCTGGCATCTTGTCGACACTCTGATTGACAATTCACCGATAGACATCGATCCTGCGGCAGCGTTTTCCTGCGAAACCGCCGGGTACTAGCCGAGGTAGAGGCGCTTCTCCCACCGGGCAACCGGCGTGACCTGGGCCTCCCGATTCGACCAAGGTGAGGCTTCCCTTAGACCCGAGGGCGTGGTTAGGCTAGCCTTAGCTCAGGACGGCAGTGGTCGTCCGCCGGGGCGCACACTCCTCGGTCACGCGGACGGGGGATCTCAGGTGACAGCGGTGCTGCCGGGGCGGGACATGACCGCCACGCCACTCGCCCCCGTCACCGCGGCGCTACGAGCCATGTTCGGCACCGATGATCTTCCGGGCCTCGCCCCGGGTCTCTTGGTCGATGACGAGTTCGGCTGGTCACCCGCCACCACCCTGATCGACGGCAGCCGGCTGCCGGAGCTGCTGAACGGTGCCGCCACCCGCTGGGGTGGCACCCCGCACGCCTGCGCCGCGTTGGCCTGGAAGTCGTACAGCTACTGGACGGCGCTGCCGGTCGTGCTCGGCTGGGCCTCGGCCCGGCGGGTGCCGCTGTTCGATCCGGCCGACGTGTTGATCCACTTCGAGGACCACCGGCAGCTGCTCACCATGGGCCTGCGGCGTGGGATCGCCGTGGCAGTGCTGCCGAGCGACCCGCTGGCGCTCGCCGGCCTGCCGGAGGTCCGGGTCGTCGCGGACGAGGCCGAGCTGCTGACCGCGCTGCGCGTCTCCCTGCTCGACTCCCACCTGGCACCGCTCATCACGGCGATCCAGTCGGAGGTCCGGGTGGGCACCCGGACGCTGCTCGGCTCGGTCGCCTCCGGCATCGCGCACGGCATCCTCCGGGCCGCCGACGGCCTGCCCGGCTCGACGGTGCAGAGCATCGACACCCTGCTCGGCGCCCTCGACCTGAGCGACCTGATCGAGCTGGTGCCCGGCCCGACCGGTGAACCGACAGTGCAGCGGCGCACCTGCTGCCTCGCCTTCACGCTCCCCCGGCCGAAGGTCTGCCAGGGCTGCTGCGTCCGCTGAGCCTCAGTCGGTCAACGGTCGGACGTCCCACACCCACACCCCTCCGGTGAAGACCGGCTGGATGCCGGTCAGTTCGGTCATCCCCCGACGCAGCGCGTCCTCGTGCTCGTGTGGGCCGAGGATGACCACTCCGGCCCGCCAGAACCGCAGGTCGTCGACCGCTCGGACCCGGGTCTGCGGGGTGATCGGCGGCACCGCCCCGGTGCGACGGATGGTGGCGAAGAAGCTGCTGGTGGGACGTGGCGTGGCCCCGAACAGCGCGACCTTTGGTGGATCGGCGCTGGGCCGGGTGTCCGGCCCGAGGAAGTAGCCGCGGGCCAGCGGCATGTCCAGCCGGGTCGCCGCGGACCAGCGCAGCGGCTCCGCGTAGGTGCTGTCCGGCAACGGCAGGGCCACCACACTGCGCCCACCGGTCACGTACTGACGCCACGCCCCACTGGTCACGAAGGTGGGAACCGGGTCGAGATGGGCCACGGGCAGTGGGGTCGGCACGATCGGGAGCAGGGCCATCACGAGCACTGTGGCGGTGACGAAGCGGATCTGTCCCCGCGCCGCCGGGTGCGAGGCGGCCAGCTCGCGGGCACGCTCGGCACCGTAGGCGAGCAGCAGCCCGATGATCGGGGTGATCGCCAACGCCCAGCGAGTCGGCACCACCGAATGCAGGATGGGCAGGTTCTCCAGCACCGCCCAGGGGCCCGGCACACCCGTCCCCTTG
Organism: Micromonospora sp. WMMC250; assembly: GCF_027460215.1. Classification (NCBI taxonomy): domain Bacteria; kingdom Bacillati; phylum Actinomycetota; class Actinomycetes; order Micromonosporales; family Micromonosporaceae; genus Micromonospora; species Micromonospora sp. WMMC250. The sequence continues at coordinate 5,158,404 of NZ_JAPZBJ010000002.1, read as the reverse complement.
TTGTCGAAGCGGACCTCGCGGCCCAGCGAGAGCACCGCGAAGAGCAGGCCGAGCCCGGCCAGCGCGAGCACGACGACCGAGCGGCGCAACCACCAGACCAGGGCGATCACCAACACGACCAGCGCCCAGCCGAAGAAGCTGTTCTCCTCGGTCGGGTTCTTGGCCAGGCCCGCGGCGGTGCGCGGGCTGCCTGCGAGTGACTCCCTGGAGTACGCGACGAACGAGGCGAGGTCGCTGGAGTAGCCACGGATCAGGCGGGACAGCCCGGAGTACGCGCCCGGACCGAAGAACTGCACGTACAGGGGGTATGCCAGCAGCAGCCCGGCGACCCCGGCCGCGACGGCGAGTCCGGCGAGGAAGGGCCGGATCCGTGCTCGGAGATCGGCGCGGCCGAGGGCGAGCACGCCGATGACCACACCGACCCCGATCGCGGTCATCAGCAGGATCTCCAGGTTGAGGAAGGCCTGCCAGACGATCACGAGCGCGAGGAGGACGCCGTTGCGCAGCCAGCGGCCCGGGTCGCCGAGTCGCAGCGTCCGCCAGATGATCAGCGGAACGACGAACTGCGACACGATGTTCGGATGCCCGTTGGCGTGCGACACCATCGCGGGCGCGAACGCGCAGAAGCCGGCACCCAGCCAGGCGGGCCCACGGCTGCCGATCAGGACCCGGGAGAGCAGGAAGTACCAGGCGGTCGCTGTGGCAATCATGCCGGCGGTGAGAAAGACCAGGAATGACGCCCGAGGCCCGAACAGCAGGGTGATAGGCGTAAATGGCAACGAAATGGATAATACGGACGTGTTCGCCATCAGATTGACGCCGTCCGGGACGTTCATCTGATCCGAATGGAACGGGTATGCGAAATGGGTGATTACCCGCGCACCGTGCGCCATCATCCATTCGAACTGCGACTGATCGGACTCGTTGTCACGCACCGCGCCGCCGGGGTCGAGCCAGAGTCGACACGTGACCCAGAAGCCGAGCACAACGAAGCTCAGCACGGCAGCCAGGTCGGCCACCCTCCCCCGGCGTGGCCTTCGGGCATCAGCCGAGGCCCCCTCCACCGACGCAGCCGCCGGGCCGTCGCTGGGCGCGTCCGATTCGGGAGTAGTCATGACAATTCAGAGGATAGTCACGGCCTGACGCTGCCGTGACATGTTTCGGGGTACTGCCGTACTATGTGCCGGGTTCGCCGACCGCCGATCACGAACCCACCCCCCGACCACAATTCGGCCACCCCCGATGCCCCGATTCTTCTGCCCTCCCAGCGGATGATTCACTCTGTCGGTCCAGGCACGGGTCGAGTTCATATCGTGAGGAATCGACGCATGGCAGAAATCACTGGGGATCAGCGCGTGCAGTCCGAGGTGCTGGAAGGCCTGGCGACGGCTGTCAACCACCGTCGCTGGTTCATCGAGCTTGCGGTGCCGTACCTCGGCGACGACCCCATCGAGATCGGCAGCGGCCTCGGTGACTACGCGCTGGAGTGGTCGGAGCGGCTGCCGCGGTTCACCGCCACCGAGGCCGACCCGGACCGGCTCGTGCAGCTCAAGGAGCGCCTCGCCAAGCGGCCGAACATCGACGTCCGGCAGATGCTGCTGCCGCACAACGACCGGGGCGAATACAGTGCCGCCGTCTCGTACAACGTCCTGGAGCACATCGAGGACCACGTCGGCGCGCTTAGCAGCATGCGCGACCTGGTCCGACCCGGCGGCGCGGTGATCATCATCGTGCCGGCGTTCCAGTTCGCGATGGGCCCGGCCGACATCGCCACCGGGCACGTCCGCCGCTACACGAAGAAGACCCTCCAGGCGGCGATGACCGAGGCCGGCCTGACCGTCGAGAAGATCCACTACGCCAACGCGTTGGGGTTGATCGGCTACTTCATGGCGACCAAGGTCTTCCGGCTGATGCCGAAGGAGGGCCCGATGGTCAAGGTGTACGACACCGTCGTCCTGCCCGCCACCAAGGCCGCCGAGCAGCTCGTCCGCCCCCCGTTCGGCCAGTCCGTCTTCGCGGTAGCCCGCGTCCCCTCCTGACCCACCCCCGCCCAGCCAGCCCACCCCCGCCCGGCCCGCCCAGTCCCGGTCGATCATGGAGTTGTGGTGCCAGGCTCATGACCTGTCGGGTGTTTCGACACCCACCACAACTCCATGATCGACGAGAGGGGGTTTACTCCTTGATCTGGTACGTCGGGCGGATCACCGCACGGGCCAGGGTGTGGAACGTGAGGTTGAAACCGACGTAGGCCGGGCTGGCGTCCGGAGTCAGGTCCAGGCGCTCGACGTCCACGGCGTGCACCGCGAAGACGTACCGGTGCGGGCGGTCACCGGCCGGCGGAGCCGCCCCGCCGTACCCCTGCTCGCCGTAGTCGTTGCGGACCGAGAACGCGCCACCGAGGTCGGTGCCCGCCGCGCCACCGGCTCCGGTGGGCAACTGGGTGACGGTAACCGGCACGTTCACCAGCACCCAGTGCCAGAAGCCGCTGCCGGTCGGTGCGTCGGGGTCGTAACAGGTCACCGCGAAGCTCTTCGTCTCGGCGGGGAAATCCGACCAGGTCAGCTGCGGCGAAACGTTCTCGCCCCCGGTGCTGCCGTGGGCGTGCCGCGCGTCCATCGGCTCGCCGTTCTGCACGTCGTCGCTCGTCAGCGTGAACGAGGGCAGCGTCGGCAGCAGCTCGTACGGGTCCGGGGCAATCGGTCGTTCCAGGGTCATCGGGACGAATCCTTCCGGTGTGCGGAAATACCAGCCTCTTCTTACCCCGTGCTGTCCCTTCCGACGAGCGGCACAGTGGTTTTCCGGAGCTACGGTGGAGTTCGGGCAACGTTCCTCAGGGGGACATCGTGGCCGGCATCTGGCGGGACTTCGCGGTAGCTGTCCTCACCGCGTTCCGCCGCCGGGACGCACGGGCCATTGCCGAGGAACGCCGACGAGCAGTCGAGCGACTGGCCGAGGAGACGATCCGCGACGAGCGGCGGAGCGCGGACCCGCCGGAGTGACCGGGACGCGGGACGCCGCAACCCTCCGGGACCAACAGTCAAGATGATCTGATGTGGCGGATCGTCCGATCCCGGCCGGTGGTCACCGCAGAGACGCACCGACCGACGCTGTTCGAGGTCTTCTTCGACCTCGTGCTCGTCTTCGGGCTCATCCGGGTCACCACGTTCATGAGCGAGCGACCCACGTCGGTGACGCTGGTGCAGGGCCTGCTCGTCCTCATGCTGCTGTGGAACTCCTGGCTGGTCTATGCCTGGCTGGGCAACTACGTCCGGCTCGACGTCGGGTTGATCCGGGCGGGCGTCGCCGTGGCGATGGCAGCCGTCTTCCTCATCGCGCTGGTCCTCCCCGAAGCCTGGGAAACCGGCAGGGGTACGAGGGCACCCCGACTGATCCTGGTGCTGGCGTACGTCGTGGTGCGGTCGACCCAGTTCGCTCTCTTCTACTGGGCGTCGGTGGACGATCCTCGGCGACTCAGAACCGTTCGGCTCTACGCCCTCACCACAGCGCTGTCCTCGGTCCCACTCGTCCTCGGAGCCGTGTTCGGCGGCACCGCGCAGGTCCTGCTCTGGGCAGCGGCGCTCATCGTCGACATGGGCGGTGGGGTGCTGGCCCTGCTGGTGGGCGGGTGGCCGGTACGCAGCCCCGGCCACTTCGCGGAACGGCATGGCCTGGTGGTGATCATCGCGCTCGGAGAATCCCTGATCTCCGTCGGCGCCGGCGTCGGTACCGAAGACATCCACTGGCCGACCCTGGCGGCGGCGCTGCTCACCCTCACCGTCACGGGATGCCTGTACTGGCTGTACTTTCCGAGCGCGGCGAGCGCCGGAAACGCACTGACGACGGACTCCGGGCTGCACCGGGGCTTCATGGCCGGCAACGCGTACAGCGTCGCCCACCTCCCGCTGCTCGCCGGCACCATCTACGTGGCGCTGGGGGTCGAGGAGGTGCTCGCCGGCCTGGCGCACGGGAAGTCCCACGAAACCCTGCACTGGATCCCGGCAGTCGCGCTGTTCGGCGGGACCGCCCTGTACCTCGCCGGCCGGGCGACGTTTTTGGCCCTCAGCGTCAGGTGCGTACGACCCGAGCAGTTTCTCGCGCCCGCCGTGGCGCTGCTCCTCCTCCCCGTCGGGCGTTACCTGCCTGGCCTGGCCGCCCTCGGCCTGCTCACCGCGTTCCTGGCCGTGCTGCTCAGCTACGAGGCGTGGACCAGGGGCCGGTCCGGGACCTCAGTCGACCCGGCCGAATCGTGATCCACTCGCCTTCCAGGAAGTCGCGGTATCCACGACGTCTCGATACACCAACGTCGGCGAAACCGAGTCGATCACGGTGGCGGAGGGTGTGGGATTCGAACCCACGAGGACATCGCCCTTAACATTGACCGCGATCGGCATCTTACTCCACGACCAGATTGATGGGCGTGGCGGGCCAGGTGCTCTCCATGCGAGGCGTCAGGGAGGTCAAGCCATGACGAGGAGCCTTGCCCTGTCCGCTGCCGTCGCCGGAGCTGCGGGAAGCCTGCTCTCCGCCATCGCACTTCCGTGGGCCCACTACGGCGACATCACCGTGCCACTCACCAGATTCCCTGGCTGGGGTGGGTATGTGGGCAGTGTTCTTGCGCTGCACGCCTGCGTCGCCTGGGCCGTACTCAGTCGGGCCGCCCGTCCGGCGCTCACCCTGGCAGCCACCGCCGCGCTGAGTCTGGTCGCCGGCGGATCGACGCTCCTCCTCGCGCTCACCTACGACGAATCATCAGCCCTGTTCGATGGCGCGGTACCTGCTGTCATGCCCCGTCCAGGGCTCGGTGGCATGGTCGCCGTCGTGGCGATTCTGATCAGCACCGGTGCGGCAGCGGTCAGCGGCACAGGCCACCGCGCGATGGCGGCGGCACCGGCCAACGCTCTCCCGTAGCGCAGCCGTTCACCCGGAGCCTCGGTTCAGTTGGCGTGTCGACCAGCGGGAACGAGGCACAGGGAGTTGCGTTTTTAGCGTTTGCAGCGCATGCTCGCCCTATGGTGACGACGAGTAGGGGCCTTCTGACCACCGGTCAGGTTGCCAAGCTGCTGGGGTCGTCGCGTCAGCAGGTGGTCAACCTGTGCGAGCGCGGCGAGCTGCCGTTCGTGAAGGTCGGCATGCATCGGAGGATCAAGCGGGACGACGTTGAGGCCCTGCTGCACCCGAAGCCGGAGCTGACTCGTGATCAGCTCAAGTCGCTGTGGTTGCACCAAGCGGTGGCGGGCAGTCTGGTCACCGACCCGGACGAGGTGCTGGGCAAGGCCAGGGAGAATCTCGATCGACTCCTCCGGCAGCACCGAGGGACCATGACCGAAGTGTGGCTGAATCGCTGGCAGAACAAGATCAACGAAGGCGTCGGCGCCGTCCTCAAAGTGCTGACCTCGGATGATCCGGAAGCGGTGGAGCTACGACAGAACTCGCCCTTTGCCGGGGTCCTGTCACAGCCACAGCGGACGAAGATTCTTGAGTCATTCAGACGCAGCGGCTGGAAGCGGGCGGCGTGAGACGCGAGCAACTGGAGCATGTCCTGCGGTCCGCGTGCCAGATCGCCGGGGACCCGGACGTCCTCGTCATCGGCAGCCAGTCGGTGCTGGGGGCGATCCCGGAGAGCAGGCTTCCGCTGGAAGCCACCGCCTCGATGGAAGTCGACGTGGCATTCTTCAACGACCCGGACGACCAGAAGGCTGACCAGGTCGACGGTGCCATCGGCGAGTTCTCGCTGTTCCACGAGACGAACGGCTACTACGCCCAGGGCGTAAGTGTGTCGACCGCGAGGCTGCCCGATGGGTGGCGGGATCGACTGGTTCTGGTGGAGTCCCAGAGCACCCGACCGGGGCGTGGCTACACGCTCGAGCCGCACGACTGCGTCGTGTCCAAGCTGATAGCTGGCAGGGAGAAGGACCATACCTTCGCCGACGCGCTGATCCGGGCCGGGCTCATCGAACCAGCAGTGGTCGCCGAGCGGATCGAGATGGTCGACGTCCATCCTCTGGTGCTGAAACGGCTGAGGGACTGGATCGCCATCTACCTGCCGGCAACCTGACGGCTGCAGACCGGCGGTCGCACCCCTCTGCCGACTTGCCTAGCCCCCCACCAGCCCACCGGTAGCAAACAGCCCCGACCGAAGTCGGGGCCTGATCTGCGTAAACACCCCACCAGGGGAAGCGGAGGGTGTGGGATTCGAACCCACGAAGACATCGCTGCCTTACCGGTTTTCAAGACCAGCGCCATCGGCCACTAGGCGAACCCTCCTGGGCCGCCACCCGCAGGCGTACGGCCACGCATAGTCTGCCACGGCTCACTCCGGCCGGCCCGGTGTCCCTCCCCGTACGGGTTGGGCAGGCGCTTCGGCCTGTCCACAGTGGGCCGGACGGTGCGCCTGCGGCGGCCGGGAAGATCGGGAAGACTGGGCCCATGCGAGCCATCACCATTCCGCAGCCCGGTGGACCCGAAGCGCTGGTCTGGGCCGAGGTGCCCGACCCGGAGCCGGGCCCGGACGAGGTGATCGTGGATGTGCGGGCCAGCGGGGTCAACCGCGCTGACCTGCTGCAACGGCAGGGTAACTATCCGCCGCCGCCGGGCGCGCCCGCGTACCCCGGATTGGAATGTTCCGGGGTCATTACAGTGGTCGGCGCGGACGTTGCCGGATGGGCGGTCGGGCAGCAGGTTTGCGCGCTGCTGGCCGGCGGCGGGTACGCGGAGCGGGTGGCGGTGCCCGCCGGGCAGTTGCTGCCGGTGCCGGCCTGCGACCCGGTGGACGCCGGGGCGCTGCCCGAGGTGGCCTGCACGGTCTGGTCGAACCTGGTCCAGGTGGGGCGGCTCGGCGCGGGTGACACCCTGCTCGTGCACGGTGGGGGCAGTGGGATCGGCACCTTCGCGATCCAGCTCGGGGCCGCGCTGGGCGCCACCGTCCTGACCACCGCCCGGGCGGCCAAGCATTCCCGGCTGCGTGAGCTGGGCGCGTCGCACACGATCGACTACCAGGAGCAGGACTTCGTGGAGGAGGCCCGGCGGGCCACCGACGGTCGCGGCGTCGACGTCGTCCTGGACATCATGGGCGCGTCCTACCTGGGGCGGAACGTCTCGGCGCTGGCCACCGGCGGGCGGCTGGTGGTGATCGGGATGCAGGGTGGGCGCAAGGCCGAGCTGGATCTCGGCGCGCTGCTGACCAAGCGGGCGAGCGTCGCCGCGACGTCGTTGCGCTCCCGGCCCCTCGCGGAGAAGGCGGAGATCGTCCAGGGCGTACGGGACGAGGTGTGGCCGTTGATCGAGGCGGGCACGGTCCGACCGATCGTCGACCGGCGGCTGCCGATGACCGAGGCGGCGGAGGCGCACCGGCTCGTCGAGTCGAACGATCACTTCGGCAAGGTGCTGCTCACCCTGGGGTGACGGCGGGAGGCGCTTCCGCCGGTCGTGGCAGCATCAGGCGTGCGCCAGGGCCCTCGCCGGCCAGCGCGTCCCCGGGGTTGTAGAGCACGCAGCGTTGCAGGGAGAGGCACCCACAGCCGATGCAGCCGTCCAGGTTGTCGCGGAGTTCGGCGAGCAGTCTGATCTTCTCGTCCAACCGGCTCCGCCAGCTCGCGGAGAGCTGCGCCCAGTCCTGTGGGCTGGGGGTGCGGCCTTCGGGAAGCGAGTCGAGTGCCGCGCGGATCTCGTCGAGCGAGACGCCGACCTGCTGGGAGATCCGGATGAAGGCCACCCGCCGCAGCTCGGCGCGGGCGTAGCGGCGTTGGTTGCCGCCGGTCCGGTCGGCGCGGATCAGCCCGAGTCGTTCGTAGTAACGCAGCGCCGAGGGCGCCACGCCGGAGCGGACTGACAGCTCACCGATCGTCAACGAATCCGGCATCACCAGGTCCTCTAGTTGAAGTGCGCTTCAACTAGAGGTTAGCCCGCTCGAAAGAGCTGACGTCGGGTCAGCGGGACGCGGGGGCCGGACGGCGGCGGGCACGCTCGCGGCCGAGGATCCAGATCGCCTCGACCCCGTCCTTCCAGGTGATCTTCTTGCCCTCTTCCCGGCCACGTGCCCGGTAGCTGATCGGCACCTCGTACGGGCGGATGCGGCGACGCAGCAGCTTGCCGGTCACCTCGGCCTCCATGCCGAAGCCGCGCGAGCGCACCCCGAGCGACCGGTAGAGCGCCACCGGCATCAGCTTGAAGCAGGTCTCCAGGTCACCGATGTACGAGTTGAACAGCACGTTGGCGGCCATCGTGACGCCCTTGTTGCCCATCACGTACCAGAAGCTGTAGGCGCTGTGGCTGCCGAAGGTGCGATTGCCGTAGACCACCGTGGCCCGCCCGTCGAGCACCGGGTCGAGCAGCTTGGGGATGTCCTGCGGGTCGTACTCCAGGTCGGCGTCGAGGATGACCATGTAGTCACCCTCCGCGCTGTCGACAGCCGTCTTGATGGCTGCACCCTTGCCGGCGTTGCGCTGGTGGGTGATGACCCGCAGGCGTGCGTCGTCGGCGCGGCCGAGGACCTCGCCGGTGCCGTCCCGGCTGCCGTCGTCGACCACGACCAGCTCGATCTCGCAGGGATAGTCAACCGCCAACGCCTGCTTGAGGGCATCCGCGATGCGTTCTTCCTCGTTGTAGACCGGCATGAGGATCGAGAGCTTCACGGGAATCTCCACGGTGGCGACAACACGTCGGGCATAGCCTAGCCTGGCTGGTTAACCCACCGCGTGCCGCCACCGTCGGGCCGTCGGCGTGGCGGACTCAGGCGGATGGTGTTTACTTCCCGCCATGTCGGCTGCCGGCTCCCTGCTCGCGGTGATTCCCGTCGCCTCGGTGCTCCTACTCACCGTCGCACTGAGGTCGCGTGCGGTCGATGCGGTCGCACCGCTGCGACTCGCCGTGGCGCGCTCCGCACTGCTGACCGGGGTGTACGCGGTACTCGTCGTCGAGCTTCTCGGCGCGATGCACGCGCTGAATCGGCCGGCCTTCGTCACCGCCTGGCTGCTCTTTCTGGTCACTGCCGCGACAGCGGCCGGTCTGCGGCGACGGTCGAACCGACCAGCGCCTCCTTCCGTTGCCACCCCACAGCCGGTGGCGGTCGGAGCGGTCATGTCCGGCGACAGCCCGGACCCGGCCGTCGAGCCCATTGCGACCAACTCAGGCCCCGCTCCGACGCGGACCTCTCCCGCACCCTCCGGTCTGCTCTCCGTGGCGGTCGACGCCTGGCGTACGGCCGGACGGGGCGAACGGCTGCTCGTCGGCACGATCGCCGGGTTGGTCCTGCTGGAGCTGCTGGTCGCACTGCTCGCCGAGCCGAACAACTTCGACTCGCAGACGTACCACCTACCGAAGGTGGAGCACTGGGTCGCCCAGGGCGACCTGGACTTCTGGCCCACCGCCATCCACCGGCAGGTGACCATCCCGCCCGGAGCCGAGTACCTGCTGCTGCACCTCCGGCTCCTCACCGGCGGGGACCAATTGCACAACCTGGTGCAGTGGGCGGCCGGAGTGCTCTGTCTTCTGGTGGCCGCACGGATCACCGCGCAGCTCGGCGGCGGGCGGAGGGCTCAACTGCTCACCGCGTTCGTGCTGGCGACCACGCCGATGGTGGTGCTCCAGGCGACCAGCACGCAGACCGACCTGGTCTGCGCGGCGTGGGTCACCTGCGCCGCGACACTGGTGTTGGACGGGCTGCGCCGGCGGACCGGCTGGGGCACGCTGCTCGGGTTGGGGGCGGCCACCGGCCTGACGGCGGTGACCAAGACCAGCGGCCTGATCGCGGTCGGCCCGCTCCTGGTGCTCTGGGGGTTGGCGCAGCTCCGACTCACCCTGGCGGCGGGCGCGGCAACAACCGTCCCGGCCGCGAGCGCGGCAACAACCGACGCGGCTCGGCGGCCTCGGCCGGTCGGTGGGGTGGCCCGCACGGTCGGCGGTTCGGTGCTGATCCTGCTGGTCGCGGCCGTGGTGGTCGGCCCGTTCCTGGCTCGGGTGACCGCCGAGTTCGGGCATCCGCTGGGCCCACCACGGCTGCGTGAGTCGATCCCGATGGAACGGCACGACCCGCAGTCGATCCTGGTCAACGCCCTGCGGATCGGGCACACCGCATTCGACACACCGCTGGCGCCGCTGCGGCGAGCCGGCGCCGAGGTGATCATCGACGGTGCGGGTGTGATCGGCGTCGACCCACAGGACCGGGCGATCACCTTCGGTCGGGAGATCTTCCCGGAGCCGGCCTGGTATCCGGACGAGGACCGGGTGGCGTTCCCCCTGACCGGGGCGCTGGCGCTGATCGGTGCTGTCGTCGCGCTCGCCCGTCCGCGCCGGATCGATCCCGAGCAGTCCGGGCCGCTGCGCGCGTACGCGGTGGTGGTGCTGGCCGCTGTCCTGCTGCACACCTCGATGATCAAGTGGCAGCCGTGGGGCAACCGTTTGATCCTCTACGCGGTGGTGCTGGCAGTCCCACTGGCCGGGCTCTGGGTCGACGCGCTCCTGCGTCGCCGCCGCGCGAACTCGGCGCGCCGATCGGTGGCCACAGCGGTGACGGTCACCGTGCTGGCGACCTCGGCGCTGGCCGGGGTGCTCGCGTTGTCGTACGGCTTCCCGCGCCGCCTGGTCGGCTCCGGCTCGGTCTTCACCACCTCGGACTGGGACACCCGGTTCCTGCGTCGCCCGCAGTGGGCCGACGAGTTCCGTTGGGCCGCGGAGGCGGTGCGCGACAGCGATGCCCGGCGGATCGGGTTGGTGCAGCAGAACGACAACTGGGAGTACCCGTGGTGGCTGCTGCTGCGGCAGCCGGACGGGAGTTCCCCCGACCTGGTGGCTTTGCAGTCGGTGCTGCCGGAGCGACCGCCGGCCGACCCCTCCTCGGTCGACGCGATCGTCTGCACCGGCAGCCGTCCGGCCTGCACGAAGCTGGTGCCGGCCGGCTGGCGGTTGGAGTTCCGCGGCTACGTCGGTTACGCCCTGCCGCCCGGTCGCTGAACGGAGACGCCCGGATCGTCCGATCAGGGCGGTTCGGCAGCCCGCGCGCAAGGATCCGAGCCGCATTCACATCTATGGATCCGCACGTTACCGTCTGGTAACTCAGTCGACGTCCCGCGACTGAGCCGAAAGGAGTGCGTCGATGCCTGCAATCCCCGCCAGGCCCGAACGCGCGACCCGACGACGGGCCATCACCGTCGCCGTCGCCGTCGCCGCTCTCGTCCTACCGATGCTCGCCGGACCGGCCACCCCCGCCACCGCCGCCGACCGTCCGACCGTCCAACCACTCCCCGCCAACCTCGAAGCAATCCGGGCCGCCGAGGCCACCGCCCTCTACGGCAGCCCGGCGATCCGACCGATCGAACAACGCCGCACCGCGCTGGTCACCATGGGCGACAGCGAGATCTCCGGCGAGGGGGTCGGCAACTACGTCCCCGGCACCCACCAGGACGGCAACTGGTGCGACCGCTCGTACGACCAGGCGGTGTTCCGCACCGGCATCACGTCGGACGCGCAGTACAACATCGCCTGCTCCGGTGCCACGCCGTGGAATCTCATCGCTGGCGGCCCGACCCAGCACAACGAGCTCAACCAGGGCGACTACCTGGGCATCAAGGCGCGCAACACGCACGTCAAGCTGATCTGGGTGGTGGTCGGCGCGAACGGGGACGGCACCATCCAGTTCGGTCCGGTCGCCACCGACTGCGCCGTTCGTCGGGTCTTCTTCCAGGGGCCCTGCTACCCCACCTACACCGACCAGTGGACGATCCGCACCGACGGCAGCCGCCAGGCCGTCGAATCCGCGCTCAACGACATCCGGCAGACCATGACGAAGGCCGGCTACCTGCGGTCGGACTACGAGCTGGTGCTGATGTCGTACCCGAGCCCGGGCAGCCCCGACGTGGAGGACAACCCGAACTTCCCGGGCTGGTACTCCGGCGGCTGCCTGCTCTACCTGGCCGACGCGGCGTTCGCCCGGAACAAGGCGGTGCCGTTGTTCGAGTCGGCGCTGCGCTCGGCCGCCGCGAGCACCGGCACCCGCTACCTGGACGCCAGCCGACTCTTTCACGGGCACGAGGTGTGCACCGACAACACCTCGGTACGCGGCCTGTTCATCGAGGTCGGCATCTGGAACGAGAACGCCGCCCGTCAGTCCTTCCACCCCAACGCCCGTGGGCACGGCATGTTCGCCCAGTGCATCACCCAGTTCTGGAACTCCGGTCAGGCCCGGGCCAGCTGCGTCGACCCGGCGAGCACCGGCAGTGGCGTGCTCTACCCGGGCCTGCTGGACTTCAGGCAACTGCGCAACCTGGCCACCGGCACCTGCGTCGACGGCAAGGGGTACGACTCCCGCAACGGGACCGTGCAGCAGCCGTACTCCTGTCACGGTGGGCGTAACCAGGGCTTCTGGTACGACTCGGCCCGGCGGTCACTGCACTCGGAGCTGTCCCACGATCGCTGCCTGGACGTCTCCAACAGCTCGATGACCGCCGGCACCGCGGTCAACATCTACGACTGCAACGGCACCGGAGCGCAGCAGTTCGTCTTCTCCGGCAGCCAGATCAAGCCGGCCGCCGCGACCAACCTGTGCGTGGCGTTCGACAACCCGTTGCTGGGCAGCCCACGCCTGCGGTTGGCGAACTGCGGGAGCAGCACCCGGCAGCAGTGGTCGTTCGAGGCCCGTACCGCCGCCAACCCGGTCGGTTACGGTCACGACGACTTCATCGGGTCGCGCGTGTACTGACGAGGATCGGGGCCCCGGCGTCGGCCGGGGCCCCGATCGCTCACTTGGTGCGGGGGATGAGCACGAGCCGCGCCACGCCCTTGTCGCCGTCCTTCGCACCGGCGACGCCGACCGTCGCGCCGACCTTCACCTCGCTCGGCTGCACTGTGGCGCGCCGCTCGATGACCCGCAGGTCCTCGCCGAAGGTCCAGGTCATGGTGAAGCCGTCGGGGGACTTGACGGTCATCGAGCCGCCGTCGATCGCGGTCACCTCGCCGCGCTGAACGGCCACTGTCTGCGTACCGCCGTCCTTGGTCTTCACCACCGCCTCACCGTGCAGGGTGTTCTTACGCAGCAGCACCCGCGCCTGCCGGCGCTTGCGCCACTCCTCGCCGCGCTTCTCCCGGGCCTTCTCCTGGGCGGTGGGGGAGGCTCCGGGCGTCGGGGTGGCCGGTGCGGCGACGGTCCGCACGTCCAGGTCGTCGGCGTCGAAACCCATCGCGGTCAGCGCCTGCCCCTCGACGCCCATCGCGGCGGCGACCTCGACGGCCGCCTCCCGGGCGGGCTGGCCGGCCACCTCGGCCGCACCGCAGCCGCTGAGACCGAGCGCGACCGCCGCCAGCAGAGCGGTGGTTCCGGTGACGAGTCCCCAACGTGACATGGCGTTCCCTCTCGGTCAGTGGAACCCTCAGCCTTCCCGGGAACGACGAGCGGAGCGTCAGGCCGATGTTCGGGTCAGGTAAGGATCACCGGGCAGCCGGACCGTGAAGGCGGCACCGCCCTCCGGCGCGTGCCCAGCGGCGATCTCCCCGCCCAGTCGGCGGACCAGGCCGGCGGCCAACGCCAACCCCAGCCCACTGCCCACCTTGCGCACCCCCCGGTACCGCTCGTGCAGCGCACCGCGTTCGAACGCCACCGCCAGGTCGTCGTCGGTGAAGCCGGGCCCGCCGTCGCGGACCTCCAGCACACCGCCGGCGGCCGGGTCCGCGCCCGCAGGCCGGACCGCGAGCACCACCGGCGACCCCGGGGGTACGACCCGAAGCGCGTTCTCCAGCAACCCGTCCAGCACCTGACGGATCCGAGCCGGATCGGTGTACGCGGGCACCTGTCGACCGGGTGTCTCCAACCGGAACGGCACCCCGACCGCCGCGCACCGGCCGGACCAGGCCGGCTCCGCGTCCACTGCCAACCGGGTGAGGTCGACCGGCACCGGTTCGAGGGGAAAGTCGGCCGCCTCCAACCGGGCCAGCGCCAGCAGATCCCCGATCAGCCGGTCCAGGTGCTGGGCCTCGACCAGCATCGTCCGACCCGTGTCGACGGTGTCGTCCGCGCCGAGCACACCGTCGGCGAGCGCCTCGGCGTACCCCCGGATCGCGGTCAGCGGGGTGCGCAGCTCGTGCGAGACGGACAGCAGGAACTCCCGCTGCCGTCCCTCGCTGGTGGCCAGCGCACCGGCCAGGCCGTTCAACGCCTCGGCCAGGTCGGCGACCTCGTCCGGTGGTTCGACCGGCACCCGGACGGCGCGGTCCCCGGCGCGGAGCCGGGCGGCGGCGGTGGCCGCGACGCGGATCGGCCGGGCCAACCGGCGGGCCAGCAGCAGACCGGCCGCCACACCGGCGGCCAGCCCGGCCAGGAGCGGCAACCAGAGGCTGCGCAGCACCTGGGCCCAGAGCCCGTCCGACGACGGACGGGACAGCACCACGCCGTTGCCGTTGGGCAGCGCCCGGCCCTCGACCAGGGCCCGTTTCCCGTCGACGACGCGCCGGACCGACACGTTGCGGCCCTGCCCGATCCGCTGCACGACCCGCTGTGGCAGGCCGGATCGGTCGACCGTCCCACGTCGGATCAGGTACGCGTCGATGCCCTGGTTGCGCAGTTGTTGGATGAGCCGCTCCTCGTCGGTGCTGCGCCCCCGGTCCAGTCGGGTCCGTAGCACCTCGGCGGCGAGCCGGGCCTGGGCGGCGAGCGCGTCCTGGTCTCGTCGCTCCGCTCCGCGGATCGCCAACGGCACCGCCACGATCGCGGTGACCAGCACCGACACCAGTGCCACCGCGCACGTGACGAGCACCGCCCGGGCGGTCAGCGTACGACCGAAGCGGCCACGCCGAGGTGCGGCCGACGGGTTGGTGCCGACCACCGGCAGGGTCATGGTCGGCGACTCGACGCGCTGGGGACGGTCAGGCATCGACCGCGTACCCGACGCCGCGGTGGGTGCGGATCACGCTGGCGGGGCCGAGCTTCGCCCGTACCTGGGCGACGTGCACGTCCACGGTGCGGGTGCCGGCGTGTGCGGCGTACCCCCAGACCCCGGCCAGCAACTCCTCCCGCGTGAAGACCCGGCCGGGCCGGGCCATCAGGTGGGCCAGCAGGTCGAACTCGGTGGAGGTGAGCTGCACCGGTGCGCCCCCGACGCTGACCGTCCGGCGTGCCGGGTCGAGCGTCACCGGCCCGACGACGCGCGGCCGCTCCGCGCCTTCGGGGCCACCGGCGGAACGACGCAGCACCGCACGCACCCGGGCGACCAACTCCCGAGGGCTGAACGGCTTGGTCACGTAGTCGTCGGCACCCAACTCCAGGCCGACGATCCGGTCGACCTCGTCGTCGCGGGCGGTGAGGAAGATGACCGGTGTCCAGTCACCGGCCTCGCGCAGCTGACGACAGATCTCGGTGCCGGGCAGGCCTGGCAGCGCGATGTCCAGAACGCAGGCCACCGGGCGTAGTCGGCGGGCGGCGCTCAGACCCGCCACACCGTCGCGTTCCAGGTGGACGCCGAACCCGTCCCGGGTGAGATACAGCCGGACCAGGTCGGCGATGGCCGGCTCGTCCTCGACCACGAGGACGAGCCCGCGGTGCGGCGGTTCGACGGTCACCGGCCCATGATTGCCGACCGGGCGGGCCGGCGCGATCGGTGCGTGTTCGGGTTAGGTAAGAGCGGCGCAAGGCACCGCCTGAGAGCTGGTCAGCTCACCGGGGCCGGGCGGAACGCGCTGGGCCGTGCGGCGGCCGGCGTGTCGCTGATCGTGGCGACGACGCGCTCCCGGGGCACCCGCAGGCGCGTCCGGAACGCGTGGTTGAGCAACGCGTCGAGCTGCCACACCCGCTTCGGGTGGCTGGTACGGATGAGGAACCGCTCGCGGATCCCGTCGATCGCCGTGGCCGCAACCTCGACGCACTGCAGTCGGGGGTCGGGGCTCCAGGTCACGTTGCTCAGTTCCCGCAACTCGGTGTTGAGGTGCAGGCGCAGTCGGTGCAGGAGTCGGGTCTGCTGGGTCACCACCAGTCGACGGTGAGTGAGCAGCAGCAGGTAGTCGCCGGTGACTGGACGGTCGGGGCGGCTGCAACGGGTGACGAGGATGGTGGCGTCACCGGAGCCGACGCAGCGCCGGAAGACCGGCATGTGCCGGCTCACGGTCTGCACGGCCAGGCCAGCCTCTGCGGCGGCCGGGAGGAACGTTCGGGAGAAGACGTCCATGACCTGCCCAACGACGCCCCCGACGGGGTGACGTGGGTCACGGCGAATTTTTGGAAGTTCCACGACACCGCGACGCACTGGCTGTCCGACTTCCGACTGCGACGGATCGTGGTCAGGAATCCGGCTGCAACGGGTCAGCGGCGAAGAGCTCCTCCAGCCAGCCGGGAACGGCGTCGGCGTACTCGGCACGCGACTCGTCCGGCGTGTCCAGGGCCCGTCGCCAGGAGAGCGAGCGGCTCACCGGGCCCAGTTCGATCGCGAGGTCGGCGGCCTCGACGAGGGTCCGACGGTCGTACCTGTCGGTCCAGGCCTCCAGGTAGGCGTCCCGCAACCGGGCCAGCCGGGTGTTGTCGGCCGCCGGCTTCTCGGCGTACCGGATGGAACGCAGGGTCACCAGCAGCGTGCCGAACGGGTGCGCCACCGACGCGTCGCCCCAGTCGAAGTAGCGGTATCCGTCCGGGCCCGCGAAGACGTTGCCGTCGTGCAGGTCGTCGTGTTGCACGGTGGCCGGAATCCCGATGTCGGCGAGCCGGCGGCACCGCTCGGCGTACGACGGCAGCTCGGCCCGCAACCGCTCGTACATGTCCTGGCTGAGCCCGCCCTCGGCACCGGTCAGCAGCGATCCGTCATCGTCGAGCAGTTCGGCGAAGAGACCCGCCAGCGCCTCCGGACGGTGGTCCGGCACGCCCAGGGCGACCAGCTCGTCGGCGCGCGGCGCGCTCGCCAGTTGCAGTGCGGCGTACCCGGGGAGCGCCCGCTCCCAGTGCGAAAGGTCGGGGTCGCGCCCCAGCACGTCGCGCAACGACTCACCACCGTCGGGCAGCAACGACCAGCCCTGCTCCCGGTCCACGGCGATCGGGGTCAGCACCCGTTCGGGTGTCAGCTCGGCGAGCGTCTCCACCAGAACTGCCTCGTGCACGGTGCCCGGGTTGTTGGCCTTGAACCAGACCGGGCCGTCGTCGGTGGGCACCCGCCAGACCAGTGACCACGGACGCACCCGCGGCTCCACCAACCCGGTCACCCGTCGGCCGGCACGGCTCAGTTGCGCGTCCACCCAGGATCGGGCCCGCACCTGCCACTGCTCGTCGGACCAGTCAGGGCTGCGCTCACCAGGGGTCGTCGTCACGCTGGGCACCCTAGGCCGCCCGGCCGGGCCGGGGCGACGCCTTTTCCGGCAGGTGTCAGATCAGCTCGACGATGGTGGCGTTGGCCATCCCGCCGCCCTCGCACATGGTCTGCAGGCCGTAGCGGATCCCGTTGTCCCGCATGTGCTGGAGCATGGTGGTCATGATTCGGGCGCCGGAGCCACCGAGCGGGTGGCCGAGGGCGATCGCCCCTCCACGCGGGTTCAACCGCTCCGGGTCCGCCTCGGTCTCCGCCAACCACGCCAGCGGCACCGGGGCGAACGCCTCGTTCACCTCGTACACCCCGATCTCCTCGATGCCCAGCCCCGCTCGGCGCAGCGCCTTCGCGGTGGCCGGGATGGGCGCGGTGAGCATGGTGACCGGGTCGTCGGCGGCGACCACGGCGGTGTGGATCCGGGCCAGGGGCCGCAGGCCGTGCCGGCTCGCCCACTCGGAGGTGGTCACCGCGAGGGCAGCGGCGCCGTCGGAGATCTGGGACGCGGACCCGGCCGTCACCACACCGTCGGCGCGGAACGGGGTGGCGAGTTCAGCGAGTTTGTCCAGCGTCGTGTCCCGGCGGATGCCCTCGTCGGCGGCGAACTTGCCGCCGTCGCCGAGCGGCACCGGCGTCAGCTCGGGCTCGAACGCTCCGGCGTCCTGCGCCGCGGCTGCCTTCTCGTGGCTGGCCAGCGCGAACTCGTCGAGCTGCGTACGCGTGAGCCGCCACCGCTGGGCGATCAGCTCGGCCCCGACACCCTGGTTGAACGGCAGGGGCGCGTCGTCGGCGAAGCCCTCGACACCCCGGTAGCGGTCCCGGAGCTGGTCGCTGAACGGCATGCCGCCGGCCACGCTGGAGCCCATCGGGACCCGGGTCATCGACTCGACGCCACCGGCGACCACCAGATCGGCCTGGCCGGAGAGCACGGTGGCGGCCGCGAAGTGCAGCGCCTGTTGGCTGGAGCCACACTGCCGGTCCAGTGTCGTGCCGGGCACCGTCTCGGGCCAGCCGGCGGCGAGCACGCCGTTGCGGGCGATGTTCCACGACTGCTCGCCGACCTGGGACACGCAGCCCCAGAAGACGTCGTCGACCTGCGTCGGGTCGAGCCCGGTGCGCTCGGCGAGGGCGCGCAGCACGTGCGCCGAGAGATCGACCGGGTGGACGCCGGCGAGGCTGCCCTTACGCCGCCCGACCGGGGTACGCACCGCGCCGACGATGACCGCGTCACTCATGTTTACTCCCCGGTAACTTGGGCTGCCCCGATCCTACGCCGACGAGGCGGGCCGCCGCCCAGCCCCTCTCCGGGGTCGATCATGGAATCGTGGTGGGGGAAAGTTTCCACTTCGCACTATATGTGGGGCACCGCAACTCCATGATCGACGGCAGCGGCGAGGCGCTGGCATGCTGGACGGGTGGATGACATCACCGGACCCCGGCAGTGGCGGGTGCCGTCGACAGTGCCCGCGGCGAAGCTCGCCGGTGCCGTTCTGCTGATCGCACTGGGGTTGCTCTTCGCCGACGGCGACGCGGTCCGGCTGGTGCTGGCCATCCTGGCCGCAGCCGTCCTGGTCGTCTGGGCGGTACGCGACCTGATCGCACCGGTTCGGTTGGCCGTCGATCCGAGCGGACTCACCGTCATCCACGGTTTCGCCGGCCACCGGCTGCTGCCCTGGCCGACCATCGAGGCGATCACCGTGGACCGTCGACCGCGGTTGGGGCTGACGTCCGAGGTCCTGGAGATCGACGCCGGCGAGTCGCTGCACCTCTTCGGTCGATTCGAGCTGGGGACCACACCGGACGAGGTGGTCGCCGAGCTGCACGCCGCCCGCCCGAACCCCTGATCGGTCAGCCGAGCAGGTAGGCGGTACGGACGAGGACCAGGCCGATCAGGGCCAGCAGGATGATCGCTCCGCCGACGACCTGGACAAGCGTGCGCCGACCGCGCGGCGCGTAGGCGAGCACCAGCGCCATCAGCGCACCGACCACCAGGCCGCCCAGATGGCCGGGGATGGAGATGCCCGGCACGGTCAGGGTGAACACCAGGTTGATCACCAGGATCGGGATCACCTGGGAAATGTCCCGGCCCATCTTCCGCTCGATGATGATCAGCGCGGCGAAGAGACCGAAGACGGCGGTGGACGCACCGGCGGTGGCCGAGTTCTGAGCGCTGAACAGGTACGCGGCCACGTTGCCGCCGAGCCCCCCGATCAGGTAGAGCGCGCCGAAGCGCAGCGGCCCGAGGTTGGCCTCCAACGACCGGCCGAGCACCCACAGCGCCCACATGTTGAGCAGCAGGTGGATCACGCCGTAGTGCAGGAACATCGCGGTGATCAGCCGGTACCACTGGCCGTCCGCGATGCCGCCGAGCGTGCCGTCGGGGAAGACCGCCAGCCCGAGCACCGACCCCCAGTTGGTCAGCGGGGTGCTGCCACCCATCAGACCGCCGAAGCCGGAACCGCCCACCGCCGCGTCCCCACCCCGGTCCGAGGCGATGGAGAGCAGCATGAGCAGCACGTTCACGGCGATCAGGGCCTTGGTGACATAGCCGTGCCGGCCGGCCGCACCGCCACCGAAGGCGGTACGCGCCGGCCGGACACTGCGACGGCCCTCGTTGACGCACTCCGGGCACTGGTGCCCGACCGACGCCTCCCGCATGCACTCCGGGCAGATCGGCCGGTCGCAGCGGGTGCACCGGACGTAGGTCTCCCGGCCGGGGTGCCGGTAGCAGACCGGGGTGGTCGGCGGCGACTCGCTCACCGGGTCGACCCGCCGTCCACCGCCACGCGAACCACCGACGCCGGACGGTGCGGTGCTCCGGAGCGCTCAATCATGCGAGCAAAGGTACCTCGCCGGTCGCTCAGGCAGCAGACCGCTCGATCTCGACCCGCTCGATGACGACGTCCTGCAACGGACGGTCGCTCGGGCCGGTCGGGGTGTTCGCGATCGAGTCGACGACCTTCACCGACTGCTCGTCGGCGACCTGCCCGAAGATCGTGTGCCGGTTGTTCAGGTGCGGCGTCGGCGACACGGTGATGAAGAACTGCGAACCGTTGGTGCCCGGTCCGGCGTTCGCCATCGCCAGCAGGTAGGGCCGGTCGAAACGCAGCTCCGGGTGGAACTCGTCGGCGAACTTGTAACCCGGCCCACCCCGACCGGTGCCGGTCGGGTCGCCCATCTGGACCATGAACCCGCTGATCACCCGGTGCGAGATGGTGCCGTCGTAGTACGGCCCGCTGCCCGGCTGACCGGTGCGCGGGTCGGTGTACTCCCGGTTGCCCTCGGCCAGGTCGATGAAGTTGCGGACCGTCTTCGGAGCGTGGTTCGGGAAGAGCTCCAGCCGGATCGGGCCAGCGTTGGTGTGCAAGGTGGCGTAGACAGCCTCGGCCACGGGTACTCCTCACTCGTTGGTCAGTTCCATGCGGATCCTCCCATGTGCCCGATCTGGCATCGCGGAGGCATCCGAAGGTGGAGGATGACGAAGGAACAACTCCCAGGAGGTAGGACCGTGTTTGGATTCGGGCGGCGCAAGTCCCAGGGGCAGCTGGCGAAGGCCGAGCTGAACCAGAGCATCAGCCACCTGATGCAGGCAGCCAACCATGCCGCCAAGGGCGCTGGCGCGACCGTCGGCCCGCGGGTCCAGGTGGCCCGGGGCTACGTGGCACCGACCGCCGCGATGGTGCGCGACCGCGCGTCGACCGGCTGGGGGACGACACTCACCACGCTGGCGCCGCTGGCGGCGGCGGCCCGAGACGGCGCCGCGCAGGCAGGGCCGCTGACCAGGAAGGCCAAGTCGAAGACCATGCGGATCACCGGTAAGAAGAAGCAGCCGCGCCGTCGCGGCTCGATGATGACCGGCCTGTTGGCGGCGGGTGCCATCGCCGGCCTGGCCGGCGCGGTCGCGCTCCGCCGCCGTCGGGAGCAGCAGGAGTGGGCCGAGTACGACCCGACCCGCACCCTGGAGCCGATGCGCGACGACGTCGACTCGATCGAGGTGCGTACGCCGTCCGCCACCAAGGGCAGCGACGGCTCCGCCATGGCCGGCGCGGCGGGAATGACCGGCGCGGGCAGCTCGGCGGTGGCCGGCGGCACCAGCGCCAGCACCACCAGCCCGGCCAAGCAGACCGGCGTCCGCCCGACCGACAAGGTCCCGTCGGTCGCCGAGGGTGCCACGGACGTCTCCGGTCGGCCGACCGACGACCTCACCAAGGCCCTGGGCAAGGACACCGCCCGCACCAACGGGCGGCGCTGACCACAGCGGCGGCGAAACGAGCGCCGGCACGCGGATCACTCCGCGCGCCGGCGCTTCCATGTCGCGGTCGCGGTTGCGGTTGCGGTCGCGGTCGCGGTCGCGGTCGCGGTCGCGGTCAGAGCCAGCCGTTGCGCCGGAACCAGCGGTAGAGGGCCAGCGAGACGCCGAGCATCAGGGCCAGGGCCACCGGATAGCCGTACGTCATCTTCAGCTCGGGCATGTTGTCGAAGTTCATGCCCTCGACGCCGGCGATGGAGGTCCAGACCGCGGCGATGGCCGCCCACGCGGCGATCTTGCGCATGTCGTTGTTCTGGTCGACGGTGACCTGCGCCAACCGCGCCTGGAGGATCGAGTTCAGCAGGTCGTCGTAGGAGTTCACCTGCTCCACGGTGCGGCTGAGATGGTCCTGCACGTCCCGGAAGTAACGGCGGACCTCCTTCGGCACGTCCCGGTTGACCTGCGAGGTCAGCGTCATCAGCGGCCGCTGCAACGGCACCACCGCCCGCTTGAACTCCACCAGCTCCCGCTTCATCTGGTAGATCCGCTGGATCCGCCCGTGGCCGTGCCGGTCGAAGACCTCGGCCTCCAGCACGTCGAGGTCGTCCTCGATCTGCTCGGCCACCTCCAGGTAGAGGTCCACCACCCGGTCGGTCACCCCGTACGCCACCGCCCACGGGCCGTGCAGCAGCAGATCCTGCTTGGTCTCCAGGTCGGCGCGGATCGGGGCGAGCCGGCAGGCGTCGCCGTGCCGGACGCTGATCACGAAGTTCGGGCCGATGAAGAGCATCACCTGGCCGGTCTCCACGACCTCGGAGTTCTCGGTCAGCTCGGCGTGCTCGCAGTACCTCGCGGTACGCAGCACCAGGAAGACGACCTCGCCGAAGCGCTCCAGCTTGGGACGCTGCTCGGCCTTGACGGCGTCCTCGACGGCCAGCTCGTGCAGACCGTAGGTCTCCGCGATGGCGCTCATCTCGGCCAGCTCCGGCTGGTGCAGACCGAGCCAGACGAAGCCGTGCTCCTCGCGGCGGGCCGCGGTCAGAGCCTCCGCGTACGTCCAGTCGCCGGGTTGCCGCTTGCCGTCGACGTAGAGCGCGCAGTCGACCACCGAGCTGCGACCGGCGCCGGTGGGGGTCGGCGCCGGCGGGGCGCCGTCGGTGTGCAGGATCCGGGTCATCGCCCGGACCGGGGAGGGCCACGCCCGAGGTCGCAACACCCGACCGGTGGTCGACGGTGCCGTCCGGTCCCGCTCTGTCCGATCCGTCATCGCGTCACCTCCCGCGCTCAGCTGCGGCTTGCAGGCTACGCCGACTGCGGTCGAGGGAACGTGTGACGGCGGTCGCGTGGGGGTGGTGCCGGGTGGGCCGGGCCGCATCGGGGGGTGTGCGGGAACGACACGGCCCACCCGACACCCGTGGGGGCGGGAGGTGGTGCTGCCGCGTCATCCTGGTCGCGGGCCGGCCCGGGGGAGGGTCGGGCGGTGATCTCCGCGACGTAACACGAATGACGCTCGCAGCATTGTGGGCCGCCAGCCGCCCGGGCGGGAGTCCCGGGACGGCTGGCATCGTCGTTCTGTCAGGAACCTGACAGTTCGTTCAGCTGCGGACGGCCTCGACGGCGTCCGCGAGACGACGGACCCCCTCGTCGATCCGATCGGCGGTCACCGCCGAGAAGGCCAGTCGAAGCGCGTGCCGCCCGCCGTCCAACACGAAGTCGCTGCCCTTGACCACCGCGACCCCACGCTCGGCGGCAGCCGGAGCGAGCCGGTCGACGAGCACGTCCTCCGGGAACTCCACCCAGAGGAAGTAGCCACCGTCGGGCTCCACGAACCGCGCCTGCGGCAGGTGCCGGCGCAACGACTCGGCGAGCACCCGGGCCCGCTCACCCAACGCCGCGCGGACCGTCTCGATGGAGCGGTCGATGTCACCGGAGACGCAGAACTGGTGCACGATCGCCTGCGACACCATCCCCGGCGAGATGTAGAGACTCGTCGCGTTCTTGGCGATGTCGGCGATCAGGTCCGCCGGGCCGACCAGGTATCCGACCCGGACACCCGGGCAGACCGTCTTGGTGAAGCTCGACGCGTGCACCACCACGTTGCGGGTGTCCAGCGAGAGCATCGACGGCAGCGCCTCGCCGCGGAAGCGGATGTCCGCGTACGGGTCGTCCTCGAAGATGGTGAACCCGTACTCGGCGGCCAGGTCGAGCAGCTCCCGCCGCTTCTCCAGGGAGAGCGTCATGCCGGCCGGGTTCTGGTAGTTCGGGATCACGTGCGCGAGTCGGGGCCGGACCCCGGACTCCAGCAGCTTGCGCAACTCGGCCGTGTCGAGACCGTCCGGCTGGACGGAGATGCCGTGCAGCTCACCGCCCATCCGCTGAAGGTTGAGCAGCGTCCGGTCGTACGTGGGGCGTTCCACCACCACCGCGTCGCCGGGGCGGACCAGGTGGTCGAAGAGGAACGCGTCGGCCTGGAGCGACCCGTTGGTGACCAGCACCTGATTGGTCTCGACACCGTGCTTCTCGGCGATCCACTTTCGCAGCGGAACGTAACCGACGGAGGTGCCGTATGCCGTCACCCCCGCAGGGTCGGCGTCGAAGGCGCGGACGGCGGCGGCCTTGAGCCCCTCGACATCGACGATGTCCAGCGAGGGAGCCCCACGGGCAAAGGAGATCAACTGCTCGGCGGTCATGGATGTTGAGCGTACGGGCGGCGACGGGGCGCGCGCGGACGGCACGACGATGTCCGCATCCTGAGCCACCGGGACGGGTGACCCGACTCCACCGGTCGGCGACAACTCAGACCGGAAGGGCGAGCGCGTCGTGGTGCGCAGCCCGGGAAAGCCCCTCAAACTGCACGCCGAGCGCATCGAGGAGTTGGCTCCAGTCGAAGTAGGAACGCCAGGCGGTGATCCGACCCTTGCGTGCCCGGACCACGTCGGCCACCTCCCAGCTCACCGTCCGGCCGGTCGGCGCGACCGTGCCGTACGGCGAGTGCAGCGTGCCGGTGTGGGTGCCGGACAGGCGCAGCTCGACGGCGGCGCCACCGCCGGTGCGGACCGCGCCAAGCGCGTCGACCCGCAGGTCCGGGAAGGCGCCGGTCCAGGTACGCAGGAGTGCGGGCAGCTCGATCGGTCGGACCGTCACGCCCGGCATGGCGTAGAACGCCTCCGGGGCGTAGAGATCCGGCAGACGGGCCACATCCCGACGCAGGAGCATCGCGTACTGCTGCTCGACCAGGCGCTCCGCGTCACGCATCGGGCCCTCCCCTTGCGGGTGACGGTCTCTCCGCGCCCGCAAGGGATGCTTACCCGTCGATCCGACCGGCCACACCTCACCCGGTCAGGTCGTCGCGACCGCCTGGCTCTCCGCCCACACCCGCATGATGTCCCGAACCGAGATCACTCCGGCCACCTCCCGGCCGTCCAGCACCACCAGGTGCCGGAAACCGCCCCGGGCCATCGCCGCAGCGGCCTCGGCCACCGTCCACTCCGGCCCGGCGTAGACCACGTCCCAGGTCAGGTGGGCGCCGGTGCGTTCCACGTCACAGTCCAGGCCCGCTCCGACAGCCTTCAACACATCGCGTTCGGTCATGATCCCGACTCCCTCGGAATCCGGGTCGATCACGACCGCCGACCCGACACCGCGAGCCGACATCATCCGGGCCGCCTGGCGGAGCGTGTGCTCCGGGCCGACGACGAGAACCTGGCTGGACATGGCATCCCGTACCTGCATCACACATCACTCCCTTGGGACGGTGGCATCCGGTAGGAACATGGTCGTCCGTGGATGTTTCCGGGACAAGGCCGCGCCTTGGCCCAACCCGAACGCTCGCTACTGTCGGATGGTGTCCACCGAGCCCCTGCGCTGCGCCGGCGCGCTGATCGTCGACCACGACGGCCGCATCTTCTTCCAGCGACGCTCACCCCACCGACGCCTCTTCCCCAACTGTTGGGACATCGTCGGCGGCCACCTGGAACCCGGCGAGGACATCGACACGGCGCTCCGCCGGGAAATCACCGAGGAGACCGGCTGGTTCCTCTCGCACGTCCTCGACCAGGTGGGCGAGTACACCTACGTGGGCGACGACGGCCTGACCCGGATCGAGTACGACTTCCTGGTCCGCGTCGACGGCGACCTCGACCACCCGAGGCTGGAGGCCGGCAAGCACACCGAGTACCGCTGGCTCGCCGAACACGAGCTGTCCGTCCTGGACGAGCACCGCGACGTCAACGACGGGCTGATCCGGCGCATCGCGGACGAGGGTTTCGCCGCGCTGCGTTCGACAGGTCCGTGAACAGCGTCGAGCTGGCCCCGCACCGCATCGCCGGGCTGCTCGCGCCGGCCGTGGACCGGGTCTTCCGGGCCGGCATGCTGGCCGGTCGCGACGGTGGTGGCGCGGTTCTGGCCCAGCGGTACGGCGGGACCGCCGCGACCGGATTCCTGGTCGACCTGCGCACCCGGCTGGC
Source organism: Micromonospora sp. WMMC250 (assembly GCF_027460215.1). Classification (NCBI taxonomy): domain Bacteria; kingdom Bacillati; phylum Actinomycetota; class Actinomycetes; order Micromonosporales; family Micromonosporaceae; genus Micromonospora; species Micromonospora sp. WMMC250. Next base: position 5,132,428 of record NZ_JAPZBJ010000002.1, on the reverse strand, counting down.
CGCACCCGGCGGCCGGGTCGACGGGCCGGGCTTCGCCGCTGTCACCCGGTACCAGGACCCGGTCGCCTGCCAGCGGGCGGTGGACAAACAGGTGGCGTACGGGATGCTCCAGCGCAGCGCGGACGGCACGCTCTCCGCCAGCGAGCGCGGAGCGGCCTTCCTCGGCGAGCTGTACCAGGTGCACGCCGACGTCACCGAGGAACTGTGGGCCGGACACGACGAGCGGGTGTCCCGGATGGTGGCGGCGCTCGGCCGACTGCTGTCCTACGCCCTGGTGCTGGCCGACGAGGAGGGCGACGGCGGAGGCTCCGCCTTCACCGCGATGGCGCCCCCGTACGAGCCGGACGGCACCCCGTCGGGCGTGCTGCTACTCAACCGGCTCGGCACGCTGCGCTACCACCGGGCCGACGCGCACGCTGCCGCCTGGGCCGCCGCCGGGCACACCGCGGCCAGCGTCGCCACCCTGCCGGCCGGTCCCGAACGGACCGCCATCGAGCTGGAGACCGACCGGAGGGCCGCCGGCCCGTACGCCGCCCTCGGGGCGGAGGAGCGACTGACCCTGCTCGCCGACCTCGCGGCGTTACCCGGCTGACCGGTTGACCAGAGCGGGCCGACCGACCGGCGCTATCCTCCACCGATGACGGGCAGCAGGACGAGGGAGGATGTCGCGATGATCGGAATGGTGCTCGCGGCCGGAGCGGGACGCCGGCTGCGTCCGTACACCGACACCCTGCCGAAGGCGTTGGTGCCGGTGGACGGCGAGACCACGATCCTCGACATCGCGCTGGGCAACCTCGCCGAGGTCGGGCTCACCGACATCGTGATCGTGGTCGGCTACGCGGCGGACGCGGTCGTCTCCCGCCAGGCGGAGCTGGAGAAGAAGTACGGGGTCACGATCACCCTGGTGCACAACGACAAGGCCGAGGAGTGGAACAACGCCTACTCGCTCTGGCTGGCCCGGGAGCACTTCGCGCGTGGCGTTCTGCTGGTCAACGGGGACACCGTGCACCCGGTGAGCGTGGAGAAGACCCTGCTCGCCGAACGTGGGCCGGGCATCCTGCTCGCTGTGGACACCCTCAAGCCGCTGGCCGAGGAGGAGATGAAGACCACCTTCGACGCCGCCGGCCAGCTCACCCGGATCACCAAGATCATGGACCCGGGCGAGGCGTACGGGGAGTACATCGGTGCCACGCTGATCGAGCCGCAGGTCGCCGACGCCCTCGCCGACGCGTTGGAGGCGACCTGGCGACGGGACCCGAACCTCTACTACGAGGACGGCTACCAGGAGTTCTCCGACCGGGGCGGGGAGGTGCGGGCCGCACCGATCGGTGACGTCCCGTGGGTCGAGGTCGACAACCACGCCGACCTGGCCCGCGCGCGGGAGATCGCGTGCCGCTACTAGCGCGGAGCATCCTCACCCCGCTGCACATCGACGTACGGCGTGGGGCGGTCGCCGACCTGGCCACGATCCTGGCCGACGGGCGGATCTCCTCCGGCGGTGACGTCGCGGTGGTGGTCGGTCCGGGCCAGGGTGCCCAGATCGCGGAGCTGATCCGGCCGTCGCTGCGGACCGCCGACGTGTTCACCGTCACCGGGGGCACGTTGGACGCGGCCGACGACCTCGGCGGCAAGCTCCGCGCCCGGTCGTACGACGCGGTCGTGGGCATCGGCGGCGGCAAGACCATCGACGTGGCCAAGTACGCGGCCACCCGTCGAGGGCTGCCGATGGTGTCGGTGGCGACCAGCCTCGCCAACGACGGGATCGCCTCCCCGGTGGCCAGCCTCATCACCGACGGGATCAAAGGCTCCTACGGCGTGCACATTCCGATCGCGGTGATCGTCGACCTGGACTTCGTGGAGAGCGGCCCGGACCGGCACAACCGGGCCGGCATCGGTGACGTGGTCAGCAACATCAGCGCGCTGGCCGACTGGGACCTGTCCCGCCAGGTACGCGGCGAGCCGGTCGACGGGCTGGCCGCCTCGCTCTCGCGAGCGGGCGCGGAGGCGGTGCTCAACCATCCGGGCGACATGACCGACGACGCGTTCGTCACCGTGCTGGCCGAGGCGTTGATCTCCAGTGGCCTGGCGATGGCAGTGGACGGCACCAGCCGGCCGTGCAGCGGCGGCTGCCACGAGATCATGCACGCGGTCGACTCGCTCTTCCCCGGCACCGCCTCACACGGCGAGCTGGCCGGGTTGGGCGCGCTGTTCTGCACCTGGCTGCGCGGAGATCTGCGCCGCTTCGGGGAGATGTCGGCCTGTCTGACCCGGCACGGGCTGCCCCGGCTCCCCGCCGAGGTGGCGCTCACCGACGACCAGTTCGTCGAGGCGGTGCAGTTCGCGCCGCGCACCCGGCCGGACCGCTACACCATCCTCGAACACCTGGCGCTGTCGCCTACCGAGACGCGGGAGCGGCTGGCAGACTACGCCGGTGCAATCCGCGACCAGCTTGGCTGACCCCCGTCCCACCGTCGCCGACTTCCACCGGGTAAACCGGGGCGGCGGCCTGTTCAGCGAGTCGATCAGCCAGTGGCTGGGTGCCGTCTTCGCGCTGGTCGCCCAGCGGCTCGGGCTACGCCCGACCGCGTTGACCCTCGCCAACCTGGTGCTCGGGCTGGCCACCTCGGTCACCGTGGTGGCACTCGCCGGCCCGGTCGCCGACGGAGACGTACCGGCCTGGGTGGTCGGCCTGCTCGCCCTGGTCGGCTGGCAGGTGGCGTACTCCCTGGACTGCGCCGACGGGCAGCTCGCCCGGGTGACCGGCCAGGGCAGCCCGGCGGGTGCCCGGATCGACATCCTCTGCGACGTGGCCGCGCAGATCGCGCTGGTCGCCGCGCTGGCCGCCACCGCCGTGGCACAGGAGCCGTCCACCCCGACCTGGCTGGTGGCGACCTTCGCGGGCACCTGGATGGTCAACCTGGTGACGTCGGTGATGCAGTCCGGTCCGAACGCCGCCAGCATGGTCACCTCGACCTCGCTGCCGGTCCGCCTGGTGAAGCTGGTCCGCGACTACGGCGCGGTGGTCTTCGTGGCCGCCCTGGTGCTGGCCGTGGCACCCGCGCTGGTCCTCTGGGTGATGGTCGCGTTCACCATCGTCAACGGCGGCTTCCTGCTGGCGAGCATCGCCTTCTCCGCCCGCGCCTCCCTGCGCTGACCCGCGTCGCGCCCGCCCCGCCCCCCGCTCCGCTCGACCGGCCTGCCCGCAAGATCCGCGCGACTTCCCCGACGTTGCTGCTTCCAGCGCCTGGGAAACCCCAACATCCCCGATGTCGTGTGGATCTTCAGGCCGAGCGCGATCTTGACCAGGTACGGCCGAGCGACGCAGGCCACCGCCGGGCGGGACGGGGTCAGGCGCGGGCGGAGGTACGGGCCACGCCCGCGTAGATGTCGATGAGCTGCTTGATGACCACGTCGGGGTGGAAGGTGCGCTCGTAGCGGGCCCGAGCGCCCGCTGCCAACCCGGGCGCGCCGGCCCGGGCGACCGGCAGGGCGGCGGCCAGCGCGGCCGGCTCCGGGGCGACGACCCAGCCGGCGTCGCCGAGACCGATCCCGGCCGGCATGGGCGACCCGCCACCGGCCACCCGGGAAGTGGCCAGCGAGGCGACCTCCGACGCTACCGGCGAGGCGACGGCGGAGGCGTTCTCGGCCGGGCCGGTGCCGGCGGGCTCGTGCGGGGCGTCGGCCCCGACCAGGTACGGAATGCCGCCCAACGCCGTGCCGAGCACCGGCCGACCACTGGCCAACGCCTCCAGGATCACGGTCGGCAGCACGTCGTGCCACATGGAGGCGGCGATCACCACTGCGCTCGCCTCGACCGCTGCCCGCACCCCGGCCCGGTCGATCTGACCGAGGTAGACCACGTCGGACCGCTCGGCGGCGGCGGACTCCACCAGCGGGCGCAGCTCACCGTCGCCAGCCACGCGCAGCGTGCCCAGCGCGCCCACCGGGTGCCGACGCCAGGCGTCCAGCAGCAGGTCAAGCCCCTTCTCCGGGGAGAGTCGGGCCATGTAGAGGAACCCGTCACCGAGCGGCGACGGCTGGCCCGGGTCGGGCACCGAGTTCGGCTTCACCACGATGCGTTCGTCCGGAATGCCGTAGTCGCGCAGGTGGTCGGCGATCGCCGAGGTGAGCGCGACGTACCGGTCCACCGAACGCCAGGTGCCGCGGTGCACGGCCAGGGTGGTCGCCATCAGGGCGCTCTGGGCCGCCGAATCGCGGTAGCAGCGGTGCTTGATCGCCGGCACCCCCAGCGCCCGGCCCTTGCAGTCCTGGCAGATCACCCCGTCCCGGAAGTAGATCCCCGAGGAGCAGACCTGCCGGTAGTTGTGCACCGTCTGCACCACCGGCACGCCGTGCCGGTGCGCGGTCCGCACCACCCAGGGCGAGATCAGGGGGTACGGGTTGTGCAGGTGCAGGACGTCCGGTCGGTGCTCGGTGAGCAGTCGGCTCAGGTCGTGCTGGGCGCGCGGAGCCCAGATCGGCGAGATCGGCAGCAGCGCCTTCGCGGCCTTCGACATCGACGGGATCTCGTCCGAACTGCGGATGAACGGCAGCACCTCGACGCCCGCGGCGGTGAGCTGGGCGATCTCCGAGTCGACGATGATGTTCTCGCCGGAGGGCTGTGCTTCCCGGTACCGGTTGTGCGCCACCACGATTCTCACGGGAAAGAAGGCTACCGTTGGCTGGTGCCCGAACTACCGGAGGTTGAGGCGCTCGCGGGTTACCTGCGGCAGCGCGCGGTGGGGCGGCGTGTCGACCGGCTGGAGATCGCCGCGATCAGCGCCCTGAAGACGTACGAACCGGCACCGACCGCCGTCGCTGGTCGGGCGGTGGTCGATGCCAGCCGGCACGGCAAGTTCCTCGACGTGCTGTTCGAGGGTGACCTGCACCTCGTGGTGCACCTGGCCCGGGCGGGCTGGCTGCACTACCGGGAGGCGTTCCCGGCCACCACTCCGCTGCGGCCCGGCAAGGGTCCGATCGCGCTGCGCGTACGCCTGGACGACGGTTCCGGCTTCGATCTCACCGAGGCCGGCACCCAGAAGAAGCTGGCCGCGTACCTGGTCACCGACGTGTCGGCGGTGCCCGGGGTGGCCAAGCTGGGCCCGGACGCGCTCGCTTCGGACCTGCCCACCTTCGCGGAGCGGTTACGGAGCCGGCGGGGGCAGGTCAAGGGGGTGCTGACCGAACAGTCGGTGCTGTCCGGGGTGGGCAACGCGTACTCCGACGAGATCCTGCACGCCGCGAAGCTGTCTCCGTTCGCGATCACCGATCGGCTCACCGACGCCCAGATCGCCACCCTGCACGCGGCCACCCGGCAGGTGCTCGGCGACGCGGTCGAGCGGTCCCTGGGTCAGCGGGCGGCGGAGCTGAAGGGTGAGAAGCGCTCCGGGTTGAAGGTGCACGCCCGCACCGGGCTGCCCTGCCCGGTGTGCGGGGACACCGTGCGGGAGGTGTCGTTCGCCGATTCGAGCCTGCAGTACTGCCCGACCTGTCAGACCGGCGGAAAACCCCTCGCTGACCGACGGTTGTCCCGTCTCGTACGGTGAGTAATTCCACGTGGCGACTACGGAGCGGAATCGGCCTTCCTGAGCGGAAGCTCCGGTCCGCCATTCTCGCCACGCGCGCATCCATCGGTATAGTGGCCCGGTCCCCGGCTTCTGAAATGGTGCGGAGCCGGCCAGATCCCGCCGGCACCATCGGTCGCCAATCTCCCTCGGGGCGGCGACCGGTCGGAGCCCGCGTGGGAGACTGGGACGGTGGGCGACCCGGGCCCTCACGCCGAGTGAGCGGCCCGTGTCATGCGGGAGGACATGGGTGAGGTGACGGCAAGCCTCCAGCGCCCGGTATCCAACGAAGGCCGGAGCAGACTCGTGCGGCACGTCGACAGCTTCGAGATCCAGCCGCCGACGCCGCCGTCACACAACGGCGTCCCTCGGTCGGCATGGACCAGGGCTCGACGCCGTGTCTCTCGTTGGCACCGCCCCTACATCGCAATCCTGCTGCTGCTCGACTTCGGCGCGGCGGCGTTCGCCAGCTGGATCGCGATCCAGCTGTTCGACCAGGCTGCCTCCGGGTTCACCGGCACCAACCAGGATCCGACCTGGTTCCACACGATCTCCTACCTGCTGCTTCCGCTCGGCTGGGTGGTGATCCTCTGGAGCAACCGGGCGTACGACCGGCGCTACCTGGGGCTCGGCCCGGACGAGTTCAAGCGGGTGATCCGGGCTGCGGTGACGGTGGCCGCGAGTGTCTCGTTCCTCGCCTTCGCCACCAAGACCGCGTTGTCCCGGTGGACGGTCGGCACGGCCCTGCTCGGCGCCCTGCTGTTGATCCTGTGGGGCCGGTTCGTGGCCCGCTGGGCGCTGCACTACATCCGGCGTCGGGCCGGTCAGGCCGCCCACCGGATGGTGCTGGTCGGCACCCTGCCGGAGTGCCTGGAGGTCTACGCGGCGGTCACCCGCAGCCCGGCCGCCGGGCTGGTGCCCGTCGCCATCCACATCACCGACGGCTACGCGGCGGCCCGGGGAATGCCGACACCGGTTCCGGTGTACGCCGGCCGCGACGTCCTGGCCCTGGTCCGCGAGGTCGGCGGGGACACCATCGCCGTCTGCGGGTCGGCCAGCGCCGAGCCGGGCGAGCTGCGCCGGCTGGCCTGGCAGTTGGAGGGCTCCGGCGTCGACCTGGTCGTCGCGCCGCAGCTGACCGACATCGCCGGGCCCCGGGTGCACATCCGGCCGATCGAGGGTCTGCCGCTGCTGCACGTCGAGGAGCCGACCCTCTCCGGTCCCGCGCTGCTGGCCAAGAACCTGATGGACCGGGTCGCCGCCGGCCTCGGTCTGCTGCTGCTGATCCCGCTCTTCGTGGTGATCGCCGTCGCGATCAAGATTTCCGACCGGGGGCCGGTGTTCTTCCGCCAACCTCGGGTGGGGCACGAGGGACGCACGTTCCGGGTGTGGAAGTTCCGGACCATGTACGTCGACGCCGAGGATCGGCTGGCCAGCCTCGTCGACCGCAACGAGACCGACGGCATGTTGTTCAAGATGAAGCAGGATCCTCGGGTCTTCCCGGTCGGCGGCTTCCTGCGGGCGTCGTCGCTGGACGAGCTGCCGCAGCTGATCAACGTGCTCTGGGGTGAGATGTCGCTGGTCGGGCCCCGCCCGTTGCCGGCCGACGACGGCGACTTCCTGGGCGACGTACGCCGCCGCCTGCTGGTCCGCCCCGGCATGACCGGCCTGTGGCAGGTCTCCGGCCGCTCCGACCTGTCCTGGGACGAGTCGGTCCGCCTGGACCTCTACTACGTCGACAACTGGTCGTTGGCGTACGACCTGAGCATCCTGTGGCGCACCGTCGGCGTGGTGCTCGCTCGAAAGGGCGCGTACTAGGGGCTTGGCGGGTCGGCTCGCAGGGGCAAGGATCGCTGCGTGGGTGCCAACCTCTCCGCCGTGGTCGGCGTCGTGTCGCTCGTCACCGCGCTGACGGCGGCCCTGTTGGCGGTGCTGCGGCTGCGCGCCCGCCGGGGCATCGCCACCGCCACCCAGCGGGCCACCTACGAGGTGCTGCACACCGCCGGCCTGGCGGCCGAGCCGCTGCGCGCGGGGCTGAGCGAGGCGGGCGCCGCGAAGGCCGTACGCCATCTGCGTGCCCTGGTGGGCGCTGTCGGGCTGGCGCTCGCCGACGCCGACCGGTTGCTGGCCCTCGACGGGCGCGGTACGCACCACGGCGATCAGTTGCTCGCGGCGGCCCAGCGGACTGTGGACACCGGCCGCTCGACGGTGCTCGGCGAGCAGGAGCTGCACTGCGACCGGGTGGACTGCCCGATCCGCGGGGCGGTGGTCGCGCCGTTGCAGGGAGCCGACGGTCGGGTGGTCGGCGCGCTGGTGGCCGTCGCCGACAGTCCACCACCGCCGGGGCTGGTGCAGGCCACCCTGGAGACGGCGCACTGGGCCGGTAACCAGCTCGCCCTGGCCGAGCTGGACTCGTCCCGGGAGCGGCTGGCCCGCGCGGAGATCCGGGCGTTGCGGGCGCAGATCAGCCCGCACTTCATCTACAACGCGCTGACCGCGATCGGCTCGTTCGTCCGCACCGATCCGGAGCGGGCCCGGGAGCTGATCCTGGAGTTCGCGGAGTTCACGAGGTACTCCTTCCGGGCGCACGGCGAGTTCACCACCCTTGCCGAGGAGTTGCGCTCGATCGACCGTTACCTGACCATCGAGCGGGCCCGGTTCGGCGACCGGTTGCAGGTGCGGTTGCAGATCGCCCCGGAGGTGCTGCCGGTGACGCTGCCGTTCCTCTGCCTCCAGCCCTTGGTGGAGAACGCGGTCCGCCACGGGTTGTCCCGTAAGCCGGGCACGGGCATGGTGAGCATCGAGGCCCGGGACGCGGGCGCCGAATGCCACATCACGGTGGAGGACGACGGAGTGGGAATGGACCCGACCACACTGACCGCCGGCATCGCCGAGCTGGCCCGCAGCACTGGCGACCCAGGCGACGACACGGGTCAGCACGTCGGCCTCTCCAACGTCGACGAGCGGCTCCGGTCGGTCTTCGGGGACCGGTTCGGCCTGGTCGTGGAGACCGGGCTGGGCTCGGGCACGAAGGTGAGCATGCGGGTGCCGAAGTTCCACCCGGGTGTACGGGCAGGGTCGTGAGCGAGCGAACCGGCACGGCCGCGGTGAACGCGTCGGGTTTCCTCCGGGTGCTGGCGGTGGACGACGAGCCGCCCGCGCTCGACGAGCTGGCGTACCACCTTCGGGCCGACCCCCGGGTGGCCCGGCTGCTCACCGCTGGTGACGCGACCGAGGCGCTGCGGTTGCTCCGCGACGGTGACGTTGACGTGGTCTTCCTGGACATCCGGATGCCCGGGTTGGACGGGATGGAGTTGGCCCGGGTGCTGCGCCGTTTCGCCCGGCCGCCGGCGATCGTGTTCGTCACCGCGTACGACGACGGCGCGGTGGACGCCTTCGACCTGGGTGCCACCGACTATGTCCGCAAACCCGTCCGCGCCGACCGGTTGGCCGAGTCGTTGCGCCGGGTGATCGGTTCGCGGGTGGTGCCGTCGCACCCGGCGGCCCTGGCCCGCGCGGAGGAGGACCCGACGATTCCCATCGAGTTGGCCGGCACCACCCGGATGCTGCCCCGGTCTGCGGTGCGGTGGGTGGAGGCGCAGGGGGACTACGCGAGGTTGCACACCGCGGAGGGGTCTCACCTGGTGCGGGTGTCGCTGGCCACGTTGGCGGAGCGCTGGGCCGACGCCGGTTTCGTCCGGGTGCACCGGTCGTACCTGGTGCAGTTGAAGTTGATCGCGGAGTTGCGTCTGGTCAACTCCGGCTATGTCGTGGTGGTCGACTCGACCGAGCTGCCGGTGAGCCGACGGCACACCCGGGAGTTGAAGGACAAGCTGGTCAGGGCCGCGAAGCAGGACTGGAATCGCTGACCCGGGAATGGAACCACGCTTACCGTACGTTGTACGCTAGTCCGTACGACTTCCGGGAGGCCGCCGTGACCGAGACCCCGTTCGACGCCGAGACCGAGTTCAATCGTCAGGTCGACCACCTGATGCACCTGGGCTACCCGGCCCTGGCCGGGCTGTCCGAGACCGCCTTCCGGGCCCTGGTCGCGCCCCTTCGGGCCAGGGCGATCGACGGCACCGCCGGGCTGCCCGCCCCCACCGACGCCCGGGTGCCGTTTCTGCTGGTGATCACCCGGGACCTGGTCGGGGTGCCGGAACGGCTCGGGCTCACCACGCTGGCCGGAAAGCGCAAGCCCGGCGTCGTCGACCGGAACTACGCCGAGGACGACCTGCCGCGCTTCGACCCGATCAAGGAGTTGGAGGTGCCGGCCGGGCCCGCCTACCTGCTCTTCGACGTGGACCGGGGCGAGGAGTTCCGCAACCTGGCCCCGGCCACCGCCATGGAGGGGATGACCGCCCAGGGTCGGCTGCCGCTCACCATCGACGAAGGGCTGGCGTTCGTCACGCTGCACCCGGCTGCGTTGGCGAGCAACAGGTGCTTCTCACTCGTCGGTTCCCGGTGTGGCGACAAGCGGGTACCGGCGCTCTGGATCAGCCAGGGGGCACCGAAGCTGGGCTGGTGCTGGTACGGCAACCCGCACACCTGGCTCGGCTCCGCCTCGGCCCGCCCGGAGCGCGTCGGCCTGGAGTGACCGTCACTTTCGGCGTCATGCAGACGGGGCCGGCGGCAGTTCACCGGCCCCGTCGCACGTCCGGCGGCGCTCAGTCCGGAAGTGGAAAGCGCGTCCAGGATGTGCCGTCGGCGGTCAGCTGCACGTGGTCCGCACCGCCAGTCGTCATGTCGTCCCGGCCGTAGAGCCAGGCGTGTCCGGGAGCGGCACCGACGCTCCCGTCGCGTCGCTCGTACTCGCGCATCTTCTTGAAGTGTCGCCCGGCATCCAGGCCGATCATGACAGTGGACCTGTTGCCGGATGGCTGCATGTTTCCCGCCTCGACGAGCAGCAGGGCCCCGTCCGAGCCGACGACGAGGAACCGGGTCTCCAACGAGTTGGGTAGGTCGGTGCCCATGTCCGCCCAGGTTCGCCCGCCGTCCGTGGTGCGCAACAGCTGCGACGTGCCCTCGACCTCCATGGGCTGGGCGCCGGGCGGTGGTGGCGGCGCGATCAACAGGTACGCCTCCTGCGCGCTGACCCCTGCCACCGCGATCACGTTCGCTCCCACTGGCGGCTGCCAGGTGCTCCAGGTGGCTCCCCGGTCGACGCTCCGCGCGACCACCATGACGCCGATGTCACCCGGCCAGTAGGTCACCCAGATAGTGCCGTCCACACTCGGATAGATGCTGGCTGGCGGGTAGGGCGACGGCTGCTTGCCTCCGAGCCGGTACACCGCCCCCGTCGACGAGACCGCCAACGGTTCACGCAACGCCCCACAGCCCCGGCCCCACTGGCAGAAGACCGGCTGTGCTTCCGCCGGAAAGGACGGCACCGTCACCATGACCTGCTCGGCGTCGCCCCAGGTGCGGCCGTAGTCGGTGGAGAGCAGGAGCTGGTCGCCATCGCGGACCAGGTAGGAGCGCTGGCTGAGCACCGAGAACTCCGGGTTGCTCAGCGGATTCCCCTCCTCGTCCGATCCGCACTGGTTGGTGGTGCGATAACGGGTCGTCTCATCATCGGTCCAGCTCTGCCCGCCGTCGTCGGTCTGTCGGAATCGCACCGTGAAGCAACCCTCGTCGGCGTCCCACACACCCGCTACGACGGCCGACTCCGGCCCGGTCAGGAAGAACTCGCCGCCACGGTCCGGCCTGATCGGCGGCTGATCCGGGCCGGTCCACCCACCCTGACCGGTGTTGCCGAACAGTGGCGACACCGCCGCGCCGGCTAGGGCGACAACCAGCACAAAAGCCATTCCGCTGGCGCGCCGTCGGCGGCGAGCCAGCGCTGCCGCCCGCACGTCGTCCAGAGGGGGCTGGCGGACCGCGTCGGCGACGGTGTCGACGTCGAAGCCAGTGAACTCATGATTGGACATCGATCCTCCCGATGCTCGTGCTCTCGCTGATCTCCGAGTCGGTCAGCAGCGCAGCGAGCGCCTGCCGACCCCTGGACAGCCGGGACTTCACCGTGCCGGGCGAAACGCCGAGGGTCGCCGCCACCTCGTCGATCGGCAGGTCGACCAGGTAGTGCAGGGCCAGTGCGTGCCGCTGGCCCTCGGGAAGGCCGCGCAGGGCGGCCAGCAGCGCCAGGTGCTCCGGTGAATGGTCGGCAACCGCTGGCGGAGGGCCGATCCGACGCAGCAGCCCGCTCAGCACACGGCGTCGGCGATGGCGACTGCGAGCAACATTCACCGCGACCCGGCGCAGCCACGCCTCCGGATTGTCGAGGCCGGTGAACCGACCAGGCTTCACCAGGGCCCGGGTGAACGCCTCCTGAACCGCCTCCTGCGCCTCGCTCAGGTCTCCGGTCATCGCATAGAGCTGGACCACCAGGCGCCGGAAGCAGCTGCCGTACAGCTCGGAGATCACATCGCTGTCGGACATCGTCACCCCCTTTCTCATCTGTCCCACTCCTGGGCGGAGGAAAAGGTTCCGGGTGAAGGTCGTCCACAACGGGTCTCGGGAGTTGCCACACGCCAGCGGAGGTCATCCCGGAGTTATCCACAGGCGTGAGCCGTTCTCCACAGGTTGTTCACAACGCCACCCACCGACCTCCACGGCTGCTCCCTACAGTCAGGACCCATGACGCAACGTCGGGTACTGGTGGTCGAGGACGAACGGACCATCGCCGAATCCATCGCGGCTCGACTCAGGGCCGAGGGTTTCTCGGTGGAGATCGCCGGGGACGGGCCCAGCGCCGTCGCACAGTTCCGCGCCGGACAGCCGGACCTCGTCGTCCTCGACGTGATGTTGCCCGGTTTCGACGGCCTGGAGGTGTGCCGCCGGATCCAGGCCGACCGACCGGTGCCGGTGCTGATGCTCACCGCTCGCGACGACGAAACCGACCTGCTGGTGGGGCTCGCGGTCGGTGCGGACGACTACCTCACCAAGCCCTTCTCGATGCGGGAGTTGGCCGCCCGGGTGCACGTCCTGCTGCGGCGGGTGGATCGGGCCGCCACCCCGACGCCGCCCGCGATCCGGCTCGGCGATATCGAGATCAACGAGGCCGAGCGGCGGGTTCGCCGGGCAGGTGCCGACGTGCACCTCACTCCGACGGAGTTCGACCTGCTGGTCCACCTCGCCGGGCGTCCCCGCACGGTGCTGCCGCGAGAGCGACTGCTCGCCGAGGTCTGGGGATGGGCCGACGGGAGTGGCACCCGCACTGTGGACAGCCATGTCAAGGCGCTACGCCGCAAACTCGGCGCCGACCTGATCCGGACCGTCCACGGTGTGGGCTACGCCCTGGAGGTGCCCGCGTGACCGGCCACTTGTTCGACTGGGTGGAACGGGTGTTACCCCGGCCACTGGACCCGGTTCGCTCGATCAAGATGAAGCTCGGCGTGCTGCTCGTCGCATCCTGGGCCGTGGCCATCGGCTACTTCTGGTACGGCATCGGTTGGCTCCCGCCGGGCACGGCGGTCACCAGCATCTGCATCGGTCTTGTCACCTCGCAGGTGCTCGCCCACGGGATGACCTCGCCGCTGCGCGAGATGACGGCGGCAGCCGGCGCGATGGCCCGGGGCGACTACACGCGACGGGTACGCGCCACCTCCCGGGACGAGGTCGGCGAGCTGGCCCAGGCCTTCAACAAGATGGCCGAGGACCTGCACGCCGCGGACCAGCGCCGCCGCGAGTTGATCGCCAACGTCTCGCACGAGTTGCGGACGCCGATCACCGCGTTGCAGGGCGTGCTGGAGAACATGGTGGACGGGGTGGCCGACCCCGAGCCGGCGGCGCTGCGCTCGGCGTTGGCCCAGACCGAACGGCTCGGACACCTCGTCGCCGACCTGCTCGACCTGTCCCGCCTCGACGCCGGCGTGGTGCCGTTGCGGCGGGTACGGATCGACGTGGGGGACTTCCTCGACGAGGCGGTGGAGCACGCCACCGCGAGCGCGTCCGGAGCCGGCCTGGACGTACGTTTCGAACTCCGTGACCTGCCGTCGCCGCTGACGGTGCACGCGGACCCGTGGCGGCTGCACCAGGTCTTCGCGAACCTGCTCGACAACGCGGCGCGGCACAGCCCGCCCGGCGGCGTCGTCCGGGTCACCGCCGAAGAGGACGGCGACCATCTCCGCGTCGAGGTGAGCGACGAGGGCCAGGGCATCCCGCCGGCCGAGCGGTCCCGGGTCTTCGAACGGTTCACGCGTGGCGACCGGTCGGCCGGCGGCGGAACAGGTCTCGGTCTGGCGATCGCGCGATGGGTCGTCGAGCTGCACGGCGGTCGCATCGCCGTCCTCGACCCCATCGGCCCGCACCGGAGCGACCGACCCGGTTGCCGCATCCAGGTCACCATCCCGGACAACGGCTCCCACCGAAAAGAGGCCGCATGACCAGCCCTGGCAGCGTTCCCGTTCCGGCCACCGGACCGACCGGAGCGCAGGTCCCTCCGCTCGTGAGACCTGGCCCAGCCGCGCCGCCGACCGCCGGTCAGCTTCAGCCATGGCCACCCGCGCCGGTCCTGCCGAGGCGGCCGTCGTTCACCGAGCGGCGTTGGCCGGGGCCGTCGGGTGCGGCCCGACCGCTCGTCCTGGCCGCGCTGACGGCGGCGACCGTCGTCGGCGCGTCCGCGCTCACCGTCGTTCGTCCCGGCCTCGGCTGGCTGGTGGCGGCACTGGCCGGCGTCGCCGCCCTCGGCGTCGCCGCCGTCACCGCCACACCGGACCCGACGAGCCCTCCGGCGGCTGCCCCGACACCGCAACCGACAGGTCCAACGACAGCCACGCCGGCACCGAAGAGCCCTGCGACGACGTCGGCAGCCAAACCGGCTCCGTCGACCGCGGCGACCGCCGCCCGTCCCGATGCCACGGGGGCACCGGGGCGGGCGGCACAGGTCGCCTGGGCTGTCGCGACGCTCGCGTTGATCGCCGTCGGCACGGTTCGAGCGGCCGGCTGGCTCTTCGCCCTCTGCCTGCTCGCGGCGGTGGTGACCGGGACGCTGGCGCTGACCGGCGGGCGAAGCCCACTCGGAATGCTGATCGCCGCGACCCTGCCCCCGGCCGCGACGGTACGGGCGCTCCCCTGGGCCGTACGCGGGCTGCAGGGCAGGCGGTCGCGCACCTCGGATGCTCCGGTCGGGCGCATCCTGACCAGCCTGGCGCTCTCGGCCGGCCTGCTGATGCTGTTCGGTCTGCTCTTCTCCTCCGCCGACGCTGTCTTCGCCGACCTGGTCACCGGCCTGCTGCCCGACGTCTCGTCGGTAGGTGTGGTCGACTGGATGGTGCGGCTGCTGCTGATCGGCGGAGGCCTGCTCGGGGGCGCCTTCCTGGTGAGCCGCCCGCCCGACCTGGAGGGCCTACGCCCGAAACAACCCCGCACGGCGCACCGACTGGAGTGGACCCTTCCGCTGGGGATGCTCGTCGCCCTGTTCAGCGTCTTCGTGCTGGTCCAGCTGACAGTGCTGTTCGGCGGCGCCGGGCACGTGTTGCGTACGGCCGGACTCACCTACGCCGAGTACGCCCGCGGCGGGTTCTGGCAACTGCTCGCCGTCACCGCGCTCACCCTCCTGGTGATCGCCGTCGCCGCCCGGCGAGCACCGAAGGCGACCCGGGCGGACCGCCTGCTGGTGCGCGTACTGCTGGGTGCGCTCACCGGGCTCAGCCTGGTGATCGTCGCCTCGGCGCTCTACCGGATGCAGGTCTACGCCGACGTGTACGGCGCTACCCGGCTACGGCTCGTCGTGGCGACCATCGAGCTGTGGCTCGGGCTGCTCTTCGTACTGGTCGGAGTGGCTGTGGTGCGCTTGCGGGCGGATTGGCTGCCCCGGTTGGTGATCGGCACGGCGGTGCTGGCACTGCTCGGCCTGGCCCTGGTCAACCCGGACCGGTTGATCGCCGAGCGAAACGTCGACAGGTACCTGGAGACCGGCCGGCTGGACGTCGGCTACCTGTCCGGGCTGTCGGCGGACGCCGTACCGGCACTGGTCCGGTTGCCCGAGCCGGTACGCGTGTGCGCGCTGGGGCAGATCGCCGCCGAGTTGCCCCGGGACGGGGTCTGGGAGACGAACCTCGGCCGGGAACGGGCGCGACGCGAACTCGCCTCGGTTCCGGTGACCACGCCTGTGGACTGCCCCGGCATCGGATCGTGGTGAGCGTCAGCGCTTGACAATCGCGCACGGCGGGCGAGACTGCCGGGGTGGCCGAGCAAATCCCTGACGTGGGGTCGGGCGGTGCGGTACCACCGCCCCGGCGGGCCCGGATCGTGCTGGCCGAGATCACCAGGCAGGACACCCGCGCCGAGCGGACCCGCGCCGAGTTGGCCCAGCAGACCCAGGTCGGTGAGGCGCTGGTCCGCGGCTTGGTCCGGGCCCAACTCGCGTTGGCGCTGCGGCTCTCACTGGTGGTGGTCATCGGGTTGGGCGGGTTGCCGTGGTTGTTCGCCATCGCGCCCTCGCTCGGCCGGACCACCGTCGCCGGTGTCAACCTGCCGTGGCTGCTGCTCGGTGTGGCCTCGTTCCCGTTCCTGATCGGGGTGGGCTGGGCGTACGTGCGGCTGGCCGAACGCAACGAGCAGGACTTCACCGACCTGGTGCAACGGCCGGAGCACTGAGGTGGGCAACGATTTCGTGGTGCCGGCCATCGTGGCGGTCACCCTGGTCACCGTCGGCATCGGCTTCTACGGGCTCCGGTTGGCCCGGACCACGTCCGACTTCCTGGTCGCGTCGCGGGCGATCAGCCCGACGTGGAACGCCGCCGCGATCGGCGGGGAGTACCTGTCGGCGGCGAGTTTCCTCGGCATCGCCGGGTTGGTCCTCAAGTACGGCGTGGACGTGCTCTGGTATCCGGTCGGATTCGCCGCCGGGTACCTGGCCCTGCTGCTCTTCGTGGCGGCACCGCTTCGCCGGTCCGGCGCGTTCACCCTGCCCGACTTCTGCGAGCTACGGCTGGGATCACGTCGGCTACGGATCCTGGCCACCGCGTTCGTGATCTTCATCGGCTGGCTGTACCTGGTGCCGCAGCTCCAGGGGGCCGGGCTCACGCTGGCCACGGTGGCCGGCTCCCCGTACCCACTTGGTGCCCTGCTCGTGTCCGCCGTCGTCACCGCGAACGTGGCGCTGGGCGGCATGCGGGCGATCACCTTCGTGCAGGCGTTCCAGTACTGGCTCAAGCTGACCGCGCTCGCCGTACCCGTGATCTTCCTGGCCCTGCAGTGGCAGGCCGACGGCCGCCCCGCGGTGACTCCGCCCGACGGGCCGACGTTCCGGGCCGCGACCACCGTCGTGGTCGAGCACCGCGCGACAGTCACCCTGCCCGACGGCGACATCCGGGAGGTACGCCCCGGCGACGAGCTGACCTTCGCGGCCGGCGATCCGGTGCCGGAGGTGTCCGGGGTGGCCACCGAGGCGAACGACTGGCTGCTGCCCAGCGCCGCGGGGGACGACGACCGAGGGCTCTTCGCCACGTACTCGCTGATCCTCGCCACGTTTCTGGGCACCATGGGCCTGCCGCACGTGCTGGTCCGCTTTTACACGAACCCGGACGGTGCGGCGGCACGTCGGACGACACTGGTCGTGCTGGCCCTGGTCGGCGCCTTCTACCTGCTCCCCACCCTGTACGGGGTGCTCGGCCGGATCTACACACCGCAGTTGCTGGTCAGCGGGCAGACCGACGCGGTGGTGGTCTTGCTGCCCGGCGCGACCCTCGGTGACGGGACGGTTGGCCGGCTGCTCGCCGCGCTGGTCTCGGCGGGCGCGTTCGCGGCGTTCCTCTCCACCTCGTCGGGGTTGCTGACCAGCGTCGCCGGGGTGATCTCGACGGATGTGCTCGGCCGAGGCTCGGTACGCGGTTTCCGGCTGGCCACGGTAATCGCCGGAGCGGTGCCGACGATGTTGGCGTTGCATGTCTCCGGGATGGACGTGTCGCAGGTGGTCGGGTTGGCCTTCGCGGTGGCCGCGTCGAGTTTCTGCCCGCTGCTGGTGCTCGGCATCTGGTGGCGTGGCCTGACCGACCTGGGCGCCGCCGCCGGGGTGCTGGTCGGCGGCGGGGCGGCGATCGGGGCGGTGCTGGTCACCGTGCTCGGTCCGCCGTTGTCCGGCTGGCCGGCCACGCTCACCACGCAGCCGGCCGCCTGGACGGTGCCGCTGGCGTTCACGGTGATGGTCGCGGTGTCGATGGCGACCCGTCGGCGGGCACCGGCCGACGTCGCGGCCACCATGCTCCGCCTGCACACCCCCGAAGCCCTCCGCATGCAGTGACCTGCGCGCCGGCCGCCAGATCCACTCCACGTCGACGATGTGGCGGCATGCCGAGGCTCTGACACCCCGACATCGGCGATGTGGAGTGGATCAACCGCCGTCGAGGGCGGATCGGGGATCTACGACTTCAGGATGATCCCGATCCGCCCGCCGCCGGACGCGGAACTGGCCGTCGCCGGATAGCGTCGACGCATGATTGTTGAGCACCCCGCGCTCGCACTGCGTGGCCTGGCCAAACGGTTCGACGGCACGATCGCGGTGGCCGGCGTCGACCTGGACGTCCCCGCCGGTTCCTTCTACGGGCTGCTCGGCCCGAACGGTGCCGGCAAGACCACCACCCTGTCGATGGCGGTCGGGCTGTTGCGACCGGACGCCGGCTCGGCCCGGGTGCTCGGGCAGGACGTCTGGCAGGACCCGGTCGCCGCGAAGCAGCTGTTGGGCGTGATGCCCGACGGGGTACGCCTGTTCGACCGGCTGACCGGGGCGGAGCTGCTCGCGTACAACGGGTTGTTGCGGGGGATGGACCCGGCGGTGGTCGACCAGCGGGCCGCGGAGCTGCTGGACGTGCTGGCGCTCGGCGACGCCGGTCGCACGCTGGTGGTGGACTACTCGGCGGGTATGAAGAAGAAGATCGGCCTGGCCTGCGCGTTGCTGCACGGCCCGCGGGTGCTGGTGCTGGACGAGCCGTTCGAGGCGGTCGACCCGGTGTCCGCCGCGCTGATCCGCGACATTCTCAGCAGGTACGCGGCCGGCGGAGGCACTGTGGTCTTCTCCAGTCACGTGATGGAGGTCGTCGAGCGGCTTTGCTCACACGTGGCGATCCTCGCCGGCGGCACCATCAAGCGGGTCGGGACGATTGGCGAGGTCCGTGGTGACCGCTCGCTGGAGCAGGTGTTCGTCGAGGTGGTCGGCGGGCGCACTGCGACGGGCGAGGAGCTGTCGTGGCTGTCGCAGTGAGCACGGACGCCGGGCCCACCGCGCCCGTACGCACGGTCTTCGCTCGACACTTCGTACTGCTGAAGCTGCGGGTGATGGGCAACAGCTTCCGGGGTCAGGGCTGGCGGATCGCACTGTTCATCGGTGGCGCGCTGCTCGGGCTCTGGTTCGCCGTCAGTGGTTTCTTCCTCTTCGCCCTACCCGGCCTGACCGGCGACGGCCAGTACGCGGTGCTAGTCGGTGCGGCGGGCGGGGGCCTGCTGGTGCTCGGCTGGCTGCTTCTACCACTGGTCTTCTTCGGTGTGGACGAAACACTGGACCCGGCCCGGTTCGCGCTGCTGCCGTTGTCGCGTCGCACGTTGGTGACCGGTCTGTTCGCGGCGGCTCTGATCAGCGTTCCGGTGTTGGCGGTGCTGATCGCGACGTTCGGGCTGGTGCTCACCTCCTGGTCGCTGGGCGGCTGGTCGGCGGGGTTGGTGGCCGTGGTCGGTGTGGTCGCGGGGCTGCTGCTCTGTGTGGCCGCCAGCCGGGCGGTGACCAGCGCCTTCGCCACCATGCTGCGGTCCCGGCGGGTCCGGGACCTGGCGGCCGTGCTGCTGGCGGTGGTCGCCGCACTTCTCGGCCCGTTGCAGATCTTCGGTCTCGCCGCGCTACGGGAGACGGACTGGACCCGGCTGACCGGCGCGGCGACCGTGATCGGCTGGACGCCGCTCGGCGCACCGTGGACGGCCGGCATCGACGTGGCCCAGGGACGGGTGTGGGCGGCACCGGTGAAACTGCTGATCACGGTGGTGGCGCTCGGCGCCCTGCTGTTCTGGTGGTCCCGGTCGCTCGAGTCGGCCATGGTGGGCGCGGCGAGCGCCGGTAAGGCCCCCGCGCGGCGCGGCGTGGCCGGTGGCGCCGTCGCCCAACTGTTCCCCCGTGCCACCGGCTGGGCCCGCCGGGACCGCTTCGGCGCGCTGGTCGCCCGGGAGGCCCGGTACTGGTGGCGGGACGCGCGCCGCCGGGCCAACCTGATCACGATCGCGGTGGTCGGGATCTTCGTGCCCGTGTTCATCAACGTCACGGGCGGGGACTTCGCGGCCATGGAGGGCGAGGGGTTGACTGCGGCTGCCAGCGACACCTCACCGGTCGTGGTCACCATCTCCATGGTTCTCGTGGGTGTGCTCGCCGCCGCCACCCTGGCCAACCAGTTCGGCTTCGACGGCAGCGCGTACGCCGCGAACGTGGTGGCCGGGGTGCCCGGCCGGGTGGAGCTGCGGGCGCGGATGACCGCCTTCTCGCTGTACGTACTGCCGATGCTGGCGTTCGTGTCGGTGGTGCTGTCGGTGCTGCTCAGTCGACCGGGTTGGATCGGGCTCACCTTCGGCAGCCTGGTCGCCACCTACGGCGCGGGGCTGGCGGTGAACAGTTTCGTCTCGGTGCTCGGGGCGTACTCGCTGCCGGAGACGAGCAACCCGTTCGCGATGAACAGCGGTGCGGGCCTCACGAAGGGGCTGCTCACCCTGCTGACCATGCTCGTGTCGGCGGTCGCGGCGGTGCCGATGGTGGTGGCCGCCGCGCTGCTCGGGGACGCCTGGCTTTGGCTGGCCCTGCCGGTCGGCGCGGCGTACGGGTCGGGCGCGGCGCTGCTGGGCGCGTACCTGGCCGGCGACGTGTTGGACCGTCGGCTGCCCGAGTTGCTGGCCACGATCACGCCGCGCCGCTGAGCAGTGGCGCGTCCCGTCCGGTCGAATGCCGGTCGGGCGCGCCCGGCCCTCGTTATGGTGCGAGCAGGCGCGACGAGGGGACGGTCGGCATGGGTTCGCACACGCGCTATCGCAGCGTCGTCGTCGACGGGCTCTCCGTCTTCTACCGGGAGGCGGGCGCGCCGGAAGCGCCGGTGCTGCTGCTCCTGCACGGGTTCCCGTCCTCGTCGCGGATGTTCGAGCCGCTGCTCGACCGGCTCGCCGACCAGTTCCGGCTGATCGCACCGGACTACCCGGGCTTCGGGCACAGCGACGCCCCGGCTCCGGAGAGCTTCCCGTACACGTTCGACCGGATCGCCGACACGATGGCTGGTTTCGCCGACGCCGTGGGTGCCGAGGACTACCTGCTCTACGTGCAGGACTACGGCGGGCCGGTGGGGTTCCGGATGGCCCGCGCCGATCCGGGGCGGCTGCGCGGCCTCGTCGTGCAGAACGCGGTGGCCCACGACACGGGCCTGGGGCCGCTCTGGGCGACCCGGCGGGCGTACTGGCAGGACCGCGCCGGGCACGAGGCGGCCGTCCGGGAGAACATCCTCTCGCTGGCGGCGACTCGCACCCGGCACGTCGGCGACGATCCGCACCCCGAGCGGTACGACCCCGACCTGTGGGTCGACGAGCACGCCTTCCTCAACCGGCCGGGGGTGATCGAGCGCCAACTGGACCTGATGTACGACTACCGGACCAACGTCGCCTCGTACCCGGTCTGGCAGGACTGGCTCCGTCGGGCGCAGCCGCCACTGCTGGTCGTCTGGGGCCGACACGACACCTCGTTCGAGAGCACCGAACCGGCCGCGTACCGCTCCGACGTCCCGGGGGCGGAGGTGCACCTGCTGGACGGCGGGCACTTCGTCCTCGACACGCGGGCGGACGAGGTGGCCGACCTGGTCCGGAGCTTCGCCGGCCGGGTCCACGGGGCGGGCCGGCGGGGTCACAATGTTTCACGTGAATCATGAGCCGGGTGCCGAGATCCACCACACCGATCCGTTCGCGGTGCCGACCGGGCAACGGTCACCGGTACGCCGGCTGCGCGGCCGGCTCGCCGCACCGGTGACCCTCTGGACGGCTCCCGGTCCGGCCGGGCTGACGGTGTCGTCCACGCTGGTCGCCGAGGGGGAGCCGGATCGACTGGTCGGGCTGATCGACCCGGAGTCCGACTTCTGGGCGGCGGCGGAGGAGGCGGGCCGGTTCGCGGTCACGCCGCTCGGTCCACCGCACCGGCAGCTAGCCGACCGGTTCGCCGGTCTGTTTCCCGCTCCTGGTGGACTCTTCGCCGCCGGCACCTGGATCGAGACACCGTACGGGCCGGTCCCTGCGGATGCCGGCGGGTGGGCCGGGTGTCGGCTGGACACCGCCCGGGAGTACGGCTGGGGTCTGCTGGTGGAGGCCACCATCGAGGCTGTCGACCTGACCGGGGAGGCGTCTCCGCTGCTGCACTACCGCGGTCGGTACCACGAGCTACCGGGCTGAACGGGCGGGCCGTCCGGCCGACCGGTCACCGGAGTGACCTGGGTCACTCGGCGCAGCCAGGCAACCGCTCGGCGCAGTCGACGACCGGCGTCGATCTCGGCCTTCCCCGTCGGGGAGCGCGCTCTTTACCGTGCGCGAAACTCCTCTGACGCCTGTGAAGGTGGTGATCCACAGATGTCCACGGACACACCCGCTTCGGCCGCTTCCCAGTCGGACAAGTACCTGACCGTACAACGGTCGGGCGAGTTCGCCGGGCTGCGGCGTGCGCTGCGCGGCTTCGTCTTCCCGATGACCGTCGCTTTCTTCCTGTGGTATGCGCTCTACGTCATTCTCTCCGCGTACGCCCGGGACTTCATGGGCACGAAGCTGTTCGGCAGCAACATCAACGTCGCGCTGGTCTTCGGCCTGCTCCAGTTCGTCTCCACGTTCCTGATCGCCTGGCTCTACTCCCGGTACGCGGACCGGAAGATCGACCCCATCGCGGACCGGATCCGCGCCGAGATCGGGGAGGTGACCCATGAGCACGGTCCACGCGGTTGAGTCGTTCCTGGCGGCGGAGGCGGGCAACCACACCGCCCGCAACCTGACCATCACGCTCTTCCTGGTCTTCGTGGCGGTGACCCTGGCCATCACGATCTGGGCCAGCCGGCAGACCAAGACGGCTACCGACTTCTACGCGGGCGGCCGGTCCTTCTCCGGCTTCCAGAACGGCATGGCGATCGGCGGCGACTACATGTCGGCCGCCTCGTTCCTCGGTATCGCCGGCATCATCGCCCTCTACGGCTACGACGGCTTCCTCTACTCGATCGGCTTCCTGGTCGCCTGGCTGGTGGCCCTGCTGCTGGTCGCCGAGCTGCTGCGTAACTCGGGCCGGTACACGATGGCGGACGTGCTGGCCTTCCGGATGCGTCAGCGTCCGGTGCGTACGGCGGCGGCGGTCTCCACCATCACGGTGTCGATCTTCTACCTGCTGGCGCAGATGGTGGGCGCCGGCGCGCTGGTCGCGCTGCTGCTCGGCATCCGGCCGGGGACGACCTTCCTCGGCATGGACGCGGACACCGCGAAGGTGGCCACCATCATCATGGTCGGCACCCTGATGATCATCTACGTCACCGTGGGCGGTATGAAGGGCACCACCTACGTGCAGATCGTCAAGGCGTTCCTGCTCATGGGCGGCGCGCTCCTGATGACCATCCTGGTGCTGGCGAAGTTCAACTTCAACCTGTCGGAGCTGCTCGGCCAGGCGGCCGCGGCATCCGGCAAGGGCAGCGCGTTCCTCGAACCCGGGCTGCGGTATGGCGTCGAGGTCGCCGGTAACTCGACACAGACGTTCTACAACAAGGTGGACCTGCTGTCCCTGGGCATCGCCCTGGTGCTCGGCACCGCCGGTCTGCCGCACATCCTGATCCGCTTCTACACGGTGCCCACCGCCAAGGCGGCCCGCAAGAGCGTGCTCTGGGCGATCGGCATCATCGGCACCTTCTACCTGCTCACCCTGGCCCTCGGCTTCGGTGCGGCGGCGTTGGTCGGCAGTCAGGCGATCACCGCACAGGACAAGGCCGGCAACACCGCCGCGCCGCAGTTGGCCGAAGCGTTGGGCATCAGCTTCTTCGGCGGTGACCTGGGCGGGGCGGCCCTGCTGGCGATCATCGCGGCGGTCGCCTTCGCCACCATCCTCGCGGTGGTCGCCGGGTTGACGCTGGCCTCGTCGTCCAGCCTTGCGCACGACTTCTACGCCAACGTGTTGAAGAGAGGTGAGGCGTCGGAGCGGCAGGAGGTGCGCGTCGCCCGGATCTCCGCCCTGGTCATCGGCGCGGTGTCGATCGCCTTGTCGATCTACGCGCAGAACCTCAACGTGGCGTTTCTGGTGGCACTCGCCTTCGCGGTCGCCGCCTCGGGCAACCTGCCGGCGATCCTCTACAGCCTGTTCTGGCGGCGGTTCAACACCTCCGGCGCGGTGTGGGCGATCTACGGCGGCCTGCTCTCGGCCGTACTGCTGGTGTTCTTCTCGCCAGTGGTCTCCGGCGCCGCGACCTCGATGTTCCCGGACCACGACTGGCAGTGGTTCCCGCTGTCCAACCCGGGCATCCTCTCCATCCCGTTCGGTTTCCTGTGCGGGTGGATCGGCACCGTCATCTCCAAGGAGCACGACGAGGACAAGTACGCGGAGCTGGAGGTGCGCGCCCTCACCGGCTCGGGCGCCCACTGACGCTCTGGACGGGCTCCCGCTGACGCCTGGCGTCGGCGGGAGCCCGTCGCCGTATCCGTGGTCGGTAGGCTGAGCGGTATGAAGGTTGTTGAGCGCTTCGGGTCCGGTCACCGCGTCCTCGTCACCGGTGGAGCCGGCTTCGTCCCGTCGCACCTGGTGGACGTCCTGATCGCCCGCGGTTGCACTGTGGTGGCGCTGGACAACTTCGTGACCGGCTCGAAGGACAACGTGGCCCACCTGCTGGACCGGCCCACCTTCACGCTCGTCGAGGCGGATCTCTCCGACGGCCTGCCGACGCACCACCCGGCGATGGCCGAGCGTTTCGACGCGATCCTGCACATGGCCTCGCCGGCCAGCCCCACCGACTTCGCCCAGCTGCCGGTGGAGATCCTCCGGGTCGGCTCGGTGGGCACCCTGCACCTGCTGGAGCGCGCTGTCGCCGACGGCGCCCGGTTCCTGATGGCCTCGACCTCCGAGGCGTACGGGGACCCGAAGGAGCACCCGCAGCGGGAGACCTACTGGGGCAACGTCAACCCGATCGGGGTCCGCAGCGTCTACGACGAGGCGAAGCGCTTCTCCGAGGCCGCGACGATGGCGTACCACCGCTACCGCGGGCTCGACGCGGCGATCGTCCGGATCTTCAACACGTACGGCCCCCGGATGCGTCCGGACGACGGCCGCGCCATCCCCACCTTCGTCTCGCAGGCGCTGCGCGGTGAGCCGATCACCGTGCACGGCACCGGCAACCAGACCCGCTCGATCTGCTTCGTCGAGGACCTGGTTCGCGGCATCCTGCTGCTGCTCGACTCGACCGAGACGGGTCCGGTCAACTGCGGCACCGAGCACGAGTTGTCCATGCGGCAACTCGCCGAGTTGATCGTGTCGCTCTCCGGCAGCAGCTCCGAGGTGATCTACGTCACGCGCAGCTCGGACGATCCGGAGATGCGCCGCCCCGATCTCACGCTCGCCCGCGAACTGCTGGGATACGAGCCGACAGTCACGCCCGAAGACGGCCTGCGACGCACGATCGAGTACTTCCGGGCGCGGCTAGGGTAGCCGGTTCGTTGCGCACCGACTGCCGCTGAGTGTCGCCTGAAGGCGGTGGTGGCTCCCGCTACGTACCCTGAGTTACATGTCCGCGACTTCGTCTGCCGGCGTCCCGTATCCGTCCCTGCACCGCAGCGCCGGGCGCGCGTCGGTGCCCGGCCCTGATCGGGGCGCCTCCGGGCGCGCCCGTCCCACCGAGGCACGCTTCTACCCGTCGTACGACGAGGAGGGGCCCAGGCCGGGCGGCCCGGCGGGGCCGAGAGGCCCCGGCGGCCCAGGTGGCGCCGGTGGGTCGGGCCGACGCGGCCCACGCCCGCGCTGGGGCCGGATCGCCCTCGTGGCGGGGGTCGCGGTGCTGGTGCTGGCGTTGCTCGGCGGCGTGGGCGCCTGGCTCTACGCCCGCAATCTCAACGGCGACCTGGCCCGCACCGACCCGTTCGCGGAGATCACCGGTGGCCGCCCGGTCAAGGCCGTCGACGGCGCGCTGAACATCCTGCTGGTCGGCAGCGACTCACGGGATCCGGACGCCCCGGTCGACACGAAGAGCCAGTGGCGCGCCGACACGATCATCGTGATGCACATTCCGGCCGACCACCAGGAGGCCTACCTGGTCTCCATCCCGCGCGACCTCTACGTGCCGATCCCGGAGAGCGCGGGCGCGGCCTGCGACTCCGGTCAGCGCGCGAAGATCAACGCGGCGTTCGCGTTCGGCGGTCTCCCGCTGGCGGTACGCACCGTGGAGTGCTTCAGCGACGTTCGGATCGACCACGTGATGGCGATCGACTTCGGCGGGTTCAAGGAGGTCACCGACGCTCTCGGCGGGGTGGACCTGAAGGTGGAGCGGACCGTCACCTCGATCCACAAGCCCTACCGGACGTTCACCAAGGGCACGAACCACATGGACGGCGCGGAGGCGCTGGACTGGATCCGGCAGCGTAAGCAGTTCCCGGACGGGGACTTCGCCCGGATGCGGCACCAGCAGGAGTTCCTGCGGGCGCTGATGGACAAGGCGGCGAGCAGCGGCACGCTGGCGAACCCGAAGAAGCTCAACGATTTCCTCCAGTCGGTGACCAAGGCCGTAACCGTGGACCAGGGTTTCTCGGTTACAGACATGGCGCTGCAGTTCCGCAACCTGCGCGGTGAGAATCTCACCTTCGTGACCAGCCCGAACTCGGGCAGCGACACGATCAACGGCGAGTCGGTGGTGGTTTCGGACCGGGAGAAGGCGCTCGCCATGTACCGGGCCATGTCGGCCGACACCATGGCGGACTGGGTCAAGGCCAACCCGCCGAAGAACAACGACGGCGGCTGACCGGGGCGGAGGACCCAGCGGCTGACGGCCTGACCGCCGTTCGGCTCATCGAGTGGCGACGATCGACCGAGTCCACGGAAGTTGACGTCCGGATTGACCCGAGCTGAACTCGCAAAGTCGAATTGATGTCCGTACAGTGGTGCCGCCCCCTCCTGATCACGAGCTGGAGCACGCATGCCGGTTCAGGCCAGTCGTCGCCCTTCGTCCCCCGGGTCCGCCGCGCCCAGCGGTCGTGCTGCCGCAGCCATACCCGTGCAGGCACGCGCCTCGGGCGGCGGGCCGGGTGCCCGGCCGCCCGGCGTCGGCGCTGGCGGCCCTGCTGGTGGCGGCGGGGCGGCGAAGAAGCGGAGCAAGCGCAAGGACCCTCTGTGGGCCCGACTGACAGTGGTGTTCGGGGCGGTGCTGATGCTCGGCAGCGGCGTGGGCATCGTCGGCGGCAAGGTGCTGATCGGCCAGGCAACCGGGGACATCGCGCAACGTAACCTGCTGGGCGACGCCGGCAAGTCCGACGCCGAGGGCGGGGCGAGCCTCGACGGGCCGATCGACATGCTGCTGCTCGGCGTGGACGCCCGGGAGCGTTGGGCGGCCGACGACGTGCGCTCGGACAGCATCATCATCCTGCACATCCCCGCGACCCATGACCAGGCGTATCTGATCTCGATCCCTCGGGACACCGAGGCGCAGATCCCCCCGTTCAAGAAGAGCGGCTACGCCGGCGGCACCGGAAAGATCAATGGTGCGTTCCAGGCCGGCGCCGCCAACGGTGGTGGCTGGGAGGGTGGCGCGCAGCTGATGGCGCAGACCATCAAGCGGCTCACGGGGATCAGCTTCGACGGCGCGGCGATCATCAACTTCGGCGGCTTCAAGAACGTCATCGACACCCTGGGCACCGTGCGCATCTGCGTCAGCCAGGAGGTCAAGTCGCTGCACATGTCGTACGTCGACGGCAAGCCGATGTGGAACGCGGACGCCAAGAAGACCGGCAAGCCGCGGACCCCGGTTGTGCACAAGAAGGGTTGCCAGGAGATGGAGGGGTGGGCCGCGCTCGACTACTCCCGGCAGCGCAAGTCCCTCAAGAACGGCGACTACGACCGGCAGGCCAACCAGCAGCAGCTGATTAAGGCGATGGCCAAGAAGGCCACCGACGGCGGGATGTTGACCAACCCGGCCAAGATGAACAACCTGATCAAGGCGGCCGGTAAGGCGTTCGTGCTGGACACCGGCGGCGTGGCGATCGAGAACTTCATCTTCACCATGCGCGGGGTCACCGCCAACGAGCTGACCATGCTCAAGACCAACGGCGGCACCTTCCACGCCAACGGCAACAACACCGAGGGCTTGAGCGAAGAGACGATGGCGATGTTCCAGGCCGTCAAGCAGGACAAACTCGCCGAGTTCGTCTTCACCCACCCCGAGGTGATCTCCACCCGCAAGTGACGACCGGGAGTGGCGGAAAGCCAGCGACGGCGTCGTCACCGCCCGTAGCCTCGACGTGAGTAGGTTTCACGTGCGGCTGCGGGGAGGCGGTCACGTCCAGGTGGGGGCGGAACACGGCGGGCCGGGCCGGAACGGCCCCGCCCACCCGAGCGCGCCGCGCCCGCGGGTCGCGGATCCTGCTCGGCGTCGGCCTGGCCCTCGTCCTGCTGGCCGGGCTCGCCATGATCGGGCTCAAGACGCTCAGCCACCGGTACGACCGGACGGTGACCAAGGAGCAACTGCTCGACGCCGACGCCCGCACCGACCGCACCGACCTGGACGGGCCCCTCAACTACCTCCTGGTCGGCTCCGACCGCCGCCCCGGTGACAGCGGGCCGGACCAACGCTCGGACACCATCCTCATCGTGCACGTACCCGCCGGGCAGCGGGAGGCCTACCTCGTCTCCATCCCACGGGACCTGCTGGTCGCCATCCCGCCCGGAAACGGCTTCGGCGGCGGCCAAGACAAGATCAATGCGGCGTACGAGCACGGCGGTGGCGGGCAGGCCGGCGCCCAGCTCCTCTCCGCCACCCTGCACCGGCTCACCGGCATCCGGTTCGACGGTGCCGCGCTGATCGACTTCTCCGGCTTCCGCAAGGTCATCGACCTGCTCGGCGGGGTGGACATGTGCGTGGACACCGAGGTCCGCTCGATCCACACCAACCGGGTCTTCCCCACCGGCTGTCAACGCATGGACGGGGCGCAGGCCCTGGACTACGTACGGCAGCGCTACGACCTGCCCGGTGGCGACTACGACCGCCAGCACCACCAGCAACAGCTGCTCCGGGCGATGCTGGACAGCGCCGGCAGAGCGGACCTGCGCAGCAACCCGGTCAAGTTCGACCAGGTGCTGCGGGCGGTCGGCGGGTCGTTGACCGTCGACACCAACGGCGTACCCCTGGAGGATCTGCTCCTCGCGCTACGCGCGCTGCCGCCCGACGGGATGCGCGGCGTCCAGGTTCCGTCGTCACCACAGACCATCGACGAGGTCTCCTACGTGGTATTGGACAACGGGGGCAACGGGCTCTTCGAGGCGGTTCGGGGCACTCGGGTGCCCGCCTGGGCGCAGGCCAACCCGCGCTGGGTGACCCGGTTGTGACGGTGGCGACGGCCCTGTCGGTGCCGAACCAGCCGACGAGGATCTAGTGTTGCTTCCTGTGTTCGGACCCCAGGTTCCCACCGTGCCCGTGACCGAGATCGACGACGAGACCTACCTGCTGGATGTGCGGGAGGCCGACGAGTGGGCCGCAGGCCACGCTCCGACAGCCCACCACCTGCCGATGATGGAACTGCCGGCGCGGTTGGCCGAGGTGCCCACCGACCGGGACGTGGCGGTCATCTGCCGCTCCGGCGGGCGCTCGGCCCAGGTCGTCGCCTACCTGGTCAACAACGGCTGGGGGCAGGTGCGTAACGCCGACGGTGGGATGCGCCAGTGGGCGGCGGTCGGCCGGCCGGTGGTCGACGCGAACGGGCAGCCCGGCCAGGTCATCTGAGGGCGGGCGGGATGGGCGGCCCACTGGTCTTCGCGCACCGCGGCGCCTCGTTCGACCTGCCCGAGCACACTCTCGCCGCGTACCTGCGCGCCCTCGACGAGGGCGCCGACGGGCTGGAGTGCGACGTCCGGCTGACCCGGGACGGGCACCTGGTCTGCGTTCACGACCGTCGACTCGACCGCACCAGCAACGGTCGCGGTCTGGTCAGCGCGCGTACGCTCGCCGAGCTGGACGCGCTGGACTTCGGCTCGTGGCATCCGGGCAGCGCACCGAGCGGCGACCTGCCGCCGGACGATTCGCACACCCGGTTGCTGACCCTGGCCCGGCTGTTGGACGCCGTGCTCGACGCCGGGCGGCCGGTCCGGCTTCTGGTGGAGACGAAGCACCCCTCCCGCTACGGCTCGACAGTGGAACGACGACTGGTCACCTTGCTGCGCCGGTACGGGCTGGCCGACCCGGCACCGGACGACCCCGTGCAGGTCACCGTCATGTCGTTCTCACCGCTGGCGGTCCGCCGGGTCCGCGAGCTGGCCCCGACGCTGCCCACGGTGCTGTTGCTGGAGGTGGTGCCACGGTGGCTGCGGTTGGGGCGGCTCCCGTTCGGCACCCGGATCGCCGGGCCGGGCATCGGTCTGGTCCGGGGCCGGCCACAGCTGCTGCCCGCACTGCGCGCGGCCGGCAACCAGGTGTACGTCTGGACGGTCAACGAGCCGACCGACCTGGAGCTGGTGCTGTCCGCCGGGGTGGACGGGATCATCACCGACCGGCCGGCGCACACCCTCGCCCGGCTGGGCCGCTGAGCCGGCGGGGGTGCCCAAATCCAGGTCGACCGGGCAGACTCGGCACATGCCGGAGCGTATCGATTTTCCCGCTCTCCTCGGCGGCCACACCGTCGTGATCGAGATGATCAATTCTGGGGACGCGGGCCTGCCGGTCCTCACCCAGCTTCTCCGGGTGGCCCAGCCCGCGCTCGGTGCGACAGGTATGGCATTCGTCGAGTTCGGCCCGACCGGCGGTCGCGTGATCTCCGCGACCGGTGCCGCGGAATGGGCCCTCGGCCGGCCGCTGGCAGTCGACGACCCGGACACCGTCTGCCTGCTCGCCGGCCCACGGGCACGCCAGGTGCGGGTGGGTCACCTCAACGGCAAACTGGCCGCCGAGTTGAGCGGCAGCGACCTGCGCTGGATGGTGGTCGCCCGGGCGGAGATCGGCGGCCACACGGTGGGCAGCCTGCACGCGCTCTACCCGGGCGACGACGAACCTGGCGCCGAGCAGCAGGGGGTGGTCGCCTACCTCGCGTCCTGCGTCGCGCACATGTACGGCGACCAGAGCGGCCTGCCGGTGCACGGTGACGGCCCGGTCGTGGCAGCGCTCGCCGACGGGCTGGCCGTCGTCGACCGGGACGGGCACGTCCGACTCTGGAACCCGGCCGCCGCCCAGGTCACCGGTCGGTCGGTCGAGCAGGCGCTGAGCCGCCCCCTGCCGTTCCCGCTGCCGCCCTCCGGTCAGGTGCGGGATCACCGGATGCCGGACGGCCGCTGGCTGCGGATCACGTCCGGCGAGCTGCCCGGCCCGGGCACGCTCCGGGTGGTCACCTTCCGCGACATCACCGACCAGCAGCAACGCGACCACGACCGGGATCTGTTCGTCGCCGTGACCAGCCACGAGCTGCGGACGCCGGTCACCGTGATCAAGGGGTACGCGGACACGCTCACCGACCACTGGGAGTCACTGACCGAGGTGGACCGCCGGCAGGCCGCCCGGGTGATCGGGCAGCGCGCCAACGAGCTGGCCCGATTGGTCGACCGTCTCCTCTCCTCGGCTGCCGAGGCGGGGCCCGGGGACGAGCCCGCGACGCCGTTCGACCTCGGCGAGGCGTTGCGCTCCGCCGTCGTCGACCTGCCGGCGGAGTTGCGCCGGCGGCTGGTGCTCCTCCTCCCGAACGACCTACCCAAGGCGCTCGGTCACCGGCCCAGCCTGGCCACGGTGTTGACCGAGTTGACGACCAACGCCGGCAAGTACTCGGCACCGGACTCCCCGATCGAGGTCACCGCCTCGGTCGACGGTCAACTGGTGGCGTTCCGGGTCAGCGACCAGGGCATCGGCATCCGACCGGAGCACGTGGAGCGCGCGTTCGACAGGTTCTGGCAGGGCGAGTCCGGCGACCGACGCGGCTATCCGGGGGCAGGGCTCGGCCTCTATCTCGTCCGCCGGATCGTTGAACAACAGAATGGATGGGTATCCCTACGTCCGAGGGCCGGCGGCGGTACGGTCGCAGAGGTGCGGCTACCCCGCTGTTGACCGAGGTGGCGCGACGTGGAGGCGACGGTGGCAGCGTCAGTGACGGATCGGGCGTGGTGCGTGGTGGTTCCCCACCACCCGGCCGGGGCACGGCTGGCCCGGCACAGGCTCTCTGACGAGCTGGCGGACGTCGTACCCCCGACGCTCCGCGCGGATCTCATCGCGGTGCTCGCGGAGCTGGTGGGCAATGCGGTGCGGCACGCCCGACCGCTTCCCGGCGGAGTCATCCGGGTCGCGTGGCGGCTACGGCCCTCGCCCGAGGGCACTGTGATCCAGTTGCGGGTGACCGACGGGGGCGCGAACACCGGGCCACGGATCCGGACGGCCAGCCCCGACGCGGCGGACGGTCGCGGGCTGCACATCGTCGCTGGTCTGGCGACCCGATGGGGCGTCGAGCGGGACGGAATGGGCCAGCGAGTCTGGGCGGAGTTCGATCCGGTGCCGGCGCCCCGACCCGACCTGGTGTCAGCGGGCTGAACCTCCGGGCTGCGAGGTCACCGCCCCGGGTGGTGGCGACGTCGCTGATCGACGGGCTGAGGTTGGGTGGGTCCGGCCCACGGCGAGCCGGCCGGGCCTCTAGGCTGTGACGCCGTGAGCAAGCGTCGAAAGAGCCAGCGCACCGCCGCCGACAGCGCCCCCCGCAAGGACAAGGTGCGGGACATCTTCGTGCCGCGTCCGTTCGACGGGTTGGTCGACGAGCCCGAGTGGATCGCCCTACGCGAACTGGTGCCGGCGGCCTCCGCGCCGCTGCGACTGGCACCCGCCCTGGTCGAGGAGTTCGGCGACCGGTCGGCGACGCTCGCCACGGTGCTGCCGATGGCCGCGCCGGCGATCACCAAGCCGGACGGCCGGGTGCTCATCGGTCTTCAGCGCCACCAGCAGTCCGGTGACGTCTCCCGCGACCTGGCCGACGCGCTGCTCTGCGCGCTGCGGGCCGAGCCGGGCGGCCAGGTGTCCGTGCCGCCGCTGCCCGGCCCCGGCCCACGCCTACAGGACATCCTCGTGGACGGCCCACTGGACATCAGCATGCACGAGGGTTTCGAGTTCTGGCTCGACCCCGGGGCCGGCGACGACCCGACCGTCCAGGCGTCCCTGGAGCGGGCGAACGCGGCCATCTATCCGACGGTACGAATGACCGCGGCGAAGGCCGCGTACTGGTGCCAGGTCCCGGACAAGGCGCATGTGCGCTGGGTGTTGCCGGACGACGAGGACGCCGCCCTGGACGCGTTGGCGCGTCTCGGCGCGGCCGGCTCGCTGACCCTCGGCGAGCAGACCAAGTTCGCCGGCATGTTCCGCGCGCACGGCCGACTGGTCCCGGTGTGGGACCTGCCGGAGGAGACTCCCGCGGCGGAGTGGGAGGACCCGGTGGCGCAGTTCGCCAAGCGCTACGCGGAGGCGCTGGCCACCGACGGCCCGCTGGACGCCGCCGGCCGGCGCGCCCGCCAGGGTCTGCTCGGCCGCCAGCTCACCCTCCGCTGAGCTGCGGAAGGGCGCCTATCCCGACGAGGGCGCCCTTCCCCGCAGCGGCTCGCGGGTGATCGGGCAGGACATGCAGCGCGGGCCGCCCCGGCCGGAGCCCAACTCGGAGCCGGCGATCGGGATCACCTCGATGCCGGCCCGCTCCAACTGGGCGTTGGTCTCGGTGTTGCGCTCGTAGCCCACGCAGAGCCTGGGTGCCAGGGCGAGGGTGTTGTTGCCGTCGTCCCACTGCTCGCGTTCCGCGGTGACCGGATCCAGCCCGGTGTCGATGACCCGGAGCACGTCGAGGTCCATCGCGTCGGCGGCGGCACGCAGGAACGGCGCCGGCCCGTCCACCCGCGGGTCCGCACCGTCCGCCCCGGCGATGACGGTGTACGCGGACAGCGTGCTCGCGATGTTGGGATACATCAGGACGGCGTCCACGTCGACCATCGTGCAGACGGTGTCGAGGTGCATGGTGGCGCGTTTCTGCGCGATCGGCACCACGAGGATGGTGTGGGCCAGACCGGCGGCGAACACCTGCCGGCCGAGGCGTTCGGCGCCGGCCGGTGTGGTTCGCTCGCCCACGCCCACCGCCAGCACCCCGGGCGCGAGCAGCAGCACGTCCCCGCCCTCCAGGTGTTCGAGGTTCGGGCGGTAGACGAACTCGGTGCCGGCGAAGCGTGGGTGGTGCCGGTAGATGGCGTCGGTCAGGGTGGTCTCGCGGCGGCGGGCGGGCATGGCCAGACTGGTGACGCCGACCCGATCGCCGATCCAGAGCGACGAGTCGCGGGTGAACAACAGGTTGGGCAACGGGTCGATGACGAAGTCATGTCTGTTCATCAACGTGTAGACCAGCCCGCCCGGCCGCTCCGAGCTGATCCGCAGTTCCTCGTGGGCGAGCCCGGCGGTGAGCACGTCGGCCAGGGCCGCCGGGTCCAGGTAGGAGAGGTGGTCCGCCACGCGGGCCCGCAGGGTGTCGCCGAGTCGCCGGGAACGCAGCACCTGTTCGGTGAGCTCCGCTCGGGCGTCCGCCACGGCGAGTGTCTCGGCCAGCAGGGTGGCCAGGTAGAGGACCTCGACCCCGCGCTCGCGCAGGGCGGCGGCGAACGCGTCGTGCTCCTCCTGGGCGCGCCCGACCCAGGGGATCGCGTCGAACAGGAGCGAGTCGTTGTTGCGCGGGGTGAGCCGGGCCAGTTCGGGGCCGGGCCGGTGCAGCAGTACGGTGCCGAGCCGGCCGACTTCACTGTCGACGTAGTGGGTCACTCCCGCAGCGTAGGGCAGGGTTTGGCGGCATCCGACAAAAGAACTGTGGATGAATATGGCATTCATCCACAGTCATTCCGGCGCTCCGGCTTGCCGAACGCCGGGAGTGACAACGTAGGGTAGTGAGGACATAACTTCGAGGGACCTTTTGCCGGAGGTCGACGATGACTGTCTTTCCCGCACGACGAGCCGTACCGTCCGCTCGGGCACTGCCGCCCGTCGCGGTGCCACACCCCCGCGTCGAGTCGCCGGGGGTTCTCGAACCAGTCCGTCCGACACCCCTCGAATGGGCCCGTCGCCGTCGGGCCGAGCGGGGCGCACGCCGCCTGGAGGCGGCCGGGGCGCGGGCACTGGGCCAGCTCGACCACCTCGGTCCCGCCTGGCACGTCATCGAGTGGCCACGCACAGACGTGACGGACGTCCTCGACCGCGGTCAGGACGACCGCGCCGGGTTCCTCGCCATCGGGCCGAGCGGCCTCTTCGCCGTGACCATCGCCGACCATGGCCGCGCGAGGGTGCTCGTCGCCGGCGACGTCGTGCAGATCAACGGCAAGAGGCCACCGTACGTGGCCGAGTCCCGCCGCGACGCCAAACGGGCCAGCAAGGCCCTCTCCGACGCGGTGGGGCTGCCCGTCCCGGTGACGCCGGTGCTGACCTTCGTCGGCTCCGGCGTGATCAGTGTCTACGGCCTTCCGAAGGACTGTCTGATGGCCACCCACCGGGAGCTGGACCGGCTCCTCGTCGCCGGTGGCAGCCGGATCAGCCCCGCCACGGCCGAGAAGCTGTCCCGGGTCGCACAGCACCCCAGCACCTGGTTGAACGGCACGTACCGTCCAACCGCCGACTACCGGTGGTACGACGAGGGCCGAACGGCCGCTGACAAGCCGGCCCACCGCCGGTAACGTCACCGGCGACGCCACGCGGCTCCGGTCCCCCCGTCCACCTCACCGGTTTCCGCGCCGTCACCAGTCGCGTCGTTCAGGCTGCGCGGCCCGGTGACCCGGTGCGCTCGGTGATTCCGTCGGCGACCCGCTAGCGTGGACAGTCGATCGGTGCACATAGGAGGCGCGGTGGCCCACGTCGAACTTTCGCTCTCGGAAGCGTTCGTGCCGGTGGCCCGAGCGTCGACAGAGCCGGAGTCCGGCAACGTCGGCCAATGGTCCTCGACGGTGTCCCGGGCCGATGAGCCGTGCCTGTTGATCGACGCCGACACGAGGGTGGTGGCGATCTCCGCGGCCGGCTGCGAGCTGCTCTGTCTGGGCGAGCCGGGCGGTCTGATCGGGCGACCGCTGCTCGACGGCGGTCTACGCCTGCTCGACTTCACCGCCAACCGGGGCGTGCTGACCGAGGCCGAGATCGACAAGATTCCGCCCCTGCTGGCGCTCTCGTCCGGCCGACTCGCTCGTGGGTTACTCCGCGTGCAGGCCGCCGTGGCAAGCAGCTCCGACGCGACAGTCGACGCGATCTCGACCCCGGTGCTCACCGACGGCGCCGTCGCAGGCTCGCTCACCTTCTTCTCCGAGGTCTGACCAGCGGCGGAGTGTGTCGTTCGCCGCACGCGGCGTTCCCCGGGAGAGCCCACGCGCAGGCCGTAAGGTGCCTCCATGCTCGATATCGCTCTACTGCCCGGGGAATACGCTGTGTGCAGGCTGGCCGCCGGCACCACAGTGCCGGATGCGATGTCGAACGACCTTCGTGACACCGACGTCGTCACGGTGAGCTGGACCTCCGACGGGATCTCCGTGATCTGTCCGACCGACCGGGCTCCGGCGCAGACCGTGGTGGAGACCGTCTGGCGCTGTCTACGGGTCACCGCGCCGATGGAGCTGAACGGCACCGGCAGCCTGGCCGCGCTCGTCGACCCGCTGGCCGAGGCGCGGGTCAGCGTGGTCACGTTCTCCACCTTCGACACCGACTACCTGTTGGTGCCGGCCGTCCGGCTGACCGAGGGCATCGCCGCGCTCCAGCGCGCCGGGCACCGCGTCACCGGCTGACCTTCACCCGGAAGGCCGCTCACCCTACGATGGGCTCGGCCACCCCGGCCGTGACGAATTCTCCGATGTCCCCGAGGACCGGCCCGTGCCGTTCACCCCACCCCGCCCCGCGTCTCCCCCGTCGCGGACGACGATCCACGTTCCACGCGGCCGGATCGGTCATTCAGCCGCCCGGACCCTCGCGGTCACGCTCGCGGTGTTCGCTGCCGCGTCGCTGTCCGGCTGTGGCGCCCCTCCCGGGGTGCGTACGCCCACCGCCATGCCCACCGGCAGCGGGGCTCCGCCGACGCCCGGCCCGAGCATCGCCCCCACCACCCCGCCGGTGACCGCACCGCCGAGCGCCGCGATCACGCCCTCCGCCGACGCCGGGGCGGTCGCGACGGCCTGCCGGAACGGGCCCACCGGGCAGCGGGTGGTGCAGCTGCTCCGTGGTCGGGCGGGCGTGCTCCCGGCCAACGTCCGGGTCCAGGTCCGCACCGGCCCACTCTGCGCCGCCGACTGGCAGTTCACCGTGCTGGAGGTGACCGGGCACGAGGAACTCCAGGTGGTCACCCGGGGTCAGCCGAGCGCACCGACGCTCGTCACCGCCGGCACCGACGTCTGCACCATCGAGGTACGCGCCGCCGGGCCGGCCGGAATCCGCGCCCTGGCCTGTGAGGCCGGTCCGGCCACCCGGCCGGGTGCGTAGGCTGATCGGCATGCCGGGAACACCGCCGACACGTTTCGTCTACCTCGGGCCGGAGGGCACCTTCGCCGAGCAGGCCCTGCGCTCCGTGCCCGCCGCCGAGCGCGGCACCCGTACGCCCGCCCGCAGCGTCGGGGAGGCACTGGACAGTGTCCGGGCCGGGGACGCCGACGCCGCTCTGGTGCCGTTGGAGAACTCGATCGGCGGCGCGGTGGGCGTCACGCTGGACGAGATGGCCGAGGGCGAGCCACTGGTGATCACCCGGGAGGTGATCCTGCCGGTGGAGTTCGTGCTCGGCGCCCGACCCGGCACCTCGTTGACCTCGATCCGCACCGTGGCGGCCCATCCGCAGGCTTCCACCCAGTGCCGAGGCTGGCTGCGTGACCATCTGCCCGACGGCGTGGTGGTCGACGTGCTCTCCAACGGCGCGGCTGCCGCCGGCGCCGGGTCCGGCGAGTACGACGCGGCGATCTGCGCGCCGATCGGGGCGACGCGGCACCGCCTCGCGGTCCTCGCCGACAAGATCGCGGATCATCCCGACGCGGTGACCCGGTTCGCGCTGGTGTCCCGGCCGGGCCCTCCTCCGCCGCCCACCGGCGACGACCTCACCTCGCTCGCTGTCTACATCGCCCACGACCGGGTCGGTGCCCTGCTGTCGGTGCTCATGGAGTTGGCCGTACGCGGCGTCAACCTGACCCGGATCGAGTCCCGCCCGACCGGTGAGGCCCTGGGCCGGTACGTCTTCTTCCTCGACTGCACCGGCCACGTGGCCGACGTACGCCTGGGCGAGGCGTTGCAGGGGCTGCGTCGGGTCTGCGCCGACGTCCGCTTCCTGGGGTCGTACCCCCGGCACCGCTGGGCCGAGGCGGCGGGCGAACGGCCGGTGCCCGCGCCGGCGGGCCTGTCCGACGTCGACTACGCGGACGCGGCGGCCTGGCTGGCTAAACTGCGCACCGGTGAGTTGACCTGATCGGGCCGGGCGCCCCCGAGTTCCGGAAGCGCCCCCGCCACGTCGGTCAGCTCAGCAACCCGCCGAGCAGACCGCCCTCCTGCTGCTGTTGACCGCTGCCCATGACCGGCGGCTCCTCCGACGGCTGCACCACCACGAAGCCCTGGCCGGCGAAGCTCATCGTGAACGACTCACCGGTGCGTCGACCCAGCAGCGTGCCGAGGCCCAGTTGCTCGGCCCGGTGGTAGCCGGTCTGGAGGTTGGCCGACCAGCACACCGCGGCCTGCGGGTCCACGTACGTCGGGGCATCCACGTTGAGCACCACCGGAGTGCCCTTGGTGGTGATGGCGATCCGCCCGTAACCGCTGAACACGCAGTTGAACAGGCCGGACGAGGAGGCCATCCCGGCGCCGCCGACCATCCTGATGTCGTACTGGAGGGTCGAGTCGAAGGCGAGCACGCTGGAGCCGTTGATGGAGAGGGCGTCACCCGGCTCCAGGTCGATGATGTGCACGTCCTTGGCCAACTCGGCGAGGAAGACGTCACCCTGGCCGGAGACCTTCATCAGCGGGACGCCCTCGCCGGTGAGCTTCTGCTTGAGGAACTTGCCGAGCCCGCCCGAGCCCAGCGCCTGGAACTGCACGTTCCCCTGGTAGGCGACCATCGAGCCGACCCGGGCCATCGCCTCGCCGTTGAGCTCGATCTTCAACATCTTGGAGTTCTGCAGCCGCATGCCGGGCTGCGCGGACTCCTTTTCCAGGTTCTCCGAGGAGAACAGCTCACTGCGCATGAAAGGTGCCTCCTGACAGGGTTCGCGGTCGCTGCACCGACGGTAGGCGAAGGGGGCAACAACGGCAGGGGGTGACGCGGCGACCGCCGACCCGGAACTCAGCCCCAACCCAGTGCGTGCAGCCGCTCGTCGTCGATGCCGAAGTGGTGGGCGATCTCGTGGACCACCGTCACCGCCACCTCGTCGACGACATCGTCGTCGTTGTCGCAGATCCGCAGGATCGGATGTCGGTAGATGAAGATCCGGTCCGGCAGCACGCCGGAGTAGTCCCAGCCACGGCTGGTCAGGGCATGGCCCTCGTAGAGGCCGAGCAGGTCGTGCTCGCCTGGCGGCGGGTCGTCCTCGACGAGGATCACCACGTTGTTCATCAGGCCGAGCAGCTCTTCGGGCACCTCGTCGAGGGCCTCGCCGACCAACTCCTCGAAGCGCTCGCGGGTCATCTCCACCGGCACCCCACCCATTGTGCCCGATGCGGGGTGCGGCCCGCCGGGTCAGCGGTGCCGCCGACCGGCTCCGCAGATCACGGAGAGAGTGACCGCCCGGGGCGGGCGGAGACTCTCTCCGTGGTCGAGCGGTTGTGGGTCGACCGGCTCAGGAGGCCAGGCGCGCCTTGAGGCTGATCTCGGCACCGGGCGAGAGCAGGCGGGAGATGGGGCAGTTGGCCTTGGCGGCCTCGGCGAGCTTCTGGAACTCCGCGTCGTCGATGCCCGGGACCTGGCCGACGGTCTCCAGGTCGATGCGGGTCACGGTCATCCCGGCGTCGGTCTTGTCCAGGTGGACCTTGGCGGTGGTCTCGACCGAGGTGGGCGTCGAGCCGGCGTCGGCGAGGGCCTTCGAGAACGCCATCGAGAAGCAGCCCGCGTGGGCGGCGGCGATCAGCTCCTCCGGGTTGGTGCCCTCGCCCTCCTCGAAGCGCGACTTGAAGGAGTAGTTGCCCGACAGGCCGCCCTTACCGGTGCGGACCGTGCCGGCACCCTCGGTGAGATTGCCCTGCCATTGTGCTGAAGCGGTACGGATAGGCATGGGAAGAACGCTAGCGGAAAGGTGACCGCCGGGCGACCGAGCGGCACCGACGCGTGCCGTGCGATCCCGGTCACGCACCGCTGGCTGTGCCATGATTCGACCCACATCCGTGACCGGCGGAAGGATGGCCGATGTCCGAGGAGCTACCGATCCCACGACAGGGCGACCGGTCCGACGGTCCGGCCGTCATCGAGTGGGGTGCCGACGACGACCCGCCTCCACGTCGCCGGTTCGGGTGGTCGCTGGCGGGGTTCGCGCAGGATCCTCGGCTGCCCCTGCTGCTGGCCGGTCTGGGCGCCGTGGCCGGCGTCGCCTCGATGGTCGGCGAGTGGTTGGTGCTGAGCCTTCCGAACGGTGGGCCGGAGGGGAACGCCACGATGACGGTGCCCGCCGGGGTGTCCGAGGTCGGCGGGTTCGGTGTCGGTTACCTGATCGGGCTTCTCGTTCTGGTCTGCACTGTGGCGCTCGCGCTGCGAGGCACGGCGGCCGTGCGGTCGAACGCCCGGCTGGCCGGTCTGACCCTGGCCGGCGCCCTGCTGGCGTTGCTGGTCGCCGCGGCGGCCACTCTCAACGACTCCGGTCAGCGGACCTTCTTCTACTCGGAGCAGGACGGCTTCCGGACCGAATACGGTCGTGGCCTGGTGATGGCGTTCGCGGCCTGCGTGCTGCTCGGCGCCGCGCTGCGGTTGTCGTCGAACGTCGCCGCGCCGTCGGCCGACGAGCAGGTCGGCGAGGGCTTCGCGGTGCGCGGCTGGCGCCGTCGGCAGCGCGATCCGGTCGACGAGGGCCTCCCCGCCCCAGCCGACCTGACCGTCACCCCGGCCAGCCCTTTCGCCCGCCCCGAAAACCCCACCTGACCCGGCCCGACCCTCTGCTCGTACGCTGCCCCGCCTTCCTGCGCTTACGGGGATTGATCCACTCCAGGTCGCCGATCTGGGGGCCTCAGGGCGCGGCGACACCGCCACGCCGGCGACCCCGGGTGGATCATCGAGCGGGGGGCTGGACGCAGGGCCGGAAGTCGGCTGGCGTTGGTGACCGATTCGCCTGGAAGCCATGGATGCGACCTGTTCCGCGAGGTACGGTTGCTGCCCGCCGTCACGCCGGGCCTCGGTTCTCCCGACCGCACGGCAGGCTGCGACGGCGGCGGGCGAAGGAGGAACGATGACCCGCCCGGGACTGCCCAAGCTGATCGCGACCGACCTCGACGGGACGCTGGTCCGCAGCGACGACACCGTCTCCGCGTACACCCATGGGGTGCTCGACCGGGTGCGGGCCGCCGGGATTCCGGTGGTCGGCGCGACCGGTCGCGGACCTCGGCTGACCGAGTTGACCCGCAACGACATCCGCGCCGCCGACTTCCTGGTGATGGCCGGCGGCGGTCGGGTGGTCGATCAGAGCGACCCATCGGGCCCGCTGGTGCTGCGCGACGAGCGGCTGCCGGCCGAGGTGCTGGCCCGGCTGCTCGCCGACCTGGAGGCCGCTGTCGGCCCGCTGACGGTGATGGTCGAGGCCTCTGACGAGCACGACGCGCCGCTCTGGGGTGACTACCACGAGAGCTGGCCCTACCAGGACCGGTTCGAGGCGCGGAGCCGCGCGGAGTGCCTCTCCTGCGATGTGATCAAGGCGTTCGCCCGGACCGCCGACCACCACGTGGACGAGCTGCTGGCGGTGGCCCGCCGGATCGTCTCACCGCAGGTCGCCACGCTCACCCAGGCCGGGCTGGGCTTCATCGAGATCTGCCCGCCCGGCGTGGACAAGGCAAGCGGGCTGACAGTGGTGGCGCAGACCCTCGGTGTCGATCCGGCCGACGTGCTGGTCTTCGGTGACATGCCCAACGACCTGCCGATGTTCGAGTGGGCCGGCTGGGCCCGGGTGGCGGTGGCAAACGCGCACCCGGACGTCCGCGCCGCCGCCGACGAGGTGACCTTGCGCAACGACGACGACGGAGTGGCCGTGTATCTGGACCGGCTACTGTCCCGGTGATGGGAGAGACACCCCGCCTGATCGCCACCGACATCGACGGCACGCTGATCCGCGACGACCACACCGTCAGCCCGCGCACCGCCGACGTGCTCGCGCGGATCTCCGCGCGCGGCACGCCGGTCGTCCTGGTCACCGGCCGTCCGGTCCGCTGGCTGAAGATGGTGTACGACCAACTGGCCGAGCCACTACCGGCGGTCTGCGCCAACGGTGCCGTGGTCTACGACCCGTTCAACGACGAGGTGCTGCGGGCCGACCCGCTCGCGCCGCAGCACCTCGCCGAGGTGGCGCGACGGCTACGCGCCGAGGTGCCCGGCATCACCTTCGCCGTGGAGATCCTGGACAGCCGGCAGATGCGGCACGAGGCGCACTACCCGCTGCGCTGGGATGTGGACCCGGACGGTATCCGGGCGATCGAGACGCCGGAGGAGTTGCTCTCCCTGCCGGCGGTGAAGCTCCTCGCCCGGGCCGGTGAGCAGGACCCGGACGCCTTCGCCGAGTTGATCGCCACCGCGGTCGCGGGGTTGGCCGAGGCCACGCACTCGTCGTCGTCCGGCCTGGTGGAGATCTCCGCGGCCGGGGTGACCAAGGCGGCAGGGCTGGCCTGGTACTGCGAACGGATCGGGGTGAGCGCGGCCGACGTGGTGGCCTTCGGCGACATGCCCAACGACGTGCCGATGCTCACCTGGGCCGGGCGTGGCGTGGCGGTCGCCAACGCCCACCGCGCCGTCCTGGCGGTCGCCGACGAGGTGACGACGACGAACTCCGAGGACGGCGTGGCGGCGTACCTGGAGAAGGTCTTCGGGGTGGGCTGAGCCGGTCAGAGGTACTGACCGGTGTTGTGGCCCTCGCCGCCGCCCGGCTGGCCGATGCCCGGCGGCATCCCGGGGACCATCCCGCCGGGGCCGCTGGGCAGGGCCTGGCGGCCTCCGCGCATCTGCTCGAGCTGAACCCGTGCGGCCATCTGCTGGGCCACCAGGGCCGCCTGGATGCCGTGGAACAGGCCCTCCAGCCAACCGACGAGCTGGGCGTGGGCGATCCGCAACTCGCCCTCACTGGGAGCCTTGTCCTCGGTGAAGGGCAGCGAGATGCGCTCCAGCTCGTCGCGGAGCTCGGGGGCGAGGCCATCCTTGAGCTCGACGATCGACCGCTCGTGGATCTCCCGCATCCGGTTGCGGCTGGCGTCGTCGAGAGGAGCTGCCTTCACCTCCTCGAGCAACTGCTTGATCATGCTGCCGATCCGCATCACCTTGGCCGGCTGTTCGACCAGGCTGGTCGGGTCCTCGCCCTGCCCCTCGTCGGTCTGCATCGTGCCGATCGGCCGGCCGTCCGGGCCGACCACCACAACGGTGCCGGAGTGGCCGGAATCGTCGGTGCCGGGCTCGTCGTCTTGTCCAGCGGAACGCGCGTCGGTCATGGGGTC
This sequence comes from Micromonospora sp. WMMC250, assembly GCF_027460215.1. Classification (NCBI taxonomy): domain Bacteria; kingdom Bacillati; phylum Actinomycetota; class Actinomycetes; order Micromonosporales; family Micromonosporaceae; genus Micromonospora; species Micromonospora sp. WMMC250. Next base: position 5,089,062 of record NZ_JAPZBJ010000002.1, on the reverse strand, counting down.
CATCTTTACCCAGCGGTTGCTAACCATGCCGCCCGGGACCTACTCCCGGGGCTGAACCACCCGGCCGGGGCGCGCTACCGTCGCGCCATGCCTGCCGACCCGCGTGCCGTGCTGACCCGGCCCGCGCCTAAACCCGACCGGACCGTGGCGTACGGGGACCACCCGGATCAGGTGGCCGACCTTCGCCTCCCGGCGGGGACCGGCCCGGCGCGGCCGCTGGTCGTGGTGGTGCACGGCGGTTTCTGGCGCGCCGAGTACGACCGCCAGCACACCGGCCCGCTGGCCGCTGCCCTCGCCGCCGCCGGTTACCCGGTGGCGCAGGTGGAGTACCGGCGCACCGGGCAGCCGGGAGGCGGCTGGCCGGGCACGTTGACCGACGTGCTGACCGGAGTGGCCGAGCTGCCCGCGCTGGCCGCAGAGGCGCTTCCCGGCCGGGTGAGCCGGGCCGCACCGGTGCTGCTCGGGCACTCCGCCGGCGGACACCTGGCGATGTACGTGGCGGCCACCGCCCCGGCGACGGTGGCCGGGGTGCTCGCTCTGGCCCCGGTGGCCGACCTGGGCGAGGCGTACCGGCGGGACCTGGACGGGGGTGCGGTGGCCGCATTGCTCGGCGGAGGGCCGGCGGAGGTCCCGGACCGCTACGCGGCAGCTGATCCACGAAGATTGGTACCCGTTCGGACACACACAGTAGTCATGCACGGTTCCGAGGATCAACAGGTTCCAGCGGAGATGAGCCGCGACTTCGTCACAGCAGCACGTGCCGCAGGATCCGATATCTCCCTTGTTGAACTGCCTGAATGCGAGCATTTCGGGCTGATCGATCCGGAGTCGTCGGCGTGGCCTCAGGTCCTCGTTATGTTGCGGTCCCTGCACGATGATCACTAGCCATTGACGCAGCGTCGCGGACCAGGTAGAACGCCGGAGGGGCGGTGTTCGGCCCTGCAATGCTTCCTGGAAGGAACTCGGTGTCGCAGATGAATCGCAGGCGGGCGCTCCAACTGTTGGCCGCGCTCGGTACCACCGGGTTCGTCGCCGGATGTGGCTCCGACACCGACGCCCAGCCGACCGCCGACCGCGGCCCGGTCAAGATCGGTCTGATCACGCCGCAGGGCGGCGGGTTCAAGAGCATCGGCGAAGACATCACCAACGGCTTCCAGATCTTCCTGGACCTGCACGACCAGAAGTTGGGTGGACACCCGGTCGAGTTGCTGACCGCCGACGAGGGTGACACCGCCAAGACGGGCAAGGCCGCCGTCGAGGGCCTGCTCAAGCAGGGTGTGCTGGCGCTCACCGGCGTGGTCAACTCGGCGGTGATGGTCGGCATCCGGGACACCGTCGAGGAGGCGCGCGTCCCGCTGATCGGCTCGAACGCCTCACCCAGCAGCCTGCAGAGCGTCTTCTACATCTGGCGGACGTCGTACGTGCTGGACGAGGCCGGCCGCGCGCTGGGTCGCTACCTGCGCGACCAGTTGCCCGCGAACGGCCGCGTCGCGATCATCATGCCGGAGAACGTCGGCAGCCCGGACGTCGTGCGCGGCTTCAAGCAGGAGTTCGGCGCTGCCGACCCGCGGATCAGCGACCCGGTGACCTACACGAGCGCCACCTCCAACCCGGGCAAGACCGCGTACGCCTCGGACATCAGCAAGGCGCTGGCCAAGAAGCCCACCGCCGTCTTCTGCTTCTTCGCCGGGGCGGCCGCCGTGGAGTTCATCAAGCAGCTTCGGGAAAAGTTCTCCGGGCCCATCTACGCGCCCGGCTTCCTCACCGAGGGCAACGTGCTGGAGAACCTGAAGGAGAACGCGCTGGGCATCCAGACCGCGTTGAACTACTCGGCCGACCTGAACAACACGTCCAACCGGGTCTTCGCCTCCGCCTACCGCAAGAAGCACCAGGTCACGCCCACCACCTACGCGATGGCGTCGTACGACGCGGCGCAGGTGCTCGACCAGGCCATCCAGCTGACCGGCGGCAAGCCCACGCCGAAGGACGTCAACCTGGCCCTGGGCAAGATCGGCCAGATCGACAGCCCGCGCGGCATCTGGCAGTTCAACCAGCCGCGTACCCCGCAGCAGAAGTGGTACCTGCGAGAGGTGCAGCGCGACGGTCAGGTCATGTCGAACGTGCTGATCAACGAGCTGGCCACGCTGGGCTGAGCACCCACCACGACGAGGTCAGGGGCCGGTCTCCCATCGGGAGGCCGGCCCCTGACGTACGGAGCTGACGTGCGGGTCAGTGCCGCAGTTCGGCGATGCAGCACTTCACACTGCCGCCGCCCTTCTTCAGCTCGGCCAGCTCGACCGGAACCGGGGTGTAGCCGGCGGCCTTCAGCTTGCCGGCGAGGCGGGTCGCCTCGCTGTTGAGCACCACGTTGGCACCGTCGCTGACCAGGTTGAGCCCGAAGGCCATCGCGTCCTCGTCGTCGGCGATCACCGCGTCCGGGAAGAGCTGGGTGAGCACCCGCTGGCTGGCCGCGGAGAACGCGCCCGGGAAGTAGACGACGTTCGAGTCGTCGATGGCCGCGAGCGCCACGTCGAGGTGGTAGAAGCGCGGGTCGATCAGGCGCAGCGACACCACCGGCCGGCCCAACGCCTCCTGCGCCTCGGCATGCGCCGGGATCTCGGTCCGGAAGCCGTGCCCGGCGAGGATGAGCCCGCCGTGCGCCTCCGGCACGTACGCGAAGTCGCCCTCGCCCTCGTTGGTCTCGCTCGGCGCGACGAACCGCCAGCCCTGGGACTCGTAGAAGGCGTGGTGGGCGGCTGCCTCGGCGGCCCGCTGCTCGTGCTTGAACCGTGCGCCGTACACGCTGCCGTCGACGGTGAACGCGCCGTTGGCGGCGTAGACCATGTCGGGCAGGCCGTGCTCGGGCGTGAGCAGGTGCACCTCGTGGCCGAGACCGACCAGCGTCTCCCGCAGCCGGTCCCACTGTTTGACGGCCAGGTCCCGGTCGACCGGAGTGGTCACGTCCATCCACGGGTTGATCGCGTACTCGACCGCGAAATGCTCCGGCGAGCACATGAGATATGTCCGCTTTCGCGGGAATCGCTGCTGGTTCACGGTCACCAAGAGTAGGTACCGTAGAACTTTGGTAACAGCCACAACCGTTGCTTCCCAGAGGCGGAACGTTGCAGATAGACGCGGTAGACCAGCGAATCATTGCGTTACTCGTCGCCGACGCCCGTGCGTCGTACGCCGACATCGGCACCCGGGTCTCACTGTCCGCCCCAGCCGTCAAGCGTCGCGTCGACCGACTGCGGGCCACCGGCGTGATCAGGGGATTCACGGCTGTGGTGGATCCGGCCGCCGTCGGGTGGACCACGGAGGCCTTCGTCGAGCTGTTCTGCGCCGGCCGGACGACCCCCGCACAGATCGGCGTGGCCACACGCCGGCACCCCGAGGTGGTCGGCGCCTACACCGTCTCCGGCGAGGCGGACGCGCTCGTACACCTGCGCGCCGCCGACATCGCCCACCTGGAGGCGGCACTGGAACGGCTGCGGGCCGAATCCTTCGTGACATCCACCCGCAGCACCATCGTGCTCTCCAGGCTGGTCGAGTCACCGGGTGTGGGCCCCTCCACCGGAGCTTGACCTCAAGTCGGGTTCACCTGTTGCAGTGGTGCTTCCGGCGCGACAGGGAAGGCAAACCATGCTGGCGATCTGGCTACACGAGTTCGGCGGGCCCGAGGTGCTGGTGCCCGAAACCACACCCGACCCGACGCCCGGCCCCGGCCAGGTGCTGATCGACGTCGCGCACGCGAACATCACCTTCGTCGAGACGCAGCAGCGCTCCGGTCGCCCCGGCCCGTTCCGGGTCACCCCACCGCTGATCCCCGGCAACGGAGTCGGCGGAGTGATCACCGCCGTCGGGCCGGACGTCGACCCGACGTTGACCGGGCGTCGGGTGGTCAGCGCCACCGGCGGCTCCGGCGCGTACGCCGAACGCGTGGTGGTGGACGCGTCCGCCCCGATCGAGGTGCCCGCCGAACTGGCTCTGGACGAGGCGGTGGCGCTGCTGGCCGACGGGCGTACCGCCACCATGCTGGTCGAGGCGGTGGGTGTCCAGCCGGGTGACCGGGTGCTGGTGGAGGCCGCCGCCGGCGGGGTGGGCAGCCTGCTGGTGCAGCTCGCGTCCCGGTCGGGCGCGCGGGTGATCGGCGCAGCCGGTGGGCACCGCAAGGTGGAGCTGCTGCCCGGCCTGGGCGCCGAACTGGCCGTCGACTACCGCCTGCCTGACTGGCCCGACCGTGTCCGAGCCGCGACGGGTGGAGTCGACGTGGTGTTCGACGGGGTGGGTGGGCCGACGGCCCAATCCGCGTTCGACCTGCTGGAACCCGGTGGTCGCATGATCAGCTTCGGCTTGGCCAGTGGCGAGTGGTCCCCGGTGTCGGCGGACGCCGCCACGGCACGGCAGGTCACACTGGTCCGGCCGGACGTGCCACCCGCGCGGCTGCGGGCGTACACCCGGCAGGCCCTGGCCGACGCGGCGGCCGGCAACCTGCGACCGCTGATCGGCCAGCGATTCCTGTTGGAACGCGCCGCCGACGCGCACGCCGCCATCGAGGCGCGCGCGACGGTCGGCAAGACCCTGCTGGACAGACTTTAGAGATACATCCCGGTGCGGTGCTCCGAGTCGTCGCGCCGAACCGGCTTGTCACCCTCGCCGAAGAACCGCTTGCCGCCGAACTCGCCGTGCAGACGGTCGTCCAACTCGTCGGCGAGACCGGTCATCACCTGCACCGCGAGCATCAGATGGGTGGCCTGGAAATTGCGACCGAAGACCGGGATGGACGCCCAGACCGTGTCGTCGGCGCAGTAGAGACGGCCGATCGGCATCCGGTTGGTCAACTCGGAGAGCTTCACGTAGAGCCGCTCGGTCGGCTCGACCTCGGTGAGGATCGGGGAGAAGACGTCCACCAGGGGTGGGTTGTCCCGTACCCGCACGAAGACCATCGCCGAACCGGCCCTGATGTTGATGTCGCCGTCCGAGTCGACCTGCAACCGGTCGGTGTCCGACTTCAACATCGTGGAAACCACCGTACGGACCCGATCCGCCAGGTCGAGCACGTCGTCCCGCTCGGTCTGCGCGGCGGCGGCCTCGGCCAGCGCCTCCTCCAGGTCGGCCTCGACATCGGCATCCGGGCCGAACTCGCTGCGCGCGGTGCCCAACGGGTCCACTGCCAAGGGCTCCCCCTCGGCATCGTGCACCAGGTAGACGAGGAAGGCCGGGTGCGGGGCGCCGTAGACGTCCCGCAACGTGCGGGAGAGCAACGCGGCGACCCGGGTCGACTCGGCCGTCGTGGCGTCCAACCCGAAGGACCCGCCGGAGCCGGCGACCACCCCGGGCGGCGACCAGCCGAGCGCGATCATGTCCGCCACCGCGCCCCGGTCCAGCCGGTAACCCGCCGGCAGCGTGGCGTTGCCGACCGCGCGGGCGGACAGTGCGCCGTCACCGTCCACGTCGACGCTGATCGAGTAGACGGCATCTCCGGTGCCGGAGGCGGTGGGATCCAGCGTCACGTCGAGGTGCGCGCCCACCGGAAGGTCCCGCAGTCGTACGGCGAGCGCTCGGGCGAACTCCCGCCACGCCTCGGTCACCTTCGCCCGCAGGTCGGTGGTGCTGGGCTCGTCGAGCAGGATCGACTCCGCCGCGCCAGCGGGCAGCTCACCGTCCGAGGCCGAGGGGTGGTCAGCCGTCATGATCGCCTCCGTCCGTCACGATCACCCTACCCACGCCGCCCGTGCGTCGAATCAGCCCGGACCGGGATCGGACAACGGAACTCAGGGGACCGTCGGGTCCGCCGGGTCGGCGCCCAACTCGACCGGCCAGGTGCCGGCCAGCGCGCTGAGCAGGGCTGCGGCGTCCGCCGGGTCGGCGCCACGCCCGACGGCCACCCCGAGCAGGTAAGCGGTGACCGGCGCACCCGGCCGCAGCACCTGGTGGGCGACGTCGCGGGCCAGATCCAGCACCGCCGGCACGGGCACCGCGGAAGGGTCCAGCTCCAACTCGGCGCACGCCGCCGTGACCCAGTCGTCCATCACCGTCATCGCGCCCACTCCTCCGCCCGGCGTACGTCCTCGTCAGTGTCGCAGTCGAACCACGGCGGCGGGCCGTCGCCGGACCAGGGCACCTCCCGTGTCACAAGCCCGGCCAGCAACGCCCGGACCGGGGCGCCGGACAGACTTCCACCGCGTTCGGCCGCCAACCGGTCCAGCCCCGCCCGCAGCGCGGGGACATGCCACACACCGCACAGTGACTGCCGCCGCCCGTCGCCGTCCACGTAACAAGCGCCGTCGGGCTGCGGATCGACCCGGGTGAGCTGGTCCAGCAACTCGCCGATCGCGGAGCGCGTCAGCAGCGGCAGGTCCGCGGCGAGCAACGCGACCAGCGCCGTCTCCGGGTCGAGCACTGCCAACCCGGCCGCCGCCGCGGCGACCGGACCGCCTCCGGGCGGGTCCTCCCGAACGACACGCACCCCGGTCGGCACGGCATCGACCGGACCGACCAGCACCCGTGGCGTGGCGTCGGCGACGGCAGCCAGCACCCGGTCACGCATCGGCCGGCCCCCGACCGGGACCGCGGGCTTGTCCACGCCGCCCATCCGGCGGGCCGCCCCACCCGCGAGCACCACAGCCGCGTACGTCCCCATCCGGCCACGGTAGCCGGGTATCCGATGCGCGGTGGCCGTGCGCGCCGCCCGGCCCGAGGTGGAGGATGGCGGGATGGGACGGGCAACTGATCGGCGGGGCGTACTCCGAATCGACCTGGAAGCGGTGACCGCCGGACGGGGATCCGTCCGTCGTCCGGACACGCTCGCCGTGGAGGAGCCGCTGGAGATCCGCGTGGGCGCGGCCGGCCCCGGTCGCCGACGGCCGCTCGCCGTCACCATGCGCACCCCCGGTGACGACCTGGACCTGGCCATCGGGTTCCTGCTGACGGAAGGGCTGATCCGGTCGACGGACGACGTGTCGACCGCCCAGCTCTGCGCGGGCGCGGAGACACCGAACACGTACAACGTGGTGGACGTGGTGCTCGCGCCCGGTGTGCCGGAACCGACCACCGACCCGTCCCGGAACTTCTACACGACCAGCTCCTGCGGGGTCTGCGGCAAGGCGAGCATCGACGCGGTACGCACCCGGTCGCTGTTTCCGGTCTCGGCGGATCCACTCAGCGTCCCGGCCACGCTCCTCACCGAGCTGCCCGACCGACTACGCGCCGCCCAGCGTGGTTTCGAACGGACCGGTGGGCTCCACGCGGCGGGGCTGTTCACCCCCGACGGTGAGCTGGTGGTGCTCCGGGAGGACGTGGGCCGGCACAACGCCGTGGACAAGGTGATCGGCTGGGCGGTCCGGGAACGACGACTACCACTTGCCGGGCACCTGCTGCTGGTCTCCGGACGGGCCAGCTTCGAGCTGACCCAGAAGGCCTGGATGGCGGGGCTGCCTCTGCTGGCCGCTGTGTCCGCCCCGAGCACACTCGCCGTCGAACTGGCCGACGAGGCGGGGATGACACTTGTCGGTTTCCTGCGCGGTCGGACGATGAACGTCTACGCCGGGCCGCACCGGATCACCGTGGAGCAGCCGGCCTGACGCTCAGCGGTCGATCAGGCCGAACAGGCCGAGGCGGACGGCGGCGTCCCGGGCGATCAGGAAGCCGGCGATGCCGAGGATCCAGCCCAACGCGCTGCCCGCCTTGTTCACGATCCAGTTGTTGAGTCGGGCGAGCACCGGTTCGACCAGTGCCGGGCGAGCCACCCTGGCAGCCAGCAGGAGCATCGCCGGCAACACCATGACCAGGCAGTATCCGGCGAGCAACGCCACCACGCTGACCGAACCGACCCCGGAGGTGGCCAGCAGACCCACCGCACCGAGGTACGGAAGCATTGTCGCCACCTCGGCGAGCGCGGCGAGCAGGGCGAGCCCGACCAGCCATCGGACCGAGGAGTCGCCGGCGGTCGCCCGGTCCCGCCACCGCAGCACACCACCGGTACGCGGACGCCGTTTGCCGTCGTAGCGGAAGCTGAGCACCAGCATGCCGACACCGAGGACGAGTTGCGCCCAGAGCACAGCCCGGTTGTCCAACGCACCGCCCAGCGCGTCCGCGAGCGTGCTGCCACCGAAGACCAACAGCAGCCCCACCCCCAGGTAGAACCCCGCGATCGTGGCGAGGTAGCCCAGGATCCGTCGGGCGTTGACCGGCCCGGGGGCGAGCAGCAGCCAGACCGGGATGAACAGGGTGCCGATGCTGGTGCTGTCGATCAGCGCCAGCCCGGCCAGCGACAGCAGCAATTCGGGGGTCACGAGATCATTCTTCGGGAGCGATGGCCCTGCCGCGTCGGCCGTGGACAGGAGCAACGCGTACATCCTTCGACGGAGGCCCTCGCCGAGGGGCCCGCCCCGGGCGATCGACCCCGGGGGAACGAGGGATCAGCGCCGGGGCGGGAGTGGGTGGGCTATGCGCCAACCCTTGATCCACTCGGGTTCGTTGATATCGGGGCATCCTGACGACCGGGACACCCCGTTATTCAGGAAGCCGAGCCGATCAACCCCAGTCGCGCCACCGACACCGGCTGGTTGCCGTCTGGGCCGCCCTACGCCGGGCGCGGTCCGCTAGGCGGCCACGATCTCGACGGCACCGCGGGAGATCTTGACGTCGAACACCATGCCGGTGCCGTTGGAGAGCTTGGCGAGCGTGGCGATCGACGGCGGCTGGTCGCCGGACTCTAGGCGCGCGATGACCGACTGGGTCATCGCCACCCGTCGGGCGAGCGCGGTCTGGGTCAAGTCGTTGTCGGCGCGGTACCGCACGATACGGAGTGCGACCTCGCGCGCGAAGGCTGTTCGATCCCACTCCGCACGGAATGCCGGGTCGCTCCTGCTGGCATCGTCGATGACCTGCTGCGAGGTCTTGAGTTCGGAACGCTTCATCCCTCCACCTCCACGTCCTTGATCCTTCGCTCCGCGGCTGCGACGGCCCGGGTGAAGTTCCGCTGACTGACGCTGGCCTCTGGGCCGATGGCGCCGACCACGAAAGCCTCGCCAACCTGTGCGTAGAAGACGCGCCACCTGCTGCGCCCTCCGCGCGGTCGCAGCTCACGAAGGTTGTCGGCAGTTCGGATCTTGCTGGAGTGCGGGTAGCCGAGGTTGGGGCCGAGGCTCTCCAGCTTCTCGACGGCGTGCCCGATGGCCGCTTGTTCGACCGCGGGTATGGCTCGCAGTTCGGTCGCGGCCTCCGGGTGGAAGAGGACCAACCAGAGCCGACTATAGCAAAATTGCGATACGGCTGCCGGGAGATCTCCAGCGGCCGGGCGGCAACCGGGAGCAGGCTCCTCAGCGGCGACCACGTCGACTCCTCCGGCGTGGGCGGATCACTCCCGGCATGCCCACCGACGGCCAGCCGTCGAGCTCGGACGGGGGCACGCCGCGCCGGAGAAGGTCGTCCAACAACACGGCGAGTGAGTAGTCCGGGTGCAGGCTGAGCGTGCGTTCGAGCGCGACCGCCGCCAGCGCCCCCTGCCCCGCGCGCCAGGCCGCGAAGGCCAGCAGAGCCCCGGGCGCGGCAACCAACTCCGGCTCGGCCCGGCGCAGGACGTCGGTCCAGAGGGTGATGTCCCGGTCCCGACCGTCCGTGCGTTCCCAGGCGTGATCACGGACCGGGAGGTGGGTCATCAGCAGGCTCAACCAGGCCACCTCGTCGTCGTCGAGCCGCTCGTCGCGTCGCTGCCGACGCTGGGCCTCGCGAACCGCCGCCACGCCGGCCGAGCGCAGAGCCCGCCCGCCGAGCAGGTCACTCTCGGGCGCCTGCTCGATCAGCTCGGCCATTCGCACCTCGGCGCGGGCGGTGGCCGCTCGTACCGCCTCCCGGGCCGACCCGTCGACCGGTGCCACCTGCGCCACGAGCGCGGCCCGATCGGGCAGGGCGACCTGGCCCGCGAAGACCGCCGAGGCGGTCACCGGGTTGGCGCTCGGGTCGTAGCGCCGACCCTCGGGCGGGCAACAGTCGGGCTCGACGCAGAGGTAGGACCACCACCTGCCCTCGGTCACCCGCAACGCGTCGAGCACCTCCGTCCCGCCGGCGACCAGTGCGACACGCACCGCGTCCACCGCCGGAGTGACCCGGTCCGGTGGCCCGTAACCGACCACCGTGGCGGACTCCGCACCCTGCCTGCGGATCACGCCGGCCAGATGCCGTGCCCGCTCGACGGGATCGGTCGACGGGTCGGGCAGGTCGGCGCGGGCGGCGAAGATGATCTGGCGGCCGAGCAACGCGACGGCGACCACGCTGTCGGTGGGATGGAACCCGAGCAGGTACGGCACCGCGGCGATCAGATCGGCGGGGGAGCGGACGGTGAGCTGGGGGCGTTCGGTCGCTGTCATGCCGGTAGCGTGCGGCGCTCCGGTCCGACGCCGCCGCCCCTGTGGACGACACGCGGCTTATCCACAGTTACTCAGCGTATTTTGCCTGCTCGACCCACATCCACGGGTGCCGCAGGAGAGTCGATGTCCCTCGGGCGGGGCCGCAGTGTCGTGGGGAGCGGTTACCGTGCGCTGATGGACCTCGCGTACCTACGCGCGCACCCGGCACACCTGCCGACCTTCCGGACCCACCAGCGCATCCGGGAGACGCCGGTCGCCGGTGGAAACATCTGTGCCGCCGCCCGGCTCACCCTGGACGACGGTCACTCCGTCTTCGCCAAGTCCTGGCCCGAGAAGGCCGATCGGACGGCACCGGAGGGCTTCTTCGCCGCCGAGGCCGCCGGGCTGCGGTGGCTGCGGGAGGCCGGCGCTGTCGCCGTACCCGAGGTGATCGTGGCTCTGCCGAGCCTGCTGGCGCTCGACTGGGTGGAGCCCGGCGAACCGACGCCGGAGGCTGCGGAACGCTTCGGCCGGGAGTTGGCCGACCTGCACCGGGCGGGGTCGGCCAGCTTCGGTGCGCCCTGGCCAGGCTTCATCGGCTCGCTCCCACAGGACAACACCCCCACCCACGGGCCCTGGTCGACGTGGTTCGCCGAGCGACGGCTCCTCCCCTATCTGCGACGCTCAGTCGACGGGGGTGCGTTGACCAGCGCCGACGTCGCACTGGTCGAGCGGGTGATCGATCGGGTCGGCGAGTTCGGCGGCGACGAGCCGCCCGCGCGGGTCCACGGCGACCTGTGGCCGGGCAACGTGCTGTGGGGGGCCGACGACCGGGTCTGGCTCGTCGATCCGGCAGCGCACGGCGGGCACCGGGAGACAGATCTCGCCCAACTCGCGCTCTTCGGCGGCATCCCTCACCTGGCTCGGGTGCTCGCCGCCTACCAGGAGGCCTGGCCGTTGCCGGACAACTGGCAGGCTCGGCTACCGGTGCACCAACTGCATCTGCTGCTCGTGCACACCGCGCTGTTCGGCGGCAGCTACCGAGATGTGGTGGTCCAGACCGCCCGTGCCGCCCTGGGCCGGGCCGAGCGCGCTACGGTCGACAGGTGAGCGTCGCCCCGGGGACCGACGGGGTCCTCGTCGACCGGTACGGCCGCGTCGCCCGGGACCTGCGCGTGTCCCTCACCGACAAGTGCAACCTTCGCTGCACCTACTGCATGCCGGCCGAGGGTCTGCCCTGGCTGGCCGGCCCCGAGTTGCTGACCGACGAGGAGATCGTCCGGCTGGTCCGGGTGGCCGTCGAGCGGCTCGGCGTGACCGAGGTGCGGTTCACCGGCGGTGAGCCGCTGATCCGGCCCGGGCTGGTCGGCATCGTGACCGCGGTCGCCGCGTTGCGGCCCCGCCCCCGGGTCTCGTTGACCACCAACGGCATCGGTCTGGACCGGTTGGCCCCGGCGCTGCGGGCGGCCGGCCTGGACCGGGTGAACGTCTCACTGGACACCCTGGACCCGGGCCGGTTCGACCGGCTCACCCGCCGGCCCCGCCTCGACGCGGTGTTGGCCGGGCTCGCCGGGGCGAAGGCCGCCGGGCTCAGCCCCGTGAAAATCAACTCCGTGCTGATGCGCGGTGTCAACGAGGACGAGGCACCGGCACTGCTGCGCTTCGCTCTCGACCACGACTACCAACTGCGGATCATCGAGCAGATGCCGTTGGACGCCCAGCACGGCTGGGACCGCAGCACGATGGTGACGGCCGAGGAGATCCTGACCTCCCTGCGTACCTCCTTCGATCTCAGCGCCGACCCGGCCGAGCGCGGCGCGGCACCGGCGGAGACCTGGTTGGTCGACGGCGGGCCCGCCCGGGTCGGTGTGATCGCCAGCGTCACCCGCCCGTTCTGCGGGGACTGCGACCGCACCCGGCTGACCGCCGACGGCCAGGTCCGCGCCTGCCTCTTCGCGACGGAGGAGTCCGACCTGCGCGCCGCGCTGCGCGGCGGCGCGGACGACGACGAGCTGGCCCGGCGCTGGCGCACCGCGATGTGGGGCAAGCGTGCCGGGCACGGCATCGACGATCCCACCTTCCTGCAGCCGACCCGGCCGATGTCCGCGATCGGGGGCTGAGACGTGGAGTCGTTGACCGTCCGCTACTTCGCAGGTGCCCGCGCCGCCGCCGGCCGTGCCGAGGAGGCCCTGCCCGGCGGGCGGTCCCTCGACGACCTCACCGCGGAACTGACCCAGCGTCACGGCGACCGGCTCGCCGCGGTGCTGCGGGTGGCGAGTTTCCTCGTGGACGGCGTGACCTGTCATGATCGTCGGGCACCCCTGCCTGCCGGGGCCACGATCGACGTCCTGCCCCCGTTCGCGGGCGGCTGAGGGAGGCGCACGCATGTTGGCGGTTCTGGGGTTCGTGGCCGTCCTGGCTCTGATCACCTGCCTCATCCACCTCTACCTGTGGAAGCGGCTGGTTCGGGACACCACCACCCCGGGTCGGTGGCGACGGATCGGCGGAATCGCCGCCCTGGTGCTGGCGCTGCTCGTGCCGGCGACAATGGCCGGGACGCAGGCCGGGCTGTACTGGCTCGCCTGGCCGGGCTACCTGTGGCTAGCGCTGATGTTCTACCTGCTTGTGGTGCTGATCGTGCTCGAGGTGCCGATGCTGGTCACCCGGCTGGTGCTGCGCCGCCGGGTGATCGCCGCGGAGCCGACCGCCGCCGCGCCCGAGCCGGTGCTGGTCGGTGCCGCCGGGCCCACCGAGCCGCCGGCCGCCGGCGCCGTCGCGGCACCGGACCACGACCCGGCCCGCCGGCTCCTGCTGGCCCGTAGCGCGGCCATCTTCGCCGGCCTCACCGCCACCGCCACAGTGGGGTACGGCGTCCGCACCGCCCTCGGCCCACCACGCCTGGACCGGGTGCAGATCCCGCTGGCCAAACTCCCCCGCAGCATGGACGGCCTACGGATCGCGACCGTCTCCGACATCCACCTCGGCCCCCTGCGCGGCCGGGCGCACACCGAGCGGATCGTGGCCGCGATCAACCGGCTCGACGCGGACCTGGTCGCGGTCGTCGGCGACCTGGTCGACGGCTCGGTCGCCGAACTCGGCTCGGCCGCCGCGCCGCTGCGTGACCTGCGCTCCCGGTACGGCAACTTCTTCGTCACCGGCAACCACGAGTACTACTCCGGCGTGGAGGAGTGGGTCCAGGAGGTCGACCGTCTCGGCCTGCGGGTCCTGCAGAACCGCCGCCAGGAGATCCAGGCCCGGGGCGGCGTGCTCGACATCGCTGGCGTCAACGACCTGGACGCCACGGGAGACAGCGGTCTGGCGGCCGGTCCGGACTTCGCCGCCGCCCTCGGTGACCGCGACCCGAGCCGCCCGGTGGTGCTGCTCGCCCACCAGCCGTTGGCTGCGGTGCAGGCGGCCAGGTACGGCGTCGACCTGCAACTGTCCGGGCACACGCACGGTGGCCAGATGGTGCCGTTCAACCTGGCCGTGCGGCTGGAGCAGCCGGTGGTCAGCGGCCTCGGCGAGGTCGACGGCACCAAGGTGTACGTGACCAACGGTGCCGGCTTCTGGGGCCCACCGGTCCGGGTCGGCGCCGAGCCGCAGATCAGTCTGGTCGAGTTGCGCTCGGCATAGCGGATGTCACGTCCGCGCGTGGCGGCAGGCGACCGGCGCGGCGGGCGTGACAGGATGCGGCGTGCCTCCGTTCAGCGCCGTACCCCCCGGTGGCCTACCGCCATTCGTCGCGGACCTGCACATCCATTCGAAATACTCGCGCGCGTGCAGCCGCGACCTCACCACACCGAATCTCGCGTGGTGGGCCCGCCGTAAGGGCATCGGTCTGCTCGGCACCGGCGACTTCACCCACCCCGCCTGGTACGACCACCTGCGGGAGACCCTTCGGCCCGCCGAGCCAGGGCTGTACCGGCTCGACGCCGACGCGGAACGGGACGTCGCCCGTCGGCTGCCTCCCCGGCTGGCGAGCGCCGCCGAGGCGGACCCGGTCCGGTTCATGCTGAGCGTGGAAATTTCCACCATCTACAAGCGGGACGACCGGACCCGCAAGGTGCACCACCTGATCTACCTGCCCGACCTGGACGCGGTAGCACGGTTCAACACCGCGCTCGGCCGGATCGGCAACCTCGGCTCGGACGGCCGGCCGATCCTCGGCCTGGACTCCCGCGACCTGCTGGAGATCACCCTGGAGGCCAGCGGAGACGGCTTCCTGGTGCCGGCGCACATCTGGACGCCGTGGTTCTCCGCGCTGGGCTCGAAGTCGGGCTTCGACGCGATCGCGGACTGCTATGCCGACCTGTCCGAGCACATCTTCGCGGTGGAGACCGGTCTCTCGTCCGACCCGGCGATGAACTGGCGGGTCGGCAGTCTGGACGGCTACCAGTTGGTGTCCAACTCGGACGCGCACTCCCCGCCGGCCCTGGGCCGGGAGGCGACGGTGCTGACCGCCGAGCGCAACTACTTCGCCGTCCGGGATGCGCTGCGGACCGGTGACGGCCTGGCCGGCACCATCGAGTTCTTCCCGGAGGAGGGCAAGTACCACGCGGACGGGCACCGACTGTGCGGCGTCAACTGGTCGCCGGAGCGCACCCGTGCCGCCGGCGGTCGTTGCCCCGAGTGCGGCAAACCCCTCACCGTGGGCGTCCTCAGCCGGATCGAGGAGCTGGCCGACCGCCCGGCGGGGCACCGGCCGGCGGACGCCCGGGACGTCACCCACCTGGTGCCGCTGGCCGAGATCCTCGGTGAGATCAACAAGGTGGGCGCCCGGTCGAAGAAGGTCGAGGGACGACTCAACGAGTTGGTGGCGACCCTCGGCCCCGAGCTGGAGATCCTGACCACCACGCCGCTCACCGACATCGCCCAGACGGGCGGGGAACTCCTCGCGGAGGGCATCGGACGGTTGCGGCGGGGCGAGGTACGTCGGGTGCCGGGCTACGACGGCGAGTACGGGGTGATCACGCTCTTCGACAGGGCGGAGTTGGGCGCTCACGCGGGCACGGCACAGGAGACGCTGTTCGACGTACCCGTGCCGGCGCAGCGACGTCCCTCGGAACCGACGGCCCGCGCGACGGCCAAGCGCCCGGCGGCGGCCAAGGCCGAGCCGAAGCGCAAGCCGGCCCCGGCGCCCGCGCCACCGATCGCGCCGCCGCCGTCGCCCCACGAGCCGTTCGAGCCGATGCTGTCCGGCATGGAGGAGGTCGGCACCGGTCTGCTGGACCGGCTGGACGCGATGCAGCGGGTGGCCGCCTCCGCACCCGGCGGGCCGCTGCTCATCGTCGCCGGCCCGGGCACCGGCAAGACGCGGACGCTCACGCACCGGATCGCGTACCTCTGCGCGGAGCTGAACGTCTTCCCGGAGCACTGTCTGGCGATCACGTTCACCCGTCGCGCCGCCGAGGAGCTGCGGCACCGCCTCGACGGCCTGCTCGGCCCGGTCGCCGAGGACGTCACAGTCGGCACGTTCCACGCGCTGGGGTTGACCATCCTTCGGGAGAACGCCGCTGGCGTGGGCCTGCCGAGCGACTTCCGGATCGCCGACGACGCCGAGCGGGCGGCGGCGCGGGTCGAGGCCGGCGACGACAGCGCCGGCTACACGGCGCTGCTGCGCAAGCAGGACCTGGTCGACCTGGACGAGCTGGTGAGCCTGCCGGTGGAGTTGTTGCGGGCCGATCGTGGGCTGGTGCAGCGCTACCGGGACCGCTGGCGGTGGATCTTCGTCGACGAGTACCAGGACGTCGACGAGACGCAGTACGAGCTGCTGCGGCTGCTCAGCCCGGCGGACGGCAACCTCTGCGCGATCGGCGACCCGGACCAGGCGATCTACTCGTTCCGGGGTGCCGACGTCGGCTACTTCCTGCGCTTCTCCGAGGACTTCACGGACGCCCGGTTGGTCCGACTCAACCGCAACTACCGCTCGTCCGCGCCGATCCTGGCCGCCGCCGTGCAGGCCATCGCGCCGTCCTCGCTGGTTCGTGGCCGGCGACTGGACCCTGCCCGGCTCGACCCGGAGGCTCCGCTGGTCGGCCGTTACCCAGCGGCCTCCGTCGCCGAGGAGACCGACTTCGTGGTCCGTACCGTCGACGAACTCGTCGGCGGGCTGTCTCACCGCTCGCTGGACTCGGGCCGGATCGACGGCCGCTCCACGACGTTGTCGTTCTCCGACATTGCCGTGCTGTATCGCACCGACGCGCAGGCCGCACCCGTCGTGGACGCCCTGACCCGGGCCAACATCCCGGTGCAGAAGCGGTCCCACGACCGGCTGCGGGACCGGCCTGGGGTGGCGGCCATCGCCCGCGAGTTGCGGCACGCCGACGGACTGGCCGGCCCGCTGGCCGCCCGGGTGCGACTGGCTGGCCAGGTGGTCGCGGAGCGGTTCGCCGTGCCCACCCTCGACGGCGTCGGCGGCCCGGTCCGTCCCGAGGACGTCCGCTCGGCCGTGGACCTGCTGACCCCACTGGCCCGCCGCTGCGGGGACGACCTGGAGACGTTCCTGTCGCAGTTGGCGACCGGCGCGGAGGTGGACGCGCTCGACCCGCGCGCGGAGGCGGTCACGCTGCTCACCCTGCACGCCGCGAAGGGCCTGGAATTCCCGGTGGTCTTCCTGATCGGTGTCGAGGACGGGTTGCTGCCGCTGCGGTGGCCCGGCTCGACGCCCGACGAGGACGCGGTCGCCGAGGAGCGTCGGCTCTTCTTCGTCGGCCTCACCCGCGCCCAGGACCGGCTCTATGTCAGCCACGCCGCACGGCGTACCCGTCATGGCGTGGAGCGGGACTGCGCTCCTTCGCCGTTCCTCGGCGCCATCGACCCCGGCCTGTTCGAGCGGTTCGGAGAGGCCGAGCCCCGTCGCCCCAAGGACCGGCAGCTCCGCCTGATCTGACGGCCCGAGCCGTGACGCCAGCCAGCACGAGCCCTCGCCGCACTAGGACGCGTACGCGGTATACCTGTGAGTCATATCTATGACTTACAGGTATACCGCTCTCTGCGGCGGGCCGCCGGACGGCTGCTACGGAGGGTGAAAGCAACGGGCTGGTCAGCCGAGTAGGGCGGCGAGCCAGGCGCCCGCGAGCAGGGCCGGCCCGAGTGGCAGCAGGGTGTCCCGGCGGACCCGTCGCGCGGCGAGCAGGCCGACCACCAGCGCGCCGTGGAGCAGGTGCGGCAGGAGCAGCCCGACGAGCAGGGCATCCCGGCCCAGCCAGCCGAGCGGCAGACCAAGGGCGGCGGCGAGTTTCACGTCCCCGAAGCCCAGTCGGGAGCCGGGGAGCAGGGCCAGCAGCACGTGCGCCGCACCCGCGACCGTCGCGCCGGCCAGCACGCCGAGCAGTCGGGCCGGCTCGTCGGTCAGCAGCGCCACGGCGGTCAGGCCGGCGAGAGCCACCAACCCGGCGGTGAGGACCAACGGGTCGGGCAGACGCAGACAGGCCAGGTCCACCCGGGCCAGCACCAGCCCGACGGCCGCCACCACGAGGAGGACCGGCAACGCGGGCTCGTCACCGTGAGCAACGGCGAGCCCGCCGAACACCGCAGCCGACACCATCGGGCTGAGCCAGACCCGCGCGCCTCGTCGAGGCCGCGGCCGGGCCGGCGGGTTGGTGAACCGCCGGGCCAGCGGGGGTACGACGACACCGACCAGCCCGCCGAGCAACGCCACCCCGACCAGAGCAGCGGGCGACATGGCCCGGAGGCTACCGGCGCCCGCTCGCCGGTGCGGTCCCCGATCGTGATCCCGCGCTCGCCCGGCGCGGCCGTTCCGTGCTCACCACCAGTGCGACACCGGCCACGATGACCGCTCCACCGAGCAGCACCTGCGGGGTGATCGGCTCGGCGACCAGCAGCGCACCGAGCGCCACCGCGACCGCCGGGTTGACGTAGGCGTACGTCGACACCAACGAGATGGGCGCGTTGTGCAGCAGCCAGACGTACGCGGTGAAGGCCACCAGCGAGCCGGCCACCATGAGGTAGCCCAGCGCCAGCCACGAACGCGTGCTGACCTGCGCGGGGTGGAAGTCGCTCAGCTCGCCCCGACCGGCGGAGACGACGGCCAGCACCAGGGCGCCGGCCAGCATCTCGTACACCGTCGCGACGAACGGGTCGGTGGGCATCCGGATGCGCCCGGACAGAAACGACCCGACCGACCAGGAGGTCGCCGCCGCCACCACTGTCAACGCCCCCACCAGCGGCACCGCGTCCGAACTGCCGGCGGGCAGCACCAGCAGGACCAGACCGGCGAAGCCCACCGTGACCCCGGCCAACGTCCAGAGCGGGGGCCGGTCGCCGGTGGCGGAACGCAACAGCACCACCAGCAGCGGCACTGTCGCCACCAGCAGTGCGGCGATGCCGGAGGGCAGCGCCACCCCGGGTGGCCCGGACTCGGCGAGCACCACCAGGCCGTTGCCGCCGGCGAGCAGGAGCACGCCGACCAGCGCGGCCGAGCCGAGTTGCCGGCGGTCGACCCGCAGCGCGCCGGGCCCTCGGCGCAGCCGCAGCACCACCGCCAGGATCAGACCGGCCACCGCGAATCGCAGGGCGGCCGACAACAGCGGCGGCAGCGTCTCCACAGTGATCCGGATGGCCAGATAGGTGGATCCCCAGAGCAGGTAGACCACGATCAACGCGGTCCAGACCAGTGTCGGTGTGGCGCCTGCGCGGCGGCCGGCGAGGGCTGCGGCGCTCGGTGGAGGTGAGCTCATCAGTGGACCACGCTACGGTGACGTCGGAGTCGGCGTCGCGCGTTGGTGGCCGGCCTCTCACCACACGTGCAGGAGGGCGGCATGACGAACTACGGACCACCGGGCGGCGGCGACCCGGGACCGTGGCGTGGGCAACGACCCGACGAGACGCCCGGACGGCCGATGCAGCAGCCTTATCCGCCCGCGAACGAGCAGTACCCGCCGGCGGTTCCGTCGTATCCGCGCGCACCGCAGGGGAGACCCGGACCCTACGACGGCCCGGGTCCCGCTTCGTACGACGGCCCGGGTCCCGCCACGTACGGTGGCCCAGGTCCCGCGTCCTACGGGGGCGGCTCCGAGGGCCCTTACGGGCGCGAGCAGGGGTCACCGCCCTATGGCGGCTCGTACGGGTCGAACCCGGCGTACGGGCAGCCGTACCGGCCGGACGAGGGCCCGTACGGCGGCGATCCTGCTCCGGCGCCAGGCCGGCGCGGTCGGGGGCCGCTGATCGCGGTGCTGGCCGTCGTGCTGCTGGTGGTGGCCGCCGGTGGCGCCTTCTGGCTTCTACGCGGGCAGGACGACCCGACACCGTTGGCCGCACCGAGCGACTCACCAGTCGCCGGTGAACCGAGCGCGGACGCGGACACGGACGTGGCCGAGCCCGCCCCGAGCGGCGCCGCTCCGGAATCGTCGGCCGACCCCCGGTTCGCCAAGGTCGGCCAGTGTGTCCGCAACGACGGTGCCGCGGGCGGCAAGCCCAAGCTGCTGATCAGCGGTTGTGCGGCGAAGACGTACGAGGTGCTGAGTCGGGTCGACGGCGCGACCAGCGGCGAGCGTGACGCCGAGGCCAAGTGCAGCAAGGTCGAGGGGTACACCAACTGGTACTTCTTCGACAGCGAGCTGGACACCCTCGACTTCGTCCTCTGCCTCAAACAACGCTGAGACCACCCACCCCGGGGATATGACATGACGACCTACGGACCACCGGGCTCCGACCAGCCGGACGACCGTCAGCAGCGCCCTCCCGAGGGGTCTGGCGGCCCTCCACCGGTCGACCCGACAGTGCCGCAGTGGGGTCCGCCACCGCCCGCCGAGGACCCGACCCGGCAGCAGTGGGGCCCTCCGCCGAGCGGCGCGGAACCACCCACCGCCCCGATGTGGGCGCCGCCGCCCAGCAACCCGGAGCCCCCGACCGAACCGATGTGGGCACCCCCGCCGACCTCGGGCCCGGGTTACCCGCCGAGTTCGGACGCGGGCCAGCCTCCTGCGGCGAGCCCGGGCTATCCCCCCACCTCGGGCACGGGCTACCCGCCGCCCGGGCCGTTCCCGCCGGCCGGGCCGGTGCCGGGTCAGCCGTCCGCGCCGTGGGGCCAGCCGCCTCCGGCCGGCTTCGGTATGCCGCCCGGCGCGCCGGTGAAGACCAACGGCCGCAAGATCGCCCTCATCATCGGGCTGGTGGTGCTGCTCCTGCTCTGCCCTTGCCTCGGCCTGGCCGGCTGGGCGATCTGGAGGGTCGCGGACGCCAGCAACGACGTCGAGCCCAAGCCGTCGGTGACCATGCCGGTACGTCCGCCCGTCCTGCCCAGCGCCGCACCGACGCCGGACCTGCCGTCCCCGCCGGGCCCGGACGAGGAGTTCGCCCGGGGCGACTGCGTGGTGAACGAGGGCACCGAGGAGGACGCGGAGCTGCGCAAGGTGCCGTGTGGCCCGAACACCTACCAGGTGCTGTTGCGGATTCCGGCGACCACGGACGGGGACCGGTGCGAGACGCTCGCGCCGCAGGCGACAGCGAACTACGTGCACGACAACTCGATCGACCTGTTCGACTACGTCCTCTGCCTGAAGGAACGCTAGCCGCCGCTTGGCAAAACTAGGGCTGTCTAGCATCCAAGCTAGACAGCCCTAGTTTTGTCTCGACGGTCTCGACACGCCGGTAGCCCCATCTATCCATGTCTAGCCCCGCAGCTAGATGGCCCGATACTCTCCAATGCGTGGATCCGGTCCGCAACCCGTACGCGCCGGGCGCCGGCCAGCGTCCGCCCGAGCTCGCCGGGCGGGGGCGGGAGCTGGACGTCTTCGACATCGTGCTGGAACGCATCGCCCGGGGTCGCCCCGAGCGCAGCCTGATGCTCACCGGGCTGCGGGGCGTCGGCAAGACGGTCCTGCTCAACACCCTCCGGTCCCAGGCCATCAACCATCTCTGGGGCAGCGGCAAGATCGAGGCACGGCCGGACCAGTCATTGCGTCGCCCGGTCGCCGCCGCCCTACACATGGCCGTCCGGGAACTTGCCCCCCGACACCGGGCACCGGACCGGATCGACACGTTCCTCGGCGTCCTCAAGGCGTTCGCCCAACGCTCCGCCCCGACCGGCCGGGCCGGTGCCGCCCCGAAACTGCGCGACCGGTGGCAGCCCGGCATCGACGTGCCAGCGGCCAGCGGCCGGGCCGACTCCGGCGACATCGAGATCGACCTGGTCGAGCTGCTCAGCGACGCCGCAGCGGTGGCCAGTGACGTGGGCACCGGCATCGCCATCTTCATCGACGAGATGCAGGACCTCGGCCCGGAGGACGTGTCGGCGCTCTGCGCCGCCTGCCACGAGCTGTCCCAGCTCGGCGCTCCCCTGATCGTGGTGGGCGCCGGCCTACCGCACCTGCCGGCGGTGCTCAGCGCCGCCAAGTCGTACTCCGAACGGCTGTTCCGCTACCAACGCATCGACCGGCTCGACCGGATCGCCGCCGACCAGGCGCTCTGCGCGCCGGCCGAGCGCGAGGAGGTCGAGTACGAACAGAAGGCGCTCGACCTGCTCTACGAGAAGTCCGGCGGCTATCCCTACTTCGTCCAGGCGTACGGCAAGGCGACCTGGGATCACGCGCCGCGCTCGCCGATCACCGCCGCCGACGTGCGGGTCGCCGCGCCGGAGGCGGAGGCGGAGCTGGCGGTCGGGTTCTTCGGCTCCCGATTCGAGCGGGCCACGCCCGCCGAGCGCGAATACATGCGGGCGATGGCCACGATGTCCGCGGTCGAGGGTGACTCCTCGGCGGTGGTCCGCGACGACATGGACGCGGCGGTGCCCACCGCCGAGATCGCGCGGGCACTCGGCCGCAAGCCCGCCAGCCTGTCCCCGGCCCGCGACGCGCTCATCAAGAAGGGGCTGATCTACTCCGGTGAGCGGGGCACTGTCGCCTTCACGGTTCCGCACTTCGGCCGGTACCTGCGCACCCAACCGGCCTGACCGCCACCGACGCGGTCAGACCTTGGACCAGGGCGCCGGAAAGAGCACCTCACCACGGGGCGGCGGACCCTCCTCGCTGGTGGACGGTGGCAGCACCAGCGCCTGCCACGGCTCGCCGAGACCAGCCCACGGCCCGGTCAGGCCCAGCTCCGCCGCCGGGCCGAAACCGAACCGGCGGTAGAAGGCCGGGTCGCCGAGGACCACGACCAGCCGCTCACCCAACTCGGTGGAGGCGTCCAACGCGGCCTGCACGACCGAAGTGCCGTGCCCGACGCGCTGCCGGTGCGGTGCCACCGCAACCGGACCGAGTGCCAGGACGGGAACGTCCGAACCCCGCTCCGGCCGCACACGCACCCGGGTGAGCAGCGCGTAACCGACCACCTCACCGCCGTACTCCGCGACCATGGCCAACTCCGGCAGCCAGGCGGCGGTGCCGCGCAACTCGTCGACGAGACCCACCTCCGGCGGCGTCGCCACGTCCGGACGGGCGAAGGCAGCTCCCAGGACGCGGCGTACCGAGCCGGCGTCGGCCGGGTCCTCGGGGCGTAGCCGCAGCGTGGTCACCCGCGCGACGTTACCCGCCGCAGCCAGTCCATCCGTGACTGTCGCTCGAATCGGCGTGGCGCACGTGCACGGGCACCGATCCGATCCGGCCGTTGCCGGGGTAGCAACCGCCCAGACGGGGTATGACTGATCCATGACGCCCGTACGCTCCCTCGCCCGAGCCATGCTGAGCGGCATCTTCGTGGTCCAGGGGTACCGCAACTTCCGCGACCCGGGCCGGCTCGCGGTGGCCGCCCAGCCGGTGACCGAGAAGGTCGCGCCCCTTCTGAAGAAGGCTCACCCGAGCTTCCCCACCGAGACCGAGGCGTTGATCCGACTCAACGCCGCGGTGCAGGTCAGCGCCGGGTTGATGCTCGCCACCGGCCGCCTCAGTCGACCTGCCGCTCTGGTCCTCGCCGGCACGTTGGTGCCGGTGACCGTCGCCGGGCATCCCTTCTGGAAGAACGACGACCCGACCGCCAGGAACAACAACCAGATCCACGCCATGAAGAACCTGGGCATCCTCGGCGGTCTTCTGCTGGCCGCTGCCGACACCGGCGGCAAGCCCGGTCTGCGGTGGCGGACGGGTCACCGCATCGGCCACTCTCGACGTTCCGTGCAACGCGCCGTCCGTACGGCCCGACGTGAGGCCCGGATCGCCGTCCGGTCCGCATCGACCGCACGCCGACTTCCCGGCTGAACTGCGTCGATCCGTCTCCGAGCCGCCCCCACCCCCGCTAAGGCCGCGAATTACCTGAACCACCCGGTAGGCGTTAACGCGGTGGAAATGTCAAAAACATGTGTGGGATCGGACACGGTCGCATAACGCGGGAGGCACTGACGTGAGGCGCCGTTCTAGGCTCCGTGCAGGACCTGGACGGATAGGACAACCTTGGTACGGGGGTGGCCACGCCATGCCGACGGCTGTCGGTAGACGGGCGGACCGCCTCGCCCCAATCCAACGCGTGACGCGCGGGATCGATCGCAGGAACGTCGTACGGGGCGCCATAGTGGCCGCCGTCGCCTACGCCGCATGGCTCGCCATCGGCACCTTCGGGCGGCCGTACAACTTCTTCGATATGAAGATCTACCACGGTGCCGTGGTGTGGTGGGCGAGCGGACACGAGCTCTATGAGTTCATCGCGCCCGGAACCACGCTGGGCTTCACCTACCCGCCGTTCGCCGGCCTGGTCATGTTGCCGATGGCGCAGTTGCCGATCGGCATGGCGGGCATGGTCAACGCCGCCGCCAGCATCGCCGCGTTGGCGCTGGTCCTGGCCGGGTTGCTGCGCCCCATCGTGGACCGGTTGGCGTGGCCACTGTGGTTCACAGTGGCCCTGGCGGTGCCGCTCGCGGTCGCCATCGAACCGGCTCGGGAAACCCTCGGCTACGGCCAGGTCAACATCCTGCTGTTCGCCCTGATCATGGCGGATCTGATCGGCCTCCGCTGGCGCTCCCGCCGAGGCACCCACTACGCCGCCACCGACGGCCCGCTGCTGCGCTTCGTCTACGGCGGAGCCTGGGCCGGCGCCGGCATCGGCTTGGCCACCGCGGTCAAGCTCACCCCGGCACTGTTCATCGCGTACCTGCTCATCACCCGCCAGTGGCGGGTGGCGGCCACCGCCATCGGCACCACGATCGGCGTGACGGTGGCGAGCTTCGCGATCGTCGGCGACGAGTCACGGACGTACTTCGGCAGCGTGCTCTGGCAGACCGAGCGGGTCGGCGCGGCGGACATGACGCCCAACCAGTCACTCGCCGGTCTGCTCGCCCGGCTGTACGACTCGATCGAGACTCCCGGGCTGCTCTGGTTCGCCTTCTCGGTGCTGATCCTGGCGCTGGGGCTGTCCCGCGCGGCCAGTTCCCGTGCCGACGGTGACGAGCTGACCGCGTTCACGCTCGTCGGTCTGACCGCGAACGTGATCAGCCCGATCTCCTGGACGCACCACCTGGTCTGGGTGATCCCGGCGATCATCGTGCTGGCCGACGCCGCCGTGCGACGCCGGGAGGCGAGTCGCACGATGCCTCAGCGCAGCGGCCAAGGGCCCGTGTTCGGCGGACTGCCCGGGGTCAACGGGCTCCGCCCGCCGATCTGGTATCCCACCCTTACCGGCCTCCGCCACGGCGCTGCCGCGATCGGGCTCTACCTGCTGTTCCTGATCTCCCCGATCTGGCCGTACGAGCACCAACTGCCGGAGATGTCGCACTACCAGGACGGTCTGTTCGGGGCCCTGATGGAGAACTCACTCGCTGTCGCGTTGATCGTGCTGGTCGCCGCGCTGCCCTGGCGGCCCGGTGCCGAGCCCGCGTTCTACGGTGACCGGCTCGCCAGGGCGGCGGTGCTCGGCAGCCGTCGGTGAGCCCGGTCAGGGGCAGTTGACCCACTCCTCGGTGCCGTCGGTGAAGACCTGCCGTTTCCAGATCGGCAGGCGCGCCTTGACCTCGTCGACCAGCCGGGCGCAGGCGGCGAAGGCCGCCGCCCGGTGCGCGGTGCTCACCGCGGCGACAAGCGCCACGTCACCGATCTCCAGTGGGCCGACCCGGTGCGAGACGGCCACCGCGTAGACGTCGGGTTCCGCGGCGATCTCGGCGGCCACCTCGCGCAGCACCTGAGCGGCGCTCGGGTGTCCTTCGTACTCCAGGCTGGTGACCTGGCGCCCGTGGTCGTGGTCGCGGACCACGCCCTGGAAGGACACCACAGCGCCGGCCCGCCGGTCGGCGACCGCCGCCTCGTGCGTGGCGAGGTCGAGCGGCTGGTCGGTGACCTCACCGAAGGTGATCGCCGGCGCGGTCATGACGCACGCTCCCCGGGCAGCAACGGCAGCGGCACGATCGGCACACGGTCACCCGGCTCGCCTCTGGTGCCGGGCCGGATGACGGCGAAGCCGTCCGCGCCGGCCAGGCCACGAAGCATCGCCGACCCGACGTGTCGCACCGGAGACGCGGTGCCCGCGGCCCGGTCCAGACGCACCAGCGCCAGATGGGTGTGATCACCACGGCCGGGCACCGCCTCGGCCAGCGTGGCCTGCGGCAGCACGGGCATCGAGCGCCCCTGGAGGCCGGCGAGCAGCGGGGCGACCAGCGACACCAGCGCGACGATGGCGGACTGTGGGTTGCCCGGCAGCCCGGCCACGAACCTGATCCGCCCGTCGGGGTCGGCCAGCCGGGCCAGCAGCATCGGGAAGCCCGGCCGGACCGCGACGGTGTTGACCACGTAGTCGGCGCCGAGCGCCTCCAGGGTCGGGTGCAGGTGGTCGACCGGGCCGTTCATCGTGCCGCCGGTGGTGCACACGAGGTCGGCGCTGGCCAGTGCCGACCGCAGGGCCGCCACGTGCGCGGGCAGCGTGTCGGCCACCGGGCCCACCACGTCCGACTGTCGGACCTGGCAGCCGTAGCGCCGTAGCCACGCGGGCACCGCCGGACCCAGCGCGTCCCGGACACGACCGGCCGCGGGCGGCCCAGCGGTCAACAGCTCGTCGCCGAAGACCAGGAGGGCGGCGCGCGGTGCCCGCCGGACCCGCAGCGTGTCGTGCCCGCAGGACGCCGCCAGACCGATCACCGCCGGGTCGACCGGCGTGCCGGCCGGCAACAACTCCTCACCGGCGTACGCCTCCTCACCGGGCTGCCGCCACTCCGGCGTCTCCCGGGGAGTGCCGTGCACCAGGCCGTCGGCGGTCGTGGACTCCTCGACCCGCAGAACCGCTGTGGCACCCTCGGGCACCATGGCTCCGGTCGCGATCTCGACTGTGGTGTCGGCCTCGGTGAGCGGCGCAGGGGTGCTGCCCGCCAGCACTCGACCGACGACCCGCCACGGGCCGGCGCCCCGAACCGCCCAGCCGTCGACGCTGGAAGTCGGAAAGGCCGGAAGGTCGGTGCGGGTGGTCAACGGTTCGGCCAGGGTGGACCCGTCGATGTCGGCCAGTGGTCGGGCGACGGCGGGCAGCGCGGCGGCGAGACCGACCGCGTAGACCCGCGACCGCGCTTCCTCCCAGCCAGCCGGCGGGGGTGCGGCGACCTGATCCGCGGTGGGTGCGGTTTCCGTGCTCACCGACCGAGCCTATCGGCACGGACCGACACCCGCCCGGGCCTGGCACGGACCGATCGGTGGGCACCACCACCAACCCGGGTGCTCTTCGACTCGAACTCACTGGGTGGCCCTGCTCGAACTCAGTGGTCTCCGCCGCGTAATTGGTCGACGGTGTGCCCGAGGATCGGCCCGAGCACGGCCAAGCCGTCCCGGGCCCCGCCGGTCGAGCCGGGCAGGTTGACCACCAGCATCCGGCCGGCCACCCCGGCCAGCCCTCGGGACAGCACCGACGTGGGCACCCGGTCGCGGCTGTGCGCGCGGATCGCCTCGGCGATGCCGGGGATCTCGTAATCCAGCAGACCGCGGGTCACGTCCGGCGTCCGATCCGACGGGGTCACCCCGGTGCCACCGCTGGTCACCACCACGTCGACACCGTCGGCTCGGGCGGCCCGCAGAGCGACGCCGACCGGCTCCCCGTCGGTGACCACCACCGGCTCGTCGACCTGGCACCCCAACTCGCGCAGGCCTGCGACGAGCAGCGGCCCGCTGGTGTCGGCGTAGACGCCGGCCGAGGCTCGGTTCGATGCCACGATCACCCGGGCCCGGATCACGGCCGGCCCTCCGGCCGAACCCACTCGCCGGTCTTGCCGCCTTCCTTGCGCAGCACCCGCACCGCCTCCACCGAGGCGGCCGGGTCGACCGCCTTGACCATGTCGACCAGAGCGAGACCGGCGACGGCGACCGCCGTCAGTGCCTCCATCTCCACTCCGGTGCGATCCGCGGTGCGGGCCGTGGCCGTGATCTCCACGGTGTCGGCGGTCAACCGGAGGTCGACAGTGACGCCGTGCAGCGCGATCGGGTGACACAGCGGGATCAGATCGGGCGTGCGCTTCGCCCCCATGATGCCGGCCAGCCGACCGACCGCCAGCGCGTCACCCTTGGGCAACCCGTCGCGGTGCAGCAGGTCGATGACCTCGGGCGTGGTCCGCAGACGGCCGGCCGCGACGGCCAACCGGCCCGTCACCGCCTTGGCGGAGACGTCGACCATGCGGGCCGCGCCGGCGCGGTCGACGTGGCTGAGCTGCGCGGGTTCGGTCACAGTCGTGAGCCTATCGGTGCGGTACGACGGCGCTGGGGAAGGAGCGGCGCCGCGTCGACCGCCACACCGGGTGCTGACGGCGCGTCGGTCCGACGCCGCTCCTCCCTCACCGACCCGCCGCCGAGGTCGCTGGGGTGACCTGTCGACGGGTGCGTGTCGACGGACCGGCTCTGCCCACGAGCAGAGCCTCCCCCGTTCGCCGATACGGCCGGTAAGTTACCGGGCCGGTCGATAAGAAATCGATAAGCGCTGTTCGGCCGGGTCAGCGCTTCGCGGCGTCGCTCGCGGGGTGTGGTCGTGAGCTTCGACGCCCACCAACCCGGCGATGCGCCGCTCGGCATCGAAGCGCTCCGGCACGCCCATCCGTCGGAAGATCGCCAGGGCCCGCTCCCAGTACCTCCGGGCCTCCGCAGGGTCGACCCCGGCACGGTGTTCGGCGAGGCCGGCCAGGGCGCGGCCCTGCTCGTACGGGTGGGCGATCCTGGTCGCCAACCGCAACGCCTCCTCGTGCATCTCGGCCGCCTCGACGCCCCGCCCCTGCGCCAGCAGAGTGCGTCCCAGTTCGTTCAGCGCAGCCGCCTCGACGTGTCGCTCCCCGGAACCGATCGACAACTTCCGGGCCGTCTCGTGTTCCTGCTGAGCCTCCACCAGACGGCCCAGACCCCGGTAGGCGATTCCGAGATCATTGCGCGCCTCGGCCTCGGCGTACCGGTGGCCGGTGCGCTCCCGCAGAGCCAGCGAGGCCAGCAGGATCCGGATCGCCTGCGGGAAGTCACCCATCCGGACACGCACCGCGCCGATGTGGCTGAACGCGTTGAGGATGTGAAAGTCGTAGGAGTGCGTCCGAGCCCATGCCAGGTGCAGCCGGTGGATACGCAGAGCTTCCTCGTAACGCCCCAGCGAGGTGAGCGCTATGCCGAGATTCGGCAGCACCATCGGCACCCGCACGTTGCCGTACCCCTTGTAGTCGCGCAGGCACTCGAAGCCCACTGCCACCGCTTCGGTCAGGTTGCCGCTCCACCAGTAGACAGCCGCGAGATTGGCGTTGTACCTGGCGGTGCTCAGCACGTCCCGCGATTCTCTGGCGATTGTCACCGCCCGGTTCAGGTGGTCGAGCGCCTCCCGGTTGTCGCCGGTCCGGACGTAGGCGGAGGCAAGGTAGTTGTTCATCAACGCCATCGCACCGACATCCCCGGACGCCTCCGCCGCGGCCAGAGCGTGACGGTGGGTCACGATGATGTCCTCGAAGTATCCGCGGATGTAGCAGAATCTCCAGAGCGCGCGGGCCAGGCGCCAGGAGTGCTGGTGAAAGCCCCCGTCGAGCGCTGACGACACCATCGTCACCAGGTCGGTGCGCTCAGTCTCCAGCCAGTCGATGGTGGGTGCCCCCATCTCCTCGACCAGTTCGGGCCGCGCGTACGGCGTACCCGTGACGCGGAGCCCGATGTCGTCGTCGGGCTCCAACGTCCTTGCCACCCTCAATGCCATCTCCACGACGAAGTCGAACAGGTGGGCCAGCCCGGTCCGCCGATCGCCCGCCGCGTCAGTACTCGCGCACAGGTCGATCGAGTATTGACGCATGAGATCGTGCAGTCGATACCGCGTCGAGTCCAGGTCCTCCACCAGGTTCCGGTCGACGAGGTCGTCGAGCGCCGCGCGAGCTTCGGCCACGGTCAGACCGGTCAGCGCGGCGATGGCTGGCGGGCCGAAGCGGCT
The DNA here is from genome assembly GCF_027460215.1 of Micromonospora sp. WMMC250. Taxonomy (NCBI): domain Bacteria; kingdom Bacillati; phylum Actinomycetota; class Actinomycetes; order Micromonosporales; family Micromonosporaceae; genus Micromonospora; species Micromonospora sp. WMMC250. The sequence continues at coordinate 5,059,417 of NZ_JAPZBJ010000002.1, read as the reverse complement.
CCCGGGATACAGGCCCAGGAACCGGAAGACCCTCTTGGTCGACTCGGGCAGCGGCTCGTAGGAAGTGGCGAAGACCCCGGTGACGGTGCTCTCCTCGTCGGCAAGATGTCGTAGCACGACTGTGGCTTCGGCCATCTGTTCGGCGAACTCCGCCAACCGCCACCCGCGTCGGTGAGCCAGGCGGGCTCCAGCCAGTCGGATCGCCAGTGGGAGGTGACCGCAACGGCGAACCACCTCGACAGCCGCCTCCTGCTCGGCTTCGACTCGGCCCCGACCCACGCTGAGTGCGAGGAGGTCCACACTCTCCTCGCTCGTCAGAACGGGCAGTGTCTGCGACAGGCCTACGTCCGGATGGGTGAGTCGTCGTCGGGACGTCACCAGCACCACGGTGCTCGGCTCGGTCGGCAGGAGGGGGAGGATCTGTTCGCTGCTCGCGACGTTGTCGAGGACGAGCACGGATCTCCGGTGGCCCAACTCTCGACGCCACAGTTCCTTCCGGTCGTCGATCTCGACGGGAACCCGGTGGGCTGGAACGCCGAGCTGTCGGAGCAGGGTGACGAGGGCAGCCGCCGGCTCCACCCGGTGCTTCTCGCCGTGCCCGCCCAGGTCGAGGAACAGCGCGGCGTCGGGGTACCGCTCGGACAGACGGCGGGCCAGGTGCACAGCGAGGGTCGTCTTGCCGCTGCCCGCCATCCCGTCGATGATGTGCACGGCAGGCACCCGCCTCTCGACCCGCCGGGTCTCAGCCAGCAGCCGCGACACCACCTCCTCCCGCCCGACGAAGTCGGTCACCGCTCGGGGCAGGTGGTCCGACAGTTCGGAACGACGTGGTTTCGCGAGGGTCGGGACGTCGGCGGCGGGAGGTGCACCCGGAGCGGTGAACACATCTCGACCAGCAGAGATGCTTGCCTCGTCGCTCTCCGGGCGTCGGCCCGGAGACGTCGTGACGACCGTGCGTTGGAGAGCCTGGAGGTCGAGACCCGGGGCGACTCCGAGTTCGGCACTCAACCTCGTCCGGGCCTCGTCGTAGACGACCAGTGCGCCTGCGTGATCCCCACGCTCGTGCAGCGCGCGTATCAGCAGGGCGTACGCCGGCTCCCGGAGGGGATGCCGCGCGATGACCTCCCGCATCAACGGAATGGCCAGGTCGTCCCGCCCCGACCTCAGATGGACGTCGGCAAGCAGTTCCACGGCCAGCAGGCGTTCCTCCTCGGCCGCCGTGACCCGTGCGCCGAGAACTGGGCCGAGCGGCAGGCCGGCGAGCATTGCTCCGCGCCAGCGAGCCACGGCGGAACGCAACAGTTCTCCGGCGCGGTCCACGTGGCCGGCCATTAGGGCTTCCCGGCCCGCACTGCGCTCCATCTCGAAGCGGAATACATCAACGGACTCCGGTCCAAGCGTGAGCCGGTAGCCGGTTTGTTGCCTGACGATGACGCCGTGACCGGAGTCGAAAGTCTCGAAGGTCCGACGCAGATTGGCGGCGTACGTCCGCACATTGGCGACCGCGGAGCGTGGTGGACCGTCCGGCCACAACTCGTCGACCAGGTCGTTCAATGTCACCAGTTGACCAGGTTGTACGGCGAGCATCGCGAAGACAGCCTGCTGTTTAGGCGTGCCGAGGTGCAGCTTGCGAGCGGGCAGTTGCACCGAGAGACCGCCCAGAAGTTGAATCTCCACCCGTCCCCCTGGCTCAGCGGGGTATTCAGCCGATCACGCAACGAAGCTTACGGGCACCGGCCGACCTCCACGGGACGGCCGGTGCGAACACCCCGGCATCGGCGGCGACGGCCTGGCGAGATGCAATGCGAACACTGCAAGAACCACCCACCGCCTCGGCGTTCCCAGTCGCTGCCACTTGCTGGGGAGAGGTGGGCGAAAGACTCCGAGCATTCGATTCTCCACCCCCTCCACCCCCAGTCTCGAAGATGCGCCGGAGGTGCCACGATGGGCAAAGTCCAACTGGGGGCAGCTGAGCCGCAGTGAAGGGGATGCCCGGCCCGAGCCGGTACGCGGTTGACCGAATCGGCGGATGAGTTGCGGCACCTCAAGGCTCACACTGAGTGCGCGGTCTAATGGGTCGACATGCTCGCGACATTCCGCGACGGGCCGGCTGCGGGAGGCGAGCATCTGAGCGCTCTCCGCACTGGAACGCAAACCGTATGTTACTTATGCGGACAGGATTGACTAATGTTGAGGATAACGACATTTATCATCCCTAACTAGGGCCAACCCCATTTAAGCTCCATTCGTAGAGAGTCGACTCCAACAGAGCTCGGCGACGTACGAAGGAGAGGGTGGGTGAAATGCGCGGAAACGAGTGGGGCTGACATCGGTGCAGGACTTCTGCATCACCCGGCGATATGGTTGCGAGCACGACAGGCGAGGTAATCCAGGAGTTGCGTGGCCTCTTCACAACGACGCGATGACGGGACCGATCGACGGCTACGGCTGCTCGTCGGTCTCCTCGTCGTTGCCGCCACGATCGTCGCGCTCGCCTCTCTGAGGCTGACCTTCCCCGCAGCCGAAGCTCCGACACCCGACGGAGCGACCCTCGTGACGCTGACCGCCATGATCGCCCTGGGTGCGTTCGTCAAGGCACGAGTGCGTGTCCGGTCCACGGTGCACCTGATCAGTTGGAGCGAGGCGGCGATCGTCATCGCGGCTGCCGTCGCTCCAGTTCCCTGGGTGGTGCTCTGCACCTGCATCGGCATCACCATCGCCTCAGCCCGTCTGCCCGCCATCAAGCTGGCTTTCGGCGTCGGCAAGAACATCCTCGTCGCGGCCGGCGTCGGCATCACCTTCGCGCTGCTCGACTGGACCTGGCCCGCCATGCAGGCCCCGAAACTGGTCGGGATCCTGGCGGTGGCGTATCTTCTCGCTGCCTTCCTCGACGAGTTGCTGGCGATCCCGGTGATCGCGCTCGCCTCCGGCACCAGGATCGCGTCCCAGTTCCGAAGCAACCTCGACCTTCGTCTGGCCGGCTACGCCGTCCGGTTCGTGGTGGCCGCCCTGACCCTGCTCACCCTCCAACTGGACCCGCGCCTCATGCTCGCGGTTCCGCCCCTGGTCCTGAGCCTGCACCTGGCCTACGCCGCGCGCATCCGGGGCCGCACCGAACAGCAGGCGTGGCAGCGGCTCGCCCGCACCACCGACGCGCTCAACGTGGTCGACCTGGACACCGTCCTCACCACCGCCGTCACCCAGGCCGCCGAGCTGTTCTCCGCCGACGAGGTCGAGATCGAGCTGCGCGACGGTGGTCGCACCGTACGCGGCGGCACCGGCGGCATCACCTTCGACGGCCCGACCGGCACCCCCACCAACGTCGACGGCACGATCGTCCCCACCCCGCTGGAGGGACACGACCGGACCATCGACATCGGCGTCCTCCGACTGCGCTTCCACGGCCCGGTGCAACTCTCCGAGCGGGAGCAGTACACCCTGCGCACCTTCGCCTCCGCGCTCTGCACGGCCGTGCGCAACGCCCAGGCGTACGCCGAACTCGCCCGGGTGGCCGACGAACACGCGTACGCGGCGGCGCACGACGCGCTGACCGACCTGGCCAACCGTCGACAACTCCTCGACGAGGGCACCGAGCAGCTGAGCGCCCGGCACGCCGACGGGGTGACCGCGCTGGTGCTGATCGACCTCAACCACTTCAAGGAGGTCAACGACACACTCGGGCACGCCGCCGGCGACCAGGTGCTGGTGCAGGTCGCCGGCCGGTTGCGGAGCGCGGCCCAGCCGAGTGACCTGGTGGCCCGCCTCGGCGGCGACGAGTTCGCCGTACTCCTGCGAGGGCTTCCGGCCCCGGCGGTGGCCGCGCACCGGGCCGAGACGCTGCTCGCCGCCCTGCACGAGCCCTTCGAGCTGGACGGCATGCGGATCAGCGTGGAGGCCAGCGGCGGAATCTCCGTCGCCCCGTCCAGCGGTGGCATGGCCGAGCTGCTGCGCCGCGCCGACGTGGCGATGTACCAGGCCAAACGGGCCGGTCAGAGGACCGCCACGTACGCCGCCACGCGGGACACCGCCGACCTGGGCCGCCTCACCCTCGGTGGCGACCTACCACGTGCGGTCGCCGACCACGAGTTCGTCGTCAACTTCCAACCGATCGTCGACCTGGGCACCGGCGAGGTGACCAGCGCCGAGGCGCTGGCACGCTGGCACCACCCCACCCACGGCATGATCGACCCGCTGCGGTTCCTGGAGGCCGTGGAGCGTTCCGGCCTGCTGCCGGCCTTCGCCGAAGCGATCCTCGACCAGGCGCTGATCGCCGCGGCCAGTTGGCGGGACGCCGGCTTCGACGTACCGGTAGCGGTGAACGTGTCGCCGCGCAGCCTCCTGGACGCGCGGTTCCCGGGTTCGGTGCTGGCCCGCCTGCGCGCTCACGACCTACCACCGGACCGGCTGGTGCTGGAGTTGACCGAGACACTGACGCTCAGCCAACTCGACGTGGTCGACAGGGTGCTCGGCCGGCTCCGCGACGAGGGTGTCCGACTGGCGTTGGACGACTTCGGCACCGGCTACTCGTCCCTCTCCCTGCTCTCCCGAATCCCGGTGCACGAGCTGAAGATCGACCGGAGTTTCGTGACGACGATGGACAGCTCGGCGGAGGCCGCCGCTGTCATCCGCTCCACCCTTGATTTGGGCCGCAGCCTCGACCTGGACGTGGTGGCCGAGGGGGTGGAGAGCGAGCCGCAGCGGCGGGCCCTGTGGGAGTTGGGCTGCGTCGCCGGCCAGGGGCACCTCTTCGCCCGGCCGATGCCCGCCGGCACTCTGCTCGCGGCGATGCAGCGGGGCTCGGGCGGCCGACCCGGCGCCCTGGCCGCACCCCTGCACGACGCCGGCGCGGTGATCAGGCTGAGCCAGAACCGTCGCCAGAGCGGCCGTTCCCGCACCGAACGCCTCCCGCACCTGCCCGCCTGACCGGCCTCGGCCCGGTGCCGAAGCGGACCGGTCTGCCAGACTTGCGCCGTGATCGCCGACGACCCGACCGCCCGCCGCCGCCGTCGCTGGCACTGGCGGACGCTCGACGCCGCCGCTGGCGGACTCGCCCTCGACCTCGGTCTCTACGCCGCGTCGGCCGTCTTCGCCGCGATCACCGCGGTCACGTCGACCCTGCTGCCGCACCGGGCCTGGGGCGCGATCGCCGCAGCCGGCTATCTGGTCGCGACGCTTGCGGTGACCGCCCAACTGCTGCTGCGCCGACGCAACCCGACCTCACCGCTGGTCGGGCCGCCAGCCCGCTGGGCGGTCACCGGTCTTGCCTGGGCGGGCACCGCACTGCTGCCTCTGTTCTGGCAGAGCATCGAACGGGCCGGCGGGCGCACCGACCGGGCGCAGGAGGAGGTGCTGGTCGTGGAGCACGCCGGTGCCCGCCTCCTGGAACACGGCACCCCGTATCTCGGGCCGGACGCGATCGCCGCCCTCCCACCCGGTGACCAACTGATGGGCTACACCCCGTACCAGCCCGGCATGGCGATGTTCGGCCTACCCCGAGCGCTCGTCGACACCTGGTGGACCGACTCCCGAGTCTGGTTCGCGGTGGGCACCGCGCTGGCGCTCGCCCTGGCCGTGCGCGCCCTGCGCAGAACACCTGCCGACACTGACGAGGCCGGCGCCGCTCACCTCCGGAGCGCCGCGCTGCTGCGCGGTGTGCAAGCCGCCACCGTACTGCCGATCTGCGCCCTCACCCTCGCCACCGGCGGCGACGACCTACCCGTACTCGCGCTCTGCCTGCTGGCCCTCGCGCTCGCCGCCGTCGACCGACCCGGCCGGGCCGGCCTCGCGGTCGGGCTGGCCGGCGCGCTGAAGCTGTTCGCCTGGCCGGTCGCCCTGGTCCTGATCGTCTGGGGTCTGACCCGCCGCGCCGGCGCGCGGGTCGCCGCCGGCGCGATCGGCCTGCCGCTCGCCGCGCTCCTGCCCGCGATGCTCGTCGACCGCGACGCGCTGACCGAGAACGTGCTGCGCTTCCCCCTCGGCCACGGCCTGGTCACCAGCCCCGCACAGTCCCCGTTCCCCGGCTACCTGATCGCCACCGGCCTGCCCGCCGGCCGCCTGATCGCCGCCGCGCTGCTGGTCGCGGCGGGCGTCGCCATCGCCGTCCGACTCGCCCGCCGCCCGCCCCGCACCGCCGTCGCCACCGCCGTCATCTGCGGGTACGGGCTACTCGCCGCCATCGCCCTGATGCCCTCGACCCGCTTCGGCTACCTGCTGTACCCGCTCGCCCTGCTCACCTGGGCACCTGCCCTGCACCGCCCCACCGACACGCCGCCGACCGCGGTTCCCGGCCACCTGTCCGGTCGGGCCACTTCCGCGTAACTGCCCGGCGCGGGACCGCGTCAGGGCGTAGACCTGAAGGCATGACGACCTACCGCGACCGGGCCGACGCCGGCCGGGTGCTCTCCGACCGGCTCACCGCACTCGTCGGCGAACCCGACGTCGTCGTCCTCGGCCTCGTCCGTGGGGGCGTACCTGTCGCCCGGGTCGTCGCCGAACGCCTCGGCGCGCCGCTGGACGTGCTGGTCGTCCGTAAGCTCGGCATGCCGTGGGCCCGGGAGGTCGCCTTCGGCGCGCTCGGGCCGGGCGGCGTCCAGGTCCTCAACGACGCGGTGGCCAGCCGACTCAGCAGCGACGACATCGCCGAGGTCAGCCGACGGGAGCAGGCCGAACTGGAGCGCCGGGAACGGCTCTACCGGGGCGGTCGCGCACCACTGGACCTCACCGGGCGGACGGCGGTGATCGTCGACGACGGTCTCGCCACCGGCGCGACCGCCCGGGCCGCCGTGGAGGTCGCACGCCAACTCGGAGCGAACCGGGTCGTGGTCACGGTCCCGGTCGGCGCGCAGGAGGCCTACGAACTCCTCGCCGCCGAGGCGGACCAGGTCATCTGCGCGCAACGTCCGCCGGACTTCGGCGCGGTGAGTGTCTACTACGACGACTTCCACGAAGTTTCCGATGAAGAAGTCACCGAGGCGCTCACAGCAACTGCATAGGTCCACCAGGTACCGTCGTGCGATGAGTAGTCTCACCTGTCCCAAGTGTCGCGGAGAAATGCGCCAGTACGAGCGCAGCGGAGTCGTCATCGACCAGTGCGGGGAGTGCCGAGGCATCTTCCTGGACCGCGGTGAGCTGGAGAAGCTCTTCGAGGCGGAGGCCAACTGGAGCCGCCAGCAGAGCGGCGGCGCGCCGTCGCAGCCCGCCCATCAGCCGGCCGGTTACCCACCGCCCCCGCCGCCCCCGGCACCCCACCAGCCTGGCTACGGTGCCGTTCCGCCACCGCCGCCGCCCGCACACGGCTACCCGCCGGCGCCGGCGTACGGCCACCAGCAGCAGCACCACGGCTACCACGGCCACTACCGGCAGAAGAAGCGCAAGGGCTTCCTCGACGAGATGTTCGGCTGAGCCCAGCCAACCTCGCGCCCGGGTCGACCCACGTCGACCCGGGCACAACGCCGGTGGGTGGTGGGTGGAACTCACCCGTGCCAGGCTGGTCGCATGACCGCGGTCCGAGCTGACGAGGCGTTGGCCCAGGCGTACGCCGGGATCACCGCGGTGGTCGACGGCCTGGATGACGGCAGCCTGCAACGAACCACCCGCTGTCGCGGCTGGCTCGTCGCGGACCTGCTCCTCCACGTGCTCGGCGACGCCCAGCGCGCGCTTGTCGCGCTGGCCAGCCCTGTGGACGGCCCCGCCGACGTCGACGACGTCAGCTACTGGCGTGACTTCCCCGGTGGTGACGACGAGGCCGCCGCGCACGCCTGGTGGGTCCGCCGCTCGGCGGCCGCGTTCGACCGCCCGACCGGAATCGTCCGGCTCTGGCGCGAGACCGCCCCCGCAGCGGTCCGCGCCGCCGCGTCAACCAACCCGCAGGGGTACGTGACCACGCAGGGACACGTGCTGCGCGTAGCGGATTTCCTCGCCACCCTGACGACCGAGGCTGTCGTCCATCACCTGGACCTGATCGTTGACCTACCCGACGCGCCGCCTTCGGGTCCACTGGCGACAGGTGTCGCGGTGGCCACCATGGACGGCCTGCTCAGCGACGACGCGGTCCGTCCGGTCGCCTGGAGCGACCACGACTACCTGCTGAAGGCGACCGGGCGCGTGCCGCTCACCGACCGCGACCGACTGGAGTTGGGCGAGTCGGCGGGCTGGTTTCCACTGCTCGGCTGAGCTAGCCGATGGCCATGTCCACGAAACGCGACAGGTGCAGCTGGGCGGCTACGGTCACGGTGTCGGTAGGGCCATTTCGATGCTTGGCAACAATGAAATCCGCTTCGCCCGCGCGCGGCGACTCCTTGTCGTAGTAGTCGTCGCGGTGCAGCAGGATGACGACGTCGGCATCCTGCTCAATCGAGCCCGATTCGCGCAGGTCGGACAGCTGGGGTCGCTTGTCGGTGCGCTGCTCGGGGCCACGGTTCAGCTGGCTGACCGCGATGACCGGGCACTCGACCTCCTTGGCCAGCAGCTTGAGGCCACGGGAGAGGTCCGCGACCTCCTGCTGACGACTTTCGGTGCGCTTCGGCGAGGTCATCAGCTGGAGATAGTCGACCACGATCATCTTGAGATCGTGCCGCTGCTTGAGCCGCCGAGCCTTGGCCCGGATCTCCATGAGGTTCATGCTCGGCGTGTCGTCGACGAAGAGCGGCGCTTCGCTGATCTCACCCATGCAGCGCGCCAGCTTCGTCCAGTCGTCGTCGGAGAGCTGCCCGCTACGCAGCACGTGCAGCGGCACCCGCGCCTCGGCCGAGAGAAGTCGCATGACGATCTCGACCTTGCTCATTTCCAGCGAGAAGATGGCGGCCGCCTGGTTCGCCCGAATTGCAGCGTTTCGAGCGAAGTCCATGCTTGCTGTGCTGTTGTGCGTCGGGATCATGGCCCGGCTGGCCAGGTACAGGTGCTCCTCGTTGTCGACAGTCACGCAGCGCACCGGCACGCTGGGGACCGGCCGGACGTCGACGATGAACCGGGAGGTCGTCCGAACGTCGGAGACGGTTCGACGCCGTTCCGCGTGTGCATCCTGCTTCCGCTTCAGCCGAAAGACAGGGCCCGGAGTGGAGAAGTTCAACGTGTAGGCGATCGACGATTCCGGGGTGCGGCCGCGTACGGACTTCCGGTTGACAGTGCAGCGGTACCCGAGGCTGATCACGAGCTCACGCACGTCGTCTGCCAGCCGCTTGGAGGTCGACGTGTATTGCAGGTTGCCTGAAGGGGCGACAGTGCCGTCGGTGTCCATCAGGCCCGCCAGCAACGCGCGGCGCTGGGACTCGGAGGCGCGCAGGTAGGCGCTTGGGATGTGCTTGTCGCCTGCCACCCCGATCGTACGCAGCAGCCCGACGAAGGAACGGTTCTTGTTGTGGCAGTCGGCACACTTCCGAGTTGCTGAGTTCTCACGCAACGCACGGGTGGAAACGCCACAGTCCACGCAGACACCAACCCCCGGAGCAACAGGCTCTGCCTCCAGGAGGATGGTGTAGACCATCGGTCCACTGGGCCTCACCGAGAAGCCGTCCGCCTCGATGTACGTGACCATCTCCGGATCCGCAGTGGTGAAGCGGCTGGCGTGGGTGTGCCCGTCACCGAGCCAGACTCCCAATGTGTACGGCGGAACCAACAGCTCCCGGTCCGGTAGCTGAAGGGGGGCGGTGTTCCCTACGGCGTGGTTGAGCCGCCGATCGGCGGTGTCAGTGCGGAGTGTGGCCGCGATCTCGGCAGTGGTGACGACACCGCCGTAGTCGGCCTTGCTGTCGGAGTTGCTCTTCGGTGCGGTCCGCTCAAGAAGTGCGCTCAGAAGAGGTCGGGCCGGATAGCCGGGCGCCGTCCAGTTCCGCGTCCTGCCGTCGCGGACGACGGGGCGGCTGATCCGGCCGATCGACCCGACTTCGCGGGCGACGGTGTGCAGGACATGCCGGAACTCCGGGCCGACCTGCGCGATCGTGTCAAAGAGTGTGACGGGCTGGTTGCCCTTGGCGCCGAGACTCGTGTGCGCCGCGCGTACGTTGGCCATCGACGACTCGGACCAGCGCGGGCTTTGCCGCACCGGCCCCGGCCGTCTGCTCGCTCGGGTGGTCGTCTTCCACAGGTGCTCCGCGTCCGCCACGATGACCGTGCCGTCGGAGAACTCGACTTCGTAGCAGGGCCGGCCATGCATCACGTCGAAGGCGTGCGTAACGGTGGTGGGACTGCCGTCCGCCGCCATCAGTTGATCACCTACCCGGATCTCGCCCATCGTGGTCCAGCCGTCCGGAGTCGGCAGTGGGGTGTCGAGTGCGAGCGCCTTGCCCAGACCAGGCCTACCCGCGACGATAACGAGCTGACCGGCGTGCAGGCCGTTGAGCAGCCGGTCCAGATCGCTGAAGCCGGTCGGCACGCCGGTCATCACACCGCCCTGCGCGCCCACCGCCTCGATCTCGTCCAGCGTCGGCTGCAACATGTCGGCCAGGATCGCGAAGTCCTCGCTGACCCGGCGCTCGGTGACGTCGTAGACGGCCTGCTGGGCAAGGTCCACGATGTCGTCCACGTCGCGGCTGCCGCCGCTCGCGGTGCCGTAGCCCAGCTGCACGATCTTGGTGCCGGCCTCGACCAGCCGGCGCAGCACCGCCCGTTCGCTGACGATCCGCGCGTAGTAGGCCGCGTTCGCGGCGGTGGGCACGCTGGCGATGAGGGTGTGCAGGTACGGTGCGCCGCCGATCCGGGCCAGGTCACCGGAGTCGGTCAAGGCGGCGGCCACGGTGATCGGGTCGGCCGGCTCACCACGCCCGTAGATGTCCAGGATGGTGTCGAAGATGGTGGCGTGCACCGGCCGGTAGAAGTCGTTGGTCTTGAGGATCTCGACGACGTCGGCGATGGCGTCCTTGGAGAGCAGCATGCCGCCGAGGACGCACTGCTCGGCTGCCACGTCCTGCGGCGGGGTCTTGTCGAACTGGCCGTCCCGCTGCGCCGGTGGTTGGCCTCCGCCGGAGCGTGAATCTGCCCGCATGTCGTCAGTGACCGACACGGGTCCCCCCTCCACTGCGCCGAACCCGGTCCCAGCTCTACCGCTGGGGTACGACGCTTCCGTCCGACCAGGCCGGCCGATCGGGGGCCATCAGGCCGGCGGTCGAGGGCCAACCATACGGACCCCGAGGTCAGAGACTCAACAACGCCGGTGGACGAGCCTCGGGACAACCTGTGGATGTCGGTGGACAGCATGTGCGTGGAGTGTGCACAGCCTGTGGATAACTGTTGGGGAATTCTTCCTCAGAGCCGCTTGAGCTCGGAAAACACGCTCCCCAGCCTGTGGAGGAAGATATTTCGGTCGGCTCTGTGACACGATCGTCCCGTACTATCTCCAGCGAACGGCTACACCTGGACAGCGGATTCCGCTTTGGGTTCAGAAGGGTCACACTCCGGCCGTGAGTTACCGGGACTGGGGGCGCGGGGATGGCAGCCCGCGCGAGCGCCCGCCGACCGCCTCGTGGAGTGAGCGCGCGGCGTCCCTTCCGGTTGATCCGTACGACGAGGAGGGGCGCTACCGCACCTCCAGCCGACGACGTGCGTTGGACCGCGGCCAGGACGAACCCGTCGACGCCTACCTGCCTCGGTGGGCCCTGGAGTCGGGTGTCCGGCACGCCGACGGCGGTGGACGCCACGCGGCCCCGGACGAGGACGAACGCGAGACACCCACGTCCGGTGGCGGCCGGCGGTCGGCCGAGTCGGCGACCGGCCGGCGGCGGGCCGGCGAGACAGGGTGGCGCGAGCAGGCAGCGATCGGCGCCGCACCCGACTCCGACCACACCCGGGAGTGGACCCTCGACCGTCCGCAGGAGCAGGGGTACGCGGGCCGTCGTCGCGCCGACAGCGGGGAGGACGAGCCGGTCTCCGGCACGGTCCAGGAACGCCGTCCTCGTCGTGCGTCCACAGGCCGCCCGCAGGTGGTCTGGTCGGGTGGCGATCTGGAGTCCACCCCGAGCGAGCCCGCGCCCGAGCCGGAGGTGCGGCGACCCACACGGCGCAGCCGTCGTGCGGCCGAGGAGTCCTGGTCGCGTCCGCCGGCTGACCCGTGGGTGCGGGGGTCCGACCGGGTGGTTGAGCCCGAGCCGTCCTATCCGCCGGCTGTGGATCCGTGGGATGCCTCGGGCGTGCACGCGTGGCCGTCGGCGGCCGGCACGGACCTGAGTGAGCAGTGGTCGGCGGTGGAGAGCGTCGGTGGTTGGGAGCGGTCCGACCGCACCGGCCAGTGGGAGCGGTCCGCCATCGAGGACGACCAGTGGGACCGTACGCTGGTGCCGCGGTCCGACCGCCCGGTGGCCGCGGAGGGTTGGCCGGCACGGGACGAGGGGTTCTGGCCCGGCACCCGGCTGGCCGATGACGACCCCCGGTGGATGGATCCGACGACGTCGGCGCCCAGGTCACCGGTGGTGGGCTACACAGCTCCGCGCCCACGTAGCGCGCCCGCGCCGACCGCTCAGGCGTCACGCCGTCGGGCGGACCGACCTGCGGTCGGGGCGGCGTCGGTGCGGCGGCGGGTCGAGTCGGCGGCCACCGGTGCGTTCTCTCGGCGTCTTGAGGACGATCTGCTCGACCCCGATCCGGGTGGTTCGGTCCGGCCGTTGCTGTACACGGCCGCCTGTTATCTGGTGCCTGCGATGCTGATCTTCGTCTGGCTGTTGACGTTGGACGGTCAGGCGCCGGCCGGTTGTGTGACCGACATCAGCGGGGGTGGCTGTGACTCGGCCCGGTCACGCGCGTTGGAGTCGCTTCTCGCCGGCTCGCCACGTTTCGGTCTCGCGTTGGTGAGCAGTCTGGTCGTGGCGGCTCTGCTGCGTCGGGTGGGCACGACGTGGCGCTCGGCGACCATCGCCGTCGCCGCCGCCGTGGTGGGCGGCGGCCTGTCCACGGTGCTGATCAGCGCGGTGACCGGCCAGCCGATCGGGTGACCGGCCCTGCGGTCTGGGGTTGCCCGGCTCGGCTGTGCCCGCCTGCCAGGCCCTGAAGGGGTCGACTGACGACGTACGCACGAGGGCCCGCACCGATTGCTCGGTGCGGGCCCTCGTTGTGGTGTTGCGGACGTCAGCCCTGAACGACGTTCAGGTTGAACGACGCGGTCACCTCAGGGTGCAGCTTGATCTTCACCGGGTAGCTGCCGGTCGACTTGATGTGACCGGGCACCTCCAGCCGGCGACGGTCGAGGACCGGGCCGCTGGCCGCCTTGACGGCGTCCACGATCTCGGCCGGAGTGACCGAGCCGAAGAGCCGTCCGCCGTCGCCGGCGCGGACCTTCAGGTTGACCTTGAGACCCTCGAGCTGAGCCTTGACCTCGTTGGCGTGGTCGAGGTCGCGGATCTCGCGGGCCGAACGGGCCCGCTTGATGACCGTGACCTGCTTTTCCGCGCCCTTGGTCCAGGCGATCGCGAAGCCCTGCGGCAGCAGGTAGTTACGGCCGTAGCCGTTCTTGACCTCGACGATGTCGCCCGGGGCACCGAGGCCGGACACTTCCTGAGTCAGGATGATCTTCATATCGGTGCCTCCTCTCAGCGGGTGGTGGCCGTGTACGGCAGGAGCGCCATCTCACGGGCGTTCTTGACCGCGCGGGCGATCTGCCGCTGCTGCTGCGAGGTCACGCCGGTCACCCGGCGAGCGCGGATCTTGCCGCGGTCGGAGATGAACTTGCGCAGCAGCGCGGTGTCCTTGTAATCGATATAGGTGATCCCGTCCTTGTCGAGCGGGTTCACCTTCTTCTTCGGCTTGCGAAGTGCCGCAGCCTTGGCCATTGCACGTGCTCCTGGTTTGCGATCGCGGGCGCTCGGCGCCATTAGAACGGTGGCTCCTCGTCAAAATTGGCGCCCGAACCGGCACGCGCGGGAGAGGGAGCGGCCGAAGCCCAGGGGTCGTCGAAGTTGCCTCCGCCGCCACCCTGGTTGCCACCACCACCGCCACCGAAGCCGCCGCCACCGCCGCCGGAGCGGGACATCTTCTGCACCTTTGCCGTGGCGTAGCGCAGCGACGGGCCGATCTCGTCGACCTCGAGCTCGATGACGGTGCGCTTCTCACCCTCGCGGGTCTCGTACGACCGCTGACGCAGCCGGCCCGACACGATCACCCGGGCGCCACGCTGCAGCGACTCGGCGACGTGCTCGGCGGCCTGACGCCAGACGGTGCACGCGAGGAACAGCGGCTCGCCGTCCTTCCATTCGTTCGACGCCTTGTCCATGAAACGGGGCGTCGAAGCGACTCGGAACTTGGCGACCGCAGCCCCGGAGGGGGTGAACCGCAACTCGGGGTCATCGGTCAGATTGCCGATGACCGTGATGGTGGTGTCTCCTGCCATGACCATCTCCTCGCGCACTCAGCGTCTCGTCGTACAGGCTGCCAGAGCCCTCTGACAGAGTCGCGGAGGCTGATCCGGACGAACCGGGGGGTTGAAGGCTTAGCGCATTTCCGGTCGGAGGACCTTGGTGCGCAGCACGGACTCGTTGAGTCGCAGCTGGCGGTCCAGCTCGGCCACCGCAGCAGGCGTGGCCTGCAGGTCGACGACGGCGTAGATGCCCTCTGCCTTTTTGTTGATCTCGTACGCGAGGCGCCGGCGGCCCCACACGTCGGTCTTCTCAACCGAGCCACCCGCGGTCCGAATCACGTTCAGGTACGTGTCGAGCGACGGGGCGACGGTGCGTTCCTCGAGGCTGGGGTCGAGGATCACCATGATCTCGTAATGACGCAAGACGTGCTCACCTCCTGTGGGCTAAGCGGCCACGGTCCTTCCGTGGCAGGAGGTCTTGTGTCGCTGCCCGCACGCGCCGAGGGACCCCGGCCGGACGCGGACAACCTGACCAGGATACCCGGTCTCAACGATCATGCCCGGGGCGGTGGGGTCAGCACGCGGACATGCGGACGGGGGCCCACCCTACGACCGTCTGCCGGCCGTTGATGGACCCCCGTCTACGAGGCCGCGAGGCGTCTGGTCCGCATTCCTTGGGTGGGACCTGGGGAGGAACGACCACACCGATGAGGTTGGACCGAAGACGCCCCGCGGAGCTTTATCGTGTTGTTACCTGACGATACAACAGCACTCGTACCTTGTCGGGGGAAAAAGCACAAATTGCCGAGATTTTCATCGGTAGGCGTCTGAGATGCGGGGGTCCCCTCCGCCGCGCCGGGCCGCACGGCGGAGGTGACCTCGCTGTCGGCCGTCGACCCTCCGGTCGCCTGCCACGGCGCATCCACGCCGCCGGAGGCACCAGGCACTGGTCGCCGGTTCACACGCATCAACGATCGTCGGTCCGGCCGGTGACGCAACCGCCCCGCGACACCGCCCGGCCGTCACCCGGCCGGTCAGGGTCGCGACGTAGGCTCGCTCGCATGCGTATCGGAGCCCACGTCGATTCGACCGACCCGCTGGCGGAGGCGGCCGCCCGGTCCGCCGACACCGTGCAGTTCTTCCTCGCCGATCCACAGGGATGGAAGGCGCCCAAGCCCCGGGAGGACGCCGAGCGGCTACGCACGGCCGAGGTCGACCTGTACGTGCACGCGCCGTACGTCATCAACGTCGCCACCCTCAACAACCGCATCCGGATCCCCAGCCGAAAGCTGCTGCTCGGGCACGCCAACGCGGCCAGCTCGATCGGGGCCAAGGGCCTGATCGTCCACGGGGGGCACGTCAACGCCGGGGACGACCTGGCCGTCGGCTTCGACAACTGGCGCAAGACATTCGCGTACGCCGCCGACTCCGGTGGCTTCGGCGTGCCGGTCCTGATCGAGAACACCGCCGGCGGCGACAACGCGTGCGCCCGGCGACTGGACGCGCTCGCCCGGCTCTGGGACGCCGTGGGCGACTACGAGGTCGGTTTCTGCCTGGACACCTGCCACGCCTACGCGGGAGGCGAGGAGCTGCTCGGCCTCGTCGACCGGGTCAAGGCGATCACCGGGCGGATCGACCTGGTGCACGCCAACAACTCCAAGGGCGGGTTCAACTCCGGCCAGGACCGGCACGACAACCTCGACGGCGGCACGATCGATCCGGAGCTGGTCGTCGCGGTGATCCGGGCGGCCGGGGCTCCGGTGGTCGTCGAGACACCGGGCGGTGTGGACGGTCAGGCGGCCGACATCGACTTCCTCCGCCAGCATCTCGGGACGGCGAGCCCGGCAGCATGACCACCGGACAGCCCGAGACCGGGAAGGCCCGGCCCACCCCCGCCGGCTCGGACGCCGAGAGCCGGCCTGCTCCCGCATCCGCGTCGGGTGCCCCAGCCCAGCCAGCTCGCTCCTCCGACACCCGCTCCGACGCGAGCCCCGCGGAGACCGACAGCGCGGCGGCCGCCCCGGTCGTGGACAGCACCGCGGCCAAGGACGGCGTCCCCGCGACGGACGGTGTCTCCGGCAAGAACGGCGTCCCCGGCAAGAACGGCGTCCCCGGCAAGAACGACAAGAGCGGCAAGAGCGGTAGAGACGGCAAGGACAGCACGGGCGGCACCCCGGCCACGGACGGGATGGGCAACAACACCCCAGCCACGGGCAGCGCGGACAGCAACGGCGGCGCGGACAGCAACGGCGGCAAGGGGAGCGAGGACGGCAAGGGCGGCACCCCGGCCAAGGACGGCACCCCGGCCAAGGGCGGCAAGGAGAGCGAGGACGCCGAGTCCAGCGCCTCGCCCGAAGACAGCAAGAACAGCCCCACGCAAGGCGCTGCGGCCGAAGCCAGACCGCCGACGACCAGGTGGTGGCGTTGGACAGGTAAGGGCAGGAGAGCGGGCAAGACCGACGGTGACGCGAAGACCGACGGTGCGGCCACGCCGGTCGTGGCGGACCGTTGGGAGGCGTTCGCCTCCGCGCCGGAGCCGCAGCCCTCCGTCTTCACCCGGGCAGGCCGTGCCGTCGGCCGTTTCCTGATCCACGAGTGGACCCTGGCGAGCCTCTGCTCGCTGGTGCTGGCCGTGCTGATGACCTGGCCGACCCTGCGCTACCCCCGCTACACGCTGCCCCAGGACTACTGGGACCCGAGCTTGCAGGCGTGGCAGATGGCCTGGTCCGGGCACATCCTGCTGGCCGACCCGGCGCGTCTGTGGCAGTCCAACACGTTCTTCCCCGAGCTGTGGAGCTTCGCGTTCTCCGACACCCTGCTCGGGTACGCCCCGGCCGGCATGCTCGGCAGCGGCCCCGAGGACGCGGTGCTGCGCTACAACATCATGTTCGTGCTGGCGCACGCCCTCGCCACGCTCGGCGCGTACGCGCTCGCCCGTCAGCTCGGGGCTGGTCGGATCGGCGGAGCCGTCGCCGGCGTCAGCTACGCGTACGCGCCATGGCTGCTGGCCCAGGCCGGGCACCTGCACGTCATCTCCAACGGCGGGATTCCGCTGGCGCTGGCGATGTTGGCGCGCGGGCACGGCTGGTCACTACGGCACGGCTATCGACCCGAGCGCCGACATGACGGGTGGGTCTACGGCGGTTGGCTGGTGGCGGCCTGGCAGCTCAGCCTCGGCTTCGGCATCGGGCTGCCGTTCGCGTACTTCCTGGCCGGCGCGGTGCTGGTCGCGGTCGTCCTCTTCTACGTGCGGCGGCTGCGCACCCGCCGGGCGGTGCCGTTCGGTCGTCGGTTGTTCGTCGCCGACGTGCTCGGCGGGTTCTTCTTCGCCAGCGTGGGTCTGTTGATGGCGTACCCGTTCTTCAAGGTGACCGAGCTGCACCCGTACGCCGAGCGGACCATCGACGACATCAGCATCTTCTCGCCTCCGGCGTCGGGTTTCGTGACGGCGCCCGCCGAGTCGCGGATCTGGGGTGGTCTGCACGAGGGCGCTCGCGCCGCGCTGCCGTGGCACCCGGAGATGACCCTGCTGCCGGGCTTCGTGCTGTACGCGCTGGCCCTGGGCGGGTTGTTCTTCTCGGTGTGGCGACTGCGGCACCGACTGCTGCTGCTCGCCGGTGTGCTGGTGACCATGGCCTTCGCAATGGGCACCCGCTTCTTCGACGGCACCGTCACCTACGTGCCGCTCTTCGAGCACGTGCCGGGCTGGAGCGCGTTGCGTACCCCCGGTCGGTTGATGTTGTGGACCACGTTGTTGCTCGGCCTGCTCGCGGCCGGCGCGGTCACCGCGCTCACCGACCGGGTCCGCGAGTTGACCGCGCAGCGGATCCCGTCGTGGCCGGGGCCGTGGCTGCGGATGGCCACCCTGCTGCCGTTGCTGCTGGTGACCGTCGAGGGCCTGAACACCACGCCGCACCCGGTGGTGCCGACCCAGCCGGCCGCGATGCGGTCGGCGCAGGGGCCGCTGCTGGTGCTGCCCAGCGACCAGAGCCTGGACCAGCACGTGATGCTCTGGTCGACGAGCGGTTTCCCCGACGTGGTCAACGGCGGTAGCGGCTTCACCCCGCGCCAGCTCGACGACGTTCGTCGGGTGAGCCAGTCGTTCCCCGACCAGACCAGCGTCGACTACCTGCGCACGCTCGGTGTCCGCACTGTGGTGCTGCTGCGCGGCCAGGTGGTCGGCACGCCGTGGGAGATCACCATCGACACACCGGTCGAATCGCTCGGCATCAGCCGGCAGGACGTCGGGGACGCTGTTGTGTATCGGCTCTGAAGCTTAGGGCGGTTTTTCGGGGAGCCCGCCCGGCTCCGGGCGGTCAGGCTTGATCCCTGCGCCGGGCGGGCTCCCCGAAAAACCTGACGTGGTCCGGGCCGCGTTATAGCTAAGGAATCACGTGGTTGCTGGCTCCCGTGCGGGTTCGTCGTTATTCGGCTTGAGGCGCCAGCGGTCCAGCCAGGGGGCGTCTGGTGCGCCGTCGAGCACGCCACCGTCCGGGTCGTCCCGATAGGTCGCCCGCACCGCGTCCCGCTCGGGGTGCAGGATCTCCTTGACGACCAGGACGCAGAGCACCACCACTGTGGTCAGCCGGAGTGTCGAGGCCAGCACGAACACCCCCTCCGGGAAGACCGGACGACTGGTCGCCGCCCCGAGCAGTTCCCCGTAGAAGGCGACGAAGTAGCAGACCTCGGCGATCTGCCAGGCCAGGAAGGCGCCCCACTTCGGACGGGCGAGCACCACCAGCGGCAGCAGCCACAGCACGAACTGCTGGGACCAGACCTTGCTGAAGATGAGGAACGCCGCGACCACCAGGAACGCGAGCTGCGCCAGCCGCGGTCGGCGCGGCGCGCGCAGCGCCAGCACGGCGACACCGAGGCAGGCCAGCCCGAACAGCGCGTACGAGACGGTGTTGAGCGTGGGGATGTTGGCGTTCAGCCACTCGAACGGGCCGAGCTGAGCGGGGTCGTTGCCGACCTTGCCGTCCAGGTAACGCCCGATGTACCAGAGCGTTCCCCAGTCGATGGGCCGGGTGGTGTTCAACTCGAAGAAGCGGTCCCAGTTCTCCGGGTACGCGCGTGCGGCCGGCAGGTTCACCAGCACCACGGCGGCGATCGCCGTACCGGTGGCGACGAGCGCGGCGCGGATCCGGTCGGCGCGCAGCGCCAGGACGAGGATCGGCCCGAGGAGGAAGAGCGGCCACAGTTTCGCCGCGCCGGCGAGCCCGAGCAGCACCCCTGCCACCGCTGGCCGTTTCCGGGCCCAGGCCAACAGGCCGAAGGCGGCCAGCCCGATGGCGAGCAGATCCCAGTTGACGGTGGCGGTGAGCACCAGTGCCGGGGCGAGCGCGAACAACGCGGCGTCCCAGGGTCGTCGGCGGCGAAGGGACAGGATCACCGCCACGGTGGCCACCGCGAGTGCGCCCAGCACCAGCGCGTTGAGGTTGTAGAACCACTGGCCCTGGTTGATGCTCGGGTCGTCGGCACCGACGGCGTGCACCGGCAGGCCCAGCGCCCCCATGAAGTAGCCGGTCAGCACCGGGTACTCAACCGGGTGGTCGCGGTAGGGGACCTTGCCCTCGTTGAGCCCTTCGGCGTAGTAGAGGGCCAGGACGTCGGTGTAGCAGAACCGCGTGTACTGGACGTTGTTCTGCCAGGCGCCGTCCTGACAGGGCGACTTCTGCACCCAGTGCAGCGCGAGCGTGAGGCAGGTCAGCGCCAGCACGATCCGGACGGCGGTCCAGAAGCGACCTTCCTGGCCGGCCGGTCGGTCCAGCGCTGTCGCGTGGTCGCCCAGCGGCCCGCCGATCGCGCTGGACAAGCCGCGGACGAATCCGTCGGAGCGTGACGGGTGGTCGGTGGTACCGGCGTCGTCGATGCCGGGCGTCGACTGGGTGCTCATGAAGAGGCATCCTGCCGTACGACGGGGGTGCCCGTCCCGTCCCAACGCGGAGATCCCGGGTACGAAAACACCGCCGCCGGCCGGGACGTGGCGTCCGGCCGGCGGCGGTGTGCAGAGGGTACGGGTCAGTCCCGGTTCGGTGGCAGGCCGGGCAGCACTCCACCGCCGCCGCCACCGCCCCCGGGTCCACCAGGACCACCGCCTGGGTTACCGCCGGGGTTGCCCCCCGGAGTGCCGCCGGGGTTGCCCCCCGGGATACCGCCGCGCGGGCAGAACGGGTCGGTGAGCGGGTCACACGGCGGACCGCCCGGCGGCGGCGGCGGGGCCACCGGCTCCTTGCCGTTGCCCTTCGTGACGTCACCCTCGCCCGTGATGCTGGGCAGGGGGATCTCCTCCTGGCCCCTGAGGGCGGTGTTCATGAACTTCTCCCAGATCGGACCGGGAAGCGTCGAACCACCGATGTCCTTGCCGTTGGCGAGCCGGATCTCCGGCTTCTTCGGGTCCCGACTGCCCACCCAGACGGCAGTGGCGTTCTGCGGGGTGTAGCCGACCGTCCAGGCGTGCGAGTTGTCGTCCTTGTCGTACTCCCAGGTGCCGGTCTTGGCGGCGGACTGGCGGCCGCTCTCCAGCGAGAGGTTGTTCGACCCGGCCCCGGGGATCTGCTTCAGGACGCCGGTGACCTCGTCGGTGATCTTCTTGGAGATCCGCTGCTCAGGCTTGATGCGCTCGCTGCCGACCACCTTCCACTTACCGGTGTCCTTCTCCTGCTGCTCGACCTTGAGAACGAAATGTGCCTTGATGTACTTGCCGTCGTTGGCGAAGGTGGCCATCGCGTTGGCGTGGTCGAACACGGTGATCGGGTACTTGCCGAATGCGGTGTAGTTGTCGAACGGGGTGGGGCCCTTCTTCGACAGGTCGAAGGCCTGCGGCGGGTCGACGCCCCACATGGTGGTGACGCCGGCCTTCCGAGCCATGTCGACCACCTTGCCGGCGCCGATCGTGTCGGCGACCCAGTAGAACGGCACGTTGTACGACTGGATCGTCGACTCTTCGAGGGTGCACCACTTGCCGCACTTGAGGTTGGTACGGCCAGCGTTTCCGATGGCGACCGAGGAGCCCTCCGGCTTGTACGGCGTGGGGTCCCAGTGCGACTTGACCGAGATGCCGGCCTCGATCGCGGCCGCCAGGGTGTACACCTTCATCGACGAGCCCGGCTGGTGGCCACCGGTCAGGTCACCGTTCTTGTCGATGTTCTTGCCGGCGTAGTCGAAGTCGGCACCGCTGTCACCGCCGTAGTAGGCGAGCACCCGACCCTTCTTCGGGTCGATCGACACCATTGCCGCCATCAGGTTCTTCGGCTGGTCGTTGAGCTCGGAGCCCTTCTTCGACTGCATCGCGGTGTTCTCGGCGGCGGTCTGCAGCTTCGGGTCGATGGTGGTGGTGATCCGGTAGCCGCCGTCGCGCAGCGCGTCGACGCAGCTCACCTTGCCCTCCGCCCCGGTGTCGGAGCAGAGGCCCATCGCGTCCATCTCCTGGCGGACGTAGTTGATGACGTTGCCTCGCGGGCTGTCGACACCGAACCCGTTGCCGCCCTTCTTCGGCGGCAGCACCTTGGGGTACTCGGTGGGCGACGCGGGCCGGTCGGGGGCGTCCACCCAGCGTTCCTTCTTCATGCCGCTGATCACGTAGTCCCACCGCGCCTTGGCGTCGGTCGGGTTGACCGCCGGGTCGAACCCTCGGTGGGTGTCGCTCGCCACCGGCTGCTTGATCACCGCCGCGAGCACCGCGCCCTCGCCCACGCTGAGGTCCTTCGCGGACTTGCCGAAGTAGGTCTGCGCCGCGGCCTCGATGCCGTAGGCACCGCGTCCGAAGTAGATCACGTTGAGGTAGTGCTGCATGATCTCCGGCTTGCTGTACGCGTCGTTCAGCTTGGAGGCGAGGATCGCCTCCTTCACCTTCCGGCCGTACGTGTCGTCCTGGAGGTTCTCGAACGCGTTGCGGGCGTACTGCTGGGTGATCGTCGAGGCGCCCTGCTTGTCGCCGCCGGAGATGTTGTTCCATCCCGCCCGGACGATGCCCTTGTAGTCGACGCCCGAGTGCCGGTAGAAGTTGCGGTCCTCGGCTGCCGCCACCGCGTCCTGCACGTGCTTCGGGATCTGGTTGATGGTGACGAAGGTGCGGTTCTCGCTGCCCAGCTTGGCCAACGCGGTCTTGCCGTCCTTGGCGTAGACGGTGGTGGAGAGCGGCAACGGCAACTCGTCGGGCATGACCACGTTGGTCGAGTAGTAGGTGAAGCCGACCACGCCGACGCCGGCGAGCATGATGAAGGCCGCGAACGCGGCGATCAGCAGGTTCATCCGCTTGCGCTTCTTCGACCGTCCCGCGCTCGAGTCACCGGCGCCACGGCCGCCGCGACTCGGACCGGTGGGGCCGCCCGGGCCGCCGGGCCCACCGGAGACCGGTGAGACGCTCGCCCGCGCGACTGCGGCACGGCCACCCACCGACGCGGAGCCGACACTGGCCCGGCCCGCCGAGGCGGTGCCGACCGAGGCCGCGCCGACGGCGGCGGCACCGACAGCGGCCCGACCTGCCGGGGCGCCGGGCGCCGGCGACACGGGCACCGAGGCCCGGCCCGCGCCGGCACGTCCGGCGGCCGGTGCCGGCGACACCGGCACCGAGGCCCGCCCGGAGCGGCCCGGGGTTGCCGAGCCCACCGAGGCGGATCCGGCGGCCGCGGCACCGCGCGGCGGCACCGAGGCCGATCCGCCGACAGTGGCCCGTCCACCGGTGGCCCGCGGTGTCACCGAGGCACGACCCGGAGTCGCCGCGCCACCCTCCGAGGCCGACCAGCCACCCGCGCGGGAGTCACCGCCGGATCGGCCGTGCGCGTTGGCCGCGCCGGGTCCGGGGTCACCGTCCGGGCCCGGGTACTGGGCCCGCCCGCGCGCAGAACTGGGATCGCCGTACGAGTTCATTCCTCACACCCTGCCGGTCGCGGTGGGGCGCGACTGCGCCGCCACCGGGTTGCCGTGAGTTGCTTCACCCGGGACGACGGCACGGGGGTGCCGCTTCACCGAGGTACTTGCAGTATCAATCGGGCCAATCGGACTAACGAGCGGTCGACCGTCCCGGGTTTCGCCTACGGCCCCGGGGCCGGTCCAACCTGCTGCGTTCACCGTTGCGCCTCTCGCCTCCGCCGACCTGCGCCTTCGGCCGCCGCATCCTGCTCGCCGGCGCCCTCGTTGTCGCCGACCAGACCGTCCCGGCCGAGCAGGTACTGCTCGACGAGATGGTTCCAGTCACAACCGAGGCACACCTCCACCACGAAGACCTGGAACTCACGCAGCGTCATCGCCAGCACGGGCAACTCCGTGAGTGTCCGGGCCTGCCCGGCGGACTGCTTGAGTTCGTCGCCGTAAATGTAGTGGACGAGAGTCAGATTCTCGCTCCGGCAGATCGGGCAGCGCCGGTCGGTCGGCTCACCGTGGAAGCGGGCGGCGTTCTTCAGGTACGGCGATGCGTCGCAGACGTCGTACGTGCCGACCCGGCCGGCCAGGAGCTCACGCAGCACTGCTCGCTTCTGGAGCGAGTAGTCGACGACCTGGCGCTGCGTACGCATGCGGAGAAGGGTACGCGGTCCGGCCCGACCAGGCGACCATGCTCACAATCCGTGACGACGACACCTCGGAGAGGGGGTTTGCCCTGGCCGGTGCGACCCGCTAACGTGCGATGTATCGGTCCGATACATCGCGGCGGTTACCACTTCCCGCCGGAGGGTAAAGAGAGGGTGGCCAGTGCTTGAGTTCGCCATCCTCGGCCTCCTGCAGGAGTCTCCGATGCACGGCTACGAGCTGCGCAAGGAGTTGACCGCCAAACTCGGCGCGATCCGGGCGGCGATCAGCTACGGCTCGCTCTATCCCACGCTACGCAGGTTGCAGGCGGCGGGATGGATCACCGAAGCTGCCGAGACGCCCGCCACTGCCGAGGAGGTTCCCGCGCTGACCAGCCGACGAGGTCGGGTGGTCTACAAAATCACCGCGGAGGGCAAGGAACGCTTCGCCCAGCTGATCGCACAGGCCGGGCCCGAGACGTACGACGACACGGGCTTCGGGGTGCACTTCGCGTTCTTCGCCCGGACCGACCAGGCGACCCGCCTGCGCATTCTGGAGGGTCGCCGCCGCAAGATCGAGGAGCGTCGCGAAGGGCTTCGCGACGTGCTGGGCCGGGCGGCCGAGCGCCTCGACGCTTACACCTTGGAACTGCAGCGCCACGGTCTTGATGCCTGTGAGCGCGAGGTCCGCTGGCTGGAGGAGCTCATCGCCAACGAGCGCTCCGGCCGAGCCCCGACGGTCCCGAACATCGGGACAGCCGGCGGCCGACGAGAAGACAACAGCCCGCCTCCGCCTGGAGAGACCAGGAATGAGCGGCCGTGACAGAAAAGAAGGAGGCAGACGCTATGGGCTCCGTCCGCGTCGCCATCGTCGGTGTGGGTAACTGCGCCTCGTCCCTGGTTCAGGGCGTCGAGTACTACCGGAACGCCAACCCGAACGACCGCGTCCCGGGTCTCATGCACGTCGCCTTCGGCGACTACCACGTCAACGCCGTGGAGTTCGTCGCGGCGTTCGACGTGGACGCCAAGAAGGTGGGCATGGACCTCGCGGAGGCGATCGTCGCCAGCGAGAACAACACCATCAAGCTCTGTGACGTGCCGCCGACCGGCGTCAGCGTGCAGCGCGGCCCGACCTTCGACGGTCTAGGCCAGTACTACCGCGAGATCGTCGAGGAGTCCGACGCCACCCCCGTCGACGTGGCGCAGGCGCTGCGCGACGCGCAGGTCGACGTCGTCGTCTGCTACCTCCCGGTCGGCTCCGAGCAGGCCGCGAAGTTCTACGCCCAGGCCGCGATCGACGCCGGTTGCGCGTTCGTCAACGCCCTGCCGGTCTTCATCGCCTCCGACCCCGAGTGGGCCAAGAAGTTCGAGGACGCGGGTCTGCCGATCGTCGGCGACGACATCAAGAGCCAGGTCGGCGCGACCATCGTGCACCGCGCTCTCGCGAAGCTCTTCGAGGACCGGGGCGTCGAGCTGCTGCGCACGTACCAGCTCAACTTCGGCGGCAACATGGACTTCATGAACATGCTGGAGCGCAAGCGACTGGTCTCGAAGAAGATCTCGAAGACCCAGTCGGTCACCTCGCAGATCCCGCACGAGATGAGCAAGAGCGACGTGCACATCGGCCCGTCGGACCACGTGCCGTGGCTGGACGACCGCAAGTGGGCGTACATCCGCCTCGAGGGTCGCTCGTTCGGTGACACCCCGCTGAACGCCGAGCTCAAGCTCGAGGTGTGGGACTCCCCGAACTCGGCCGGCGTCATCATCGACGCGGTCCGCGCCGCCAAGATCGCGCTGGACCGGAAGATCGGCGGCCCGATCCTGTCGGCCTCGTCGTACTTCATGAAGTCCCCGCCGGTGCAGTACGCCGACCACGACGCCCACCAGGCTGTCGAGGAGTTCATCGCCGGTGAGGTCGCGCGCTGACGCGCTGAAACAGCAAGCACCGGTGAGGGCCGGGTCCGTTCGGACCCGGCCCTCACCACGTTCACAAACCTCGCCGTTGGTACGGCGACCGCCCTACTTCCAGCTCGGCGTACCCGCCTGGGCCTTCGCGGCACGCTTCGCCCTGCGCTCCTCGGCCGACTCGGCGCCTCGCGCCGTCGCGCTCGCGGCGAAGGGCAGGATGCCCGGGTTGACTGCACCGACACCGACCACGAACGCCACCACGTCGATGATGATGTGGGTGGTCCGCGCGGCGTAGATGGAGATGACGTCGGTCGCCTCGTCGTTGAGGTAGCCGACACCCGACATGAACGAGTTCGCCACCACCTGGTTGGTCAGGTAGTTGATGTTCGAGAAGTTCGCCGGACGCGGGGTGCCGTACGGGAAGATCTGCACGAAGCCCGAGGCGACCGCCGTGGTGACGGTGAGGTTGCCGAAGAGGGCGTCCCCGAAGTAGACGAAGTCGCTCAGGTCGACGTGGATCGTCTGACCGTCCCGCAGGCGACCCGAACTGTCCAGGGTCGTCGACGACTTGTTCAGGATCCGGGCGCGCGAAGCGGCCGAACGAGTGTCGATGACCCGCTGCGGCGAGACCGGCACGATCTGATTCGAGTTGCCGCTGGTGTGCACGTACTCCAGGTACTTGCCGCCGCCGTACGCCGCGACCACCTGAAGGTTGCCGTACGTGTCCATGCCGACCGAGCCGCCGGGCGAGTCGGGGTGCAGCAGATCGCCGCTCGGCGTCAGCTGCAGCGCCGGCCGGGCCAGCACCGTACCGTCGGAGTCGGTGGTCTCGTTCGTGCTCGTCAGCTGCAGAGTGGCACCAGTCCCGTTGCCGACCAACGCCGTGGTGTTGGGGCCGGCAAGGTTGCCGGTACCAAGGATCAGCGGGTCACCGGGCGCGGCCTGGGCCGGCGCGGCGGCGGTGGCGCCGACCACGGCGGTGCCGGCCACACCGGCGGCTACGGTGCCCGCCCGGCGCAGCAGCCGGCGACGGTTGACGGTCTTGTCTTCGTTTTCGCTCATCGGTCCCCCATGAGTCGGCAAAATGACGCCCGATCATGACGGTCGGGGCGGAGTGTCCACATCGCCCGATCGGTCAATACCCATGCCCCACTTCGATCTGACGCGTCCGGCCGGGTCGGTCAGGACCATGCCGTTGCAGGGTCACCCGGCTTCCAAATCCAGCAGGTACACCGTGCGCGGCAGACCGCCCCCGAAGCCGACGAGCCGCCCACCGGCACCGACGATGCGGTGACACGGCACGTGATCCTCACCACCGCCTACGGGACCGCGGGCGGCAGCGAGGCTCCTGATAATCCAGTCATGGCCTCCCGGACCGGCACCTCGGCGACGATCGCGCACCTCGGCCGGCCTCCTCGGCCCCGCATCGTCGCGCTGGCCTGCCTGCTGTTGGCACTGGCCGCCGTCGCACAACTCGCCGCGCTGCCACTCATCTACTGGCACCAGAGCTTCTTCCACGAGGCTGCCAGGTCCTTCGAGCCGGCGAGCGGGGTCGCCTTCGCCGGCTTGGGCAGCACCGCAGACCTGGCGGCCGACCTGTTGACCGCACTGCTGTCACTGGCACTCCTCGCGCTGGCCGCCGCCAACGTGGTGGGGGTGAACGGCGCACGGATCGCCTCCTGGGCCACGGCGCCCTTTCTCGCCTGCTGCGCCACCATCGGTGTGGTCCGGTCTCCCCGGCCGCTCTACTCCGTGTATTCCACCGAGGACATCGACCGGATCACCGTGCTGGCGCGGGACGCCATGCCGGGCTGGCTGGAGCCCCTGCTGCTCACCCTGGGTGTGGGCGCGCCGGTGGCCATCGTCGTCGCGCTGGTCCTGCTGGCCCTGCCTCCGGCCAACGCCTTCTTCCGGCGGCGGCCCCCGGCCGACCCGCCGTGGCTGGCCCACTCGGGTGGTGACGTGCCGAGGAACTCAGTGCCAGGCGCGTAGCAGGGCGACTCCGGCCTCCAGCTCCAGCAGCTTGACCTTGCGGGGCAGACCCCCGCCGAAGCCGACAAGCTTGCCGCCCGCGCCGACGATCCGGTGACACGGCACGATCACCGGCACCGGGTTTCGGTTGCAGGCCACGCCCACCGCCCGGGCCGCCCCGGGATCGCCGACCAGGCGCGCCACCTCGCCGTAGGTGAGCGTCTCCCCGTACGGAATCCGCGTCATCTCCTGCCACACGGCCCGCTCGAAGTCGGAGCCGCGCGGCATCGAGACCGGGATGGTGAACGCGGTCAACGCACCGGCGAAGTACGCCCGCAGTTCGGCCACCGCCCGCTGGGACAGCGGGTCGCCGGGCTCGTCGACCGCCGCGTCGACCCGGCCGAAGGCGGCGCCGCAGACGTTCGTGCCGTCCGTGGCGACGGAGAACTCCCCGATCGGTGAGTCGAGCACGGTCCAGCGCATCAACCCATTCTCCCCGACGCGGCTGCCAGTGTCGGGCCGAGCGCCACTCGGCCGTTCGGCGTTGCGTGGCGTCGATACCGTCAAGGTCGTGGCAACGGGGACGCTCATCTTTCTGATCATCGGTGGGGCGGGCATCGGGGTGCTCGCGCTCGCCCTGCTCGGCACCGAGCTGCTCCAGTTCGGGCACGCCGACGTGGACGGCCCGATCTCGGTCGAGACGGTCGCCGGCTTCGCCGGAGCATTCGGTTTCGGCGCGGCCATCGTCAACGAACTGCTCGGTGCGCGTACACCGGGAATGGTCGTCGGCGCGGTGGTCGGCGGCGTCCTCGCGGCCGTCCCCACCGGTTGGTTGGCCTCCCGACTGAGCCGGGCGGCGCGCAACATGCGCACGGACCCCACCCCCACCCGTGACGACCTGGTCGGCGCGCTCGGCCTGGTCGTCACCCCGGTGCCGATCGACGGGTACGGCGAGGTCCGGATCCGCCTCGCCGGCCAACCGGTCAAGCTCAGTGCCCGTGCGGACCAGCCGATACCGATCGGCGCCCAGGTGTTCGTCGTTCAGGCGCTGAGCGAGACAAGCGTGCAGGTCGAGACCTACTGATTTCCCCCTCGTAGACGGGACTCCTTATATGGCCCTGTTAATCGCCATCGGTGGCGCGGTCCTCCTCGTGCTCATCCTGGTGCTCTTCGTGCTCTCCCGAATCAAGGTGGCCGGGCCGAACGAGGCGTTCATCGTCACCGGTCGCAAGGGCCGCACCACGCAGACCGCCGACGGCGGGCGGTCGACCGACACCTCCGGGCAGAAGGTCGTGCTGGGCGCGTCGGTGTTCGTGCTGCCGGTGGTGCAGAAGCTCCAGTCGCTGGATCTGTCCAGCCGACGGATCGACGTCGGCATCCGGGGTGCGGTGAGCAAGCAGGGCATCCGCGCCGACCTGCACGGCGTGGCGATCGTCAAGGTCGGCGGGACCGAGGACGCGATCCGGGCTGCCGCCCAGCGGTTCCTGCACCAACAGGACGAGATCGACAACTTCACCCGCGAGGTGCTCGCCGGCGCACTGCGCTCGATCGTCGGTCGGCTCACCGTCGAGGAGGTCATCCGGGACCGGGCGGCGTTCGCCAGCGCCGTGGCCGAGGAGGCCGAGCACTCGATGACCAACCAGGGCCTCGTGCTGGACACCTTCCAACTCCAGGACATCCTCGCCGAGGGCTCCTACCTGCAGGACCTGGGTCGGCCGGAGGCCGCCCGGGTGCTCAAGGACGCGGCGATCGCCGAGGCGCGGGCCCGGCAGCAGGCCGAGCAGGAGCGCCTGCTCGCCGAGGAGGCCATCGCCGAGGCGAACCGGAACCTGGCCCTCAAACAGGCCGGCATCCAGGCCGAGATCGACGCGGCGAAGGCGAAGTCCGCCGCCGCCGGCCCGCTCGCGCAGGCGGAACGGGACCAGGCGATCCTCTCCGAGCAGCAGAAGGTCGCCGAGCGCAACGCCGAACTCAAGCAGCGCCAACTGGACACCGAGGTGCGCAAGCCGGCCGACGCGGCCCGGTACAAGGTGGAGCAGGAGGCGGAGGCGTCGCGCAACGCGGCGGTGCTGCACGCGGACGCCCAGCGACAGTCGGTCATCGCCGCCGCGCAGGCCTCCGCCGAACAGGCACGGCTCACCGGTGAGGGTGAGCGGGCCCGGCGTGCCGCGCTCGCCGAGGCGAACGCGATCGAGGGCGCCAAGGAGGGTGAGGCCGAGCAGCGTCGGCGTTCCGCCATCGCCGAGGCGGTCGAGCGGGAGGGCCAGGCCGAGGCGGCGGCCATCCTGGCCAGGGGTGAGGCCGAGGCGGACGCGATGGCGCGCAAGGCCGAGGCGTTCGCCGCGTACGGGGAGGCGGCGGTTCTGGACCTGCTGGTCAAGGTGCTACCGCAGGTGGTGGAGGCGGCCAGCGCCCCGATCGGTGCGATCGACAAGATGACTGTCATCTCCACCGACGGTGCGTCGTCGCTGACGAAGTCGGTGGCCGGCAACGTGGCCCAGGGGCTCCAGCTCGGCAGTGACCTGACCGGAATCGATTTGGCCGGTCTGCTGGCCCGTCTCGGCTCGGCGTCGACGCCAGCCGGCAACGGCGCCTCGACCGGCAAGGGCGTGGCCGTGGACGGGACCGCCGTCGAGACCCGCTGACGCCGCACGACGACGGGCGCCGCTCCCGGGTGGGGGGCGGCGCCCATCAGATCCACTCGGGTTACTGGAAACCGGGGTGTCCTGCGATCGGGACACCCCGGTTTCCGTCAACCCGAGTCGATCAAAGCCAGACGGCGGCCTGATGGGGCTAGTCGACCAGGCCCTCGGCGCGGGCCCAGCGCAGCAACTCCACCTCGGCGGCGTCGCGGTCCAACGGGCCGTGTTCGAGGCGCAGTTCCTTGAGGTGCTTCCAGGCCCGGCCCACCACTGGCCCCGGCGGTACGCCGAGCAACTCCATGATCGCGTTGCCGTCCAGGTCGGGGCGGACGCGGGCCAGGTCCTCCTCGGCCGCGATCCGGGCGATCCGGTCCTCCAGCGCGTCGTAGTCCGCGGCGAGCTGCGCTGCTTTGCGCCGGTTACGGGTCGTGCAGTCCGAGCGGGTCAGCTTGTGCAGGCGGGGCAGCAGGTCACCGGCGTCGGCCACGTAGCGGCGCACCGCCGAGTCGGTCCACTCACCCCGCCCGTACCCGTAGAAGCGCAGGTGCAGCGCGACCAGCGCGGTCACCTTCGCGGTGATCTCCTTCGGGTACCGCATGGCCTTCATCCGCGCCTTGGTCAGTCGTGCGCCGACGACCTCGTGGTGGTGGAAGCTGACCCGACCGTCGGGAGCCGCGGCCTTCGTCGCCGGCTTGCCCACGTCGTGCATGAGGGCGGCCATCCGCAGGACGAAGTCGCACCCCTCGTCCTCGTGGGAGACGGCGTTCGAGACGACCGTCAGGGTGTGCTCGTAGACGTCCTTGTGCTGCGCGTGCTCGTCGATCTCCAGCTTCAACCCGGTCAGCTCCGGCAGGAACCGCTCGGCCAGCCCGGTGTCGACGAGCAGCCGCAGACCGGTGATCGGGTCGGCGCCGCAGAGCAGCTTGGTGAACTCGTCACGGATCCGCTCGGCGGTGATCCGGTCCAGGTCGGCAGCCATCTCGGTCATCGCCCGGTGCACGTCCGGGTGCACGGCGAAGCGCAGTTGGGCGGCGAACCGGGCGGCCCGCAGCATCCGCAACGGGTCGTCGCCGAACGACTCACCGGGGGTGCTCGGGGTACGGATCACCTTGGCCGAGAGATCGTCCAGGCCACCGTGCGGATCGGTGAACCGGTGTTCCGGCAGGCTGACGGCCATCGCGTTGATGGTGAAGTCGCGCCGCTTCAGGTCCTCGTCGAGGCTGGTGCCGTAGACCACCACCGGGTTGCGGCTGACCTGGTCGTACGACTCCGCGCGGAAGGTGGTGACCTCCAGCCGGAGACCGTCGCGCTGCGCGCCGATGGTGCCGAACTCCCGACCGGTCTCCCAGATCGACTCGGCCCAGCCCTTGAGGATGCGCAGCGTCTCGTCCGGGTGCGCGTCGGTGCAGAAGTCGAGGTCGTCCCCGAGGCGGCCGAGCAGCGCGTCACGTACCGAACCACCCACCAGGTGCAACTCGTGACCGGCGCGGACGAAGCGGCGGCCCAACTCGTCGGCGACCGGGGAAACCCGGAGCAGTTCGGCGACGGCGTTGCGCTGCGCGGCGGTGAGTTCGCGGCGGTCGGCGGCGTGTGGAGCGGAGGCTTCGGACATGGGATCGCCAGCTTATCGGGCCGGGGTGTGATCCGATCCGCCGGGCGCGGGTAACGGGTGGGGGTTGACTATGGTCTGTGGCGTGCGGGTTGGTGTCCGACCCGACGTACCCCTGGGAGGCTGGAGATGAGCGGCGGGCTCTACCGCAGCGCCAACGCCGCGGAGGATGGCGGGCCCGGCGCTGGCGTACGTCCGGGAGACGGCGCAACGTTCATCTCCGCCGAGCCGCTGAACCAGCCGGCCCTGGAGTCGACCGCGCCGCCGCAGGAGCAGGTGGCCGAGGCGAGCGCCGCGGCCAACAGCGCGGTGATGGCGATCGGCAGCCTGGTCAGCCGGGGTACGGGCTTCCTGCGGACCCTGGTGCTGACCGCCGCGCTCGGTGGCGCGCTGGTCGGTGACGCGTACACCACCGCGCAGATCCTGCCCGGAATGGTCTACGAGTTCCTGCTCGGCGGAATCCTCACCAGCGTGCTGATCCCGGTGCTGGTCCGTCGGCGCAAGGTCGACACCGACGGCGGCCAGGCGTACGCCCAGCGGCTGTTGACCCTGGCGGTGCTGACCCTGGCGGGAGCAGCCCTGCTGGCCGTGCTGGCGGCGGGCTGGCTGACCAAGCTCTACACCAGCGACAACCGCGGATCGGACTACCAGGACCTGGTCACCAGCCTGTCGTACCTGATGTTGCCGATGATCTTCTTCACCGGCCTCAGCGCGCTGATCAGCGCGGTACTCAACACCCGGGGTCACTTCGCCGCCCCGATGTGGGCGCCGATCCTCAACAACATCGTGGTGATCGCCACCGCCGGCCTCTACATCGCGATCTTCGGTGCGGAGATCGTGAAGCCGAACGAGATGACCACCGGCCGGATCCTCCTGATCAGCGGTGGCACCCTGCTCGGTGTCGCGATCCAGGCCGCCGGCCTGCTGCCGGCGCTGCGCAAGGTCGGCTTCCGGTGGAAGCTCCGCTTCGACTTCCGCGCGCTCGGCCTGCGTGAGCTGGGCCGGCTCGGCGGCTGGATGTTCTGCTACGTGGCGGTCAGCCAGGTCGGCCTGATCGTGCTGTTCAACCTGCTCAACCGGGCGGGCGACGGGGACGCCGGCGCCCTGATCTACAACAACGTCTTCCTGCTGCTGATGATGGCGCACGGCATTATCGCCGTCTCGATCATCACCGCGTTGATGCCCCGGATGAGCGCCGCCGCCGCGGACGGCCGCTACGCCGACGTCGCCGCCGACCTGTCCCGGGGCACCCGGACGGTCTCCGCGGTGCTCGCTCCGATCGCCGTCTGCTACGCCGTGCTCGCCACCCCGCTGGCGGTGGTGCTGTTCCGCTACGGTGCCTTCAGCGACGAGAACGCCGCCGACACCTCGCTGGTGCTGCTGCTGGCCGCGCTCGCCCTGGTGCCGTTCGCGATCAGCCAGCTCTTCACCTTCGCCTTCTACGCCCTGCCGGACACCCGCACCCCGGCCCTGATCAACATTCCGGTCGTGGCGCTGCGGATCGGCGTGCAGATCGTGCTGTTCGCCGCGTTCGCTGCCCACTTCGCAGCGGCCGGAATGATGATCGGTAACGCCGTCTCGTATCTGGCGGCGGCGATCGGCTCCGCCTGGCTGCTCCGTCCGCGGGTCGGCCGGATCGGGCTGGGCCACATCATGCGCACCCTGGGCCGGGTCCTCGTCGCCGCGCTCGGCGCCGCGCTGGTCGGCCTTCTCGTGATCAACCTGCTGCCCGGTGGTGAAACGCCGAGCTGGGGCCAGGCCGTCATCCAACTGGTGATCGGCGGCGCGGTGATCGGTGGGACCTACCTGGGTCTGGCGATGGTGCTGCGGATCAGTGAGATCACCGAGGTGGTCGGGATGGTTCGCCGTCGCCTCGGTCGCTGATCGTCAGCAACAGATCACAACAAGTTGGCACAGATACAGATCGTCACTGCGGATCACCAGGCTGGGGATGCACCTGTGGATAACTCCGCGTTTCGCCGGTCAACCACCGTATCGGGCTGTGGATAACCAACCGTACGGCTGAGCGTGACCGGCCGATCGGTGGGAACATCTCGGTTGTTGGGAGCATCGCACCAGGCCAGCCCCGCCGTCGGTCACTTGCGGTGAAGCCGTAGATTAGCTAGTACATGTGCCAGCAACGTGGCTGACAACGGTCGTAACCGGACGACTTCTCCGACTGCCGGGAACCCGCCAGGTACGGCGGGAAGATGACATGTCGGGGAGACGGGCAACCCGGGTAAGGTCGCTCTCGACGGGTACGGCAGGGGCCGACGCTGCGCGTCGAAACCGGTCGGCCGGTTCCTTCAACGGCAGAGCGGGAAGCCACATGCCCAGCAGTGCGGGTCCATCGATCGACACGATCACCGAGGGAGGACGGGTGACCCAGGTCGGCGAGGGTCAGGAGGCGGACGAAAGCGCTCCTCCGGTCATGACCTTCGGTGCTCCCACGGCCGGTGAAGTCCTCGCCGAGCGGTACGAACTGGTTGAGCACATCAACAACGACAGCGCGGGTCGGCTGGTCTGGCGCGGGGTCGACGTCATCCTGCGTCGTCCTGTCGCGGTGGTGCTGCGCTACCCGGGCGGCGACTCCGCCACCGAGATGCTTCAGGCCGCCGTCGCGGCCAGCCGGGTCATCCACCCCAACCTGGTCGGCGTCTACGACGCGATCGACGAGGCCGACCGGGCTTACGTGGTCCGCGAGTGGGTGGACGGGCAGTCCCTGCGGGACCTGACGGCCGACGGCCCGCTGGATCCGGCCCGCGCCACCGCGATCGGCAACGCCGTCGCGAGCGCGCTCGCCGCGGTGCACGCCACCGGCATGGTGCACGGCAACGTCCACCCCGGCACCGTCATGATCAGTGACGAGGGCCGCGTCGTCCTGGCGGACGCCCGCACCGACGGCGACGACAGCCAGGAGAACGACATCCGGGCGGTCGGCGGCGTCCTCTACTTCGCCCTGACCGGCTACTGGCCGCACACGGAGGCACCGTTGCGCGGTGCCACCGCCGGCCACGGCCGTGCCGCCATCCCCGACGCCGTTCGAGACGCCGCGGGTGTCCTCGCCGCACCCCGCCAGGTCCGGGCCGGTGTGCCCGCGTACCTGGACGACCTGACCATGGATCTGCTCGACGCCCAGATCGCCCCGCCGTCCTCCGACGTGCTCGCCGCCGAGCTGGCTCGTCTGGACGTGCCGGCCGAGGAGGAGCACTACCTCGACAACAGCGGGCCGTTGCGGTTCGCCGCCGAGACCGGGGAGGAGCCGTCGCCTCTGGCTGCGGCCGGGGGGCGCAAGGTGGCCCTGGGCATCGCCGGTCTGCTGGTGGTCGCCCTGGTCGGCCTCCTGATCGGGATCAGCACCCTGGGCGACGACGGCGACAAGGGCTCGCAGGCCAACCAGCCTCCCGCCCCCACGTCCAGCGCACCGGCCGGCGACGCCACCCCGGCCGCCAACGAGGTGCGCAAGCTGGCGGTGAAGAACGTTCGGATCATCGACCCGGACAGCAAGAACCGCAGCGAGGTCGGCGGGGCCGAGAAGGTCATCGACGGTGACGAGGACAAGGGCTGGGAGACCGAGACGTACCAGGGCCGGCCCAACTTCGGCAACCTGAAGAAGGGCATGGGGGTCTGGCTCGACCTCGGCGAGCCGCACAGCGTCAAGTCGGTGCAGGCGGTGCTCTCGGCGCCTGGCGCGTCCGCCCAGCTCATGTCCGGCACGACCAACCCGCCGTCGAACTCGAACGGCGACAAGCAGCTGGTCGCCAACTACACGGACCTCATCGGGCAGCCCTTCGAGGACCACGACGGCGCCACCATGGCGTTCAACGGGTTCGACGCCGACAAGAAATACCAGTACCTGCTGTTCTGGATCACCGAACTGCCCCCGTCCGAGGGCGGCTTCAAGCTGGGCGTGCAGGAGATCACGGTCCAGGGGTCGTGAGCCGGACGGCTTCCTCCTGGCGCTGCTTCCACAGGACGTGGTGATGGACGGGCACGCCGCAGCTACCGATCTGGAGCTGCTGCGTGCCCACGTCGATGGTGATCCGCACGCCTTCGCCGAGCTGTTCCGGCGGCACCGCGACCGGCTGTGGGCCGTCGCCCTACGTACCCTCGGGGACCGCGAGGAGGCAGCCGACGCTCTCCAGGACGCGCTGCTGTCCGCGCACCGGGCCGCGGCGCGGTTCCGGGGCGACTCCGCGGTCACGACCTGGCTGCACCGCATCGTGGTGAACGCCTGCCTGGACCGGATCCGTCGCCGGCAGGCGCACCCGACAGTGCCGCTGCCCGACGGCAACCGCGCCGAGGACGGGTCGGGCGTCGGCGGGCCCGAGCCGGCCGCCCCGGCACCGGACCACGACACCGCGCTGGTGGTCCGTGAGGCGCTCGCCGCGCTGCCCCTCGAACAACGCGCCGCACTGGTGCTGGTGGACGTCCAGGGTTACCCGGTCGCCGAGGTCGCCCGCATCCTCGACGTCGCCGAGGGGACGGTGAAGAGCCGCTGTGCCCGGGGGCGGGCCCGTCTGGCGGTGCTGCTCGGGCATCTCCGCCCGGCCGTGGCCGCCGCGCCCTCGCCCCGACCGGACCCCACGGGCCTGACCGGTGGCGTGCCGGCCGTCACTCCGGGGAACCCTGGCCCGGCGGAGGGCGTCGGATCGAGGTCGAGCCGGTACCGGCCGGACGCCAAGCAGGAGGACACGTGACGACCGAGGGGTTCCGGGAGGTCGACGGCGACCTTCTCGCTGACTACCTCGGCGGGGCGTTGGACGGCACCCCGCAGCAGGAGGAGGTCGCCCGGCTGGTGTCCACGGACCCGGCCTGGGTCGAGGCGTACGCACAGCTGGCGCCCGCGTTGACGGAGGTCCACGCGAGCCTGGCCCGCTGGGCCGAGCCGTCACCGGAGATGCCGCAGGCGATCGTCGACCGCATCTCCGCCGCGCTGGCAGCCGCGGAGCCGACGTCCGGGCACCGGGTCGACACCGCCACGCCACCTGTACCGGCCCAGGGCGGGGCTGGTCGCCGGCCCGCCATCCGCACCACCCGGGCGTCCGCCGGCCCCGGTCGACGCTGGAGAGAGGCGGTCCGCCACGGCAGGCCGGTGGCCGCCGTCCTGGTCGCCATCGCGGCGGTCACGCTGGGCCTCAACCAACTGGCAAGGAGCAGCTCGCAGGACACGAGTGGCACCGCCCTCGACCGGCCGGCCAGCGCGCCCGAGGGCGTCGCGGGGGCCGACCCGGCCCGCACCACCGGGCCGCCACTACGCAGCGGTACGGACTACTCCCCGCAGATCCTCGGCAACGAGCAGGGCACCATGCAGGGCGCGCCGAGCCCCAGCCGGGCGACCGGGAACACGCCCGGCACCCAGCCGGAGGTGGACGCCGGTGGAAGTCGGCGTCCCATGGGTGACGGGCTGGACCAACTGGCCCGCCTTACCGGCGAAGCAGCGCTGAAGACCTGCCTGACCACCGTGACGACGGAGCACGGGAACGGCCCGCTGGTGGTCGACGTGCTGGACTACGCCCGGTTCCAGGGCGAGCCGGCACTGGTCATCCGTTTCACCGACGCGACCGGGGCCCGCTGGGCCTGGGTGAGTGGCCCGGAGTGCGGGGTGCCCGGGTCCGGCTCGGACAGCCGGTATTCGTCGCGGGTAGGGTGAATCCACGGTCGATGGCGCGATGACCGCCCACGTGACCTGACCCACCGGATGCCCGGCTCGGGAATCCCCGGTTCGTACGATGACGTTCTGGAAGTCAGCTGTCGGCCCCACCCAGGCGTCGGCAACTCGGATCGGCATCGGTGCTCACGCCGACGCCGAACACACACAACTCGGGAGACGGCAGTGGACGAGGTCCGCAACCTGATCATCATCGGCTCCGGGCCGGCTGGCTACACGGCGGCGGTCTACGCCTCGCGCGCCAACCTGAAGCCGCTGATCATTGAGGGCGTGCAGTCCGGTGGTGCGCTGATGACCACGACCGAGGTCGAAAACTTCCCCGGCTTCGCCGACGGCATCCTCGGCCCCGAGCTGATGGACAACATGCGCAAGCAGGCCGAGCGGTTCGGCGCCGAGTTCCTCACCGACGACGTGACCCGGGTCGAGCTGGTGGACACCGGCGACGTCGGCTCCGGCGCGGTGAGCACCGTCTGGGTCGGCGAGACCGCCTACCGGGCCAAGTCCATCATCCTCTCCACCGGTTCGGCCTGGCGTCCGCTGGGCGTG
Organism: Micromonospora sp. WMMC250; assembly: GCF_027460215.1. Lineage (NCBI taxonomy): Bacteria > Bacillati > Actinomycetota > Actinomycetes > Micromonosporales > Micromonosporaceae > Micromonospora > Micromonospora sp. WMMC250. Next base: position 5,021,289 of record NZ_JAPZBJ010000002.1, on the reverse strand, counting down.
CCCGGTGAGCAGGAATACCTGGGTCACGGTGTCTCCGCATGCGCCACCTGTGACGGCTTCTTCTTCCGCAACCAGCACATCGTGGTCGTCGGTGGCGGTGACTCGGCGATGGAGGAGGCCACGTTCCTCACCCGCTTCGCCGAGTCGGTCACCATCATCCACCGCCGCGACTCGTTCCGGGCCAGCAAGATCATGGCCGATCGGGCGCTGAGCAACGAGAAGATCAAGGTCGAGTGGAACAGCACCGTCGAGGAGATCCTCGGCGACGACGGCAAGGTCACCGGCGTACGGGTCCGCAACGTGCACACCGGCGACACCAAGGTGATGGACGTGACCGGCGTCTTCGTTGCCATCGGTCACGACCCGCGCAGTGAGCTGTTCCGCGACCAGGTCGAGCTGGACGACGAGGGTTACGTCAAGGTCCACGCCCCCAGCACCCGCACCAACGTGCCCGGCGTCTTCGCCGCCGGCGACGTGGTCGACCACACCTACCGTCAGGCGATCACCGCGGCCGGCACCGGCTGTGCCGCCGCGCTCGACGCCGAACGGTTCATCGCGACGCTCGGCTGAACAAGGAACACATCCCGGAGGAGGGGCATAGTGGGAAATACCAAGGCGGTCACGGACAAGAGTTTCGTCGCCGACGTGCTGCAGGCCGACAAGCCGGTTCTGGTGGACTTCTGGGCCGAGTGGTGCGGCCCCTGCCGCAAGGTGTCGCCGCTGCTCGAGGAGATCGCGGGCGAGATGGGTGACCAGGTCACCATCGTCAAGCTCAACATCGACGAGAACCCGGAGACCGCACGGGCCTACCGCGTGATGTCGGTTCCGACGCTCACCGTCTTCAAGAACGGTCAGCCGGTGCAGTCGATCGCCGGCGCCAAGCCGAAGGGCGAGCTGGTCCGGCTCATCCAGTCGGCTCTCTGACCAGCAGGACACCGACCGAACCCCGTACCCGCTCGCCGGGTGCGGGGTTCGTCGTTCCCCCGGCTGTTTTCCCTGGCCCGCCACCTCGCCGCCCCGGAGCGCATAGCCTCAAGCCGAGGCCGCCCGGCCAGCCAGCGTCGTGCAGAGGGGGTCGTGCGTGCGTCCGATCCGACCCGGTGACCGAGGACCCGCGGTCACGGAGATCCGTACCATCCTTCTCAGCCTCGAACTCCTCCCCGCCGCCGGGACGCACGCTGACGAGTTCGACCTCGACACCGAGCGGGCGGTCCGCGCGTTCCAGCAGTCCCGCGGGCTCAGCGTGGACGGTCGGGTCGGTGCGGAGACCTGGCGTGCCCTGGACGCCGCCCGCTGGCGGCTCGGTGCCCGCACCCTCTACCACGCCGTCCCCGAGCCGCTCACCGGCGAGGACGTCCGGTCGCTCCAGGAGCGGCTTCTGGAAATGGGGTACGACGTGGGCCGGGCCGACTCCATCTACGGCATCCGGACGGCCCGCGCGGTAGCGCAGTTCCAGCGCGAGGTCGGGCTCACCCCCGACGGATCCTGCGGCCCGCACACGATGAACGCGCTGCGCCGGATCGGCCGCAAGGTCGTCGGTGGTCGCCCGCAGTGGCTCCGCGAGTCCGACGCCATCCGGCAGTCCGGGCCGGCGCTGGTCGGCAAGACGGTGGTGATCGACCCCGGGCACGGCGGCACCGACCCCGGGATGGTGGTACCCGACGGGTCGCTGCGCTGGACGGAGGCGGACCTCGTGCACGACCTGGCCAGCCGGCTGGAGGGGCGCCTCGCCGCGTCCGGGGTACGGGTACAGCTCACGAGAGGGCCGTCGCCCGACAGGTGCCTGCCGGACACGGACCGGGCCCTGCTGGCCAACTCGCTCGGCGCCGACGTGTTCATCTCGCTGCACCTGGACGGCCACGCCAACCCGGACGCGGAGGGTGTCGCCACCTACCACTACGGCACCGACAACGGGGTGACCTCGGCGACCGGTGAACGCCTCGCCGGGCTCGTGCAGCGGGAGATCGTCGCGCGTACCGGGCTGCGGGACTGCCGTACCCACGCCAAGACCTGGGAACTGCTGCGACTGACCCGGATGCCCGCCGTGCGGGTCGAGGTCGGGTACCTCACCTCACCCACGGACCGCGCCCAACTGGTCGACCCCCGGTTCCGGGACCGTGTGGTGGAGGCGATCGTGGCCGCGGTGCAGCGGATGTACTACCCGATCGAACGGGACGTCCCGACCGGTTCGCTCGACGTCAGCGAACTGCGGGCCGTCGTGGCCGCCGGCACTGTGGTCGACTGATCGTCGGTCACCCGTGGCGTCGACCGTCAGCCGTTGGTGGAACGGGTCGCCGGGGCGGGACGAACCGGCCGGAGCAGAGTTTCGGGGCTCATCGACCCGAGCAGCTTCTCCAACGCGTACTCGACATCCGACTTCCAGCTCAGCGCGGTGCGCAACTCGAGACGCAGCCGGGGGAAACGCGGATGCGGACGGACGGTCTTGAACCCCACCGAGAGGAAGAAGTCGACAGGCGCCACGCAGCCACCCGACGGATCGTCGGCGTCGCCGAACTTCGCGTCACCGAACGCCTCGATGGCCTTGATCCCCCGCTTGGTGAGATCCCGGGCGACGCCCTGCACCAGCATCCGACCAAGGCCGCCACCGGCGAACGCGGCGACCACGTTGGCGGTCATCAGCAGTGCCGCGTCAGCCGAGACCGGTGAGGTGGGGAACGCCATCGAGCGGGGCACGTAGGCGGGCGGGGCGTACATGACGAAGCCCGCCGGCATGCCGTCGACGTACGCGAGCTTGCCGCAGGAACCCCACTCCAACAGCGTCTGGGAGACCCACGCCTCCTTCTCCAGGCCCGGATCACCCGCAGCGCAGGCCCGGTCCGCGGAGACCGGATCGAGCTCCCAGTAGACGCACTGCCGGCACGGACTGGGAAGGTCCTCAAGCGTGTCGAGGGTCAGGCTGACCAGACGTCGCGACATATGGCGCATCCCCACAATAGGCTCGGTGGTAAGACCGGCATGGAACGACAGCGCCGCCTTCCTGCCCCCGACGAGCGATCGTACGCCGCCGATCGGCGATGCGGGAGGGGACGCGCAGATGCCCACCGCACCGGGGGACGTCGAGCGGACGGTCCGCCATGTGGTCGATCCGTCTCGGCACCCAGGCAGCGGGGCTCTGGCGGACTAGGATCGACAATCGGCGCCCCGCCGCCATGGTCAGCGGCGTGTGGGGTACCCGGGGCGGCAGCCACCCGAGCAGCGATCGAGGTGAGGTCATGACCGGCACGACACTCGACGACTACACCGACCGGTACGCCCGGCGGGTACGCGGAATGACCGCCTCGGAGATCCGAGCACTGTTCGCGGTCGCCAGCCGCCCGGAGGTCGTCTCGCTCGCCGGTGGTGCCCCGTACATCGCCGCTCTGCCGCTGGACGCGGTCGGTGAGATGCTCGGCCGGCTCGGCTCCGAACACGGTGTGAGCACCCTCCAGTACGGCATCGGTCAGGGCACCCTCGAGCTGCGCGAACGGATCTGCGAGGTGATGTCGCTCTCCGGGATCGACGCGGCGTGCGGTGCCTCCCCGGAGGACGTCGTGGTCACCGTGGGCGGGCAGCAGGCCCTGGACCTGGTCGCCCGGCTCTTCCTCGACCCGGGTGACGTGGTGCTCGCCGAAGGTCCGACGTACGTCGGTGCGCTCGGAGTGTTCCAGGCCGCCCAGGCGCAGGTCGTGCACGTACCGATGGACGAGGACGGTCTCGTCCCCGAGGCGCTGGAGGCGGCCATCGCCGACCTCGCGCGCGCCGGCCGCCGGGTGAAGTTCCTCTACACCATCCCCACCTACCAGAACCCGGCCGGCGTGACCCTCAGCGAGGAGCGCCGCGAACGGGTGCTCGACATCTGCGAACGCGCCGGTCTGCTCGTCGTCGAGGACGACCCGTACGGTCAGCTGGGTTTCGAGGGTGAGGCCCCGGCGCCGTTGCGGGCCCGCCGCCGGGACGGCGTGTTCTACCTCAGCACCTTCTCCAAGACCTTCGCCCCCGGGCTGCGGGTCGGTTGGATCCTCGCGCCGCACGCGGTCCGCGACAAGCTGGTCATCGCCAGCGAGGCGCAGATCCTCTGCCCGAGCGGTTACGCCCAGGCCGCTGTGGCCACCTACCTCGGCACCATGCCGTGGCGGCAACAACTCAAGGTCTACCGCGAGGTCTACCGGGAACGCCGGGACGCCCTGCTCGACGCGATGACCGACCTGATGCCCGAGGGCACCAGCTGGACCACCCCGGCCGGTGGTCTCTTCGTCTGGGCCACCCTGCCCGACGGGCTCGACTCCAAGGCCATGATGCCGCGCGCGATCGCCGCCCGGGTCGCCTACGTGCCCGGCACCGGTTTCTACGCCGACGGCACCGGCACCGGCGCGATGCGCCTCAACTTCAGCTTCCCGCCGCCGGAGCGGATCCGCGAGGGTGTCCGCCGGCTGGCCGGGGTCATGGAGCAGGAGATCGCGATGCGCCGGGTCTTCGGTGCCGTGGGTGGTGCCGCCGGCCGACGCGGCCGGGCCGGCTCCGACGTGCCAGGGCCCGACTTGGCATGATGCCGGCATGGGTACGACCGCCGTTGAGCGCATCCTCGTGACCGATTCCGCAACCTCGCCCGACCTGCGCGTGGTGGTGCTCGCGGGAGGGCTCTCCTATGAGCGGGACGTGTCACTACGCTCCGGCCGCCGGGTGCTCGACGCGCTACGCGCCGTCGGGGTGGAAGCCGAGATGCGGGACGCCGACGTCGCGCTGCTGCCAGCGCTCGCCGCGGACCCCCCGGACGCCGTGGTGATCGCACTGCACGGTGCCACCGGCGAGGACGGCTCGCTGCGGGGAGTCCTGGACCTCTGCGACATCCCGTACGTCGGCTGTGACGCCCGAGCCTCCCGACTCGCCTGGGACAAGCCCTCCGCCAAGGCGGTGCTCCGCGAAGCCGGCATCCCCACCCCGGACTGGGTGGCACTCCCACACGATCGCTTCTCCGAACTCGGCGCGGTCGCCGTACTGGACCGGATCGTCGACCGGCTGGGCCTCCCTCTCATGGTGAAGCCGGCGCAGGGCGGGTCCGGGCTCGGAGGCGCGGTGGTCAGGGACGCCGCGGCGCTACCCGCCGCGATGGTCGGCTGCTTCGCGTACGACTCCACAGCCCTGGTGGAGCGGTACGTAGCCGGCATGGACGTCGCGGTCTCCGTGGTCGACCTCGGTGACGGTCCGCAGGCGCTGCCGCCGGTGGAGATCGTGCCGCGCAACGGTGTCTACGACTACGCGGCCCGCTACACGGCCGGCCGCACCACCTGGCACGCTCCAGCACGTCTCGACCCGGAGGTGGCCGCCACGGTCTCCGACGTGGCTCTCGCCGCACACACCGCACTCGGCCTGCGGGACCTCTCCCGCGTCGACGTGATCGTCGACGCGTCCGGCCAGCCACACGTGCTGGAGGTCAACGTCTCTCCGGGCATGACCGAGACCTCACTGCTGCCGCTCGCCGTGCAGGCGGCAGGGCTGGACTTCGGGCGCCTCCTCGGCACGCTGGTGAGTCGCGCAGCGGCACGCCTCGCCGCGTCCTGATCTGCTCAGCAACGTCCTACGGTCCTGATCTGCCGACAAAGCGCCGTGTCCTGATCTGCTCGGCGGGTGTCGCGCCCGGATCTGCTTGGGACGCGCCGCGTCCACAACGCGTGTGCCGACCTGATGGTCGGCGCACGCGAATGCCGTCACCGGCCCTGTGGTCACTCGTGCCCGGCGGGGGCGGGTTCATCGTTCGGTTCGTCGAGACGTCGCGGTGCCGGCCCTCGCGGCGTCCTTGATGCTGCGGTGTTCGCTGTCCGGGGTGGCCGTTGGGCGAGGACTCGTCCTCTGCGTGCGGGGATGGCCGAGTTACTGGCGGCCGTTGGTGGCATCGTCGCTGGCGTCGTCATCCGGGTCGTTGAGCACAGACCGTGCGTTGACGGGTGCCGTCACAGTGCCGGCGATCCCGGGCGTCGGCGTGCCTGAGGCCTGGTTGCTCGACGTTGCGGGGCCGGGCGTCGGCGTGCCGGCGGGGGTTCCACCTGACGCCTCGTCGGCTGATGCCGGCTCATCATCGGATCCACCCGTCGAATCGCTGGGGGGTGCAGTGGAGCCGGCCTCGGCATCCTCGTCGAGCGATACCTCGTCAAATGCGGACGCGGTGTCGCCCTGGGCCACGTCGGCGTCGGTTGCCGGCTCGGGAATCTCCTCTGCTGCCTCGATCACAGAGACAGCAGCTGCCTCGGCGGCAGCGGCATCCGCAGCGGCCGACTGTGCCAGAAGGCTGGACGGCGCCTGCCACTGGATGCGGGGCGGCTCGGCGAGCGGGCGGCCGCCGAATTCGGCGAGCCAGGCGGCGACGAGCGCCAGGTTCTCCCGCCACTGGGCCTCGGAGATCGGCGGCAGGATCGAATCCCAGAGGGACAGGAAGGTGCCCCGCAGTTGAAGGCGACCGTACGGGCGGGCGAGGAACCACATGTGCAGGTGGGCCGAGCCGTCTCCCCACCGGTTGACGTGCACCCGGGCCACGCCGTCGAGGGACCGGATGGCCCGCTCCAGACGTACGGTCATCACGCCCAGCTCGGCAGCCAACAGGTTCGGCAGGTCACCGAGGTCGAGGTGAGTCCGCGATTCCAGGATGAGAACCATGGGCAGTCCGGTCGGCCGGTCCATGGCGCGTACCCGCCACCGCTCCCCGACCCAGATGTAAGCATCGTCGGGCGCGTTGCAGGCGGTGCATTCCCGGAGACCCTCGCCCTTCCGGGGCGGCTCGACCGGGACCGGATCATCGAGTTGCTTCACGTGGAGGTCGCCCTCGAAGGGGAACGACGGCCACTGGGTGAAGTCCGGCACTGAGGGAGGGGTGTCGTGCACGACGCTGACCCTAACCGAGTCTGGCACCGCTGTCCCTACCTGAATGATCGATCTCGACACAGCGAATCGGTACCCGTTGTCGACCCGCCACACCGGGTCACGGACCTCTGGTCGAGCGGTATCCACAGCCTGCCGAGATCCTGAACACGGGCCGTCATCCACAGGCATGCACCCGCTCCCACGCGCTGTTTCACGTGAAACCGAGGGTGCCTGTGGAAAACCGGTGTGGATAACTTTTCCGCCCGTCGGTCGTTGTCCGCAGACCGCCGGAGAGGGCCGCTGCGACTGTTCGCCGACACCCCCTTTTCGGTGCTGTGCTGGGCGTCCCTCGACTTCGCGGTGATCCCAGCGCGCGTACGGCCACCCTTCAATCGATCATCGGCCGAACGCCCGCCTCAGGTCCGTGGAGGTCTCGCGGGCGCAGTCCGCAGGCACGTTATCCACAGGCTTGGGATAGCTGTGCGCACGCCCGACTCACCGACGCGCTCGGTGCCGGCGGCCACTGGTCTACACACCTCCGCTCAGGGCGGCTCGTGCACGGCGACACGCGTCCCATCGGCGTTCCGGTCAGAAGCCGGCGAGGCCCCGCCTTCGGTGGCCCGGCTCGCCGATTCGGCCGTGATCGACTCGGGTTCGGCGAAGTCGCGGTATCCCACTGCCTCCGATACCCCGACTTCGGTGATCTCGAGTCGATCACGGCAGCTCCGCGACCGATAGCTACCTGCCACCGCACGATCCAAGGCAGGCGCCGACGGCGCCCCGGGCGCGGACCCAGCGGGCGCGGACCCAGCGGGCGCGGACCCAGCGGACGCGGACCCAGCGGACGCGGACCCAGCGGACGCGGACCCAGCGGGGCTTGAATCGCGGCCGAAGCGGGCGCGCAAAGCCGCAGTCGACCGACATGGCACGCGGCCGGGTCGCTCAGCAGCGCTGAGAGGCTCACCGAACAGCCCAGTCGGCCGCAACCACCCCCACGGGCATCCGGAACCGCAGCGGGCCGCTCAGCGGTGCGCAGGACGCCCCAAGAGCATCCGCCGGGATCGCACCGCTTGGCAGCCCTCGACAGCCGGAGCCAGCCGCCGATGCCCAGGCTGAGGCGGCGTCCGGGGTCGAAGTCCCCGCACCATCGCCGTTTCACGTGAAACAGCTCATTCGTCGGACCTGACCTGACCGCGTCGACGCTCCGGACTGCTCACGATCGACTCGTCCGTCGAGCACCCCATCAGTGGGGAGCAAGCACAGCCGGCAAACAGCGAGCCACAACCAACGCGCAGCGCTCTCCACCCGAGCGGTGGTGGCTGATCCGGCTCAGCCCTGCTCGCTGTCGGCTTCGGCTCATCCGACAACCCGCGCCCTCCCGACCGAGCACTCACGAGCGCTCGTCAGGGGCCCAGAGGAGATTGAGCAGGGGCACACCCTCCGCCAGCCGCCAGCCCAAAACCACCGGGCCCGTTTCACGTGAAACGGCGAGGGGATACAGAACGGCCGCGCACCCCGGTGGGTAGCGCGGCCGTTGGCGGGAGGAGAGGTCAGCCCTCGCCCTCCTCCTGCTGCACTCCGATGATTCCGACGATCCGCTCCAGGTCGTCCACCGTCGCGAACTCGATCGTGATCTTGCCCTTGCTCCTACCGATGTCCACCTTCACCCGGGTGTCGAAGCGGTCGGAGAGCCGATCGGCGAGATCGTTCAAGGCCGGCGCGTGTGCCTTCGGTCGGCGCTTCGCGGCCTGATTCTTGGCAGACCCGTCGTTGAGCGTCAGCGCCACGATCTCCTCGGTCGCCCGGACCGACAGGCCCTCGGCCACGATGCGCAACGCCAACTGTTCCTGCGCCTCGGCCTCGTCCAGGCTCAGCAGTGCACGGGCGTGCCCGGCCGACAGAATCCCCGCTGCCACTCGGCGCTGCACCTGAGCCGGCAGGTTCAGCAGCCGAATCGTGTTCGAGATCTGCGGACGACTCCGGCCGATCCGGCGGGCCAGCTCCTCGTGGGTGGCTCCGAATTCCTCCAGCAGTTGCTGGTAGGCAGCGGCCTCTTCGAGGGGGTTGAGGTTGGCCCGGTGGATGTTCTCGAGCAATGCGTCGCGGAGCATGGCGTCGTCACGGGTGTCCCGGACGATCGCCGGGATGTTCTCCCGCCCCACCGCCTGGGCGGCACGCCATCGCCGCTCACCCATGACGAGTTCGTACTTCTCGTCGTCGAGCTGGCGGACGACGATGGGCTGGAGGAAGCCAACCTCCTGGATCGAGGTCTTGAGCTCTTCCAGTGCCTCCTCGTCGAAGACCTGACGGGGCTGCTTCGGGTTGGGCAGGATCGCGTCGACCGGAATCTCGGCGAAGCGTGCTCCCGGCACCGGGCTGAGAGCGGGCTCCGGTTCGTGGACCGGTGCCCTGACGGACACCGCAGGAGCGGCGGCTGTGGCAGCTACCGCCTCCTGGTCGTTGTCCGGTTCAACAGCCGTCGCGGTGCCGGCGGCATCCGGCGCCGGTCCGGTCGGGATCAGCGCCCCAAGGCCCCTACCCAGACCGCCCCGAGGACGGTTCTTCATGCCACGCCTCCCAGCGACTCGTCCGCACTACGCATTCCGGCCCACCGGCTCCTTGACGCCCCGCTCGGCGATCTCCTGGGCGGCCTCGAAGTAGCTCGTTGCTCCCCGCGAACCGGGATCGTAGGTCATCACCGACTGGCCGTAGCTCGGCGCCTCGGAGACCCGGACGTTGCGGGGGATGACCGCCTGGAGGACCTTGTCACCAAAGTGGTTCCGGACATCCTGCTCGACGGCGTCGGCCAACCGCGTACGGCGGTCGTACATGGTCAGCAGGATCGTGGAGACGTCCAGCTTCGGGTTGAGGTGCTGGCGCACCAGGTTGATGTTGTTGATCAACTGGTTGAGCCCTTCCAGTGCGTAGTACTCGCACTGGATCGGAATCAGCACCTCCTGCGCGGCCACCAGGGCGTTGACCGTGAGCAGGCCAAGCGAGGGCGGGCAGTCGATGAAGACGTAGTCGAACTGGCCGGGGTAGGCGGCGATGGCGCGGTCCAGCCGCGACTCACGCGCCACGACCGAGACCAGCTCGATCTCCGCACCGGCCAGGTCGATGGTCGCGGGTACGCACCACAGGTTCGGGATGCCCTCCACCGCCTGCGCCACCTCCACCAGGGGCACGCTGTTGATCAGGCAGTCGTAGACGTCCGGGATGCCGGTGTGGTGAGGGACGTTGAGCCCGGTCGAGGCGTTGCCCTGCGGATCAAGGTCCACCACGAGCACCCGGTTGCCGTGCAGGGCGAGCGCCACCGCAAGGTTGACGGTGGTGGTGGTCTTACCCACGCCGCCCTTCTGGTTGGCGACGCACATGACCCGGGTCCGGTCCGGTCGAGGCATGGTCACCTCGCCACTGGGATTCAGGATCTGCACGGCGCGCATCGCCTCCATAGCCAACGGTGGGTCATCCTCTTCGCGCGTCGGGGTTTCACGTGAAACGTACGTGGGGTCGGCGGCCACGGCGGCCAACGACTCGGTCGAAGCGACCGGCGCTTCGGTGACCATCGACGTGGTGTCCGGAGCAGCCGCTGCGGTGGGCTGGTGCGGAACCGCCGACTCGAACCGAACCGCCGCCGCGGTGTTGCGACGCCCCGAACTCGACCGGACCTCGGCGGCGTTGACCGGTCGACTCAGACCCTCAGAGGTCCGGCGAACGCTCGCGGGATCCGGCGTGGTCGAGCTTTCCGGCCGTTCCGGCCCCGGACGGTGGTCACGTGAAGCCGGCGAACCGTCTTCTCCTGGCCCGGTCACGCCGGGCGACCAGTTCGGGTAGTCGGTTTCACGTGAAACGGGATCGTTGGTAGCCCCGGTCACGTGTGGATCGTCGTACCTGCCGTCGTCATGCACCTGTCATCCCTGCCCGCTTCGGATGGTCGGTCCGCGCCCCGGTCAACTTGGCCACACCACGCCCGCAACCCGGAGCGTGCGGCCCTCGGGAGCGGTCGGAAACCCACGACGTCCACCGACCGCTCCACACTATCGACGCGCGGTCAGCCTACGGCGGACGGGCGCGGCCGGTCCACGTCGGGTTCTCATCTCCTCGTCCATCCGTACCGGTACAACGAGGCAACCCACCGGCCGGAAGCCCGATGGCGCGAAGTGTCAGCGTCGGCGGGAGCGACTGCCCCTGTCACGTTTGCTCGCCACCGGACGAGGACCGACCATCCGCTCGCGCACGATCTCCACGACGGTGGTGGGTGGGTCGATCACGTCGACGCCGCAGAGGTGCACGGTCGGCTCGCCACCACCCAGCCGCGTCACCACCTCGGCGTGCTGTTCGATCTCCGCGGTGGCGGACGACCCCTTCAGTGCCAGCAGACGGCCGCCCCGCACGGCGAGGGGAAGACTCCAGGTCGCCAGCCGATCGAGGGGGGCGACGGCGCGGGCGGTCACCACGTCCCCGCTGATCGGGTCCCGGCCGCTCGACCCGGTGGCCGCTTCGTCGGCCCGACCCCGGAACACGCGCACCGACTTCGCCAGGCCGAGTTGCTCGACGACCTCGATCAGGAAGGACGTGCGTCGGGCGAGCGGCTCGATCAGGGTGACGGTGAGGTCGGGCCGTGCGATGGCGAGCACCAGCCCCGGCAGACCCGCGCCCGACCCGACGTCGAGCACTGTCGCGCCGGACGGGATGCGCTCGGCGACCGCGGCGCAGTTAAGCAGGTGACGATCCCAGATGCGGGGCGCCTCTCGAGGGCCGATCAGACCACGGACGACCCCGTCGGTGGCCAGCAGTTCGGCGTACGCGGCAGCCAGGTCGAGACGGTCACCGAAGAGGGTCAGCGCGGCCGGTGCCAACTGGGGCGGCAGGGCCGCGTCGTCCGGTGAAGGCGCAATGCCGGATCCAGCAGAGCCGGCGTCCGGAGTGGACGGTCGGACAGGCGACGGCCCGGGCGGCGTACCGCCCGGGCCGGACACGGCGTCGGCCGTGTTGTCGTCGTGGGTCACTCGGTCAGTCCGCCGGCCGTACGACGATGCGCCGGTTCGGCTCCACACCCTCGGACTCGCTGGCCACACCGGACATGGCGTTGACCACGTCGTGTACGCACTTACGCTCGAACGCGGACATCGCCTCCAGGCGCACCGGCTCGCCGTACTCCTTGACCTTCTCGACGGCGTTCTTGGCGACGGCGGCGAGTTCCTTGCGGCGGTTCGCCCGGTAACCGCCGACGTCGAGCAGCAGACGGCTCGGGGTGCCGGTCTGCCGGAAGACGGCAAGGCGGGTCAACTCCTGGAGGGCCTCAAGGGTGGCCCCGCGCTGACCGACCAGGTTCTGCAGACGCTCGCCGACCACCTCGACCATGGGCCGGCCCGCGGCGACCAGCTCGTCGATGTCGCCGTCGTAGTCGAGGATGTCGAGCAACCCTTCGACGTAGTCGGCCGCGATCTCGCTCTGCCGGAACAGGTCGCCCTCGCCGACGGCCTTCTTCGACCGGGCGCCGGACGCGGCGGTGTCGGTGTCGTCGTCCGCCTCGGTGTCGTCGTCCTCGGTGTCGTCGCCGTCCACCGCGAGCGTCGCGGTCTCCTCCTCGTCCACTGGCTGCTCGGTGCGGGGGATGCTGGTCTCGGTCACGGTCTCATCTCCGTACTCGCTCGGCCGGACCGTCGGGTCCGACTGGTTTCCCGGGGCCGGCGGGAGGTCGCCGGTGCCCGCGGGCACGTCTGTACGGGCAGTGTCGCCCGTGGCCGCGCGGCGCGCGGTCGGTTCCGTCCGGCGCCGGCCATGCGGCGGCTGCACGGTGCGGAACGGGCCGCCGTCGGATCACCGGCGGCGGCCCTCGCAGGTCAGCCCTGCCGCTTGGCGGGGCGACCCTTCTTCGGGTTGTTCATCGGCTTGGCACCCGGCTTCGGCCCGGCAACCTTGGGAGCGGCGGCCTTGACCGGCGCGGGCGGGGCCGTCTTGCCCCGACCGAACAGGCCACCGGACTTGGCGGGCTGCACCGGGTTGCGGCTGGCGGCGGGGGCGGTGGCCTTCTTGGCGGTCACCGGCGGCGGGAACTTCCGCAGCACCCACTGCTGCTGGCCGAGAGTGAAGAGGTTGTTGGTGACCCAGTAGATGATCACACCGATCGGGAAGATCGCGCCGGAGATCAGCAGCGAGGCGGGGATGCCGTAGAGCATCAGTCGCTGGATCATCCGCTGCTGCGGGTCCTCGGCCCAGCCGGTCTTGAGGATCATCTGACGGCTGGTCAGGTAGGTGGTCGCGATCATGACCAGGACCAGGACACCGGCGATGATCTTGACGGTGGTGCCGTTGGCGCCGAGGCTGGCCAGCTCGTCGGCCGTGGAGCCGAACTTGCCGGCGATGGGGGCGGTGAAGAGCTTCGCCTGCGAGGCGCTCTGGAACTGGTCGGCGGTCCAGCCGTACAGCGTCTTGTTCTGCTTGTCCGGGTCGAGGCGGCGCAGCACGTGGAAGAGGCCGAGGAAGACCGGGATCTGAAGGAACATCGGAAGGCAACCCATCAGCGGGTTGGCCTTCTCCTTCTTGTACAGCTCCATCATTTCTTTCTGGAGCGTCTCCCGGTCACCCTTGTGCTTCTCCTGAAGCTCCTTGACCTTGGGCTGGAGCGCCTGCATGGCCCGCTGCGACTTGATCTGCTTGACGAAGACGGGGAACAGGATCACCCGGACGGTGACCACCAGGAAGATGATCGCCAGGATCCAGGCGAAGTTGGTGCCGATCACCGCGCCGACGGGCACCCCGATGGCGTCCCAGGCAGAGTGCCAGGTCAGCAGGATCCACGAAATCGCGTAGTAGATCCAGTCGAGACTCAATTCGGGGCTCCAGTCACATCAGCACGGCGGCGGCCGCCCGGCTCCGGTACCGGGTCATGTCCACCAGGGTGAAAGGGGTGGCAGCGCAACAGCCGCCGGACCGCCAGCAGGGTTCCCCGGAGCGCGCCGTGCCGCACGACCGCCTCCTGGGCGTACGCACTGCACGACGGGTAGAACCGACAGCGGGCCGGCAGAGCCGGACTTATCCACCGACGGTACGCGATGATGGGCGCGATCAGCACCTTGGCACCGGTTGTCGACGGGCGTGCGCCGGTCTGCCCGGTGTCGCTCATCGAGGCCGCCGCTCGCGGGGTGACCTGGCGACCGCGAGGGCGGCGTCCAGGTCGGTGGCGAGCCGAGGGTACGAAGCCTGCGCCGCCGCGGGGAGCGCCCGGACGACCAGGGTGCTGCCGGACGGCAGGTCGACCAGCCGTTCCCGGACCAGCGCGCGCAGTCGACGCCGGACCCGGTTACGGGTCACCGCGTTGCCGACGGCCTTGGACACGACGAAGCCGGCACGGGACGGCACGGAGAACTGCTCCGCACTGTTGTCCCGCACCGGCTCCGACGAGGTAGGTGTGCTGGGGTCGGCGATCACCGGCACGGTCAGGTGGACCACGACGGCACCACGCCCGGCGCGCCGGCCACCACGAACCGCTGCGGCGAAGTCAGTGCTGCGCCGCAGTCGCTGTGCGGCGGCCAGCACGACTGCCCACGTCCCCCGGACCGGCCCGGTCGGCTCAGGCCGACAGGGTGGTGCGACCCTTGGCGCGACGGCTCGAGAGGATGGCACGGCCGGCACGGGTGCGCATGCGCAGCCGGAAGCCGTGGGTCTTCGCGCGCCGGCGGTTGTTCGGCTGGTAGGTGCGCTTGCTCACGTCAGGCTCTCCGTTTTCGTACGCGCCCCGTACGACGGAATCGCCGGGGTCGTGTGGTGGTCCAGGCCACCTCGACGGTGGCCCACGATCGGTGCTGTCCGGCGGAGCGGGACCTCGGCGATGCGGGGATGCGACCGTGGACAGCAAGCACCCATCACCCTAGCAGAGGGCGAGAAAGCAGCCGTTCCAGCCTACGCAGGGGGGCAATGACCGTCAAACACCTCGGGCGGGGGTCAACGGGACGCGCCCGAGGCCGAAGGGTGGTTTTCGCTGATGCCGAGAAGGCCCCCGCCGCGTCGCCGGTTGATGGCGCAGGGACAACGCTGTTACCGTGCCCGATTGCGGTGAGCGTCGGAAGCTCCGGTCGTCGCACAGGCAAGACCGGACCAGGTAGTGAATCGTTCGGCACGGTGAACCCGCTTCAGCGCCCGTTCAGGCAGGGGCAGGTCCCACCCGCGTCCGGCGGAGGCCACAATCGGTCGGTACACAGGCTGTGGATAACTTGTGGATGACCACCGGTCGACCGTCAGGTGGGTGTTGTTCCACCCGCGAACGCGGCGGGCCCGGGACGGCCGGCTGGCAGACAGCGGCGGCCGGGAGCAGAGGCGAGGGGGTGGCACGACGGTGGCCGGTACAACCGACCTTGCCGCAGTGTGGTTAGCGGCGACCGACGAGCTCGCCGACGAGATCATCTCCGCTCAGCAGCGTGCCTACCTCCGACTGACCCGGCTGCGGGCGATAGTCGAGGACACCGCTCTGCTCTCCGTCCCGGACGCCTTCACCCGCGACGTGATCGAGTCTCGGCTCCGTCCGGCGATCACCGAGGCACTCACCCGCCGGCTGGGTCGGCCGATCCAGGTGGCGGTCACCGTCCGGGTTGCCGAGGACGCCACCGGCCGACCTGCCGGCACCGTCTACCGCAGTGCTCCGGAGACCGGGCCGTTCGACTCCGAGGGTCCGGCTGCCGACCCCTTCGACGACCAGGGCGCTCGGCCGTCCGCCGACCCGCTGATCCCCGAGCAGGCCCACGCGAATCGCGCGCCCGAGCCGACCGCGCCACCCGCACCTGCGGGTCCGCCCCTCGCGCCGGCCGTCGACGCGCACCGCCCGGGGCTGATCCCCGCCAGCAGGGACGGGCAGGAGGCGTTGTTCAGCACCGCCTTCGCGGAGCCGATGCGTACTCCCCGGCCCGGGCCCGACCGGCGTGGCTACGACGAGCAGGCCGCCCGGCTGGACCCCCCGGGTCCGGACACCCGGCCCTACGAGCCCCGCTACCGGGAAGAGTCGGCGTCTCCGCGCGACCAGCACGTGATCCGCGCGCTTCCCCGGGACACCGGCACGGACAGCGGCCCGGGCCGTAGCGGGGTCGACCACCGCACGGGTGGTCGCGACGACCGCCGGCTGCCCGGTGCCGACACCGGTGGTAACCGGCTCAACCCGAAGTACATGTTCGAGACGTTCGTCATCGGATCGTCCAACCGCTTCGCGCACGCGGCGAGCGTGGCGGTGGCGGAGTCACCGGCGAAGGCGTACAACCCGCTCTTCATCTACGGGCACTCCGGTCTGGGCAAGACGCACCTGCTGCACGCCATCGGGCACTACGCCACGACCCTCGGCAACGCCCGCTCGGTCCGGTACGTCTCGACCGAGGAATTCACCAACGACTTCATCAACTCGCTCCGGGACGACAAGACCAGCGCGTTCCAGCGGCGCTACCGCGACGTCGACATCCTGCTGATCGACGACATCCAGTTCCTGGAGAACCGCGAGCGCACCCAGGAGGAGTTCTTCCACACCTTCAACACCCTGCACAACGCCAACAAGCAGATCGTGATCACCTCCGACCGGTCACCGCGCCAGCTCGCCACCCTGGAGGACCGGATGCGAACCCGGTTCGAGTGGGGGCTGCTGGCCGACATCCAGCCGCCGGACCTGGAGACCCGGATCGCGATCCTGCAGAAGAAGGCGGCGCAGGAGCGGATGTACGCCCCGCCGGACGTGTTGGAGTTCATCGCCTCCCGGGTGTCGAACTCGATCCGCGAACTGGAGGGGGCGCTGATCCGGGTGACGGCGTTCGCCAGCCTGACCCGGTCGACCGTCGAGCTGTCCCTGGCCGAGGAGGTGCTCCGGGACTTCATGCCCGACGGCGCCGGGCCGGAGATCAACGCCGATCAGATCATGGCGTCGACGGCTGACTACTTCGGTGTGAGCCTGGAGGACCTCCGGGGCCAGTCCAGGTCCCGCGTGCTCGTCAACGCGCGGCAGGTGGCCATGTACCTGTGTCGGGAGTTGACCGAGCTGTCGCTGCCCCGGATCGGTCAGGCATTCGGCGGTCGGGACCACACCACTGTGATGCACGCCGACCGGAAGATCCGTCAGCAGATGGCGGAGCGCCGCTCTCTCTACAACCAGATCGCCGAGCTGACCAACCGGATCAAGCAGAACAGCTGAGGCGTACGCCAGCCGTCGTGACGGCGCACAGCCCGGGACACGCCCGGCCGGAGACCCGGCCGGGCGTACTTTTTTCGGTTCCCGGGTGGACTCTCGACATGGTGTAGGCCACAGGATCGAGGCCGTGACCGCCTCGCCTTCCAGTCGTTGTCCACAGCTCGTTGTCCACCGCCGGTGGATAACTACGGTCCGTCCGTCAACGGTTACCCACAGGCTGTGGAGAAACCCTGTGTACGAGGCTGTGGACGCCTGGGGACAACCGGCACGTTATCCACCGATGGCCGTCGACCTGTGTACGAGCTGTTGAAGGTTCTGGGGATGACGGCAATGGTGATCTTCATCGTCGTCCACAGGCTTGGGGAGAAAGTCGGTGGATTACCGGTGGACAACCGGTGGACGACGGTGGACAACCGGTGGACGAGAGCGGGCTGTGGACAGGCAAGCACGTTGTACCCCCGGTTCTCCACAGCTAAATCACCGGTGGATAACCTGTCTGAGCTGCGCAGACCTGGCTTTTCCACAGTTTGCACAGGTGCGATGAAGACGATGAGTTATCTCTTCTAAGAGAACAAAAACCAATCATCACCGTTGGGCTTTCTGTGGATCGGGCCGAACGCTGCCGGATCAACCGGTCAGCATCGACACGATCCGTGGGGTCGGGCGCACAGCCGATACCCCCGCGCCCTAAGGTGCGATGGGTACCCGCACGGTCGGGCGGGACGGTAGGCAGCGGTCGGCATGAGAGAGTTGTCGCTGACGTCGACGCGGAGGCATTGATGAAGTTCCGAGTGGAGCGCGACGCGCTCGCCGAGGCCGTGGCGTGGACCGCGAAGAGCCTGCCCAACCGGCCGTCCGTACCGGTGCTCGCCGGGGTGATGCTCCGGGTCACCGACGGCAACCTGCGGGTTTCCGGCTTCGACTACGAGGTCTCCAGCCAGGTGACCGTCGAGGTGCAGGGGGACGCCGACGGCGCCGCCCTCGTCTCCGGCCGCCTGCTCGCCGAGATCACCAAGGCGTTGCCGGCCAAGCCGGTGGACATCGCCGCGGTCGGCGCGCACCTCGAGTTGGTCTGCGGCAGCGCCCGGTTCACCCTTCCCACCATGCCGGTGGAGGACTACCCGGCACTGCCCGAGATGCCGCAGAGCGCCGGCACTGTCGACGCCGCCGCGTTCGCCACGGCGGTCTCCCAGGTGGCCATCGCGGCCGGCCGGGACGAGACCCTTCCGATGATGACCGGCGTGCGCGTCGAGCTCTCCGGCAGCACGCTCTCGATGCTCGCCACCGACCGCTACCGGTTGGCCCTGCGTGAGATCCAGTGGCGGCCGGACGACCCCGACGTGAGCATCAACGCCCTGGTGCCGGCCCGCACCCTGAACGACACCGCCAAGGCCCTCGGCCCGCTGGGTGGCGAGGTCACTCTCGCCCTGGCCCAGGGCGCTGCGGGCGAGGGCATGGTCGGCCTGGCCGGTGGCACCCGACGCACCACCAGCCGCCTGCTCGACGGCGCCAACTACCCGCCGGTCCGGTCGCTCTTCCCGGCCACCCACAACGCCGAGGCCCGGGTGCCGGTCAGCACCCTGATCGAGGTCGTCAAGCGGGTCGCGCTGGTTGCCGAGCGCACCACCCCGGTGCTGCTGAGCTTCAGCGCCGACGGCCTGGTGGTGGAGGCCGGTGGTTCCGAGGAGGCCCGCGCCAGCGAGGCGATGGAGGCCACCTTCACCGGTGACGCGCTGACCATCGGGTTCAACCCGCAGTACCTCATCGACGGCCTGGCAAACCTGGGCTCCCAGACGGCCGTCCTGTCGTTCGTCGACGCCTTCAAGCCCGCCGTGATCTCCCCCGCCGGCGAGGATGGCGACGTCATTCCCGGGTACCGGTACCTCATCATGCCGATCCGCGTCTCTCGCTGATCGCGCCCAGCACCAAAGATCCACGGAGGTACACACACATGCAGCTCGGCCTTGTAGGTCTCGGCCGTATGGGCGGCAACATGCGGGAGAGGTTGCGCGCCGCTGGTCACGAAGTCGTCGGCTTCGACCATAACGCGCAGATCAGTGACGTCGCATCCCTCGCGGGCCTGGCAGAGAAGCTCGAGTCGCCGCGCGCGGTCTGGGTCATGGTGCCCGCCGGCGTTACCGACGCGACCATCGACGAGCTGGCCGCTGTGCTCGGCGAGGGCGACATCATCATCGACGGCGGCAACTCGCGGTTCAGCGACGACGCGCCCCGGGCCGAACGGCTCAACGAGCGCGGCATCGGCTACATCGACGTCGGCGTGTCCGGTGGCGTCTGGGGTCGGCAGAACGGCTACGGGCTGATGGTCGGCGGCTCCCAGGAGCACGTGGACCGGCTGATGCCGATCTTCGACGCTCTCAAGCCGGAGGGCGAGTTCGGCTTCGTGCACGCCGGGCCGGTCGGCGCCGGGCACTACTCGAAGATGGTGCACAACGGCATCGAGTACGGCCTGATGCACGCCTACGCCGAGGGCTACGAGCTGATGGCGGCCTCCGAGTTGGTGACCAACGTGCCGGGCGTCATCAAGTCCTGGCGAGAGGGCACCGTCGTCCGCTCCTGGCTGCTCGACCTGCTGGACCGGGCGCTCGACGAGGACCCGGAGCTGGCCGACCTGAGCGGCTACACCGAGGACACCGGCGAGGGTCGGTGGACCGTCGACGAGGCGGTCCGGCTGGCCGTACCGCTGAATGTGATCACCGCTTCGCTGTTCGCCCGGTTCGCCTCGCGACAGGACGACTCGCCCGCCATGAAGGCCGTCTCCGCGCTGCGTCAGCAGTTCGGCGGCCACGCCGTCCACAAGCGCTGAGCGGTATCGACACCCGGTGTACGTCCAACGGTTGGAACTGGTCGACTTCCGCTCGTACGAGCGGGTGGCCGTCGATCTCCAACCGGGGGCGAACGTCCTGATCGGCGCCAACGGCGTCGGCAAGACGAATCTCGTCGAGGCGTTGGGCTACGTGGCGACCCTGGACTCGCACCGGGTCGCCACCGACGCCCCACTCGTGCGGATGGGTGCCACGTCGGCGGTGATCCGTTGCGCGGTGGCGCACGACGGGCGGGAACTCCTGGTCGAGTTGGAGATCGTGCCCGGCAAGGCCAACCGTGCCAGGCTCGGCCGGTCACCGGCGCGGCGGGCCCGGGACGTGCTCGGCGCCCTGCGACTCGTGCTCTTCGCCCCGGAGGACCTTGAGCTGGTCCGGGGCGACCCGGCCGAGCGCCGCCGCTACCTGGACGACCTGCTGGTCAGCCGCCAACCCCGGTACGCGGGCGTACGGGCCGACTACGAGCGGGTGGTCAAGCAGCGCAACGCCTTGCTGCGTACCGCGTACCTGGCGCGCAAGACCGGCGGGTCGCGAGGCGGCGACCTGGGGACTCTCGCCGTCTGGGACGCCCACCTGGCCCAGCACGGCGCGGAGTTGCTCGCTGGCCGCCTGGAGCTCGTCGCCGCGCTCACCCCGCACGTCGCGAAGGCGTACGACGCGGTGGCCGCCGGCCGGGGCGCCGCCGGCATCACCTACCGCCCCTCGATCGACCTGGCCGAGCCGACCACCGACCGGGCGGTGTTGGCGGAGGCACTCGCCGCGGCCCTGGTCGCGTCCCGCTCCGCCGAGATCGAACGGGGCACCACCCTGGTCGGCCCGCACCGCGACGAGCTGGCGCTGGCCCTCGGGCCACTACCCGCCAAGGGGTACGCCAGCCACGGCGAGTCGTGGTCGTTCGCGCTCGCCTTGCGGCTGGCCGGCTACGACCTCCTGCGGGCCGACGGCATCGAGCCAGTGCTGGTGCTCGACGACGTCTTCGCCGAGTTGGACACTGGCCGCCGGGAACGGCTGGCGGAGCTGGTCGGCGGGGCGAGTCAGCTGCTCGTCACCTGCGCGGTGGACGACGACGTGCCGGCGGCCCTGCGGGGCAGCCGCTACCGGGTCGGCGAAGGGACGGTACGCCGTGTCGAATGAGTCAGACGCCAAGCGGCCCGAGGCGGGCACGGGTGCGCGTACCCCCGGGGCGGAGTCGACCGGCGGTGAGCCGGCGGCGGCCGCCAGTGGGCCGGAGTTGGCTCGGGCGGTGCTCGACGCGGCGTTGTCCAAGCGGCAGGCGGCGGCCCGCGCGCGGCGTACCCCTGGGGGTGCGGGCGGCGACGCTGCCGGCGGCTCGGGGCGGCGGTTGCGGGGCTACTCCGGCCCGGGCCCCGACCCCCGCGACCCGCAGCCGCTCGGCGCGGTGCTGAACCGGTTGGTGAAGGCGCGTGGCTGGCAGCAGCCGGCGGCCGAGGCGACCGTGTTCGGTGCCTGGGAGCGGGTTGTCGGTGCGGAGGTCGCGCAGAACAGCCGCCCGGTCAAGCTGGAGAACGGTGAGCTGACAGTGGAGGCGCGGTCGACGGCGTGGGCCACCCAACTGCGGCTGCTGGCCGGTTCGCTGCTCAAGCAGATCGCCAGCGAGGTCGGTCACAACGTGGTGCGCAAGCTGCACATCCACGGACCGGCCGCGCCGTCGTGGTCGAAGGGGCCGCGTCGGGTACGCGGGCGAGGCCCCCGCGACACGTACGGCTGACCGGGCATCAGCCCCGTCGGTTGGCCTCGCGCGCGGCCCGCTTGAGTTCGCGTTGCTCCCGGGTGTAGCGCTTGCGTTCGGCCAGGTCCCGTTTCCACGCCTCGCGGGCCTCGGCGGAGCCGCCCTGCACCGCGCCCTTCACACCGTCAGCAGGGCCAGCGAGATGGCGGAAGGCCCAGCTCAGGAGTCGGCCGCCCTCGCCCGGAGCCCTGGTGACCGCGCCGTCGTCGCTCATCTGCCGCCCTCTCCCACGCTGGCCCCGTTGATGATTGGCGCACCAACAGTTGGTGTACCAATGATTGGTACGATAGCCATCATGCGTGGGGAGGGCAACCGATGAGCGAGAGACCGCAGGGCGTCGACCCGTTGGCGCTGGAACAGCAGGTCTGCTTCGCCGTCTCGGTGGCCGCGCGGAGTGTGGTGGCGGTTTACCGGCCGCTGCTGGAACCGATGGGGCTGACCCATCCGCAGTACCTGGTCATGTTGGCGCTCTGGCAGCACGCGCCGTTGTCCGGCCGCGACCTCAGCCGCCTGTTGCAGCTCGATCCGGGCACCCTGTCACCCCTGCTCAAGCGGCTCGAAGCGGCCGGTTACCTGCGCCGGGAACGCGACCCCAGTGACGAGCGCAGCCTCGCCGTCACCCTGACCGCCAGCGGTGCCGCGCTCCGCAGTCAGGCCGAGCTGATCCCGGCCGCGATCGTGCAGCGCCTCGGGCTGCCCGTCGAGGACCTGCAACACCTGCACGGGGTGCTCACCCAGCTGATCGCGGCGGCCAATCGACCGGCCGGCGGCGTAGCGGCTGAGCAGACCGGCGCGGGTCAGGCGTCGGCGTAGACGGCGAAGCCGCGTTCCGCGCAGCGCCGGTAGAACGCCGCCAGCACGCCCAGCTCGGCACAGGTGAAGTTCCACTGCGGCGGGTCGCCGCGCTCGTCGCGCAGCGCGTCCAGCCGGCTCTCCAGCCATCGCAACTGCTGCTCCGCCAGCCTGCCGTCGCCGAGCAGGGAACGCAGCACGGTGCTCACCGACTCGAAGGTCACCGCCTCGCCGTACGCGCGGTGCCCCGCGACGAACCTCTCGATCCCGCTGGCGATCCAGGAACAACCGTCCGGGTCGATCACCGGGTCCTCGTCCTCGGCGGCGGCGTCTGTGGCGTACAACACACCTTCCAGGCCGAGGAGCAGATCCACCAACTCGGTGTACGCGGTCGCCCGGATGGTGCCGGTCTTCGCGATCAGCTCGGCCAGGGCAGCCGTCGGCGCGGAGATTCGCGGCAGGTCGACGATCTCGCCGAAGTCGACGAACTCGGCCGGCGCCACCGGATCGTAGAAGCGGCCGGTCCGCGGCCAGTGCACCGCGACGTTGTCCAGCCCCATCTGTCACCTCTTAAAGAGCACGTGTCGGGTCGATCGGGTCGATCGTCCCGGTTCCAGGCCGTAAAGATCAAGGCTGGTTCCGGGGCGCCGCAAACGTACGGCACGGACGCCCCGGCCGCGACCCCCGACCCGCCCGGGCGCGGGTCAACCCGTTCGGCGGCGGCGCGTGCGATCCAAGCCTGGCGTGTGGGGGGAGTCGTGGGCGATGGGGTTCTGCCGGCTATGGACTTCTCAGCCGCCTCTCTGAGGGTGCCGAGTGGTGGTTCTGTCCCCCGGGCACAGTAGGATTGACAGCGAGACGAAGACTCGGTGCGGGGGACGGGGCCGGTGGCCCAGGTTCATTCTCCACGTCGGGTCGAGCCGATCGCGATCCGCGGGCAACCGCGGCGACCGGCGCGTTCGACCCGCTGTCCGGAGGTCTCCGGCACCGGTCCGCGCGCCGACGTCGCGTCCTGTCCGCCGAACCCGCGCCCGCTGCGCCCCACCGGCGCAGCTGACGCGAGAAAGTGGCCGAGGGTGGCAGCGCAGGAAAAGCAGGAGTACGGCGCAGAGTCGATCACCGTTCTCGAAGGGCTGGAGGCGGTCCGCAAGCGGCCCGGTATGTACATCGGGTCCACCGGCGAGCGCGGTCTGCACCACCTCGTCTGGGAGGTTGTGGACAACGCTGTCGACGAGGCGCTCGCCGGATACTGCGACACCATCGACGTGGTGCTGCTCGCCGACGGCGGTGTCCGGGTCACCGACAACGGCCGTGGTTTCCCGGTCGACCTCCACCCGAAGCTCAAGAAGCCGGGTGTCGAGGTCGCGCTCACCGTGCTGCACGCGGGTGGCAAGTTCGACGGCAAGGCGTACGCGGTCTCCGGCGGTCTGCACGGTGTCGGCGTCTCCGTGGTGAACGCACTCTCCACCCGAATGGCTGTGGAGATCCACAAGTCCGGGTTCGTCTGGCGGCAGCAGTACACCAACTCCAAGCCCAGCCCGCTGGAGAAGGGCGAGACCACCGACCGCAGCGGCTCGGCGGTGTCCTTCTGGCCCGACCCCGACGTGTTCGAGACCGTCGACTTCGACTTCCAGACCATCTACCGGCGACTCCAGGAGATGGCCTTCCTCAACCGCGCCCTGCGCATCCACCTGCTCGACGAGCGGGTCGCCGAGGAGGAGGACGGCCGGCAGCGCGAGGTCACCTTCTACTACGAGGGCGGCATCTCCGACTTCGTGCGGCACCTCAACGCCTCGAAGAACCCGATCCACAAGACAGTGGTCGAGTTCGGCGCCGAGGAAGAGGGCATGTCCGTCGAGATCGCCATGCAGTGGAACGAGTCGTACGGCGAGTCGGTCTACACGTTCGCCAACACGATCAACACGCATGAGGGCGGCACCCACGAGGAGGGCTTCCGGTCCGCGCTGACCAGCGTGGTCAACCGGTACGGCACCGACAAGAAGCTGCTCAAGGGCGACGAGAAGCTCTCCGGCGAGGACATCCGTGAAGGGCTCGCGGCGATCATCTCGGTCAAGTTGGCCAACCCGCAGTTCGAGGGCCAGACGAAGACCAAGCTCGGCAACACCCCGGTGAAGAGCTTCGTGCAGCGGGTCTGCAACGAGTGGTTGGTCGACTGGTTCGACCGCAACCCGGCCGAAGCCAAGATGATCATTACGAAGGCCTCGCAGGCGGCCCGTGCCCGGATCGCCGCACAGCAGGCGCGCAAGCTGGCCCGACGCAAGTCGCTGCTGGAGTCCGGCTCGATGCCGGGCAAGCTGGCCGACTGCCAGTCGACCGACCCCCGCGAGTCCGAGGTGTTCATCGTCGAGGGCGACTCGGCCGGTGGCTCGGCCAAGCAGGGCCGCGACCCGCGGACCCAGGCGATCCTGCCGATCCGCGGCAAGATCCTCAACGTGGAGAAGGCCCGGATCGACCGGGTGCTGAAGAACAACGAGGTCCAGGCGCTGATCACCGCGTTGGGCACCGGCATCCACGACGACTTCGACATCGAGAAGCTGCGGTACCACAAGATCGTGCTGATGGCCGACGCGGACGTCGACGGCCAGCACATCCAGACCCTGCTGCTCACCCTGCTGTTCCGCTTCATGCGTCCGCTTGTCGAGCTGGGGCACGTCTACCTGGCCGCACCGCCGCTCTACAAGATCAAGTGGAACAAGAAGGGCGACGACGCGCAGTACGCGTACTCCGACCGTGAGCGGGACGGGCTGATCGCGCTGCGCCAGCAGAAGAAGGCCAACGCCAAGCCGGACGACATCCAGCGCTTCAAGGGCCTCGGCGAGATGAACTATCCCGAGCTGTGGGAAACCACGATGAACCCGGCGACGCGTACCCTGCGTCAGGTCACTCTCGACGACGCGGCGACCGCCGACGAGTTGTTCAGTGTGCTGATGGGTGAGGACGTCGAGGCGCGCCGGTCGTTCATCCAGCGCAACGCCAAGGACGTTCGGTTCCTGGACATCTGACGGGCCACGCCGGATCGGCCGGGCGTTGCCCGGCCGATCCGGCGGTCCACAGAGTTATCCACAGCTTGGCCGGTATCCACAGCGGTTATCCACAGCACAAAAACGACTCTGAGTCTGATAAGGGTATACAGTGACCGATTCTCCCGAGTCCACACCGAACGAGCCTGAGGTCCCCGCCGAGGCCACCGCCGCGGTGGTCGCGCACGACCGGATCGAACCGGTCGGGCTCGAGGTGGAGATGCAGCGCTCCTACCTCGACTACGCGATGAGCGTCATCGTCGGGCGCGCGCTGCCGGACGTCCGGGACGGCCTCAAGCCGGTCCACCGCAAGATCCTCTACGCCATGTTCGACTCCGGCTACCGCCCGGACCGCGGCTACGTGAAGTGCTCCCGCGTCGTCGGCGACGTAATGGGCCAGTTCCACCCACACGGCGACTCGGCGATCTACGACGCGCTGGTCCGGATGGCGCAGACCTGGTCGCTGCGCTACCCGCTGGTTGACGGCAACGGCAACTTCGGCTCGCCGGGTAACGACCCGGCCGCGGCCATGCGATACACCGAGTGCAAGCTCGACCCGCTCGCCATGGAGATGCTGCGGGACATCGACGAGGACACCGTCGACCTCCAGGACAACTACGACGGCCGGGCCAAGGAGCCCACGATCCTGCCGTCGCGGATCCCCAACCTGCTGGTGAACGGTTCCGAGGGCATCGCGGTCGGCATGGCCACCAAGATCCCGCCGCACAACCTCCGCGAGATCGGCGCGGCCGTGCAGTGGTGCCTGGAGCACCCGGAGGAGGACGAGGAGACCACCCTCGAGGCGCTGCTCGGCATCGTCAAGGGCCCGGACTTCCCCACCCACGGTCTGATCGTCGGCACCACCGCCATCCAGGACGCCTACCGCACGGGTCGTGGCTCGATCCGGATGCGCGCCGTGGTGGAGGTCGAGGAGGACAAGCGGGGTCGGCCCTGCCTGGTCGTCAGCGAGCTGCCCTACCAGGTCAACCCGGACAACCTCGCCGAGCGGATCGCCGAGCTGATCAAGGAGGGCAAGCTCGCCGGCATCGCCGACATCCGCGACGAGTCCTCCGGTCGTACCGGTATGCGCATCGTGCTGGTGCTCAAGCGCGACGCGGTCGCGAAGGTCGTGCTGAACAACCTCTACAAGCACACCCAGCTTCAGGAGACGTTCGGCGCCAACATGCTGGCGCTGGTCGACGGGGTGCCGCGCACGCTCAACCTGGCCCAGTTCATCCGCTACTACGTCGAGCACCAGATCGACGTGATCCGCCGGCGGACTGCGTTCCGGCTCCGCAAGGCCGAGGAGCGGGCACACATCCTGCGGGGTCTGTCCAAGGCGCTGGACGCCCTGGACGAGGTGATCGCGCTCATCCGGCGATCGCCGACGGTCGAGGACGCGCGGCAGGGCCTGATCCGGCTGCTGGACATCGACGAGATCCAGGCGACGGCGATCCTGGACATGCAGCTGCGTCGTCTCGCGGCGTTGGAGCGGCAGCGGATCCTCGACGACCTCGCCAAGCTCGAGATCGAGATCGCCGACCTGAAGGACATCCTCGCCAAGCCGGAGCGGCAGCGGAAGATCGTCTCGGAGGAGCTGGGCGAGATCGTCGCCAAGTGGGGCGACGATCGGCGTACGCAGATCATCCCGTTCGACGGCGAGGTCTCGATGGAGGACCTCATCGCCCGCGAGGACGTGGTGGTGACGATCACCCGCACGGGGTACGCCAAGCGGACCAAGGTCGATCTCTACCGCTCCCAGCGGCGCGGCGGCAAGGGCGTCAGTGGCGCTACGCTGCGGCAGGACGACATCGTCAGCCACTTCTTCGTATGCTCGACCCACGACTGGATCCTGTTCTTCACGAACAAGGGGCGTGTGTACCGGGCCAAGGCGTACGAGTTGCCGGAGGCCAGTAGGGTAGCCAAGGGCCAACACGTGGCCAACCTGCTCGCCTTCCAACCAGACGAGCAGATAGCGCAGATCATTGAGATCCCGAACTACCAGGTAGCCCCCTATCTGGTACTGGCCACGAAGAACGGCCTGGTGAAGAAGACGCGGCTCGAGGAGTTCGACTCCAACCGTTCCGGCGGCATCATCGCGATCAACCTGCGCGATGAGGACGAGCTGGTCGGTGCTGCGTTGGTTGCGCCGGAGAACGACCTGTTGCTGGTCTCCAAGAAGGCACAGGCGATCCGGTTCAACGCGTCGGACGAGGCGTTGCGGCCGATGGGCCGGGCCACCTCGGGCGTGATCGGCATGCGCTTCACGGACGACGACGTCCTGCTCGCCATGGAGGTCGTCCGGGAGGGCCTGGACGTTCTGGTGGCCACGAACGGGGGATATGCGAAGCGCACCCCGATCGAGGAATACCCGGTGCAGGGCCGGGGAGGTAAGGGCGTGTTGACTGCGAAGATCACCGAACGGCGCGGTGGTCTGGTCGGCGCGGTGGTGATCGATCCGGACGACGAGCTGTTCGCGATCACCAGCAATGGTGGTGTCATTCGGACTCCGGTGAAGCCTGTACGCCGTACGCGTGACCGGAACACAATGGGGGTCAAGCTGATGGACCTCCCGGACGGCGTGACTATCGTGGCGATTGCTCGCAATGCCGACGAGCCTGACGAACAGGACTAGTTGAATGACGGAGACACAGGCGAAGTCGGGGAACACGGGGACCTCGGCCAACCCGGTCG
Organism: Micromonospora sp. WMMC250; assembly: GCF_027460215.1. Lineage (NCBI taxonomy): Bacteria > Bacillati > Actinomycetota > Actinomycetes > Micromonosporales > Micromonosporaceae > Micromonospora > Micromonospora sp. WMMC250. Next base: position 4,993,158 of record NZ_JAPZBJ010000002.1, on the reverse strand, counting down.
ACGAGGAGGCCGCCAAGGGCGGCACACCAGCGACCGGCCGCGCGGCCGTGGGCCGGGCGACGGTCCCTGCCGACGCGCCTGCCCCGAAATTCACCAGGGCTCCGGGCATGACACCCCCGCCGGAGCCGCCCGCTGAGGACGCTGGGTCGGCCGACAAGACCGAGGCCTCCGGCACCGACGCGCCGAAGTCGTCCACCGCCGCTACCCCCTCGGGTTCGGCGACGGCGTCTTCGGCCCGTCCGGCGACCACCCAGCCGATCAACGTGCGGCCCGGTCCGACGGCGTCGACCGGGTCGACCGGCACCCAGCCGCGGATCACACCGGGCATGACGCAGCCCGAGACCGCTCGTACCGCCGCCGGCCGTCCGGCCAGCGGTGGCGGTCTGCCGCCGGGCATCGGCAACGCGTCCGCCGTCGGGGCGGCCCGTGTCGGTGACGCGGTACGCGCTGCGCGTACCTCGGTCAGCTCGGCCGCCTCCCGCGGACCGCGCCGGGCCCGACTGAACCTGAAGCGGATCGACCCCTGGTCCGTGATGAAGTTCGCGTTCGCCGTCTCGGTGGTGCTCTTCATCGTCGTGGTGGTCGCCACGTCGGTGCTCTACCTGGCGTTGGACGCGATGGGCGTGTTCCAGAGCGTCAACGAGAGCCTGAGCGACCTGGTGAACGCCGGTGGTGGGCAGAGCACCAGCGGCTTCCAGATCACCGCCAAGGGCGTGATCCTCAGCTCGGCGCTGATCGGCCTGGTCAACGTGGTGTTGTTCACCGCGCTGGCCACGCTGGGAGCGTTCGTCTACAACGTCTGCGCCGACCTGGTCGGCGGGATCGAGCTGACCCTCGCCGAGCGGGACTGAGCGACCGGGACGCCGGGGCACCGCGTAATGCGGTCGCTCCGGCGTCTCGTACTCAGGTAGGTTTTGGCAGGCGACGACGGCCCGGCTCGCAGGTTCGGACCCCGATTTGGGGCCGGCAGAGCGGATGGGTTAATCTTGCTCGTCGCAACGCGGGGCTATAGCTCAGTCGGTTAGAGCGCAGAGCTGATAACTCTGAGGTCGATGGTTCGATTCCATCTAGCCCCACCGCATTGTCGTCCGACGGTAGTCGAGCACGAGGGGTCGCCCCAATGTTCAAGAAGCTGCTGATTGTGGCTGGCGTCGTCGGCGTGGCCGCCGTCGTGTTCAACAAGATCAAGGCCTCGAACGACGAGCGTGCTCTGTGGCACGAGGCGACCACCGCGCCCGACCTGCGCTGACGTCCGGCCGGGCGACGAACATTCGACGCCCACGCACGGGGCCCTAGCTCAACTGGCAGAGCACTGCCTTTGCAAGGCAGGGGTTAGGGGTTCGAGTCCCCTGGGCTCCACCAGCACTTTCTCTGGTTGATCTCGGTCCAGCCTGACGCGCTCGCGTCGGTGGGTACGTGGCCGTAGGTGATCGGCCCGGCCGACGACGGTCGTTACCCGACGCACCTTGAGTTGTGGCTTCACGATCCCGCCATGCAGCTCTGCTACGCGGGCGACTCCGCGTCGATCGAGATTCCCTACCGATACACGGCGACTGCAGCCAGCGCGCGCATGCGGCCGTCGCCACCGCGTACGCCCTCGCCCGCATCGTGGAGGCCGAGACAGGAATGCGCGGCCTCCACGATGCGGTGAGCCAAGCATCCAGGAGTTCGACCTGCCGAAGGCGGTGGCCCGGCACCGGGGCGTCGGGCAACACGTTCGCGATCTGGTGGCGGGGCGGGGTTCAGGCAGCAGGTCAGCGGGCCGTCATGGGCCGGCCACGGGCTAATAGTTGGGGTATGCAGCTGGTCACGAGAGGCATCCGAGCTGCGGCCTGTCTGGCTGTCACCAGTTGCCGTCGGATGGGACACGCAAAGACGCGCCCGGCTCGATGAAGCATCGAGCCGGGCGCGTCGAGTGGAGCTATGCGACGAAACGGGACCGGCGCCGGCGTCCGATCAGGAAGCCGATGCCGCCGAGGAGCACAAGCGCACCGCCAACGCTGATCACGGTCGCCGTGTTGGCACCGGTCAGGGGCAGTCCACCACCCTCGCCGCCGCCGGCGGCCAGGCTCGTGGAGGGAGCAGGCGTCGGTGCGTCGGTCGTCGTGGGGCTCGGCGTGGCGCTCGGCGTGGCGCTCGGCGTCGGGGTGGGCTGCGACGCGCAGTCCAGCTCACGCGCGGTGTACACGCCGTCGTTCAGGTAAGCCAGGAGCACATCGAGGGAACCGTCGTCGAGCGTCACCTGGGCGGCCTGCTTGACGTTGACGCCGGCGCCCGTCATCGACTGGTTCACCTTGATGCGCAGATCCACCATCCAGACGTTCGGCACGTCCTTCTTGAGGAAAGCCCGGAGTTCCTCCGGGGTGCCCTTCAGCTTCTTGTCGATGGCACCCTGCAGAACGGTCAACTTGTCGACGTTGGCCGCGTGCAGGAGTTGGGCGGTCAACACCCGGATCTCCCGATCGGTCGGGGTGTCCAGGTCTACTGCGACGAGCTTGCGGACGTCCTGGTACACCTTGCGCTCGACCGTCTGGCAGGCCGCGTCCAACCCGGGCGATTCGAACTGGGCGGCCGCCGGTGCCGCCGGAACCAGAAAGGCCAGCGCTATCAGGGCGCCAGCCGGGATCTTCCAACGCATGTAGATGTTCCTCCCCGTTATGGATCAAAGCATGGGGATGTTACCCGGAGGTGGGATCAAGAGTGGGCCCCGTCGTCCCAGCGCCCACACCGCCAGCGCCACACAGCAGAGCCCTGCCCCCGCGATCGTGACCGCTGTCCAACCCCCGGCCGACCAGAGGATGCTCGCGGCTGCGGATCCGACGGCGGCGCCCATGAAGTTGCCGACGGCCAGCGTCGTGTTGAGCCGACTGCGAGCCACCTGGGAGAGGGTGAACAGCCGTGCTCGGTTGAGAAGGGCCTGCGTCTGGAGAGCGACGTCGAGCATGACGATCGCGACGACGACGAGTACGGCGGATCGACCGGCGAACGCCGCGAGGACGAAGGCGCCGAGGGCCACAACCCAGGCCACCCCGGTGGCTGGGAGCGACAGACCACTGTCGTGCAGACGGCCGCCGTGCAGGCCGGACAGGACTCCAGCGAGGCCGGCCAGCCCGAAGAGCCCGATGACCGCCACCGGGTAGCGAAACGGCGGGCCGCTGAGCAGGAACGTCAGCGCCGTCCAGAACAGCGAGAACGTGGCGAATCCGGTTGCGGCCAGGGCCAGCGTCCACCGGGCGGCCCGTTCGCCCAGGACCACCGCGCCGACCGAGGCGATGAGTTGGGGGTACGGCAGGCGCGTCCGCGGTGCCAGCGGTGGGATAGCGCGGTGCAGCAGGACCGCGAAGAGGAGGGCGACGACGGCGGCGAGGGCGTACACCACACGCCACCCGGCGGTGTCGGCGACCAGGCCGCTGATCGTGCGGGAGGCCAGGATGCCGGTGAGGGTGCCGGACCCGACGACGCCGACGATCCGGCCGCGGTGAGCTTCCCCAGCCAGGTCCCCGGCGAGCGGTGTGAGGATCTGTCCGGAGATCGTCGTCACGCCGAGCACGCCGAGTGCGAGGAGGAGGACCTCGATCGTCGGTGCCAACGCGCACACCAGCAGTGCGGCTGCCGAGGCCAGCAGCATCACCGGGACGAATCGGCGGCGGTCGAGGACATCGCCGAGCGGCACGAGGAGCAGCACGCCGGCGGCGTACCCGACCTGTGTCACGGTGACGAGCCAGCCTGCGGTCGCGGTCGCGGCGTGCAGGTCGGCGGCGATGAAGCCGAGGAGCGGCTGCGCCCAGTACAGGTTGCCGACGGATGCTCCCGCCGCTGCCGCGAGCAGGAAGGTCAACCGACGGCTCATCTTCGTCGGCGGCGCCATCCGAGGTGCGGACGAGGGCTCAGGTCAGGCGGGGGTGAGAAGGCAGAACTCGTTGCCTTCCGGGTCGGCGAGGACCGTCCACGGAACGTCCAGGTCGATCACGGTGGCGCCGAGAGCGGTCAGCCTGGCGGTCGAGGCGTCCAGGTCGTCCCCGGGGTACGGCCGGACGTCGAGGTGGACCCGGTTCCATCCGGTCTTCACATCAGGTGTCCGGATGAATTCCAGGTACGGCCCGACGCCCTTGGCGGAGCGCAGCACCGCCTTGCTGTCGGTCGCCTCGTGCAGGACCCAGTCCGTGGCCTGTCCCCAGAACCGGGCCATGGCACGCGGATCCGTGCAGTCGACCACGACAGCGGCGATCGGCCCGGTGTCCCGGTAGATCGGTCGGGGTTCCAACACGCAGAACTCGTTGCCCTCCGGGTCGGCCAGGACCGTCCACGGGACGTCGCCCTGGCCCACGTCGGCAGGTGTTGCGCCGAGGTCCGTCAGGCGCGCGATCACCTGCGCCTGGTGGGCTGCCGAGGTGGTGGCGAGGTCGACGTGCACCCGGTTCTTCACGGTCTTGGGTTCCGTGGAGACGACGAGGTCGATGACGACGGCGACGGCATCCGGGTAGACGAAGCCCTCGGGTTCGAGGTTGGTCACGCCGGGCTCCTCGCTGGAGACTCCCCAACCGAGTGCCTTCGCCCAGAAGTCGCCCAGCGCGGAGTCGTCCCGCGCCTTCATGTTGATCTGCACCAGCCTCGTTGCCATGCCGACGATGCTAGAGCCTGTTTCGCATCCACCGTACCGACTGACGCCCTGCTGGGGTGCTTACGTTTACGTGGACCGGAGGCGGGGATCCGGCCGAGCGCGCCGACCTGGCCGAGAGGGCGATGAGAGGGGAAGTGCCCCTCCCCAGGCCGCTGCGGTAAAGACCTGTCGGATCGTGCGCCGCGCTTGTCATGATCCGCGGATGGATGAGCAGCGAACCGCCGTCACCATGCACATCTACTGCCGGGTCGAGGTGCTCGTCACCGACCCCGCGGCGGTCACCGGTCAGGCGGTCGCCGACCTGCGGGCGGCCGACATCGACTGGTCCGCGGAGGAGGACGATCTCGAGACGGCCGTCGAGGATCTGCGGTCTGACGTCGTCACAGCGTTGGCGGGTGTGGTGGACATCAGCCGGCTGAGTGACGGTGTCCCGGGGGTGGAGTTCCGTGGTGGTCTGTGCTGGGCCGAGCAGGGTCCGGCCCGCGATCCCTTCCCTGTCGAAGGGCGGTGACGGCACCAGGGCTCGTCGCGGTCAGGAGCGGGAGCGCCACCAGCGGGTCAACCGTTGGAGGCGGGCACCGGCCCAGAGCCAGAAGAGCGAGGCTGTCAGTCCGGTGGCGCCCATCGAGACGATCACGCCGCGGGGCATCTCCGTGTTGACCGGCTCCGGCATGCATCTGTCCGGGGCGTAGTCGACTGTCAGTTGCTGGTGCAGGTTCGGGAGGCGACCGTTGGGAAACGAGCGCGCATAGATGCCGCAGGTGGTCGGCCCGTCGACCGTGTCGACACGTACCAGCACGTAGGGGCCGTGGGCGTTCTGCGCCGGTTCCGCCGCGACCACTGTCGCCGGCATCAGTACGCCTGCCGGTGAGGGCGGCCTGCGGTCATCGGTGATGCCTATCAGGATCAGCAGGCTGCACGGCAGCAGCAGTGCCAGCGGGAGGGACGGCCAAACGCTCGGACGAGTTCCGTTGGCGAGGAACGACGGCATGGCGTCAGGTTAGCCAGCGAGATCGACAGCGCTCGTCATGGTGGGGTGAGCGGGGCGGTCTCACCGCGGGCGACGACGCGTACCTGCTTGACCCAGCCACGGCGGCGGGCCTCCTCGACGAAGTGCGCCAGCGGTGAGCGGAACACCGGGTAGTCGTCGTAGTGGATCGGCACGGTCAGCGTCGGTCGGATCAGTTCCACCAGGTCGGCGCCCTGCTGGGCATCCATGGTGAGCAGGATCCCGGCGACCTTCGTGCCGCCGAGGTGGATCAGCATGGCGTCGATGTCCGGGTACCGTTCCGGGATGCTGGTGAGCAGCGGCCGGTTGAGCGTGTCTCCGGTGACGTAGAGCCGGAACTCGCGCCTCCCGGAACGCTCCACGTCGATCATCGTGCCCATCACGTCGGGCATCAGCCGGTCCAGGGCCCCCGGGCCGTGCTTGCCGGGCATCGAGGTCAGGCGCAGTGTCGTACCGTCACGGTGCAGTTCGCGGGACGACCAGGTCGGCAGACCCTGGGCGGCCTCGAAGCCCCAGCGGCGCAATTTTCGTTCCGCTGCCGGGGTGGTGACGATGGGCAGCTCGCGGTCGAGTTCCCGGCGGGCCACCCGGTCGAAGTGGTCCCCGTGCAGGTGCGAGAGCACCACCGCGTCCAGTTGCGGAAGCTGGGCGATCCGCAGCGCCGGGTCGGTGCGTCGGCGTGACCACAGACCCTTACCCAGGTATGCCCGCTGCCCCCGGTGGAGGAAGTTCGGGTCCGTCAACACTGTGAACCCGCCGATCCGCAGCACCGTCGTCGCCGTACCGATGAACGTCACCTGCGGTTGTTCCAGCACCGTGACCACCTCCCTGCGCTGCGGTACCCCCGCTGGAGCCGGTCAAGCGGAACATCTGTGGTCAGTCCGCGTGCTCGGTCTCGGGCGAGGACGCGGCGGCGCGGGGTCGTGCTTCCGGCAGGTGTTCCATCAGCCTGGTGAGCGCGCCGTTGGCGAAGGTGGCGCCGAGCGCCGAGCCGGCCCCGATGGTCCAACCGACCGGCCCGAGCGGGGTGCAACCGAAGAACTGGCTCACCCCCGGCGTCTGCACCACCACGGCCAGCACCCCCAGCGACGCCGCCGTCGACGCCAGCACGGTCGGGCTGGTGCCGCCGGCCAGGACGGTCTGGCCGAGCTGGGTGCCGACCAGCGACACCAGGGCGACGGTTCCGGCCCGCTGACGACGTCCGGTGTACCGGGCCAACGTCCAACCCGTTGTGGCGCCCAGCGTGGTGGCTGCCGCCCGCAACCCGATCTCCCTGGTGAGGCTCTCCCCGAGCGCCAGGTCCGGGCCCTCCCGCAGCAGCCTGTCGGTGCGGTCCGACGCGGGTGGCCGGACCGCGATGGCCAACGCAGGTGCCAGGTCGGTGAGCAGGTTGACCAGCAGCAGCTGCCGTCCGGTGAGCGCGGAACGACCGGTCGCCGCGGCGGTGAGCACGCTGAACGCGATCTCGCCCAGGTTGCCGCCGACCAGAATGCTGAGCGCGTGGCGCACCGACGACCACATCGCCCGACCCTCCACCAGGGTCGCGATGATGGTCTCCAACCGGTCGTCGGTGACCACCAGGTCGGCGGCGGCACGCGCCGCCGGGGTGCCCCGTTGACCGAGGGCGATACCGACGTCGGCCAGCCGGATCGCCGGAGCGTCGTTGGCCCCGTCGCCGGTCATCGCGACGGTTCGCCCGCACTTCTGCAACGCCTGGATGATCCGCACCTTGTGCGCCGGGGTGCAGCGGGCCACCACGTCGGTGTTGGCCAGCCGGTCGGCGAGCGCTTCGTCGTCCAGTCGGTCGAGTTCACCGGCGGTGACCACGCGCTGCTCGTCGTGCTCGCTGATGGTGGCGGCGATCGCCTCGGCGGTGGCCGGATGATCACCAGTGATCATGATGGTGTGCACGCCGGCCTGCCGGATCCGACGCACCGCCGGGGCGGCGCTCTCCCGAACCCCGTCCGCGAGGGCCAGGAAACCCACGAAGGTCAGCCCTCGCACGTCGGAGTCGGTCACCTTCGGGTTGTCCACGGGACATTCCGCGACGGCCAGGATCCGGTTGCCCGCCCCGGCCCGGTCGGCGAGCATCCGCTCCAACTCCGCGCGCCCGGCGTCGTCCAACGGTTGCTGACTGCCGTCCATGCGGCGGGCCGAACACCGCGGCAGCACCGTCTCCGGAGCACCCTTGACGCTCAACAGCAGCCGACCGTCGGTCTCGCCGACGCTCGCGTGGTAGCCGCGGGACGGCTCGAACGGCAGCCCTCCGTTCGCCCGCCAACCGGGAGCCCCCGTCTGCTCCACCACCCCGGCGTCCCCGGCACCCCGTCGGACCGCCCGGTCCGTCTGCAACGCCAACTCCTCCGGGTTCGCCGCGGCGGGGGTGGCCCGCAACGCCGCAGCCAGCGTCAACTGGAGTCGGTCGTCCAACCGGTCCACCGGGGCGTACCGGTCACCGGCGCTGTCACCGACCCCGGCCAGCAGCAGCTGCCCCTCGGTGAGCGTGCCGGTCTTGTCGAAGCAGAGCACGTCCACCCGACCCAACGCCTCGATCGTTCGCGGGTTGCGAACCAACGCGCCGTGCTCGGCGAGACGCCGGGCGGCCGCCAGCTGCGCCGCACTCACCAGGAACGGCAGCCCCTCCGGCACCGACGCAACGGCGAGGTTCGCGGCGGTCGCCGCCGTTTCGGCCAGGGGTACGCCCCGAAGCAGACCCGCGCCCGCCACCGCCACCGCCGAGCCTGCGGCCAACGGGATGGCGGCGCTGGTCAACGAGCCGAGCCGGGCTTCCACCCCGCTCGTCGGCGGAGCCTGCCGGACCAGCGCGAGACTGCGGCCGGATTCGGTGTCCGACCCGGTCGCCACGACCACGGCGGTGCCATGTCCGGCGGCGACCGTGGTTCCCTCGTACAGCATCGAGTGGCGGTCGGCGATCGCGGCGGCCACCACCGGCCGGTTGGACTTGGCGACCGGCAACGACTCACCGGTCAGGGAGGACTCGTCCGCCTCCAGACCCACTGATTCGAGCACCCGGCAGTCGGCGGGCACCGAGTCGCCCGGTTCGAGGGCGATGACGTCCCCGAGGACCAGGTCTCCGGCGGCGACCACCTGCTCGGCGCCGTCCCGACGGACCCGCGCCGTCACCGCCGAACGGGACAGCAACTCCGCCAGCGACCGTTCCGTGTTCCGTTCGTGTACCGCGCCGATCAGGGCGGAACCACCGACGACGCTGCCCACCAGCGCGGCGTCGACGAGCGATCCGAAGGACGCGGAGAGCACCGCACCGGCGGCCAGCACCGGAGTCAACGGGTTGGACAACTCCTCCACGAAAGCGCGCAGCAGACCCCCGGATCCGGGCGCGGCCTCGCCGTTCCCCGCCGACCCGTGGTGGCGGCGCTGGGCCTCCGCGCCGGTCAGGCCGTCAGGGGTGCTGCGCAGGTGGTCGAGCACGGTACTGACGGGCATCAGATGCCAGGCGGTCGTGACCGGCGCCGGGGTGTCCGACTGGTCGTGCAGCCGGCGGGCCTGCCAGACCCCGTTCGCGAAGGCCAACCCGGCAGCACCGTTGACGGCGACCAGCGCCTTGTGCGGCAGCTGGGTCGGTGGGGCGGTGAACGCGCCGAGCGCCCCGAGACCGCTGCCGGCCATGGACAGCCGGATGTTCTGCTTGGCCGTGCGCCGGGCGACGCCGGTCGCCTCGATCACCAGGGCCACCACCCGCAGATCGCCGCCGACCAGCAGGTGCGCACCCCACGGCGGCAAATCCTCCGGGGAGGTGGTGAACCCGAGGCCACAGTCGGACGCGCCGAGCGCCTTCCGGTCCGCGGAAACCACCATCACCACCGCGCCGTCGCGCTGCAGCGCGCGTACCGACTCGGTCAACCGGTCGCCGCCGGGCAGCAGCGCGTCGGCGAAGGCGTACCGCTGCTCGTCCCCACCCGCGACGACCAGCCGCAGACCGGCCCTGCGGGCGGCGGCCGGCAGACCGTCGACGCCGGGCGCGGGCTCCGGTTCCACCCGCAACAGCGCGGCCAGCCGGTCCCCGTGCGCCAGACCGAGGAGCTGCCCCCCGGCGGATCGCAGACGGTCCCCGTCCGGGATGCCCCCATCGTCGTGCGCGGGCATCTGGTCGAGCGGTCCGAGCCGCCAGTCGTCGGCCATGCGGGAAGCGGCCGGATGGTCCGGGTCGAACAGGCCGAAGGCCCGCTCCGCCACCTCGTTGACGTCCGCTCCGGTCGCCGGTGCCAGATCGGCCAGTACACCCCGGTCCGAGCCGAGCACTGCCGCGTCCAACACGAGCGTGTCGATCCGGTCCAGTTCCCGCAGCACGCTGCGGTCCATCGCGATCACGCCACGCCGAGCCAGCATCCAGCCGAGCTGGGCGGCGTACCCCTCGCGTCCACTGCCGGGGGCCTTGGGTAGGGCGGCGAGGCCCAGCGCGGTGGCCCGTTTGGGCCCGGCGAACGGCATGGCCGCCGCTCCGGCCGCCGCGCCCGCGGCGAGCATCTTGTTGATGTACCGCTCGACGGGGCCGTCCGGCTTCGGCCGGGGGCGGTCGATTACCGGCCATTGGGCCGTCGCACGGTCCGCGTCGCCGGTCAGCCGTGGCTCGGCGCGCTCCCAGGCGGAGAGTTGGGCCCGCGCCTCGCCCCACTGCACCACCCGCTGGGCGCCGTCCAGGACGATCCCGGTCCAGCGACCGGTCAAACCCTGTACCACCGCCTCGGCCAGGGGGAACAGGATGTCGGCGCGTGGGTCGGAGCGCAGCCGCTTGCCGACGAACTCGTGCAGCTTCGGCTGTAGATCCACGGCGGCCAGCAGGCCGGAGACCTCCCCGGGCAGCGGCGCGAACGGCAGGATCCGGGTGGCCGCCGAGATGGTGAGGCCCAGCGCGTCCGAGGCGAGCCCGCCGAGGGTACGCGGAGTTCGGGGCCCCTCCTCCGGTGGGTGCGGCGGCGGGATCTCCGGGTCGGGCTCGTGGTCGCAGGTCTGCTCGACCCGGCTGATGGTCTCGATCAGGTCGCGCATCGCCGGCTCGGGGTTCTGGACGGCGACCACCACCCGGCCGGACGGGGCGTTGACCCGGGCCCAGGCCACCCCCGGCATCCGCTCCAGCGCGTCCTCCACCTGGCGCGCCAGCCGGTTGCCGCCGTCCTGGCACACGCCGTGGACCTCGATGTGGTGCCGGCCCGGTCGCGACCAGACCCGACGACGGCTCAGGCCGACGGTCCGGGCCAGCCGGGTCGCGGCCGAGTTGACGGTACGCGCCGCCTCGCCGAACAGGTGCGGCACGCCGGCCATCTCGTCCTCCCACCGCCTCGCGTCCGGCGGCCTGGCTTCCCGACCTGGCGTCCGTTATGCCCCTCCAGCGGCGGAACTTTCCGCCGAGGCCGGCGCATGGACGGGGTGGGGTGTGGAATCCGACGACAATCACCGGACACGGGGAGGCCGGAATGAGCACGCTGACACGACACCTCAACGGGTCGCGCGAGAACGTGCGGATGTACCAGCGACGGGTCGACCTGCCGATGCTGGGTGAGGTGGCGGTGCCACCACCGGACAAGGTCGTCTACTACGCGGGGCTCGGGGTGCTGGCCGCGCTCCAGGTCATCGAGTGGCCGATCGCCCTGGTGATCACCGCCGGTCACCTTCTGGCCGACCAGCATTTTTCCGGCCTGGTGCGCGGGGTTGGGGAGGCGTTGCAGGACGCCTGACGAGAGCCGGATCACCAGGGTTTGACATGAATCAGGGTTGAGGTCGCATTCTCGGTGGATGTCGACCACACCAACGGCCACAGTCGTACCCGCAGCATCGGGGCTGTTCGCGCCTCGACTGCGGGCGATGACAGTGGGCAGCGTCGCGTTGATCTCGTTGCTCGCGTTCGAGGCGTTGGCTGTCGGTACGGCGATGCCCACCGTCGCCCGAAGCCTGGACGGGCTGGCGCTGTACGGGATCGCGTTCGGAGGATCGTTCGCCACCGGTGTGCTGGCCATGGTGGTGTCCGGCATCTGGTGCGACGCACGGGGACCGCGGGGGCCGATGTGGCACGGCGTCGCCTGGTTCGTGGTCGGGTTGCTGATCGCCGGGACCGCCCCCGTCATGAGCGCGCTGGTCGTCGGGCGGGCCGTGCAGGGCTTCGGCTCCGGGCTGCTCTCGGTGGCGCTCTACGTGATCGTCGGGCAGGCGTACCCGCAGGACCTGCACCGGAAGATCTTCGCGGCGTTCGCGGCGGCGTGGGTCGTACCGTCGCTGGTGGGGCCCGCAGTCGCCGGTCTGATCGTGCAGTACCTGGGCTGGCGGTGGGTCTTCCTGGCGGTCCCGGCGGTGGCCGTGCCGGCGGTCCTGCTGATCCATCCGGGCCTTCGGTCGCTGGGCCGGAGCACGACGACCGGTCCGCCGGCCGGCGCGGCGGCGCGGATCGCCTGGGCGTTCGGTGCCGCGGTGAGTGCCGCACTGCTGCACATCGGGGGTCAGCAGCGCGGCGTCTCCGCCCTGGTGCTGATCGTGGTCGCAGTGGTCGGTCTGCTGGTCTGTGCCCCGCGTCTGTTGCCGGCCGGGTTCCTCCGGGCGGCTCGGGGTCTGCCGACCGTCGTCGGGTTGCGTGGTCTGGCATCGGCGGCGTTCGTGGGCGCCGAGGTCGTCATTCCGTTGATGCTCTCCCGGGAGCGGGGCCTCTCGCCGACCGCGGCCGGGCTGGTCCTCACCGTTGGCGCGTTGGCCTGGTCGGTGGGCTCCTGGTTGCAGGGTCGGATTCCGGTGCCGGCTTCCCGGGCCAGCCTGCCGCGCGCCGGGCTGACCTGCATCACCGTCGGCACCGCCACGGTGGCGCTGGCCGTCCGGCCGGAGCTGCCGGTGAGCGTCGCCGTGCTGGGCTGGGCGGTCGCCGGTCTCGGCATGGGTCTGCTCTACCCGTCGTTGTCGGTGCTCACCCTGGAGTTGTCCGCCCTGGGTGAGCAGGGGCGAAACAGTTCGTCGCTGCAACTGGGCGACTCGCTCTTCGCGGCGACGGTGCTGGCGCTGACCGGGGCCGTGCTGGCGGCGGGTAGCGCGCCCGGCCCGGCGAGTTACACGCTGACCCTGGTGGTGGCGGCGGGCCTCGCGCTGCTCGGGGCGCTGCTGGCCGGCCGGGTCGTGGTGGGCGGGACCACCCGACGGCTCGGGTGATCCGGGGAAACGGCCGCATCCGACCCGGTCGGGCCGGGAGGATGACGGGCGATGAACCTCCTGACCATCCTGCCGCTCGCCGTGGTGATGGTCGCCGGATCCCAACTGGTCGTGGCGGTCTTCCTCGCTTCGTCGAACCGGCCCCGGGCGGCGTCGCTGGGCTTCCTCGGCGGTGCCGGGCTGGTGGTCACGGCCGGAGTGACGGTGAGCTGGCTGCTGACCCGTTGGGTGGGCGGCCTGGCCGCCGACGCCAGCGCGGTCGCCGGCAAGGTCGACCGTGGTCCCGCCATCGACCTCGTGGTCCTCGTGCTGCTGGTCTGCCTGGCCGTGGTGGTGTGGGTACGGCGTAACCGCTCCGGGCCGCCGAGATGGCTGGGCAGCATCGAGCGTGCCGAACCCCGTCAGGCGATGCGGCTGGGCGCGTTGCTCTTCGTGGTGACACCCACCGACGACCTGACCATGGCCGCCGTCGGCGCGAGCGTGGCCCGGCACAACCTGCCGTGGTGGCACCTGGTGCCGTTCGTGCTGCTCACAGTTTTCCTACTCGCCGTGCCCCTGCTGGCGTTGCTGCTGCTCGGGGACAGGGCGGCGCGGACCCTGGCTCGGATGCGGGAATGGGCCGAGGGGCACGCCTGGATCGTCAACGAGATCGTGATCGCGTTCTTCGCGTTGCTGACCGTGCTGGACCTGATCCGTTCCGGGTGAGCCGCCGCACTCCCGGTCACGGGAGCGCCCCCTGTGCCGTCGACACCGCGTGGGCCGACGGCTCATCGATCGGACAGGCGTGCCGCGGTACGCGGCCGGAACAGGAGGACGAGATGAGGGTTCTGGTCACCGGGGCGGGCGGCCGCCTGGGGCGCGCGGCGCTCGCGCGGCTGCACGACGACGGTGTGACGGTCCGGGCCACCAGCCGACAGTGGCGTAGCGACTCCGAGGTCGAGTGGGTGGTGGCGGACCTCGCGACGGGCGACGGGCTGGACGAGGCGGTGTCCGGGGTGGACGCTGTGCTGCACCTGGCGTCCGCCCCGAAGGGCGGGCAGACCTACCAGGTGGACGTGTTGGGTACGCGCCGGCTCGTGATGGCCGCCCGCGCCGCCGGTGTGGGGCACCTCGTCTACATCTCGATCGTCGGGGTGGACCGGGTGCCGATCCCGTACTACCGGCACAAGCTCTCCGCCGAACAGGTGGTCACGGCCGGACCGGTGCCGTGGTCGGTGCTTCGGGCCACCCAGTTCCCGCAGTTCCTCGACGACCTGCTCACCTCCAGCTCGCGGTTGGGACCGGTGATCGGGGACAGGGCGGTGCTGGCCCAACCGGTCGATCCGGGCGAGGTGGCGGCGCGGTTGGCGGCTCGGCTGGTCGCCGGGCCGCTGGGCGGCATCGAGGAGTACGGCGGGCCGCAGGTGCTCCGCTTCGACGAGGCGGTCCGGGCGTGGCGGGAGGCCCGGGGCTCACGCCGACCGCTGCTGCCGGTGCGGATTCCCGGCCGGCTCGGTCGAGAGTTGCGCGCGGGTGGTCTCGTCACCGAGGCGCTGCCCCGGGGCGTCCGTACCTGGGCCGATCACCTCGCCGACACGTACGGGGGAACCGGCCGGAAATGAGAGCAACAACGGTTCACGTTCGTCTTACGGTGGCGCCATGTTCGTTGTCGTCACCACGGTGATCCTCTACGTCTTCGGCTTCGTCTTCCTCTACGGCGTGATCCGGCTCGGTGTCCGCCACGGGTTGGAGGACCTGGAGTTGCAACGGGCCAGGGCCCGGCGCGAGGAGGAGTTGGCGGCCGCCCGCGACCGCTCCTTCATGCGCGACAACGCGTTCCTCGCCGGCAGTTGAGCACCGGAGCGGTTCGGCCGGGCCCGGTGGTGTCACGGGACGGCCCGGGAGCCGCAGGGCGGTTCGGCAGCGCGGATGCGAGGATCGCACCCGTGATGGGAACGCTGAAGACCGAACCGGCCCGCGCTCGCCTCGACCTGCTCGCCCCGCCGGTGGCGGAGGCCGTCGCGCAGTGGCCCGCCGACGCGCCGGTGGACGTCAACGACGTGCTGGTGGCGCCGATCGACGCCGACCTCGCCGACACGGCCGCGTTCTGTGCGGCGTACGAGGTGGGGTTGGACGTGTCGGCCAACTGCGTCGTGGTGGCGGGCAAGCGCGACGGAGTGGTGCGTTACGCGGCGTGCATCGTGCTGGCCACCACCCGGGCCGACGTGAACGGGGTGGCCCGGCGCACGCTTGACGTGCGTAAGGCGAGCTTCGCGCCGATGGCCGACGCTGTCGAGTTGACCGGTATGGAGTACGGCGGCATCACCCCGATCGGACTGCCGGCGCAGTGGCCGATCCTGGTCGACTCGCGGGTCATCGCCACTCCGCACGTGATCATCGGCTCCGGCGTACGGCACAGCAAGATCGCACTGCCGGGGCCGGCGTTGGGCGCGCTGCCCGGTGCTCAGGTGGTGGAAGGCCTGGCCAGGCCGGCCTGACCAGCAATCAGCATCGATGTTGTTGCACGTGAAACATCATGATCATCGATGGCGGGTGTCGTGCTGGGTCAGTGGGCTGCGGCCTCGCGCTGCTCGACCTCGGCGATCGCGGCGAGCAGCGTCTGCACCTCCTGCGCACCGGAGACCGCGTACTTCCCGGCCAGGACGAACATCGGCACGCCGGTGATGCCGAGGTCCCGGGCGGTGGCCAGCTGGGCCTCGACGTCGGCGACGCGCTCGTCGGAGTCGAGGAATCGTCGTGCGTCGGCCGCGTCCAGCCCGATGTCACCGGCCAGCGCGGCGAGCGCCTCCCGGGAGCCGACGTCGATGCCGTTGTTGAAGTGCGCCTGGTAGAGCGCCTCCACCATCTCGGCCGCCCGACCGTGATCGGTGGCGTAGGAGACCAGCCGGTGCGCGTCGAAGGTGTTCGCGACCACCGCGCGGTCGTAGTCCAGTCGGAGGCCGTCACCCGCCGCGACCTGGGTCACGTGGTCGACCATCTGCCGGGCGCGCTCCGGGCCACCGAACTTGCCGGCCAGCGCCTGCACCAACGGAAGAGGCTCGGGCACCGGCGACGGGTCGAGCTGGAACGGCCGGTAGCGGACAGTGACCTCACCCTCGTAACTGGCGAGAGCCTCGTCCAGGCGGCGCTTGCCGATGTAGCACCACGGGCAGATCACGTCCGCGTAGATCTCGATCTCCATGATCGTTGGCAACCCCGAGGTCAGCCGAGTTGTTCCCGGATCTGCCGCTTGAGGCGACCCAGGATCGCCGTGCCACCACGAACCCGCAGAGGGCTGATCGCCTGCGCCAGGCCCATCCGCTGGTAGAGGTCGTCCGGCACCGCCAGCACCTGTTCCGCGCTGGCGCCCGCCAGCCCTTCGGCGAGGATCCCGGCGAACGCCCGCGTGGTGGGCGCCTCCGGCGGGCAGTCGAAGAGCGTCTCCACGGTGCCGTCCGGGGTCACCGTCGCGCGCAGGAAGAACGCCGTCTGACACTCGGGCACCTGTTCCATGCCCTCGCGTTCGGCAGTGCCCTCCGGCAGCACCGGGATGACGTCCGCGTACTCCAGGAGCATCTCCAGCACCAGGTCGCGCGGCGCCGCGGCGAACTCGTCGACGATCTCGGCCAGTCGGGCCGGCATGTCAGCCATGCGTCGAGGCTACCGCCGTCGTGCGGGGCCCTCGTGACCAAGCCGACCGGGCCGACGCGCACGTCGTCAGACGGTCGGTGACTGCTCGCTGATCTCGCTCAGCGCGCTGGTGGGGTCGAGCTGCATGGCCAGGTCGCCGAGCGAGACGATCCCGACCAGCTTGCGATCGCTGTCACAGACCAGCACCCGCCGGATTCCCCGGTCCCGCATGAGCGCCGCCGCCTCACCCGCGGTGCAGTGCTGCTCGATCATGACTACCTCGCGGGTGACGATCGAGCCGATGGTGGTGGCCGCAGGGGAGCTGTTCTCCGCCACGGCCCGCACCACGATGTCCCGGTCGGTGAGCATGCCAGCCAGGCTGGCGCCGTCGGTGACGACCACATCACCGATGTCGGCCTCCTTCATCACCCTGGCCGCCTCGTCCAGTGTGGTTTCGGCCGGCAGGTACACGACCTGCTTGGTCATCACGTCACTGACCCGGTATTCGGTCACGAGAGCCTCCGAAGACGTTTCCACCGATCCGACAGCACTACCCCGTGACGCGGCAGCTACACCAGGTTTCCACGTTCCTGGCGTACCTCGTGGACGAGTCGCTCCACCAACCCCTCCAGCGGTAGCTCGGAGCGCCCGTCGCCGGCCCGCTCGCGCAGCTCGACGTACCCGTCGGCGAGTCGGCGGCCGACCACGACGGCCCGGGGGATGCCGATCAGCTCGGCGTCGGTGAACTTGACCCCGGCCGAGACGTGCGTGCGGTCGTCGACGAGCACCCGCAGGCCGGCGGCGGCGAGACGCCCGCCGAGCTCCAGCGCCGCGTCGAGCTGCGGGCCCTTGCCCGCGACCACCAGGTGTACGTCGCACGGCGCGATCGCCGCAGGCCAGACCAACCCACGGTCGTCGTGGTGCTGCTCGGCGACCGCCGCCACCGCCCGGGAGACCCCGATGCCGTAGCAACCCATCGTCGGCCGGACCGGCTTGCCGGCCGGTCCGAGCACGTCGACGGCGAAGGCGTCGGTGAACCGGCGGCCGAGCTGGAAGATGTGCCCGATCTCGATGCCCCGCCGGATGGTCAGCTCACCGTCGTCGCAGGTCGGGCAGGGATCACCGGCCCGTACCTCGGCCGCCTCGATAGTGCCGTCCGGCGTGAAGTCCCGCCCGCAGACCACGTCGGTCGCGTGTCGGCCCGGCTCGTTCGCCCCGGTCAGCCACGCCGAGCCGGCCACCACCCGAGGATCGACCAGGTAACGGACACCCAGCTTGTCGAGCAGTTGCGGCCCGAGGTAGCCGCGGACCAACTCGGGATGCTCGGCCCACTCCTCGAAGACGGCCACCTGGGCCGGGTGCAGGGCGGCTTCGACCCGCTTGAGGTCGACCTCCCGGTCACCGGGCAACCCGATCACCAAGGGCTCGGCCCGGTTCGCGCCCGGCTGACAGACGGACAGCACGACGTTCTTCAGGGTGTCGGCGGCGGTCCAACCGTCCCGGTCACCCAACCGGCGGGCGTTCGCCAACTCCACCAGACTGGCGATGGTCGGCGTCTCCGGCGTGTCATGCACCTCGACGGGAGGCTGCGCGGTCGGATCGCCGGCGGCGGGCACCCGGGTGACCACCGCCTCGGTGTTGGCCGCGTAGTCGCAGGCGGTGCAGCCGACGTAGGTGTCCTCGCCGACCGGTGTCGTCGCCAGGAACTCCTCCGACGCGGAGCCGCCCATCGCGCCGGACATCGCGTGCACCACCGTGTAGTCCAGACCCAACCGGTCGAAGATCCGCCGGTACGCGGCGCGATGCCGGGCGTACGCGTCGCGCAGCCCCGCCTCGTCCAGGTCGAAGGAGTACGCGTCCTTCATCAGGAACTCCCGGCCGCGCAGCACACCGGCCCGGGGCCGGGCCTCGTCCCGGAACTTCGTCTGCACCTGGAACAGCGTCACCGGGAAGTCCCGGTACGACGTGAACACGTCCTTGACCAGCAGCGCCGCCATCTCCTCGTGGGTGGGCGCCAACAGGTGCTCGGCGCCGCGCCGGTCGACGAGGGTGAAGATGTCGTCGCCGTACTCCGTCCACCGGCCGCTGGTCCGGTAGGGCTCGGCGGGCAGCAGCGCCGGGAAGTGCACCTCCTGGTCACCGATCGCGACCAGTTCGTCGCGGACCACAGCGGTGATCCGGTCCAGCACCAGCTTGCCCAGCGGCAGCCAGGTGTAGCCGCCCGGTGCGGCACGACGGACGTAGCCGGCACGCAGCAGCAGCCGATGGCTCGGCACCTCCGCGTCGGCCGGATCCTCGCGCAGGGTCCGCAGCAACAGGGTCGACATGCGTAGCAGCATGGGCGCAGCCTAGGGCCGTGCCGGCCGGCCGGGCGACCCAATTCGGACCTGCCGGGGCGAATCCGGTGGTGTTGGGATGGCCGGTCCCTCCTGTCGATCCGGTTGCCGGACCGGCGGTGTCGCGCGGCTGGCCCATGACCTCCGCCACGTCCGTCGATCGGGGCGGTGCCGGTGACGCCTCCGGTGACAGACTTGTCGCCGCAGGCAACGAGTGGCGTAAGGGGGCGCGGGTGCGCTGGCGCAGTTTTGTCGCGGTCGGGGACAGCTTCACCGAGGGAATGGACGACGCGTACCCGGACGGCACCTTCCGGGGTTGGGCGGACCTGGTGGCCACCCGGCTTGCCGCCGAGGCGGGCCCCGACTTCCGGTACGCGAACCTGGCCATCCGGGGCCGGCTCTTCCCCGGAGTGGTCGCCGAGCAGGTGCCGGCGGCGGTGGCGATGAAGCCCGACCTGATCAGCTTCGCGGCCGGCGGCAACGACGTTCTGCGCCGTACCTTCGACCCGGACACGCTGGTGGCCCGCTTCGACGAGGTGGTCCGGCAACTGCGTTCCGGTGGCGCGGACGTGCTGCTGTTCCGGTTCGCCGACGTGATGGCCCGGCTGCCCGGCCAGCGGCTCGTCGCTCCCCGGGTGCAGTTGCTCAACCAGGCTGTCGGCGAGACCGCCGAACGGCACGGCGCGATCATGGTCGACCTGTACGCCGACGACACCTTCCTCAACCCGATGCTCTGGAGCACCGACCGGCTGCACCTCTCCGCGGCCGGCCACCGGCGGGTGGCGGGGCAGGTGTTGAACGCGTTGGGAGTGGGTTGCGACGAGGAGTGGCTGATGGTCCCGCCGCACCCGGCGCCGTCACCGTGGCTGGCCGCCCGCGCCGCCGACCTGCGATGGGCCGGTCAGCACCTCGCGCCGTGGGTGAAGCGTCGGCTCACCGGCCGGTCGTCCGGCGACACTGTGACGGCCAAGCGCCCGCTGCTCGGGCCCATCGTCGACTGATCCTCGGGACAGGACGACCGGCTCCCGGCTCGGGCCGGATATCGGATCGTCGAACGTTGCTCCCGCTGGATACTCTCCCGGTGCCCCCGTCGATCAAGTACGGGGACAACGGGGAAAGGTGGATGAGGGATGACCCTCATGCCTGGTACGACAACGTCCAGATCATTGAAGCGAACCCTGTCGGCCGCCACACTGTCCATGCTGGTGGCCACCGGGCTGGCGGTCGTCTCGACGGCCACGCCGGCCGCCGCGTACGACGTGCGCTTCGCGAACAACACCTCCTGGGCCTGGACGGATTCTGGGCACCCGAAGAACATCGACATCGATCAGGCCGGCGACGTGTCGGTCGGCACCTGGCTCGACAGCAAGCGGCGTCCGCACACCTCGCGGGCGTACTTCACCTTCGACATCACCACGTACCGCGGCGCGGTCATCGAGTCCGCCATCTTCAACGCCAAGGAGACCGGGGCGGGCGACTGCGCCAAGCGCCCCGAGGTGGAGTTGTGGCGTACCGAGGGGTACACCTCGCGCTCCAGTTGGGCGAAGCCGCCGGTCGACCTCGGGCGGATCGACACCACAGTGCTGCCCGCGCAATCGGGGTGCCCGGCTTCCTACGTCGATTTCGACGCCACGGAGGGGTTGCGTCAGGCCCTCGCCGAGGGCAAGTCGACGCTCACCCTCTCGCTGCGGCTCCCGGTGGCAGTTGAGAAGGACCCGACGCTGGCCCGGAAGTACGCGAGCCAGGTAGGCCTCTCCATCGACCACAACTACCCGCCGGGTGTTCCGACCGATCTTCAGACCGTGAACAGCACGAACTGCACGGTCGCGGAGCCGTACCAGGTGGTGCCGCGGCGTGATCTGAACCTGTCGGCGGTCCTGCACGACAAGGACCTCAGCGACACCGGTGGGACGGACCAGCTCACCGCGACGTTCGCGCTCTGGCCGGTCGACGAGCCGGCCGCCCGGGTGGAACGGATCGACTACGGCCGCAACGGTGATCGGGCCCTGGGCCGGTTCCGGACCGACGACATTCAGAACGGCCGGGTGTACGCCTGGCAGGTGCGCGCGGCGGACAGCCGAGCCACCAGTGAGTGGAGCGGGATCTGCTACTTCCGTACCGACTTCGACGGCCCGGCCACGGCACCGACGGTCTCCTCGATCGACTTTCCCGTCGACGGTCCGCAGGCACCGGCGATACCGGGTGAGTTCACCTTCGACGCCGCGGGCGATGCGGACACGGTCGGGTTCGTCTACCAGCTCAACGGCGGTGCGCCCGGCACCGTGACCGCCAATCACCCCGGCGGCTCGGCCACGGTGACCCTGACCCCCTGGGTCGCTTCCAACCGGCTCGAAGTGTGGAGCGTGGATGCCGTCGGCAACCGGTCTCCGGTCACCACCTACGAGTTCTTTGCCGCGAGCAACGCGCCGACCATCTCCGCGACCGTGTACGAGGAAGGGACCTACAGCGGTGGGCCGGGCGTGCCCGGGGTGTTCACCTTCAGCTCGCGCGTGCCCGGCGTGGTCAGCTACCGCTACTCCTTCTTCAATGGGGAGGCCGGCACCGTGCAGGCCAACGCCGATGGCAGCGCGTCGGTCACCTGGGTGCCGGCGGATGCCGGCTGGACGATGCTGGAGGTCGTCGGCGTCAGCGGGAACGGCACCGAGTCCGACTCGGCCATCTGGCTGTTCGGCGTGGCCGACTAGGTCGCGTGCGGTCCTGAGCGCGGTGTGACGACTCCGGCCGGCCCATCACCCTCTCCGGGTGGTGGGCCGGTTCCGTTCCCTGCGCCACATGTGTGGTCCCCGATGCTCGATGGCGGGCCGTCCGGTCGGGTCGCGGCGTAGGTTGGGGTTCATGTCTGTGCCGAGCGATCCCGATCCCCGCCTCCAGTCGTACGCGGACCCGCAACGGTTGGTCACCACCGAGTGGCTGGCCGAGCACCTGGGCGACGAGGGCCTCGTCGTCGTCGAGTCCGACGAGGACGTGCTGCTCTACGAATCCGGTCACATTCCCGGTGCCGTGAAGGTCGACTGGCACCTGGAGTTGAACGACCAGGTGACCCGGGACTACCTGGACGCCGAGAGCTTCGCCGAGCTGTGCGCCGCGAAGGGCATCGGCCGGGGCGACACCGTCGTGTTCTACGGCGACAACTTCAACTGGTGGGCTGCGTACGCCCTCTGGGTCTTCTCGCTCTTCGGCCACGCCGACGTGCGGCTGCTCGACGGCGGTCGGCAGAAGTGGATCGCCGAGGGCCGCGAGGTGACCCGCGACAAGACGACTCGACCGCGCGCCGACTACCCGGTGCCGTTGCGCGACGACGCGCCGCTGCGGGCGTACCGCGAGCAGGTCATGGCGCACATCGCCGCCGGCCGGCCGCTGGTCGACGTCCGTTCGCCGGGCGAGTACACGGGCGAGACGCTGCACATGCCGGACTACCCGCAGGAGGGCGCGCTGCGTGGCGGGCACATTCCCGGTGCGGTGAGCAAGCCGTGGAAGTCCGCCGCCAACGACGACGGCACCTTCAAGTCCGCCGACGAGCTGCGCGCGATCTACGCCGACCAGCTCGGGCTCAGCCCGGCCGACGACGTGATCGCGTACTGCCGGATCGGTGAGCGGTCCAGCCACACCTGGTTCGTGCTGCGGCACCTGCTGGGTTACCCGCAGGTGCGCAACTACGACGGGTCGTGGACCGAGTGGGGCAACCTGGTCCGGGCACCTGTGGTCAAGGGCGACCAGCCCGGCGGCCTCGCCTCCTGACCAGGCTGAGCGGCCTCGCCTCCTGACCAGGCTGAGCGGCCTCGCCTCCTGAGCAGGCTGAGCGGCCTCGCCTCCTGAGCAGGCTGAGCGGCTCCGCCGCGTGAAGCCGTACGGCCGTCCCCACGCGATTGCCCCGGTCGCGTGGGGACGGCCGTCAGCTGGCGAGTGCCATCGCCCCGCGCAGGTCGCGGACGATGCCGGTGATCTCGCCGGTCTCCGGGTTCCAACGGGCCAGGGCAGCCGGCTCCAGCCGGAGGAGCACCGAGCCCTTGTTGTCCCAGCCCAGCACCTCGCAGCAGCCCTTGGCCCGATCCCGGCCCAGGTCGAGCAGATGGGACACGGCGCCGGTCCGTGCGTCCAGCACGGCCACCCCTTCAGCGCCGTCGATCTCACCGCTGGTGATCCACGCCGCGCTGGCCAGCCGCTCGCCGTGCAGCCAGCCTCGGCCGTAGAACTCGTTGATCGCGTACGGCGAGGGCAGCGCGCGCCCGGTGATGGGCTGTTCGGAACGGATCTGCGCCTCACGGGCGGTCCTGGTGCGCAGCTTCAGGGCGTCCCGTTCACCGATCATCTCGACCAGTGGGGCGTCACGGCCGGCCTCCGGGTCGGGTGCGGCCACGACCCAGGTCGACACGTCGATCATGGTGGCGACCCCGGTGACCCGGTCCACCGCGTACGTCCGGTCGTCACCCCCGACCAGCACCCGGTCATGCGCCCACACGACCAACTCCAGGTATCCCTCAATCGGTATCCGGCGGACGTCCGCCGTGGTGAGGTCGACCAGGACCAGCTCGTCGTTCTGGGCGAACGCGGCGGACCGGCCGTCCGGCGACAGCACTCCCGGCTTCAGGGCGACCGCCTCGTTGCCGCTCGCGTCGCGGGTGGGCGCCAACGTCACCACGTCGAGACTTCGCACCACGCCGTCGTCGCCGAGAACCCGGACCGGCCCGTCCGCGCGGTTCTCCTCGTCGACCGGTTGGAACAGCGCCCGCGCACGCTGGACCGGTCGCTCGGAGAGCGGCACCGTCGCCGGGCTGCCGAGCCGGTTCAACGGGTCGGGTAGGTAGGTCAGGTTGTCGGGCGGTCGCTGGACCGGGCCATTGTGGGTGGGTTCGACGGTCGGGGCCACCGGAATGACCGGCGGCGGATCGGCGGACGAGCGCAGGGCGGCCACCATGCCACCGGCGACGAGCGCCACGGCCAGCGCCGCCGCCGCGACGGCCTTTCGGGTACGCCGGGTGCGGCGGGCCCGCTCCCATCCGGCGGTGGCCGGTCGGCTGGGCAGCACGTCCTCGACGCTGACGGTCATCAGTCGGCGTAGGTCCTGCTCGTTCACGGGTTCACCTCCAGACCGCTGGCCAGGTCGGCCGAGCCCTGGCTCGGTCGGGTGTCCCGGGCGAGGTCCGGTGCGACCTCGCGGAGTCGACGGAGCGCCGCGTGACACTGGCTCTTGACGGTGCCGACGGTCACCCCGAGCGCCTCGGCGGTGGCGACCTCGGTCAGGTCCTCGTAGTAGCGCAGCACCAGCACGGCCCGTTGCCGTGGTGGCAGCAGACCCAGCGCGTCGTGCAGTGTCAGCCGTAGCGCGCCGTCCCGGTCGTGGGCCACCTGGTCCGGCGGCGCGGCACTGAGCCACTCCCGACGACGACGACGCCACCACGACACGGAGTCGCGGTAGAGGATGGCCCGCACGTACGCGGAGGGGTCGGCGTTGCGGACCGAGCCCCATCGCAGGGCGAGCTTCAAAAGCGCGTCCTGGAGCAGGTCTTCGGCCTGGTGTTGGTTGCCGCAGATCAGGTACGCCGCGCGGAGCAGCCGGTGTTGGTGGCTCTCCACGAAGGCGAGGTAGCCGTCGCGCCCGTCGTCACCCTTTGGTGCCATCCGCCCTCCTCCCGGCCGTCCCGATGCGCGTCACCTGCCAGACGCACGGGGGGAGGGAAAAGGTTGGGTCAGCTTCCCGGTGTTCCGGTCAGGTAGCGCTGGAGGGTCGGTGCGATCCAGGAGACCAGGTCCTCCGGTGTCGTGTCCACCATGGGCGGCAGGCGGACGACGTACCTGGTGAAGGCGAGGCCGAGGACCTGACTGGCCACCAGACCCGCACGGCGGGCGGTTGTCGTCGGGTCGGTGCCGAAGGCGGCCACCGCAGTGGTGAGCTGGTTGGCGAAGATGTCGCGCATGCGTTCGGCGGCGCCGGGGTTGGTGCTGGCGGCCCGCAGCAGCGCCACGAGTGTCTCGTCGCCGTCCCACCGGCTGAGGAAGTGCCGGACGAGCGTCTCGCCGAGTTGCTCGGGCGGGATGGGCGTCAGGTCGGGCAGGCGTAGGTCGAACTCGGCTGCCGCCGCGAAGAGACCCTCCTTGCTGCCGTAGTAGCGCATGACCATCGACGGGTCGATCTGGGCGTCGGCGGCGATGGCCCTGATCGTGGCGCGCTCGTACCCGTCTGCGGCGAATCGTTCGCGGGCCGCTCGCAGGATCGCCGCCCGGGTCGCGTCCGAGCGGCGGGGTTGGGTCGGCGGAGCGGGCACTGTCACGTCAACGACCGTATGCCAACAGGTGTTGACACGCAATCAGGAGGGTTCTAACGTCGCCAACAAGTGTTTGCCAACATGTGTTGGCAGCGATCGTCTGGAGGTGGCCCATGAGCACCGACGTTCTGGTGGTGGGCGCCGGCCCCACCGGTCTCGCCACCGCCCTGACGCTGGCGCGACGCGGAGTCGACGTGACACTGCTGGACAAGCTGGCCGAGCCGCCCACGACGTCCCGCGCGGCGGTCGTGCACGCGTACACCCTGGAGGTGCTGGACCGGATCGGCGCGGCGGCGCCGTTGATCGCCCAGGCGGTGCGGACACCGCGCTTCACAGTGCGCGACCGGGACCGGGTGCTGCTGACGGTGCCGTTCCACGAGCTGCCGTCCCGCTACCCCTATGCGCTGCTGGTCTCCCAGGCGGTGACCGAGGCGGTGCTCGTCGGGCAGCTCGCCGACCTCGGTGTCCAGGTACGACGACAGCGCCGACTCACCGGGCTCACCGACACCGGCGACGGGGTGCTCGCGCAGGTCGACGGGGAGCCGTTGCGCGCCCGGTACGTCGTCGGCGCGGACGGCCTGCACAGCACCGTGCGGCAGTTGGCCGGCATCGGCTTCACCGGCCCGAGCGACGAGGAGTCCTTCGTGCTCGCCGACGTACGGGTGCGAAGCGTTCTGCCGCGCGACGAGGCGGCCCTCTTCCTCGCCCGCCCCGGCCCGTTGATCTGGGCGCCGCTGCCGGACGGGGTGGTCCGCCTGGTCGCCGCCGTGGCGGACGCCCCACCCGCACCGGACCGGGCGTACCTCCAGGCGCTGCTCGACGAACGCGGCCCGGCACGGAGACCCGACCGCGTCACCGAGGTGCTCTGGGGTTCCCGGTTCCGGGTCCACCACCGGATCGCCGACACCTTCCGAGCCGGGTCGGTGCTGCTGGCCGGGGACGCCGGGCACGTGCACAGCCCGGCCGGCGGGCAGGGTATGAACCTCGGAATCTGCGACGCGGTCGCCCTCGGCACCGCGCTGGCGGACGTGTTCGACGGTGGCCCGGACACGCTGCTCGACGACTACAACACCCGGCAGCGGCCGATGGCCGAGGACGTGATGAGCTTCGCCGCCGGGCTGACCCGGCTGGCCACCGTCCCCCCGGCCCGCCGGCCGGCCCGGGACGTGCTGCTCCGGTTGATCGGTGCGGTGCCGCCGGTCCGTCGGCGGATCGCGCTGCGCCTGTCCGGGCTGTCCCACCGGGAGGCAGACGCCGAGCTGAGCCGGTGAGACGGGCCGCCGAGCTGACCGGTGAGACGGGCCGTCCGGCTAGGTTCTGTCTCGCGGATCATGAATCTCGCTCGTTAGGCCCTTTGTGGCACGAGGAGATCTGACGAACCACGAGTGGGCTGTGTTGGCGCCGTTGCTGCCGACACAGCCCGTTCGAGGTAACCAGTGGCGTGATCATCGGCAGGTCATCAACGCGATCTGCTGGGTCAAACGGACCGGTTCGCCATGGCGTGACCTGCCCGAACGGTATGGGCCATGGAAGACCGCGTACCAACGGTTCCGCCGCTGGGCAGCCGACGGCACCTGGGCCAGCCTCAAGGCGCACGTCATCGCGTTGGCCGAACTCGACGACGACATTGACTGGGACGCCCAGGTCGACGCCACCATCGTGCGGACCCACCAACACGCGGCGGGTGCCCGAAAAGGGGGCTGAGTAGCACCGACGCGCGGGCAGCGCAAGGCATCGGCCGGTCCCGCGGCGGACTGACCACGAAGATCCACACCCTGGCCGACGGACGTGGCCGCTCTCTGGCTACCCGCATCACCCCAGGTCAGGCCGCCGACACCCAGCAATTGATCCCACTGCTCGACCAGGTCCGAGTGCCGCGTCCCGGCCAGGTCGGCAGACCACGCAAGCGACCTGACTCCGTCACCGGCGACAAGGCGTACTCCTCGCGAGCCAACCGCAAGGCCCTGCGAGACAAACGCATCACCACCGTCATCCCCGAGCCCAACGATCAGATCGCCAACCGGAAGCGGCGAGGACAACGTGGCGGCCGACCACCGACCTTCGATCCCACCGCCTACAAGCGCCGCAACCAGGTCGAACGCGGCTTCAACCGACGCAAACACTGGCGCGGCCTCGCCACCCGCTACGACAAACTCGGCTCCCACTTCCAGGCCACCCTCGACCTGGTCGAAACCCTCGACTGGCTACGCGCCGTCCCCGACCACCAAGATCTACGAGACAGAACCTAGGCCGGCGACACCGGCCGCAGTGCCCGCCACGCCGCGACGGTGACCAGCGCGAAAACGCCCGCGGCGGCACCCACCACCGGCACCGTCCCGAACGCGGCGGCGGCGAGCCCGGCGAGTGCCGCCCCGACCGGCGCGGTGAGCAGACCGACCATCCGCTGGGCCGCCCCGACCCGGCCGAGCAGCCCGGCCGGCACGCTCCGCTGCCCGTACGACGCCCACAGGCTGTTCCACACCACGGTGCCGGCGGCGAACACAGCCAACGCGAGACCGCCCGGCACCGGATGCCGGGCCAGCGCGAACCCGGTCAACGCCACGGTCTCCGCGGCGAGCACCACGCCCAGCGCCGGGACCGTGCCGAGTCGGGCGGCGAGCCGACCGGCCCCGAGCGCCCCGACCACGCCACCGACGATGGCGGAGGCGGCGAACAGCCCGTACCCGGCCGGCGGCACCCGCAGCACGTCCAGCGCGTAGAGCACCAGCACCGCCATGATCCCGCTGATCGCCAGATTGCTCGCGGAGGTCAGCACCGTGACCCTCCACAGTGTTCGGTGCGCGTACAGCCAGCGCAGCCCATCGACGATCTCACGCCACACCGATCCGCGCCGTACCCCGGACCGTGGTCGCGTAGCCGCGACGGGTGCCGGGGTCAGGGCCAGCACGAGCAGCGCGGCCACCGCGAAGGTGACGGCGTCAAGGGCGAACGGGAGGGCCGGTGCGACGGCGAAGAGGACACCGGCGGCCGGCGCCCCGAGGAAACCCCCGGCAACCGCGGCACCCGCCTGGAGTCGGCCATTCGCCCTTGGCAACGCGTCCGGTGGCACCAGCGCGGGCAGCAGGGCGAACGAGGCGGAGTCGAACAGAGTGCCCAACGCGGCGAGGAGGAACGCCGCCACCAGCAACACCGGGACGCTGGCCCGATGCAGGGCGACCGCCACCGCCAGTGCCGCCACCACGGCGGCGCGTACCCCGTCGACCACCGCCATCGTCCGACGACGGTCCCAGCGGTCCGCGTACACACCGCCGAGCAGGCCGAAGAGCAACGGTGGCAACTGACCCGCCACGGTGACCGCCGCGATGATCCGCGGATCGCGGGTCACCGTCGCGGCCAGCAGGGCCAGTGCGGGGGTACGCAGCGCGTCCCCGAACCGCGACGAGACGGCGGCGGACCAGAGCAACCGGAAGTCCCGGCCCAGAGCTGTGGAGGTCATCCGGCGACAGTGCTGGTTCGACCTGGTCGAGGGTCAAGCCGCCGGGCGAAAGGGGGAC
The DNA here is from genome assembly GCF_027460215.1 of Micromonospora sp. WMMC250. Classification (NCBI taxonomy): domain Bacteria; kingdom Bacillati; phylum Actinomycetota; class Actinomycetes; order Micromonosporales; family Micromonosporaceae; genus Micromonospora; species Micromonospora sp. WMMC250. The sequence goes on along the minus strand of NZ_JAPZBJ010000002.1, from coordinate 4,964,620 downwards.
GCGCGTGTCGGTGATCATCGGTACGGTGGGCGCCGGCATTTCGGGACCGGGGGAGAAACGCACGTGGACCACACCTTCCAGGTCGACCTCCGTGGCGTGGTCGACCTGCTCAGCCACCACCTCTACGGCAGTCCGAGGGTCTACGTGCGCGAGCTGCTGCAGAACGCGGTGGACGCGATCACCGCGCGGCGCTCGACCGAGCCGGACGCGCCGGCCCTGGTCCGCATCGAGACACCCGAGGCGACCGGTGACGGCACGCTGCGGGTGCACGACACCGGCATCGGACTGACCGAGGCGCAGGTGCACGAGTTGCTGGCCACCATCGGTCGCAGCTCCAAGAGGGACGAACTCGGCTTCTCCCGGCACGAGTTCCTCGGCCAGTTCGGCATCGGCTTGCTCTCCTGCTTCCTGGTCGCCGACGAGATCCAGGTGTTCACCCGCAACGGCGACCACCCCACGGTGCGCTGGACCGGGTACGCCGACGGCCGGTACGCGGTGAGCCTGGCGCCGCCGGAAGCCTCCCGCGCCGAACCGGGCACCACCGTCACGCTGGTGCCGCGCCGCGACGCCGACCAGTGGTTCGCCACCCCTACCGTCACCGACCTGGCCCGGCTCTTCGGGTCACTGCTGCCGGTCACCGTCCGGGTCGGTGACATGGTGACCACCACCGGCGAGCCGCCCTGGCCGACCGCCCCCGGCGCTCCCGTCGACCGGGCGGCACTTGTCGCGTACGCCCGGGAGACGCTCGGTATCGACCCGTTCGACGTGCTGCCCCTGAGCGTGCCGGAGGCCGGGCTCACCGGTGTCGCCTTCATCCTGCCCACCCCGGTGAACCCGGCGGCCCGGGCCGGGCACCGGGTCTACCTCAAGCGGATGCTGCTCACCGAACACGCCGACGGGTTGCTGCCGGACTGGGCCTTCTTCGCGCACTGCGTGGTAGACGCCACCGAGCTACGCCCCACCGCCAGCCGGGAAGCCCTCTACGAGGACACCCTGCTGACCACGACCCGGGAGGCGCTCGGCGACCAGGTACGCGGCTGGCTGGTCCGGCTGGCCCGGCACGACCCGCACCGGCTGGCCGAGTTCCTCCAGGTGCACCACCTGGGGGTGAAGGCACTGGCGCTGCACGACGACGAGATGCTCCAGCTGGTCGACAGGTGGTGGCCGATGGACACCAACGTCGGCACGCTCACCCTCGCCGAGTTCCGGGAGCGCTACGGCGTGCTCCGGTACGCGGCGAGCCTGGACGAGTTCCGGCAGCTCGCCGCGGTGGCCGCCGCGCAGGACCTGGCGGTGGTCAACGGCGGCTACACGTACGACACCGAGCTGATCGAGCGGCTACCGGCGGTGGACCGCTCCGTGCTGATCGAACGGCTGGAGCCGAGCGACCTGACCACCCGGTTCGACGCGCTCGACCCGCAGGTGGAGATGGCGCTGCGGCCCTTCCTCGCCGCCGCGCAGCGGGCCGTCGAACGGTCCGGCTGCGAGGTGGTGATCCGGGCGTACGAACCGGTGTCGCTGCCCGCGCTCTACCTGGTCAGCAGGTCGGCGGCGTTCAACGACCAGTTGGCGGCCAGCCGGGACCGGGCCGACGAACTGTGGGGCGGCGTCCTCGACGCTCTCGCCGCCACCGCGCCGCCGGACCGCCCGCAGCTGGTGCTCAACCACCGCAACCCGTTGGTCCGCCGGGTCACCGCGCTGGCCGACCCGGAGTTGGTGGGGCTCGCCGTCGAGGCGCTGTACGGCCAGGCGCTGCTGCTCGGCCACCATCCGATCCGCGCTGCCGACGCGGCGTTGCTGAACGATTCCTTCCTCGGCCTGCTCGGCCGGGCCGTACCAGGACAGGGGCGAGCATGAGCGACGAGGATCTCTGGCGGGTGCTGCGCGGCATCTCCGACATGCCGTACGGGGCGGGGCAGATCGCCGCGTTCGAGCAGTTGCTGCGCCGGGTGGACGCCGCCGACGACCGACACCTGGCCTTCGTCACCCGGATGCAGGCCACCACCGGTTACATCTACGGCGGCGAGCCCGCGAAGTCCTTCGTGACGTTCTCCTGGTGTCTGTCCGAGTTCGACAGAGACCCGCAGCCCTATCACCAACGCCACGCGCACAACCTGCTGTGGCACTTCAAGTACATGGTCACCGGGTTGCTGAACTTCCCGGAGGTGCCCCTCGACCGCACGTACGCGGTGCTGGACGACATGGAACGCCGCTACCGGGCGGGTGGGCACAGCCTGCAGACCGTCCACAAGCACCGGTTCCGGGTAGCCGACCACGTGGGCGACGCCGAGGCTGCCGCGCACTGGTACCGGCTCTGGCAGACCACACCGCGCGACGACCTCTCCGACTGCGCCGGCTGTGACCCCACCAGCCAGGTGAACTACCTCGCCGACACCGGGCGGGACGCGGAGGCGGTGGCGCTGTCCGAGCCGGTGCTCGCCGGCCGGCTCACCTGCAACGAGCAGCCGCAGGCGATCCTCACCGCGCTGCTCCTGCCATACCTGCGGACCGGGCGGGCCGAGTCGGCGCGGGACGCGCACCGGGAGGCGTACCGCCGGTTGCGCGGCAACCTCGCCGACCTGTGGGACATCGGCGACCACGTCGAGTTCTGCACGGTGACCGGCAACGAGGCGCGGGCGGTGGAGTTGGTCGAACGGCATCTGGACTGGCTGGACCGGGCACCGTCGCCGGCCGCCGCGATGCACTTCGCGGCGACGGCTGCCGCCGCGCTGCGCCAGGCCGGTCAGGGCGGTGTGGCGACCGTGTACCGCCGCGCCGCCGAGGGTCGACCGGCCGGCGAGGTGTCGGCGTCGGTGCTCGCCGACGAGCTGACGCGGACCGCCACCGAGTTGGCGGAGCGTTTCGACGCCCGCAACGGCACCACCCACCAGTCGGAGTGGGTCGCCCGCCGGCTCGCCGTGCGACCGAGCGGTGAGCACCTGCCGCTGTCCGCGAGCGTCCGCCGTCGCCCGCCACTGAGGGGCGGGGACGAGCCGACCACATCCCACCGCGGCGACTCCCCGGCCCTGGCCGACAGGGCGACGCGCGCCCGCAAGCCCGAGACACCCGCACCGACGGTGCCTGCCGACGCCGGGCCGGACGAGCTGCTGGACCTCGCCGAGCAGAGCTGGGGTCGGCACGACCCGATCACGTTCCGGGCGGCGTTGGCCGCCTACGACGACCGGTTCGGCACGGCCGACCTGCCGCCGCGTACTGTCGCGCAGCGGATGGCGCTGCGGGCGGCCGAGCGCGGCGACGAGGACGACCTGCCGGGCGCGATCGAGTCGAACCGAGCGGCTCTGGACCTTTACCTGACGCAGGGCGACGAGTTGTCCGCGCAGGTGGTCGCGGGGCGGCTCGGCGTGCTGCTGGCCCGCTCCGACGACGCCGACGAGGGGTTGGCGTTGGTCCGGAAGGCAGCGGAGGTGCTGGACCGGGACGGCGACGCCCGGCAGCGGGCCGCCGCCCACCACCGGGTGGCGTTGGCGCTGCTTCAGCGGGAACGCTGGGCCGAGGCGCTCGCGGCGCTGGACCGGGTGCCCGCCGACGCGGGTGGTGACCCGTACCTGGCGGCCCGGGTCGCGCTGCACCGGGCGCACGTGTTGGAGCAGTCGGAACGTCTCGACGAGGCGCGAGCCGCCGCCGCCGAGGCCCGCCGCATCGGCCGGGACGTGGGCGTCGACGAGCTGGTAACGGCGGCCTCCCTGGCGTACGCCCGGACGGTGGACGACCCGGCCGAAGCGGTGGCCGCCTGCGACGAGGCGCTCGCGTCGGCCCCGACGGAAGCGGAGTTGGCGGTTCGCGTCGCCCGTGCCCGCGCGTTGCTCGCGGCCGGCCGGGCCGCCGACGCGGTGGACGACTTCGTCGAGGCGGTAACGCTCTGCGTGGAGCGGGGCGAGGAGGGGGACGCGTTCCTGCGGTGGGAGTTGGCGAACGCGTACCGGATGGTGGGTCGGCTCGGAGAGGCGGCCGAGGTCGCCGAGGAGGCGGTCCTGGGTCTCGACCGGCTCGGCGCCCAGGCCGAGGCGGACCGGTGCCGGCACCTGCTGGCCGGCGTGTACGCCGGGCTCGGCGAGATCAAACCGGCCCTCACCCTGCTGGAGCAGTTGGCCGACAACCTCGACGGTCCGGACAACCTCCCGTACCGGGCGCAGGTGCTGGAGGAGGCCGGGGACATTCTCTACGACGCGGACCGGGACGCGGCCGGCGCGGAGCGGTTCGCCGCAGCCGCCGAGGCGTACCGGCTCGGCGACCTGCCGCTGGACGAGTTGCGGGCGCGCCGGCGGGAGGCGTACGCCTGGTTCTGGGCGGACGACCGGCCGGCGGCGACTCGGGCCGTCGAGCAGGCGGACGCGCTGGCGGTGACCCTGGCCGGGCAGCCGGAGCCACCGGTGACGTATGAGCTGGCGATGGTCGCCGAGGTCGGGGCGCGGGTGCTGACGACCGGGAACCGGCCGGACGAGGCGTTGGCGCGGCTGGACGGGGTGTCTGACCGGCTACGGTCGATCGAGGCTTTCGGTGAGGCTGCCCAGGTGGAGATCCTCGTCGGTGAGCTGCTGCTTCGTCTGGACCGTCCGGGGGAGGCGGAGCCGCTCCTGCGACGGGTTCTCGGTGGGCTGCCGGCCGACTCGCGACCGGTCCGCCAGACGGCCTGGCTGCTGGCCCGTGCCCTGGATCTGCTGGACCGGCCCGCCGAGGCCGCCGCGCTGAGAACGGAGCACGACCTCGACCCTGACGACTGAGCGCGGCGGTCCGCGCCGAGGTGTGCTCAACCGCTCGCCAACCATCGGCCCACCGGGGCCAGATCGCGGTCTAGGCTTGCCCGGTGACGGTGGAGCAGCAGGCACGGGGTGCCACGGGCGCGGGCCGGCGCAGGTCCCGCAAGGACGAGATCCTGGAGATCGCGGTCGGTCTGTTCGCCGCGCGTGGCTACCACGGTGTGTCGATGGACGACATCGGCGCGGCGGCGGGGGTCACCGGTCCGGCGCTCTACCACCACTTCGCCGGCAAGGAGGCGATGCTGGCCGCCGCGCTGATCCCGGTCAGTGAGGGGTTGCTGGCCGGCGGGCGGGAACGCGCCGCCGGGCACCCGGACGACCCGCGCGGCGTGCTGGAGTCGCTGATCGACTTCCACGTCGAGTTCGCGCTGGCCAACCCGGCGGTGATCGCGTTGCACCTGCACGAGTTGGACCGCCTGCCGGAGGAGCCGAGACGACGGATCCGTCGTCTGCAACGGCTCTACGTCGAGGAGTGGGTCACAGTGCTCACCGCCCTGCACCCGGGCATGCCCGACGGTGAGGCGCGGGTGCTCGCGCACGCCGCGTTCGGGTTGATGAACTCGACTCCGTTCCTAGGCGGTGAGGTGGACCGGCGTCGCCGGGCCGAGCTGCTGCGCGGCGCGACACTTGCCGCGTTGCTCGCCTGAGCCCGACTCGTCAGAGGTTCGTCGGTCATGATTCCCTAACCACCGTCCCACCATCCGGACGCCGGGAGGAAACATGATCGAGTCACTGCTGGTAGCCAATCGGGGTGAGATCGCCCGCCGGATCATCCGGACCGCCAAGCGGCTCGGCATCCGCGCCATCGCGGTTCACTCGGAGGCCGATGCCGACCTGCCGTTCGTGGCAGAGGCGGACGAGGCGGTCCTCATCGGCCCGGCGAACCCGGCCCTGAGCTACCGCAACACCGAGGCGATCCTCGCCGCCGCGAAGGCGACAGGTGCGCAGGCCATCCACCCCGGCTACGGCTTCCTGTCGGAGAACGCCGAGTTCGCCCGTACCGTCGAGGCCGGTGGTCTGATCTGGGTCGGCCCCGACGCGGACGCGATCACCGCGATGGGCGACAAGATCAACGCCCGTAACCTGATGGCGGCGGCCGGTGTTCCGGTCGCGCCGGGCACCACCGACCCGGCCGCCGACCTGGACGCGGCGGTGACGGCCGCCGCCGAGATCGGCTACCCGGTGATGGTCAAGGCCGCGGCCGGTGGCGGCGGCATGGGCATGGGCGTCGCCGTCGACGAGGCCGCGTTGCGCACCGAGTACGACAAGGTGCGCGCGTTCGCGGAGCGGATGTTCGGCGACGGGTCGGTGTTGATCGAGCGGTACTTCCCCCGGGTGCGCCACGTCGAGGTGCAGATCCTCGGTCTGGCCGACGGTCGGGTGGTGGCGCTCGGTGAGCGGGAGTGCTCGGTGCAGCGACGGAACCAGAAGCTGGTCGAGGAGTCCCCGTCCCCGGCGGTCTCGCCGGAGCTGCGGGTCCGCCTTCTGGCGGCGGCGGTCCGGGCCGGCGAGGCGGTCGGTTACCGCAACGCGGGCACTGTGGAGTGCCTGCTGGTCCCGCGTCAGCGGGACTCCGAGGGCGACGTCCCCGGCTCCGAAGACTTTTTCTTCCTGGAGATGAACACACGGCTCCAGGTGGAGCACCCGGTGACCGAGTACGTCTACGGGATCGACCTGGTCGAGGAGCAGTTGCGGGTGGCGTCCGGGCTGGCGCCGACGTTCGACCCGGACGCCCTGACGCCGGCCGGGCACGCGATCGAGATGCGGATCAACGCGGAGGACCCGAAGCGTTTCCTGCCCGGCCCCGGTGTGGTGAAGACCTGGGTGGAGCCCGCCGGCGTGGGTGTCCGGGTGGATTCCGGCTACACCGAGGGCAACACGGTCACCCCGTTCTACGACAGCCTGATGGCGAAGCTGATCATCAGCGGGGCGACCCGCGACGAGGTGCTCGAACGCGCGAAGGAAGCGGTCGCCGGGTTCCAGGTCGTCGGCCCGAAGAACAACCTGCCCTTCTTCGCCGAGCTGCTGGACAACGAGGAGTTCCGCTCCGGCGCCTACGACACGGGCATCGTCTCCCGGATGCGCTGAACGGTCAGGTCCCCCGGGCGGCCCGTCGCCCGGCGGTGCGGCCCGGCGCTGTTGCCTGGCGGCCCCGGCGGCGCGGCAGGGCGGTGCGGCCCGGCGGCGCGGCCGGGCGGTGCGGCCGGGCGGTGCGGCCCGGCGGCCGGGCGAGACTGGTTGATGGGCCCTTTGCTCTGCTTACCTATATGCGACAGCGGCGTCCGAATGACGGACAGTAGCCGTCGCAGATAGGGCAGCAGAGCAAAGCGGCCGACATGCTGTCCCGATCCGACGTCACAGCGAGGTGACCGATGAGCCAGTTGCCAGATTCCGTCTCGATCCGCGAGGTCGGGCCACGGGACGGGTTGCAGAACGAGGACCCGATCCCGACCGACGCGAAGGTCCGTCTGCTCGACGCACTCTCCGGCACCGGGGTGCGCCGGATCGAGGCGGTGTCGTTCGTACATCCGAAGGCGATCCCGCAGATGGCCGACGCCGACGAGGTGTGGCAGCGGGCGGTGAAGGTCGACGGGGTGCGGTACTCGGCGCTGGTGCCGAACACCCGGGGCGCCCAGCGGGCCCTCGCCGCCGGGTTCACCGAGATCGAGGTGGTGGTCTCCGCCAGCGACACGCACAACCACCGCAACGTCAACCGGTCGACCGACGAGTCGCTGGACGACATCGCCGAACTGATCGACCTGCTGCACGGCGCGTCCGCTCGGGTGGAGGTGATCGTGGCGACCAGCTTCGGCTGCCCGTACGAGGGTGACGTCGACCCGGCGCGGGTGGCCGGCATCGTCGACCGGGTGGTCCGGGACGGCGCGGACCGGGTCGCGTTCGGCGACACCACCGGCATGGGCACGCCGCGCCGGGTCCGTGAGCTGTTGACCGCGGTACGCGACCGCAACGCGAACGTGCCGGTGCTGCTGCACTTCCACAACACCCGGGGGACGGCGCTGGCCAACCTGTTGACCGCGTTGGAGCTGGGGGTGACCGAGTTCGACGCCAGCGTCGGTGGCCTGGGCGGCTGCCCGTACGCGCCGGGGGCGAGCGGCAACCTGGCGACCGAGGAGGCAGTGCACATGCTGCACGACATGGGCATCGACACCGGCATCGACCTGGCGGCCCTCGTCGAGGCGGCGGAGCTGGCCGAGGAGTTGCTCGGCAAGAAGTTGCCGTCGGGTGTGCTGCGGGCTGGTCCACGGACCCGACTGACCCCGATGCTGAGCTGAGTGAGACGCGGGGAGGGGCCGGCACGAGGCCGGCCCCTCCGACGTACCAGGTCGATCAGCCCACCGGGGTGAGCATGCTCGGCCAGCTGTCGCGGAAGATGTCCGCCTCGGCGCGGTCGGTGCTGCGCTCGGTGGCGATGCGGGTGCCGGCGAAGAGGTTGCTCACCCGGTTCGCCTCGGCGCTGCTCGGGTACGGGTTGGTGCAGCTGGTGCCGGCGCTGCCACCGGACATCAGCAGCGAGCAGTTGCCGTTGTAGTTGTCCGGCAGGCCGAGGATGTGCCCGATCTCGTGGGTCATGATGCGAAGCGGGCTGTACTGCGCGGCCTGCTGGGTGTCGATGTAGACCCGGCCGTTGCCGAGGCTGGTCCGGACGGCGTACGAGCCGCCGCCGGTGATCTGGTAGATCCGCAGGTTCGAGCCGCAGTTGGCGGAGAGCGTCAGGTTGACGGTGGCGTTGTTCCAGATCGAGGCGGCCTGGTTGGCGGTGCCGGCGTAGCTGCCTGCCTGGCTGGTGTTGTAGCAGATGGTCATCGCGGCGGACGCGGGCGACGGGTTGGCGACCGTGACGCCGAGGGTGGCGAGTGTCGTCGCGAGCACCGCGACGGCGAGCCGATTGAGTCGTGAGGTCATCGCTGACTCCAATCCGGGAGGAGGGGTGCCAGGAGCCTAGCGATATGTATTCACGTTTTTCAATGTCTTGTTCTCGGCCCAACTGTCTGGTTCGCTCGTAGGTCGCCGACAACCACGCCGATGCGCTAGCCTAACGATCGTTCAGGTCAGTACGGCGAGGGAGTCGGCGTGACGCTCGACGGTGAGGCGCTGGAGCAGCTGCGCAAGCGGGCCCGGTCCGGCGGCGCGGACAAGTACCACGCGGCCAACGCGGCCAAGGGCAAGCTCTTCGCCCGTGAGCGGGTCGCACTCCTGGTCGACGAGGGTTCGTTCGTCGAGGACGGCCTCTACGCCAACTCGACGGCCGAAGGGTTGCCCGCCGACGGGGTGGTCACCGGCACCGCCACGATCGACGGCCGACAGGTCTGCCTGATGGCCAACGACTCCACGGTCAAGGCCGGCAGCTGGGGCGCCCGCACCGTCGAGAAAATCATCCGGATCATCGAGCGGGCGTACGGCGCCGGCGTGCCGATGGTCTACCTGGTCGACTCGGCCGGCGCGCGGATCACCGACCAGGTCGACCTCTTCCCCGGCCGCCGTGGCGCCGGCAAGATCTTCTGGAACCAGGTGCGCGCCTCGGGTTCGATCCCGCAGGTGTGTGCGCTGTTCGGTCCGAGCGCCGCCGGTGGGGCGTACATCCCGGCGTTCTGCGACGTGGTGGCCCTGGTCGACGGCAACGCGAGCATGTACCTCGGCTCCGACCGGATGGTCGAGATGGTCACCGGCGAGAAGACCACCCTGGAGGCGATGGGTGGGGCCAGGGTGCACACCGCCGAATCGGGTGTCGGGCACTTCCTCTGCAAGACCGAGGCCGACGCGCTCGACGTGGTGAAGACCTACCTGTCGTACCTCCCGGCGAACTGGACCCAGGCGCCGCCGGCCGCGCCGGCGGTCGCCGCGCCCGCGAAGGCCGACCTGGCCGCGCTGGTGCCGGCCAGCGAGCGGCAGGCGTTCGACATGCGGCGGTACGTCAAGGGCCTGCTCGACGAGGGCTCCTTCTTCGAGATCCAGGCCCTCTGGGCCAAGGAGCTGACCATCGGCTTCGGTCGCCTCGACGGGCAGGTCGTCGGCGTCGTCGGCAACAACTCGATGTTCAAGGGCGGCGTGCTCTTCGTCGACTCGGCCGACAAGGCCACCCGGTTCGTGCAGCTCTGCGACGCCTTCAACGTCCCGCTGCTGTTCCTCAGCGACGTACCAGGCTTCATGGTCGGCAGCGCCGTGGAGAAGCAGGGCATCATCCGGCACGGCGCAAAGATGATCACCGCGATCTCCGAGGCGACGGTCCCGAAGATCTGCGTGGTGGTCCGCAAGGCGTACGGCGCCGGCCTCTACGCGATGGCCGGCCCAGGGTTCGAGCCGGACGCCACGATCGCCCTGCCGACCGCGAAGATCGCGGTGATGGGGGCCGAGGCCGCCGTGAACGCCGTCTACGCCAACAAGATCGCCGCCATCGAGGACGAGGCCGAGCGGGCCGCCTTCGTGGCCGCCAAGCGAGCCGAGTACGAGCAGGACATCGACGTGGTCCGGCTCGCCAGCGAGCTGGTGGTGGACGCCATCGTCGAGCCGCACGACCTGCGTACCGAGCTGGTCCGTCGCTTCGCGGCGGCGCGTACGAAGGACCGGCACTTCTCCCGACGCCGGCACGGCGTGACCCCGGTCTGATCCTCGACCGCCCGCACAGCGACCCGTCCCGGCGTCACGAGCGCCGGCGGACCGTCCCTACTGGAGGATGAGATGGACTTCCGGCTCACCGACGAACAAGCGGCGCTGCGGGAGAGCGTGCGGGACTTCGCACGCGAGGTGGTCGCCCCGGTCATCGCCGAGCACTACGAGCAGCACACCTTCCCGTACGAGGTGGTCCGGCAGATGGGCAAGATGGGCCTGTTCGGCCTGCCTTTCGCCGAGGAGCACGGTGGGATGGGCGGCGACTACTTCGCGCTTTGCCTGGCCCTCGAGGAGTTGGCGCGGGTCGACTCCAGCGTGGCCATCACGCTGGAGGCGGCGGTCTCGTTGGGTGCGATGCCGATCTACCGCTTCGGCACCGAGGAGCAGAAGGCGACCTGGCTGCCCAGGCTGCTCAGCGGCGAGGCGTTGGCCGGTTTCGGGCTCACCGAGCCGGGCACCGGCTCGGACGCCGCCGGCACCCAGACCCGCGCGGTGCTGGACGGCGACGAGTGGGTGATCAACGGGTCGAAGGCGTTCATCACCAACTCGGGCACCGACATCACGGCGATGGTGACCGTCACGGCGGTGACCGGCACGAACCCGGACGGCTCCAAGGAGCTGTCGACCATCATCGTGCCGACCGGCACGCCCGGGTTCACCGTCGCGGCGGGCTACTCCAAGGTGGGGTGGACCGCCTCGGACACCCACGAGCTGACCTTCGACGACTGCCGCGTACCGGCGGCCAACCTGCTCGGCGCGCGGGGTCGGGGTTTCGCGCAGTTCCTGCGGATCCTCGACGAGGGTCGGATCGCCATCGCCGCGTTGGCCGTCGGCCTCGCCCAGGGCTGTGTCGACGAGTCGATCAAGTACGCGAAGGAGCGGCACGCCTTCGGTCAGCCGATCGGCGCCAACCAGGCGATCCAGTTCAAGATCGCGGACATGGAGCTGAAGGCGCACACCGCCCGGCTGGCCTACTACGACGCCGCCGCCCGGATGCTGGCCGGCGAGCCGTTCAAGCGGCAGGCCGCCATCGCCAAGCTGCACGCCAGCACGATCGCCGTCGACAACGCTCGGGAGGCGACCCAGATCCACGGCGGGTACGGCTTCATGAACGAGTACCCGGTGGCCCGTTTCTGGCGGGACTCCAAGATCCTGGAGATCGGCGAGGGCACCAGCGAGGTGCAGCGGATGATCATCGCTCGGGACCTGGGCCTCTGAACCGTTCCACCCGCCGTCCGTACCGGACGGGCTGGCCGTACGGCTGTCGGATTTCGGCGGGTGGGCGTCAATAGCCCGACGTTCGCCTGCCAACCGTCGGAGTCGATCCGTACTCTTCGTGCCCATGACTCCGGATCATGATGGGTCGCGGAGCCCGGCTGGCCGTACCCCGCTGCCGGAGCTGCTCCGCGAGCATCGACGCGCCGCCGGCCTGACCCAGGCCGAGCTGGCGTCCCGGGCCGGGGTGGGTGTGCGGACGGTGCGTGATCTGGAGCGTGGCCGGGCGGTCCGGCCGCAGCGCACCACTGTGGACCTGCTTGCCGCGGCGTTGGCGTTGGCCGGCGCCGATCGGGCGGCGTTCCTGGCCGCGGCCCGCGGCTCCGGCACCGAGCCAACCCGACCGGACACCACCTCGACGGCGACCGCTGTCCCGACCTTCGACCGGCCGGTCAGCCTCCCGCCTCCGGTCGCGCTGATCGGTCGGGGCCGCGACATCACCGAGTTGACCGCCATGCTGACCGAGGAGCGTGGCCCTCGGCTGGTGAGCCTGGTCGGGCTGGCGGGGGTCGGCAAGACCGCCCTGGCGACGTCGGTGGCGCACGCGGTGGCCCCCGCCCATCCGGCCGGAGTGGCCGGGGTGCTGATCGGCGAGGGTTCGGACGGGCCGGACGTACTCGCCGCCTCGATGGCCGTACTCGGGGCGGCGCGGCCGACGGAACTCGTGGCACAGCTCGCCGGCCGACCGGTCCTGCTGGTGATGGACGCCGTGGAACGCGCCCCGGGTCCGGTCGCCGCGACGGTGCACCGGCTGATCGCAGCCCTGCCGTCGCTACGGGTGCTGGTCACCGGGCGACACCCGGTCGGTCTACCCGGCGAGCGGGTCTGGCCGGTCGCGCCGCTCGACGTGCCTCCCCCGGACGTCGCGTACACCGGACTGGCCACGCTCGAAACGTGGCCGGCGGTGGCCCTGTTCACCGCCCGGCTCGCCCAGGTCCGCCGGGAGACACCCACCCCCGACGAATTGCCGGCGCTTGCCGCGCTGGTTCGCCGCCTGGGCGGGCTGCCGCTCGCCATCGAGCTGATGGCCGCCCGGGGTCGGCTCCTCGACCTCACCGAACTGCTGGACCGGTACGGCGATCGGGTGCTCGACCTGGCCGCTCCCGCCGACGCCACGGTCCACCCCGGTTGGGACGCGCCGGACGCGCTCACCCGACGGCCGACCACCCCTTCCGCGGTTGCCACTGTCACCTTGCGCGAGGCGGTCGCGACCAGCTACCGGCTGCTGGCACCGGACGAGCGGGCGGCGCTGCGGCAGCTCGCCGTTTTCGGCAACCGCTGGTCGGTGGAGTTGGCCGAGGAGATGCTCGCCGACAAGGCCGACCAGGACGGCACCGTGGCGATCGACCCCGTCCCCCGGCTGGACCGGTTCGTCGAGCTGGGGCTGCTGAGCGTACGCGGCACCGGTTCGTTCCGGTTCCGGCTTCTCGACGCGGTCCGTGAGTACGCCGTCGAGCAGGCGGCCGGCGAGGGGGAGTTGACCTGCATCCGGCGGCGACACGCGGAGGTGATCTCACGGTTGGTGGCGCGGACCGCCGTCGACCTCGTCGGTCCGCGTTCGTCCGAGGCGGTGCACCGGCTGGACGAGATGACGAGTGACATCAGCTCGTCGCTGGCCCACGCGGCGACCGACGACCCGTTGACGGCGCTGCGGCTGGCGGCCTGCCTGACCCGTTGGTGGCGGTTCCGTGGGCGCGATGTCGTCGGGCGGCAGTGGTTGCACCGCCTGCTGGCGGACCCGCGTACCGCCGACGCCGACCCGATCCTGCGGGGCTGGGCCGCGATCGGTGTCGCCCGCCTCGCGGCCGAGCACGGTGCGGGTGCCGAGGAGTTGCCGACGGCGCGTGCGGCGTTGGAAACCTTCCGGCAGGCCGGCGATGTCACAGGTGAGCTGGAGGCGCGGATCGTGCTCGGCACACTGTTGATCGCCGTCGGCCGACAGGACGAGGCGCGCGAGCAGGCCGAGGTGGTGCTGCGGCTGGCGGCCCGCGACGGGCGGACCCGGGACCTGGCGGTGGCTCAGAACAGCCTCGCCTGGCACGAGATGCGGATCGGTGACCTGGCTGCGGCACGACGCCGGCTCGCTGCGGCGGACCGACTCGCCGCCGAGAGTGGGGAACAGCGGCTGCGGGTGCTGGTCTGGGCCAGTCGAGCCGAGGTCGCCCGCCTGGAGGGTTGGTACGCCGACGCCGTGGACCGCGGTCGGCGGGCGATGGCGGCGTTGTCCGAGCTGGGTGACCAGGGGCGCCGCCGCCGAACGCTCGGGACCGTCGGGCTGGCGCTGGCCCAGGACGGGCGTGCCGTGGAGGCGACCGAGGTGCTCGCCGAGTTGCGAGCGGGAACGGCCGAGGCCGCGGCGGCGGGTTCGGTGCGAGCACCGTCTGGGCGGGGTGTGCCACGCCAACGCTCCGGTGACATGGCGCTGTCCGGGGACGGGCCGGACGTCGGCCTCTGCGCGCTCATCGAGGGCAACCTCGCGTTGCACAGGGGTGACCGGGAATTGGCCGCCGAATGGTTCGCGGCCGCTGCCGAGGCGGGCCAGGATCGGCGGGACGTGGTGGAGGCGCTGGTGGGGCTGGCCGCGAGCACAGCTGACCCGGCGGTCCTCGATCGGCTCGACCAGGTGTGTCGGGAGAGCGGCATCGCGCTGCTGCCCCACGAGTCGGGACTGCTCTACGCGTTGACGGCCGACCGGGACGGGCCGGCGGCCCCGTAGCGCGCTGGGGCGGATGCTCCCTGCGGATCGACGACGGCAGGGCGACGGGAGAGTGGCGCGGACGAAGAGCCCCCTTGGTGCTACCCCTCGCTGATCGCCCGCGCCGTCACCCCCCGGTTGATCCCCGGTGTGGGAAGCCTGCCACCGCCGGAACGGCAGAAAGTCGACTTGGCCCGAATGATCCAGCTTGGTGTGGGCAGTTCTGCCGGTCTTTCTGCCGGTGCGCGCACCCGCCGCCCGGGTGCTCTCACTGTTGATCGGTCGCGGTCTCCTGCGCGAAGGTGGTGTCGTCGCTGCCGGCGGTAGCGCACGGATGTGCGGCGTCGCGAACCCGCCGCAACCCGTCGAGGAGGGCGGTCAACGCCTCGGGGTCGAGTTGACCGGTGAACCACTGTTCGATCATCTGTAGGTGACCGGGCAGCGTCTCGTTCAGGCGCTGCATCCCCGCGGCGGTCACCACCGCGTACGAGCTGCGCCGGTCGTTCGGGCAGGCCCGACGAGTGAGGAGGCCGTCACGTTCCATCCGGTCCACCACGCGGGTCACCCCACTGGTCGACAGTGAGGTCTGCGCGGCGAGGTCGGTCATGCGTAGCTGGTTGCCCGGCGAGCGGGCCAGTCGGGTGATGACCTCGAACTCGACCGCGGACAGGCCGTGCTCCTCGAGTTGGGCGTTGAACCGGGCGGACAGCCCGGCGTGTGCCTCGAAGAGCAGGCCGACGGCGGTGATCCGGGGATCGTCGAAGACGTTGGTCACGCGTTCATCCTAGCAGTACTTGACACAGGGAATGTTGTTGCGGCTATAGTTGCTTAAGCAGTCGTTGGGCTACTAAACAATCTTCTGGAGGACAGCAGCATGACCAGCAGCATCGATGCGGTTACCCGCGACTGGGACGGCCTCACCATCCCGACGGCCGGCACCTACGCGCTCGACGTGGCGCACAAGCGGGTCGGCTTCGTTGCCCGGCACATGATGGTGAGCAAGGTTCGCGGTGAGTTCAACGAGGCGACCGCCACCATCACCGTCGCGGAGGACCCGCTGCAGTCGTCGGTCGTCGCGACCATCCAGGCCGCCAGCATCGACACCACCCAGGCCGACCGGGACGCCCACCTGCGCAGCCCCGAGTTCCTGGACTCCGACAAGTTCCCGACCCTCGAATTCCGCAGCACGGGGGTCAAGTCCCGTAGCGGCAACGAGTTCGTGCTCGCCGGCGAGCTGACCATCAAGGACGTCACGCGCCCGGTCGAGCTGGAGGTGGAGTTCGAGGGTGTCGGCCGTAGCCCGTTCGGCCAGGACATCTTCGGCTTCTCCGCGAGCACCGAGATCGACCGCGAGGAGTTCGGCCTGACCTGGAACGTCGCCCTGGAGACCGGGGGCGTGCTGGTCAGCCGCAAGATCAAGATCGAGATCGAGGGTGAGGCCGTCCGTCAGGCCTGATCCCTCCCGGATCACCGGTACGCAGGGCCCGCGCCGCACGTCGGCGCGGGCCCTGCGTCGTCTACCACCCCGGTGGCGCCGTGGTAATTGTCACGACTTGTTCGCACCGCCATCGGGTCGTGTCGGCCGGCCACGGGGTACAGATGGCGCCACGAGAGCCGCCCGCTCGGGTCGAAGTCGGAACACCGCCGTCGGCCTCTGGCCCCGGTCAGGTGGGCGCTCTTACCGTTGATGGTTCACAATGCGCTTTCCGGGACGGCAGGATCCCGACCGCGCCGGCTGTCGGGAGGACACATGGGCAGGGACGTCTCACAGGGCGCCTTCACCCGGGATGATCGCGTCCGATACCGGCAGAAGGTGCGGCGGTGCCTTGACGTCTTCGCCCTCATGCTCGACGACTTCGGGTTCGACGCCGACCGCCCGATGACCGGCCTGGAGATCGAACTCAACCTGGTCGACTCGACGGCCGAACCGGCGATGCGCAACGAGGAGATCCTCGCCGACATCGCCGATCCGCTCTTTCAGACCGAGCTGGGGCAGTTCAACCTCGAACTCAACGCCGAGCCCCGGCTGATCGAGGGCGCCGGCTTCGCCGACTACGAACGTGACCTGCGCGGCAGCCTCTCCCGGGCCGACGAGCGCGCGGCCCGGTCCGACGCGAACATCGTCCTGGTCGGCATCCTGCCCACCCTCACCGAGGGGCACCTGGTCGAGGACAATCTCTCCACCAACGAGCGCTACCGGGTGCTCAACGACCAGATCGTCGGCGCCCGCGGCGAGGACATCGAGCTGGACATCCGTGGCGTCGAGCAACTACGGACGCACACCGACTCGATCGCCCCCGAGGCCGCCTGCACCAGCCTCCAGTTCCACCTCCAGGTGGCGGCCGACAGCTTCGCCGACTACTGGAACGCCTCCCAGGCCATCGCCGGTGTGCAGGTGGCGGTCGGAGCGAACAGCCCCTACCTGTACGGCCGTCAACTCTGGGCGGAGACCCGGATCGCCCTGTTCCAGCAGGCCACCGACACTCGTCCCGACGAACTCAAGGCCCAGGGGGTACGCCCCCGGGTGTGGTTCGGCGAGCGATGGATCACCTCGATCTTCGACCTCTTCGAGGAGAACGTGCGGTATTTTCCGCCGTTGCTGCCGATCTGCGAGGACGAGGACCCGGTGGAGGTGCTGCACGCCGGCGGCGTACCGAAGCTCGGGGAGTTGAGGCTGCACAACGGCACCGTTTACCGGTGGAACCGCCCGGTCTACGACATCATGAACGGCCGCCCGCACCTGCGAGTCGAGAACCGGGTGTTGCCGGCCGGCCCGACGGTGGTGGACATGCTCGCCAACGCGGCCTTCTACTTCGGGTTGGCTCGTGGTCTGGCCGAGGCGGACCGTCCGATCTGGAGCCAACTGACCTTCAGCTCCGCCGAGGAGAACTTCCACGCCGCCGCCCGACGTGGCCTCGACGCCGTTCTTCACTGGCCCGGGCTCGGTGACGTGCCGGTCACCAAGCTGGTGCTGGACCAGTTGCTGCCCACCGCTGCGGCCGGCCTGGACGGGTTCGGCGTCGCGGCGGCCCAACGGGACAGGTTGCTCGGCATCATCGAGCAGCGTTGCCGGACCGGCCGCAACGGCGCCGTCTGGCAGACCGAGACGGTCTGGGCGGCGGAGCGGCAGCACGGCATGGACCGGAAGGCCGCGCTGCACCACATGGTCCAGCGTTACGCGGAACTCCAGCGCTCCAACGAACCCGTGCACACCTGGCCAGTGAACTGACCCCGGACGGGTCAACAGAAGGGCGGTCAGCCGGTGGTGGGGCGGCGGGCTGCGCGGGTGCGCCGGGGGGTCGGTGTCGGACCCTCGTCCGGCGGCCCGGACAGGTCCGGGTCCGTCCGTGGCGTAGGCACCCTGGGGAGCGCATCCTCGTCCGGTCGGGAATCCGGCCCGGCCGGCTCCGGCGCGGCAGCCCTGCGACGACGGCCTGCGGTGCCGGTAGACCGATCGGAGGCCGCCGGCTCAGGGTCGGTGCCCGCGATCGGTGAGGTCGGGATCGGCCCGTCAGTGGTGACAGGCGTCAACTCGGTCGCGACGGCCGCGGTCGAGTCGGCAGCCGTCGCCGGCGCGGTCGACCCGAGCTGGGTGGTGCGGTTCCGGTCAGCTCGCTCCGCGAAAGCGGCGGCCAGCACCGAGCCGCCGACACCGGCGATCACCGCGTACGGGGCGACCAGTTGGGTGGACAGCTGCGCGGGGCCGAGCGTCGACCAGTGCGGCAGTGTGGTCAGGTAGGCGAGCGCGACGAGCACCGGCCCGGCAGCGCCGGAGGCCGCAGCGCCGACCCGGTGTCCGGTCGAACGCGCCGCCCGCCGGGCGGCCAGCACGCCGATCAGCAGCGCGGGTACGAGTGCCAGCAGCGCACCCGGCCAGTAGAGCTGGCCACCGATCCAGTAGTGCGAGTGGTCCGGGTCGAGGTGCCAGGTGCCCAGTTGTGCACCGGTCAGCCCGCGTCCGACGCGTACCCCGTCGATCACCGAGACCACCGCGAGCAGCCAGAGCCAGGCGGCCGTCGCGGTCACGTTGACAGCCGCCGCCCGGGAGCGCAGCGCCCAGATCGCGACGACCACGCCCAGCAGGATGCCCAGCGTCGCCTGGACGGCGGCGGTACGTTGCGGTGTGCCGGTGTCCGCGCCGGTGGCCACCCGCGCGGGTACGGCGATCAGCAACACCGTCACCAGGCCGCCGATGCCGGCGCCGAGCGCGAGTGCCACCCGGCGCAGCAGACCGTCACGCTCGGCCGTCGGCTCCGGGCCGGTGGTGTCGCCGGTGGTGTCGAGTGCGGACTCGCGAGTGCCCGCCTGGGTGTCCGGCGTGGTCGCCGAGTCGGGAGAGTCCACCTCTGCCGGCTTCGGTGCGCTGCGGTGGTGCAGTCGCTGCGCGCAGACCGCGCCGAGGACCGTCGAGCTGGCAGCGAGCCAGGTGGCCCAGGCGAGGCCGTCGGCCCAGGCTGTGTCGGTGGCCCCGGCCTCGGTGGGCGTCCAGGCGATGACGCCGAGCCCGTAGCCGAAGCCCAGTTGTGCGGCGCCCGCGCCGGCAGCGACCCCGATCGCCGTGGCGATCGATACTCCCCAGCCCTGTCTGGCCATGCCGGGCAGCGTAACGTCCCGTCGTCGGCGCGGCGAGTCGCAACGACCCGCCGGTGCGGACGGCCGGCGCAACAGGTTGGGCGACGGACGGTACGGTCGCCGGTGATGAGGCGGTGGGCGGTATGACGGACACGAACACGGGCCGGCAGGATGCCGTCGGTGGCCAGGGTGGTGCCGGCGCGGGCCGGGCCAGCGTGTTGCTGGGTGGCGGGTTGGCCGCTGTGCTGCTCGCCGCGGTCGGCGCGACAGGTGGTTGGCTGCTGGCCGGCGACGGAGGCACGTCCTCGGAGGATCCCCTCGCCGTCGCGAGCCTGAGCGGTTCGCCGACCGGTCGAGCCACCGCGCCCCGGCCGAGCACCGGGCGGGCCACACCGTCGACCGTCCGGACCTCCGCCGGCGCGACCAAGGGGACCGGCCTGACCGTGCCGCCGGTGATCGGTACCGACTTCGTCGAGGCCCGGGACCTGTTGCGTAAGCAGCGGCTGGGCTGGCGGTTGGTCTTCGGTGGCGGCACCGGCCGTACCGTCGAGAACACGTCGCCGGCGGTGGGCACCGAGGTCACCCGGGGTACGACAGTGCAACTCCAGGTCGCGGGCCCGGCGCCGGCAGCCGAGGTTCCGGACGTGGTCGGGGACAACTGCGACAAGGCCGCCAACGAGTTGATCGACGAGGGCCTCTATCCGCGTTACGTCAGTGGGCGAAGTGGAAAGGTCACCCGCCAGGAGCCGGCCGAGGACGGCGCTGCCCGATGGAACGACGAGGTCAGCATCTGGTGTGGGACGGACGGCGTCGAACAGCCGACCACCAAACCCACCCCCTGAGCTGTTTCCCGCACCGGTCGACGCGCCGCCTCCCGCGCGGCTCGGCACGCTGATCCCCGCCGATGGCGCCGTGGACGACTAGGTTGACGGTCGAGGGCCATGACGCCCGTCCGGTTCGGGGAAGGGACGTGCGATGAGCAACGACCGCCAGGAGCCTCCCGCCGACGAGAACGACGACGACCGGACCCGGGCCCTGCCCCCGGCCGCCGACCGGCCGGAGTCATCGCCGCCGACCCGACCCACCGCAGGTGCGGACGAGACAGCACCGATCGACCGCCGTCCTGCTTCGGTGCCCGACGAGACGGCACCGATCGACCGGACCGTCCCTGCGCGTCCCGATCTGTCGCCCGACGAGACCATGCCGATCGATCGGTCCACCGGCACGCCCGCCGACCGCACGGCGCGGATACCGCCGTCGTGGTCCGGGCGGGCCGAGGTCCGGCCGTCCCGACCGACCGACGCCGCTGAGTGGTACGTCGAGGAGCAGGGCGGCCGACGCTGGTGGCTGCCGATCCTCTGGGGTGTGCTCGGGCTGCTGCTCGCCGGTCTGCTCGGCGGAGCGCTCTGGTTGGTGCTCGCCAACCAGGACGACGACCGTGACGACCCCGGGCCCACCCCCTCGCTCCCGCCGGCCAGTGCGACGAGTGCCGCGCCGACCACCGAGTCCCCGACCTCGGCGGCACCGACCAGCGAGTCGCCGAGCGGTTCGCCGACCACAACGGCACCGGACGAGGTGCCGGTGCCGCCGCTCACCGGCCTCCCACAGGCCACCGCCGAGGGTTTGTTGAACCGGCTCGGTCTCCCCTACCGCGTGGTGTACCGCCCGTCGGAACTGCCGCCGGGCACGGTGGTGGGCACCGAACCGGAGGCGGGCACACCGGTGCCGACCGACGAGGAGGTGCTGCTGGTGGTGTCCCAGGCCCGGCCCTCCACCGGGGGGAGCCCGACCACGCCGACCCCCACGGTGACGAGCACGTCGTGATGGCTGGTCACCACATCCGGCGGCGGGTACCGACCATGCCGAGGCCGGCCAGCGAGATGGTGAGACCGAAGATCCCGGACCAGAAGAGGGACCGACGGACGTCGGTGGCGGTGTGCCCGGTCGGAGCCGCCTCGGTCAGCTCCTGACGGCCGTCGGACTGGCCGCCGGCGCCGTGGCCGGCCACCGGCCCCGTCGGGTCGGCGGCCTGGGCGGGAGCGTCGCCGCCGATCCAAGCGGGTTCGTCGTACACCGATGGATCGTCGTTTGACGGAGGGTCGGCGTCGGCCACGGTGATCTCCGGTGCGGGCACCGGCGCGGTCAGCGGGGTGGACGACATCGCCGGGTCTCGGAGGAGGACCAGCGCTGTGGCCATCGCCCCGAGGAGGGCCAGTAGTCCGAATGCGTAGGCGATACGGGAGCGGTGGTGCCGCCGAAGGGCGGGCTGATTGACCATGACCATCCCAGGGTCAGGGTCCTGGACGTGCGGGTGGAGCTGTGCCGGGGTGGGCGTACCAATTCTATGGCGGCGGCACGCCCACCGGCGGCGGATCGGGCCGGTCAGCCAACCCGGACTGGGGTACGGGCAACCGGTCGCCGGGCCCGCACGGTGTGCGGACGGGGCTCGGGGGCGGCCTGCAGTTGCTGCAGCCCTTCCCGCTGAACGAAGATCGAACGTCGGTTGACCGCGTCGCCCGCGGCATTCAACTCGTAGCCGTCGAGCCAGAGCCAGCCGTCATAGGTGGGCCAGTCGAGCACCCGGATCACCCGGAACTTGATCGGCCTGAGGAACTGGACACTCGCCGCGCGAGTCACGTGCAGTACGTCACCGGTGCGGGGAAGCACATGGGCTCCTGGGGAGGGTTGGCCGGCGGGCTGCCGGCGGTGCCTGAACGGGGGACGTCTCGGCCGGCGACGGGGTCGTGCCTCGTGAACCGGTGGTGCGGATGGCGGTGGTCGGGCCGTACTCCGTTGGTGACGTGCCGCCACCCGACCACCACCCGACTGCTTCCGGGAACCGCGCCCGCCGCCGCAGCTTGCCGGCTTGCAGCGGCGGGGTCTTTACCCCGGAGCAGGTCTCGGTGTCGTCGGCCGGGCCCGCGTCGTGCCCAGCTTCCCCGGGTCGGTGGGGTCACCACTCCGAGGGAGCGAACGGAGACGCTGAGTGATCCGTGCCATACGGACAGAGTGCATCAGGGACGTGCTTCATGCAAGTTGCACGTCGACTTTTGCCGATACGTGAGCGTGTCGCGCGAAAGGCCTATTGAAGCCATCCGCGTCCGGACGGCACACTGGGGGCCGGTTTCGCCCGTCGCGGCCGGCCGAGGACCGGCACCACTCCCCTTCGTCGCGAACGCTCGCCGGTCGACGGTCGCGCCCCCGGCGGGTGTCACCCAGTGGCGCGTTACCGGAGGTAGCCCGAGTGGGGTCGAGCAGCCAGCGGCGGGGACCACTGACTCGTGGGTTGCGCCATGAGTGAGCGGCGCAGTCCGACCATCAGACGGCGGCGGCTCGGTGCCGAGCTGCGCCGCCAGCGGGAGTCCGCCGGAATCACCATCGAGGTGGTCGCCGAGCAGTTGGAGTGCTCGGCGTCGAAGGTCTCCCGGATCGAGACCGGCCACACCACGGCCACCCCTCGCGACGTACGGGACATGCTGCGGATCTACGGCGTGGTCGGCGCCGAGAGCGACGAGCTCGTGCAGATCGCACGGGAGGCCCGCCAGAAGGGCTGGTGGCATCCGTACAGCACGGTGCTCGTCGGCGCGTACGTCGGGCTGGAGGCGGCGGCGAGCTCGATAAGGGCGTACGAACAGCAGGTCGTGCCGGGCCTCCTGGAGACCGAGGAGTACGCCGGAGCCATGATCCGCGCCGCTCGGCCGGACTTCACCGCCGATCAGGTACACCAAAGGGTGCGTGTCCGTCTGGGCCGTCAGTCGTTATTGACCCAGGACGATCCGGTCGATCTGTGGGTGGTGCTCGATGAGGCGGTGGTAAGTCGGCCGGTGGGCGGGGACGAGGTGATGCGCGGCCAACTCAGACGGTTGGTCGAGGTGGCCGAGTTGCCGAACGTGACGCTGCAGATCCTGCCCTTCGAGGTGGGTGCGCACGCCGGCATGGACGGCACGTTCACGATCCTCAGCTTCCCTGAGCCCGGTGATCCGGATGTTGTGTACGCGGAGAACGCCACGGGTGGGCTTTTCCTCGAGAAGAGCGACGAACTACAGAAGTACAGCTTCATCTTCGATCACATCCGCGCTGCGGCCATACGTCCGGAGGAGTCCGTCGCACACATCGCAAAACTGGCAGAGGAGCCGTTGTGGAAATGGCGACCAAGGGGTTCCCCGTGGACCTGACGCAGGCAGCATGGTTCAAGAGTTCGAAGAGCGGACCGAACTGTGACAACTGCGTGGAGGTGGCGTACGTGACGGGGGCGGTCGGAGTGCGGGACTCGAAGGACAAGGCGGGCCCAGCCCTGGTCTTCGCACCCGGTGACTGGCACGCCTTCGTCGCGGGCACCCGAGGTGGTGTGTTCGGCGCGGTCTGAGTGAATGGCCCCAGCGAGTCCCCGTCCGGCCCTGCCGGCCGGGGACTCCGCCGTCTTCGGCCGGCCGGTGAACGGCGGTGCCGGTGAGGTTCCGGGGGGAATCCCGTCGCCACATCGCGCCCGTCTCGTTGAACCGGTCGGTACGGCACTGGTCGACGACCCGCCGCACCGACCCGCAACCGAGCGAGTAGGCGAGACGGATGACGACGATCGGTTCAGACAACCTCACCAACAGTCCGGCCAAGGCGGAACGATTCGGTGGCAAGTATCGCGGGGCCCGTCGGGACACCGTACTGACCGAGGTGGTCTCGACCGACCAGGAGTTGAGCGGGCGGGAGGCGACCTCCGAGTCGGCGGATCCTCCGCTCTCGTTGCCCTCGTTGGACCCGAATCCGCTGATCGAGCCGTCGTTCCCGCCGAGCGGGTGGCCGATGGAGTCCACCGAGTCCTTCGCGGACCACCCACTGCTGCGTGGCCTGCTGATGGAGCTGCCGCCGAAGGGCAGCCTGCCCTCGCAGGACTGGCTGGACCGCTGGTTCGAGGCGACCAGGGCGATCCTGGAGTTGCTATACGTGCAGGGGGCCAGCCGCCCGCGTTGACCGGGCGGCGTCCGGTTGGGCCCGCTCGGCCAGGCGGCTGTGGCGAAGTGCGTGCCGGACCGCGATGACGGCGACCGCGAGCGCGCCCACCGTGATCGCGGGCCCGGTGACGCTGGGGTCGGCCCCGAGGTCGGTGCCGATCGCCGCGATCACCGCCGGCATCGTGGCCAGGGCGGCAACCTGGAGGGGCAGCCCCACGAGCGGGTGGGCGGCGGCGGCGCGCAGCCCGTGCGGCGCGGGTGTGGCGGGAGCGTTGGCGAAGGCACCCGCCCCGGCCCACAGCCGGCGGATCCGCCGTACCGAGCAGACCGCCGCCACGAGCGCCGGGCCGGCGGCCAGGGTGAGCCCGGCGGCGGCCCGGTCGACCGGGGCGGAGCCTGCGCTGAGCAGACCGCCGCCGAGCACGGCCGCGGTGAGTGTCAGCCCGGTGAGGGTCAGGACCAGCAACCATCCGGTACGCCGACGAAGCGCGCGGGTGTTGCGCAGGCGGGGAAGGCCGTCGGCGACGACGCCGGCGGCCAACCAGGCGGCGGCTACCGGGAACAGGATGGTGAGCTGACTCTCCATGTTCGAGAGTCTTTCCCGGATCGGCGCCTGGCGAATCCGGGCCGGCCCCCTGTTCGTCCCGGACGTCGGGCCCGTAGGGGGTCATCACCCGAAGGTATGGCCGTTTCGACATGTTCAAGTGCCCGACGGCTGATCTACCCTCAGCTGGATCGGCATGCGTCGATTGATTTTGGGACCGGCGTCACGTTCCGCCGCCGGTCAGAGGGAGGTAGGAGATGGGTCTTCCACGAAGGTCCGTACTGATCGGGGTGGCCACGGCGACCGTGCTGGCCGTCGGCACCCCGGCCCTGGCCGCCGAACCCGTCGGTGTGGTGCGGGCCGCGGGCGGCGCCACCGCCGTGCCGGACAGCTACATCGTCGTACTCAAGGACAGCGCGGTGGCCCGGGACCGGGTCGGCGACGCCGCGAAGCGGCTCTCCGGTCGCCACGGCGGCGCGGTGGCCCGCACCTACGCAGCGGCGCTGCGTGGCTTCGAGGTCAAGGTCAGCGCGAGCGCGGCGGCGCGGATCGCGGCCGACCCGGCGGTGGCGTACGTCGAGCAGAACCACACCGTCTCGATCTCCGGAACGCAGACCAACCCGCCCTCCTGGGGCCTGGACCGGATCGACCAGCGCAACCGGCCGTTGGACAGCTCCTACACCTACCCGAACACGGCGAGCAACGTGCACGCCTACATCATCGACACCGGTATCCGGTTCTCCCACAACGACTTCGGCGGCCGAGCCACCTCCGGCTACGACGCCGTGGACGGCGGGTCGGCCGACGACTGCAACGGCCACGGCACGCACGTCGCCGGCACCGTCGGCGGGTCGTCGTACGGCGTGGCCAAGGGCGTCCAGCTCGTCGGCGTACGGGTGCTGAACTGCTCCGGCAGCGGCACCAACGCCGGTGTGATCGCCGGCGTCGACTGGGTCACCGCGAACGCGATCAAGCCGGCCGTGGCGAACATGAGCCTCGGTGGCGGCGCGAACAGTTCGCTGGACAACGCCGTGCGCAACTCGATCGCCTCCGGCGTGACGTACGGCCTGGCGGCCGGCAACGACAGCGGCGCGAACGCGTGCAACACCTCGCCGGCCCGTACCACGGAGGCCATCACGGTCGGCTCCACGACCAGCGCGGACGCCCGTTCGTCGTTCTCCAACATCGGCACCTGTCTGGACATCTTCGCGCCCGGCTCGTCGATCACCTCGGCCTGGTACAACAGCAACACCGCCACCAACACGATCAGCGGCACCTCGATGGCCACGCCGCACGTGGTCGGGGCGGCGGCCCTGGTGGCCAGTGCCAACCCGGGCTGGACGCCGGCGCAGGTGCGCAACGAGCTCGTGTCCACCGCCACCCCCAACGTGATCAGCAACGTCGGCTCGGGCTCGCCGAACCTGCTGCTCTACGTAGGCGGCGGCACCACCCCGCCGCCGCCCACCGGCTGCACCGGCACCAACGGCACCGATGTGTCGATCCCGGACGCCGGCTCGGCGGTGACCAGCTCGATCACCATCTCCGGCTGTGGCCGCAACGCGTCCTCGGCGTCCACGGTGGCGGTGAACATCGTGCACACCTACCGAGGTGACCTGGTCATCGACCTGCTCGCCCCGGACGGCAGCTCCTACCGGCTGAAGAACAGCAGCACCTCGGACAGCGCCGACAACGTGATCGCCACGTACTCGGTCAACGTCTCCGGTGAGGCTGCCGACGGCACCTGGCGGCTTCAGGTGCGCGACACCTACTCGGCCGACACCGGCTACATCAACACCTGGACCCTGACCGTCTGAGCGGTCTCCCACGACCGAGGCCCCACCCGGAACAGCGGGTGGGGCCTCGTGCCGTACGGGGTCAGACCGAGAAGGTGGCCGGCCGTTCGTGGGAGGGCGCCGGCGGGCGGGCCTTCCAGAGGCCGATCTTTTGCGCGGCCAGCCGGCTCAGGTACGCCGGGTTGAGGATGACGTACCGACGCCAGAGCCGCTTGGGCTCCAGCCCGAGACGCCAGAACCACTCCAGGCCGGCACGCTGCATCCACGGCGGCGGCTTGCGGAGCAGACCGGCGTGGTAGTCGAAGGCCGCGCCGACCGCCATCAGCGGCATGTCGAGCAGCGGACGCATGGCGTACGCGAAGACCTCCTGGCGGGGGCAGCCGAGCCCGACCAGGACGAGCCGGGCACCGCTGGACCGGATCCGGTCGGCGATCTCGGCGTCCTCACCGGGTTCGACGGCGCGGAACTTGGACGGCTCCACCCCGGCGATTTTCAGGGCGGGGAACATCCGCTCCAGGGCCGGGATCAACCGGGCGAGGGTCTCCTCGGTCGAGCCGTACAGGTAGACCGGCAGACCCTCGTCGGCGAAACGCGACAGCACGTGCAGGGTCAGCGTCGGCCCGTAGACCCGGTCGGTGAGGCCGGCGTTGTGCAGCAGGTTGAGCGCCCACCGCACCGGTTGCCCGTCCGGCGTGACCACGTCGAAGGAGTTGAGCCGTGCGTTGTGCGCCGGGTCCAGCACCCCGGTCATCACGCCGTGCACGGCCAACGCGGTCAGCGCGAGCGGACGACGCTCGTGCGCCGCGGTCACCACCGCGTCGGTCGCCGTGGCGTAGTCGGTGGCGTCCACCAGGACACCCAGCACGTTGCGTTTGGTCCGCGCCGTGGTCATGGCTGGGGGACCCACTTGTCCACGTTGGCCTCGTAGATCTCCCGCAGGATCATCGGCACGTCGTATGTGATCTTCCAGTCCGGGTACTGGGCCTCGAACCGGGCCATGCTGCTGACGTACCACTGGTGGTCGCCGGTGCGGTTCTGCTCGACGTAGTTGATCTGCGCCTCGCGGCCGGTGATCTCCTCGGCGATCCGGAAGGCCTCGATGTGCGAGGTGTTCGAGTGCCGCCCGCCGCCGAGGTTGTAGACCTCCGCGGATCGCGGTGCCCGGAAGAACGCCTCGAACGCGCTCAGCACGTCGCGGGAGTGGATCGCGTCGCGGACCATCTTTCCCTTGTAGCCGAACAGGTTGTATGTCCGGCCCTCCATGACGCAGCGCATCAGGTAGGCCAGGAACCCGTGCAGCTCGGCTGCGGAGTGGGCCGGGCCGGTCAACGTGCCGCCGCGGAAGCAGGCCGTCTTCATGTCGAAGTAGCGCCCGTACTCCTGGACCATCACGTCGGCGGCGACCTTGGAGGCACCGAAGACCGAGTGCAGCGAGTGGTCGATCGACATCTCTTCGGTGATGCCCTGGTACCAGCGGTGGTCCTCGGGCAGTTCGTACCGGGTCTCCAGCTCGACCAGCGGCAGGCTGTTCGGCCGGTCGCCGTAGACCTTGTTTGTCGAGCAGTGGATGAACGGTGCGTCGATCGCGTGCAGGCGGGTGTTCTCCAGCATGTTGAGCGTGCCGCCGGCGTTCACGTCGAAGTCCGTGTACGGCTCCTTGGCCGCCCAGTCGTGACTCGGCTGGGCAGCGCTGTGGATCACCACGGCGATGTCCGATCCGTACTTCTTGAACACCTGCTCCAGGCCGTCCCGGTCCCGGATGTCCACCGCGAAGTGTGTGTACGCGTTACCCAGGTCACGGCCGAGCCGTTCCAGGCTCCACGAGGTGGAGCCGTCCTCGCCGAAGAAGTACCGGCGCATGTCGTTGTCGATGCCGACCACGTCCAGGCCGAGGCCGGCGAAGTGCCGGACCGCCTCGGAGCCGATCAGGCCACCCGACCCTGTCACCAACGCGACACTCACACGCCACTCCCGGTCCATCGGAGGCAGAATCCATCGCAGCATAGCGTGACGTCCGGCACGTCCCGATATGACGGAAGGGCCCCGCATCAAGCGGAGCCCTCGTCATTGGTGGGGATGGGGGGAGTTGAACCCCCACGCCCTTTCGGGCACACGGACCTGAACCGTGCGCGTCTGCCATTCCGCCACATCCCCGTGGCACGACCCGGAACACTGTAGCCGCCCCGGCCCCGCTGTCTCCAACGGGCCTCGGGAATACTACGCTGTCCCTGGCGCTCGCCACGAGCGGTTACCGTTCGTGGCGGACGAAAGATTAGCACGACAGTCCCGGCCCTTCCGAACGGGCCGGGAGCAGCCGGCCGAGCGGCGTGTGAGCTGCGCGCGCGCCGGCCGGATACCATCATGTCCTCGGGACCCGAGGAGGAGCCGGTGAGCGTGCTGCAACGCTTCGAGAAGCGTCTGGAAGGCCTGGTCGAAGGGGCCTTCGCCAAGGTCTTCAAAGGGGTGGTCCACCCCGTGGAGATCCTCAACGCCATGCAGCGGGAGGCCGAGGCGCACAAGGCGATCCTGGCCGGTGGGCGCACGTTGGTGCCCAACCGCTACGTGATCGATCTCTCGCCGTTCGACCACAGTCGGCTGGCGCCGTACGCCGCCGCGCTGGCCCAGGAGTTGGCCCAGTCGCAGGCGGAGTTCATCGGCGAGCAGGCGTGGACGGTCTACGGCGACGTGATCGTCGAGATCGAGCGAGGTGAGGGCCTGGACACGGGCATGTTCCGTGTCACGGCCGAGGTCTACACCGGCGGCGAGGTCGCCCCGGTGTCGGCACCCGGCTACGACGCCGGCCCGCCCGCCTACCCCACGTACGACCAGGGCGGTGGCTACGGCCCGCCGCCGGGGCACGGTGGCGGTCGCAATGTGCGGCTGGTCTCCGGAGACGGCCGCACCTACCCCCTTCAGATGGGGTCCACGGTGATCGGTCGCGGCGACCAGGCCAACCTGCGCCTGCCCGACGTCGGCATCTCCCGGCGACACGCCCGGCTGGATTTCGACGGGGGCCAGGTCGTGCTGACCGACCTGGGGTCGACCAACGGCACCATGGTCAACGGGCAGCGGGTCTCCGCCGTCGCGTTGAACCCCGGTGACATGGTCCAGCTCGGTACGACGACGCTGACCTTCCGCGTGGACGGCTGACCCGCCTTGCCGGAACTGGTCATCACCGTTGCCCGGTTCGGTTTCCTGATCCTGCTGTGGATCTTCGTGTTCACGGTGGTCGGTGTGATCCGCCGGGATCTCTTCGCCGGCGCGCGGTCCGGTCGCCTGGTGGCCGCACCACGCGCGGTGGGGGCCTCGACCGGGCAGGCGGCGAAGCCGGCGAAGGTGAAACGGGGCAGGGCGGCACACCAGCTGGTGGTGACCGCCGGTCAACTGGCCGGCACCAGGATCACTCTTGGTGAAGCGCAGATCACCATCGGTCGAGCTGAGGACTCCACCCTGGTCATCACCGACGACTACGCCTCCGCGCGACACGCCCGGCTCGTGCCGCGTGAAGGGCAGTGGTACGTCGAGGACCTCGGCTCGACTAACGGCACGTACCTCGATCGCGCTAAGGTCACCGGACCAACCCCCGTCCCCCTCGGCGTGCCGATCCGGATCGGCCGCACTTCCCTCGAATTACGGCCATGACTCTGACCCTGCGCTATGCGGCCCACAGCGACCGCGGTCTGATCCGTGACGGCAATCAAGACTCCGTCTACGCCGGGCCGCGGCTACTTGCCGTTGCCGACGGTATGGGCGGTATGGCCGCCGGTGACGTCGCCAGCAACATCGTCATCGGTGCCATGGCGCCGCTCGACGAGGACGTCCCGGGGGACGCTCTCGTCGACGCGTTGCGTTCGGCAGTGGGCACCGCCAACCAACAACTCCGCGACACAGTGGACGCCAACCCGCAGCTGGAGGGGATGGGCACCACGCTCACGGCGACCCTCTTCACCGGCAGCAAGCTGGGCATGGTCCACATCGGTGACTCGCGGGCCTACCTGCTGCGTAACGGCGAGTTCGCGCAGATCACCAAGGACGACACGTACGTCCAGATGCTCGTCGACGAAGGCCGGATCAGCGCCGAGGAGGCGAGCAGTCACCCGCAGCGGTCGCTGCTCACCCGCGCTTTGGACGGCCGGGACATCGACCCGGAGTACTCGGTGCGTCAGGTCCTTCCCGGCGACCGGTACCTGATCTGCAGCGACGGCCTCTCGGGTGTGGTCAGCGCCGAGACCATCGGCGAGACCCTGCGGGAGTACGCCGACCCGCAGCAGTGCGTCGAGCGGCTGGTGCAGCTCGCGCTGCGCGGCGGCGGACCGGACAACATCACGGTGATCATCGCGGACGCGACGGATCAGGACATCGTCGAGGCGACCCCGATCGTCGGTGGTGCCGCCGCCCGCGACCGGGGCATGGCGACCTCCGCCGACGACTCGACGCCGGCCGCCCGGGCCTCGGCGCTCTCCGCGCCCCGCCCACCCGCCCCCGAGGAGCCGGTCGCCTCCGACGACGAATCGGACCGGCCGAAGCGCCGCCCGGTGCGGACCGCCGCCATGGCGTTGGCCCTGCTGGTCATCGTCGGCGGGGCAGGCTTCGGCGGGTGGACGTACACCCAGCGGCAGTACTACGTGGGTGCCACCGAGGAGGGGCAGGTCGCCGTCTTCCGTGGCGTCCAGGGTCAGATCGCCGGGATGGACCTCTCCACCGTGCACCGGCGCAGCGGCACCCGACTCGACGACCTCACGGTTGCCGCTCAGGACACTGTCAAGGTCGGCATCCGGGCCAAGAACGAGCCGGACGCCGAGCGGCAGCTCGCCGAGCTGACCAGTGACACCCCGAGCAACCCCAACCTCAAGCCGCTCTGTCCGCTCGACCCGACGAGCACTGTCGGCGGCACTCCGCCGCCGCCGCAGGCCGTCACGACGCCGACCCCGAACGGCAGCCCGAGTGCCGACGCGTCGGCGACCCCCAACGGGGTCGTCAGCGCAAGCCCGACCGTCGGTGCCACCGACGCCGTCGGTGCGAACGGCACGACCACCACACCCGACGTCACGCCCTCCGACTCGGCCACGCCGGCGCTCGACCCGGCCGGTTGCCGGTCTCCTGAGTGAGCGTCGGCTGAGATACCGAGGACTCCACCCGTGACCGTAGCGGCCACACCGGCACCCTCGCCCGCGACCGCGGGCGAGCAGTCCGGCGTACGCCTGGCGCGGTCGCGCCGCAACGCCGAGTTGTCCCTGCTGCTGCTCGCGATGGTGCTGGTGGCCGCGTACGGGGCGACCGTCGAGGCGAACCTGCTGGACACTGTCACACCGGATTTCTGGATGCCCGCCGCCGCTCTCGGCGCGGTCTTCCTCGGGCTGCACCTGGTCATCCGGTTCCTCGCCCCGTTCGCCGACCCGGCCCTGCTGCCGGCGGTGGCCCTGCTCAACGGGCTCGGCGTGGGCTTCCTGCGCCGCATCGACCTGGGCGAGGCACCGGTCGCCGACCGGGAGGAGCTGGCGATCTTCGCGGGGATCGGTGGGCGGCAGTTGGCGTGGACGCTCGGTGCGGTGATCCTCGCCGCCGGCCTGCTCGCCATCATGCGCGACCACCGGTCGATCTCCCGGTACGCGTACACCCTGGGGTTGGTCGGCATCGTGCTGGTGATGCTCCCGGCGGTACTGCCGGCGAGCATCTCCGAGAGGAACGGCGCGAAGCTGTGGATCGATCTCGGCTTCGTCTCCATTCAGCCGGGTGAGTTCGCCAAGCTGGCGCTGCTGGTCTTCTTCGCCTACTACCTGGTCCGCAAGCGCGAGGTGCTGTCCCTGGCCAGTCGACGCTTCCTCGGCATCGACTTCCCACGCGGACGGGACCTCGGCCCGGTGATCGGCGTCTGGCTGGTCAGCCTCCTGGTGCTCGTGTTCGAGAAGGACCTGGGCACCTCGCTGCTCTACTTCGGCATGTTCGTGGTGACCCTCTACATCGCCACCGAACGGGTCAGTTGGCTGTTGATCGGTCTGGTCCTCTTCTTCGGCGGCGCCTACCTCGCCTACGTGCTCGGCTCGACTGTCGGCGGGCCGTTCGCCAACTTCTACCTCCGGGCGGAGATCTGGCTGGACCCGTTCGCCGATCCGACCAACAAGGGCTACCAACTCGTCCAAGGACTGCTCGCCCTGGGCACCGGCGGGCTCTTCGGTGCGGGGCCGGGCGGCGGCCAACCGGACATCCTCCCCGAGGTGCAGAACGACTTCATCTTCGCCGGCATCGGTGAGGAGTTGGGCCTCTTCGGCCTCTCCGCGCTGCTGGTCGTCTACCTGCTGATCGTGGAGCGCGGGCTGCGGGCCGCGCTCGCGGTACGGGACTCGTTCGGCAAGCTCCTCGCGGGTGGTCTCGCGTTCACCCTCGGCCTCCAGGTCTTCGTGATCGTCGGCGGTATCAGCAAGCTGATTCCGCTGACCGGTCAGACCACCCCGTTCCTGTCCGCCGGTGGCTCGTCGCTGATGGCGAACTGGCTGCTCATCGGGGTGCTGCTGCGGGTATCCGACGGTGCCCGTCGGCCGCTGACAGGGGGCGCCGCCAAGGCTGCCCGGCCTGCCGGCGGTCCGCCGGAGCAGATTCACGGTGCTCCCACGGAGGTGATCAAGCCGTGAACGCACCACTGCGCCGGGTCGGCGTCGTCGTCATGGTCCTGTTCGGCCTGCTCTTCGCCAACCTCAACTGGGTCCAGTTCCAAAAGGCCGACGAATACCGCACCAGCGACTACAACGGTCGGGTCCAGGTCGCCGACTACAAGCGCAAGCGGGGCAACATCGAGGCTGGCGGCACCGCGCTGGCCACCAGCAAGGAGACCACCGGCAACCTCAAGTTCCTGCGCACCTACCCGGGCGGTGCCAAGTACGCTCACGTGCTCGGCTACAAGCCGGTCAACCTGGCCGACCAGGGCATCGAAAAGGTGGAGAACGACTTCCTGGCCGGCACCAGCGACCAGTTGCTCGGCGACCGGTTGAAGGACATGTTCACCGGGGACGACAGCGGTGGCGGCAACGTGTTGCTCACGCTCTCCAAGCGGGCCCAGGACGCGGCGTACGACCAGCTGCGCAACAACCAGGTCGGGGCGAAGAAGGGCGCGGCCATCGCCATCGACCCGCGTACCGGGGCGGTGCAGGCGTTGGTGTCCATGCCCAGCTTCGATCCGAACCCGCTGGCCAGCCACGACAGCAAGGAAGCGGCTGCCGCGTACTCTAAGCTGGAACAGGATCCCGACCGCCCGCTGAACAACCGCGCGCTCTCCGAGACGCTGCCGCCGGGCTCCACCTTCAAGGTCGTGGTGGCAGCGGCGGCGCTGGAGAACGGCGTCACCAAGACGACCCAGATCCCGGCCGGTTCCAGTTACACCCCGCCCACCTCGGGCACCCCGATTCGTAACGCCGCCCCGTCGATCTGCCCCGAGGCGAAGGTCACCCTGATGGAGGCGGTCACCGAGTCGTGCAACACCGGCTTCGCCCAGCTCGGTGTGCAACTCGGTGCCGATGCCCTCAAGGAGAAGGCGCGGCAGTTCGGTTTCGAGCAGGACGACCTCACCGTCGGCCAGCTCGGCGAGGACGGTCTGCCGACGGCGGCCAGCCGGACCGGGGACATGCAGAACCCGGACGGCACCACCGACCCGGCTGCGCTGGCCCAGTCCTCGATCGGGCAGAACAACGTCCGGATGACCCCGCTCGAGGGCGCCATGATCGCCGGCGCGATCGCGAACAGTGGCAGTCAGATGCGGCCGTACCTGGTCCGGCAGCTGCTCGCCCCGGACCGGACCACCAGCTACTACACCGCCAGCGCCCGGGAGCTGCGCCAGCCGGTCAGCTCGCAGGTCGCCACCGACCTGCGGGACATGATGGTCAGCGTGGTCCAGAAGGGCACCGGCCGGAAGGCCGCGATCAGCGGTTACACGGTCGGTGGCAAGACCGGCACCGCGCAGTCCGCCCCGGACCGGCCCGACCACGGCTGGTTCATCGGCTTTGCGATGGACAAGAACGGCAACCCCGTTTCCGCGGTCTGCGTGATGCTCGAACAGGCCGGCCCCGGTGGCAGCGCCGAGGCGGCCCGGATCGCTGGTCAGATCATGCGCGCCGCCATCGCTGACCCCGGGGGTCGCTGATGCTCAGCCCCGGCGTCCAGCTCGGCAACCGCTACCGTCTCGACGAGCGGATCGCCAGCGGCGGCATGGGCGACGTCTGGCGCGGCACCGACCAGGTGCTCGGCCGTACGGTCGCGGTGAAGAGCCTGCTCCCCGCGCTGCTCGACGACCCGGACTTCGGCGAGCGGTTCCGCGGCGAGGCCCGCACCATGGCCACCATCAACCACCCCGGCGTGGTGGACGTCTACGACTTCGGTAACGACCAGCAGATCGCGTTCCTGGTCATGGAATACGTCGAAGGCGACGCCCTGTCGTCCACGCTGAGCCGCGTCGGGAGACTCACGCCGGCCCGGACGATGGCGCTCGTCGCTCAGGCGGCGGACGCGCTGCACGCCGCGCACGAGAAGGGCATCGTGCACCGCGACGTGAAGCCGGGCAACCTGCTCGTCCGGCCGAACGGCACGCTGGTGCTCACCGACTTCGGCATCGCCCGCTCCGACATGGTCGGCCAGCTCACCGCCGCCGGCTCGGTTCTCGGCACCGCCTCGTACATTTCGCCCGAGCAGGCGACCGGCGGCGTCGCCACCCCGGCGTCCGACGTGTACGCGCTCGGCGTGGTCGCGTACCAGTGCCTCGCCGGTCGGCGGCCGTTCGAGGGCGACAATCCGCTCGACATCGCGATGAAGCACGTACGCGAGAAGCCCCGGCCGTTGCCGGCGGACATCCCGCCGCAGGTGCGGGCAGTGGTGGAACGGACCCTGGCGAAGGACCCGGCCGCCCGCTGGCCCAGCGCGGCCGCCCTCGCCGGCGTCGCTCGACAGCTCAAGGCCACGCTCTCCCAGCAGGCCAGGGCGGGTGCCAACTCCGCGCCGATCTCCGCGGCGCCGGCCTCGCCCGCCGCACCAGGCCGGGCCCAGGTGCCGCAGGCGCACCACATGCGTCCGCCGGGTGCCCACCCGCAGGTCGCGGGGCCGAGGCCGACCGCCGTCGCGCCGGCCCAGCAGCCGCGACCCACTGCCATCGCGCCGGCCGTCCAACCCGGCCGCCCACCGGTCGCACCGAACGGCTACCCGCGCGGCGCCGCAGCGGTGCCGTCGGCACCGCCCCGCCAGGAACACCCGCCGGCGTACGTTCGGCAGGCCGGACCGTCGGTGCCATCACCCGAACCCCGCCGGTCCCGTCCCGGAATGGTGCTGCTCGCCATCCTGCTGGCGGTACTGGTCCTTGTCTGTTCCGGCATGATTTCCTACACCCTGCGGAAGCAGTCGCAGGCCGGTGAACCCGCCGGGCTGACTCCGCGCGCCGTGACGTCCGGCGCGCTACGACTCGACGGACGCGACGATCCGACAGTGACGTCGTACCGTCGGGAGGTACGACTCCAGCCGGACAGCGGCGGGACGACGACGAGCGAAGGACGACAGACGCGATGACAGCGCAGGCCCGCCTGCTCGGTGGCAGGTACCAGGTCGGCGAGCTGCTCGGCTATGGCGGCATGGCCGAGGTGCACCGCGGTCGCGACCTCCGGCTCGGTCGGGACGTCGCGATCAAGATGCTCCGCACCGACCTCGCCCGGGACGCGACGTTCCAGATGCGGTTCCGCCGGGAGGCGCAGAACGCCGCGTCGCTCAACCACCCGGCGATCGTGGCGGTCTACGACACCGGCGAGGAGACCGCGCCGACCGGCGAGACACTGCCGTTCATCGTCATGGAGTTCGTCAACGGGCGGACCCTGAAGGAGGTCCTCGGCGCCGAGGGCCGGTTGCAGCCGCGCCGGGCGTTGGAGATCTGCGCCGACATGTGCGCCGCGCTGGAGTTCAGCCACCGGCACGGCATCATCCACCGCGACATCAAGCCGGGCAACGTGATGCTCACCCAGACCGGCCAGGTCAAGGTGATGGACTTCGGCATCGCCCGCGCACTCGCCAGCGGTGCGACCACCATGACGCAGACCAGCGCGGTGATCGGCACGGCCCAGTACCTGTCCCCGGAGCAGGCGCGCGGCGAGGCCGTCGACGCTCGCTCCGACGTGTACGCGGCCGGCTGCGTTCTCTTCGAGCTGGTCTGCGGCCACCCACCGTTCGTCGGTGACAGCCCGGTGAGTGTCGCCTACCAGCACGTACGGGAGACGCCGCCGACGCCGAGCGACATCAACCCGGACGTCACCCCGGCCATCGACGCGATCGTCCTCAAGGCGCTGTCGAAGAACCCGCTGAACCGCTACCAGAGCGCCGGCGAGATGCGGGCCGATCTGCTCCGCGCCGCCGCCGGCCGGCCCGTGCTTGCCACGCCGGTGATGCGTGAGGCGGGGACGGTGGCGATGGCCCCGGCCGGCGCTGGGGGCGGCTACCCGGCTCCTACCCGTGGTCCGCAGACCGGGCAGATGGCGCGGGTCGGTGACCCGCGCCAGCGCAAGGCGTCCTCCTGGCTGATCGCGACGTTCAGTGCGGTGGGTGTGCTGGCGGTGATCGCCCTGGTCGCCGCCCTGCTCTGGAGCCAGCAGCAGGACAAGGCCAACAAGTCGGTGCCGAACCTGGTCGGCAAGAGCCAGGCCGCCGCAGTCGCCGAGATCCGTGGCGCCGATCTCCAACCGCAGGTGGGCGAATCCGTCCTGGACAACGACTGCACCAAGGGCACCGTCGCGAAGCAGAATCCCGAGCCGGCCACCCGGCTGAAGCAGGCCAGCACGGTGACCATCCAGCTCTGCGGCGGCAAGCCGGACGTGAAGATCCCACCTGGCCTGATCAACTCTCAGCTCGAGAACGTCAAACCTCAACTCGAGGACCTCGGGTTGGTGGTCGAGGAGAAGAAGGTCGACAACCCCGCGCAGGAGGGCATCGTCCTCAAGCTGACCCCGCCCTCGGGCACCACCGTCCCGCAGGACAGCAAGGTGGTCGTCGAGGTCTCCAGGGGCAACGTCAACAAGGTGCCCAACGTGATCAACTCGACGCGGGACGACGCCACCCAGGAACTCCGCGAGGCGGGTTACAAGGTCGAGGTCCGCGATGGCGACGAGGTGCCGGCCAACCTGGCCGGCCGGGTGCAGAAGCAGAGTCCGAATCCGGGCACCTCGCTGGCCAAGGACAAGACCGTGACCATCGAGATCGGCATCCCGGAGAAGGTCGAGGAGCCGCCGCCCCCCACGACGCCGACCGGCACGCCGACGGCCACGCCGACCACTCCCGGCAACGGGGGCGGCGTCGGACTGCCGTTCCCGCCCCCGCCGGGCCGGCTTCCCGAGAACTGAACAACGGGTTCGGGCGACCCGGGATGACCGACGAGGAGGCCTCCGGCGCGCCGAGGCGCGGACGGATGCGCCGACCCCGACGCGTGGCCGTCCTGGGTGTCGCCCTGCTGGCTCTCGCCAGCCTCCCGTGGCTGTGGACGACGTTCACCGCCCGTGGGCACGTGCACGCCGAAGCCGATGCGCCCTCCGCCGACGTGGTGATCGTCCTCGGCACCGCCGTGGCGGCGGACCGGCAGCGGCCAGGGGAGCGCCTCGCCGGCCGCCTGGAGACCGCCGCCGCTCTGGTGACCAGCGGACGAGCCACCGTGGTCCTCGTGTCGGGCGACGGTGGCGGCACATCAGGTGACGAGCCGGCCGTGATGACCTCGTACCTCACCGAGCGTGGCGTCGACCCGCGTCGCGTCGTGGCCGACCCGTTCGGCCTGGACACCTACGACAGTTGCGCCCGAGCCCGCCAGGTGTACGGCGTCGAGCGGGCCCTGATCGTGACCCAGTCCTACCACCTTTCCCGGGCGGTGACGCTGTGCCGACACCTCGGCCTCGACGCCGATGGGGTGGTCGCCAGGTGCGACGGTTGCGGTGCGGCCCTGCTTGCCGAGAAGTCCGTGCGGGACTACTTCGCCAGTGGCAAGGCGGCGTGGGACGCGGCCCGGGGCCGTGCGCCAGCGGTCCACTCACCCGCTGACCCGGCGGTTCAGAACGCGCTGCGTAGCTGAAACAGCCGCCTGGGCCCTGCTGATCGGCCTGAACAACCGCTATGGTCCGTGTTGGCCACGGAGGTCCTGCTGGCCGCCACGGTCCGTGTTGGCTGCGGCAGTCCGCGCCGGCCACGGCGGTTGTGTCGGCCGCGGCGCCGCGGCCGTCGCGGCGCCGCGCCGCGACGGCCGCCACAGGGTCAACCACCGCCTTTGCTCTGCACCCACCCACGCGACACTCACGCTCCGTAGTCGGTGCATGGGCGGGTGCAGAGCAAAGGGGAAGGTGAACGGTCATCGGCTCGGGGCCGCCGTCCTGTTCGGGGGCGTGCTGTTGGGGCTGCGACCGCGCACGCGGTCATCGCCGACCGCTGCGGCGTCAGCGTGGGCGACGCGGCTGACGGGCTGCCGACCTCAGTTGCTGGCGAAGGCGGCGAGTCGGCGGGCGTCGACCTCGGCGGCGAGCGCGGGCGCGCGCTCCAACGCCTCCTGGTGACCGCAACTGGCGAGCCAGTTCGCCAACATCAGGTGCCCGCCCTCGGTGAGTACCGACTCCGGGTGGAACTGGACGCCCTCGATGGGAAGCGTCCGGTGCCGCATCGCCATCACCACGCCGGAGCCGGTCCAGCCGGTCACCTCCAGCTCGTCGGGCAGCGTCTCGGGGAGTACGGCGAGCGAGTGGTACCGGGTGGCGGTGAACGGGTCCGGCAGACCGGCGAGGACGCCCACCGAATGGTGCCGCACCTCGGAGGTCTTGCCGTGCAGCAGCTCCGGGGCCCGCGTCACGGTCGCACCGAAGGCCTCACCGATCGCCTCGTGACCCAGGCAGACACCAAAGATCGGCAGCTCGCCCGCGTACTCCCGGATGACGTCCAGGCAGATGCCGGCGCGGTCGGGGCTGCCCGGCCCGGGCGAGAGCAGGATGCCGTCCGCCCCCACCCTGCCCACCTCGGCGACGTCGATCTCGTCGTTGCGGCGGACCTCGCAGTCCACGCCGAGCTGGCCCAGGTACTGCACGATGTTGAAGACGAACGAGTCGTAGTTGTCGATCACCAGGACGCGCACGGTCACCTGCTCGGCGAGGAGGACGGGACCGGGTTGTTGCGGTCGGTGTCGTACGGCAGGTCGTGCTCGTCGCCGGCCGGGGTCTCCCCGGTCACCGGTGCGTCGTTGCCCGACTCCGCGGGAACCCCGGACTCGACCTGCACGTCGTCGAACGGCAGCAGGGGCTCGGCCCACGGGAAGGCGACATACCAGAGCAGGGCGACAGTGGCGGCTACCAGGAGCACCGAGCCGGCCAGCTTTCCGGCCAGGCCGAACGGCAGCTTGCGCCAGATGAACGCGTACATCGGTCAGCCTCCCAGCTCGGTCGGCCGGCCCGCCGACTTGGGCTGGGTGCGGTCCAGTTCGGCGTGGATGATCAGGCGCTGGTAGTTGTCGAACTTCGGGTTGCACGTGGTCAGGGTGAGCATGCGCTTGGTGGCCTTCTTGTTCGGCTCGCCGGGCACCGGCGCGACCACTTCGACCTGCGTCGGTCGGACGATCCGCGACTGCGACACCCGGTAGACGTACCAGTCGGTCTTGCTCTCGACCACGATCGGGTCGCCGTCGTGGAGCTCGTCCAGCCGCCAGAAGGTCGCCCGGTTGCGGTGGCCGGCAACGGAGAAGTTGCCGACCTGGCCGGGCAACGCGCTGGCCGGGTAGTGACCCGGGGCGTAGCGGATGTCCTCCTGGGTGACGCCCTCGACCACTACCCAGTTCTTGTCGAGCTTCGGGATGTAGAGGCCCGCGATCGGCTTGCCGCGTACCGGCGGCGACGGTTTGACACTCGGGCCGGCCGAGGGAACCACCGTCGGGTCGTCCGTCGGGCCCCACTCCTGCGCGAGCTGGTTGTTGAGGTCGTTCTGGTGGGCGTCGACGATGGCCGACTTGCCCCAGACCTCGTAGCCGGCGAAGAGCAGCACCACGAGGCCGAAGGTGATCAGAACCTCGCCGGTGACGCGGATGCCGGTGCGTATCCGGGAGCCGAGCGACGGCCGGGTGAGCTCCGAGTAGACGCTCTTGTAGCCCTCGCCGGTCTGGTGCGGCCGGAGTTGGACGACCCGTTCGCCCCGCCGGGGTCGGGGCGGCTCGCCCGGGTTGTCGTCGTCGGCGGGTTCCCCGGGGACGGACGAGCGGGGGACCGCGCCCATCAGCGCCGTCGAGTCCATCGCCGGCGGCCGGGCGGCGGGCGCGGTGGGAAGGGTCGGGATCACCGCGGTGGCGGCCGGGTCGAAGTCCCGATCGGAGCCGGCCGGAGGGACCTGGCCCGACGCGGCGGACGGGACGCGGCCGGGACCGCCCGGGGGGACACGACCGGAGGAAGCCTCCTGGCCGGCTGCCGGGACGCGGTCGGGCGCGGCCGGTGAGACAGGCGCCGCCGGAGAGCCGGTGGGACGCCCAGGCCGGGCGGCGACCTGCGGAATGAACGCGGTCGGCGAGTCGGCCACCGACGGCGTCGACGGGGCGGACGGGACGGCCCGACTCGGTGTGCCGGAGGGTGGGTTGGCGGGTACCCCGCTGGGCGCAGCGGAGCCGGTCGAGGTCGGACCTGGCATCCCGCTGGTTGCTGCGGGTCGGGTCGTGGCGGCCCCGGGTGACGCCGGCCGGGTGGACGGTGAGGTCGGCCCGTTGACGGCTGGTCCGGGTGACGCCGGCCGGGCGGGGCCTGCTCCGGGTGACGCCGGTCCGCCGGCGGCTGGCGACACGCCTGGACTCGCGGCGGGCGACACCGGTCGACTCGCGGCGGAGGGGCGACCGGGCCCTACGTTCGGGCCGGCCCCGTGTGGGCCGGCCCCGTGTGGGGTGTTACCCGGCCAGGGCGGTGGGGCGTCGGCATCCGGACGGCCCGAGGCACGAGGCGACTCAAAAGCGCGGGGAAGCTCGGATGCGCGGGGAGGCTCGGATGCGCGGGGAGGCTCAAAGGCGCGGGGCGGCTCGGACGCGCGGGGCGGCTCGGAGGTGACCGGCGGGCGCGACGCACCGGGCCGTGCGGGGAGCACCGGCTCCGGCCAGTTGCCAGCCGGAGTCGCCCGGCCAGGTGTCGGCTCGGGCCGGTCGACCTTCGGCAGGATGTCGGTCGGCTCGTCGGTCTGGTCGCGGTGTCGCCCGTCGCGGCGCTCCTCCGGCCCGCTCACTTGGGCACCGTCGCCGAGCGCAGGGAGGTCGAGTCCTCGAATGCCGGCACTCGCACCGTGGAAACCGTCTCCTTGTAACCGAGTTGGTAGTCGTCGACCGCGTCCTTGAACAACCGGACTCCCTCAGAGCTGGCGAGGGCCTGCTGGAGGGCAGCGGGATCGCCGATTGCTACGATCTTGAACGGTGGGGAGTACACCCGGCCATGAAGCAGCAGGGTGTTACCGACGCAGCGTACCGCGCTGGTGGTGAGCACGCGGACGTTCATGATTGACATGGCCTCGGCTCCGCCGGCCCAGAGTGCGTTGACCACCGCCTGGACGTCCCCCTGGTGCACCACCAGGTCGTCGTTGCTCGCGTCCGACTGGGTCTGGTCGAGTTGCGGGGCGTCGTTCAGCTCCACTGTGACGCCGGGGCCGCCGAGGGCGGTGAATCCGGCGGCCTGGAGGCTGCCCTGGGCGCGATTTTGCTGGTTCTTGATCGGCGCATCGGAGCCGGCCAGGGTGTTGGTCCGTTGCTCGACCTCACCGCGCAGCGTGGCGGCCCGTCGTTCGCTCGCCGCGACCTGCTCCCGCCGGTCCTCGATGAGCTGGTTGAGCTGAGGGCGCCGGTCCTCGCGCAGGGCGGTGCCGTCGGCGGTGGTCGCGCTGGTGGTGAAGAGCAGCCCCGCCGCGGCGGCGATCAGAGGCACCCCGATAGACCAGCCGGGTCGGCGTTGACGCGGTCGCCGGGGCAGCAGCCCGGCGACGGCCCGTCGGAGGACCTTCTGCCAGGAGGTTGCGCCGGATGTGTACTCCACCGAGCGTTTCCTTCCGCGTGTCGGGGATCGGGCCGCTCCCGGCTACGCCGGTGATGCGAACAGTCCCGCCTCTTTCGGTCACTCCGTGCACCGGCCTGACCCCATTCATGGTCCGGACGGGCAATCGGGACTACGCTAGCTGTCGAACATTATTGGCCATGGACCGTCGCCCCCGCGCCCGG
The DNA here is from genome assembly GCF_027460215.1 of Micromonospora sp. WMMC250. Classification (NCBI taxonomy): domain Bacteria; kingdom Bacillati; phylum Actinomycetota; class Actinomycetes; order Micromonosporales; family Micromonosporaceae; genus Micromonospora; species Micromonospora sp. WMMC250. The sequence goes on along the minus strand of NZ_JAPZBJ010000002.1, from coordinate 4,922,185 downwards.
TTGTCAGGCCGGACGAGGTCGTCACCCCTCTGGAGAGCGCCGTGCCCAAGTCTCAGGTCCGTAAGAAGAAGGTGTACACCCCGCCGACGGACGTTCGTCCGACCACGGCGGCGTCGTCGCGCAAGCCTAGCCCGGTGTGGTTGCCGATCACCGCGGTCGCCTTGATCGTCGTCGGCATCGGCTGGCTGGTGCTCTACTACCTGTCCGAGCAGGAGTACCCGGTGATGGCGTGGGGTTACTGGAACCTCGCCGTCGGCTTCGGTGCGATGGTCGCCTCGCTGGCGCTGCTCTCCCGCTGGCGCTAAGCCGGGGCGGCGGCGCCGCACTGGCGGTCCCGCCGCATTTCACCTCACCGAGCCCCTGCCCGGCAGGATCGGGCGAGGCCACCTATGGTGTGCGCAGGCAGCGCGGCCTACTGCGAGATGACTCACGTTACTGCTGGGTAACCTTCGCGTAGGCTGCATTGCATGACCGAGCGCAGCGAGGTCATCAGGCAGCAGACCGGGGAGGCCAACTCGATGGGCAGCGTCCAGATCGTCACCACGATCCTCGCGGCCGCCATCACCGCCGTGGCGGTGTGGCTTGCGGTGCGTGCGGTCGTGAAGATGACGGCAGTCATCCGGCTCGGGCAACCCGCCCCGGAGCGGTTCTCTGACAAGGGCGCCCGGACGAAGACCATGCTGGTGGAGACCGCCGGTCACACCCGGATGCTCAAGTGGGGCGTCGTGGGCGCCGCGCACTGGTTCGTGATGGTCGGCTTCATCGTGCTGTCGCTGCTGGTGCTCGAGGCGTACTTCGAGGTGGTGACCCCGACCGGCGGCCTGCCGATCATCGGGCACTGGACGATCTTCGGGTTGGCCACCGAGATCATCACCGTGCTGGGCCTGATCGGCATCGTGGTGCTGATGGTGATCCGACTGCGCAACCGGCCGAACCGGCCCGGCGGGCGGTCCCGGTTCACCGGCTCGACCATGTGGCAGGGCTACTTCGTCGAGTGGATCGTGCTGCTGGTCCTGATCTTCGGCTTGGTGATCCGCGGCTTCAAGGTCGCCACCGATCACTTCGAGTACCCGCTCTGGGCCACCCCGGTCAGCCATGTGGTCGGCGCGGTGCTGCCCGACTGGTCGGACGGCGCCAGCATCGCCGCGCTCATCAAGATCGCCATCTCGATGACCTGGCTGATCGTCATCTCCCTGAACGTCACCATGGGCGTCGCCTGGCACCGTTTCCTGGCGTTCCCCAACATCTTCTTCAAGCGCGAGCCGGCCAAGCCGGCCGGCTCCGGCCTCGGTGCGTTGCGCCCGATGACCAGCCAGGGCAAGCCCCTCGACTTCGAGGAGGCCGACCCGGAGAAGGACCAGTTCGGCGTCGCCCACGTCGAGCAGTTCAGCTGGAAGGGCCTCCTGGACTTCAGCACCTGCACCGAGTGCGGTCGCTGTCAGTCGCAGTGCCCGGCCTGGAACACCGGCAAGCCGCTGTCGCCCAAGCTGCTCGTGCTGAGCCTGCGTGACCACGCGTACGCAAAGGCGCCCTACCTTCTGGCCGGCGGTGGCAAGGACCTGACCGGCGAGGAGAAGGCCACCCAGGCCCAGCTCGCCCACCTGGACGTGCTGTCGCTCGCCGAGGGCGACAAGCCGCTGATCGGCGACGCCGAGTCCGGTGGGGTCATCGATCCGGACGTGCTCTGGTCCTGCACCACCTGCGGGGCCTGCGTCGAGCAGTGCCCGGTGGACATCGAGCACGTGGACCACATCGTCGACATGCGCCGCTACCAGGTGCTGATCGAGTCGAGCTTCCCGTCCGAGGCCGGCGTGATGCTCCGCAACCTGGAGAACAAGGGCAACCCATGGGGTGCCCCGCAGAACACCCGCGAGGACTGGACCAAGGGCCTGGACTTCGAGGTGCCCCGGGTCGGCGAGGTGGACGACTTCGAGTACCTGTTCTGGGTCGGCTGCGCCGGCGCGTTCGAGGACCGGGCCAAGAAGACCACCCGCGCGGTGGCCACGCTGCTCAACGAGGCCGGGGTGAAGTTCGCGATCCTGGGCGAGGGTGAGACCTGCTCCGGCGACCCGGCGCGGCGCATCGGCAACGAGTTCGTCTTCCAGATGCTCGCCCAGCAGAACGTGGAGACGCTCAACGAGGCGTTCGAGGGCCGGGAGAAGGCCAAGCGCAAGATCGTGGCGACCTGCCCGCACTGCTTCAACACCCTCGGCAACGAGTACGGCCAGCTCGGTGGCGAGTTCGAGGTGGTCCACCACACCCAGCTGCTGGCGCACCTGGTCGCCACCGGCAAGCTCACCCCGGTGCAGCCGGTCGACGGCGGTGTCACCTACCACGATCCCTGCTACCTGGGCCGACACAACCGGATCTTCGCGGCCCCTCGCGAGGTCCTCGGGGACGCCATCGCGGGCGACCTCACCGAGATGCCGCGTAACAGCGAGCGTTCCTTCTGCTGCGGCGCGGGCGGTGCCCGGATGTGGATGGAAGAGAAGATCGGCAAGCGGATCAACGTGGACCGGGTCGAGGAGGCCATGGCCACCGGGGCGAAGACGGTCGCCGTCGGCTGCCCGTTCTGCTCGACCATGCTCAACGACGGGGTCAACGGCAAGGGCGCCGGCGAGCAGGTCGAGGTCATCGACGTGGCGAGCGTGCTGCTCCGTTCGGTCAAGCCGGAGCAGCCGCAGGGCGGCCGGGAGACCGCGTCGATCGGCGGCTGAGACGCGTACACCTGGGATGTGAACATCGACGACGACGGCGGCCCCCTGCGGGCCGCCGTCGTCGTGCAAGAATCCTCGCCGAGGTGAGGCGACATCGACGGCCTACTCTGGACGATGCTGTTGCCCCTGGTCGGCTTCGTCGCGCTGACCGCGGGCAACGCGTTCTTCGTCGCGGCCGAGTTCGCCCTGGTCACGGTCGACCGCGCGGAGATCGACAGGCGGGCCGCCGCGGGCGACCAGGCCGCTCTGACGGTACGCACGGCGCTGCGTGAACTCTCCTTCCAGCTCTCCGGCGCGCAGCTCGGCATCACCATCACGGCGCTGCTCACCGGTTACCTGGCCGAACCTGCCCTGGCCCGGATCTTCACCCCGTTGCTGCGCCCGCTGGTCGGGGAGGACACCGAGCGGTTCACCCCGTTCCTCGCGTTGGCCCTGGCCACGCTGATCTCCATGCTCTTCGGCGAGTTGGTGCCGAAGAACGCGGCGCTGGCCCGGCCCATGCCGGCGGCGCTGGCCACCGCCGGTCCGATGCACGCCTTCTCCCGGGCGTTCGGCTGGTTGATCCGGGGGTTGAACGGATCGGCGAACCGGCTGGTCCGGGCGTTCGGGGTCGAGCCGCAGGAGGAGTTGGCCAGCGCCCGTTCTCCCGAGGAGTTGGGGCTGCTGGCGGCCATCTCGGCCCGGGCGGGCGCACTGCCGACGGACACCGCGATGTTGCTGCGCCGCACGATCCGGTTCGGCGACAAGCGGGCCGCCGAGGCGATGACCCCCCGGGTGGACGTGGTCGCGCTGCGTGTCACGGCCACCGTGGCCGAGCTGCTGGAGGCGTCGCGGCGCACCGGGCGGACCCGCTTCCCGGTGTACGAGGAGACCCTTGATCTGGTCACCGGGGTGGCCGGTGTGCCCGACGCTCTGGGCGTGCCGCTGGCCGCCCGGACGTCGACGATGGTGGGCGCGGTGGCCCGCGAACCGGTGTACGTGCCGGAGAGCCTCGATCTGGACGGTGTGCTCGCCGCGTTGAAGGCGGCCGGCGCCGACCTGGCCATCGTGGTGGACGAGTACGGCGGCACGGACGGCGTGGTCACGATCGAGGACCTGGTCGAGGAGTTGGTGGGAGAGATCGCCGACGAGTTCGACCCGGCGAGCGTGGACGAACCCGGTGCGGGCGAGCTGACCGTCCCCGGTGGCGAGCGCACCGTGCTGGTCGACGGGATGCTCCGCTCCGACGAGGTGGCCGAGCAGACCGGTTTCCGGCTGCCCGACGGGCCGTACGAGACCCTGGCGGGGTTCCTGATGGCCCAGCTCGGCCACATTCCGCTGGCCGGTGAGACGGTCGAGACGGGCGGCTGGGAGTTCACCGTGGTGGAGGTGGAGCGGCACCGGATCGAGCAGGTCCGGGTGTTGCGCCCGGCGGAGCCGGACGACGATGACTGAACTGCTGGTGACCGCGCTGCTGCTGCTCGGCAACGGGTTCTTCGTGGGCAGCGAGTTCGCGCTGATCGCCTCCCGAAGGACGGTGATCGAGCCCCTGGCCGCACTGTCGAAGCGGGCGCGGTGGGCACTGTCGGCGATGAACCAGATTCCGCTGATGATCGCCGGCGCGCAGCTCGGCATCACGGTCTGCTCGCTGGGGCTGGGCGCGATCGCCGAGCCGGCCCTGGCGCACCTGCTGGAGCCGCCGTTCCACGCGGCCGGGCTGCCCGACCGTGCGGTGCACCCGGTGGCGTTCGTGCTGGCCCTGGGCGTGGTGGTCTTCCTGCACACGGTCGTCGGCGAGATGGTGCCGAAGAACATCACGCTGGCCGGTCCGGAGGTTTCCGCGCTCTGGCTCGGCCCGGCGATGCTGGCGTTCTGTGTGGCGACCAAGCCGCTGCTGCTGGCGATGAAGTGGGCGGCCCGCCGGGTGCTCGCGTTCTGGCGCATCGAGGCGTCCGAGGCGGTGAAGACGGTGTTCACCGCCGAGGAGTTGGCCGGGCTCGTCTCCCAGGCGCGTACGGAGGGTCTGCTCGACGAGGAGCAGCACGTCCGGATCACCGGCGCGCTGGCCCTGCACAGCCGAACGGCGGCGGACGCGCTGCAACCGTGGTCGACGGTGGTCACGGTGGCCGACGACGTGTCGCCGGCGTCACTGGAGGTGCTGGCGACGCGGACCGGCCGGTCGCGGTTCCCGGTGGTGCAGCGGTCGACCCGCCGGGTGCTCGGGTTCGTGCACGTCAAGGACGTCCTGGGGTACGCCGGGCGAGGCCGCCGGTCACCAGTGCCGGCCCACGTCTACCGGCCGCTGGCGGTGGTGCCGCCGGAGCGTACGCTGGCCGACCTGCTGCTGGCCATGCGCCGCGAGCGGCGGCACATGGTGCTGGTCAGCGACGGCCGGCGCCCTCTGGGTGTGGTCACTCTCGACGATGTATTGACCGCAATCGTTGGTTGAATGACGAATACCCTTGGTGTGCAAGCAGTTGCACGACAGTGATGGTTCCTATGCTCGCCTTGATTACCGCTCCGAGCTTCCCTAATGTGGGGCACCGACCGCTGTGGGTCGTCTGCCTCGGCCCTTCCCTCACGCGAGGCGCCCGGCGGTCGGTTGCAAAGGAGTCGGTGCCGGTGGCAACCATGCCCCCTCATCGTCACGACCTGAAGACGTCTGCTCGACCAGGGCGCCTCCGCCGCGGCGCCCATCGCCTGCTTGTCCTGGTCGCCGCCGCCGCAGTCGGCGCCGGTCTGCTCGCCGCACCGGCTCACGCCGATCCCACGGTCGACGAGATCGAGGCGCAGATCGACAAGAAGTGGGAGCAGTTGGAGCCCACGATCGAGCAGTACAACAAGGTTCGGGCGCAGCTGAAGGTCAACCGGCAGAAGTCGGCGACCCTGCAGAAGAAGATCGAGCCGCTCGCGTTGCAGAGCGAGTTGGCGCTCAACCGGGTCGGCGACCTCGCCTCCCGCTACTACATCTCCGGCCCGTCGCACGACATCGGTTCGCTGCTGGTCAGCGTCAAGCCGGACACGCTCACCGAGCAGCTCACCGTGCTCGACCGGCTTGCCGCGCAGGAGCGCAAAGAGGTCGAGGGTGTGCTGGCCGTGCGGGCCAAGTACGACGGTGAGAAGCAGAAGCTGGACGCGCTGATCACCACCCAGACCACGCAGCAGAACGAGCTGGCGGCCAAGAAGAAGCAGATCGACGCCGAGATCAAGCAGCTTGAGGCGTCGATGCCCAAGACCACTGTCAAGACCGCGGGCTGCCCGACGATCAACGGTGTGACCAGCTCGGCCGCCCAGAAGGCGATCAGGACTGCCTGCCAGCAGGTCGGTGATCCGTACGTCTGGGGCGCCACCGGCCCGAACTCGTTCGACTGCTCGGGGCTGACCCAGTACGCCTACAAGTCGGCCGGGATCTACCTCACTCACCACACCGGTGACCAGTGGAACGAGGGCAAGGCTGTCGCGCGAGCTGATGCCCGGCCCGGTGACCTGGTCTTCTTCTTCTCCGGCCTGACGCATGTCGGCCTGTATCTGGGTAACAACCAGATGGTGCACGCGCCACGTGCCGGTAAACCGGTGCAGGTGTCCAGCATCAACACGATGCCGGTCGCCGGGTTCCGCAGACCTGGCTGATCCAGATCACGTACGACGACGGCCCCCGGTCACCGACCGGGGGCCGTCGTGGTTCTCAGCGGGGCGCGCCGACCGGGGAGGGCATCAGCTGCACGTCGGCGAGATCGACGTACATGATCCGGTGGCCGAACTGGATCTGCGCGTAGCGGTTCTTGCCGCGGATGACCGTCCAGTCGCCCGGCGACGAGCCGTCGAACGTGCTGGCCCGGTAGTACTCGCCGGCCAGCACCGCGCCGACGGCGTACCGCTGTCCGGCGGCCAGGGTGTACTGCAGCGGCGAGATCGTCTGGTAGGGCACCCCTTCCGGGTACGCCGCCTGCTCCGGGTACGCCCGTCCGTACACGGGGACAGTCGTCCGTCCGGGTTTCGGCGTGGCCACGACGCCGACGGTCCAGCTGGCGGTCGGCGCGGACGCCGGGTTGTGGAACCAGGCCCGCTGCCCGAGGTACCAGATCGCGGTCCAGTCGCCCTGCCGTCCGGCGAGCGCGTACGTCTGCCCGGCGGACGCCCGGGCCCCGTGGTCTGACACGGCCATCGTGTTCGGGGTGCCGTCCGGCCGGAGCGCGATGTCGTTGACCAGCGGCGCGTCCGCGAACGGTGCGCTCCGCAGCACCACCGACGATGAGCCGCGCGGCGCGCACGGAACACCGGCGGTGACGCATCCGGTGAACGCCGGTTGGTTGGTGGCGTAGTCCGGGTCGATCCGGACCAGCCCGGTGGCCGGGGTGCCGGTGTCCAGTCGAGGCGCGTGCAGCAGGTCGAAGTAGTGCGTCCAGTCCCAGTACGGGCCTGGATCCCAGTGCATCCCCCGCACGGTCGAGGCGACGGTGCCGGGCACGTTGTCGTGGCCGATGATGTGCTGGCGGTCCAGCGGGATGCCCAGCCGCAGCGCCAGGTGCCGGACCAGCTTCGCCGAGGTCCGGTACATCGCCTCCGTGTACCAGGTGCCCTGCGCGGCGAACCCCTCGTGTTCGAGACCGATCGACTTGGCGTTGACGTACCAGTTGCCCGCGTGCCAGCCGACATCCTTGGTCTTCACGTGCTGGGCGATGTGCCCGTCGACCGAGCGCAGCGAGTAGTGCCAGCTCACGTACGTCGGGTCCTGGACGAGTTGCAGGGTCGTCGCCCAGCTCGCCTCGGTGTCGTGGATGACGATGTACTCGATCTTCTGCCGGGCGGGCCGGTCGGAGAGATCGTGGTTGCCGTAGTCCCCGTCGCCGAACGCCTCGTAGGGTGCGGGAATCCACTCGCAGGAGATGGTGCGCGGGCACTCCACCCCGTCCGGGCGGGCCAGCCGGCGTAGGCCCAGCCGGTCCAACCAGGAGCGCTGGGGCTGTACCGCGATCGCCGGCAGTGTGATTCGCTGCCCGTCGTCGGTCACCCGGGACTCGCCTGCGGCGATGGTGGTGAAAACCTCGTCGGCGAAGGCCGCCGCGGCGTCGGCGCTGTCCGCACCGGCGTAGCGGGCCACCGCGCCGTACCAGGCCGCCGGGTCGGTGTCCGCGCCGACCGGCGCACCCAACTCCCGCTGGTACGCGCTGAGCAGCGCGGCCCCGCCCCGGATGTTGACCTCCGCATCGGTGCGCAGCGCCTCGGGGGTGGAGCCGGTCAGCGCGGCTGCGGCGTCCACGGTCTGCAACGCGGCGGCGGCCGGCCCGGGGGCCTCGGCGGGCCGGGGCGCGGGCGCCAGGGCCCTCCGGGACTCGTCGCCGCGGGGATCCTCGGCACCGGCGTCGTGGTGGCCGCGCCCGGGTAGGGCGGCGACGTGGCGGGCGTCGGTCAGGTGCATCGGGCCGTAGCCACCGCTCGTGCTCGGTGTGCCGGCGTTGCTGTCCCAGCGGGACTCCAGGTAGGAGACGCCGAGCAGCACGCCGGTCGGTACGCCGTACTCGCTCGCCGCGGCGGCGTACTGCTGCTGGCGGTCGGTGGTGGGTGCGGCGGCGGCCGCCGCCGAAAGTGGCACCGCGCTCGCGGCGGCGATGACGGTGGTGGCGAGCAGTGCGCGCCAGCCGGTCGACAGGGTTGGATGGTGCATCGAACCCCCTAGATTCTCGCGGGTAGAGGTCAGGTCACCATCGCGCCGCTGGAGAGTCCGCGTCAATACCTTTCCATGTTTCGACTTCCTCGGAAAGAAATCTTCACACCGGGCCGGTGACCCCCGCTCGATCGGTACGGAGTGTCACGGCCGCACGGGTTGCGGATTGGTAACAGGCGTCTCTACTCTGGTCATTCGTCGGCCCGATAGCAGCTCCGCCCAGCCCGGGCGGTAACGGACCGACACCGCCGAGTCGTTTCCGAGCGAACCGGGGACCCAGGTCCCTCGGGGTGAATCCGCAGCCACTGCGGTAGGGCGCCGACTTCCCGCCCGAACCCGTCAGCTAACCCGGTAGGCGGTCAGGAAGAAGGAGTACGGAACCCCGGTGGCACTCCATGCCCCGCGGCCGTCGTCCGAGCGGTCGGCAACAGCCGGCCCGACGCCGATCGTGCCGCGCCCACGCTGGTCCCGCTTCACCACCGCTCTCGCCGCACTGGTCGGCGTCGCCGTCGTCCTGACGGGCAGCGCCACGGCGTCCCACGCCGACCCGTCCGTCGCGGAGATCGAGCGTCAGATCGACGAGGACTGGAACAAACTCGAACCGATCATCGAACGGCACAACGCCACCCGGACCGACCTCGCCGTCAAGCGCAAGCAGGCGGACGCTCTGGCCACCCGCATCGCCCCGCTCGAACAGCAGGTCGACGCCGCGATGGACAAGGTCAGCGCCCTCGCCGTGCGGGCGTACAAGGGTGAGACCGTCTCGACAGTCAACGCGATGCTGGGCAGCCGGTCACCGAGCGAGGTGGTCAGTCAGCTCGAGATGCTCGACCGGTTCGCGCACAACCAGCAGCAGGACGTCCGCGAGGTGGCCGACCTGCGGGACGAGTTGGCCGCGCAGAAGGCGCCGCTGGACGAGATGGTGGCCCAACTGACCCGTACCGAGGCGCAGTTGGCGGCGAAGAAGAAGCAGATCAACGAAGAGATCGACCGGCTGCAGAAGCTCCGCCTCAAGGTGTACGGCAACGGTGGCGGTGGCTCGTTGCGCCCCGCGCCCTGCCCCGGCAGTTATCCCGGCGGGGCCGCGGGTGTCGCGGTGAAGTTCGCCTGCGCACAGATCGGCAAGCCCTACGTGTGGGGCGCCGAGGGACCCAACTCCTATGACTGCTCCGGGCTGATGCTGGCCGCCTGGGCGAAGGCCGGTGTGTCGTTGCCGCACAACGCCGCCCAGCAGAGCCGCGTCACCAAGGACGTCAGCAAGGGCGACCTGCGCCCCGGCGACCTGGTCTTCTACTACAGCGACATCCACCACGTCGGCATGTACGTCGGCGGTGGCTGGGTGGTGCACGCCTCGCAGGCCGGCCAACCGGTCAAGATGAAGAAGGTCGACGACGGCCCGATCCACAGCTACGGCCGTCCCGGCTGACCGGGAGTGACCGAAGGGCCCGTCGCGATCCGTCGCGGCGGGCCCTCGTCGTCACGGGTTCAGCGGGTGGGCCAGGTGCGCCAGTGCTGCCAGGCACGGCTCGGCGTCGGGCCTCGCTGGCCCTGGTAGCGGGATCCGTAGACCACCGAGCCGTACGGGTGCTCGGCCGGCGAGGAGAGCCGGAAGATGCAGAGCTGCCCGATCTTCATGCCCGGCCAGAGGGTGATCGGCAGGTTCGCCACGTTGGAGAGTTCCAGCGTCACGTGTCCGGAGAAGCCGGGGTCGATGAAGCCGGCCGTGGAGTGCGTGAGCAACCCGAGCCGGCCCAGTGAGCTCTTGCCTTCGAGTCGGCCGGCGAGCTGGTCGCCCAGGGAGATGACCTCCAGCGTCGAGGCGAGCACGAACTCCCCCGGGTGCAGCACGAACGGCTCGCCGTCGGGCACCTCGACCGCCGAGGTCAGGTCGTCCTGCTGCATCGCCGGATCGATGTGGGTGTAGAGGTGGTTGTTGAAGACCCGGAACAGCCGGTCGAGTCGGACGTCGATGCTGGAGGGTTGGACCAGGGTGGGCTCGAACGGCTCCAGGCCCAGCGTGCCGGCCTTGATCTCGGAGACCAGGTCGCGGTCGGAGAGCAGCATCGGACCACCATAGCCGCGTTGCCGAAACCGGCCGGATTCGGTGCCGGTGACCAGCGCGTCGAGGTCGCTCGTCGTACATTTGTTCGATAGAATGCTCGCATGGCTTCCTGGTCCGATTTCGCCGCCGACGAGCCCCGACTCGCCGACGGGATCCGCGTTCTCCTTCAGCAGTACGGGCCGGGCTTCGGCTACCTGGCCACGGTCCGCGCCGACGGCGGGCCCCGGGTTCACCCGGTCTCCCCGGTCATCACGGACGAGGGTCTCTTCTGCTTCATCATCGACTCCCCGAAGCGCCGTGACCTCGAACGCGACGGCCGTTACGCGTTGCACTCGTTCCCCCCGGAGGAGAGCGACGACGAGGCCTACCTGGCGGGGCATGCTCGTCCGGTGACCGATCCGGTCCGGGTCGCGCGGCTGGCGCAGAGTGCCCGGGCCGAGCAGCAGGTCGACTGGCGGTTGTTCGAGTTCACCGTCGACGTGGCCATGCTGACCCGCCGCGAGCAGCACACCGTCGGTGTCCCGGGTGTCGCGCCGAGCCGTCCGGCCGTCCGGGTCTGGCTGGACCCGCGCGCCCCGTCGGCGACGGCCGAGCCGCTCGCCGTGCCACAGGCGCGCCCGACCCGCCTCAGCCGCGACGTGCATTGCACGGCCGCCTGACCGGGGCTCCAACACGACGGTGTCGGCTCCGTCGCGACGGAGCCGACACCGGTTTTGTACGCGGAGCAGCTAGGCCGCGCGGTAGGCGTTCCACGCGGTGATCATGCGGCTGGCCTGACCAGCGGTGAACTGGTACATGCACGAGTCGTAGGTGTAGTCCATGAAGTTGGTGATCGGGTCCAGGCCTGTCGCCGAGCAGGTGTTACGCCCGGTCGGGCACTGGTACGCCGGCGACGCCTCGGCCGGGGTGTCGCTGACGCTGTCACCCGAGCCGCCGCAACCACCCTGGAAGGTGTGGTAGAGGTTCAGCCAGTGACCAACCTCGTGGGTGCCGGTGTCGCCCTGGTTGTAGTTGGTGGCGGTGCCGCCCGGCAGCGACTCGTTCAGCGCGACCACGCCGTCCATGCTGCTCAGGTTCCGCTGCGGGAAGGTCGCCCAGCCCAGCAGGTCGTTGCTCAGCTCGCCGAGGTAGATGTTGAGGGTGTTCTTGCCCCCCACTCGCAGCGAGGACTTCATCGACCGTTCCGCCGACGAGCCTTGCACGATCGGGTACCAGGACGGGTTCGTCACCCGGTTGATCTTGTCGAGTCGGAACGCGAACGCGGTGACCGCTCCGCCCGTCGCACCGGCGTAGGCCTGGTTGAGCACTGTGATCTGTGAAGTGATCATCGAGTCGGGGATGTTGCCGCCGACCCGGGTGCTGTTCTCCTGGATCACGTGCACCACCACCGGGACGGTGACGGTGGCCAGGGCCGTCGCGCCGGCGCCGGTGCGGAAGTTGGCGCGCTCGCGCTGCGCCGCCGCCAGGTCGGCCTCCCGGTCACGGACCTGCTGCGCGGTCAACTCGTTCGGGTCGTGCTTGGCCGCCGCACCGGGCTTGATCCGGGCGTTGGCGTGGCCGTCGGCCGGCTCCGCGCAGGCGTCGGGCGATGCGGAGAATGCTGAAGCGGCAGGAACGACACCCACCGCGGCGGTGCTGAGCAGCAGCGCGAGGGTCGTCGATGCAACACCGGCGGCACGCCGGGTCAGCAATTTGGGACGAGGTCCCATGGGCCCACCTCTTTCTGGCGGCGCGGCAGGGGGTGTGTCACGCCGTGGCTGGCAAGGTGTGGCAGACGCTACATCCCATCGACGTATTTGAGAACGAGCATATGTTGCCGTCCGGAAACTTTTCCCTGGGTGCATGGGGGTGGCGAGCTCGCCGGGGGTACCTGAGTGCATCGGCTCGACCACTCGGGTACAGTGGTGCCGCTTGCGGGTGTAGTTCAATGGCAGAACATCAGCTTCCCAAGCTGACAGTGCGGGTTCGATTCCCGTCACCCGCTCCACTGCGAAGGCCCTGGCCAGGACGTGAGTCCCGGTCAGGGCCTTCGATGTTCCGCCGGCAACGAACACCTGACGGGCGCCACGGGCCACCAGCCAGAGGGTCGAGCGGACGCCGTGCCGATGGGCCCACGACGAGATCCGGGCGGCCCGGCCGCGGAGGCCGGACCACCCGGGTGCGCCGCAACGGCGCCGAGGAGTATCAGCAGGACTGGATCCAGCGTGACCTGACGCCCGCGTCCAGCGTCACCTCATCACCCGTAGCTACGGTGACCCAGTCGGTGTGGCCGTAGTTGGCGCCACCGGTCTCGTTCCAGTAGTAGATCAGGTCCGAGTCGACCGAGTCGATGAAGTCGTGCGGGTCGTACACGTGAAACTGCACCCGGTAGGTGCCCGGGCGGACGTAGGCGGTGAAGGTTCCGTCGGGGTTGATGGTGGTCAGCCCGCCGGAGCCGGACCCGCCGGGTTGCGTCGCCACGTCGATGCGGGAGATCCCTTCGGAGCCGACCGGGGCACCCACCTCGCACGTGTCCCATACGCGGTTGTTGTTGCCGTCCACCCAGACGGTGCCGCGGACGATCGCCCCCTGCTCGACCGTGACGGTGTGCCGAGCCGTGTTGTTCTCCAGGGTCGTCTCCGGCGACGTCGTCGCCGCGGTCGCCTCCATCGTCACGACGTCGCCGACGGTGGTGGAGGTGAGGATCCCGCCGTAGTACAGCTGCTCGCTCGTCTCGCCCGGCCGTAGCGGGCTGTGGATGCAGCGCCAGCCAGTCCGGCCGTCGGCGACGCTGTCGCCGAACGCGCAGTCCCACCCCTCGCTCCACGTCTCCGAGCCCTGCATTCCGGCGGGCACCGGGACGGTGACGGTCACCTCGCCCGAGGGGAGTTCCCGGAGTTCCGGAGGGACGTGGAAACATTTACATACTCGTTCGGGAGGAGCTGCTGGCTGGTTGCGGCGGGCACGAACTCGAGGTCCATCGTGCTGGGGATGTAGCGCACGCTCGCCTGGCCGATGTTGTTGGCGGTCGACGACTCCGTACCGGTCTTTGCCGTGGCGGTGACGGTCACTGCGTCTCCGGCGGTGCCGGGCGGGAGCCCGAACGGCAGGTTCAGCGTGTCGGCGATCTCCCCGGCGGCCAGGGGGGCGTGTGCACAGGTCGCGGTGCCCTGCAGGTCACAGCTCCAGCTCGGCGGGATCACGAACCCGTCGGAGGAGAACCAGGCGCCCGCCGGCAGCGTGAACGCCACGGTCACGTCCTGGCTGGCCTTCGTGCCGGAGTTGCGTACGTCGAGGGTCAGGGTCGACCAGCCACCGCTGGCCGGCACCTCGACGGTGTCGACGGAGGCGGCGACCACGAGGTCCGCCCGAGAGGGGGCGGCACCCGCCGGGCTGGTGGGCAGCAGGCCGGTGGCGAGCCCGGCCAGTGCGCCGACCAGGAGACTGCTACGGAGCAGGTGCTGGCGGGTCGAGCGGAATTGAACGGACATCAGGTCCTAACGTCGAAGGGCATCGATGCGCCGACGGCCCCGTCCTCGGGATCGTCGGCGTCTGTCCGATAGAGCGCCAAGATCGTGACCATCGTTACGGCAGCGCCGCGATCGCGTGCCTCGGAAGAGCAATCACGGTGAATCCGTACACCTTCGGGGGTGGGCCGCCGGATTGGTCGACCGCCGGACCTCGGCAACGCGGGCGACTCTCACGTCCATGGCAAGATCTGCCAGGTGCAGGTCGGGTTACTTGGTCCATTCGAGGTTCGCACTGACGGCATCGTCACCGACGTGCCCGGTGCGCGGCTACGCGGACTGTTGGCCGCTCTCGCGCTCAGCCCGGGTCACGTGGTTCCGAAAGCGACCCTCGTGGACTGGATCTGGGCTGAGAAGCCACCCGCCGATGCGGCGAACGCCCTGCACCGCCTGGTGTCCCGGCTGCGGAAACTGCTGCCGGACGGTGCGATCGAGGGGCAGACCGACGGCTACCAGTTGACGGTGGCACCCGATTCCGTCGACGCCGTACGGTTCGAGCGCCTCGTCGGTCAGGCGCGCGATGACGAGGGTCCGCAGCGGGTCCGGAGGCTCCGCGAGGCCCTCTCCCTGTGGCGGGGTGCGGCCATGCAGGACGTCGGCGTGACCGACAGCGCGGCGTTCGAGGCGGTGGTCACCCGGCTGGAGAGGCTGCGCCTGACCGCCGTGGAGGATCGCTTCGACGTGGAGATCAGCCTCGGTCACGGTCCGGAGCTGGTCGAGGAGTTGACCGACCTGGTGGCTGCGCACCCGGTGCGGGAACGACTCGTCATGTTGTTGATGCGCGCGCTCGCCGCGAGCGGTCGGGACAACGAGGCGCTGCTGGTTCACCAGCGTACGAGCGAGGCCCTGGCCGACACGTTGGGCGTCGATCCCTCGCCGGAGCTTTCGGCGTTGCACGTCGCGTTGCTGCGGGGCGAGTTGGGGCGCCGGGAGGAGGACCGCAAGACCAACCTCCGGGCCGAGTTGAGCAGTTTCGTCGGCAAGGACGACGCCGTCGCCGAGGTGGGTGCGCTCGTCGCCGAACACCGGCTCACGACACTGATCGGACCGGGCGGCTCGGGGAAGACCCGGCTGGCCACGGAGACCGCGCGACTGATGCTCGGCGACCTGCCGGACGGGGTCTGGCTGGTCGAGCTCGCCCCGATCGGCGCGGACGGTGACGTGGTGCAGGCGACGCTCGGCGGGCTCGGGCTCCGGGATGCTCTGCTCGGCGAGGCGCCGAGCATGGAGCTGATCGATCGACTCGTCGCCGCGATCCGTGAGCGGGAGGCGCTGCTGATCCTGGACAACTGCGAGCACGTGATCGAGTCGGCGGCTAGTGTCGCCCATCGGCTTCTCGGAGAGTGTCGGCGGCTGCGGATCCTGGCGACGAGCAGGGAGCCGCTGGGCATCACCGGTGAGGCGTTGTGGCCGGTCGCGCCGCTGGCCCTGCCGCCCCTCGACGCCGACCCCGCTGAGATCGAATCCTCCCCCGCGGTCCGGTTGCTGCGAGACCGGGCGGGCGCGGTGCGTAGGGATCTGGCGGTCGACGCCCACACGTCGTCGACGATGGCGCGGGTGTGTCGGGCGCTGGACGGGATGCCCCTGGCGATCGAACTGGCCGCGGCCCGGTTGCGCACCATGTCCGTCGACCAGCTCGCCAGGCGGCTGGACGACCGCTTCCGCCTGTTGACCGGCGGCAGCCGTACCGCGTTGCCCCGGCATCGAACCCTGCGCGCCGTCGTCGACTGGAGCTGGGAGCTGCTGACCGACGCCGAACGGACGGTCCTGCGTCGGCTCTCGGTGTTCTCCGGCGGGGTCAGTCTGGAAGCTGCCGAACGGGTCTGCGCCGACGACGTGGTCGAGCGGGAGGAGATGCTCGAACTGCTCACCGCGCTCGCCGAGAAGTCACTGCTGATCGCCGAGGGCGACGACGCACCGCGCTACCGGATGCTCGGCACGATCAAGGAGTACGCCGCGCAGCGGCTCGCCGAGGCGGGCGAATCGGATCTCGCGCGCCGCGCGCACCTGGCCTACTTCACCGATCTCACCGAGACGGCGGAGCCGCACCTTCGCCGCGCCGACCAGGTGAGGTGGCTCGCCACCCTCGAACTCGAACACGACAACATCGGTTCCGCGATGCGCGGCGCGCTCGCCGCCGGCGAGGCGGACGCCGCGATGCGGTTGGCTGCTGGCGCTGGCTGGTACTGGTGGCTCGGCGGTCACCGGACCGAGGGCATGGAGCTGATCACGGCGGCCACCGAGGCGCCCGGCGAGGTGAACGACGAGATCCGGGCCACCGTGTACGCACTCGTCGTGCTCTTCCTCAACTCCGGGCCGGGCGACGAGCGCCAGGCGGCGGAGTGGATCCACAAGGCGTACGAGGTCAGCCGGCGCAGTCACGGCAGCCACCCGGGTGTGGCGCTCGTCGTACCGCTGGAACGCATGCTGCGGGATCCGGCCGCGATCCTGGCCGCGTGGGAGCCGCTACTCGACGACCAGGACCCCTGGGTACGCGCGCTGGCGCGGCTGCAACTCGGCAAGATGCGGATCCTTCTCGGCCAGCACGGGCCGGAGGTGGACGCGTACCTCGAGACGGCGCTCGCCGAGTTCCGGGCCCTCGGTGAGCGGTTCGGGATCTCGTTCGCCCTGACCGAGTTGTCGGAGTCGATCGCCGTACGCGGCGAGTTCGCCCGTGCCTGCGCGTACTACGACGAGGCGATCGCGGTGGTGACGGAGGTCGGCACCGTCGAGGACATCATCCGGATGCTCTCGCGGCAGGCTCAGCTGTACTGGTTGTTGGGTGACGGGGAGTCCAGCGCTTCCGCGCTGGCCGAGGCGCGGCGGTACGCGAGTCGGGTCACGTGGCCGGGTGCGTTGGCCATCCTGGCGCTGTCACAGGCGGAACTCGCCCGCTGGCGTGGCGACGCCGAGGAGGTGGCCCGACAGATCGGTGTCGCGGCCGGCCTGTTGCGCGACGAGGCCGAAGAGGCGCACATCGGCGCGGTGACCCACGACCTGCTCGGGTACCTCGCCGATGATCTCGACGAGGTCCGTCACCACCGCTCCTCGGCCTGCGCGGCGGCGGCCGAGACGGGGCACGCGCCGACGATCGCGCAGGTGCTCGTCGGAGTCGCGGACCTCGCCCTACGGCGTGAGCAGTTCGACCAGGCCGCGCGGCTGCTCGCGGCGAGCAGCGCCGTACGCGGACGGCCGGACCGTTCCCACCCGGATGCGGTCCGCATCGAGCAGACAGTGCGGCGCCGCCTCGGCGATGGGGGTTTCGCGGAGGCGGCGCTGGAGGGCACTCGGTCGCACTGGAGGGAGTTGGTCGCGGTCACGCTCGCTTCGTGAACGTGGACCGCGCCCACAGGTAGCCGACGAGCGCGATGGCGACGCACCAGACGAGGGCGGGGATCACGTCGCCGGCGGACGGCGTGCCGTTCAGGAAACCGCGCAGGGTCTCGATGATCGGTGTGAAGGGCTGGTATTCGGCGAACTCCCGGAGACCTGGCCCCATCTTGTCGGCGGGCACGATCGCGCTGCTGAAGAACGGCAGCATGACCAGCGGTACGGAGGCCAGCCCGGCGGTCTCCGGCGACTTCGCCGACAGACCCAGCGCGACGGTGAGCCAGCCTGCGGCGAAGCCGAGCAGCACGATGATGCCGATCGCGCCGAGCCAGCCGAGGAGGGTCGCCGACGGGCTGAATCCGAGCAGGAACGCCACCCCGACGAGGGCTGCGATGGCGACCAGGTTGGTGAGCACGCTGGCGACGACGTGACCGGTCAGCACCGCGCCCCGGGAGACGTGCATGACCTTGAACCGGTTGATGATGCCCTTCGTCATGTCGGAGTTCACAGCGGTCGCGGTGGCTCCCAGCCCGTAACAGACCGCCAGCAGCATCAGGCCGGGAGTGGCGTAGTCGATGTAGTCGACGCCGACGCTGAAGGCGTCGCCGAACATGTACACGAACATCAACATGATCACGATCGGCATCAGCACCGCGTTGAACACCGAGGTCGGGTTGCGGGCGATGTGCTTGAAGTTGCGGCGCAACATGACGATCGAGTGGGACTTGGCGCTCATTTCGCTGCTACCTCCTGGTTGCGGGTGCCCGTCAGGGCGAGGAAGACGTCATCGAGGTCCGGCGTCTGCACGGAGAACTCATCGGCACTGATCGCGTACTCGTCGAGCCGGTCCAGCAGGGCGCGCAGCGAGGCGGTCCCGCCGTCGCTGGGCACCCGCAGGGCGAGTGCCTCGTCGTCCCGGATGGAGTCGCCGAGCACCCGGGCGGCCGCGTCGAGTTCCGCGACGGTCGCGAACCGGAGCCGGACGTGGGTGCCGGGAATCAGGCGCTTGAGCTCGTCGGGTGTGCCCTGGGCGACCAGGCGACCCTGGTCGAGTACGGCGATCCGGTCGGCGAGTTGGTCGGCCTCTTCGAGGTACTGCGTGGTGAGGAAGATCGTCACCCCGTCGGCCACCAGATCACGGATGATCGACCACATCGTGCGCCGGCTGCGCGGGTCCAGGCCCGTCGTCGGCTCGTCGAGGAAGATGATCCGCGGGTCGCCGACGAGGGTCATCGCCAGATCCAGCTTGCGGCGCATCCCCCCGGAGTAGGTCGACACCGGCTTCTGCGCCGACTCCGCCAGGTCGAACCGTTCCAGCAGCTCGGCGACGATCCGCTTGCCGTCCTTGGCCGGCACCGGGCTGAGATCCACCATCAGCTGGAGGTTCTCCCGACCAGTCAGCAACTCGTCCACCGCCGCGAACTGGCCGGTGACTCCGATCGCCGCCCGGACGGCCTTGGCCTGGGTGGCGGCGTCGTGTCCGGCGACGCGTACCGATCCACCGTCGGCTTTCACCAACGTGGTCAGGACGTTCACCGTGGTCGTCTTGCCGGCCCCGTTCGGGCCGAGTAGGGAGAAGATGGTGCCCGTCGGGACGTCCAGGTCGATGCCGTCGAGCACGACCTTGTCCTTGTAGGCCTTCCGCAGTCCGGAGACCGCAATCGCTGAACTCGTCATGCGGTCTACCATTGGCGGCCGGTCTGTCACCTCCCTGACGCGGCTCTGACACGACCACTGACACGGAGATCCGACCAGGTGACGACACCGTCCGGATCGACAGTGGTAGTTCCACCCGGGCCCCGACGCGGCTACTGTCCGGCGTGGAGGTGGTCCGTGTTCACCGAGGCCTTTCCGATCGTGACGACACCTGACCTGCCACGACTGATCGGGTTCTACCGCGACGTGGTCGGCTTCGAGCTGACCTACCGGTTTCCCGAGGACGGCGAGCCGGAGTTCGTCGCGCTGCGGTTGGGCAACAGCGAGCTGGGCCTGGCCGCTGACCCGGACGCCGGCGACCCGGCGCACTCGCACCGGTGGGAGCTGTGCGTCTACGCCGACGACTGCGACGCCGCCGTGACCGCCCTGCGATCCGCTGGGGCGACGGTCGTCGAGGAGCCTGTCGACCAGCCGTGGGGTGAACGGTCCGCCCGGGTTCTGGACCCTGACGGCAATCGCATGCTGGTGCTGTCGCGCCTGCCCTGAGCAGATCGTGGACAGTTTCCGTCACGCTGGAACGGAAACTGTCCAAGATCTGCGGCGGCTCATCCCGCGACGCCGGTCATCGTCGCCAGAACAGCAGATGGGTGATGCCGCTGGTGCTGGGCACCGACTCCAGGTGGAAGCGGTCGAGAAGATCGTCGGGGCTGTCCCACAACCGCTCGCCCCGCTCGAGGTCGACGGGCGCGACCGCGATGTGCATCGTGTCCACCAGGTCAGCCTCGAGGAACTCCCGGATCGTGGCGACTCCACCACCGAGGCGTACGTCCCGGCCGTCGGCCGCCTGCTTCGCCTGGGCCAGTGCCTCGGCCGGGCTGGCATCGAGGAAGTGGAACGTGGTGTCGGCCAGGGTGAACGACGGGCGTACGTGGTGGGTGAGCACGAAGACCGGCGTGTGGAACGGTGGGTTGTCCCCCCACCAGCCCTGCCAGTCGTGGTTCTCCCACGGGCCACGCTGGGGGCCGAACTTGTTGCGGCCCATGATCTCCGCGCCGATGTTGCACTCGGCGTCGCGGGTCAGGTAGTCGTCCAGACCTCGGCTGCCGCCGGGCTCGGTGCGGTAGACGAAGCTGGCGGTGGCGGCCCGCCAGGAGAACAGCGGAGTGGGGTCGGCGTGGCCGAAGGGCCGTTCCAGGCTCTGCCCCTCCCCGGTGCCGAACCCGTCGCGCGAAACGTTGAAGCACTGCACCCGCAACAGTTGCGGCATCGTCGTCTCCTCCCGGATCGGCTGTGTCACCTGGTCACCGTCGGGCCGCCACCGCTGCCCCGATCGTCGAGCACCAGCGGGGCTCGACCGTTCACCGCGTACCGGATGTGGGTGACCTCCGGTGTGTGGATGACGCGGGTCGGCGTCAGCTCGATCGCTTCCTTCTCGGCCAGGTCGAGGTCCGCGTCGAAGAGCCGCAGGCCGGTGCCGAGCACCACCGGTACGACGTGCAGCTCCAACTCGTCGAGCAGGCCCGCCTTGAGGACCTGCCGCACCAGGCTGCCGCCCCCGGCCACCGCGACGTTCTTACCGTCGGCCACGGCACGTGCCTGCTCGACGGCGCTGGCCACCCCTTCGGTGACGAAGGTGAAGCTGGTGCCTCCCTGCCGCAGCAGACGCTCGCGGGGGCGGTGGGTGACGACGAAGACCGGTGCGCGAAACGGTGGCTCGTCACCCCAGGGCACCTCGCCGCCGTCGGCCATCCGGCGTCCCATCACGTACGCGCCGGCCGCCTCGAACGTCTCGGCGATCACAGCGGAGTTGGTGTCCTGTTCGCCACCGGCGAAGCCCTGTCGTTCACGCCACGCCGACACCTCGGTCACCCAGCGGGTGACCCGGAAGAACCCGGCGCTCTCGGCCGAGTCCATCCAGTTGCCGTCGCCGTCGAACCGCGGGCCGGCGTAGAACCCGTCCGCCGACACCGACAGCTGTGCGGTCACCTTGGTCATCGCGTGTGGTCCTCTCGTCTGGCGGACACCTGCCCAGGTGCCGCTCGCCGAGGGGTCGGAGTCGAGCGGATCGACCCTACCGGATTGGTGTGTGATCCACGTCACTCGACGACGTGGCCAGGTACCACGTTCCCGCGCGCTCCGGGTCCCGCGACCAGCGCACCCGGTGCAACTCCTCCGGGCGGGGCCTCCAGTCGCGGTAGGGCGACAGTGCCAGCCGCCAGGCGATCACCGAGAAGACGTAGACACCCGGGCCGACCAACCACAGCAGGGCGTCGCGCCGCCGATAGGAGGCGTACGGCGCGAGCCAGGCGGTGGCCGCCATCGGTATGGCGATCGCGCTGAGGTCGGCCGCCGGCCCGCTACCGGACCGGGACTCGATCAGCTCGCGGAGCACGATCGACGGGATGAGCACCCCGAGGACCATTGCCCCGGTGAAGACGGCGCGTCGTCGTCGACCCCGAGGGGCGTGGGCGGAGGTGGGCTCAGGGGACACCCGCGCAGGTTAACGGCCTGTGCAAAACGGAGGTCCAGGACCGGACGGTAGCGGCGGCCCGGCGCCGGTGGTGCCCCGGTCTAGGCTGGCGATCATGCGGATTGGCATCGTGATCCTGCCGGACCAGCGGTGGGCGGAGGCGCAGCGTCGGTGGCGGCAGGTCGAGGAGTGGGGGTTCGACCACGCCTGGACGTACGACCACCTGGGTTGGCGGGACCTGGTCGACGGCCCGTGGTTCGACTCGATGGCCACGTTGACCGCCGCTGCGACGGTCACCTCCCGGATCCGGCTGGGCACCCTTGTGGCGTCGCCGAACTTCCGGCACCCGGCCGCGTTCGCCCGGCAGATCACCACTGTGGACGACGTCTCCGACGGTCGGTTGCTGCTCGGCCTCGGCGCGGGTGGCATCGGTTTCGACTCGGCCGTGCTGGGCGGTGAGACTCTGCCGCCGCGTCAGCGCGTCGACCGGTTCGCCGAGTTCGCCGAGCTGCTGGACCTGATCCTGCGCGAGGACGGCACCACCTGGCGGGGTGAGTGGTTCGCCGCGGTGGACGCCCGCAACAATCCCGGCTGCGTGCAGCAGCCGCGGGTGCCGTTCGTGGTGGCCGCCAACGGGCCCCGGTCGATGCGGCTGGTGACCCGGTTCGGCCAGGGTTGGGTGACCACCGGCACCGGTGACGACAACGACCTGGAGAGCTGGTGGGGCAGCGTTTCGACGTTGTCCACGCGGATGGACCGGGCGCTGGACGAGGCCGGCCGTGATCCGGCGACCCTGGACCGGTATCTCTCGCTGGACTCCGCGCCGGTGTTCTCGCTCAGCAGTGCCCAGTTCTTCGCCGACCAGGTCGGCCGCGCCGCCGACCTGGGCTTCACCGACGTGGTGACGCACTGGCCACGGGAGAGCAGTTGGTACGCCGGCGACGAGAACGTGCTGGCGGACGTGGCGACCCGACTGCTGCCGGAGCTGCGCGGCTGAGGCGACGGTCAGGTGCCGAGGTCGCCGCTGGCCACCCCACCCTCGCCGCCGGAGACCAGCCGCAGGCGTAGGCAGACGATCTGGGTGTCGTCGTCGACAGGTGTGCCGAGCCGCGCCCAGTAGGTCGCGTGCCCGGCCCGCCACTCCTCGATCGACCGGTCCCCCTCGCCCTCCGCCCGGGCGAACTCCCACGGCACCTCGGCGAAACGGACGATCTCGACGCCGGTGATCTCCACGACGCCGGCCAGCGCGTCGTCGTCGTCGACCAGGGCCAACCGTTCGCCGACGTGCTCCAGCTCCTCGCCCTCCTCCGCGTACTCGGCGAGCCGGCCGGCCGTCGCGGTCTTCACGCCGGCCAGCACGAGGGTGTTGAGGGTCGTCCGCAGCTCGCCGGGGGTGCCGAGGGCGAGGGTGCGCAGTTCACCGATCCGAGGCCACATCCTGCCGAGGCTAGGCCAGTGCGCCTCGTGCCGCCGCCGCATCGCGCACCGCCCGGCTCGGATCAGTCAGATCATCTGCCCGGCGTAGCCGGGGGCGGCGAGGATGCGGTCGTCGCCACTGACCGCGTGCGCGTCGAGCACCGCGTCGGCCAGCTTGACCACGT
Organism: Micromonospora sp. WMMC250; assembly: GCF_027460215.1. NCBI lineage: Bacteria > Bacillati > Actinomycetota > Actinomycetes > Micromonosporales > Micromonosporaceae > Micromonospora > Micromonospora sp. WMMC250. The sequence continues at coordinate 4,899,199 of NZ_JAPZBJ010000002.1, read as the reverse complement.
GTTCGTCGCCGTGCCGAGCCGCCCGGGCGAAGACCTCCGCCGGGGTCGCGGCGGTCACGGTCGGCGGCGCGATGCCGTCGGCTGGGGCGTACACCGAGGTCATGGCCGCCGTCGCGGCCCAGGCCGCGGCGAGGCTCGGCGCCCACAGCGCCCGGTCCAGAGCCGGCAGGGTACGCAGCACGGCGGTCGGCGCGGTGACCGCGTGCACCAGCATGACCGGCTCGGTGTGCCCGAAGCGCAGATAGTCCAGGCCGGCGCGGTGCACCAACGCTCTGAGGCCCTGCGCCGCCTCGGCCGGGCTCCGCGCGGGGCGCAGCGCCGCGAGCGCCGGCTCCCATCCGGGTACGCCAGGCAGCCGCTTCAACCGATCACGGACGCCCCCGCTCTGGTCGTCGATCCGGGGTAGCCCGGCCAGCGCGGCATCCACGTCCACCTGCTGCGGCCCTGCGGACAGGTCGGTGGGCATCCGGTCGGCGCCCGGGACCGGCTGCCAGCGCGCGGCCCAGTAGCCGAGGGCCTGGCCCAGTTCGGTGAGCCGCTGCGGGATCTTGTCGTCCGTTTCGAGCGCGCGTACCGCGTGCCCGACGCGGATCACGCCGTGGGTGGCGCCGGCGGCGATGCCCGGCAGCAGTCGGGGCCACCAGGTGCCGAGCACGTCGCGCCACGGGTGTTCGCGTAGTTGTCTGTCGAAGTACGTGAGCCAGTCCCCGGCCCGCTTCGCGTCGCCCAGCGCACTCCGCCAGTCGGTGATCGGGTGCAGCCCTCGGGGCAACTCGTCGAGTCGGCCGAGGTAGTCGTCGAGCCAGCGGTGCACCTGCTGCTGGTGCCCGTGTCGGGTCAGCGCCTCGACGGCCATCGGCCCGTGGTTGGAGAGCCACCCCTCGAATTCGGGGCCGGTGCGGTGCAGTCGTTCGTACGCCTCGTCGAGGATTCCGTCACTCATGTGTCGATCGTCGAAGCTGAACCGCGCTTCAGGTCAAGCCGTCAGATCCGCGGCGTCGATCAGGCCGGTGATCCGGAGGTCGGCCGCGACCTCTGCCGTGCAGTCGACGGCCACCACGGCCGCGCCCAGCACCTCGGCGCCCCGCGCGGCGCAGATGTCGTAGAGGGCGTGGATCTGCGCGCCCGTGCGGACCCAGTCGTCCACCACCAGCACCCGGTCGCCAGGGCCGAGGTGCCGGTCCCGTACGGCCAGGTCGACCTGTCGACCCCGGTAGTCCGGTGGGCTCTGCGCCCAGGTGAGCGGCCCGGCCGGGAGGCGCCCGTCGCCGGGTTTGTGAGCGGCCACGAAGCCGACGCCGAGCGCGGTGGCGGCCAGTGGCCCGAGCAGCAGCCCGGTGACCGCCGGAGCGAGCACCACTGTCGGCCGGGCGGCCCGGTACGGCGTCACCAGGGCCGGACCCAGTTCGGCCAGTACCGACGGGTCCCGCCACCAACCGGAGATGTCGCTGACCAGGTGACTCGTGCCCGGGCCGGGGTCGATCCACCGGAACAGGGCGGCCAGGCGGTCGGTCAGCTCAGCGGGCACCCGCCCATCTTCCGGCACTGCCTGTCGACGTGTCGGCACCCGGCCCGGCCGGCCCACCCGGGGTCGGATGATCGGCTACACGTACCGGTGCAAATACGGGCATACCACTATGATCACGTTGACTTCGGAAGTACTTCTCTCGTTACGGTCCGACCCGGTTTGTTCAGTCGACGAAAGGACCGGGCCGGTGGCAGGCAGGCACTCCCGTACCCGCATCTTCTCCTCTCCGGCGGGCATCGTGGCCACCGCGGCGGTCGGCGTCGCCCTCGCCGTCGGGGGCACGTTCGGTGCCGTGCAGTTGACCTCCGGTTCCGCCCAGTCGGGGCAGACGACAGTGGACCTCACCCCGACCACCGCCGCCAGCAGCCTCGCCCCCAGCTCGCCGGCCGCCTCTCCGAGCGCCAGCGCCTCCCCGAGCGCGTCCGCCAGCCCGTCGGCCACTCGCTCGCAGCAGGCCGCCTCCCGAAGCAAGGCCCGCACCGCGTCGCCGAAGCCGAGCCCGACCGCCAAGAAGACCACGGCGGCGGCGAAGGTCCTGGACAGCGGCTCGTGTGGTGCCTCGTTCTACTCCGACGGGCAGCTCACCGCCAACGGTGAGTCGTTCAACCCGAACGCTCTGACCGCCGCGCACAAGACGCTGCCGTTCAACACCAAGGTCCGGGTGACCAACCCGGCCAACGGCAAGTCGGTGGTGGTGCGGATCAACGACCGGGGCCCGTTCATCGACGGCCGCTGCCTGGACCTCTCCCGGGCCGCGTTCGCCACCATCGCCTCCGTCGACGTCGGCGCGCTCACCGTCCGCTACGAGGTCCTCGGCTGAGCGGGGCGGGTGACGCCGATTTGGTCGCCCGATTGGCCCGGCCGGTCAGAACCTCCTCGGACGACGGGTCAGGTTCATTCACCGATTCACGAGGATCAGGCAAACTGTCCCTCGTATCCACGCGATTCCTTCAGCCGGGCGGACGCCCGCTGAGCCCCGGATCCCGCGCCGGCCTCGGCGCGGCCCTCGTTCTGCTCGCGATCGTGTCGGCGGTGGAGGCGGCGGACGGCCGGTGGGCGCACTACGTCGGGCTGTTGGCGGCCGCACCCTTCCTGGCCGCCGCGCTGGCCTCCTGGCCGGTGGTGCTCGGGGTGGGCGTCGGCGCGACGGTGGTCGGGGCCGCCTTCGCCCTGGCCGAGCCGAAGATGTCGCTGGACACCTCGGTCGACGTGGTCGGGGTCGCCCTCGCCACCGGGTTGGCAGTGGCGGTGACGTCGGTACGCCAGCGGCAGGCGGAGCAGATCGTCGAGTTGACCAGGCTCGCCTCGGTCGCCCAGCAGGCGGTGCTACGCCCGCTCGGGCCGCAGGTCGGCACGCTCTCGGTCGCCGGTCGCTACATCTCCTCCACCGCGACGGCCGAGATCGGCGGTGACCTGTACGAGGCGATCGACACGCCCTACGGCGTCCGCATGATCATCGGTGACGTCCGCGGCAAGGGCCTGGACGCCGTCCGACTGGCGAGCATCGTCCTCGGGTCGTACCGGCACGTGGCGTACGAGCGGGCCGATCTGCGGGCCGTCGTCGCCGACCTGGACCGCGCGGTGGCCCGCAACGTCGGTGACGAGGATTTCGTCACCGCGGCGCTGGTCGAGGAACGCGGCGGCACACTCACGATCGTCAACTGTGGACACCCGCCACCCCTGCTGTTGCGTCGAGGCGCGGTGATCCCTTTGGAGCCGCCGGCCCCGGCGCCTCCGCTCGGGTTCATGCCGGTGGTCCGCCCTCGGGTCGAACGCCTGGAGCCCGGGGACCGGCTGCTGCTCTTCACCGACGGGCTCGGCGAGGCGCGGCGGGACGGTGAGTTCTTCCCCACCGCCGACCGGGCTTGGCGGCTGCTCGGCCACGGCACGGTCGCCAACGGGTTGGCCTCGCTGGAGACGGCCCTGATCGAGTGGGTCCACGGACGCCTGGACGACGACATCGCGCTGGTCCTGATGGAGTACGTGGGCGCCCGCACCGGCGCTGCCGCGGCCGTTCCGAGCTGGGAGGTCGGTGCCGCCGAGAGCTGATCTCGCCCGCGCGCCGCGAAGCTGTGTAATCGCCGTCACTTGTGTGATCCGCTTGTCGCTGCCTACCCGCGAGTAATACAGTTGGGGTTACTGATCGGTAACACCTGTCCGGAAGCGGGGCCAGCGAGCATGACCCACTACAAGAGCAACCTGCGGGACCTTGAGTTCAACCTGTTCGAGGTCTTCGGGGCGGACCGGGCGTTCGGCCAGGAGCCGTACTCGGACCTCGACGCCGACACCGCCCGCAGCTTCCTCGCCGAGCTCGACCGTCTCGCTCGCGAGGACCTCGCCGCCAGCTACACGGACAGCGACCGCAACCCGCCGGTGTTCGACCCGGCCACGCACACCGCACCCCTGCCGGCGTCGTTCAAAAAGTCCTACCAGGCGTTCATGGATTCCGAGTTCTGGCGCCTGGACCTGCCGCCCGAGCTGGGCGGCACCAACGCTCCCCGGGCCCTCTGGTGGGCGCTCGCCGAGCTGGTGCTCGGCTCCAACGCCCCCATCTGGATGTACGCCTCCGGCCCGTCCTTCGCGCACGTGCTGCACGTCGAGGGCACCGACCGGCAGAAGCAGTGGGCCAAGCTCTTCATCGACAAGCAGTGGGGCTCCACCATGGTCCTCACCGAGCCGGACGCCGGCTCGGACGTCGGCGCCGGCCGCGCCCGCGCGACGCAGCAGCCCGACGGCTCCTGGCACATCGAGGGCGTGAAGCGCTTCATCACCTCGGGCGAGCACGACCTCAGCGACAACATCGTGCACTACGTGCTGGCCCGCCCGGTCGGCGTGGAGGGCGTCGGTGGCCCCGGCACCAAGGGCCTGTCGCTCTTCGTGGTGCCGAAGTTCCACTTCGACGAGACCACCGGCGAGCTGGGTGAGCGCAACGGCGTCTACACCACGAACGTCGAGCACAAGATGGGCCTGAAGGTCTCCAACACCTGCGAACTGACCTTCGGCGAGCACGGCGTACCGGCCAAGGGCTGGCTGCTCGGTGACAAGCACGACGGCATCCGGCAGATGTTCATGATCATCGAGTACGCCCGGATGCTGGTCGGCACCAAGGCGATCGCCACCCTCTCCACCGGCTACCTCAACGCCCTTGAATACGCGAAGAGCCGGGTGCAGGGCGCCGACCTGATCCAGCAGGCGGACAAGGCCGCGCCCCGGGTCACCATCACCCACCACCCGGACGTGCGTCGCTCGCTGCTGCTGCAGAAGTCGTACGCCGAGGGTCTTCGTGCTCTGGTCCTCTACACCGCCTCCTGGCAGGACAAGGTCGCGATCGCCGAGGCTGCCGGCGACGAGAAGGCCACCAAGCTGGCCAAGCGGGTCAACGACCTGCTGCTGCCGCTGGTCAAGGGCGTCGGCTCGGAGCGCGCCTACGAGATGCTCGGGCACGAGTCGCTGCAGACCTTCGGTGGTTCCGGGTTCCTCCAGGACTACCCGCTGGAGCAGTACGTCCGCGACGCCAAGATCGACACTCTCTACGAGGGCACCACCGCCATCCAGAGCCTGGACCTGATCTTCCGCAAGATCGTCCGGGACAACGGCAAGGCGCTGATGGCGGTAGCCGGCGAGATCCAGGAGTTCATCTCCTCCGAGGCCGGCAACGGCCAGCTCAAGGAGGAGCGGCAGGCGCTCGGCAAGGCCCTGGCCGAGGTCCAGAACATCCTGGGCGTGATGACCGGCTGGCTGGGCGAGGCACAGGGTGGTGACACCCGGGCGCTGTACAAGGTCGGGCTCAGCAGCCGGCGCTTCCTACTGGCGATCGGTGACCTGGTCGTCGGCTGGCTGCTCCAGCGGCAGGCCGACGTGGCGCTGAAGGCCCTCGCCAGCGAGGTCTCCACCAGCGACAAGGCGTTCTACACCGGCAAGGTGGCCGCTGCCCGTTTCTTCGCCCGCGAGGTACTGCCCCGCATCGGCGCCGACCGGCGGATCATCGAGGGTGCCGACCTCGACATCATGGACCTCCCGGAGGAGGCCTTCTGACCGTGCCACGGCACGGCTGACGGTTCCGGGTCGCACCACCCGGGCCGACACCGGCGGCCGGCGAGGGCCAACTGCCCCCGCCGGCCGCCGCCGTTTCCGGACGGACGCCCCTGGCGGCGGCGTTCATCGCGGTGTCGCGCCGGCGGCTGACGCCGCGGGCACCGTGAGTACGCATTGGGCCAGCCCGGCCGGGTATGCCGGCGTCGTGACGGGTAACCGTCGCGTGACCTCGAAAGGGAACGCCCAGAGCCACCGCACGGGGGAGTGCAGCGCATATGGGTGTAGGAAGCGGCATCTTTCTCATCGCGATCGGCGCGATCCTGACCTTCGCGCTGAGAGCCAACGTCTGGTGGATCGACGTACGGGCGGTCGGCTGGGTCTTCATCCTGGCCGGGCTGGCCGTACTGCTGACCACGCTCTGGTTCTGGCAGGACCGGCGTAAGCGGGCCCGGACCCTCATCGTGGAGGAGAACCGGCTCTCTCATCCGACCGCGATGATGCCGCCGCCGCCAGACCCTCCGCCACCGACCGCCCCGCCGTCCTGAGCACGGCCTGGGCGCGTACTCCTGAGCCACCCGCCGGTGACCGGCGGGTGGCTCAGTCGCGTGCGGTGTGCCCCGCAGTGATCGGGGCTCCTGCCCGGCTCAGCCCCGCCCAGTCGAATTGGCCACGATGCACCGCCAGTTCGGCGGTACGCAGACCCTCCTCGGCTGCCCCGTCCGGATCGAGGAGCGCCGAGAGTAGGGAAACGCCCGGGTTGTGGGCAATCAGGAGTGCGGTCCGGGCCGCCGGGTCGACAGTGCGGACCAGCGCCAACAACTCCTCCGGGTGGGCGTCGTACGCACCGGGCTCGTAACGGACGGTCGGTCGAGGACCGGTCGGACCACCCTCCGGCGGTGAACCGGTCATCCCCATCGCCACCCCGTGCCAGGTCTGCCGGGTGCGTCTGGCGGTCGAACAGATCACCACGTCGGGCAGCAGGCCGTTCCGCGCCAGCCAGGCACCCGCCGCAGCCGCGTCGGACTCCCCACGTGCGCTGAGCGGTCGTTCGGCGTCGTCCGCCGCGTCGCTACCCTGCTCGGCCTTGGCGTGCCGCAGCAGGACCAGTGTCCGTGTGTCGGGGTCGGCGTCCGTCATGCCCCCAGCTTGCCCGATTGGCGATCTCCGTGCCTGGGTAAGTCAATGCCTGCCGCACCCCTACCGACGGCCGCGGCGCGTCGTACGCCAGGTTAGAGCCGAGGAGCGAGACATGGGCATTGGTGGCAGCATCTTCTTGATCGCGCTCGGCGCGATCTTCGCATTCGCCGTGGAGGCCGACCTGGGCTGGTTGAACCTGTCCGTGGTCGGCTGGGTGCTGATGCTGGCCGGTGTCGCCGGCCTGCTCGCCACCCTCTACTTCTGGAACAGCCGCCGCCGCACGGTGGTCGCCGCCCCGGTGCGCGAGGAGCGCGTCGTGGCCGACCGGGTCGTGCCGGTCCAGGACGACCAGGTCATGCGGGAGTACCGCGAGGTTCGCCGCCCGGGCCACCCGGTCTGATCCTCGCTCGCGCACTCCGGGGTCCCGCAGCGTCGCGGGGCCCCGGCTCGCGTTTGATCCCAGTTCCCGTGCGCTCCGCCGCCCTGCCGTGCCGTGCCCCGCCGTGCCGTGCCCCGCCGTGCCGTGCCCCGCCGCGCCGCGCCGCGCCGCGTCGGCCAAGATCGGCTGCGGCCGTGGTGTTGCTCGCCGAACGGCGTCGCTGGTGTGTGTTCGCCTGGCTGCGCCTGCGCCCCGGCCGTCTGAGTCAGGCGAACAGTGCGAAGTAGATCGCGATGTGGTGGCAGAGCGCCGCCAGCAGTGTGCAGGCGTGGAAGAACTCGTGGTGACCGAAGACGGTCGGCCACGGATTGGGCCGCCGCAACGCGTAGAAGACCGCGCCGACGCTGTAGATCGCGCCGCCGACGATCAGCAGCACCAGCGCCGCGACTCCGCCGCCGTGCAGGATCTCCGGCAGCATGGCCACCGACACCCAGCCCAGCGCGAGGTAGAGCGGTGCGGACACCCAGCGCGGCGCGTGCGGCCAGACCGCCTTGAGGGCCACGCCGGCCAGCGCCCCACCCCAGACCAGGGCCAGCATCACGGTGGCCGGCCGGGGCGCGAGCAGCATCACGCAGAACGGTGTGTACGTGCCGGCGATGAAAACGAAGATCATCGAGTGATCCATCCGCCGCATCACCTGGTAGCCGCGCTCCGACCACACGCGACGGTGGTACAGCGCGCTCGTGCCGAAGAGCCCGCAGACCGTCAGGCTGTAGATGAGGCAGCTCACCAGGGGTGCCCACCCCGGTCGGGTGGCGGCGATCGAGCAGAGCACGATGCCGCAGACCAGGGCGACGAAGAAGGCGTACGTGTGCAGCCAGCCGCGCATCCGGGGCTTACCGATGTCGACCGGCTTCAGGCGAAGCGGGGCGGAGGTGGTCACGACATCAGGTTACGGCACCGTAGGTTACTTTCAAGTAGTCGCGTCGGTGACGCCCGGCACCGTCATCGTGAACACCGCGAGCCCGGGCCATCGGCGAAGATGAGCCGATGCGGATCCGGCCCGTCGGGGCGCACGCCCTGCTGCTCGACTGCACCACCACCGACGAAGACGTGCCCGAGGTCGACGTGGTCGAAGCATGGCGGGCCGAGCTGTGGCGGCGTCGGGAGCAGGGCGACCTGGTCGCCGTCGAGATCGTGCCGGCGGCCAGCACCGTCCTGCTCGACGGTCTGCCCGACCCGACCGCCACTGCCGAGCAGCTCACCCGATGGGCGGGCGACGTCGTCGCCGCGACAAACCGCCCCGTGGCAGCAGACTCCGTTGCCAGGACAACCGACAGTGCCGCCACGGAGGTCGTCGTCCCGGTCTGCTTCGACGGGCCGGACCTGCCGACAGTGGCCGAGTACTGGAACGTGGACGTGCCCGCCGTGCTGCGCCGGCTGACCGAAACTCGGTTCCGGGTCGCGTTCTGCGGATTCGCCCCCGGTTTCCCCTACCTGACCGGGCTGCCCGCCGAGCTGGCGCTGCCCCGGCTGGCCACACCCCGCCCCCGGGTGCCGGCCGGCTCGGTCGCCCTCGCCGGCCCGTACGCCGGCATCTACCCGGGTGCGTCACCCGGTGGCTGGCAGTTGGTCGGCCGCACCGACCTGGTCCTCTTCGACGTCCACGCCGACCCGCCGGCCCGGCTCGGCCCGGGCACGTCGGTCCGGATGGTGGCGACGTGACCCACCCGGCCAGCATCGAGGTGCTCCGCGCCGGGGCGCTCACCACAGTGCAGGACCTGGGTCGGCCCGGCTGGGCGCACCTGGGCGTACCCCGTTCCGGTGCCCTCGACCCGTCGGCGCTGCGGCTGGCCAACCGGCTGGTCGGCAACCCCGAGCACAGCGCCGGGCTGGAGATCACCCTGACCGGCTGCACGCTGCGGCTGACCCGGGCCACCACTGTCGCGCTCACCGGTGCCGAGGTGGCGGTCCAGGCGGGTGCTCGACCCGCCGACCCCGGACGCCCGCTCACAGTGCCGGCCGGAACGGTGCTGCGGATCGGCCCCGCCCGACAGGGCGTACGGAGCTGGCTGGCGGTAGCGGGGGGTATCGACGTGTCGCCTGTGCTCGGCAGTCGAGCCACCGACACCCTCTCCGGGCTCGGCCCGCCCCCGCTACGCGACGGCGACCGGCTGCCGCTCGGCCAGCCGCTCGGCGCACCGGCCCCGGTGGACCTGACCGTGTGCCCGACACCGCCGCCCGAGCTGCGGTTGACACTGCGCCTCGGCCCGCGCGACGACTGGTTCACGTCGACCGCGCTCGACCGGCTGTTCGGCACCGCGTACACCCTCAGCCCGGTGAGCAACCGGGTCGGCGCGCGACTCGCCGGCGCGCCCCTGCCCCGCGCGGTCGCTGGCGAACTACCCAGCGAGGGCATCGTGCTCGGCGCGGTGCAGGTGCCGGCTGACGGACAACCGCTGATCTTCCTGGCGGACCACCCGACCACCGGCGGATACCCAGTCGTCGGGGTGGTCACCGACGTGACCCCGCTCGCGCAGGCCCGGCCAGGGACTACCGTCAGATTCCATGGACCTCAACGCTGACCTCGGCGAGGGATTCGGCATCTGGCGACTCGGCGACGACGAGGCGCTGCTCAGCCTCGTCACCTCCGCCAACGTCGCCTGCGGCTTCCACGGCGGCGACCCGTCCACGATGCGGCGGGTCTGCGAGGGCGCCGCGCGGCGTGGGGTCGCGGTGGGCGCACAGGTCGGCTACCGGGACCTGGCCGGCTTCGGTCGGCGACACATCGCGTACGACTTCGCGGAGCTACGCGACGAGGTGACCTACCAGCTCGGTGCGCTCAACGCGTTCTGCCGGTTGTTCGGCACCCGGGTCCGCTACCTCAAGCCGCACGGTGCGCTCTACCACGCGACCAGCACCGATGAATCCCAGGCGGCGGCGGTCGTCGCCGCGGTCACCGGCTACGACCCCGAGTTGCCCGTCCTCTGCCTACCCGGCTCGACGCTGGCCCAGCTCGCCGTCGGCGCGGGCCTGCCGGTCGTCGCCGAGGCCTTCGCCGACCGCGCGTACCTGCCCAACGGGGCGTTGGTGCCCCGAGGCACCCCCGGCGCTGTGATCAGCGACCCGGAGCAGGTGGCCGAACGGGCGGTACGGATGGCCGTCGAACGGGTCGTGGTGGCGGTGGACGGCACCGTCATCCCCTGCTCGGTCGACTCGATCTGCGTACACGGCGACACCCCGGGCGCCGTCTCCGCCGCCGAACTGGTCCGCGCCACCCTGATCGACGCCGGCGTGTCCCTGGCGCCGTTCGCGTGAACGGAGGGGCCCGACCGGGCCCCTCCACACGCGTCAGGCGTCCAGGCCGCGCAGCACCAACGGAAGCCGGGTCACCGCGCCGTCGACCACCCGGACCGGTACGCCCCAGTCCTGCCGGGTCAGGTGGCACGCCGCGTGTTCGACGTCCGCATCACAGGTGGCCGCCTGGGCGGTCACCTGCAACACCCCGGCGGTGACCTCGCCGTTCAGCACCAGTCGACGGGACAGCTCGGTGCCCGTGCCGGCACCCTCCACCAGCAGTTCCGGCGGCGACGCGGACACCACCAACCGGGTCGACGGCCCGTACGTTTCGTCCAGCTTCTGCCCCGGCGCCGGGGTGAAGACGATGTCCAGGGTGACCTCACCGGCCGAGACGTCGGTCGGCTTGCGCTCGGTGCGGTGCCGGGGCCCGTCCACCGTGCTGGCGCCCGCCGCCGACAGGGCACCCGGAGCGAGCCGCGTCAACCGGTGCGCGGCGGACTCCACCACCAGCACCTCACCGGCCGGGGTGAGCACCAGATCGCTGGGTTCCGCCAACCCGTCGGCGACAGTGGAGACCTGGTTGCTGTCCGGGTCGAAGCGGCGCACCGCCCCGTTGTACGTGTCAGCGATCAGCACCGAACCGTCCGGCAACGCGCACACACCCAACGGGTGCTGGAGCAGCGCCGACTCCGCCGGCCCGTCCACGTGTCCGAAGTCGAACAGACCCTGCCCGACGGCAGTGCCCAGCACCCCGTTCTCGATGTAACGGACCGCGCTGGTCTCACTGTCGGCGATCCAGAGCCGGGTGCCGTCGGCGGAGGCGGAGAGCCCGGACGGCTGCGCCATCCACGCCTCGGCCAGCGGGCCGTCGCGCAGCGCCTCGACGGTGGTACCCGCGTACATGCCGGCGGTCCGCTTGATCGGGTCGAACCACCAGAGCTGGTGGATGCCGGCCATCGCGATGATCAGCTTGTCGTCGTACCAGGCCAGATCCCACGGAGACGAGAGATCCACGGCGAGCGCGTCGTGGGCGTGGTCGTCGACCTCGGCACGCCACTGCCGGCCGCTGCCGGCCACTGTCACGACCTCGCCGGACTCCAGCCGTACGCCGCGCAGCAGGTGGTTGACGGTGTCGGCCACCACCAGGTCGTAGCCGGCGACCTCGGCGACATGAGTGGGCAGCAGGCACACCCCCTGCGGCTCGGAGAACGTCGCCGCCGCAGCCGGCCCGTCGGCGCGGCCCCGCTCACCCGAGCCGATCCGACGCACCGGCGTCTCGCCGTCCGGTGCCACCTCGACCAGGGAGTGCCGGGCCGAGTCGGACACCAGCAGATTGCCGTTCGGCAACTGCACGGCCTTGCCCGGGAAGCGCAGCGCGGTCTCCGGTGCCGGCGGGGGAACGTACGGCCCGTCGCCCCGGTGCAGGGTGCCCTTGGTCTCGTGGGTGGCGATCAGCTCGTCGATCAACCGGGCGAGCCCTTCGGCGTGCCCCTCGCCCGCCATGGTGGCCACGACGTACCCCTCGGGGTCGATCACCGACAGCGTCGGCCAGGCCCGGGCGGCGTACTGCTGCCACATGTCCATCTCGGGATCGTCGAGCACGGGGTGGTGCACCCCGTACCGCTCGACGGCGGCGGCGAGCGCGTCCGGGTCCTTCTCGTGCTCGAACTTCGGCGAGTGCACGCCGATCACGACGAGCACGTCACCGTACTTCTCCTCCAGCGGGCGCAACTCGTCGAGGACGTGCAGGCAGTTGATGCAGCAGAACGTCCAGAAGTCCGCGATCACGATCTTGCCGCGAAGGTCCTGCAAGGTCAGATTCCGGCCGCCGGTGTTGAGCCACTGCCGGCCCCGCAGTTCGGGCGCCCGTACACGCGCTGTCGTTGCCATGCCCTCAGCCTGCCACGGCCCGCAGGCCCGATCGCCGTGACCCGGACGACAGCAGGCGTCGAGACGCCTGACAGCGGCGATCGGTGGCAGCTCGGCAGTGCGGCGCTCAGCGTGTCGAGTGGCCCGGCTGCCAACGATCAAGGGCTGGTCTCCACCGGGTACGACGACGGCGGGGGTACGGTCGCCCGTGCCCCCGCCGTCGGTGGAGTTACTTCGCGGCCGGCTTGAGGCAGAGCACCCGGTTGGTGCCGTCGCCCGGCAGCACCACGTGCGGCTGCGTCGTGTCGGTGCACTTCTCCTTCGCGTCCACCTTCGACACGATCGTGAAAGCGTCCGCCTCGCCGCAGTCGGCCGCCGAAGCGCCACCCTGACCAGACTGCTTGACACAGGTGCCGACCGCCGGGTCGAAGGCCGGGGTGTCGTCACCCCCGAACTTGCCGAGCAGCATCAGCAGGCCGAGCGGCACCGCCAGGATCAGGACCGCGGCGATCAGGACCGCGGCCAGCACCCGACCGTTGCGTACCTTCGGCGCCGGCGGTTCCACCTTCGGCGCGTCGGCGTCCGGCTTGAACGCGTCGAACCGGCCCTGGTCCGCCTGACCGGCGTCCTGACCCCAGGACGACGGGGGCTGCTGCGCGGGCGGGAACGACGGCGGGAAGTTACCGCCCGGCACCGGCTCGGTTGCCGGGCCGGCACCGATGCCCTGCCCACCGAAGCCACCGGAGCCCGGCCCACCGAAGTCCGGCCCACCGGAGCCCGGTCCACCGAAGTCCGGCCCGGCGAAGGCGGCGGTGCCGTTGACCGCGGCGGTGCCGGCGGCCGGCGACCCGGGGCCGCCGAACTGGTCGGCCGGCCGTTCCGCACCGGCGTGCGGCCGGTTGCCGTTCACCGGCCTGTTGTTGCCGGGCGTGTCGACGAAGGACGGCACGCCCGGCGGGAACGCCGGCGGTGCCTCACCGAACGCGTTGGGTGCGGGCTGCCGGTCGTCGAAGCGCGGGTCGGCTGCGGGCTCGCCACCCCAGCCGGGGACGCCCTGCCGCTGCGAGTCGTCCTGCCACTCGGGCACGACCGGGCGTTGCGATTCGTTCTGCTGCCACTCCGGCACGACCGGCCGTTGCGATTCGTTCTGCTGCCACTCGGGCGCTACCGGCCGTTGCGAATCGTGCTGCCAATCGGGTGCGGCCTGGCGCTCGGCTCCCGGGTCGGCCTGGAACGACTCCGGCTCCGGCTCGTTCTCCGGCTCGGGTCGAGCCGGGCGCCCGTACACCCGAGGTTGCGGCGAGGCCGTGCTGGCCGGTCGGGCGGCCTGGTCGGTCGGGGGCATCACCCGGCTGGCCAGCGGCACCGAGGCGCTCGCCGTGGCCCGGGCGACGCCGGCGGCCGACTCGGCCTCCGAGGCTGGTACGACAGCACGACCCGCGCCGGACTCCGGAGAGGTACGCGGGGCGGGCACCACCGCGCCGCTCGCGGGAGCGTCCTCGGCGCGACCCCAACCGGCCGGCTCCGCCTCGTACTGTGCGGCGGCGTCCGACGCCTCCCGCTCGGCGTACGCGGGCTGCTCGGGGATCGGGGCGAACTGGGCCTGCGGTGGCGCGTAGTCGGCCGGCGGGATCGCGGCCAGGCTGGCGCCCGGCACCCGCTGCTCCTGTGGGGGCAGCGGCACCGCGTTCGCCGGCGAGATGCCCGGTGCGGGCCCGGGCTGGTAGGCGGGCGCCTCGTCGGCGCGGTCGGCTTCCCAGCCACCACGGGACTGGGCGGAAGCTTCCGCCTCGGCGCGACCCCACACCTCACCGGGTGCCCACGGTTCGGCCTGCGGCACGGCGGGAGTGTTCGGTGCCGCGTTGTTCGGGTTGGCAGGCCAGCCGGGCGCGCCGTCGTTGCCGGGCACGCTGGCGCTGGCCCGAGCGGGCAGACCGCTCTGCTCCGGCGGGGACCACCCCGACGGCTCCGGACGCTCGGTCGGCTGGTCCTGGGGTGCCAGCACCCAGTCGGGCTGCTGCGGACGGCCCTCGGCGCCCTGCCAGGCGGCGGGTTGCGCGGGCTGGTTCTGGCCTGCGTCACCGCCGTCGTTCCAGGCTGCTGGTTGCGCCTGCTGTTGTGCGGCCCACCCGCCGGACTGCGCCGGGTCGTCCTGGCCGGGCCGGCTCGGTGCCGGCACCTGAGCTGCTCCACGGGCGGCGTTCGCCGGGGCTGCCTGCCCCCAGGCGGGGGCGGACTGTTCCTGCGGCTCGGCGGGCTGGCCCCAGGTCGGCGGTGACTGCTCGGCCGGCGTCCACACCGGCTGGTCGTCACGCGCAGCGGTGCCGGCGGACCAGCCGCCGTTGCCGGGCGCGTCGTCCTGCTGGCCGCCGCCGGACCAACCGCCGGCCTGCGGCGGCTCGGGCTGCTGCGACTCGGCACCGCGCCAGTCACCAGCGGGCGGGTTGGCCTGCGCGGCGTTGCCCCAGCCGCCGGACTGGGCCGGGTCTTCCTGGGCGGGCCAGGCGGCGGTGGCCGGAGGCACCTGCGCGGCACCCCTCGCGGCCGGCTGGGCCTGCACCCACTCGGGCTGCTCGGCGGCGCCCGGGGTCCAGTTGGGTGCTGGCGACGTCTGCTCGGCCGGCGTCCAACCCTGCTGCTGCGCGGCCCCCCACGTGCCGGGCTGGGCCGGGGCCGGTGCGCCGTCGCTGCCGGGCCAGCCGGCGGGCTGCTGCTGCGGCGGCTCGCTCGTGCCACCGCCTGCGGCCCAGGCGGGCTGCGCCGGGTCGTTGGGCTGCGGGGCAGCACCCCAGGCGGGGGCGGGCGGCTGCTCAGCCTGGGTCGCCCAGGCCGGCGTCGACGGGTTGGGCCGCGCCGGCGGCGGGGGCGCCCAGCCCAGGTCGGGGCCGGCGGCGTTCTGGCCGTTGTCCGGCTGCGCCGGGCGGTCGCCGTACGGCGCCGGTCCGCCGGCGCCCGGTGACACCTCGTCCGGCTCTTGGCCGGGACGGTGCGGGCCCTCGGACGTCATGGGTGCGCCTCCTCCATCACATGTCGGCTCGCCGGTGCCGATCGGTCTCCTCGGCATGGCTGCCGGCGTCACCGGCGTACCGCTGTGCCGGCTCCCCGCACGGTATCGGGTAGCGGCACGGCGCGTCCAAGGAGCACTGGTCGTCACTGCGCGTGGCCGGTCGGTGTCGAGCAGCTTCTGTCAGCTCGGC
Organism: Micromonospora sp. WMMC250; assembly: GCF_027460215.1. Classification (NCBI taxonomy): domain Bacteria; kingdom Bacillati; phylum Actinomycetota; class Actinomycetes; order Micromonosporales; family Micromonosporaceae; genus Micromonospora; species Micromonospora sp. WMMC250. The sequence goes on along the minus strand of NZ_JAPZBJ010000002.1, from coordinate 4,883,754 downwards.
CTCTGCCGGGTCGGCGGGCGGCGACCGAAGCCCACCGTACCGGGCGCTGCGGCAGGGCGGAATCCCGGTGGTGCGTGCCGGGAAACGCCGATGGCCCACCCGGTGGGCCGGGTGGGCCATCGATCTGGAGGAGGTGCGGAATGTCGTGGAGCGTCAGCTCATGTGACGCTGGGCGATGACGAGGATCTCCTCGCGGACCGCCGGCGAGTTCGCCGAGCGCAGCGCGTGCTCGATGGCACGGGCGCGGCGGTTGGCGTCGCGGTGGTTGCGGATTCGCTCGATCATGCTCATTGGTGGGTCCCCCTAGCTATTCGGTTGTCAGCCCCTGATGCATCTATTCAACAGCAAGAGCCGGTAAAATTCCATCGATTATTAGGTGAGCTGGGACACCCGCCTAACAATCAAAGGTCAACAGGCACCTTGGCCGACGGTTCCGTCGCCCAAACGACACGGCCGGTGTGCCGGGCGTTAACCCGTGGCACACCGGCCGTGACTGGCCCTACGAACGATCAGGTCCAGGCGAGCAGCGCCGCCTCCGGATCGGCGAGGAAGTCGCCGACGTCGCGCAGGAACTTCGAGCCCAGCTCACCGTCGATGATCCGGTGGTCGAAGCTCAGCCCCAGCGTGGTCACCTGACGCACCTTGACCTTGCCCTTGTGCACCCAGGGCATCTCCCGCACCGCGCCGAAGGCCAGGATCGCGGACTCGCCCGGCGGCAGGATCGGCGTGCCGGTGTCCACCCCGAACACCCCGACGTTCGTGATGGTCAACGTGCCACCGGACATGTCCGCCGGCGAGGTGCGGCCGGACTTGGCCGTCTGCACCAGGTCGGTCAGCGAGTCCGCCAACTCCCGCAGCGAGAGTCGGCCGGCGTCCTTGACGTTCGGCACGATCAGGCCACGCTCGGTGGCCGCCGCGATGCCGAGGTTCACGTACTCCTTGACCACGATCTCGTCGCCGGCCCAGGTCGAGTTGACCATCGGGTGACGCTTCACCGCCAGCAGCACCGCCTTCGCCACCAGCAGCAGCGGCGAGACCCGTACGTCACGCCACTCCCGTCGGTTGCGCAACCGCTCCAGAGCCTTCATCGCCCGGGTCACGTCGACGGTCAGGAACTCCGTCACGTGCGGAGCGGTGAACGCCGAGCGCGACATGTTCTCGGCGGTGAGCTTGCGTACCCCCTTGACCGGGATGCGCTGCTCGCGGTCCGCGCCGAAGCTCGCGGCGCTCGTCGCCGTCGCCGTGATCGGCTCGGCCACCACCGTGGCGCCGTTCGCCGCCTGCTGCACGTCCTCCCGGGTGATCGAGCCCAGCGGACCCGAACCGGTCAACGTCGCGAGATCGACCCCGAGATCCTTGGCGAGCTTGCGCACCGGCGGCTTGGCAAGCACCAGACCACCCGTTGCCGCACTGGGTCGATCACGGACTACTGGTGCCGGATTTGTCGGGGTTGGAGTGGTCGTGTTACCCGCCACAACTCCATGATCGGCCGCAGCGGGCGGTGCGGGGGGCGGCACGGACGCGGCGGCCTGCGCCGGGACGCCGCCCTTGCGGGGGCGACGCTTCGCGCTCGTGGTACGCGGGCCGTAGCCGACCAGCACCGCGGTCCGCCCACCCGGGGCCGCACCGCCGATCAGGCCGGGCTCCACCATGCCCTCGGCCGGTGCCACCTCCACCGCCGCCAGCGAAGCCGCCGACGGGGTGGGCAGGTCACCGCTCGGGGTGGCCGTGGTCGACGGGGCGTCCAGCGGACCGGCACCCGGGTCGGTGTCGATCGCGATGATCGGCGCACCCACCTCCACGGTGGTGCCCTCCGGGTGGTGGATCGCCTGCACCTGCCCGGCCCACTTCGCCGGGATCTCCACGGCCGCCTTCGCCGTCTCCACCTCGACGATCGGCTGGTTCAGCTCGATGGTGTCGCCGACCTTGACCAGCCAGGTCAGGATCTCACCCTCGGTCAGCCCTTCGCCCAGGTCAGGCAGGTTGAACGTCTTGATCCGGGACATGCCGCTCACCAGCCGAAGGTGCGGTCGACGGCGTCGAGCACCCGGTCGAGGTCGGGCAGGTACTCCTCCTCCACCCGGGCGGCCGGGTAGGGGGTGTCGAAGCCGGTCACCCGCAGCACCGGCGACTCCAGGGAGTAGAAGCACTCCTCGGTGATCCGGGCGGCCAACTCGGCCCCGAGACCGATGTTCGACGGCGCCTCGTGCACCACGACCGCGCGGCCGGTGCGCTTCACCGACTCGTACGCGGCGCTCAGGTCCAGCGGGGAGAGCGAACGCAGGTCGATGACCTCCAACTCCCGACCGTCCTCGGCGGCGGCGGTCGCCGCCTCCAGGCAGGTCCGCACCATCGGCCCGTAGGCCAGCACCGTTACGTCGGTGCCGGGCCGCACGACCCGGGCCGAGTGCAGGGGGTACGCCTCGGACAGCGGCGCGTCCAGGTCGACCTGACCCTTCTCCCAGTAGCGCCGCTTGGGCTCCAGGAAGACGATCGGGTCGTCCGAGGCGATGGCCTGCTGGATCATCACGTACGCGTCCTGCGGGTTGGAGCAGGTCACGACCTTCAGACCGGCGGTGTGCGCGAAGTACGCCTCCGGCGACTCGGAGTGGTGTTCGACGGCGCCGATGCCACCGCCGAACGGAATCCGGATCACCATGGGGATGCTGAGCTTGCCGCCCGAGCGGTAGTGCATCTTCGCCACCTGCGACACGATCTGGTCGTACGCGGGGTAGACGAAACCGTCGAACTGGATCTCGCAGACCGGCCGGTAGCCGCGGATGGCCAAACCGACCGCCGTGCCGATGATGCCGGACTCGGCCAGCGGGGTGTCGATCACCCGCTGGTCGCCGAAGTCCTTCTGGAGCCCGTCGGTGATCCGGAAGACGCCGCCGAGCTTGCCGACGTCCTCGCCCATGATGATGACCTTGGGGTCGGTCTCCAGGGCGCGGCGCAGGCCGGTGTTGAGGGCCTTGCCGATGGTGAGCGTCTCCGTGGCCATCAGTGGGCGCTCCCCTCGAACGACTCCATGTAGCGGTTGAACGTCGCGCGCTGCTCGTCGAGCAGCGGAGAGCCGTTGGGGTAGACGTGGTCGAACATCGTCACCGGCTCCGGGTTGGGCATGTTGAGCACCCGCTCGCGCAGGTGCACCGACTCGCGGCGGGCCTGCTCGTCGACCTCGGCGAAGAAGGCCGCGTCGGCAATCTGCTGCTTCTCCAGGAAGGCCTTGACCCGGGTGATCGGGTCCTTGGCCTGCCACGACTCGACCTCGCTGGCGATCCGGTAGCGGGTCGGGTCGTCGGAGGTGGTGTGCGCGCCCATCCGGTAGGTGTACGCCTCGATCAGGCTCGGGCCCTGCCCGTGCCGGGCGTTGTCCAGCGCCGTGCGGGTCACCGCGTAGGAGGCCAGCACGTCGTTGCCGTCCACCCGTACGCCGGGAAAACCGAAGCCGGCGGCCCGCTGGTAGAGCGGGACCCGGGTCTGCCGTTCCAGCGGCTCGGAGATCGCGTACTGGTTGTTCTGGCAGAAGAAGACCAGCGGCGCGTTGAAGACGCTGGCCCAGACGAACGCCTCGTTCACGTCGCCCTGGCTGGTAGCCCCGTCGCCGAAGTAGGCGATCGCGGCCTCGCCGTCGTCGTTGCCGATCTTGCCGTCCATGGTGATGCCCATGGCGTAACCGGTGGCGTGCAGGGTCTGCGCACCGATGACGATCGTGTACATGTTGAACTTGAACTCGTTCGGGTCCCAGCCACCCTGGTCGACACCGCGGAACAGGCCGAGCGGCATGATCGGGTCGATGCCCCGGCAGTAGAGGACGCCGTGCTCCCGGTAGGTCGGGAAGGCCATGTCCTGCGATCGCAGCGCCCGCCCGGAGCCGACCTGGGCGGCCTCCTGGCCGAGCAGGCTGGCCCAGAGGCCCAGCTCGCCCTGGCGCTGGAGGGCGGTCGCCTCGGCGTCCAGCTTGCGGACCATCACCAGATCGCGGTAGAGCCCGCGGTATTCCTCGTCGGTGAAGTCCACGCGGTACTCGGTGCCGTCCGGGCCGGTGGCGCTGTCGATGCGCTCACCGTCCGGGGTGAGCAGCTGCACCAGCTCCGGATTGCCGGCCGCGCCCTTCTTGGAGCGGGGTGCAGGCCGCCTGCTGCGGGTGGTGCCCCCGGGGTCGCCCTTTGCCATCGGTCTCTCCCTGTCGTGTCTGCGTCGGCACCGGGGGATCACCCGGCCGCGCAACTCGTGCGCCTGCCCGGCTGCTGCCGGACCGGTTCCTGGCGGCCGCGCCTAGCCCCGGTGGGGGTTGCCGCACGGCGTGAACCGGGTTCTGGCCGAACCCGGATCGGGAGTGCCGGCGCTCAACCGCGCCTGCCGCGAGGGTGCGCGGAGGTCACGGCTGCGTTGCCGTCGTGCTCCATATTCGCAGAGCAGGTGAGCGCGCCCACAGTACGCCTGCCTCGCATCCCGACCGGCCACCCTTTGCCATCGTTTGTCGTCATCATGCCGGGCTGCGTTTCCAGGGCGATCCGGCGACGATTCGTCACCGTTCGGTCAGGTCCGCGTGTCGACACGCGGTGGAGGTTGGCTGACGCAGGGTAACTGCGGAAGGCTGATTCCCGCAGGATCGCGCCTATCAGGTTATTTGCCAGCTTTGACGGGGCGTCTCTCCATCTCGGCCGACGGCTACGACAAGGGGTGTGCGGTGCACGAGCCAGGTGACGGTCCCGGCACACCGGCGCTCGGCCGGCACCGGTCCACAGGCGGTTACCGCCGGGTGGTCGGCGCGCACCGTGCCCCCGGCAGCGGCGGCCCCACCCGGGGTTACCTGCTCACCGTCGCCCTGCTGGCCGGGACCGCGTCGATGCCGATCCTCGCCGCGATCAGCGCCGGCTCGGCCACCCCGGGCAGCACCGCGCTGCCGGACAGCAGCACCCCCTTCATCCCGACCCCGTCGGTCGGGCCGGTGCTGATCCCGCTGCCGATGACCAGCCAGCCGGGGCTCCCACCGCCCGGCACACCCAGCGTCGTTCCGCCCAGCGGTTGGCTGCCCGCCGCTCCCCGCCGTTCCCCGGAGGAACCGGCCACTGCCGAGCGGGGCCCCGCACTGCGTGAGACGACCCGGTCGCCGGCACCGAAGCCCACCCGGGGCACCTCGCCGGCCGCGCCACCGCCCGTCGTTCCGCCGCCACCGACCGCTTCACCGACCGACCCGGGCCCGACCGGTTCACCAGACCCGGATCCGACCGACCCGGGCACGACGGGGTCACCAGACCCGGATCCGACCGACCCGGACCCCACCGGTTCGTCGGATCCGGACCCGACGGATTCGCCGGACCCGGATCCGACCGGCTCCACCGGGCCTGATCCGACCCCGACCCTGACGGGGGATCCGACGCCCACGTCCGAGCCGACAACGACCCTCCACCCGAACCCCACGGCGGGTCCGACCTCCACGCCGACCGACCCCCCGACCGCCACCGCAGCACCAACCAGCACCCGGTCCGTGCCGTCCACGCCGCCGTCCACCACGCCCGCGCCGCCGTCCACCACGCCCGCGCCGCCGTCCACCACGCCCGCGACCACCGCCGCACCGGCCAGCCGGCCCGGCCCGGCAGTTCCGTCGTAGCCGACCGCTTCCGCTGCTCCCACGATCCGCCCGGTGCCGCTGGCCCGACCGACACACTCCGCGGTGCCCCCGGCGGTACGGTGACGAACAGCCGCGGCCCATCCGGTGCCGGGGCGTTCGACGGTAGGCGCGTACCGGAGGGGGTGGCGTGGGCGGCGGTGCGGAACTCCGCCCGGTGACCGCCCGACCCGGCCCGGGGCAGCGGGTCGCCCGGCTGGTCACCGAGGTGACCGCACCGGCAGTGCTCGTGTCGTTGCTCATCCTCACGGTGAGCTGGCACAGCGCGAGCCGCCCCGGTCAGGGTCTCGTCTGGGGGCTGCTCGCCACGTTCTTCGTCACCGGCATCCCGTTCGCCTACATCGTCGGCGGGGTACGCCGCGGCCGGCTCACTGACCATCACATCGGCCGGCGGGAGCAGCGCAGGGCTCCGTTGCTGGTGGGCCTCGGCTCAGTCGCGGGAGGGCTCGCCCTGCTCGCCGTGCTCGACGCACCCCGCCCGGTGCTGGCGCTGGCCCTGGCCGGGCTGGTCGGCCTGGTGATAGCCGTGTCGGTCAGCCACTGGTGGAAGATGTCGATCCACTCGGCGGTGGCCGCCGGCACCCTGGTCATCCTGACGCTGAGCTTCGGGACGCGCGTGGTCGTCGCCGCCCCGCTGTTGGCGTTGGTCGGCTGGTCCCGGGTGCGGTTGGGTGACCACACGGTGCCGCAGGTGCTCGCCGGCGGCGTACTCGGCGCACTGATCGCCGCAGCGGTCTTCGGCCCGCTGCGCTGAACGGGTCTGGCCGCCGGACCGGCCTGGGCCGAACGCCGGGCCGGGCGCGGAACGCCGGGCCTGGTCGAGGCGGGCGGCATCGCACCGCCCGCCTCGGATGCCGTCAGGCGCCGTCGTCGGCGAGGCGGTGTCGGTTCGCCTCGATCCACGCGTCCAGCGCGGCCGGGTCGTCCGGGTCCACCCCGTCGGCCATCAGTTGGGCCACGGCGGCGGTGGCGGCGCTGCGCCGCTCACCCGTCGAGTAGAGGCGCGCGAACTCCGGCACCATCTCCTCGATCGCCTCGTCGGTGCGGGTCGTCGCCGCCTCGGGCAGGCCGCGCTGGCGGGACGCGTACCGCGCCCACGCCCGCAGCACCCGGGGCAGCATCGCCGCGTCGTCCATGTCGAGCACGGCCCGACGGTGCACCCAGTCCAGCAGGAAGAGCCCGGACACCGCTGGGCTCCAACGCATCGGGTCGGCGTCCGGGAAGGTGGCCGAGTGGTCCAGCAGCAGGCTCAGGCAGAAGTGCAGCGAGGCCAACTCCGGGCCGTCGACGGAGTCCAGACCGAAACGGGTGGCCTCCGGCGCGGCGAGGAACCGCCGGACCAGGTCGGTGCGTTCGGCGGCGGAGAGTGGCTCGACCTCCGCCGGACCGGTCGGCTCGGTCGCGGTGGGCAGCATCGCCAGCCGGGCGCCGACGAGCGCCCGGTCGGTGGCGAGCGAACCCTCGCCGGGCAACTCGCTCAGCTCGTCGGTCACCGCGAGGTGGCGGGCCACCTCACCGCGGAGCCGGGCTGGGTTCTCGGTACGGAACCAGGTCAGCTCGTCGTCCGCGCACATTTGCCGGACCTGGTCCAGGATCCGCTCGGCCGGCCCGCCGACGAAGATGTCCTTGGTGATCCCGATGTTGTGGTCCACGAGGGCCACCAGCGCGTGCTCGGAGCCGCCGGACGCGTCGTCGTAGGCGAAGGTGGCGAGGTAGGAGGTCTGGTCGCCGTAGACGTCGCCGTACGCCCAGGAGCCGGTGAGGTGCACCCGGCCGAGCTGACCGGTCCAGCTGGGCGCCTGGCTGCCCGGGCGTACCCGCTCGGTGCCCTCGGCGTCCGGAACGAGCCTGGCGAAGATCTGGCGGATGGTGGTCGCCGACGCGACCCGGCGGCGGGCGGTGGCGGCGAGAAACCCGGTGACGAACTCCCGTACGGCGGTGTCGCGGTCGGTCTCCGCGATGGCGTAGACACTGCCCAGCAGCGCGCTGCCGAGCATCTCGGCGTCGAGGGCGGACTCCAGCTTGGTCACGTCGCGTGCGGCGTGCAGCACCGCGTCGTAGGGGGTCTGAGGCGTGGCCATGCTTCGACCCTACGCCGCCCAGGGCGTACGCAGAGCGGTAGCGAGTCGCGTCGGATGTCAGCGGCGGGCCGCGTCCCGCAGCGCGTCGCGTGCCTGCGCGTAGGAGGCGAGCACGATTCGCACCGGCGCGAGCACGTACTCCTCGCCCACCTCGGCGACCCGGACCGTCAGCCGTTGCCGGGCACGGGCCCGCGCGCGCCGGGCGGCCCAGCGGATCACCGGTCGGGTCAGCGCGGCCACCAGCAGCCCGGCCAGCAGCCCGCCGAGCAGCAGCAGCGTCGGCAGTGGCACCTGCCCGACCATCGGGTCGTCCAACGCGGGCAGACCGAGTATCCGTAGCGCGTAGCCGAGCACCAGCCAGCCCAGACCGACCGCGGCGGCCAGGGTCACCAACCACTGCACACCGCCGACGACCCGCCACCACACCGGCTGACGGTCCAGGCCGAGGTCGGTGCCGGCGATCGCCCGGTCCAACGCGTCCGGCATGTCGTCGAGGCGGGACCGGGCCGCGGCGGTCACCGCCGTCGGCCAGGCGGCGGGCAGGTCGCCGGCCGCCCGGTCGGCCACCGCGCGGATCGCGAGGCCCAGGGCGGAGCGCTGCGCGACCGTCGGGTCGGGCACCGAGGTCGCCGCCACCAGGCTCTCCGCCGGGTCGGCGTCCGCGCCGACCGGGCCGGGTAGGTGCAGCCGACGCAGCGGGTCGGGCCGCAACCGCCGCCAGCCCCGGACCACCGGCCAGCCTGTGGTGGCGCCGGCCCGATGCCGGTACGCCCGCTCGACCGCCTCGCTCACCGCCGGCACGCCGGCAGCGTCGGCCAACGCCCGGTTCAACCCGGCGACAGCCCCGTCGTCCGGGCCGCCGGCGGGCCGGGCCGAGCCGACCAGTGCGTCCAGACCGACGACGACGGTGTCGACGTCACCGGCCAGCCGCCGTAGCGAGGCCTGCCGCTCGGCGACGGTCCGCTCCAACGCGTCGCGCAGCCCGACCATTCCGGCCGGGTCGATGGCGGTGGTGGCCAGCAGGGGCACCCCGGTCAGCCCGTCCGTGTCGAGCAGTCGGCGCAGGTCGTCCATGACCCGGGGCAACTCGGCCGGGGGGAGCCGATCGGCCTGGTTGAGCACGACCAGCGTGACGTCGCGGTGCCGGTGGAACTCGCGCAGGTAGTTGTCGTGGATGACCCGGTCGGCGTACTTCTGCGGGTCGACCACCCAGACCACCTGGTCGACCAGGCCGAGGAGCCGGTCCACCTCCAGCCGATGGGACCGCTGCACCGAGTCGAAGTCGGGCAGGTCGAGCAGGATCAGCCCGTGCAACGCCGACTCGTCGTCCGCGTCCAGGGCGCTCTCCCGGACGAAGCGGTGTCGGGGCAGCACGCCGGTCCAGTCGAGCAGACGGTTCGCGCCCTCCAACGGCCCCCACACGCAGGCGTGGGTGACGCCGGTGGTGGGACGGCGGACCCCGACCGGCGACAGTTCCAACCGGGCCAACGCGTTGAACAGGCTGGACTTGCCGCTGCCGGTCGCGCCGGCCAGAGCGACCACCGTGTGGTCCCGGGACAGTGCGAGCCGGGTGCCGGCCCGCTCGACCACCGTGTGCGCCGGCACCAGCTCGGCGTCCGGCAGCAGGCCGTCCACCGCGGCCAGGAACCGGCGTACCGCGTCCAGCCGGGCGATCAGCGCGTCGGCGTCGACCCGTTGGTCTCCGCGGAACGCCTCGCGGATCCGGCCGGTGATGTTCGTCACCGGTCACCCTCCTCGTCGCCGTCCGGCCGGCTGTCGCCACCGGCGGACAGGCCGCTGCGGTGTCGGGCCAGTTCGACCCGCCCGGCGGCCCGGCGTAGGCCGTCGCCGACGTCCGCGGCGGGGCGGGCGTCCGCGGTGCGGCTCAGGAAGCGGTCGGCCTCCGCGTCGAGCAGCGTCCGCACCCGGCCCAGCAGGTCGGTGCGGGCCTTGGCGGCGAGGGTACGCACAGCCTGGTCGCCGAAGATCGCCTGGAGTACGGCCTGCGCGGCGACAGTGGTGCCGGCCCCGGTTGCCACCTCCAACCCGGTGGGGATGAACGCGGTGGAGGCGAAGACGGCGATCATCACGGCCAGCCCGGTGGCGTTGACCGCGTACGCGGCGGTGCGGGCCACGAACCGTTTGTCGCCGCCCTCGACCCGGACCAGCTCCAACACCCCGCGCTGCCAGTCCCGGACCATCCGTTCGGCGCGTTCCGGCAGGTCGTCGCTCGGGTGGGCCAGCGCGGGGTCGAGCAGCCCGGCACCGGCCGGGTGCGCCTTCCACCCGGTGTACGCGGACTCGGCCGCCTCCGAGGCCACCCCGCGCAGCAGTGTCACCAGCTGCGACTCGATGGCGTTGCGAAGTTCGGTGGCGGGGGCCGGCCGCCCGGTGACAGCGGCGACGACCCGGTCCCGTAGGCGGCCGATCCGTGCTTCGAGGGTGCGGAACAGCTCGCCGGTGCCGACGAACTCCTGCCAGCGGGCGAGCACCTCCCCCCGGAGCAGCCGACCGTCCTGGAGCCCCTGTTCGGCGGTGCGCTCGGCACCCCGGTACGCGGCCCGGACCCGTTCGTCCAGCGCGTCGGCGGCGGCGACCTGCTCGTCGGCGGCGTCGGCCAACTCCTCGACGGCGGGGTGCAGCGCGGCCAGTGCGCCGTCCAACGTCTGGCGGACCACCGCCGCCCGGGCGTCCGCGTCGGCGGCCAGCCGGGCGAACCAGTCGGCCAGTGACGCCGTCACCGCTTCGGGCAGCAGCCCCTGGCCGTCGACCCAGGTCTCCGGCAGCACGAACAGCGGCGCCTGGCCGAGGTCCTGTTCGGCGAGCATCTCGGCCAGGTGTGCGGCGATCTCGTCGGTGGCTTCCGCGGGCACCCGGTCCAGCACCATGGCGATCACCGCGCCTCGCGCCCGGGCGCTGCGCAGCAGCTCCCAGGGCACCGCGTCGGCGTACCGGGCGGCGGTGGTGACGAAGAGCCAGAGATCGGCGGCGGCCAGCAGTTGGGTGGCTAGGGCCCGGTTGGCGTCGACCACCGAGTCGATGTCGGGCGCGTCGAGGAAGGCCAGCCCGGCGGGCAGGGCGGGCGCGGTGACCAGGTGCAGGGCGCGCGGGTCTTCGCTCGGTTCGGTGGTGCGGGTCAGCCCGGGCAGCAGGTCACCCTGCCGGAACCAGGCCGCGTCGGACGGGTTGCAGACCAGCACCGGAGACCGGGTGGTCGGCCGGAGTACGCCAGCGGCGCTGACCCGGGCCTTCACCAGGCTGTTGACCAGTGTCGACTTGCCCGCTCCGGTGGAGCCGCCGACCACCACGAGCAGGGGGGCGTCCAGTCGGGCGAGCCGGGGTAGCAGGTAGTCGTCGAGTTGGTCGGTCAGGGCCGTGGCGGTGTGCCGGGAGGCGCTGGCCGAGGGCAGCGCGAGAGGGTACCGGGTAGCACCGATCGCCTCCCGGAGGCCCGACAGCGCGCTGGGGAGGCTGTCGTCCCCGGTGGTGGCGGACGGCTCCTCCGTGGCGTCCGGGGGGCCGGTGCGGGTGGCGACGGCAGGCGCGCCGGAACGGGTGGCGGGATCGCCGTGCGTCGTCACCGCTAAAGCGTGCCCGACCGATGCAAGGGAAGACAACCGGACGGTAATTGCGAGTGGGGTTGCGTCGGGTTGACTCAACTCGACTTGACGATTGGCCAACGCGTGGCAGTATTGAGTCAAGTTCACTCAACTTGTGGTGGGGCCCGCTGCGGGCGGTGCTCGCCAGGCAGCCGCGGGCAGAGCCCGTCACCTGCACAACCTTACGAAGCGAGGAAGCGAAGATGGCACGTGCGGTCGGTATCGACCTCGGCACGACGAACTCCTGCGTCAGCGTTCTCGAGGGCGGTGAGCCCACCGTCATCGCCAACGCTGAGGGCTCGCGGACGACCCCGTCGATCGTCGCGTTCGCCCGCAACGGCGAGGTGCTCGTCGGTGAGGTCGCCAAGCGTCAGGCAGTGACCAACCCGGACCGGACGATCCGGTCGGTCAAGCGCGAGGTCGGCACGAACTGGTCCGTCGACATCGACGGCAAGAAGTACACCCCGCAGGAGATCTCGGCCCGGACCCTGATGAAGCTCAAGCGGGACGCCGAGGCGTACCTGGGTGAGCAGATCACCGACGCGGTGATCACCGTTCCGGCCTACTTCAACGACAGCCAGCGGCAGGCCACCAAGGAGGCCGGTGAGATCGCCGGCTTCAACGTCCTGCGGATCGTCAACGAGCCGACCGCCGCCGCCCTGGCGTACGGGCTGGACAAGGGCTCCAAGGAGCAGACCGTCCTGGTCTTCGACCTCGGTGGCGGCACCTTCGACGTGTCGCTGCTGGAGCTGGCCGAGGGCGTCGTCGAGGTCAAGTCGACGAGCGGTGACAACCAGCTCGGTGGCGACGACTGGGACCAGCGGATCATCGATCACCTGGTCAAGACGTTCCGTGGTGAGCACGGCATCGACCTGTCCCAGGACAAGATGGCCCTCCAGCGGCTCCGCGAGGCGGCCGAGAAGGCCAAGATCGAGCTGTCCGCCGCCACCACCACCAACATCAACCTGCCGTACATCACCGCCGGCGCGGCCGGCCCGCTGCACCTCGACGTGACACTGAGCCGCGCCGAGTTCCAGCGGATGACGCAGGACCTGCTGGACCGTTGCAAGGGCCCGTTCGAGCAGGCCGTCAAGGACGCCGGGATCAAGATCTCCGACGTCGAGCACGTCATCCTGGTCGGCGGTTCGACCCGGATGCCCGCCGTGACCGACCTGGTCAAGCAGCTCACCGGCCGCGACCCCAACAAGGGCGTCAACCCGGACGAGGTCGTCGCCGTCGGCGCCGCCCTCCAGGCCGGTGTGCTCAAGGGTGAGGTCAAGGACGTCCTGCTGCTCGACGTGACCCCGCTGAGCTTGGGCATCGAGACCAAGGGCGGCATCTTCACCAAGCTGATCGAGCGCAACACCACCATCCCGACCAAGCGTTCCGAGGTCTTCACCACGGCCGACGACAACCAGCCGTCGGTGCTGATCCAGGTCTTCCAGGGTGAGCGGGAGATCGCCGCGTACAACAAGAAGCTCGGCACCTTCGAGCTGACCGGCCTCCCGCCGGCGCCGCGCGGCGTGCCGCAGATCGAGGTCGCCTTCGACATCGACGCCAACGGCATCGTCAACGTGCACGCCAAGGACCTGGGCACCGGCAAGGAACAGAAGATGACGATCACCGGCGGCTCCTCGCTGCCGAAGGACGACATCGAGCGGATGCGCCGGGACGCCGAGGAGCACGCGGAGGAGGACAAGCGCCGCCGCGACGACGCCGAGACCCGCAACGTGGCCGAGGCACTCCAGTGGCAGACCGAGAAGTTCCTCGCGGAGAGCGGCGACAAGCTGCCCACCGAGAACCGGGAGCAGCTCAACGAGGCGCTCGGCGAGCTCCGGGGCGCCCTCGGCGGTCAGGACATTGAGAAGATCAAGTCCGCGCACGAGAAGCTGGCGCAGGTCTCCCAGCAGGCCGGCTCGCTGCTCTACTCGCAGCAGGCCGAGCAGGGTCAGCAGCCGGGCGGCGAGCCCGGCCCGGGTGCCACCGGTGCGGCCGGCGCGACCGGCGCGCAGGCCGGCGGCGCCGACGACGTGGTCGACGCGGAGATCGTGGACGAGGACGGCAAGAAGTGACCGTCGGCCTCCGACACGTTTCCACCGCGAAGGGGATGAGGTAGCCGCATGACGCAGAAGCCACGAGCCGCCGACCCGGACGACACCGGGTCGACGCCGGGTGGCTCCGCGACCACGGAGCCGACCACCGGCGACGGGGAGGGGGTCGTCATCCGCAACAACCGCAAGCTCATCGACACCTCGGAGCCCGAGGGCACCGCGGCCGACGCGGAGACCGGCGTGCCGGCCGAGGGCCTCGTCGAGGACGCCGAGGTCGTGGTCGACGAGATCGAGGTCGAGGTCAACTCCACCGACGGGCCGGAGCCGTCCGGTCCGGCGGTGGTGGACGCCCCGGCGCAGCCCGTTGACGGCGGCGGCCCGGGCACCTCGCTCGGTGCCGAACTGGAGGCGCTCCGGGCCGACCTGGACGAGCGCACCAGGGACCTTCAGCGGGTGTCGGCGGAGTACGCCAACTACCGCAAGCGGGTCGACCGGGACCGCAGCCTGGTGCAGGAGCAGGCGACGGGTTCGGTGTTGGCGGCGCTGTTGCCGATCCTCGACGACCTGGACCGCGCTCGGGAACACGGCGACCTGGTCGGGCCGTTCGGCACGGTGGCGGAACAGCTCACCACCGCGCTGGGCAAGTTCGGCCTGAACGCCTTCGGCGAGCAGGGCGACCCGTTCGATCCGACCCGGCACGAGGCGGTCGCGCACCAGACCTCGGCCGACGTCAGCGAGCCGACCTGCGTGCAGGTCATGCGGCGCGGCTATCAGCTCGGTGAGCGGCTGCTGCGCCCCGCGCTGGTCGCGGTCGCGGATCCGGAATAGTGCGAGACAGTGACCGGGCCGTCCCGCCCACCACCCAACGGTGGGCGGGACGGCCGGGCCACGAGGGTCGAGAGGAGGTGGACCGGTGAGTTCCAAGGACTGGATCGAGAAGGACTTCTACGCCGTGCTCGGCGTGGACAAGGCCGCCTCCGCCGATGACATCAAGAAGGCGTACCGCAAGCTGGCCCGCGAGTCGCACCCGGACCACAACCCGGGCGACGCCAAGGCCGAGGAGCGGTTCAAGGCCGCGTCCGAGGCGTACAACGTGTTGTCCGACACGGGTCGCCGACGTGAGTACGACGAGATGCGCTCGCTGTTCGGCTCGGGTGCCTTCCGGCGGAATGCCCGGGGCGGGGGCCAGCCGGGCGGCATGCCGTTCGACGTCTCCGACATGTTCGGCGGTGCCGGCGGCGGCGACCGCCGGTTCGGCGGCGCCGGCTTCCAGGACCTGTTCAGCTCGATCTTCAGCGGTGGCCAGGCCGGTGGTCAGGCGGCACCCCGCGGTCCGGCCCGTGGCCGGGACGTGGAGACCGAGGTGGCGCTCGACTTCGGTGACGCGGTGCGCGGGGTGACGCTTCCCCTGACACTGCGCGCGCCGGGGGTCTGCGACACCTGCCACGGCAACGGGGCGAAGCCGGGCACCCAGCCGCGTACCTGCCCGGTCTGTCACGGCGCCGGGGTCACCACCCGGGACCAGGGGGCGTTCAGCTTCTCCGAGCCGTGCCGCAACTGTCAGGGCGTCGGCACTGTCGTCGAGGAGAAGTGCCCGGAGTGCCACGGCACCGGGGGCGTCACCAAGACCCGCACCATGAATGTGCGGTTCCCGGCCGGGGTGGCCGACGGTCAGCGCATCCGGTTGGCCGGGCGCGGTGAGCCGGGCGAGCGCGGTGGCCCGGCCGGCGATCTCTTCGTGCACGTCAAGGTTCGACCGGACGAGCTGTTCGGGCGTACCGGCGACGACCTGACGTTGTCCGTGCCGGTCACCTTCGCGGAGGCCGTGCTCGGCACGGACCTGCGGGTGCCGACGCTCGACGGCGCGGTGACCCTGCGGGTTCCGCCGGGTACGCCGAGCGGGCGCGTTTTGCGGGCCCGCGGCAAGGGTGTGGTTCGTCGCGACGGCCAGGCCGGTGATCTGCTGGTCACGTTGGACGTGGTCGTTCCGGCCCGGTTGTCGGACGAGGCGCGCGCCGCACTGGAGGCGTTCGCCGAGCAGAGCCCGCCGGCGGCCCGGGAACATCTCGACGCTCGGGTGCGTCGGGTCAGTTAGTGCGTTGGAATGGACGCGGAGGTGAGCGGGATGTCGGGCGAGTTCCTCGGTTCGGGTGACCCTGCCTACGAGGCCAAGGTGCTGATGATCTCGGTTGCGGCTCGCATGGCGGGGATGCACCCGCAGACCCTGCGCCAGTACGACCGACTCGGGCTGGTGCAGCCGGGCCGGGCCGCTGGCGGGGGCCGCCGGTACAGCGTCCGTGACGTGGTGCTGTTGCGCGAGGTGCAGCGACTCAGCCAGGACGACGGGATCAACCTGGCCGGTGTGAAGCGCATCATCGGGCTGGAGCGACTGCTGGAGCAGGCTCAGCAGCGGGTGGCTCGGCTGGAGGCGGAGCTCGACGCCGCGTACCGCCGGATTGCCGAACTGGAGTCGCTGGCCCGCTTCCCCGGCAGCGACCTGGTGCCGACCAACCGCACCTCCACGGCGCTGGTGGTGTGGCGGCCTCGCCGCACGCCCGGTCGCTGACCCGCCGCTCACCCGGATCTGCCTCCTCGGCCCGGGCCGTACCGGATTTCCCGGCGCGGCCCGGGCCGCTTCGGCTAACCTGTCGATACGGGTCCAATCGGATTAATCCGGACCTACCGGCATGGCGAGGGGGAGCGATGGCGGAGCCGGCGAAGAACGTGGCCCAGCAGACGGAAGACCGGTTGGAAGACCTGGCCGAGACCGTCCGCGAGAAGTTCGACAGGGTGACCAAGGGGACCTACCGGGACCGGGTCGTCGGCGGCAGGTTCGCCGAACCGGGCGACCGGGGTCGACCTGAGAAGGAACAGAAGCAGGACTGAACGGCAACCGACGTACGGGCCGGGACCCACGGGGGGTCCCGGCCCGTTCACGTGAATGAGTGCTCGACAGTGGCGCAGACACCACCATCGCCGCTGACGACCAGCCGAGCCTCAGCCGAGGCGGCGGTTCTCGCGGACCAGGCCGCCTTCGCACCAGTCGCGATAGACGAAGAGGTCCGGCCGGGCCAACAGCACGCGGCCGTTGTGCGCCCAGACCTTCATCAGTTCGTCGCCGTCCCGCTCGGCCTGTTCCACGAGTTTGCGGAAGCGGCGCTTGGGGTGGGCGCGGAAGTTCGTCCGGATGCCGTCGGCCGCGTAGATGTAGAGACAGTGCAACGCGAAACGGCGGGCCGGACAGGTCGGATCCATGGCTAACTCGAAGAGCGTCAGGACCAATCGGTCACCGGAGACCAGTAGGTCCCAGTCGGGTGGCATCGAGGCCAACGGCACCGAATCGGGCTTGTACGCCCAAGCTCGCAACTCCGCCGGGCTCGGATCGACGGGGTTCGCGAAGCCGTGGAACGTCGACTCCTGCACGCTCACCGGCCAACCTTCCGCTCTGGCCCGCGGGTGGCAACGCTGCCTGCGGAACCTGGCTGCTGGGGCGAAACGGTAACCCGCCGCCGGGTGCTGCGGTAGTCCCCGTGGGGAGCAATTCCGCAACCGTTGGCATGGGCGGGTCCCCCGCATCGACAGAGCGGTCGATGATGCTCCTATGGCAATCCACGTTCGACAGTTCCGGCGAGGCGCCGAGGCTCAGTTCGTCACGGGGCTGGAATGGCTTTTCGCCCCTCCCGGTGGCCGTCCCGTGGATTGGGACAACGACCGCGCCGTCGAGCGGACCGCGCAATTGCTCGACCACGAAGGCGTCGCTCTCTTCGGGGCGCGATCGGACGAGGACCAGTTGGTCGGAGTGGTCAGCGTCTACGTGGACATCCTGTCGGTGCGCTTCGGCCGTCGGGCTTCGATCGAGGATCTCGCCGTACACCCCGACTGGCGGTCCCGGGGTGTCGGCGCGAACCTCCTGGCCGCCGCCAGGACGTGGGCCCACGAACAGGGCGCCGACTACGTCTTCCTGGAGTCCGGTCTGGCCCGGACCGAGGCGCACCGCTTCTACCTTCGCGAGGGTGCGACCCACGCAGCCGCGGCGTTCCGGTGGACCGGAAGGCCCACCCGTTGACGCTCGCGGTCAGTCGCGGATCGGTACCGGCACCTGTCGTTGGGCCGCCGCCCGGTTACGCAGCCACCGCTTGAACCACGGGAAGTCCGGCAGCCGGGCCAGGATCGGCCCGGTCACCACCGTGATCAGGACGTACGTCGCGGCCAACGCCGCCAACCGCGGCTCGACGCTCCCGGCGGCCACCGCGAGACCGGCGATGACGATCGAGAACTCACCTCGGGGTACGAGTGCCAGACCGGTCCGCCATCGACCGGGTTCGGCGATGCCGACCCGACGGGCCGCGAGGTAGCCGGTGAGCGTCTTCGTCCCCATGGTGACGATGGCCAGCGCGAGTGCCGGCAGCAGCACCGGCGGGATGTCCTGCGGGTCGGTGGTCAGGCCGAAGAAGACGAAGAACACGGCGGCGAACAGGTCCCGCAATGGGGAGAGCAGCTCGGTGGCGTGGTGCGCCACCGGGCCGGAGAGCGCGATGCCGACGAGGAACGCGCCGACCGCCGCCGACACCTGGAGCGACGCGGCGATGCCCGCGATCAGCAACGTCAGACCGAGTACGCCGAGCAGCAGCGCCTCCGGGTCCTTGGCCGACAGGGCGGACGAGATCAGGTGGCCGTACCGGATGGCGACCACCAGCACGATCAGCACAGTGCCCACCGCGACGGTGAGCGCGATCCCGCCGCCGAGCAGGCCCGTGCCGGCCAGTACGGCGGTGACGAGCGGCAGGTAGAGGGCCATCGCCAGGTCCTCGATGACGAGCACCGAGAGGATCACCGGGGTCTCCCGGTTACCGAGTCGTCCCAGGTCGGCGAGGACCTTGGCGATCACTCCCGACGAGGAGACCCAGGTGATGCCGCCGAGCACCAGGGCGGCGACCCAGTCCCAGCCGAGCAGCAGGGCGAACCCCGCTCCGGGCAGCGCGTTGAGGACACCGTCGATCAGCCCTGCCGGTGCCGCCGAGCGGAGGTTGCCGACCAGTTCGTTGGCCGAGTATTCCAGGCCGAGCATCACCAGCAGCAGGATGACGCCGATCTCGGCGCCTACCGCGAAGAACTCCTCGCTGGCGGCGAGCGGCAGTAGCCCGCCGTGCCCGAACGCCAGCCCGGCGAGCAGGTAGAGGGGAATGGGCGAGAGGCCGAAGCGGCGGCTCAGCCGGCCGAGGAGGCCAAGCAACAACAGCAGCGCACCGACTTCGATGAGCAGCGTGGTGAAATCGTGCATCCGCCTCAGCCGTCCGGGTCACTGTCGGCGAGGATGGCGGACACGCCGTCGAGACCCCGTCGGGTCCCGACGACGACCACCACGTCGCCGGCTGCGAAGCGGAAGGTGGGGAGTGGCGAGACGATCACTTCGCCTTCGCGCAGGACCGCCACGATGGAGGCGCTGGTGCGGGTACGCGCCTTGGTGTCGGCAAGCTGGCGGTTGACGTACCGCGAACCGGCCGGGATGGCGATCTGCTCGGTGAGCAGCCCGGCCGCCTGCTCGCGGAGGCCGGAGAGCTGGCCGAGCATCAGCGACGCGCCGAGGATGTCGGCCAGAGCCTCGGCCTCGTCGTCGGTCAGCGGAATGTCCGCCTGGCAGGAGTCAGGGTCGTCGGGATCGTAGAGGACCAGATCACGGCGGCCATTGCGGTGGGAGACGACGCCCAGGCGGCGTCCGGACTCCGTCACCAGATCGTGGCGTACCCCGATCCCGGGTAAGGCGGTCTGCTCGACACGTACTCGCACCCGCCAAGGCTACCGCTTGGTGAACAAAGCGCAGATCTTGGAGTGACGGTGCTCAACCTGTCCCGGTCTTGCGTGATCGACTCGACGTCGGCGAAGTCGGGGTGTCCCAGCGTCGGGAGACCGCAACATCGGCGACGTCGAGTCGATCGAGCGCTCGCGTCGGTCAGGTGAGGCTGGCGAAGAACTCGCGGATGTCGGCTACCAGGACGTCGGTGGCCTGGTGGGCGGCGTAGTGGCCACCGACGTCGCCGCGACCGTCGACGTCGCTCTCGTACGCCGTCCACCGGACGATGTTCGCGTGGTCCCGGTCGGCGAAGCGGCGGATGGACTGGAAGTCGCCGGGGAACATGGCCACCGCGGTCGGGGCGGTGGTCGGTTCGGTCGGCTGCTGGTCGGCGTGGGCGTCCTCCCAGTAGAACCGGATCGACGACGCGGCCGTGCCGGTGAACCAGTAGGCGGCCACGTTGGCCAGGACGAAGTCGGCGTCCAGGCTCTCGTCGAAGAGTTGGGCGTTCCAGGCGAGCAGCCCGACCGGCGAGTCCGCCAGGCCGAACGCGAGGGTCTGCGGCTGCTGGCTGTGCACCTGGTTGAAGGAGAACTTGTTCTCGTAGAACCACTGGAGGTGCCCGAGCGCCGCCTGGTCCGCCTCGGTCAGCCCGGCGAACTCGGCCGGGTCGCCGGAGGGGAACGCGAAGAGTTGGGTGACGTGGACGCCGAGGACGTGCTCCCGGTCGATCCGGCCCAGCTTCGGAGCGATCATCGAGCCGGCGTCGTTGCCGACCGCGCCGTAGCTGTCGTACCCCAGTCGGTTCATCAGCTCGGCCCAGGCGCGGGCGGTGCGGTCGTGGTTCCACCCGGCGCTGCGGGTCGGGCCGGAGAAGCCGAAGCCGGGCAGCGACGGGATGACCAGGTGGAAGGCCGGAGAGCTCGGGTCGGTGGGCTCGGTGAGCGGCGTGATCACGTCGAGGTACTCCAGCACCGAGCCGGGCCAGCCGTGGGTGAGCACCAGCGCGGTGGCGTCCGGCCGGGACGACCGGACGTGCAGGAAGTGGATCTGCTCGCCGTCGATCTCGGTGACGAACTGCGGGTGGGCGTTCAGGCGGGCCTCGACCGCACGCCAGTCGAAGCCGTTGCGCCACCGCTCGGCGAGGGTGCGGACGCGGTCGGTGCTCATTCCGTAGGTGTCGCCGGCTCCGGGCAGGTCGGCGGGCCAGATCGTGCGGTCCAGACGGGCGGCCAGGTCGTCGAGTGCGGTCTGCGGGATCTCGACGCGGAACGGGCGGATCGCGGTGCCGGTCATCTCGGAACTCCTTCGGAACGGAATGTTTCGTTCTGCAATCACAGTAGCAGACCGGAACGATCCGTTCCACTGATAGTCTGAGGCCATGCCGACATCACCCGAGAAGACGCTGGGCGGCCGCCGCGCCCAGGCCGCCCGCAACGACGAGGTCATCCTCGAAGCCGCCCGCGCGGTCTTCCTGGACGACCCGAAGGCGCCGATCGCTGCCGTCGCCGAACGCGCGGGGGTCGGCATCAGCGCCCTCTATCGGAGGTACGCGAGCAAGGAGGACCTGCTGCGGCGGCTCTGTCACGACGGGTTGTGCCGGTACATCGCCGAGGCCGAGACGGCTCTCGCCGAGCCGGACGACTGGACGGCGTTCAGCACCTTCCTGGCCGGCGTGGTCGATGCCGACGTGCACTCGCTCACCGTCCACCTGGCCGGCACCTTCACGCCCACCGAGGAGATGGGGCGGGACGCGATGCGCGCCGGCGAGTTGGCCGCCGCCCTGTTCGAGCGGGCCCGCGCCAGTGGTCGGCTGCGCCCGGACGTCGTCGTACAGGACCTGGGTCTGCTGTTGGAGGCGTGCGCCGCGGTGCGCGTACCCGATTCGAAGCGGACCGCTGAGCTGCGCCGCCGGCAACTCGCGGTGCTGGTGGCGGGCTTGTCGGCTGCGCCGACCACGGACCCGTTGCCTGGTCCGGCGCCCGCCGCGGGCGAGTTCGACTGGCGGTGGCGTCGTCGGGAGTGACGGGCGTCACAGCGCTAAGGTTGAGCGGAATACGCTCAACTCTGGTTGTGTCCAACCCAATGGACATCGCCGATCCGGGGGAGCCCATGAACACCGAAAAACTCACCACCAAGAGCCGCGAGACCATCACGGGTGCCGTCGCGCTGGCCAATCAGCGTGGCCACGCCACCGTGGAGCCCTGGCACCTGCTGCTGTCGCTCCTGGACACCGACGGGTCGACCGCCACCGGCCTGCTGCGCGCCGTCGGGGCCGACCCGACCGAGCTGCGCCGGGCCGCCCAGCGCGCTGTCGATGCTCTCCCGGCAGCCCGGGGCTCGAGCATCGCCGAGCCGACACTGGCCCGGGAGTTCGTCAACGCCATCGGTGCCGGCGAGCAGATCGCCCGCCCGTTGGGCGACGAGTACACGTCCACCGAGCACCTGCTCGCCGGTCTGGCCCGGGTGGGCGGCGCGGTGTCCGGCGCGCTGAAGACGGCCGGCGCCACCGAGGAGGCCCTGGTCGCGGCCTTCCCGACCGTCCGGGGTGGCGACCGCCGGGTCACCACCGCCGACCCGGAGCAGACCTATCAGGCCCTGACGAAGTACGGCGTCGACCTCACCGCCAGCGCCCGGGACGGCAAGATCGACCCGGTCATCGGCCGGGACTCCGAGATCCGCCGTGTCATCCAGGTGCTCTCCCGGCGTACCAAGAACAACCCGGTGCTGATCGGTGAGCCCGGCGTGGGCAAGACCGCGATCGTCGAGGGCCTGGCCCAGCGGATCGTCACCGGTGACGTGCCCGAGTCCCTGCGCGACAAGAAGTTGATCTCGCTGGACCTCGGCGCGATGGTCGCCGGAGCGCAGTACCGGGGCCAGTTCGAGGAGCGGCTGAAGTCTGTCCTGGAGGAGATCAAGAACTCCAACGGGCAGGTCATCACCTTCCTCGACGAGCTGCACACCGTCGTCGGCGCCGGCAAGGGCGAAGGCTCGATGGACGCCGGCAACATGCTCAAGCCGATGCTGGCCCGTGGCGAGCTGCGGATGGTCGGTGCCACCACGCTCGACGAGTACCGCGAGCACATCGAGAAGGACCCGGCTCTGGAGCGCCGATTCCAGCCGGTGCTCGTCGGCGAGCCGACGATCGAGGACACCATCGGCATCCTGCGCGGGCTCAAGGAGCGCTACGAGGTGCACCACGGCGTACGGATCACCGACGCCGCGCTGGTCGCCGCCGCCACGCTCTCCGATCGGTACATCACCGACCGGTTCCTGCCGGACAAGGCGATCGACCTGGTCGACGAGTCCGCGTCCCGGCTCCGGATGGAGATCGACTCCCGGCCGGTCGAGGTGGACGAGATCGAGCGCGCGGTCCGCCGGTTGGAGATCGAGGAGATGGCACTGGCCAAGGAGCCGGACGCCGCCTCCGCCGAGCGGCTGGACCGGCTGCGTAAGGAACTGGCCGACAAGCGCGAACAGCTCACCGTGCTCTCCGAGCGGTGGCAGACCGAGAAGAGCCACATCACCAAGCTCTCCACCGCCAAGGAGGAGTTGGAGCGGCTCGGTGGCGAGGCCGAGCGGGCCGAGCGCGACGGCGAGCTGGAACGCGCCGCCGAGTTGCGCTACGGCCGGATCCCCGCGCTGAAGGTCGAGCTGACCCAGGCCGAGGAGGAGCTGGCCCAGCTCCAGGCCGACGGCGCGATGCTCAAGGAGGAGGTCGGCGCGGACGACATCGCCGCGGTCGTCGCCTCCTGGACCGGCATCCCCGCCGGTCGCCTCCTCGAAGGCGAGACGGCCAAGCTGCTCCGGATGGAGGAGTCGCTGGGCGGCCGGGTGGTCGGCCAGGCCGAGGCGGTGGGCGCGGTCTCCGACGCGGTACGCCGTGCCCGTGCCGGCATCGCCGACCCGGATCGCCCGACCGGCAGCTTCCTCTTCCTCGGCCCCACCGGCGTCGGCAAGACGGAGCTGGCCAAGGCCCTGGCCGAGTTCCTCTTCGACGACGAGCGGGCGATGGTCCGCATCGACATGAGCGAGTACGGCGAGAAGCATTCCGTCGCCCGTCTGGTGGGTGCCCCGCCCGGCTACGTCGGCTACGACGAAGGTGGCCAGCTCACCGAGGCGGTGCGCCGCCGGCCGTACTCGGTGGTGCTGCTGGACGAGGTGGAGAAGGCCCACCCGGACGTCTTCGACGTGCTGCTCCAGGTGCTCGACGACGGTCGGCTCACCGACGGCCAGGGCCGCACCGTGGACTTCCGCAACGCGATCCTGATCCTCACGTCCAACCTCGGGTCGTCGGTGATCGGTGACCTGACGCTCGCCGAGGAGCAGCGCCGGGAGGGTGTCCTCGCCGTGGTCCGGTCGCACTTCAAGCCGGAGTTCCTCAACCGGCTGGACGACATCGTGGTCTTCGCCTCGTTGCGGGGCGACGATCTGCGCTCCATCGTCGACATCCAGCTGGACCGGATGCGGCGTCGGTTGGCCGACCGCAGGTTGGGCCTGGAGATCACCGATTCGGCCCGGGACTGGCTCGCCGAGCACGGCTACGACCCGATCTACGGTGCTCGCCCGCTGCGTCGCCTGGTCCAGACCGCGATCGGTGACCAGTTGGCGAAGTCCCTCCTGGCCGGCCAGATCCGCGACGGCGACACGGTGAAGGTAGACCGCGGTCCCAACACCAACACCCTCGAGGTAACCGCCGCCTGACCGCGCCCGAACGCGGTGATCAAGAGGTTTGCGTCAGAAGAAGACAACTTCTTGACGCAAACCTCTTGATCAACAGGGTGGGGAGCGGGTGAGTGGGGAAAAGGTGGGGGCATGTTTGGTATCGGCAAGAAGTGGGAGCGCGAACTGGAGTCGGCCGCCGACACATTGGTCACGGCTGACACGCTCGCCTTTGGTGGGGTCGGTATCGCCGGCACGTTGTTGCCGGTGACCGAGGCGTACCACCAGGTTGCGGCCACCCTCGACGACCACCCCGAGGAGGTACGCCGACAGCTCGACCGGGTGCTCGCCGACGGCACACCCGCCGGCCGGGCGTACGCGGCGACGCTGCTGGAGCGGATCGACCCGGCGGCGGCCCGAGCGGCCTGGACCTCGTTACGGGACGACCCGAGCGAGTTCACCACCTTCGTCGGCTGTGTGATGGACCGCGAAACCATCGGCAACTACGCCAGCCAGCGGCTCGCCGCAGCATGATCCATTCGCCGATCGGTGCTGCCCGATCGGTCCTGCCAGTTGTCGACACCGCGCCGTACGTTGCGAGCCATGAGCCCGCCCGCCACCGTGCCGCGCCCGCCCCGCCCGGTCATCGTGACCGTCGCCTTCTGGTTGCAACTCGCCGTGGTGCTGGTGTTGCTCGCCCTGGCCGCGCTGGCGGTGGCGCAGGCGGTGCACTTCGACGGGCAAATCGACCGCGCGGTGCGACTGGTGCCGGACGCGGACCCGGACGAGGTGGCTGGCGAGCGGCGAGGCAACGTCGCGATGGCGCTGATCCTCGGCGTACCGGCGGTGCTGCTCGCGGTGTGGCTGGCGGTCACCGCGGTCCCGGTCCGGCGCGGCGGCAACGTCGCGCGGATCCTGGTCTTCGTCGCCAGCGGCGCGCAGCTGCTGGTCTGCTTCGCGCAGTGCTGCTCCGCCGGGTTCCTGGTGCCCGTGTTGACCACGCCCCAGTTCGAGGGGGAGCCGCCACCGGACTGGGACGAGTGGGAGACCTCGACGTTCTTCGACACGCTCTACTCCGGCACCGACCCCTGGGACCAGCTGCTCGTCCCTGTGGCAGGGCTGGGCGTGCTCACGGTCCTGGCACTGTCCGCGGGCGTAGTCCTGTTGCTGGCGCTGCCGCCGGCGCACCGGTGGTTCGTGCCCGGCAGCGCAAAGGAGACGCCACCCGCCCCGGCCTGGTCGATGCCCGGTCCCGGTTACGCCATGACCGGCTACGGGTATCCGCCAGTTCCGCTCGTGCCGGGTTTCCCGCCACCGAGCCAGCAGCTCCCACCCGGTTACCTGATCTGCCCCGACCCGGCCGCGCACCTGCCGCCGGACGCGTCCGGCGCGACGTCACTGCCGAGCGGGCCGTCGACGACGCCACCGGAGGACGCACCCGACGCCCTCCGCTAGGCAGGGGTCAGCGCCACTGGCCGGTCCTTGCCGCCGGGGCAGCGCCCAGGTTCCGCTCCGGCTCGCCCGAGGGCTCCACCCGACGTGGCTGAGCTGTCGGCCACAGCGCGGGCCGTCCAGGTGCCGAAGGTTGTTACCGTCTGCGCCGACGTACCTGGGGAGGTGGTCGGGTGGACGCGCTGACGACGTGCCTGGTGGCAGTGGTTGTCGTACTCGCGGTGGTCGCGATCCTCGTATGGGCCCGCCGGCGGGCGACGAGCCGCACCGACGCCCAGGCGACAGCGCCGCCGCGCCCCGGCCCGCTCCGCCTGGCGCTGCACGACCGCGTCCGCATTCGCGACCGGGAGTACGCGGTGAGCGGGACCATCCGCCTCGTCGAGGGCGACTGGAGCTGGGTGCAGCACCTGCTCGACGACGACTCTGGCACTCACCACCGGCTCTCCGTGGAGGACGGCCCCGAGGTGGAGTTGGTGCTCTGGACGGCCGAGCCGGGCGCGACAGTCGCCCCGGGCGCCCCGAGCATCGAACTCGGCGGGCGGCGCTACACCTGGACGGAGACCGGGCAGGCGCGCTACACCGCCACCGGTGAGACCGGGCTGGCGTCGGTCGGGACGGTGCGCTACCACGACTACCAGGGGGGTGGTGGGGCGCGGCTCTCCTTCGAGGCGTACGGCGAGGAGAGCTGGCGGGTGGCCCGCGGCGAGCTGCTCGACCCCGCCGACCTGACGATCCGCCCCACGACCGAGGACCGCTGAGCCGAACGGACAGGACTCGCGGAACACGACGGCATGCCGAAGTGGCCGGTTGTCGATACGGTGTGGGCCCGATCATAGGGAAGGAGAATCGTGGTCGATTCCCAGAACACGCCGGCCCGTCAGCGGCCGTCGATCGTGTCGATTTCCAGTTATCTGCTGTTCCTGTTCCTGGCGTGCCAGGTGATCACTCTGATCATCACGCTCAGCACCATCGGCAAGACGCGTGATGCTCTCCGCGACGCGTACGCGGGCAGCACCGTCGAGAATGCCGACCAGGTGGTCGACGTCTTCGTCGCCTTCGGCGTCGGAGCCGGCGTCGTGCTGTTGCTGCTCGCCATCGTGCTGGGCGTCCTGGCCCTGTTCAACAACCAGGGCCGCAACGGTGCCCGGATCACCACCTGGATCGTCGGCGGCATCATGGTCTGCTGCGTCGGTGGTGGCCTGGTCAGCAACGCGGCCGGCGGTTTCGCCGGTGGACAGGCCAGCGGCGACGGGCCGAGCCCCGACGAGATCCAGCGGCGCCTGGAAGAGGCGCTGCCCTCCTGGGTCACCCCGGTCAGCCTCCTGCTCAACGCGGTCAGCCTGATCGCGCTGATCGTGGCGCTGATCCTGCTGGCGTTGCCGAAGGCCAACGAGTTCTTCCGCAAGCCCACCGCGGGCTGGGAGCCGCCCACCCCGGGCGCCAGCTACCCGGGGCAGCCGCAGGCCCCCGGTCAGCCCGGCTACCCGCAGTCGACGGGTGAGCCCGGCTACCCGTCGAGCGGCGAACCGAGCTACCCGCCGCCGGCCACGGACCGGCCGGACGACACGCCGCCGACGGACCGTCCGGGGTCGACTCCGCCGTCGACGAGTTGACCGAGGGATAAGCACGACTCCGACGATCCCTCCGAGTAGGTTGCAACCCGACGCCTACCGGAGGGATTCGTCGTGTCGTACCCGGAATCGGCACCGGCCCGCCGGCCCGCCGTCGTCCTGCTGGCCGCGTGCGCGCTGCTGGTGATGGCGGTCGCCGCGCTCGCGTACGCCGTGGTCGACCTGGCGGTGCTGGGCGGCACTGTCGACGCGTTCCGCTCCGCGGCCCGGGACACCTCGGCCGGTCCGGAGCAGATCGCCGACGTGGTGACGCTGATCCGCGCGTCCGTTGTGCTGTCGGCGGTGGTGGCCGCGCTGTCCGCGCCGGTGCTCGCCGGCCTGGCCCTCGGGCTGTTGGCGGGTCGCAAGGGCGCACGGGTGGCTACCTGGGTGGTCAGCGGGCTCGGCCTGCTCGCCGGTTGTTGCAGTGTGGCGGTGCTGGTCGGTGAACGAGCCGCACCCCTGCAACTGGGCTCCGGTGAGCAGGCTGTCGCCGAGTTGCTGGGGCTGGTCGGCGACGCGTACCCGTCGTGGTGGATCCCAGTGAACGCCGGGCTTTCCGTCGCGCAGGGGCTCGGTTACCTTGTAGTAGCTACGCTGCTGGCGCTGCCGGCGGCCAACGCCTGGTTCGGTCGTCACCGCTCGACCGCGCCGACCACGCCGTCCGCACCACAGGCGTTCACGCCTGCCCCGTACCAGCCGCCGTCGGCGCCACCCGCGCCCCCGTACCCGCCCAGGTGAGGAATCCGCCGTGCCGCTCGATCCCACGACCGTTGAGCGCCGGGCCCTGATCACCGGGGCCACCGCGGGCATCGGCGCGGCGTTCGCCCGGCGGCTGGCCGCCGACGGCTGGCATCTGGTGCTGGTCGCCCGCGACGCGGCCCGGCTGACCGAGATGGCCACCGAGCTGGGCTCGACCCGCGACCGTGTCGTGGAGACGATCCCGGCGGATCTGTCCACGGACGACGGCTGTGCGGTGGTGGAGCAGCGGATCGCCGACGGCAGCCCGGTGCACCTGCTCGTCAACAACGCGGGCATCAGCCTGAACAAGCCGTTCCTGCGTTCCACGGCGGAGGACGAGGCCCGCCTGTTGCGGCTCAACGTGCACGCGGTCATGCGGCTGACGCTGGCGGCGCTGCGACCGATGACCGAACGGCGGGACGGGGCAGTGATAAATGTCTCTTCGGTCGCCGGTTTCGGCACGGCGATGCCCGGCTCGACGTACTCGGCCAGCAAGGCCTGGGTCACCAACTTCAGCGAGTCGGTGGGCCTTTCCGCGCGACCATTCGGTGTTCGCGTGATGGCTCTCTGCCCCGGCTACACCCGCACCGAATTCCACCAGCGGGCCGGCATCAACATGTCGAAGACGCCGGAATGGCTGTGGCTGCGGGCCGAGGATGTGGTCGACGAAGCCCTGCGTGACCTGCGCAAAGGCAAGATGGTCAGCGTCCCGGCGTGGAAATACAAGGTCGTCGTCGCGGGCATGCGGCACGCACCGCGCCGGTTGCTCCAGGCTGTTGCGAAGGACACTCGCGGTCGCATCGGTCGCGACGAACGCTGACCCTCGGCCCGCCCACCGGGGCCGGTGATCCGCCGAGGCGCTGCTGGCACGCCGCTGTCAGGCCAGTAGCTGAGCGTAGTCGAACATCGCCAACCATCGGTCCCCCACCGGGTTGGTCGGGGTGGACCCCACACACGGCGTTCAGACTTGAGCAGTAACCTCTATCGCCATGGGGGACCACGACGACCTGCGTAAATTCATTACCGACCTGGCTGTGGTCCACGGACGGGTCGTGCTCTCCTCGGGGCGTGAGGCCGACTGGTACGTGGATCTGCGGCGCGTCACGCTCCATCACCGGGCCGCTCCTCTGGTCGGCCGGGTGCTGCTGGACCTCACCGCCGACTGGGAGTACGACGCCGTCGGCGGCCTCACTCTGGGCGCGGACCCTGTCGCGCTCTCGATGCTGCACGCCGCTCCGACCGATCGAGCCCTGGACGCCTTCGTGGTGCGCAAGGCGGGCAAGGCGCACGGTCTACAACGGCGGATCGAAGGACCGGAGGTGGCCGGCCGTCGGGTGTTGGCGGTGGAGGATACGTCCACGACAGGCGGAAGTGTGTTGACCGCTGTCGAGGCACTTCGCGAGGCCGGGGCGGAAGTCGTGGGCGTGGCGGTTATTGTTGATCGAGGCGCCGGCGACGCGGTGCGAGCCGCCGGATTGCCGTACCGGGCGGCCTTTACGTTGGCTGACCTCGGCCTTGTGGCGTAAAAGTTTGCCGATTCGGATCTGCTGATATGCAGGCGGATCGATGCTGCTGGTGGAAGGATGGAATACGTGGGAACTGCGTTGGCCGAAATGACTATGCCTCAGATCTCGCCGCTTAACGGCGAGCCGATCGAACGTGCCGATGCCGAGCGTCTCGCCGGGGTCCTCAAGGCCCTTGCCGACCCTGCTCGGTTGCGGCTGCTCAGCCTGATCCAGTCGGCCCCCGAGGGCGAGGCGTGCGTCTGTGACCTGACCGCGCCGCTCGGCCTCTCTCAGCCGACGGTCAGTCACCACCTGCGTATCCTCACCGAGGCCGGTTTGCTGCAGCGGGAGAAGCGCGGTGTCTGGGCGTACTACAGCCTGGTCCCGAGTGCGATCGCGACGATCGCCGACCTGCTGACCCCGCCGCGTAAGCGGGCCACCAAGAAGGCCCGCTGACGTAGGCACAACACGCCGTCCCGCGTCGGGGACGGCGTCCGGTGACGAGCCAGGGGTGGCGTCACTGGTGGGTGACACCTGCTCGTCCCCGGTCGCACCACCGGAGGCCGGGTACGACATGCCGACGGCCGACCCCCTCGCCAGGGGGCCGGCCGTCGTCGTACGCCAGGTCAACGATCCTGACCGTGCTCCGGGCGCCGGCTGTCGTGCTGGTGGTGCCCGTCGTGGTCGAACGCCTCACGCGCCGCCTCCACGGCACCGGCGGCACTGGCCGCGGCGACCACCGCGACGGCCTCGCCGCGCTTACGAGCCCGCCGGTCGCGGAGGAACTCGAAGAAGATCGGCAGCACCGAGATCACGATGATCAGGGCCACCACCGGCAGGATGTAGTGGTCGATCTTGTCGCCGATGGCCTGGTAGATCTGCTCCGCCAGCAGGTAGCCGATCAGCAGGATGCCGTCGACCCAGAGCACCGCGCCGACGATGTTCCAGAGCAGGAACTTCCGGGCCGGCATGCCGAGCGCGCCGGCGACCGGGTTGAGGAACGTCCGAACGATCGGGATGAAGCGCGCCAGCACCACGGCCTTCGCCGGGCCGAACTTCTGGAAGTAGTACTCGGCCTTCTCCACGTACTCCTTCTTGAAGAGTCGGGAGTTCGGCCGCTCGAACATCGGCCGGCCGTACCGGGCGCCGAGCCAATGCCCCAGCTGGGCGCCGACGATCGCGCAGATCGGACCGCCGATCAGCAGGCCGGTCAGAGAGAGACGGGTGCCGTCGCCGAAGATCGCGTCCGCCACCGGCGACGAGGCCACCCCGGCGAGGAACAGCAGCGAGTCGCCGGGGAAGAAGAAGCCCACCAGCAGGCCGGTCTCGGCGAAGAGGATCACCCAGACGCCGATCAGCCCGAAGGTCTGCAAGAGCTCCTTGGGATCGAGCGGGTTCAGGGCGACGCTCTCCCCGAGAGCGCGGATGTTCTCAGCTGTGTCCACGGCCACAAAGGGTACCGAAGCCCCTGGCTCTGGCCGCGCCGGACCGGCCTCACCTGTTCGACAAGACGAACCGAAAGAGTGATCAACGCGCATCGCAATGTTTGGCGCGCCCGCTCCCGTCATCTGAGGCAGGAGCCCCGGGAGGTGCAGTGACGTACGAGGAGTTCGCGGACACGCGGCTGGCCCCGCTACTGCGGTACGCGGTGATGCTCACCGGCGATCCGCACCACGCGCAGGACCTGGTCCAGGAGACCATGGTCCGGGTCCAGCTCAACTGGCGACGGGTTTCCCGAGCGGACTCGCCCGAGCGTTACGTACGCCGGATGCTCACCAACCAGTACGTCGACTGGCGGCGCGGTTCCTGGGTTCGCCGGGTGCTGTTGCGCGAGGACCCCGACGCGTCGGTGCCGGCGTCCACCGACCACGCCCAGTCCGCCGTGGATCGGGACCAGGTCTGGTCCTGGCTGGCCCGGCTGCCGCGTCGGCAGCGCGCCGCCCTGGTGCTGCGCTACTACGAGGACCTGCCCGACGCGGAGATCGCCGACGTCCTCGGTTGCGCCGTCGGGACCGTCCGTTCGTCCATCTCCCGAGCCCTGGCCACGCTCCGGGCCGAGTACGTGGAGGCGTGAACATGATTGAGGACGATCTGCGTGCCGCGTTCAGCCGGCACGAGCCGCTGACCCCGCCGACCGGTCCCCTGCGGGCCGCGATCGACCGGCTGGCGACAGTCCGGCGGAGGCGTCGTCGCCGGTGGCAGGCGGGTGGCACGGCTCTGGCCGTGCTCGGCGTCCTGGGAATCGGGGTGCCGCTGCTCACCCCGGAGCGGGTCGGGCCGCCGTCGGCCGCCGAGTTGATCGGCGAGGCCGGTCGGCCCGTTCCGTCCGGCGCGGTGAACATCCTGGTGCTCGGCATCGACCGCCACGCGACCCAGCCGCCGCTGGCCGACTCGGTCCTGCTGCTGCACATCCCGGCCGACCGCAGCCGTCCGTACCTGATCTCGCTTCCTCGTGACCTGAAGGTACCCATCCCCGGGCACGGTGCCGACAAGCTGAACTCGGCGTTCGTGTTCGGTGCCAAGGGCGACGAGCCGGACCTCGCCAAGGGGTACGAGTTGACCCGGCGGACGGTGGCCGACCTGACCGGCGTCGACGTGGGGGCCGGCGTGGTGCTGACGTACTCCGCTCTGCGCTCGCTCACCGACCAGGTGGGCGGGGTGCCGGTGTGCCTGCCCCAGCAGGTGGGGTCGGCCCACACCCGGCGGGTCTTCCCGGCCGGATGCCAGCGCCTCGACGGTGCCGCCGCTGTCGACCTGCTGCGTCAGCGGCGTGGGCTGCCCGGGGGCAGCCAGGACCGCGACCGCAACGGCCGACTCTTCGCGGCCGGACTGGTCCGTGCGGCGTCCGACCAGGACGTGCTCACCGATCCGGTACGCCTCGCCAAGCTGCTCGCCGTCGTCGGCCCGGACATCGTGGTGTCGCCTGACCGGTCCGCCCTGCCGGACCTGCTGCGGCTCGTCCCCGCCCTGCGATCGGTCGACCCGGTCGGGCTCACCCTGCCGGTCAGTGAGCCGATCGGGCCGGGCTACTACCTGCACCCAGACCCGGATGCCGCCCCGGAGTTGCTGACCGCGCTGCGCGAGGACCGGCTCGGCGACTGGGCGGCCCGCAACCCCAAGCTGGTCGACCCCGCCCGCTGAGTCGTCAGCGGTAGTCGTCCTCGTCCCCGGTGACCACCCGGGCCTGCTCCATCGCGTCCCAGTCGCCGACCTCCAGGCCGCGGTGCGGTTCGCCGTCGACGTCGTCCGGGCCGACGCTGGTGGCCTGTTCGACCGCGTCGGCCGGCTCGGCCTCCGGGTCACGCTCGTCCGGGGCGAGGTGGTCGCCGGGCGTGAAGTCCTCGTCGGGCTGACCCATCGTCCCTCCCGGGGTCTCGGGGCACGGTCTCCACCCACCGTACGGGGTGGGACGGGCCCGCGCCGGGAAGCGAGTAGGCGGAATCAGCCCTCGACGACGCGACCCGGTGCCAGGATGGTGACGTGGGCTTCCTCATCCGACTGGCGATCACCGCGGTCGCGCTGTGGATAACCACTCTGATCGTGCCCGGGGTGGACGTGCACGGACGCTCGGGTGGCAACACCGTCCTCACCCTGATCGTGGTGGCGCTGATCTTCGGTGTGATCAACGCGGTGCTCAAGCCGGTGATCAAGGTCGTCGGCTGTGTGTTCTACCTGCTGACCCTGGGCCTGTTCGCGCTGGTGGTCAACGCCCTGCTGTTCCTGCTCACCGACCGGATCGCGCGCGGGCTCGACCTGCCGTTCCAGGTGGACGGTTTCTGGGCGGCGTTCTGGGGAGCCATCGTGATGACAGTGGTCACCTGGCTGATCAGCGTCATCGTGCCGGACAACCTGGACCGTCGGTGAAGGGCTGACACCCAGGGTCGGTTGTTCCGGCGCACGCCACCTGCGGGATACTGCCGGGCGGAGGACAGCGCGGTCCGGCGCACACGTGAACAACAGCGGCCAGCACGGCCGAGAGTGGTAAGTAAGGAGCGCATCACATGCCCATCGCTTCCCCCGAGGCCTACGCGGAGATGCTGGATCGCGCCAAGGCTGGCCGGTTCGCGTACCCCGCGATCAACGTGACCTCCTCGCAGACGCTGAACGCGGCGCTCAAGGGCTTCGCCGACGCGGAGAGCGACGGCATCATCCAGGTCTCCACCGGTGGCGCCGAGTACCTGTCCGGCCCGTCGATCAAGGACATGGTCACCGGCGCTGTGGCGTTCGCCGCGTACGCGCACGAGGTGGCCAAGAAGTACTCGGTCAACATCGCGCTGCACACCGACCACTGCCCGAAGGACAAGCTGGACAAGTTCGTCCGGCCGCTGATGGGCATCTCGCAGGAGCGGGTGAAGCGCGGCGAGGAGCCGCTGTACCAGTCGCACATGTGGGACGGCTCGGCCGTGCCGGTCGCGGAGAACCTCCAGATCGCCGCCCAGCTCCTCGACGAGGCTGCCAAGGCCAAGATCGTCCTTGAGATCGAGGTCGGCGTCGTCGGCGGCGAGGAGGACGGCGTCGAGAACGCCATCAACGACAAGCTCTACACCACCACCGAGGACGGCCTGGCCATGGTCGAGGCGCTCGGCCTCGGCGAGAAGGGCCGCTACATGGCGGCCCTGACCTTCGGCAACGTGCACGGCGTCTACAAGCCGGGCAACGTGAAGCTCCGCCCCGAGATCCTCAACCAGATCCAGGAGGCGGTGGGCGCGAAGTACGGCAAGGACAAGCCGCTCAGCCTGGTCTTCCACGGCGGCTCGGGCTCCCTGCTCAGCGAGATCCGCGAGGCGCTGGACTACGGCGTGGTGAAGATGAACATCGACACCGACACCCAGTACGCCTTCACCCGGCCCGTAGCGGACCACATGCTCCGCAACTACGACGGCGTGCTGAAGATCGACGGCGAGGTCGGCAACAAGAAGCAGTACGACCCGCGCGCCTGGGGCAAGGCCGCCGAGGCCGGCCTGGCCGCCCGGGTCGTCGAGGCGTGCGAGCACCTGCGCTCCACCGGCACCACGATGACCAAGTAACGACGTGCCACCGACGGCCGGCTCCCCGCGTGGGGGCCGGCCGTTTCGTCGTCAGACGGTCAACAGGCGGACGGCCTCGTGCACGTCGTCGGTGAGATGGATCGACGCCGACAGGTCGCCGAACGGGGACGCGGCCAGCAGCGGACGCAGCAACGACTCCACCGGCAGCTCCTGAGTCCAGTAGGCCCGGTCCAGGAAGATGTAGGCGCCACTGACACCGTCGGTGCCGTAGTAGGTCTTGGTGGCCGCCTGGAACACCTCCTGCACGGTGCCCGCCCGCCCCGGCGCGAAGACGATGCCTCCCCGGGCCAGTCGCAGGATGGTGTCCTCGCGGATCGCGTTCGAGAAGTACTTCGCGATCCGCCCGGCGAACAGGTTCGCCGGCTCGTGCCCGTACAGCCAGGTCGGGATGGCCAGCCCACCCGCACGCGCCCAGCCCAGGTCGTCACCCCGCTGCCGGGGCACGCCCGCGTACCGCTGTCGGACCGTCAGCGCCGTCGCCGTGTAGCGGTGGTGGTCGGTGAAGTCGGGCGCGGTGGCCAACAGG
Organism: Micromonospora sp. WMMC250; assembly: GCF_027460215.1. Taxonomy (NCBI): domain Bacteria; kingdom Bacillati; phylum Actinomycetota; class Actinomycetes; order Micromonosporales; family Micromonosporaceae; genus Micromonospora; species Micromonospora sp. WMMC250. The sequence goes on along the minus strand of NZ_JAPZBJ010000002.1, from coordinate 4,849,053 downwards.
TCGATCGCCGCCGTCACGTCGGTCGCCGGCCGATCCGCCAGGTAGGCGCCGAGGTTCGCCGCCTCCATCACGCCGGGTCCGCCGCCGGTCACCACCAGGCGGTCGGCCCGTGCCAGCTCCCAACCCAGCACCGCCGCCATCCGGTACGCGGGACTGCCACGCCGTACCGCGTGGCCGCCCATGATGCCCACCACCGACTGCGGACCGTGGCCGGCCAGCCAGGCTCGGGTGGCGTCGGCCAGCGCGTTGTCGACACCGTGATCGTGCAGCCGCTGGCCCAGCGCCTCCTTGACGTCCGGCAACGCGCCGCCGTGCGCCCGGTAGTGGTCGTACACCCGGGTGTCGTACATCCCGGCGAACCCGCCCTCGACGAACCCGGCGGCCAGGTCCTCGGAGGTGTAAAGGTGCGTCGGCTGGGTCGGGTACGGCAGACCCGAGAACGGTGGCACCACGTTCGCGCCGCGCCGGACCAGGTCGGCGCCGACCTCCCGGGACGCGAAGCGGCAGCCCACGAAGAGGGTGCCCGCGACGTCGATGCCGGTCAGGTCGGGCACCGGTGCGAGGTCGAGACGCAGGCCCTGCACCGTCAACCCGGTCAGGCGACCGGTGGCCAGTTGCTGACGCAGCTCGTCCGGGGTCTGGATCTCGCTGGCGTGCAGGTGCGGCTCGATGACGTCGGCGGGAGGTGGGGTCGGCACCGGGCCATCCTGCCCCTTCAGCCGGGGCTGGCCAAACGTCGGGACCGGCGGGAGACGACAGAAGCCCGGTGACCGTGGCCACCGGGCTTCTGCGTTACCGGTTCCTGGGGAGGCTCCGGACCATTAGTTGTAGTGGAAAACACCTGGCGGCGGCATAGGCCGCAGGCGTGACCAACTCCTCAGCCGTTCAGCGGAACGTGTCGGCCGACCCGCTCGCGTGTCGCCCTGTCCAGCGGGTTGAATGGGGCGATGCAGAACCTTTTGCCAGAGCCACCAGCCACCCGGCTGCCCGCGAACGACGCGGCCGACGCCGCCCTGGCTGCCGCCGACGAGGCCGGCACCGACGAGGCGTTCGCCAGCGTGGCGGCCGGCTTCCCGACCTTCAGCGCGGCCTGGGCGGAGCTCGCGGCCCGGGCGTTCGCGCAGGACCAGGTGGTGACGGCGTACGCCTACGCGCGCACCGGCTACCACCGCGGCCTCGACCAGCTGCGTCGCAGCGGTTGGAAGGGGCATGGCCCGGTGCCGTGGTCACACGAGCCCAACCGGGGCTTCCTGCGCTGCCTCTACGTGCTGTCCCGGGCGGCGGACGAGATCGGCGAGGCCGACGAGGCGGCCCGCTGCGCCCAGTTCCTGCGCGACTGCGACCCGGAAGCAGCGGACGCGCTGGCGAGCAACTGACCCCGCTCCGACGGCCGGCCCGGTCCCGGGCCGGCCGTCGGTGGCTTACAACCCTTCGGCGACGGCGGCGGCGATCTTCAGCCAGGCGTCCCGGGTGGCCGAGGAGAGCCCGCCGTAACGGATCGGCTCGCCGGTGTCGATGAGCCGTTCGTAGGGGGCCAGCAGCACGGCCCGGGTGCGGGCCGCGAAGTGCTCCTGGATGGCCGGTAGGTCGATCTCCTTGCGGGACGGCGGCATCGACACCACCGTCACGGCCTGGCGGACCAGCCGTTGCCGGCCACTCTGCTCCAGGTGGTCGAGCATCCGGGCGGCAGTCTCCGCCGAGTCGTTACGGGCCGACATGGTGACCACCAACTGGTCGGTGGCGTCCATCGAGGCCTGCCAGTTCTGCGCCCGGACGTTGTTCCCGGTGTCGACGAAGATCAGCTTGTAGAACCGGCTGACCACCTCGCGGATCTCGGCGAACGCGGCAGCTGTCAACATCTCGCCACCGGTGGCCGACTCGTCCGAGGCAAGGACGTCGAACATGCCCTCGCCCTGCGAGCGCACGTACTGCGACAGGTCACCGACCCGCCCGTGTGCGCCCTGGAACTGCCCGAGGTCACGCAGCATGTCCCGGACCGTCCGGGAGTGGAAGTCCTGCTGGGCGCGCATCCCCAGGGTGCCCTGGGTCTCGTTGTTGTCCCACGCCAGCACGTAGCCGCCGCGCTTCTGACCGAACGTCATCGCGAGCAGCAGGATGGCCACCGTCTTACCGGCGCCGCCCTTCGGATTGACCACTGTCACCTGGCGCAGCCCGCCGAAGTTGCGGCGCACCATCTCGATGTCCCGCTTGAGTTCCTGCTCGTGCCGGCCCGGAGAGAGCCGGAGCAGACCCATCTTGTTGACCACCGCGCGTACACCCATGGTGGCGACCGGGTCGGCGGGCCGGACCTGTCGGCGTCGGCTGAAGTCCTCGGCGGTCGGCACCGGCGTGGACTCCGGAGTCCAGCTCGCGTCCGGATATCCGGTGGCGTCCGGGTAGCCGGTGGTCGGCACCCGGGCCGCCCCCTCGGCCTCCTGGAACGGCTGACCAGGCGGGACGCCGGGCGGCCCCTGCTGCCACGGCGGCGGGTACCAACCAGGCGACGGCGGGTACGGGCCGGGCGGTGCGGCCGGCTGAGCAGCCTGCTGCGGCGGACTGCTGAACTGCGTCAGGTCGGGTGGGGGCGGAATCGACGCCGGGCTGACCTGACCGGGGATCGCCGGGGCGACCGACTGCCCGGCCGGACCGGGGCCGGCCTGCGCCACGCCGGGGTGCGGCACCGGCGGGGCGGGGATCGGAGGCGTCCCGGTGCTCTCGTCCCTGACCGGTGCCCCCGCTGGACGTTGCGGAGGGTACGCCCACGGCGACTCGTTGGCCGGCCGTGCCGCCGCGCCCTCCGCGCTGCTGCCCTCAGCCGGCGGCGTCGGCGCGGAGTCCGTCGGCGGCGCGGCATCCGCGGCGGTGCTCCGGCCGGTGGGCGTGCCGGCCGTGGTGGGGTTGCCCGGGGCAGGGCTGCCAGCTGCGGTAGGGGTGCCGGCGGCGGTGGGGCGGTCCAGGGTGAAGGGCAGATCCAGGTCGACGCCGCCCGGGGTGCTCGTGCCCGGCGGGGCGGGAACGGCGGCCGTGCCGCGATCACCGGTCGGCACCTGAGCCGTACCGGCCGCGGTGCCCGTCGACTCGGGTCGGCTGGCCGGTGCGAAGGCCGTGGGCGGTGTGGCCGTGGGCGGTGTGGCCGTGCCCGCAGCAGGGCCGGGAACGCCCGGAACACCGTTGTGCGTGGGAGGGCTGTCCGCCTGCGGCGTGACGGTGGCCGGCGGACCGGGCGGCGTCGACGCGGCGGGCGGATCAGCAGGCGGTGGCCAGCTCGCCTGTGCAGGCGCCCATGCTGACCCTGCGCCTGAGCCCCACGCGCCGGGCGGTGGAACGGCGCCGCTGAGCGACGGATAGTCGGCCGGCGACGGCGGCGGCAGGGGCGCTGCCCCCGGCTGGCCGGGAACCGGCGGCCGGTTGATCGGCGGCGCGGCCACCGGTGGCGTCACCGGCCCGGACGCGACCGGCGGCGGCGTGCTCCGCTGCTCGGCGACCGCCGCCCACGGCGGAACGACAGCCCCCGCGCCCCGGTCGGTCGGATCCGGTGGCCAGAGTGGTTCGATGTCCCGTTCCGGCGCCGGCTGCTGGCCGTGCACCTGTGCCCGGTCGGCGTTCTCGTCCATTACGGCCCTCCCCAGTCCTCCTGCGAGGATAGGCGCAACCGCCCACGGAGGCCGGTCGGCGCAGCCGAGGTCAGCTCGACCAGACCGCCCAGGCCCCCGGCTCGACCCACCAGGAACGCTTCCGGGTCAGCTCGCCCTCGACACCATCGTCGAGGTACGGCACCTTCCCCTCCCGGGGCAGCACCGAAACCGCCCGGCCTCGGGCCCGCCGGACTTCGAGGCGTACCCGCTTACGACCCAACGGCGAGCGGACGACGACCGGCACGGCGACGGCTACCTCGACCTGGCCGTCGGCCGGGTCCGGCGCGGTCAGCAGCGTCACGTCGTCGAGCGTCGCGTACCCGCCGGCGTTGCCGACCGCACAGGCCAGCAGCGGTTCGTCACCGTCGGTGAGGATGGTGTCGTCCACCTCCACCCGGGCACGCCACTGCAACGGCCGGCCGGCGTCGTCGGCGGCACCGAGCAACGCGCCGTCCAGGGTCACCGAACCAGCATCGTTGCGCAGCAGATCCAGTCGGCGAGGCGTGCCGTCCACCACCGCGGCGGCCACCGCCGCCGGGTCACGGGGCAGCCCGAGCTGCGCGGCCAGGTCCCGCTGGGTGCCACCACGGGCCGGGTCGAGCGGGAGTACGGCCACCGGCGGCAGGTCGGGCAGGGTCCGGTCGCCCGGCAGATCCGCCGGACGCCGGCTCGGCGCCGGGGCGTACCGCCGCACCAGCCGGCGCAGCACGGCACGCAACTGCCCGTCGCTGGCCGACGCGACGACCAGTCGGGTCTTGCCGTCCGGATCCGGCCAGGTCAGCCCGTCGGGGCGGGCCGGACCGTCGAGCCGGGCCAACACCGCGTCGATCTCCGCGTCGGAGCGGGCGGTGACCGTCTCCACCCGGGCGCCCCGCATGGTCAGCGCATCGGCGCAGGCCAGCACCGGCACCCGTGGGCGCTCGGTGGCGCAGTGCTCGGCGTCACCGCCGGTCTGGCTGGTCTTGCCGCTGTCGGTCTGGCTGGTCGGGTCGGTGTCGGTCTGGCTGGCCTTGCCGGTGTCGGCCTCGGCCGCACCGCCGCAGCAGGCCCCTCCGCTGCCACAACCCCCGGGAGCATCCCGCTCCGAACCGAGGGTGAGCAGCACCACGTCGTACACGGAAGGAGCCTCCTGCCTCTCGACGCGACCCCTGCCGGCCGCGCCGTCACTACTTGTTAACCTGACACCCCGGGCTCGCCAACCGGTCGCCACCTGGCACCCGAGCCTTCTGGAGGCGGAAAAGATGCCAGCGATCGTGCTCCTTGGCGCTCAGTGGGGCGACGAGGGCAAGGGCAAGGTTACCGACCTGCTGGGTGAGCGGGTCGACTACGTCGTGCGCTACTCCGGCGGCAACAACGCCGGTCACACCGTGATCACCCCGGACGGCCAGAAGTACGCACTGCACCTGATGCCCTCCGGAGCGCTCTCACCGAACGCGATGATCGTCATCGGCAACGGTGTGGTGGTCGACCCGAAGGTGCTGCTCGCCGAGATCGACGGCCTGGCCGAGCGCGGCGTCGACGTGTCCCGGTTGCGGATCTCCGGCGACGCGCACCTGATCATGCCGCACCACCGGGCCCTGGACCGGGTGATCGAGCGGTACCTCGGTTCGTCCCGGATCGGCACCACCGGCCGGGGCATCGGCCCCGCGTACGGCGACAAGGTCGCCCGGATCGGCATCCGGCTGCAGGATCTGCTCGACCCGGGCATCCTGCGCAAGAAGCTGGAACTCGCCCTGCGCGAGAAGAACCAGATCCTGTTCAAGGTCTACAACCGCAAGGCGATCGACCTTGAGGCGACCGTCGAGGAGTACCTGGAGTACGCGGAGCGGCTCAAGCCGTACATCGCGGAGACCCGGGCAATGCTCTGGAACGCCCTGGACCAGGGCGAGACGGTGCTGCTGGAGGGCGCGCAGGCCACCATGCTCGACATGGACCACGGCACGTACCCCTTCGTGACCTCGTCCAACCCGACCGCCGGTGGTGCCTGCGTGGGCGCCGGCATCCCGCCCACCGCGATCAGCAAGGTCATCGCGGTGAGCAAGGCGTACACGACCCGGGTCGGCGCGGGGCCGTTCCCGACCGAGCTGTTCGACGCCAACGGTGACCACCTGCGCAAGGTCGGCGCCGAGTACGGCACGACCACCGGACGGGAACGTCGGTGTGGGTGGTTCGACGCGGTCGTCGCCCGGTACGCCTGCCGCCTCAACGGTGTGACCGACCTGGTCATCACCAAGCTGGACGTGCTCACCGGCATGCCCAAGGTGCCGATCTGCGTCGGCTACGAGATCAACGGCGTGCGGGTCGACGACATGCCAATGAGCCAGACGGACTTCCATCACGCCAAGCCGGTCTACGAGGAACTCGACGGCTGGTGGGAGGACATCACCAAGGCGAGAACCGCCGAGGACCTCCCGGAGAACGCCCGCCGCTACATCGCGCGGATCGAAGAACTCTGCAACGCCCGGGTGAGCGTCGTAGGAGTAGGCCCAGGCCGAGACGAAAACGTCCAATACCACCCCCTCCTCCCCTAACCCCCGGGCCGGCCCGGCTTTTCCCGGTTGATCAAGAGGTTTGCGTCAGAATCCGGCCTGGATCTGACGCAAAACTCTTGATCACCGGGGCGAAGGGCGGAGTTATCCACAGGGCTCCGTGGGTTGTCCACAGGGGCTTTGGTGGGATGGGGTGGGTCGGCAGGGTGTTGGTGTGGGAGCACACCAACTTCTTCGTGACGTCGCGGCCGGGCAGGACGGGATGGTCACCCTGGCTCAGGCGTTGCGCGCCGGCCTGACCCGGGATGAGGTCCGACAGCTCTGCCGGTCCGGCAGGTGGCAGCGGCTTCTGCGCGGATGCTTCGTGCCGGCCGCGGAGTTGGGTGATTCGACGCGACGACGGGCGCGGATTCGCGCTGCGGTCGTCAGCCTTGGTCCAGGCGCCTTCGTTGTTCTGGACACCGCGTTGGAGCTGCACGGCATCGCGGGCCTTCGGCGGACTGCGCAAGTCCACGTCTCGGTACCGGCGGATCGACCGAGGCATCAGCGCGTCCCGGTGCCGTGGCTGACCGTGCATCAGATGACTGTCGACCCCGGTGACATCACGGAGGTTGCGGGCATTCGTGTCACGGCTCCGCTCCGCACTGTCTCTGACGTCGTACTCCTGGTCGATCGCTACCCGGCGGTCTCGGTCCTTGACTCGGCGTTGAATCGACGCCGCATCACCCCATCTCAACTGAGTGTTATCCCGAGCCTCGTCCGAGGGCGGCGGGGCGCGGTCGCGGCACGGGCTTACCTCGCTGAGGCCGACGGTCGAGCGCAGTCCCCGCTGGAGACCCGAAGCCGGCTGCGGTGCGTGGACGGTCGGGTGCCACCGGACGCGCTGCAGTTGGAGGTACGCGACGACGACGGCTATCTGCTCGGGATTGGCGACCTGGGCTGGCGCGGCCCGAGGGTCATCGCGGAGGCGGACGGCCGAGACGCCCATGGCACCCCGGAGGCCGCCTTCGCCGACCGCCGCCGACAGAATCGCCTGGTCAACGCCGGCTGGACCATCCTGCGCTTCACTTGGCAGGACACCCTGCACCCGGATTACATCCCGGAAACGGTCCGTCAGGCCATCGCAGCCGCCCAGCGCAGGTAACCACCCCTCAGCGAAGGTGATCAAGACGTTTGCGTCAGGATCCCGCCCTGATTTGACGCAAACCTCTTGATCAACGGGGCTAGGTCGTGGGGGCAGTAGGATGCCGGCGTGCGCGTTCTTTTGGTGGGTGGTGGCGGGCGGGAGCATGCGCTTGCGCTCGGGCTGGTGGCGGATTCGGGCGTCTCGGCGCTGATTGCCGCGCCGGGTAATCCGGGTATCGCTTCTCTCGCTGAGCTGCGGGCGGTGACTCCGACAGATCCTGCGGCGGTGGCGGCGCTGGCCGTGGAGACCGCGGCCGACCTGGTGGTGATCGGGCCGGAGGCGCCGCTGGTCGCCGGGGTCGCCGACGCGGTACGTGCCAAGGGCATCCCGGTGTTCGGCCCGTCCGGCGCGGCCGCCCAACTGGAGGGCTCGAAGGCGTTCGCCAAGGACGTGATGACCGCCGCCGGCGTACCGACCGCCAGGGCGTACGTCTGCACTGACGACGAGAGCACCGCGCGGGCGCTGGACGAGTTCGGTGCCCCGTACGTGGTGAAGGACGACGGGCTCGCCGCCGGCAAGGGCGTGGTGGTGACCGACGACCGGGCGGCAGCGCTGGCGCACGCCCGCGAGTGCGGACGGGTCGTTGTCGAGGAGTTCCTCGACGGCCCGGAGGTCAGCCTCTTCGTGGTCACCGACGGTGAGGCGGCGTTGCCGCTGCTGCCGGCTCAGGACTTCAAGCGACTGGGCGACGGCGACACCGGGCCGAACACCGGCGGCATGGGGGCGTACGCGCCGCTGGCCTGGGCTCCGTCCGGCCTGGTCGACGACGTGATGCGCGACGTGGTCCACCCGACGCTCGCGGAGATGCGTCGCCGGGGCACGCCGTTCGCCGGCCTGCTCTACGTGGGGCTCGCGATCACGGCGGCGGGCCCTCGGGTCATCGAGTTCAACGCGCGCTTCGGCGACCCGGAGACCCAGGTGGTGCTGGCGCTGCTGGAGACCCCGCTGGCCGGGCTGCTGCACGCCGCTGCCACCGGCACGCTGGCCGAGCACCCGCCGCTGCGGTGGCGCGACGGCAGCGCCGTGACAGTGGTGCTCGCTTCCGAGGGCTACCCGGCGGCACCGCGTACCGGCGACGTGATCACCGGCGCGGAGGCGCCGGGCATCATCCACGCCGGCACCGCCCGCCGGACCGACGACGGTGCCCTGGTCTCCGCGGGCGGCCGGGTCCTCTGTGGTACGGCCACCGGCCCCGACCTGGCCGCCGCTCGGGATGCCGCGTACGCGCTGGTGGACGGGGTGGGCCTGCCCGGTTCGCAGCACCGCACGGACATCGCGGCCACCGCGATCGAGGGGCGGATCACCATCCCCGGCGGGACGGTTCAGCCGTAGTAGCGGCGTAGTTCGCGGGCGAGCACCTTGCCGGTGGCGTTGCGGGGCAGGTACTTGACGTAGATCACGTCCCGGGGCACCGAGAAGCGTGCCAGGTAGTGCCGGACGTACTCGCGTACGGCCTCGGGGTCGAGCGTCTCGCCGGGATGGAGGGCGAGGAACGCGGAGAGGCGCTGGCCGTACTCGGGGTCGGGCACGCCGATCACGGCCACCTCGCGGACCTGGGGCAGTTGGGCGAGCAGATCCTCCACCTCGGAGGGAAAGACGTTCTCCCCACCGGAGACGATCATGTCGTCGGCCCGGCCGTCGACGAAGAGCAGTCCGTCGGCGTTGAGTCGGCCGAGGTCGCCGGTGTCGAGCAGACCGTCGCGGGTTTCCCGGCTGGCACCGGAGGTGTACCCCTCGAAGAGCATCTCGTTGCCGACGAAGATCCGCCCGACCCGTCCGTCCGGCACGGGGCGGCCGTCGTCGTCGAGCAGCTCCAGCCGGGTGCCGTGTGGGGGACGCCCGGCGGTGGTGGGTGCCTGGCGCAGGTCCTGCGGGCCGGCGATGGACGCCCAGGAGACCTCGGTGGAGCCGTACAGGTTGTAGAGGACGTCGCCGTAGGCGTCCATGAACTTCGGAGCGAGCCCGCCGGGCAGGGCCGAGCCGCTGACCGCGACGACGGTGAGCGAGGGGCGTGGGTCGGGCGGGGGCACCTCCATCAGCCGTTGCAGCATCACGGGTACGGCGAACAACGCGTCGCACCGGTTCGCGGTCAGGGCGGCGAGCGTGGCGGCCGGGTCGAAGCGGCGGTGCAGCACGATGGTGGCCCGCAGGGCGAGGCACACCTGGAGGGCGGCGAATCCCCAGGTGTGGAAGATCGGTGCGGCGATCATCACCCGGTCCCGGGCGTGCAGGGGGATCCGGTCGATGATGGACACCAGCGGGCCGAAGCCGCTTGGTGTGGGCCGGCGGGCACCCTTGGGCGTGCCGGTGGTGCCGGAGGTGAGCACGATGATCCGGCCGTCGCGCTCCGGCGGGTGCAGGTCACCGGGCAGTGCCCCGGCGACCAGTTCCTCGCGGGCGCGTTCGTCGAGCCGGTGCAGTTCGGCGGGAAGTCCGAGGACCCGGTCGGCGAACTCGTCGTCGTGCACCAACAGCCGCAGTCGCTGCTCCTCGGCGACGGTGCCCAGTTGGGCTGCGGAGAGCCCGGTGTTGACCAGCACCGCGTCGACGCCGAGCAGGGTGGCGGCGACGATCGTCTCGATCAGTCCGTGGTGGTTGCGGCAGAGCACGCCGATCCGGTCGCCCGTCTGCACACCGAGACCGGCCCGCATGGACCGGGCCATCCGTTCGGCCCGGTCGAGCAGGTCGTGGTAGGTCAGCTCGACGCCGTCCTCGTCGATCAGCGCAGTTCGGCCGGGGTCCCGGGCAGCGGCCTGACGCAACTCGCCCGCCAGGCTCCATCCCCAGGTGCGCAGGGCGTTGAGCTGCGAGGCGACCCGGATCGGACTGCCCGGGGTGAGCAGTCCGCGACGGGTCAGCGTGGCGACGACGAACGGCAGGTCCATGCCGCAGACCTCCTAGGGGTGGTACGCGGACGGGCGGTGCGGCTCCCCGTCCATCAGGGCTTCTCTCCTTGATCATGCACCGGGCGTGGCTGAGGGCCCAGTCGGCGGCGGCACGGGGTGACGAAGACGGCACGGTTGGTGGGATGGCCGAGTCGGTCTCAGCGGATCTGCATCCCGGAGATCGCCCGGGAGATGACCAGTCGTTGGATCTCGGAGGTGCCCTCGAAGATGGTGTAGATCTTGGCGTCCCGGTACCAGCGTTCGACCGGGTGGTCGCGCAGGAAGCCGGCCCCGCCGAGCAACTGCACTGCTTTCTCGGTGACCGACACCGCCACCTCGCCGGCCTTGAGCTTGGACATCGAGCCCTCGCCCGCGGTGAACGGGCGGTTGTTGCGCCCCATCCACGAGGCCCGCCAGACCAGCAGCCGTGCCGCGTCGATCTCCATCCGCATGTCGGCCAGGGTGAACGCGACCGCCTGGTTCTCGATGATGGGCCGTCCGAACTGGACCCGGTCCTTCGCGTAGTCCAGGGAGTACTCGTAGGCGGCCCGCGCCACGCCGAGCGCCTGCGCGCCCACTGTGGGTCGGGACAGCTCGAAGGTCCGCATGGCCGCCTGACCGGTGGCGCGTTGACCGCTGCGGGCACGGTCGAGGCGTTCCAGCAGGGCGTCCCGTCCGCCGAGCAGGCAGCGACCGGGCACGCGTACCCCGTCGAGGAAGACGTCGGCGGTGTGCGACGCGCGGAGGCCGAGTTTGCGCAGCTTGCGGGTGGCGGCCAGGCCGGGGGTGCCGGGCGGTACGACGAACGCCGCCTGACCGCGGGAGCCGAGCGTGGGGTCGACCGAGGCGGTGACCACGTGCACGCCGGCGATCCCGCCGTTGGTGGCGTACGCCTTCTGGCCGGTCAACACCCACTCGTCGGTGGCCTCGTCGTAGACGGCGCGGGTGCGCATCGCGCCGACGTCGGAGCCGGCCTCCGGCTCGGTGGTGCAGAACGCCGCGACGGCCGGTGAGTCGGCGTCGCCGAAGCACTGCGGCACCCACTCGACCATCTGGTCCGGGGTGCCGGCGCCGTAGATGGCGGCGACGGCGAGCGAGGTGCCGAAGATGGAGAGGCCGATGCCGGCGTCACCCCAGAAGAGTTCCTCGCTGGCGATCGGCAGGGAGAGGCCGGTCGGGTCGGCCCAGCAGGTCGCGAGGAACTCGAAGCCGTAGAGGCCGACCTTGGCGGCTTCCTGGATCACCGGCCACGGGGTGTCCTCGCGTTCGTCCCACTCGGCCGCGGCCGGGCGCACGACCTCGGCGGCGAAGCCGTGCACCCAGTCGCGTAGATCCCGCTGTTCCTCGGTCAGGTCGAGCGAGAACTCAGCCATGTCAGGCCTTGGGGATGTCGAACAGGTTGGCGATGTTGGCGGCGAGGCCGAGGTCGCCCTTCGCCTTCAGCTTGCCGGTCATGAACATCATCACCGGGTTGGCGCCACCGGAGACGATCTTCAGGAACTCGACCGGGCCCATGGTCAGGCTCAGCTTCGGGTCGTGCTGCGGGGTCTCGTTCACCACGCACGTGCCGTCGGCGATGACCACCTCGTAGGTGTCGCTGCCGCCGTCCGGGCGGCCGGTGATGACCCAGTGGATGACCGCGTTGGTGGCGCCGGCCCGGTCCGCGCGGAACAGCGACGGCATCCGGTTGAACACCTCACCGAGGATCTTGCCGCGCAGGTCACCGGACATCACCTGGGCGATCTTGTCGTCCGGGGTGGACTTGACCAGCTGGGCGAACTCCTTGGGGCCGACGTTGGCGAAGGTGGCCGGGTCGAAGTCAGTCATCAGGTGCGCCTTCCGGAAGATTTGGCTACTCGCGCGTAACCCTACGCACGAGTAGGTATGCTCGCAAGGTGTCCACCCCTCCCGCCTTCAAGCGCCTGCCACGCGCCGTCCGCGAGCAGCAGATGCTCGACGCGGCCGTGAAGGTCTTCTCCCGGCGCGGCTTCCACGCCGCCAGCATGGACGAGATCGCGGAGGACGCCGGCATCTCCAAACCCATGGTGTACGCGTACCTCGGCACCAAGGAGGAACTCTTCGTCGCCTGCCTGCACCGGGAGGGCACCCGGATGATGCAGGCCATCGCCGGTGCGGCGGCTCCCGACCTGCCGGCCGACGAGCGACTCTGGCGTGGGCTGCGGGCCTTCTTCGGTTTCGTCGGCGCACACCGCGACGGCTGGGCGGTGCTCTACCGGCAGGCCCGGGGCGAGCAGCCGTTCGCCGGTGAGCTGGCCACCATGCGCGCCCGGTTGGTCGAGGTGGTCGCCGGGATGCTCGACCACGCGCTCCGCGCCGAGGGTCGCGAGATCGCGCCCACCGACCTGGAGGTCGTCGCGTACGCCCTGGTCGGCGCGACCGAGTCGCTGGCCGACTGGCTCGCGGACCACCCGGAGGCCGACCCGGAGAAGACGGCCACCCGGATGATGAACGTGGCCTGGCTGGGTGCGGCCCAACTCCTGCACGGGGTGACCTGGCGTCCGCCGACGCACTGACTTCCCGGCGTCAGCGCACCTTGGTCCGGCCCACCGGCTCGGGCGCGGGTGCCGGCCGTGCGGATCGGCGACGGTTGCCGAGCCAGCGGACCACCTCGACGACCACCGTCACCGTCAGGGCGAGGCCCAGACCGAGCAGCAGACCGCGGAGCGGGTCCTGCTCGAACGCCAGCCCGCCGATGTAGCCGACCAACGCCGAGTAGAGCCCCCACGAGCCGGCGGCCAGCGCGTCGAAGGCCAGGAACCGACGCCGGGGAAAGTGCACCGCACCCATGGTGAGGGTGACAGCGGTCCGACCGCCCGGCACGTAGCGGGCCACGGTGAGGATCAGGCCACCGCGCGTCTCGATCCCCCGGCGGGCCCAGTCGGTCGCCCTCCGGCGTCGGCCGTCGGGCGGCAGCCGATCGAGCAGTCGCGCGCCACCACTTCGACCGATGGCGTACGAGACGTGGTCGCCGACGAGTGCTCCGGCGGCGGCCACCACTATGACCGCGGGCAGGTAGGGCGCGCCCGAGGCGGCGAACACCCCGGCCGTGATCACCGCCGTCTCGCTCGGCACCACCGGAAAGAAGCCGTCGAGCACCGCGATGGTGAAGATCGCCAAATACACCCAGGGCGAGGACATCGTGTCGTGCAGCAGGTCCAACAGATCCATGATCCTGATGCTGGTGCGCGCGGCGGTGCCCGCCATCGGCCAGTGGTCAGGTGGGCGGCACTACTTAGGTAGTGACCGGCCCGGATGGCAGATAGGGGTCTTCCCCCACCACACCCCGGTCTGAGCGCGCGGGACGGCCGGGTTCGCCAGTGGAGCCCTACGCTCGCTGCGTGGCCTCCAGCAGCTCCGCTCCTCGGCGGTTCGTCCACCGCTACGGGGTGCTGCTGCTCGCTGTCGTGGTCGCCGCCGCCGTCTGGGCCAGCGCGACAGGTGACATCGGTGTCCGCTCGCCGCTGCCGGGTGCGGCAGTGCTGGTGCTCGCGGTGTTCTCGGGTTGGGCCGCCAGCACGATCCGGACCCGCCGCTGGCCCGTGTTCCTGGCTGCGGCGCTGGGCTGGCTGGTCCTCGCCGCCGCGGCGGCCGGGGTGGTCGCCTCGTACCAGGCGGGTCTGCGGCTGCGGGGCCGGCGACTCGCCATCTACCTCGTCGGGGCTGCCGTGGTGCTCGCCGGTGGGGTCGTGGTCGGGGTGCAGGTGGGCGGCGTACGCCGGATCACCACCGCCACCACCGGCAATGTGCTGCTGCTCGCCGCCTGCCTGGTCGGACTTCCGTTGGTCGTCGGCCTGTGGGTGCGGGCGCGCCGGGACACACTCGCCGCTCTGCGGGACCGGGCCGAACGGTTGGAACGCGAGCGGGAGGCGCACGCCGACCGGGTCCGCGCCGAGGAGCGGACCAGGATCGCCCGGGAGATGCACGACGTGGTGGCACACCGGGTCTCGTTGATGGTGGTGCACGCCGGTGCCCTGGAGGTGACCGCCGCCGACCCGGCAACCGTCGAGGCCGCCGCGCTGATCCGGACGACCGGCCGGCAGGCGCTCACCGACCTGCGCGAGGTGCTGGGTGTGCTGCGACAGGCCGAGGCGGCAGTGGTGCCGGAGCGAGGGCTCGACGCGTTGGACGAGCTGATCGGGGAGTCCCGCACCGCAGGTCTCCGGGTGTCCCGGCAGGACGAGGGCGAGCCGACGGCACTACCGGCGACGATGGGCCGGACCGCGTACCGGGTGGTTCGCGAGGCGTTGACGAACGTGCGCAAACACGCGGCCGACGCCGAGACGGTCGTTCGCCTGCGCTACCTGCCCGACGGGCTGGAGGTGCTGGTCCGCAACGGTCCGTCCGAGAGTGGGTCGGCACTGCCCGGCGCCGGGCAGGGGTTGCTCGGGCTGCGCGAGCGGGTGGAGCTGCTCGGCGGTCGGCTGGAGGCGATGCCGGCGGACGGCGGTTTCCTGGTCCGGGCCCTGATCCCGGTGGAGGGCGCGGCGTGATCCGGGTGCTGGTGGTCGACGACGAGCAGCTCGTCCGCGCCGGGCTGCGGCTGATCCTGGAGGCGTCCGAGGACGTCACAGTCGTCGGCGAGGCGGCGGACGGCGCCGGCGCGCTGGAGCAGACCCACCGGTTACGCCCCGACGTGGTGCTGCTCGACGTGCGGATGCCGGAAGTCGACGGGCTGACCGTCGCGCCGGAGGTGATCGCCGCCGGCGCGAAGGTGATCATGCTGACCACCTTCGACCTCGACGAGTACGTGCACCGGGCGCTACGTGCCGGCGCTGTCGGGTTCCTGCTCAAGGACACTCCGCCCCGTGAGTTGGCCGCCGCCGTCCGGACGGTGGCGGCCGGGCACGCGATGCTCGCCCCGACCGTGACCCGGCGGCTGATCAGCTCGTTCGCCGACCGTGGCCCGGCCCGGCGAGATGCGGCTCGCCAGCGGCTCGCACCGCTCACCACGCGAGAGTTGGAGATCGTGCGGGAGGTGGCGCGCGGGCACGGCAACGCGGAGATCGCCCGGCGGTTGACGATGAGCGAGGCCACCGTGAAGGCGCACGTCAGCCGGGCGCTGGCGAAGCTGCACGCGGGCAACCGGGTGCAGTTGGCGATCCTGGTGCACGACGCCGACCTGCTGTGACGCCCCCCGGCGATCGCAACCGGAAGGCCGGCAACTGAAGACCGCGTCAGCGGCGGGAGGCGGCGTGCCGGTGGGCCCGGCGGCGAAGCCAGCGGATCCCCTCCAGACCGAACGTGATGACCAGCGAGACGCCCACTCCGACCAGTACGCCCTTCACGGGATCGCGCTCGAAGGCCAACCCGCCGAAGTAACCGAGCAGCCCGCAGTACAGCGCCCAGGTGACCGCAGCGATGCTGTCGTACAGCAGGAATGCCCGGCGGGGATAGCGCACCGCGCCCATGGTGAGGGTGACCGCCGTTCGACCGCCCGGCACGTACCGGCTGGTGGTCAGGATGATTCCGCCGCGCCGGTCCACGGCCCGGCGGGCCCAGTCGGAGCCGGCCCGCCGCCGGCTGCCGTCCGGCAGGCGGGCCAGCCGGTGCGCGCCGCCGCCCCGACCGATCGAGTAGGAGATGTGGTCGCCGACCAGCGCGCCGACGGCGGCACTGACGATCACCAGGGTCAGGCTGGGGTGACCACTGCTGGCGGACAGGACCCCTGCGGTGATCACCGCGGCCTCGCCCGGCACCGCCGGGAAGAACGCGTCGATCGCGGTGAGTCCGAAGATCAACAGGTACACCCACGGCGATGTGACCGTCCCACGAAGGAGGTCGAGCAGGGCGTCCATGCCCCCATGCTTGCCGGGTGGGGGCCGCCCGGTGGTCGAGTCGGCAGAAGACGCCTCAGCCGGCGCCGATCAGCGCCGGTGGGGTGAGCAGCGGACCGAGCGCGTTCTTGTCGTCGGCGGTGGGACCGTGCGAGGTCAGCACCACCGGCGTGCCCAGCTCCGCTCCGACCGCCTCCGTCCAGTCCGTCGGCGGGTCGTCGTAGACCGGGCGGGAACGCAGCAGACGGGCGGTGAGCGCGGCCTGCCGGTCCAGGTCACCTGGCGGGCCGGGGGTGAGGTGGTCGGTGGTGTCGTAGCGCCGGCAGAACCGCAGGTCAGGGCCGGCCAGGTCGAGGTGGGTCAACGCCAGGCCGTCGACCCCGCCGGCCGCCGCGAGGGCGTACCGGTGGGCGACGGCGTCGAAGTGGCCGAAGCGGAACCGGCCCTGCCACGGGTTCGTCGGGTTGTGCGGATCGGCCAGTGGCAGAGTCGGGTCCTCGGTCACCAGCGGGCCGGCCCCGTGCCGGGTGGTGACCACCCGCAGCACCCCGACCCGGGTCACGTCGCCGGGCAGGCCGGCCTCGGCGAGCAGACTCTCGGCGTTGGCGAACGTGGTGGTGCTCCACGTCGTATACGGGTGGAAGCCGTGCCACTCGTCCAGCAGCACCCCCTGCGCGCCCTCGAAGACGCAGGTCCCGGAGCGCAGCGCACCGGCGAGCCAGTTCCGGTCGACGATCGCGACCCGCCCGGCGAACCCGGTGTACGCGGGCAGGCAGTCCTCGACCGGGGGCGCGTCCAGCGGGCCGAGTTCGGCGGTCAACCGGTCCCGCAGGGCGGTCAGCCGGCGGCGCAGCAGCGCTGGGCTGTGGCAGTCGGCGACCCGGGGCGCGTCGTCCGGGTGGGCGAGACCGTACGCGACGGCCTCGCCCACCCCCAGCCCGCAGGAGCCGTGCCGGTCGGCTCCCCGGGCGATCTCCCGGGCCCGGTTGGCGGCCCGGTGGTACGGGGTGGCGAGCAGCGCCTCCCCGTCGACTGTCAGTCGGTCGAGCGCGTCGTGCACCCCCACCGTGGCGAGATGGTCGGCCTCGGCGGCCAGGGCCAGCGGGTCCACCACCACGTGCCGCGACAGGTGCGTACCGACCCCGCTGTGGAACGTGCCGGCGCCGAACTGCGCGAACGTGTGGTGCCGCCCGTCGCGCAGCACGACGTTGTGTGCCGCCTGCGCGCCCCCGTTGAAGCGGACCACCGTGTGCACGGGGCGGGTGGCGCAGAGCCAGTCCACCACCGTGCCCTTGCCGGCGTCGCCGTAGCCGAGGTCGACCACCGCCACGTGCCTCACAGCCGGGTCACCCCGCCCGCGGTGTCGCGGAACGCCGGAAGCGTCGACACGTCGGCCCGCCGTCCCCGGCCGAGACGGGCCAGCGCCTTCGACACGGTGCCGGTTGCGCCGGAGCCGGCGCGGTCCAGGTCACGCAACCCTTCGTCCAGGTCGATGGCCTGTTCACCGAGGCCGATGGTGAGCGCGATGGTCTCGCACACCGCGTCCAGGTCGTCGAGCACGACGGCGTTCTGCCCGAGCAGGTCGCGCCAGAAGTCCAGCACCGTGGCGTTGCCGGCGTAGTGGCTGCCGGCGGGGAGCAGGTAGTAGGTGTCCCATCGGCCTGTCACCTCGTCCACGATCTGCCGCAGCGGCACGTCCTCGGCCACGTCGTCGCCGATCAGGCGGGCCACCTCCCGGGCCTTCACCTGCTTGTACGCCAGCTCGTCGCCGATGATGAACAGGTAACCGCGCCGGCCGCGCTTCTCCCAGCTGTCGGTCACGGTGTGCCGGGCCATGAAGTACATGGCCAGCTCGTACGACTCGCTCATCTGACCGCCGCCACCGCCTTCGAGGACGATCCGGCCGAGGTCGTCGTCCATCCGGTTGTCCGACTCGAACTGCCCAACCTGCAACGGCACCCGGTCGCAGGTGGCGTCGCCGATCGCGCCGAACATGATCTGCGGGTCGCTGGCGTAGCCCTGCCGTTGCAGCAGCCCGAGCAACTGCGGCAGCTTGGTCTGCAGGACGCGCGGCACGTTGCGCATCGAGCCGGTCACGTCGAAGAGCACCGCGACCGGCGTCGAGCGGGGGTGCTCGTCGGAGTCGCGGCTCTCGCGGGTCGCGTCGCGGGGGTCGAGCGCGGGGTGCACGGTGCGCGCCCCGCTGTCGCTGTAGGAGAAGGCGCTCTTACCGGTGGACCGGCGGTAGCGGTCGGCGGCGTCGTACACGTCGGTGGACCAGATCCCACTGCCCATGACAGCTCCTTAGGGGGTGAGGGTGAAGGGTCGGAAGGTGCGTGGCCCGTAGAGCCGGTCCAGCACCTGGTCGAGTTCGCGCAGCAGACGCCAGGCGTCGTCGGGTCGCTTGTCCAGCAACCGCTGCCGACAGCCCTCGGCGAAGGTGAGCAGCTCATGCGGCGCGTGGCGGTTCAGCAGCCAGGTCATGCAGCGGGTGGCCAACCAGATGTCGGTGCCCGGCCCGGACTGCCGCTTCTGGGCGACCTCGGGCGGGTACCAGTCCTCATGGCCGGGCACCAGCGCCGGGATCGTGCTGCCGACGGGTGCCGAGAAGCACCAGTCGACGAGCACCACGCCGTGGGCGTCCGGCTCGATCAGCACGTGTCGTGGCAGTACCGCGCCGTGCACCACGCCGGCCCGGTGGGCCAGGCCGAGCGCCACCAGCAGTCGCCGCCACATCCAGGCCACGTCCCGGGCGTCCAACCCGTCGGGGTACGCGCGCCGCACCTCGTCGAGGTCGTGCAGCCCCGGTGCGGTGGCCAGCACGTTGATCCGACGTTCCGCGCCGGTGGCGGTGTCGCGGTGCCGGAACTCGTCCACCAGTCGGGGCACGTACGGCAGGTAGCGGGGGTCGCCGCGCTCGGCGATGGTGCGCAGGGCGTGTGCCTCGCGGGTCATCAGGTCGTTGTCGGTGGGCCGCCGGGGCAGCTTGAGTAGTCGGTCGTCGCCCACGTCGTAGAGGTCGGCCAGGTCACCGGAGTGGGCCGGCGCGCCGAGCCGGTAGTCGCCGAGGACTGTCACCTGCCGGGCCCGCCACCTGGTGGTGACGTGGATGAACGCCTCGGTGGCTTCGGCGCGTACCGCCGGGTCGGCCGGCAGGTGGTCGGGGTGCAGGGCCGCGACCAGCTCGCGGTAACGCCGGGCCGGCTGGTCCGCGCCGAACAGGTCGGCGTCGGTGCGGGCCGCCGCGACCAGGCCGATGGCCTCCGCCGTCCTCATCGCACCGTCTCCTCGCGGGCCGGGCGCAGCAGCGCCGGGTGCAGCAGGCGGGCGTCGCCGGCCCGGTAGAGCCGGGCGCGGGGGCCGCCTCGACTGCCGCCGCGCTCGGTGTTGGTGCCGGTGCTCTCCACGAAGCCCGGCACGGACAGCACCTTGCGGTGGAAGTTGCCGGCGTGCAGCGGGTGACCCCAGACCGTTTCGTAGACGGCGCGCAGCTCGCTGATGGTGAACTCGGCGGGCAGGAAGCGGGTGGCGAGCGGGGTGTACTCCAGCTTGGACCGGGCCCGCTCCAGCGCGTCGTCGATGATCCGGCCGTGGTCGAAGGCGAGCTGCCGGCTGCTCAGCGCGGTCACCGGCAGCCAGATCGCCTCGTCGGCGTCGGTGCCGGGGGCCGGGTCGGGCAGGTCGGGGGCGAACGCGAGGTGGGCGATCGAGACGATGCGCATCCGCGGGTCGCGGTCAGGAGCGCCGTAGCTGCCCAACTGCTCCAGGTGTACGCGGCGCAGCCCTTCGCCGCCGAGCCCGGTCTCCTCGGCCAGCTCGCGTCGGGCGCCGGTGGTCAGGTCCTCGTCGGGGTGGACGAAGCCGCCGGGCAGCGCCCAGTGGCCCTCGAAGGGTGCCTGGCCGCGTCGGATCAGCAGCAGGTGCAGCGCGTCGTCGCGGATGGTGAATGCGACCACGTCGACGGTCACCGCGACCGCCGGATAGGCCCGGGGGTCGTACGCGTCCAGGAACTCCTGCTCGTTCACTGCGTCTCTCTCACTATGAGAACATCTCTATGTGAGAACAACCTAGCGCATGGGTGCGCCCCTGCCAAGCCCGACTGCTCAGCGGGGGGCGGGTCAGCGCATCAGACCGCCGGGTGCGGTCGCACGGTGCCGGCCGGGTGCGGTCGCACCAAGCCAGCCGGGTGCGGTCGCACCAAGCCAGCCGGGTGCGGTCGCACGGAGCCCGCCAGGTGCGGTCGGCCGCGCGAGTCGTGCAGGGCGAATCCGCCGTCCGGCAGCAGAGCGAAGCTCACGGTGCTCGGAAGCGGCACCGGCAGCTTGAAGGCGACCTCGACGGCGTAGGAGTCCGGCAGCCGGTTCTCCAACGCGGCCAGGCAGCGCGCCTTGCTCCACATCCCGTGCGCGATCGGCCGGTGGAAACCGAACAGCCGCGCACCGAGCCGGGAGGTGTGGATCGGGTTGTGGTCGCCGGACACCCGCGCGTACTCCGTGCCGATGCGAGGCTCCACCCGCCAGCGGGCCGTGCCGGCCGGCGCGTCGGGCCGTCCACCCCGGTCGCCGCCGCCGGGCTTGCGCTCCCGACCCAGGTACGTCGAGACACCCTCCCAGACCTTCTCGCCGTCGACGGAGCCGACCAGCACCACGTCCACCTGCCGTCCCCGGTCGTGCGGGCGCAGGTTCTCGGCGTACGCGACGAAGTCGACACTCTCGTCGGCGGTGATCGGACGGTGCACGGCGATCCGGTTGCCGACGTGCACCAGGCCGGTGAGGGGGATCGGGAACGCCGGCAGCGTCATCAGCCGAAGGGTCAGCGGGAAGCCCATGACGTGCGGGAAGGTCCCCGGCAGCCGATCGCTGAGCCGGAACCCGCAGACCCTGTCGTAGTCGGCCAAGCGTGCCCGGTCGACTGTCACCCCGCTGACGGCCAGCTCGACCGGCGGCAGGCCGCTCCCGCGCCGCCCGCCGCCGAGACCCGGCAGCGCGCCGAGCAACGCCCGCCGGTTCAACGCCCCGACCGCCGGCATCCGGGGCAGGTCGATCCGGGTGCGGCTGCCCGACGCCGGTTCGAGAGCCGCGGCCAGTGTCTCAGCGGTCAGCGCTTCGGTCGGGCCGTCGATCAGCTCGTGCAGGGAAAGGTCGTCGTCCGGCTCCCTCTTGCCCCGCATCACGCCCCCAGCAGGCTCTGGCCGCACACCCGGACCACGTTTCCGCTGACCGCGCCACTCGCCGGCCAGGCCAACCAACCGATCGTCTCGGCCACGTCCACCGGCAGGCCGCCCTGGGCCAGGCTGTTCATCCGCCGGCCCGCCTCACGGACCACCAGCGGGATGCGCGCGGTCAGCCGGGTCTCGATGAAGCCGGGGGCCACCGCGTTGACGCTGATGCCCCGCTCCCGCAGGGTCGGGGCGAGCGAGTCGACCAGCCCGATCACTCCGGCCTTGCTGGTGGCGTAGTTGGTCTGACCCCGGTTGCCGGCGATCCCGGCGATCGAGGAGACCGACACGATCCGCCCGCCGGTCGGGATCAGACCGCGCTCCAGCAGCACGTCGTTGATCCGTTCCTGGCTGGACAGGTTGACGTCGAGGACCTGGTCCCACCGGTCGGCGTCCATCCGGCCGAGCGTCTTGTCCCTGGTGATGCCGGCGTTGTGCACCACCACGTCGACCCGGCCGTGCCGGCTGGCCAGGTGCTCGGCGAGCCGGATCGGCGCGTCCGGTGCGGTCAGGTCGAGCTGCACGGCGGTGCCGCCGATGTCGTTCGCCACCGCCGCCAGCGCGTCTCCGGCGGAGGGGATGTCCAGGGCGACCACCTGTGCGCCGTCGCGGGCGAGCACCGTGGCCAGTGCCGCGCCGATGCCCCGGGCGGCGCCGGTGACCAGCACCACCTGCCCGTCCAGTGGGCGCTCCCAGTCGGCCGGGACGCTCGCCTCGCCGGCACCGACCCGGATCACCTGACCCGACACGTACGCGGACCGCCCGGAGAGAAGGAACCGGAGAGTCGATTCGAGGCTGGTGAGAACGCCGTCCCCGGCGGCCCGGGTCACGTAGACGAGCTGGGCGGTGGTGCCCCGACCGAACTCCTTGCCGACGCTGCGGACCAGCCCTTCCAGGGCGCGCTGGGCGGTCGCCTCGCGGGGCGTCGGGCACTCCTGCGGCGGAGTGCCCAGCACGATCACCCGGCCACTGGGCAGCACGGCCCGGGCGTGCGGGTGGAAGAAGTCGTAGAGCTGGCGGAGCTGGGTGGAGTCGCTGATGCCGCTGGCGTCGTACACCAGGGCTCCGAAGCGGTCCTGGGGTCCGGCGCCGGCGGCATCGCGCAGCTCGACCCCGGCGGCCGTCAGGATCGTGCCGATCGGCTCGGCGAGCCGACCGCCGGTGGCCGCGCCGAGCAGTGCCGGACCAGGCAGCAGCGGGTCGCCGAGGTGGTGCCGGCGCAGTCGAGGCGGATCGGGCAGCCCGAGGCGCTTGACCACCGTGCGGCCGGCGGCCGATTGGACGAAGCTCGCGTACCTGTCGGTCATGGGCGTAGCCTACTGGCGAGTAGGGTTCGAGCAACACTTTGCGAGGAGGCGGATCGTGCAGAGCATCCGGAGGGTCGCGGTCATCGGGGGCAACCGCATCCCCTTCGCCCGTTCCAACTCCCGCTACGCGGACGCGTCCAACGCCGACCTGCTCGGCGCGGCGCTGGACGGCCTGATCGCCCGGTACGGGCTGGCCGGGCAGCGGGTCGGCGAGGTGGTGGCAGGGGCGGTGCTCAAGCACTCCCGCGACTTCAACCTCACCCGCGAGGTGGTCCTCGGATCCCGGCTCGACCCGCACACCCCCGCGTACGACCTCCAGCAGGCCTGCGGCACCGGCCTGGAGGCGGCCATCCTCGTCGCCAACAAGATCGCCCTCGGGCAACTCGACGTGGGTATCGCCGGGGGTGTCGACACCACCTCCGACGCGCCGCTCGCTGTCAACGAGGAGATGCGCCGCACGCTGCTCAAGCTCAACAGCGCCCGCACCCTCGGCGAGCGGTTGAAGGTCGCCGCCCGGCTGCGCCCGCTCCAGCCGTTCAAGCCCGACCTCCCGCGCAACGCCGAACCGCGTACCGGCCTGTCCATGGGTGACCACGCCGCCCAAACCGCGCTGCGTTGGCACATCGACAGGCGATCCCAGGACGAGCTGGCGCTGCGCTCACACCAGCGGCTCGCCGCCGCGTACGACAGGGGCTTCTTCGACGACCTCATGACGCCGTACCTGGGGCTGACCCGCGACCAGAACCTGCGCCCGGACACCAGCGTGGAGAAGCTCGGCTCGCTCAAGCCGGTCTTCGGCACCCGCGGCCCGGACGCCGAGCAGGCCACCATGACCGCCGGCAACTCGTCACCGCTCACCGACGGGGCATCCGCCGTGCTGCTGGCCAGCGAGGAGTGGGCCGCCGCGCACAACCTGCCCGTGCTGGCCTGGTTCAGCTGGTCGGAGACGGCGGCGGTGGACTTCGTGCACGGCGACGAAGGACTGCTGATGGCTCCCGCGTACGCGGTGCCCCGGATGCTGGCCCGGGCCGGGCTGACGTTGCAGGATTTCGACTACTACGAGATCCACGAGGCGTTCGCCTCGCAGGTGCTCGCCACCCTGGCCGCCTGGGAGTCACCCGAGTTCTGCAAGGACCGGCTCGGCCTGGACGCGCCGCTCGGGTCGATCGACACCGACCGGCTCAACGTGAACGGCTCCTCGCTGGCCGCCGGGCACCCGTTCGCCGCCACCGGCGGGCGGATCGTGGCGACGCTGGCCAAGCTGCTGGCCGAGAAGGGCAGCGGACGCGGGCTCATCTCGATCTGCGCGGCCGGTGGCCAGGGCGTGACGGCGATCTTGGAGCGCTGAGCGGAACGTCGCTTACCGAGTCACCTGGCAGCGGGCGTTAACGAGCCGTTCAGCAGCCTGCCCGCTGGTGGAGGGTTTACCGCGCGATGGTGATCGTTGCCGCGCCCTCGGCGCGCAATTGATCACTCCTGCGTGCGGATCGGGGCCGTATCACCATGGAGTCTGTCGTTCCACGGACGGTCACCCTCTCGGTGGTCATCCCGATGTTCAACGAGACCGCTGTCATACCGGCTCTGGTCGCCCGGTTGCGGCCGGTCCTCGACGCACTCGGTGTCGAGTACGAGGTGGTCGCCGTCGACGACGGCAGTCGGGACGACACCGTGTCGGTGCTCTTCGACCATGGCCGGGAGTGGCCCCAACTCCGAGTGCTCCGACTGCGGCGCAACAGCGGTCACCAGGCGGCGTTGACGGCTGGCCTGCACCGGGCCGTCGGACACTGGGTGGTCAGCCTGGACGCCGATCTCCAGGATCCGCCGGAGACCATCGCCGAGATGCTTCGGGTGGCCCGCGAGGACGGGGTGGACGTCGTCTACGGCGTGCGCGCCGACCGCAGCACCGACACGGCCTTCAAGCGCAACACCGCCCGGGGTTACTACTGGGCGATGCGTCGGATCGTCGGTGCCGACCTGCCCGCGCAGGCCGGTGACTTCCGGTTGCTCAGCCGGGACGTGATCGAGGTTCTGCGCGGACTGCCCGAGCGCGCCCCGGTCTACCGGCTGCTGGTGCCGTCGCTCGGCTTCCCCAGCGCCGAGGTGCGCTACGACCGCGAGGCCCGTGCCGCCGGGGAGACGAAGTATCCGCTGCGCCGGATGGTCGCGCTGGCCTGGGAGAGCACCGCGAACTTCTCGGCCGCGCCCCTGCGCCTGGCCACCTGGATGGGGATGTCGAGCTTCCTGCTCTGCCTGGCCCTGATCGTGTTCGGCATGGTCGTGCACGTCTCCGGTGCCACCATCCCCGGCTGGACCTCGATGTTCGTCGCGGTGCTGCTGCTCAGCGGGGTGCAGTTGGTCTGTCTCGGCCTGCTGGGCGAGTACGTCGGCCGGATCTACGCCACGGTGCAGAACCGGCCCGCCTTCCACATCGGCTTCGACTCCCGGGACGGGGTTCCGGGTGCCGAGGCAGGTGCACATGGTCGTGTCGGTGACGACGTTGTCCGCCTCCGTGGCTGACGCCCTGCTGGCCGAGCGGGTCGACACTCCGGCCCCAACCTCGGCCCCGCGCCGGAATGCTCTCGTGCCGATTCTCAGCGCGCTCCCGTGGGTGCTCGTGATCGGCGCACTGCTCGTGGTGTGGTCACGGGGCAGCGTGCCGGTGCCGGACCTCGCGTGGTTCTCCGCGTACTGGGCGTTCGCGCTCGTACTCCCCGGGACCCTGGTGCACCGCGCGCTGCGCGGCAGTCGCGGCAACCTCCCCGAGGACCTCGGCTTCGGCGCGGCCACCGGCCTGCTGTTGGAGATCGTCGCCTGGGCGTCGGCGGCGGCGACCGGTCAACAGACCCTGCTGCGGTGGTGGCCGCTACCCGTACTCGTCGCGTTCGCCGCCGTGCCCCGGCTGCGCCGGCACTGGCGGGTCGGTGAGCGCCGTCCGCTGCCGGTCGGCTGGCACTGGGGCATGGGTGCGGCGCTGCTGGTGGTGCTGGCCTGGGGGTACGTCCAGTGGCGGATGGTTCCGCTGCCTCCGGTATTCGGCGGCTACTACCA
Organism: Micromonospora sp. WMMC250; assembly: GCF_027460215.1. Lineage (NCBI taxonomy): Bacteria > Bacillati > Actinomycetota > Actinomycetes > Micromonosporales > Micromonosporaceae > Micromonospora > Micromonospora sp. WMMC250. Next base: position 4,823,490 of record NZ_JAPZBJ010000002.1, on the reverse strand, counting down.
GGACGTGCTCTACCACCTGGGTCTGGTGCAGGAGTTGACGCGGGCGATGCCATTCGAGTTGCCGCACGTCGCGGGGGAGGCGTTGCGCTACCACTACCTCTCCGACGCCCACATCGCCAGCGCCAGCATGATCACTGGTATCGCGCCGACGACGGTGCTGCTGCGACTCTGGCTGGTGCCGGTGGTCGGCGTGGCGGTGGTGCTCGCGGCCGGACTCGCCCGCGACCTGAGTGGAGCGGTCTGGGCCGGTCCGGTGGCCGCCCTCACCGCTTTCACCGGTGCGGCGGTCACGCTCGGCTCGCCCGCGGGTGTGTCCGGCGAGATGCCGCTCTCCTACGCCAGCCCCTCCCAGACGTACGTGCTGGTGCCGTTGTTGCTGCTGGCCGGGCTCGTTGTCGACGCGGCCCGGGGGCGTTCCCTCGGCCCGGCCTGGCCGCTGGTCCCGGCGCTCGGGCTGGTCTGTGCGGGGGCGAAGTCCAGCGCGTTGCCGCCGCTGATCGCCGGCCTGGGTCTCACCGCCGTGGTGTTCTGGTGGCGCAAGCGGCAGATCCCACTACCCGCCCTGGTGGCGTTGGCCTGTCTGGTGGCGGCGATGGCGCTCGGTTTCCGGCTGTTCGCCGGTGGCGGGGCCTCCACCCTGCGCGTGCAGGCGTTGGCGTTGCTGCACTTCGTCGCCCCGTACGCCGAGACGCTCGGGCCGGGTGACGGGATCTGGCCGAGCGCACCGCTGCCACCGGGCATCAACGACGGTGGTGTCCTCGGATGGCTGCTGGCGTTCGCGGTGGTCGGCTGGTGGGTGCTGGGTCAGTCGCCACGGTGGGTGGGCATGGGCCTGCTCGGCGAGCGTGGGCACCGGGCCGATCCGGCTGTCTGGCTGCTCGCCGGCACGGTCCTCGCCGGGGCCGCCACCACCTGGGTGTTCCAGCACCCGTCGATCAGTCAGATCTACTTCTGGATGGGCGTCATCCCGATCGGCGTCGTGCTGACCACCTGGTCTCTCGCTGCGGCTCGGGCGCCCTGGCCGGTGTTGGTGGTGCCCGCCGTGGCCGGCGCGTTGGCGGGGCTCGCCACCGCCGGCACGGTGGTGGGTTTCGCCGTGCCGAGGATCAGCCGGCCCGGCACCCCCACCACCTCGACGATCGAGGGGTGGCTGCGGGTCCTGGGTCTCTCGGCCGCACGGTACGTGCTGTTCGTGGCGGTTGCCGCCGCGCTCGCCGTCGCGGTGGCGGCCCTGTGGCGGCGTCGCGTCTCGGCACCGGCAGCGTCGGGAGCAGGTCGTCGGCGAACGGTGACGATCGCCCTGGCCGGGGTCACCGCGGCGCTGCTCGGTGCCAGCGCCGCCGTCGTGCTGGGCGGGACGGTGCGCTCGGTGCTGACCGAGCCGGGGCCGCCGGCCACCGGACCGCAGCCGTACGCGCTGACCGCCGCCGAGATGCGCGCGGCTCTGTGGCTTGACGACAACGCCGCCGACGACGACGTGGTCGCCACCAACGTGCACTGCCGGCCGGTGCGGACGACCCCACACTGCGACGCCCGGGCGTTCTGGGTGACCGGGCTGGGCGGACACCGCACGGTGGTGGAGAGCTGGGGCTACACCGACGCGGTGGTGGCCGCCCACGGCGTCGACAACCTGGGGTACGCCCGGCAGAACTTTCCCGATCAGGAGTTGCTCGCGCTCAACGACGGTGTGTTCACCTCACCGACAGTGGCCGACCTGGATCGGCTCCGGACGGAGTACGGGGTCCGTTGGCTCTTCGCCGACAGCCGGGCCGGTGCGGTGTCGCCGGAGCTGGCCCGGCTGGCCCAGGTCCGGTTGGTCGCCGGCTCGGTGACCGTCTACGAGCTCGCCCGCTCCTGACCGCCCCCCGGGGTTCCGGCCCGGTCCAGGCGCCGGTCAGCGGGTGCGGGACAATGAGGTACGTGACGACGATCCCGAACGTGCTCGCCAACCGGTACGCCTCGCCCGAACTGGTCGCCCTCTGGTCTCCGGAGGAGAAGGTCCGGATGGAGCGGCGGCTCTGGCTGGCCGTGCTTCGCGCCCAACGCGACCTGGGCGTCGCGGTGCCGGACGGCGTGGTCGAGGCGTACGAGCGGGTGCTCGACCAGGTGGACCTCGCCTCGATCGCGGAGCGGGAGCGGGTCACCCGGCACGACGTGAAGGCCCGGATCGAGGAGTTCAGCGCGCTCGCCGGGCACGAGCACGTGCACAAGGGGATGACCTCCCGGGATCTGACCGAGAACGTCGAGCAGCTTCAGGTGCGCGCCTCGCTGGAGCTGATCCGGGACCGCGTGGTGGCCACCCTGGCCCGCCTCGCCTTCCTGGCGTACGAGCACTCCGAGCTGGTCATGACCGGCCGTTCGCACAACGTGGCGGCGCAGGCCACCACGCTCGGCAAGCGCTTCGCGTCGGCGGCCGAGGAGCTGCTGATCGCGTACGAGCGGCTGGAGGAGTTGATCGCCCGGTACCCGTTGCGGGGGATCAAGGGCCCGGTCGGCACGGCCGCCGACCAGTTGGACCTCTTCGACGGGGACGCCGACAAGGTGGCCGAGCTGGAGCGGCGGGTCGCCGAGCACCTGGGCTTCTCTCGGGTGCTGGACAGCGTCGGGCAGGTGTACCCGCGCTCGCTCGACTTCGACGTGCTGGCCGCGCTGGCGCAGACCGCCGCGGCGCCGTCGTCGTTGGCCACCACGATCCGGTTGATGGTCGGCCAGGAGTTGGCGACCGAGGGCTTCAAGCCGGGCCAGGTGGGCTCCAGCGCGATGCCGCACAAGATGAACACGCGCTCGTCGGAGCGGGTGAACGGCTTCGCTGTGATCATCCGGGGTTACCTGTCGATGGTCGGCGAGCTGGCCGGCGACCAGTGGAACGAGGGGGACGTGTCCTGCTCGGTGGTCCGTCGGGTCGCCCTGCCGGACGCGTTCTTCGCCGCCGACGGGCTGTTCCAGACGTTCCTCACAGTGCTCGACGAGTTCGGCGCGTACCCGGCGGTGATCAACCGGGAGTTGGAGCGGTTCCTGCCGTTCCTGGCCACCACCAAGATCCTGGTGGCGGCGGTTCGGCGCGGCGTGGGCCGGGAGGTCGCCCACGAGGTGATCAAGGAGCACGCGGTCGCCGTGGCTCTGGCGATGCGCGAGAAGGGCTCCCCGGAGAACGACCTGTTCGACAGGTTGGCGGCCGACGGGCGGCTCGGCCTGTCCCGCGCCGACATCGACACCCTGGTCGCCGACCGGAGCGCCTTCGTGGGTGCCGCCCAGGCCCAGGTGGCAGCGGTAACCAAGCGGATCACCAAGGTGGTGGAAACCCACCCCGAAGCCGCCACGTACAGCCCACCCCCCATCCTCTGACCCCCTCTTTGCGGTGATCAAGAGGTTTGCGTCAACTTCGATCTCCCTGGTGACCGAAAGCTCTTGATCACCGCGGAAGGGGTGGAGGCTCTTACTCTCCGGTCGGGGTTTCTGCGGCTGTTCGCAGGTTGGGCGCGCTGGCCGGTTCGGCGATGCCCCCGAGGGACTCGGCGAAGGCCGGGTCGGTGGCGGTATCCGCGGCGACCGCCGGCTGGTCGGCCGGCATGACCTCGGGCATGACGGGTACGGCGATCACCGCCGTTCCGTACGCGCAGATCTCCATCCACATCTCACCGCAGTCCCGGCTGTCGAAGCGCATGCCGATCACGGCGTTCGCGCCGAGGCGCAGGGCCTCCTCGCCGAGCCGGGACACCGAGTCGGTGCGCCACCGGGTCAGGTTGTCCGGGGCCATCGGGTCGTACGCGCCACCGCGCAGGTTCTTGACCCCCTCGCGGTACGGGTTGCGCGTCCTGGCCATCGATGACACCACCTCACCGAGAATCTGGCGGATCTCGTAGCCGGGCAGTTGCTCCGTCGTCACGACCAGCACGTTTCCGATGCTGTCAGGAGGGGCCCGACCCGATCGGGCGCATTGTTCACCTGATCGGATGCTGCAAAACGGCGCGGCGCGGACGGCCGGCACGGGGCCCACCATCCGCGCCGCTCCGGGCGGTAACCGTCAGACACCGGCCACGGAGGTGATCCAGGCCCGGTTGTACGCAACACTGCCGTAGTTCTGGATGCTGTAGCCGTCGGCCGTGGAGGCGACGCCGACCTGCTGGCCGTTGTAGAACTGCGGGCCGCCCGAGTCGCCCCGCCAGGCGTTGCCGCTGATCTCGGTGCTGCGGATCGCCTGCCCGCCGTACGCGTCGGTGACGCTGTTGCTGGTCACCCGTACGGTGGCGGTCTTCAGCTGGGTCGACGCCGAGCAGCCGCTGTAGCAGGTCATGCCCCACCCGTAGATCGAGTTCGTCGAGTTGATCGGCGGGTTGCTGTTGGCCAGGGTCACCGTCGAGGTGGTGACGGCGCTGGAGAGCCGCATGAGCGCCAAGTCGCTGCGGGTGTAGGTGGCGCTGACCGTACGGGTGACCCCGCCGGAGGTGCGGTTCACGCTGCCGATCCGAACCGACATGGTGCCGTTGATGCAGTGCCGGGCGGTGAGCACCCACTGCGAGGCGATGACGCTGCCGGAGCAGGTGAACGAGCCGTTGCTGAGCACCGCGGCGGCCCAGGGCGCCGACGAGACGGTGGTGCCACCGATGATGGGTTGCGGGCCGGGCGGGGCGGCGGACGCGCCGGAGGTGGCACCGAGGGCGCCGACCAACGCGATGCTGACGGCGGCGAGCAGGGGGCGGATGCGCATCGGGTGAACTCCTTGGGCGGGGCGGACCCGGGGTCGCCGGGTGCGGATGGGTGCCGGTGGGAGGTCCCCGCCGACACCTCAATCGACTTACGTCGATGTACAGTAGGGCCCAGGTCGAGCGTTATCAAGGATTTGATCGAGGTTACTCAATGTAACGATTCGGCCTCCCGCTGCGCCGTATATGCCCTGCTGAGGCCACCTGCCCCGCCTGTCGGGCCGCCCTGAGCGCGGACAATGTCGATCACTGCTTGAACTGCACCCGGCCGGTGCGTCCGTGGCCGTATCTGCCAGGTACGCTGGCTGCGCTCGCCCCATGTGGGTCGGCACCCAACTGCGTACACAGTCAGGAGTGCCCAGTGCCTCGCGTCGTCGTCGACGTCATGCTCAAGCCCGAGATCCTCGATCCGCAGGGCCAGGCCGTCGCAAACGCGCTGCCCCGGCTCGGCGTCGGTGACGTCGCCTCGGTCCGGATCGGCAGGCGGATCGAGATCGAGTTCACCGGTGAACCGGACCTGGACCGCGCTCGGGAGATTGCCGACAAGTTGCTCGCCAACCCGGTCATCGAGGACTTCACCGTCCGCCTGGTCGAGGCCGACGAGACCGCGGACGCCCGCTCGTGACCGCCCGGGTCGGCGTGGTCACCTTCCCGGGCTCGCTCGACGACGGGGACGCGGCCCGGGCCGTCCGGATCGCCGGCGCGGAGCCGGTCCGGCTCTGGCACGGCGACGCGGACCTGCACGGGGTCGACGCTGTCGTGCTGCCCGGTGGCTTCTCCTACGGTGACTACCTGCGCTGCGGCGCCATTGCCAGGTTCGCCCCGGTGATGGAGACGATCGTGGACGCCGCCCAGGGTGGTCTGCCCGTGCTCGGCATCTGCAACGGCTTCCAGATCCTCTGCGAGGCGCACCTGCTGCCCGGCGCGCTCACGCGCAACCAGCACCTGCACTTCCGCAACCGGGACCAGGTCCTGCGTGTCGAGTCCGCCAGCACGGCGTGGACCAACGCGTTCCAGCCCGGCCAGGAGGTGCTCGTCCCGGTCAAGAACGGTGAGGGCTGCTACGTCGCGGACACCGCGACCCTGGACCAGCTCGAGGCCGAGGGCCGGGTGGTCGCCCGCTACGTCGGCGGCAACCCGAACGGTTCTCTGCGGGACATCGCCGCGATCACCAACGCCGCCGGCAACGTGGTCGGCATCATGCCGCACCCCGAGCACGCGGTGGAGGCGCTGACCGGCCCTTCGCTGGACGGCCTCGGCTTCTTCACGTCGGTCCTCAAGCACCTTGTCGGGGCGCCCGCGTGAGTGCGAGGAGCGCCGCGGTGACCAGCGTCACGATCATCGGTCTGCTCAACCGCCGTTCCGGCGGGCACGAGCGCAGCGAGGAGAGGTCATGACCACCCATCCGGACCCGGTACGGGACACCCCGGAGGCGTACTCCGCCCCGGCGCAGCCGGTTGAGCCGAGCCCGGCGCAGCCCGTCGCCCCGGCGGCCGCCCCCGCCCAGCCGGCCGCCGCCGTCTGGACCGAGGGCGTGGACACCGTGCCGCGCGCCGGTGGCACCCCGGGCGAGCTTCAGCCGTACACCGAGCTGGGCCTGCGTGACGACGAGTACGACCGGATCCGGCAGATCCTCGACCGCCGGCCGACGCAGTCCGAGCTCGCCATGTACTCGATCATGTGGAGCGAGCACTGCTCCTACAAGTCGAGCAAGGTGCACCTGCGTCAGTTCGGCGAGAAGGCCCCGCACAGCGACCGGTTGCTCGCCGGCATCGGCGAGAACGCCGGTGTCGTGCAGATCTCCGACGAGCTGGCGGTGACCTTCAAGGTCGAGTCGCACAACCACCCGAGCTTCGTCGAGCCGTACCAGGGTGCGGCGACCGGCGTCGGCGGCATCGTCCGGGACATCCTCGCCATGGGCGCCCGCCCGGTCGCGGTGATGGACCCGCTGCGTTTCGGTGCCGCGGACCACCCGGACACCGCCCGGGTTCTCACCGGCGTGGTCGCCGGCGTCGGCGGCTACGGCAACTGCCTCGGCCTGCCCAACATCGGTGGCGAGTTGGTCTTCGACCCCTCCTACCAGGGCAACCCGCTGCTCAACGCCCTCTGCCTGGGCGTGCTGCCGGTCGACCGGCTGCAGAACAAGGCCGCCGCCGGCCCGGGCAACGTTGTCGTGCTGATGGGCGCGAAGACCGGGCGCGACGGCATCGGCGGCGTGTCGGTGCTGGCCAGCGCCACCTTCGACGAGGGCAGCGAGGCGCGCCGCCCCGCCGTGCAGGTCGGCGACCCGTTCACCGAGAAGCTGCTGATCGAGGCGTGCCTCGAGCTGTACGACGGCCAGCTGGTCGTCGGCATCCAGGACCTCGGCGGCGCCGGTCTGACCTGCGCGCTCACCGAGACCGCCGCCGCGGCCGGCACCGGCATGCGGGTCTGGCTGGAGCGGGTGCCGCTGCGCGAGCCCTCGATGGAGCCGCACGAGATCCTGGCCAGCGAGTCGCAGGAGCGGATGCTGCTGGTCGTCGAGCCGGACAAGCTGGAGGCGGTGCTCAAGACCGCCGAGAAGTGGGGCGTGCTCGCCACCGCGATCGGTGAGGTCACCGCACCGGAGCCGGACGGACGTCCGGGTCGGCTGCTGATCACCTGGCAGGACCACCTGGTCGTCGACGTACCGCCGGGTTCGCTCGTCGACGACGGCCCGGTCTACGCCCGACCGATGCGGGAGCCGGCCGACCTGATCCTGCTCCAGGCCGACCGGGCCGAGACCCTGCCCCGGCCGTCCGACCCGGAGGCGCTGCGGGAGACCGTGCTGCGCATGATCGCGTCGCCGAACCTGGCCGACAAGACCTGGGTCACCGAGCAGTACGACCGTTACGTGCTGGGCAACACAGTGCTCGCCCAGCCGGAGGACGGCGGCGTCATCCGGATCGACGAGCGCACCGGGTTGGGTGTGGCGCTGTCGGTGGACGGCAACGGTCGGTACGCCCGACTGGACCCGTACAACGGCACCAAGCTGGCCCTGGCCGAGGCGTACCGGAACGTCGCGGTGACCGGCGCGAAGCCGATCGCCGTGACCAACTGCCTCAACTTCGGCTCCCCCGAGGACCCGGGTGTGATGTGGCAGTTCGCCGAGGCCGTGCGCGGCCTCGCGGACGGCTGCCTGGAGCTGGGCATCCCGGTGACCGGTGGCAACGTCAGCTTCTACAACCAGACCGGCGCGGCGGCCATCCACCCGACCCCGGTGGTCGGTGTGCTGGGTGTGTTGGACAACGTCGCCGACCGGGTGCCGATGGGCTTCGTGCCGCGCGCCGGTGGCGACCACGACCAGCTCTACCTGCTCGGCGAGACCAACGTGGAGCTGTCCGGCTCGGAGTGGGCCTGGGTGACGCACGAGCACCTCGGTGGCATCCCGCCGCAGGTCGACCTCGCCCGGGAGAAGGCGCTCGCCGACCTGCTGGCCGAGGCGGCCCGGGTCGGGCACCTCAGCTCGGCACACGACCTCTCCGACGGTGGTCTCGCCCAGAGCCTGGTCGAGTCCTGCCTTCGCCGTGGCGTCGGTGCCCGGATCGCGGTGCCGGAGCAGTTCACCGAGGGTTCGATGCCGTTCGTCTACCTGTTCAGCGAGACCGCCACGCGGGCGCTGGTGTCGGTGCCGCGTGGCCACGACAAGGCGTTCGCGGCGCTCTGCGCCGAACGGGGCGTGCCGTTCGAGCTGATCGGTGTCACCGACCCGTCCGGCGGGGCGCTCGAGGTGCACGGGCAGTTCCGGATCGGCCTGGACGAGCTGCGCGCCGCGCACACCGAGACGTTGCCGCGCCTCTTCGGGGGCTCGGCCGCTGTCGAGGTGCCCGCGCCGGCCGCCGGTGTGGCGGGTGCGGTCGAGGGCGTACCGCTGCCGGTCACCTCGGACGAGGAGGCCGCACCGGTGGATCCGGCCGAGGTGATTTCCGAGCCCATCGCTACGTCCGGCCCCTCCCCGGAGACCGGTGCTGTCGAACCGATCGGGTCGGAGTCTTCCGACGGGTCCACCGACTCGGAGACCGGTGCCACCGAGCCGTCGCCTGACGAGCGCTGAGGCGTTGACGGCCGCCGTCTACGGCCAACCCGGTTCGGGCGCCAGGTTCGACTGGGGCCCGACCGGCGCGGCCGAACTCGGGCGGGTCTGTGCGGCGCTGGTGGTGGTGGACGTCCTGTCGTTCACCACCTCGGTGGAGGTCGCGGTCGCCCGGGGCATGCGGGTGCACCCCTTCCCCTGGGGTGAGCAGGCCGCCGAGTACGCACTACGCGTCGGTGCGGTCGCCGCAGTGGGTCGGCGGCAGGTGACCGCGACGCATCCGTGGTCGCTCTCGCCCGCCGCGCTGGTCGCCGCGCCGGTGGTGGCGGATCTGGTCCTGCCCTCGCCGAACGGCTCCGCCATCAGCGCCGCCGCCAGTGCCACCGGCCTACCGGTGGTCGCGGCGTGCCTGCGCAACGCGGGCGCCGTCGGGCGTTGGCTGCACCGCCAGGGGTACGGCACTGTGGACGCCCCGATCGGTGTGATCGCTGCCGGGGAGCGCTGGCCGGACGGCTCGTTGCGCCCGTCGGTGGAGGATCAACTCGGTGCCGCCTCGGTGCTGGACGCCCTCTCCGGAGTGCCGGGTGGGCTGTCCGTGGAGGCGGCCATGGCGCTCGCCGCGCTGGCCAGCACTCCGGACGTGTCCGCCGCCGTACGGGGCAGCGTCTCCGGGCGCGAGCTGACCGAGGGCGGCTTCGCCGAGGACGTGGACGTCGCAGTCCGGATCGGCGTGTCGGACGTCGTGCCGGTGCTCCGCCAGGGCGTCTTTTCCGCAGCCTGACGAACGGCCGCCCGACCAGCGACCGCCGGGTCAACGGCCGCCGGGTCAACGGCCGCCTGCGCAAGGTGCGCCCGCGCTCCGCTCCGCCCGCCGCCACCCTCTGCCGGGCCGGTCCGCCCGCGTTGATCGACTCGGCTTTCGTGAAGTCGGGGTGTCCAGGTCCGCCGGATGCCCCGACATCTGGTCAGGCGAGTGGATCTTGCCATAGACGAAACGGCCACCCGGATCTCCGGGTGGCCGTTCGCGTGCTGTTCTCGGTCAGTCGTCCAGCCAGTCGAGGCGTCGACCGCCCCGCTCGGTGGGCGGCGGGGTGTCCGGTCGGCCGCGGCCAGCCTGTTGGCCGTAGCCGCCCTGGTCGTAGCCCCGGTCGTCGTAGCCGCCGCGCTGTTGCTGCGGGGGTTCCTGACCGTAGCCGCCGCCCTGGTCGTAGCCACCGGCCGGTTGGCCGTACCCGCCCTGCTGCGGGGGTTCCTGGCCGTAGCCGCCCTGGTCGTAGCCCCGGTCGTCGTAGCCGCCGCGCTGCTGCGGAGGCTCCTGGCCGTAGCCGCCGCCCTGCTGCGGGGGTTCCTGGCCGTAGCCGCCGCCCTGGTCGTAGCCACCAGCCGGCTGACCGTAGCCACCCTGGTCGTAGCCGCCGGCCGCCGGTCCGCCGTACCCACCGGTCGGCTCAGCCGCCCGTCCGCCGTACGGGGCCGTGTCCGGCTGACCGTAGCCCTGCCCCTGCTCGGGCTGGTAGACACCCGTCGCGTACGGGTCGGCCGGCGCCGGGTACTGGGTGTTGTCGCCGGTGTAACGGCCGGTCGGCTCGTCGTACCGCTCGCCGTAGGCACCTCCGCCGGCGGGAGCCGGCGGGTAGCCCGCCGCCCCGGCCTGGGCGGTGTAGTCCCGGCTGCCGTAACCGCCACCGGAGGTCGGCGCACCACCGTAGCCGGCCCCGGAACCGGGCGCGGCGCCATAGCCGTCACCGGCTGCGCCGGCACCGTAGCCACCACCGGAGGCCGGGTCGTTGCCGTAGCCGCCGGCACCGTAGCCACCGGGTGCGGGTTCGTCACCGTAACCGGCGCCGCCCCAGCCCTGCTGGCCCGCGCCGCCGTACGCCTGCGCCGGCGCGCCGTACGGGTCCGGCGGGACGTCGTCGACGACCGGGCGGTGCATCATCGTCGGCGCCTCGCTCAGCGCCGCGCCGCCGATCATTGTCGGGTCCGCGCCGGGTCGACCACCCACCACCCGGGTCTGGTCGTCGGGGCCGCGGAAGCCGCCACCGCGCGTGGGCGGGACCGGGCCACCACCGGTGGCCGGCACGGCGTCGTCGTCGCCGCCGTTCTCCTTGCGCTTCATCCAGAGCAGCACGATGGTGCCGACACCGGCGGCCACCAGGAGACCGCCGAGCAGGATGATCAGGTACGAACCCGCGCCGCCGCCGCTGTCCTCGTTGTTCGAGGCGTTCGCCGGCGCGCCAGGGCTGGCTTCCTCGCTCGCCTCGTCCTCGGCGCCCTCCTCGGTGACCTCCTCGGTGGGAGTCGCCTCGGCGCTGGCCGACGGGGTGGGGCTGGGCGTCACCTCGGTCTTGATCGCGAGGCTGATCCGTTGACCGGTGAGTGCCTGCCCGGCGGCGGCGTTGATGGTCTTGCGGGCCACCACGTTGTCGAAGCTGGCACCCAGGTCGAGTCGACCCGGCGCGATCGGGTTGCCCGTGGTGCCGGTGAAGCGGAAGTTGCCGCTGCCGTCGCTGGTGGTGTCGAAGCGCTTGCCGGTGCTGTCCAGCAGCATGACCACAGCGTTGGGCACTGCCTTGCCGTCGGCCTGCGCGACCACCTTGCCGGAGACCGACTGCACGGTCTGCGCCTGCGGCGGCGCGGCCTTGCCCTTGACGGTCACCGCCAGGGAAGCGGTATTCGGGCCGGAGTCGGCTTCGACGGCCACGGTGGCAGTGGCGTTCGCGTCGCCAGCGCTGTCGTTGGCCGCGATCCTGACCAGCACCGTCTTTGACGGGTTACCCAGGCCGCCGGGAAAGTCGAAATCGCCGCAGCCGCTGGCGCAGCTGACGCCGGATGGCAGGCCAGAAAGACTGATCTTTCCCTTTTTTTCCTTGTCCTCGTTGCCGCCCGTAACGCGCACGGTGACTGTGGCGTCGCTGCCGGCGTTCACGGTGACCGAGCCAGGGGAAACGGTGACCTCTGCGGCCATTGCCGGTGTGGCGGGGACGGCGAGCAGAGCGCCGGCAACCAGCGCTACGACCACACCGGCCCGCTGCTTCCAGGCACGTCGGTGTGTTGACACGTCCACCGCCTTCCGGGCTGACTTCCCTCTGACCGGCGGGGCGCCGGGCCGGGGATCATCACGGTTCGAATACGCCGTCGGCAACTATGCCTTGTCCGACTGGATCGGCGCGACCCAGGGCCAGCGTCGGGTAGTTGGCCTGCGGGTCGTATCGTCCCGTCGTGTCCTCTCCGCACAGTAAGTCCGCTGCCGTAACTGCCGCATTGTCGGCGCTCGACGAGGGCCGTACGCCCGAACGGACGGTGTTCCGAGAGGCGGTCCGGTCGTTGTTGGCCGTCCTCGCGGAGCGCGCCCCCGGCCGATCGGTGGAGGTGCGCGTCCCACCATACGGGGCGATCCAGTGCGTACCCGGACCTCGACACACCAGGGGAAATCCGCCGAACGTGGTCGAGATGGCGCCGGACACCTGGCTGAGGTTGGCGACCGGGAGGATCGCTTGGGCCGAGGCGGTCGCCGAGGGTCGGGTTCAGATGAGTGGTGTCCGGGCGGACCTCTCGGCGCATCTGCCCCTCGAATTGTCATGACGTCCTACTTAGCGTGACGCTCCGCGCAGAATTCGTGACTATCTGTGCTGACGGCGATTCGCGTACACTGTCAGGCGACGACAGTGGTCCCGGCAGAGAAGTGTGGATCCGCCCGTGATCCCGCCCGGCCGGTCCAGACCAGCATGAGGGAGCGGTAGGTGCCCCGAGGCGACGGCCGGCTGAGCCACGACCTTGACCCCCAACGACCTGGCCCCCAGGATGCCTGTGGCGTCTTCGGCGTCTGGGCCCCCGGCGAAGAGGTTGCCAATCTGACCTACTTCGGCCTCTACGCCCTGCAGCACCGGGGCCAGGAGGCGGCGGGCATCGCGGTGAGCGATGGCTCCGGCGTGGTGGTCTACAAGGACCTCGGCCTGGTGGCCCAGGTCTTCGACGAGCCCACCCTGGCGAGCCTGCGCGGCCACCTGGCGATCGGGCACGCCCGCTACTCCACCACCGGCGCGTCGAACTGGGAGAACGCCCAGCCGACGATCCGTTCCACCACCTCGGGCACGACCATCGCGTTGGCCCACAACGGCAACCTGGTCAACACGGCCGAGCTGGAGAAGGAGGTCGCCGAGCGCGGCCTCGTCGCGGACGGCTCGACCAACGACACCTCCCTGGTGACGATGCTGCTGGCCGGCCGACCGGACCTGTCGGTCGAGGCGGCGGCGCTGGAGGTGCTGCCGCAGCTGCGTGGCGCGTTCAGTTTCGTCTTCATGGACGAGTCGACCCTCTACGCGGCCCGCGATTCGCACGGTGTCCGCCCGCTCGTGCTCGGTCGCCTGGAGCGTGGCTGGGTGGTGGCCAGCGAAACCGCCGCCCTGGACATCGTCGGCGCCAGCGTGGTGCGTGAGGTCGAGCCGGGTGAGCTGATCGCGATCGACGAGAACGGCCTGCGCTCCACCCGGTTCGCCGCGCCGGAGCCGAAGGGCTGTCTCTTCGAGTACGTCTACATCGCCCGCCCGGACGCCACGATCGCCGGGCGCAACGTCCACGCGACGCGGGTGCAGATCGGTCGGCAGCTGGCCAAGGAGCACCCGGTCGAGGCGGACCTCGTCATCGGCGTGCCCGAGTCCGGCATTCCGGCCGCCATCGGCTACGCCGAGGCGTCCGGCATCACCTACGGCGCGGGCCTGATGAAGAACCCGTACGTGGGTCGTACCTTCATCCAGCCGTCGCAGACCCTGCGTCAGCTCGGCATCCGGCTCAAGCTCAACCCGCTGCGGGAGAACGTCCGGGGCAAGCGCCTGGTCGTCGTGGACGACTCGATCGTTCGCGGCAACACCCAGCGCGCGATCGTGCGGATGTTGCGTGAGGCGGGGGCGCTGGAGGTGCACGTCCGGATCTCCTCCCCACCGGTCAGCTGGCCGTGCTTCTACGGCATCGACTTCGCCACCCGGGCGGAGCTGCTGGCCAACGGGTTGGACAACGACGGCATCCGGCGCTCCATCGGCGCCGACACGCTGGGCTACGTTTCGCTTCCCGGCCTGATCGCCGCGACCGAGCAGCCGAAGACCCGGTTGTGTCGGGCGTGTTTCGATGGGGAGTACCCGATCGAGTTGCCGGCCGGCAACCTGATCGGCAAGCACGTGCTCGAAGGTGTGGGCCGACGCGTCGCCAACTCGGCGCTCGAAGGCTCGCACGTGAACGGCTCGTCCGTCGCCACTCCGGGTGGCGTTACCGCAAACCGCCCGTAGCACCAACCGGCGCGGCCCGGCTACCGCCGGCGGCACCGAGAACCAAAGGGGAGAACCGTGACGCACGTGTCCGAGCGCAGCGGCGCAGGAAGCAGCCCGACCGGCGCCGGCGGCGACCGTCAGCCGTGGACGGGCGGTGCTGGCCGCCAGGCCCGCAAACGCTCGGTCTCGTACGCCGATGCCGGGGTCTCCATCGACGCGGGTGACCGCGCGGTGGAGTTGCTCAAGTCGAAGGTGCGCCAGACCCGCCGGCCGGAGGTGCTGGGTGACCTCGGCGGCTTCGCCGGCCTGTTCCGCCTGGACACGAAGAAGTACAAGAACCCGATCCTGGCGTCCTCCACGGACGGGGTGGGCACCAAGCTGGTGATCGCTCAGCAGATGGACATCCACGACACGGTCGGCATCGACCTGGTGGCGATGGTCGTGGACGACCTGGTGGCGTGCGGTGCCGAGCCGCTGTTCCTGCTCGACTACATCGCCACCGGCGAGGTCGTTCCGGACAAGGTCGCCGAGATCGGGGCGGGCATCGCCGACGGCTGCCGCTACGCGGGCTGCGCGTTGCTGGGCGGGGAGACCGCCGAGCACCCGGGCGTGCTCCGCCCGGACGAGTACGACATCTCCGCGACCGGTGTCGGTGTGGTCGAGGAGGCCGACATCCTCAGCCCGGAGCGGGTCGAGGTGGGCGACGTCGTGATCGCGATGCGCTCCTCCGGCCTGCACTCCAACGGCTACTCGCTGGTCCGGCACGTGCTCCTCGGTGCGGCCCGGATGCGCCTGGACATCGTGATCGACGACTTCGGTCGGCAGCGGACCCTGGGCGAGGAGCTGCTCACCCCCACCAAGATCTACGCCAAGGACTGCCTGAAGCTGATCGCCGAGGCCGAGGTGCGGGCGCTGTCCCACATCACCGGCGGCGGCATCCCCGGCAACCTGGTCCGGGTGCTGCCGGAGCACGTCGACGCGGTGGTCAACCGGTCCACCTGGAAGCCGCAGCCGATCTTCGACCTGATCCAGACGAAGGGTCGCATCGACGACCAGGACATGGAGTCCACCTTCAACATGGGTGTCGGCATGTTCGCGATCGTGTCGGCCGAGGACGCCGACCGGGCGCTGGCCACGCTGACCGGCCGTGGTGTCGAGGCGTGGCAGGCCGGCGAGATCATCGAGGGCACCGGCAACGTGCAGATGGTCGGTCAGCACACCCGGGGATGATCACCCTCTGGTGATCGTACGGGCACCTGATCAGGGCTTCACCCGAGTGGCCAATGCCGCCTAGCCTGAAGGGCACCCTTCAGAGCCGGCGGAGGAGGGCGATGGCTGCTCGGGGACAGTCGTTCAGCGGGATGCGCGGTCTTGCCGCCGTCCCGTCGTACGTCGTCATGCAGCCGACGACCCTGTGCAACCTCGACTGCGCGTATTGTTACCTGCCGTTTCGGGCCACCGACCAGCGCATGCCGGTGGCGGTGGCCGAGGCGGTGGCGGCGGCGGTCAACCCCTGGGCGGTGGCGGGTCGGTTCTCCGTGGTCTGGCACGGCGGCGAACCGTTGGCTGCCGGCCCGGAGCACCTGGCCGACCTGATCGCGCCGTTCGGGCCCGAGGTCGAGCACCACGTGCAGACCAACGCCACCCTGATCGACGACGAGTGGTGCGACTTCTTCGCCCGGCACGAGATGCGGGTGAGTGTGAGCGTCGACGGTCCGCGGGCGCGTAACGGTGATCGGGTCAACCGGGGAGGCCAGCCGGCGTACGACCGGATCGTGCGCGGTGTCGCGGCGCTGCGCCGGCGCGGTCTGCCCTTCTCCGCACTGGCCGTGGTGTCCCGCCCGGAGCGAGGGCTGGCCACCGAGCTGTACGACTACTTCCTCGACCTCGGCTGCGACGTGTTGGGCATCAACATCGAGGAGACCGAGGGCGTCAACACCCGGGGCAACCGCCACGACGCGTCGGCGGTGACCGCGTTCTGGGCGGAGTTGGTGGCGGCCTGGCGGCGTGCGCCCCGGATCCACCTCCGCGAGGTGGAGTGGTCGTTGCGGTACGCCGCGGCGGTGCTCGACGGCTCGGCCGACGGTGTGCTGCCCCGCCACCTGGACCCGATCCCGACGATCGGTCACGACGGCTCGGTGACCGTGCTGTCCCCGGAGTTGGCTGGTTTCACCCACCCCCGCTACGGCGACTTCAGTAGCGGCAACGTCCTGAGAACCCCACTGGCGGAGATCCTCGGCGCGGCGGCGGCGACGCCGTGGGTCGGGGAGTTCCTCACCGGTGTGGAGGCGTGTCGGGCGTCCTGCCCCTACTTCGGCTTCTGCGGCGGTGGTCATGCCGCCAACCGTTACTTCGAGCTGGGGCGTTTTGACGGTACGGAGACCGAGCACTGCCGCAACAGCAAGATCCGCCTATTGGAGGGAGTGTTGGAGCATGCCCGAGAGCACCAGTGACCGGCGGCCCGAGCGCACAGCGGATGACGGGGTCAACGAGCGTGTGCGGGAGGCTGCTCCTGCCCTCGTCGCGCTGTTGCGGGAGGCCGAGGCCGCGCGACGCCTGCGTTCGGAGGTGTCAGGCGGCGACGGCGCGAGCGCGGTCTGTGCCTGGAACCACTTCGAGAACATCCCGACGTTCTACAACTGGAACAATCGCCCGCGCTGAGGGGGCCGTGAACAGGGGCCTGTCGAGCGGCCGGAGTGTTTCCGGTCGGGTCAGGCCCCTGATCGTCGGCGACTGCACCTGCACGGGACGTGCGTGAGCACGCGGGGATCACCGCGTGCTCAGCTGCGTCGAGAGGTCAGCGGGTCGGACGGACCCAGGGATCCGGATCGTCGTCCGCGTGATCCTCATCATCGTCGTCGACGAACTCTTTAGAGTCGTCGTCGAAGTGGTGCTCAGACTTACCAGCACCCGCCAGTTCGCGCTGCAAGGCGGTGAGGTCGGTGTTCGGGGAGTGGTACTTCAACTCCCGGGCCACCTTCGTCTGCTTGGCCTTAGCACGGCCGCGCCCCATGGCTCGACCCCCTCGCACAGAATGCGGGGCAGCCCGAAGGCGGGCCCCGATGACGTCAGGCATCTCTCGTGGCTCTTACGGTACATGGGGATGCCACCGTTCGGCACCTCGGGTTACCGTCAGCCGGCTCTGCGCGTCGCGTCGATCCGGCCGTCACCCAGTGTACCGGGTAAGGAGCGGAACGGTTAGCGCCCGTGACACCGGACAAACCGCACCAAAATTCGATCCGGCCTCAGCTTACCCAGCCGCGCCCACACGGGTGGCCCGGAGGCGGATCCCGTCGACCCGCCTCCGGGAAGGCTCAGCGCAGGTGGATCCCGCGGAGCCGGCCGATGTCCGCCATCCGCCGCTCGGCCAGCCGGTCCGCGGCCACCGCGGGCGGCACGCCCTCGGCGTCCGCGAGACGCAGGATCTCGCGGGTGGTGTCGTAGATCCGGGTCGCCCGGAGCTTCGCCCGGTCGAAGTTGAAGCCCTCGATCTCGTCCGCGACCTGGATCACGCCACCGGCGTTGACCACGTAGTCCGGCGTGTAGAGGATGCCCCGGTCGGCCAGCAGCTTCTCGATGCCCGGGTGGGCGAGCTGGTTGTTCGCCGCGCCGGCCACCACCTTGGCGCGCAGCACCGGGACGGTGTCGTCGTTCAGGGCGCCGCCCAGCGCGCACGGCGCGTACACGTCGATGTCCGCAGCGACCAGCGCGCTGGCGTCGTCCACCAGGGTGACCTGCGGGTGGTTGCTGCGCACCCACTCCAGCGCCTTCGGGTTGACGTCGGTGGCCACCACCTCGGCGCCGTCCTCCAGCAGGTGCCCGGTGAGGTACTTGCCGACCTTGCCCAGGCCGGCCACGCCGACCCGGCGGCCACGCAGGCTCGGGGTGCCCCAGACGTGCTCGGCGGCGGCCCGCATGCCCTGGAAGACACCCCAGGCGGTGAGGATCGACGAGTCGCCCGCGCCGCCGTGCTCGAC
Source organism: Micromonospora sp. WMMC250 (assembly GCF_027460215.1). Classification (NCBI taxonomy): domain Bacteria; kingdom Bacillati; phylum Actinomycetota; class Actinomycetes; order Micromonosporales; family Micromonosporaceae; genus Micromonospora; species Micromonospora sp. WMMC250. Next base: position 4,805,495 of record NZ_JAPZBJ010000002.1, on the reverse strand, counting down.
GCTGCGACCGGTCACGTAACGGGTCTCCCGGGCCACGACGTCCATGTCCGCCACGTACGTGCCGACGTCGCAGGCGGTGTAGTAGCGGCCGCCCAGCGACTCCACGAAGCGCCCGTACGCGCGCAGCAGCGCCTCGCTCTTGACCTGCTCCGGGTCACCCCAGATGACGGCCTTGCCGCCACCCAGGTCCAGGCCGGCGAGCGCGTTCTTGTACGCCATCCCACGGGACAGGTCCAGCACGTCGGCGAGGGCGTCCTCCTCGCTGGCGTACGGGTAGAAGCGGGTGCCGCCGAGCGCCGGCCCCAGCGCGGTCGAGTAGATCCCGATGATCGCCTTCAGGCCGCTCTGCTTGTCCTGGCAGAACACGACCTGTTCGTGACCTGTCGATACCGGGTCGTCGGTGCTCGCGAATACGCCCATGATTGGCTCCTGGAGTGGTGTGCGCCCTTGTGGGACGCGGACCTGGTGGACCCCGGCGGGGATGCTGCCGGTGTGATCGAGCCTAGTATCGGCCGCCGTGTGGGTGCTCGACGCGCCGCCGCCGTCCCACGTTGCGGCGCGCGTGGTCCGGCCGCTGACCGCGTACGGCTGTGGTTCGTGGGAGGATCGCGCCGTGCCGTCGCTCTTCGCTTCTTACCTGCGCGTGTACGAACCGTTGACCGCCTTCGACCGGGACCGGCAGAGCTACTGGCGCCGATACGTCTCGGAGGGGCGGGCCATCGCCCCCGTCGAGGGGCCCGGCCGGCAGCGGACGGCGGTGATCGAGGCGCTGGGCGCCGGTTGGACCCGGTTGCCCGACCTGCCGGAGGAGGCGTACGTCCTGGAGACGGACGACAGCCTCCTGGTCTGCCCGTGGAACCTGCGGATCCGGGTCGCTGAGGCGGCGCTCAGCGCTCGGGACGGCGTGCCCTCGGTGCTCGCCGACGCCTTCGTGCCACCGGTGCTCGCCGGGCAGGCCAGGGCGGTCGTCGACGACTGGCGCAGCGGTGCGCGGGTGCTGGAGCACGGCGTACCCCGCGTGCACGAGCAGATCGCCACCTGGGGCGTGCCGCTGCGGTGGTTCGTGCTCTTCGACCCGGCGGAACGGGATCTGGTCACCCAGCCGGGGCGACGTGCGTTGCGCTACCGCACGGAGATCTCGAAGGCCCGCCGTCGGTCCTCCCGTGCGCTGTCGGTGTTGCGCAAGTCGGTGGGTGACGCGCCGATCACCGAGGCGGTGGAGGAGGCGGCTCGCTGGTTGGAGGAGTTCCATCCCCGCTCGGTGGTCGAGTTGGACTATGGCGGCCTGGTGGACCTTCTGTCCGACGAGACGCTCGAAGCCGACGACTCTCCCGAGTTGGTCGCCGCAGGCCTCGCGGGGCTGTCGCGCGGTGAGGCCGACGAGGCGTCGGCCGCGTACGACAAGTTGGTGGCCCGCTGGCGCGCGGTGCAGTTGCTGGAGCGGTGCAACTAGGGGCAAATCGCCGTAGGAGCGCTCCCAAGGTGAGGTGTGCTCGTAGTTGACGCATCACGAACCGTGATCATGAGTCCGAATAAGGTACTTTCTGCCGTGTAAAAGTCGTAAAAATCGGGCATGGTTCATCCGTCCGTCTAGGGACCTTCATCCGTTCGGCCCATGTCGGACATCGGGGACTAGCCGGACCATGGGAGACGCGTCGGCCGGCGGGACCCCGGCCGATGTCTATACATGTGGAGGAGTGACCGATGGCATCGCGAACGCACGAACCAGAGCCGCTACTTACACCGGCCGAGGTGGCGTCGATGTTCCGTGTCGACCCGAAGACGGTGACCCGGTGGGCCAAGGCTGGCAAGCTCAGCGCCATCCGCACCCTGGGTGGCCACCGTCGCTACCGCGAGTCGGAGGTCAGGGCGCTGTTGCAGGGTCAGATCCCGCAGCAGCGACAGGGCGACTGAGTCGGCACCAGTTTCTTTCCGGTCAGGGGCGGTGGATCTCGATCCGCCGCCCCTTTCCACGCCCGCGTCGAGTCGACTCAGCGCCGCGACTCGGCCAGCGTCACCCGGATGCCGACCGTGCCGCCCTCGCCCCGGCGAAGCCGGCTGCCCAGCAGACTGAGCCGACCGATCAGGCGGTACTTGTGCTTGAGCAGGTCACGGACCCGACCGGTGTCGCCGCTCCCATAGATCGTCGCGTGCGCCGGCACCTCCGCGCCGTGTGGCCGACCCCGTACGTCGCACGGAGCCACCGTCACCTCGCCGTTGTGGCGGATCCGCTTGACCTTGCCCGAGTCGGCCCGGGTCCAGACCGCCAACGCGTCACCGTCGCGTACCGACCAGACCGGGGTCGGCACCGCCCGACCGTCCTTGCGGAAGGTCGTGAGCAGGATGTACTTCTCGGCCGACAGCCGGTCCAGCATGGTCACGCCGCCAGGATACGACCGCTGCGGCTACTGAGTGGCCGGATAGCGTGAACGCCGTGATGGTGCAGCCTCAAATCGGTGACGTGGTCGGTGAGCTGCTGCGGGACACTCTCGCGGTGGCCAGCGGGGTGGGCCCCCGGCCACTGGTGGGTGGACGACTGCCCCGGCCGGTCATCGAGATCATCGAACGGGACGACGGGCTGATCAACGGCGCGCCGGCCGCGCACTACCTCGACGGGCCGCAGGACTGGCAGCCGTACGACCACCGCGCGGTGGACCGGGCCCGCGGCGAGACACTGGACATCGGCACCGGCGCCGGCCGGATCGCCCTGCTGCTCCAGGAGCGCGGCGTACCCGTCACCGGCCTGGACACCTCTCCCGGTGCGCTGGCGGTGAGCCGGCGTCGCGGTGTCCGGCGGCTGGTGCACGGCACCGTCGACACGCACGTGGCCGATGGTCAGCGGTACGACACGTTCCTGCTGCTCGGCAACAACCTCGGGCTGTTCGAGGGTCGGGAGCGTGCCCCCGAGTTCCTGGCCGCGCTCGCGGCCCTGGCCCGGCCGGGTGCGCAGATCATCGCGCACGGCACCGACCCGTACGGCACCCGCGACCCGGTGCACACCGGTTACCACGAACGCAACCGCCGCCGGGGTCGGCTCGGCGGTCAGCTCCGGCTCCGGCTTCGTTACCGGGAGCTGGGCACCGAGTGGTTCGACTACCTGGTCTGTTCGGCGGACGAGTTCGCCTCGCTGGTGCACGGCACCGGCTGGCGGCTGACCGATGTGGACGACCGGGACGCGCCCTACTACCTCGCCACCCTGCGCCTGGCAGAGTGAGCGACGGCCCCTGCGCCTCACCTGCGCAGAGGCCGTCGTACAGCTCAGACCTGGACGGTCGGGGGAAGCTGCTCGGGCGGCAGACCGCCGTCGCCGTCGACCACCTCGTCCGGCTGGCCGTCCTCGTCGATGTCGACCATGGTGATGTCCACCTTGCCGTCACCGTCGGTGTCGAACTGGAACAGGTCGGCCTTGCCGTCGCCGTCGGTGTCCACCACCCACACGTCGGTCTTCCCGTCGTTGTTGGTGTCGGCGCGCAGCAGCTCGACCCGCTCGTCGCCCCGGGTCTCCACGATCTCCCCGTCGGTGACGCTCTCCGGTGCCTGGCTCATGTCGATGCGGTCCTTCCCTCGGTTGACGGGCCGTCATTACCCGATCTCGCGCTCCCCCACGCATGGCGAGGATCGGCGTGCTGCATAGGGTCGCACCATGAGCGAGCGGAACGGGCGGGACACCCGGGTCGGCGTGGCGGAGACCCCGCGCGCCGAGGGGTCGGACAGGGAGGCGTGATGAGCGATCGTTTCGTGGTCGTCGGTGCCGGCACGATGGGCCTCGGCATCGCGTACGTGGCGGCCGGAGCCGGGCACGCCGTGGAGTTGGTCGAGGTCGACCCCGCGCGGGGAGCCTCCGCGCTGAACCGGCTCGCCGACCTGTGGGAGCGGGCGGTGCAGCGCGGGAAGCTGAGCGCCGACGAGGCCGCCTCGAACCGGCAACGGATCGCGCTGCGGCCGACGCTCACCGACGTCGCCCCCGCACCCGAAGTGATCGTGGAGGCGGTGCCGGAGCGGCTGGACCTGAAGCGGGCGGTGCTGCGGGAGGCTGCCTCGCTGCGTCCGGCTCTGCTGGGCAGCAACACGTCCAGCATCGCCATCGGTGAGCTGGCCGCCGGGCTGGACGCACCCGAGCGCTTCCTCGGTCTGCACTTCTTCAACCCGGTCTGGGCGATGACGCTCCTGGAGATCGTGGTCGGCCCGGCCACCGCCGAGGAGACCACCGCCGCGGCCGTCGCGCTCGCCGGCCGGTTGGGCAAGGACCCCGTCGTGGTACGCGACATGCCCGGCTTCGCCACGTCGCGACTCGGCGTCACCCTCGGGTTGGAGGCGATCCGGATGGTGGCCGACGAGGTGGCCAGCCCGGCCGACATCGACAAGGCCATGGTGTTGGGCTACCGGCACCCGATCGGCCCGCTGGAACTCACCGACCTGGTCGGTCTGGACGTGCGGCTGGACATCGCCCGCACCCTCCAGGCCGCGTACGGGGACCGCTTCGCGCCGCCGCCCCTGCTCGTGGAGATGGTGGCCGAGGGGCGGCTGGGCAAGAAGTCCGGGCGGGGCTTCTACCGGTGGGAAGGCGGTGTCAAGCAGTGAGCGGTCTGCGGATCGAGGAACGGCCGGACCGGCTGGTGGTCACCCTGGACCGGCCGGAGAAGCGCAACGCCATCGACGCCGACCTGATCGCCGAGCTGCACCAGGTCTGCGCCGAACTGGAGGCGCACCCTCGGCTCCTGCTGCTGACCGGTGGCGCGGCGGGCATCTTCGCCGGTGGCGCCGACATCGGCCAACTGCGCGAACGAGGCCGCACGGACGCCCTCGCCGCGATCAACTCCGCCGCCTTCGCGCGGATCCGGGCACTGCCGATGCCGACCGTGGCCGCCGTCGACGGCCCGGCGCTGGGCGGTGGTGCGGAGCTGGCGTATGCCTGCGATCTGCGGGTGTGCACGGCCCGGGCGGTCTTCGGCCAGCCGGAGGTGCGGTTGGGCATCCTGGCCGGCGCCGGTGCCACCCACCGGCTGCCCGCGTTGGTCGGTGAGGGCCGGGCCAAGGAACTGCTCTTCACCGGACGACGGGTGGACGCCGCGGAGGCGCTGCGGATCGGTCTGGTGAACCGGGTCGTGGACGAGCCCGCCGAACTGCTGACTGTGGCGCACGCCCTGCTGGACGAGATCGCCCTGGGATCGCCGCTGGCGGTGCGGCTGACCAAGCTGGCGGTGGACGCGCCCGTCGCCGCGCACCCGCATCTCGACCTGGTCAGTCAGGCGGTGCTCTTCGAGGACGAGGAGAAGCACCGGCGGATGACCGAGTTCCTGGAGCGCCGCCGGCCGCGGTGATCCCCCGATACGAAACGGCCGCACCGGCGAGAGCGCCGGTGCGGCCGTCGTGGCTCTGTGGTCGTGCTACTGGCGGATCTGCACCCCAGCGTCGGCCAGGCCGCGGATCACCTGGGCGGACTCACCGAAACCGATGATGAGTACGGCGTCCGCGCCGAACTCCTTGATCTCCTT